>CAWGHD010000002.1:0-2668405 GCA_963822295.1 uncultured Solirubrobacterales bacterium | reverse complement strand
GTCTCAGCAGTCTCTGATTCCTCGGCCGGCTCGGCCTCGGGCTCATCAGTCTTGTCCTCCTCGGCGGGGGCGTCCTCCTCCGCGGGGGCCTCCTCGTCGGCCGGCTCCTCAGCGGCGGGGGCCTCCTCCTCGGCGGCGGGCTCCTCGGCGGGTGCCTCCTCCTCCTCAGTCGGGGTCTCCTTGGCGGCGGGCTCCTCGGCCGGGGCCTCCTCCGCCTTCTCCTCGGCCGGGGCCTCCCCGCTGACGAGTCCTTTCTCGGCGATCTGGCCGAGCTGGAGGGCGAGGCCCTGGATCATCGAGCCAAGGCCGCGGACCAGGCCGGTCAGCGGGCTGGCGACGATGCCGGCGAGCTGCTGATCGAGGACTTCGCGCGAGGGCAGGCGGGCGATTGATTTGAACCCGTCCTCGTCGAGGAGGAGTTCGCCCATGAAGCCGCCCTTGAAGCTGAGCACGTCGTGCTCTTTGGTGAAGGTCGAGATCGTTTTCGCGGCGCTTGCGGTGTCACCGCGGACGAAGGTGAGGGCGGTCGGGCCCTGGAGCAGCTCGGGGAGGCGGTCCTCGCCGGCCTTGTCGGCGGCGAGTTTGGTCAGCCGGTTCTTGACGACGCGAAAGCTGGCGTCGGACTCACGCAGCTTGCCGCGCAACTCGGCGGCCTGGGCGACGCTGATGCCCCTGTAGTCAACGGCGAAGATCGCTTCCGCACCCTCGATCTGGGCGGCGATCTCCTCTATGGCGGCTGACTTTTCGTCTCGGTTCATTGGTCTCACCTGCACCGGGCTTGCGGGCCGTATGGCGGCCCCGCCGGTGGTCTCGGGCTTGCGCGGCGTCGCAGTTTAGGCGTTCGCCGTTTCCTCTGCGGACTGGGCCTCGGCGGGAGCCTCGGGCTCGGCCTCGACCTCGGGAGCGTCGGCCTCGGGAGCCTCCGGCTCCTCGGCCTGTGGCTCCGGCTCGGCGGCGCGCTTTGACGGCTCGGGAGTGTCGCCCGCCTTGCCGGCGTCGACCCGGATGCCGGGGCCCATCGTCGTCGTCAGCGTCGCGGTGCGGATGTACCGGCCCTTGGCCGAGGAAGGCTTGGCGCGGACGATCTCGTCGATCACCGCGGTGTAGTTCTCGAGCAGCTTCGACTGCTCGAAGCTGGCCTTGCCGATCGTCATGTGGACGATCGCCTGGCGGTCGGTCCGGTACTCGACCTTGCCGGCCTTCGCGTCGGTGACGGCTTTCTCGACGTCGTCGGTGACGGTGCCGACCTTCGGGTTGGGCATCTTGCCCTGCGGGCCCAGGACGCGACCGAGTTTGCCGACCGTCCCCATCATCTGGGGTGTGGCGATCGCGACGTCGAAGTCGGTCCAACCCTCCTCGACTTTCTCGGCGAGGTCGTCGCTGCCGACGTGGTCGGCTCCGGCGGACTCTGCGTCACGGGCCTGCTGGCCCTGGGCGAAGACGGCGATCGTCACGTCTTTGCCGAGCCCGTGGGGCAGGGCGAGGGTCCCGCGCAGCTGTTCCTCGGCGTGGCGGACGTTGAGGCCGAGCAGCATGTGGAGCTCGACCGTCTCGTCGAATTTGGCGGTCGCGGTCTCTTTGACCAGCGCGACCGCCTCGGCCGGCGGGTAGGCCCGGTCGCGCTGCACCTTGCCGTACTGCTGGCGATACCTTTTTCCGTGCGCCATCGAAGCTCCCCTTATTTGACGTCGACGCCCATCGAGCGGGCGGTGCCGGCGATGATCTTCGAGGCGGCGTCGAGGTCGTTGGCGTTGAGGTCGGGCATCTTGCGCTCGGCGATCTGGCGGACCTGGTCCATCGAGATCGTTCCCACCTTGTTGACGTGGGGCTCGCCCGAGCCGCTCTTGATCCCGATCGCCTCCTTGATCAGGACCGCGGCGGGCGGGGTCTTGGTGATGAAGCTGAAGGAGCGGTCCTCATAGACGGTGATTTCGACCGGGATGATCGTCCCGCCTTCTGACTGGGTCTGCGCGTTGAAGGCTTTGCAGAACTCCATGATGTTGACGCCGTGCTGGCCGAGCGCGGGGCCGACCGGCGGCGCCGGATTCGCCGCTCCGGCGGAGATCTGAAGCTTGATGACTGTCAGGACTTTCTTGGCCATGGGGGATCGAAGAGCGTAGCTAGATGATCGGGTCGATGACGCCGTGCGCCTGGGGGCGTGCGTGGCCGAGCAGGTCAAGGACGCAGGGAGACTGAATAGCCGAAGCGCTATTCAGTCGACCGAGGACGCCGAGATGCGACGTGCCACGCGCGTCATCCAGGGGTACGTGCGTCGTGGACCCGATCATCTAAATCTTCTTGACCTGGTCGTAGCCGACCTCGACCGGGGTCTCGCGGCCGAAGATCGAGACCAGCACCTTGAGTTTGGCGGCGTCCTCGTTGATCTCGGCGATCTCACCGGAGAAGTCGGAGAGCGGGCCGGAGATGACCTTGACCGACTCGCCGATCGAGAACTGGGCCTGGGTCCGGGGCCGCTCGGCGGTCTCCCGGTGCAGGAGCCTGTCGACCTCGGGTTTGGAGAGCGGCACGGGTTTGTTGCGCGAGCCGACGAAGCCGGTGACGCCGGGCGTGTTCTTGACCAGGCCCCAGGCGTCGTCGGTCATCTCCATGTTGACCAGGACGTAGCCGGGCATCGTCCGTTTCTCCTTCGGTTCTTTCTGCCCGTCCTTGTTGAGTTCCATCACCTGCTCGGTGGGCACGACGACCTGCCGCACGTTGCGGTTCTGGCTCATCGTCTGCACCCGGTGCTCGAGGTTGTGCTTGACCTTGTTCTCGTGCCCGGAGTAGGTGTTGATCACGTACCAGCGATACATCTGAAGCCTTTGTTCGGAGATCCCTCTAGAGGATCTGCTTGATCAGATAGTTGAAGACCGCGTCGAGAGCGCCCAGGTAGGCGGCCGCCACGGTGACGAAGATGATCGTGACCGCGGTCGCCTGCACCAGGGTGTCGCGATCGGGCCACTGGACTTTTTTGAGCTCGGCGATGCAGGAGGCGAAGAAGCCGAGCACGCCGCCGCGCTGGCGCTCGGCCTGGGCCTGCTTCTGTTTCTTGGAGAGCTGCTCGCGCTCCCGGCGCTTCTGCTCGTCGCGCTTGCGCTTCTCAGCTTCCTTGGCGCGCTTGGCCTCGGCGCGCTTCTCGGCGCGTGAGCCCCTGGGCGTGTCGGGAGTCTCGAGGCTGCTCTCGGGAGCGCCGGCGGCGATGCCGGCCTCGACCGCCTCGACCTCGGCGACGTCGCCGGAGACGGGGACCTGGGTGTCGTGCTGGGCGCGTGACTCATCCGCCCTCCCACCATCGGAGCGCTTCTGTTCCTGTTCTTCACGGGCGCGGCGCTCTGCCTTGCGCTGTGCGCGGGATTTCGCCATTTGCCCTTACCGGGTCTCCTTGTGCGCCGTGTGATGCCCACACCAGCGGCAGAACTTGCGCATCTCGATCCGGTCCGGCGAGTTCCGCCGCGACTTGTTTGTCTGGTAGTTGCGCCGCTTGCACTCTTCGCAAGCCAGCGTCACCGCAATGCGGACATCTCCGCGAGCCATCTGCTCCTCATTGCCTTAAGGACGTCATTACAAGGAAAAACCCCGGGCCGGAGCGCGAGGCTGGCCTAGGATAGCGCGGCGGCGAGGGCGAGGAAGCCAGCTATCTGAGCAGCGATGATGCCCCCGCTCAGTTGGATCATCAGACGCTGCAAGGCAGTGATCTCCTGGCGGACCGCGGCAAATTCGCCCCTGACCTCTTTGAATTCGCTCCTGACCTCTTTGAAGCCCTCGTCCATGCGGCGCGTTTGTTCTCCGACCTTCTCGTTGAGGTCGTCCATGCGCTCGTCGGTCCAGGCTTCCCTCATCGCCTCCATGATTCCACCGTAGACGAAACGTTTCAACGCGTGTGTGCCGGAACTGTAAATTCTCCGCGCGGCTAGGATCGCCCGCGATGTCCGCAGACTCCGCACCGAGGGTCCTGGTCACCGGCGCCGCCGGCTTCATCGGCTCCCACGTCGTCGACGCGCTGCCTCGAGCTGGGCATGGAGGTCGTCGCCACCGACGACCTCTCCGGCGGCTTCCGCGAGAACGTCCCGGCCGGGGCGCGACGTGGGTCGAGGGCGACCTGCGCGACGCCGACTTCGTCGCCGGCCTGTGGGACGGACGGGCCGCTTCGACTACGTCTACCACCTCGGCGCCTACGCGGCCGAGGGCCTCTCGCACTTCATCCGCGCCTTCAACTACCGGACCAACCTCGAGGCCAGCGTCAACCTGATCAACCAGGCGATCCTGCACGACGTCGAGCGCTTCGTCTTCACCTCGTCGATCGCCGTCTACGGCGCGGGCCAGCTGCCGATGACCGAGGACATGACGCCGCAGCCCGAGGACCCCTACGGCATCTCGAAGTACGCGGTCGAGCTCGACCTCGCCGCCGCGCACGAGATGTTCGGGCTCGACTACACGATCTTCCGCCCGCACAACGTCTACGGCGAGCGCCAGAACATCGCCGACCAGTACCGCAACGTCATCGGCATCTTCATGAACGCGGTGCTGCGCGGGCGAGCCGATGCCGGTCTTCGGCGACGGCCTGCAGACGCGCGCCTTCTCGCACATCGCCGACGTCGCGCCGATCATCGCCCGCAGCCCGCTCGTCGCCGGCGTCGGCCAACGAGATCTTCAACATCGGCGCCGACACGCCCTACACGATCCTCGAGCTGGCCGAGGAGGTCGCCGACGCGTTCGGGGTCGAGCCGGCGCGTCGAGCACCTGCCGGCGCGCAACGAGGTCGTCCACGCCTTCTCCGACCACGCCAAGGTCCGCGAGGTCTTCGACCCGCCGGAGCCGATCGACCTGCGCACCGGGCATCGAGCGCATGGCCGCCTGGGTCCGCGAGCACGGCGCCCGCGACCCGGTCGAGTTCGCCGGCGAGATCGAGGTCGAGCGCAACCTGCCGCCGAGCTGGCGCCCCTAAGCGACGGCTCACGCGCTAGCCGAAGGCGAGCCCGAGGAAGCCGACGGCGAAGGTGGCGAAGAGGCCGCCGCCGACCTGGAGCAGCGTGCGCTGGAGCGAGTCGAACCGCCCGTTCATCTCAGCCCGGAACGCTGCGTTTTCGCGACGCATCTCCCTGAATTCCTCGCGCGTCTCCTTGAAGCCGTTTTCGACCCGGCCGTTGAGTTCATCGAGTCGCTCGTCGGTCCAGGCCTCTCGCACGGTGCTCATGTTGGCACCGTAGACGAAACGTTTCAACAGAACTTGGGCGAAAGGTAAGAAATCACCTGCACCCGAGGATCGACTAGCCGAAGGCGAGCCCGAGGAAGCCGACGGCGAAGGTTGCGAAGAGGCCGCCGCCGACCTGGAGCATCGTCCGCTGGAGCGAGTCGAACCGCCCGTTCATCTGGCCCATCTCAGAGTCAAACCGCCCGTTCATCTGGCTCATCTCAGCGTCGAACCGCCGGTTCATCTCAGCTCGGAACGCCGCGTTTTCGCGACGCATCTCCCTGAATTCCTCGCGCATCTCGTTGAAGCCGTCGTCGACCCTCTTGTTGAGTTCGTCGAGTCGCTCGTCGGTCCAGGCCTCTCGCATCGTCGGCATCTTGGCACCGTAGACAACACGTTTCAACCTGGGACGCGCGAACTGTAAGAACCCACGCGCGACTGCGGATCAATACCGTCCGCCGCGGTGCGACCAACCCTGTCGGTCCTGATCGTGACGTGGAACAGCCGGGAAGAGCTCCTGGTGACGCTCCCGGCGCTGGCGGCGGAGATGGAGGACGGGGACGAGCTGGTGATCGTCGACAACGACTCCGGCGACGGCACCGCCGAGCTGATCGGAAAGCTCGCCCCGGACGCGCGGCTGATCCGCAACTCGAGCAACGTCGGCTTCGCCGCCGCCTGCAACCAGGCCGCCGCGGCGTCGACGGGCGAGCTGCTGATCGTCCTCAACCCCGACGCGGCGCCGCTGGTCGGGTTCGGCGAGGCGATCCGCAGGCCGTGGCTCGAGGAGAGGGGATGGGCCGCCTGGCAGGCGCTCGTCGCCGACAACCGCGGGACCCGGATCAACTCGGCCGGCAACCCGGTCCACTTCACGGGCATCGTCTGGGCCGGCTCCCACGGGCGCTCGATCTGGGACGCGCCGGACCCGTCGGAGGTGCCGGCGCTGTCGGGCGCTTGCTTCGCGATCCCGCGGGTCACCTGGGCCGCGGCGGGCGGTTTCGCCGAGGAGTTCTTCCTCTACCACGAGGACGTCGACCTCTCCCTGCGCCTGCGGCTCGCCGGCGGGCAACTCGGGATCGAACCGACCGCCAAGGTGGACCACAACTACGAGTTCGGAGCCCCCGGCCGCCATCACAAGTGGCGCTGGCTCGAGCGCAACCGCTGGGCCTTCCTGATCCGGATCTACCCCACCCGCCTCCTGATCCTCCTCCTCCCCGCCCTGCTCGCGACCGAGGCGGCGCTGCTCGTCGTCTCCGCCCGGGGGGGCTGGGGGCCCCAGAAGCTCGGCGCGATCCTCGACGTCGTCCGCTGGCTGCCGCGCCTCCTGCGCGAGCGCCGTCGGATCCAGGCGACCCGCGCCGTCGAGCCGGCCGAGTTCGCGACCTGGCTCACCCCCGACCTCGACTCGCCGTTCTTCCACGGCGCGGTGGACTCGGCGCCGATCCGCTGGGGGATGCGCGCCTACTGGCGGGTGGTGCGCTGGCTGCTGCGGAGCCCCTGAGCTAGTTGGCGCCGCGGCGGCGCAGGACCGCCGGGATCGTCTGAAGCAGCAATTTCAGGTCGTGGCCCATCGACCAGTTGGCGACGTAGGCGTAGTCGATCTCCACCATCTCCTGGAACGGGATCGTGTTGCGACCGAGCACCTGCCAATAGCCCGTGATTCCCGGCATCAGGTCAAGGCGATGGCGCGCCCATCCGCGAACCGCCTCGTCGTCCCGCTCGCTCAGGGGCCGGGGCCCGACGAGGCTCATCTCTCCTTTCAGGACGTGCAGGAACTGGGGTAGCTCGTCGAGGCTGTTGCGTCGCAGGAAGGCCCCCAGCCGGGTGACCCTGGGGTCACGGTCGAGGATCAACCAGTCCGGGTCATTGCTCCTCTTCATCAGCTCGCTGTCCTGCCGGTCCGCCTCCGGCACCATCGTCCGGAACTTGAGCAGGAGGAAGCGCCGCCCGTCCTTGCCGACGCGCACCTGTCTGTAGAAGACGTCCCCCCGCGAGTCGAGCTTCACCGCGATGGCGATCAGCGCCATCAGCGGGGCAAGCAGAACGAGCAGCACCACGGAGACCAGCAGATCGAGGCCGCGCTTCATCGCCACGGACGAGCGGGAGAGGACCGGCGGATCGTAGGACAGCATCCCCATCCCCTCGATGTGGTCGATCTCGACACCGGGCAGCAGGAGGGTCTTGTTGCGCAGGTAGGCGGCGAAGCGGATCCCGGCGCGGAAGCAGGCGCGCTGCAGCTCGACGACCTCGTCCTGGGAGAAGTGACCGGACTCCAGCTGGACGACGAGGCGGTCGATTTGGCCGGAGGAGACGAGAGCGCCGACCTCATCCGGGCCGATGCGAATCGGCAGGCCGAGGTCCGGGGCCCCACCCTCCCCGACCAGGGCGCCGACCAACTTCATCTCGTACTCGGGATGGTTGTCGAGCTTGCGCTGGAGGATCCGCAGGTCGGCCTCGGGCGCAATCGCGAAGACGCGCTCCGGGCCCTGGATGCGAAGGTTGGCGAGGCGAACGACGACACGCAGGCCGGCGATCAGCGGCAGGGCCACGGCGATGAAGACGGCAATCTCGTCGAGGTGCAGCTCGCTCGGGGGGGCGGCCTTGAAGAACAGCCAGAGGCCGGCGGTCCCGATCAGCAGAGCGTGGAAAAGAGGCGACAGGTCACCGAGGTGAGTCGGCTCGGAGCTGCGCAGGGGACGGTGGTAGAGGCCGTAGGTTCGGAAGAGGACCGCCCAGATGGGGTAGGTCGGGACGATCCAGACGGCTTCTCCGACGCTCGTTCCCTCACCGCCGGCGATTGCGATCGCACCCACGAGGGCGACGAGGAGCGAGAGCCAGTCCGAGAGCAGAAGCGCCCGGCGCAGCGCGAAGTCGCGGTCGCGATGCCTGGATCGGAACACCCTCTGGACCGAGGCCTCCGACGGCTCGCGTACCTGCGCCTGCGCCACAGGGTCAGGCTAGCCGAATGGCGGCTGGTGGAAATCCCGCAGTTCTCGCAGCGAGAACGGAACCGTCAGGCTGTAGAGGAAGCGGGCGCGTACGAGACCCCGCGGCCTCTTGCCGGCGTTCGGCAGCTCCACTCTGCCGGTGAAGATCCCGCTGCGTGCGGCCCTCGCCCCGGCGACCGTTCGCCAACCGCCGCCCGACATGACCTGGATCGTCACCCGTCCGGCGCTGCTGGTCGGAGTGCGGCCCCAGAACGCGAACCCGCCCCGCTCCGCGCTCGCCACGAAGGGGAACCGAAACGCGGCGAGAAGCCGCTTCGGGCGGTCGGCGGCGATGCTGGCCCCACGAAAGTAGAGGCCCGACTGCACGGACTCGCGGAAGGGCCGCCCGTCGGTGGGGAAGTCGCGCAGGCCGTACCAGAAGAAGTGGTCCACCCCGGCCGCCCAGGCCCTGTGCATCGCCACCGCCGCCCACCTGGTCAGCGTCGACATTTCGAGCCCCCCCGGGTCCGGGGGCTTGGAATCCCAGGAGAACTCCGTGATCCACAGTGGAGTGCTCTGGGACCGATTCTTGATTCGCCCCGCCCTGTCGGCGGCGGTCAGCAATTCCTGGAGCTTGGGGAGGTCCGCCAGCTCGACGTCGTCGGCGTCGCCGACGTGGCCGGGCCCACCGGTCGTGTACGGGTGAATGTCGAAGATGTCAAAGCGCACGCCCCCGCCGCAGTTGCCCTTGGTGGGCCGAGGATTCCGCCTTCCCTGCATGCAGAGGAGGGCGCGGGCGAACTTCATCGGCCCGATCGTGTGACCGGGGATCGCCACCGGGCCGAGCCCCGCCGCGAGGACCAGGTTTGACGGATTGACGGACTTCACGGCAGCCGAGAAAGAGTTGATCAGGGCCCGGTAGAGGTCGGGCGAGACGATCTTGCGGCCGATGAACTGCGGGTTGAAGAAGAGGCTGAGGTTGGGCTCGTTGAGACCCTGCCAATAGCGAATCCGGGGAAACCCCATCAGGCCGCTGTAGCGGCGGGCCGCAGCGGTCGCGAACGCGGCCAGGTCGGCAGGGTCGGGGTCGCAGATCCGTACCGCCGCGAAGGCCGGGGGCTCACAGCGCTGGGCCCATGGGGGGCCACCGTCGACCAACGCCATCGGCACCAGGCCCGCGGCGGCCGCACGGCTGACCAGCGGGTCGATCTTCGCCCATTCGTAGCTCGGGTTGGACGGGTTCGTGGGATCCCAGGAGGCGGGCTCGACCTGCGGGGCGACATCGTGCCAAGGGATGTGGATCTGGACGAGATCGGCGCCGGCGTCCCGCACCCGCTCGAACGCGATCGGGTCTTCGCTGGCGACCCCCGAGACCCCGGTTACGAGAGGCCGGGCATGGGCGGCGGCGGCAAAGGCCATCAGGGAGATCGCGGCGGCGAGCGCCACGACGAGCCGATGAGCGGGCATCAAGGAGTCACCGCAGGAGAAGGCACCCGGACAACTCTAGGGTCTTGCCCTGATCGAGTTCTTGTCCAATCAAACAACAACTTATTTGTGCGGTCAGACATCTATTTAAGAGAACTGTTGGCTATCCTCAGCGGTTGGTGGGGGCCACTGGAACAAGCGTGCTTTCTGGACACGATCCACGGGAGATGTACATCGGCGCCGATCGGATCGCCGACGACACCGACTGCTATGTGATCGCTGAGATCGGTCACAACCATCAGGGATCGGTCGAGCAGGCGAAGCAATTCTTCGACGAGGCAAAGCGCTGTGGGGCGAGTGCGGTGAAGCTGCAGAAGCGGACCAACCGCACGCTCTACACGCCGGAGTATTTCGCCCGGCCCTACGAGCATGAGAACAGCTTCGGAGCCACGTACGGCGAGCACCGCGAGTTCCTCGAGTTCGGCCCTGACGAGTACCGCGAGCTGATGGCCCACGCGGACGAGATAGGAATCACCTTCTTCGCCACCGCCTTCGACCCGGAGAGCGTCGACGCGCTTGCCGAGCTCGACATGCCGGCCTACAAGGTCGCCTCCGGAGACCTCAAGAACCTGCCGTTGATCAAGCTGATCGCGGAAACGGGCAAGCCGATGATCATCTCGACCGGCGGAGCGACGCTGGGCGATGTGCGCCGCGCCTATGAGGCCGCCTCGGCGAAGACCGACGTCGCGATCCTCCAGTGCACCGCCGGCTACCCGCCCGAATGGGACCAGCTCGACCTCAAGGTCATCGATACATATAGAGAGCTCTTCCCACGGTCCGTCGTCGGCCTGTCGAGTCATGACAGCGGCATCGCGATGGCGATCGCGGCCTATGTCATGGGCGGGCGGATCATCGAGAAGCACTTCACGCTCAACCGCGCGATGAAGGGGACCGACCACAGCTTCTCGCTGGAGCCTCAGGGCATGGAGAAGATGGTGCGCGATCTGCGCAGGACGCGTCTGGCCCTCGGCGACGGAAAGAAGAAGGTCCACCCTTCGGAGACCGAGGCGGTCCTGAAGATGGGCAAGAAACTGGTCGCCGCCCGCGACCTGGTCCCGGGCGAGACCCTCGAGGCCGAGGACATCACTGCCTGCTCGCCGGGCGACGGCGTGCCGCCCAGCGAGCTGGACCGCTTCATCGGCCAGCGCCTGCGCCAGGCCGTGCCGAAGGCCGGCGCGCTCAGCTTCGAGATGATTGAGGGATTCGAGGCCTCGGAGGCCGAGCCCGCCCAGAGCGGCGCCTCCAGCAAGTGACTGGGGCACTCGCAGGTCGCACCGCGGTCGTGACCGGCTCCCTCGGGCGCCTGGGGCCGGTTTGGGCCCGGGCCCTCGCTCAGGAGGGAGCTCATGTCGTCGGCATCGACCTCGGCGACGACGGCGCGGAGCGGCTCCAGGCAGACCTCGAGGAGCTGGAGGGCGACTATCAGCACCGGGTTGCCGACGTCTGCGACCGGAAGCGCCTGGAAGAGGTCGGCGAGGAGGTTCTCGGGCTGCACGGCGCCGCCTCGGTGCTGGTCTGCAGCGCGGGAATCGATCAGCCGCCCGCCGCCGCGACGGTCAGCCACGCGATCGACGAGATCCCATCAGACGACTTCCGCCGAACCATCGATGTGAACGTCCTCGGCACCTTTCACGCGATCCAGGTCTTCGGCGGCGCAATGGCGCGCGAGGGCCGCGGGTCGATCGTCACCATCGGCTCGCTCTACGCCTCGATAGCTCCCGATCCGAGCCTCTACGATCACCTCGATATGGAGCCCCCCTTCCTCAAGCCCCCCGCCTACGGGGCATCGAAGGCGGCGGTGGTCAGCCTGACCAGGTACTTCGCCCGCCTCTGGGGGCCACGCGGCGTCCGCGTAAACGCGCTCTCCCCCGGCGGGGTCAAGGGGGATCAGGACGACGAGTTCCTGCGCAAGTACTGCGCGAGGGTGCCGCTCGGGAGAATGGCCGAGGCCGGCGACCTCACCGGCCCGCTCGTGTTCCTCGCCTCGGACGCCTCGAGCTACCTGACCGGCCACCAGCTCCTGGTCGACGGAGGGCTCACCGCGTGACCCCGATCGAGGGCCTGATCGGCAACGTGATCGCCGGAGAGGAGGGCGGCGCTGCAGCCGGGGCAACGCTCGAGAAGCGCGCGCCGGCCACCGGTGAGGTGCTCTCGACGGTGGCGCGCTCCGATCGCGCCGACGTCGAGCGGGCGATCGCTGTCGCCAAGGCCGCCCAGCCCGCGTGGGCGAGGTGGACGGTGGCCGACCGCGGCGCCCTGCTGCGCGCGATCGCGCAGCTGCTCGAGCGCGACGCCGACCGGCTCGCCGAGGTCGTCGCCGCCGAGACCGGCAAGGCGCCGGGAGAAGCCCGCGGCGAGGTCGGCGCGGCGATCGAGATGGGCTACTTCGTCGCCGGGGAGGGCCGCCGCTTCTACGGGCGCACGACGACCAGCGCCGTCCCCAACCGCCAGGCGATGACGGTGCGCCAGCCGCTCGGGGTGGCCGGCCTGATCATCGCCGCCAACACGCCGATCGCCAACGTCGCCTGGAAGGTCTTCCCCGCTCTGCTCTGCGGCAACGCCGCGGTGCTGAAGGCCTCCGAGGACACGCCCGAGACCGCCCTCGCCTTCTGCCGTCTCGCCAAGGAGGCGGGGCTTCCGGACCGGGTCCTCAACCTCGTCCAGGGCTTCGGCGAGGAGGCCGGCCGGCCGCTGGTCGAGCATCCCGACGTCGACGTCGTCAGCTTCACCGGCTCGACCGCCGTCGGCCGCATGATCGCGAGCGTCGCCGGCGAGCGGATGGCGAAGGTCTGCCTCGAGCTGGGCGGCAAGAACCCGCTGATCGTCTGCGACGACGCCGACCTCGAGGGCGCGGCGAGCGCGGCGGTCCTCTCCGCCTACTCGAACGCCGGGCAGCGCTGCGCCGCGGCGAGCCGCCTGATCGTCTTCGACGCGGTCTACGACCGCTTCCGCGAGCTGTTGCTCGAGCGCACGGCGGAGCAACGGGTCGGCCCCGAGGACGAGCACGACTTCGGGCCGGTGATCAACGAGCGCCAGCTCGCAGGGCATGGTCGCCGCGGTCGAGCGACGCGCAGCGCGAGGGCGGCGTCGCCATCGCCGGTGGCGCGAGGCTCGACGGCGACGGGCTCGGCAGCGGCTTCTACATGGCGCCGACGATCGTCGAGGGGGTCGGGCTGGACTCGGAGATCGCCTGCTCGGAGCTCTTCGGCCCGATCGCGACCCTCCATCGCGTCGCCGGCTTCGAGGAGGCGCTGGAGGCGGCGAACGCAACCGAGTACGGCCTCACGGCGGCGATCTGGACCGACTCGTTCCACCGCGCCCAGGAGTTCGTCGCGCGGGTGCGCAGCGGGGTCGCCTCGGTCAACGGGCCGACCTACGGATCCGAGCCGCACATGCCCTTCGGCGGGCTGGGACAGTCCGGCAACGGCTGGCGCGAGGCCGGCACCGAGGCGCTCGACGTCTACTCGGACTGGAAGACGGTCTACGTGAACCACGACCCCGAGCAGGTCTGAGCCGGTGGCTCCCTCCGCCGTAGCCCTGATCCCCGCCCGCGCCGGATCGGAGCGCGTTCCGCGACAAGAACGTCCGCGTGCTCGGCGGGACACCCGCTGATCGCCTACACGATCTGCGCGGCGCAGCGCGCCGGCGTGTTCGACGCAGGTCGTCGTCTCGACCGACTCCGAGGAGATCGCGGCGATCGCCGCGAGCTACGGGGCCGAGGTGCCCGGCCTGCGCCCCGCGGAGATGGCCTCGGCGACCTCGCCGGACATCGAATGGGTCAGGCACACGATGGGGAAGCTGGCGGGCGAGGGCCGCTCGCCCGAGGTCTTCTCGCTGCTGCGGCCGACCAGCCCCTTCCGCGGCCCCGACACGATCCGCCGCGCCTTCGAGCAACTCGTCTCGCTCGGCGAGCAGGCCGACTCGATGCGCGCCGTGCAGCTCTGCCGCGAGCATCCGGGGAAGATGTGGGTCGTCGATGGGGAGCTGATGCGCCCCCTGCTCGATCAGCCGGATGGCGCGCCCTACCACTCGCGCCAGTACCAGTCGCTGCCCCAGGTCTACGTCCAGAACTCGAGCCTCGAGATCGCCTGGACGCACGGCGCTCTCCGAGCACGACAGCATCGCCGGCGAGCGCGTGGCGCCCTTCTTCACCGAGGAGGCCGAGGGCTTCTCGATCGACTACCCCGACGACTGGGACCGGGCCGAGGAGATGCGCCGCGACTCCGGATCGCGCCGAGCTCGCCGGCGATCCCGGTGGCCGACCGATGAGCCTTCGCTACGTCCCGCGCCGCAGAGCTCGAGCGCATGCGCGGCGCTCGAGGCCGAACCCGTCGAGCGCGCGGCGGCCTTCGCCGACGCCTGCCGGCTCAACGCCCTCTACATGATCGCCGCGGGCCGGGTCCGGGCACATCGGCACCAGCTTCAGCTGCATGGACATCGTCGCCTGGCTGCACCTCGAGGTGCTGGGCGACGGACGACCGCTACTTCTCCTCCAAGGGCCACGACGCGCCGGGCCTCTACGCCGTGCTGATCGGCCTCGGCCGGCTGGACTTCGAGCTGATCCACGGCCTGCGCCGCCTGGGCGGCCTGCCCGGCCACCCGGACGTCGCCGCGACGCCCGAGGTGGTCACCAACACCGGCTCGCTCGGGATGGGCATCTCGAAGGCGAAGGGCTTCGTGCTCGCCGACCGGCTCGCCGGCCGGCACGGGCGACGTCTACGTCCTGACCGGCGACGGCGAGCTCCAGGAGGGCCAGTTCTGGGAGTCGCTCGGCCGGCGGCGAACCGCGGCTTCGAGCGAGATCACCGTCGATCGTCGACCACAACAAGATCCAGTCCGACACCTGGGTCGCGCGAGGTCAGCGACCTCGGCGACCTGGAGGCGAAGGTCGCGCGCCTTCGGCTGGGCGGTCGCGCGCTGCGACGGCCACGACATCGGCGCGCTGGCGGCGACGCTGGCGGGCTCGAGCAGGCGACGGACGGGCCCGAGGCTGATCGTCGCCGACACCGCTCAAGGGCGCCGGCGTCTCCTTCATGGAGCCCGCACGAGCTGCCGGTCGACGCGACTCGCTCTACGGGTTCCACTCGGGCGCCCCCAGCCCGACGCCGAGTACGAGCGGCGCGCTCGACGAGCTGCGAGGCACGCCTCGCCGAGCGCCTCGCGGCGCTCGGTGCTGACCGGCGTCGAGCTGGTCGAGGCCGAGGCGCCCGCCGCGACCGGCGCCCGCCGAGCGCCGCCAGCGGCTCGTCCCCGCCTACGGCGAGGCGCTCGTCGGACGTCGGCGAGCGCGAGCCGCGGCTCGTCGCGCTCGACGCCGACCTGGTCCTCGACACCGGGCTGATCCCGTTCCGCGAGCGCTTCCCGGAGCGCTTCTTCGAGTGCGGCATCGCCGAGCAGGACATGGTCTCGCAGGCCGGCGCGATGGCGCTCGCGGGCCTGCTGCCGGTCGTGCCACTCGTTCGCCTGCTTCCTCTCGACCCGGCCCAACGAGCAGATCTACAACAACGCCACCGAGGGCACCAAGGTCATCTACGTCGGCTCGCTGGCCGGGCTGGTGCCCGGGCGGCCCGGGCCACTCGCACCAGTCGGTGCGCGACATCTCCGCGCTCGGCGCGATGCCCGGCATGGCGCTGATCGAGCCGTGCTGCGAGCGCGAGGCCCGCCGCGGCGGTCGAGTGGGCGGTGCGCGAGGCGCCGGGGCCCGTCTACATCCGCCTGGTGACCGTGCCCTGGGAGCTCGGCTTCGAGCCGCCGGACGAGCGCGCTGGCGCCGGGCCGCGGGCACGGTCGCTGCGCGAAGGGGGCGACGCGCTGCTGGTCGCCGCCGGGCCGGTGATGGTCTCGCAGGCCTGGGCCGCCGCCGAGCCTGCTGCGAAGCGAGGAGTCGAGTGCGCGGTCGTCGCGCTGCCGTGGCTGCGCGACGTCGACGGCGGCTGGCTGGCCGAGCTCGGCGGCGACGGGCCGCCGGTCTTCTGCCTCGACAACCACTACGTCGAGGGCGGGCAGGGCGACGCCGTGCTGCGGGCCGTCGCCGGCCGGACCCCGGCAGGCGCGTCGTCCGGCTCGGCGTCGAGGAGGTCCCGGCCTGCGGCGCCAACGACGAGGTGCTGCGGGCGCACCGGCTCGACGCGGATTCGATCGCCGAGCGCGTCGGGGCGGCGATGCTCTCGCCGGCATGAGCCCTTCCCGGTCCTCTTCTGGGACATCGACGGGACGCTGCTGACCACGAAGCGCGCCGGCGTCTTCGCGCTCGAGGAGGCGGCGCGCGAGGTCTGCGGCGCAGCGCCCGACTTCGCGGCGCTGCCGACCGCCGGGCTGACCGACAACGAGGTGGCGATGCTGGCGATCGGCGAGGCGGCGCAGAGGCGACCCCGGAGAGCGCCTCCGCCTTCCTGCGCGCCTACGAGCGCCACCTCCCCGATCGGCTCGGTTTGCGCCGCGGGGGGGTGCTCCCCGGCGTGGTGGAGATCCTCGAGGCGCTCGACGAGCGCTCCGACGTCGTCTCCCTGCTGCTCACCGGCAACACCGCGGCAGGGGCGCGCGCCAAGCTCGAGCACTACGGGCTGGCCCGCTACTTCGTGGGCGGTGCCTTCTGCGCAGACGGCGACGACCGCGCGGAGATCGCCCGGCGCGCATCGCGTCTCGCCGCCGAGCGGACCGGGCGGCCGTTCGACCCGGAAGCGTCCTTCGTGATCGGCGACACCCCCGCCGACGTCCGCTGCGGACAGGCGATCGGGGCGCGCACCGTGGCCGTCGCCTCCGGTGCGTACGGCATCGACGAGCTGCGCGAGCACGATCCCTGGCTGGCGCTGGAGCGCCTGCCGACCCCGGAGCGCTTCGTCGAGCTCCTGTCTCTCGAGGGCTGAGCGGTGAAGTTCGCCTTCGCCACCCTCCAGCACATCGAGAGCGAGTTCTACGGGCGGGTGGGCCGCTGCCTCAGGCGACAGGGCCACGAGGTCTCCCACCTCACCTACTCGCGGCGCAGCGCGCGCGAGCTGCGCCGGCAGGGCGATGAGGCCCACTGCCTGCCGGACCTGATGGCTGCGGCGCGGCCGGCCGGGTCGTGGCGCGAGGAGGAGGAGAGGATCGTCTCCCGCTATCGGCTCTCGGGCCTGAGCGACGTCTACCGGACCGACCTGCCGCGGGGCCTGGCCGACGACGAGGCGTCTCTCAGAGAGCGGACCATCCGCCATTTCCTCGCGATCGAGAGTCTCTTCGAGCAGCTCGCCCCCGACGTTGTCGTCCCGGAGGTCGGCAACGAGAGCATCCGCACCGTCTCCCATCTGGTAGCCCGGGAGATGGGAGCCCGCACGCTGTTCCTGATGTACACGATCTTCGACGACGGCCTGCGGCTCTATGCGGAAACAATGGACGCGCCGATCGTCCCCGAGAGCGAGCTGCGTGAGCTGACCGTCGAGGAGGAGACGGAGCTGGACGGGTTCATCGCCCGCTACACGGAGCGAGACCGACCGATCCGCGAGCACCGCCGGGTGCGGGTCAGCGTCGAGCGGCTGCGGCTGATCGGCCGCCACCTGGCCGTGCGGGCGATCTGGGATCGCGACAACCCATACCTGACGCCGGGGGCCTGGCTGGCCCGTGACGTCCGCGAGACCGCGCGGGCGCGGCGGGCGCGCGGTCTCTACTCGCCCGATCCCGGCGGCCGTTTCGTCTACTTCCCCCTGCACGTCATGGACGACTACAAGATCCGCCGCCTGCGCCCCGAGACCGCAGACCAGGAGGCGATAGTCGGGCAGATCGCCGCCGCGCTTCCCTCCGGGGTCGAGCTCGTCGTCAAGGAGCACCCGATGTCGGTCGGCCGCAATCCGGTCGCGATGCTCCGGCGACTGGCGAGCATGCCGAACGCCCACCTCGTCGATCCGCACGTCAGCTCGCTCCAGCTGATCCGCCGTTCCGAGGGGGTGGCGACGATCTCCTCCACGGTCGGGCTCGAGGCGCTGCTCTACACAAAGCCGGTGCTGACGCTCGGCCGCCCCTTCTACTCCGGCTACGGGGTCACGCTCGACCTCGACGCCCCGTCAGAGCTGGCGGCGGGCGTCCCGCGCCTGCTCGCCTTCGAGCCCGACAGGGAGCGCACCCGCCGCTTCCTCCATGCCGCGATGCGAAGCTGCCGGCCGGGCGCCCCGGTGCTGGTCGACCGCTCCCAGGAGAACGCCGAGCTGCTGGCCCGCACCCTCGACGACGCGGCACGCGGCGCCGACACGGCGATCAGGGCGTGACGAAGAAGTCCGAGAGCGGGTTGAGCGAGCGCGCCGTCCCATAGGCCGCGAGCGCCGGCCCGACCCGGCCGCGCTCGGCTTCGATCCTCGCCAGCACGACCCAGAGGCGCCAGTTCGTCGACTCCTTCTCAGTCGCCGTGCGGGCGGCCGCCGCCGCCGCGGGCAACGCGCCCTGGCGCTCGAGGATGAGGGCCTGCTGAAGGTTCGGGGTCGCCGCGTAGGGCTCGAGGGCAGCCGCGTCGCCGGCCTCGGCGAGAGCGTCGTCGAGCCGGCCGGCGCGCACATCGGCCTGGCTGTCGCGCACCGCCATCAGCGTCGCGGTCGGGATCGCGATCACCACTGTCGCGATCAGGGCCAGCGCCGCGACTCCGATTCGCGGAGGCAGGCCGGCGAGACCGGCCTCCTCGCCCTCGGCGGCCGGGGCGGTCGCCGAATGGGCGACGAGGGCGGCCGCGAGGAAGAGGAAGGCGGCCGGCAGGACCATCAGGTCCCAGGTCCTGTCGACCCCGGCTGCGACCGCGAAGGCGGCGCCGGCCGCCAGCGCCCCGGCGAGGAGGTCCCGCTCGGGCCCGGCCCGGCTCCAGCGGGCAAGGCCGATTCCGAGAGGCGCGAGGACGAGGGCGAGGATCAGCAGAAAGCCGACGATCCCCTGCTCGGCCAGGGAGTTCAGGTAGAGCGAGTGAGCCGAGCGGGCGTAGGCGTCGATCGGCCGGTCCTCCGTCCACCAGTACTCGTAGGTGCCGGGCCCGATGCCGGTCAGCGGAGCGGTCCCCGCGGCGTCCACCGCCGAGCTCCAGAGCTGGTACCGGCCGTTGCCGCTGAGGCTCTCGAAGCGGCTCTCTCCGGCGATCGGGTCGGGGGCCCTCGGCTCGGTGAACTCGTCGATGCGGTCGGCGGCCTTGCCGGGGACGCCCGCCGCGATGGCGACGAGGAGGACCAGGGCTCCGGCTACGCCGGCGCCGATCCAGCCGGCCCGCGGCGAGAGCTCGAGCCGCGGCCCCATCCCCCGCTCGTCCGCGACTCGCGCGCCGATCTGGGCGAGAGCCGCGCCCGTGCAGACCAGTACCGCAATGAGCAGCATCTGGTCTCCCTGAGACGCCGCCGCGGAGGTTTCGAGCGCATCCTGAAGATCGTTTTTGCCGCTCGCGAGCAGGATGAGCGCCGCACTGGACAGGGCGGCGATCCCGATCGTCACCAGCGAGGCCATCTTGCGCGGGTGGAGAAGGAAGAGAGCTCCCACCCCGATCACGACCGCGAGCGCACCGCCTCGCGAGAGGGTGAAGTAAGCGGTGAGCGTCATCGCCGGCACCGAGGCGGCGGCCAGGCCCTGAGCGACACGCGTTCTCGCGCTCCCCGCCTGGTGGAGCATCAGAGGTATACCGACGGCCATCAGGGCCGCCAGGGCATTCCAGTAGTTCAGGGGGTAGCTGAGGCGGGCCTCGGCGTCGTCCAGGTATAGGGCCGCCTCGATCGCCGGGAAGGGGTCCGGCTGCAACCGCGAGAGAAGCGCCAGGACACCGACGGCGGCGATCGCCGTGCCCACTCCCCAGACCGTCCGGCGCAGGCCGTCCCGTCCCTGTACCGAGAGGGCGAGCGCGAGGAGGCCGAGGTAGGCGACGACCCTGCCCAGCTCCGCGACGCTGCGCTCGCTCGACTCCGACCAGGAGATTCCCAGCGCGGTCCAGAGGCAGAGCAGGGCGAGCACCGCGAGAATCGCCCAGCCGGCCCGCCCCAGCTGGGCGAAGGGCAGCAGCCCGAAAAGGGCGCCGATGCCGACCAGCCACCAGCAGAGAATGCCCGCCTCGCCGTAGACGATCCCGTCGTAGCCGCCGCCGGCGAGGGCGAGGTAGAGGACGAGCACGAACGGCACGGCGTATCCGATCGCCGCGGTGACTCCCCCCACCCCGTCGAGGTCGCCCCTGGTGGGGTTGCGCCGATCACGAGCCGCTATCTTAGTTTCGCGATGCGGAAGGCGTTCCTACCCTTTGCGATTCTCGGCATCCTCGCCGCCGCAGCCCTCGCGGGCCCCGCGGCGGCGGCGCCCTCCAGCAACTCCGCGGTGAACGAATACACCGAGCGCCTCCCGGATCCAGGTGGCGGCCAGTCCAACGGCGAGGGACAGGGCGGCAACGGCGAGAGCGGGCCCGGCGGCGGCTCCACGGGCGCGTCCGAGGGCGGCGGCTCCACCGGCGGCTCGACACTGCCCTCCGGCACGGCCCAGGAGCTCGAATCCAGCGGCGCCGCAGGCAACTCCCTGAAGGGAATCGTCGAGGAGACCGGCTCCGCTCCGAGCAGCGGCTCCGGTGCCTCCGCGAGCGCGGACGGCGACGGCTCGGACGGGCTTCTGAACACGATCGGGGGCGCCCTCAGCGACTTCGCCGGCGGCTCCGACACGGGGCTCGGAGTCGGCTTTCCGATCCTGCTGCTCGCGGCGCTGCTCGGCGCCGGTGCCCTGGTGCTGAGAAGCCGCGGGGGCACGGGTCCCCACACCGACGCCTGAGCTCCACCCGGTGACGCCCTCCCGCCTCGCCCTGGCCGCTGCGGTCACGGCCGTCATCGGGCTGGTCGTGATCGCGATCGAAGCCGGTGGCGGGGACGACGATGGTGATGGCGGTGGTGGCGCGCGAGCCGCGCGGGGGATCGAGACCGGCTTCGCCGACTACTTCTTCGAGAGCGAGGAGGCGGCCGACCGCGCGCGGCTCCTCGACGAGGCGCTCGCGGCGGGCGCCGGCCTGGTCAGGCTCGAGGCGTCGTGGCGCGGGGTTGCGCCCGAAGCGCCGGCCGATCCCACCGACCCCGCCGACACCGCCTACGACTTCGCCGTCATCGACGCAGCGGTGCGCGATGCGAGCGCCCGCGGGCTCGAGCCGATGCTGAACGTCGCCGGCGCACCCGAGTGGGCGGAGGGCGCGGGCCGGCCGGACAGCGAAATCGCGCCGTCGGGCTCCTGGCGTCCGGACGCGGCGGCCCTCGGCGAGTTCGCCACGGCGCTCGCTCGCCGCTACTCGGGCGACTTCGTCCCGCCGGGCGGTGAGGCGCTGCCCCGAGTCCGGTACTTCGAGGCCTGGAACGAGCCCAACCTGCCGGCCTTCCTGACCCCTCAGTGGCAGGCGGGCGAGCCGGTCGCCGCCGATGTCTACAGGCCGATGCTGAACGCCTTCTACGACGGGATCGAGAGCGTCGACCGCGGCAATGTCGTGATCGGCGGGGCGCTCGGACCCTACGGCGACCCACCGGGAATCGGCAGAACTCGTCCGCTCCTGTTCCTCAGGGACCTCTTCTGCCTGGCGGGCAGGGAGGGGACGCGGTCGTCTCGATGTCCGGGGCCGGCCCGCTTCGACGTCCTCAGCCACCACCCGATCGGCACCACGGGCGGGCCGACCCTGAGCGCCTTCCATCCCGACGATGCCGCGACCCCCGACCTGGGCCAGGTCGGCCGGCTGCTGGCGGCGGCCGAGGCGGCCGGCACGCTCGGTGTCGGTGGACCGCACGCGCTCTGGGCGACGGAGCTCTGGTGGGAGAGCGACCCACCCGACGCCGAGCACGGGGAGCCACTCGCCCGGCAGGCGCGCTGGTACCAGCAGGCCCTCTACTTGCTCTGGCGGCAGGGGGCCGCGGCGGCGATCCTCCTACAGCTGCGCGACGACCCCTACGACCCGCTCGGCGAAGCCGACGCCCTCCAGGCCGGGGTCCTCTTCGAGGACGGCGGGCGCAAGCCGTCCTTCACGGCCCTGAGATTCCCCTTCGTGGTCGATCGGCTGGGGCCGGAGCGCTCCCTCGCCTGGTGGCGGGCGCCGCGGTCCGGCGAGCTCTCGGTGGAAGTCGAAGAGGACGGCGCATGGCGGGAGCTGGCAAGAGCCGAGGTCGAGGGTGGCGGCGTCTACACGCTGCCGATCGAGCTCGCGACCGGCCGCTTCCGAGCCTCCGTCGGCGGCGAGCGCAGCCTCATCTGGAACCTGAGCCCCTAGGTCAGCGCTCCGCCTCGACCTGGCGCCGCGAGTGCTCGAGCAGGTCGGCGACGGTCTGGGAGACCGGGATGCGGGGTGCCCAACCGACCGCCTCTCGAAGGCGATCGGCGCTTCCGTACGCGATCGACGGGTCGGCGGGGCGGTAGCGGGCGGGGTCGCGGCGCACCTCGACGGGGATCGTCGCCGCCGCGACCATCTCATCGACGAGCTCGGCGAGCGTCAGCGCCCTCCCGGAGCAGAGGTTGTAGGGGCCGGTCAGCCCGTTGCGGGCGACCTCGAGGAAGGCGCGCGCCGTGTCGCGCACGTCGGTGAAGTCCCGGGCGGCCTCGAGGTTGCCGACCAACAGCTCGGCCCGCTCGGCGCCGGATACCTCGGCGGCAGCGATCTGCCTCGCGAAGCTCGGTGCGGCGAAGCTCGGCGACTGGCCGGGGCCGATCTGGTTGAAGGCGCGGACGATCCCGACCCGCAGGCCGCTTCCCCGCGAGTACTGCCCGCAGAGCGCCTCCATCGCCGCCTTTCCGGCGCCGTACGGGTTGACGGGCGCGAGCGGCGAGTCCTCCGTGAGCGGCAGCGAATCGGGGCCCGGCTCGCCATAGACCTCCGCCGAGGAGACGCAGAGCACGTGAGACTCGGGTGCCTCGGCGCGAACCGCCTCCAGCAGGTGCAGGGCGCCGAGCGCATTCGCCTCGAAGCTCCCGGCCGGGTCCTCCCAGCTCGCCGCGACCGAGGCCGCGCCCGCCATGTTGACGACCATGGTGGGCCCGGCGGCCGCGACGCAGGCGCCGACCGAGGCGGGGTCGAGCAGGTCGCAGACGTGGTCGGCTCCCGGGACGCGATCGGCGGTGACGACATCGACGCCTTCGAGCTCAGCGAGCTCCGCCAGGTGCCGGCCGACGAAGCCGAGGGCACCGACGATCAGAAGGCTGCCGCCGGCGGCCATCTGGCCGCTACTCGACGCGGACGAGGTTTCCGGCGAGGCCGTCCTGGATCGCCTTGACGTCGGCCTCGACCATGATCCGGACCAGGTCCTCGAACGAGGTGGAGGCCTCCCAGCCGAGCTTCTCCCGCGCCTTGGAAGGGTCCCCGCAGAGGGCGTCGACCTCGGCGGGGCGAAAGAATCGCGGGTCGATCTCGACGTGCTTCTCCCAGTCGAGGTCCAGGTGCCTGCCCGCGGCGTCGAGGAAATCCCTGACCGAGTGCATCTCCCCGCTGGCGATCACGTAGTCGTCGGGCTCCTCCTGCTGGAGCATCATCCACATCGCTTCGGTGTAGTCGGGCGCGTAGCCCCAGTCGCGCTTCGCGTCCAAATTCCCAAGCGAGAGCCTGTCGCGCAGCCCGAGGTGGATCGCGGCGAGGGCCCTGGTGATCTTGCGGGTCACGAACGTCTCCCCGCGCCGCTCCGACTCATGGTTGAAGAGGATCCCGTTGGAGGCGTGCATTCCGTAGGACTCGCGGTAGTTGACGGTGATCCAGTAGGCACCCACCTTCGCGACGGCATACGGGCTGCGCGGGTGAAACGGCGTGTCCTCTCTCTGAGGTGGTGGGGCCGAGCCGAACATCTCACTCGAGGACGCCTGGTAGAAGCGCGGGTTCACTCCCGCGTCGCGGATCGCCTCCAGCAGGCGGACCGTGCCCATGCCCGTGACGTCAGACGTGTGCTCCGGAATGTCGAAGGAGACGCGCACGTGGGATTGCGCGGCGAGGTTGTACACCTCGTCTGGCTGGATCTCGTAGACCAACCGCACCAGGCGGCTGGAATCGGTGACGTCGCCGTAGTGGAGGAAGAGGCCGCCCTCGCCCTGCACCCCTCTTTCGATCGGGTCGATCCGCTCCCGGTTGAAGGAGGAGGAGCGGCGCACGACCCCGTGGACCTCATACCCCTTCTCGAGCAGCTGCTCGGCCAGGTAGGAGCCGTCCTGCCCCGTGATTCCGGTGATCAGCGCGCGCGCCACGCGGGGATGGTAGCCGCCATCGGATTGATTAACTGTCACCGCGATGAACGGTCCGGGAGGGAGCTGGTGGGAATGCTCGTAGGGCGCGGCGATCTGCAACGCCTGCAGGGCGAGGTGGCGATGGTCGACGGGGGGTTCGACCCGCTGCACGACGGGCACATCGCCTACTTCGAGGCGGCCTCGAAGCTGGGCGCGCCCCTGCTCTGCTGCCTGGCTCCGGACAGCTGGGTTGAGCGCAAGCACGCCCCGCTCCTCGCCCACGACGCGCGCGCCCGGGTGATCGACGCGATCCGCTACATCGACTACACCTATCCCGCTCAGGAGCCGACCAGCGAGGTGCTGGCCGCGCTCGAGCCCCGCTACTACGTGAAGGGCGCCGACTGGCGCGACCGGCTGCCGGAGGCCGAGGTGAGGCTCTGCGAGGAACGCGGGGTCGAGATCGTCTTCCTCGACACCGTCCGCGACTCCTCCTCCCGGCTGCTGAAGCAATACCGCGAGCAGGAGGAGGTGAGGCAGGGATGAGCGCGGGAGCGGACCCGATCGACGCGGTCGTCACCCACCACCTGAACACCTTCGCGTCGGGAGTCGCGCGCTTCAACGAGATCCTCGCCGAGCGCCTGGAGGTTCCCCTGCTGGGGATCGAAGACGACCGGGTGTCGAGCTGCCGCAGGCCCTGCCTCTCCTTCAAGTTCTCCGAGCTGCGGCCCGAGGCCGCCGAGCGACTGGCGCGGATGGCCGAGGAGCAGGGTCCCGGGTACGACCTTCTGCTCCACGACATCGCCGGCACGGAGCTGGAGACGAGGATGATCGCCGGCGCCACCGAGGTCTGGTGCGCAAACGCGGAGATCGAGGCGGAGGTGAGGCGTCACCGCGCCCAGGTCGGGTCGGTCTGGACCCCCAGCCTCCTCCTCGACGACCGGACCTACCCTCCGGTGAAGCTCTCGGTCTTCTCGTTCGGGATGGCGCACAAGATCCAGACGGCGCGATTCGCCCATCTGCGGGACCTGCTCGAGGCAACCGGGCACCTGTACGCGCTGTACGTCTCCTCGGCCAACCACGAAACCGCCTCGATCAAGGATGGCCAGGCGGTCTTCGAGGAGATGCACGAACTCTTCCCCCCGGAGCGGCTCTACTTCCTGGGCAACCTCTCCGACGTGGCCATCTTCAACTTCCTGCGTGAGACCACGTTCTTCGCCTCCTTCTTCCCAAGCGGCGTGCGGGCCAACAACACCACGGTGTCGGCGGCCATGGAGCAGGGGAGCGTGGTGATCACGAACATGGACGAGCACTCCCCGCCGCATTTCGGCCACATGGACAACCTGATCGACATCGAGCGGTGCGACGAGCTGCCCGAGGACCCGCTCGATCTGACGCGCATCGGCGTGCGCGCGATGGAGACGGCGAGGAGCCATGGATGGGACGATCTCGTCTCGGTGATGCGCGGCGCGCCTGCGCCGGCCGCCGGCACGAACGCGACGGCGGCCGGTGGCTGAGCGCACCCTCGTAATCCTCGCCGCCGACCTCCACGTCCGCAACATCCTCGGCTCGGGGGCCCTCGACCGGATCGACGGAGAGGTCCTGCTCCTGGTCTCGGCGGGTCGGGTCGCTCCCGACAGCGAGGCCCGCAGGCAGCCCGGCTATCTGGGCGAGGTCGAGGAGCGCGGCTTCCAGACGCGCCTCTACGAGTGGCTCGAGCTGCTCTGGCGGGCCGCCAGGCGAAAGCGCTCGGTCACGCTCGCCACAAAGCTGTCTCTGACCAGGCGGAGGACCCGGACGGCCCTGAGGCTGCTGGCCATGCCCGGAGTGCGAACCGTTCTGGACCGGGCCCTGCGCGCCGCCGCGGGCCCCAACCGACGCCTCGGGGAGCTGATCGACGACGCCGCGCCGAACACGATCCTGACGCCGACCGGCGGCAACGACCCGCTGGTCAACCAGACGATCCGGGCAGCGAGGCGCCGGGGCGTCCCCACCCTCGCGGTCATGGTCAACTGGGACGGCCTGACGAGCAAGGGGGCCCTGATCGAGCGGCCCGACAGGCTCGCCGTCTGGGGGGAGCGAACCGCGGCCGACGCCCGTCGGGTCCACGACCTTCCCGCGGAGCGCATCGAGGTGATCGGCTCGCCGATGCTCGACCGCTATCTGCACCCCCCCGAGACGGTGGGTGCGAGCCCGTTCCCGAAGCCGTATGTGCTGATCGCCGGGGCATACACGCCCTACGACGAGGCCCGCCTCGTCGACGAGCTGCGGGAGGCTCGTGCCGAGGCCGGGCTCGACCTCACGCTCGTCTACCGCCCCCACCCCTACCGGGCGCCGCGGCGGCGCCCCGACCGGGTCGAGGAGGGCGACGGGGTGGTCCTCGACCCCGCGGTCGCCGGCGCCTACGTCGCGTCGTTCGAGCCGGGCGGCCGGACGCGGGAGAGCGCCGCATTCCCACCGCTCTCCGAATACCTGCCGCTGCTGCATCACGCCTCGTTCGTCGTCTCCCCGCTCTCGACGATGGTGCTGGAGGCCGCGCTCGTGCCCCGCCCGGTGATCGCGGTGACCGCGGACGACGGGGTGAACCGGCCGCCGCTGAGCACCGTCGCCCGTTACGAGCACTTCGCCGGGCTCGCCGAGGCGACGCCGGTCAGGCTCGCGCACAGCTACGAGGATTTGCGCCTGCTGTTCGCGGAGGCCGCGGCGTCGGGGACCGATGAGCTTGCGCCCGATCCATCGCTGAGCCGGATCGTCTGGAGCGATCAATCGAGCTACGCGGCGCGCCTCAGGGAAAGCGTGAATCAGGTTTGTGAACAGGGCCATTTCGAGCCGTCCTCACTTGATACGGTCAGAAACCCCCGGACCTGAGCCGGGGACTCACTGTGCCAACACAAAACGTCCCCACACAGCCCGACCGAGACGAAGGCCCAACGGCCGAGCGGAAGCTCTCGAAGCACCTCACGCGCGAGGGCGTCAGGCGGGACGAGTCGAAGAAAAAGCAGGAGTCGCCCGGAAAGAGCAAGCAGGCGCGTCGAGACTTCTTCGAGGAAGACGCCGCGCTTTTCACGCCCATCGTCTCGGCCCAGGATCGGCAGGGCCGCACGTTTCTGGTCGGCGCGGGCGAACGCGGCGATGCCCGCATGATGTTCACGAAGAGGGCTTCCCTCAGCGGCCGCGCCCTGCGGCTGGCGGTCGAGCGCCTCAAGGAGGTCACACCCCTCTCCGACGCCAGCCTGTTCCTCGACATCGGAGCGGAATACGGAATCACCGCCGTGCTCGCGATCCAGGAGCACGGCTTCAAACGTGTCGTCGCCCTCGAGCCGAACCCCGGCATGTACCGGCTCATGTGCGCAAATCGGGCCCTCAACGACCTCCCGGATCAGATCGAGGCGATCAATGCCGAGCCGAAGACGGGAAGGGCGTTGGTGCTTCGCCAGGGAAAACGGGGGTGGTGCGACTACAGGCCGGCCGCGGAGGAGGACGAGGTCGAAGCCGTCCGCAAGGGCAAGGCCGTCGAGGTCGAGTCCGCCTCGATCGACGAGCTCGCGGCCCGGGGGGCGCTCGATCCCGACGGCACCGCGCTCGTCAGGATCTCCGCCCGCCAGGACCCTGCGGCGGTTCTGGAGGGAATGCGGGAGTCCGCTCGCGGCGCGGCGGTGCTTCTCGACCTCGACGACCGTGTGCTCGCAGACCCCACGAACGCGACGAAGCTCGACTCAGCGCTGGAGGAGCACTTCGGTCGGGATGCGACGCTTTTGAGACTGGAGGAAGCCGGGGTTGTCTCCGTTCCGAAGGTCGCAGAGCTCGCCGGTGGCGAAGAGCTGAAGGTCGCAAGCGTTCTCGCGCTTGGCGCCTAGCATCCCGACAGCCGATACCCATGAAGTGATCGAGGCCCGCCGCGAGGGGCTCGGCAGCCGGCTGCGGGAAACGTGGAAAACCCGCCGGCTGATTCCTTACTTCGGCCGGATTTTCGTGCGACGGCGCTTCATCCGCACCTTCCTCGGGCCCATCTGGCTCTTCCTCCGGCCCGGGATGATGATCCTCTCCCAGCTGTTCGTCTTCGGAGGCGTCCTCGCGGTGAGCACCGGGGGCACCCCCTACCTGATCTTTTTTCTGATCACCTTCTCGGCCTGGACGATCTTCCGGGAATCGGCGTACATCAGCACCCGCTCGCTCGAGGTCAACCGCAGCATCCTGCGGCGCCTGTACATCCCGCGCGGTCCCATCCTCCTCGGAGCCGCCGCCCCGGCGTTCGTCGACTACCTGATCGTGCTCGGCTTCCTGGGAGTCGGCCTCGGCTTCTATGTGATCAGCGAGGGGACGTTCTACCTCGACGTCTCGTCGCAGATGCTGCTCCTCGTCCCGGCCCTGGGGATGCTGCTGGCGTGGGGGCTGACGGTGGGACTGTGGCTGGCGGTCCCCGGCGCTCAGTACAGGGACGTTCGGTTCAGCCTCAGCTCCGCGCTGCGCTTCTGGTACTTCTTCACCCCGGTCGCCTATCCCGCCTCGACGGTTCCGGACAACCTGCGGCTGATCACCGAACTCAACCCGCTCACCGCACCGATCGGGCTTGCCAAGTACGCCCTGCTCTCCGAAGGGCCGCCGACGACCATGTCGCTGATCATCTCGCTCGCCGGCCTATCGGTGTTCGCGAGCGTCGGGGCGATGATCTACTTCCGCTCCGAGTCCGCGGCGCTGGATCACCTCTGAGGACCGAGCACCCACTCGGGGGCGGCCAGCTCTCGGACTTCCGCCAGCGTCGGGTCCTCGCCGGCCACCTCGATGGTGATCCGCTCGGTCGCGACGTCGCCTGAGGCCAGCATCGCCGAGAGATCGATCGCCACCGCTCCGACGGGCAGGTTCCTCACCGGCAGCTCGATCGTCGCCTGAACCTCGCCGGCGGAGTCGAGGGTCGTGTCGAAGTGGCGCCCCAGCCGCCGGGTCCTGCCCTCGTCGAGGACGAGCATGGCCCGGCCGCGCAGGCGCCCGGCCGCGGGCGCGTCCAGCGTCAGCTGCAACTGGAGAGTGTCGTCGGCGCCAAAGCTCGTGGCCGGGCGGCCGTCGCCCGTCATCGCGACGGCCCGTCGGATTCGGACCGGGTCCGCCTCCACCGAGGCGGCCTTCTCCGCCGCGCGGTCCTCCGCCCGGGCGGCCTTCAGCGCCCCCCGCTCCTCCGCTCGAGCAACCTTGAACGCCTCGCGCTCCTGCGCCCGGGCGATCTTGTCGGTCATCCTGGGGTCGAGCTCGTCAAGATCGACCGAGAGCAGGTAGCGCTCGAACTCCTCCGCCACCTCCTCCCCGGTTCCCTGCATCCGCACCCGGCCTTCGTCGAGCCAGATCGCCGATGAGCAGGCGCGAGCCGACTTCGGATCGGCACAGGTCATGACGAGGGAGGCGCCGCCCTCCAGGAGCTCGTCGATGCGCGCCGCGCAGCGCTCGCGGAAGCTGTGCTCGCCCGACAGCGGGCTGCCCTCGCTGAGGATCACGCGGGCTCCCATGTGCAGCACCAACGCCGACGACAAACGCGGTGAAAAGCCGCTCGCCCAGCGTTTCAGGACGATGTCACGGTGCCGCTCGAGCCCGGCGAAGGCAAGCATCTCTCGTTCCGCCCCGAGCAGCGTCTCGCGATCGACACGGAGGAGGTCCGCCATGTGCCGCAGGTTCTGCCTCACGGTTTCCTCGACGCCGAACAGACGCGTGAGCCCGGCGGCGGGAGGCGCGACCGGGCGCGCGAGCGTGATCCGGCCCCCGGTGGGCGGGGCGGTGCGGCCGAGCATCTTGAGCAGGGTCGTCTTGCCGGCGCCCGTGAAGCCGACTATCCCGAACCTCTCTCCGGGCCCGACCTCGAAGCTGATCTCTCGAAGCGCCTCGACCCGCCGCGGGGTCACGACCTGGACGTCTTCGTCCTCGACCTCTTCGTCGCCCGCGAACTCGTCCTCGTCATCGTCGCCCAGATCCTCCGCCCCGCCGCCCGAGCGCCGCTGGTGAAGGCTCTGGCGGATGCGATAGACCTTGTCGAGGCCCTCGACGCGGACCGCGTAGTCGGGTGATTCAGTCTCCGGTGACACGCTCGTAGACTAGAACGCGTCCCTTGCCGCCCCAGTCCATCCGCTCCTCGAGGTCGGCGCGGCGGCGGAATCCCTCGAGCACGAAGAGGCAGCGGATGAAGTCCTTGCTGAGCAGCGTGATGTGGGTTGGATCGACGTCGAACTGAGTGGTGAAGTCGAGCAGGTCGGCCGGCTCCGGATGGAAGCGCGTGGTCACGTAGGCCAGCCTCGAGCTCGCCCTGCAGATCTGCTGCACTGTTCGCCGCACGTCGAGCACGGTCAGGTGCTCCAGCACCTCCCGGCAGATGACCAGGTCGTGGGAGGCGGGCTCTACCAGCGGCTCCGAGACTTCGCCGATCTGGATGCGGTCGGCGACCTCCGGCGGGGCCAGCTCGATGCTCGCCGGGCTGAAGTCGATGCCGCGCACGTCGACACCGAGCTCGTGCAGAAAGTACATGAGGAAGCCGGGCCCGCAGCCCAAGTCGAGCACGTCACGAGGCTCGAGCACCTCCTTGATCAGCGCCGGATTGCGGTCCTCGAGCCGGCGCCTGGTCTCGAGGTCGTAGCGGTTGCCCTCATGGCGCCATTCGGAATCGAAGTACTCGCTGTCGTAGTCGTCGGGCACAGGGGCCCGCTGCTCGAAGACCAGCTCCTCGAAACGCTCGACGACCGGCAGGAAATGCTCGAAGGCGTGCGATTCGTCGGACTGCGTGCCTCTCCCTGCCTCGGTCATGGCGGCCGACAATACCTGGGAAATTGGACCGCTAGAGTCTTGCCCTTCAGGACTGAATCCCGATCCGCTCAAAGACTTCCACCGAACGAAAGCGAGAACCCCAGATGGACCAGAACGCCGCCGGCTACGAGCTAGCCGCCAACCGCCTTCTCAACAGGGGCCGCAAGTTGAGCAATGCCGACAGCGAGCAACGCGAGCAGGCGGAGCTCTTTATCGCCGCCGCGAACGTATACGCGCTGCTGGACCTCGCCAGTGCGGTCCGGGGCCAGCAGCCTGCTTCCGTGGCTGTCACCGACGACGCGGGCGACGACGAGGAATCGGTCGAGGACGACGCGGCCCAGGTTTCCGGCTAGCCACCTGAGAGCAAACAGCCACCGAGCGAGCAGAAGGCATGACCGGTGCTGCCCCCATGCCGGATGAGCTCTCGACCATCAAGGCCACTCGGCTGGAGCGTCTGGAGCCGGTCACCCAACCCCTGTGCCTGATCTCGCAACTTCCCCGTTCCGGCGGCACCCTGTTGATGAGGCTATTCGACGGGCACCCGCAGTGTCACGTCTTCCCGCATGAGTTCGGGGGTGAGGTCTCGAAGGAGATCGATCCCGAGTGGAGCGCCGAGCAGGCCTGGGCGGCGATTCATCCGCCCGGGATGGAGAGCTACTTCAAGCGTGGCTACGCCGTGGTGCAGCGCAAGAACAGCCCGACCAAAGCGAAAGTCGCGTTTCCCCTCCTGGTCGTCCCCAGCCTCCAGAAGCAGATCTTCCTCGAGAGCTACCCGAAGGAGTTCACGGAGCGGGCTGTCTTCTCCGCCTATTACACGTCCTATTTCAACGCCTGGGTCGACAACCAGAGCCTCATCACGGGAACCCCAAAGGATTGGGTCGTGGCCTTCGAGCCACGCGCGATCCTCGGGGAGAGGTACCGCAAGCGCTTGAACGAGGTCTACCCGGAAGGGCGGGTGATTTCCGTCATCCGTGAGCCACAGTCCTGGTATGCGTCCGCACGAATCTGGTCGGAGGAGTGGCCGTCGGTTCGCCCTGCGATCCATGATTGGCGCAAGGGTGTCGAGACACTCCTGAGGACCAAAGGGGAACTGGGCGATCGGATGACGATCGTCCTTTTCAGCGACCTGGTGCAACGCACCGATGCCGTCATGCGGACGTTGTCCGCCTGGCTTGGCATCAAGCCCGCCCGGGAGGGCAGGGCTCCCACCTTCAACGGTCGCCCTGTGGTCCCCAACACCAGCTTTCGCGTCGATACCACCGACGTCAGCACCGCCCCACTGAAGCGAGCGAAGTCACTGTCGGAGCGGGATCGAGTTGAAATCGACAGTCTCGCCGGAGATCTCATGGACCAGGTGGCCGAGGTCGCCAGCCAGCCCCGCGAGAAGCCGGCCAAGGCGAAGAAGGCCAAGGCCTGGACCTAGTCAGACCGACCCGATGGTCCGCTCGACGGCGGCCCAATCGAGCCGGCGACCGTCGAGCGGCAGGATCCAACCCGGCCGCCCCATGAACATCCGGTAGGCGATGTTCAGGTCCGGCATCGGCAGGTGCTCGGGCGCTGAGTAGAAGCCCACCGCTCCCTTGCCGCACGCCTGGGCGACGTGCGTGAGTGCTCCATAGGTCCCCACGACGCTGCTGGCCGCCGCCACGCAGGCGCTTTGGGCATCGAGGGACGCCGCCCTCTCGGCACCGATCACGTCGGCGAGGGGAAAAGCGTTCTCGTCAGGCATGTCGAGGCTCAGCGATCCTCCGTTCCCGTTCCCGCCGAGGACGACGACGGTCGACCGCTCCGAGAGCCTCGACAGCGCGGCGTCCGCTATCGCACGGCTCTCTGCTGTGTCCGGAAACCATTTCTGGGTCTCGAAATGAACCGCGATGTAGTCCTTCGGAAGCTCGCCGAGGATGTCGGGAGCCTCGGGAGCCTGAAAGCCGCGCATGTCGAGGAACTTGAGCACGTCCGCGATCGACCCACGATCTTCTCGGTAGCCGCTCACGACGTAGCGGAGGAGCTCATCCGGGCTCAGGAATGCCGCCGTGCCCGTCGTCCTCCGTATGCCCTGCATCAGCTCGGTGCGAAGCTGCTTCGCCTGGCCGCTGATCCTTCCGCTCGCGTAAGCGTCCCGCAGGATCGCGAGCCCCTCCGGCTCCATCACGCCGCCGAGGTCGATGAAGTCATCGGCGACGCCTCGGTACCAGGACCTCGAGCCGCCGGCGGAGATGGCGACGAGGCGCGACGGGCTCACCGAATAGTTCTGAGTGAGCCGGCGGAGGAACGGGATCCAGTAGATGATCTCGTGCCGGGCATCGCCGAACCAGGGGCCGGCGACGATCTTGCGGTCGCTTTCCTTCGCGATCTTCTTCACTGTGCGGTGCAGCTCGAGGGAGTCGATTCGCTTGGACTTCGGCCCCGCCTTCCTGGCCTTCTTGGCCTTCTCGTCCTTCTTCCTGTCCTTCCTGGCCCTCGCGTCCTTCTTGGCCTTCTCGTCGCCGACCTTCTCGTCCTTCCTGTCCTGCTTGACCTTCCCGCTCCGCTTGGCCTTCTCTTCCCTCCTGGCCTGCTTGAGCAGCGCGTCCCTCCTGAGCTTCTCTTCCCGCTTGGCCTCCTTGGTCTTCTTGGCCACTCGTTCGGCAGGTTCCTGAATCTTCGAACTGCCGAACACGCGCATGACGGCCCGCCACACCTTCTCGCGGTAGTTGCGCAGGTCCTGCGCCACCGGTATCCCCAGGAGGGAGAAGAGCCGCAGCGGGAGCCACGCGGCCACATCGCCGACCGTCGTCCTGTGGGGGGCCGGCGCCGGGATCAGCGCCAGGCGCTCGATCTCGCCGGCGAGCACCGGGCTTCCCGGGACGTCCCGACCCAGCGGCCGGATGAAGGACTCCACGAACCGGCGAAGCTGGTCTTCGTCGTCGAGCTCCCCGGAGAGGGATTTGGCCAGGTTCGCCAGCAGCTCCTCCAGCGATCCCGCCACATGAAGAAGGCCCCCGTTCTCGTGCAGCAGGTAGTGAAAGTGGAGCGTTCCTTCCTGGGTCCCCTGGAACTCGGGGGATAGCACGGTGTGCACGCTGCGCCCGATGATTCCCGCCTCGATCTGGGCGCTCGTGTTGATGCCGATGACGGTGGCGGAGTGGTGGATCGAATCGAAGAAGACCGCTTTGGCCGACCCGCTGACCGGCTGCTCACCGGCACGAGGCCAGATCGAGACGTTGCCGAAACGACTCAGGTCGGCGTACTGCCACTGGGCGGCGTTCTGGGGATGGGGTCGGATGAGGACGCCGGCGTCGCGCAGCGACGGTGGCGCCTGCTCGCGCAGGGCGGTCAGGAATCGTTCGAGGAACGACACCTCGTCCGCTGCGATGAAGGGCGACGAGCACACGTAGAGGAAATACGGTCGCGCCGGGTCCAGTTCGGCAAGCCGGCAGAACTCCTCGCGCGACCAGGCCGGCTTTTGTTCGAACCAGCCGTCGAAGCGCTGCGCCCCGGTGGCGCGGACATTCTCGATCGGCAGGTAATGCATCTCGGCCGCCTCACGCCGCTGGATCTCATTCCAGACGAAGGTCCTGTCCGGATGTCCTTTGACGACCCCCTTGTTCGAGAGGTTGTCCCAGCTCGCCACGCACAGCCCGGTCCGGATCCCCATGCGGTTGGCCGCTCGCATGTACATGGCCTCGTATGAGCCGACCGCGACGAGCGGGCTGCTGAGGAGGAGGTCGGGTCGATATGCCTCGATGAATTTCCTGACCTCGGGAGGACTGGGAACATGATCGGCCACGCGCAGCCAGAACCGCACCAGGAAGTCGGAGAGCCAGGCCGAGCGAAGCCGGACCAGGGCAGCCGTGTAGAGCCAGCGGAAGGCGAAGAGGGCGAGCCCCGCGTTTTTCCCCCGGCGCCGCACCTTGCCGGCGACACGGTCTCGGAGCTTGTCGGCGTCCCTGTAGCGGGGATGGAGGTACCGCGAGAAGTCGGCGAGGCCGTCGGCCGCAACCAGGACATTTCGCCACCTGCCGCGTTTCGGCCGTGCGGCGGTGGCGATGGTCAGATTCGGGTATTCATCGGAGAGCCGCTCGCCGATCGAGTCCACCGCCTGCTTTTCGGCGACGGCGAACGCGAGCTGGATCTCGTGCCCGCGGTCGAGCAGCACTCGCAACGTGCTCTCGTAGTTGCGCACGTAGCCGGGGTGCAGCATCACGAACTGGATCCGCGCCGGCTCCGGTGGGTTCGGATCGAGCCACTCGGCCGGCATCAGGCGGGCCTCCCCACCGGGCCCGCGGAGCCGGCGGGCACTCCGAGGACGCCGAGCGAGGACGCGATGTCCATCTGCTCGGGCCCGAGGACGGTGAGCGAGCCGCCGGTGGCGACCGCGGCGCACTGCGCGACCTCGAGATGGGAGGGAAGGAAATGCGAGTAGTCCGAGTAGAGGGCGACCGAGGGCAGCCCATAGAAGGGCGAGAGGTAGGAGAAGCCGCCGTAGGTTCCGACAAATCCGCGTGCGCGGCTGAGGGCGACGGACTGCACATGCAGGTTTTCCTCCGGCGGGACGTCGCGGAGCAGCCAGATGATGTTGTCCTCGACCCCGGGGTCGACGTCGACATGGTCGTCGAAGCTGAGGCCCGTGCTGAGAACGACCACGGGAATCTCCTCCGCCAATGACTGCACGACGTTAGTCACCCGACGGCGGTTCTCAGGGGTGTCGGGAAATGAGGGCCGAAAATAGAACTTCACGGCGACGAAATCGTCAGGGAGGCGCTCCCCCCAGAGACCGGGGTCGGGCGTCTCGAACCGCCTGAACCTGACGTGCTCCAAAACATGGTCGATGCCGGCTTTGCCGCGCCAGTAGGGGCGGAACATTCGGTACATGAGCGACGGGTGAAGCACCGAATGCCGGTTCCAGGAGATGTCGCTCGCCCCCCTGTCGAGAGCGAGGCGGTCCCACTTCGTCAGCTCCATCTGCTTCTGACCGCCGACTTCTTTCCAACGATCTTCGGTGAGCTCACGGAACTCGTCGACGCTCATGCTGTCGAAGATCTCACGATAGGAGTCGCAAATGCCGCCATACCAGGAGTGCGACCCCCCCCGTGAGACGGCGACGAGGCGGCTGCTGTCAAGCCCGACCTGCTCCGTCAGCCAGTGCAGGAACGGCACCCAGTAGAGCACCTCGAACCCCACCTCCGAGAGCCAGGGCCCGACCAGCACCGGGCGCTTCTCGAGCGCCGCGGTGCGACCGATCCGCTTTGCCTCGCTGTGACGCTGCCGCTCCTCGGGCACCGACTTGGCCTCGTCGGAGAGGGAGCGGATGCGTGGCAGGACGTGGCGACGAAACGGCCGCTCCAGACCGAGGCTGCGCACGACGCGGATCCCCGGGTGCGGCTTCGGCTTCGGCGCCTCGGCCATCTACGCGGCCTTCTGGGCTCGCAGGACGGCCAGTCCCCGGATGACCGACTCCTCGACGTCGAGCTCGGCCATCTGTTTCGGCTTCGAATCGAACCATTCCCGGTCGTAGGCGAAATAGCGGGTCTCCACCTCGAGCGGCGCGAGGGCCTCCTCGACGTCCTCGACGTCCTCGCGGCCGAAGACCCTGTACCAGCCCAGGCTGCGTGGCCGGCCGCATGGGACGCTGATCATCAACGTCCCGCCTCGCGACAGCACCCGCTTGAGCTCGGCCACCGCCTGACGCCATGTCTCGGGCTCCTCCTCGGCCGGCCCGCCATAGCGCTGGTTGTCCATGCCGACGTGCTCGAGGGTCGAGATGCAGAGCACCCGATCGAACCATTCGTCGCGAAACGGCAGCTCCCGCAGGTCCCCGAAGAGATAGCTGAAACGCGGGCCATCGAACTCAGGGTCCTCGGCCTCGCCGCTCTGGGTGAAATGGACGAACGCCGCATCGCCGGAGAGATGACCCCGAAATCGAGAAAGGTTGAGCGTGGCGCCTGCATCGAGAATCCGCTTCGTCGTTTCGGGGGCGGCGCACTCTATGGCCAGGGGAATCTCGACCACACGCTCATCGAACCCCGCGCCCAATGGCGTGCCGCTCCTCTTCCTCAGCGTCGTCTTCCAGGTCAGCGCGCCGCTGTCCAGGATCCGCTCGATCTCCCCGTCTCTCTCCCGGCGCAGAGCCCTGAGGAGCTGACGCCGGCCCGCGCCGTTCTCCAGCGCTCGAATCCTGTGCTTGAGCGGCGCACCCGACCGATCGAGCCGGGCGACCACCTCGCGGGACCGCATGACGTTGCGATCGCGGAGCTCGCGCCCGATCTCCTCGATCCGCAGTGCCGATTCCTCCAATGCCTGAGCATGCTCCTCGTCACCCTCGGTCCGGCGAGCGAGCCCGGCGACGACCTTCGGCGACGGGCCCTTCTTGGGGGCGCCGGCGGCCTTGGGTGGCCGCGCCCCTGAGCTCTTGGAGGACTTCACCGGGAAACATGATCGCAAGGCATGGGAGGAATTGCGACCGCGCGACTATCGTGGCGGTGTGGAGACGCCCCGCGTCGCAATCGACCTGAGAATCGCCGACGCCGAGGGGACGGAGCGCACCGGGCTGGGCCGTTACGCGCTCGAACTGGCACGCGAGCTGCCCGCCGCGCGGCCCGGTTGGAGCTTCGCGATCCACAGCAATCGCGACGACGTCCCGGGCGGCCCGGGAGTCGAGGTCCACCGGACCCGCTGGCCGACGAGGAGCGGCGCCGGCAGGGTCTCCTGGCTGCACCTGGGCTCGGCGGCGGCGATGCGCCCGGGGCCGGACGTCCTCTTCGCCCCGTACCCGGCTCTGCCCGTCTGGTGGCGGAAGCCGTCGGTGGTCACGATCCACGACCTCGTCCCGATCCTGATGCCCGAGCGCTATCGCGGCAGGGCCAACAGCGCCCATGCCTCGTGGATGCTTCGCCGGGCGGCCCGCAGGGCCGACCGGATCCTCTGCGGGTCGATGGAGACCAGGTCGCTTCTGGTCGACCGCCTCGGGGTGGGCGAGGGCCGTGTCTCGGTGACGAGATACGGGGTCGCCGAGCCCTTCTTCCCGGTGCGACGGGCGATGCCGGAGGGTCCCGGCTTCCTCCTTTTCGTCGGCACCCTGGAGCCGAGGAAGGGGCTCGACGTCCTATATCGGGCGCTCCGCGCGGCGAACGACCGCGGCGCCGGGATGCGCTTGCTCGCCGCCGGGAACCCCGGTTGGGGGACCGATCGCCTGGTCGCGGAGTTGGAGGCCGACCCGCTGGTCGAGGTCGTCGCCGGCGCCTCCGATGAGCGCCTTGCGCGCCTCTACGGCGAGGCGCTGGCGCTCGTCTACCCCTCGCGGATGGAGGGATTCGGCCTGCCGGTGGCGGAGGCGATCGCTGCCGGCTGTCCGGTGATCGCCTCCGACCTCGGGTGCATCCGGGAGTTTGCCGGCGAGGTTCCCCGCTACGTCCGTCCCGGCAAGGAGGAGGAGCTGACCACCGCCCTCCTGGAGCTCTACGCCGACCCGGAGGGGTTCCGGCAGCGGGCCGAGTCTGGCCGAGACGCCGTCGAGGGCCTGCGCTGGCCCATCGTGGCCGAGGAAACCGCCGCCGAGATCGAACTCGCGCTCGGCTAGGAGCCGGCTGCGGCGAGCCTCTCGACCTCGGCCCGGAAGCGCCGCTTGAACACCTCCGTCGAGAAGCGCTCCGCCTGGCTGCGCAGCCGCTTCCGGTCGAAGGCGTCGAAGTCGACCTCCCGCATCGCCTCGGCGAAGGCGTCGACGCCGCCGTCCGGGAGCAGTACGCCGGTCTCCCCATCCACGACCGTGTCGAGCACGCCCCCCTTCCCCAGCGCAAGGACCGGGCGGCCGCTCGCCTGCGCCTCGAGGGCGACGAGCCCGAACTCCTCGACCCCCGGCATGACGACTGCGCGAGCCCGCGCGTAGAGGGAGGCGAGGGCCTCGTCACCGACCGCGCCATGAAAGACGGCCGACTCGCCGAACCGCCGCTGCAGCCGCCGCCGCTCGGGGCCGTCGCCGACCACCTGGACGGGGACCGCGGCGCGCCGCGCCGCCTCCAGCGCCACCTCCACTCCCTTGTGGGCGACAAGATGGCCGACGACGAGGAAATAGTCCTCCGCGGGGGCGGGCGCGAAGCGCTCTAGTTCGACCCCCGGGAAGACGACCGTCGCCTCGCGGCCGAAGTCCACCTCGATCCGCTCGCGGGCCAGCGAGGAGAACGCGATGTAATGGGTGACGCGGGCCGCCGCCTCGCGGTCCCAGCGGCGCTGCCGCGCGAGACGGCGCTCCAACATGCTCCGCAGGGGCCTCGGCACCGAGCGGCGTGCCGCCTCCTGCTCATACCAGGCGTACCTGAAGGGGGTGTGGCAGGCGCAGATGTGGACCGCGTCGGGAGACGGACGGACGCCGTGGGCGAAGGCGCTGCTCGATGAGACGACCAGGTCGTGTCCCGACAGCGGCAGGCGCTCGACCGCACGCGGGTAGAACGGCATCAGCATGCGAAAGTTCCGCTGGGAGACGGGCAGCCGGTCGAGGCGGGAGGTGGTGATCGAGCGCGAGGAGAACCGGCCCTCGGTTCCCTCCTCCGAGTAGACGGTGGTGTAGATCGGCGCGGCCGGCCAGCACTGGGCCATCGCGTCGAAGACCCTCTCCGCCCCCCGCATGATCAGCAGGAAGTCGTGGACGAGGGCCGGCGAACCCTTGCGTGTGCTTTCTGCGTCCGGCAGGGCGGAGATCCCGGTCGTGGGAGGGGATCCTATAGGTGGGTACCCTTGATCTGGTGAGCTCGGGTGACAGGGAGATCGGGCGGCGCGAGGTCGCCGCCGGGGGACTGGCCGTCCTGCTCGCCGTTGTCGCCTTGCTGGCCTGGGCGGGCCCGGCTCCGGCCGCCCCGAAGAGCTTTGCGACGGGCGTCTCCGGTGTCTACAGCGCAGACCCGCTCGCGGTCGGCCGCGTCAAGGGGAGCGGCGCGAGCTTCATCCAGGTGGCGGTCACCTGGGGCGCGGTGGCACCGGCGCGCGAGCCCAAACAGTGGCGCCCCGAGGATCCCGACGACCCCGCCTACGACTGGGAGCGGGCCGACCAGGAGGTGAAGGCCGCGGTCGAGGCCGGCCTCACCCCGGTGCTGCTCATCGACTCGGCACCCCTTTGGGCCCAGCGCTGCAAGGCGGCGGTCACCGAGGGAACGGGTCTCTGCGACCCCGACCCGGACGCCCTGGCCGCCTTTGCGACCGCGGCTGCGCGGCGCTACAGCGGCGAGCTCCGCGACCTCCCGAGGGTCACCCACTGGCAGGGGCTCAACGAGCCCAACCTCAGCCTCTTCTTCAACCCGCAGTTCAGGGACGGCAGGCCCGTCTCCCCCATGCTCTACCGGCGGCTGATCAATGCCTTCCACGACGCCGTCAAGTCGGTTCATGCGTCCAACGTGGTGATCGCGGCGGGGCTCGGGCCGATTGCCGTGCCCCACCACACGATCGGCCCGATGCGCTTCGCGCGGATCCTGCTCTGCATGAACCGCCAGAACCGACCCGTCCGCCGCGGGGGCCAGTGCAGGGGCGGGGTGCGCTTCGACGTCTTCGACATCCACCCCTACACGACCGGCGGCCCAACCCACCGGGGCAGGGTCGACGACGTCCAGATCGGCGACCTCGGGAAGCTGCGCGACCTGATCCGGGCGGCCGACCGGGCGGGACGGATCAAGAGCATGTTCAGGCGGACGCCGATCTGGATCACCGAGTTCTCCTGGGACTCCGACCCGCCCGACCCCGGCGGCGTGCCGATGCGGCTTGCCGCCCGCTGGTCCGCCCGCGCGATGCACAACGCCTGGCTCGCCGGGATCGACCATTTCTTCTGGTTCAGCCTGCGTGACAGCTCGTCCGCGCCGGCATTCAACCTGACCGTCCAATCGGGGCTCTACGAGCGCGGCGACACCCTCGAGCAGGATCGGCCCAAGCTCATCCTGCGCGCCTTCCGCTTCCCCTTCGTGGCCCTTCGCGCCCGCAGGGGGATTCGCTACTGGGGGCGGACCCCGGAGAGCGAGCCCGGTCGAGTGCTGATCCAAAGCCGCCGAGAGGGAGGGTGGCGCACGCTTGTGAGGACACGCGCCAACTCTCACGGCGTCTTCGAGGGTTTCGTGCGGACACGCTTCGGCGCCGACGGACGAGGTCAGGTCCGGGCGCGGTTCCGCAGCGGCCCTTCCCTGCCCTTCGGCATGCGCGAAGTGAAGGACTACTACCAGCCGCCTTTCGGGTAGCGCTCTCAGATAGCGTGGACGCAGGTGAAAGATCGCGAGGGAAGAACGGCATTCTTCAATACAGCGGGTAGGTATACGTCGTTCGTAACCGTTGCCAAGGACGATGCAATTTTCGCCGTTCGCACCGACGACCTGGACGTCGGCCGAAGCCTCTTCATCAAGCAGGGCCGCGGCGAGATGAGCGTGATCCGCCGCTGCGTATCCGCCCTGAAGAAGCTACTCGGCGAGAACGCCATCCGGGACAAGACCTTCGTGGACGTGGGCGCGAACATCGGCACCTCGGTGATCTATGCGTTGAGCGCTCATGAATTCTCCCGCGGGGTCGCAATCGAGCCAGAGCCTGCGAATTTCAGGAACCTCGAACTGAACAAGGTCCTGAACGATCTTGACGAGCGTTTGCTGTGTCTCAACTTCGCCGTGTCTGACGCGCCGGGCTCGATCGATTTCGTCGTGGGGGAGAAATCAGGTAAGCATGCGGTTCTCCCGTCCGGACGAACGGCGAACCCGGGAAAGGGGCAGGCGGTGATCCAGGTTCGGGCCGTGTCGTTGGACTCGCTCGTGGAGCAGGGAAGCCTGGTCCCAAACGAGGTCGGACTGCTCTGGGTTGACGCACAGGCCCATGAGGCCCACATCCTCGCCGGAGCCAAGGTGCTCAGGGAACATAATGTGCCGGTGGTTCTCGAGTGGGACCCGATACACCTCGAACGAGCAGATGGTCGCAAGCGACTGGAATCGATCCTTGCCGAGAGCTACACCCACTTCATCGACCTGCGACGCACTCCTGACACCTCGGATCCGCATCACAAGCTTCGCAAGCTGAGTGAGCTCGAGAAATACTCGGAGCGCTTCTTTGATCGAGCTGAGGGACAGGGGCGGTTCACGGACATCCTCGTGCTGAGCCCCACCCAGGGACTCCCCTCCGATTCGAATTAGCTCGAGGGCCGTCGGCGCCCCGGTTCGTAGAGAAGTCCTCGCGTTGGTTTAGAGAAAGGCCGTCTGGTTCAAACTCCATTAGATGGCGTGGCCTTCAGGTAGCCGGATGCGAAGGATTGCCTCGGCGGCGCTGCCGGTCGCCATCGCGAGCGCGCTGCTCGGCGCAGCCGTCGCCGGAGCGGCGACCCAGGAACCGATCGGCTCCTTCGACCAGCCGATCTACGTCACCTCCGACCCGGCCGATCCGGACCGCCTGCTGGTGGTCGAGCGACGGGGGACGATCAAACTCGTCGAGGGCTCCGAGGTCACCACGTTCCTCGACCTCACCTCGCTGGTCGGGTGCACCGGGGGCTGCTCGGGCGAGCGGGGGCTGATGTCGATCGCGCTCGCCCCCGACTATTCGGACAGCGGTCACCTCTACGTCTTCTACGCGCAGAACAGCACCGGGGTGCTCCAGATCGACGAGTTCACCGCCTCCGGAGACAGCGCGCCGCTCGACTCGCGACGAGCGCTCCTCTCCATCCCCCACCCGCAGGACGACAACCACAACGGAGGCCAGCTCCAGTTCGGCCCCGAAGACAACCTCTTCATCTCCACCGGAGACGGGGGCGGCGGCAACGACCAGTACCACCAGTCCCAGGACCTGACGACGCTGCTCGGCAAGTTGCTGCGGATCGATCCAGAGCCGCCGGCCGGCGGTGGCCAGCCCTACACGGTCCCCGCCGGGAACCCGTTCTCGGGTGCTGCACCGGGGGCCGACGAGATCTGGGGCTACGGGCTGCGCAACCCGTTCCGCTTTTCCTTCGACCGCCTGACCGGGAACTTGACGATCGGCGACGTCGGCCAGGGCGCCCGTGAGGAGGTCGACTACGCGCCCGTGGCGGCACCCGGCATGGCAGGCGGTGCGGGCGCCAACTACGGCTGGAACTGCCGTCAGGGCTTCATCGCCGGGCCTGGCACGGACCTGCCCGGAGACGGCTGCACGACGACGCCGTTCGTCGACCCCGTCTTCGACTATCCGCACATCGACCCGGAAGACGGCTCCGCCCACGGCTGCTCGATCACCGGCGGCTACGTAGTGCGCGATGCCAGCCTCGGCGATCTCTACGGCCGCTACGTCTACACCGACTACTGTGCCGGCGAGATCCGCTCACTGCAGCTGCCCGCTGTCCTGCCGGGACTCGCGAGCGGCGACCGCTCCGAGCAGCTCACCGTCGCCAACCCGATCTCCTTCGGAGAGGATTCCTGCGGCCGCATCTACCTGATGGTGCAGGGTGGCGCCGTCTCGCGTTTGGTGGGCCCGTCGCCGGCCGCCTGCCCGCCGCCGGAAGAAGAAGAGCCGCCGGACGAAGAAGAAGAGCCGCCGCCCGGCGAAGAAGAGCCGAAAGACCCGCCCCCGAAAGAGACGCCGCCGCCGGGGACGACCCCGGGGGTCCCGCTCTCCACCGTGCCTCCGAACCCGATCGTGACCGGCGTGCGGCTGCGGGCGGCGAGCGACAAGGTCGCGGCGGGTTCGCGGGCTTCACTGACGGCCCGCGTGCTGCCCTGCGAGGGACGCGCGGGCCAGCGGGTCCGCCTCCACAGGGGCGGCCGCCGGCTCGGCAGCGCCCCGCTCGACGAGGAGTGCAGAGCGAGATTCAGCCCGCGCGTCCTCCGTCGCTCGACCTTCCGCGTCATCGTCCCCGCCCACGGCTCCTACCTCCCGGCGCGATCGGATCGGCTGACGATCGAGGTCCGCTGACCGTGCGGCGCCCGCACCGGAGGCCGGGGGACCGGCAAGTCGCACCTGTGTGAACTGGGGACCCGGTCGCTAGCCCGGTACCACGGCGTTGGCGACTATTAAGGCGATGATCGTCAGGAAGATGGCGCGGCTGATCAGGTCGAACCGGCGATCGCGACGTTCCCGCTCCTCCTCGCGCATCTTGGCTTGTTCCCGCCGAAGGCTCGAGACGTCTTCTGCAAGCCTCTCGAGGCGCCAGTCGGGCCAGTCTGTCCTGGGGAGGTCCAAGCTAGAACGCACCGGTTAGAACGGCAGTCACGACTCCGCCGATCAAGGCAGTCAGGAAGCCGGCGAGCAACGTGCCTCCGAACCAAAGGATCGTCTGCTGTAGCCGGTCGAAGCGGACGTTGATTTCGTTCCGGAGGGCCTCGTTGCCGGCGTTCATTCCGATACGCAGGGCGTCCTGTCCGGCTCGCAGCTCCCGAATATCGGCTTCGACGCGATTGAAACGAGAGTCCGCCTCGGCAAAGCCTCTGTCCACCCGGCCGGAAAGATCCTCTATGCGTTCGTCGGTTCGGGTGGGGCTCTCCGCCTGCATTGCATAGAGAGTAACTCAAACAATCGCACGAAATACGCGCAGAATGTGCCGATTCTGTAACGCCTGAGAGCGACGGGAAAAAGAGAGAGGCCCCGCTCTCGCGGGGCCTCTCCGGTCATGCATCTATGTCGTCAGGCGTTATTTCTGTTTGTTCGTGAAGCTGACGCAGTCGCCCTGGTTTTTGAACGTCGTTCCGTAGTTTTTCCAACCGTCTTTCTTGCACTGCTCCTTGTCGGTCGGAAGCGGGCAGCCGTTCTGGGCTTTTCCGGCTTCGGTGCTGCAGGCGTCTTTCGTGTCCGGGACGCCGTCGTTGTCGTCGTCGGTGTCGCAGGCGTCGCCTTCGCCGTCTTTGTCCGTGTCGAGCTGGTCTTCATTGCTCGTCGTCGGGCAGTTGTCTTCAGCGTCGGGAACGCCGTCCTCATCGACATCGGGCGGCGGGAGCTCGAAGTCATACGTGGTCGAGCTGCCGCTGACCGACACCGTGAGGGCATCGACGTTGGAGACGATCCCCATGTTGAACGAGCCCTGGTTGACGCCCAGCGAGCCGGGGCAGGGGGTTACAACGCCGCCGGGGCCGCATTTGGTCCCCTCCTCGATCCTCGGGGTGCTGGAGAACGATTCGACGATCGTGTCCCAGGTGCAGGGCGTGGCCTGGCCGCATTCGCCGCCGGAGCTGACCCACCATTTGGCGTTGCCGCCGTTGTAGGCGTCCCAGCTCTGCCAGACGCCGGTCAGCACCGCCGCATTGCCCTGGTCCTGGTAGGGCTCGTAGACGAGGTAGAAGTCGGGGTTGCCGTCTTCGGTCACGTCGACGCGGAGGTTGAGGGCGGCGACGCCGGCGATGAAGCCGGTCGAGGCCGGGTCGCGATAGGTCGAGTAGCCGATCCCATCGATGTCCTCCAACGCGACGCCGTCGTAGGCGTCGGTGAAGAGCTGGACCTTCGCCACGTTTTCGGGCGTGCTGAGCTCGAAGCTGCCGCTGCCCAGCGGAGGCGTTTCGGGCCCCAGCTCGAAGGTTCCGGTTCCCGGGAGCCGTGTGTCGGCCGGGTGCCAGCTGCTGCCGAGGTCGGCCGGTGTGACCGTGACCGTGGCGGCGCCGGCGGTCGAAACCCCGAGCATTGCCATTGCCGCGATCGCAACCGCGACCGCTGATGTAAATCTCCTCATGCTTCCTCCTCGTTTGCTCTCTACAGAGCGCCCGCCTCAATGGACGGGCGCTGGGGCACCGGTGGAAGCATCCGGTCGACACCACCCCTCCTCGACCGGACGACGACCCTATGTCGCTCTTTGCGGGGAAGTCAAGGGGGTGAGACGGCGCCCAGACGGGACGGAAACGAAACGGAAACGCTCAGAGGCCGAGCGTCTTGGCGATGATGCCGCGCTGGATCTCGGAGGTGCCGCCGTAGATCGTCGATACCAGCGAGGTGCGGACGAGGCGCTCCATGTCGTACTCGGAGGAGTAGCCGTAGCCGCCCATCATCTGCATGCCCTCGAGCGTCACCCGCTTGCAGACCTCGGTGACGTGGAGCTTCACCATCGAGGCCTCCTTGGGGAGCATCCGGTTGGGATCCTCGTCGGTGAGGGTGGCGACCCAGCGAGTCATCAGGCGGGCTGCCTCGAGGTCGGTGGCGAGGTCGGCGAAGCGGTGCTGGAGCGCCTGGAAGGAGCCGATCGGCCGGCCGAACTGCTTGCGCTCCTTGGCGTAGGAGAGGGCGTCGTCGAAGGCGCGCTGGGCGATGCCGAGCATCGTCGCGGCGAGGATCAGGCGCTCGACGTTGAGGCCCGCCATCAGCTGGGTCCAGCCCTGGTCGACCTCGCCGAGGACGGCCTCGGCCGGGGCCTCGACGTCGTTGAGGTAGAGCGTGTTGGTCTCGCGGCCGCCCATCGTGTCGATCGGGACGATTTCCATCCCGTCGACCTCGCGCGGCACCCAGATCATCGAGAGGCCCTCGTGCTTGTTCTCGGTCTTGGTCGTGCGGCAGACGATCAGGACGTGGTCGGAGATGTGGGCGTTGGAGATGAAGACCTTCTGGCCGTTGATGACGAAGCCGCCGTTCACGCGCTCGGCCTTGGTCGAGAGCGAGCCGACGTCGGAGCCGGACTCGGGCTCGGTCATCGCGATCGCCTCGACCGCGCCGCCCGCGATCCCGCCGAGGATCTCGTTCTTCTGCTCGTCGGTGCCGAATTTCTTCGTCGCGCCGGCGACGATCAGCGTCGTCGCGTAGCCGCCGATCGGAGCGAGGCCGCGCGCCGTCTCCTCCATGAAGAGGCAGGCGTCGAGCATCGTGCCGCCGGAGCCGCCGTGCTCCTCGGGGATCGTGATCCCGAGCCAGCCGAGCTCGGCCATCTGCCTGTAGAGGTCGTTGTTGTGATGGAGCTTGTGGCCTTCGGTCAGCTTCTCGCGCTGCTCCTGGGTGCCGGCCTCGCGCTGGCAGAAGTCGCGGATCGCAGAGACGAAGTCCTGCTGCTCATCGGTGAGTGAGAAGTCCATCGGCGCAGCCTATTGGCTGAGTGGCCAGCCCGGCTTTTACGCCTGGCGATCGGGGATGATCCCGGCCATGAAGATCCGCGCGATCCTCCTCAGCCTCGTCCTCCTCGCCACCGCCGCTCTGCCGGCGACCGTGTCCGGCCACGGCGATCCCATGGTCTACGAGATGAAACGGGACGACATGCGGGTCAAGATCCACGTCTACCACGACAAGGTCATCCGGGCCACGGTCCGTGCCCGGGAACGCTGCGGCAAGGACGGGCCCACCGGCTTCCTCAAGGCCGAAATCGCCGAGCCGATCCCGATCCGCGACGGCGACTTCGACTACGACGAGACCTTCGACGACGCCCGCGGGCACGGCCGGGTCGTCCTCCAGGGCGGCGTCGGCCCGCAGAACATCAGGGGCGTCTTCATGTTCCGCAACCTCGACGACACCTCCTGCGGCAGCGGCCGGCCCGGCCAGCGACGCGTGCTCTACACGGCGGGCCTGCAGGACTGAGCGCGGATTTGAAGCTGCGCGCGACCCTTCTCTGCGCCCTCGTCGCCTGCCTGGCCCTGCCGGCGACCGCGGCCGGCCACGGCGATCCCATGGTCTACGCGATGAAGCGGTACGACCTGCGGGTGAAGATCCGGGTCCACCACGACGAGATCGTCCGCGTCCACGTCGGGGCCCGCGAACTATGCCGTCGCAGCGGCGCGAGCGGCTTCCTCAAGTTCGACCTCTTCCCCTCGGAAGCGATCCCGATCGTCGGCAACGACATCTTCAGCCACCGGGTGGCGTTCGACGACGCCCGCGGCAACGGCGTCGTCACCCTCGAGGGCGCGGTCTTCCGCCGCTCGATCCTCGGCGTCTTCAGCTTCCGCAACCGCGAAGACCCCTCCTGCGGGACCCGGCAGCCGGGGGACCGCAGGGTGATCTTCTCCGCGCGGCTTGCGGGCTGAGCTAGCGAACAGGCGGCCGGGTGTCGGGGCAGGAATGACCCCGACACCCGTACCAAGCCCGCTAAATGCGGTCGCACCCAGGGTAGGTAGCAACCACGGGGTGGAACTCCATTGCCATGGCGCAGTTCCGTACTCGTGTCATAACGACGACACCATTGTACACCGCCGTACCTGGATAATCAAGACCGTACCGAGGCTACCCTCAGGCGCCCTTGCGCCCGGCCTTGCGCTTGCCGCACGACGCCTTCACCGGGACTTTTTCCGACCTCGTCTTGCCGTTCTGAGCGGTGTACGCGACCCGGGTGATGGGCGTGTTCGCGCAGATGTCGCGCGTGTTGATCAGGTAGCCCGCCTTGCCGCCGAAGACGATCATCCGGAAGTGGCCGATCGGCGCGTCCGGAACGACCGGGGCGGTCGTCTGCAGGCGGCCGTTGACGGTTTTGGTGTCGGCGCGGGGGACGAGATTGACCTGGCCGTTGAGGATGAAGGCCAGCCGCGGCAGGCCGCCGGAGCCGGAGACCGCGTAGACCGGGCCGGCGAGCGGCTGGTCGAGCAGCGGCGTTTTCGTCGTCGCCTTGCCGATCGGCGTGCGGCCCGCGCACTGTTTCTCGACGAGCTCTTTCTCCGAGCAGATGTTGCCGAGGTGGCGCTGGTCGATCTCGAAGGCGTTCGAGAGCGTCACCGACACAGATTTGACGTTGGCATCGCCCTTTCGGGTTCGAAGGTCGAGTCGCAGAGCGGGATTGCTTGCCCTGCGCGTCGATTTGCGACCACCCGTCTGGCGCATCCTCATCTTCGGTTTGAAGGGCAGCTTCTCGCAATCGACCACCTGGAAGTACGAGGAGAAGTCGGTCACCGTGCCCTGGTCGCCGATCCCCTGGCTGCTCACGGTGGACGGTGAGCAGTTGGTGGGGTTGATCGTGAATTCGGGCTTGTCGATGTTGACCTGGATCGAACGCATCCGAATCGGCACGCCGCCGATGATCGAGGGCACGGTGTCCGAGGCCGCGAAGACCTGTGCCGTCAGCGGATCGACATGCAGGGCCACCCGAACGACCACCACCCCGTAGTCATAGGGACCGGCCAGCGCCGGGGTGATCGCGGCAACGCTCAGGGGCGCTCCTCTGAACGGTCCCGAGAGGTACATCTTCCCGATCGCGTGGAACGGGTGCGAACCCGGCCCGGCGGCGACGTTCGTCGTCCCGATCTGACTCGAGGCCGGGCAGCTCGGCGTCGCCTGCTCGCTGCGCCCGAGACCCTGAGCCGCGGCATTGATCGCCGCTTCCGGGCAGTAGGCGATGCCCCGAAGCGATCCGGTGAACCCCGGCGGCATCCTGAAGGTGAGGTCTTTGAGGAACTGGTCGCCGTCGTCGCGGTCGAGCTTCAGGGTGAAGCTCGAGAAATCCCCGCCCGTGGGGCTCGACGTGCCCGCGAGCAGGCGTGGGTTGAACGGCCGAATCGTGCCCGGGCACGCCCCCCCTCCCGGTCCCGAGGTCACGCTGAGGTTCGCCGAGGAGACCTGGGTCGAGAGAGTTTTGTTCCACGGTTTGAAGGTCCCGCGCGCCGCATAGATCGTGCACTGCGTCGGCGTCGCCATCAGGCCGCGATCCGAGGCGAATAGATGGAGGTTGAACTCCTCGAACGGCACCTGTGGCAGGTCTGACACCGACATGGTGACCTGTCCGGTCACAGGATCGGGGTGAGCCTCCGCGACCAGCTTGGAGTAGATCCCGAAGCCCGAGGAGATCATGAACACGCGGTACTGGTTGCCCGGTTTTGGCTCACCGAAGTACAGGGACCCGGTCAGCGGCTGGGTCAGGGCCGGGGTGTGCAGGTCGAAGGTCCCGATCTTCGAGTTGTCGGGACATGCGCTCGGCGCCTCGCTGCCGAAGTTTGCCTGGCTGTCGAGGCAGGCGCTCTGACCGTCGGCGGCGTCGGGGTTGATCGTCAGCTCCTGAGGCAGGGTGACCGACGCCGATTGAAGCTGGGAGGGCGAGTTGGATCGCCCGAGGAATTGGGCGGTCCTGAGCTGCAGGTCCATGCCGGCCGCCGAATCCGCCTCTTTCGAGGTCAGTGCGATGTTGAGAACCGGTTCGAACTTCTGTTTTTCGCAGTCTGTCGTGGCCGGGTAGGTGGACTCTGCGACGTCCGGGTTGGCCGGATCCTGGTAAGTCTCGACCGTCAGGCTCGTCGTCAGCGGCTGGCCCGTGCAGATGCTGGGGTTGTCGATGAACGGCTGCACCGGTATCGACGCGGTCGGGTACGGCGGGAGGATGCAGCTGGGGAGGGAAAGGCCCGGACAGCCGGCGGGGTCGCCCGGCGCCCCGATGTTGAAGCGCTCGCCGTCGTGTTCGATGTCTGCCGGGTAGGCCCACACCATCACGTCCACCGAGGCCAGCGGGATTTTTTGCGTTACCCCGGTAACGGTCATCCGCAGCCCGTAGTCGCCGCCGGTCCGGACGTTGACCGGGATGTTGATCGGGATGTCCACCGTGGGCGCGACGAAGGCGAAACGAGCGGTCTCGAAGTCGCCGCGCGCGTCCAAGTTGTAGAGGGGCGCCGTGCCGAGCAGGTAGTTCGGGTTGCCGGAGTAGTTCGCGCGGACGGTGATCAGCCCCGCCTGCGCCGCGGGCATGCATTCGTTGAGCGCGAAGCTCGCGGACGAGCAGGTCGGGATCGCCTGCGGGTTCCCGAAGACCCCCTCCGGGAAGTTCACGATCACGTTTTTCGCGGCCTCGGGCAGGCCCGGGTTTTCGAGGTCGATCGAGGCGCCGAGGTCCGGGTGGCCACCGGCCTCGGTGTCCGAGCTGCTGACGCTGAAGCTTTCGATCACCTGGCTGGCCTGGGCCGGGACCGCCATCGTCAGGGCGATCGTCAGGGCGATCAGGCTCGCCACGGTCACATTGCGGCGCATCTTGGTCTTCTCCTTGCTCATCTGTCTCATCGCCCCTGGTTGTGGCGCGTGGAGCGACTGCGGCGCCGCTGCTTTTTCTTCTTCTTTTTCTTCACGCAGGTCCCGTTCTTCCTCACGTGGCTGCGTCGGCATGCCCTTGGCCCGGTCACGCCTTCGGACCCGGTGACCGTGTTGATCGGCGGCGCCGGTCCCGGCTGCGTGCCCGGCCCGTGGCACTCGTCGGAGGCGGCGCAGGGGAAGGACGGCGGGTCATAGAGGTAGCCGCCGTCCGCGCGGGCCGTGTAGATCTTCACCGTGGCGCCGTTTTCGTCCTCGTTGACGAGGGTCTGGCGGGTGAAGAAGAAGGCGTTGAGGCCGTCGGCGCTGACCGAGAGCATCCCGGAGTCCGTGGGCTCCTTGCCGGTCGAGACGATCTGGCTCTCGCCGTCCTTCCACTCATAGGCGTCCTTCTTGCCGTTCGTGTCCCTCAGCACCAGCGGCTCGGCGGTGGTGAAGAAGACGATGCCGTCGTCCGTGATGTTGAGGCCCGCGGACGCGAGGCTCGCGTCGCCCGTCCCCCCCGCGTTGGTCGGCGGGCACGAGGCGCAGTCGACCGCGTTGAAGACCGAGTCGAATCGGAATATCTCCGAGTGGCCGATGTTCGGGTAGCCGGTCAGCGAGAGAACCGACGTGAACACCGCGTAGTCGCCGTCCGAGGTGACCTGGAAGTCGGCCGTGCGGCGGACCTCGCTGTCGGCGACCGAGTTGAGGACCGCAGGATTGTCCGGCTCAAGCGTGGCGACGAACTGAGGCGAGGCGCCGAGCTGGCCGAAATAGAGATTCGGCTGGTTGAGCGTGCCGCCTCCGTTGAGCGCCTCCGGAGTGAGGAAGTAGGCAGGGCCGCTGGCGGACACCCCGCCTCCGCCGCCGATCGCGACGACGCCGCAGGTGTCGGGCGAGGCCCCGCCCACGGCATTCCAGTTGTTCCCCGCTGTGTTGGCGACCGGGTTGCAGGCGTCGGTGTCCCCGGCGCCGCCTCCGAACGAGACGCGTTCGATCGTGGCGCTCAAGGAGCCGACGTTCGCCCGATAGAGGTCGACGCTCGAATCGGTGTCGGAGTCGACCGGGTCGGGGGTCGTGAAGTACACCTTGGTCCCGTCCGAGCTCATCCCGGCGTAGAGCGCTCCCGAGGCGCTGTCGAGGACCTGGACCGAGTTGGCATTCGTGCCGACGTGCATGTAGAGGTCGAAGTACTCGTTCCCGGCCCCATCCGCCGAGACCAGCTTGCCGACGAGGACGCGAGAGCCGTTGTCCGACACGTCCAGGGCCGCGATGCCCGGCCCGGTCATCGTCGCGCCGCCCGGCAGAGTCGAGACGACCTGGGTCGTGCCGGCGTCGAGGTTGCGGTCGTAGATCGTGACGTCGCCCCCTCCATTGCCGGCGGGCTCGATTTTCGTGGTCGTTCCGAAGATCAGATGGGAACCGTCCTCGGAGAGGTGCCTTCGCACCTCGCCGGCGGGATCCGCCGGGCCGGGTGCGAGGGAGCCGGCGATTCCCTGGATCAGCGACCCGTCTCCCAGCCGCACGGGGATGTTGGTCGAACCGTCCCCGAAGCAGGGGTCGCAGATGTCGGGGCCGCCGAAGGCGAAGACGTTGAGGCCGCCGTCGGTCCCCAGCGGCTCCGAGCCGAAGGGGTCCGACGAGGCCATCCCGTCTGAGGGCAGGCCGACGTATTTGGTCGACCAGCCGCTCGGGCCTCGAGTCGCCACGTAGGGATCCCTGCCGAAGTTCGTCGGGCTGCCTTCGATACCGGGCACGAGACCGAAATGGAGCGAGTAGAGCGCCCGGTCGTCGGCCAGCGGCTGCGCCGGCAGCGGTTCCTGGCCGGGCACCACATCCGACTCGACGTCGTAGCCGCCGGCATTGCGCGCGGAGACCAGCTCATAGGAACGGCAGTCGAACAGCAGCGAGGAGCCCGTCTGCTGCCTGACCTGCGCGTTGCCGCATTCGTCGATGCCTTCGGGCAGGGGAAAGGTTATGAATTTCTGTACCGGCCCCGGCACGGTTCCGGCGTCGTTCCTGGCGACCACCCGGACTTTGTGTTCCGTTCCAGGTGCGAGCCCGGCCAGGACCCGGGTCCCGTGCTGGTTGCCGAGATGCGAGACGAGGGCACCATCCGGCAGGGCGATCGGAGCGCAGGCCGGGGCGCATTCTTCCAGCTCGAGGCTGTACGACGTCTCGCTTCCCTGAGGATCGATGTCGAAGCTGAAGCGCGCCGAGTCGGTGTTCACCTCGCTGACCAGTTCGTCCGTGATCACGGGCGGGTTCGATGCCCGGAAGTTGCGGTCGACGCCGAAGGCGGAGATCCCGTTGGCATTGGTTGAGGTCACCCGGTAGTGATATTCCGTACCGAGGGGCCCCAGCCCCCCGATCGGCGCGCTGACGTTGTTGTCGCTGGAGCCCGCGAAGACTTTTCCCTCGGAGCAGTCCACCGGCGCTCCGGCGTATGCCGCGGTGGTCCCCCATTCGAATTTGCAGGTGGTTGTTTCGATGCCATCCGGATTCACGACACCGTTGAGGACGGCGGTGGTGGGGGTGGCAACGGCCGGAGTCGTCGTAACCGTCGGGACCGTCGTGGTCCCCGGGTCCTGGGTGAAGGTCTGAACCCTCGCGGTGCCGGGCCCCCGGGCGGCGACATAGACGGTGTGGCTGGTCGGATTGACCGCAACTCCCACCGCCGTGGTGAGGCCGGCGAACGGGCCGGCGGGGCCACCGAAGGTAAACAGCGGCGCTCCTTCGGAGTTGTACTCCGTCACCCGGTTTCCCAAGGTCAGGGCGAAGACGTTGTCGTTCGAGACGTCGACCGCGACGTTCTGCTGGTTGTTGGTGAAGTTGAACTGATTTTCGTGTGCGCAGCAGGGCAGCCCTCCGACCTCGAACTTGACCAGGCCCGGCCCCGTACCGGCAACACCGACGAGCTCGATGATGTAGCCATGGTTCGCGCTGTCGAAATCCGGATAGCAGGCGCCGTGACCCTGGTTGGCTCCTATGAAGTGGAAGTTGCCCACATCTTCGGCGAGGGGGTTGAACATTTGCCCCCCGCCCGCACTGGTCGACAGGACGACGGTCCCGTCCGGCCTGACGCCAATGCCGCAGCTCGGGCCCGTCGCCCCATGGACAAAGGGCCTGGAGGTCCCGTCGAAGTTGAATGAAGCCGCCTGGTTCTTATTGTCTCCGCCGACGTAGAAGCCGAATCCTGTCGAGCTGGGATTGTTGTCGACCTCGACGTCCGCCCGGGTGATCCCAACTTGCGGCGGCGTACCGGGGGGGATTGTCACGAAGTCTGCCGCCCCGAGCGCGCTGAACGGCACCGGGTTCCCGGCGGCGTCGAATTGAATCACCCTGTTGCCGTTCTGCACCAGGACGTTGCCGTTGGCATGGATGATGTCGAGACGGCCGAGCTGGTTTGTGAACGCGCCGGCGGTTGAGGTGGCGCCGTTGAAGGTCGCACCCGCGGTGTATGTGTGGATCTGCCTGGCGGAAGCGGTCGCCGCCAGGGCCAGAAGCCCGGCGGAACAGCAGGCCAGGAGCATCCCCGTCAGCCGCAACCGGCGCCTCATCGGCCGGCCCTCCGGTCGTGGTGACGTTTGTGTCGCGCGGCGGACCCGCAGTTCGTCTGCAGCTTCGGCCGGCGGGTGAGCGTGGCGCCGTTCTGCGCCGTCATCTTCACCTTCGCCCGCTTCGTCTCCTTGCAGAGGCTTTCGCTGTTGATCAGGAGGCCCCTGGCCCCGCCGAGGAGGTTCAGCTCGACCCGTGAGACGGGGGCGTCGGGAACCTGGGTGATGGTGGTGCGGAGGGCACCGTCCTTCGTCGTGTCGATCTTGCCGACCACCTCGATGTCGATCTGGCCGCGGAGATCGGCGACGAGGTCGGGGAGCTCATTCGAGGAGGAGCGCAGGTACACCTTGCCCCGGAGGGGCTTGTCGAGAAGCGGCGTCTGCGCCTCGGCCTCGCCGATCTGGGAGCCCGCCGGACAGCTGTCCGCGGCGAACTGGACCCGGGTGCAGATCGTCTGGATATGGCCGTTGTCGAGCTGCTCGCCCGGGGGCAGCGACACCGAGATGCTGCGGCTGTTCGCTTCGCGCGTACCGGTGGTCAGCACCGCCTGCACCGCGGGGTGGCCGCGCCGTTTGAGGCCGCCGCTGAGCTTCAGCGAGAGCCTCGGCCCGTAGTCGAGGTTGCGGCAGTTCGACACCTGGAAGTGGGAGCTCGGCCGGGCGACCCCGCCTTCGCTGCCAGTGATCGCCGAGGCGATCTCGAACGGGTTGCAGTTGGTGGGATTGAGCGTGAAATTGGACCGGTCGAGATCGACGAGGACCGAGCGCAGCCGCAGAGGGATCCCCTCGATCATCTGCGGAAGCGGATCGGAGACCGCGGTGATCTGGGCCGTCAGTGGATCGACCCGTAGCGCAACCCGAACGACGACGTTGCCGAGGTCATACGGACCGGAAACAGCGGGGACGACGGTCGCGAGGCTCAGCGGAGCCCCCTTGTACGGGCCCGCCAGGTAGACCCTGCCGGACGTGAACAGAGGGTGGGTTCCGGCGCCCGCTCCGGTGACCGCGGTGCCGACCCGGCTCGCGGCCGGGCAGGTGGGACTCGCCAGCTCTGAGAGGCCCGTGTAGCCGGCGGTCGAGATCGCGGCGAGGGCCGCCTCCGAGCAGTAGGGGATGCCGGCCAGGAAGGCGGAGAGGCCAGGCGGGCTGGTGACCTCGACCCCCTGGAGGTTCTGGTCGCCGTCCTCGCGCGTGATGCGGAAGCTGACCGGCGACGTCATCCCGGCGGTGTTGTTCCAGACGCCGGCGGTGAGCTTGGGATCGAAGGGGCGCGGTTTGCCGGGGCAGGGGCGGCCACCGGGGCCCGAGTCGATCGTGAAGTAGCTGGTCAGGTGCTGAACCGGCAGCGCGTTGTTCCAGGGGGTGAAGTCGGTCTCCACCGCGTAGGTGCCGCACTGGGTCGGGGTCGCCATCAGACCTCGCTCAGAGCCGAAATAGTGCATGTTGAAGCGCGAGAACGGTGTCTGCGGCAGGTCCTCGAAGCGAACCTCGATCTGCCCCGTCTGCGGGTCGGGGCTCGCCGTTCCGGCGAGCTTCACGTGCACGCCGAACCCATCTGCGGTGAGGAAGATCCGGTACCGCTCGCCGGGACGCGGCTCGCCGAGGTAGATCGCCCCGAAAATCGGCCCCGGCAGAGCGGAGCTGTCGATTTCCACGGTCCCGACCTTGGAGTGCTCCGGGCATCGCGCCGCGTCCCTGGTTCCGAACGCCCCCTCGATGTCGGTGCACACCGTCTTTCCGTCCGCGGCATTGGGGTTGATCGAGAAACCGACGGGCAGCGTCGTGGTCGAGGCTTTGATCTCGGTCTGCGACGGTGTGTCGGCGCTCATCGTCTGCGGGACTTTCAGATCGACGTCGAGGCCACTGGCCGTGTCCGCCTGAGACGTGGTGGTCTTGGTGGTGAGGCTCGGGTCGAAGCTGAGCTGGTCACACCCGGTGGTCGCCGGCCACGGAGCTTCCGCCGAGACAAACTCTTTCGTGTAATATTCAAGGGTTATTCTTGAGCTGAGTGGAACCCCACAAGTGGTCGGGTTCTGCAGCAGCGGCACCGGCGGTAGCGTCGAGGAAGCTTCCGTGATGCCCGGGCACGGATTCGGGTAGTTGATACCTCCCGGGTATTCCGGATTAACCGGCGACGTACCGCAGGTTCCGATACCGGTAACCGGAGATTTGAATCGCGCGCTGTCGTGGATGGGATCTGCGGGGACCCCCCACAGCCACAAAAAGAACGCGTTCGGTTGGAGAAGGTGGAAGAGTTGTGACGATTCGGTGCTGAGGCCGTAGTCGCTCTCGGTTCGGGCGACGAGGTTCAGCAGTTGGGGTGCACCCACCGTCGGAATGATGAAGCCGGTCCGTGCGGGCTGATCGTTCGGAGCCTCGAGGTTATAGAGGGGCACGTACCCGCCCACCAACGGTACCGGCGGGTAGGCGGCCCCCAGCTGGGCATCAGGTGAGCACTGATTGAGACTGAACTGCGCATATGCGCAGGTGGCGACGGCATCCTGATTACCGATGAAGCCGGTCGGCATGTCGGTGGTGACGATCCTGACGTCGTCGCAGCTGCATGGCGCGGGCGGCGGGCTGCCGTGGTTTTTCCAAAAGAGGGCGACGTACACGTCGGGGTGACCGCCCGCCTGGGTGTCGGAGACCCTGGTTTCGAATTCGGTGATGCCCGTGGCGGCCTCGGCCGGGCTCGTCATCTTCACTGCGCCGAGCAGGAGGACGAAGGCCAGCAGCGCAATCAGTGCAGCGAGCACTCCCGCGTGTCGAGAGGAAACGGCCGGTGCGACGGGGGCAGTCATCTTCACGATCTCCTCGTTCGTCTCTCGCTCAACCACGGTTCACTCCAGTGCTCGCGTTCTTGGCTCGTCGTTGGCGATCGCGTTTCACGCAGCGTCCCTGCCTCCGTTTTTGGCCCTTCTTGCAACGGCGCGTCTTCTTCGCCGTGAAGTTGCTGCCGGCTCCGAGCCCCGCGTTCGACGGCAGCTCGCGCGTCGCGGGCCGGGTGCTGTCGACGCCATGGCACTCGTCCGCCGCCACGCACGGGGCCGGCTCCGCGTCGACGTCGAATCCACCCCCGCTTCTGGCGTCGTAGAACTTCAGCGCCTGGCCGTTTTCGTCCTGCGGCACGAGCTCGTCGTAGGTCGAGAAGATCACGTCGACACCGTCGTGGCTGACCGACTCGAGCCCGATGTGCAGGGGGACGAAGAAAAGCGTCGTGATGCCGGCGCCGGAGAAGTCACGGCTGCTGGTGCCCGTGGAGATCAGCTGTGGCCGGCCGTCGACGAACTCGTACACGGACGTGATGGCGTCGGTGTCCTGGGGTACGAGGGAATCGAGGGTGGCAAAGAAGGCCCGCCCGTCGTCCGACATGAACGGACCGCCCTCGCTGGCGGTGACGTTGGCGGTGGGAGGCGACCCCGTGGGATCACAGGAGGCGCAGCGGATCAGCCCCGTGTCCGCGTCGTAGGTGTACATCACTTTGAAGCCCATGTTGTCGTAGCCGGTCAGGCGGGCCGCCGTGACGAACGCCGCATGGCTGCCGTCGTCCGAGAGCTGGAGCCGGTTTATCTGCGTGCCGGGATCCAGCGTCGCCACGAATTGCGGGCTCCCGTTCCGGGTGAGATAGAGATTGCGCTCGTTCGGCGCCGCCGCGCCGGCCGGGTCGAGGTCCTCCGGGGAGTAGAAGAGGACATCGCCGCTCTCCCGGGCGATCGTGCTGTCAATTCCGGGCGCGTTGATGATGACGTTCTCCGCAGTGCCCCCAGGCAAGGGCGACGTGAACCCGCCGCGTGTGCCGCGTTCTGTGGTCATCGCCAGGGCGCCGCACTGAGCCGTAAAGCTCGTCGAGCAGGCGTCCGAATCGCCCTCGCCGTTGCCCTGCGAGAGGATCGTCAGGGTGTCGCCCGCCGCGCTCCACAGGTAGACGTCACTGCCGATATCGGTGTCCCCCGGCAGCAGCTGCTCGGTGGTTGTGTACACGACCTTTGTGCCGTCCAGGGTGGATCCGACGACTTTGGCGCCGGCCCCCCGGGCGATGTCGTAGGTGACGGCGCCGTTGACCCGCACGTAAAGGTGGTGCCCCCCGCCGGCCGCTTTGGTCCGCATCAGGATGTGCGATCCGTCGCGGGCCACACCACGAGGCGAGAAGGTGATGAACTCCGTGGCACCGCCCCCGCCTGCCGGATCCTGCGGGATGTCGGCCCCGCTGGGGAGCTTCGAGATGATCTCGATCGACTGCGACTCGATGTCGTTGTCATAGGCGGAGCCGGGCGGCCCGATCACACCCCCGGCGACGAAGAGGATGTTCCGCGAGGAGAAGGCGAAGTGCGAGAAATCGCCAGAGGGCTGCGTGTCGCCGGAGAAGCGCACTCCCCCTGGGATCGTGTTCACATTGGTCGGCCACTGCCCGATGCGTTTGCCGCTCGCGTTGAAGACATTGGGGGCGTTTTCCTGCAGATCTTTGAGGATGCCGGTCTGGTCCGGCCCCCGAAAGGACAGGCATAGGGACATGTCGAGGGAGCACTGACGCCGGGCGGCGGTCAGCGTTTCCGAGCCTTTCAGACCCGGAAGGGTCGTTTTCCATCCCGTGGACGTGCGCGTCGCCAGGTAGGCGTCGAGGAGGCTGTTAGGCGGATCGAGCCCGGGAACGGCGCCGAGACCACCGTAGAACTGGAAGCGGCTGGGGCTGGTGGCGAGCCCGGTGTTCTGAATCCAGTTGGCGAAATAGTACTGTGCCCCGACACCTCCGAAGCCCGTGCCGAAGACGAGCAGCTCGTCGCTCGGGAACAGCACCGCCGACCCGGCGTTTTCCGGCGAGACGAGCTCGTAGGCGCGGCAGTCCGGCAGATAGTTGGCCCCCGTCTGCTGGCGCACATGGGCGTTCGGGCAGGAGGGCGGAGCGAAGTCGAAGGTCGTGTCGTCCCCGACCGTGTCGCCCCACTGGTTCGAGGCCACGATCCGGAAGTGGTGGGTGACGTTCGGCTGCAGCCCGGCGATCGGAACCGTGATTTTCTGCGGTTCATTGGTCGCGGGCAATTTCCCGTCAGGATCAGGCACGGTGGTCCCGTAATCGGGGGTGGTCCCGTATTCCAGGTGGTATTCGGTGGCATATCCGACCGGGTCGACCGTCGCCTTCAGAACGGCGCTCGTTTCCGTGACTTCGGTCGCGTGAACGCCGCTGACCCCGGGTGGGCTCGGTGTGGTGATTTCCTGGTCCTCTCCGAAGGTGACCCCGTCGGCGTTGATCGCGATCAGGCGGAAGTGGTAGGTGCGCCCCGACTGCAGGCCCGCGACCGCCGCGCTCGCGGGCTGGCTGGACGCCCCGGAGACGGGGCCCTGCGCGGGGGTTTCCTGGCGATATTCGGTGTTCAGGCCGTACTGGAATTTGTACGTGGTGCTGATCGAGTCGGGGTTGAACGAGCCGTGGAAGGTGGCGCTGTCCATGTCTACTTCCGTGGCCGGGTCGGTTTTCACGTCGAGGACGGCCGCCGGGGCCGCGGCCCTGTTCACGCCCCAGCCTTCGCCGCTGGCGTTGGTCGCGGTGAACCTGTAGTGGAGCGCAGCCCCGGTCCCGCCGGAGATGACGGCGCTGACTTCGGTGGGGCCGGAGAAGTTGGATCCGGGCGGCGCCGCGTTGGGGTCCGGGACGCAGGGCGCCGTGGACCCGTAGGTAGTCGACAGCCCGTACTCGACTTTGCAGCTCGTGATCGGGCTGCCGCCGTCCGGGTCGACCACGCCGGTCACCGTGACGGAGGTGTGCTCGATGTCCGTGAGTTTGGCCGCGTTGGTCGTGGCTTTCGGGATGATTTCGCCGGGCAGGAACACCGCGATCTGCCCGCCCCCGGTCGTTCTGCTCGCGAAGATATGGTCGGATTTGGTGACATGGATCCCGCGTGAGCCCGTCAGCTGGCCCGCACCGAAAGACGGCTGGATCTTGTGAGCCTGTTCGGTCGGCGTCCCCTTGCTGTACGTTTCGATTGACGTAACTCTGTCCAAATAGAGGTCGTCGTTGTCGGGGTCGACGTCGAACCTGTGCGCGTCCGCGCCGCCCGTTGCAGGGAACAGCGGCGCCGGCGCGTAGGGGGAGAATTTGCTGGGAATCGCGTACTCCGTCTGGCCGACGCCGTCCGTTTTCAGCCTGGTGTTGAAGGCATCGGCCTCGAAACGGAAAATCCCCTGCCCGTTGATGCCGCCGGCGTTCTGCGCGGCCCAGACTCCATGGGTCGAATCCGGCCGGACGTGGTTCCAGGTGTTGTCGAAGAAGATCTGTTCGACCTCTTTGTATGCGAGGTTGAATTTCTCGATCTTGCCCCGGCCGTTGTTGCCGTTGGTGCCCGAGTAGAGGAAGCCCTGATCGTCGACGCCGACCGTCAGAGGGGCGCCCGCGTTGCTCGACGTCGGGATCGCGCCGGCCCAGCGGCCGCTGGGTTCGAAGATGTCGAGGTTGCGGGAACCGCCGTTCGGGGTCACGTAGATGAACCCGGGGTGCCCGGAGGACGAGTTGTCGACGTCCATCGACATTATCCCGAATACGCCTTCGCCGGAGAAACATGGGCAGACGCCAAAGGCCACGTTCCCCGGATCGGGGACATGGGTGAGCGTGTTGCCGCTCACGTAGTTGATTATGACGCCGTCGTTTCTTTCATACGGTTCGTTGTGTTCGAAGTTGACCGGGTTCCCGAGGAGGTCGTACCGTTTGATCATGCCGGTGCCGCCGCCGTTGAGGGCATGCGTGTTGGCGCAGTAGACGTAGACCCAGCCGTTCGCTTCGTCGACGGCCACGTCTTTCGGGGTCGTGCAACCGGCGCCGGCCGCGAACGAGTAACCGAAGGGGTGCGAGCGCGCCGCGCCGGCCGGCGAGCTGCCCGCGACGAGAAGGAGCAGCATCGCGATCGACATCGCCAGCGCCACGCGCGCGGCGGGCATCCGGGTGCGGACCTTCACTATCTGCCTCCTCCGTTCAACCATGGCTGCGACTCCCTCGGCGCGACTGCTTCCGCTTCTTTCGTTTCACGCATTTGCCGCGCTTGCGAACCTGGCCTTTCTTGCATTTCTTGACCGGCGGTTTTTCCGCTTCTTTTTCTTTGGGCTTCGCAAGGGTTGTGAAGGTCTGGGTCGGGCCAGGGGTCACCCCGAGCGCGTTTTTGGCGACCACGCGGTAGCTGTAGACGCTTCCGGGGGAAAGGCCGGCCAGGCCTGCGACCGCGCCGTGATGCACGCCGTCGGACCCGATCGGCGCACTCTCGGTCGTGATTGACGAGAGGCCGCCGACGCCGTACTCGAAGTGGTACGTGGTGGGGCTGAAGCCCGGGATGATCTGTGCCGAGACCGTCGCCGTCGTCTCCCCGACCCCCGACGCCACGCTTTCGGTCACGGTCGGCACGTTCGTCGTGTTGAACGTCTGCTCCGGGCCGTACGACGTCCCACCGAAGTTGATGGCGACGAGCCGGTAGCGATAGGTCGCCCCGGGCTGGAGGCCTTCCAGTACCACGCTCACGGCATGATCGAGTTCGTCTTTGCCTATCGAGGCGCTGGTCAGCGTCGTCGCTTCGTAGCTCCCCGGGTTCAGCCCGTATTCGACGAGGAAGACCGAGGCGGAGCCGTTCGGGTTTATCAGGCCGCTGACACCGGCGCTGGTCGAGGTGACGTCGTGGCTTTCGACGTTCGAGATCGTCGGTGGATCGGCCGGTTTGGTCAGGAAGGTGCGGTCGGGCCCGAACGTGGTGCCGGCGCTGTTCGTCGCGACAACACGGAAGTGGTAGGGGGTCGAGGTGGGCCCCGAAGCGGTGAGGCCTTCGATCGGCGCCGAGAGTTCGACGCTGCCGGTGCTGGAGGGCGACGGGTCGCCCGGAGGCACCGCGGTTTGGTTGCCGTACGAGATGGTCGGACCCCAGTCGAAGTAAAAGGTGGTCGGGTCGCCGTTGCCGGTGAACGACCCGTTCAGCGTCGCGCTCGTCTGGGTGATGTCGGTGGCGGCGTCGGTGCTCAGGTCGGCGACGTTGTGGGTCGTGAAGGTTTTGTCGAGCCCTGTGGTTTTGCCGTTGGCGTTGGTCGCGGTGACGCGATAGTGATAGGTGGTCTCTTTGCTGAGTCCCGTGAGATTTGCGCTGACGCTGGTCGGCCCGGAGAACGGGGTGCCGCTGGCGTCGGGCGTGCATTTGAGCGTGGTCCCGTAGGCCGGTGCTTCCAGGCCGTATTCGAAGGTACAGTCGGTGACGTTGCCGGCACCGGCGGTGTCGACCGAGCCGTTGACCGTCGCCCCTTCCTGCGAGGTCTGCGCGTTGCCGGTGGTGGCATCCGGGGTCGTTACCGCTGTGAATACGAAGACTTTGTGTGATGAAAGGTCCGACACGTAGAAGGTGTGGTTGGCCGGGTTCACACCGATGCCGTAGGAGCCGGTGAGGATGCCGCTTCCGAAGGTCTCCAGCAGGTTCCCGTTGACGTCGTAGCGCCGGATCTCTTCTCCGAAGTTGATGTAGACGTCGTTGTTCGAGAGGTCCACCACCGTGCCGAAGGCCGACGGCACATTGACGGGTTCGCCGAACCCGGCCGCCCCGAAGGAGGACGCGAGGAAGCGTACGACCGGAAAGGCGGTGTTGACATCGGCGAACGTTTGGATGTACATGGTGCCGAGGGAGTTCACCGATATCCTGCATGGCAGATTGATCCCCAGCGGGGCCATCGAGCCGGTGATTGCCGGCACGTGATTGGGGTTGAGCGCCCAGTTGGACGGCTGGTATCTGTCGACCAGGGAGGTGGTGGTCGGCGCGCCGGGACGTGCGATATACGCGTTCCCGGCGGCGTCGACCGCGACGCCGCAGAACGCGATGTTGCTCGTGTCGGACCGATTTTTGATGCCGGCCGTCGGGACGCCGTTAGGCAGGAAGACCCTGGCGCCGAGTTCGGTCCCTATCCCCCGATTGCCGACATAAAGGACGCCCTGGTTCGGGCCTCCGGAGTTGTCGATGGCGATCGTGCGGCAGTTGAAGCCGCAGCCGGTCACGAGCCTGCTTTGGCCGGTGGACGAGAAGGCGCTCGGGACCCCCGCCGAGTTGAATTTGAAGATGCTCCCGTTGCCGGCGAGGACAAAGATGTCCCCGGTGAATTTGTCGGCGACAATCCCAGTCCCGTATTCCGTTTCGGCGGCGGTGTCTTTCATCGGGAATTCCCCGGCCGGCACATGGCTCGTGGCGGCAAGGGCCGACGCGGCGGGACCGACGAGGAGGAGGGCGCAGGCCGCTAGCGCGATCCCGAGAGCCCGAATTGGCAGGAAGCCGGACGATGCGGACGATGCCCTCAACTCTCTCTCCTTGTCCCTGTGCCCCGCTCATCCCGGTCGGATACTGAACGCCCCCGCCGGGTCCCTGGAGGCCCTAGTGGTATCTGCATTCCCAGCCCGCCTCCCTGGCGAGCGAGACGATAGTGGCACTTGTCCGAAGCAAATGCAAGTGGACGTACCTGGATGAACAGTGCCGTTCCATGGTGAACGATGCTGTGTGCGACCTGTAAAACCGCTTTGGCAAGGGGGTTTCGCCGTCCCGGTCGGGATCAGTAGAAAGGCCTAGAAGTGGGTATGGGGTTGAGCTTGATCGAAGCTGAGCACCGCCGGAGCCGGAACCAGGTCGGCGCCATCCTGGACCAAAAAGGAGGCGGCGGCGAGGTTGCCGACGGCCCGTTCGACGACGCGGTCATCGACCCGGTCACGGACCTCTTGGGAGAGTTCCTGGAGCGTCAGGCGGCGTGGATGCTGATCGAGCAGGTGGGTGAGCACCGCCCGCTCGGGACCCAATCCGACCGGTGAAACGGACACGCTGACGCGGGTCTCTGCTTTGTCAGGAGTCGTGGTGAACATTCGATCTCGACCTCCTCTGCTGTCCCGACCCTGCAGTCCGCCGGGGTGTTTTCCCTGTAACCCATTTTTTGCCGGCCGCTTGGTGTTGCCCTGTGCGACCGGCTCCCGTCAAATGAACGTTTATGGGTTTATGGTCTATCATCTATTGACCAGCTGGTCAATAGTGAGATACGGCCGAATCAACAGGGAGTACAGGGCGGCTTTGAGCGGGGAATCGAGAGTTCGGCTGACGACGGAGGAGCGGCAGGAGCAGCTTCTCAGCGCCGGCGTTGAGCTGCTTAGGCAGCGGCCACACGAGGACGTCTCGATCGAGGAGATCGCGGAAGCCGCCGGGGTCTCCAAAGGCCTCCTGTATCACTACTTCCCGACCAAGAATGCCTTCCTGCTGGCCGCCGTGGAGCGTGGGCAGAAACAGCTGTTCGAGGTTCTGCGGCCCGACCCGAGTCTCCCGCCGGAAGCGCAGCTCGGCGCCAGCCTTGCCGCCTTCCTGGAGTACGTGGAGGAACACGCCACCGCGTACGTCGAGATCTTCAGGGGAGGCAGCGGCGACCCCGAGCTCGCGGAGCTGCTCGACACCGGGCGGCGAGAACAGACGCAGGTCTTGCTGCAGGCGCTCGGCAACTGGGAGGCGTCGCCGATCAGCACCGAGCCGACACCGGCGCTGGAGACCGCGATCCAGGGTTGGTTGTTCTTCGTCGAGGGAGCGGTGCTTCGCTGGCTGGAGCAGCGCGACATGGACCGTGAGAAATTGCTGGTCCTGCTGCAAGCGGCCTTTGGCGGGGCGATGGTCGCCGCGGGGGCGGCCGGTGCGCCTCTCCGCGACAGCGAAGGCGGAAGGCGCTAGGCCGTGGTCGTGTGCCGGGCGATGACGCTTCGCGCCTCGTCGACCCCTAGATACGGCGCGAGCGCAAACTCCAGCACGGCCGGGACGAAACGGTCGAGCTCGGCGGCTTCTCCGTTCAACACGCGTCTTGCCAGCAGGGTCATGATGCCGCCGACAAGGCCTTCCTCGATGCCGGGGTCCAGATCCCGATGGCGCCGCCCGGGCTCCAGCAATTTGATGAAGCGGCCGGCCGTCTCGGCCCGCGCTTCGGTCGTCGCTTCGCCGACGACCGCGGCCTCGATCAGGTAGATGCGGGCGAAGTTGGGACTGGAGGCGAGGAAGCCGATCACGGCGACGAAGCCGGCGACCACCTGGTCGGGCCACTTGTCCTCGGCGTCCGCGGCCTCCCCCATCAGCGTGGCGAGATAGGAGTCGAGGGCCTCGTAGGCGGCCAGGAAGCACTCCTCCTTCCCGTCGAAGTGTTCGTAGAAGGTGCGACGGGAGACCGACGCGGCGCTCGTGATCTGGGTGATCGTGGTGGCGTTGTAGCCGTTCTCGGCGACGGAGGAGGCGAGGGCGGCGAGGAGCCGCTCCCGCTGGTTGTGGGCGAGCACGTCGGGGGGGATGCTGTGGCGACCGCCATGGAGCGGCCGAAGATGGCCAGGACCCTCGGGTTCCTTGCTCGAGCTACGACTCTCCACGGGGCGGACGATAGCGCCAGCGCGGGGACTCACGCGCGTCGCAACTCGGCCTGGGCGGCGTCGGAACCGCGATACGGCAGAACCGCGAGGTACATGAACCTCGGGACCTGGGCGGAGAGGTCGGCGCCGCGCCCGGCCCCGACCAGTTGATGGACCCGGTGCCAGATCGCCCCCGAGATCGCGTTGGAGATGCCCGGAGGTGGCCGGTCGGCGTCGGCTGGCTCTCGCCCGCCGTCAATCGCAAGGGCGAGACGGGTCATCGCCGCATGCTGACGATCGCGCATCTCGTCGCTGACATACAGAACCTCGGCGATGTAGAACCGCGCCCGGCCTTCGTCGGCGGCGAGGAATTGCATGCCGGCGAGAAAAGAGTCGCGCAGGCGGTCCTGCCAGTCCCCGGGGCGCTCGAACGCGGTCGCCATGACGCTGCGCAGTTCGGCGTCCACCTCTTCCCAGGCCGCGCCGAAGCAGGCCTCGAGGCTGTCGAAGTGGCGGCTGAACGCCGCTCTGTCGACGCCGGCCGCGCGCACGACGTCGTCGATGCCCGCGGACTTGAAGCCGCGCTCCGCGGCCTGCTCGACCATCGCCGCGCAGATCCGATCGCGCTCGGGGCGATCCGGGTCCCGGGGAGACGGGCCCACCTAGGCCCCTCCCCTTGCGGAGCCTTTGGCGGAGGGAAGCCCTAGGCCTGGGCGGCGACCGCGGCCGCGCGCTTCTCGCCCATGTAGGGGACGAGCGCAAATTCGATCATTGTCGGCAGCAGGTCGGGGAGCTCGTCGATTTCGTTGCGCAACAGGCGCTGGTGCACCATCCAGACCAGGCCGCCGATGATCAGGTCCTCGAGTTCGTCGGGAAGCTCCTCGGAGGCTTCCTCGACGTCGCGGCCCTTGCGGAAGAGCGGCACGAACGCCCGCAGGGCGAGCTCGTAGCGTTCCATCGCCACCGGCCCCGCGGTCACCGACTCGACGATGCAGGTCCGTGCCAGGGCCGGATTGTCCACCGCGTAATCGAGAAAGGCGGCGAGGGCGGCGTGGACCTGGCCGGGCCACTCGGAGGCCTTCGAGGCCGCCCCTTCCATCCGTCGCTGAAGCTCCACCGCCGCGTCGTAGAACCCGGCCAGGAGGCAGTCTTCTCGATTCTCGAAATGCTCGTAGAAGGTCGCGCGGGAGACGCCGGCTCGCTTGACGATGAGCTCGATCGTCGTGCCCTGATAGCCCCGCTTGGCGACGATCTCGGCCATCGCGGCCAGGATCCTCTCGCGCGGCTCGCGCGAGAGCATCTGCGCCCGGTCCCGATCCCCTCCCTCCGGGAGGCGCTCCAGATGGCCTGGAATGGTCTCCACGCAGCGAGGATACCGCCCCGAGGGGAGCAGACAAGGGAAAGGCCGACCGAGGACCCGAGCGAGATTGTTCGTTGGACAATGTAGAAGTACCTGCTTGAACGGTGTCGTACCGGCGGGCACCGTACAGGTTTGGGCGGCGCGGAGGTTCCCTGAGGACGCGCCCTAGGGCGCGTCGCGCTTGAATCGGGCGACGTCCTCCCGGCCACGGCGAAGTTCCTCCTGCGCGACCTCGGGCCCGAGGTAGGGAAGGAAGATCAGGTAGAGCAATTCGGGGACGTCATCGACCACGGCATCGAAATTCCGGGCCATGATGATCCTCCCCGCGCGGTCCCAGACGGCGCCCACGACCGCCTCGGCCTGGGCCCTCGGCACCTCCGCCCCGTGCGGCTCCTCCTTGCTGCCGAGGTGGACCAACTCGACGTATCCCCCGAGGACCAGATCCCTGGTCCCCTGGACCAGCTCCCCCCCGAAGTTGACCTCGACCATGCAGATGCGAGCGCGCAGATGGTCGGCCAGAATCTGCCGGCAGAGCTCCCAGGCCAGCGCCCGCATCCCATCCCGCCAGGAGTCGTATGCCCAATACGCCGCCAGGAGAGGTTCGGCCATCGTCTGGGTGTAGGCCTTCCAGACCTCGGCGAAACACTCATCGAGGCTGCTGAAACAGGCTTCGAAGCCGGCCCGGTCGACCTCAGCCCGCTCGAGCAGGTCCTCGAGGGCGATCTCCGAGTAGCCCCGCTCGTCGATCAGGGACACGAGGGCGCGGCAGATGCGATCTTGCTCTTGCTCGGCTTTTCCGGCAGTCGGAGTCGAATCGGTGAACATAGCTGTACCTGCAAAGAATGCTACGTCTCACAAGCCGTCGCCTCCACTCGGCCTTGTGTGGAATGTCGCATCGTAGTCCAGCGACCTCCCCACCGCCACCCCTTCCCACCGAGCCGAGACCGCCGTCAATGCGCCCCGGGGAGCTCCCCGCAGTGGCGGGAAGTCCATAAGCCCGGAATCGGACTCGAACCGACGACCCCTTCCTTACCATGGAAGTGCTCTACCAACTGAGCTATCCGGGCACAGGTTTGGCTCTGAGGAGCCGCCTTCAAGTTGCGGGCGGGATGTTAGAGGTCCGACTAGGATTCTGTGGCGTCGAAGTGCGTGATCCGGCTTGTAGGACACGCCCCTTTAAACTGAACCCGTGGCGAGCGCATCCCGAGACTCACAGAGAGCCGCTGATAGCAACGAGGCAGAGCGGCGCCGGCGTCTGCGTGAGGATGCGCTGCGGCCGTTGAGTGTCAACCTGGCGGAGGGCATCGCCCTCAGCCACAAGTTGATGAGCTTCGTCGGCACGGCACGCAAGACTTGAGCGAGCCGGCCTTCGACCAGCTGCTGCGCCGCCTGGTCGAGGCAGACGTCGAGTTCGTGCTGATCGGCGGGCTTGCTGTCAATGCGTGGGGTGTAGTGCGCGGAACGAAGGACGTCGACATCGTGGTCGATGCCGATCCAGCGAATTTGAAGGCGGTTGCCGAGGTCGCCGTGGCTGCCGGTGGACACGCGCAGAGGGACGAAGCGCTCCTCGGCACACCGTTCTCGATCGCAGCAGAGCTCGCGAGCGGCGAGCAGATGGCGATCGACACCGATCTCGGCCGCCTCGACGTGGTGCAGGGCCTCGAGGGCGTGCCCTCCTACGAAAAGCTTCGGGAAGGAGCGAGTGAGGCCGAGGTCCTTGGCGTCAAGGTTGCCGTCTGCTCGCGCGAGGATCTGCGCTCGATGAAGCTCGCTGCCGGACGGCCGCGCGACCTAGTTGACCTCGAAGACCTGGAGGCAGCGAGCAGCGACAGCTCGGGCTAGCGGCGACTTGAAGCAGGAGCGCCGTCACCACCTCGCTCAACATCCCGGCGCCGAGCGGCAGGCTGCTGGCCCAGCTGCGCCGGTTGCAGTCGACCGCCGTCTGCGCACTTCTCAACCGCTAGGCGTTGCCCGACGGCGCCCTGGTCACTCGACCCGGAAGCGCTCGGGAACGAAGGCCTGCGTGTCGATCGGCGGACGCACGTAGGGACGCTCCTGCCGGGGCGGAAACTCGATGTCCTCGTGGTCGACGCGCTTGTAGGGAATCTGTTCGAGCAGATGAGAGATCAGGTTGAGGCGGGCGGTCCGCTTGTCATCGGCCTCGACCACGTACCAGGGCGAGTCCTTCTTGTCCGTGTAGGCGAACATCTCGTCCTTGGCCTCGGCGTAGTCGACCCAGCGCGCCCGGGCCTCGATGTCGGTCGGGCTCAGCTTCCAGCGCTTCTCCGGATCCTCGAGCCGCGCCATGAAGCGGCGCTCCTGCTCCTCGTCGCTGACCGAGAGCCAGTACTTGACGAGGATGATTCCCGAGCCCTGGATGATGCGCTCGAACTGGGGACAGGTGCGCACGAACTCCTCGTACTCGGCATCCGTGCAGTAGCCCATCACCCGCTCGACCCCGGCGCGGTTGTACCAACTGCGGTCGAAGAGGACCATTTCCCCGGCGGCGGGGAGCTGGGCGACGTAGCGCTGGAAGTACCACTGCGTGCGCTCCCGGTCGCTGGGCGCGCTGAGCGCGACGCTGCGCACCACCCGAGGATTCGTCCGTTCGGTGATGCGGCGGATGTTGCCGCCCTTGCCCGCCGTGTCCCTACCCTCGAAGAGGACGACGACCTTGAGTCCCGTGGAGACGATCCATTCCTGCAACCGGACCAGCTCCAGCTGCAGGCGTGAGAGCTCCTTCTCGTACTCCCTCTTGCTCAGAACCCTGGTTTCCACCCGGGCGAGCGTAACGAAGCCCGGAATCGGACTCGAACCGACCGACCCCTTGTTTCGACGGCGCGCCGGACCTGGAGTCGCTTGGCGACCGAGGCGCTAGAGCTTGAGAAATCCGGCCTGGGCTACCAGCGCGTCCCGCCCGGCTGTCGCTTTCCCCAGCCCCAGGGGGCGGCGATCTGCAGCTTCCAGGTACCTTCGATGCGGCGCAGGACGGCAGTCGTCTCGGCGCGCTGAGCGTAGGGCGTGAGCTCGAGGCCGTTGAGGCGGATCGTCCAGGTCTCGGTGGCGAGCGCGACGTCACCGGCGATCAACATGCCGCGCTGCTCGACCTGCACGGTGGGGCGCATCGCAACCAGCTGGAGGAGGATTGCTCGGATATGGTCGCGGCCGCGAATCGTGGTCGCGTGGGGGGTGAGCAGGCAGGCGTCGCGGGCAAAGCAGGCGGTCGCCGCCTCCAAGTCGCCGGCGCTGAGGGCAGCGGCGAAAGTGGCCGAGATCTGCTTGGCGCCGGTGCGCGCCGAACTGGCGAGAGCGGCTGGGGCCATCTGCCTATTCGCGCACCGCGCAGGAGGGCAGGAGGGCACCGGTCAGATAAGCGGCATCGTTGATTGCTGTAGCCATTGCCTGGTCCTTCCTAGCGAGGAGCGGAAAAGACAGGGCAGGCGGACGCCGTGGACCAGGGAAGATCCCGATAGGCGCCCGGCCGGCCCTCGACCTCGGCGGCCGGCCAGCGGCGAGTGTGCCCGCCGGACCGAGAACCGCCTCGGGTGCTGCCATGGCGCCTCCCGGACGGGAACTTGCCGGGGGGCCCCTCCGCCGACACGCCCAGGGTGGAGCGCGTTCGGCTTGCCGACACCCTCCAGGGAAAGAGGGTGTCGGCCGCTCCCCCGGACCACCGGGTCCAGGGAAAGGGTTCGCGTCGAATTGGCCGTCTGAGCATTTCGCCAGCAGGTAGCCGTGCTTTTGCCCTGCTCTCTTACTCATCTCCTGTCTTTCGGTCGGTGACGTTGCGGCGTTGCATCCGCCCAAGGGCCGCGGGCTTGGTTTTCCCTGCCGGTCTACGAATCGTTTCCCTGTTGGCTTCGGCTGGCACGATGAGACGCTGCCCTGCCTGGAAGCACGATCTAACTAGAACAGACGCCAACCGCAAAGTCAAGCAGCTATAGAGCTTTACGTCTTATATAGGGCATTAAACGCCTATGACTACCTACCCGTAACCGCCCACCAACATATTCGATAGCCTACCAACACGAGGCGAGGTGGGGCGTGCCGGAGCGGCGACGCTCGGACGGAGCCCGCCACACGATCAGGAGCGCCCGGCCGTTGAGCCACCTGATCGGTGCAAACGGCGCTCAGCCTGGGCGGGGAGTGGCGCTGATCAGCGTGGCTGCACGGCCCTTGGCCTGCCGCAGCGGACCTTCACGGGAGGCGCAGCGGCCGCTTCTTGCCATTGTGGGCGAGGAAGGCGGCCCGAGCCCGGGGCCTCGCCAGCAGAGGCTGTGGTGTTGACCAGCAGGCCGCGTTTTCCCCCGCATCGGCAAGGCGAGCCTGCTCAGCGGCAGGTCGGGCTCGATATCCAGGCAGTCTGGGAAATCATGCCGATACGATCGGCGCGGGACAGTCCGCCGCCGTGGCCACTCGATCCACCGAGCAGGCACCAGACTCACGTCCATCGCACATTCAGTCCGACCTGCGTGCGTGAGGAGCACAAAGGCAGGCTCAGCGGCGGGCGCGGCAGGTACGCACCGACTCCACACTCAGGTCAGGCGCGTCGGCGACGGTGAACGTGGCGCGAGCGAACGAGAGCAAACCCGATGTAAACCTCGGCGGAAGCGGGCAGGAGGCGCTCAAGTAACTGTGCAGGCGACCGTGGTGGCGGAAGCTGCGGGAAATGACGATGTTGAAGTGGGCGAAGTGAGGCCAGGGCCCAACGTTGCGGGGAATAGCGCTCACCAGCACCGTGGGGAAACGCCCTTGTTCCCGACGAACGTGGAAGGGTAGGATAAAAGAGACGGGCGGATTCGGTGAGTAAGCCAGAACCCAAACCGCAGTGCGGCCCTGGGCGGTCTTGCCGTTGAAGGCGAGAAGGTCGGCGTGAAGGCCGAAAGGCAGCTGCTCGGGGAGAAAGATGCGGGCGTAGAGGCGACCTCGGCCCACCAGGGCGGAGCCACAGATTGAAAGGGCTTCGCGGATGTCGGCAGCGCCCAAGTCGGCTTTGCGGCAAAGAGGCAAGCCGCGGGTGTCGAGCGAACCTTTGTAGGCGAGTTCGAGACGAACCTTCTTGACCCGGGGAAGCGGTATGCCCTCCGTGGTGCGAATGCCACCATGGATACGGAGAGCGACCGGGGCCTTGTGAGTACGAGGAAGCGTACGAGGGGAGATGCCCCCTTTCAAGAAGGCGGTCAGGCTGCCGCTCGCGTTCCTCTCGGCGTCGACCGGGATCGCGAGGACGGCAAGGGTCAGCAACGAGGCGAGCATCCCGAGCAGCAGGCCTCGGCGCATCAACGGAGTCCTCCGAAGCCGCCGCCGGAGGGACCGCATACTCCCACCGCAGCAGAGGCACCGCAGAGCGCACCTCTCACAGATCGGTTCATCCCGCAGTGTTCCCTTCCTTGGAAATGCTCACCGATATCGCTCAGCGGGGCGCCTTAACGGCTTGGCCAGGATAGCGCCCTAGATGGCCCCGGGGAGGATCCGGTGTCAAGGAACCCGGGACCCACGGGCCAGCAGCGAGAGATCTGCCGGGGAAGTCAGGCGGGGACGGCCCAGGCGGTGGAGACGAAGAGAAGAAGCAACGGGCAAGCAGGGACGGCGCCTGTTGGAAACCTGAAAGCCCAAGAGCCGGAGCATCGCTCACCCTTGAAGGAAGGGGATGTCTGCCGGAAGCCAATGCCGACCAGCGTGCGCCGAAGGACTGGTGCCGTTGCCGCGTGCCTCCACCCGGTGTGGGTTCGAGCGGGTAGGTCTTGAAGAGGAGGGAGCCGTTGGCGACCTTGGAGAGGCCCAAGTAGAGGCCCCTGAGGTGAGATGCGGCTAAGCATGGGCCATCGGCAAGGACGCGCCGAGCTTCGCCGAGCCGGGTTCTCGCAAGTTAGCTGGCGATTTCGTGCCGCAAACGCAGCCGGCGCTGGGCACCAACTGGGCACCGCTGCGCGCCGTTGCGCGCTACGCGGTGGACTCAGCGACGGTGGCGCTTGGCGCGGGCCTTCTTCTTGCCGCAGGCGGCCTTGACCTTGACCTTCTGAGATGAGGTCTTGCCGTTCTGGGCGGTATAGGCGACCTGGGCCAACGGCGTGTGGATGCAGATATCGCGTGTGTTGATCAGGTATCCGGTCTTGCCGCCGAAGACGTTGAGTCGGAAGTGACCTATCGGGGCGTCGGGAATGACCGGCACCGTGGTCTGCAGTCTGCCGCCGACGGTCTTCGTGTCGGCCCTCGGCACCAGGTTCACCTGGCCGTTCAGGATGAAGGCCAGTCGCGGTAGGCCGCCCGACCCGGAGACCGCATACGCCGGACCGGACAGAGGCTGGTCGAGCAGCGGCGTTTTTGTCGTGGCCTTGCCTATCGCGGTCCGGCCGGCGCACTGTTTCTCGACCAGCTCTTTCTCCGAGCAGATGTTGCCGAGGTGGCGCTGGTCGATCTCGAAGGCGTTGGACAGCGTCACCGAGACCGATTTGATGTTGGCGTCGCCAGGACGGGTCCTGAGATCGAACTGAAGCCTCGGATTTTTGGCCCGGCGCGTCGTTTTGCGGCTTCCCAGCTGGCGCACCGTCATCCTCGGGTTGAACGCCAGCCTGTCGCAGTTGACAACCTGGAAGTAGGAGGAGAAGTCGGTCACCGTGGCCTCGTCGCCGATTCCCTGCGAATCGACTGTGAACGGGCTGCAGTTGGTCGGGTTGATCGTGAAGTTGGGCTTGTCGATGTTGACCTGGATCGAGCGCATCCGGATCGGGATGCCGCCGATGATCGCCGGAACGGTGTCCGAGGCGGCGAAGACCTGTGCCGTCAGCGGATCGACATGCAGGGCGACCCGGACCACCACGACGCCATAGTCATACGGTCCGGCGAGCGCCGGCGTCACCGCGGCGAGGCTCAGCGGGGCACCTTTGAAGGGCCCGGACAGGTACATCTTTCCGACCGCGTTGAAGGGGTTTTCTCCGGGTCCGGCCGCCACGTTGGTGGTACCGATCTGCGAGGAGGCGGGACAGCTCGCGTTCGCCTGCTCATTGCGGCCCAGATTCTGCGACGCAGCGACGATCGCCGCTTCGGGACAGTAACTGATGCCCCGCAGGTTGCCGGTGAAGCCCGGCGGCATCCTGAAGGTCAGGTCACCGAGGAACTGGTCGCCGTCGTCGCGGTCGAGCTTGAGGATGAAGCTCGAGAAGTCTCCGGCGACGGCGCTCGAGGTTCCGGCCGCGAGCCGCGGGTTGAAGGGACGCACGAGGCCGGGGCAGGATTTCCCGTTCGGCCCGGACGTGATGCCGACAATCGGCTCGGAGCCCTGCGGGGCGAGCGTCGCATTCCACGGCACGAGGCGCGCGTTGGCGCGGTAGAGCGTGCAACGGGTCGGGGTCGCCACCAGGCCGCGGTCCGATGCGAACAGGTGCAGGTTGAACTCCTCGAAGGGGACCTGCGGGATGTTGTTGATCGCGACGGTCAGCTGGCCGGTTCGCGGATCGGGCAGGAACGAGGCGAACAGCTTGGCGTGGATGCCGAAGCCGTCGAAGATCATGAAGGCGCGGTACTGGTCGCCGGGCCTCGGTTCGCCGATGTAGAGCGAGCCCTCGAGCGGACCATCAAGTGCCGGCGTGGTCACCTCGAGCGTGCCGATCTTCGAGTTGTCGGGGCAGTTCCCCGGCCTGTTGGTGCCGAACCCCGCATCGGCGTCGGAGCAGGCAGTCTGGCCGTCGGCCGCGTCAGGGTTGATCGTCAGGCCCTCAGGCAGGATCAGCGAGGCCGAGCGCAGGGTCGAGGGTGACGGAGCCGTCCCCTCGAGGAACTGGGCAGCCTTGAGCTGGATGTCCAGGCCCGAGGGCTGATCCGCCTCGCTCGAGGTGAGCTTGAGGTTGAAGACCGGGTCGAATTTCTGGTTCTCGCAGCCGGTCGTCGGCGGGTAGTCCGCCGATGCCTGCGTCGGGACGGGATCCTGATAGGTGACGACGTCGAGCGTCGCGGTCAGCGGCTGCCCGGTGCAGATGCTCGGGTTGTCGGTGAACGGGCGCACAACGATGCCGGCCTTGGCGAATGGTGCCGGATTGCAGGTGGTCGGCTCGCCCGGGCAGCCCGGCGGTTCGCCGGGGGCGCCGGGGCGGAAGCGGTCGACGTCATGACTTTCGTCGGCCGGGAAGCCCCAGATTGTCGTGCTCGCTTCCGAGAGGGCGATCGTCTGCGTGATCGTCGAGAAGGTCATGCGGAGCCCGTAGTCGGAATCGCTGCGGACGCCGATCGGGACGACGATCGGAGCGTTGGCGATGGGAGCGACGAAGGCCAGCCTGGCAGCTTCGTCCTCCCCGGTCGTTTCCATGTTGTAGAGCGGCGCCGTCCCGAGCAGGGTGTTCGGCACCCCTTCGTAGGTCGCCGCGATCGTGATCACGCCGATTTGCGAGCCGGGCGTGCACTCGTTGACGATGAAGTCTGCGGCGCGGCAGCGGAAGATGGCGCCCGGATTGCCGAAGATCCCCTCGGGGACGTTAACCGTGAGGCTCTTCGCCACCTCCGGCTGCCCCGCGTTCGCCAGCCGCAGCCGCGTGACGAAGTCACCATGGCCACCCGCCTGCGTGCTCGACGAGGCGACGGTGAATTCGGTGATTTCCTGCGAGGCGGCAGCCGGCGATGAGAAGACGGCTGCCGTCGAAAGCGCCGCAAGGGCCGCCAGCACCGCCCGCCAGACGTGTCCGGTCCGGGCATTGAACGCGTGGCTGCTCATCGTCGATCTCTCCTTGCTCATCGTCGTCGCCCTATCCATGGCTGCGGGCCGCCTTGCGCCGTTTGCTCTGGCGCTTCTTCGGCTTCTTGACGCACCTGCCGCGGCGTTTCACCTGATTCCGCTTGCAGGCGGCCTTCCTAGTGGGAACCGTCGTCCGCGAGATCGTGTTGATGCCGGGCGGCGGTGGCACGACGGTGCCGGGACCGTGGCACTCGTCGGATGCCGCGCACTGTTTACGCTCCGGATCGTTGACGACGCCGCCGTCCTCTCGGGCGACGTAGATCTTCACCGAGTTGCCGTTTTCGTCGTCGTGCGTCAGCACCTCACGCGTGAAGAAGAACGCGTTGACGCCGTCCGAGCTCACGGTTGCCAGGCCCGAGTCCTGTGGCGCAATCCCGGTCGAGATCAGCTGGGTCCCGTCGGCGGGTGACCACTCGTACGCGTCCAGTCGTTCGTTGGTGTCCCTCAGGGCCAGCGCTTCCTGCGTGGTGAAGAAGACCCTTCCGTCGTCTGTGAGCGCCTGGCCATGCGAGGGGAGCGTCGTGTCGAAAATCGGGGCTCCGAGCGTCGGCGAGCAGGAGGCGCAGAGGAGCTCGCCTTCCTCGCTGTCGTAGCGGTAGACCTCCGAGCGGCCGCGGTTGATGTAGCCGGTCAGCGACCGCTTCGAGGCGAAGGCCGCGTAGCGACCGTCCGGCGTCGCCTGGAAATCGGCGAAGCTGTGGACGCCCGACTGCCCGGAGCCGTGCAGTACGGCCGGTGACTCGACCGGCCGGAACGGCGGCACCACATGGCCGAACTCGACGATGTTGCCGCCGCTGGTCGCGTAAACGCGCTTACTGGCGGCATTGATCGCGACACCCTTGGACGATGAGATCTCCCCCGCGCCGAATTTCTGGATCAACGCCCCGGTTTCGTCGTCGTAGACGGCGATCTGGTTGCCCTCGTCGACGTACATGTCGCCGTTTTCCGCGTCCGACTGGATCGCCGTCGAGGATGCCGAGATGACTTTGCCGGTGACGAGCGGGGCCCCCGGGCCGAATTCGCTCTTGGCGTACTGTTTGACGGTGTTCGATCCATACGCTTTCGCGTAGGCATGGCCGACGCTGTCGGCCTCCACGTTGCAGGGGTTGACCCCTTCGGTCGTGATCGAAGTCTCAGGTCCGTAGTTGGCATTGCTGACCGGTCCGCCCGATTCAGGATGGAGCCGCCTGATTCCCTGCATCGAGTAGTCGCCGATGTAGAGATCGCCGTTCGACTGGTCGACCGAGACACCGCACGCATAAAAGAAACCGGTGACTGCGCCGATCGGCAGGCCGGTACTCGAGTAGGCGCTTACCGAGCCGCTGAAGCTGGTCACGTAGATGGTGCCTTTGAGCGGACTGCTCGGAGCGCTGTCGAAAGCTATCTGGCTTTCACCGCAGCAGATCGACACGCCGGGAATTTTGTTGGTTCCGGCGCCAGGACCTTCGGTGAAGTTTTTGGGAGCGCCGGCGGACGTGTATCTCGCGATTCCGCCACCGCCCCCTGACTCGCTCACGTAGAGGTCGCCGTTGCTCTGGTCGACGGCGATGGTTTCAGGGCTTTTCAGGCCGCTGACGAAGGTCGAGTCGACAACCGGGTGTTCCGGCGGCGGCACAGCTTCGTTGCCGACCGAAGAGGAGATCGTCGCCACGAATACGGGGTCGTTGCCAGGCTTGACGACGTAGAGGTTCGCCTGGTCCTGTTCGCCTTCGGGGCCGTCGAGCAACTCGGGGCTGGCGAAGTAGAAGGTTCCGTCCCCGCCGATGCCGGCCGCGCCCGCGAAGGCGACGGCGCTGCATTTGCCGTCTCCGCTGACCGCGTTCCAGGTGTCGGGATCGTTCGGCGGCGAGCAGGTGTCCGTATTGCTGGCGATCCCGCCTTTGGTCGAGATCAGCCGGGTGGCCGGGGTCCCGGCACCGCTGACCGACGTTTCGTAGATGTCGGCGCTCGTGTCGGTGTCGCCGGAGAGTTTGTCCCAAGTGGTGAAGAACACCCTCGACCCGTCCGCGCTCATCCCGTCGTAGAGGACACCGGTCGTCGTGCCCGGGGTCAGGTCAACGCTGTTCGGGCCGGACCCGAGGTGCATGTAGAGGTGCCAGAACTCGTTGCCTTTGCTGTCGGTCGAGATCCGCTCGCCGACGACGACCCGCGAGCCGTCCTCGGAGATCGCGAGCTGGCCGACGTCGCCGCCGGTCATCGCCAGTCCGGTCGGCATGGTCGAGACGACCTGCGTCCCGCCGGCGAGGTTCCGCTTGTAGATCGAGCCGCCGGCGTCGCCCGCCGTCTCGAATTTCGCGTCGCTGCCGAAGACGAAATGGGAACCGTCTGCCGAGAAGGGCTGCCTGACCGTCTCGGCCGGGTCGGCGGCGGGATTGAGCGATCCCGCCATCCCCTTGATCAGTTCGCCGTTGGCGAGCCGCAGCGGCACATTGGTCGAGCCGTCCGGGAAGCACGGGTCGCAGATGTCTTTGCCGCCGAAGGCGAAGTTGCGCAGCGCGGGATCGGCGCCGAGGAGCGGCGACCCGAAGGCGCCTTCGTCGGCCATCCCGTCAGCAGGTACGCCGACGTACTCGGTCTCCCAGCCATTCGGGCCACGCCGGGCGATGTAGGGATCGGGGCCGAGGTTGGGCGGGCTTCCCGAGATCCCCGGCACGACGCCAACGTGCACCGAGAAGAGGACGCTGTCGGTCGCCCGTGGGTAGGCATCAAGCGGTGACTGGGACGGGACAATGTCCGACAGCACGTCGAAGCCGCCCGTGCTGCTGGGGGTCACCAGCTCGTAGCCGCGACAGTCGAGCAAGAGCGAAGATCCGGTCTGCTGGCGGGTCAGCGCGTTGCCGCAAGTGTCAATGCCCGGGTCAGGTGCGTAGGTCTTGAATTCCCCAATCGGACTGGGCGTGTCACCCGCTTCATTGGTGGCGACGACGCGGTATTCGTAGGTGGCGCCTGGTTTCAGCCCGGAGATCGTGATCGAGTCCGAGTAGACGCCGGGCTTGTAGAGGTTTTCGCCCTGGACGGTCTGAAACCCGAACACCGTAGAGTCGGGCGTCGTCTGGTTAAGCGGCCCGCCCGCCTCGCCGAATTCGACATAGAAGCTTCCGTTGCCCCCGTTCGGGTCGAACTCGGCCGAGAACCGCGCCCCGTCCGTCTTGATGCGATCGACGAACGAGAGGTTCAGAATCGGGTTCCCCTGGGGGATGAAGGCCTGCATGTTGCTGAGCGCGATCTGGTTATTCGCGTTTTTCGTGGACAGCCTGTAGTAGTACCGTGCGCCTTTCCCGAAAACGAGCGGATTGGTCGTGACGGCCTGGTCGGTCGACCCATTGAAGACATGCCCCTCGGAGCAGTCGATGCTGGTACCGAGTTGCTGGGTTGGTCCGTATTCGAAATGACAGTCGGTGGTCGGGACACCATCAGGATTGACAATGCCCTGGAGGCGCACCGTGTCCCCGGTGGGATGGTTGTAGTCCGGCTCAATCGCAGTGGAATCGGGGATAATGTGTGGGTTGGTCCGTTCGAATTTCTCTACGCGGCGGACCCCGCCCGGGTATTCACGCCTGTTCGCAATCCACACGTCATGCGTCACCGGATCAACGGCGATCCCTCTTGGTCCCCCGGCGAGGCCTGCGTATGGGCCGGCGGTGACTCCCCAACCGCTGCCCAATTTGCGGCCTTCCTTGTCATACATCTCGAAGGTGTTATTGCTTCGCAGGGCGAAGACGTCGTCATTGGAGTAATCGATTGCGATGGCACGGGAGGTGTTGGAGCTCACCTCATAGAGTTCGGTGCCGTCGTAGGCGAACTTCTTGAGTCGACCGCTTTCGCCTCCTTCGGTGTGGAGGCCATAGAGGAAGTTTTCGCTGTCGAAGACGGGACGGCACGCGGAGTAATAGCCGAAGGACTTGGTCCCGGCCTGGAGGCCTGGCGGGCCCGCGGGCACCGTAGCCAGCAGGTCACCATCCACTGAGTAGAACCGCAGCCCATTGAAGCTCGATGTGACGATCCGATCATTAAGCGGATCGGCGGCGATGCCGCATTCGCCGGTGTAGAAGGAGGCGCCCGGAAGCACCGATCCATCTGGGTTGAAGCCCGTTTGCTGAGTGCCGGCCGAAACGTAGATGTTGCCGTCTAGCGTCCCGCCTGTTTGATCCAGCGAGACCTGCGTTGTGTTGGACCCACCGAACGGGTAGGAGACACGCGGAGTCCCGGAGCTCGGGAAGTTGACGCCGGCGCCGGCGGGCGTGATTTTCGTCAGGGAGGCGCTGGCCCCGCCATTGAGCACAAAGAACTCCTGGCTCGAGCGGTCATAGTCGATGCCAAGGATGCTTCCGTTGAATGTCTGCCCGGCGCCGGAACCGTCGAAGAAGGTCCCCGAGTAGACGTAGTCGTGGACGGTCTTGGCCGATGCGGAGCCCGCCGCCACGGCAAGGCTCGCAAAGAGTGCCGCAGTCACGACGGCGAGGCGGCGGGTCACTCTCGAGGCTCCGGTCTGTGTCTCGGTGCTATCTGGCCTCTCCGGAGTGGCCCCAGGCAACCCTTTAAAAGCATCAACTGAGCCGGGAGACGAATCGAGAGCGCCAGGTCGCAAAACTGGGGAAGTCATCGGTGGGCCCTCCGGTTGCGGTGGGCTCGAGCCTTGCGCTTGTGTTTCTTCCCACAGGGAGTGCTTAAGACTGGGCGTCGATTAGCCGTCTTTCCGTTCTGGCCGGTTATGGCGGCGGTGAAGTGCTGAGCGCGGGCGCATAGTTGGGGGGAGTTTTCGATGAGGCCCTTGCTGCCGCCGTAGAAGCTAAAGATGACCTTGGTGACGGGGGCGTCGGGGACGGTTTCAAAGGTGGTGCGGAGGCTGCGGCGGACTGAATCGACGTGGCCGACTAGGACGATGTCGATCTGGCCGTTTAGGGCAGCGACGACGTCGGGGAGGCCGGCGCCACCGGTGGAGCGGAGGTATATGGGGCCTTCGAGGGGCTTTTCGAGAAGCGGGGTTTCGGCCTTGGCGAAGCCGAGGATCGAGCCGGGCGGACATTTCTCGCCGGGGGTCTTGCCTGCGTTGAACTGGACGCGGGTGCAGATGTTCCTGATGTGGGCGTTGTCGATGAGCTCGGTGGGGGGCAAGGTGACCTGGGCGCGGGAAATGTTGGCTTCACCGGGCTTGGCGGTGAGAGTGGCGGTGAGGGCAGGGTTGCCAGCCTGCTTGGTGGAGCCGCTGAGCTTGAGGGCGAGCTTGGGGGCGAAGGGAAGCGAGGCGCAGTTGGCGACCTGGAATTGGCTGGAGAGGCTTGCCTTGGCGCCTTCGTCTCCGTCGAGGCCGGCATCGACGGTGAAGGGGTCGCAGTTGGTCGGATTCAGGGTGAAGTTGGGGCGGTCCAGGTTGACCCGGATGTAGCGGGCGCGGAGTGGTATCCCCTCCTGGATCAACGGGAACGGATCGGAGACCGCGGTCACCTGCGCGATACTCGGATCGACATATATCGCCACCCGGACCGCAATCACGCCGAGGTCGTACGGCCCCGACACGGCCGGCAGCACCACGACGAGGCTCAGCGGCCCCCCTCTGTAGGGGCCGGCAAGGTAGACCTTGCCGTCGACGTAGACCGGGTGGGTCCCCGCCCCGGCGCCAGCGGTGGTGGTGCCGACCTGGCTCGCCGGTGGACACGTGGACGCGGCCTGCTCGGCGAGGCCGGTGTACGACGAGTCGGCAAGGCTCGCGATCGCCGACTCCGAGCAGTAGGGAACACCTCTCAACGTCGCCGCGAAGCCGGGCGGCATGGACACACGCGCGCGCGCCACGTTCTGGTTACCGTCAGAGCGGGTCAGCACCAGGCTGAAGGGAGAGTGCGCCCCTGCCGCCGTGGTCTCGACTCCCGCGTCCGCGGTCGGGGTGAACGGGCGCCCCATGCCCTGTGGCGTGCAGGCAGTGCCGCCCGGACCCGCGTCGAAGGTCATGAAGCTTTCGGTTTCGCGCACCGTGAGCGTGTTGTTCCACGGGAAGAACTTCGTTTTCACCGGATACGTCCCGCAGTGCGTCGGCGTCGTGAACAGGCCGCGCTCCGAACCGAAGATGTGCACGTTGAACTCCTGCAACGGAGCCTGCGGCAGGTCGTTGAATTCGAGGGTCAGCTGTCCCGTCTGCGGATCGGGGTGGACGTTCCCGACCAACTTCACGTGGGTGCCGAATCCATCGGCGGCGATCAGCACCCGGTAGCGGTTGCCCACTTCGGGTTCGAGCAGGTAGAGCGAGCCCGGAATCGGCGCGGGCAGAGCCGCGACGTCGAGCAGCAGGGTGCCGATCTTCGAGAACTCCGGACAGGTCGCGCCGAACAGCGTCCCGATCGCCGTGGCGGCCGCCGGGCAGGCGACCTTGCCGTCGGCCGCGCTCGTGTTGACCGTGAAGCCGGGCGGAAGGGTGACGATCACCGCTTTCATCTGCGAGGGCGACGGGGTGATCGGGCTCTGGGTCTGCGGCGCCCTCAGATCGGTGTCGAGACCGGACGCGGTCTCGGTCTGCGACGTTGTCGGCTTCGCGATGAAGCTCGGCGCGAAGCTAGCCTGCTGGCAGCCCGTCGTCGACGGATACGGGGTCGATGCGTGGCCGAACACGCCGCCGTAGTATTCGACGTCGCCGGTTGCTTCCAGCGGCACGTCGCAGGTGGTCGGGTTCTGCAGAAACGGGATTTCGGGAATCGTCGCTTCCGCATACGTCGAGGCGACGAAATCGAAGATGCCAGGCGGGCAGCCGATGACGCCCGGTCCGAAGATCCCGAGGTAGCAGGAGCCGATGCCGGTGAGCGGACTGGCGAACCGGTAGGGATCGTGGACCGGATCCGCCGGCACGCCCCACAGGTGCGTTTCGAAGTGATTGAAGGGCAGGCGCACCAGTGCCGTCGTGACCGCGTCCAAACCGTAGTCGCTGTCGGTGCGTCCCGACAGTTCGAAGAAGATCGGGTAGTTGAGAAAGGGCGCTATGAACCCGAGCAGGCCGGCCTGGTCAGGCCGGGTCTCCAGGTTGTAGAGCGGCGCGAAAATGCCGGTATTCGGCCCTTCGACTTCGTCGAGATTGAAGATCCCGATCTGGGAGTCGGTCGGGCACCTGGAAGTGTTCAGTTCGGTGAGCGTGCATTTCGGGGTCGCGTGCGGGTTGCCGGTGAACCCCGCGGGCCAGTGGATGGAGATCTTGCGGGTGTCGAGGCAGGGTCCACACGGTTTGTAGCCGCCGAAGAGCTGATTGTCCTGTCTGACCAGAACCTCGAATATCACGTCAGGGTGACCGCCGGCCTGGGTGTTGCTGCTTTTGAGTTCGAACTGGGCGAACCCGGGCGCGGTGGCCGCACTGGCCGTGTCGGCGCGGAGGCCGATCAACAGGGTCGCCGCGGCGAGCGCCAGGGCAACCAGTGAGATCCGGACTTTCATCGTCGTCTCCTCGTTCAGTCTCCGATGGTTAGCCACGGTTCTGCCTCCCGTGCCCGCGATTGCCTTTCCTCTTCTTTCGTCCCTTCTTTTTCTTCTTCTTGGCCTTCTTCTTCTTCACCACCGGGTGGTTGCCGCCGGGCGCCGCCTTGCCGGAGGTGATCACGGGCGGGCGCGGGCGACTGCTGTCCACGCCGTGGCACTCGTCTGCGGCGGCGCATGGCGCCAGGCCGGGACTCTCATCGAAGCCGCCGCCGGTACGGGCGTTGTAGAACTTGACGAACTGCCCGTTGTGGTCGGTGCTGACGAGGGTTTCGAAGGTCGAGAAGTAGACATCGGTGCCGTCATGGCTGACCGCCTCCAGCCCCGTGTACTCCGGGGCATATAGAAGGCTGATCGTTTCGCTGCCCCCCGTGAAGTCCCGCGCCGAGAGCCCTGACGTGAGCAGCTGCGGCCGGCCGCCGACGTACTCGTAGACATCGGTGATCCTGCCGTTCTGATCGCGAGGCACCAGCGCCTCTTTCGAGGAGAAGAAGGCGCGGCCGTCGTCGGCCATGAAGCGGCCGCCCTGGCTCGCGACGACGTCGGTCGTGGGCGGCGCACCCGTCGGGTTGCACGACGCGCACTGGATGCCGCCGGTATCCGCGTCGTAGGTGTACATCTGCGCGAACCCTTTGTTGTCGTAACCGGTCATCCTGGATCTCGTGACCATGGCCGCGTGCGCGCCGTCGGGCGAGATCTGCATCCGGTTGATCTGGGTGCCCGCGTCGAGCGTCGTGACGAGATGCACGTCGCCGTCGCGGTAGACGTAGAGGTTTCGCTGGTTGAGGATCCCGGGGCTCGCCGGGTCGAGGTTCTCCGACGAGTAGAAGTAAATGGTTCCGCTCTCTTCGGCGAACAAGTCGTCCATCGCCGTCGGCACGCTGACGGCGGTGTTCGCGTTCGGATGCGCCCGTTCCGGGGTCAGCGGCCGGGCGCCGCAGCCGGCGCCCGCATCCGGCCAGGTCGGGGAGCACGCGTCACTGTTGCCGGGTTCGCCCGCTCCCGGCGTGGCCCCGCCGCTGAGCAGCGTGTCTTCTTCGGTGCCTTCGTCCCACCTGTAGATGTCGGAGCTGGTGTCGGTGTCCGCCGGGCTCAGGGCGGCGGTGGTCGCGTAGAGGACCTCGGAGCCCTCGCGAGTCATGCCCAGGGGCTCGACGGCGATGCCGCCGGCGATTCCATGCGTGACCAGATCGTTGACGCGCATGTACAGGTGCTTTAATTTCCCCGGCCCCCGCGTCGACATGAGGACGTGCGAGGCGTCGGGGGAGAGTCCCGGGAAGTCGATGCTCTTGATCGGGGTCGGATTGTCGGTCGGGATGTCGTCCCCGTTCTGCAGCCTCGAGATGATCGAGATCGTCCGGTTCTTGATGTCGTTGAGGTAGGCCGACCCGACGCCTGTGGTCACCGCGCCCGGCGCGAACGGGATCCCCGGTTTCAGGGTCTGGGGGAAGCCTTGGGTTAGGAACTCCGTCGACGCGAAGACGAGGTGGCCGAAGTCGTCCGACATCCGCTTCGAACCGGCGAAGAACTCGCCGCCCGGGATCACGTCGACGTTTGTCGGCAGCCTGCCGATGTGCTCGCCGGCGGCCGTGAACATGTAGGGCGCTCCTTCGCGCTGGTACTCACCTTCCTGGCCCTCCTGGTGATCGATGCACAGTGACATCGATTCCGAGCATTCCTTGCGCCCCGTCTGGGTCGCTTCGCTGCCGCTCAGGCCCGGAAGGGTCGTCACCCAGCCGTTGGCGGTACGGGTGGACATGTACATGTCGAGGCGGGTGATCGGCGCGTAGATACCGTCGATCGTCCCGAAGCCGCCGAAGAAGGCGAACCGTGACGGGGCGACGGCGAAGCCACGGTTGAGGATGTACTTCATCCCCTCGTTGTAACGAAGCCCGAATGTGCCTTCGTTTCCTTCGCCGCCCGAACCTTCGGAGGCGGCGGCGTTGCCGGGGAAGAGCAGGATCGCGCCGGCGGCGCCGGGAGAGACGAGCTCGTACGCCCGGCAGTCCGGCAGGTAGCTCGCCCCTGTCTGCTGTCGCACGTGGTCGTTCGGACAGCCGGGGGGCGCGTAGTCGAACGTCGTGTTGGGGCTGTGCGACGTGCCCCATTTGTTTTCGGCCACGACGCGGAAGTGATAGGTCACGCCCGGCTGGAGTCCCGCTATTTCCTGCAGGACGCTCACGTCCGCGACTCCGGACCCGATGTCGGTGAGATCGGCCGGGACGGACTGCCCGTATTCCGGCGTCGTGCCGTATTCGAATTTGTATTTCGTCGCGAAACCGACCGGGTTGATGCTCGCGCGCAGGGTCGCGGAGGTTTCCGCCACTTCGGTCGCGCGGGCTCCGGAGACTTCGGGGGACGACCCCACCCGGAACGTGCGGTCGGACCCTATCGTTTCCCCTTCGGGGTTGGAGGCGACGACACGGTAGTGGAAGACTTTCCCACTCGGGAGGCTCGACAGCTCCTGCTCGACCTCAATCTCACCGACCCCGCTCCCACCCAGTTCGAGCGGCGTGCTGAAGCCATAGTTCGTGGTGATGCCGTAATCGAAGCGATAGCTGGTCACTTTGCCGTCGGGGTTGAAGGACCCCTTGAGGACGGCGCCGTCCGTGTCGATTTCCTCGGCCGCGAGCGTCTGGACTTTGAGCACGTAGGGCGGTTCGAAGGTCCTGTCGATGCCGAAGTTCTCGCCGCTGGCGTTTTTGGCGGTGAGCCGGACGTGGTAGGTCTCGCCGGTCTGCAGGCCGGTCAAGTCGGCGGTGACCAGGGTGTCGGCGTCGAAGTTCGAGCCGGGCGGCGCCGAGTTCGGGTCCGGCGCGCAGACCTCGGTCCCCGACCCGGCCCCTGTGTATTCGTCGTTCAGCCCGTACTCGAATTCGCACTCGGTGATGTCCGACCCGCCGGCGAGCTCGACCTCGCCGCCAACGTGCGCAGTGGTATAGCCGACGTCGTCAAGGCCGAGGGAGAACGTGTGCACGTCGGGAAGGATGTCGCCGGGGCCGAAGACGACTATTTCGTTGCCCATGGAGGCAAAGACCCGGCCCGCCTCGTCGACCGCCACGGCTTTCGAGTTGGCCAGGGCTCCGGTGCCGAAGGCCGGCGCTTTCAGGTACGCGGACTCGCCGGCGACGCCCTGGCTGTAGATCTCGATCCTGTTGAAGCGATTGACATAGAGGTCGTTCGTGTCCGGGTCGAGGTCGAACTGCCCGAAGCTGTCGCTCTGATCCGGGTTGAAGGTAAGCAGCGGATCGGGAGTGACGAAGGGAGACGGTTTGGCCGCGAAGGAAGCCGACCTTCCCGAGCCGCCGCCGTACGCTTCGATGTCGAGTTCGTCGGTGAACTGGTCGACCTCGTACTTCGACAGCATCGATCTCGACAGAAAAAAGAAGTCGCAGTGATTCAGCCACATCGCGCCGGTGTTGTCGACGCGGAGGTGACATGGATCCTGGCTCTGGGCGAATTGATAGTTACTCGTGCCGTAGGAGCCGTAGAACCGTTTTATCTCCTGCAGTCCGGGGTTGTATTTCGAAACGCGGTCACCCGGGTTCTGCGAGCCGACGTAGATCGAGCCGTCATGCCCGACGTCGATGGCGCTGAGTTCGTTGGGAATCGAGTTTTCGAGCGGCTGTATCAGGGGCGCGAAGTACGCCCCATCCGGCTCGAAGATGTCGACGTTCGGGGCGCTGGTTACGAACAGGCGGCCCTGGTTGGGGGACGACGAGTTGTCCACCGCCAGCTGCGGTCGCCCGTTGAACGCTTCTTTCGCACCGCCCGGGTCTTTGATCAGCCTGTTGCCTTCGATGTGCGGTTTCACCGCGGTGAAGTCGGCTGGCGTGCCGTCGTAGTTGAAACGCCGGACACCTCCCGCGCAAGAGACGTAGATCCATTCGTTGGCTTCGTCGAGCGCCGCGTCGTAGATCGAGCAGCCGGAGCCGGCGTCGAAGGTCGTCAGGACTTCGTTGTGGCTGTCCACGCCTAATGCGGGGCGTGCCGCGAGAGCAAGCAGGGCGACAGCCAGCAGGCCGGCCGCTAGCGCTACACGCTGCGTCTTTCTTGGGGAGTTGATGCCGTGCCGTGTCACTCGCTCTCTCCTCTTCCGCTCAGCCATTGCGGTGGCTCCCGCGGCGGCTGGTCCGTTTCTTCTTCTTCACGCACCTGCCTTTGCGCTTGACGAAGCCTTTTCGACATTTCCTCGGTTTCGCTGCAGGCGGGTTCTCGGCCGTGGCGGCCTGCGTGGTGAAGGTCCGATCGGGCCCCGTGGACGTGCCGACGCCGTTGCCGGCCACAGCCCGGTAGTGGTACGTGGTGCCCGGTGCCAGGCCGGCCAGATCGGCATCGACGGCTTGGACGAGAAGCTCCTGCCCGATGAAGGCCGGGGTCGTGCTCTGTGCGTAGGCGCTCGTGGTCCCGTATTCGAAGTGGGTTGTCGTCGGGCTCGCGTTGGCGATCACCGAAGCGGTCAGATGTGCGGTCGTCTGTCCGACGGACGACGAGGCGCTCGATACGATCGTTGGGACGTTCGGCGTCGTGAAGGTCTGGTCGGCGCTGTGCGACGTCCCGGTGAAGTTGATCGCCAGGACCCGGAAGTGGTAGGTCGTCCCGGGCGAGAGGCCCAGCAGCTGGACGCTCACCGGATGGTCTTCATCGTCGCCGGCGAGAGGTTCGCCGAACGCCGATGCGGAGCCGTGGTTGGTGGTCACGCCGTATTCGACTAGATAGATGGTCGGCCCGTTGCCCGGATTGATGCTGGACGAGAGCGTCGCCGTCGTCGACGTCACCTGATCGACGCTGGTGTCGGTAATCACGGGCAGGTGGGGAGGCGCCGCGAAAAAGGCTTTGTCCGCGCTGATCGTGGTCCCGGTGCTGTTGGTCGCGACGACGCGGTAGTGGTAGGGCAGGGTCTCCGGCAGGTAAACGGAGAGACCGGTGATCGGAGCCTCGATCTCGGTCAGCCCGGTCGGGCTGCCGGTGTTGCCTTCGATGACTTTGCCGTATGCCGTCGTCGGCCCCCATTCGATTTTGTAGGTCGTGGCAAGGCCGTCTCCCATGAAGGAGGCGTTCAGGGTCGCGCTGGTCTGGGTGACGTCGCTGACCCCGTCGGTGCTGAGCCCGGGGACGGCGGTCGGGGTGGTGAAGGTTTTGTCGCCTCCCGGATTGGTGCTGAGGGGAGTCGCGTTCGAGGAGACGAGCCGGTAGTGGAAGTTCGTGTCGGTGGTCAGTCCGGTCAGTTCGGCGCTGACGTCCTGGCCGCTCGTCATCGGCAGGGTCTCACTGCACGGTTTCGTTCCGCCTGAGGAGAGGTTGGTGTAGCCGGTCGCTTTGAATGCCGCGTCCGTGACGTACTCGAATTTGCAGTCGGTGACGTCGCCGCCTCCGTCCGGCTCGACGTGACCTTTGACGGTGACCGAGTTCCTGACCAGGTCCTCGGTGTCCCCCGTCGTCGCGACGGGCGCGTTGACGGGAAGGAAGACGCGGACTTTGTTGGCGTTGCCGTCGGAGACGTGGGCTCCGCCGGTGGCGCCGTCCACCGCGACCCCGTAGAAGTTCGACGAAATGCCGGTCGCGATCGTCCGCTCAAGGGTGCCGGCCGACGTATAGACGGCGACGCTGCTCGAGCGGACCACGTAGATCTTGCCCGTGGAGCGATCGACGTCGACCTCGACGGCTTCCTGCGAGTCGAGCTGGGTCCTGGTCGCGTAGCCGCCGGCAGCCGCGTATTTCCAAGTGTTGCCGCTGTAGTAGTGGGTCACATAGGCATTGGCGGCGCTGTCGAAGGCGACGTGCCCCGGATACCCGTTCCCGGTGCCGGCCGTGCTCACCGTTCCGGCCGGGGCCCCCGCGGAGCTGAATTTTTCGAATCTCTGCGGGTAGTAGTTGCCGGCCCAGATGTTGCCGCTGGGGTCGATGCCGGCGCCGGTCATGAAGTTCGAGCCGGCATTCAGGTTGACCGGAAAGCCGGGCTGCAGTACCCCGGCCGAGTCGAAGACGTAGATCGCGTTGTTGTTTTCGGTCGTCGTAAAGGCAATGTTGCCCGTCGAGCCGAGCCCCGAGTGGTCGACCGAGACGTCCGACAGACGTTCGCTGCCCGTCGATTCGACAGTCAGCGGGAAGGGAGCGCCGAGCGGCGTGTAGGTCCCTGGGGTAGATGCGTCGAACGCGTGGAGCCGGGGCGGAAAGGCACTCAGCACGTAGAGCCGGTCGCTCGCCTGGTCGAAGGCGACCTGACGAATGCCGCTGAACGACGTGCCGGAGGTCCCATCGGTGCCGAACGACGTGGCCTGCGGGTAGATTACGACTGCCTGCGCGCGTGCGGCACCGAGCGCGAAGAGGACGGCGACGAGAATGCCGACGACGAGCGGGCGCAGACCCGCGCGCTCGTCCATAGGAGCCGAATCCGCGAACCGCAGTGCCGCGTTTCTCACTCGCCCTCTCCTCCGTGTCCCGTGGCCGCCTGTCCTTGCCCTGCTGCAGCGTCCTCAGTCTTGCCCTTGGGCCGACCAAAGTCTGCGGCCTGCGTCCTGGCGAGACTCGATCCGCCACTCGCCACTGGCACACGCGGCGAGGGGGACGGGGTGCCAGCCGGTGTGTGAGCCTGCTCGGCGGGAGCGGCACCGGGAGCCGGCGCCGTCGGCCGGGACGAGGGAACAGCGAAGCGTCTCACGCCGCCACCCGTGCCGATCGATGCGAAGAAAGAGAGAGGCAGCGCGGGCGACCCAGGCCTGAGGGTGGGAATGCCTCGGAGGCTGGATATATGCCGCCCGCGCTGCTCCTTGCGGGCACGCGTACCCCGGAAGGGGACACGAACCGCGGGAGTGGCGACATTGGCGGCGGCTCCTGCTCTGGGGTCAGGGAAGACCCCGCGGCTTGAGGGCCCAGGGAAAAGCCCGTCTGGGGAGTCGCCCCCCTGTCTCGCCGTTGCCCGCGCACGGAATTGGGATTCCGAGGCGAGGCAAGCTTCAGAGTCTCTCTTCGGGAGTTGATGGGGGATGCGATGAGCGGCTCGCTGGCGGAGCGCTCGGGGAGCGGAGCCAACAGCCCCGCGCACAGTCGCTCCTGTGGACTCAGCGTTCGCGTGGTGGATCACCGTACTCCCCCTCCTCTTCCCGTTCCCTGGCGGCCCCTTGGACGCTCACGAAAGCTCGCGAGCCCCTGCTGGGCCAGTGCCTTTCTTCTGCGCAGCTTCCCTGCTAACCCCCGGAGCGCCGAAACGATGCGCTTCCGGGAAGCTGTGCACAACTAGAACATAGACCAACCCGGAAGTCAAGAAATTCTTGAGATTTCTCTTGTTTAAAGGGATAATCGTCAATATCTTTCTACCCTTAGGTGAACGTCAACATGGTTGCTGAACTACCGTCTAGAGAGCCAAATTCGGCGGCCGGGGAGGTCGCGTCGGCCCTGGTTATCGTTGCGCCCGCGATGGTGCTGACACCCTGGGGAGATTCGAGCCAGCTGCGGGAGAAGACGCTGCCCCCAGGGCGCGGAACAACGGCGGCCGAAGCCGAGCAGAACCGCCGCGAACGGCTCTACGGGGCGATGGTGGCGAACGTCGCCGAGCAGGGCTACGAGGCGACCACGATCGACGATCTGGTCGAGCTCTCGGGGGTCCCGCGCAGCGCCTTCTACAAGCATTTCGACGACAAACAGCACTGCTTCTTGGCGGCGATCGAGGCGCTGATCGATCCGGCGCTGGAGACCGCCTCGGCGGCGCTCGCCCCGGGCGGCGAGCAACCAAGCGACCCCGAGCGGACGCGAAAGTCCTTCGAAGGCCTGATCGAGGAAGTCGCGGCGCAGCCGGCGGCGGCGACGATGTGCCTGGTCGAGGTCTACGCGGGGGGCACGGAGGCGGTGGCGCTGCTCGACCGCGCCACCGACTCTTTCGAGCAGCTGGCCCGCCTCGTCCTCGACGGGATGGGACGCGAGGGGATGCCCTCGGAGATGGTGCGGGCCCTGATCGGCGGGGTGCAGAAGGTGATCCACAAGCGTCTCTATCAGGGTAAGCCCGACGAGCTGGCCGAATTGGCGCCGCAGCTGTGGCAGTGGCTGCTCCTCTACCCGCCTCCCCCGGGCCCGCTGCGGGGGCCCCGGCGGCGCGTGCTGCGCCCGCTGCCCTTCGAGGAGCGACAGGCGGCCTCGAACCCCACAGAACGGCTGCTGCGGGGGCTGGCCGCCGTGGTCGCGGAGAAGGGATACCCCGAGACGACGATCGGCGACATCATCGAGCGAGCCGGGACCTCCTTCCGGGCGTTCTACAAACATTTCGAGAGCAAGGAGGACGCGGTGGTGGCGGCGCTTGACGTCGGCTCGCTGCAGATGCTGGCGGCGGCGCTGCCGGCCTTCCACATGGCCAAAGACTGGGAGGACGCGGTCAGGGGCACGCAGGAGGCGATGTTCCTCTACGGCGTGCAGGAGCCCGAGTACGCGCGCCTGGGCGCGGTCGAGATGTACGCGGCGGGCACGCGGGCGCTCGAGCAGCGCGAGAAAATCACCGAACAGATGGAGGCGCTGCTGGAGCAGGGCTTTGAGATGGCTCCCGAGATCCCGCCGATCACGGCCGAGGCGATCGGCGGCGCCCTCTACTCGCTCTTCTACGAGCACGTCAAGCACAAGGGACCCGAGCGCCTGGCAGAGCTGGTGCCCTGGGCCGTCTACGTCACCCTGACTCCCTTCATCGGCAGCGAGCAGGCCTTCGCCGTGGCGACCGGCTCTGGCGCCGACGAGGGCTGAGCGAGCGGCTCGACGCTCAGGGCCGCGGGCGAGGGGAGCTCGGACTGCAGCCAACGAGGAAACTGTGGGGCATGATCTCTGCAGCGGACTCGAGCGCGGCGATCGCGGCGCTGATCACCTACGAGCGGCGGATCGTGCCCCGCGTGCGCGCCGAGGTCACAACCTGGCAGACGCGCGCTGCGCTGATCCCCGACCCAACCTTGCGCGCGACGGCGCTCTCGGCCCTTGCCGAGAAGGCTAATAACGTCGCGGCGACGGCCGTCTTCGCGATCCTGGCGCCGCGAGGCAAGCGAGCCGGGGTGCTGCGAGCGATCGTCGCCTTGCAGGCCGCGATCGACTATCTGGACTCGCTGGGCGAGGTGCAGGCGGAGGACCCGCTCGCAGACGGCCTCGCCCTGCACGGCGCGATCTGCGACGCGGTCTCTCCCGGCGCTCCTGCCCGTGACTGGTACCGCCATCACCCGCAGGGCGAAGATGGCGGCTATCTGGCCGCCCTGGTCGGCGCCTGCCAGGAGGAGGTGGCGCTCCTGCCCGGCCGGGAGGCGGCGCTGCCCCTGCTGCGAAGGGCCGCCGCGCGCTGCGGCGAGGGACAGAGCCATGTGCACGCCGCGGCCTGGGCCGGCAGTCGGGAGCTCGAGGCCTGGGCGGTCGGTCTGGAGGCCGCCCCGGGCTATCGCTGGTGGGAGCTGGCGGCGGGCGCGAGCTCCTCGGTCGCGGCCCACGCGCTGATCGCCGCGGCCGCCGACCCGAAGACGACCGCGGAGGAGGCGGCGCTGATCGACGCCGCCTACTTCCCTCCGATCGGCGCGCTGACCGTGCTGCTCGACGACATGATCGACCGCGACGAGGACCTCACGGCCGGCCAGCACAACTATCTGAGCTACTGTGCAAACGAGGAGGAGGCAGCGAACCGGGTCAGCCTGCTCGCAAGCCGGGCCAGAGCCGCAACGAAGCAGCTGCCCCGCGCCCGGCGCCACCGCGCGATTCTCGCCGGCGTCGCGGCCTTCTACCTGAGTGCCGCCCCAGCGACCAGCGGATACGCTCGCCCGATCAGGGAGCGTCTGCTCAATTCACTGGATCCCACCGTGCGCCTGATCATGGTCGCGATGGGGCTGCGCCGCCATGGCTGAGCGCGAGGGCCCCGCCTACGTCGCCATCGTCACCGACGGCAACGGGCGCTGGGCGAAGGCGCGAGGTCTCCCGGTGGGGGCGGGGCACCGGGCCGGGGCCGAGAACGTCCGGGCGCGGCTTCGGGACGCGGTCGAGCTTGGCGTCAAGGAGCTGACCGTCTACGCCTTCTCAACCGAGAACTGGTCCCGCTCGGCGGAGGAGGTGAAGGGCCTGATCGAACTGCTCGCCGAGTACATCGACCGCGTGACGCCGGAACTTCATGCCGAGAACGTGCGCCTGCGCTTCATCGGCGAGCGTGGCGATCCGGTGCCGCGCAGCCTGGTGGAAAAGATGGAATGGGCCGAGGAGCTGACCGCGGCCAACCGGCGGATCACCCTTTTCGTGCCATTCAACTACGGGGGACGGGCTGAGATCGTGAGGGCAGCGCGCGCTTTCAGAGGAACGAGCGAGGAGGAGTTCCGCGCCGGCCTCTATGCGCCCGAGATGCATGACCCCGAGCTGCTGATCCGCACCGGCGGGGAGCGCAGGCTCTCCAACTACCTGCTCTGGCAAGTGGCTGAAACGGAGCTCGTCTTCTCCGATGAGCTCTGGCCTGACTTCTCACGGGACTCCTTGAAGTGGGCGACCAAGTTGTTCGGCGAGCGCAAGAGGCGACGGGCGGAGGGCGAAAGCGGCCCCGCTCAGCGCGAGCAAACGGCCCGCAAGAGCAGGGAATCTCTCTCGGGCCGCTGATGGCGATCAGGTTTCCCTCAGGGCCGGGAGGCCTCAGCCGAAGCGGGAGAACTTGAACCTGCAGTATTCGAAACCGAACGCGATCACGACGTCGTTGGCGAGATTGCCGGTGTGGACGAAGCGCACCGAGTTGCGCTGGTAGCGGACGATTTGCTCGGTGCGAAGGGCTGCGGCGGCCTTGGCGAGATAGGACTTCTGGAGGCGCAGGTAGTCGAACCACTTGGTGAGCTGGGTCTTATCGAGCGGCGGGCGGGGAACGGGTGTGATCTCGCGCACGGTCCCGTCGAAGATCCGCGCGGCGCTCGAGAGCTTGCGCGCCGCCACCGAGAGACGTTCTGCCCTGATATCCGAGCGCACCCCCCGCACCGCTCGCTGGGTCGCTTCGACCCCGGGCTTGCAGACCGACTCGAGGCGGGCGACGTATTCGGCGCGTTCCGGAGATTCGGCTGCGACCGTGGCGCTCAGTGCCAGCACGGCCAGCGACGCCGCCGCCAGCAACCGGCGCAGCCGCCATTTGGAGCTGCTCTCGTGCCACCGCATGCCCATCTCCTGTGGTCTCAAATCTTTCAAGCGTCCGCGTCTGCGGGGGGAGTCCCGCGGACATCGAAACCCGGCAGCAGCCGCTCCAGAGCGGTCGGCACATGCCAGACGCGGTCGCCGAGCATCAGCATCAGCGCCGGCAGCAGGACGATCCGCACCACGGTTGCGTCGAGCAGGATGGCGACCGTCAGCCCGACGCCGAGCTGGCTGACGGTGGCGATCGGCGCCATCGCGAAGGCGATGAAGACGGCGATCATGATCGCCGCCGCTCCAGTGATCACGCTTGCCGTTTTCTCAAGGCCAGCCGTGATGGCCCCGCGATGGTCGCCGTCCTTGTCGTAGCTCTCCCGCATGCGGGCGAAGAGGAAGACGGAGTAGTCGATCGAGAGGCCGAAAGTGACGGCGAAGATGCCGGCGGCGCCGACCGTGTCGATGTAGGTGTGGCCGCCGAGCGGGTAACCGGCGGGCACCTTGCAGATCAGGCTGACGACGCCGACCGCCGCGGCGACGGAGGCCAGGTTGAGGACGATCGCGAGAGCCGCGAGCCAGGGAGCGCGGAGGATCGCGACCAGCATCAGGAAGGTGATGAGGATGATGGCGCCGATCACGAGCGGCAGCCGCGACTTGGTCGCGGCTGCGTAGTCGTTGAGGATCGCGGCGCCGCCGCTGAGCCCTGCCTCCAGGTCGCCTTCGCGGCCCAGTCGCTGCGCTTCGGTGTGGAGCATGGCGCCGGTGGCCCGCGAGCCGGCGGTGTTGAAGGGCTCGGTCGAGACGATCAGCAGGCGGGCGGCCTGCCCCCCACCTTCGACGCTGACGGCCTCGCCGGCGAGGGAGCGGGCGAGGGGCGGCGCGCCGTCGAGGGCGGAGAGGACGAAGTAGCCGGAGTCGAAGAGGTGCGGCGAGCGGCGGCGCAGCGCCTTGGCGCCGCGAGCCAGGGGAGCCGCCGCGGCGCTGACGCGCACCGCGGCTTGGCTGAGCCCCTTTTCGAGCGGGTCAGAGCGATGGAAGCCCTGCGCCAGGCCCTGTTCGAGCGCGCCGGCGCCGCCGCTCAGTTCGTCCAGCCCTTCGGCGAGGCGATCGGCGCCCTCGCTCAGCTGTTCGAGGCCGTCCTTGAGCCCGGAGGCGCCGCCGGCGAGCCGTTCGGTGCCGTCTTCGAGGCGCGAGCCCCCCGCTTCGAGGCGCTCGAGGGCGCTGTGCAGCTTGATCGCGATGTCGCGGCTTGTCCTGACCTTGTCGCGCTCGGCGGCGAGCACCCGAGCCAAGAGCCGCTGCTGCTGGGCCATGCCCCGCAGTGAGGGGTCCTCGCGGGCAGCCGCTTCGAGTTCGAGGGCAAGGCGCCGGGCACGCCGCAGGGCCTTGCTGCGGAGACTGGGAAGCAGCGAGCGGAGTTCGAGTTCGAGGGCAAGGCCCGCGCTGGCCGCTGTTCGCTGACCGGCGGCGAGCCGCTTGGAGCCCGCGGCGAGGCGGGCGAGGGCTTCGCTCGCCTGTCCCCCGCCCCCGGCGGCTCGCTCAAGGGCGTCGGCGAGCGCGCCGGCGCCGGCGCCGGCCCGTTCCGACCCCTCCCCGAGCAATCCGCTGCCGCTGGCGGCGCGCGAGATGCCCTCGCGCAGCTTCGCGACCGCCGCCGCAGCGCGCCTGAGGTTGGGCCCGAGCGCGGAGAGCTGCGCGGGGCTGTCGGGTCCCTCAGACGCGAGCCGCTCGCCGAGCCCGCGCAGCGGCCGAACGGCTTCGGAGATCGGCGCCGGGCCGATCACCGCCCGCACACCCGGGCGCTCGACGATGCGGCGCTGCGCGCGTTGCAGCAGCGCGAGCCTGCGCGGCGTCGTGATCGGCCCATTGGGGGCCGCGACGACGATCTCGAAGGGAGCCTCCCAGCCCGGACCGACCGCCCGATCGATCGCTTCGGTGCTACGGCGGGCCTCGCTCGAGCTCGGCAGCTCCTGGATCCCGGGAGCGCCCGTGTTGAAGGCGAGGGCGGGCACGGCGAGCAGCGCCAGCGGCACCGCGATCAGCGCCGCCGCCAGGGCGGGCCGGCGCAGGGCCGCGTCGGCGGCGGCCGCAACACGGGAGCGGCCGCCCTGCGCCCCGCGCTTGCCGATCGCGCCCGCGTTGATCCGCTCGCCGAGCAGCGCCAGAAGGGTGGGCAGGGTGATCCACGCGATCGCGACGCTGATCGGAGTAACGACGACGAGCGCGGTCGCCAGCGAGAGCAGCAGCGACCCCGGCTGCAGGAAGGAGGAGAGGAGGATCGAGATGAAGAGCGTGGCGCCGGCGACCACGGTCGTGCGGCCCGCGGTGCGTCTCGTTATCCGCGCCGCATCCCAGGGAGCGGCCCCTCGCGCCAACTCCTCGCGGAAGCGGGAGACGATGAAGAGCGAGTAATCGACCCCGAGGGCGAGGCCCATCATCGTGCAGACAACGACGGAGAGTGCTTCGATCGTCATCACCGAGTCGAGCAGGACGAGGACCCCCCGGCCCGCGAGCACGGTCAGGGCGCCGAAGGCGAGGGGGATCAGGGCGGCGATGACCGAGCGAAAGACGAGCAGCAGCACGATCAAGAGCAGCGGCGCGGCGATCAGCTCGGCGCGCTCGGTCGCCTTTAGCGATTCTGACTGCAGCGCCCGCGAGACGCTGGCGTAGCCGGACTGGACCGCTTGCACGGGCGGGTGGATGCGCGCCTGAAGGGTTGCTTCGAGTTCGGGCACGGTCTCGCGCATGGCCGTGTCCAGAGGCAGGTGGTAGTCGAGGAGGATGATCACCCGGCGCGGGCCGGGGCGCAGGAAGCCGACGGACCCCCGGTCCCAGGGAGAGACGACGGCGACGTCGGGGTCGCGTCGCAGGGCACGGACCAAGGTGGGGCCCTGCCGGTCGATGGCGGCGGCCGGGCCGCGCAGGAGGACGGCGAACGGCGAGGAGTCGCCGAAGTGCTCTTCGGCGAGGGCTTGGCCGCGGGCGGAGTCCGTGCCCGGCACGATCAGCGAGGTCGGCTGGAGCCGATCCTCGACGCCGAGCCCGACGATGCCGAGCGCCGCGCAGCAGATCAGGACCACGAGAGGACCGATCAGCGCCCTGCGATGCCTCGCCTCAGCCGGAACCCATTTCACGGCAATCCCAGTCTACGGCGCCTTCATGTCCCGCAGCCCGGCTTGGCTTGTGGCCGTGCCAGGCAGAGGTTGGGAGGCGGCTGGTCGGATTGGCGGCTGGTCGGAGCACGGCCGGTGAGAGTGCGGCCCCGGTCGCGAGCGAGGAGCGGGGCCCTCACTGGGGCAGTGCCCGGCGGCGCTCGATGGTGCCCGGCAGCCTTCGCGTATTGACTCACAAATTTTTTCACCCTCTGGCAGAAGCTTGACGATCTCCTGCGAATGGCTTGTGAGCCCTCGCGGCGATCGCTTCTCTCTCTCTGCGGCTTCCCTGTCCCGGCGAGCAAAGCCTAGACGACGGGCTTCTGGGAAGCGGTTGCGAACTGGAACGGAAGCCAACCTCTTTGTCGACGGTCTGAGCTGCTATTCCGAGCAAAAGCTGGAATTGCGCTGCTGCGAGCCTACCCTGAGAAAGCCCAGCAGCGCGCCGCCCGATTACCGAGAAAGGTGCCGGATTGGTCTGCTTACGAGGCGCCTCTGTCGCCGGCACGCTTCCCAGTCACCGAGGCACCCTTGGTCGGCGCGGCTTCCGCCACAGACCAGCGCGGATACTGGCGGGCGGGTCGCTTGGCGGAGGCGCGAATCGGCAGACGATGGACTGTTAGAGGTGGCGCTCGCCCACCCGAGCTACCCGCGATTGAAGCGGTGGTCTGCGAACCCCATTTGCCTGTCGAAAGGGCTCTACCAACTGGGCTATCCGGGCAGACCCTGCTCTTGCGAGCCGCGGCTGATCTTAGAGATCGGGGGCGCCGGCGCGAAACTTTTCCTGCTCGGGAGGTCTTTTTACGTAGACGCTTTGAGCCTGGGGAGGCGGACAATTGCGGCGGCGGCCCTGGCCGCGGCGTGGGCGGTCCTGGCCCTGATTGCCTCGCCGGGCGGAGCAATCGCCGCGCGGGGCGGGGTCGACGCCTCCTTCGGCAACGGCGGCCGCTCGGTGTTCGAGCTGGGACCGGTGTGGCGGGCGGGCGGGCCCACGGAAATGGCCGTCGAGCCCGAGGGCGGGGTGCGCGTGACTTTCCGGGATGGCGAGTGGGCCGGGGAGGTGGTGCCGCGGCGCTTTGGTCCCGATGGCACTCCGGACCCCTCCTACGTCCCAGCGGTCCCACCTGCGAAGGGCGCCCGGGCGGACCTGCCCGACGGCAGGGTCGTGATGATCGACTTCGTCGGAGGCGACTCGAAGCTGGTTCGCTACAACCCCGACGGATCGCTCGACACGAGCTTCGGGAGCGGCGGGGTCGGCGACGGCGTCCGACCTGGGAACATCGAGGACGAGCTCGTCGTCGCCCCTGACGGGTCGATGTACCTGCTCAGCGGGGTGCTGTCCATGGGCAAGGGCCCGACCCGTGCCGGCACCTTGGTGATCAAGTTCCGCGCCGACGGGACGAGGGAAACCGGCTACGGGAACAACGGGGTTGCGTCGCTGTCCGGGCCGGGGTACGGGGGGCTGCCGCGTGGCGTGGAGCCCCACGGGGACGGTCTGCTGCTGCGGATCGAAGAGGAGGCGAAGCTGTTCGGGACCGGCCCGGAAAGCCTCGTGAGGCTGACCGCGGCGGGTGAGCTGGATAAATCGTTCGGGTCCGGCGGGGTCCTCGACCTGGAGAAGACGATGATCGTCGGCGTCCACGCGCTTCCGGATGGCCGGTTCATGACGCTGTTTCGGCGCGATCGAGGGGTCTGGGGGTACGGCGTGCACGAGAACGATCTTGTGGTCGCCCGCTACGGCTACAACGGGATGCTCGACCCCTCATACGGGGTCGGCGGCGAAGCGCAGCTCGAGTTCGGCCCGCTCGACGACGCGGATGCGGCGCTCTGGAGCGATGACGGCTCGGCGGTCGTCGCCGGAAGATCCGCCGCCCCGACGGCCGCCTGCCGCGAATTCCCGAATTGGTGCCGGTGGGTCCCTGCCGTTCACGGCCTTACCGCCGCCGGCGCCCCGGATTCTGCCTTCTCCGCGGGCCCTGTCCCGCTCAGCGCGCTCGGCGCCGAGATCGACGAATGGCGCACGGTCGACGTCGCCCGGCGCCCCGGCGGCGGCTACTTCCTCTCCGGCAACGGACGGGCGTCCTCTTACCTAATGGCCACGACCCCAGCCGGAGGGCTCGACCCGAGCTTCGGCAACGACGGCCTCCATGTCGAGCGGATCCCGTCGGAAAGTCCGGGGTCGACCGTCAGCGACCTCGCGGTGGAAGCCGACGGCCGGATCCTGGTTGCGGGCCGGACCAACGCCGGGCGCGACTGGTTCGCCGAAGACGGCGCGATCGTCAGGCTCTCGCCCGACGGAGCCGTCGACCCGGGCTATGGCGACGGCCCGGGATTCGCCCGGGTGCCAGGCATGGTGAACCGGATCTCCCTCGACGGCAGCGGCCGTACCCTCGCCCTCGGCTTCGAGCGGTCGGCGGTGATTCGGATCGGTGCCGACGGGCGGCTCGACCCGAGCTTCGGCAGGGAAGGAATGGTCATCTTCGACCCGTTCGAGGAAGATGCCTATGACCCCACGGACGTCCGGCTTTCGGCGATCGCGGCGCTTCCCGACGGGGGTGCCATCGTCGCGGGCGCGAGGCTGGGGATGGTCGTCGTGTACCGGCTCCGTCCCGATGGCGTGGTGGATTCGACCTTCGGCGCCGAGGGCGAGACGCGGCTCGGCTTCGGCCAGCCGGCGACGAAGACCCACGGCCTGGGCTGCGTCGTCCGCGAGCTCGTCGTACAGCGCGACGGCCGCATCCTGCTCGCCGGCGGCTGCGTGCTGGCCCCCCGCACCCCCGATCGTTACCGGCCGCCGCGGAGGATGGTGATCGCCGCACTCACCCCGGAGGGGAACCCGGATCCCTCGTTCGGCAGACGTGGACGCCGCATCTTTGCGATGAAGAGCGTCAGATACGCGAGCGGCCTGGCCCTCTCGGGGAAGAGGATCCTCGTGGCCACCCAGGTGCAACCGCCCCACAGGCGCTTCTCGCGCTTCCTGCTGATGCGACTGCGTGGGGACGGGACGCTGGACCGCGGCTTCGGCCGACGAGGAGTGGCACTCGCTGGGGTCCTCCGCTCCGACCACGACAAATGCACGGACGGCTTCGAGCGTGTCTCGATCCTGCCGACCCGAAAAAGAATCGTCGTGGTCCGCAACGGGCCCGGCCTTCCCGTGCTCGCCTTCGGCCACGACGGAAGCCCCCGTCGCCGCTACGGGAGGGACCGCAAGATCGCCTCGAACAGGGTCCCTTACCCGGGCTGCCACCCAGGCCCGATGGCCGCACTACAGGGGACCAACCCGATCCTCGCCTGGACCACACCGGACCCGAGGAACCGCAGACAGGCGATCCAGCGCCTGACCCCCTAGAGCGGGCTGCCGTCCGCGTTGACCCGCTGCAGGGTCAGCGAAAGCGTCGTGTGCCCTTCGCATTCGGTGTAGAGGTTGCCGAATTCGGAGACCTTGGTCCAGGGGGCGTCGATCGAGACCGTAAAGGGTGCGGTCTGCTGCAGGGTCGAGAGCGAGACCTGAGCGGCGAATGCCGCGTCCGAAGACTGGTTTGGCGTGCAATCGGGGCCGTCCGTTTCGACCTGGAAGATCGGCGGTGGCGCCAGGACGCCCCATTGCGCTTTGACCTCCTGCGCCTGGCCCGGGACGGAGAAGAACTCGACCGACGGCCCGAACTTCCCTTCGTAGGAGATCGGCGCATGGGGGAAGGTCGACGTTGTCATGCCGCAGACCGACCGCCAGGTGTAGGCGGGGAGGGTGCTGACCCCCGAGCCCCTGACGTAGCCCGAGACACCGAAGGAGTCGATCAGGACTTCGCCGTCCGGCGGGCCGGACGTCTGCTGGAACGCGTAGGTCCAGGGGCCGACGCCTCCGACCTGGTCATAGACACAGGAGGTGGTTTCGAGAAAGCCGGAGGCGGTCTGCGATCCGCTGCCCGCGAGGACGCGGTAATAGAGCGCCTGTTCGGCGCTGTCGGCTGTCCACGGCGATTCCGCCACCCCGGCGGGTGAGGTCGCCCGCAGTTTGACGTCGACGGTTCGCCCCGAGGCGGAGGCGGCGCCGGCGGTCATCTCCATCTCGATCGGCGTCGACGCCGTGGAGGAACCGGGCACTCCGGTCACCTCGCCGCGGCTTTTCGATGCCACCGACCAGCGCCCCTCGGTCGGTTTGCCGTCCTCGGCGCTGACGGCTCCCGAGACCGATTTGAAGTCCCCCTCGTTGAGGGTGGCCCCGGGCGGGGTCGGCGCCATTTTCGCGCAGGCGTTCGGGACCTGCCAGGCCTTCTCGGACTTTTTCAGGGCCTCGAATTCGTACTGGACCAGCTTGGCGACGAGCTTCATGAAGGTATCGCGGTAATCGGGGTCGGCCAGGAGCTTGGCCATCTCCGCCTTCTCCTCCTTGGCGTTGAGGCCGAACGCCCGCATCCTGCCGCTCAGCGAGGTCGTGCCCGAGGTCGTCGCCCCGGTTCGACCGTCGAGGGTCCCCCGCGCGTCGAAATCGACGTTCACCTGGACGTTCCCGCGCCCGAGGCCGCGCAGGGCGCTGGCGGCGTAGCTCGAGCTGAACTTGCCGTCGACTCGATACGAGACGCTCTCCAGCGCGGCGTCGGCGTTGACCTTTCCATCGACGGTGATCGGGCCGCTGAACGTGATCGATTCGTTTCGGTACTCGAAGCCGGGCGGGGTTCCGCGCTCGCGGGTGGTGTGACGGACGTTCATATTCGATGAGCGTGAGATCTCCCCGGTGGCGGTCGGGCAGCGCGGCGCTTTGAAGGTCTTGAAATCGAGCGGGACCGAGAGTTCGGTCGTCTTGGACTTGCCGTCCCTGTCGGTGATCGTCCCCGCGATATCGAATTCGAGTGCTTCGCTACCCGCCTTGGCGCGGATCTCGAACGCCGCCTCCGAGGTCGTGCCGGTGGCCTTGTCGGTGCCTTTGATCGAGCCGCGGACGCTGGCGCTGGTCGACGTCTGGGTGCCCGTGACCATGATGGGAGAGGTCGTGAACTCCGCCGCCGAGAGCTTCGCCCCTTCGGCACGTCCTTCGATGCGGGCGGCGTATGGCGCGAGCCCCTTGCGCAGGGACTTCACTCCTCCGGCCACGCCGCGGCCCATCTCGGGACCCCGAAGGCCCTTCGGCAGGACGCGTTTCGCGCCCGCGCCGATATCGGGATCGAGCGCCGCGTCGAACCATCCCAGAGGCGTGTTGCGGCCGAGCTGCTTGTCGGGCAGCAGCGACCCCGCCTTCACGCAGGTCACCTTCTTCCCGATCTCGAGCTTGCCCTGGCCGGGCTTGCAGCTCTTCGACTTCGCCGCCCATGCCGGCGACGGGGCCGATACGAGCAACCCGACCGCGAAGATCATCGAAACGATCGTCACCGGCCACCCGATACGACGAGTCTCGATGGTCCGAGTCACCTAAGGGTTCTATCAGTCATTGGCCTACTGATCTATTGATCTTCTGCCGGCGAGGAAGACGCGTGAATCGTCGCATGCGGGTTCGGGCGGGTACCGTTTCTACTCCCGATGAACTCGACCACGAGGACAGCCCGTGAGCTTCCACAGCCAAAGGGCAAGCAAAAGGAGGTCTTGGCACTCCAGGGTGAGGGCCACACCGTCGTCCTCGGCACCGCCGGCTCCGGCAAGACCACGATGGCGTTCCGCAATCCCACCAGGCATCCCCCATCGTGAGACTCCGGGCGACCGCCAGCATCAGCGAGATCGACCTCGCCGTCCTTGACCGGGAGACAGGCGATGTGCTGGTTCTCGAGCTGAAGACCGTCTTCGACAAGTTCCGGACCCACGTTCAGCTGAGCAACTACACGGATCAAAAAGTCAACTTCACGAAGGCCATCGCCCAGGCGCGAACTGCCGCAGACGCGATCGCCCGAGGCGATTGGCCTCTTCGGGACCTCTTCGGCAAGGCTGCCCCGGAGACCGCCAGGACCGTCTCCCCCGGCCTCCTGACTTGGTGGGACACCTACAACCCCACCCTCGACTCCGACGATCCGATCATCTGCTGCAACTTCGCGACCTTCAGGTACCTGCTCGCGGAGTCAGCTTCCCTGGCCGACGTCGTCAGGGCCTTGAAGGAACTGCCTCTCGTCTACTGCCCGGGCGTCATGCACAGGGGTACGGGGATCGTCGATGGCGAGCCAATTCAGGTCCGTCGCGAGGTCCAAACTGACGTCCTACCCTCTCTCGACCTCTCCCAGACGGGACCGCTGACACGCAAGGTCCTCGCCGATATCCCTCAGGCCGCCTCCCCGTCGGCCATAACCGCAAAAGGCCCGTCCGAGCCGGTTCCATTTTTCTATTGAGCAGCACCGCCCGCCGCAGCCATCCCTGAGGACGCAAACGGGCCCGGGAGGGCGAGAGACACCCTCCCGGGCCTGACATTTGCGAGCAAATGGGGATCGCCGCACAGGGATTGACGGACGACCCCCTGCCTGGCCGGCCAATTGCGAGCATGCGTGGGTTGCGCCTCTCGCATAGGTCTAAGTAGAACTGATGCGTACCAGAAAGTCAATGATTAAGGCAGTTTTTGGCTTTATTTCTGTTATTTAACAGAAATCCACCGTACCCGGAGGCTGAGTACAGCCGCCGGCGATCCAAAGGGATTCGTCCACTCGAGCTTGTCGAGCCAAGTTCCCGGTCTCGCTCCGCGACCCTGATGGGCCCAGCTTTGCCGACCGACACCGTGGACCGCCTTCTTCGCCCCTCCCCCATGGGCGGCGGCACACTAACACACCGATTTAGTTACTCCACAGCCGCGTTTCGCACGTGTTGTTGTTATTACGTGATTACTGGAACGTATGTGTCAGGTTTGAGAGTGCACTAGTAACGCCGCCCTCGATCGCTAGCAGTCGCCAGTGCGGATCGGAACGCCTCAGGGGTTCGTGGGTCTAGGGGGAGAACGCTTCGAGTTGATCGAGGCGTAGGGCAACTTCGATCTCGGCGCTTGCGGACTCGAGGGACCGCTCAAGGCGCTCCTCGATCGCGATTAGGCGACTGCGCACGGTCGCACGGTTGACACCGAGGGCGGCGGCGGCCGATGAGACGTTGCCGGCGGCGCCGAAGTACGCACGTAACGTGTCCTTTGCGGTAGCCCCGCCATCGCGTTCTTGCTCGAGCGGGGCGAGATAGCCCTGCCGCAGCGAGGTGGCGAGCAGGTCGTCTTGCAGGACGGAGGCAAGCAGCGCGACGGTGGTGTAATGAACGAGGGTGACAGGACCGCGCTGTGCGACAGGCAGAGCGGCAGTGGCCTGGCGGTGGCTGAGGCGCCACCCCCCCAGTCCATGCCCAGGTTCGCCACAAGCTAGGACAGATCCCTCTGGCCGGGCGACGGAGGAGATGAACCCGAGCTCCTCGCACTCGAAGGGGCGGCGGCCGCCGAGCCAGGCCCAAGCGGACTGCTCATCAGGCTCGGCAAGCAGCAGGCGTCGGTCGAGGTGCTCGCCGAGGTCTGCAAGCGCCTGCGCCGCGGCCGAACCCGAGCCGACTACGGCGAGGTGGTAGGCATCGAACTCATAGCCCAGCTCGGACGCATCGAGCGGCTCGCCTGCGAGCAGGCGACGTAACAGCGCGTAGCGGCGCCGCTCGAAACTCTGGGGGTCCTCCTCGGCCTCGCGGCCGTACTCCTCGCTGACGGCGGCGACGACGCGGTCATAGCGCGCTGCCAGCGTGCGCAGCGCGGACTTGAGGTCGGCAGCCCCGATTCCGGCGGCGACAGCCTCATCGAGAAGGGTGTCGGCAAGCAAGCTGTGGCCGGCCGCATAGCGGCGCAGGACGGCTTCGAGGCTGACGCCGCTGCGGGCAGCGAGGCGCGCCTGGCCGAGGAGCTGCACCGGTACGCGCTCGGCCTCGCGGCCGGGATCGCTGATTGCGGCGAGGCCGTAGTCAAGGGCAGCGGTAAGGGCGGCGCGAAGGCCTGCGAGGTAGGCCGGGTCGGGGGCTACGGCGGGGGCGATCGCTGCGATGCGGGCGAGCGTCGCCTGCTCCAACTCATCACGGCGGGCGCGTAGGCGGTCCTCAAGCGGGGCCGCGTCCTGCCCGGAGGAGTGACGAGGAATCATTGGGTTTTGCAGCTAGGGGACTGACTATGGTCCGCCTGGCCTGCTCTGCCGGGAAGAGGGCCTCGCCGCCTCCGCTGCCGCCACATCAAGCGCAAACCGCCGCCGCCCAACTGGTCGCCTTCACACAGTTAGGATAACAAGAATGGCTGCGCGCCATAAGTAATGATGGACAACCATTTACAGAGCTACTTTAGGTGGGATTAATTGGTAACTCGCTCTACCGCCAGGACGGTCCCGGCGGTTCCACACGTCCATTGGATCAACAGCATGGATTGACCTACGGCGACTGGACGAACTCGACGACTTCCGGCGCCCGCCTTCGCTTGTCCCGCAAGACGAAGGCATTCTGGCCAACATCGACCCTCTGGGAAGAGGAGCCAGCGGTGCGTACCAACACCTCACGGACTCCGTCGGGGACGAGGCCGACGATCATTCGCCTGCCATGGATAGCTTGACTTTCGGGGGCCGGCAAGGAAGCGATGAACATCGCCCGAGTCAAGGCCCGACGAGTTGGGGCGCAAGACAACGAGAGGTCGCCCGCCTCACTGCTTGCGACGAGACACAGTTTCCCGCGCCCCGGAACCACCCAACTCCGCGAGCTGCTTTCGCCCATGCTCTGGGCGAGTGTCCAGTTCGCGCCCGCTATTGGTCGAAATGGCCGTAGAAGACGCGCTGGGAGGTGCCGGCGCGTTTGACGACCTCGGCCACCGTGGTCGCCCTGTAGCCCTTCTCGGCGACGATCGCCGCCAGGGCGCGGAGGACGCGCTCGGGCGGGTGGGCGACGGCCTGGCGTTCGGCGAAGGTCTTCGTCTTGCGGCCGCGGCGGCGGGGGCCCTCGAGCGGGCCGGGCGGCGGCGGGTAGGAGAGCGCCCAGGTGGCGATGTCCTCCGAGAGCCGCGGAAGCTGGCCGGCTTCGTCGGAGTAGAGGCGCTTGTGGATCACCTTCTGCAGGCCGCCGAGCTGCGCCCGCACCATCTGGGGAGGCATGCCCTTGCGGCCCGGGATCTGGTTGAGCTCGGCGATCGCGAAGTGCTCGAAGAGGTCGAGCACGCGCTCGATCTCCGCCTCGCCGCCGGGGCCGGCGGCGTAGATCTCGACGAAGCAGAGCTTCGAGGCGGCGGGCTGGCGGGCGACCAGGCCCATGAACGCTTCCACCGCCTGGCGCACCCGTGCTTCGCCGGTGCCGGCGTCCTCGGCGCGCTCGACGAGCGCGATCGTCGGCTCGAGCAGAGCCTCGACCGTCGCCATCATCAGCTCTTCCTTATCTCGGAAGTGGTCGTAGAAGGCGGCGCGGGAGACGCCGGCGACTTTCACCAGGTCGCCGATCTTGGTCGCCTCGTAGCCCTGCTCGGAGCTGAGCGCGACCATCGCGCCGAAGAGGCGCTCGCGCTGGCTGCGCTCCGACTCCTCCGGCGGGTTGCCCCGGCCGGCGCGCATTTTCATCGTGCGCAGCTCGGCGGCGTGGCCCCAGGGGGTCCGCACCCCCCTCTCGTCCTTCGCGTCACGTGATTTCCGCCCCATAGCGGCTTCACGATATCCCGGTACGAATACCTCTTTCAGCCCCATGGCAGAGCCAAATTCTCACGACGCACGTGGGTACGCTTTCCCATTGCCCTGTCCTCTCCTGTAGAGGCAACCCGGCGCTCATTCTAGACCCTCAGGAGGGCGAATAGGGGTCGAACGAGTTCCGATACAGATCGGCCGGGAGCGGGCCGGCGCCGAATGTAGAGACCCGGCCCGGTTCCAAAGAGGAACAGGGCCGTTCAAGCAAGCGGTGACGCTCTCTGCCTACTACTTCTTACCGCCGCCGCAGCAGATGTTGCGCGTGTTGATCAGGTAGCCGCTCTGCCGCCGAGCAGGCGGAGGTCGAAGCGGCCGACCGGGGCGTCCGGCACCGTCGGCACCGTCGCCTGCAGCTTGCCGTTGACCGTGCGGGTGTCAGCCCTCGGCACCACCCGCCGGATCGGATCGCCAGTAGCCTCTTGAGGGTGATCCGAGGCCGGGGCCCGACCCTCTTTCGATGTTCCCGGCCAGCGAGCCGGCCCCGGCGCCGGCTCGCGTTCGCGGCTGCCGTCGCCGCGGTTGCGGTCGCCGCCCCGGGCGCCGTCCGCGCCGCCGTCGAGGAGTCCGACGGGAGGCTCGACCGCACCTTCTCGGACGGGATCGTGCGCACGGCGTTCGCCGGCCCCGGCCAGGAGGCGCGGGACGTCGCCAACGCCGTGATCGTCCGCTCGGACGGCAGGGTCCTCGTCGGCGGGCGGGTCAGCGACGGCGACGACCAGTTCGCCCTCGTCCGCTACCGCCGAAACGGCGAGCTCGACAGGGACTTCGCCGCCCCCGCGGGCCTGCGCACGATCGACGCCTCGGCGAAGGACGGCGGCGGCGACTCGATCGCCGACCTCGCGATCCAGCCCGACGGCGGGATCGTCGTCGCCGGCTACGCGACGCCGGGCGAAGGGGGTCACGACTTCGCGCTGGCGCGCTTCGACTCCGAGGGCGACCTCGACCCGTCCTTCGGAGTGGGCGGCGTCGCGCTCACCCCCGCCGGCGCGGGCAACGCCGTTGCCGACGACGAGGCCGCCGCGCTCGCCGTGCAGCCCGACGGCCGCATCGTCGTCGCCGGCTCGACGAGCGGGGCCGGAGGCCAGGACGCGGCGCTCGCCCGCTTCGGCTCCAACGGCACGCTCGACCCGACCTTCTCCGGCGACGGGCTGCTGCAACCGAGCCTCAGCCCCGCGGGCGAGGACCGCTTCGTCGACGTCGAGGTCGGCGCCGCAGGCGCGATCACCGCCGTCGGGTCCGTCTCCCACCCCAACGACCCCGGCCGGCCCGACATCGCCGTCGCCCGCTTCCGCCCGGACGGCTCCGCCGACCCCACCCTGGGGGGAACCGGCGTCGTCGAGCTCGACCTGTTCGGCGCCGCCGAGGTCCCGACCTCGCTCGCCCTGAGGCCGGGGGGCGGGATCCTCGTCGCGGGGACGACGAGCGGCCCCGGCTTCTGCGACGCCCTCGCGGTCGTCTCGCTGACGGCCGGCGGCGCCCTCGACACCGGTTTCGGCAAAGGCGGCATCGCCTACGCCGACCTGAACGGGGAATGCGGCGAGGAGGCGAACGCGATCGCCCTTCAACCGAACGGCAAGGTGCTGGTCGGCGGCGGCAACGGTCGGGGGGAGTTCGCGCTCGTCCGCCTCACCGCGGCGGGGGGCCTCGACCCGGCCATGGGCGGCGACGGGGTCGTGGTGAGGCCGGTGGACGCGGCGGGACTGCAGCCCGCAAGCCGCGGCTCGGCGATCACCGACCTCGCCGTCGGACGGGCGGGGTCCGTGGTCGTCGTCGGATCGAGCAGGCCCGGCGCCGACGTGACCGCCTGGACGGTCGCCCGCTTCACGAACCCGTGCGCCCTCGCAGCAGCAAACTTGCGCGGCGTCGCGACCAGGTTCGGCAAGGCCGTCGGGCGGCTGAAGAAAGCGGGCCCCAGGCTGAAGGAGGCCCGCCGCCGCGCCGCCAACCGTGCGAAGGCCCGAATGAAGCGGGCCCTGCGCACGGCGAAGCGCGCCTGCAAGGTCTGAGCGGCCCTACTCGCGAACCGTGCAGGGACGGAGGAAGGTGCCGTTGAGCCGCGTCCCGTCGTCGAAGGTGAATTCGCCGCGGGCCTGGAGGCGGCCGGTCTCGCAGCGCGCGTTGAGGTAGGAGTAGTCGCGGCCGAGGTGAGCCCATTTGCGGCCGATCCTCAGCGACCCGGAGACCGGGATCCCGGCGCCGTCGGCGATGCTGGGGATCCGCGCTTCGGTGCGGTAGCCGTAGACGCCTTTGTCGATTTTCTCGATCACGATCCTGAGCACGAAGGTGGTCGGCACCGGCTGGGTCAGATGGGCGTGGGCGAGGACGGTGAGGTCGCCGCCCTCCTTCGGGCCGTTGAAGATCGTGATCGGCGAGGACGCCGGGAACGGAGCCTGTTCGGGGAGCTTGACCAGCGCCTTGCCGAAGCCGGTGCCGACGATCGAGCCGGGGCAGAGCCTGCGGGCGGTCCTCGTCGTGGTCGCGATCAGCCTTCCCATCGAGCATTTCGGCAGCCCGGTGGTCTCCACCGAGCCGTGGCGGTCGAACTCGATCGTGAGCGTCCGCAGCCGCGGGGGAAGGGCGCCGGAGACGGTCGAGATCCTGCCCCCGCCCCGCAGCGTGATCGGGGCGTCCTCGAGCCGCGGCAGCGCCGTCGGCGAGAAGCGCCCGTCGGCGGTGATCAGGATGTCGCCGGCCCGCAGCTCCAGGGCCGCGCTCGTGCCGGCGCCGAGCGCGGCGAGCGCCAGCGCGACTGCCGCCGCGGCTCTCCATCTCTCTCTCACCCCAGGTGAGGTTAGACCCCGTGCTGCGGTGCACGCTCCGCGTACGGAGCGGCGAGCATCTCGGTCAGCGCCGGACCGACCTCCGGCAGGCGTTCGACCTCGCCGTCGGCGACCCGCTCGGAGACGATCGCGAGCGCCCCGGAGACCAGGTGGCGCTCGGTGCTCGCCGGCAGCTCGCCCGCCGCGCCGTCCCGCAGCTCGCGGCCGCTCGCCAGGAGCACGGCCAGGCGCTCGACGAGCTCCTCACGCGCGGCCGCGATCGCGCGCTCGCCGGCCGGGGCTTCGGAGCCGAGCAGGTTCGCGGTCGCCGGTTCGACGGCGAGCAGGCGAAGGCTCGAGCCGACGGCGACCCCGAGCCGCTGGCGCCACCCGATCTCCTGCTCCCGGCAGGCCTCCGCGATGACCCCCCAGATCCAGTCGGCCGCCGAGACATAGGCCGCCAGGAGGCAATCGGAGACGTTGTCGAAGTGGAGGTAGAAGGTGGCCGGGGAGACGCCGGCCGCCTTCGCGACGCGGGTGCTGGTGGTGTGGACGTGGCCGCGCTCGGCGAGCACCTCAGCCGCCGCGCCGAGCAGCCGCCAGCGCTGGTTCTCCGCGACCTCCCCGGGGGGAATGCCGTGGCGGCCCGGCGGCAGCCGGAAGTCTGCGAAGGAGGCGGGTCCCGAGTTCATCGTCAGCAGCGGGCACCCTAGAGGGGCGCGTTTTCAAACACAAGCCGGGGCGTTTCTCAACCGGCGGCGCGGACGGCCTCGGCACGGCCGATGAAGGGCGCGAGGAAGAGCTCGACGAGGTCGGGGAGGAGGTCCTCCATCTCCTCCCCCTCCCCGGCCTCGAGCTTCTGGACGATCAGTGAGGCCAGGCCGCCGAGCAGCGAGTGCTGCACTGCCGGCGAGGGCGGCTCGACGGCAGGCGGGGCCGGGATCCCGGCGGCCAGCTCCGCGAGAGCGAGGTCGAGGGCACGGCGGTGGTGGGCGCTGACGGCGCCGCCCGCGCGCGGTGGGACGGCGAGCGTGAAGCGCGCCAGCTGCGGGTTGGCGGCGAAGGCCTCGAGCGTCGAGCCGAGCCTCGCGGCCACCTTGGCGGGCCACTCCTCCCACGCGGCGGCGGCCTCGCGGCCCGCGGTGCGCAGATGGGCGGCGATCTGGTCGTAGGTGGCGAGGTAGCACTCCTCCTTGGAGGAGAAGTACGTGTAGAAGGTGCGGCGGGAGACGCCGGCGGCGGCGGCGATCTGGCCGATCGTCGCCTCGTGGTAGCCGTGCTCGCAGACCGCCGCGATCGTGCCGGCGGCCAGGCGGTCGCGCTGGTTGCGGGTCACGAACTCACGCGGGAGCCCGTGCCGCCCCGGCGGCAGGCGCGGCAGCCCTGACGGCGGATCCTCCGCTTGGGGCTCTCGCTCTGCCACAGGCGGAAGATAGCGGTACGAACTCATTTATCAGGCAGGCCCACGGCCGCGAGCGCCGCGGCGCTCGCGGCGGCGCCGGCCTGCGGCTCGACCGCGATCCCCGCCAGCTCGGGAAGCAGCTCCGCGACGTCGATCCCGCCGCCGTCGGCGAGGCGCGACTGCAGCAGCCAGGCGACCCCGGCCACCGTCGCGTCCTCGAACGTGTCGGGAAGAGGCTCCCCGGCGCCCGCGAGGGAGCGGCCCTGGCGGAGCAGGGCCGCCGCCCGCTCGACCGTCGCCGCGTAGCGCGCTTCCGCCGCCGGGCCGGCCGTCTGCGCCTCGACGAGGACGATCCGGGCCCGGCCCGGCTCCTCGGAGGCCAGCGCGAGGATCTCCCTCAGCCCGGCGCAGACGCGCTCGGCCCAGGGCGCGGGCCCGGGGGCCGCGGCGGCGATCCGGCGCTCGGCGTCGGCGGCGATCCCGTCGTAGAGGCGCAGGAAGCAGTCCTCCTTGCCGCTGAACAGCGCGTAGAAGCTGCCGACCCCGATCGAGGCGGCGGCGACGAGGTCGTCGACCGTGGTCGGGTGATAGCCGCGCTCGGAGAAGACGCTCGCGGCGGCGCTCAGCACGCGCTCGCGCTGATGCTCCTCGAGGACCTCCTTGGACAGTCGCTCCATGCCGACCGCGGCCGGCAGCAGGTGGTCGGGCAGGGATGCCACCGTCGAAGGATAGCCCGGTCGAGGAGCCGGTATCGAAGCCGACATCGGTGTTTCCAATGGGGAGTAGTCTCGTTCCCGTCATGGCGGGCGGGCGTCAGCGCAAGGGGACTCGTATGGGCACGCCGCGGGGCGAACTCACCAGGATCCGCGAGGATCGCGAGCGGCAGGACGGGCGGGTCAGGTCGAGCATCATGGATGCGATGCTCGAGACCTGCGGGCGGAGGGGGTACCGGCGGGCCTCGGTGCAGGACGTGATCGACCGCTACGGCGGCAACCGCGTGCAGTTCTACCGGCACTTCGGCAGCAAGGCCGATTGTTACGCGGAGGCCTACGAGGTCGGGATCGAGGGGCTCCGCGACCGCCTGCTCGGGGCGGCCGCGGCCGAATCGGGATGGCGCCTCGGGCTGCGCGCCGCGCTCGGCGAGCTGGCCGGCTTCCTCGAGCAGAGCCCGCTCGCCGCCAGGGGCCTGCTGATCGAGGTCCACGTCGCCGGGGGAGCGGCGCTCGCCAAAAAGCGGGCCGAGGTCCACGACCGGCTCACGCGGGCGCTCGACGGTGCCCGCGCCGAGGGGGAGCCCGGCCACCCGGCGCCCCCGCCCGTGACCGCGCGCTTCATGCTGGGGGCCATCGAGTCCTCCGCGACGGCCGCGCTCGCCGCCGGCAGGCCCGAGGCCTTCGCGGCGGCGGTGCCGGAGCTCGCCCACATGGTCATCGCCGCCTATCTGGGCGAGGAGGCCGCCGCCGGGGAGCTCGCGGCGACCGCCTGATCTGCGGCATGCGCACACTCGACTGTTATTTGGAAACTCTCCCCTCTATACTGGGCGGCCGTTGGTCCCGGGAACGCGATTTACCCTGGTCGCGGGGACCGGCATGGGAGGCGTCGCAAAAAATCCCGCGGCGCTTTCACTCGCACAAGGCGCCCCGCGCGGTCCTACCCATTGGGGCCGCCGGGGCCTTTGTGCTGTCTAGATGGGGGTGCAGCTGCGCACGACTTTGCCGGCCATCTTGAAGCCGCCGGTGAAGGTGAGCGCGCCGCGAACGTAGAAGTGCCCGGAGGGGCAGGTCCCGTACAGCAGGGTCTGCTCGCCGCGTTTGCTCGACCACTTTTTGTGGATCGAGAGTTCGGCGAAGCTGAGCGAGCCCTGGCCCGCGACGATCGTCGGGACCTTGATGTAGACGCTGGTCCCGTAGAGGCCGGAGGCTTTTCCGATCTCGGCCGTCGTGATGAAGGTCGTCGGCGCCGGGACGTGGGCGTGGACGTGGAAGATGAAGACCGGGTGCCCGTTGCGCGGAGGCCCGTTGAAGATCACCATCGGCGCCTTGGCGAAGAACGGCGCCTGTTCGGGGAACGCGATTTCCGCGCCCGCCTGGCCGTTGCCGATGATCGCCCCCTTGCAGATGTTCTTGGCCTGGGCGGTGAGCGTGTTGTACAGCTCCGCGGTCGTGCAGACCGGGAGGCCTTTGGTGTAGACCCCGGTGTGCTTGTCGAAGAAGAGATTGAGCTCGTCCAGCGCCGGGAGGTGAGTGCCGTCGGCGGTCCTGATCGTGCTGCGGGCGCTGAGGGTGATCGAGGCCGGGTCTTTTTTCGGCAGTTTGTGCGGCGTGAAGCCACCTTCGATGGTGACGATCAGGTTGCCCGCGCGCACGGTCTGCCCGAAGGCGCTCGAGCCGACCGCGGCGAGCAGCGCCAGCGCAGCCAGCAACGCCGCGACGCGGACATGGCGAAGGCGCCGTCTGAACGCTCTGGAACTCATTCCTCTCCCTCTCCCCTACTGACCCGGTAACCGACTATACCGCCGAGCCCCGCGGGTTGAGGCGGATTCGGCGCTCAGCCCTCGGGCGCGCCGCCGGAGAACTTGTAGCCGACGCCGCGCACGGTGAGCACGAGCTCCGGGTTCTGGGGGTCGCGCTCGACCTTCTGGCGAAGGTTGGAGATATGGACGTCGCAGGCCCGCTCGTCGCCGTCGAATTCGGTCTGCCAGAGCTCCTCCATGATCTGACGGCGGGGGAAGACCTCCCCGGGCCGGCCGACCATCAGCCGCAGCAGCTGGAACTCCGAGCGGGTCAGGTTGACCGGCTCGCCGCGCACGGTGGCGACGTGGCGGACGAGGTCGATCGCGACCGGCCCGGCTTCGATCCGGACCGCCTGGGCCAGGGGGGAGCGGTCGAGCTCACGGCGGCGGAGCTGGGCCCGCACCCGGCCGAGCAGCTCGCGGACCGAGAAGGGCTTGGTGACGTAGTCGTCGGCTCCGACCTCGAGGCCGACGACCTTGTCGACCTCGGCGTCCTTGGCGGTGAGGACGATGATCGGGACCGCGCTGCGCGAGCGCACGTCACGGCAGATGTCGAGGCCGCTGGGCCCCGGCATCATGATGTCGAGGATCAGGAGGTCGAAGGGAATCGCCTCGCCGAGCTTCTCGGTCGCCTCGTCGCCGTCGGCGGCCGGGGTCACCTCGAAGCCCTCCTGGGCCAGCGCGTAGCCGACGGAGTCGCGGACCGACGGCTCGTCGTCGGCGATCAGGATGCGACCGCTGCTCATGCGACCGGGGTCGGGCTGGGTTGGGCCATCGGCAGGCGGATCCAGAAGGTGCTTCCCTCGCCCTCGACCGAGGTGGCGCCGATCTCGCCGCCCATCACGTCGACCATGCGGCGGGCGATCGCCAACCCGAGGCCGAAGCCCTCGTGCTTGCGGGACTCGGCGCGGCGATAGAAGCGCTCGAAGATGCGCTCGATCTCGGCCGCGGGTATCCCCGTTCCGGTGTCGATCACTTCCATGGTCACCTCTGCCTCCCCGTCATGGCGGCCGCGAACGGTAACGGTCCCGGGGGGTGGCGTGTGCTTACAGGCGTTGGTGAGCAGGCCGACGAGCACCTGGCGCAGCAGCGTCGGGTCGCCCTTGGCGGCGAGGTCGGGCTCGACCTCGGCGCGCAGTTTGATCCCGACCGGGGGCTCGACCGCCTCGACGGCGTCGCGGACGGCGGCCGGCACGTCGACCACCTCCGTCTCCCCCGCTCCGAGCGACTCGACCCGGGCGAGGGTGAGCAGCGCCCGGGTCAGCCGGTTCATCCGCTCGGCGTCTTCGGCGAGCCGTTCGAGAAAGTGGTCGCGGGCCTCGGGGTCATCCTTGGCGCCGCCCTGAAGGACCTCGATCGCCCCGGAGATCCCGGCCAGCGGGTTGCGCAGCTCGTGGGCGGCGTTGGAGACGAAGTCCGCTTCGGCGAACTCGCGCCGCATCTCATCCGTGCGGTCGCGGACGACCGCGAGGACGGCGCGCTCGTCGGGCAGGGAGCGGGCCTGCATCGCGTAGGCGCGATCGCCGATGCGGAGCGCGGGATGGGCGGAGAAGCCGACCTCGGCGGCACGACGCAGCTGCGGCAGCAACGGCTCCGAGGGGAGCCCGGCGGGGTCGAGGAGGTCCGCCGCGGCGCTGTTGGAGAAGCGCATCGGGCCGTCGAAGTCGACGACCATGACGGCGTCGGTGAGGCCGTCGAAGATCGCCTCGAGCTTGTTGCGGTCGGCGGTCATCACCCCGAAGCTCTCCTTCAGCGAGGCGCGCATCTTCTCGAGGGCGCGGGCGAGGTCGCCGATCTCGTCGAGGCCGCCGCGCTCCAGCGGGGCGTCGAAGGAGCCCGCCGCCATCTGCCCGGCGGCGTCGGCGAGGCGCTCGACCCGTTTGGCGATCGCCGCGGCGATCATGAAGCCGACCAGGACCCCGAGGCCGATCGCGCCGAGCACGGCGCGGGGCCGGTCGCCGAAGAGGAGGACGACGCCGGCGGTGGTCAGGCTGACCGCGGCGAAGGCGGTCGCCAGCCAGAGCCGCATGCCGATCCGTTGCATGAAGGCTTACTAACACACTCGGGACGCCGGGCGATCATGGGAGAATCGACTGGTGCGCACGCTTGTCTTCATTCCCGCCTGGAACGAGGAGGCCTCGATCGCCGAGGTGATCGCCGACGTCCGCGAGCACATGCCCGCCTCCGACGTGCTCGTCGTCGACGACGGCTCGATCGACATGACCGGCGGCGCGGGCGCGCGAGGCCGGCGGCCGTCGTCGCCTCGCTGCCCTTCAACCAGGGCCTCGGGGCGGCGCTGCAGACCGGCTACCTCTACGCGCTGCGCGAGGGCTACGACTGCTGCGCCCACCTCGACGCCGACGGCCAGCACCCGGCGGCCGAGGTGGCCCGCCTGCTCGACGAGGTCGCCTCCGACCGCGCCGACCTGGTGATCGGCTCCCGCTACCACGAGGGCGCGGCGCCGGCCGAGGGCGACGACTACCGGCCGACCTTCTCGAGGCGGATCGGGACCAACGTGTTCCGCTTCTTCCTGACCCTGGCGACCCGGCAGCGCTTCACCGACACGACCAGCGGGATGCGGGCGGCGAACCGCCGGGTGATGGCGCTGTTCAGCGAGAGCTACTCGCCCGACTTCGCCGAGATCGAGTCGCTGCAGCTCGCGGTGCGCCAGGGCCTGCGGGTCGAGGAGGTCCCGGTGCGGATGCTCGAGCGGGCCGGCGGGTCGTCCTTCCTGACGCCGCTGCGCTCCGCCTTCTTCATCTTCAAGGGCCTGATCGTGCTGATCGTCGGGATGTTCCGGCCGCGTCAGGTCGAGGTCGAGCGGTGAGCGCCACGGCGGCGCTGGCGGGGCCGCTGTTCGCCAAGGTGGGCGAGGACCCATCGGTCACGCTCACCTCGCAGACCCGGATCCTGGCCGCGGTCCTCGCCGTCGCCTTCATGGCGTTGATCCTCGAGCTGATCCGGCGCGACCATCTCCAGGAGCGCTACAGCGTGGTCTGGTTCGTCGCCGGCCTCGGGATGCTGCTCGGTGCCGCCTTCCCGGCCCTGCTCGAGCTCGTCGCCGACCTGATGGGCGTGCGGGACACCAACGTCGCGCTCTTCTCGATCGTCCTCCTCCTGCTGCTCGGGCTGGCGCTCAACTTCAGCGTGATCATGTCGCGCCAGGCCGCCCAGATAACGCGGCTGGCGCAGGAGCGGGCGCTCGAAAAGGCGCGCGAGCAGACCGGCGAGCGCAACGGCGGCGATGCGCATGCCGAGGCGCCTTCGGGTAGCCGCGACTCCGCCTGAAAATCATCACGTTCGCCAGGCATGCATGGCGAACTTGATGGGATTCCCCTAGAGGTCGCGCTCGTAGTAGAGCATCGAGGGGCCGCCCTCGCCGCCCTCGAGGTTGGTGAACCCGGAGCTCTCGTACAGCGAGCGCGCTTCGCGGTCGTCGGTGCTGGTGTTCAGGTCGACGTGGGTGGCGCCCGCCTCGCGGGCCGCGGCGAGCGCGGCGTCGAGCAGCGCCCGGCCCAGGCCGTGGCCGCGACGATCCGGGACGACATAGAGCTCCTGGATGTAGGCGTCGGGCTCGCCGTTGTAGATCGAGCGGTGGTAGCGGAGCAGGCAGAAGCCGTCGGGTCCCTCGCCGCCGAGCAGGACGGTGATCTCGCCGCCCTCGAGCAGCGAGCGGGCGTGCCCCGCGAGGACCTCGGCTCCCGGCGTCCACTCCTCGTATTCGGAGTTGAACTCGTGCAGGAGGCGCCCGACGTGGCCGGCGTCCTCGGGCGTCGCCAGGCGGACCGCCGGGCTCCCGTCCGAGGCCGAGCCGGCCATCAGTCCTCCGGGAGCTCCCGCTCGAGGCGGAAGTAGAGGGCTTCGAGCGCGAGCTCCTCGGAGACGTTGAGGTCGAGGCGGCGGCGGGTGTCCTGGACCAGCTCGGCGGCGCGGCGGCCGTCGCCGGGCTCGAGGCCCGCCGCCCGCGAGCGCAGGGCCGGCAGCCGGTCGCGGTTGAAGACGACGTCCTCGGCGCCGCCGGCGACGGCCTCCAGGTCACGCAGCCAGAAGGCGCAGAGCGCCAGGCCGAGGTCGAGGGTCTCGGTGCGGCGGCGGCGGCCGGCCCGCCTGGCCTCGTCGTTGATCTCCTTGGCGGAGCGCTTGACGCCGGCCTCCTTCTCGGCGTCGAGGGCCGCCCGGGCCGCGGCCTCGGCATCGGCGCCGACCTCGTCGGCCGCCTCCAGGAGCGCGCGCCAGGGGGCGCCCCGCGCCGGCGGCGCCAAACGCAGGGCGGCGTCGCGGAGCGCGCGGCCGCGATCGGAGAGCAGGAAGCGGGCCAGCTCGAGGTCCCCGGCCGAGAGTCGGGCGGCGGTCTCGACGTCGGCGGCGTCGCCCTCGAGCGCGGCCTCGACCGCCTCCACCGGAAGCGGCCTGAACTCGACCTCCTGGCAACGCGAGGCGACAGTCTCGAGCAGCCCGTCGGGCTCGGAGCTGAGCAGGATCAGGTGGGCGAACCCGGGCGGCTCCTCGAGCGTCTTCAGCAGCGCGTTCTGGCTCTCGTCGCGCATCGCCTCCGCCGCCTCGATCACGAAGACCCGCCGGGCGCCTTCGAAGGGCCGGTAGGAGGCGGCGCGGATCACCCGCTCCCGCACGGCCTCGACCAGGTGCTGGGCGCCGCTCGGCGCGAGCCAGACCAGGTCGGGGTGCGGCGATGGGTCGAGCAGGGCGCGGCGGCGGGCGTCGTCGGGCTGCTCGGCGCCGGTCGCGAGGATCTCGGCGGCGAAGGCGCGGGCCGCCGCGCGCTTGCCCGCCCCGCGCGGGCCGCGGAAGAGGTAGGCGTGCGAGGGGCCCGAGGCGAGGGCCGCGCTCAGCGACGCCTGCGCCCGCGCCTGGTGCTCGATTTTCATCGCAGCGACCTCTTACCCCACCATGGTGGGGTCAAGTCTCGCAGCGCTCATGTTCGGCTGCGGACGGTGTCCATTACTCGTTCGTGGACCTCTTGTACGGATCCGGAGGCGTCGACGGGGACGACGCGGTCGGAGGCGATCTTGGCGATCTCCTCGTAGGCCTCGGCGACGGCGCGCTGCAGGTCCACCCCCTCGGCCTCGAAGCGGTCGTCGCCCGCGGCGCGGCCGAGCCCGACCTCCGGCTCGAGGCGGAGCAGGACGGTGAGGTCGGGCCAGAGGCCGTCGATCACGGTGTCGGTCAGGGAGAGGACGTGGCTCGTCCCCAAACCCCTCGCGCCACCCTGGTAGGCGACGCTGGAGTCGGCGAAGCGGTCGGCGACGACGACGCCTCCGCCTTCGAGGGCGGGCCGGATCACACGGGAGACGAGGTCCGCGCGGGCAGCGGAGAAGAGCAGCAGCTCGGCGAAGGGGTCGATCTCCAGCCCGGGGTCTGCGAGCAGCTCGCGGATCCGCTCGGCGGCGTCCGTTCCCCCCGGCTCACGGATCAGGAGCGTCTCCGGGCCCAGGGCCTCGGCGAGCAACCTGGCCTGAGTGCTCTTGCCCGAGCCGTCGATGCCCTCGAGCGAAATGAACACCGCGCCGCCTCCTCAGGCTTTTGTCGCGGCTTTGGCGCGTTTGCGCCCGCGGGTCGCGGTGTCGGCTTTGCTGACTTTTTTGCGTTTTTTCGCGGGCGCCTTGTCCTCGTCGCCCTCGGGCAGCGGTTTCTTCGACATCGCCTCTTTCGCCTCTTTCGCCGCTTCGCGCTCGGCGCGGCGTTTCTTCATCTCCTGCATCGACTCGCAGTCGTCGTTGAGGCAGAGGTTCCAGGAGCGGCCGCGGAAGGGCTGGACTTTGAGGCGCGGTGTCTGCTCGCAGATCGAGCAGCGTTCCTCGAGTTTGAAGACGTCGCCGCGCTGGGGCAGCGGGAAGGTCTGGTCGCAGGACTCCGGGTCGTCGAGGGTCCAGCCCGAGCAGCCGACGAAGCGTTTGCCCGATTTTTTGGCGCGGATGATGCGCAGCATGTGGGGGGAGCCGTCGTCCTTCTTGCGACCCGCCTCCTCGCAGACCTTGCAGGGGCCGAGGATGCGGTCCTCGTCCATCCCTTTCCAGACGACTTTGGCGAGGTCCTCTTTGGTCTCCTCGATCTCCGACCAGGTCTTGTGGAGCAGGTCGCGGCTCTCGCCGACGACCTCGCCCTTGGTCATCTCGCCGGCCGCGATCCGGTCCATCTCGGCCTCGAGCGTGGCGGTCATCTCCGGGGTCGCCATGCTCGGCACGTAAGTTTTGAACGCCTCGTACAGGGCGATCCCCGTCTCGGTGGGGATCGGCGGGTTCGAGTAGACGTAGCCGCGGTCGAAGAGCTTCTGGATGATGTCGGCGCGGGTCGCTTTGGTGCCGAGGTTGCGCTCCTCCATCAGCTCGATCAGTTTCGCCTGGGAGATGCGCCCCGGGGGCTGGGTCTCCTTGTCGACGATCCAGGGCTCGCCGTCGAGGTCGAGGGTCTGGCCCTCCTTCAGCGCCGGGATCTCGTCGTCGGCGGAGCGGGCGTAGGTGTAGATGCCGGCGTAGCCGGGGTCGACGACGACCGAGCCGCGCACGAAGTAGGTCTGCGAGCCGGCCTCGATGTCGGCGCGGGTCGACTCGGTGATCATCGGCGGGCTGAAGGTGGCGAGGAAGCGGCGCACGACCAGTTCGTAGACGCGCTTTTTCGGGCCCTCGCCGAGCGCGCCCGGGTGGATCGCCTGGGTCGGGTAGATCGGCGGGTGGTCGGTGGTCTCTTTTTTGCCGCGGGTCGGGGTCAGCGGGCCGTCGAGCAGGCCGGCGGCGGCCGAGAACTCCTTGACCTTGACCAGCGAGGAGACCAGCTCGTGCAGCGGCAGCGAGGACGGGTAGACCGTGTTGTCGGTGCGCGGGTAGGAGATGAAGCCGTCCATGTAGAGGTCCTCGGCGATCCGCATCGCGCTGGCGGGGGTGATGCCGAGGCGGCTGGAGGCGTCGGTGCTGAAGGCGGTCGTGTTGTAGGGGGTCGGCGGCTTGCGCGTGTTCTTGCGGGCCGTCACCGCTTTCACGGTCCCGGGCCCGGAGGTGCCGGCGAGGGCGGAGTCGGCCTCACCCTGCTCCCAGAATTTGTCGACGGTGTGGTGGGCCTCGAAGCTGCCGTCGGGATGCTCGAACTTCGCGAACAGTTCCCAGAACGGTTTGGCGATGTGGGCGCGGCGCTCCATCTCACGCTCGACGATCAGGCCCAGGGACGGGCTCTGGACGCGGCCGACCGAGAGGAAGTTGGAGCCGAAGCGGCGGGTGCTGAGGGAGACGGCGCGGGTCAGGGTCGCGCCCCAGAGCAGGTCGATGTCCTGGCGGGCGGCGCCGGCGTTGGCGAGCGGGTAGGAGAGCGTGTCGAGCTCGCCGAAGGCGCGCTCAATCTCCTCCTTGGTGAGCGCCGAGTAGCGGGCGCGCTGGATCGTCAGCGTGCCCTTCTCGCTCTCCTCGCGGGAGCCGAGCGCGGGGTTGGCGTCGAGCATCTCCTCGAGCGCCTCGAGCCCGATCAGCTCGCCCTCGCGGTCGAAGTCGGTGGCGATCACGAGCTCGTCCGCCTCCTTGGCGACTTTCTTGATCGCTTTGACGACGTTTTTGTCGGTCGGCTCCTTGATCAGCTCGGCGTCGATCAGGTCGTGCAGGTCGGTCTTCTGCCAGTTCGAGTAGCCCTCCGGGAAGGCGGGGCCGAGCACATGGCCCTTGAGGCCGATCGTGCGGTGCTCGTTGCCGCCCTCGTCGGTCCAGGTATAGAACGGGACTTTGAAGGTCTTGTCTTCGCTCGGGCCGCCCGTGGGAGCGCCGAGGATGTCGGCGATCTTCTTGGCGCTGTTGTTCTTCTCGGTAACGATTAAGCGCATCGGCGGGCGAGAGTAGCAGGGGCGCTCGGCGGCGCTGGCCGCCTGTTGCGCGCCGATCCTTCTAGGATCGGCAGCCGAATGAGGTGCTTGGTGACAGGTGGCGCGGGCTTCATCGGCTCCAATCTGGTCGATGCCCTGCTCGCCCGCGGAGACGAGGTGACGGTCCTCGACGACCTCTCGACCGGCAGGCGGGAGAACCTCGAGGGGGCGCTCGCGGCGGGCGCCGAGCTGGCCGAGATCGACATCCGCGACTCCGTCGCCGTGGCGGCGCTCGCGGGGCGGGCGGCCCCCGACGTCGTCTTCCACCTGGCCGCCCAGATCGACGTCCGCAAGTCCGTCGCCGACCCCGCCTTCGACGCCTCGATCAACGTCGGCGGCACCGCCAACGTGCTCGAAGCCGCGCGGGCGGCCGGCTCGCGGCGGGTCGTCTTCATCTCGACCGGCGGGGCGATGTACGGGGAGGGCGCCGGCAAGGAGCTGCCCCTCTCGGAGAGCGCGCCGATCGCGCCGATGTCCCCCTACGGGCAGAGCAAGTACGCCGCCGAGGGCTACCTCTCCCTCTTCGAACGCCTCTACGGGCTCTCCGGCGTCAGCCTGCGGCTCGGCAACGTCTACGGGCCGCGCCAGGACCCGCTCGGCGAGGCGGGCGTGATCGCGATCTTCTGCGGCAAGCTGGAGGCGGGCGAGAGGCCGACCGTCTACGGCGACGGCAAGCAGACCCGTGACTACATATATGTGGGCGACGTGGTGGCGGCGGCGCTGGCGGGGGCCAGGTCCGAGGCGACCGGGGCGCTCAACGTCGGCACCGGGGTCGAGACCGACGTGATCGAGCTGGTCGCGAAGCTGGGCGAGCTCAGCGGCGCCGCCGGGTTCGAGCCGGAATTCGCCCCGCCCCGCGAGGGCGAGGTGCAGCGGATCTCGATCGACCCGGCGCTGGCGGAGAAGGAGCTGGGCTGGTCGGCGAAGACCGGGCTCGAGGACGGCCTCCGGCAGACCCTGGACTCCCTCTAACCTCTCTACATATGCCCGCCCAGGCCTATGCCGGCAAGGAGTGCGTCTGCCAGCTCCGCAAGGGGATCTGCGACCAGTCCTGCGTGCGGGACATGCTCGAGACCCCGTTCTACATCGCCTGCCTGAAGATGAAGGGCCGGCGCTCGGTCGTCATCGGCGGCGGCGACATCGGCCTCGAGAAGGTCGAGGGCCTGCTCGCCTGCGACGCCGACGTGACCCTGATCGCGCCGACCGCGCACCCGGCGCTGGAGGCGCTCGCGGCGGAGGGCTCGATCGCCTGGGAGAAGCGGCTCTACGCGGGGCCGGACGACCTCGAGGGCGTCTTCATGGCGATCGCCTGCACCGACGACAGCGAGGTCAACATCGGCGTCTTCGACGATGCCGAGAAGCGGGCGATGCTGGTCAACATCGTCGACGTCCCGCCGCTCTGCAACTTCATCCTGCCGGCGATCGTGCGCAGCGGCCCGCTGGCGATCGCGATCTCCACCGCGGGCGCCTCGCCGGCGCTGGCGAAGCGCATGAAGCGGGAGATCTCCGAGCTCTTCGGCGAGGAGTACGCGCGCCTGGCGGTGATCCTCAACGACGCCCGCGGCTGGGCGAAGGGGACGCTGCCGACCTACCAGGACCGCAAGGAGTTCTTCGAGGGGATCGTCAACGGCGATCCCGACCCGGTGGAGCTGATCCGCGAAGAGCGCGAGCCCGACCTCCTGGCCCTGATCGAGGCCGCCAAGGAGCGCGCGGCCTCAGCCCTGGCGACCGGCTGACCAACCGCACGGGCGCGAGCCGTCAGTTCGCCGCCCATGAGGCGGTCAATTGACGTCTCGACCGAGGCGGAAGGGATCAGGCGGTGGCGCAGGCCGACTCGCGGACCCGCTCGAGGGTCTCGCGCAGCTCGTTGGCCTCGGCGACGCTGAGCTTGGCGGCGAAGGCGACCTTGAGCTCGTCGATCACGACCGGGCGCATCTCCTCGAGCAGCTCGGCGCCTGCGGGCATCAGGGTGGCGTAGCTGACCCGGCGGTCGGTCTCGCAGAAGGTGCGCTCCAGCAGGCCCGCCCTGATCAGGCGGTCGACGAGCTTGGTCAGGCCGCCGCGGGTGATGACGAGCCGTTCGGCGAGCTCACCCATCTTCAGGCGCTGCTCGGGAGCTTCGGCGAGGGTGGCAAGCACCTCGTACCAGGGCAGCGGCGGGAAGTCGCCCTGCGCGAGCGCCGCCTGCAGACGCTCGGTGATCGCGGCATGGGTGCGGGTCAGCGTGCCCCAGGCTTCTCCGTGTGGGTTGCCCATCGTGGTGACATTGTCTCAGATAACCGTTGTCCCAGCAATAGTTGACTCAGAAATGATTGCTGCTAGGATTGTTTCTATGTCAACTATTTATTAGGCGATGACTACGAAGGGACTTGAGATGACGACCACACAGGCAATCGAGCAGGCGGTGCCGGAGGGGACCCATGTCGCCGACCCGGTCCATTCGACGGTCCGGTTCGCCGTCAAGCACGCCGGCGTCGCGACCTTTCGCGGTGGCTTCGCCGACTACGAGGCGCGGATCGAGGGCGGCGAGAGCCCGCGGCTGACGGGCTCGGTCGACGTCGGCAGCATCGAGATCGGCGAGGAGCAGCTCAAGGGCCACCTCCTCTCCCCCGAGTTCTTCGACGCCGGCAGCTTTCCGCGGCTCCGCTTCGAGTCGAGCGAGCTGAGGGTCGGTGACGACGGCTCGGCGACGGTGCGCGGCGCCCTCGAGATCGGCGGCCAGAGCCGTGAGGTCGAGGCGAGAGGCAGTTTCGCGAGGATCCCGGGCTACCTCGACGGGCGGCCCCGGGTCGGGCTCTCGCTGGCGACCACGATCGACAGGCGCGACTTCGGCCTCGACTGGCAGGCCGAGCTTCCCGGCGGCGGCGAGGCCCTCGACTGGACGGTCGAGATCGCGGTCGAGCTGGAGCTGGTCGAGGAGGGCGAGTAGCGATGCGCGTGCTCGGCATCTCCGGCAGCCTCCGCGGCGGGTCGCTGAACAGCGCCCTGCTGCGGACCGCCGCCGAGCGCCTGCCGGCGGGTGCCGAGCTGGTCGAGTTCGAGCGGCTGGCGGAGATCCCGCCCTTCGACGAGGACGCCGAGGCCGGCCGCGCCCCGGACGCGGTGGCCGAGCTGCGCGAGGCGATCGGCGGCGCCGACGCGGTGCTGGTCGCCACCCCCGAGTACAACCACTCGATCCCGGGCCAGTTGAAGAACGCGCTCGACTGGGCCTCGCGGCCGGCCGGCGAGAGCGCCCTGAACGGCACCCCCGCGGCCGTCGTCGGCGCCTCGAAGAGCATGTTCGGCGGCGTCTGGGCGCAGGCCGAGCTGCGCAAGGTGCTGGCGGCGATGGGCGGCCGCGTGATCGAGGCCGACCTGCCCGTCCCCCACGCCCACGAGCGCCTGCGTGACGGCCGCCTGGAGCTCGAGCCCGAGCAGGCCGAGCGCCTCGACGAGATCCTCAGCGAGCTGGTCGCAGCGGCCGAGCGCGAGTCCGGCCTGGTCGCCGCCTAGCCGCCGGCCGGGAGGGCGAAGAAGGCGATGGCGGCGAATTGGGCGGCGGCGGCGGCGATGACGAGGGCGTGGAAGACCTCGTGATAGCCGAAGACACGGGGGCTCGGGTTGGGGCGCTGGGTCGCGTAGACGACGGCGCCCGCGGTGTAGAGGATGCCTCCGACCGCGACCAGCAGGGTTCCGGCGGCGCCCATCTCGGTCCATAGGCCGGGGAAGGCGATCGCGGCGACCCAGCCGAGCGACATGTAGATCAGCGCCGCGACCCATTTCGGGTGTTCGATCCAAACCATCTCGACGATCGCGCCGGCGATCGCGCCGGCCCAGACGACGACGAGGATCGCGTCGGCGAGCATGCCGTCCAGGACCAGCAGCGCGAACGGCGTGTAGGTGCCGGCGATCAGGAAGAAGATCATCGAGTGGTCGATCCGGCGCATCCAGCGGCGCACGTTGGGCCGCTTCCAGTCGACCCGGTGGTAGAGGGCGCTGGTGCCGAGCAGCGCCGAGAGGCTGACCGCGTAGATGGCGACGGCCAGCGTCGCCTCCGGCGTCTTGGCGGCGATGACCAGGGCGGCGCCGAGGCCGAGGGAGACGAAGAAGGCCCACTCGTGGGAGACGCCGCGCAGCCTCGGCTTGACGGCGGCGATCGCGTCGGTGGCGGCGTCCATCGCGTCGCCCGCCGCCCCTTTTGCGGCATCGCGGGCAGCGGAAGCTCGCTCGCCCATCCGCTCTGCGCCCCTGCGCAGGTCGTCGACCATGTACTCAGGGTACCCGCAGAGGGGCGGTCGGAAATCCTGAGATCGGGCGCCCGCGGGCCGAGGTCGCCGGCTTGACAAAATGTCGGAGCCGGAATTCGCAAGAAATCCTGCAGAGGGATTCACGGTCAGAGCGGCTTTGACCACCTTTGGCATCCGACAGAAGAGCGATCCTGCGGAGTTACCCCCCAAAGTCGCCTCGAGAGGAGAAGTTCGATGTCCCAGACCGCCACCGCCACGCCCAAGAACGGTCTAAAGGGCCTCTCCATAGAGCGGCGTTTTTCGACTGCCGGCGTCCACCCCTTCGACGAGATCGAGTGGGAGATCCGCGACGCCGTGATCGGCGATCCCGAGAACCCCGCCTTCGAGCAGCGCGGGGTCGAGTTCCCGCTGAGCTGGTCGCAGAACGCGACCAACATCGTCGCCCAGAAGTACTTCCGCGGACAGCTCGGCAGCCCCGAGCGCGAGAGCTCGGTCAAACAGATGGTCGGCCGCGTCGCCGGGACGATCTCCAACTGGGGCCGCGAGGGCGGCTACTTCGCCTCCGAGGACGACGCCGACGCCTTCGAGATGGAGCTCACCTCGATCCTGCTCAACCAGAAGGCGGCCTTCAACTCGCCGGTCTGGTTCAACGTCGGCTTCGAGGAGTCGCCGCAGTGCTCGGCCTGCTTCATCCTCAGCGTCGAGGACACGATGGAGTCGATCCTCGCCTGGAACACCAAGGAGGGGAACATCTTCCGCGGCGGCTCGGGCTCGGGGATCAACCTCTCCAACATCCGCGGCTCGATGGAGCCGCTTAAGAAGGGCGGCACCGCCAGCGGGCCGGTCAGCTTCATGCGCGGGGCCGATGCCTGGGCGGGGACGATCAAGTCGGGCGGCAAGACGCGGCGGGCGGCCAAGATGGTCGTCCTCGACGTCGACCACCCGGACATCGAGCACTTCATCAGCTGCAAGGCGGACGAGGAGGAGAAGGCCGGGGCTCTGCGCGACGCCGGCTTCGACATGTCGATCGACGGCGACGGCTTCACCTCGATCCAGTACCAGAACGCCAACAACTCGGTGCGGGTCACCGACGACTTCATGGAGGCCGTCGAGTCCGGTGAGGACTGGGACCTGCTCGCCCGCAACGGCGGCGGCACGACGAAGACGCTGCCGGCGCGCGACCTGATGAACCAGATCGCCGACGCCGCCTGGCGCTGCGCCGACCCGGGCGTCCAGTACGACACGATCATCAACCGCTGGCACACCTGCCCCGAGTCGGGGCGGATCAACGCCTCGAACCCGTGCAGCGAGTACATGCACGTCGACGACTCGGCCTGCAACCTGGCCTCGATCAACCTGATGAAATTCCGCCGCGAGGACGGCAGCTTCGACACCGAGGACTTCGCGCACACGGTGGACGTCGTCTTCCTCGCCCAGGAGATCGTCGTCGGGCCCTCGAGCTACCCGACCGAGGAGATCGGCGCCAACGCCAGGGCGTTCCGCCAGCTCGGGCTCGGCTACGCCAACCTCGGCGCGCTGCTGATGTCCGACGGCCTGCCCTACGACTCCGACGAGGGCCGCAACGTCGCCGCCGCGATCACGGCGCTGATGACCGGCCGCGCCTACCGCCAGTCGGCGCTGATCGCCGCCGGCGCGACCGGCCCCTACGACGAGTACGAGAAGAACCGCGACGCCCACAACGGCGTGATGCGGATGCACCGCGACGCCTCCTACGACGTCGACCCGACCGGGATCAAGGGCGAGCTGCTCGAGGCCGCCCAGCGCTCCTGGGACGAGGCGGTCGAGCTCGGCGAGCAGCACGGCTACCGCAACGCGCAGGCGACGGTGCTGGCACCGACCGGGACGATCAGCTTCCTGATGGACTGCGACACGACCGGGATCGAGCCCGACTTCTCGCTGGTCAAGTTCAAGGAGCTGGTCGGCGGCGGGCAGATGACGATCGTCAACAAATCGGTGCCGCTGGCGCTGCGGACGCTCGGCTACGCCGAGCCGCAGGTCGAGCAGATCAACGCCCACATCGCCGCTGAGAACACGATCGTCGGCGCCCCCGGCCTCAAGGACGAGCACCTGCCGGTCTTCGACGTCGCGGTCGGCGAGCGGGCGATCACCCACACCGGTCACATCGACATGATGGCGGCGACGCAGCCGTTCATCTCCGGGGCGATCTCGAAGACGGTCAACCTGCCGCAGAGCGCCTCGATCGACGACATCGCCGACGCCTACACGCGCGGCTGGAAGGGCGGCCTGAAGGCGCTGGCGATCTACCGCGACGGCTCGAAGACCGCGCAGGCGCTGCGCACCGACGCGCAGGAAGAGAAGGAGGCCGAGAGGTCGGCCGCCCCGCAGCCGGTGCGCAAGCAAGATGCCGCGCGAGCGCGAGTCGATCACCCACAAGTTCTCGATCGCCGGCCACGAGGGCTACATCACGGCCGGCAAGTACGAGGACGGCTCGGTCGGCGAGATCTTCCTCACCGACATCGGCAAGGAGGGCTCGACGATGCGCGGGCTGCTCAACGCCTTCGCGACGGCGATCTCGCTCGGCCTCCAGTACGGGGTGCCGCTGGAGACCTTCGTGCGCAAGTTCAGCTACATGCGCTTCGACCCGGAGGGGATGACCAAGAACCCGGAGATCCCGTTCGCCAAATCGATGCCCGACTACATCATGCGCTGGCTGGCGAGCCGCTTCGTCGATGACGTCGAAGAGCTCGAGGACCTCGGGATCCTCACCCAGGAGGTGCGGGCGAAGCGCGAGGCGGAGACGAGCCAGCTCGGCCTCGGCATCCCGACCGACACGGCCGGCCCCGCCAACGGTGGGAACGGCGGCAACGGCGGCTCGAAGCCGGTCGCGGCCGCCGAGGCGCTGACCGAAACGCCCCCGGTCCGTCCGGCCAAGATGGCCGGCGGCGACCTCGGGCCGGCCTGCGAGCAGTGCGGCGGCATGATGCAGCGCACGGGGTCCTGCTACACGTGCAGCAGCTGCGGCAACAACACCGGCTGCGGCTGAGTCCCCCGGTCCCACAGCCCCAACAGAGCGGGGGCTGCGAACAAAGCATCAAGTTCGCCAGGCTATGCATGGCGAACTTGATGCGATTTCGCGGCGGCTCACCCCCGGTGATCAGCAGGCGGTGACGCGCCGCTAGCCGCCGGCGAAAATTCGGTAGGTAAATTCATTGTGCCTCCCTCCTGCATCCGCAGAGGCAGGCGCCGTCGGCGCGATTCGCGCGGTGCCGGCGCAGGGCGATCGCCCCGAGGACAAGGGCCGCAGCGACGAGGGCCGCCTCGATCGCGAGGCCGAGCGCCATCATCAAGGCCCCGAGCAGCACGGGCGCGACGAGGCAGCAGGCCACCAGGGCCAGCCCCGCCCCAAGAGCGCCGAGGACGGGGAACTTCGGCGTCTTACGCTCGTCGGGAGCGCTCATCCGCGGGACCCCCCGACCAGGTCGACGTCGAAGAGGCGGTCGATCAGCGCGCGGGCATGAGGCGGGCCGGAGACGTCGATCAGGAGGTGATCGTCGGTCGCCTCGACGCCGAACTCGAGGAAGGAACAGCACTCTCGCTCGGCCTCGATCAGCCTGCGGACCGCGGCGTGGACGGTGTCGGTGTTCCTCAGCCTGATCCTGGCTCCGTGCGGGGTGCGGTCGGCCCCCAGCAATGCACGGCGGGAGAGGTCGGCGAAATCGGCGAAGCGTCGCTCCTGCGCTTCGGGGCTCAGCGAGCAGGCGATTCTTGGCTCTGACAAGTCGGATTCCTTTCCGGTGAGACGGCGGAGGCGCTACCGTGAACCTTCAAGTCGACTTGAAGTCAAGTCCCGATTCGAGGAGGTCGTGTCGTGAAGATCGGAGAGGTGGCGAGTCGCTCGGGGTTCTCGGCCTCCTCGATCCGCTACTACGAGTCGGTCGGGGTCCTGCCCCCTCCCGAGCGCGTCGCGGGTCAGCGCGACTACGAGGACGGCGTCCTGCAGCAGCTGGCGGCGATCGACGTCGCCCAGCGGGCCGGATTCGCGCTGGAGGAGATCCGGCTGCTGTTGCGCGCGGCGGAGAGCGAGCGCGTCGCCCCGCAGCTTCAGGAGCTGGCGCAGCGCAAGCTCGGCGACGTCGAGGCCCTGATCGCCAACGCCGAGGCGATGAGGAACTGGCTGCGGGCGGCCCAGGCCTGCGAATGCCGGACCCTCGACGTCTGCGCCCTGTTCGCTAGCTGAGCACGACCTCGGCGTCGTGGCGGGGCGTCTCGGTGATCGCGCGGCGGAAGGGCCGCTCCGAGGCGGTCCGCACGGGGCGCATCTCGTGACGCTTGACCAGCTCGCGGAGGACGACCGCCATCTCGAACTGGGCGAAGGAGGCGCCGAGGCAGCGGCGCACGCCGCCGCCGAACGGGATCCAGGTGTAGGTGCCGGGCGGGTTGTCGAGGAAGCGCTCGGGCAGGAAGCGGTCCGGCTCGGGGTAGATCGCGGGGTCGCGGTGGACGAGGTGGATGCAGGGCGTGACGGTGACGCCGGCCGGCAGCTCGTAGTCGCCGATCTCGACCGGCTCGGTCAGCCGCCTGGCGACGAGGACGATCACCGGGCGCAGCCGCAGGGTCTCCTGGATCGTCGCCGTCAGGTAGGCCTCCTCGCCGGCGAGGGTCTCCTCGCGGAGCCGCGCGAGCTTCTCGGGGTGCCGGACGAGGCGCTCCATCGCCCAGGAGAGCGAGGTCGCCGTCGTCTCGTGGCCGGCGACGAGCAGGGTCAGGAGCTCGTCGCGGATCTCGGCGTCGCTCATCGGGCTGCCGTCCTCGTGGCGGGCGGCGACCAGCATCGAGAGGATGTCGTCGCGCTCCTCGACGTCCTCGGCGGCGCGGCGCTCGGCGATCTCCTCGTGGATCAGCTCGTCGACCCGATCGATGCGGCGGCGGAAGAGCGGGATGCGCCTCGAGCCGGTCCGGCCCGACCAGGAGGGCCGGGCCGAGGGCCATCGGGTTGGTGGTGAGGTCGAGGAACTCGCGCAGGGCGACCCGCAGCGCGTCCATCCGCTCGTCGCCGCCGTGGACGCCGAAGACCGTCTCGAGGATGATCTCCAGCGTGATCGCCTGCATCCGCGGTCGCAGCTTGTAGGCGGTGCCGCGCGGCCAGCTCTCGATCTCGCGGACGGCGATCTCGGTCATCTTCTCGCTCGTAGCCCTGCATCCGCTCGCCGTGGAAGGGCGGCAGCAGCAGCTTGCGCTGGCTCATGTGGGGCTTCTCGTCGAGGACGAGGACCGAGTTCTCGCCGAGCACCGGGCGCAGGATCTCGTTGCCCTCGCCGGCGTGGAAGACGCGCGGGTCGCCGGTGAAGACCTGCTTGACGTGCTCGGGGTCGGAGACGATCACCCAGGTGCCTTCGTAGGCGATGTTGAGCGTGAACGTCGGGCCGAGGCGGGCCCGGCACTGCTCGAGCATCCACTGCGCCCGGCGCGACCAGATCGCGGTCTGCAGCGCCCGGCCCATGCGCGGCCCGGGGGGAAGGCCCCGGGTGACCGCCCCGACCACAGGCGGCTCGGCTGTTGCGGTTGCCTCCATCGCGCCGACAGCCACGCTACACCGACCTCTGCACGATGTGGTGTGAGATCGATCTCACGCTGAGCCGCCCGATCGCGTAGCCTGGCGCCGTCTTGGCAGCGCCCCCTCGCCTCCCGCCCTCACTCGAGTTCCGGATCGTCCGATCCCTCTGCGGGCTGCGTCCGCGGGTCCAGCGGCGCATGTTCGGCCCGCCGCCCGAGATCGACGGGCAGGTCCTCGCCCCCGACGTCCACGTGATCGTCTCGCTCGCCCGCCGAACGGGCGAGGACACCCTGACCGGCGGCCTGCCCGCCGAGGAGGCGCGGGCCTACACGCGCCGGGGGGCGGCGGGGATCGAGGGGCCGAAGCTCCCGATGGCCGAGCTCCACGAGTTCGAGATCCCCGGCGCGGCCGGCTCCCTGAAGGCGCGCCTCTACGTCCCGCACGGGGCGCCGCCGCCGCCGCGGCCGATGATCGTCCACTACCACGGCGGCGGCTGGATGGTCGGCGACCTCGAGACCAACGACAGCGCCTGCCGCTTCCTCGCCGCCCACTCGGGGGCGACGGTCTTCTCCCCCACCTACCGGCTGGCGCCGGAGAACCCGTTCCCGGCGGCGGTCGAGGACGCGCAGGCCGCCTACCTCTGGGCCCACAAGCTCGCCGGCGAGCTCGGCGCCGACAGCGGCCGGATCGGGGTCGGCGGCGACAGCGCCGGGGCGAACCTCGCGGCCGGGGTCTGCATCGCGATGCGGGACTCGGGCGGGCCGGCGCCGAAGATGCAGCTGCTGATCTACCCGGCGACGGAAGCCGTCGACCCGAGGCGCTCGCGCGAGCTCTTCGCCGAGGGCTTCATGCTCACCCAGCTCGACATCGACCACTGCGAACGGGCCTACCTGCCGGAGAAGGCGATGGGCTACGAGCCGCTCGCCTCGGTGCTGCGCGCCCCGGACCTCTCGCGCCTGCCGCCCGCGTACGTGGCGACCGCCGGCTTCGACCCGCTGCGCGACGAGGGCGAGGAGTACGCCGCGCGGCTGAGGGCTGAGGGCACCCGGGTGGCCGTGCGCCGCCACCCGCGCCTGACCCATCTCTTCGCCAACATGACCGCGGTCTCGCCCTCCTCGCGGGCGGCTATGCTCGAGGCGGCCGGAGCGCTGCGGATGGGCCTCGCCTACTCGTAGTGCAGCGCCTCGAGCACGTCGAGGCGTGAGGCCCGGCGCGCGGGGGCGATCGCGGCGATCACGCCGGCGATCGCCGCGAAGACGAGCATCGCCGCCAGCTGGATGACCGGATAGGAGAGGACGAAGCCTTCGTCCTTGAGCGGCTGCGCGATCAGGGCCGCGAAGACCACCCCGATCACCATCCCCAGCAGCGCCCCGATCAGGGCGGTGATCACGGCCTCGTAGCGGATCATCGTCCGCACCTGGCGGCGCGACATGCCGATCGCGCGCAGCATCCCCAGCTCCCGCGTGCGCTCGTGGATCGAGAGCGCCAGCGTGTTGGCGATCCCGAACAGGGAGACGATCACGGCGAGCGCCAGGAGCGCGTAGATCAGGCCGAGGAGCTGGTTGATCTGTTCTTCCTGGTTTTCCTTCAGCTCCTGCTGGTTGCGGACCTCGACCGTCGGGAAGTCGCGCGCCATCGCCGCCGCCAGGCGCCGCTGGACCGTCGCCGCGCCGGCGCCGGAGGCGAGCTCGACGAAGTCGAAGACGTCGTCGCTCTGGCCGAACCGGCCGGCCATCACGGCCTGCGTCACGATCGCGACGCCGAAGAGGCCCGCCTTGTCCTCGTACTCCCCGGCGATGCGGAGGCTCGGCCTCTCCCCCGTCTGGGTGAGGAAGCGGACGCGGTCGCCCACCCCGAAGCCGTTGCTCTCGGCGAAGGACTCGTCGACGAGGACCTCGCGGTCGGAGAGGTCGCGCAGGTCCTGCGGGCCGCCCTCGGTCCAGTCGAGGGTCAGTACCGAGCCCGCGTCGCGGTCGAGAGCGGCGACGCGCGCCTTGCCCCCCTCGCCGTCCAGGAGCTCGGCCTGCGCGGCGCGCATCGTCGAGACCAGCTCGACCCCGGGGAGCCGGCGCGCCTCCTCCGCGGCCCCCGGCGAGATCGGCGAGAAGCCGTCGGCGTTCTGGAGGACCAGGTCGCCCTGGAAGCTGTCGTCGACGGCGGTCGCGATCGAGCCCTTGATGCCGTCGGCGAAGACGGTGACGAAGGCGACGACGGCGAGGCCGATCATCAGCGCCGCGGCGGTGACCGCGGTGCGCGAGGGGTTGCGCTGCGTGTTCTCGCGCGCGAGCCGCCCGATCAGCCGCCGGGCCAGCTCGAGGGGCCGGCCGGCCAGGGAGGCGAGCGGCCGCACCAGGCGGGGGCTGAAGAGGGAGACCCCGAGCAGCACGGCGACGGCGCCGCCGCCCATCAGCCCGGCGGCCGACCCGCCGGAGGCGCCGCCGAAGAGCCCGGCCAGGACCATCGCCATCCCGACCGCCCCGAGCAGAAGGGAGAGGACTGCGGTGAGGGCCCCGCGGCGGCGGCTGGCCGGCATCTCGAGCGCCAGAAGCGCGGCGATCGGCGGCACCCGCGTCGAGCGCAGGGCCGGCACGAAGGACGAGACCAGCGTGACGCCGATCCCGATCGCGAGCGAGACGACGATGGTGCGGGTCTCGGTGACGAGGTCGGTGGTCGGCAGGTCGATCCCGATCTCGACGAAGAGGGCGTTGAGGCCGACCGCGATCCCGTAGCCGCCGGCGAGGCCGAGCAGCGCGCCGAGCAGGCCGATCGCGAGCGCCTCGACGACCACGCCGGCGAGGATCTGGCGGCGGCGGGCGCCGAGCGTGCGCAGCATCCCGAACTCGCGGATCCGCTGGGCAACGGTGATCGAGAAGGTGTTGAAGATCAGGAAGGCGCCGACGAAGAGGGCGACGAAGGCGAAGACGAAGAGGGCGATCCGCAGGAAGCCGAGGTTGTCGCGGATCCGGTCCGAGTTGCGGTCGGCGTTCTGCGCCGCGGTCTCGACCAGCAGGCCGGGCGGGGTGACCCGCTCGACGCGGCGCTTGAGCTCGGCTTCTGCGACACCGGGCCGGGCCGCCACCCAGATCTCGTCGAATTCCCCCTCTTTGCCGGTGATCCGCTGCGCCTCGGGCAGGGTCAGGGCGGCGAGCGTGGCGCCGCCGAACGACGCGTCCCCGAGCCTGACGACCCCGACCAGGCGGTAGTCCTTGGCGCGTTCGACGGAGGCGATCCGGATCGTGTCCCCCGGCTCGAGGCCGGCCTCGTCGGCGGCCCCTTCGTCGACCGAGGCCTGCGAGGCGTTGCGCGGCCGGTGGCCCTCGACGTAGGTGATCGCTTCGAGCCCGGGCGGCCGGTTCGAGCCGATGAAAGAAGGGGCGAATTTGGACCCGATCCGCTCGCCGTCCGCGTCGAACAGAGCGCCCGCCGTGTTGATGACGCCGGTCGCCACCCGCACGCCGCTCACCCGTTGCACCCGTTGCAGCGTCTCGTCGCCGAAGCTCTGCGTCTCCCCGGATTCCTGTTCGACTTCGTCGCGGGCGGAGATCACGACGTCGGTCCCCCGCAGCGAGTCGGCGAAGATTTCGTCGAAGGCGGCGAAGGTCGTGTCGGTGAGGATGTAGGTCCCGGCCACGAAGGCGACGCCGATCACGACGGCGAGGGTCGTCGCCAGGGCCCGCACCCGGCGCGCCCAGAGGCTCTTGAGGGCGAGGCCCGTCACCCGGGGCTAGTGCCCTGTCTCGCAACATCTGACCAGAAATGACGGCCCCAGGACCTCCTCATTTCCCGGCCAACGTGGCGAGACAGGGCACTAGTCGATCTTCTTCATCAGCTCGATCACCTCGTCGGTCGAGCCCGGGGCGGCGTCGTGGACGATCGCCCCGTCGCTGAGCGTGATCAGCCTGTCGGCGTGCGCCGCGGCGGCGGGATCGTGGGTGACCATGATCACCGTCTGGCCGAACTCGTCGACCGCCTGGCGCAGGAGGCGGAGGACGTCGGCGCTCGCCTTCGAGTCGAGGTTCCCGGTCGGCTCGTCGGCGAAGACGACGGCCGGTTTCGAGACCAGGGCGCGGGCGACCGCGACCCGCTGCTGCTGGCCGCCGGAGAGCTCGGAGGGCCGGTGCGTGCGGCGGTCCTCGAGGCCGACGGTGCGGATCAGGCGGTCGAGCCACTCGCGGTCGGGCCTGCGGCCGGCGATCGAAAGCGGCAGCACCAGGTTCTCCTCCGCCGTGAGGACCGGCAGCAGGTTGAAGAACTGGAAGACGAAGCCGAGCTTGTCGCGCCGCAGGCGGGTCAGCTCGCCGTCGTCGAGCCCGGTGATCTCCTCGCCGTCGAGGGTGACCGTCCCCGAGGTCGGGGGGTCGAGCCCGGCGAGGATGTGCATCAGGGTGGACTTGCCGGAGCCCGACGGCCCCATGATCGCCGTGAAGCGGCCACGGTCGAACCCGGTGCTGATCCCGCGGAGGGCGTCGACCGCCGCCTCCCCCTCGCCGTAGCGACGAGTGACCTGGCTGGCTTCGACGACGACCTTGCCATTGGCGTCGCTCACGCGCGCACCGTACTAGCCTGCGCCGATGGCGCTGGGCGACGAATTCGACGGACTGCTGGTCGACCTCGACGGGGTCGTCTGGGTCGGCCGCGAGCCGGTGCCGGGCTCGGCGGAGGCGCTAAGGGCGCTGATCGAGGGCGGCGTCGAGGTCGTCTTCGTCACCAACAACCCCGGCAGGGCGGCGTCGACCTATGCGGAGCGGCTGGGCGAGGCGGGGGTGCCGGCGCGCGAGGATCGGGTCGTCACCGCCGGGATCGTCACCGCCGAGCTCGCCGCGGAGCGGGTCGGGAAGGGGGCCGGCGCCTTCGTGATCGGCGCCAACGCCTTCAAGGACGCCGTCGCCGCGGCCGGGCTGGAGCCGCTCGACCGCGAGGCGGGACGCGAGGCGCCGGTGGTTCTCGCCGCCGGCCACCGGGGCTTCGACTACGAGGAGCTCCTGACCGCGACACTCGCCCTCCAGAAGGGGGCGGCGCTGTTCGGCACCAGCCGCGACCCCACCCTGCCGATGCCGGGCGGCGCCTGGCCGGGGACGGGGGCGATCCTGGCGGCGATCGAGACCGCCACCGGCGCCCGCGCCGAGATCGGCGGCAAGCCCGAGGCCCACCTCTTCGAGCTGGCGCGCGAGCGGATCCCGGGCGCCGAGCGGGTCGCGATGGTCGGCGACCGGATCTCCTCCGACATCGAGGGCGGGCGGCGCGCCGGCCTGGCGACCGTCCTCGTCCTCAGCGGCGCCACCTCGCGGGAGGAGGCGGAGAGCGCCGCGACGCCCCCCGACCACGTGCTCGACGACCTCGCCGCGATCCTGCGCTAGCGATGGCGGAGGCGCCCCCCAGCACCGAGTTCCGCCCCGGAGTCGCCTTCGCGGGGGTCTTCGCCGTCACCTTCGCCGGGCTGCTCGCGGTCGGCGCCGTCCTCCCGGTGCTGCCCCGCTACGTGCATGGGCCGCTCGAGGGCGGCAACGTCGCGGTCGGCATCGTCGTCGGCTCCTACGCGGTGACGGGGCTGCTCCTGCGCCCGCTCTCCGGCCGCTTCGCCGACCGGCGCGGGCGCAAGCCGACCGTCCTCTTCGGCTCGATCCTGGTCGCGGTCTCCGGCTTCCTCTACCTGCTGCCGCTGGGCATCCCGGGGCTGATCGCCGCCCGCCTCGTGCTCGGCGCGGGCGAGGGCACGGTCTTCACCGCGGGCTCGGCCTGGATCGTCGACCTCGCCCCGCCGGAGCGCCGCGGACGGGTGATCGGCCTCTACGGCCTCGCGGTCTGGGGAGCGCTGAGCATCGGCCCGCTGATCGGCGAGCTGCTGCTTCAGCTCTCCGGCTACACGCTGGTCTGGCTGTTCGCGGGGATCGTGCCGCTGGCCGGGGCGGCGGTCGCGGCCCGCCTCCCGGATCCCTACCGGCCGAGCGCCGCCGTCGAGCACGAGCGCCAGCCGCTGATCGCGCGCGAGGCCGTCGGCCCCGGCGCGGCGCTGGCGCTGGCCTCGGTCGGCTACGCGGCGGTCGCCGCCTTCGTCGTCCTCCACCTCGACGCGCGCGGCGTCGGCCACGGCGCCACCGCCTTCGGCGCCTTCGCGACGATGGTCGTCCTCACCCGGCTGGTGGCCGGCGACCTGCCGGATCGGATCGGGCCGGCACGGGTGGCGACGGCCGCGGCGCTGGTCGAGGCGATCGGGCTGGCGACGATCGGCCTCTCGCAGAGCCTGGCGGTCGCGATCGCGGGCTCGCTGGCGATGGGCGCCGCCTTCTCGCTGCTCTATCCCTCGCTCTCTCTGGTCGTCGTCGGGCGGGTGCCGGAGAACCGGCGGGGCGCGGCGCTCGGCACCTTCACCGCGTTCTTCGACCTCGGCGTCGGCATCGGCGCGCCCCTGGCGGGCATCGCCGTCGTCCTCAGCGACTACGAGGGGGCCTTCCTGCTCTCGGCGGCGATCGCCCTGGTCTCGATGGCGACGATCGTCTTCGCGATCTCCGGCCGCGGCCGGGCCGTGCTCGCCGACCGCCGGGCCGGCGCCGGCTAGCCCGCCTGCGGGCGCTCGGCGAAGAGCAGGGTCTGGACGGCGCGGCCGATCCGGCCCTCGCGGTCGGAGAGCTCCGACTCGGCGGACCCGATCCCGTTCGGCCGCGGGCGGGTGACCGCGTCGACGCAGACCCACTCCCCGGCGGGCATCCGCTCCAGGTGGACGGTGAGGTCGACGTTGATGAAGAGGTGCTTCTGCGGGTCAAGGACGGCGCTGATGCCGTTGCCGACGTCGGCGATCACCAGGGTGCGCTGCAGCGGCGAGGGCTCCTCGCCGGCGACCAGCGGGCAGGTCTGGCGCATCCAGACCTTGGCCGGCCCCGCCTCGAGGAAGCCGCCGCTGAGGGCCCGCCACTCCATCGCGGTGTGGTAGCCGACGTCCTGGCCGGTGCGGAAGAACTCCGGCTCGGAGCCCTGCTCCGGGCCCGGGGGCGGCTCGCCGAGGTCGGTCGCCTCGGCGGGCAGGTCGAGCTCGTCGGTGCGGATGCGCCAGCCCCGCGCCCGGACAAGCTCCGTCTCGCCGTCGCCGAGCGAGGCCTCGAACATCTGCACGCGGCGCCCGGGCCGCACGACCCGCGCCTCGACGACGACCGGGCCGATCGGGACCGGGCGGAGGATCTCGAAGGTGAGGCGGCCGACCTGGAACTCGGAGGCGTCCTCGAGCAGCTCGACCTGGCGCCCGATCAGGGCCGAGGGCGGCCCGGCGTGCTGGGAGCCCGGGTCCCACGGCCCCCGCGTCAGCTCAGTCGCGACGAAGCGATCGCCGTCGCGCTCGTAGAAGGCCTCGGGCACGCGCGCATCCTAGACGCGGCGGGAGGCCGTCTCAGCAGTGAGAGGCGAAGTGCTGGGTCCAGACGTGGGCGTCGCGGTGTCCGTCGAGCCCGCCGACCTGGAGGCCGATGCCGATCTCCCCGAAGGGGCCGAGGATGTTGTCGCGATGCGCCGGCGAGCGCATCCAGGCCAGGAAGATCGAGTGCACCGTCGCGTAGGAGCCGGTGCCCCAGGCGATGTTCTCGCCGGCCCGCCAGCAGCTCTCGGAGATGAAGCCGACCCGCTTGATCCAGAAGGTGAAGTCGCGCTGGCAGGCGTAGTGGCTGAAATCGTCGCAGCGGACGATGTCGCCGGACTTGCGACCCGCCGAGGAGGCGAGGTCGCCGTTGGGGCGGAAGCCACGCAGGCCGGCGACGCGGCGGGCGAAGTTGGTCATGCAGACCATCGACCGCTCCTGGGCGCCGGCCGCGGCGCTCGCGTCGTTCTGGCCGGGACAGACGGAGACGGGGGCGACCATGTTCTCGAGGCTCGCGGCGCCGGCCCCCGGGACGGCGAGCAGGCCCAGCGTCAGGGCGGCGGCGGAGAGGGCGAGCAGGCGTCTCATCAAACTCCCTGTCGCCAGGACCGCCCCCCGGCTCTCGCCCGTCCGCGATCCCTGGACGTACGTCCGACCCCTTACCCTTCTGGAGATGCCGAAAGTGGAGAAATCGGAGCAGGAGTGGCGCGAGCAGCTGACCCCGGAGCAGTACGAGGTGACGCGCCAGGCCGGCACCGAGCGCGCCTTCACCGGGCCCTACGTCGAGGAGAAGTCGGAGGGGATGTACCGCTGCGTCTGCTGCGGCACCGAGCTCTTCTCCTCCGACACCAAGTTCGACTCCGGCACCGGCTGGCCGAGCTTCACGGAGCCGGCGAACCTCGAGCACGTCGAGCTGCGCCCGGACGACAGCCTCTTGATGAAGCGGACCGAGGTCGTCTGCAAGAGCTGCGACGCCCATCTGGGTCACGTCTTCGACGACGGCCCGGCGGATCGCGGCGGGCAGCGCTACTGCATCAACGGCTGCGCGCTGACGCTGGAGAAGAGCTAGGCGCTGCTCAGGCCCCCGCCGGCGCCGAGGTAGCTGAAGCGGACCGCGAGCGCGACCGCCTCGGTGCGGGTGTCGACCTCGAGCTTTGCGATCGCGTTGCGGACGTGGGTGTGGACCGTGGCAGGGCTGAGCTGGAGCCGTTCCGCGATCTCTTTGACGCGGAGGCCCTCGGCGAGCAGCTCGAGGATCTGCCGCTCCCGCGGCGAGAGGTCGAGGAGTTTCTCGACCTCGGACGGCTTGCCGCCGGCGAAGTCGCCGCCGAGGAAGGTGCCGCCGCCGGTGACCGCTTTGACCGCCCGCGCGATGTCCTCGGCGGGCGCCGACTTGAGCACGTAGCCGGAGGCCCCGGCGCGCAGGGCGAGCGCCAGCAGGTCGGGCTGCGCGTGCGCGGTGAAGATGATGACTTTGGTCCGCGGCCTGACCTTGAGGACCTCCTTGGTGGCCTCGATCCCGTCGCGCTTGGGAAGCTCGACGTCGATGATCAGGACGTCGGGCTCGAGTTCCTTGACCACGTCGACGACGTCGCGGCCGTTTCCGGCCTCGCCGACGATGTCAAGAACGTTCGAACTGGCCATGCGCGCCTTGATCGCCTCACGCACGATCTCGTGGTCGTCGCAGAGCACAACTCTTTTGGCCTCACGGACACTGGTGCTCATGGTCTAACCGCTGATCCTCTCAGGCGCGCCGTAGGAATGCAAAATACTGGGTAGCGTGAATCCACCCTCCCCGTCCTGACGGTTCTCAATCAGGGCGATGATGGTGCGACCCACGGCTACGGCGGTTCCGTTGAGCGTGTGAAGCACCTGTGGGGATTCGCCGTCGGCCGCGCGATACCTACAACTGAGGCGTCGGGCCTGGTAGTCGGTCGTGTTCGAGCAGGAGGTCAGCTCGCGGTAGCGATCCTGGCTCGGGATCCACGCCTCGCAGTCGTACTTCTTGGCGGCCGGGGCGCCGAGGTCGCCCGCGGCGACCGAGACGACGCGGTAGGGGATCTCGAGCTCGGTCAGGATCCGCTCCTCGATCGCCAGCAGGCGCTCGTGCTCGGCGGCCGACTCGCCGGGCTCGACGAAAGAGAACATCTCGACCTTGTCGAACTGGTGGACGCGGAAGATGCCGCGTGTGTCCCGCCCGGCGGCGCCGGCCTCGCGGCGGAAGCAGGTCGAGAAGCCGGCGTAGCGGATCGGCAGCTCGGCGGCGTCGAGGATCTGGTCGGCGTGGAGGCCGGCGAGCGGGACCTCGGAGGTGCCGACCAGGAAGAGGTCGTCCTTGGGCACCTCGTAGATCTGGTCGCGGTCGCCGGGCAGGAAGCCGGTGCCGACGAGGGCCTCTTCGCGGACCAGGACCGGCGGGACCACGGGCTCGTGGCCCTCGCCGCGGACGAGGTCGAGGGCGTAGCGGACGAGGGCGAGCTCGAGCATGACCAGGTCGCCCTTGAGATAGGCGAAGCGCGACCCCGAGACTCTCGCGCCGGACTCCATGTCGATCAGCCCCAGCTCGGTGCCGATCTCCAGGTGGTCGCGGGGCTCGAAGCCGAAGCTCGGGGGCTCGCCGACCTCCCGAACGACGACCGCGTCCTCCTCGGTCATCCCGTCGGGCGCGTCCGGGTCGGGGAGGTTGGGGAGGGAGACGGCGACCCGCTGCAGGTCCTCGTCGACCTGCTCCAGCTCGGCCTTGCCCGACTCGATCGTCTCCTTCAGCCCCTGGACCCGGGCGACCAGGTCCTCGGCCTCCTCCCCCCTCTGCTTCGCCTCGCCGACCTGCTTGGAGAGCGTCTTGCGCTCGGCCTGGGCGGCCTCGACCTCGGGCAGCAGCTCGCGCCGGCGGGCGTCGAGGGCGAGCAGCTCGTCGACGGCGTCGGCCGCGCCGCGGCGCGCCAGCGCCGACTTGACCCGCTCAGGGTCGGAGCGGATCAGCTTCAGGTCCAGCATCGCCGCTCTGGGTCAGGGAGATTCGTTGGTGGGGCGCTGGGCTTCTTCGGCTTCCGACCCGGCGTACTCGGCGACGAAGCGGGCGACCGCCTCGGCCTCCTCGCCGACGACGATGTTGGCGGGCATGATCGCGCCCGAGAAGCCGCCGTTCTGGATCGCGAAGAGAGCGTCCTCATAGGTCTCGGTTCGCTGGTCGAGGTTCGGCCCCTGCGAGCGCTCCCCGCGATTGCCGCTGCCCTGGGTGCCAGCGGCGGTGAAGGTGTGGCAGCCCGCGCAGTGGGTCCCGAAGAGAACCGCCCCCTTGTGGTTGGGGTCGTTCTCGGAGACCTGGATGTCCTCGCTGCCGAAGCCGCAGGCGACGAGCCCGAGAGCCGCGGCGGCGACCAAGGCTGTGAGAAGAGCTGGGCGCACGCGGCGCGCATCATATTGTCTGGGCACCCGGTATGAGCCCTCCCGACCCAGCCAGCTTCCGCGCCGCGATGGGAATGCTGCCGACCGGGGTCACGGTGGTGGCCGCCACCGGGCCCGGCGGCCCGGCCGGGGCGACCGCCAACGCGGTCTGCTCGCTCTCGATCGAGCCGATGCTGATGCTGGCCTGCCTCGACCGCGGCTCGCGCACGCTGCTCGCCGTGCAGGCGGCAAACCGCTTCGGGATCAGCGTCCTGCACGCGGGCCAGGAGGAGATCGCCCGCTCCTTCGCGACCAAGGCGCCGGTCGCCGAGAAGTGGTCGGGCGTCGGATGGGCCGAGCACGACGGCGTCCCCGCGATCGAGGGCGCGCTCGCCTTCGTCGCCTGCGACCTTCGCGACGTGATCGCCGGCGGCGACCACGTGATCGTCACCGGCGAGGTCACAGCCCTGGAGACCGCCGAGGGCGCCCCGCTCGTCTTCCACGAGGGCGAGTACCGGCCGCTCGACGAGGCCGGGTCGCCGTGAGGTCCGAAGTGGACGAGGTGCTCGAGCGGCTCGAGTCCCTCTTCGCGAACGCCAGGCCCGTGCCCCTCACCGACCAGGTGCGGGTAGACCTACGCGAAGTCCAGCTCCTCCTCCAAGAGCTGCGCGAGCAGCTCTTGGCCGAGCGCCGCGGCCGGTAACGAAATCCCATCAAGTTCGCCATGCAATACATGGCGAACTTGATGGGATTTGGCTGTCCGCTAGCCGGCGGTGTGGCAGACGGCCTCGATGTTGTTGCCGTCGGGGTCGAGGACGAAGGCGCCGTAGTAGCCGGGGTGGTAGATCGGGCGCGGGCCGGGCGCGCCGTTGTCGGTGCCGCCGGCGGCGAGGGCCGCGACGTGGAAGGCATCGACCTCCTCGGCGGTGCGGACGCCGAAGGCGACGTGGGCGCCGCTGACCGGGGCGCGGTCGCGCTCGCCGATCCAGAAGAAGGGCTTGGGACCGTGCTCGGTCTCCTTGCCGAAGCCGGCGCCGCCGCCCTCGAACTCCATCACCATCTCGATCCCGAGCGGCTCCAGTGCCGCCGTGTAGAAGGCCTTGCTGCGCTCGTAGTCGCTGACCTCGAATCCGACGTGGTCGAGCATGCGGCGACCCTATCTCACGCCCCTGCGCCCGCGGCCGTTATGGACATAGGCTGGCGAGCGTGGAGGAACGGATGACGGATCGGCTGTATCGCGAGGTGGAGGGGTCGGGCGACCCGATCCTGCTGATCCACGGGACGGGCGCCAACACGCGGATCTGGGGACGGAGCGCCGACGACCTGGCGGCGACCCATCGGGTGATCGCCTACGACCGGCGCGGCTTCGGACGCTCGCCCGGCCCGGGCGCGGCGAACATTCGCGAGCACGTCCGCGACGCCGCCGAGCTGCTGCGGGAGCTGGATGCGGCGCCCGCCACCGTCGTCGGCTGGAGCGCCGGGGGCGTGGTCGCCGCGGGGCTCGCCGCCGAGCACCCGGAGCTGGTCGGCTCGCTGGTGCTCGAGGAGGCCGGGATCCACCTGCCGCTGAACCCGACGCTCTCGCTCTTCCGCTCGTCCCTGCGGATCGAATTCGCCCGCCGTGTGCGGCGGGACGACCGCCGCGCCGCGCAGGCCGTCTTCGACTTCGCCCTCTCCTACCGCGGCGGGGGAACGCAGTTCGAGCGCTTCCCCGCCGAGTGGCAGGAGTCGATGCTGGCCAGCGCGCCGGCGGTCGCCGCCGAGATGGACCACCTGCTGCAGGCGTACCCGAGCCGCGACGCCGTCTCCTCGATCCGCTGCCCGGTGACCCTGCTGCAGGGCAGCGCCGCCGAGCCCACGTTCCACAAGGTGAACCGCTATCTGGGCAGGCGGCTGCCCGACGCCCGCCTGGTCGAGATCGAGGGAGCCGCCCACGCGATCCACTTCGACCGGCCGGACGAGTTCCGCGCCGCCGTCATCGAGGCGGCGAGGGCCTGCACCGCGGGCAGGGTCGCCGCCTCGGGGTAGTCTTTCGCGGCGATGGAGGCGGCCGCGGCACCGCAGAGGAACGAGTGGACCTTCGCCCAGTGGGCGCTCGTCGTCGTCATCTCCCTGCAGCTGCTCTGGGCGCTGGCCGGGCTGATAGCCGAGCCCAGCATCGACTTCGGCGAGGACGCCGTCACCGAGAAGGTCCTCGGCGTCGACTTCAACGGCGTGCACGCCATCTCCGGCTTCCTTCTCTTCCTGCCCGGCTACTACTTCGCGACGCGGGCGAAGTGGGCCGTCTACTACTGCCTGTACGTCACCGCCGCGCTCTGGATCACCGGCATCTGGGCGCTCTTCGATGAGCAGCCCGCCTACGTCTTCACCTTCCCCAACAACGAGGCGGACGCCTACTTCCACCTCGCCACCGGCGCCCTCTTCGGCCTGATCGCGATGATCCAGATCGCCCGCGACGGCGGTCGCCTCGGCGACTAGCGTCCCGAGCCGTCGCTAGAAGGCGCCGCTGGAGGCGGCGGCGCGGAGGGCGAGGAAGAGGATTACGCCGCAGGAGACGGCCATGATGCCCATCTCGCGGCGGACGATCATCAGCGCGACCTTCTCCTGGGCCGCGGGGGGCAGCGCCTCGACGTCGAGGTCCCGGAGCTCGCGCTCCGCCGCCCCGCCGCGGGCGCCCTCGGCGAGGAAGGAGACGAGGAGCGGGAGGAACCCGTAGATGTAGTGCAGGTCGTCGGGGGCTTCGTGGTTGGTGAAGACGAGCAGCCCGCCGAGCAGGGCCTGGATGAAGACCGCGACCTGCGCCGCGCGCAGCAGATACCAGAAGCGAACCGAGGACTCCTGGCGGAACCAGGCGATGCCGCCGACCCCGAATGCGATCGCATTCAGCACGATCAGGGAGCAGCCGACGACGAGGTGGGCCTCCGTCACGTCCTATTCCTCCCAGAAGGGTCGGGATTCGGCTTGCAGATGCGGAAAATCACTATGTAGCAAGTTGTCACAAGGTGGGTGTATAACGGACCTCACCAGTGCTGAAGTCCTACCTTCCGATACTTGTGTTCGCGTTCCTCGGCCTCGCGGTCGGGGGCGCGCTGGTGATGCTCAACCACGTGATCGGGCCGCGGCGCTCGCGGGGCATCACTCGGGCGGAGAAGCGCCAGGGCGAGTCGTATGAGTCCGGGATCCCGGTCGAGCCCTCGCACAACCTCCGGTTCGGGGTCAGCTTCTACCTGATCGCGATGCTCTTCATCCTCTTCGACATCGAGGTGGTCTTCCTCTATCCGGTGGGGGTCATCCTCAACGACGCCGACAGCGTCTTCGTCCTCGGCGAGCTGATCACCTTCGTCGTCCTGCTGATGGTCGCCTTCGTCTACGTCTGGCGCAAGGGTGCGCTGAATTGGAGGTAGAGCGCCAGACGATGCGGGACCGGCAGGTCCGCGCGAGGGACATGCTGCGCGGCGACCTCGAGGGCGAGGAGCTGGAGCGCTACGTCGAGGAGAAGGTCGTGCTGACGACCTTCGACAAGCTGCTCAACTGGGGCCGGGCGAACTCCTGCTTCCCGCTCACCTTCGGCCTCGCCTGCTGCGCGATCGAGGCGCCGATCGCGATGGTCGGCAGCCCCCGCTACGACCTCGCCCGCTTCGGCGCCGAGGCGCTGCGCGCCTCGCCCCGCCAGGCGGATCTGATCATCCTCTCGGGCCGCGTCTCGATCAAGATGGCGCCGGTCGTCCGCCGCCTCTACGACCAGATGCTGGAGCCGAAATGGGCGATCTCGATGGGCGCCTGCTCCTCGAGCGGCGGGATGTTCTCCAACTACGCGGTGGTCCAGGGCGCCGACAAGTTCATGCCGATCGACCTCCACGTCCCCGGCTGCCCGCCGCGGCCGGAGGCGGTCCTCTACGGCTTCACCAAGCTGCAGCGCAAGATCATGGGCAATCCGGACCAGGGCTGGCGCACCCGCTACAGGGCCCATGGCACCGAGGAGTGGGCGCGGGGCGGCCCGCGCAGCGAACCGAGCGCCGAAGCGGCCGAGGCCTACGAGGCCACCCGGGAGCTGATCCGTGCCTGACGCCCCCGGATTGGAGCTGATCCGGGGGGAGATCGAGCAGCACCACCCCGGAGCGGTGCTGGACACGAGCTTCGACCGCGGGCAGCCGGCGCTGATCGTCGACCCGGAGCAGATCCTCGCCGTGCTCGGCTGGCTGCGCGAGGCGCCCGGGCAGGAATACCGCTTCCTCTCCAGCCTCCACGCGGCGGATTACCTCCCCGCCGAACCTCGCTTCGGAATCCATTACGAGCTCCTGAACCGCAACAGGGTCGAGCGCATTCGGGTCAAAGCGATGCTGGGAGATCCGGCTGTGGGTGGCCCGGAGGGAGGGGGGTCGAGAACGGAGCCACTGCACCGCCCGCAGGCCCCCCTTCCTCCGGGACAGGACCCGCAGTCGGATCTCCCCCACATCGATTCGTGCGTATCCCTCTTCCCGACGGCCGATTTCCAGGAGCGCGAAGTCTTCGACTTCTTCGGGATCGTCTTCCGCGGGCATCCCGACCTGACGCGGATCCTGATGCCCGAGGACTACGTCGGCTGGCCGCAGCGGCGCGACTTCCCGGTCGGCGGCGAGCCCGTCACCTTCACCTACAACGAGCGCCGCTATGGCTGAGGCCGGGCTGGGGCTCAACGACGACCTCACCACCGAGGTCATGACCGTCAACATCGGGCCGCACCACCCGGCGACCCACGGCGTGCTGCGCCTGATCGCCGACCTCGAAGGCGAGATCGTCAGGGACCTGAAGCCGGTGATCGGCTACGTCCACACCGGGATCGAAAAGTCCTGCGAGGACAAGAGCTACTGGAAGGTCATCCCCTTCGTCGAGCGGATGGACTACGTCTCCTACTTCTTCCAGATGGAGGCCTTCTGCGGCGCGGTCGAGCGGCTGGTCGAGCTCGAGATCCCGCCCCGCGCCAAGTACCTGCGGACGATCTTCCTCGAGCTCAACCGGATCCACTCGCACCTGGTCTGGCTCGGCACGACGGCGCTCGACCTGGGCGCGATCTCGATGCTCTGGTACTGCTTCCGCGAGCGCGACCGCATCCTCGACCTCTTCGAGATGGCGACCGGGCAGCGGATGCACACCCGCTACTTCCAGGTCGGCGGCGTGATCGAGGACATCCCGGTCGGCTTCGAGGAGAAGCTGCGCTCCTTCGTCCACGACATGCCGATCCGGGTCGGCCAGTACGAAGCGCTGCTCGACAACAACGAGGTCTTCCTGCAGCGGACCAAGAACGTCGGGATCGTGCCGCGTGAGCGCCTGTTGGAGCTCGGCGTCACCGGGCCGCTGCTGCGCGCCGCCGGCGAGCCCTGGGACCTGCGCAAGGCCTTCGACTACCTCGCCTACCCGGAGATGGACTTCAAGATCCCGGTCGGCACGGTCGGCGACAACTACGACCGCTACCGGGTCCGGGTCGCCGAGATGGTCGAGTCGACGCGGATCATCGAGCAGGCGCTCGACGCGCTGCCCGAGGGCCCGTTCATCGCCGACGACCGCAAGTACGTGCTGCCGCCGCGCTCGGAGCTCTCGACCTCGATGGAGTCGCTGATCCACCACTTCAAGCTCGTCACCGAGGGCTACCGGGTGCCGCCCGGCGAGGTCTACTACTCGATCGAGAGCCCGCGCGGGGAGCTCGGCTGCTTCGTCCTCGCCGACGGCTCGGCGAAGCCCGCGCGCGTCCACATGCGCGACCCCTCCTTCGTCAACCTGCAGTCCTTCAAGGACATGGCGGTCGACAGCTACGTCGCCGACATGATCTGCAGCCTCGGCATGCTCGACCCGATCCTCGGGGGGGTCGACCGGTGAGCCCCGAGAACGGCGACGGGCGGGCGCTGCCCGTCGACCCCGCGCTCAGCGAGGGACGGGTTCCGGACCGCTCTCCGCAGGCCGTTCCCGAGCTGCACGAGGTCGACTGCCCGGCCGAGCTGCGCGAGCACATCGAGACGCTGATGGGCCGCTACCCGGACCGCAAATCGGCCTCGATCCCGGCGCTCTGGGCGGTCCAGCGGCTCTACGGCTGGTGCACCCCGGACGGGATCCGCCAGGCCGCCGCGGTGATGCGGGTGACGCCCGCCTACCTCGAGTCGGTCGCCAGCTTCTACGACCTGCTCCACACCGAGCCGGTCGGCTCCCACAAGGTCGCCGTCTGCACCAACATCAGCTGCTGGATGCGCGGCGGCGACGAGCTGCTCGACGCCTTCCGCGCCGCCGCCGAGGGCGTCGACGATCTCTTCGTCACCGGCTTCGAGTGCCTCGGCGCCTGCGACATCGCGCCGATGGCCTCGATCGACGAGCGCTACTTCGGGCCGTTGGAGGGCGCCGACGCGAGGACCGCGATCGAGCAGCTGCTGGCCGGCTCCGAGGTGCTGCCGGAGAAGGCGCTGGAGAAGCGGGGCCTGGCGGGCGGCGCCGCGGCGGGAGGCGGCTCCGATGCCTGAGACGCGCATCCTGCTCGAGCACGCCGAGGACCCGAAGCTGAGAACCCTCGACGGCTACAAGGGCTACGGCGGCTACGCCACCCTGGAGAAGGCCTACCGGGAGATGGAGGCGGACCGAGATCCTCTCCACGCTCGAAGACTCCGGCCTGCGGGGACGCGGCGGCGCCGGCTTCTCGATGGGCAAAAAGGCCTCCTTCCTGCCCCGCGGAGACATGGCGAAGTACCTCTGCTGCAACGCCGACGAGTCCGAGCCGGGCGCCTTCAAGGACCGCGAGCTGATGCAGCGCAACCCGCACCAGCTGATCGAGGGGATCGCGATCGCGGCGCTGGCGGCCGACGCCGGCCACGCCTTCATCTTCATCCGCGGCGAGTACGACTCGCAGGCCGACGTCCTCGACGCCGCGGTCGCCGAAGCGTATGAGGCCGGTTACCTGGGCCAGAACATCCTCGGCACCCGCTCCGACCTCGAGCTGGTCGTCCACCGTGGCGCCGGCGCCTACATCTGCGGCGAGGAGACGGCGCTGCTCGACGCGCTCGAGGGCAAGCGCGGCAACCCGCGGCTGAAGCCGCCGTTCCCGGCGGTGCAGGGCCTCTACGGCGGGCCGACGCTGATCAACAACGTCGAGACGCTCTCCAACGTGCCGCGGATCGTCGCCAACGGCGCCGAGTGGTTCAAGGGCTTCGGCACCGAGCAGTCCCCCGGCACCAAGGTCGTCTCGGTCTCCGGCTGCGTGCGGCGCCCCGGCAACTACGAGGTCGAGCTGGGGATCCCGACCCGGGAGCTGATCTACGACCTCGCCGGCGGGCCCGAGGAGGGCCGCGAGGTGAAGGCCTTCTACCCCGGCGGCTCCTCCTCCCCGGTGCTGACCGCCGAGGAGGGCCTCGACCTCCCCTACTCCTTCGAGGCGATGGCCGAGGCCGGCTCGATGCTCGGCTCGGGCTCGGTGATCGTCGCCGACGACCGCGTCTCGATCCCGCACATGGCGCTGCGCACGGCGCGCTTCTACCACCACGAGTCCTGCGGCAAGTGCACCCCCTGCCGCGAGGGGACCAACTGGACCGTGAAGATGCTGGAGCGGGTGGTGCGCGGCGAGGCGACGCCGATGGACCTCGACATCGTCGCCTCGGTGCAGGAGAACATCATCGGCCACTGCCTCTGCGTGCTCGGCGACTCGATGGCGATGCCGGTCGGGGCGATGGTGCGCAAGTTCCGCCAGGAGTTCGAGGACGTGATCGCCGCCGCCGCGGTCGACCCCCACGAGGCGGTGGTCGCGTGACCCGCCGCCCCCGGACGCGGGAGCAAGGACGCGTGGCCTCCGGTGGTCATGAGCGCGTCCTTGCGGGAGCAGAGGAGGCGGCGGTTATATGAAACAGGTCACGCTGATCATCGACGGGCGCGAGGTGACCGCGACCGAGGGCGAGATGCTCCACGACGCGGCCAAGCGCGGCGACGTCGAGATCCCGGTCTTCTGTTACGAGCCGAAGCTCGGCGACCCGGTCGGCGCCTGCCGGATGTGCCTGGTCGAGGTCGAGGGGATCCCGAAACTGCAGACCTCGTGCTCGACGCCGGTGCGCGACGGGATGGTCGTCCACACCCGCACCGAGCAGGTCAAGGAGGCGCAGAGCGCAGTCGTCGAGTTCCTGCTCGTCAACCACCCGCTCGACTGCCCGGTCTGCGACAAAGGCGGCGAATGCCCGCTCCAGGACATCACGATGGGCTGGGGCCCCGGCCGCAGCCGGATGATCGACGAGAAGCGCCACTTCGAGAAGCCGATCGAGCTCTCGCCGCTGGTCGCGATCGACCGTGAGCGCTGCATCCTCTGCTACCGCTGCGTGCGCTTCAGCCAAGAGGTCGCCGAGGACGAGCAGCTTCAGCTTCTCGAGCGCGGCGACCGCACCTTCGTCGGCACCTTCGACGACCGGCCCTATATCGCGCCCTTCCACGGCAATATCACCGACCTTTGCCCCGTCGGCGCGCTGACCAGCTACACCTACCGCTTCCGCGCCCGGCCCTGGGACATCGAGCAGGCGGGCTCGGTCTGCACGCTCTGCCCGAGCCAGTGCAACGTCAGCTTCACCGTTCGCGACGAGGAGGTGAAGCGGGTCGTCTCCCGCGACAACGCCGAGGTCGACGACGGCTGGCTCTGCGACCGCGGCCGCTACGGCTTCGAGATGTTCGGCGCCGAGGAGCGGGTGAGCGGGCCGCGCGGGCGCGGCGGCGCCGCCGAATGGCAGGAGGCGATCGCGAAGGCGGCCGAGGGGCTGCGCGCCGGCGGTGCCGCGAGCGCGGCGATCCTCGGCGACGCCTCCAACGAGGAGGGCCACCTGGTCCAGCGGATCATGCGCGGGGCGCTCGGCTCGCCGAACGTCGACTCGCGGGCGTCGCGGGGACCCGGGCGCGAGGCGCTCGTGCGGCTGGCGCGGCCCGAGCTCACCGCCCGGGTCCGCGACCTCGACACGGCGGACGCGGTCCTCGTCGTCGGCACCGACCCGCTGCACAGCTCGCCGATCCTCGACCTGCGGATCCGCAAGGGCATGCGCCGCAACGGCGTCCGCCTCGCGGTCGCGACCGACCGCCCGACCCCGCTCGACGGCGGCGCCGCGGCTGTCAGCCGCTACGTCCCGGGGGGCTCGGGCGCATTCCTCGCCGAACTCGCCTCGCAGCTGGAGACCTCGACGACGTTGTCCCCGGATACCGGGGACAACGTCGCAGGCGTCGGCGGAGCGGCGGAGGTCGCCGACGTTCTGCGCGAGGCGGAGAGCGTCGTGGTCGTGTGGGGCGAGCGGATCGGCCGCGAGGGCGAGGGCGCGACCCGAGCCCTGCTCGACGTCGCCGCGGCGCTCGACCTGGCGGGGAAGGACGGCTCCGGCCTGCTCGAGGTCCCCGAGGCAACCAACGCCCGCGGCCTGCGCGAGGCCGGCTGCCTCCCCGACGCGGGCCCCGGCCTCAGCGAGCCGAGCCGTCAATTGACCCCCTCGGAGGGGGCGAATCGACGGCTCGTCGGCCGGGGTACCGAGGAGATCCGCGAGGGCTTGATCTCGGGTGAGATCAAGTCCCTGCTCCTCTTCGGCGTCGATCCCCTCCGCGACTTCCCCGACACCGAGGCCTGGAAGGGAGCCCTAGCCGCCGCCGAGCACCTCGTCGTCTTCTCCACCTTCGAGAACGCCACCACGGCGATGGCCGACGTCGTCTTCCCGCTGGAGACCCATGCTGAGAAAGACGGGACCGTCACGCATCCCGACGGGCGCCTGCAGCGCGTTCGCCCGAGCGCCGGGCGCCCAGGCGATATCCGCCCGGGCTGGGGCGTGCTCGCCGAGTTGTCTTTGGCATTGGGACAAGACACCGGCGTCGTGTCTCAACCGACCGCTTTCGCCGCTCTGGCCGCGGAGGTCCCGTTTTACGAGGGCATCGACGACGCAGCGATCGGCGGCCGGGGCATCCGCTGGCAGGACGGCCCCTCGGCCGCGAATCTGCCTCGGGTCGAGGAGCCGTCCGGGTCGGGGTCGCCGGACGCGACTCCGCGAGCTGCCGCGGCGGGCTCCGTGGGACCGGATGGCGCTCCGCGCTCAGTGTCCGGCGACCCCGACCCGGACGGCTTCAGGCTCGGGACGTATCGCGACCTCTGGGTTGGAGCTATTACCGAGCTGAATCCGCCCTTGAGATTCCTGGCCCCCCACCAGCGGGCTGAGATGGCCGTAGCTGATGCCGAGCGCCTCGGGCTGAAGGCCGGCGATCAGGTCAAGGTCACGCAAAACGGGAACAGCGTCGTCGCCGCTGTCGACATCAAGGAACGGGTCGCCCAGGGCACCGTGTTCCTGATCGAGGGCACGAAGGACGGCAACGCCAACGCCCTGCTCAACGGCGGGCCGGTCGAGGTCAGCATCGAGAAGGTCGAGAAGTGATCCCGATCGCCGACACGACCTTCGTCGAAGCGACCTGGATCATGGTCGCCAAGTCGATCGTGATCTTCGCGGTGATCTTCGGGATCGTGCCCGTGATGACGGTGATCGAGCGCAAGCTGATCGGCCGCTTCCAGCACCGTTACGGCCCCAACCGGGTCGGCCCGTTCGGGCTCCTGCAGCCGCTCGCCGACCTCTTCAAACTGATCAGCAAGCAGGGCTTCCGGCCGGCCAGCGCGATCCCGGCGCTCTACGTGATGGGCCCGCTGCTGCCGGTGATCTCGGGCGTGATGGCGCTGGCGATCATCCCCTGGGGCGACGTCCAGGGCGGCGTCGGGCTCTACGGGATCGACATCCCGATCGGGATCCTCTACTTCTTCGCCGTCGGCTCGATCGCCTTCTACGGCCTGCTGCTCGGCGGCTGGTCCTCGGGCTCCAAGTACAGCCTCCTCGGCGCCATGCGCGGCGCCGCCCAGCTGATCTCCTACGAGGTCTCGATGGGGCTGGCGCTGCTCGGCGTGATCATGATCGGCGGCTCGCTCTCGCTCGTCGACCTGGTCAAGGCCCAGGGCGACATGTGGTTCATCGTCCCGCAGATCGTCGGCTTCCTGATCTTCATGCTGGCCGGCTTCGCCGAGACCAACCGCACCCCGTTCGACATGCCCGAGGCCGATGCCGAACTCGTCCAGGGCTTCATGACCGAGTACGGCGGGATGCGCTTCGGCAGCTTCCTGATGGTCGAGTACCTGGAGATCATCGTCGTCTCCGGCGTCGCCGCGGCGCTCTTCCTCGGCGGCTGGATGGGCCCCGGCCCGAGCTTCCTCGACCCGATCTGGATGCTGGCCAAGATGTCCTGCCTGATCTTCCTCTTCATCTGGGTTCGGGCGACGCTGCCGCGCCTGCGCTACGACCAGCTGATGAGCCTCGGCTGGAAGGTGCTGCTGCCGCTGGCGACGCTGAACGTCCTCGTCACCGCCGTCCTGGTGGTGGTCACGTGAGCGAGTTCCCCTACCTGAAGGACGAGGACGTGGTCGCCGTCCAGCGCGGTCCCGAGCCGGGCGGGCTCGGCGGCGCCTACCGCGCCTTCGGGGAGACGCTGCGCGGCCTGAAGACGACGATGGCGCGCCTGATCGAGGGGCCGATGACGATCCAGTACCCGGAGGAGAAGACCCCGGTCTACCCGCGCTTCCGCGGCCGCCACAAGCTCCACAAGTTCGAGGACACCGGCCTCGAGAAGTGCGTCGGCTGCTCGCTCTGCGCCGCCGCCTGCCCGGCCGACTGCATCCGCGTCGTCGCCGCCGAGAACATCCCGGGCGACCGCGTCTCCGCCGGCGAGCGCTATGCGGCCGTCTACGAGATCAACCTCTCCCGCTGCATCTTCTGCGGCTACTGCGAGATCGCCTGCCCCTTCGACGCGATCACGATGGGGCACGACTACGAGATGGCCGACTACGACCGCGAGAACCTGATCTTCACCAAGGAGATGCTGCTCGCGGAGCCGATCGAGCGGACCCCGCTGAAAAGCGAGGGCGAGTAGCAGCATGGAAGCGGTCCTGTTCTTCATGGCGGCGATCGGCGCCCTCGGCGGGGCGATCGGGGTCGTCGCGATGCGCAACCCCTTCTACGGGGTGCTGGCGCTGATCGTCCACCTCTTCTCGCTCGCCGTCCTCTTCCTGATGCTCGCCGCCGCCTTCGTCGCCGCAGCCCAGGTCGTCGTCTACGCCGGCGCGGTGATGGTCCTCTACGTCTTCGTCGTCGCCTACGTGGGCGGCGAGGCCGAGTCGGCCTGGGAGCCGATCCCGGGCCAGCGCTTCTTCGCCCCGCTGCTCGGCATCGCGCTCTTCGTCGAGCTCTCGATCGCGATCCTCGGCTCCTCGCTGATCGCGCTCGGCAGCGACGGCCCCGACGTCAAGCCCGGCTTCGGCGACCCGGCCGCGATCGGCCATCTGCTGCTCGAACGATTCCTGCTGCCCTTCGAGGCATCGTCAATTCTCCTATTGCTAGCCGCTGTGGGCGCCGTAGTACTCGCTGGTAAGCGTGGCGAGGAGGAGGGCGCCTGATGGCGATCGAGTGGTACGTCGTCCTCTCCTCGATGCTGTTCGCGGTCGGCGCCGTCGGCATCCTGATCCGCCGCAGCCCGATCGTGATCCTGCTCTGCCTCGAGCTGATGCTGAACGCCGGCAACCTGGCGCTGGTCGCCTTCAGCCGCATGGTCGGCAACCAGGAGGGTCAGGTCTTCGCGATCGTCGTCATGGTCGTCGCCGCCTGCGAGGTCGTGATCGGCCTCGGCCTGATCGTCGCGATCTTCCGCCGCAGGCTGCCGCTCGACGTCGATGAGCTGACGGAGCTGCGCGGATGAGCGCCGCCACCTGGGGCTGGCTGGTCCTGCTCTTCCCGCTGCTCGGCTCGATCGCGATCGGGCTCGGCTTCCGGGCCCTGCCGGAGCGGGCGGCGGGCGTCATCGGCATCGCCTCGATCGCGCTCGCCTTCGCCTGCGGGGTCGCGACCCTGGTCACGCTGCTCGGCGAAGACCCTGAGTCGCGCCACCACGCCTCCTCGCTCTGGGACTACGCCAACGCGGGCGGGCTCGACATCCAGCTCGGGATACTCGTCGACCCGCTCTCGGTCTTCATGGTCCTCGTCGTCACCGGCGTCTCCACCCTGATCCACCTCTACTCGTTCGGCTACATGCGGTCCGACCGCGGCTACCGGCGCTTCTTCGCCTACCTCAACTTCTTCGTCTTCTCGATGCTGCTGCTCGTCCTCGCCGGCAACTTCGTCCTGCTCACCGTCGGCTGGGCCTTCGTCGGCTTCGCCTCCTACGCGCTGATCAGCTTCTGGTACCGGCGGGAGACGGCGACCCGGGCGGGGATGAAGGCCTTCGTGATCAACGTCGTCGGCGACATCGGCCTCGTCCTCGCGGCCTTCCTGATCTTCCGTGAGCTCGGCAGCTTCGAGTTCGGCGCGGTATTCGAGCGCGCGCCCGAGGCCTTCACCACCAACGAGTGGACGATCACGGCGATCTGCCTGCTGCTGCTCGTCGGCGCCTTCGCCAAGTCGGCGCAGCTGCCGCTCCACACCTGGCTGCCGGACGCGATGGAGGGACCGACCCCGGTCTCCTCGCTGATCCACGCGGCGACGATGGTGACGGCGGGCGTCTACCTGATCGCCCGCACCCATCCGCTCTTCGGGCTCGCCCCGACCGCGGCCGACATCGCCGCCTTCGTCGGCCTGGCGACGCTGCTCGTCGCCGGAACGATCGCGCTGGTCGTGACCGACCTGAAGCGGGCGATCGCCTACTCGACGATGAGCCAGATCGGCTACATGATCGTCGGTGTCTCGATCGGCGCCTTCAGCGCCGGCATGTTCCACCTGATGACGCACGCCTTCTTCAAGGCGCTGCTCTTCATGGCGGCCGGCTCGATCATCGCCGCGATGGCGAACCGCCAGAACATCGACGAGATGAGCGGCTTCGGCAGGGCGATGCGCTTCACCGCGGCGATGCTGCTGATCGGCAGCCTCGCGCTAGCCGCCTTCCCGACCACCTCCGGCTTCTTCTCCAAGGACGAGATCCTCGCCTTCGCCGAGGCGCGCGGCGGCATGTACATGATCTTCACGGTGCTCGGCTACGTCGGGGCGCTGCTGACCGCGGTCTACAGCTTCCGGCTGGTCTTCCGGATCCTGCCCGGCAAGCCCTGCAGAGAGGCGCAGGAGCTGATCGAGACCGGCCATGTCGCCCACGGCGAGCCGGTCAACCCCGTGACCGGGGAGGCGGAGGACACCGAGGTCGGCTTCCCCGGCCCCGAGCACCACATCGCCGAGCAGTCGTGGTCGATGAAGGTGGCGATGGGGACGCTGGGCGTCCTCGCCCTGATCGGCGGCCTGATCCAGGTCCCCGGCGTCGACCACCTGATCACCAGCTTCCTGGAGCCGGTCTTTCACGACTCCCCCCTCTCCCACATCCACCCCTCCGCCGGCGCCGAATGGCTCGGCCTCGGGATCGGCGGGGTGATCTCGCTGACGGGCATCGGCATCGCCTACTTCCTCTACGTCGCCCGGCCCGAGACGCCGGCGCTCGTGATCCGGCGGCTGCGCCCGCTCCACACCCTCTTCCTCAACAAGTGGTACTTCGACGAGGCGATCGACCTCCTGGTCGTGCGGCCCGTCCTCGCGATCGGATGCTTCGCCGACCGCACCTTCGAGCGTTTCGTCGTCGACGGCCTGGTCAGCGGGACGAAGGAGGCCGTCGGCGGTGCCGGCGGCTTCGTCCGCGCCGTCCAGAGCGGCTTCGTCCGCAGCTACGCGCTGCTCCTGATCGCCGGCTTCGCCGGCCTCGCCCTCTACTTCCTGATCGTGGCCTCCTGATGAGCAACTCGCTGCTCTGGACACCCCTCGCCTTCGGCCTCGTCGGCCTCTTCCTGCCACGGCGGCTGGCCGGCTGGTGGGCGACGGCCGGCACCGCGGTGACGCTCGGCATCGCGGTCGCGATCCTCGCCGGGTTCGACTCCGGCGGCGGCATGCAGAACACGGTCGACGTCGAGTGGATCCCCGGCCTCGGCGTCGACTACAGCCTCGGCGTCGACGGGCTCAACGTCTTCCTGCTGCTGCTCACCGCCGTCGTCTGGCTGGCCGGGACCGCCTTCGCCGCCTTCCGCGAGCAGGACCGCCCCCACCTCTTCTTCCTGATGCTGCTGGTCGGCGAGACCGCGACCCTCGGCGCCTTCCTCGCCCAGGACCTGCTGCTCTTCGTCCTCTTCTTCGACCTGATGCTGGTCCCGTTCTACTTCCTCTTCGGCGCCTGGGGCAGCGACCGCGAGGGCGTCACCGCCTCGGCGGCGACGCTGAAGATGATCGTCTACACGCTGATCGGGTCGCTGCTGATGCTGGTCGCGGCGGTCGCGACCGCGGTGCTGGCGGCCGACGGCGGCCAGATCACCTTCTCGATCGCGGAGCTCGCCGCCGACCCGCTCAGCCTCGGCAGCCAGCGCTGGATCTTCTGGTTCTTCGCCGCCGCCTTCCTGGTCAAGATGCCCGCCTTCCTTCTCCACGGCTGGATGCCGGACGCCTACCGCGCCGCGCCGCTGCCGGTCCTCGCGATCTTCTCCGGCGTGCTCGCCAAGGTCGGCGCCTACGGCTTCCTGCGCGTCGTCCTGCCGGTCTTCCCCGACGCCACGGTCGAGTTCCAGGAGGTCGTCCTGGTGATCGCCCTGGCCTCGATCCTCTACGGCTCGGCGATGGCCTTCACGCAGACGAACGTGAGGCTCGTCGCCGGCTACTCCTCGATCGCCCAGCTCGGCTTCATCACCGCCGGGATCTTCGCCCTCTCCGCCGACGGGGCCGACGGCGCCGTGCTGCAGATGGTCAACCACGGCCTCGTCGTCGCGCCGCTCTTCGTGATCATCGCCCTGCTCGCCGAGCGCTCCGGGACCGAGGACCTGACGAAGATGGGCGGGATGGCGAGCAAGGCGCCGGTCCTGGCGGCGCTCTTCCTAATCGTGACGATGGCGACCCTCGCGATGCCCGGCTCGGCCAACTTCATCGGCGAGTTCTTCATCCTCAACGCGCTCTTCGACGCGAAGATCGTCTTCGCGTTCGTCGCCGTCGCGGGTGTCGCGCTGGCCGCCTTCTACGCGCTGCGCCTCTACCAGCGGACGATGCACAACCGCCTGCCGGAGGGGGTCGAGTCGCGTGAGATCGGCGTCCGCGACGGGCTCGTCCTCGTCCCGCTCGTCCTCTGCATCCTCGGCCTCGCGCTCTACCCGCAGCTGATCCTGAAGCGGACCGACGCCTCCGTCCGGGAGGCGGTGGCCAAGGTGGCCCCCAAGGAGAGCGTGGCCAAGGACGGCGCCGCCTTCTCGACGGGCTATGAGGGAGGCCGCCCGTGACCTTCAACGCCCCCGAGATGGACTACGCCGGGCTCTCGCCGGTGATCGCGCTGACGGTCGGGCTCTGCTTCGTCCTGCTCAGCTCGGTCTTCCGGCCCTTCAAGCGCAGCGCCCCGGGCCTGACGCTTGTCGTCCTGGCGGTCACGGCCGGGCTGCTGATCTGGCAGTGGGGCGCCAATCCCAAGGACCTGATCACCGGCGCCCTGCGCCTCGACGACCTGGCGATCGCGATCTCGCTGATCGCGATCCTGACCGCGGCCTTCACCGTCCTGCTCTCGCTGCGCGAGCCGGCCGCCGAGCAGGCGGGCTCGGGCGAGTACCACGCGCTGCTGCTCGGCTCGGTGCTCGGCATGGTGCTGCTCGCGCAGTCGCAGAACCTGGTCACCTTCTTCGTCGCGATCGAGACCCTCTCGATCCCCCTCTACATCCTCTGCGCGACCGACATGCGGCGCCAGAAGTCGCTCGAGTCGGGGCTCAAGTACCTGATCGTCGGCTCGCTCGGCTCGGCGACGCTGCTCTACGGGATGGCGCTGCTCTACGGCGGCTCGGGCTCGACCGACTTCGCCGGGATCGCCGAGGGGATCGGCAAGGAGGGCCTGATCGGCGACCCGCTGGTCCTGATCGGGATCGCGATGTGCGCCGTCGGGCTCGCCTTCAAGACCTCGATCGCCCCCTTCCACCAGTGGACCCCCGACGTCTATGAGGGAGCGCCGACGCCGATCACCGGGTTCATGGCGGTGGCGACCAAGGCCGCGGCCTTCGCCGTCTTCGTCCGCTTCTTTGACGTCGCCCTGCTGCCGCAGGCCGGCGACTGGCAGCCGGCGCTCGCCGTCCTCGCCGCCGCCTCGATCGTGATCGGCAACGTCGGCGCCCTCGGCCAGAGCTCGATCAAGCGGCTGCTCGGCTACTCCGGCATCGCCCAGGCGGGCTACATCCTCGGCGGCCTCGTCGTCGCCAGCGAGGCCGGCGTCAGCGCGCTCGTCTTCTACCTCGCCGCCTACGCCTTCATGAACCTCGCCGCCTTCGCCGTGATCGTCGCCCGTGAGCGCGAGACCCCGTTCGGCGACGACATCCGCGCGCTCGAGGGGCTCGGCGCCGCGCGGCCGCTGCTCGCCTGGCCGCTGACGATCTCGATGCTCGGACTCGCCGGGCTGCCGGCGACGGCGGGCTTCATCGGCAAGCTCTACCTGATCGAGGCCCTGGTCGCGGGCGACTACACCTGGCTCGCGGTCTTCATCGCGGTCGGCACGATGATCTCGCTCGCCTACTACCTGCGCGTGGTGGCGGCGATGTGGATGCGCCCGGGCGGCGAGGCGGCGGGCTCGAGCGCGCCGGCGATCGCCGGCGCCTCGCCCGAGGCCGACCCCGTGGACCCCGAGGCCGGCCGCCGCGCCTACCTCGTCGGCCCGGCCCTGCTCGCCGCCGCCGCGACCGTCTTCTTCGGGATCATCCCGCAGCCGTTGGTCGAGTTCGCCGAGCGCGCGGGCGCTTCCCTCTTCGGCTAAACAGGAAACGTCCCTGGCGCGGCGGGCCCTGTCCGCGAGGGGCGTATATGTTCAGCGGATGAGCGCGCAGCCGCGAGCACTTTCCGGTTCCACCATGTGCGAGGCCTTCCAGCTGACCGCGGGGGAACGGGGCGAGCAACCGGCTCTCCGCTTCAAGGACACCGACTACGAGGCGAGCTTCGCCGAGTACGCGGAGACCGTGAGGCGGCGGGCGGCGGCCTTCGCGGCGCTCGGCGTCGGCCGCGGCGACACGGTCGGCTTCATGCTCGCCAACCGGCCCGCCTTCAACCTCACCGACACGGCCGCGATGCACCTCGGCGCGACCTGCTTCTCGATCTACAACACCTCCTCCCCGGAGCAGATCGAGTACGTGATCGCCGACGCCGCCAACCGGGTGATCGTCACCGAGCAGGCCTTCCTCGACGCGGTCCTGGAGGCGCGCGACCGGGTCGAGGCGCTCGAGCACGTCGTCGTGATCGACGGCGAGGCACCGGAGGGCACGATCTCCCTCGCCGACTTCGAGGCGATGGGGGACGACGGGTTCGACTTCGAGGCGGCCTGGCGGGCGGTCGAGCCCGAGGACGTGCTCTGCCTGATCTACACCTCCGGCACCACCGGGCCGCCGAAGGGCGTGCAGCTCACCCACGCCAACATGGTCGCCGTCTGGCGCGCCTGCAACGGGGTCCGGGAAGTGAAGCCGGGCGGGCGCTCGATCTCCTTCCTGCCGAGCGCCCACATCGCCGACCGCTGGGCGACGCACTACGGGCAGATGATGTTCGGCCACACCCTGCACTGCTGCCCCGACCCGAAACAGATGGTCGTCTACTCGATCGAGGTCAAGCCCACGGCCTGGGGCGGGGTGCCGCGGATCTGGGAGAAACTGAAGGGCGCGCTGGAGACGGCGATGGCCGCCGAGCAGGACGAGGAGAAACGGCGCGCGACCGAGTGGGCGTTCGAGATCGGCCGCCGCAGGGTCGCCGCCTACATGGAGGGCGAGGTGCCCGACGAGCTGCAGGCGGAATGGGACGAGGCCGACGAGAAGGTGTTCTCGAAGATCCGCTCGCTGCTCGGCCTCGACGAGACCGAATGGTTCGTCGTCGGGGCGGCGCCGACGCCGCCCGAGGTGCTCGAGTTCTTCCTCGCGATCGGGATAGAGATCTGCGAGACCTGGGGGATGTCGGAGACGAGCGCGATGGCGACGATCAACCCGCCGGGGAGGGTCCGGGTCGGCACCGTCGGCCCGCCGCTGCCCGACACCGAGGTGAAGCTGGCCGAGGACGGCGAGGTGATGGTGCGCGGGCCGCAGGTGATGAAGGGCTACCGCAACATGCCGGAGAAGACCGCCGAGGCGCTCACCGACGACGGCTGGATCCTGACCGGCGACGTCGGCGAATTCGACGAGGAGGGCTACCTGCGGATCGTCGATCGCAAGAAGGAGCTGATCATCAACGCGGCGGGCAAGAACATGTCCCCCGCCAACATCGAGTCGAAGCTGAAGGCGGCCACCACCCTGATCGCCCAGGCGGTGGCGATCGGCGACCGCCGTCCCTACAACGTGGCGCTGATCACCCTCGACCCCGAAACCCTCGCAGCCCGCGGCGGCGACCCCGAGGACCCGGCGATCGCCGAGGAGATCTCCAAGGCGGTCGAGGCCGCCAACGCGCGCCTCTCACGGGTCGAGCAGATCAAGCGCTACGAGGTGATCCACGGCGAGTGGGCGCCCGGCGGCGAGGAGCTGACCCCGACCCTGAAGCTCAAACGCCGCCCGATAGAACGCAAGTACGAAGACCTCATACAGGCGTTGTACGCCTAGGCGGACGCCCACACCGGCATATCGGCGTCGCTCGCAGAGAATCAGATATGGATGCTCGCTAATTCGGCGACCTGAAAGGGTGCCCGGGTGGGGGTCCTCCTAACAGCGTTGGCGATCGTGGTTTCGGTGGCGGTCGGCGTGTGGGCCGAGCGGCGCAGGCCCGAAGCGGCCGCGCTCGCGGCGCGGCGCATCCTCGTCCTGCTGCTCTACGTGCTGATCCCGCCGGTGATCTTCTTCAGCATCGCGACGGCGGAGATCGATTTCGACCGCGGCATCGGCGTCGTCCTCGGCCTGCTCGCGGTGGGGCTCGCCGGGCTGCTCGCCTGGTGGGTGGCGGCGCGGGTGCTGCGGCTCTCGCGGCCCCAGGTGGGCGCCGTCGTCTGCGCAGTGCTCTGCGTCAACTCCGCCTACCTCGGCTACCCGCTGACCCTGGCCCTGCTCGGCCGCGACGAGCTGCCGACCGCGGTCCTCTACGACATGCTGGTCAACGCGCCGACGATGCTGCTCGGCGCCTTCGCGGTCGGAGCCGCCCTCGGCACCAGGGCCGGCGAAGGCCTCGGCGAGCGGGTCCGCTTCTTCTTCACCCGCAACCCGTTGCTCTACGCCGCGCTCGCCGGCCTTCTCGCCCCCGACGCGCTGGCTCCGGAGATCGCGGTCGACGTCTCCCAGGGCCTCGTGATCGCGATGCTGCCGCTCAGCTTCTTCGCCGTCGGCGCGACCCTGGCGGAGAACGCCGAGCACGGCGAGCTCCCCTTCCCGCCGTCGCCGAGCCGTCCCGTCGCCCTCGCGGTGGGGGTCCGCCTGGCGATCGCCCCCGGGCTGCTGATCCTCTTCTCGGCGCCGCTGATCGACCTGCCGGTCGCCTACCTGTTGATCGCCTCGATGCCCTCGGGGATCACCTCGATGATCATCGCCCACACCTACGGCCTCGACATGGAGATCACCGCCGAGGCGGTCGCCTGGTCGAGCGCGATCGTCGTCGCCGCCGCCCTCGCTTCGCTGCTGTTCTGAGCCCGGACTAGACTCGTTCCGTGCTCCACCACGTCGCCCTCGAGGTCGAGCCCGAGGCCCTCGGCAGGGCCAGGGAGTTCTGGGCGCAGCTGGGCTTCGAGGAGGTCGAGGCGCCGGCCTCGCTGGCGGGCACGACCACCTGGTTCGAGCGGGGCGGAACCCAGATCCACCTCCTGCACACGCCGGACCCGGCCGTCCCGGCGGCCGGCCACACAGCGGTCGTCGTCGAGGACTTCGAGCGGGCGGTCGCGCGGCTCGAGGACTCCGGCTTCGAGGTCGAACGCCGCGCCGAGCACTGGGGCGCGCCCCGAGCCAAGACCACCTCCCCCGGCGGCCACCTAGTCGAGCTGATGGCCTCGCCCCCGGGTCGAGCCGTCAGTTGACCGCCTCATAGGAGGTCAATCGACGGCTCGACCCCAAAGTGCGCGCTTCGGGCCGGCCAAGGCCCGCCGCGCGGGTGGCTACGATGCGGCGGTGGACTACCCGGTCGAGCAATTCACCCCCCAGGAGCGGGAGCTCCTCACCCCCCATTTCACCAATCTCGACCGCCCGGTCTTCGCGCTGGTCAACCTGCCGGAGACCGTCAAGGGCGCGCTTTTTGCCCGCTATTCGCGCTATTCGGGGACGGTGCGCCGCCTCTATCTGGAGGAGTTCGCGGCCGACGCGCCGGCCGCGGGACGGCCCTTCGACGACGAGGAGGGCGAGCGCGCCGCGAAGCTCTACGAGCGGGTCTTCGTCGGCTATGGAGACGACTCGATCGCCCAGGTCGGCGGCGCCCACATCGCCTGCGAGTGGGTCTCGAACATCCTCACCAAGCTCCTCCAGCGCGGCCGCCTCGCCGCCTACCTCGAGCAGTCCACGCGCTACATCCCCTACGACAAGCCGCTCCCCGAGGACGCCGGCGGCGGCTACCGCTACTACCGCGACGAGCGGCTCGGCCCCGAGTTCGGCGCCGCCATGGACGAGGTCTTCTCGATCTACTCGCGCTCGCTGGAACAGGTCGAGGCCTGGGCCGCCGAGCGCTGGCCGCGCGGCGACGGCGAGCCCGAGGGCGCCTGGCAGCGCTCGATCCGCGCCAAGGCGCTCGACCTCCTGCGCGGCCTGCTGCCGGCGGCGACGCTCAGCCACGTCGGCATCTACGCCTCGGGGCAGGCCTACGAGCAGATGATCATGCGGCTGATGGCATCGCCGCTGCCGGAGGCGCGCGAGTACGGCGGGATGATCCTCTCCGAGCTCCAGCAGGTGATGCCGAGCTTCGTCTCGCGGGTCGACCGCCCCGAGCGCGGCGGCGAGTGGATCTCCTACTTCGAACGGCGGCGCGAGGCGACCGAGGAGTGGGTCTCGCGGCTCGGCCTCGACCGCCGCGGCAGCGGCACGGCGGCGCCGTCGGTGGAGCTGATCCACGTCGACGGCACCGAAGAGGACCTGCTCGCCTCCTGCCTGTTCGAGTCGGCTGGCACCCCGGAGACCGAGATCCTCGCCCGCATCGACGTGCTCGACCGCGAGGAGCGCTCCCAGCTGCTCGCGGCGATGATCGGCGAGCGCGCCAACCGCCGCCACCGGCCGGGCCGCGGCTTCGAGGCGCTCCGCTACCGCTTCGAGATCGTCTCCGACTACGGCGCCTTCCGCGACCTCCAGCGCCACCGGATGCTGACCTGCCAGTGGCAGCGCCTCGGCCCCGACCTCGGCGCCGGAGTGCCCGGAGAGATCGAGGAGGCGGGCGTCGCCGGCGAGTTCGAACGGGCGCTGGAGATCTCACGGGCCGAGCATGAGCGGCTGACGGAGGAGGGGCACGACGAGCTGGCGCCCTACGCGCTCAGCCTCGCCTACCGGATCCGCTACACGCTCGACCTCAACGCGCGCGAGGCGATGCACCTGATCGAGCTGCGCTCCGGCCGCGAGGGCCACCCCACCTACCGCGCCGTCGCCCAGGCGATGCACGAGCGGATCGAGGCGATCCACCCCGCCGTCGCCGGGGCGATGAGCCACGTCGACACTTCCCAGGAGCCGCGCCTCGAGCGGATCATGAGCGAGATCCGCACCCAGCGGAAGCGGGCGCAGGCGGCACAGGGCGCGGGCGCCGAGTCGCCGCCCGGCCTCAACCCGCTGGGCTGAGCGCTACCTGGCCCGGCCGGACTTGCCGGCTTTGGCTTTGAAGACGTAGGTGGCCGGCGTCTCGTCCCTGTTGCCGGCGCGGTCGACGGCGAAGACTTTGAAGGTGTGCTGCCCCAGTTTCAGTTTCTTGTAGAAGATCGGCGAGGTGCAGGGCCTGAACGCCCCGTCGTCGAGCTGGCACCGGAAGGTGTGAGGGCCCTCCCCGCCGCTGCCCTCGAAGAAGAACTTCGCCTTGGCCGGCTTGCCGGTCTTGCCCTGCGTGGCCTTGTAGAGGCTCGGACGCCTGGGAACCTTCGGCGAGCCGGTCTTGCCCGCCTTGGCGGTGTAGAGCTGGACCTTCTTGATCTTGGTGTCGATCGCCGGGGGCGGGATGACGGGGGCCAACGGCCCGATGACCGGAATCGGCGTCGCCGTGAAGGAGACGTCGTCGACGCTCAGGGTGGTGGTCGGTTTGGGTTCAAGCCCTGTCACCGAATCGGAGATGTACTGGAGGGCGACCGTGTGCTGGCCGGCTTCGATCGTGCCGCCGCCCGCGATCGGAACGGCGACCTGCTGGAAGGCGGGGTTGCCGCTGGGCGCCGGCAGTTCCGGCTCTTCGAATGCCTGCACTTTTTTCTGGTCGAAGATGACCGAGAGCGAGGCCTCGCGCTCGAATTCCCCCACCCAGACGTAGAAGCTGAGGGCCGCTTTTTCAACCGCGGGCAGGGTCATCGTCTGGGAGAGCGTCTGGGTGTGGGCTTCAATGCCTGGGTAGGCGCCGAACAGAGCCCAGGCCTGGCCCCCGCGCGGCCCGTACGGCACTATGGGGCCTGTGCATTCACCCAGGGTCGTCGAGCAGATCGGGCTGGTGAACTGATCGTCGCTCTCCTGCCAGTTCGGGTGATCGATTCCTTCGCCGACGACTTCGCCGCCTTCCATTTCGATCACCGGGGTGCCGCCCTCGAAGTCGCCTCCCACGACGTACTCGTCCGCCGACGCGGGCGCGGCGAGCGCCAGCATCGCCAGCGCAGCCAGCATCGGGATCGCCATCCTCACCCTTCCCATCGGAAGAGCAAACCAGACCGGTGGAGCGTTTACAAGCTCTCAGTCGCGCTGCTTGCGCTTGCGCCTCGGCTCCGCCGGGTCGTCCGGCGGGCCCTCGTCGCCTGTCTCGGCCGAGGATCCGGCCTCCTCCAGTTCGGCGGCGGCCCTCTCCCCCGGCGTCGGCCAGGGAACGGCCTCTCCCGCCGCCCAGGCCGGAGGCCGGCCGCCCGGAACCCAGCCCGCGACGAGCAGCGCGAAGTAGAGGAAGAAGATCATCGTGAACTGGACGAGCAGGAGCAGGGCGGCGGCGCCGAGCGCCATTCCCAGCGAGCCCCAGAAGCGCGAGAGCAGGCCGGCCCGCATCGCCCATAGGCAGGTGTAGAGGAGGACGAAGGCGAGGCCGAGACGGCCGCCGAGGCCGAGCCCGGTCGCCACCATCTGGGTCGGCGCGTCGGCGATCGCGTCGGTCGCCTGCTCGTCTTCGACCCTGGTCCCGGCGCACTCCTCGAGCGCGGCGGAACCGCCGCCGTACTCGTCGCGGAAGGCCTCGGCGTCGTCCTCGCGTTCCTCGCGGCAGTCCTCGAGCCCTTCCTTCCCGGTGTAGGTGGTCGTCGCCTCGCCGGAGACGAACCTGTCGGCGGCGTCGTGGGTCGCGACCGCGTTGAGGATCGAGGCGCCGGCGAAGAAGAGGGGCGTGGCGACGACCAGGCCGATCAGCTGCGGCCGCACTTTCGGGACGCGCGCCACGGTGGCGAGGAACAGATAGACGAGAGGCGCCACCAGCAGGCCGAAGCCGAGCGCCTGGAGGATGCTGGAGATCGTGACCTCGGAGCTGTGCTCGTGGGCGGCCCTCAGCACCTCGGCTTCGCCGTCGCCGCTGACCGGGGCGACGACGATGCCGGACGCGATCAGCAGGCCGATCGAGGCCAGGGTGGCGAGGGCGACGGGCATCGCCCAACGCCGCTCGCGCTCGAGCACGGCCTCGCGGCTCGGCTGCACCGTCAGCCCCTCTCGTGGAAGTAGAACTGGGGCAGCGCGCCCTCGATCACCTCGGCGGTCATTCGCTGGGCGACCTCGAGGTTGCCGGTGCGCACCGCGATGTCGTCGAGGGTGACGATCCCGACCAGGTGGGCGCCGTCGACTACCGGCAGGCGCCGCACCCGGTGCTGGACCATGAGGGCGGCGGCCTCGTCGAGCTCCATCGCCGGGTCGCCGCAGACCAGCGGCCGCGAGGCGTAGTCGCCGACCGGCGCCTCGGCGGCGGCCCCCTCGGCAAAGACCCTGACCGCGATGTCGCGGTCGGTGACCATCGCCACCGGCGCGTCCCCCTGGTCGACGATCACGACCGAGCCGACGCGGTGGTCGCGCATCAGCTGCGCGACCGAGACGACGCCGGCGTCGGGGGCGCTGGTGACGACGCCGGCGGTCATGATCTCGCTGAGCTGCACGGCGCGTACGCTACACCGCGTGAGCCAGGCGCAACGCACCCCGGTGGTCCCCCTCAGGGCGGGGGCCGGCCCCGAGAACCCGCCCTGCCCCGCGTGCGGCGAGCCCCTGTTCGGCTGGATCGTGGCGCGCCCGGGCCTGGCCGGCCCGGTCAGCCGCTGCGAGAGCTGCGGCCTCGGCGTCGTCGCCGCGCCCGGAAGCACCGAGGACGCGCTGCGGGCGCTCTACGCCCAGAGCGAGGACGGGACGATCCGGATCGCCAACCGGGCCGGCTTCTCCGCCTGGGTCGGCGGCGCCGGCTGGGCGGGCCTCGAGCCCGGCAGCCGCTACCTGTTCACGCCCGAGGCCGTGCGCCGGCTCGCCGCCAACCGCGACCAGGTCGTGAGGTCGAGCCGCTGGCAGCCCGGGGCCGGCATCGCGACGATGTGGCAGACCGTCCTCAACGGCTTCACCTTCGGCCGCAACGTCGCCCTCGGCGCGCTCGGGCGCGGGGACGCGGCGAGGGCGGAGCGGCCCTGGCAGCGAGGCCTCGACGGACTGATCAGCGTCGTCGTCGCGATCCCGGCGCTGATCGTCGCCGCGCCGCTGGAGCTCATTGCCGCACTGGCGCGACGCGGCGGGGTCCTCTCGCTGCGCGTCGAGCTGCTCTGAGCGGGGGGGTCTAGGAGAGGCCTTCGCGGGCCTCGCGCACCAGCGTCACGGCCTCGGGGAAGAGGACGCGGATCGCGTCGCGCACCTGCATCGCCTGTTCGTCGCTGTTGCCGGTCAGCTCGAGCCGCCCGATCGAGGCGACGGTCATCTCGACCGCGAGCTTGATCGCGTTGTCGGCCCAGGCGACGCGCTGCGAGGACTGCATCTGCTCGGACAGCTCCTCCATGCGGGCCCGGAACTCGTCCGGGTCCCCGAAGAGGTTGAACGGGCTTCCCTCCATGCCCCCATGAAAGCAGAAGCCCGCCGCCGGGCTATTTGCCGCCGGCGCGGTCCTTGGAGACGGTTTCGCTGAGGTTGCGGAGCGTGTCGCGCGTCTGATTCTGCTGCGTCCGCAGGGTTTTGACTTCGCCTTCCAGGCCGACGACCTGTGCGCGCAGGGTGGCGACGGCTTTGCGGGTCTGCTCGGCCTCGGCTTCCGCCTCGCGGGCCCGCGCGCCGGCCGTGCCGGCTTTCTGGCCCAGGGAAGCACGGAGCTGCCGGACCTGGAGCCGCGTCTCCTGGCGGACCTGGCGGGCGACCTGCTCGTCGTCGTTCCCCTGGTCGCGGGCGTCGAGCGCCAGGAAGATGGCGACGACCGCGCCGACCAGGGCCAGCAGCGCCGCGATCTCGGCGAGGCCGAACCTTCGCGGCGGCTCGTAGTACTCGGGCGGCGGTGCCGCCGGCTGTGCGTAGGCGGGATCGCGGGCTGGGTAACCCGGTTCTCCCGGCGGTCGGTCGTACGGTCCGCGCTCCATCCCGGAGTCAGTCTACGTCCGCTGTCGGTTGGCGCGGAATCCTGACTCCCGGCGCGCCATCCGCGCGCCGTGCGCGCCTAGCTTGGGCGCATGGGAGATCGGATCCGCAGCGAGGGCGGGGGCGCAAGCGTCGAGAGCGCCGGGCTGGCGGCACTGGTCGCGCTCGTCCTGCTCGCGGCCATCTCCGCGGTGGCCGCGGGCGGCGACGTCGACGCCGGGCGCACCCTGGCGGGCTCGCTGGGCAGGAAGATCGCCTGCGCGCCGCGCCTGCCGGGGCCCTGTCGCCGGCACCCGCTCGTCCCGGCCTACGGGTGGCCCCTGGCGCGCCTCGTGCGCGCGCTCGCTCCGGCGCCGGCGGCGCGCCCCGGGGCGGACGGGCTGCCGCTGGTCCCGGTCGACTTCCGCCGCTGCCGGCGGGCGAGCTGCGCCGTCGCCGCCGGGCCCCACCTGACCGCCTCGGGCCGCCGCACAACCGCCTTCACCCAGGTCGAGGACCGGCGCGGCGGCGCCGGCTGGGTCGAGGTCACCTACTGGCTCTACCGCCCGGGCCTGGGCTGGGAGCCGGTCGTGCGCAGGGCCGGGCGGGCCGAGGTCGAGGCCGCCGCCGGCGTCCCCGTCCTGATCTCCGACGACCCCGCCCTGGTCCCGCTCGAGACCCTCCCCGGCCGCGACCACTACGAGTTCCCGGCGAGCGAGCGACCGCCGTGGCAGTGGGCGGTCGAGAGCCGGCATCCGGGCTGGTCGAGTTGACGTTCCCACGCGGGCGCTAACCCAAATCTCATCAAGTTCGCCATGCGATACCTGGCGAACTTGATGAGATTTTCGATGTACCCGATTCAGATATGGGTCGAGTCGGGGCGGAAGCCCTCGCCCTCGCGGACGCGCTCGAAGCCGATCCAGAGCGAGTTCATCGCCGTCGCGACGACCATTCCGCGGGGGACATCGGGGTGCTCGTTCCACCACATCGCCAGGCCCTGGAGGACGCCGCGCAGGACCACCCAGACCATTTCGACGCCCTCGACCTCGAGCGGCCCGATGATCCCCTCGCTGCCCGGCTCGGCCGCGAACAGGGGCAGGATCTCCGCCCGGCTGCGGGCGGCGACCTCGTCGTGCATCGCCGCGATCGCCGGATCCCCCGTGGTGTCGCGGAAGAGCATGCGGCCGGCGAAGGGGTGGGTCTCGATGTAGGAGAACCAGGCGTCGACGGCGCGCGCGATCCGCTGTTCGGCGTGCTCGGGCCCCGGCAGGTGCCGGCGCCAGACCTGGCGCAGCTCGGCGAAGTGGCGCTCCAGCAGCCGGCGGTAGAGCTCCAGCTTCGACTCGAAGTGGTCGTAGACGACGGGGGGCGAGACCCCCGAGCGCCGGGCGATCTCGTCGATCGAGGCGCCGCGGTAGCCGTGCTCGGCGAAGACCTCGGTCGCGGCGTCCTCGATCACCTCGCGGCGCGCCGCGGCCGTCATCCGCCTGCGCGGCGCCTGCCCGGAGCCCCTGCCTTTCTTCTGGCGCTGACCGGTTGACAACCTAACGCCCCCTAGGTACGGTTCGCGAGTGGTTCCTAGTCCCCACTAGGTTACGTTATCTCCCAGGCAGGAGGTCTCAGATGATCGTCTCGGTCCACATCGCGGAACCCGGCCCCCTGGGAGCGCTGGCGGCCCTTCTCCGCCCGCCCAACCCGGTCGCCGTCCCCGGCCTCACGTACGCGAGGACGACGCTGACGGCGCAGATCGGCAGCCGCCGCCCGCCCCGCCCGGGCCGGGTCGCGATGCTCGCCGCCTGGGACGGCGACGACGCCCTCGACGAGTTCCTCGGGCGGCACCCGGTCGCCGGGCGCCTCGCCGACGGCTGGCATGTGCGGCTGGCGCCGCTGCGGTTGTTCGGCGCCTGGGCGGGGATGCCGGGGCTCCCGTCCCAGCAGCAGCCGCACGGGGACGACGAGCCGGTGGCCGTGCTCACCCTCGGCCAGCTGCGGCTGCGCCGGGTCCGGCCCTTCCTGCGCGCCTCCGCGCCGGCCGAATCCGAGGCGGTCTCCGAGCCGGCGATGCTCGCCACGATCGCGCTCGCCCGCCCGCCCCATCTCGTCTCCACCTTCTCGCTCTGGCGCAGCGCGGCGGAGATGCGGGACTACGCCACCCGCCCCGGCGGCGGCCACAGCGCCGCCGTGCGCAGCGACCGCGAGCGGCCCTTCCACCACGAATCGGCCTTCGTCCGCTTCCGTCCCTACGCCTCGGAGGGCACGTGGGACGGCCGCGACCCGCTCGCCGGGCTCGTGGCGGCACCGACCTAGCCAGCGTCGCGGACACGCCGTTCGACCCCGTCCAGCACGACCTGGAGCCCGGTTTCGAACCGCTCGACCGAGGCGCGGGAGCGAAGCCATTTCGGCAGGGAAGCGAGCTCCGGGGAATTAGCCAGCTCGCTCTCGGGAATCACGTTGTCCAGGGCCTCCGGTTTCACCACGGCGACAGCGCGCAGGGTATGGCCGAGCACGTAGTCGTTCACGGTTCCGAGCATCGTCCAGACCTCCGCCTGCTCCAGCGGAAGGGTCGACACCGCCTCCGCCATCTGCTTGGCCAGTTTCGTGGCGTTGGGCCCGAAGCTGGGTTGCCGGCCGAATAGGACAACCAGCCATGGATGGGTGATCATCGCGGCGTACAGGCGCATCGCGATCGCCCGCACCGCCTCCCGCCACTCCTCCGGCAGCGGTGGCTCGACGAGCACCTCCCGGGAGACCTCATCGGCCATCGCGGCGAGCAGGTCGTCCTTGCTGTCGAAATGGTTGTAGAGACTCATCGGCCGAGCGTCGAGAACGGCCGCGATGCGTCTTATCGAGACCGCCTCGAGCCCCTCGGCGTCCGCGAGCTTGACGGCCGCAGCGGTGATCCCCTCCGCCGTCAGCGGTTGCCGGCGTCCCCCCTTCCCCTGGCCCCTGTTCCCCTTGCGTCCGGAAGGCGAATTGTCCTGCACTCGTCCCAACCCTATCTGTCTCGAAGGAGGTCAATCACGGGCCGGCCATGCCTGATACGGTGTATCGAGTTGATACAGCGTATCGCTCCCTCTCAGCGTCTGCTCGAGGTCCTCGATGAGCTCACCGAGGCGGACGGACACGAGCCAGAGATAGAGCGGGCCCACCGCGAGCCGCTCGCCGGGGAGTGGCCGTTCGGCGCGACGCTGGACGGCGAGGGCGAACGGCTGGTGGCCGATCTGAGGACCGCGCTGGCGAGACTGGCCGGGTCGTGCCGCGACGAGCCGGCCCACGTGGCCGCCGCCGTGCGCGGGGCGCTCGACACCACGGAGTTCGTCGTCCGCCGCCACCTCCTGGGGGGAAAGGGCGCGCGGCTTCCACGGCTGCTGCCGAGCCTTGTCTACCTCGTGCTGTCCCCGCGCTTGGGCGAGTCCGAGGCCAGGTCCGTCGCCGAGCGGTCCGCGATGCTGCTGGCGGGGGGCCCGATCGGCCGCCCGCTGAGTAGATCACGCTGACGCGGTGCCCGCCTCCCCCTCCTTCTCGGCTTCGTCCTGGGCTTCTTTGATCAGGCCGCGCCAGTCGGTCGTGCGGAAGACGATCAGGATCGCGGCGAAGCCGAGCACGACCGACCAGGCCGCCATCGCGATCTGGGTGCCGACCGAGTAGGAGAGCACCGCCGTGCGCGAGGGCCCGCTCAGGGTCGCGACCAGCAGCGCCTGCTGGGCTCCCGCGCCGCCGGGCGTGAAGGGGATCACGTTGGAGATCGCCTGCACGCTCATCACCAACAGCACGTTGCCGAAGGAGCCGCCGATCCCGAAGGCCTCGAGGAAGAACCAGAAGGCGCCGAAGCGGCAGAGCCAGCCGACCCCCTGCCAGGCGAAGACCTCGCGCAGGTAGCGACGCGGTTCGGTGAGGATCACCAGTCCCTGCCTGACCTTCTCCCAGAAGCGGCGCACTCGGTGGGCGAGCAGGAGCACAGCGACGACGATGGCCGCGACCAGGACTCCCAGGATCTCCGGGTTCTCCGCCCAGAAGGCGATCTCGAAGGCGGGCAGGTTCGGTATCCGCGGCAGCGGCGGCAGCAGCCCCTGGGTGATCGCGTAGAGGAGGACCAGGACCCCGATCGTCGTGTCGAAGACCGTCTGCACGAAGAACGAGGAGGTGACGGCGGGGTAGGAGGCCCCCGGGATCTGACGCTTGACGAGGAAGATTTTGGTCGCGTCGCCGGCCCGCGCCGGGATGATCGCGTTGATGCCGGCGCCGGCCAGATAGGCGGCGGCGAGCGGCAGGAAGTCGATGCGCTGCGCGGGATAGGCGGCGCGCAGGACGTTGCGCCAGCCCCAGGCCCGGGCCAGCTGCATCGCGGCGAGGAAGGCGAGCGCGATCGCGAACTCCGTCCACGCGATGTCGGAGAGATGCGAGAAGAACTCCCCGGCGCGGTTGAGGAAGGCCTCGGCGTTCGAGGCGAGATCGGCGGTGCGCATTTCGCAGCTAGACTAGCCCGCTCGTGTCAGAGGTTGAGAGTCCCCAGACCGTCCCTGCGCCGCCGCACGACCCCGCCGACGTGGCGATGTGCGACCGTGCCCGCGAGCGCTACACGGCCGACCGCAAGAGCCGCCTGCGGCGCCGCCGCAAAAGCCACGCGGCGATGCCCAACCTGATCATCATCGGCGGGCTCAAGTGCGGCACGACCAGCATCCACCACTACCTCGGCCTGCATCCGGAGATCCAGATGTCGAAGCCGAAGGAGCTCAACTTCTTCGTCGAGGAGCTGAACTGGGACCTCGGCCTCGACTGGTACGCGAGCCGCTTCGACAGCGGCCACAGGGTGCGCGGCGAGTCCTCCCCCCACTACACCAACCTGCCCCGCTTCGAGGGCGTCCCCGAGCGGATCCGCGAGCACTGTCCCGACGCCCGCCTGCTCTACATGGTGCGCGACCCGATCAAGCGGATCCTCTCCCACTGGGTGCACGCGACGGGGGCCGGCTACGAGACCGGCGACCTGGTCGAGGTGCTCTCCCGCCCGGACACCTCCTACATGAACCGCTCCAAGTACTGGATGCAGCTGCAGCCCTACCTGCCGCTGTTCGAGCGCGAGCAGATCGAGATCATCACCCAGGAGGAGCTGCACACCGAAAGGGAAGCGACGATGCGCAAGGCCTTCGCCTTCGCCGGCGTCGACGAGACCTTCGTCTCCGAGCAGTTCGACCGCGAGTGGGAGAAGTCGAGCGCCAAGGAGAGCGACAAATACCAGTTCATGGAGAAGCTGATCAAGCTCCCCGGCTTCCGCTCCTTCGATCGCAACTTCGACCGGCTGCCGGAGCGGATGCGCTGGATGGTCGAGAAGATCGTCCACGACCCCGACAAGCCCCCGGCCGAGAAGCCGAAGCTCCCCGACGACCTCTTCGAGACCGTCCGCGGCCGCTTCGGCGAGGACGTCGCGGGCCTCCAGCAGTTCGCCGGCCGCGAGTTCGCCGGCTGGCACGACTACTCCTGATCTAGGCTGCGCCCATGCGGCGCCTCCTGCCCGACCCCGCCCCGACCACGGTCGACGAGCAGCTCGACGCCTACCGGCCCTGGGAGCACCCGCTCGAGGATCGCCCCTTCGTGGCGATGAACTTCGCCGCGACCGTCGACGGGCGGGCGACGATCGGCGGCGTCTCCGGGCCGATCGGCTCCGAGACCGACACGGCGCTGCTGGTCGGCCTGCGGACCCGCTTCGACGCGATCATGATCGGCGCCGGGACGATGCGCGCCGAGCGCTACGGACGCCCCGTCCCCGACCGGGAGAAGCGCGAAGTGCGCGAGCGGCTAGGCCTTGCCCACGACCCGCTGATGGCGATCGTCAGCGGCGGCCTCGACCTGCCGTGGGACGCTTCCCTCTTCACCGAGGGAGCCGGCAGCGTCGTGATCTTCACCGCCTCCGAGGAGGAGCCGCCCGAGACCGCCACGCCGCTGCAGGTCGTCCGCCACGAGGGGGCGGTCGACCTCGCCGAGGCGCTGCGCCACCTGCGCGCGGAGTGCGGCGTCCGGGCCCTGCTCAGCGAGGGCGGGCCGCGCCTGCACGCGGAGATGGAGGCCGCCGGGCTGGTCGACGACCTCTTCCTGACGACCTCGCCGAAGCTGGCCGGCGGCGCGGCCCCGCGCATCCTCGAGGGCGAGCTGCCCGAGGTCGCGAATCTCGAGCTGGCCTGGCTGCTCGAGGAGGACGGCGAGCTCTTCGCCCGCTACGGGCCGGCGCGGTAGCGTTGCGGCTCCGGAATATCGAGGAGAGGACGCTGTAGTGGACTTCAAGCCCAGCCCCGAGGTCGAGACCCTGCGCGAGCGCATCCTCGACTTCATGGATGAGAACGTCTACCCGCAGGAGCGGGACATCATGGAGGGGCTCGACGCCGAGGTCGCCACCGGCGTCCCCTACCCCAGGGTCCTGGTCGAGATCCGCGAGAAGGCCAGGTCGGAGGGGCTCTGGAACCTCTTCATGCCCGACGAGCGCTTCGGGCCCGGGCTCTCCAACTGGGAGTACGGCCTGCTCTGCGAGGAGATGGGACGCAGCCCGGCCGCCGCGCCGATGGCCTTCAACTGCTCGGCGCCGGACACCGGCAACATGGAGATCCTCGCCGAGCACGGCACGGATCAACAGAAGGAGGAATGGCTGGAGCCCCTCCTCGAGGGACGGATCCGCTCCTGCTTCTCGATGACCGAGCCCGAGGTCTCCGGCTCCGACCCGACCCTGCTGCAGGCGAGCGCCGTCCGCGACGGCGACGAGTGGGTGATCAACGGCCACAAGTGGTTCACGTCGGGCGCCGTCGGCGCCGACCTGGCGATCGCGATGGTCGTCACCGACCCCGACGCCCACCCCTACGCGCGCGCCTCGATGATCTGCGTGCCCACCGACGCGCCCGGCTTCAACCTGGTGCGGCCGATCCCGGTGATGGGCCACGCCGCGGGCCCGGGCCACTGCGAGATCAAGTACGAAGACTGCCGCGTCCCTGCCGCCAACCTGCTCGGCGAGCAGGGGGCGGGCTTCGCCGTCGCCCAGGACCGCCTCGGCCCCGGCCGCATCCACCACTGCATGCGCGCGATAGGCACCGCCGAGCGGGCGATCGAGATGATGTGCCGGCGGGCGAACTCGCGCGAAGCGTTCGGCGGCCCGCTCGCCGACAAGCAGTTCGTCCAGGAGGCGATCGCCGCCTCGCGGATGGAGATCGACCAGGCCCGGCTGCTGACCATGTACGCGGCCTGGAAGATGGACACCGAGGGCAAGCGCGCCGCGCGCCAGTCGATCTCGGCGATCAAGATCGTCGCCGCGAACATGGTCATGGACGTCCTCGACCGCGCAATCCAGATCCACGGCAGCCTCGGGATGACCGACGACACCCCGCTCGCGGCGCTCTGGCGCTTCAGCCGCATGCTGCGCCTGGCGGACGGCCCCGACGAGGTCCACAAGATGGTCCTCGCCCGCCGCGAGCTCAACCGCTGGGCGAAGCGCGACGAGGCCGCGGAGGCCGGCGAGCTGACCTCCAAGCACGCCCCCCGGGCGATCTAGTCCCGGGGACGGGGCGGGCGATCCCGGCCGGAGCCGGCCGGGCCTACTTCGTCCCGATCACGTCGACCGCGCCGAAGGTCATCGTCGCGCCGTCTCCGGCAGTGCAGTTGAGCTGAGCGCCCATGACGAGGTTGTGGTTGGTCGGTGTCGTGGGTTGGAAGCTCGACCCGAGATATGGGCCCACGTTGATTCGGAGATTCGCACTCGCGCCGGTCTGGTCGAGCGCGCTACCGGCCGCGACGATGCCCGACGACGTCAGTTTCGTCGGATCCGGTGGATCGAGATAGACGACCGCGGTGATCACCCTCGGCGCGGTGCAGGCCGGGTCGAAGGTGACATCGAGCGCCCCCGTGAAGATGTCGGTCCTGCCCGGCTCCTGCGTGTAGGTGCCATTGCTCAGCGGGTAGGCGACGACGGGTCCTTTGGTCACCGCCACGGCGGCATTTCCGCGAGCCTCGTGGACGATCCGCCCGAAAGGGGTCGCGGCGGCGTTGATGTCGGTATCGGTCACCGTCCCGTCGGCGATTTTCGCCCCGTTGACAGCGCCGTCGGCCAGCTTCGTCCCGTCGACCGCACCGGCCTTGATCTTCGCTCTCGTCACCGCGTTCTTCTTGATCTTCGCCGTCGTCACCGCGTTCGACTTGAGCTGCTTCTTGCCGACGCTGTTCTTGGCGAGCTGGCTGGCCGCGAAGGCGGTGCCGCCGGCGAGGACGACGAAGGCGAGGATCGTCGTCATCACGTTGGCGTAGGTCAGATGCTTGCGGACTCGCTTCATGGGCTCTCCTCGATGGTCATTTCGTCCCGATCACGTTGACTGCGCCGAAGGTGGCATTGATGCCGGCCCCGGCCGTGCAGCTGCCGAAGACGATCAGGCTCAGCCTACGGCTCTTGGCGGAACCCGGTTCGAACCTGCTCGGCGTCATCCCGCCGAAGGCGCCGAGCTCGATCCGCCGGCTCAGGTTGCCGGCTCCCGTTTCGTCTTTGAACGTCCCCTGGGCGACGATGTCCGATTCCGTCGGTTTCAGCGGGTCGGGCGGGTCGAGCAGGACCTGGGCGGTGACCGCGCGCGGCGCCGTGCAGGCCGCGGAGAAGGTCACGTCGACGGCGCCGATGAAGGTGTCGTTCTCGGTCGCCGCCTGGGTGTAGGTGGAGTTGCTCAGCGGGTAGAGCTTGGCTTCTTCGATGACCGCGAGCGAGGTGCTTCCGCGGGCTTTGAGCACGACCCGAGAGAACGGCGTCGCGGCCTCGTCGATGTCGTCGGCGGTGATCGATCCGTCCGCGACTTTCGCCCCTTCGACCGCCCCGTCCTTGATCTTCGCGTTGGCGACCGCGTTGCGCTTGATCTTCCTGGTCGTGACCGCGTTGGCCTTGATTTTGGCCGTGGTCACGGCGTTCGCCTTCAGCTGCGAGGGGCCGACGCTTTTCTTCGGCACCTTCGCGGCTATCGCCGCGCCGCCCGCGAGGACGAGGAAGAGCGCCAGGGTCGATACGACGTTCGCGTACGTCAGCCGTCTGCCGATGCCTCTCATCCCCGCCCAGACCCTCGTCTCTATTTCGTGCTGATCACGTCCAGAAGCGCTCCGGTGGCGTTGACGCCGGCGCCGGCGGTGCATGAGGAGGTGAGCAGGAAGACTGAGAACGTGTGCTGGGTCGCGCTGAGCGGCGCCACCCTCGACATCCCCTGGAAGCCGCCGAAGGTCGTGAAATCGACCCTCCGCGTGACCGCCCCCGCACCGGTGTCCTGGACCACCCCCACGCCGATGATGTCCGTGGGTGTCGGAACCGCGGGATTCGCGGCGTTGAGGAGGAGCAACGCCTGCGCCGTGCGGGGCTGCGTGCAGCCTGCCGCGAAGGCGACGTCGACCGCCGCCATGAACTGGTTGTTTTCATTGGGCTGCTGGGTGTAGGTGCCGAGTGGGTAGACGGTCGAGGGCCCGAACACGACCGTCGAGTTGTTGCGCAACCGCGTGGTGATCTGCGAGAAGGACGTGCCGGCAGCGTTGATGTCGGCACCGCCGACCGAGCCGTCGGCGATTTTCGCCCCGGTGACGGCGTTGTCGGCGATCTTCGTCGTGTCGATCGCGCCGTCCTTGATCTTCGCTTTGGTCACCGCGGCTTTCTTGATTTTCGCCGTCGTGACCGCGTTCGACTTCAGCTGCTTGGGGCCGACGGTCTTCTTGCCGAGCTGTTTGGCGGCGACGGCGGTGCCGCCTGCCAGCAGGAGGAACATGCCGATCGTGGACATGACGTTGGCGTAGGTCAGTCTGCTGCGGACTGCTCTCATCGGGATGTCTCCTCTTCTGTCGCTCGTCATTTCGTGCTGATCACGTCCAGGAGCGCTCCGGTGGCGTTGACGCCGGCGCCGGCGGTGCACGAGGCGGTGGTCAGGTGGACTGAGAACGTCTGCTGGGTCGCGCTGAGCGGCGCCACTTTCGACATCCCCTGGAAGCCGGGGAAGGGCGAGAAATCGACCCTCCGCGTGACCGCCCCCGCACCGGTGTCCTGGACCACCGCCACGCCGATCACGTCCAGGGCGGTCGGAGCCGCTGGATTCGCGGCGTTGAGGAGAAGAAATGCCTGCGCCGTGCGGGGCTGCGTGCAGCCTGGCGCGAAGGCGACGTCCACCGCCGCCATGTACTGGTTGTTTTCATTGGGCTGCTGGGTGTAGGTGCCGAGTGGGTAGACGGTCGAGGGCCCGAACACGACCGTCGAGTTGTTGCGCAACCGCGCCGTGATCTGCGAGAAGGGGGTGCCGGCAGCGTTGATGTCGGCACCGCCGACCGAGCCGTCGGCGATTTTCGCGCCGGTGACCGCGTTGTCGGCGAGCTTTGCGTTGTCGATCGCGCCGTCCTTGATCTTCGCTTTGGTGACGGCGGCTTTCTTTATTTTCGCCGTGGTCACCGCGTTGGACTTCAGCTGCTTGGCTCCGACGGTCTTCTTGCCGAGCTGTTGGGCGGCGATCGCGGTGCCTCCGGCGAGCATGACGAAGACGAATACGGTCGACATCACGTTGGCGTAGGTCAGGTGCCTGCGAAGCTTGCTCAAGAGTCTCTCCTCGTTGGTTCGCCCTTCACGGCCGCTTCTATTTGGTGCTGATCACGTCGAGCTGCGCCCCGCTCGCGTTGACCCCGCTGCCGGCGCCGCACGTGGCGCCGAGCAGCAGGACGGTGAAGGTCTGCTGGGTCGCGCTGGGCGGCGACGTCTTCGACATCGGCCTGAAACCGCCCGCGAGGGCCCCGAAATCGGCTCTGCGCGTGACCGCCCCGGCAGCGGTGTCCTGGATGAGCGCCTGCCCGATGACGTCGTCGATGGTCGGGACGGCGGGATTTGCGGCATTGAGCAGGAGAAAAGCCTGTGCAGAGCGCGGTGGGGTGCAGGCTGCCGCGAAGGTGACGTCGAGCCCGGCCACGTACTGATCGTCGCTCCCGGCGTTCTGGGTGTAGCTGCCGAGGGGGTAGGGGGTGAACGCACCGGAGAATGGAACCGTGCTCGTATTGCGCAGCCGCGCCGTGATCTGCGAGAAGGAGGTGCCGGCAGCGTTGATGTCGGCACCGCCGACCGAGCCATCGGCGATTTTCGCGCCGGTGACCGCGTTGTCGGCGAGCTTCGCGTTGTCGATCGCGCCGTCCTTGATCTTCGCTTTGGTGACGGCGGCTTTCTTGATTTTCGCCGTGGTCACCGCGTTGGACTTCAGCTGCTTGGCTCCGACGGTCTTCTTGCCGAGCTGTTGGGCGGCGATCGCGGTGCCTCCGGCGAGCAGCATGAAGACGACGACCGTCGATACGACATTGGTATAGGTGAGGTGCTTGCGAAATTTGCTCATCTTGTGCTGATCACATCCAAGTGCGCCCCGCTGGCGGTGACACCCGCGCCACCCCCGCCGCAGGAGCCGGTGGTGAGCAGGACGGTGAACGTATGTTGGGTCGAACTGAGCGGAGACATCCTCGACATCGGGGAACCCCCGGCGAACGAACTGAAGTCGGCCCTCTTTGTCACCCTGCCGGCGCTCGTATCCTGCACGACGGCCAGGCCGACAATCTCCTGGGCCGTCGGCGCCGCCGGATTGGCCGCGTCCAGCAGCAGGATGACCTGCGCCAATCGCGGCTGAATGCAGGCTGCCTCGAAGGTCACGTCGAGCGCCGCCACATACTGATCGTCGCTACCGACGCTCTGCGTGTAGGAGCCGAGGGAGTACGGGGTCAGGGCGCCGGTGAACGGCACGGCCGTGTCGTTGCGCAACCGCGCCGTGATCTGCGAGAAGGAGGTGCTTGCGGCGTTGATGTCGGCACCGCCGACCGAGCCATCGGCGATTTTCGCGCCGGTGACCGCGTTGTCGGCGAGCTTCGCGTTGTCGATCGCGCCGTCCTTGATCTTCGCTTTGGTGACGGCGGCTTTCTTGATTTTCGCCGTGGTCACCGCGTTGGACTTCAGCTGCTTGGCTCCGACGGTCTTCTTGCCGAGCTGTTGGGCGGCGATCGCGGTGCCTCCGGCGAGCAGCATGAAGACCGCGAGGGTGGACATCACGTTGCCGTAGTTGAGGCGCCTGCGGATCTCTCTCATCGGCTCGTCTCCTTGCCCATTGCTATTTCGTGCCGATCACGTCGATTGCCGCGCCGACGACATTGATGCCGCTGCCCCCGCCTTTGCATTCCCCGCCGAGCAGATACCCGGTGAAGTTGTATTGGGTCGGCGATGCTGGGCTCGTTTTGTTGAAGGCGGCCGAAAGGCCGGGGAATGGGCCGTAGTCGATCCGGCGAACCGCCTCGCCGCCGAATTTGTCTTCGTAGACGAAATAGCCGAAGTAATCTTTGGGTTCGGGCGCTGCCGGGTTCGCCGCGTTCAGCAGGATCAGGGCGGTGACGACGCGCGGCGGTGCGCAGCCGGCGGCGAACTGGACGTCCATCGACCCCAGGATCTGGTTGTCTTCGCCCGGGCTCTGGGTGTAGGACCCGATCGGGTAGACGGCTGCCGGTGCGAACGGGGCGGCGGTATTGGCGCGGATCCTGTGAGTGATCTGCGAGAAGGAGGTGCCGGCAGCGTTGATGTCGGCACCGCCGACCGAGCCGTCGGCGATTTTCGCCCCGGTGACCGCGTTGTCGGCGAGCTTCGCGTTGTCGATCGCGCCGTCCTTGATCTTCGCTTTGGTGACGGCGGCTTTCTTGATTTTCGCCGTGGTCACCGCGTTTGACTTCAGCTGCTTGGCTCCGACGGTCTTCTTGCCGAGCTGTTGGGCGGCGATCGCGGTGCCTCCGGCGAGCAGCATGAAGAGCGCGAGGGTGGACATCACGTTGCCGTAGGTCAGATGCTTGCGAAGCTTGCTCAAGAGTCTCTCCTCGCCGGTTCGCCCTCATCCAGACTTTCAGTCCGTTCGGCTGCCGTCAAGGACGGCACGGACAAGAGGCCCGAACGGCGTTGGACGAAACGGTCCGGCGCGGGCGTGGCTATTTCGTGCCGATCACGTCGACCAGCGAGTTGGTGATCGTCACTCCGCTTCCGGAGCTGCACGAGCCGGCTTCCATTTTCACGGAGAAGGTGCGCGGCGTGGGGCTCAGCGGCGGCACCCGGCCCATCCCGGCATAGCCTTCGATCGACGGCCCGAAGTCCAGCCGCTTGGTGACGGAGCCGGCCGTCTGATCGAACAGGATCCCGTAGCCGGCGCCCTCGAACGGTGTCGGCGCTTCGGGATTGGCGGCGTTGATGCTCAGTTTGACGACCGCCACCCGCGGCGGCGAGCAGCTCGCGGCGAAGTTGACGTCGATCGCCGCCAGGTACTGGTTGTCTTCGTCGGGCTGCTGGGTGTACGTCCCGATCGTGTAGGACCCCGGCGCGACGGGAAATTGGTTCGTGTTGCGGATCCGCTCGACGACGCGCGAGAAGGGCGTGCCGGCGGCGTTGATGTCCGCGCCGCTGACCGAGCCGTCGGCGAGTTTCGCGCTCGTCACCGAGCCGTCGGCGATCTTCGCGCCGTCGATCGCGTTGTCGGCGATCTTCGCTTTGGTGACCGCCGCTTTTTTGATTTTCGCCGTGGTCACGGCGTTGGTCTTCAGCTGCTTCGGCCCGACCGTCTTTTTGCCGAGCTGTTTGGCGGCGACGGCGGTGCCGCCGGCCAGGAGGAGGAAGACCCCGAGGGTGGAGAGCACGTTGGCGTAGGTGAGATGCTTGCGGATCGGTTTCATCTGAGGTCTCCTTGGCTCTCTCACTGGCTATTTCGTCCCGATGACGTCGACGAGCGCGCCAACCACGTCCACCCCGCTGCCGGCGCTGCAGGAAGCGCCGGAGAGGTAGATGCTGAAGTTGTGCGGCGTGGCGGAGCCCGGTGCCGTCCGGGAGGGCGGCGGAATCAGGCCCGGCAGGGGACCGAAATCGAAGCGCCGGGTCAGCTCTCCGGCGGATTTGTCTTCCCCGATGAGGAGGCCGACATACTCGGCCGGCGTGGGGACCGCCGGATTGGCCGCATCGACCGCGAGGACCGCGACGACGCTCCTCGGCGGCGTGCAGCCGGCGCCGAACCTGACGTCGAGGCCGCCCAGGAACAGGTTGTCTTCGCCGGCGTTCTGCGTGTAGCTCCCGACCGGGTAGACCGTGGCGGCGGCGAACGGGACGGTGGCGTTCGGCGCCAGCCGCGCGACCCGCTGGGAGAACACGGTGCCGGCGGTCGCGAGCTTGGCACCGCTGACGGCGCCGTCGGCGATCTCCACCCCGGTCACCGAGGCGTCGGCGATCTTGGAGGTGTCGATCGCGCCGTCGGCGATCTTCGCTTTCGTGACCGCGCCTTTTTTGATCTTCGGCGTCGTCACCGCGTTGGTCTTCAGCTGTTTCGGCCCGACCGTCTTTTTGCCGAGGGATTTGGCGGCGATCGCCGTGCCGCCGGCGAGCAGGACGAAGACCCCGATGGTGGTGAGCACGTTGGCGTAGGTGAGATGCTTGCGGATCGGTTTCATCTGCTGTCTCCTTGGCTCTCTCACTTGGCTATTTCGTGCCGATGACGTCGACGGTCACGCCGGCGAGGCTGACCCCGCTGCCTGCCGCGCAGCTCCCGCTCAGCAGGAAGAGGTCGAACTTGTGGGTCGTCGTGGTCGAGGGCGCGGTCCGGTAGGTGCCGTTGCCCAAACCTCCAAACGAGGTGAAATCCGCCCGCCTCCTGACGGTCCCGGCGCCGGTGTCCTGGACCTGGACGATTCCGGCGATCTCCCAGGGAAGCGGGCCCATCGGGTTGGCGGCGTCGATCAACAGGTAGGCGGCCCCCTGCCGCGGCTGGGTGCAGCCCGCCGCGAACTCGAACTCGGCGGCAGCAAAGAACTGGTGGTCTTCGCCCGCGTTCTGCGTGACCGTGCCGAGCGGATAGGGAGCGCCGCCGGTCAACGGGACGAGCTCGGATTTCTGGAAGCGCGCGACGCGCTGGGAGAAGGGGGTGGCGGCCGTGGCGATCTTCGCCGCGGTCACGGCGCCGTCGGCGAGGTCGGCCGCGCCGACCGAGCCGTCGGCGATCTTCGTGCCGTCGATCGCGCCGTCGGCGATCTTCACTTTCGTGACTGCGCCTTTTTTGATCTTCGGCGTCGTCACCGCGTTGGTCTTCAGCTGTTTCGGCCCGACCGTCTTTTTGCCGAGCTGTTTGGCGGCGACGGCGGTGCCGCCCGCGAGCAGGAGGAAGATGAAGATGGTCGACATCACGTTGCCGTACGTCAACCGCTTGCGGTTCTGCTCCACGTCATTCCTCCTTGGTTCGCCCGTCGGCCAGACTCGCAGGCCGGAACGCCTTCGTCAAACGTTCTTTCGCTGCGACGCCTCGCCGGCCGCCTCGGCGAGGCGCTCGACGACGCGGGCGAAGTATTCGACCCCCTCGTCGACCTTGCCGTAGCCGCCCGCCGAGTAGCGGGCGTAGACGCCCTCGAGAATGATCGCCAGCTTCCAGTAGGCGAAGCCGATGTAGAAGTCGAGGCCGGAGAGGTCGCGGCCGGAGCGCTCCGCGTAGCGGTCCCGGAGCTCGTCGCGATCGGGAAAGCCGGGCGCGAGGTTCGCCGGCTGGCCGAGCGAGGTCTCCTCCTCCCCCGGGCGCGGCCAGTAGACCATCAGCAAGCCGACGTCGGCGAGCGGGTCCCCGAGGGTGCAGAGCTCCCAGTCGACGACCGCGGCGACCTCCCCCGCGGGGGTGAGGATCATGTTGTCGAGGCGGTAGTCGCCGTGGACCAGGGTCGCCGGCCCCTGCTCCGGGGTCGCCGCCGCCAGGCGGTCGTGGACCTCGTCCACCAGCGGCAGCTCGCGGGTCTTCGACTTCTCCCACTGACCCTGCCAGCGGCGCAGCTGGCGGGCGATGTAGTCCTCCTTGCGCCCCAGCTCGCCGAGTCCCGCGGCGTCGGGTTCGACGTCGTGGATCGCGACCAGGGTGTCGACGACGCGCTCGCCGATCGCGCGCCGGTCGGCCTCGTCGGGAAAGGCATCGGCCTCGGCCAGCCCGCGCAGGACCGGCCCCTCGACGAAGTCCATCACGTAGAAGGGCGCGTCGTTGACGCTCTCGTCCTCGCAGAGCGCGACGACGGGCGCGACGGGGACCGGGGTATCGGCGAGCGCCGAGACCACCCGGTGCTCGCGCGACATGTCGTGGGCGGAGCCGAGGCGCTTGCCGAGCGGCGGCCTGCGCAGCGCCCAGCGCCGCCCGCCGGAGTCGGTGACGCGGTAGGTCAGGTTCGAGTGGCCGCCCGCGATGCGCTCGAAGGAGAGCGGCCCCTCGCTTCCAGGCACGTTCTCGGAGAACCAGGCTTCGACGCCGGCGCGATCGATCCCGTCGGGTGTGCCTGTAGCCTCATCGCCCATCGCCTCGCAAGCATATGCACGACCACGCGGGCGGCGGCTCAGCCCATCCCTGGCAAACCGGCTGACGATCGGCTTCGCGATCGCGTTCGCGGTGCTCACCGGCCTCGCGGTGATCGGCGTCGCCCGCTTCCTCGAGCAACGCCAGGACTTCGAGGACGGGGTGTCGCGGTCCTATGAAATCGAGATCATTGCCCGCAACGACCTTGCCGAGGGCCGCCGCCCGGAGGCGGCGCGACAGACGATCGTCGCCGAGCAGAACGACCGCCAGGAACTGCGCGACGGCATCAACGACGAGACCAGGGACACGGCGCTGCTGGTCGGCGCCGGGCTGATCGCGGGCCTGACCGGGGCGGCGCTGCTGTTCAGCGGCCTGATCGCCTCGATGCGCAGGCCGCTGGAGGAGCTGGTGGAGGCTTCGGGGCGGCTGGCGGGCGGAGACCTCGGCGCCCGGGTCAAGGTGGGCGGCCTCTCCGAGACCGCGGCGCTCGGCTCCGCCTTCAACGAGATGGCCGACGAGCTCCAGCGCCAGGCGGGCGAACGCGAACAGCTCGACCGGCTCAAAGACGAGTTCGTCCTGACCGCCTCGCACGAGCTGCGCAGCCCGCTCACCTCGGTCCAGGGCTTCGCCGAGCTGCTGATGCTGGAGCGCGAGAAGCTGACCCCGAAGCAGGCGGAGACGGTCGAGATCATCATCGACAACACCCGCCACCTGGTGCGGCTCCTCAACGACCTGCTCGACCTCGCCCGCAGCGACGCCGGGCGGCTGACGATCAAGCCGGTCCAGACCGACGCCTCGGCCCTGATCGAGGACGCGGTGCGGACGATGCGGGGCCAGACGGAGGCCGCCGGGCAGGTGCTCGACGAAGAGGTCGCGACCGACCTCCCCGGGCTGCTGGTGGACCCGGACCGGATCAGGCAGGTGCTGGTCAATTTGCTGACCAACGCACACGAGTACTGTCCAGAACGGGCGTCGATCAAGGTCGCGGCGAGGCGGATCGGTGCAAATGTGGAAATCAGCGTGAAGGACGACGGGCCCGGCATCCCACCAGACCAGCTCGAGCACATCTTCGAGCGATTCACCCGTGGGGACGCGGGGCTGACGCAGCGGGTCGGCGGGACCGGCCTCGGGCTGGCGATCTCGAAATCGCTGGTCGAGCTGCACGGCGGCGTGCTCGGCGCCGAGTCGGAGCCGGGCGAGGGTTCGACCTTCAGCATCCTGCTGCCCACGGAGCCCGCCTGATGGCGAAGCTGCTGATCGCCGACGACTCCGAGACGATCCTGCTGCTGCTGCGCACCCGCCTCGAGATGGAGGGCTACGAGGTGGAGACCGCCAACGACGGCCAGGAGGTGATGGACGCGATGCACGCCGCCGGCGAGGGGGAATCCCCCGACCTGCTCCTGCTCGACGCGATGATGCCGCGCAAATCCGGGATCGAAGCCCTCCGCGAGCTGCGCGCCGAGGGTGTCGAAACCCCGGCCCTCATAGTCAGCGCCCACCAGGACCCCGGCGACAGCGGCTCCCCCACGGAGCTCGAGGTCTCGGGCTACGTCACCAAGCCGATCGACTTCGACAGCCTCTTCACCAGCATCAAGGAACTGACGGCGTAGGGGCGGGGTTGGGGGTGCCCCTCCAAAACGAGCCGCTTTCGCGGCTCTTGAGTGTTTTGGAGAGGCACCCCCAACCCCGCTCGCACACCGCACAGTTGCTTCAGCTGAAGGGCTCTCTCGCCGAGCCGTCAGTTGACCGTCCCTGAGGCGGTTAATTGACGGCTCGGCGAGGACGGAAGCTTCGCAACGGCTTGAGTGGAGGAGGTGGGGGTCGTCCTCGGGGGCGGCGTTAATTTTTCGCCGCTGGGCTCAGCGAGAGATGGGGAGAGCGGGGCGAAAAATCCAGCCCCCGAGGACGACCCCCCACCTCCTCCCCACTAGGACTTGGCAATCTCCAGCCGGATTTCCTTGCCCTTCAGCTTCGTCCCGTCGAGGAACTCGACCGCTTTCTCGGCCTGGTCCGGTGCCACCTCGACGAAGGAGAAGCGGTGCAGGACGCGGACCTCGTGGATCGAGTCCTCGGGGATGACGGCGCCCTCGCGGAGCGCCCAGCGCAGATCCTCCTCCTCGATCCCGCTGCGCTCGCCGCGATTGACGAAGAGCTTCGTCCACTTGCCCGTGTCCTCCGCCTCCTCGCGCTTCTCGGCCTCGCCGCCGTTGGTCTCGACCTCCGCCCCGTTGGACTCGACCTCGGCGCCATTTGACTCGGCGCTCTCGGCCGCCGGCGGCGCGGACTCGGCGACGGCGGCGGGCACGGCGTCCTCCGGCCTCCGCGGCTTGCGCTCCCGCCGGCGCGGGCGCGGCGCGTGCTCGAGCCGCTCCTCGGGGCTCTCCCACTCGCCGATCGAGGTCTTCACGTCGCGCTCGATGCGATCGATCTCATCGCGCTGGGCCGGGGTGACGAAGGTGATCGCGCGGCCGGTGCGGCCGACACGGCCGGTCCTGCCGATGCGGTGGACGTAGACCTCCGAGGAGGCCGGGACGTCGTAGTTGATGACGTGGGTGACGTGCTCGATGTCGAGGCCGCGGGCGGCGATGTCGGTCGCGACCAGGAGCCGCACCCGGTGGTTCTTGAAGGAGATCATCACGCCGTCGCGGACCCCCTGACTGAGGTCGCCGTGCAGCGCCTTGACGTCGAGGCCTTTGTCCTTCAGCGTCCTCTCCAGCTTCGAGCAACCGATTTTGGTGCGGCAGAAGATGATCGCCTGCTCGGGTTCTTCGGTCTTCAGCAGCTCGACCAGGCGCGCCGCCTTGTCTTTCGCGGGCACCTCGATGAAGGCCTGGGCGATCGCGTCGACGGTGAGCGTCTTCGGGGTGATGCTGATCGTCGTCGGGTCGTACATGTAGCTCTCGGCGAGGCGTTTGACCGGCGGCGGCATCGTCGCCGAGAAGAGCGCCGTCTGGCGCCCGCTCGGGCACATCCGCAGGATCTTCTCGACGTCCTCGATGAAGCCCAGGTCGAGCATCTCGTCGGCCTCGTCGAGGACGATGTAGCGAGCCGCGGTGAGGACCAGCGAGTGCCGCCCCATCAGGTCCATCATGCGGCCGACCGTGGCGACGACCACCTGCGCGCCGGCGCGCAGCTGCGCCTGCTGCGATTTGATCGGGGCGCCGCCGAAGACGGCGACGATCTCGATGTCGAGGTGCTCGGCATAGGCGCGCAGCGCCTGCGTCACCTGGATGCAGAGCTCGCGGGTCGGGGTCAGGACGACCGCCTGCACCTCGTTGTTGTCCGGGTCGAGGTACTGGAGCAGCGGCAGGCCGAAGGCGGCGGTCTTGCCGGTGCCGGTCTGCGCCTGGCCGATCACGTCGTGGCCGCCGAGCAGCTCCGGGATCGCCTGTTCCTGGATCGGCGTCGGCTCGTCGAAGCCGAGCTCGTCGATCGCCTGCTGGATGCCCGGCGCCAGCCCCAGGTCCTTGAAGGCTATTTTCTCCCCGCCCGTTTCGTCGGTGCTCATCGGCTCGGGTCCAAGAGCAGCTTGCCGGAGGTGCGACGGGCGATCAGGTCTTCGTGCGCCTTGGCCGCCTCGGTCAGGGGATAGACGCCGCCGACGGTGACCTCCAGCTCGCCGGCCGCGACGGCGCCGAGCAGCTCGCCGATCATCGGCGCGACCAGGTCCTGGCGGGCGAGCAGATGGACGAGCCAGAAGCCGATCACGGACTTGGAGCCGCGCAGCAGCGCCGCCGTGGAGACGTCGCGCTGTTCGCGGGAGGCGATGCCGAAGACGACCATCCGCCCCAGCGGCGCCAGGATCCCGAGCTCCTCGTCGAAGGCGCTTCCACCGCTCATGTGCAGGACCGCGTCGACCCGCCGGCCGTCGTTGGCCTCGCGGATCGCCGCGCCGAGGTCCTCGCTGCGCGAGTCGACCGTGGCGTCGGCGCCGAGGCGCTCGACCAGGGCGCGTTTCTCCTCGTTGGAGGCGAGGCCGATGACCTTCGCCCCGGCCCGCTTGGCGACCTGCACCGAGAGCGAGCCTGTGCCGCCCGCGGCGGCCTCGACGACGACGGTCTCGCCCTCCTGGAGGCGGGCGCAGTGGCGGACCAGGCCGATCGCGGTCAGGCCCTGGAGCAGGAGCGCGGCCGCCTGGTCATCGGAGACCTCGTCGGGAAGCGGGACGAGCAGCGCCTCCGGGACGACCGCCTTCTCGGCGTAGGCCCCCGAGGCCAGGATCGCGGCGACGCGGCGCCCGTCGGGCGTTCGACCGCTGATCTCGGCGCCGGGGATCATCGGCAGGGACTGCTCGGCCAGGTAGTCGTTGCGGGTCGCGTGGGTGTCGGCGAAGTTGATCCCGCTGCGGGCGACGTCGACCAGGACCTCGCCCTCGCCCGGGGTCGGGTCGGGCACCTCGACGTGCCGGAGTACCTCCGGGCCGCCGAACTCCTCGATCTGGATCGCCTTCATGCCCGCCGCCCGATCAGATCCGCGGGCCGACGTAGAGGCGGCGCTGGGAGAAGCCGGCGGTGACTTCTTCTTCGCAGCCGCAGTACTTGTAGCGGAGCTCGTAGGTGTGCTCGCCCTCGGTCGTCTCGAAGAGGACCGGCGCCGGCGGCCCGAGCGAGCCGCAGGCGAAGAACGGGCCGAAGACGAAGGAGCTCGGCGTGGCGAGGGTTATCGGTTCGCCGATTTCGCCGGCGAAGGCCGCCATCAGGGCGAACCCTTCTTCTTCGGGAGCGCAGAATTCGCTCTGGCCGGGCATCAGGCTGCCGTCCTGGAAGAGGGCGACCGCGCCTTCCCCTTCGAAGGTGACCTGAGACCAGACCTCGATCAGGCCGGAGGCGGGAACGTCCACGGTCACGCTCGGGCCGCCTTCGAGGGCGACGTAGGTTTCCGATTCGGTCTCGACTTCCGGGGCGGCGACCGCTTTCTGGACCTTGGTGGCGTCGAGCGCGGCCTGGGTCGCGGCGGCGCTCGCCTGGGCGCCGTCCGCAGTCGTCTGAGCCGCGCCGGCTTTCGCCAGGGCGCCGTCGGCCGCGGCTTTCGCGACCCGGGCCTGGAGCTCCGCGGCCCGCACGCCCTCGAGCGCCGTGGCCGCCGATCGCTTTGCCGCGCGTGCTTCGCGCAGCGCCAGTTTCGCCTTTTTCAGCGCGCCTTTGGAGGCTTTGCGGTCGAAGGTCGGGGCGACGACATCCTCGCGGGCGATGGCCGGAACGGAGGCCGCCACGACGAGGATCGAGACAAGGAGGAGGAGAACATACTTTCGGTTCATGGCGGCGATCCTAGATGCTCGTTGATCCGGATACTGTTCCGCCCATGTCGCTGACCGTGGTCGGATCGATCGCTTTCGACTCCGTGCGCACCCCGTTCGGGGAGCGCGAGCGGATGCTGGGCGGGACCTCGGTCCACTTCTCGCTCGCCGCCCGCTTCTTCACCGAGGTGCACCCCGTCGGGCCGGTCGGGGACGACTTCGGCGATGCCGAGATCGACGTCCTCGCCAGCCGCGGCATCGTCGTCGACGACATCGAGCGCGTGCCCGGGGGCAGGTCGTTCTTCTGGCGCGGGCGCTACGAGTACGACCTCAACGTCGCCCACACCGAGGACACCCAGCTCGGCGTCTTCGGCGAGTTCGAGCCGAAGCTCTCCGAGGCCTCCAAGCAGGCCGACGTCCTCTTCCTCGCCAACATCCAGCCCGACCTCCAGCGCCAGGTCCGCGCCCAGTGCACCGACGCCCGCTTCTACGCGCTGGACTCGATGAACCTCTGGATCGACACCGCGAAGGACTCGCTGCTGGCCGCGATCGCCGAGGTCGACTGCGTGATCGTCAACGACGCCGAGATCCGCCAGCTCACCGGCGAGTCGAACCTGGCGCGCGCCGCGCGGGTCGTGATGGAGATGGGGCCCCGCGCCGTCGTCGCCAAGCAGGGCGAGTACGGGGCGGCGCTCTTCACCGAATCCGGCTTCTTCGCGCTTCCCGGCTTCCCGCTCGAGGAGGTCGCCGACCCGACCGGGGCGGGCGACAGCTTCGCCGGCGGCTTCCTCGGCTACATCGACAGCCACGAGGGCGAGATCGACGACACCTGCCTGCGACGGGCGATGGGCTACGGCACCGTGCTCGCCTCCTTCAACGTCGAGGAGTTCGGCACCGAGCGGGTCGCCCGCCTCACCCGCGAGGAGATAGACGAGCGCTTCGAGCTGCTGCGTGAGATGACGATCTTCGACGTCCTCCCCGCCTCCGCCGAGTAGCGCCCGCCGTCACCAAGTCGCAACAGGCCAAAAGCCCCAAACTGCGATACTGGCCTCTCTGCAGGATCCAGTTCTAGGAGGGGTGATGGCCACCGAGCAGCAGAGCAGCACCGCAACCGCCGACGGCGGGGCCGCCACCGGCTCCGAGACCCTGACGGTCACCGACAACCGCACGGGCAAGACCTACGAGGTGCCGATCGAGGACGGCACGATCCGCGGCATGGACCTGCGCCAGATCAAAGTCCGCGAGGACGAATTCGGGATGATGTCCTACGACCCCGCGTTCACCAACACGGCCTCCTGCCGCTCGGCGATCACCTACATCGACGGCGAGGCCGGCATCCTCGAACACCGCGGCTACTCGATCGAGCAGCTCTGCGAGCGGTCCAGCTTCCTCGAGGTCTCCTACCTGCTGATCTTCGGCGAGCTGCCGACCGCCGCACAGCTCGAGCGCTGGGTCTTCGACATCACGCACCACACCTACGTCCACGAGGACCTCAAGCACCTCTTCCAGGGCTTCCGCTACGACGCGCACCCGATGGGGATGCTGCTCGCGGGGGTCGGCGCGCTCTCGACCTTCTACCCCGACGCGAAGCAGACCGAAGACCCCGAAGAGCGCTACATGGCCGCGATCCGGATGCTCGCCAAGGTGCCGACGCTGGCCGCCTTCTCCTACCGGCACAACATGGGCTTCCCCTACGCCTATCCCGACAACGACCTCAACTACTCCGAGAACTTCCTCTCGATGATGTTCAAGAAAACGGAAGACCGGCACGAGCCGAAAGAGGCGCTCTCCAAGGCCCTGGACGTCCTCTTCATCCTCCACGCCGACCACGAACAGAACTGCTCGACCAACGCGGTGCGCGGCGTCGGCTCCTCCGACGTGGACCCCTACTCGGCGGTCGCCGCGGGAGTCGCGGCGCTCTACGGGCCACTGCACGGCGGCGCCAACGAGGCGGTCCTGCGGATGCTGCGCCGGATCGAGAGCCCGGACAACATCCCCAGCTTCCTCGAGCGCGTCAAGGGCCGCGAGGAGAAACTGATGGGCTTCGGCCACCGGGTCTACAAGAACTACGACCCGCGGGCGCGGATCATCCAGCAGCACCTGGACGACGTCTTCGAGGCGACCGAGTACAACCCGCTCGTCGAGATCGCCCGCGAGCTGGAGAAACGGGCCCTCGACGACGAGTTCTTCACCTCGCGCAAGCTCTACCCGAACGTCGACTTCTACTCGGGGATCATCTACGAGGCGATGGAGATCCCGACCAACATGTTCACGGTGATCTTCGCCATCCCCCGGACCGCGGGCTGGATCGCGCAGTGGATGGAGATGAAAGACGACCCCGAGCAGAAGATCGCCCGCCCGCGCCAGATCTACACCGGCGAGCGCGAGCGCGACTACGTCGAGATCGAGGACCGCACCGGGCCCGAGAAAATCGTCGGGCCGCCGGCGCGGCGGCCGAAACGCCCGCGGCGCGGCGCCTAGGCAAATCGCATCAAGTTCGCCATGCGATAGCGGGCGAAGTTGATGCGATCTCAGAAGTGGAAGCTCACCGTGCGGCACGGCTCGGATGTGGACCAGCGCGGCCTTCGACGACCTCGACGAGGCGGTCGCGGCGATGCGGGAGCGGGCGATGGCGATCCGCTCCGCGGGGCCGCCGAAGAGCGCCTCGGGATTCAGGGACTACGAACCGCGGCGAGCTGGTCCACGCGCGCCTGCAGCTCTCGGGCGGCGGGCTGCTTCGCAGGCGGGTCGCGGGGGTCGACGTGCGCGGGGACGGCACGTTCGTCCCCTACCGCGGCGGGGTCCGCCGGGAGGAGATCCCGAGCGGGCACAGACGCCGTTCGAGGTGGTCCGCGAGACTCTCGCAGAGAGGACATGACCACAGACGCCGAGACAGAGCAGGTTCCCAAGGGCAGCTACGCCGCCGGCGCGCCGCGTGCGGCTGCCGGCCGGGGCCGAGCCGCCGTTCACCGTCTTCATCAACGGGGTCGAGCAGCGCGAGGGCGCCGACTACGAGGTCGGCGGCGCGGAGATCGTCTTCAACCGCCAGATCGTCAAGGAGAAGGTCGGCGCCGGCCGCTGGCTGGCGATGTACCTGGGGCTCTTCGGCACCTACCGCAAGGACGAGACGATCGACCTCCAGTTCACGCGCGAGCGGCAGGATCGAGCTGCTCTCCGACCTCCCGTGTCCGAGGCGGACTCGATGAACGTCGGCTTCCTGCTGCTCGCCGACCACAGCGAGGCTGTCAACGGCAAGCTCTACATGGTCGGCGGCGGCTGGAACGTCCTGCGGCTGCCGGAGCTGCCGCACGACTGGGGCTTCCACATCGGCCTCGGCCTCGACGTCGGCTGGGACGAGACCAACACGCATCACGAGCTCCGGGTCGAACATCCACGACCCCGACGGCGTCGAGCTCGGCGAGGGCCTGGTGGCGGAGTTCGAGGCGGGCCGCCCCCCGGGCATGCCCCCGGGCCAGGAGCAGCGGCTGGTGATGTCGATCGGCGCCACCGCCACCTTCGCGACGGCGGGCCCGCACGCCGCGGTCGTCCAGGTCAACGGCGAGGAGATCGGCCGCGCCCGCTTCTACCTGAGCCGGCCGAGGCGAGCCGGCTAGTTGAAGACGTAGAGCAGGAGGAAGGCGACGATCACGAAGCTGCCGGCGGCGGCGATCATCCCGCGGTCCCCGGCGACGATCGGCGCGATCGAGCGGTCGTCGGAGCGGTCGTAGATCAGGTAGAGGTAGCGGAAGATCCCGTAGATGACCGGCGGGATCGTGAACATCATCTCGCTGCCGATCAGGGGTGAGTTGACGGTGTAGATCGCGTAGCTGATCACGGTTCCGGTGGTGACCAGGGAGACCATCTGGTCGAGGAAGGGCAGCGAGTAGTGCTCGAGCACCGGGCGGCTGCTGGTCCCCTCGTGGAGCTCGGAGACCGCCTCCTGGCGGCGCTTGGTGAAGCCGAGGAACATCGCGAGCATGCCGGTGCAGAGGATCAGCCACTCCGAGGCGTGGGCGTCGACGGCGCTGGCGCCGGCGGCGACGCGCAGGATGAAGAGCCCGGCGAGGGTCATCACGTCGACGATCACGATCTGCTTGAGGCCGAGGCTGTAGGCCATCTGGGCGACGCCGTAGCCGACCACCATCAGGCCGACCTCCCAGTTGACCGTGGCGAAGGCGAGCGCGATCGCGACGACGGCCAGGAGCGGCGCGATCAGCTTCGCCGTGCTCTCCGAGAGCTCGCCGGCGGCGAGCGGGCGGAAGCGCTTCTTCGGGTGCTGGCGGTCGAGCTCGACGTCGATCAGGTCGTTGACGTAGTAGCCGGCGCTCGAGATCAGGCAGAAGGAGACGAAGGTCAGCGTCGCCAGCATCACCTCGTGGGCCTGGTCGAACTGGCCGGAGAAGAGCAGCCCGGCGAAGACGAAGACGTTCTTGATCCACTCCTGCGGCCGGCCGGTCTTGATCGCCGCGCGCAGCGGCGAGCGCCGCGGCACGACGGGCTCTGGCGGTGGGGACTGAGGTGTGGCCGGCACGGTCGGCGTTTCGGAGGTGATCGTTTCCAAGCGGCCCGACAGGGTAGCGCCGAGTGCCCCCGATCCCCGGTCTAGGGGTCGATCAGCACGCCGGGATTCAGCATCCCCGCGGGGTCGAGCTCGGCCTTGGCCGCGCGCAGGGCGACGGCGAAGGGCGCCGGTCGCTGCCGGTCGTACCAGGGCCGGTGGTCGCGGCCGACCGCGTGGTGGTGGGTGATCGTCCCGCCGGCCTCGATCACCGCCTCCGAGGCGGCGGCCTTGATCTCGTCCCACTGCTCGACCTCGCCGCCGCGGACGGCGGGGGCCATCACCGTGAAGTAGGGGGCGGGCCCGTCGGGGTAGACGTGGGTGAAGCGGCAGCTGACCCGGGGCGCGCCGGGACCCTCGGCCGGGGCGTCGCAGACCTCGGCGACCTTCGCGCGCGCCGCCTCCATCGCGCCCGCGTGGAACTCCTCGAAGCGGTCCCAGGTGATCGACGACTCGAAGGTGTCGGAGAGGACGCCGCAGGCGACGAAGGTGTCGCGCAGGTAGGGCGCCATCAGGAAGGCGCCGCGCCAGGCCCCGACCGCGTCGCCGCCCTCGCCGCCGCCGGAGCGGACCTCGCCGGGGACGCCGCCGTGCTCGCGGGCGATCTCCAGCGCGAGCTCCATCCGGTCCTCGACCGGGTGATGGGGCGACTCGAAGCCGAGGATGAAGAGGTTCTTCTCGCCGCTGCCGGCGCCGGTCGTGCCCGCCTCGAGCGCGTCGAGCAGGCGACAGTTGGCCGGGTGCAGGCCGGACTGGGAGATCGCCCGGACGGCCCCCGCGGCGGCGAGGAAGTCGTCGAACTCGACCCCGCAGGAGACCTTGAAGCTGGGCCGCGGCCGGACCCGGACCCAGGCGTCGGCGATCACGCCAAGAATCCCCTCGGAGCCGATCAGCGCGCGGTCGGGCGAGGGGCCCGCCCCGGATCCGGGCAGCCGCCGGCTCTCCCAGGTCCCGCGCGGAGTGATCGCCCGCACCGACTCGACCAGGTCGTCGATGTGGGTGTAGAGCGTCGCGAAGTGGCCGCCGGCCCTGGTCGCGACCCAGCCGCCCAGGGTCGAGTACTCGAACGACTGGGGGAAGTGGCGCAGGGTCAGCCCCTGCTCGCGCAGCTGGTCCTCGAGCCCGGGCCCGGTGGCGCCCGCCTGGATCCGCGCCGCGAGCGACTCGGGGTCGACCTCCAGCACCCGGTCGAGGCGCCGCAGGTCGAGGGAGACGAAGGGCCGCTCCCCGAGCCGGCCCTCGACCCCGCCGACGACGCTGGTCCCGCCGCCGAAGGGAACGACCGCGGCGCCGTCGGCCTCGGCCCAGCTCAGCACGGCCTCGATCTCGGACTCGTCGCGGGGCAGCGCGACCAGGTCCGGCGGGTTCTCGAACTCCCCCCGGAAGCCGCGCACGACGTCCCGGTAGGCCTTGCCGAGCGCGTGGACGACGCGCTCGTGCCGGTCGTCCGTGAAGAGGTCGCCGAGGTCGGCGGGCGCCTTCAGCCGCGGCGCCCGCAGCTCGACTCGATCGAGCGGCACCGCCTCCTCGACCTCACCGCCAAACCCGAGCCCCTCCCGAATCCCCTTCGCCGCAGCCTCAAGCTCCTTGCGAGACGGGGCCTGATCCTCGAACCCCCACCCCCAATGCTTCTTCCGCCGCTCGGCCATCAACAGCCGGTCCCTTCACCCGCTGGCGCGCCCAAGGCGCTCGCCTTCGCGCACTTCACAAACGGCTCACGGCAGGGGGTGGGGTGCCTCTCTGACGGACACTTGGAGCGGGCGAAGCCCGCGGGTCCGGCAGAGAGGCACCCCACCCCCTACCAGTGAACCCCTTTCATCAGGTGCGCGAAGGCGAGCGCCTCGGTGGTCGGCGCTTTGTCAGGCATTTCGCCGCCCTTGCCCTTCGCCGCCTGGGACTCGGGGAAGAGGCCGTAGGCGGTGTTGAGGATTTTGTCGCTCATCTTCGGCGCGACCGCGTAGAGCAGCTCGCCGAAGGTGCCGAGGCGGGTCGCGACCTTCTTCGGCCGGCCGACCATCGCGCCGGTGATCATCTCCGCCGCCTCCTCGGGCGTGATCGCCGGGAAGACGTCGTACATCCGGGTCGGGGCGATCATCGGCGTCCGCACCAGCGGCATGTGGATCGTCGTCAGGTGGATGCCGCTGTCGATCAGCTCGGAGGCGACCACGCGGCTGAAGGCGTCGAGCGCCGCCTTCGAGGCGACGTAGGCGGAGAAGCGCGGCGGGTTGGTCTGCGTCCCGATCGAGCTGATGTTGATGATGTGGCCCGACTTGCGCGCCTGCATCGTCGGCAGCAGCGCGAGGATCAGGCGGACCGCCCCGAAGTAGTTGACCTGCATCGTCCGCTCGTAGTCGTGGAAGCGGTCGGTGGCGAGCTTGACCGAGCGGCGGATCGAGCGCCCGGCGTTGTTGACGAGGATGTCGACGTGGCCGTGGTAGGTGAGGACCTCCTCGGCCATCCGCTCGACGTCCTCGACGTCGGACATGTCGCAGCTGTGGATATGGGCGACCCCGCCGCCCCGCTCGATCTCCGCCTTGGTCTCCTCAAGCTTGTCCACGGAGCGGGCGACGAGCAGGACCGTCGCGCCGGCGTCGGCGACCTTGACCGCGGTCGCTTTGCCGATCCCCGATGAGGCGCCGGTGACGAGGATGACCTTGCCGCGCACGGCGCCGGAGAGCGAGCTGTCCGTGAACAGGCTCGGATCGAGGTTGCGCTCCCAGTAGTCCCAGACCCGATCCGCGTAGGTCTCGAGCGGCGGGACGGAGATCCCGGAGCCCTCGAGCGCCCGCTGGGTGTTGGTCGAGTCGAACCGGGTCGGGTAGTTGATCCAGCGCAGGGTCTCGGCCGGGATCCCGGCCTGTCTCAGGGCCCGCTTCGTCACCCTCTTCGCGGGCGGGAAGAGCCTCAGGCCGGTGCGGACCATGTCCGCCGCGGGCACGGTCACGTCGGTCCCGACTCGATACGCCGCCTGCGGCGCGTCGGCCTGCTTGGCGAAGATGTTGACCAGCTGCCCGACCGTCTTCGGGTTGGGGTCCGTGAGCGAGAAGACCTGGCCGTCGAGGCCGGGCTGGTGGGCGATGTGGTCGAGCGCGTCAGCGACGTAGTCGACCGGGACGATGTTGATCCGGCCGCCCTCGACGCCGACGGTCGGCAGCCAGGACGGCAGCACCCTGCGCATGCGCTGCAGGGTCTTGAAGAGGTAGTACGGGCCGTCGACCTTGTCCATCTCCCCGGTGCGGGAGTCGCCGACGACGACCCCGGGCCGGTAGACGCGCCAGGGCCGCTGGCACTCCTCGCGCACGACCCGCTCGGACTCGTGCTTGGTCCGGTAGTAGGGATGGGCGTCGAGCTTTTCGGCCTCGTCGAACATGTCCTCGGTCCAGACGCCGTCGTAGATGCCCGCCGCCGCGATCGAGCTGATCTGGTGGAAGCAGCCAGCCTCGATCGCCCCGGCGAGTTCGACCGCGTGCCGGGTCCCCTCGACGTTCGCGATCTCCTGGGACTCGGCGTCGGCCTCCATGTCGTAGATCGCCGCCAGGTGGAAGAAGTGGTCGATCGAGCCGCGCAGGGTCACCAGGTCCTCCTCGGAGATCCCGAGGCTCGGCAGCGATAGGTCGCCGGCGATCGGCACGACGCGGGCGCCGTCGGCTCCGAGGCCGGTCCTCAGCTCCTCGAGGCGGCCCCTCGAGCCCGCCCGGACCAGCGCGTAGATGGTCCCCTCGCGCTGCAGCAGCCGCCGCACGAGGTTGTGGCCGATGAAACCGGTTGCGCCAGTGACGAAGTAGTTCACGCTTGTTTCATACACTCAATCGCGGAATGGCGCAAACGGCGACCGTGCAGATCCAGATGCCCGAGATGGGCGAGTCGGTCACCGAGGGCATCGTGCTCGAGTGGCACGTCTCCGAGGGCGACTTCGTAAACGAGGGCGACACGGTTGTCGAGGTTTCCACGGACAAGGTCGATGCCGAGGTACCCGCTCCTACCGCCGGAGTAATCACGAAATTGATCGCGTCGGTGGACGAAGAGGTGCCAGTCGGCGCTCCCCTGGCCGAGATGGAGCCCGGCGAAGACGGCGGTTCCGCCGAGGGTTCAAACGGCTCAGCTGCGGGGCCTGACGCGGCTTCCGAGGGGCCTGCGGGCGGCGGCTCCGCCGCCGTTCTCGACCCCTCGAAATCCACGCCACCCGCAGACGAGGCCGCTGGAACAGCCGGCGGGACCAAGGTCAGCGGCGATTCCCAAGACGTGCGTGCCACTCCGGTGGCTCGTCGCGTCGCCGATGAGCTCGGCGTTGACCTCAGCGGGGTCGCCGGGAGCGGGCCAGGGACCAAGGTGACTAAGGAGGACGTGCTCGCAGCGGCAGACGGAGGAGGGAACGGCGCAGCACCGGCCGCCAGTGGCGAGGCGAAAGCCTTGCGGGGGCCGGCGGGGATGTTGGCGAAGGCGATGGATGAGAGTCGGGAGGTGCCCACGGCGACGTCGTTCCGGACGATCGCGGTCGACACCCTCGACGCCAAGCGCAGGGCGCTCAACTCCGTGCTCAACGAGCGCGGGATGAAGGTCTCCTTCACCCACCTCGTCGCCTGGGCGATCGCGCAGGCGGCCAAGGACTTCCCGGTGATGGTCCGCACCTACGACGAGCGCGACGGCAAGCCGGTCGCGATCGAGGGCAGCCCCGTCAACCTCGGGATCGCGGTCGACGTCGAGCGCAAGGACGGCAGCCACAGCCTGATGGTGCCGGCGATCAAGGGCGCCGACGGGCTCGATTTCGCCGGCTTCCACTCCTATTACGAGGAGCTGATCAACAAGACCCGCGAGAGCAAGCTGACCGCCGACGACTTCCAGGGCACGAACATCTCCCTGACCAACCCGGGCGGGATCGGCACGGTCGCCTCGGTGCCCCGCCTGATGAAGGGCCAGAGCGCGATCATCGCCACCGGCTCGATCGCCTACCCGCCCGAGTGGGCCCACGCCAGCCCCGACCGGCTGCGGGCGCTCGGCGTCTCGAAGGTGATGACGCTGACCTCGACCTACGACCACCGCGTGATCCAGGGCGCGGAGTCGGGCGCCTTCCTGCGCAGGATCGAGCAGTTGCTCCAGGGCGAGGACGGCTTCTACGAGTCGGTCGCCGGCGACCTCGGGATCGAGGCCGGCCCGATCACGGCCGCCCATCCCGCCTCGGCCTCCGCCCCGCCGCTGAGCGCCCCGTCGGCGCCGACGACCCCGGCCCAGCCCGACCAGGAACTGCTGCAGGGAGTCCAGGCCGCCTCCTCGCTGCTCAAGGCCTACCGCACCCACGGCCACCTCGCGGCGCGGCTCGACCCGCTCGGCCGCGAGCCGAAGGGGGACCCGGCGCTGCAGCCGGAGAACCTCAACCTGACGCCGGAGCTGATGGCGCGCATCCCCGCCTCGATCCTGCGGATCGGCGTCCCGGGCGAGACCCTGCTCGAGGTGCTGCCGCGGATGCGGGAGACCTACTGCGGCACGATCGGCTACCAGTTCGAGCACCTCTCCTCGCACGGGCAGCGCACCTGGCTGCGGGAGATGGTCGAGACCGGCGCCCACACCGAGCCGTTGCGCGAGGACGAGAAGCGGCGCCTCCTCCAGCGCCTGATCGACGTCTTCGGATTCGAGCGCTTCGTCGAGAAGGCCTACCTCGGGCAGAAGATCTTCACGATCGAGGGCCTCGACGCGGTCGTCCCGATGCTCGACGAGCTCGTCACCCTCGCCCACCGCGACGGCGCCGAGGAGGTCGTCTTCGGGATGGCCCACCGCGGCCGGCTCGCGGTCCTCGCCCACAACCTGGGGCGCTCGGTGGAGTCGATCCTCGCCGAGTTCGAGGGCGCCAAGCAGATCGAGCAGGTCAAGGCGGTGGCGGCGATCCCGCACGGCGGCACCGGCGACGTCAAGTACCACTACGGCCACCAGGGGGTCTACGAAACGAGCGAGGAGGAGAAGATCGCGGTCCGCCTCTACCCGAACCCGAGCCACCTCGAGTTCGTCAACCCCGTGGTCGAGGGCGCCACCCGCTTCATCCAGTCCGACTTCGAGGGGCCGAAGATCGAGCACCAGCCCAAGCAGGCGGTCCCGGTCCTGCTCCACGGCGACGCCGCCTTCCCCGGCCAGGGAGTCGTCGCCGAGACGCTCAACCTCCAGTCCCTGCGGGGATACACCACCGGCGGCACGATCCACGTGATCCAGAACAACCAGGTGGGCTTCACCACCGACCCCGAGGACGCCCGCTCGACCCCCTACGCGGCCGACATGGCGAAGGGGTTCAACGTGCCGATCATCCACGTCAACGCCGACGACGTCGAGGCCTGCTCGGCGGCGATCCGGTTGGCGATGGCCTACCGCGAGCGCTGGGAACGCGACATCGTCATCGACGTCATCGGCTACCGCCGCTTCGGCCACAACGAGACCGACGAGCCCGCCTACACGCAGCCGCAGCTCGCCGCCAAGATCAAGGCCCACCCCCCCGTCTCGGAGCTCTACGCGAAGAAGCTGGTCGACGAGGGGGTCGTCTCCGCCGAGGACGTCGAGCGGATGCTCGCGGAGCGCCAGTCGGAGATGTCGTCGGCGCTGAAGCAGCTGCGCGAGAAGATGGAGCAGGGCGAGTACGAAGACCCGACCGTCACCACCTCCGCGACCGGCGAGCTCGATCGCACCGCCAGCCCCCCGGTGGAGACCGCGGTCCCGATCGAGAAGCTGCGACCGCTCAACGAGTCCCTGATCAGGGCGCCGGAGAGCTTCACGATCCACCGCAAGCTGCGCAAACCGCTGGAGAAGCGGATCGGCGCGCTGGAGGACGGCGGGATCGAATTCGGCCACGCCGAGGCGCTCGCCTACGCGAGCCTGCTGACCGAGGGCGTGCACGTCCGCCTCACCGGCCAGGACACCGAGCGCGGCACCTTCTCCCATCGCCACCTCGTCCTCCACGACGAGAAGACCGGCCTCGAGTACTGCCCGATGCAGAACCTCGACGACGCCAACGCCCCCTTCGAGCTCTACAACAGCCCGCTCTCGGAGATCGCCTGCCTCGGCTTCGAGTACGGCTACTCGGCGGCGACGCCGAACGCCCTCGTCCTCTGGGAGGCGCAGTACGGCGACTTCGCCAACGCCGGCCAGGTGATCATCGACAGCTTCATCGTCTCCGGCGAGGCGAAGTGGGGGCAGACCTCCCGGCTGACCCTGCTGCTGCCGCACGGCTATGAGGGCTCAGGCCCCGAGCACTCGAGCGCGCGGATCGAGCGCTTCCTGGCGCTGGCCGCCGAGGGCAACATCCGGATCGCCAACCCGACCACCGCGGCCCAGTACTTCCATCTGCTGCGCCGCCAGGCCCTGATCCGCAAGCCGCGGCCGCTGGTCGTGTTCACCCCCAAGGGGCTGCTGCGCCTCGACCGCGCCGCCGCCTCGCCCGAGGAGCTGACCGAGGGCCGCTTCCACTTCATCCTCGACGACCCGAGCGCCGAGGAGCGCCGCGACAAGGTCGAGCGGCTGGTCCTCTGCACCGGCAAGGTCTACTACGACATGGACGCCAGCGAGCGGCGCGGCGGCGCGGAGAACATCGCGCTCGCCCGGGTCGAGCTGATCTACCCGTTCGCGAAGGAGCAGCTGACCGAGCTGATCGGCTCCTACCCGAACCTCAAGGAGGTCATCTGGGTCCAGGAGGAGCCGCGCAACATGGGCTGCTGGAAGGTGATGTCACGGCGCCTGCCGGACCTGCTTCCCGAGGGAGTCACCCTCGAGTACGTCGGCCGTCCCACCCGCGCCAGCCCCGGCGAGGGCTACTCGGTCGCCCACGCGCGGGAGCAGGAGCGGATTGTCCTCACCGCGCTGACGCCCGGCTACAGCGACTCCGAACCTGACTGACCGAGGCCGGATGTCGTCCCCCCTCAGAAAGCCCGTCCCGGGGCGCCTGTTCGTCTGGGTGAAATGGGTCTCGTGGATCGAGCTGGTGGTGTTCGCGGGACTGATGGTGTTCTGGCTCACACCCGGGTTCGAGACCGCGACGATGGTGTTCGGCTGGGCCCACGGCCTCGGCTTCATCCTCCTCTGCGTGGTGATCTGGATCGCCTGCGTGAAGCGCGAGGCGCCCTACACCCTGCTCGCGGCCACCCTGACGCCGGTCGGCCCGGTCGGCAGTGTGATCGGGATCGAACTGATCGAGCGCAAGGGATGGGGCATCGCCGAGCGAACCTGAAAACGTTCACCCATGCGGGGGATTTCCTTTCATTCACCTTGACCGGACGGTGTGAACGCGGTATAGCTAGCTGTGACTGTTCCGCTTGGACAGTCCCGTCCAGGGGGAGCGGCCGCGTCGGCATCCCTCCCTGGCTACCGACGCGCAGGTGCAGTGAGGGTCGCGCGGACCCCCCTGCCTCCCGCGGCCCCGCTGCACCGCATCTTGCGGGCGGGGGGCGAACACATCTCTCCCGAGGGTGTGACCCCTAGCCGCGCAGGTTCCTGAGGACCGTCTGCAGGATGCCGCCGTTGCGGAAGTAACCGACCTCGTTGGGAGTGTCGAGGCGAACCGTGGCCTCGAACTCGACCGGCTCGGCGCCCTCGCGGGTCGCCGTCACGGTGAGGGTTGTCGCCTCGCCGTCCCTGAGGTCGCCGAAGTCGAACGTCTCCTCACCGGTGAGGCCGAGCGAGGCGATGCTCTCGCCGTCCGGGAACTGCAGCGGCAGCACGCCCATCCCGATCAGGTTCGAGCGGTGGATCCGCTCGAAGCTCTCGGCGATCACGGCGCGCACCCCGAGCAGCTTGGTGCCCTTTGCCGCCCAGTCGCGCGAGGAGCCGGACCCGTACTCCTTGCCGGCGAGGACGACGAGCGGCACGCCGTCGCGCTGGTAGTCCGTCGCCGCGTCGAAGATCGTCGTCTCCTCACCGTCGGGGAAATGCCGGGTGAACCCTCCCCGCTTCTCGACCAGCAGGTTCTGGAGGCGGATGTTGGCGAAGGTGCCCCGGATCATCACCTCGTGGTTTCCGCGGCGGGCGCCGTAGGAGTTGAATTCGCCGGGCTCCACGCCCTGCTCGATCAGCCACCGCCCCGCCGGGCTTTCCTTCTTGATCGCCCCGGCCGGCGAGATGTGGTCGGTGGTGATCGAGTCGCCGAGCAGCGCCAGCACCCGCGCCGAGGAGATCGGCTCGACCCCGGGGGCCTCGGCCGGCATCCCGTCGAAGAAGGACGGACGGCGCACGTAGGTCGAGTCCGGCCAGGTGTACCGATCGCCCTCGGGGACGTCGACGGCCTTCCAGGTGTCGTCGCCCTCCATCACGCCGCCGTAGTTGCGGGTGAACATCTCCGAGGCGATCGAGGTGCCGACCAGGTCCTTGATCTCGTCCGGATCGGGCCAGATGTCGGCGAGGTAGACGGGCTCGCCGTCGGAGCCCTCGCCGAGCGGCTCGCTGGTGAGGTCGAGGTCCATGCGGCCGGCGAGGGCGTAGGCGACGACCAGCGGCGGGCTGGCCAGGTAGTTCGCCTTCACGTCCTGGTTGATCCGGCCCTCGAAGTTGCGATTTCCCGAGAGCACCGCGCAGACCGCCAGGTCCTTCTCCTCTACGGCGGCCGATATGGCGGCCGGCAACGGGCCCGAGTTGCCGATGCAGGTCGTGCACCCGTAGCCGACCAGGTTGAACTGGAGCCTGTCGAGGTACTCGGTCAGTCCGGCTTTGTCCAGGTAGTCGGTGACGACGGTCGAGCCCGGCGCCAGCGAGGTCTTGACCCAGGGCCGGCGCTCCAGCCCGCGTTCCACGGCGTTTCGGGCGAGCAGGCCGGCGCCGACCATCACCGACGGGTTGGAGGTGTTGGTGCAGCTGGTGATCGCCGCGATCACCACCCTGCCGTGGTCGAGCTCGAACCGGGTGCCGTCCTCGAGGGTGACGTCGATCGCGTCCTCGCTCCCCCGCGGTGAGATCGCGACCGGGGTGCCGCTGATCGCGGGTCGCGGCTTGCCGCGCTCGTCTTCGTGTTCCTCGGCGGGCGGGTCGGAGGCCGGGAACGACTCCTCGATCGCCTCGTCGACCCCGTTCCCCATCTGGTCGGCGGCGTCGGGGTCGAACTCCCGCATCGCCTCGAAGAACGCCTCCTTGGCATCGGCCAGCGGCACCCTGTCCTGGGGGCGCTTGGGGCCGGCGATGCTGGGAGCGACGTCGCCGAGGTCTAACTCCAGCGTGTCGGAGAAGACGGGGTCCGGAGAGTCCTCGGTCGCGTACATCCCCTGGGCGCGGGCGTAGGCGTCGACCAGCTCGAGGCGCTCGGTCGGCCGGCCGGTCAGCTCCAGGTAGCGCAGCGTCTCGGCGTCGACGGGGAAGATCGCGCAGGTCGACCCGAACTCCGGCGACATGTTGCCGATCGTCGCCCTGTCGGCGAGCCCGAGGGTCGCCAGGCCCGGGCCGTAGAACTCGACGAACTTGGAGACCACGCCGCGCTCGCGCAGCATCTCGGTCACCGTCAGCACGAGGTCGGTGGCGGTCGACCCCTGCGGAAGCCGGCCGTCGAGCCTGAAGCCGACGACCTGCGGCAGCAGCATCGAGATCGGTTGGCCGAGCATCGCCGCCTCGGCCTCGATCCCGCCGACCCCCCAGCCGAGGACGCCGAGGCCGTTGACCATGGTCGTGTGGGAGTCGGTGCCGACCAGGGTGTCGGGGTAGGCCCGCAGCGCGCCGTCGTCCTCGCGGCTGTAGACGACCTGGGAGATGTGCTCGAGGTTGACCTGGTGGCAGATCCCGGTCGCCGGCGGCACGACGCTGAAGTTGTCGAACGCCTCCCTCCCCCACTTGAGGAACGAGTAGCGCTCGCGGTTGCGCTCGAACTCGCGCTCGGCGTTGACCGCGAAGGCGCGCTCGTTGCCGAAGGCGTCGACCTGGACCGAGTGGTCGATGACGAGGTCGACGTCGACCAGCGGGTTGATCTTCTCCGGGTCGCCCCCGATCTCCGCCATCGCGTCGCGCATCGCCGCGAGGTCGACAACGGCGGGGACGCCGGTGAAGTCCTGCATCAGGACCCGGGCGGGCTGGAAGGGGATCTCGATGCTGGGCTCGACGGCGGGGTCCCAGCCGGCGATCGCCTCGACGTCGGCGGCGGTGACCGAGCTTCCGTCCTCGAGCCGCAGGACGTTCTCGAGCAGCACCTTGATCGAGTAGGGAAGGCGGGCGACGTCGAATCGGTCCGCCAGCGCGTCGAGGCGGAAGACCTCATAACTGCGGCCGCTCACCTCGAGGGTCGAACGGGCGCCGAAGGAGTCGCTGCTCATATATAGGAAAGCTAGCGCTTGTCCGTGGGGTGGCCGTCGGCGACCGCTTTGGCCGCCTTCTGGCCGGTGGCGCCGCTCTGGACGCGCACGGCGATGCTCGGATTGGCGAGGGCGAAGTGGGACATGACGCGCTGCGGCAGCGGCGCCACGGTGAGCTCCGCCTTGTCGCGCTCGATCGCGCGCACGACGGCGTCGCCGACCTGGTCGGGCCTGCCCGTTCCCATGCCCGGGGGCGACTTGCCGCCGGCGTCGGCGAACATCCCCGCGTCGCGGATGAAGCCGGGTGAGACGAGCGAGACGCCCACTCCCTTCGGGCCGAGGTCGCCGCGCAGGCCGAGGGCGAAGCCGCGCAGGCCGAACTTGGTCGCGTTGTAGATCGAGGTTCGCGGGCTGGGCGCCTTGCCGGAGAGCGAGGAGATGAAGACGAGGTGGCCCGAGCCGCGCTCGACCATCGCCGGGAACAGCGCCCGCGCCATCAGCATCGGCGCCTCGAGGTTGACGCGCAGGGCGCGCGTCACCTGCTCGGAGCTGAAGTCGGTCAGCCAGCCCGCGCCCGGCAGCCCCGCGTTGGCGACCAGGACGTCGACGTCGGCGGCCTCCGCGCACAGCGCCTCGGCGGCGCCGGGCTCGGCGAGGTCCGACGGCAGGACTCGGTGTCCCTCGCCCGGCAGCTCCGCCGCCATCGCCTCGAGGGCCTCCCGCTTGCGGGCGCTGAGCAGGAGGATGGCGCCGCGCTCGGCGAGCGACGCGGCGATCGCGCGCCCCAGTCCCCCCGTGGCGCCCGTGAGCAGGGCTTTGCGGCCGGCAAGTTCCATCCCAGCGCGCAAGCTACCAGCCATATGACCGACAGGAACCAGAGGTTCCATCGGGACAGGAATGGCGGTCCCAAGTGCGAAAGGCCACAAAATGTTTGTTTTCTATGAGCAAGCGACCAGTCGATCGTCTACACTGCCGCCGTTCCAGATAACCGAAACGCCGAATCCCGTGCGTCACGAAACGACACGGGAGCGGGGGAACCACGTTTTCGGGGCTAACCCATCCCTCATGGATGGGGGCGCAGGCTCCTTTCGCGCCAGCCCGACAGCTAACCCCGTAGGCCGACCAAGGAGATCGGTTTGTTTTCGAGCACCCATAGGCTCAAGGCGGGACTAGCCGCATCGACAGCCGTCGTCGCTCTCGCCATGATCATTCCGGCGGGCGCGTCCGCAGGCTGCGGCGGCGGTGGCATCACCTCCGCCGAAATCGACATGTGCACGCCGACGCCGAAGGCCCGCCTGCTCACAAACGGCATGCTGATCCCGCCGAAGTCCGCCCCGGCTCGCGTCAAAGCTGTGATCGCGGCGGCGAACAAGATCCGCAACAAGCCCTACGTCTACGGCGGCGGCCACGCCAAATGGTGGGACAAGGGCTACGACTGCTCGAGCTCGGTCAGCTACGCGCTGCACGGTGGCGACTTCATCGACGCCCCGCTTCCCTCCGGCCCGATGGCCCGCTGGGGCTCTCCCGGCGAGGGACGCTGGATCACCGTCTACTCGAACCCCGGTCACGCCTACGCGGTGATCGCCGGATACCGATTCGACACCTCCGGCAACACCGACGGCAAAACGGGGCCCAGCTGGCACGAGGAAGTTCGCGCGCCCTCCGGCTTCGTCGCCCGTCACCCGCTCGGCTACTAACCCGCGCCGGCACCGAGAATGCCGTACTCCTCCCCGGCCAACCGGCCGGGGTCAGTTTGTCCTTGCTTTCCTGAACTGCTCGGATAACGTCTCGACGTAGCTACTCCAACGGCAGACATCCGCCTGACCAACCTCACGAAGCACTACGGCGAGGTGGTCGCGGTTGCCGGAATCGACCTCGAGATCCACGAGGGGGAGTTCTTCACGATGCTGGGCCCCTCCGGCTCGGGCAAGACGACGACGCTGCGGATGATCGCCGGCTTCGAGGATCCGAGCGGCGGCAGCGTCGAGCTGGCCGGCGACGACGTCAGCGGCGTGCCGCCCTACGACAGGGCGGTCAACACGGTCTTCCAGGACTACGCCCTCTTCCCGCACATGACCGTCGGCGAGAACGTCGCCTACGGCCTGCGGGTCGCCGGGGTCCCCAAGGACGAGCGGGCCACGCGCCGCGACGAGGCGCTCGAGATGGTCCGCCTGCCCGGCTACGCCGACCGCAAGCCGGGCGAGCTCTCCGGCGGGCAGCGCCAACGCGTCGCGCTCGCGCGCGCGATCGTCAACCGCCCCAAGGTGCTGCTCCTCGACGAGCCCCTCGGTGCCCTCGACCTGAAGCTGCGCGAGCAGATGCAGGTGGAGCTGAAGACGATCCAGGGGGAGGTCGGGATCACCTTCGTCTACGTCACCCACGACCAGGACGAGGCGCTGACGATGAGCGACCGGATCGCGGTCTTCAACGAAGGCCTGATCGAGCAGGTCAGCTCCCCCTACGACCTCTACGAGCGGCCCGAAACCGAGTTCGTCGCCGGCTTCGTCGGCGTCTCGAACCTGCTCGAGCGGGACGGGGGGCGCTTCACGATCCGTCCCGAGAAGATCCGGCTGATCGAGGAGGGCGACCCGACCGAGGGGCTGCGCACCGAGCGTGGGCGCGTCACCGACGTCGCCTACGTCGGGATGGTCACCCGCCACACGGTGGGCCTCGAGGCCGGCGGAGAGCTTCAGCTGATTCTTCAGAACACCGAGGGCTCGGCCGAGGAGGCCGAGTCGATGAAGGGCAGGGACGTAGTCGTGGGCTGGCGCCCGGAGCACACGGTCGCGGTCCGACAAGGATCCACTAACGAGGAGGGATCACCGTGAGGAAGCAATCACACCCGGCCCGAACCGCCTGGCTCGTCATCGCCGGCCTGTTGGCGACGATGCTGTTGATCGGCGGCTGCGGCTCAGACGACGACGATGGCGGCGACACGAGCGCAGTGCTCGAGAAGGTCGGCCAGCCGGAGGGCCAGCTCGACCTGATCGCCTGGGTCGGCTACGCGGAAGACGGGTCGACCGAACCCGGCGTCGACTGGGTCACCCCGTTCGAGAAAGAAACCGGCTGCCAGGTCAACGTCAAGGTCGGCAACACCTCCGACGAAATGGTCCAGCTGATGCGCACCGGGCAGTACGACGGGGTTTCCGCGTCGGGCGACGCGACGCTGAGGTTGATCGAGGGCAACGACGTGGCGGCGGTCAACACCGACCTGGTCTCCAACTACGCCGACGTCTTCCCCGGCCTCAAGGACCAGCCCTACAACAGCGTCGACGGGCAGATGTACGGGATCCCGCACGGCCGCGGGGCGAACCTGCTGCTCTACGACAAGAGTGAGGTCAAGCCGCAGCCCGCCAACTCGTGGGCCGTCGTCTTCGACCCCAAACAGGCGAGCAAATACGCCGGCAAGGTGACCGCGTACGACAGCCCGATCTACATCGCCGACGCGGCGCTGTACCTGAAAACGCATGAGCCCGACCTCGGGATCACAAACCCGTACGAGCTCACGCAGGAGCAGTTCGATGCGGCGATCGAGCTGCTCAAGGAACAGCGCGAGAGCATCGGCGAGTACTGGTCCGAATACGCGAAGGAGATCCAGTCGTTCGCCAACGGCGACCTCGTCGTCGGCACGACCTGGCCCTACCAGTACCTGACCCTGAAAGGCGAAGGGAAGGACGTCGAAGCCGTCTATCCCTCCAAGGAGGGGTCGACCGGGTGGTCGGACACATGGATGCTCAGCTCAGAGGCGAAACACCCGAATTGCATGTACCTCTGGATGAACCACATCATCGACCCGAAGGTGAACGCCGAAGTGGCCGAGTGGTTCGGCGAGGCGCCGGCCAACTCGAAGGCCTGCCAGTTCACCGAAAACAAGAACCATTGCGACGAGTACGACGCGGCCGGCGAGCGTTACCTCGACGACCTCCACTACTGGCAGACGCCGCTCAAGGACTGCGGCGACGACCGGGGCGAAGAATGCGTCGACTACAACGCCTGGGTCCAGGGCTGGACGGAGGTGAAGGGCTGAGCAGAGGCCGCACATGGGCGCGCCGGGCGTAGCCGTCCCGGCGCGAAGGAGGTCGGTGGGCCACCGGCTCGCCGGCCTCTTCCATGGCCGCCCCCGCCTGCAGGTGGGGGCGCTCCTGGCGGGCCCAGTCGGCTGGCTGGTGGTCGGCTACCTCGGCTCGCTGGCGGTGCTGATGGTCACCGCCTTCTGGTCGGTCGGCGAACTCAGCGGCGAGATCGAGCAGACGGCGACGCTGGAAAACTTCCAGCTGATCTTCGAGGAGCCGGTCTATCGCGACGTTGCCCTGCGCACGATCGGGATCGCCGCCGCGGTCACGATCACCGACGTCCTGCTCGCCTTCCCGCTCGCCTTCTACATGGCCAAGGTGGCGACGCCGCGGGTCCGCGGCGCCCTCGTCGTCGCCGTGATGGTGCCGCTCTGGTCCGCCTATCTGGTCAAGGCGTACGCGTGGCGCACGATCCTCAGCGAGAACGGGCCGCTCAACTGGGCGCTGGATCCCTTCGGCCTCAGCGGCCCCGGCCAGGGCCTGGTCGCGGTCTGGCTGGTGATGAGCTACCTCTGGCTGCCCTACATGGTGATCCCGATCTACGCCGGGCTCGAACGGATCCCCGACTCGCTGTTGAACGCGTCCGAGGACCTGCGCGCGAAGCCCGCCTACACCTTTCGCCGGGTGATCCTGCCGCTGGTCTTCCCGGCCGTCGTCGCCGGCTCGATCTTCACCTTCTCGCTGACCCTCGGCGACTTCATCGCGCCGAGCCTGGTCGGCGGCGGGGAGCAGTTCATCGGCACCGTCGTCTTCTCGACAATCACCACCAACCTGCCGCTCGCCGCCGCCTTCGCGGCCGTGCCGATCGTGGTGATGATCGTCTACCTGATCGTCGCCAGGCGCCTGGGAGCGTTCGAGCATGTCTAGGGGGATGACCCTCTCGCGGCCGGCACGCGCCCTGCTGGTCGGCGCCACCGGCCTGACGCTCGCCTTCCTCTACGTGCCGTTGCTCGTCATCCTCGTCGATTCCTTCAGCTCGGCGACGACGCTGGAGTGGCCGCCACCCGCCTTCACCACACACTGGTACGGCGACGCGATCGACAACCCCGGCGCCCGCGAGGCCTTCTACACCTCGCTGAAAGCGGGCGCCGCGGCGACCCTGGTCGCCCTCGTCCTGGGCACCCTCGGCGCTCTCGCCGTCTCCCGCCACCGTTTCTTCGGGCGCGAAACGATCTCCTTCCTCGTCATCCTGCCGATCGCCCTGCCGGGGATCGTCACGGGGATCGCGCTGAACTCGACCTTCACCCAGGTCTTCGGCATCGACCTCAGCCTCTTCACGATCGTCGTCGGCCACGCGACCTTCTGCATCGTCGTCGTCTACAACAACGCGCTGGCGCGGCTGCGACGACTATCGAGCTCCTTCGAGGAGGCCTCCGCCGACCTCGGCGCCCACACCTGGCAGACCTTCCGCTTCGTCACCCTGCCGAACATGCGGACCGCCCTCGTCGCCGGGGGCCTGCTCGCCTTCGCCCTCTCCTTCGACGAGATCATCGTCACCACGTTCACCGCCGGCAGCGGGATCGAAACCCTGCCGCTCTGGATCTTCGCCAACCTGCAGCGGCCCAACCAGCTTCCGATCGTCAACGTCGTCGCCGTCCTCGTGGTCCTGCTCTCGATCGTCCCCGTCTACCTCGCCTACCGCCTGACCCGCGAGGAAGGCGGCGCCGCCGGCAAGGGCGCCGCCGCCGATGTCACCGCCGCCGAGGGCACCGCGATCCCGTAGCGGGATCGAGTGGCGTCTTACCGTCCCTATGGGGGCAGAAAGTCGCCACTCGCTGGCTCGAAGCGGATGACGCACGGGTGGCGCCGGTTGAGGGGGGCCGAGAACGGACCCAGTTTGGCCCGCCCGCAGGCCCCCCTCAACCGGGGTCGGGACCCGTGCGCCACCCGCGCTACAGCGGGATGTTGCCGTGCTTGCGCTTCGGCTGGTCGACGCGCTTGGACTGCAGCATGCGCAGCGCCTTGATCAGCTTCGGGCGCGTCTGGCGCGGCTCGATCACGTCGTCGATGTAGCCCCGCTCGGCCGCCGAGTAGGGGTTGGCGAAGTGGGCCTTGTAATCGTCGATCAGCTTCTGGCGGCGCTCGTCGGGGGTCGGCGAGGTGGAGATGTCTTTGCGGTAGATGATGTTGACCGCGCCCTCCGGCCCCATCACCGCGATCTCGGCCGTCGGCCAGGCGACGTTGTAGTCGGCCAGCATGTGCTTCGAGTTCATCACGTCGTAGGCGCCGCCGTAGGCCTTGCGGGTGACGACGGTGAGCTTCGGCACCGTCGCCTCGGTGAAGGCGTAGAGCAGCTTGGCGCCGTGGCGGATGATCCCGTTCCACTCCTGATCGGTGCCGGGCAGGAAGCCGGGGACGTCGGTGAAGGTGACGATCGGGATGTTGTAGGCGTCGCAGGTGCGGACGAAGCGCGCCGCCTTCTCCGAGGACTCGATGTCGAGGACGCCGGCCAGGTAGGCGGGCTGGTTGCCGACGATCCCCACCGGGAAGCCGTCGAGCCGCGAGAAGCCGCAGATGATGTTCTTGGCGAAGTGCTCGTGGACCTCGAAGAACTCCTCGTCGTCGACGATCCGCGAGACGACCTCGCGCATGTCGTAGGGCTTGGACGGGTCGTCGGGGACGAGGTCGTCGAGCTCCGCGTCTTCGCGCTCGGGGTCGTCGTCGGGGTCGAAGCGCGGCGGCTGCTCGAGGTTGTTGGAGGGAAGGAAGCTGAGCAGGTGCCGGGCGTCCTCGAGGCAGCTCTCCTCGTCCTCGGCCGCGAAGTGGGCGACGCCGGACTTGGAGTTATGGCTCATCGCCCCGCCGAGCTCCTCGAACTCGACCTCCTCCCCGGTCACCGTCTTGATCACTTCCGGGCCGGTGATGAACATGTGGCTGGTCTCTTTGACCATGAAGATGAAGTCGGTCATCGCCGGCGAGTAGACCGCGCCGCCGGCGCACGGGCCCATGATCAGGCTGATCTGCGGGATCACGCCCGAGCACTGGACGTTGCGGACGAAGACGTCGCCGTAGGCGCCCAGTGAGACGACCCCCTCCTGGATGCGGGCGCCACCGGAGTCGTTGATGCCGACGACCGGCGCGCCGACCTGGGCGGCGAGGTCCATGACCTTGCACATCTTCTCCGCCATCACCTCGCCGAGGCTGCCCCCGAACACGGTGAAGTCTTGGGAGAAGACAAAAACTGTTCTCCCGTCAATGGTCCCGTGGCCGGTGACGACGGCGTCGCCCCAGGGCCGTTTTTTCTGCATCTCGAAGTCGTAGGTGCGGTGGCGGACGAAGGTGTCGAGCTCCTCGAAGGAGCCGGGGTCGAGGAGCTTCTCGATCCGCTCGCGGGCGGTCATCTTGCCCTTCGCGTGCTGCTTCTCGACCGCCTCCTCGGAGGCGGAGTGGATCGCCGCCTCGCGCAGCTCGCGCAGGTAGGCGAGCTTCTCGTCGTGCGTTTCGGGGTTCCTTTCGCGCATCAGGCGCGAGAGTCTATTTCGCTCCCTATTTGAAGGGCTGCTTCTGCGGCTCGGCGAGCTCGTCGAGCAACCGCTCGAGGTCGCCGGCGTCGAGGCCGGAGTCCGCGGCGGCGCGGATCTCGACCCTGGTGCCGAATCCCTTCTCCGCCATCGTCACCTCGACCCCCTCGACGGCCTCAACCAGCTCGGCGAGCTCGGGCTCGGACTTCATCAGCGTTCGCGACACCTCGATCATGGATGCCGCTTCAACCGGGTCGGGTCCGTTCCTGCCCACTCAAGAGATCTTTCGTTTGACGGGGCCACGATGAGCGGCTAGTGTCGAATGGCACCACCGGCAGCATTTAACGACCGAGGGGGAGGGTCAGATGGCTGAGCAGGTGAAGCGCCGCGTCGCGGCAGCGAGGCTGGCGGTTGCGTTCGTGGCCGCGGGGACGATCGCTGGGGCGTCGGCATGGGCGACGGCGAGCCCGCCGCCACCGACGGCGCAGAGCTCCGCCAAAGGCGAGCACATCAAGAAAGCGACGCTGACCGTGCGGCACAGCGATCAGGTCGTCGACGGCACGCTGCTCTTCGAGGACTTCAAGAAAGGCGAGGTGCCTTCTTTCAAGGTCCACAAGCACTTCGAAAAAGTCATCTTCTACAACTTCAAGAAAGCCACCCTCAACAGTTTCTCCTCCGTCAAAGCCGAGATCGGGGACATCAAAACTCAGATCGACGGCATCAAAGGCGACATCAGCTCGGTCAAAGCCGAGAGCTCCAGCTACCTCAAAGTCACCGACGAGGTCATGCGCGGCGACGGCTCGGTGCTGACGGCGACGGCGGACGTCGGCGGGCAGAAAGTCCGCCTCCTCGACTCTCCGGCCATGTTCACGGTGGACGCCACCGGGCCGATCGTCACCATCACCAACACGAGCGGGTCCCCGCTCAGCCACACCGAGTGCAAAGACGGGCAGGGGATCCCGGTGCCGGAGGGCTCGATCGCTCCCGGCGCAAGCTTCTCCTGCGATTCCACAGGCGGGGCCCCGCTGACAATGCAGCTGGTCGGGACCGGTGCGGGCGGAGGCCCCCACGTGTCCACGCTGACCTTAAGCCTGCTTCCGGCGATTCAGGCCGGCAGCCCGAACAAACTCACGGTCCAGATCCTGATCGGGCTGCTGTAGGGCCCGAAGCGGAGGAGTGCTCGAGCTAACCCTCCGGGTCGGCGCGGCCGACGTCGAGAACGTCCTCGACGCGGTCCTGCCCGCGCTGCCCGGGGGGGTCCACCTCAACGAGGACGGCTCCGTGGTGGAGCTGGCCGTCCTCGCCGTCCCCGGGACGCCCGGCGAGGAAGAGCTGCGGCGGCTCGCCGGCCCGGGCCTGCTGGGCCTGACGACGGAGGAGGTGTCCGACGACTGGCGCGAGCGCCGGCTCGGCCGCTACCGCCCGCTGATCGTCGCGGGGCGGTTCCTGATCCGCCCCGACTGGGCGCCGGCGGGGGAGGACCCGGCCCTGATCGAGATCGCCCTGACCCAGAGCGCCGCCTTCGGGACCGGCGCCCACCCGACCACGCAGGCCTGCCTGGCGGCGCTCGCCGAGATTCCCCCGCAGGGCTCCCTCGCCGACTACGGCTGCGGCAACGGCGTGCTCTCGATCGCCGCGGCGCGGCTCGGCTTCTCGCCGGTGATCGCGGTCGACATCGACGAGACCAGCCTCGCCGCCGCCGAGCACAACGCGGCCCGCAACGGGGTCGAGATCGACACCCGGCTGCTCGACCTGCGCGCCGAGCCGCCCCCGCGGGCCGACGCGATCGCCGCCAACGTCCCCCCGGCGGTGCACCTCGACCTGGCCGGCGGCCTCGAGCACCGGCCCGGCCTCGTGGTCGCCTCCGGCTTCAGCGCCGGCGATGTCGAAGCCGTCGCGGACGCGTGGGGCGCGCACGGGCTGCAGGTGGTCGCGGAGGAGAGGGTGATGGAGTGGTCGATGCTGGTGCTGCGATGAGCGCCGAGCCGGCGAGCGGCGGCCCCGCCGGGCAGGTCGTCACCGAGATCCCCCCTTCGGGTGAGGGCGCGACGCCGCTGACCGTGATCTCCGCGGGCCGCGAGGTCGAGCTGGGGACGAGGTCGATGCTGCTCCTCGCCGAGGGCCTGTTCCGGTTCGACGTCGTCCCCCACGAGGACTCGATCAAGACGATCCTCCGCAACCTCTCGACCGAGCCCGTGGCGCACGTCCGCTATGGCCCCGTCGGCGGCGGCGCCACGGTGCTGGGAGATGGCGGAGAGCTGGCCGTGTCGTCGACCAGCCGCTTCGGCGGCGAGGTGATCCAGGTCCGCGCGGATGGCTCGGAGAGAGCGGTGGCGAAGCTCCTGGTCGGCTCCGTCTGCCACCTGGACCGCGGCGTGACCAGCTTCACCGCCCAGGCCACCCTGCTCTGAAATCCCATCAAGTTCGCCATGTATTACATGGAGAACTTGATGGGATTCGGGGCTAGAAGAAGGCGCCGCCCTTGTATTCGCCGAAGACGTCGCGCATCGCGCCGCAGACCTCGCCGATCGAGGCGTCGGCGGCGAGCGCGGCGCGGATCGGGATCAGGAGGTTGCCCTCGCCGCGGGCCACGTCGCGCAGCGCCTCGAGCTTCTCGTCCACCGCCGCCTGGTCGCGGCGCTCCTTGAAGGCCCTGAGGCGGGTGAGCTGGCGCTGCTCGGACTCGGGGTCGACACGGAGGATGTCGACGTCGTCGACCTGGTCGGTGACGTATTTGTTGACGCCGACGATGATGTCCTGGCCGCTCTTGTAGCGCTCGTGGTAGGAGTGGGCGGACTCCTCGATCTCCTTCTGCATGAAGTCCAGCGCCTCGACCGAGCCCCCCAGGCCCGCGACCTTGTCCATCAGCTCCCAGGAGCGGGCCTCGATCTCGTCGGTCAGCGACTCGACGAAGTAGGAGCCGGCGAAGGGGTCGACGGTGTCGGCGACCCCGGACTCGTGTGCGAGGACCTGCTGGGTGCGGAGCGCGATCCGCGCCGAGCGCTCGGTCGGCAGCGCCAGCGCCTCGTCGAAGCCGTTGGTGTGCAGCGACTGGGTGCCGCCGGCGACGGCGGCGAAGCCCTGGAGCGCGACGCGGATGATGTTGACCTCGGGCTGCTGGGCCTGCAGCGTCACCCCCCCGGTCTGGGTGTGGAAGCGGATCTTCATCGAGCTCTCGTTCTCGGCCCCGAAGCGCTCCTTGACGATTTTCGCCCACATCCGCCGCACGGCGCGGAACTTGGCGACCTCCTGGAAGACGTTGTTGTGGCCGTTGAAGAAGAAGGCGAGCCGGGGCGCGAACTCGTCGATCTTCAGCCCGCGCTCGAGCGCCGCCTCGACGTAGGCGATCGCGTTGGAGAGGGTGAAGCCGACCTCCTGCACCGCCGAGCAGCCCTTCTCGCGGATGTGGTACCCGGAGATCGAGATCGTGTTCCATTTCGGCACGTTCCGGTGGCAGTACTCGAAGATGTCGGTGGTCAGCCGCATCGTCGGCACCGGCGGGTAGATGTAGTTGCCGCGCGCCATGTACTCCTTGAGCACGTCGTTCTGGACCGTGCCGCGCAGCTTCTCGGAGGGGACGCCCTGTTCCTCGCCGACCAGCTCGTAGAGGAGCAGCAGGATCGCCGCCGGGGCGTTGATCGTCATCGAGGTGGAGACCGAGTCGAGCGGGATCTGGTCGAAGCAGATCCGCATGTCCTCGATCGTGTCGATCGGGACGCCGGTGCGGCCGACCTCCCCCTCGCAGAGCGGGTCGTCGGAGTCGCGGCCGAGCTGGGTCGGCAGGTCGAAGGCCATCGAGAGCCCGGTCGAGCCGTGCTCGATCAGGTAGCGGTAGCGCTCGTTGGTGTCCTCGGGGGTGGCGAAGCCGGCGTACTGGCGCATGGTCCAGGTCCGGTCGCGGTACATCCCGTCGTGGATCCCGCGCGTGAAGGGCGGCTCTCCCGGCTCGCCCAGCCGCTCCTCGAGCCCCGGTGCGACGTCGCTCTCGTCGTAGAGGCGGTCGATCTCGATCCCGGAGTCGGTGAAGACCCGCTCGTCGTCGGGGCCGACCAGCGGCGCGATCGTGCGGTGCAGGTCGTCGTCGTTTCCCTTGCCGGAGTCGCTCATGGCCGGGAGGATATTGGGGGACCGCACCTACCGCCGCCCGCGCACTAGTCGGCCTTGCCTGCTCGAAACCGTCGTTGCCAATCGTCGAGGTCGAACTCAGCGGGATCTGTCTCCTCCAGGAATCGCGAGAGGACCTCGACGAAGCGCGAGGGTTCCTCGAGCTGGGGCAGGTGGCCGGCACCCTCGAAGACCTCGAGGCGGCTACCCGGGATTTCGCGGTGGGCGTGCTCCGCATGGTGAGCCGGAACAAGACGGTCACGGGCGCCCCAGATGATCAGGACCGGCACCGCTTCGGCCAGGTAGAGCCGGTCCACGGCACTGACCTTCTGGCCGCCGATGCCGATCACCGAGCGCACCGTGGAGAGGAACGCGGCGCGCCGTTGGCGGTCGGAGAGCTGCGCGTATCCGTGAGCGACCTCGATGAGGTCGGTGCTGAGCGGCCGCCCGCCCCTCTCGGCACGCTGCAATCGGGTGGCGAGCGCGCGCATCAGCGGGGCAGTCGCCGCGATGAACGGCCCTGCTCCGGGGAGCGAGGCCGCCCGTAGAAGCGGACTGACCTCGGGGCCGATTCCACCGCTGGAAACAAGCACCAGGCGCTCGAGGATTTCCGGGAACTGGTAGGCGAACTGCATCGCGACCCCACCACCGAGCGAGTGCCCGACGAGGGTGGCGCGCCTGTGGCCAAGAATGAGAAGCAGATCGCGCAGGCCGGCCGCGAGCCCGCCGACCGAGTAATCCCCGCCGCTGGGCCCCGACTGGCCATGTCCGGGCAGGTTGGGGACGATCACCGTGTGATCCCGCGCCAGCGGCTCGATCACAGCCCGCCAATTCTCAGAGCTGCCGCCCATGCCGTGGATCAGCATTAGGACGGGCCCGGTACCGGCTTCGGCGTAGCTCACCGATCGGCCGTGCAACGTCTGGGTCCTGACCTCCATGAGCGCACGCTACCGACGATCGCTGGCGGTCATTCCCGGCCCGGATTAAGGCCGGGTGAACCGCTGCCGGCGGAAGAGACAGGCGGCTAGTCGGTGGCGCCGACGAGGCGCTCGACGCCGGCCTCGTCGATCGTGCGGCGCAGGCCGTCGCGCAGCTCGACCTGCGGCTCCCACTCGAGCAGGTCGCGGGCGCGGGTGATGTCGGGGCGGCGCTGCTGCGGGTCGTCCACCGGCAGCGCCTCGTGGACGATCTCCGAGCGGGACTCGGTGACCTCGATCACCGCCTTGGCCAGCTCCAGCAGGGTGAACTCGTTGGGGTTGCCGACGTTGACCGGCGAGTGGACGTCGGACTCGGCGAGGGTCACGATGCCGCGGATCAGGTCGTCGACGTAACAGAAGCTGCGCGTCTGCTCCCCGTCGCCGAAGACCGTCAGCGGCCGGTCCTGGAGCGCCTGGCGCAGGAAGGTCGGGATCGCCCGCCCGTCGTGCGGCCGCATCCGCGGGCCGTAGGTGTTGAAGATGCGGACGATCGAGGTGTCGACGCCCTGCTGGCGGTGGTAGGCCATGGTCAGCGCCTCGGCGTAGCGCTTGGCCTCGTCGTAGACGCCGCGCGGGCCGATCGGGTTGACGTGTCCCCAGTAGTCCTCCGTCTGCGGGTGGACCTGGGGGTCGCCGTAGACCTCGCTGGTCGAGGCGAGCAGGAAGCGGGCCCGCTTGAACTTGGCGAGGCCGAGCATGTGGTGGGTCCCGTGGGAGCCGACCTTGAGCGTGTGCAGCGGCAGCCGCAGGTAGTCGATCGGGCTCGCCGGCGAGGCGAGGTGGAAGACCATGTCCACGTCCTCGGGCACGTCGACGTGCTCGGTGATGTCGATGTTGCGGAAGTCGAACGCCTCGTCGCGGATGTGCTCGATGTTCTGCAGCGACCCCGTCTCGAGGTTGTCGATGCAGATCACGCTGTGCCCCTGCCCAAGCAGGTGCTCGCAGAGATGGGAGCCGAGGAAGCCGGCCCCGCCGGTGACGACGCAGGTGCTCACGGGGGCGATGCTACAGGCGCGCCGTCCGCGCGACCGCCCTCACGTCCCCGCTGGGCGATTCCTGCAAATTGCACTTATCTAAACCCCGCTACCCGTCCAGAAGGGGGAGAGGCCGGCCCCGTCCCTGTCTACCCGGTGCATCTTTTGATCGACGGGTCTAAACCGATGCACGGAGGCAAAGCGGAGGAGTGAGAGGCGGGGAGGAACAACCGAGCGACGCCGCCCGCAAGCGGGTGGCGGTCGAGATGATCGCCAAGCACGAGCGGACGCTGCGCCGGACCGCGCGGCGCTACTCGATCTGCACCGAGGACGCCGAGGACGCCTTCCAGCGGGCGCTGGAGATCCTGCTCACCAAAGCGCCGCCGGGCGAGGCCCGCGAGCTGGTGCGCTGGATGCAGACGGTCACCAAGCACGAGGCGCTGGCCGTGCGCCGCAACCGCGAGCGCCACATCGGGTCGAGGCCGCCGGCGATGTGGGAAGACGAGTCCGCCGACTGGATCGACCTGATGCCGGCGCAGGGCGCGGGCCCCGCCGAGCGGGCCGAGCGCAGCGAAGCGATAGCCCGCAGCCGCGAGGCGCTGAAGACCCTGAAGCCGGCCGAGCTGAAGGCGCTGACGCTGCTCGCCGAGGGCTACTCCTACACGGAGATCGGGGAGATGACCGGCTACAGCCAGACCAAAGTCAACCGCTGCCTGGCCGAGGGACGGGAGCGCTTTCGCGCCTTTCTCACGCGCAGCGAGAGCGGCGACCGCTGCGCCGAGCTGCAGCCGCTGCTGTCCGCGTTCTGCGACGGCGAGGCCGGCCCCGAGCAGGTCGCGACCCTGCGCGAGCACCTGCGGGTGTGCGCGCACTGTCGGGCGGCGATGCGCGCCTACCGCGCCGCGCCACGGGCGGTCGCGGTGCTGGCGCCGGCGCCCTTCGCCCTGCGCGGGCTGCTCGACCGCGCCCATGAGGCCTTCGCCGGTCTGCAGGCGCGATTGCCGGGCCAGGGCGGCGGCGTGACCGAAGCGTCGGTGATGCAGATGTCGGCCTCGGGCGGGGCCGGGGGCGCCGGGGTCGCGGGAATGGCGAAGGTGCTTGCCGTATGCGCGGGAACGGCCGGCGGAGCGGCCGCCTGCGTCGCGGCCGGGGTGGTCCCGGCGCCGCTCGGGCTGGCGGCCGAGCGAGCCGTGGCCCCGAAGGTGCAGCGCGTCCTCGCGACACCGGATGCCGGCGCCTCCGGTGTCGTGGAATCCCCGCCCGAGCCCGCGGAGGCCGGGCCGCCGGCCGACCCGAGGCCCGAGCAGGTCGAGCCCACGCCAGTAGCGGTCGAGACGGGAGCGGTCGAATACCGGCCGGAAGCGCCGGAAGCCGCCCCTCCGCCCGAACCCGCGCCGCCCCCGGTCTCGAGCGCGGCGGAAGCGCCGCCGCCGGCACCGGCGGCTCCTTCCGGAAACCCGGCGGGAGAGTTCGGGCCGTGACGACGGCCAGGGCGGCCTTCGTCGCGCTGATCGCGGTCGTCGCAACGATGACCATCGCCGACCAGGCCGGTGCCGCGCCGCGCCCTCCGATCGGCCTGCGGGTCTCCGAGGGGGACCACTGGCGTCCCCGGTCCGATTTCGAGCTGCGCTGGACCAACCCCGAGGCGAGCCCGCAGATCGCGGCCGTGCGCTACCTGGTCAGGGACCCGCTGGGCGGGGCTCCGGCCGGGCCGCAGCGGGTCGGCCAGGCGGTCGAGCACCTGCGCCTCCACCTCACGAGCCCCGGCGCCCACACGATCGAGGTCTGGCTCGAGGACACCGCCGGCGCGCAGGGCGCGCCGGCCGAAGCGACGCTCCGCTTCGACCCGCAGCGCCCCGGAGCCTCCTCGCCCGCCCAGCCCACGGGCTGGCTGAGCAGGACCGAGATCCCCCACCCGATTCGCCTCAGCCATCCCCAGGGCCCGATCCCGGTCTCCGGAATCCGCGGCTACGCCGTCGCGGTCGATCGCCGCGCCGACGGCAGCCCCTGCGCCGCCGAGGACCTCTGCACCGATGCCGAGACCGACCTCCGCGGCGGGGCCGACGGCGACACGCTGGTCGTCGAGGAGCTCCCCGAGGGGGTGTCCCATGTGCACTCCGTCGCCGTCTCCGGGTCGGGGATGCGCTCCGCCACGGTCGGGCACGCAATGCTGCGGGTCGACAAGGTCGATCCCGTCACCCGGCTCGAGGGCGTTCCCGCGGGCTGGACCAATCGCTCCGTCTCCCTCACCGCCACCGCCACCGACTCCGCCTCCGCCATGGGCGGCGGCGCCTTCACCGCGATCCGGATCGACGACGGCGCGCCCGTCGTCTCGGCCGGCCCCTCGGCTCGCGCCACCGTGATCGAGGCCGGCGTCCACACGGTCGCCCACTACGCGCGCGACGCCGCGGGCAACCTCAACGACGGCGGCAGGTCCAACGGGCAGGCGAACCACCAGCCCTCGACCGCGAAGGTCCGGATCGACCGCGAGCCGCCGCTCGTCGCCTTCGTCGGCGCCCGCTACCCGGGCGACCCCGAGCTGATCGAGGCGAGGGTGAGCGACCCACTCTCGGGTGCGGCTCCCGACCGTGGCCGGATCGCGGTGCGGGCGGTCAGCTCGGGTGACCCGTTCGAGCCGCTGCCGACGGTCGTGGGCCCCGGCTTCCTCCGCGCCCGCTGGAGCTCTGACGAGTACCCGCCCGGCGTCTACGAGTTCCGGGCGACCGGCTTCGACGCCGCCGGCAACGCCGGCGCCAGCACGACGCGCGCCAACGGCTCGGGGATGCTCCTGCCGAACCCGCTCAAGGCGCGGACGGAGTTGCGCGCGGGTATCGGATCGGGTGCGGGCGGGCGGGCGCTGCGCCTGGTCTCATTCGGCCGGGCGACGACCCTGAGCGGCCGGCTCACCGGAGCCTCCGATGCTCCCCTCGACGAGCTTCCGGTGAGGGTGGTCGAGAGATTCGACCCCGGGACCACGCCCGCCGTGCGAGCGACGACGGTCCTCACCGGGGAGGCCGGCCGCTTCGCGGTCCGCCTCGAGCCCGGCCCGAGCCGCGAGGTCGTCGCCGTATTCGACGGCAACCGGAGGGCGACCCGGGCGACCAGCGCGCGGCTGCGGCTCGCGGTGCGGAGCAGCGTCACCCTCGAGTCCTCCGCCTCCTCCGCGAGGGTGGGCGGCAGACCGGTCGTGTTCAGCGGCGCAGTCGCCGCCGACGCGGGGGCCATACCCGCGGGGGGCGCCACTGTGCAGCTCCAGTTCCGCGTCCCGGGCCTGCCATGGACCGAGTTCCGCACGACCCGGACCGACCGCCGCGGGCGGTTCCGCCACCCCTACCGCTTCAGCGACGACGACAGCCGCGGCGTCCGCTTCGAGTTCCGCGCCTTCGTCCCCGCGCAGAGCGGCTGGCCGTACGAGCCCGGGGGCTCCAGGCCGGTCGCCGTGCGAGGGCTCTAAACACGAACGGCCCGGGCGAATGCCCGGGCCGTTCGGTACTGCCGCTCTAGTAAGCGGTGCTGTGTGAAGCTGTGCTGCTAGCGGAGCGCCGCGATCTGGTCGGTCACCTGGCCGACCAGGTCCTGGGCGCGCGAGGACTGCTCGTCGATCGCCTTGCGGACGCGCTGCTCGACCTCGCTGCGGTTCTTCTTCAGCGTCGACTCGACGGTGCGCTGGCGCTTGCGGGCCTCGCGCTCGACTTTGTTGCGCGTCTTGCGCGCCTCGGTCGTCGCCTTTTTGCGGGCGCTGGTGCCACGACGCTCGGTCCGCTTGATCGTGCGGCGGAGCTCGGAGCGGTAGGTCTTGACCTTGCGCTCGGCGCCGGTGCGGCTGGTGAACGGCTCGACCAGGTCGCCGACGCGGTCGGTGACGCTGAGAACAGCGCCGACCGGGATGTCAACGGCGGCCGCGGCGACGGTCTGGGCCTGGTTGCGCTCGGCCTTGGCGACCTGCTTGGCGCCGGATTTGGCCTGCTTGGCGCCCGATTTGACTTTGGTGGCTCCGGCCTTGGCCGTGGTGCTGTTCTTCTGCGTTGCCATGAAGGTGTAGATCCCTTTCGGTTCGTTTGTCCTGCACTGGGAGGTTCGCGGGGCTCGCCACTGTAGCGAACATACGTTCTGAGCGAACACACGTTCTTACTCTCCTGCCCCGGAACGGTTACGCCGAAACCAGGAATCGGGCTAGCGGGCGGCCTGGAGCAGCCCGAGGCCGCGCTCGCCGGCGGCCGCGGCGATCGGGTAGCGCTCGTCGAGCCCGAGGCCGGCCTGCTCGAGCGCCAGCTCGCCGAAGGCGACGACCCCGCCCGCCTCGCGGACGATCAGCTGGGCGGCGGCGGCGTCGACCGAGCGGCAGGGCCGCAGGCCGGTCATCGCGTCGAAGCGCCCGGCGGCGACGTAGGAGGCGGTGATCGCGATCGAGCCGACCACGCGCAGCCGGTAGACCCTGCCGGCGATCGCCTCGAGGAAGGGCAGCGCCCATTCGGGCTCCGCCGACTCGACGCCGAGCAGCTCGAGCTTCTCGCGATCCTCGCCGACCTCGATCGGCTCGCCGTCGAGGGTGGCGCCGGCGCCGCGGCGGGCGAGGAACTCCTCCCCCGCGCCGAAGTCGTAGACGTAACCGAGCTCGACGTCCGCCATCGAGGGGCCGGAGGCGACGGCGATGCTGAGGCTGTGGGAGGGAACGGTGCGGCGGGCGTTGAGGGAGCCGTCGATCGGGTCGATCACGACCCTGGTCTCGCCGCCGTCGCCGAAGCTGACCTCGCCGCGCTCCTCGGAGACGGCGACGAAAGAGGCGCCCTGCCCGGCGAGGCCCTCGAGCTCCGCGAAGACCAGGTCCTCGCAGCGGCGGTCGATCACCAGGCTGCGGTCGCCGCCCTCGCCGACCCCCTCATACACGGTGCGCGCCTCGATCCCGCCCGCCTCTTCGAAGACCTCTCGCTGCGCGGCGACGATCCGGCGGCAGATTCCCTGCCAGTCTGCGGAAAAAACGTCCATCGGCCGGATGCTATGGGGCGCTAGCGTTGGGCGATGGACCTGACCCCCCCGCAGCAGCGCGCCGTCGCCTGGGAAAGCGGCCCGCTGCTCCTGCTTGGAGCGGCCGGCTCCGGCAAGACCGAGGTTCTGGCGCGGCGCGTCGCAAGGCTCGCCGCCGAGGGGGTCGGCCCCGAGCGGGTCCTCGTCCTCACCTCCACCCGGGCCAACGCGGAGCGGCTGCGCCGCCGCGTCGAGGCGCTGCTCGACGGCCCCTACGAGGAGCTCTGGGTCGGGACCTGGGAGTCGATCGTCGAGCGCCTCCTGCGCGAGCACGCGGAGGCCGCGGGGATCGACCCGTTCTTCGCCGTGGTCGGCCGCGCCGAGCGGCTCGCGATGCTGCTCGACCGCTTCGACGAGCTGCCCCTGCGCAAGGGGGCGGAGATCCGCGGAAACCCGGCCGGCCTGCTGGCGCGGCTGCTGGAGCGAATCGACGCGCTCAAGGCCGGAGCGGATGCGGCCGAGCCCGAACTGGCGCGGCTTTGCGGCGCCCACGACCGGATCCTCGCCGAGGCCGGCAGCATCGACGAGGGCGACATCTTCCTGATCTTCAACCGCCTGCTCGGCGAGAGCCCCGACGCGCGCGCCGCGATCGCCGAGCGCTTCACCCATCTGATGGTGGACGAGCTCGAGGAGGCGAGCGCCGCCCAGCGGGCCGTGCTCGGCTCGCTCGGGATGAAGAACCTGCTCACGGCGGAATCGCCCGGCGGCGCGGGCGACCCGCCGGCCGATTGCATCGTCCTCGAGCAGGTCTTCCGCAAACCCGAGCTCCGGTTCTGGCAATGCAGCAACGAGCGGGCGCAGGCGCAGGCTGTGGCGCGGGACGTCGAGCACCTGCTGGCGACCGGCACCTCCCCGGAGCAGATCTGCGTCCTGGTCGAGGACCCGACGGCGAAGGGCGGACCGGTGGCGGCGGCGATGGAGGAGCGCGGCATCCCCTTCCACCTCTGCGGCCCGGCGGCGCTGTTCCAGCGGCCCGAGGTCCGCGACGCGATCGCCTGGCTGCGGGTGCTCGCCGACCCCGGCGACTCGGCAGCGGCGGCGCGGGCGCTGACCCGGCCCCCGATCGAGCTGCGCTCGGCGGACCTGGCGCGGCTGACGACGATCGCCCGGCGCCGCAAGCTCGACATGGTCTCCGCCGCCGAGGCGGCGCTCGAGAGCCCGCAGATCTCACCCGAGGCGAGGGAGCGCCTGGGCTCGTTCCTGAAGCTCTACGGGCAGGCCTCGACGGCGATGGAGGAGCGGCGGGCGGACGTCTTCGTGCGGCGGCTGATCGAGCGGGTCGGGCTGCGGCGGCAGCGGCTCTTCGCCGCGCAGCCGGAGGTCGCCGAGCGGCTGCTCGGCCTCTCGCGCCTGGCGGAGCTGGCGACGGCCTGGGCCCGGCGCGAGCCGCACGGCTCGACCCGCGACTTCGTCCGCCACCTGAGCGCCGTCGCCGAGGCGGGCGTCGACCCGGCGGGCGGCGAGGAGCCGCCCTCGCCCGGAGCGGTCGTCGGGCTCGACCGGACCGCGGTCAAGGGCAGGGAGTTCGCCCGCGTCTACGTCCTCGGGCTGGAGGAGGGAAGCGGCGCCGAGCGGATCGGCCGCCCGGCCCGAGCGGGGATCGTCCTCTCCCGGGTCGAGCGGAGCGGCGACGCGCAGGCGCCGGCCTCGCCCTTCTACGAGCAGGCGCTGGCGGCCAGCGGAGGCGAGGTGGAGGAGCACGCCGAGGAGCTGTTCGGCCCGGCGGAAGGCCTCCACGCCACCTACCGCAAGCTGCGGGAGGAGGTGCTGGAGGCCTCCTGGAACGCCGGGCGCGAGCTCTCCGAGCCGCGGCTCGACACGGCGGTCGACGTCAACCGGGCGATCGCCCGTTACCTGGAGCTGCTGAAGCTGGCGGCGCTCGCCCAGCGCCCCGGGGACGAGGCGACCGCCGAGGCGGTCGAAGCGGTCAACGGGCTGCTGCGCCAGGTGGCGACGCCCGAGCAGCAGACCGAGCTCGACGCCTCCGCCCTCGACTCCTACCTGCTCGGCTCCGAGCGCGACCGCGACAGCCGTCGCCGGCTGATCGCCGCCCGCCACGAGCCCTCGCTGGAGGCCTTCCTGCCGCGCCGCGGCGACGGCGGGCTCAGCCTCTCGGCCTCCGACCTCGACCTCTACCTGACCTGCCCGCTGAAGTACAAGTTCGCCCGCGTCTTCGGCATCCCGCAGGAGCCGACGATCAACCAGCGCTTCGGGATCCTCATCCACAACGTCCTCGAACGCTTCCATCGCGAGGAGCCGGAGCCGGGCGAGGACGGGCTGGCGCGGCTGATGGGCCTGCTCGAGTCCGGCTGGCGGCGCTCCGGGTTCGGGACGAGCGACGACGAGCTCCAGTACCGCGACCGGGCCCGGGAGGCGATGCGCCTCTACTGGGAGCGCGAGCGGGAGGCCGAGGGCGAGCCGATCTGGCTGGAGAAGAAGTTCGACTTCCAGATCGGCGGCCACCACGTCCGCGGGCGCGTCGACCGCGTCGACCGCCTGCCCGGCGGCGAGCACGAGCTGATCGACTACAAGACCGGCGAGCGCAAGAGCGAGGCCCAGCTCGAGAGCGACCTGCAGCTGGCGCTCTACCGCCTCGCCGCGCGCGAGGCCTGGGACCTCGATGCGCCGCTCTCCGGCAGCTATTACTACGTGATGGACGCCGAGAAGGTCGCGGCGCCGACCCAGCCCGACGACGCCGAGCGCGTGGAGCGCACCGTCCTGCAGGTCGCCGAGGGCGCCCTCAGCCAGGACTTCGAGCCGCGCCCCTCGCCCAAGGTGTGCAGCTGGTGCGACTACCGCCTGATCTGCCCGGCGGCCGAGAGCTAGGGCGCGCCCTGGGTGCCGCAGGCGGCCTCGTCGGCGCCGCTGTCCCAGAGCCGCCCGCCGGCGGCGTCGTAGCTGACCAGGCGCACGGCGCACCAGCCGCCGTGGACGGCGAAGGCCGCGTAGCGCAGGGGCGCCAGCCCGCCGGCGTGCGCCTGTGCCGGAGTCAGCGGGTCGAGGTGGATCGAGGTCCGGCTGCCGTCGGCGAAGGAGGCGCGGACGACGCGGGCCGCCGGGGCGAAGGCCATGCCGACCGCGGTGATCTCGGCGGATGACCCGAAGCCCGGGCGCATGCCGGTCGTGATCACCAGGGGCTCGGCGACGGAGAGGACAGCCGAGGGGTCGACACAGCTCCGGTATCTGCTGCGGCTGTAGCTGTAGGCGCCGACCGGTCGCGTCGTCGAGATCGAGAGGCAGGGCCGCCTCGCCCCCTGGGGCCCGGCGCCGGCGTCGCCGCCGGCACGCTTCGCCTTGACGGTCCACGTGTAGTCGCCGAGGTGCCCGTCGGCGAGGTCAACCCAGGGGTGGGGCTCGGCCGGCTCGGCCGTGGTGCCGGCGACCATCGCCCCGCAGAGGGCGAGGGCGAGCAGGGCGACCGACCCGATCCGCTTCATCCGGCCATCGCCCTCGCGGCACGACCGGCCACTTCGCTGCCCAGATACGGGGAGAGCAGGATCTGCACGAGCTCCGGCTTGAGGCCGGAGAGGTCGTCGCCGCTGCTGCTGAGCCGGGTGCCGATGATCGACATCGCCGCCCCGACGGCCGCCTGGCCGCTGAGCCCGCCCGGCGGCCTTGCGGCGGGCCAGCCCTGGGAGCCCTCCTCGAGCAGGGTGACCAGTCCCTCCTGGGCACCGAGCCCGTCGACGGCCATTCGCGGCTCCGACGTCGCGAAGCTGGAGGCCAGCACGAGCCGCGCCCCGCCCGGCGAGAGGGCGGCGAACTCGAGTGCGGCCTCGACCGCCGCCGCGACTCCGCGCGGCCACTCGGTCTGGGATGCGCAGGCGGAGGCGATCAGCCCGTGGAGCGAGTCCCAGGCCTGGCGCTGGGCGGCGAGGACGCAGGCGTGCTTGTCCTCGAACTGCTTGTAGAAGGTCGCTCGCGAGACTCCCGCGCGCTCGATCACGTCGCTGACGACAAGCGACGCGTAGCCCTGCTCGGCGAACAGGGCGGTGGCCGCGGTGAGCATGCGGTTGCGCTGGTTGGCGGCGACGACCCCCTCCGGAAGCCCATGCCGTCCGCGGGGGAGCCGCGCGCCGTAGTCGATCCCGTCGATCACGACCAAGCCAGGAGAACACGGATGGACCGCAATGTCAAGGCTTTCGACGCTTGGACCGTATTTTGGGCGTGTTAAAGCGTACGTTGCCATACCTTAACTTCCAACAGCGGTGGCCGATGACGCCCAGCGCCGCGCCTCGGCGAAGCCGACATAGGGCATCAGGCTCAGATAGACCAGGTCGGGCCCGACCTTCGGCAGCTCGCTCGTCGTGCCTTCGACGAGATGGCCCCTGACGATCGTCGCTATCGACTCGACGATCGCGACGTCCGTCGAGATCGGGAAGCGCCTCTCGGCCGGCGCCGCGTCGCCGAGCCGTGCGGCGAAGTAGGCGATCACCGCTCGCTCGGGATCCTCCCCCTCTCCATCCTGTGGCCGGCGGGCGTTGACGGTCAGGGCCTTGGCCTTGCCGGGATGCGCCGAGACGAAGTCAAGCGCGGACTCGAGGGCTGCCACCACCCTGGCCTCCCATGGGGAGTGGAGGGCGCATGCCCTGCGGACCTCCTCCTGGAGCTGCGCGAAGCTCGCGGAGAAGTCATCCCCCTCGGTGCGGACCCGGGCAGCGGCGCTGACGCCGGCAGGCCCCTGCCGACCCCTGCCGCTGCCGTTTGCCGCGCCCGTGTTCACCGCCTGCCACCTTTCCGAGAAGGCCGATGAAATGAGAACAGATATGGACCGTAATGTCAAGGACGGAGCGGGCGCCGCGAGGGAGCCCCTTGATGATGGAAGCGCGTTTAGTGGTCGAGAACAGGGGAAACAGCACGAGGAACGGTCGCGTGTATTGATCCTCTGACGTACCAGTAGTGGGTGGGGACGCAGGGGGCCCACGCCGGTCGCAGCGCAGGAGCCCCGCCGGCGGGCTTCCGAGGGCGGTGAGACGGTCAGCTTCAGGAAGTGCCGGCGACGAGCGACTCGGGGTCGCATTGGTAGTCGTCAGCGCCGCTGTCCCAGAGCGGGCGACCCGCGGCGTCGAGGCTGACCAGCCGTTCCGCGCACCAGAGGCCGCGGACGGCGAAGGCCGTGTAGCGGAAACGGTTGAGGCTGGCGTCGCGCGCCTGCACCGGGCTCAGCTTGTGGAGAGGCAGCGTCGCCGTCCCGCCGCTCGCGTAGGTGACCCTGACCCGGCTGACGGCGGGGGCGAAGATCATCCCGACCGCGGTCGCCTCGACCGAGCTCGAGTCCACCCGCTGCACGCCGCTGGCGACCAGCGGCGGATCTGCGGGATTGAGCTGGTCCGCTGCGCCGAGGCACATCCGGTATTTGCTCCTCAGGTGGGTGAGCGGGCCGAGTTCCAGAGTCGTGCCGACGAGCAGGCATGGGTGTTTGGCGCCCTGCGGCCCGTGGCCGGCCGGCCCGTCCGGGCGCTTCGCCTTGACCGACCAGAGGAAGTCTCCGACGCGGCCGCTGTCGAGGCCGACCCACTGGTTGCCGTCCGGGGCCGCCGCGACCTGGGGGGCCAGGCTCAGCGCCGCCAGGGCGACCGCCGCAAGGGTGAATCTTTGAAGCGCCTTCCGCATCGCCTAAATGAGAACATGAACGGACCCAGATTTCAAGGGCAATTGGCCCAAAAGCCGGATTTCACCGACAAAAACCCGTACTGATACGTACCTAGACCCCTATTTGCCCTGCTGGCGCAGGAAATGCTGGAAGTCGCGGGCGATCGTGTCGGCGCTCGGCAGGTCGGTCCCTTCGTCGCCGAGCTGCTCGACCTGCTCGGCCTCGATCCGCTCGACCAGCTCCTTGATCTCGGGGTTGGCGGCGACGGCGCGGCCGATCTGCTCCTCGTAGCTCTCGGTCTCCTCCTCGAGGTCGGAGGCCTCGACCGCGATGCCGGTCAGGCTCTCCAGCCGGCGCAACAGGGCCAGCGCCGCCTTCGGGTTGGGGACGGCGGCGACGTAATGGGGGACGGCGGCCCAGAGCGAGGCCGAGGTCATGCCGAGCTGCCGGCAGCAGTCGTGGACGACGCCGACGATCCCGGTCGGGCCCTCGTAGTTGGAGCGCTCGAGGTCGAGCTCCTCGACCAGCTCCTCGCTCGAGGCGAGCCCGGTTATCGGCACCGGGAGCGTGTGGGAGACCTCGGCGATCAGGGCGCCCATCGTGATCACCATCTCCGCGCCGAGCGTGTCCGCGGCGGTCGCGATCCCTTCCGAGAAGGTGCGCCAGCGCAGGTTCGGCTCGGTGCCGTCGAGGAGGACGAGGTCGCGGTCGGCGGTCGGTACCCGCACCGCGTAGAGGTTGTTGTGCGGCCACTCGATGTGGCGGGCCTGGCCGTCCTTGAGCGTGATCGTCGGCCTCGTCGTCTGGAAGTCGAAGAACTCCTCGGGATCGACCTGCGCGACCAGCTCGGCGTCGAGCGCCTCCGCTATCGAGGCGAGGGCGCGTGAGGCGGCGTTGGCCGCGTCGTTCCAGCCGCGGAAGGAGCAGACGAGCATCGGCGAGCGCAACTGCGGGATGTCGCTCTCCCAGGTGAGTGAATCCACACTTTGAGACTACCGATGGGCGCTCGGCGCCCCTTGACTATTCGCTTGCGGGCGCGGAGAGCGCCCTGCGGGTGAGCTGGAGGGCGAAGAACAGCGCAAGGGCCGCGAAGGCGAGCTGGAGGGCGCGTTCCGGGACGTTGTTGGCGACCACGACGCCGATCAGCACGCCGAGCGGGGAGAGAGCCCCGACCAGCAGCGCGTTGCGCAGGTTGACGTTGCCGTAGGAGCGCTGGCGGTAGGAGCCGACGAGAGCGACGAAGACGATCATCAGCAGCGAGGTGGACTCCGCCTCGACCTGGGAGAGGCCGATGAAGATCGTCAGCGCCGGGACGAAGAGGACGCCGCCGCCGACGCCGACCAGGCCCCCGGCGAGCCCCCCGGCGAGCGCGAGCAGGACCGCGAGCAGGATCTCGATGTCGGTCGCGCCGTTCACGGCAGGATCAGCTCGATCGCCATGCCGACCAGCAGGGCGGCGAAGAGCAGGGAGACGGCGCGCTGGGAGATCCGCTGCTGGATCGCGGTGCCGATCAGGACGCCGCCGATCGCGGGCACGCAGAGCAGCAGCCCGGTCTCGACGTGGAGGTTGTCGTAGATGCCGCCCTGGGCGAGGGCTCCGAGCAGCCCGATCGGGACGATCGCGGCCAGGCTGGTCCCGGTCGCCAGGCGCTCTCCGTAGCCGAACCAGAGGATCAGCAGGGGGACGATCACGGTGCCGCCGCCGACCCCGAAGAGGCCGCTGAAGACCCCGGCGAGGGTGCCGATCGCGGCGAGCTTCAGGGTCCGCTCGTTCATCGCGCGATACTAGATGCCGTGACTCCCGAATCCAGTCCGGGCGTCGGCGGGGACGAGGCTGCCCTGCTCGACGCGCTGCGCGCGGATCCGTCGCGGACGGCGATCCTCACCGACGTCGACGGCACCCTGGCGCCGATCGTCGAGCGCCCCGAGGACGCCGCCGTCCCGGCGCCGGCCGCCGAGCTGCTCGAGCGGCTGAGCGAGCGCTACGCGCTGGTCGGCTGCGTCTCCGGGCGGCAGGCGACGGAGGCGAGGCGGATCGTCGGCGTCGAGGGGATCGCCTACGCCGGAAACCACGGCCTCGAGCTGCTGCTCCCGGGCGAGGAGCGGCCGCGGCTCGACCCCTCGCTCGAGGGGCGCGAGGACGGCGCCGGCGAGTTCCTCGCCGGGCTCGACGCGGGGGAGCTCTTGGAGCTGGGGCTGCGCCCCGAGGACAAGGGCCCGATCCAGGCCCTGCACTGGCGCGGCGCCGAGGACGAGCGCGCGGCCGAGGCGCGCGCACACGAGATCGCCGCCGATGCCGGGCGGGCCGGCCTCGAGCCCCACTGGGGCCGCAAGGTGCTGGAGGTGCGGCCGGTGGGCGGCGGGGGCAAGGGCGCGGCCGTGGCGGCGCTGCTCGCCGCCGACGGCGTCGCCGTCGTGGCGTACGCGGGCGACGACCGCACCGACCTCGACGCGTTCCGGCGCCTGCGGGCACTGCGCGACGAGGGGGCGCTGCGGACCGCGGTCTGCGTCGGCGTCATCTCCGCGGAGGCGCCGCCCGAGCTGGCCGAGGAGTCCGACATCTTGGTCGAGGGGCCGGAGGGCTGGCTCGCGATCCTCGAGTCGCTGGAGGCATAGGTGCCGTACACCGACCTCCTGCGCCTCTCCGTCTTCCTCGCCGCCGGCGAGGCGACCGTGCTGGGGGCGGTGGCGGCGATCTCGATCGACCGCAACGACAGCCCGTCGCTGACGATCCTGATCGCCGCCGGATGGTGGCTGATCGCGCTCGTCCTCGGCCTCTACCTGGGGCGGCCGGCGCGCGCGGCGGACGGCGTCCGCGACGCCCTCGCCCGGGCCCGCACGGCGACCAGCCTGCCCGCCGAGGCCCCCGGCCGGATCGCCTTCGGGCGGCTCTGGCCGATCGGCGCCAGCGCCCTGCTGGCCGGTGTGCTCGGGATCTTCTTCCCGGGCGTCGCCACGATCGGCGCCGGCTATGCGCTGATGATGGCGCTCGCCTGGCGCTCGCACGAGGCCGCGGTGCTCGGCGTCGAGGTTCGCGACGGGGTCAAATTCTATGTCGTGCCCAACTCCGCACTGAGCCCGGTCGAACTGGTCCGCACGCCGGGCCTGAGCAGCGACCGCCTGCGGGCGACGCCCTAGGGCCGCGGGCGGCCCCGCCGCCCTACTTCTTCAGCAGCTTCTTGAAGGCCGCCCAGCCGCGGGTGTTGGCGATGTCGTCCGCGGTCAGCCAGGCGCGGCGGGCGGTGGCGATTCCGTAGGCCATGTTGTCGAGGGTCTCGACCCCGTGGGCGTCGGTGTTGAGGACGATGGCGACGCCCGCGTCGCGGGCGAGCCGCGCGTGCTGCTCGGAGAGGTCGCGGCGGTTGGGGTTGCCGTTGATCTCGATCATCGTCCCGTTTGCGGCGGCCGCCGCGGCGACCGCCTCGACGTCGATCGCGTAGGGCTCGCGCCGCCCGATCAAGCGCCCGGTCAGGTGGCCGATGCAGTCGACGTGGGGGTTCTCGATCGCCGTCAGCACCCGCTCCGTCATCTGCTCGGGCGAGACCGAGAACGAGGTGTGGACGCTGGCGACGACCCAGTCGAGCGCCGCGACCAGGTCGTCGGGGTAGTCGAGCGAGCCGTCGAGGCCGATGTTGATCTCGGAGCCGGCGAGCAGGCGGAAGCCCTTCTTTCCCTTGTTCCAATCGCGGATCTCCTCGATCCGCTCCCAGAGGCGCTCGGCGGTGACGTGGTCGCCGAAGCCGTGGCTCGCCGAGTGATCGGTGATCGCCATGTAGGCGTAGCCGCGCTCGCGCCCGGCCTCGGCCATCTCCTCGAGCGTGTTGCGCCCGTCGGAGAGCGTGGTGTGGGAGTGGAGGTCGCCGCGGATCTCGTCGATCGTGACCAGGTCCGGGAGCTCCCCCTCGCGGGCCGCCCTCAGCTCGCCCCGTCCCTCGCGCAGCTCGGGCTCGATGTAGGCGTAGCCGAGGCGCTCGTAGACCCGCTCCTCGCTGTCGCAGAGCTCGGTCTCGCCGCTCTCGGTGTCGGTGATCCCGTGCTCGGACACCGAGAGGCCGCGCGCCACCGCTTCCTCGCGCAGCTTGACGTTGTGCGCCTGGGAGCCGGTGAAGTGCTGGAGCAGGTTGCCGAAGGCCTCCGGGGCGACGATCCGCAGGTCGATCCGGATCCCGTTGTGGGTCTGGGCGCGGACCCCGTTGGGCCCGGGGTTGCCGGAGCCGGCGACCAGCGGGTTCGAGGCCAGCGCCTCGGCGAGCGCGGCCGGCTCGGTCGCGGTCGCGATCAGGTCGATGTCCTTGCAGGTCTCGGCCCAGCGGCGGACCGAGCCGGCGACCTCGACCCGGTTGGCGGCGGGATGCTCGCGCAGTTCGGCGGCCAGCGCCTCCGCGACGGGGCGCGCCTTCGAGAGCAGGACGCGGTGCGGCCCCTCTCCCCCCGGCTCGCCGAGCCGCTCGAGCGAGGCGAGGACGTTCTCCTCGACCTTCGGCCCGAGCCCTTTGACGCCGCGGATCCGCTCCCCCTCCGCCGCCTCCCTGAGGTCCTCGAGGGTGGCGATGTCGAGCTCGTCGTAGAGCCGCTTCGCCGTTTTCGCCCCCAGCCCCGGGACGCGCGTCACCTCGATCAGGGTCGTCGGGAACTTCGCCTTCAGCTTGACCGCCGCCGGGACCTCGCCGGTCTCCAGCAGGGCGTCGATCTTCTCGGCGAGGGTCTTGCCGACGCCGGGGATCTCGGTCGCCCGGCCGGCCGCCGCCAGGTCGGCGACCGAGACCGGGCTCTCGCGGATCGCCCGGGCAGCGTTGCTGTAGGCGAGGACCCGGTATTTGACGGCCCCGTCCAACTCGTAGAGGACTGCGAGCTCGTCGAAGGCGGCTGCGATCTCAGCGTTCGTCATCGATGGCATCATCGCGCCTATGGCGATCCCCGAGGCATGGCTTGTACTGCCCACCTACAACGAGGCCGACAACCTCGAGCCCTTCGTCGACGCGGTCAGGGACAAGCTGCCGCCGTCGGCGCGGATCCTGATCGTGGACGACAACTCGCCCGACGGGACAGGTGAGATCGCCGACCGCCTCGCCGCCCGGCACGAGGGCGTCACGGTCCTGCACCGGCCGCTCAAGGAAGGGCTCGGGCCCGCCTACATCGCCGGCTTCCGCGAGGCGCTCGCCGGGGGCGCGGAGCTGATCGTCGAGATGGACGCCGACTTCTCCCACGACCCCGCCTACCTGCCGCGCCTGCTCGAGGCCGCCGAGCGGGCGGACCTCGTGATCGGCTCCCGCTACGTCGACGGCGGCGGCGTCGGCGACTGGGGGGCGATGCGGCGGGCGATCAGCCGCGGCGGCAGCATCTACGCCCGCCTCATGCTCGGGGTCGGCGTCAACGACCTGACGGGCGGCTTCAAGTGCTTCCGCCGCGAGGTGCTGGAGACGATCGACCTCGGCTCGGTCCGCTCCCGCGGCTACGCCTTCCAGGTCGAGCTGACCTACCGCGCGATCCAGCACGGGTTCCGGGTCGCGGAGGTCCCGATCGTCTTCCGCGACCGCCGGGTCGGCTCCTCGAAGATGAGCCGTGCGATCGTCGCCGAGGCGATCTGGAGGGTCCCTCTTCTAAGGTTCGGCGCAGGCCGGGCGGGTAGCGGCTAGGGGCCCCGAAAGGGCCTCGCTATACTTTATGAAGTATTGAGCGACGAACCTCGAATCTCAGGAGACCAATTCTCGTGACAGGCAAACTCCAAGATGTGACCGACGCCACCTTCAAGTCAGAGGTCCTGGAGGCCGAGGGCGCCGTCCTCGTCGACTTCTGGGCCCCCTGGTGCGGTCCGTGCCGCGTCGTCCACCCTGTGCTCGAGGAGATCGACGCCGAGCGCGAGGAGCTGACGATCCTCAGCCTCAACGTCGACGAGAACCAGCAGACCGCCGCCCAGTACGAGGTTCTCTCGATCCCGACCATGCTGCTCTTCAAGGACGGCGCGATCGCGGCGAAAATCGTCGGGGCGATGCCGAAGCGCCGCCTCGAGGCCGAGCTCGAGCCGGCCCTCGCCTAGATGCCGTTCGTCCATATCGACTGGTTCGAGGGCCGCAGCGACGAGCAGAAGGCCGAGATCGCGAAGCGGATCGAGGTGGCGCTGGGCGAGGTCGCCGGCGTGCCTCCCGAGCACTGCTGGGTGAAGTTCTCGGACTCGAGCAAATCCGACTTCATCATCGGCGAGCCGGCCGAGGACTGAGCCCCTGATGGCGACTGGCGAGTTCCTCTACGAGGGGCACCGGGTCGAGTACGACAGCTTCGGCGAGGGCGACCGCGTGATCATCCTCGTCCACGGCCTGCTGATGAACCGGCGCATGTTCGCGCGGCTGGGCCCGGCGCTGGCCGATCGCGGCCACAGGGTGGTCTGCGTCGACCTCCTCGGGCACGGCCGCTCCGACCGCCCGGAGGACCTGCGCCTTTACTCGATGCCGCTCTTCGCCCGCCAGCTCTCGGCGCTGATCGACCACCTCGGGCTGGACTCGGCCGTGGTCGGCGGCACCTCGCTGGGCGCCAACGTCGCCCTCGAGCTGGCGACCCGGGAGCCGCGGCGCGTCCGCGGCCTGTTCATCGAGATGCCGGTGCTCGACAACGCGCTGACCGGCGTCGCGGCGTTCTTCACGCCGATCATGCTCGGGCTGCGGTTCGGCCGGCCCGCCTTCGAGGTCGTCTCCCGGGTCACCTCCGTGATCCCCCGCACCCACCACCTGATCGACATCGGCCTCGACTGGGTGCGCCAGCGCCCCGGCCCCTCGCAGGCCGTCCTCGAGGGGCTGCTGCTCGGCGAGACCGCGCCCCACCGGGAGCAGCGTCTCGACATCGACCGGCCGGCGCTGATCGTCGGCCACACCCGCGACCCCGTCCATCCCTTCAGCGACTCCGGGATGCTGGCCGAAGAGCTCGAGAACGGGGAGCTGGTCGAAGCGAACTCGATCCTCGAGTGGCGACTGACGCCGGGCCGCCTCGACGACGAGCTCTCGGCCTTCCTGGACCGGGTCTGGGAGACGGAGCTGCTGGGTGAGCGGCCGGCGGTGGCCGCCGGCGACCCGCGCCTCAACTGAGGCGTCGCCGCACCGCTCAGGTCACGCCCGCCTTCTCCAGGTCGCGCTCGATCTGCGGAGCGAGCGTGCGGGAGAAGGTCGCGCTGAGGTGGCTCTTGTCGCGGTAGACGAGGGCGTTGCCGATCACCGCGCGGCAGAGTTCGTCCGGGCAGATCTCAGGATTGAGGTCGATCACGTGGGTGCCGGGCGACGCCCTCGCGGCGCGCACGTCGAATTCCCTGGTCTTGTCGCGGACACGCGGGAAGGCGCAGGCCTCGAGGTCCTGGAGGTCTTCGGAGACGCAGCCGGGCACGTCGCTCGACGAAGTGGGGGTGTCCCGGATCAGCATCGTCGAAATGCCGGCGGCGCGGATCCGACTCAGGGTCGCGACGTAGCCGGCCTCCATCGCCGCCGCGCCCTCCTCTCCCGCCAGTTCCTCGCCGTCGTCGCCGTAGGGGGTGTAGGCGGTGTCGCCGCTCATCAGCACGATCGCCGACCGGGGATGTCCCGCCTCGATCCGCTCCAGGGTGTCCTCGCGCCACTCGTCGCACTGCGAGTACTCGCGGTTGGCGACCATGCTGCGGATCGGCACTTCGGCCGGCGTGCATTCGGCCTTGGTCAGCGCGATCAGGCGCCAGCCGTGCTTCTCGGCGAGCACTTCCAGGGCCGGAAAGTACTGGATCGCGTGGGAGTCCCCGTAGAGGATCAGCGTGCGTTTGCCCTCGGGGTCGCCGTAGAGGCACTTGTTCGAGTTGGTGCCCTCGACGCCGACCAGGCAGCCGTCGTAGTAGGCCCGGGAGCGGTCCTCGCGCGCCCGCAGCGGGTTCGGGCGGACGGCCTCGGCGCTCTGCTGGGGGCGGGGCTGTTCCGGCAGCGCCGCGGCGCCCTTCACTTCGGCGATCGGAGCGGTGTTCAGGTTCGGCTGCGCGTCCCTCAGCGCGACGCCGGCGCAGACGCCGATCGCCATGCACGCGACGCCGACCGCGAGGGCGCGATTGGGGCGGCGGGCCAGCGCCCTGGAGAGCCGCACGGGATCCTCGACCAAGTGATGGGTCAGAACCGTCGGGATCAGGGAGACGGCGACGACCGCGAGCCCCGCGGCGACCGAGAGCGGGCCGAGGATGACGGCGGCGAAGATCAACGCCGGCCAGTGCCACATGTACCAGGAGTAGGAGATGCGGCCGACGTAGCGGACCGGCCGCAGCGAGAGCAGGCCGGTGGGGGCGCCCTTGGCCTGCGCGTAGACGGAGGAGCCCGCCAGGATCAGGAAGGCGGTTCCGAGCGTCGGCACGAGTGCCGCGGTCCCCGGGAACGGCGTGGCCGAGTCGAAGGCGACAGCCGCGTAGACGATCGCCGCAAGGCCGGCCCATCCGATGCCCGCCGCCGCCGCACGGGGTATGCGCACGCCGCCCACCAGCGCCAGCATGGCGCCGAGGGCGAGCTCCCAGACCCGCCCGAAGGTCGAGAAGTAGGCGGCCGCGGGCTGCTGCTCGGTCAGGTGGATCCCGAGCGCGAGCGAGACGACCAGGACGATTCCCAGGGTCGCCCAGATCGCGGGACGAGGGTCCATCCCCTGGCGGCGCCAGAGCCAGGTGACCGCCAGCAGCAGGCCCGGCCAGACGACGTAGAACTGCTCCTCGATCGCCAGCGACCAGAGGTGGAGGACGGGGCTCGGTTCGACGTCCTGGGCGAAGTAGTCCACCGACTGCTCCGCGAAGTGCCAGTTGGCGGTGTAGAGGGCGGAGCTGACGATGTCGCCGGAGACTTCGACCGCGCGCACCGGCGAGAGCAGCAGCAGCGAGAGGATGCCGACCGAGGCCAGGAGGACGGCCGAGAGCGGCAGCAGGCGGCGGGCGCGCCGCGCGTAGAAGCGACGCAGCGAAATGCGGCCCGTTCCCTCGAGCTCACCGAGCAGGAGGCGGGTGATGAGGAAGCCCGAAACGACGAAGAAGACATCGACGCCGACGTAGCCGCCGGCGAAGAAGGGCAGGCCGGCGTGGCAGAGCAGGACAGCTCCGATCGCGACAGCGCGCAAACCCTCGATGTCGGGTCGAAAACTTTTCGTGGTTCCTCCTGGAGGGGGGCTCAGGCGCCAGGTGCAGTGGCGAGGCGGGTGAGCCGGTGGAATGCGCGGTTGAGAAGCTGCGGCATGCTGCGCTCCGTGTGGTGTCCCCCTTGGACTACCCACAAACGCACGCGCGTGAACTTCACAGCGTAGACCCTGCTCATCGCCGGGGGGACGATCCGGTCGCGGCGGCCGTGCAGGATCAGCAGCGGGCTGATCGCGCGCCTGCGCAACGGCGAGAGCCTGCGCATCGCCTCAGGGGTCATCCCGACCTGTTCGAAGTAGTCCGGGCCGTAGGCGCCCAGCGGCCATTGCCAGGCGAGCAGGTCCGAGATCGGGGCCTTCGCCACCGCCGCGGCGACCAGTCCGTCGCCGGCGAGCAGCGCGGCAAGCGTCCCCCCGGCGGAGGTTCCGTAGGCGTAGACCGAGGCCCTCCCGTATTTGGCCCTCAGCCGGGCGGCTTCGTCCCGCGCCGCGAGGACCGCGGCGGGCAGGTCGCCGAGCGGGTAGCTCAGGTAGTGGGGGACGAACCCGGCGGCGCGGGCGACCCCGGCGGTCCGCGACCTGAAGGTCGGATCCTCGAAGAGGAAGGAGCCGCCGTGGATCATGATCAGGTGGGGCGTCACCGAGCTTCCACGCCCGACCTCGGGCGGGGCGGCGGCGGAGGCGGTCGCCGGCAGCGCGAGGAGGAGGCCGGCGAGCAGGGTCGCGGCGGCGGCCCGCGCGCGGCGGCTGGCTATCGGGCGAGGTGGAATACCTTCACAACCCGCTGCGGCCGACACCGATGCTGAGCTCGCGGCCGTCGATCGTGACGGCGGCTCCGTCCTCGGCGCCGCCATAGGCGACGGCCGTGGCGAGAACCTCGCCGGCGAGGTAGGGCTCGTGCTCGCGGGCGGCCTCGATCAGCTCCGGGTCGCCGCCGAGGGCGAGCTCGATCCGGTCGGTGATCTCGAGCCCGGCGGCCTTGCGGGCGTTCTGGACGGCGTGGACGATCTCCCTGGCCAGGCCCTCGCGGCGCAGCTCGTCGTCGAGCTCGAGCTGCAGGGCGACCGCGTGACCCGCTTCGGCCTCGACCTCGTAGCCCTCGAGCGGCTGCAGGGCGAGGGTCAGCTCATCCGGGCCGAGCGCGTGCTCGTCGCCGTCGACGTTGATGCCGACCTCGCCGCCCTCGCCCATCACCCTGGCGACGTGGACCGGGTCGAGCGCCTCGACCGCGGCGGCGACCTGCGGCATGCGCTTGCCGAAGCGCGGGCCGAGGGCGCGGTAGTTGGGCTTTACGGCGTAGCTGACCAGGTCGGCCTCCTCGCTGACGAAGTCGAGCTCCTTGACGTTGAGCTCGGCGGTGACGAGGGCGGAGCGGGCCTCGATCGCGGCGCGCTCCTCGTCGCTGGCGACGATCACGGCGCGGCGCAGAGGCTGGCGCACCTTGGCCTTGGCCTGGGCGCGGGCGGCACGGCCGAGCTCGACCGTGCGACGCACGGCCTCCATCGCCGCCTCGAGCGCGGGGTCGGCGAGCGCGGGGTCGGGCTCGGGGAAGTCGCGCAGGTGGACGGAGTCGGGGGCGTCGCCGAGCTCCTCCCCCTCGCCCCCGGCGAGGTTGAGGTGGACCTCGTCGGCGAGGAAGGGGGTGAACGGCGCGAGCAGCGCCGAGACCTCGAGCAGGCAGTGACGGAGCGTCGCGAACGCGGCCCGGTCGCCGTCCCAGAAGCGGCGGCGGGAGAGTCGCACGTACCAGTTGGAGAGCTCCTCGACGTAGTCGGCGATCGCCCGCCCGGCGACGGTGCAGTCGAACTCGTCCATGCGCTCGCGAACCGTCGTCGTGGTGGCCTGGAGCCGCGAAAGCGCCCACCGATCCAGGTCTCCAAACACCTCATCGACGTTGTCCCCGCTATCCGGGGACAACGTCGTCGGGGTTGCCGAAAAGTCGGCCGGGTTGAGCCCCTCGGCGTTGGCGTAGAGGACCCAGAAGGAGTAGGTGTTCCAGAGGGTGAGGAGGAATTGGCGGACGGATTCGCCGACCGTGTCCACGGAGAAGCGGTAGCCGGACCAGGGCTGCTGCGCGGTCAGGTAGTACCAGCGGAAGGCGTCGGCGCCGTGGGCGGCGATCACGTCCCAGGGCTCGATGACGTTGCCCTTGCTCTTCGACATCTTCTGGCCCTCGGGGTCGAGGATCAGGCCGAGGCAGACGCAGTTGCGATAGCTGGAGGTGTCGAAGAGCAGGGTCGACTCGGCGAGCAGGGTGTAGAACCAGCCGCGGGTCTGGTCGATCCCCTCGCAGATGAAGTCGGCCGGGAAGCGCTCCGCGAACAGCTCCTCGTTCTCGAACGGGTAGTGGAACTGGGCGAACGGCATCGCGCCGCTGTCGTACCAGGTGTCGATCACCGACTCGACCCGGCGCATCTCCCCCCCGCCACACTTGGCGCAATCGAGGACGACCTCGTCGATGTGCGGGCGGTGCAGGTCCTGCGGGACCTCGCCCCGGGCGCGCTCGCGCAGCTCCGCCACCGAGCCCGCGCAGAAGCGCTCGTCGCAATCGTCGCCGGCGCACTCCCAGATCGGCAGCGGGGTTCCCCAGTAGCGGTCCCGGGAGAGCGCCCAGTCGACGTTGCTCTCGAGCCATTTGCCGAAGCGGCCGTGCTTGATGTGGTCGGGGTGCCAGCCGATCGTCTCGTTGTTGGCGAGCATCTGGTCGCGCACCTGCGAGGTGGCGATGTACCAGCTCGACTTGGCGTAGTAGAGGAGCGGCGTCCCGCAGCGCCAGCAGTGCGGGTAGGCGTGCTCGTAGACCTGGGAGCGGAAGAGCAGGCCGCGGCGCTCGAGGTCGGCGATCAGCGCGGCGGTCACCTCGGGGTCCTTGACGAACTTCCCCTCGAAGCCGGCGACCTGGTCGCTGAAGCGGCCGTCGAGCCCGACCGGGTTGTAGAGGCTGCCGTGGTCTGTCGGGTCGAAGATCCCGGCGGCCGCGGCGGCCGCGTAGTCGTCCTCGCCGAAGGCGGGAGCCATGTGGACGAGGCCGGTGCCGTCCTCGGTGGTGACGAAGTCGCCGGCGAGGACGCGAAAGGAGTCGCCGGGGCCGCCGTCGGCGAGCTCGAAGACCGGGCCGCGGTAGCTGCGGCCGACGAGCTCGGAGCCGGGCAGGCGCTCGACGATCTCGACACCCTCTCCGAGCACCTTCTCGACCAGGGGCTCGGCGACGACCAGGGCCTCGTCCCCGACCCGCGCCTTGACGTAGGTGACGTCGGGGGCGACGGCGACGGCGACGTTTCCGGGCAGCGTCCAGGGCGTCGTCGTCCAGACGAGGAGCGACTCGCCGCTCTCCTCCCCCGCGTCGTCGAGCAGCGGGAACCGCACATATATGGAGGGGTCCTCGACGTCCCTGTAGCCCATCGCCACCTCGTGTGAGGAGAGCGCCGTGCCGCAGCGCGGGCAGTAGGGGACGACCTTGTGACCCTCGTAGAGCCGCTCGTCGTCCCAGAGCCTGCGCAGCGACCACCAGACCGACTCGATGTAGTCGTCGTCGAGGGTGACGTAGGGGTCGTCGAGGTCGATCCAGAGGCCGATCCGCTCGGTCAGGCGGTTCCAATCCTCGACGTACTCGAAGACCGATTTGCGGCACTCGGCGTTGAACTCCGCGATCCCGTGCTCCTCGATCTCCTGCTTGGAGGAGATCCCGAGCTTTTTTTCGACCTCGATCTCGACCGGCAGGCCGTGGCAGTCCCAGCCGGCCTTGCGCGGCACCCGGTAGCCGCGCATCGCCTTGTAGCGCGGATAGACGTCCTTGAAGACGCGCGCGAGGACATGGTGGGAGCCGGGGCGGCCGTTGGCCGTGGGCGGGCCCTCGTAGAAGCTCCAGGTCTCGGCGCCCTCGCGGTTGGCGAGCGAGCGGCTGAACACGTCGCGCTCGCGCCAGCGCTCGAGGACGCGCTCCTCGAGGTCGGGAAAGGACTGCCGAGTGTCCACTGGGCGGAATCCGGGCATGAGCAGGCGATTCTAGGTGGCGGGCGCGGAGGTGCCTGCCCGAGCCCGCCGCGGGATATACGCTGCGGCCCGATGTCCGCCTACAGCCTCAACGGAAAGGTCGCGCTGGTCACCGGCGCCGCCCGCGGGATCGGCTACGAGACGGCCCGCCAGATGCACCAGCGCGGCGCCTCGGTTGCGGTGCTCGACCTCGACGCCGGGGAGGCGAAGGACGCCGCCGAGCGGATCGGCGAGCGGACGATCGGGATCGGCGCCGACGTCACCGACCACGGCGCGATGATGGCCGCGGTTGCGGAGACGGTCGAGCGCTTCGGCGGGCTCGACGTCGCCGTCGCCAACGCGGGCATCGCCCAGTCGAAGATGGCGACGACCCGCGCGATCTCCACCGAGGAATGGGAGCGCGTCTTCGAGGTGGACCTGCTCGGCGTCTGGCGGACCTGCCGCGCGGCGCTGCCGCAGATCGTCGAGAGGCGCGGCCAGCTGGTCCTGATCTCCTCCGTCTACGCCTTCATGAACGGCATGGTCAACAGCCCCTACGCGGTCGCCAAGTCCGGGGTCGAGTCGATGGGCCGCACCCTGCGGACCGAGCTGATGCCGCAGGGCGCGAGCGCGACCGTCGGCTACTTCGGCTGGGTCGACACGAAACTGGTCCAGGACGGGATGGAACAGGAGGACGCCGGCAAGCTGACGGAGTTCTCCCCCGACTGGCTCTTGAAGCGGATCACCCCCGCCGAGGCCGCGAAGGGCCTCGTCGACGGGATCGAGGAACGGGCCGCCCGCGTCTTCGTCCCCAAGTGGTGGCGCTGGGTCTCGCGCTTCCGCGGCCTGATCATGCCCTGGCTGGACCGCCGCATGGAGCGCGACGAGAAAATGGCCGGCTTCCTGCGCGACCTCGACGCCAAGACGGTCGACTCCCCCGTCGTCGAGTCGGCCCGCAGCTAGGGGTCGGCCCCGATCGTTTGAGGCGGGTCCAGGTCCGCTTCGACGGCCAGCAGTCCGAAGCACCAGCCGAGCGCCAGCAGCCAGCCGCCGGGGATGTCGCCCGGGTAGTGCCAGTTGAGGACGACGAGGCCGAGGCTGACGAGGAGCGTGAACGCGATCCCGATCGCGGCGGTCGCCCGTTGCCAGGAGCGCGGCACGACGAAGACGAAGGCGAGGGCGATGGCGAGCGACCCGGCCGCGTGGCCGCTCGGGTAGGCCGACGGCGTCGGGAACCACTCGAATTCCGCGATCGGCACGGGCGGCTCGCGGCGGTGCTCGAAGATCTCCTTGAGCACGAGGTCAAGGACGGCCGTCCCCACGATCAGGGCGACGGCGAGGAGCGCGCGCTTGTGGAGACCACGGTAGGAGGCGATCAGGAAGGCGGCGGTCGCCGCCAGGGCCCAGCCGATCGGCTCCATCGGCCGCTCGATCGCGTAGGCGACGTCATGGACCCACCCCGACGGGCTGTTGATCGCGACGAGGACGTCCTTGTCGAGCCGCTCGAGAAACGGGACCCAGTAGAAGAGGAGGCCGATCACGACCAGGCCGGCGGCGCACGCCGCGCAGTAGGCGAGCGCGTGGGGCCTGACTCTTTCGATCAGCTCGTCCCCCATGGCTAGACGGCGTTGACCGCCAGGCCGAGGCCCTCCGCGGCTCGCCGAAGATCTTCGTCCCAGGTGACCATCGTCACTTCGTCACTTAACTCGAGCGCGGTGGTCAGGTGAACCGAGTCGTATCCCCGAAGCCCGTGTGCCTCCGCCTGCTCGCCGGCGTGGCGCGCGAGGCCCTCGTCAACCTCGATCAAGGTCAGCTCGATCACTCGCGCATCGAAATCGGCAAGCGCATGTGAATGCTGGGAGGCGGTGAGCCTGCTTGCGCGGCGAGCGGCCGCGAGTGCCGCTCGAGCCTCGGCGAAGACGAGCACACTCGAGGCGAGCGAGGCTCCGCCGTTCCAGAGCTCCGCGGCGAGGTCTGAGCCCTCCTCGACCATCACCAGCTTGACCATCGCCGACGTATCGAAGTAGAGGATCAGCGTCGCTGCTCCCGGACCAGGTCAGAGACCGAGCCCGAGGCCTTGATGCGGGCCGTGTGTGGTGTGCGCGGTCTGGTCGGCATGCGGACGAGCCCGCGCCGCACGAGGTCGGCCAGGGGCTCCTCGCCCTCGTTGACGCCGATCAGACGCGCAATCGGCTTTCCACGCCGGGTGACGACGATCGTCTCGCCATCCTCAACCCGCCCGAGGTGCTCGCTGAGTTTGTCGTGCAGCTCGCGGACACCCACCTCGCTCTCTTGCGTATGTAGCGTCATTGGCCTAGCGTAGCAGCTACATCACCTGGCGACGATTGCCTGAAATACGCTGCGGCGTAGATGTCCACCTACGACCTCAACGGCAAGGTCGCCTTGGTGACCGGTGCCGCCCGTGGCATCGGGTTCGAGACGGCGCGGCAGCTACATGGGCGCGGCGCCTCGGTGGTGGTACTCGACCTCAGCGCCGAGCGGGCGCGTGAGGCGGCTGAGCGGATCGGCGAGCGCGCCTTCGGGATCGGCGCCGACGTCACCGACTCCGGCGCGATGCTGGCGGCGGTCGCCGAGACCGTGGAGCGTTTCGGCGGCCTCGACATCGCCGTCGCCAACGCCGGGATCGCGCCCGAAGGGGCGACGGCGCGGACGATGCCGCCGGAGGAATGGGAGCGGGTCGTCGAGGTCGACCTGATGGGCGTCTGGCAGACGGTGCGGGCGGCGCTGCCGCAGATCTGCGAGCGCCGGGGCCAGCTGGTGCTGATCGCCTCGCTGGCGGCGTTCATGAACGGGGCGATGCTCAGCCCCTACGCGACAGCGAAGGCCGGGGTCGAGGCGCTGGGCCGGGCCCTGCGCACCGAGCTGGCGCCGTTCGGGGCGAGCGCGACCGTCGCCTACTTCGGCTGGATCGACACCGAGATGGTCCGCGAGGGCCTCGACCGCCAGCCCGGCGGCGAGCGGCTGAAGGAAACGCTTCCCGACTTCCTCTTGCGCCGGCTGACTCCCGACGTCGCCGGTGCTGCGCTCGTGGACGGAATGGAGAAGCGGGCTCCCCGCGTCTTCGCACCCCGCTGGTGGCGCGGGGTCTCGGCCCTGCGCGGCCTCGTCAACCCCCTGCTCGAGAAGCGTGCCGAGAGCGACCCCAAATTCGCGCGGATGATCCGCCTCTCCGAGGAGGAAAAGGCGGGCGAGACAGGGCCGGCGGCGGAGGCGACCGTTCCGTACGACCTCAACGGCAAGGTGGCGCTGGTGACCGGCGCGGCGCGTGGGATCGGATTCGAGGCGGCTCGTCAGCTCCACCTGCGCGGGGCGTCGGTCGCGGTCCTCGACCTCGACCCCACGGAGGCGCGCGAGGCGGCCGAGCGGATCGGCGAGCGCGCCTTCGGGATCGCCGCCGACGTCACCGACGCGGGAGCGATGCTGGCCGCGGTCGCCGAGACCGTCGAGCGTTTCGGCGGCCTCGACGTCGCCGTCGCCAACGCCGGGATCGGGCCGCCGACGGTGACGACCACCCGGGCGATGCCGCCCGAGGAGTGGGAAAGGGTCGTCGACGTGAACCTGATGGGCACCTGGAACACCGTCCGCGCGGCGCTTCCGCAGGTCTACGAGCGCGGCGGCCACATCGTCCTCAACGGCTCGATCCTCAGCCACATGAACGGCTTCCTCGGCAGCCCCTACGCGGTCTCGAAGGCCGCGGTCGAGCAGCTGGCCCGGGCGCTGCAGGTCGAGCTGGCGCCGTTCGGCGCGAGCGCCGGGGTCGCCTACTTCGGCTGGGTCGAAACCGCGCTCGTGCGCGGCTCACTCGACGACCAGGAAACGGGCAAGTGGCTACGCGAGGTGATGCCCGGCGTCCTGCTGAGACGGATCAGCGCCGAGGAGGCGGGCGCGGCGCTCGTACGCAGCGTCGAGCAGCGGGCGCCGCGGGTCTTCGCGCCGCGGGTCTGGCGCTACATCTCGGCCCTGCGGGGGCTGATCAACCCGGTCTTCGACCGCCGCAGCGAGCGCGACCCGGCCTTCGCCAAGGTCATCCGCGAAGCCGAGGCGGCGAGCAATGCGAAACACCAGCCGGCGGCACGATGACCGCCCTGAGCCGCAAGCAATGGCTGATCCTGCTTGGAATCCTGATGGCCGCCTTCTACGTCGGGTTCGGGGCGATCGAGCAGAACCTGCCCGAGGGCACCCCGGGAGTCATCGAATACGAGTTCGTCGGCAGCGAGGACCGGGCGACCGAGATGCTGGCCGAATGGGGCGAGGACGGCCAGGACGACATCCGCCTCTCGCTCTGGATCGACTACGGCTTCATGCTCGTCTACGGAGCTTTCTTCCTCCTCGCCGGTCTCGCAACCCGTGACTTCGCCCGGGAGCGCGGAAAGCAGGCGCTCGCCTCAGTGGGCCGCTGGGCACCCTGGTGTGCGGTGTGGGCGGCGATCTTCGACGCGATCGAGAACGCCAACCTCCTCCTCATCCTCGGCGGCCGCGGCGGCTCCATCTCCCCTCCCCTGGCAACCATCTGCGCAAGCATCAAGTTCGTGCTGATCGCAATCGCGATTGGCTATGTGGTGTGGGGGTTGGTTGTGCGGCTTAGAGCGCGGTACAACTGATCGCGACCACGTCCACAGTGAATCAACTGGGATGAGGATGGATCCACCTGGTCGCCTTCACATTAGGCCGGCTACCCCAGACAACTGCGGGGTCTATCTCCATGACGCAGGGTGTGAGGTAGGGTCGGCGGAATGCATAGAAAAGGGTCAGGGGCAGGCAGCTTGAGCGCCGGGCTGGCAGCAGCCGTAATGGAGCATTTCGATGCCCCTGACTGGGCGTGGATTGTCGTCGCGCTTCTAGCTGCCGTGTTGGGCGTCTACTGGCTTTGGTCTTTGACGCGCCCCCCGCCCAGCGAACCGCCCAACACCGGCGACACGAATGCCAACTATGGCCACCAAGACGTGGGGATCAACAAGGGCCCCTTCTACAAAGGAGGTTCCAAATGAGCGATTCCGGCGATACCAACATCAACTTTGGGCAACAGAGCGTAGGAATCAACAAGGGACTCGTACATATCTCCGCTCCCCAGCCTTCGGTGTCAGCGCAAGAACTGGCCACAAACGAGAAGGGAGAGAACGGCTATGTAACTCGGGTGGGGATTCACCTCGACCAGCCGTACGCGGCCCAGAACCTCGCCGTCCTCATCAACAAGACGACCGTCAAGAGCTTCGATGTGAGGCTTCAGGGGTCGGGCATGATGTCTATTGGTGGCATCACGTTCGACGGCGGCCAGGGGAAAGTCATCAACGCTCCGCTCCTCAGCGACTACGTTGCTGAGGTTGTGACCGAGGAGCCTGTGTCGAATCTTGGTCTGGAGGCTCGCCTTAACGTGCAGGTTCAGGAGGGCCCTCCGCCCGCATGAACCAACTCCGGTCGTAGGAGCCGAAAAGCCATCATTGTTCCTCGACCCGTTTCGCTAAGTCGATGTATCGGGGAATCTGGATTACGGGAGAGTCCCTTGAGGAAGCAAGGGACCAGCTTCTTGATGAAACCTCAGAAATTCGAATCGTCAGCGCCCGAGAAATTGACCTAAGCGGCCTCCCCGAGCTTCGCAGCGGACCGCTGCCGCGCCACTGGGTCTTTGTCTATGAACACGAAGACCCGGACGTCGAGGCACGCCTTCCGCACCACGAAGACCCGGAGGGCGAATGCGAGCGTGGGGTTCGTCAGATGTATCTCTCCATGGCTATCAAGCCAGACCTATTGCTAACAGGCCAACGAGAAGGATTCACCTGCCCGGCCTGTGAGGCAAACGTGTGGTTTGACCTCCCCCCGCCACGAGAGCATGTGGACTCAAACCATCGAGACTGTCCCGAGTGCGGCACCCACCTCCATCGGGACAACTCAGGCGACGGACGATGGACTGTCTTCATTCCACCGAGCAAGCCCGAGAAGCTCTGCATCTTTTGCGGAGCACGAGCGGACAGCATGGAGCACGTGATACCTGCCTGGATATCGAAGCGGCTCGGGATCAAGGAGATAATCGAGATGGATGGCTCGATCCAAATCGGACGTAAACCTCGAACCCAGCCGATCTCATTCGCGAGCTATCGAGCGCGGATTTTCTGCTCAGAGTGCAACACGTACTTTCATCACCTCGAGGATGAAGTAATTCCACTTCTGGTGCCGATGGCACGGGGAGTCGTAATGAGCCTCGGGGCCGAAAGCCAAGGTTTGCTCGCGAGATGGGCGGTGAAGACGGCCATTGCGCTGCTGTCGGCTCAGCCCGAAGACCATGACATGGTGCCTCTGTTACACCGCACGGCCCTGCGCCACGAAAACAAGGTCGTCGCCGATACCTGGGTTGGATTCTTCCGCTGGCATGGAGGGACAGTCATGGTTAACGGACAGGGACTTGCGAGTAATTCGAAGGCAGGAGCGTGGCCGCTGCGCACCTATTCAGCATTACTTGCTTTCGAGGGACTCGGTTTTTACGTAACCGCATTTGACGAGCCGCTACCGCGAGGCAAGACGCTTGAGGGCGACCGGCCGCCGATGCTGAGCTTCATGCCAACTCGCAGCGACCTAGTCCATTGGCCACCCCCATTGACTGACAATCGGATGCTGCCAGGCCTCATGAATTGGACTCCGCTCAGGGGGTAATGCATCCGCCGCTACCCCGCCCGCGTCAACCGCTCCAGCAGGATCACGAACGACTCGTAGTCCTCGCCGGTGGCGCGGGTCATGCCGATCTCGCAGGTGCGGTTGTTGGAGAGGTGGGCGTCGAAGTCGCGCCCGGCCAGCTCCGCCGCCTGGGGGGCGGTCGCCGAGGCGGTCAGCTCGGGGTGTGTGATGCCGCGGTCGCCGGCGAAGCCGCAGCAGGTCGCCGAGGGGGCGACGTGGACCTCATCGGCGAGCTCGCCGGCGAGCGAGCGCAGGCGGCCGCCGAGGCCCATGTGGCGGGTGGCGCAGGTCGGGTGGACGGTGACGGTCTCAACCCGGCTGTGGACCTCGAGCCAGGGCAGCAGGCGATCGTGCGCCCAGGCGACCGAGTCGACGATCTCGAGGGCCGCGAGGCGCTCGCCGTTCTCATCGGTCAGCACGCCGTCGCCGGGCTCGGAAAGCGCCTGGGTGCAGGAGGCGGCGTCGATCACGATCGGAAGCGCCCCCTCCCCGCTCCAGCTCCAGAGCTTCTCGACCATCTCGTTGGCCTTGTGGCCGTGGGCCTCGGTGAAGCCTTTCGAGCTCCAGGGAAGCCCGCAGCAGCTGCCCGCCACCTCCTCGGGGATCCATACCGGCAGGCCCGCGCGCTTGGAGACCTCGACGAGGGCCTCGATCGGGTTGCCGGCGAAGATCCGGTTGGTGCAGGAGGGGACGTAGACGGCCGCCGCCCCTTCGTGCAGGGTCAGGGGCAGCTTCGAGGAGGCGGCGGCGGGCAGCGCGCGGCCGCGCTTGGTGCGCCGCGCGATCGGGCCGCCGACACGCAGGCCGAACCGGGTCGCGCCCTCGACGCCGGACCAGTGGCGGGCGGTGCGCAGGGCCCGCGCTTCGGCCCGCTCACCGTGCTCCACGGCGCGCAGTTCCTTGACCAGCTTCCCGGTGTCGATCCCGACCGGGCAGGCGAGCTGGCAGGAGCCGTCGGCGGCGCAGGTCTCGAGCCCGTCGTACTCGTACTCCTCGAGCAGCGCCCGTTGCAGCGGCGAGCCGTCGGGCTGGCGGGCGATCTCCCGGCGCAGGACGATCCGCTGCCGCGGCGTCGTCGTCAGGTTGCGGCTCGGGCAGACCGGCTCGCAGAAGCCGCACTCGACGCAGGTCGTTGCCGACTCCTCGATCGCCGGGGTCGTTTTCAGGTTGCGCAGGTGGGCACCCTGGTCGCGGTTGAGGACGACGCCGGGGGCGAGCACCCCCTCGGGGTCGGCGAGCCGCTTGACCCGCCACATCAGCTCCGCCGCCGCCTCCCCCCACTCGCGCTCCACATAAGGGGCCATGTTGATGCCGGTCCCGTGCTCGGCCTTGAGCGAGCCGTCGTACTTGCCGACGATCAGTTCGACCAGCTTCGACATGAAGGCCTCGTAGCGCTCGAGGTCCTCCTCCTTGGCGAAGTCGGGGGTGAGCATGAAGTGGAGGTTCCCGGCCGAGGCGTGGCCGGCGACGCCGGGCAGGAAGCCGTGCTCGCCGAGCAGCGCCTGCAGGTCGCGGGCCCCCTCCGCGATCCGCTCCGGCGGCACGCAGACGTCCTCGACGATCAGCGCCGTGCCCGGCGGGCGCAGCTTGCCGATCAACCCGTGCAGGCCCTCGCGCACGCGCCAGGCGAGCTCGATCCGCTCCGGGTCGCGGGTGAAGTCGATCGGGCGGATCGTCTCGTGGGCGGCGAGGATCTCCCGCGCCCCGCCGACGTAGTCGTCGAGCTCGGCCTCGGTCGCGGCGCCGAACTCGACCAGGAGGACGGCGGACTCGGGCGGCAGCTCCTTCCACTCCTCGGGGGCGCCGACCATGTTCCAGGCGGCCGTGATCAGCGCCGGCGCGACCATCAGCTCGACCGCGGTGGCGCCGGCGCCGACCAGGTCGCGGACCGGGGCGATCGCGGCGTCGATGTCGGGGAAGTGGACCCATGCGATCGTCGTCCGGGCGGGGAGCGGGACGGTCTCGAAGACCGCCTCGGCGACGAAGGCGAGGGTGCCCTCCGAGCCGACCAGGAGCCGGCGGAAGATCTCCAGCGGCTCGTCGGCGTCGAGGAAGGCGCAGAGCCGGTAGCCGGTCGTGTTCTTGATCTCGAACTTGCGCCGGATGCGCTCGCTGAGAGCGGCGTCGGCGCGGATCTCGTCGCGGATCGCCTCGAGCCCGGCGGCCAGCTCCGGCTCCTCGGCGGCGAAGCGCGCGGCGGCGCCGGGCTCGGCGGTGTCGATCGTCGTCCCCGAGGGGAGGACGAAGGTGAGCGAGCGCACCGTCGAGTAGGAGTCCTTCGCCGTGCCGCAGCGCATCCCGCCCGAGTTGTTGGCGATCACGCCTCCGACCGTGGCGATGTCGGTGCTCGCCGGGTCGGGGCCGAGCTTGCGGCCGTGCGGGGCGAGGACCCGGTTGGCGTGGCCGAGGATCGTCCCCGGCTTCACCCTCGCCAGGGCGCCGTCCTCCTCGACCGCGATGCCGCCGAAGTGGCGGCGCACGTCGACGAGGATGCCGTCGCTCTGGCCCTGGCCGTTGAGGCTGGTGCCGCCGGCCCGGAAGACGACGGGAGTGCCGCTGCGGCGGCCGTGCGCGAGGACCTTGGCGACGTCGTCCGCCTCGTGCGCCATCACCACCGCCTGCGGCAGGAGGCGATAGGGACTCGCGTCGGAGGCGTAGCGGACGATGTCGCTGGCCCGGCCGAGCACGCGGTCGGCGCCGAGCAGCCGCTCGAGCTCCCCGCGAAGCGGCTGGGCGGCGCCGCCGGCGAGCGAGTCGGGGGCGCGATCGGGAGCGGCGACGCTGGCCATCTGACAAGTGTCCTAGAAGAGTGACATGCCCGGCTCGACCGGGACTTCGACCAGCTCCGGCCGGGAGGAGGCCAGCGCCTGGGAGAGGGCGTCGCGGACCTCGTCGCGGCCGCTCGCCCTCGTCGTGCTGACGCCGTAGCCGGCGGCGACGGCGCCGACGTCGAGCTTCGGCAGGTCGAGGCCGGGGGCCCCCTGGACCTGCTCGATGTCGGCGAACCACTTGAGGATCGCGTACTCGGAGTTGTTGAGGACGAGGTAGGTGACCGGGGTGTCGTGGGCGACGGCGCTCCAGAAGGCCGTGATCGCGTACTGGGCGGAGCCCTCGCCGAGGACGCAGACGACCGGCCGGTCCGGCTGCGCGAGCTGCACGCCGACCGAGGCGGCGAGGCCGAAGCCGAGGCCGCCGCCGGCGCTGAAGTAGTAGCTGCCCGGCCGCGAGAGGCGCAGCTGGTTGCGCAGGGCGAGAGTGCTGGCCGGCGACTCGAGGACGACGATCGCGTCCTCGGGCATGACCTCGGCGAGCGCCGAGTGCACGGTGGACGAGTTGAGCGGGTCGGTCACCGGCAGGTCTCCGGGGCCCTCGTTGGGCGGCGGGCCGGGGCGCGAGGACTCCGGCAGGCGCTCGAGCAGCGCCTCCAGGGTCAGCTTCACGTCGGCGACGATCGCGTCGCCCATCGGCGCCCGGGCGGCCTCGTCGGGGTCGCTCGTGATCGCGACCAGCTCCGCCCCCTCGGGCAGCAGCGGCCCGGGGATGTGGGGGTAGTAGGGGAAGACGGAGCTGCCGACGACGAGGATCAGGTCGTGGCCCTCGAGCGTCTGGCCGACCGGCCCGATCGCGGGCGGCAGGACGCCGCGGAAGTTGGGGTGTCCCTCGGGGAACCCGAGCCGGTTGCCGCCGGTCGCCGGGCTCGCCCAGACCGGGAGGCGCTGGCGCTCGGCGAGTGCGACGGCCGCGTCCCAGCCGCCGCTTGCGTCGATGTCCGGGCCGGCGACGAGCACGGGGTCGGAGGCGGCGTCGAGGCGCTCGGCGAGGGTGCGGACCGCCTCCGGGTCGGCGACCGCGCGGCCGCCGACCTCGCGCCCGATCACGTGGGCGGCGTCGGCCTCGTCCATCTCCGCGTACCAGTCGTCCATCGGGATCGAGACGAAGACGGGGCCCTTCGGCGGCAGCGAGGCGAGGTGGGCGCCGCGGGCGAGCGCCAGCGGCACGTCCTCGGCCCGGGTGGGCTCATGGGCCCACTTGACCAGCGGATGGGGCATGCGGATCGCGTCGCGATTGGTGAGGTTCGCCTGCAGCGTCATCTGCGCCCGCACCTGCTGGCCGGCGGTGACCAGGACCGGCGAGTGGTTGGCCTGGGCGTTGAAGATCGCGCCCATCGCGTTGCCGACCCCGGGCGCGGTGTGGAGGTTGGCGACCGCGGGTCGTCCCGAGGCCTGCGCGTAGCCGTCCGCCATGCCGACGACGACGGCCTCCTGGAGGCCGAGGACGTAGCGGAAGTCCGAGGGGAAGTCGGCCAGCATCGGCAACTCGGTCGAGCCCGGGTTGCCGAACATCGTCGTCATCCCGCGGGCGCGGAGGAGGTCGAAGCTGGCTTCCCGGACGTTCGACATGCGCCGCACCCTATATCCCGGCGCACCGAATCTTCCGAGAGTTCAAGGGTGCGCGGCGCGGGTCGATAGGCGTGACAGATGTTCGCAGTGGGCGATAACTCAAGACGTGGCGGGGGACACTGGTACGCGCGGCGCGCCAATATCGAGGCGCTGGCCGCCCTTGCCCTGGTCGCCCTCACCGTGCTCGCGGTCTCACTCGCCAAAGCGGGCCCGGAATCGACGCGGACGGTCTACGGAAGCTCGAAGATCGTCCCGATCCCCGCGTCGATCCCCCACGAAGAGGGGGACATGGTCGATCGCCGCATCCTCCCCGACCTGCGCCGGCTGGCCGAGCAGTTCCCGATCTACATCACCGACGGCTACTCCGGGCCGCTCCCCGGCGGCGGCCGGGCGGGCTGCAACCGCTGCCACACGAAGAACTCGGATCACTACAACGGCCTCGCGGTGGACATCGTCCCGCTCGGCGCCGGGACGAGCTGCGACGGGGCCTGGAAGGCGATCACGCGGCTGGCGCGCTGGGCCGAGCCGCTCCAGAACCGGCCGGTCCCCCCGTTCCGCTGGGTCGGGTACACCGGGGATGCGGGCCACGGCTGCGGCCACCACCTGCACCTGTCCTGGAACCACGCGCCTGCGCGCGAATTCCGACTCGCCGAGTGGGTCGAAGTCCTCCCCGGCGCCGGCAAGATCCCGACGACGCAGCCGGCTCCGCCCCCGTTGACGGGGGCGCCTCCGGCGACCGAAAAGGGGCCGACCGGCGGCGTCTCGCAGGTGCAGACCGGCGGCGTCGCCCCGCGCCGCGACTGATCTAGGATGGCGGCCGTGCGCCGCTCGCTCCTGATCGCCGTCGCCCTCTCCCTCCTCGCAGCAGGCTGCGGCGGGGCCGACGACGAGACGCCGGCCGCCTGCCTCGAGGGGCAGGGGGCCTACCTCACCGCGCTCGAGAAGGCGCCCGGGGTGGTCCTGCTCGGCGGCGAGGTCCCGATCAGCGAGTGCGTCGCCGAGAACCAGCGAGCCGGCGACCTGGCCGCGGTCGGGGCGGCGATGATCGGCGCCGCGACGACGCTCAACGGAGAGGCCCGGGAGCGTCCCGGCGGCGCGGCCAACCTGCGGCTCGGGTACATGATCGGCGCCGCCCAGCACGGCGCCCTGCGGACCGAGGGCATCCACGCGGACCTGATTCGCAGACTCGTCGTCGCCGCCAGGTACAGCCCCGGGAAACAGGTTCTGCCGGCCGAGTTCCTCGAGACCTTTCGCGAGGGCTTCGACGCCGGCAACGCCCGCGGCTGAGCCGCGGGCACCCGCTCCCGTCAGCTCGCGGGGTCGGGGTGCTGCGTGAGCATGAGCTGGACGAGCTGCGGCTCCAGCCCGGCGAGGTCGTCGAACTTGCCGCCCATCAGGTAGGCGCCGGCGATCGAGGTGATCGCGCCGATCAGCGCCCTTTCGGTGATCTCGGGGAGCGCCGGGACCTCGGGGCAGGCGCGGCGGCCGGCGCGCATCAGCGCGACGAGCCCCTCGTTGGAGGCGAGCACCAGGTCGGCGAGCATCGGGTCGGGCCCGAGGACGTCGAGCAGCAGCAGCCTCGCTTCCTGCGGCCGCTCGCTGGCGAAGCCGAGCCCGGCGCCGATCCCGGCCCCGAGCTTCTCCTCCCAGGAGGTTGCGCCCCCGCAGGCCAGGCGGACCCGCTTCGAGAGGCGCTCGAACACCCGCTCGTGTGCCGCGGCGACGCACTCGCGCTTGCCGCCGAAGACCTCGTACAGGGTCGCCCTGGAGACGCCGGCCTCCTCGGTGATATGGACGACGGAGAGGTCGGCATAGCTCCGCTTCGACAGCGCCGTGCCCACCGCGTCCAACAGTCTTTGGCGCTGGTTCTCGATGACTAGCTCTTTTGGGAGGGAGTGCCGGCCCCTTGGAAGAGTCAGATCAGTCACCGGAAATCTCCTTTTCGGAAAGGAGGCGACTCGGGCGCCGAGGCCGAGAGAGCCCCGACGCCCAAAGCTCACCTTCACTTCTTGGTGCCGCCACAGGGAAGAGGCGGCTACCAGCTATGGGAATACCCCTGCCCATCCGGCTTCCGGAAAACCGCTGTCTCACAGGGGGGACTATTACTGTAAAGCTTCGTACATCGTATGTCAAGCGCCGTACCTGATTGGGCGAAGGTCAACTGGGCCTTGCAGCCTGGGTTCGGGACTAGCCTCTCTTGGCGCCGCGCTTGGCGCGGGCCTTCTTGGACTTGCGGCAGGCGGTCCTGACCTTGACCTTCTCGTTCAGGGTCTTGCCGTTGTGCGCGGTGTAGGCGATGTCGATGACCGGCCTGGTGGCGCAGATGTTCCTCGTGTTGACCAGGTAGCCCGTTTTGCCGCCGAAGACGTTGAGGCGGAAGTGGCCGACCGGCGCGTCGGGGACGACCGGGACGGTGGTCCGCAGCCTGCCTTTGACGGTTTTGGTGTCGGCGCGGGGGACGAGGTTGACCTGGCCGTTGAGGACGAAGGCGAGTCGCGGCAGGCCGCCGGATCCCGAGACCGCGTAGGCCGGGCCCGAGAGCGGCTGGTCGAGCAATGGCGTCGTCGTCGTCGCTTTGCCGATCGCGGTGCGCCCGGCGCACTGTTTCTCGACCAGCTCTTTCTCCGAGCAGATGTTGCCGAGGTGGCGCTGGTCGATCTCGAAGGCTTTCGAGAGCGTGACCGCGATCGATTTGATGTTGGCGTCGCCGCTGCGGGTCCGCAGGTCGAACTGGAGTTCCGGATTGGAGGCGCGGCTGGTTTTAGATTTGCCACCGAGCTGGCGGATCGTCATCTTCGGCTTGAAGCCGAGGCCGGAGCAGTCGTCGGCGACGAAGAAGGAGCTGAAGTTGGCGATCGCGCCCTGGTCGCCGACGCCCTGCGAGTCGATCGACTTCTCCGCGCAGCTCGTCGGGTTGATCGTGAAGTTCGGGCGGTCGATGTTGACCCGGATCGAGCGCATCCGCAGCGGGATGCCGCCGATGATCAGCGGCACCGTGTCCGAAACAGCGCGGACCTGCGCGGTCTGCGGATCGATGTTGAGCGCGACCCGGACGACGACGACCCCGTAGTCATAGGGACCGGCGAGCGCGGGCGTGACCACGACGAGGCTGATCGGAGCGCCTTTGAGCGGCCCGGCCAGGTACATCCGCCCGATGCTGTGGAACGGATGGGTGCCCGGGCCCGAGGCGACGTTCGAGGTGCCGACCTGGGCCGCCGCCGGGCAGCTCGGGGTCGCCTGCTCGGTGCGGCCGGTGTTGTTGATCGCCGCCTGGATCGAGCCCTCGGGGCAGTAGGCGATGCCGCGCAGCGAGCCGGTGAAGCCCTCCGGCATCGTGAAGTTGAGGTCGCGGATGAACTGGTCGCCGTCGTCACGGTCGAGCTTCAACGAGAAGTCGCTGAAGGCTCCGGCCACGGGGTGCGTGGTGCCGGCGGCGAGGCGGGGGCTGAAGGGGCGCTGCGTGTCGGGGCAGGGCCGCCCGCCCGGGCCTGAGCTGAGGCTGAAGAACTGCCTCGAGGTCTGGTCCGCCAGCGCGTCGTTCCAGGGGAAGAACTGGGCCTCCACCGGGTACAGCGAGCAGTGGGTCGGCGTCGCCATCAGGCCGCGGTCGGCCGAGAAGAGGTGCAGGCGGAACTCCTCGAAGGAGACCTGGGGCAGCTCCTGCGTGACGAGCGTGACCTGGCCGGTTTCGGGGTCCGGGACCACCGAGGAGACGAGCTTGGCGTTGATCCCGAAGCCGTTGGCGACCATCACCACGCGGTACTGGTTTCCGGGCTTCGGCTCACCGAGGTAGAGCGAGCCCTGGAGCGGCCCGTCGAGCGCCGGCGTGCTGATTTCAAAGGTTCCGATCTTCGACGTCTCCGGGCACTCCGAGGGGACGTCCTGGCCGAATTTCGCCTGCGCATCGGTGCACGCGGTCTGGCCGTCGGCGGCGTCGGGGTTGACCGTCAGGCCGGGCGGCAGCGTCACCCTTCCCTGCTTGATGTGCGACGGCGAGGCGGCGCGGCCGAGGAACTGGGGCGCGCGGAGGACGACGTCGAGGCCCGAGGGGGCGTCGGTCTCAGGAGTGGTGACCCCCGCCTGCAGCACCGGTGCGAAGGTGACTTTCTCGCAGCCGGTGACCGGCGGATAGCTCGATTGAGCTTCGGAGCGGTCTTCGGGGGTCTGGTAGGTCTGGATCGTGAGACTGGTGACCAGGGTCTGACCGGTGCACACGGTCGGGTTCGAGGTCAGCGGCCTGTCGGGGAGGGTCGATCTGGTCGCGCCGGTGATGCAGGTCGTGTCGGGGAGGCCCGGGCAGCCGGCGGGTTCGCCGGGGCCGCCGCGGGCGAAGCGCTGGTTGTTGTGCGCGTCCTCCGCGGGGAATCCCCAGAAGGTCATGTCGGCCCCGGCCAGCGGCGTCTGCTGGCTGATCTCGGAGACGGTGAAGCGCAGCCCGTAGTCGCCGCCCGTCCGGACCGTGACCGGGATCAGGATCGGGATGTGGAGTTCCGGCACGTAGATCGCGAAGAGCGCGGTCTGGTGGACCTCCGGCTCGATCACGAAGATCGGCGCGGTGCCGAGCAGGTGGTTCGGGATGGCATTCACGTTCGCACGCAGCGTCATCGTCCCGACCTGCGAGTTCGGGGTGCAGCTCATCAGCGCGAAATCCGCCCTCGGGCACTTCGTCGCCGCGTTCGGGTTTCCGAACACGCCCTCCGGCGCGTTGAATTCGATGTTGCGCGCCGCCTCGGGCGCACCCGGGCTGTCGAGCGTGAACGACGTGGTCATGTCGGGATGGCCGCCCGCCTGACTTGTCGAGACGCTGGTCGAGAAGGAGTTGATCCCCTGCGTCGCAGCTGCGGGCGCGACGCCCACCGCGAGGCTGAGAACGCCCGCGAGAAGGGCGCCGATCGTGTTTCTACGGCGGATCATCGGCCTGCCCCCCGGCGTTTGTTGGATTTGCGCTTCTTCTTCTTCTTCGGCACGCATTTGCCGCGCTTCAGGACCTTGCCCTTCTTGCACTTCTTCGGCTCCTTGACCTGACCGCTGGTCCCGGTCACCGAGCCGATCGGAGCGGGGTGGGCGGCCGTCGAACCGGCGCCGCGGCACTCGTCGGAGGCTTTGCAGGGCTGTTCGGGCGGCAGCTTGAAGAAGCCCCCGTTCTCGCGAGCCGTGTAGAGCTTGATGGTCGGGCCGTTGAGATCCTGCGGCACCAGTTTCTGGCGGGTGAAGAAGAGGGCGTCAGTTCCGTCGGCGCCGACCGAGAGCAGGCTCGAAGGGGCCTCGGAGACGCCGGTCGAGATCAGCTCCACCTCTCCGTCGGGAAGGTCCTGCTCGGACCACTCGTAGACGTCCTGCTGGCCGTTGCCGTCGCTCAGCACCAGACGATCGGGCGAGTTGAAGAAGATGCGCCCGTCGTCGGTGAGGCTGGCGCCGTTCGCCGCGAGACTGGCGTCGCCGACCGACGGCTTTTCCGTTTCCGCGCAGGAAACGCAGACAAGGCTGTCGTCGGCGTCATCGAACCGGTAGATCTGGGAGGTCCGTTTTGTCGGGTTGCCGGTCAATTCGAGCGTCGACGGGAAGGCCCCGACCCGGCCGTCGGCGGTGACGTCGAAATCGCTCGTGTGGCGGATCTCGGCGTCGTTGACGGCGTTGACCACCACCGGGCTGTCGACCTTCGGGTCGTCGCCGAGCTCGGTCTCGAAGACGCTGACCCGGTTTTCATTGGCGTCGGACGCATAGATCCGGCCGGTGGCGGGGTTGACCCCGAGGCCGAGCACGTTGGTCACGTCGCCCTCACCGAAGGTGGAGTGGACGGCGCCCGACGGGCGGCGCTCGACGATTTCGTCTCCATAGGTGACGAAGATGTGATCGGTCGAGGCATCGAGTGTGGCGCCTTTGCTGGCCGGATCGACCATCGTCCCGGTCGAGCTCGGAACCCCGAACTGGGAGGCGTCGTACTTTTTGACGCCGTCGAGTTTGATGAACCCGAACAGGTTTTCGTGTGCGTAGACGGCGCCGGTCGAGTCGGCGGCGATACTCCACGGGACGGAGGTCAGCACCAGTGTCGAGACGTAGTCGGCCTCGACCAGGTCACCGCCGGACGGCACGTAGCGGTGCAGTCGTTCGTTCAAGGCGCCCACGTAGACGTCTCCGGTCGGCGAGACGGCGACCGACGTGGCCTGGCCGCCGTAACTACCGGCCGGCGTAGTGGTGCCCGTCAGGGTGCCGAGCAGGTTGCCGCCTTCGTCATAGACCCGCAGCGTGCCGCCGCTGGTCACGTAGATGTTGCCGTCGTTGTCCCCGCCGGAGCTGTCGACGGCCACCTGTGAAAGACCGACGGTGAGCACCAGGCCGCCCAGCGTGTTGTTGCCCGTCGCCGTGAAGTTCGACGGGTTGCCCGCGGCGTCGAATTTCCGCAGTGAGTTCGTGCCGTGCTCGAGCACGTATACCGAGCCGCTGGCCCCATGGGCGGCGATGCTCTGCGGGTTGACGAGGGGGCCGAAGTGATGGCTGAACGGGTGAACCGTGCTCAGCGGATTCGGCCCAGAATGACGGGACTCCAGCGTCGCCACGTACTGGGGGGCCTCTCCGGGCGCCGCGAGGTAGAGGTTGGGCGCGTCTGAGACTCCGCTTGCGCCGTCGAGCTGCTCGGGAGTCAGGAAGTAGATGCTTCCCGTCTCGTCGCCGATCGAGCCGCCGCCGCCTATCGGCACGGCATTGCAGCCTCCCGCGCCGACGACCGCGTTCCAACTCTCGTTGACCGAGTTGGGTTCCGGATCGCAGGCATCGGTGTTGCCGCTGCCGGCCGTCCCGACGGAGATGCGGGTCAGGTCGGCGGTGCTGCCGTCCGGCACGGAGGCGAAGAGGTCGGAGCTGGTGTCGGAGTCGTCGCCCGTGAGTTTGTCGGGCGAGGAGAAGAACACGGTCGAGCCGTCCTCGGTCATCCCGTTGTAGATGACGCCCGTCGTCGTGCCGGGGGCGAGGTCGATGGAGTTTTTGGTGCTGCCGACGTGCATGTAGGGGTGGACGTAGTCGTTGCCGGCGGCATCGGCCGAGAGCCGCTCGGCGACGACGATCCGCGAGCCGTCATGGGAGATGCCGAGAACGGCGAGGTCGTCGCCGGCGGCGATCGTGTTTCCGTTCGGCAGAGTCGAGACCACCTGCGTGACGCCGGTCGCGAGATTGCGGTCGTAGATCGTCACGTCGGTGCCGTTGCCGTTGCCGGCGGGCTCGAATTTGGAGGTGGTCCCGAAGACGAAGTGATTGCCGTCGGGGGAGAAGTGCTCGCGGACGTCGCCGGCCGGGACCGAGTTGCCCGGGTCGAGCGAGCCGGCCATGCCCTTGCTCAGCGGCTCGCCGGGCAGGCGGATCGGGACGTTGACGTCGCCGTCGTCGAAGCAGGGCGAGCAGAAGTCCGACCCGCCGAAGGCGAAGGTGTTGAGGGCCCCGTCCGCATCGGCGAGGCGCGAGGCGAAGGGCGTGTTCGAGGGCGCGAAGGAGGGAACGCCGACATAGGTCGTCTCCCAACGTTCATCGGCCGCGTCGCGGACCGCGACGTACGGGTCCGGTCCCCGGTTGGTCGGGTTCCCGGTGCCCGGAATGCCCCCGTCGAGAACCGCATAGAGGGCCTTCCCGTGAGCGTCGGGATAGCCCGCGAGTGGCTCTTCGTTCGGCTGCAGGTCGGATCGGACGTCGTAGCCACCCGAGTCCCCGGCCGAGACGATCTCGTACGCGCGGCAATCGAGCAGTGCCGCGGCCCCGGTCTGCTGGCGGGCCAGCTTGTTGGCGCAGTCGTCGCTGATCGAGAGGAAGGGGAAGGTGTGGAAGGTCTGGTCGGGACCCGGGACGGAGCCCGCGTCATTTTCCGCCACGACCCGGTAGTGGTAGGTCGTGTCCGACTCGAGGCCGCTGAGGTGCGCGGTGGCGAGCTGGGCCGCTTCTTCCATCGCCGTCTGGCCGGAGGACCAGCGAAGGCGCCCGATGCAGGCGGGAATTTTGTGGAAGAACCAGCGGAAGTAGCAGGCTTTGTACTCCGAGTAGAAGTCCGGGAAGGGGACCGGGAAGATCATTCCGTACCCGGGTGTCTCACCGACTTCGACCCAGTAGCTGGTGTTGCCGCCTTCGGGCTTGATCATCGCGGCGACGTCGGCGGTGGTGGTGCTGACGTCGGTCACCTCGACCTCGCTGATGAGCGGTTTTTCGGCTGCCCAGAAGGCCATGATCTTGCCGCGCTGGAGCGGTCCTTCCGCGTTGCCGCTGCTCACCCGGTAGTAGTACTGGCGGCCCTTGAGGAGGCCGGTGATCGGGGCGCTCACCTGCTGTTCGCCGCCTGCCGATGGGAGAACGTGGCCCCCGGCGCAGGGGGTGGACTGTTCGAGCCGGCCGGTCAGGCCCCATTCGAATTTGCAGACGGTCGTGTCGCCGCCGCCGTCGGGGTCCACCGTTCCCTCGAGGGTCGCCTGGGAGGCGGTGACGCCGGTCGTGACCTCGGTCTCCACGTCGGGAACCGTGACCGGAGGCAGGCTGTTGAAGATGTCGACTTTTTTGGTCGAGAAATTGGAAATGTAGACCCTGCCGCTGGTCTCATTGACGGCGATGCCCGCCGATTGCGTGCCGAGGCCGGTGTAGGGCCCTTCCGGCAGGCCCACTTCGCCCACCTGGCGACCGTCGGCGTCGTAGACCTCGACGTGCGTCCCCTGGTTGACGTAAACGAGGTCGCGCGAGCGATCGACGACGACCCCCCCGTCGGAGTTGCTGGCGGGGAACGGCGCCGCGGAGCGCGAGAAGAGGTCTTCGTGGAACTCGGCGCCGATCGGAAGGGAGGGATCGGGCACGATTTTTTTGAGGGACACGTTGCCGCTGTTGGGCGGCGGCATCTGGATATAGATGTTGTTGTTGTCATCGAGGTCCATCGCCTGCGCGGCGAAGCCGGTCAGGATCGTCCCGGGCTCCATCCGCACCCCTTCGGGGCTCATCTTCACTATCTCGCCCGGCACCGGGGTCAGGAATCCACCCGAGGGGGTGGTGATCCAGATGTTTCCGTCGGAATCCACGCCGAACCCACGTGGTTCGGTCCCGAACTCCTGCGGCTTGGCGCAGCGCTCGCCGCAGAGGGGGAAGTTCCCTCCCCGCTCTTCGCCACTGGGAAGGAAGCCGAGGATTTCGGGCTCTTCGAGGATTCCGCTGTTGCCGTGGGTCAGCACGTAGAACCGGCCCTGTGTCGGCCCGCCGCTGTTGTCGACGGCGATGTAGGACCGTTTGCTGTTGCCGGTGTTGCGGGCGAACTCCTGGACCGTGATCGAGTTGCCCGGGATGGGCGGATTGGTGAAGTCGACTTTGGCGCCGGTCGGGTCGAAACGGCTGATCGCCGTCTTGCCCTGGTCGACGACGTAGACCTCGCCTGTCTGCTGGTCGACCGCCAGGTGAGTGGGATTGGTGAAGACGCCCGCCGTCGAGGTCGACCCGTCGAAGCTGCTCGAGTACTGGTACTCGAGCACCGTCTTCGCTCCCGCACCGGCTGCAAAGATCAGCCCGGCGACAGCGGTGAATGCAATTGCGATAGCAAGCTTGCGTCCCATGGTTACGCCCCCTTCCCGTTCGAGCGGGCGTGTCGCTTCTGCTTCTTACGCCTCTCCTTCTTGCCGCATCCCGACCCCAGCTTCGGGCGCGGATTGAGCGCTTTACCGTTCTGGCCGCGGAATTTGACCGTTGCCCGGATGTTCGCTCCGCGCAGCTTGCAGACCGCGACGGAGTTGATCAACAGGCCCTTGTCGCCGCCGAGCATCTTCAGCGTGAAGCTGCTGACGGGCACGTCGGGCACCGACCCGAAGGTGGTGCGGATCGCGCCCTTGACGGAGTCGACTTTGGCCCGCAGGTTGAAGTCGACCTGGCCCTTGAGCATGACCAGCAGGTCCGGCAGTTCGTTGCTGCTGGAGACGAGATAGACGTTTCCGGTCAGCGGCTCGTCGAGCAGCGGGGTGACCGCCGTCGCGGTGCCGTAGCGCGAGCCCGCCGGACAGGCGTCGGCCGCGACCTGGGGACGGGTGCAGACGGTCCCGATGTGACTCTGGTCGAGCAGCAGGTCCTTCGGCATCTTGACCTGGGCGCGGGAGATGTTGGCGTTGCCGGCCGTCGCCCTGAGCGTCGCGTGCAGCGCCGGGTGGGCTCTCCGTTTGGTCGAGCCGACGAGATCGATGGCGAGCCTCGGCTGGAAGTCGAGGATGCCGCAGTTCGAGGCCTGGTAATGGCGGCTGAACTGGGCCACCCCGCCTTCGTCGCCGAAGACCGTCGCGTCGGTCGAGAGGCGCGAGCAGTTGGTCGGGTTGATCGCGAAGTTCGGCCGGTCGATGTTGACCTGGACGAGGCGGCCCCGGAGCGGGATCCCCTCGATGATCCGCGGCAGCGGGTCGCTGATCGTCGAGACCCGCGCCGTCTCGGGGTCGACCAGGACCTGGACCCGGACCGCGACGTTGCCGAGGTCGTAGGGCCCGGAGACCGCCGGGATGACCACGACCAGGCTCAGCGGCGCGCCTTTATAGGGACCGGCGAGGTAGACCTTGCCGCCCTGGTAGAGAGGTCGGCTGCCGGCGCCCGCGCCGGCGACGGTCGTGCCGACCTGGCTGGCTGCCGGGCAGCTCGAGGCGGCCGTCTCGGCCAGGCCCGAGTAGAGCGGGTTGCTGACGGTCGCGATCGCCGCCTCCGGACAGTAGGGGATCCCTTTCAGGATTCCGGAGAAGCCCCTTGGGGTGGCGACGTTGAGGCCGTCGAGGAACTGCTCGCCGTCGCTGCGGCTGACCGCCACGGCGAAGGTGCTGTGCGCGCCGGCCGTGTTGTCGGCGGAGGCCGCGTTGAAGGTCGGCGTGAACGGCCGCGAGTTGCCAGGACACGGCGAGCCGCCGGGGCCCGAGGTGATCTCGAAGAACTGGGCCGCGGTCTGCTGCGGCAGCTCCGCGTTCCAGGGTCCGAAGGTCGTGTCCACCTGGTAGCGGCCGCATTTGGTCGGCGTCGCCAGGATCCCGCGCTCGGCCCCGAAGACGTGCAGGTTGAACTCCTCGAACGGGGTCTGCGGCAGGTTGTCGAAGCTGGTCGTGATCTGACCCGTCTGCGGATCCAGGGTGACCGTGCCCGGGAGCTTGACGTGGACGCCGAAGCCGTCGGCGACGAGGAAGAGGCGGTAGCGGTTCCCGGGCAGGGGCTCACCCAGATAAAGGGCGCCGGGCAGTACGTCGGGGAGGACGGCGCTGTGGATCTCCAGCGAGCCGACCTTCGCGTACTCCGGGCACTGCGCCTGGAGCTCGGTGCCGAATCGCGCCTGGACGTCGGTGCACGACATCTTGCCGGCGGCGGCGTTGGGGTTGATCGAGAAGCCGGGTGGCAGCGTCAGCGTCGCCTCCTCGATCTGCGAGGGAGACGGGACCGTCGGGCTCTGGAACTGGGGGACCGTGATGACGATGTCCACGCCCGAGGGCGAGTCCGCCTGTGTGGTGGTCGGGTCGGCGGCGAGACTCGGGTTGAAGCTGAGCTGCCCGCAGCCCGTCGTCGCCGGCCAGGGGGCTGTTTTTTTGGTGACCCCTCCGTCGTAGGCGATCACCGTCATCGTGCTCTCCAGCGGCACGCCGCAGGTCGTCGGGTTCTGCATGAACGGGCGCAGCGGCCAGTTGGAGCTCTCGCCGACCGGCGACCAGAGCCCGATGTAACCCGCGAAGAAGCGCCCGATCACCGATCCGTCGGGGCGCACCAGCTGCGGGAAGGTGTTGTCGAAGTCGTCGTCCGGATATCCGGGAGGGAACTCGCTCAGCGGCGGGTGGTCGTATTTTTCGTCCGCCGGAACTCCCCAGAAGGTCAGCGTCAGGTTCGGGATCGTGATCAGACGCTGGATGTTGCGGGTGTTGCTCCGCAGCCCGTAGTCGCTTCCCGTCCGCGCGCTCAGTTCGATGTAGACCGGCGTGTCGAAGATCGGCGTCTTGAAGCCGACCAGGCCGGCCTGGTCCGGGTTGGGCGTGAGGTTGAAGATCGCGCTGGTCAGCGCGTCACCACCTGTGTCCGGCAGGACGGCGCCGATCTGCGCATCGACGGGACAGTCGCTGATCGCGAAGTCGAGCGCGCGACATTGGGGATACGCGTGGGGGTTGCCGATCACCCCGGCGGGGACGTCGATGATGATGTCCTTCGCCTCATTGCACTTGCAGGGATGGTCCAGGGGCGGATCGGTCCTGGTGTCGACGCTGTACCTGACAACCACGTCCGGATGGCCTCCGGCCTGGGTATTGGTCGGGTACGCTTCGAATTCGTTGATCTCGGCTCCGTCGCCGAGGGCGGCGCCGGCCGAGCCCTGGCCGATCGCGAAGGTCATCGCGACGGCGGCCGCGAGGGCGGCGAGTAGCAGAGCCACCCGGCGGTGGCGGGCTGTATTAAGTGCGTCGGTCATTTGCCCGCCCTCCTGTTGTTGCCGGCTCGCTTCTTGCCGGCATTGGCCTTCCTTGCGCAGGCGCGCTTACCCTTTCTTGCCTGCTTCTTCGCGGCCCGCTTGCACTTCTTGGCCTTGCCGGAGGAGGCGACGTTGCTGCCCGTCGGCCCGCGGTCGGCACCCGACCCGTCGACGATCGGCGGGGGCGGCAGGCTGGACCCGCCGTGGCACTCGTCAGCCGCGGCGCAGGGCGGTGGGACCAATGCCACCGGGAAGCCGCCGTTGGTGCGGGCGTTGTAGATCTTCATATTGCCGCCGTTGGTGTCCTGCGGCGTCAGGGTCGAGCGGGTCGCGAAGAAGGCGTCGATGCCGTCCGCGCTGACTCCGACCAGGCCCTCTTTGATGAACGGCGAGGTGCCGAAGATGATCCCGTCGTCGACGGGCGAGAGCCCGTTGCTGATCAACTGCGGGCGGCCTTCGACGAACTCGTAGATGTCGAGGCCCTCGTTGGTGTCGGGGGGGACGACGGCGTCCTGGGTGGCGAAGAAGGGCCGCCCATCGTCGGTCATGAAGAGGCCGTTGGAGCTGGCCCGCACGTTGAACTGCGGCAGCGAGCCGTCCGTCGGGCAGGAGACGCAGAGCAACTCGTCGGCCACCGCGTCGTAGCGGTACATGACCTCTTTGCCGTTGTTGTCGAACCCGGTCAGGCGGCTCATCGAGGTGAACGCCGTGTAGCGACCGTCGGGCGAGACCTGGATCCGGCCGATCTGAGAGTCGGAGCAGACGAGGTCGGAGAAGACGCTGCCCGGTTCCGTCTCATGGCAGGTGCGGTCGACCGCGAAGGAGGCGACGAAGTCGAGTTCGCCGTTGCGGTAGAGGTAGAGGTTCGCGCGACCGTTGACCCCGTCGGTCCCGGTCAGCTGCTCCGGTGAGAAGAAGAGGATGTCGCCGCTCTCCGACGCGAGGAAGTTGTCGGAGACCCCGTTGCCGTACTCCCCGCTCTTGCCGATCTTCGAGTAGCCGTGGAAGAATTCGGGCTCGTAGCTGGTGTAGTCCTCCGAGCTCTGCTCGAAGTAGGAGACCGGCTTGACGCCGCATTTCGGGGTCCAGTTGGACACCGGGGTGCAGAGGTCGCCGTTGCCGGCGGCGCCGACCCCGACCGAGACCCTTTCGATGGTTTTCGAGTCCGCGTGCCAGACGTACAGGTCCGTGCTGGTGTCGGTGTCGTCGGGCGTCACCTGCTCGTCGGAGAGGTAGTAGACCTTCGAGCCGTCGCCGCTCATCCCCTGGAATTTGGAGAGGTGGCCGTCGGTGGTGTCATACGTGACCCCATCGATCCGCATGAAGAAGTTCGCCGGCGGAACGGCCGGGTTGCAATTGACGGTGTTGCTGAAGACTTTGGTGCAGGTGGTGAACGGTTTGTTCGACATCAGGATGTGCGAGCCATCCGATGAGATGTCCACCAGATCCCCGATGAACGGGGCCCCGCCCGGATCGCGCGAGATGATTTCGGTGGTCCCGGCTTTGACGTCGTTGTCGTAGATGTCCGTGGGCAGCCCGCCGGGCGCGAAGGGCTCGTTCGACGTGAAGGCGAAATGGCTCATGTCTTCAGAGACCCTGACCTGGGTGCTGACGAAGTCCGCGCTTTCGGGGTAGTCGGCGATGTTCGTCGGCCAGCGGTCGACGACCTGGCCTTCGTGGTCGAACACGTAGGGCGAGAAGTCGACGTAGGGGTTCGGATAGAACTGGAGCTCGCGATATCCCCAGTTCCACATCACGAAGCGGTCCATGCTCGGGCTGGCGGGAATACGGCTATACGACTTGGCGAAGGCTCCCCGCACCGGCTCGGTCGGGAGGTAACCGGTCTGGAACGCCTCGTTGGCAGGCAGGCCGACGTATTTCGTTTTCCAGCCGCTGCTGGTCCGCGTCGCGACGTAGATCTCGCCGGTTCCCGGCGGGTCGCCGGTCTCCGGGATGCCGCCGAAGACGGCCATGAAGGACAGGCGGGAGGGATTCGACGACCGGCCCGTCCAGGCCCCGGCCCAGGTGTAGAGGACCGTGCCACCCGCGTTCTCGGGGCTGGCGATCTCGTAGGCGCGGCAGTCGGGCAGGTAGGCGGCGCCGGTCTGCTGGCGGACCTCCGAGTTGGGGCACGACGGCGGGTAGAAGGTGAGCGTTTGATTGACGCTGACCGTTTTTCCGCCGGCGTTCTCCGCGATGACCCGGTAGTGGTAGGGGACGGGGTCGAGCCCTTCGATGTGCTCGGTGACCTGGACGCGGGTCTGCCCGTCGCCGATGCTCGCCGGAGAGATCGGGATTTTGGTCCCGTAGTCCGGTGTACGCCCGTACTCGAAGTAGTACGTCGTCTCGGTTCCGCGCGGGTTGATCATCGCGTTCAGGTCCGCCGAGTTCGCCCGCACGTTGGTCGAGTTGAGGCTCTCGATCTCCGGTGCCGATTTCAGCGTCGTGAAGCTCTGCACCGAGCTGTCGACCCGGGCGGAGTTGAAGTCCTTGCGGGCGACGACTTTGACGTCGTACTCGGTGTTGGGCAGCAACGGGAAGATCGTCAGCGTGTATGGGACCGGCGAGGCGCCGTTGCCGACGTTGGTCGGAGTCAGGTACTTCGTCCATTCCGTGTCGCTGCTTTGCTTGTATTCGATCTGGAAGCTGGAGCCCGGGGGGTTGGGGTAGGGCCCGGGGTTCGGGTCGAGCTCTCCGCTGATCGTCGCGCTGGTACTCGTCGTGGTGGGGGTGTCGACCGTGAGGCCGGGGGCGGTGGGCTCCTCGAGGATGACGACCCGGTCGCTGATCGCCCGCGTCGGGACGTAGATCGTGCCGGTCGCTTTATTGACGGTGAAGTCTTCGACCCCGGTGTTCAACGCCGCGCAGGCCATATGCGTCTCGAGCAGTGAGGTGCCGTCGGGGGTGAGCTCCTGGATCCGGAACTCGTTGCCCGAGGGCGCGTCGTTGACGCAGAGGGGGGGCGATCCGGCCGGGGACTCCCTCAGCACCATCACGTTGTCTTCGGGGCCGATAACCACGGCCCTGACCGCTTCGTTGTTTTTGCCTTCGCCGGTGGGTGCGCCGGGTGAGCCGAAGATCGAGGCGACGAGGCCGGGGGGCGCCGCGTCGGCGACGAATTTGGTCACCCGATGTACCGGGAAGGCATCCGACATGTAGATCGCGCCGGTGGAGTCGACGGCGATCCTGAATGCCTGGTTGGCCGTGAACTGACCCGCCGGCCAGGTCCCGACCGCAAGGTTGCTGATGATCTGACCCGCGGTCCCGACCTTGCAGTCGGCGGCGATCGTGCAGACCTCGAGGCTGGCGCCCGCTTTGGTCTGGTCGATTTTGTAGAGCTGGTCGAGCACCGCCCGGTCGACCGGGACCTGCTGCGGCCGCGGCTGGGTGTCCGGCACAGCGAAGGTGCTGGTGACCCGGGACATCTTGGTGACGCTGCCGGCCGCGTTGGTGCCGGTCACGGCGCACTGGAAGAAGGCCGCATCGGCGAGATCGGCGGTCTGGACCTGGTATGTGTCTGTGGTGGCGCCGTTGCCGACGAGTGCGACCCCGTCCCGGTACCACTGGTAGGCGAAGCTCGGCGAACCGGTCCAGCCCCCTGGAATGCATTCGATCTCGGCGCCGCCGTCGCCGCCCACCTGCATGTTCTCGGTGGTCGGTTCGAAGATCTCGATCGGATCGGGCAGCACCGCCGGGGGGTTCGGCAGCGCGCTGATCGGTTCGCCGCCGACGAAGGCGGCCGGCACGCTGGCCTGGGTGGAGCCGCCGTCGCCGGTGAAGGCGAAGTTCTGACACTGGAGCACTTTGCCGGCGTCGGCTGCGACGGTCGTGTAGGTGGACGAGGTCGCGCCGGGAATCGGCACCCCGTTGCGCAGCCACTGGAATTCCTGGGTGTGTATGTTCGCCGAGATCGAGCCTTCGCAGCTGCGCATCTTGCCGACGGCGGTATTCAGCAGGTCGCCGTTGACGACCATCATGATCACGTCTTTGTCGGCCTGGTTGCCTTTGAAGGTGACGTCGTAGGGGGTCGAGCCAGTGGCGTCCCCGGGGCCTCCGGCGACGTCCACGTCATCGATGTTGCTGAGCGCGATCAGCGCCGCTTCGACTTCCGCGGCCGTCGCGTTGTATTTGAGCGCAGTGGTGGTCTGGCCGCTGAAGTTGAGCGTGAAGGTGCCGCCGACGGCGCTGATCGTGACCTGCTGGACCTCGTTGCTGGCGATGTTCTCGGGTTTCCCGGCGGTGACGACGTCCCAGCCGGCGGCGCGGACGAAGACGCCGCCGCTGGTGAATTCCTGGAAGCGGACGTTGTTCGGGTCCGCGACCAGGACGTTGCCGGCGTTGGGCAGCCCCGCGGGGACGACCGAGATGCCTTTTCCGGCCCCGATCGACGGGCGGGTGAACTGGCCGCCGGCGGTGCCGGCGGTGCCGGTCTTGCAGATGTCCGCAGGGAAGCCCGGCCGCGGGCAGACCTCGGCGAGGGTGCCGGCCTGCGTCTGGTTGACGTCACGGCCGAAGACCAGCAGCGGCGTTCCGGTGGCGCTGAACTTCTGGACGCGGATAAGGTCGCGGTCGGCCAGGTAGATCGAGCCGTCGGTCTGGTCAACCTCGAGGTTGGTCGAGCCGTCCATCGCGCCGTTGATCGCGGGGGCGGGCGGTGTGGCGACGCCGAGGGTGCATTTCGCGGCTTCGGTGCAGACCTCGAAGCCGGTGCCGGTGCCCCCGGCGCCATTGGTCTGGGTCGTGACCCCGATCGAGGGAGGCGTGGAGCCCGAGGCGTCCTGAAGGGCCGAGCCGTCGGCTTCGATCTGGGCGACGTCTGTCCCCGCCATCGTCCCCATGAACGTGATCGTCCTCGGGAACGGCCTGGCGCACCCGCTGGTGCAGCCGGCCACGTTGACGTTGTTGATGCTGCCGATGCCGGGAAGTGCGGCGAGGCGTTCGCGGACGATCGTCGGAAGGGCGTCCCACTGCAACGGCGTCGTCGTGTTGCCCCCGAAGCTCAGGGTGTAACTGCCGGCGTCGGCGTCGATCGTGACGATCTGAACCTCGTTGATCCCCATCACGTCCTGGCCCCAGGCCGAGACCCAGGTGCCGTCCGGCTCGAAGCGCTGGATCCGGCCGTTCTCGGCCGTGTAGATCGTTCCCGGCGTCACACCGCCGAAACCGGTCTCGTTGACCGCGGCGTCGCGCGGGGTGCTGAACAGACCGCCGGTATTTCCCTGCCCGCCGAACCAGCCGACCACGGTCTTCGGCGCAGCCTGCGAGAGGGCAGCCGGAATGAGGAACATCGAAATGGCCACTACGGCAATGAACGAAACCCTCACGTGGCGTCTCACGTCGCTGTCTCTCCTCGATCTGTAAACCGGCCGTCTTCCCGGCCCCCCGGTAACACCCTGTTTGGGAGGCTCGGGCCCCTAGCCCGGTGTTGAAAAACCCGTCCGCTACCCAAGCGAACCCGGGGGACTTTACGCAGATGGGGAACCGGATGTCAACCCCGGTACCCGAAAAATTGTAAAATTCGGTACTCAGAGCGTCACCTCGGGTACGCGAAAAATGTCAAGTCTCGTACACGTGGCGTGCCGGGTCTGCGACTATCGTGAGCTCGGGATGGCGTCTTCCGATCGAGCACCTCAGGCCAGCGAGCCACTCTTCCCCAAACTGAGCGGCGGGCCGCGTCGGATGGCGCCGGCAAAGGTCGCCAGCCACCAGAAAGCCCGTCTCGAAGGGGCGATGGTCGAGGCGGTGGCCCGCCACGGATATGCCGGGACGACGCTGCGCGAGCTGGTCGGCCTCGCCGGGGTCTCCAAGTCGACCTTCTACCAGCACTTCGACTCCAAGCAGGAGTGCTTCCTCTCCACCCACGAGACGATCATCGCCGAGCTCAGCGCCCAGGTCAGCGTGGCCTATCGCGAGCCGGGGGACTTCCGAGAAAAACTCGTGCGGGCGCTCGACGTCTTCATGTCCCTGGCGGTGACCGAGCCCGCCGCCGCCTCGCTCGTGGGGGTCGACTCGCTCACCCTCGGCGCCGCGGGCGTCGCCCACCGCGATCGCGGCTCCGCGGCATTCGAGCTCCTGATCCAGCAGAGCTTCGACCACTCCCCCTCGGAGATCGAGGTCCCGCCGCTGACCGTGAAGGGGATCGTCGCAGGGATCCGTGCCGTCGCCTACCGGCGGCTGCGGACCGGCAGGCACGCGGAGCTGCCGGGCACTGCGGAGCAGCTCGTCGACTGGGCGCTCGGCTACCAGGAAGAGGACAGCGAGACCGTCCGCCGCGCCTGCGCCTCGGCGGCGATACCGCGGCCCGCGGAAGCTCTGCCCGGAGACGACGAGGACGTCCCCGGCTGGAGCGAGCCTCCGGACAGCCAGCGCAGCCGCACGACGCTGACCCAGCGCGAGCGGATCGTCCGCGCCGCCGGCAGGATCGTCGTCGCGAAAGGCTACGAGGCGCTCAGCATCCCCGCGATCTCCGCCGTCGCCGGCACCTCGAACCAGACCTTCTACGAGAACTTCTCCAACAAACGGGAGGCCTTCCTCGGCGCCTTCGAGCTGCTCACCAAACGGGCCTTCGCGGCGACCTCCGCCGCCTTCGACTCCGAGGAGGAGCGCCCGGAGGCGATCGGCGCCGCGATGCGGGCGATGCTCGAGCACGTCGCCGCCAACGAGCTCTTCGCCCGCCTCGCCTTCTTCGACCTCCAGACCGCCGGGCCCGTGGCGCTCGACCACGCCGACAACGCCAACGACGCCTTCACCTACTTCCTCGAACCCGCCGCCCACCCGAACGCCGGCGGCGACCCGCTCTCGCGGATGATCGTGGAAGCGGTCGGCGGCAGCGTCTGGGAGGTGGTCCAGTACGAGATCGCACAGGGTCGGACCGCGACCCTGCCGGAGCTGGCCCCCGAATTGACGCGAATCGTGCTGGCCCCCTTCGCCCCGCGCTAGAGCGGTTTCCCGCCCCCGCCGATGAGCCTCTCGAGAGGCTCCTCTTTGCGCCGCGGCGAAGTTGTGTCAAGCTGAGTACATGCCAGGGCAGAAGTCACCCGAGCCGATTTTCCGCGGATTGACCGGCGGACCGGGCGGCCGCGGGCGCCTGCGGACCGAACGTCATCAGCGCGGCCGGCTCGAAGGCGCGATGGTCGAGGCGGTCGGCCGTCACGGCTATCCGGAGACCACGGTCGGCGAGCTCGTCGCCCTCGCCGGAGTCTCGAAGTCGACCTTCTACGACCACTTCGGATCGAAGGAGGAGTGCTTCCTCTCGACGCTGGAAACGATCGTCGAAATCGTCACGGCGAGCGTAGGGATCGCCTACCGGTCGGAGTCGGGATTGCGGGAGCGCCTCGGCGCCGGACTCGCCAGGTTCTCGGAGATCGTCGCCGAGGAATCCGCCGCCGCCACGCTGGTGGTCGTCGACTCGCTCAGCCTCGGCGCCAGCGCCGTCGAACACCGAGACCGCTCGGTGGCCGCCTTCGAGCTGATGTTCCGCCAGAGCTTCGAGCAGGACCCCGGCGACGTGGTGCCCTCGGACCTCGAGGTGCGGGCCGTCGTCGCCGGCATCCGCCGCATCGTCTACCGCTGCCTGCGGAGCGGCCATCCCGAGGAGATCGGCCAGTACCAGGAGCAGCTGCTGGAGTGGGCGTTGCTCTACCGCAACGAGCCGGTGCTGCCGCCGTCCTCGGCCTCGGCCGCCGAGAGCAACGGGCACGCCGTCGTCGTCGACGGCGCCGTCCCCGACTGGGAGGAGCCGCCCGACAGCCCCCGCAGCCGGCAGGAGCTGACCCAGCGCGAACGGATCGTCCGCGCGGCGGCGCACGTGGCGGCCGAATCGGGCCATGCGGCGCTGACGATCCCGGCGATCTCCGCCAGGGCCGGCACCTCCAACCAGACTTTCTACGAGCACTTCGAGAACAAGGAGGAGGCCTTCATCGCCGCCTTCGAGGAGCTCGCCCGGCGAGCGGTGCGGGTCACCGCCGCCGCCTCCGCCGGCGAGACCGACTGGCCGGCCGCGGTCGAGAAGGGCATGAGGGGATTCCTCCAGAACATCGTCGACGACCAGCTCTTCGCCCGGCTCGCGTTCTTCGAGCTGCCGACCGCCGGCGCGGCTGCGCTCGACCGGGCCGACGCATTGTCCAAGCGCTTCACCTCGTTCCTCGAGCCCGAGGCGCTGCCGGCCGGTGTGAAGCCGCTGCCACCGGTCATCTCGGAAGCGATCGGCGGCGGGATCTGGGCCGTGATCCAACACGAGATCGCGGGCGGTCGGCTGCTGACGCTGCCGGACATGGCGCCGGAGATCTGCGCGCTCGCGCTGACGCCCCTCTACTCGCGCTAGGGCGAATCAGGCGGCCGCGAGGCGCCTGGCCTCGTCGCGCCCGACGTAGGGCGTGAGCAGCATCTCGACCAGTTCCGATTCGAGGCCGGCGATGCTCGTCAGGTCTTCCTCGAGCAGCGACCCGCTGAGCAGGCCGGCGATGCCGCCGATCAGGACCGGCTCGGTCAGCTCCGGGAGCTCACCGGCCTCGGGCGAGTGCTCGCGGCCCTCGCGCAGGAGCGGCACGACGCGGTTCATCGCCGCCAGGTAGCGCTCGAGGATGACCGGGCCGGCGACCAGCGCGTCGACGGCGAAGAACCTCGAGCGGGTCGCGGTTTCGGAGACGAAGCCGAGCCCGGCGCCGACCGCGGCCTTGACCTGGAGCGGCCATTCGCCGTCGGTGTCCATGTTCTGCTTGGTCTCGGCCACGAGGCGCTCGAAGAAGGTGTCGTAGGCGGCGCTGAGGCACTGCCGCTTGCTCGAGAAGTGCTCGAAGAAGACGCTGCGCGGCAGGTCGGCGGCGGCGGCGACCTCGTTGACGGTGGTGCTGGCATAGCCCCGTTCCGAGGCGATCTTGGTGAAGGCGTCGATCAGACGCCGGCGATCCGCCTGCGCGTCCTCCCCCGTCGTCCCATTCTGAATCTCCCCCGCCACGGCGCGGGAGCATACAAAAGATGTCAAGACGGGTACTTGTCAGGTAAAGACCGGTACTTCGAAGCGGCCGCAGTGTTACGGCACGCGCAGGAATCCAGGGGCAGGCTCAGGAGGTGGCGACGCGGCGAGCCTCGCGGCTGCCGAGGTACGGAGTCAGGATCATCTCGACCGTTTCGGTCGCCAGATCCGGCAGTCGGTGCGCCTCTTCGGCGAGCAGCTGCTCGGAGGCGATCAGGACGACGCCGCCGACCAGGGTCCGCTCGGTCGTGTCCGGCATGTAGTCGGACTCGGGGTAGAGCAGGCGGCCGTGCTTGAGCCGCAGCGCCGCCGCGTCAACCGCGTCGAAGGTGAGCGCGGTCGCGCCGGGGCCGGCGCCCTGGGAGTCGACCGCGAACAATCGCGCCACCTCCTCGAGCTCGGCGGCGAACTCGAAGGCCGATTTGATCGTGCACTTGATCCGGTGGGGCCAGTCGGCGGCGGCCTGGCAAGCCTCCTCCACGTGCTCGACCATGCGGTCGAGGAAGCGCTCGTAGGCCGCCAGAAAGCATTCGTCCTTGCCCGAGAAGTGCAGATGGAAATCCTCGACGGAGAGGTCGGCGTACTGGGCGATCTGCTCGATGTCCACCGACTGGTATCCGCACTCGGCGGCGGCGCGCGTGGCGGCGTCGACGAGTCGGATTCGCACCTCCGCGGAGGTATCGACGATCCCCGTACCGACTGTCTCTCTCCTCACAGCTACATCCGGCATACAGCCCCACAATGACGGGTACACAACCTGCTGTCAAGGAAAGTACGTGTTTCTTGACCGTTAGGGCATACCTGGCACTCCGGGAAAGAAGCTGTCGGGTACTTGGAGGGTGCAGCCCGTACCCGATGAGGAGGAATACCCTGAGGGGAACGACGAACTTTCGACGGAGGAACCGACTTGACAACGGATGTGAGTGAGCAGCTCTGGGGTGGCGAGACCACCAAGGCGGTAGACAACTTCCCGGTCTCGGGCGAGCGCGTCCCGGTGCCGGTGGTCCGCTGGCTCGGCCGGCTCAAGGCCGCGGCGGCGGCGGCCAACGGCGAGCTCGGTGTCCTGGACCAGGACCTCGCGGCGCGGATCTCCGAGGCGGGCGAAACCGTCGCCTCCGGCGAGCACGACGATCAGTTCCCGATCGACGTCTTCCAGACCGGCTCAGGCACCTCCTCGAACATGAATGCCAACGAGGTGATCGCCAACCTCGCCGGCGACGGGGCGCACCCCAACGACCACGTCAACATGGGGCAGTCCTCCAACGACGTCTTCCCCTCCGCGGTCCACCTCGCCGCCCTCGGCGAGGTCTCCCACGACCTGCTGCCGGCGATGGGCGCCCTCGAGTCCTCGCTCGAGGGCAAGGCGAGGCAGTTCGCCGACGTGGTCAAGGCGGGGCGCACCCACCTGATGGACGCCGTTCCGGTGACGCTCGGCCAGGAGTTCGGCGGCTACGCCGCACAGGTGCGGCTCGGCGTCCAGCGGGTCGAGGCGACGCTGCGCCGGGTCGGCCAGATCCCGCTCGGCGGGACCGCGACCGGGACGGGGCTCAACACCCATCCCGAGTTCGCCGCCAAGGTGCGCGAGAAGCTCGCCGCCGACACCGGCCTGACGATCTCCCCGCCGCTCGACCCGTTCGAGGCGCAGGGCAACCGGGACGCGCTGGTCGAGCTCTCGGGCGCGCTCAAGGTCTACGCCGTCTCCCTCAACAAGATCGCCAACGACCTGGCGCTGATGGGCTCCGGCCCGAGGGCCGGGCTCGCCGAGCTGCGCCTGCCCGAGCTCCAGAAGGGCTCCTCGATCATGCCCGGCAAGGTAAACCCGGTGATTCCCGAGGTCGTGATCCAGGTCGCCGGCCAGGTGATCGGCAACGACACCGCGATCACCTTCGCCGGCAGCCAGGGCCAGTTCGAGCTCAACGTCCGGGTGCCGCTGATCGCCCGCAACCTGCTCGACTCGATCAAGCTGCTCGCCTCCGCGTCACGCCTGCTCGACGAGAAATGCGTGCAGGGCCTCGAGGCGAACGAGGAGATGACCGAGCGCCACGCCGAGGCCACCCTGGCCACGGCGACCGCGCTCAACCCCCACATCGGCTACGACCGCGCCGCCGACATCGTCAAGGCGGCGGCGGAGTCGGGCCGCTCACTGCGGGAGGTCGCGCTCGAGCAGGGAGTCGAGCCCTCGGTCCTCGAGGAGGCGCTCGACCACCGCCGCATGGCCCGCCCGCACGAGTAGCCGGCTGCCACGCGAAATCCCATCAAGTTCGCCATGCGATACCTGGCGAACTTGATGGGATTTTTGGAGCCGGCGGCTAGCGGCGCTTCGGACGGCGGATCTGCTCGCAGCCCTTGACCGAGTCCTTGCCGCTGACGAAGGCGACGTCGTCGCCGGCGCCGCAGCGGATGTTGTCGCGGCCGGCGGCACGGGCGAAGACGCGGTCGTCGCCGCGTCCGGCGCGCACGCAGTCGCGGCCGCCGCCTGCCCGGATCCGGTCGTTGCCGGCGCGGCCGAGGATCAGGTCGGAGGCTTTGGTGCCGCGCAGCCGCTCGCCCTTCGCGGTGCCGACGATCCGGTTGGAGCAGCGTCCGCCGGCCGGCGGGCCGCAGCGCCCTTCGATGAGGACGGAGCCGGCCGCGCAGACCGGTGGGCCTGGGGCGGGACCCGGGGGCGGGGCGGGGCCGCGCCGCGGGTCGCCGATCAGCAGCTCGACGTTGCGGTCCTCGGCGGCGCCCTCGCCGCAGGGGTTGGGTTCGCACTCCCTGCCGCCGGTCTGGTGGTCGTTGTAGGAGAGGGTGCGGCCGATCGAGGCGAGGTCGTCGACGGTGAGGCCCGCGGCGGCGGTGCCGGGCGCCGGCGCGGTCGCGGGGGAGACGTGGTCGACGATCGTGCCGAAGATCGAGAGGGTGCCGTCACGGTTGTCGAAGAGCTGGAGCAGGCGCGTCTGCTGGGGCCAGTCGGCCTCGGCCGCGACCCGGATGCTCCAGAAGCCGCCGCTGCCGTCGGGTGCGGGGTAGGCGGTGACGTCGTTGACGTGGCTGTGGCCGGCGACCCAGGCGATCACGTGCGGGTAGCCGTGCAGCAGCTCGACCATGTCTTCGCCGAGGTGGATCGGCGTCGAGGTGCGCGGGTCGACGTCGCAGCCCGGGTTCGCGTCGTGCAGATGGGCGTCGGGCCCAACGCAGGGCGGGGCCGACTCATCCGGGATGTTCGCGGTCAGACTCGGAATCGCGTGATGGCTGTAGAGGATCACGAGCTCGTCGGCCGCGGTCGCCTCCTGCAGCTCGGCCTCGAGCCATTTGAACTGCGGGTCGTCGACATTGCCGTCGGCGCAGGGGCCGGTGACGCCGCCCTCGCAGACCGTGTCGACGGAGATCATCCGGAGACCGGGGCTGGGAGAGAACGAGTAGTAGCCGGCCGCTTTTTTGGAGGCTTTGTTCTCGGCCGGGTCGATCGCGCCGAAGCCGTGGCCGTCGGCCTGGGTCCCTTCGATGAAGATCTGCTTGAACTGCTCCTTGGAGACGTAGCGGCGGTCCGGGTCCGGCGGAACCAGCGAAGACTGCGTGGGGTTGGCGAGGACTTTCTGGATTTTGGCCGGGGTCAGTTCTTCGACGCCGCCGATCTCGTTGATCGCGCCCTCCATCGGCTTCAGGCATCCGGTCGCGATCAGCTCGAAGGAGACGTTGGCGGCCTGGTTGCCCTGCACGAGCGCGTCGTGGTTGCCGAAGGCGATGTAGCTCGGCACGTCGAGGCCCGTGGCCGTGAACGCCTGCTGGGCCCGGTCCATCAGGCCCGGGTATTCGGGCCATTCGGCCGCTGCCCCGCTCGGTTCGTCTGGGTCGTAGAAGTAGGGCGTGGCGCTCTCGAGGTAGTCGTCGTAGTCCTGGATTCCCGTGTAGGCGGCCGCCTCGGCGGCGCCCGGGACGCCGAGCGGCGGGCAGAACGGGTGCATGTACCCGGCCGGGTCGATGCCGCTATTGGGATCGAGGGCACCGCCCTCGAGCAGCGCCCGCACCCATTGGGTCTCGTTGAACTGCTGGCTGTCGGCGAGGTCGCCGGTGTTGATCGTGAACGACATCGCCGGTTTCGTGCCGTCGCCGGCGGCGACCGGCGCGGCGGCGGCGAAGGCGTTGACCTGCCGGACCATCGCGTCGTCGATGAACGGGTTGAGCGCCTCCCAGGGCCGGAACGCCGCTTCGACCGGCGCGCCGACGACGTCGAGGAACTCGACCCGCGCCGGGCTCTCCTCGTCGGCGAGCTGGAAGTCGGTGAGCTGGCCGAAGTAGGAGAGCGAGACGCGCCTCGTCTCGCGGTCCGCCTGCGCCGCGCCGAGCCCGTCCTCGCGGACGACGTAGCCCTCGCCGGGGCCGGTCTCGAGCTGGTTGAAGCCCGGTTCGCCGTCGGGGACGATCCGCTCTTCGAGGGTGGTCAGGCCGGTGGCGGCGCCGGCGACTGCGGCAAAGGCGACGCTGGCCAATACGGCGAGAAGGAGTCCGGCGAACTTCACTCTCACCCGTCCGACTGTAGCGAGGTCACATTTTTGACTGTACCGAAAAATTGGTACGAGTCAAATTGATCGCCACTAATCGAGCGAACTGGTCCGGTCAGCCCTGGAGGGTGACGAAGCGCTCCTCGGTCAGCTCGATCACCGCGTATGCCGGGCCCTCGCGAGTGTTGCCGGAGTCCTTGACGCCGCCGTATGGCATCTGGTCGGCACGGAAGGTCGGCACCTCGTTGATCAGGACGCCGCCGAACTCGAGCGCTCCGGCAGCCTCGAGCCCTCGCCCCATATCTCTCGTGAAGACGCCCGCCTGGAGCCCGAACTTCGAGTCGTTCGCCATCCGCAGGGCCTCGCCGAAATCCGCGTAGCGGTCGATCGTCGCCACCGGGCCGAAGACCTCCTCGCACCAGACCCTGGCGTCGCGCGGCGGCGAGCCGAGCAGCGTCGGCGCCAGGCAGCGGCCCTCGTCGACCAGCTCGCCGCCGGTCAGCAGCTCGGCCCCGGCCGCGACCGCCTCGTCGACCCACTCCTTGACGCGGTCGCGGTCCTCGGGGGAGATCAGCGGCCCGACGTCGGTGTCGGGGTCGAGCGGGTCCCCGACCCGGAGCTTGCGCGCGTTGGCGACGAGGCGCTCGGTGAAGGGATCGGCGACGTCCTCGTGGACCAGGATCCGCTGGATCGAGATGCAGCTCTGGCCCGCATGGGAGTAGGCGTGCAGCTTGGCCTTGTCGGCGGCGGTCTCCCAGTCGCCGTCGGAGTGGACGATCAGCGGCGCGTTCGAGCCGAGCTCCAGGTTGACCTTCTTGTGGGGGACGCGGCTGCGGATCCCCCAGCCGACCGGCGCCGAGCCGGTGAAGGAGAGGGCGCGGGTCAGCTCGTGCTCGACGATCGCGTTGCCGACCTCCGAGCCGGGGCCGGGGACGACGCTGAGCCAGCCGTCGGGCAGGCCCGCTTCGACCAGGATCGAGGCCAGCTTCAGCGCCGAGATCGGCGTCTGGCCTGCGGGCTTGAGGACGACCGAGTTGCCGGCCGCGATCGCCGGGCCCAGCTTGTGGGCGACGAGGTTGAGGGGAAAGTTGAAGGGGCTGATCGCGCCGACGACGCCGTAGGGGACGCGCACCATCACGCCGAGCTTTCCCACCCCCGCGGGCGACGCCTCCATCGGCACCGTGCCGCCGGTCAGCCTGCGCGCCTCGACCGCGGAGAAGGTGAGCGTGTCCACGCAGCGCTGCGCCTCGACCGTCGCGGTCTTGATCGGCTTGCCGGCCTCGGCGGCGATCGTCAGCGCCAGCTCCTCGACCCGCTCGGAGACCAGCTCGGCGGCGCGGTCGAGCACCGCCGCGCGGGCATGCTGGGGGAAGTCGGCCGACTCGAACACGTCGTGCGCGGCCCTGACGGCGCGGTCGACGAGGGCGGCGTCGCCCTCGGCGACCCTGCCCACGGGCGTCCCGTCGTACGGGCTGCGCACCTCGTTCCACTCGCCGGTCTCGATCCACTCCCCGGCGGCGAGGAGCTTGTGATCGACCGCCTCGACTGCCTGCGACGCCATGCGACCTCCTATCTCGGTTCGCTTTTCCCAGACTAGAGGAGGCCGCGACTCCCGCATGCCGAATCTGTTCCCGAGGTGACGCGCCTGCGACTCATAACCCTGCTCTTTTTTCTCTTCCTCATGCCCACGGCGGCCGAGGCGAGCGTCTCCTGGGTGGTCAAAGGCCACGGCTTCGGCCACGGGGTCGGGATGAGCCAGTACGGCGCCTACGGCTACGCCGAGCACGGCAAGGGCTACCGCTTCATCCTCGACCACTACTACCGCGGGACTCGGCTCTCGATGCTCTCCGAGCCGCGCGTCGTGCGGGTCCTGGTCGGCGTGATCGGCGGCGACGTCGGCTTCAGCGGCGCGACCAGCGCCTGCGGCAGGCACCTCAAACCGGAGCGCGACTACCAGGCCCACCGCGCCGGCCCCCGGGTCAAGCTGCGCAACTCGGCCGGCCGGCCGCTCGCCGACTGCGGGCGCAAGCTGCGCGCCGCCGGCGCCGGGCAGATCACGATCGGCGGGATCGCCACCTATCGGGGGGCACTCGAGGTCCTCCCGACCGAGTCCGACGCCGGCGCCCTCAACGCGGTCAACGCGCTCACCGTGGACCAGTACGTGAAGGGCGTGATCGCCAACGAGTCGCCTTCCTCCTGGCCGCAGGCGGCGCTGCGGGCCCAGGCCGTCGCGGCCCGCTCCTACGCCCTCTCGGTGCAGGTGGAGGGCCACGGCTTCGACCTCTACGACGACGTCAGCAGCCAGGTCTACGAGGGCCTGGCGAGCGAGACCGCGGCGACCAACCTGGCGGCCGACGCGACCCGCGGAGAGGTCCTCACCTACGGCGGCGAGATCGCGGAAACGTACTTCTCGGCCTGCTCGGGGGGCCACACCGAGAGCGTCCAGAATGTCTTCTTCGGCCCCCCGATCCCCTACCTCGTCGGCGTACGCGATCCCTACGACCACTACTGCCCGCTGCACGCCTGGACGCTGAAATTCAGCGGGCCGGAGATCAGCGCCAAGCTCGGCGGCGTCCTCGACGGGCGGCTCGAGAAGATCGTGGTGACGAAACGCGGCGCCTCGCCGCGGATCGTCTGGGCCCAGCTTTACGGGACCGGGGGGATGACCCGGGTGCGCGGCGACGAGCTCGCCTCGGCGCTCGACGGCTACGACCGTTGGATGACCTTCCACAAGTATGTGAACGGCAGGCCCGTCGCCACCGGTGGCGGAGGAGGCGGCGCCGGTCAGCAGGGCGGCGCCGGGGCGGTCAAGGGGATCAGCGCAAGCGGCGGGACCGGCGGCAGCGCGCCCAGCGGCGGCACGGCGGGACCGATGCCGGTCGGCTCCACCGGCGGCGCGACCGTCGGTGAGCCAGGCGGCACCCCGCCGGGCTACGTCGACTAGGAGAGACCTAGCTCGCCGGGACCCCGAGGCTGGTGAAGATCGCGTGGTGGTCGCTGCCCGGCACGTCCTCGACCGCGTACTCGAGGATCGCCAGCGGCGACTCGGCGAGGACGTGGTCGATCGTCACCGGCGGCGGCAGCCGGCGGCCGTCGGGCCAGGTCGGCTCGAGCCCGTTGCCGGTCACCTCGCCCGCATCGCGGTAGCCCTGGCCGAGGATGTCGCGCATCTCGGCGAAGTCGAGCGTCGCGTTGAAGTCGCCGGCGAGGACCCAGGGCGGGCCCGAGGGCTCCGGCCGCGGCAGGCTCTCCAGGGCGGAGCGCCAGAGGCCGATGCAGCAGCGTCGCGGCGGATAGGGGTGGACGTCGACGAAGCGGACCCACTCGCCGGGGGCGACCCTGACCATCGCGCGCGGCTGGCGGAAGGCGCTGGTCAGCGGAGCCGGCAGCCCGCGCATCGGCAGCCGCGAGTAGAGGCCGCCGCCGCTCGCCTTGGGCCGGGCTTCGAAGTCGACCGGGCCCAGTGAGAGGTGGGTCTCCGGCAGCAGCCGGAGGATCCCCTCCCGCTGCAGCTCACGGGCGAAGCGCGGGGTCAGCTCCTGGACGATCAGCACCTCCGCGTCGTGGCGCTCGACGAGGTCGATTACCGCCCGGGGGTCAGCGTCGCCGACGTGGGTGTTGGTCGAGAGGATGCGCAGCTCGGCGCCCCCGGCCGGGAGCTCCTCCTCGCCGCCGAGCGCCCGCGGCAGCACCGCGACGACGAGACAGGTCGCGGCGACGGCGGCGGCGAGCGTGGCGGCCCAGTTGCGCAGCGCCGCCGCCACCACTGTCACGAGCAGCGCGACGCCCGCGACATACGGGGTGTAGGCCATCAGCGGCACGAGCGGGTAGCCCTGCTCGAAGCCGAAGACGCGGATCGCCGCCCAGACGGCGATCGGGGCCACCGCCGCCCAGATCAACCAGAAGCGGCCGGGGTCGAGTCGATACACCTCCTCAGCCGTCCGGATAGGGCTGGATCGGTATCCCGTGGTCGGTCTCCCGCATCCCGCACTCGTAGGCGGCGCCGCCCTCGAGGCTCAGGGTGCGGGTCGGCAGCGAAGGCTGTTCGACCGTCAGCTCGAGGTCGGCGGCCGAGCAGTTGACGGTGTTGTGCTCGGGCCCCTTGGGGTCGGCGTAGACCCAGCCGACGAAGTCCTTGCGCGGCGCCGAGACCCGGCCGCGGACGACGATCTCGTCGCCGGGGAGGACGAACGAGCAGGCGTCCGGAGAGTCCTCGATCTCCGCCCCGCGGATCTTGCCGAAGCCCCCGAGCCGGTGCGCCTCGCCGTCGAGACAGAGCATTCCCGAGGGGACCCATGGGGTGGTCCAGGGGCCGATCTTGATCCGCGCCGCACCCGCGTCGAAGTAGGCGCCGGGCGCGTCGGCGAACCCGGTGCCCTCGAGCCAGACCCAGCGCTCGGCGTGCTCGGTCCCCCAGTTGTGGCCGATCATCCCGGGCCAGCCGGCGAGCTCGATCTGCTCGCCGTCGACGGTGAGCCGGCCGGAGAAGCTCGCCTCCGGGTACGGGGCGACGAACTTCGTTTTGGGGACCGGCGCCTCGTAGAGCCAGTCCGCCGGCAGGTACTTGCAGGGCGAGGCGGAGCCGGAGAAGGTCATCTCCCAGGAGGCCTCGAGCGCGTCGGTCGCAATCTCCCCCCTGGCCCTGCCGGGGCCGACCTCGGCCCCCGCCACCCGGATCCAGTCGCCGTCGGGAACCGAGAGCTCGGCGGCGGGGACGGTCACCTTCGTCGCCCGCGGGCCGTCGGCCTCGCGGTCGAAGAGGACGAACCAGATCGAGGCGTTGGGCTCCGCGCCCGGCCGCTTGTGGACGGTGTGCCGGATCCAGATCGCCCGGCCGCCCCCCGGTCGCGCGGCCTTGATGTAGAAGCTCTCGTAGTGGCCGGCCTTCTCGGCCACCTTCGGGAAGCGCGCGCCTTCGTCCATGACGGGACTCTACCGGCGCGTTGCCGAGCGAAAGCGCTTGATCGGACAGGGGGGATTGGGTACGCTCGGTTCGTGGTCACCTGGAGGAGAGCCATACCGGTCGCCTGCGTCCTGTTCCTGCTCGCAGCGGTGGCGATCGTGCCCGCCGGCGCATCGACCGGCGGCGGCACGGCCCAGGCCAGCAAAAAATGCCCGAAAGGCAAGAAGCTGGTCGTCGTCAAGAAAAACGGCAAAGTCGTCCGGAAAAACGGCAAACCGGTCAAGAAATGCGTGAAACGCAAACCGAAACCGGTGCCCTGCAGGACGGCGGGCGCCTCCTGCGCGCTCCCGCCCGCACCCCTCTTCGAAGCTCCCGGCAAGGTGCTCGAAGGCGACGCGACGAAGCCGTTCCTCCAGAAATACCTGCTGAACTCGACCTTCACCGACTGCCCCGCCGGCTGGCCGAACTGCGCGGTCGAGCAGCGCTACAGCCACACCGCGGGTGGATCGTTCTACTACTGCCGCCTGACCTCCGTCTCCGGCGCCGACATCATCAACGGCGCCCGCGCCTACGAAGTCCAGAACGCGAAGGTCAACGCCGACGGCTCCTGGCTCTTCAACGAGAAAATCGAAGGGGGCGGCTTCTACGAATGGAGCGTCTCGACCACCGGCGTCGTGGTCGGCGCCTACTCCTTCAACGGTGGCCCGGTCGAACAGCTCGGCCCGTTCACCTATCTCGGCGGCGTCGCCAAAGACTGCAGCTACTGAGCGGCCGCGTCGCTCAGACCTTGATCGTGATCACGTCGCCGTCGGCGACGACGTAGTCGCGCCCCTCGATCCGCAGCAGCCCCCGGTCGCGGGCGGCGGCGTAACCGCCCTGCTCGACCAGGTCGCGCCACCCGATCACCTCGGCTTTGATGAATTCGTCCTGGATCTCGGTGTGGATCTCGGCCGCCGACTCCCAGGCCGTCGAGCCGCGCCGCAGCGGCCTGGCCACCGCCTCCTTTTCCTCGCCCGCGGTGAAGAAGGTGATCAGCTCGAGCAGGTCGTAGGCGGCGCGGACCAGCCGGGTCAGGCCGGACCCCTCGACCCCGTAGGACTCGCGCATCTCCTCCGCTTCGGCGGCGTCGAGCTCGGCCAGCTCGCCCTCGATCCGGGCGCTGACCGCGACCACGCCGGCGCCGACCCTCTCGGCGTGCTCGACGACCGCCGGCGGCGGGTCGGCATCGCCCTCGTCGACGTTGGCGACGTAGAGGATCGGCTTCGTGGTCAGGGCGTTGAGGTTGGCCGGCCCGTGGGCGGCGGCTTCGGGGACGGGAACCGAGCGGGCGGGCTTTCCCTCGGCGAGCGCGGCGACCACCTTCTCCAGCCAGTCGCGCTCGGCGATCGCCTCGGCCTCGCCCGTCTTCGCGCCCTTCGCGACCCGGTGCAGGCGGCGCTCGGCCTGCTCGTAGTCGGAGAGGATCAGCTCGGTCTCGATCGTCTCGATGTCGGCGATCGGGTCGACGCGGCCGTCCGGATGGGGGACGCCGGTGTCGAGCCCGTGGCAGCGGACGACGTGGCAGATCGCGTCGGTCTCGCGGATCGAGGCGAGGAACTGGTTGCCCAGCCCCTCCCCCTCTGAGGCGCCCTTGACCAGGCCGGCGATGTCGTGGAAGGAGATTGTCGCCGGGACCAGCTCGGAGCTGCGCACGGTCTCGCCGACCCGCTCGAGCCGCTCATCGGGGACCTGCGCGATCGCCACGTTGGGCTCGATCGTCGTGAAGGGGTAGTCGCCGGTCTGGGCGCCGCCCTTGGTCAGGGCGTTGAAGAGGGTGGACTTGCCCGCGTTGGGCAGCCCGACGATCCCGACCTTCATATGGAGAGGGGCACCAGGACCCCGAGGACGACCCCGATCGCGGCGCCGGCGAGGACGTCGGACGGGTAGTGCATGCCGAGGTAGGGGCGTCCGAGCGCGAGGGCGACGGCGAGGACGAAGGCCAGGGCACCGAGCGGCTCGACCCGGGTCATCGCCGTGGCGACGGCGAAGGAGGAGGTCGCGTGGGCCGAGGGGAAGCTGAGCGAGCTCGGCGCGCCGCCGAGCGGCGGCAGCCCCTCGAGCACCGGTCGCGGCCTCTTCGCGAGCAGCTTGACCCCGTAGTTGAGCCCGATCGCGAGCGGGCCGAGCGCGGCGCAGATCAGCCAGGCCTCGCGGTTGGAGGAGTCGAAGAGCGCGAGGAGGAGGTTGAGGCCGAGCCAGACCGCCCCGTTGTTGCCGGCCTTGCCGAGGATCCGCATCGCCCCCTCCAGGCCGGGCGTGTGAAAGCGGGTGCGCATCGCGCGCAGGGCTCTGAGGTCGGCATTCTCCACGGCGGCGCAGGATAATCCGCCCTCGATGCCATCGGTTCCCGCCTACACCCACCACCCCGGCCACCACTGCGGCTCGACCGCGCTGCGCAACCTGCTCGGGCACCACGGAGTCGAGATCAGCGAGGAGATGGCCTTCGGCGTCGGCGCCGGTGCCTGCTTCTACTACGTGACCCTCGAGGACGCCTCGCCCAGCCGCTGGTTCAACGGGCGGACCGCGCGGCTCGAGGAGAGCTTCAACGAGCTGACCGGCGGCGCAGCGCTCAGCCTGCGGACCTTCGAGAAGGGAGACGAGGGCGCCTGGGAGGCGGCGCGAGCCGAGATCGACGAGGGCAACCCGGTCCTCCTCCTCACCGACCTCTACTACCTCGACCACTACGGCAACTCGGCCCACTTCCCCGGCCACGCGGTGGTGCTCGCCGGCTACGACGAGGAGGTCGCCCGGCTCTCCGACACGGGCTTCGAGGAGCTGCAGACGACGCGGCTCGAGAACCTCGACCGGGCGCGCCACAGCAAGCACCCGGCCTACCCGCTCGCCGGCCACATGTTCACCGCCGCGGGGACGATCTCCCCCGAGCGCCTCCGCGAGGCGATCCCGGCGGCGATCGAGCGCGCCGCGCAGGCGATGGTCGAGCCCGAGTTCCGCGGCTTCTCCGGGCTCGACGCCGTGCGCCGCCTCGCCGAGGAGGCGGGGAGCTGGCCGGAGGCCGCCGAGGACTGGCAGTGGTGCGCGCGCTTCGGCTACCAGGTGATCGAGCGCCGCGGCACCGGCGGCGGCGCCTTCCGGTTGATGTACTCGCGCTTCCTGGAGGAGGCGGGCCGCGAGGAGGCGCCGCTGGCCGCCGAGGCCGCCGCGCGCTGGACGGATCTCGCAGCGGCCTTCCGCGTCGCCAGCGAGCGCGACGATCCCGACGCCGCGCTCTGGAGGGAGATCGACTCCGCCGCCCGGCTCGTCGCCGAGGCCGAGGAGCGGCTCTGGACCTCGCTCGCCGAGGCCTAGGTCCACAACTCGTTTCCCCCGCCCCCCGTCGGGGTAATGGCGGGGCATGACCATTGCCGGTGCAATATTCCTGATCGCCCTCGGGGCGATCCTGCGCTACGCGACCAACCTCCACGTCGAGGGGGTCAGCATCGACACCATCGGGCTGATCCTGATGATCGCCGGAGCGGCAGGCCTCGTCCTCTCCTTCTTCCAGGAGGCGATCTGGTCGGACCGCAGGCGCCGCCGCGAAGCCCTGGTCGAGGAGCGCCGCCCGGTGGAAGAGGTTCCCGCCCGCGAAGTGCGGGAACCGCCGCCGCCGCCGCGCTACTAGCCTCCCGAGACCATGCCCCTCTGGATCGCGAAGAAGATCGCTCCCGCCGCCTGGAAGCGGGTGCCGTGGTCGATGGTCTGGGCGGTCTCGCTATGGCTCGTCGAGAAAGGCCGCGAGCGGGTCAACGAGAACCTGACCAAGAAGGAACGCAGCGAACTGCTGAACCTCGTCGCCAAGTCGAGGGGCATGCCGAACAAGCTGCCCCAGCGCGACAGGACCCGGCTGAAGAACATCGCCGGCAAGGCGATCCGCGGCTAGGGCGCGGCGGCCTCGCCGACTTGCGTCACCCGTGTCTCGGGCCCGACCTCAACCACCGGATCCCCGCCGTAGGAGGGTCCGAGCGCGAGTACGAGCGCGAGCGAGGCGGCCGCCACCAGCACGACCAGGAGGCGGCTCTTGGACAGTCGTCGTTCGATCAAGTCCCAGGCTCCCACGGGCTCGCCTATTACGTGAGAATTCTTGATTAATCCTCAGGGAGAGTGGGTGATCACGTCCTCGTGGAGGCAGAGGACATCCCTGAGGTCCAGCAACCGAACTTTCACGTTGATCACATCTCCCGTGGGCGGCTTGTTTCCGGTGATGCTCCAGCGCCCCCGGTCGTCGGTCCTGACGGTGCCGATCAAAAATCCGGTCTCAGAAGACCCGTGAATGACCACGACCTTCCGATTGTCCTTGCAGCGGGACGCCAGATTCCGCCTCCGCGCTTGCTCTTTTTTCCCTTTGCCTTTCCTGGCCGGCGTCGTCGTCAGGACTCCCTCGTAGACGGCGGTCGTTTCGCTCGTCGGCGTGATCGTCACCGTGGTTTCGGTGTTGATCTCCACGTCCTTGTCGCCACCCAGCGCCGGCGGCAGAGACACGGCCAGGAAAAGGGCCGCCGTGCCGAGCATCGCCGTCAGGCCCACCCCTCGCTTGCCTGACCGTCTGGAAATACGCATCTCTCCCCCTCGATCGTCAGTTTCCAGTTCGACGTCCCTCCGACCATAGGCCCGGAGAGGGGCTATCGATCGAGAAAATTCGACTATTGAGGGGTGAGACGGGCGACGTAGCCGAACCAGTAGCCCGACTGCTCGCCGTACTCGAGCCCGGCCTCGGCGCCCTGACGCCGCAGCGCCGCGCGGGTGGTGAAGTGGGGGTCGCCGAAGAGCTCGCCGACGATCAGGCGGCCGTCCGGCTTCAACACCCGCCGGATCTCCTTCAGCGCGGCGACGGGCTCGGGGACCTCGCCGAGGACGGCGGTCAGCACCACGGCGACGATCGATGCGTCCTCGTAGGGGAGCGCGGTGGCGTCGCCCCGGGTCGGGACGAGGTTCTCGAGGCCGCGCTCCCCCGCGCGCCGCATCGTGTGGTCGAGGAACTCCTGCTGGAGGTCGAAGATCTCGACCGTGCCGCCGGGCCCGACCCACTCGGCGAGGTCGAGCGTGTAGTAGCCGGTCCCGGGCCCGATCTCCAGCACCCGCTCGCCGGGCTGCGGGCGCATCACGTAATAGAGGCGCTCGCGGGTGACGACCGGATGTGGGACTTCGACCCAGAGGCGCTGGGCGTAGGGACAGGCGGATGGGTTGTAGCGCCACCAGAGCGAGGCGGCGATCGTCGCCAGGGCGCCGGCGCCGAGCAGGGTGCGGGGGCGCATCGGCCCGCGGCCGGCTAGAAGCCGACCCGGTTGGCGCCGGAGTCGATCCGCAGGAAGGCGACCTTGCCGAGGTAGACGGAGAGCACCCCGTCCTCGGTCGTGACGTCGTGCCAGCCGCCCTTCTCGACCTGCTTGCGGAGCTCCTCCAGCGAGTCCTGGGAGAGCCGCACGGAGACCACCTGCCCGCCCTCGAAGCCGATCTCGACCTTCTGTGCGTCAGCCATCAGTGCTCTCCTTCGGCGGGTTCGACGATCTCGGTCAGCACGCCCCCGGTGGAGCGGGGGTGAAGGAAGGCGACACGGCTCCCGCGGATGCCGGCGCGCGCCTCCCTGTCGATCAGCTCCAGCCCGGCGGCGTCGAGGCCCTCCAGCGTGGCGTCGATGTCGTCGACCGCGTAGGCGACGTGGTGGAGGCCGGGGCCCTTGCGCTCGAGGAACTTGCCGACCGCGGTCTCCGGCCCGAGCGGGCGCAACAGCTCGACGTGCCCGTCGCCGACGTCGAGCAGAACCGCCTCGACGCCCTGGTCCTCGACCGTCTCGCGATGCGCGAGCGGCATCTCGAAGGCCTTCTCGTATAGCTCCAGGGCGGCGTCGATGTCCTCGACGGCGACGCCGATGTGGTCGATCCTTCCGAACATCGGCGGGAGTCTATGCACCCTCGACGCGAAGGATCTCGGCCAGGGCGGCGATCCCGACCTCGAGCTGCTCGGCGCTCGGCTCCTTGGTCGCCAGGCGGCGCTGGATCTCCCGCCCCGGCGTGTGGAAGGCCTCGGCCAGCGCCGCGCCGTGGTTGCGGTCGCTCCAGGCGAACATCTCGACGGCGAGCGAGGCGCCGCCGATGCCGACGCCCGCGCGGGCGAGGGGGCCGGGGCTGTCGACCATCCTCTCCAGCAGCACGGTTCCCCCGGCCGAGAGCAGCATCATCGGCGCGACCAGGTTCGACCCGCAGCGGTCGTGCTCCTTCGGCACGCCCGCGGGGTCGTCGATTCCCTGCTCGTAGGCGGCGATCGCCTTGTGCTCGACCCCGTGGTAGGCGGCGAGGTCGCGATCGGCGAGGGCGACGACGGCCGGGATCGCGCCGAGCGCCTGCACCGCTCCCTCGCGCGCAGCCGAGCTGCGCACGCGGCGGCGCAGCAACCCCGTCGCGGCCAGCGTCGCCCCGATCGCCAGCACCACCCGCGCGTCCTCGAACGGCAGCCGGGCCGCCGGCAGGCGGCGGCGCACCGAGGGCAGGATCGCGAGCGCCTCGAGCAGCTTCAGCGGCCCCCGCACCCCCGGGATCCGCGCGGCCAGGTTGGGGGCGAGCTCCGGTTTGCGCTCCGAGGCGACCTCGATCTCGCCGTCGCGGCTGCGGACCGCGGCCGCCCAGTGGGTCGGCCCGTGGATGAGGAGCCCGTTGCGCAGCGCCATCCCGCCCAATCTCAGTCGCTCCTCGGTCATGGAGTCACGATAGATGGTCGCCGACGGCGGCCCGGAGGCCGGTCAGCCGGGCGCGATCTTGAACCGCTTTCGCTGCGGCTCCGACGGCGGGCCGTTGCCGCTGCGCGCCTGGGCGGTGAGCCGGTAGCGGCCGGGCTTCAGCGTCCGTTTTCCGATCCGCCCGCCCCATTTGAGGGAATTGGCGCCGGATCCACCCTGGAGCGTGAAGGACCCGACCTTTTTCCAGCGGCGCTTGGGGCGGGGGCGCTCGACGGTGAAGGTCACCGGCGCAGCCTGCGACAGCGTGAACCGGATGCGAGTGCCGCGCGGCGGGGCCTTCGCGGCCCTGGCGCCCCGTCGCGCGGCGACGACGCGGAAGCGGCCTGGAACGAGCTTCAGGTCGCCGAGCACGAGCGAGGCCTGGCCGGGGCCGGCGGGACCGACGGGGAGTGGGGAGATCGTCAACGTGACGACGGCGGCATCGGTGAGGCCCGACGGATCGGTCACGGTCAGCGTGGCCGTGTGGGGGCCCGGCGTCGCGAATGCCTTCTGCACCACCTCGCCGGAGGCCTGGGTGCCGTCGTCGAAGCTCCAGGAGTGGATCAGCTCCTCCGCGTCGAGGTCGCTGGATTGCGAGCCGTCGAAGCCGAGCGCCTGTCCGGGATCGCCGCTCGCGGGGCCGCTCGCCACCGCGACCGGTGGCCGGTGCTGGTACTCGTGGGCGCCGATGTCCACCACGAAGGAGCCGTTGCCGTCGCCGTCGCGGACGCGCGTCCGCAGCCTCACGTCGAGGCCGCCGAGGAACGGCTGGTAGGCCGGGTCGCCGGCGTCGATCAGCGGCGAGTCGTGGAGGAGCATGAAATCGCCGGAGCCCGGGTCGGCGAAGCGCGGGTCGGCGGCGCCGGCGAGGTCGATTTTGCCCACGCCCTGCACATGGCTGACCGAGCCGGTGAACGAGAGTTTGGTGGAGTCGTAGGCGGAGTAGGTGGAGGACAGCGAAGCGTTGGAGCCGCCCGACTCGCTGGCACGGACGTCGATGGGGAAGCCGTCCAGCACCGAGCCGCCGAGGTCGACACCGGCGTTGTTGCCGGCGCCGCCGTTGGGGACAATCCAGACGCCGTAGCCGGTGCCGTCGCCGTAGGCGGTGACGCGATCCACCTCGAGGCCGGTCGCACCGTTGCCGGCGGCGGCGAGGGCGGCGACCTGGAAGTTGGAGTCCATCGGGCCCGGCACGCGGATCTCGGTGTCGCGAACGATGGTTTCGGAGCCGCCGCCCGCGACCACACCCTGCGTCGCGCGAATGCGGCTGCGTATGACCGTGGCGTCGCCCTGGGCAGACACCCCGACCGTGCCCTCCAGAAAGGAGTCGGTGATCGTGGACGACGCCCCGGTCGCGACGAAGATCGCCCGGTTCTGCAGGTTTTTCGGGTAGACAAGCGAGACGCTACTGTCGTCGAACGAGGCGCCGCTGCCGATCAGGCGCACGCCGTCGAACTGGCCGGCGAAGCCCTGGTTGGTGACCATCACGTTTTCCGCGTCGCCGGCCAGGACGAGCCCGGTCGCCGTCGGCGCGGCGCTGGTGTGGTGGACGCGCAGGTCGCGCACGTCCGTGGTCGGCTCCTGGATGTCCAGTAGGACCAGCCCGCCGACCGACTGCGTGGATTTGATCGCGGTCTTGTTGGACGCGACCCCGATCAGGTCCACCGGGCTGCCGGCGAGATTGACCGCCGGGGCGTCGTTGAAGAGCCCGACCCCGATCCTGATCTCGTCCCGGTTGCCGCCGTTGGCGTCCGCGGCGTTGAGCGCGGCCTGAAGGTTGGCCGAGACGGTGCCGACACATTCGGGCGGCGAGTGGACACAGAAGGTGGCCGCCGGGGAGACCGCGGGGAGCGCCGCGAAAACGAGTCCGAGCATCAGCGCGGCACGAGAGAAACGGGCGACCATCGAACGGCGCATCAGCGGCTCACTCCCCTTGAGCTCCAAGAAATCGGCCCCCGAAGCCTAACCGACGCCTCGCCGGGCCCGGGCGTCTCAGCGCAGCTCGACGGCCGCGCGAGCGGCGCGGTCGTCGAGTCCCCCCTGATTCCCCTTTTGAAGTCCGGCCGGAGGCCCCCAGTCCAGGCCTCCGGCCGGTGTGTCGGCTCTCCCTGGCTCTAGCTTGGAAAGCCGCTCTAGAAACACGGGGAATTATGGGAAGTTGCGCCCGCGTTAATTTTTCTTGAATTTTTTTCTGAGGCGATCGAGCCGGGCGGACAGATCGGCCTCGAAACCGCGGTCCGTCGGGGCGTAGAAGCGGGCCTCCTCGAGGCCGGGGGGAAGGTGCTGCTGTTCGGCGACGCCGTCGGGCTCGTCGTGCGCGTAGCGGTAGCCCTCGCCGCGGCCGAGCTCGCCCGCCCCCGGGTAGTGAGCGTCGCGCAGATGGTCGGGCGGTGTCCTGGCGCCGTTTTGCCGGACCTCGGCCCGGGCGGCGGCGAGCCCCCTGTGGGAGGCGTTCGACTTCGGGGCGAGGGCGAGGTAGACGGTCGCCTGCGCGAGGTTGAGCGCGCACTCGGGCAGCCCGACCCGATCGACCGCCCGCGCCGCCGCATCGGCGACCAGCAGGGCCTGGGGATCGGCGTTGCCGACGTCCTCGGAGGCGAGGATGACCATGCGGCGGGCGATGAAGCGAGGGTCCTCGCCGCCCTCGAGCATCACCGCGAGGTAGTAGAGGGAGGCGTCCACGTCCGAGCCCCGGGTCGCCTTGATCCAGGCCGAGATGAAGTCGTAGTGGCGATCCCCCTTGCGGTCGTAGTCGACCGCCTTGCGCTGCAGGGCGTCCTCGACCGCGGCGACGCCGACCGGGGCGCCGGCGGCGCGCTCGACCGCCCGCTCGAGCCCCGACAGTGCGACCCTGGCGTCGCCGCCGGAGCGCTGGGCCAGCATCTCCAGCGCGGCGTCCTCGACCGCGGGCGGCTCCGCGATCCCGTGCTCGGGGTCGGCGAGCGCCCGGCGCAGCAGCTCGGTCACCTGGTCGGGCTGCAGCGGCTGCAGCTCGTACACCTGGCTGCGCGAGAGCAGCGCCGAGTTGACCTCGAAGTACGGGTTCTCGGTCGTCGCCCCGATCAGGGTCAGCAGGCCCTCCTCGACCGCCGGCAGCAGCGCGTCCTGCTGGGCCTTGTTGAAGCGGTGGATCTCGTCGAGGAAGAGGATCGTCGGCCGGCCGCTGCCCTTGCGGCGCTCACGGGCGCGCTCGATCACCGCCTTGATCTCGGCCTTGCCGGCGTTCACCGCCGACTCCTCCTCGAAGGCCCCGTCCGCGCCGGAGGCCGCGATCCGCGCCAGCGTCGTCTTCCCCGACCCCGGAGGGCCATAGAGGATCGCGCTGTGCAGATGCCCGCTTTCGATAGCCGTGCGCAGCGCCGAGCCCTCGCCCAGCACATGCTCCTGCCCGACCAGCTCGCCCAGGCTCCGCGGCCGCATCCGCACGGCCAGCGGGGCGTCGGCGGGCGGCGCGACCGTCCCCTCCTCCCCGCCGTCAAAAAGCCGATCCGCCATCGACCTGAGTATGCACTCCCGGCCGACGGCGCTTTGGGACGCTTGATACGGAATGTGTCTCGATGTACCATCGCCTTGTGCCGGCCGTCCTTCCCGACCCAGAGGAAATTCCCGAGCTCGTGGCAAAGCCGGGCTCGGCGTTGTGGCGCCACTCGGGCGACGCACGGCTGATCGGAACGGGCGCCTACGCGATCCTGCTCCAGGTCGCGCATCCGACCGTCGGGGCCGGGGTCACCGAGCACTCCGACTTCCGGGCCGACCCATGGGGCCGCCTGCTCCGAACCCTCGACTACTCCTACGTGATGACCTACGGCGGGCCCGACCTGGCCGGCGAGATGGGCCGGCGCATCCGCGAGATGCATAAGCAGATCAAGGGCGTCAAGCCGGACGGCGAGCGCTACCACGCGCTCGAGCCCGAGGCCTACGCCTGGGTCCACGCAACCCTCGCCGACTCGATCGTGCGTGGCAGCGCGCTGCTCGCACGGCCGATCCCGGCCCGCGAGCTCGAGGATTTCTGGGGCAGCTGGCGGCGCGGCGGCCGGCTGATCGGAGTTCGCGAAAGCGACCTCCCGGAGACCTGGGCGGAGTTCGGCGACTACTTCGAGCAGATGGCCGGGCGGCTCGAGCGGACCGCCGCCGTGGGCGAAGTCCTGGAGTCGCTCGAGGCGCCGAAGCGGCCTCCGGTTCCGTTCCTGTCCGAGCGGGCCTGGCGGCTCGCACGCATTCCCGCGATGCGCCAGACCCTCCTGGTCACCGGCGGGCTGCTCTCACCGGCGCTGCGCGAGCGCTTCGGGATCCCGTGGACGCGCTCGAGGGAACGGCAGCTGCGCGTGCTGGCCGCCGCATCGCGGGCCGCCACCCCGCTGCTGCCGGGGTCGCTGCGCAACGTCGGACCGAGCTACCTGCGCTGGCGCCGCGAGGCGATCGCCCGCGGCGACGCAGCCGCACCGTCCCGCTCCCCCGTCGCCGCCTAGCCATGTCGGTCGAGCCGCTGACCCTGCTCACCCACGCGGTCGGTCCCGATGCAGAGGCTCCCGGCGACGCGGTCAGCGATCGCATCCTCGACGCCGCGCTGGGCCTCGCCGCGGCCTCGGGCGTCGAGCACCTGACGATGGACGCGGTCGCGCGGCGGGCCCGGGTCGGGCGGATGACGGTCTACCGGCGCTTCGGCGACAAGCAGGCCCTGGTGGCCGCGCTCGGAGCACGCGAGGGGCGGCGCTGCCTCGCCGAGCTCGACGCCGCAGCCGGGCCCGACGCGCCGATCGCCGAACAGGTCGCCGCCGGCTTCGCCGTCAGTCTCCGCCTCGCCCGCGAGCACCCCCTGCTGGGCCGGCTCACCCGGCTCGAGCCGGAGACCGTGCTGAGCGCGCTCACAGAGGACGGAGGGGCCCTGTTCGCGCTCGCCCGCGACTACCTGGTGGGGCGCCTGCGCGAGTCCCAGCGGGCCGGTGTGCTCGGCCCGGTGGAGATCGAGGAGGCGGCCGAGCTGCTGGTCCGCCTCGCCGTCAGCTTCGTGCTGATTCCCGAGAGCGTCCTTCCCGTGGACGACGAGGATCGCGTCCGGGCGCTGGCGCGAGAGCTGCTCGCTCCGATTCTCGAAGGCGGTTCATTCAGGCCCTAGAATCGGGGCCATGGCCACCACAGAGACCCGCCCCGCCGCCTCTACCCTCGAGTCGTTCAACCCCGCCACCGGAGAGCTCGTCGGCTCAGTCGCGACGATCACGCCGGACCAGGTCCAGGGGGTGGTGGACGACGTCGCCCGGATCCAGCCCGCATGGGGAGAGCTCTCGCTGCAGGACCGCGCGCGCTACATGCGGCGCGCCGCCGACGCGCTGCTCGACGAGATCGACGAGATCGCCGAGCTGCTCGTCAACGAGCAGGGCAAGCCGCGGGTCGAGGCCTACACGATGGAGCTGCTGCCGACGGTGGACGCGCTGCACTGGTGCGCGAAGGCCGGGCCCAAGATCCTCGCCGACGAGAAGGTGCGGATGTCACAGGCCTTCCTGCTGACCAAGAAAAGCCGCTTCACCTACGAGCCGCTCGGGGTCGTCGGAGTGATCGCCCCCTGGAACTACCCCTGGTCGATCCCGTTCGGCGAGGTCGCGATCGCGCTGATGGCCGGCAACGGCGTCGTCCTCAAGCCGGCCAGCCTGACGCCGCTGCTGGGCGAGGCGATCCGCCGCGTCTTCGAGAAGGGCGGGCTGCCGGAGGGGCTGATCCGCGTCGTCCACGGCGGCGGCGCCGTCGGCGACGCGCTCGCCAAGTCGAGCGCCGAGAAGATCTTCTTCACGGGCTCCGTCGAGATCGGCCGCAAGGTCGGCGCGGTCTGCGCGGAACGGCTCAAGGGCTCGGTGCTCGAGCTCGGCGGCAAGGACCCGATGATCGTCTGCGCCGACGCGGATCTCGGCAACGCGGTCTCCGGCGCCGTCTGGGGCGGCTTCGCCAACGCCGGCCAGACCTGCTCCGGGATCGAGCGCGTCTACGTGGACCGGGCGATCGCCGACCGCTTCGTCGAGGGCGTCGCCGCCGAGACCGAGAAGCTGCGGGTCGGCGACCCGATCCAGTGGGACACCGAGATCGGCCCGATGACGTCCGACTCCCAATACGAGATCGTCGTCGAGCTGATCGAGGACGCGGTCGCCAGCGGCGCGACCAAGCTCTGCGGCGGCCCCACCGATGTCCCCGGCCTCCCCGGCAAGTTCGTCGCCCCGACCGTGCTGACCGGGGTCACCCAGGAGATGCGGATCATGAAGGAGGAGGTCTTCGGGCCGGTCCTGCCGATCGTCGTGGTCGACGGCGAGCAGGAGGCGATCGAGTTCGCCAACGACTCCGAGTTCGGGCTCGGCGCCTCGGTCTGGACCAAGGACCGCCAGAAGGGGGAGCGGATCGCGCGGCGGATCGAGTCGGGGATGGTCTGGGTCAACGACCACTCCTTCAGCCACGGCGCCTGCCAGTGCGCCTGGGGCGGCGTCAAGGACTCCGGCGTCGGCCGCTCGCATTCCAAATTCGGCTTCTACGAGTGCACCAACATCAAGCACAACTCCTGGGAGCCCGGCCTCACCCGCGACTTCTGGTGGCACCCCTACGACGCCACCCTCGGAGAGGCCGTGCGGGCCTCGTCGAAGCTTCTCTACGGCAAGGGCACCGAGCGGACGAAGGCGCTGCGCGACGGCATGGGTCCGCTGATCGAGGTCGGCCGCCGCACGCTGCGCAAGAAGCGACGCTAGAGCCGCTTGCTGAGGAAGACGCGGTGGAAACCGTCGATGGTGCGACGCTCGTCCTCGCCATAGCCGAGGCGGCCGTACATCTCGAGGTTGCGGGTCATCGCCGCGTTGGTGTAGAGCCTCAGCATCGGTAGGCGCAGCTCGAGGGCGCAGGACTCCGCTCGGTCGAGCAGGGCGCGGCCGATCCCCTCACCCTGCCGGTCGGGGTCGACGGCGACGTTCTCGATCAGGAGGTGATCGTCGCCGGGGAACAGGACGAGGAGGCCGACGACCGCTCCGTCCTCGGCGACGAATGCGAGTCCCTGCCGGACCTTCTCGCCGTAGTCGTCGTCCATCGGGTGCGGGCGGCCGCCGACCAGCTCTTCGTAGCCGCCATAGGCGCGCACCGCGATCCGGCTCATCGCCTCGGCGTCGGCCGCGGTCGCCGGTCTGATCCGCATGCGGGCAGTCTTTCACCGCGTTCCACAGCACTCCGCGAGAATCCCGGCGTGAGCAACGCGATCGAACTGCGCGGCCTGCGCCGCGACTACGGCGAGCGGACCGCGCTCGCCGGCGTCTCCGTCGAGCTCGCGACCGGTGAGTCGCTGGTCGTGCTCGGCCCCAACGGGGCGGGGAAGACGACTCTGCTGCGCGTGCTCGCCACCCTGCTGCGGCCGAGCGGCGGCGAGGCCCGGGTGCTCGACTGCGAGCTACCGCGGGAGGCATGGAAGCTGCGCGGCCGGATCGGCTACCTCGGCCACGAGCCGCTGCTCTACCGGGACCTCAGCGGTCGCGAGAACCTCGCCTTCCACGCCCGCCTGCACGGGATCGACGCGACGACGGCCGCTTCGCGTATCGAGGAGCTGCTGGCGGCGGTCGCGATGGAGCGGCGGGCCGACGACCGGGTGGTCGAGCTCTCGGCGGGGATGCGACAGCGGCTGGCGATCTGCCGCTGCCTCCTGCACGAGCCGGAGCTGCTCCTGCTCGACGAGCCGGACTCCAACCTCGACGAGGAGGGGCGCGCGGTCGCCCGCACCCTGATCGGGCCGGGGACCGGACGCACCCGGGTGGTCGTCACCCACGACCCCGACCGGCATGAACCAGGGGCTGACAAAGTGCTGCACCTTGAGGTCGCCCGATGACCTCCTCGCGCACGGCGTTCGCCGCGATCGTCGCCAAGGACCTTCGCGCCGAGCTGCGGACCCTGCAGTCGCTGCCGGCGATGGCGCTCTTCGCCGTCACCTCCTTCGTCATCTTCCGCTTCGCCCTCGACCGCACCGAGCTCTCCGGCGAGCTCGCCGCCGGCGTGCTGTTGACGACGCTGCTCTTCGCCGCGGTCCTCGGCGTCAACCGCCTCTTCGTCACCGAGCACGAGGAGGGCGGCTTCGACGCGATCCGGCTGGCCCCGATCGACCGCACCGTCCTCTTCGCCGCCAAGGCGACGGCGCTCTTCGTCTTCCTCGTCGTGCTGGAGGCGATCGCCGTCCCTGCCTTCGCCCTCTTCTTCCTCGACTCGGCCGCCGGGCTGGCGCCGCTGGCCGGGATCCTGCTGCTGCTCGACGTCGGGCTCGCGGCGACGGGCACGCTGATCTCCTCGATGGCGGTCAATTCCCGCGCCCGCGACCTGCTCGTCCCGCTGGTCCTGCTGCCCCTCGTCGTGCCGCTGATGATCGCCGCGGCGGGCGCGAGCGGCGGCCTGCTCGAGCTGGGCGGTCCCGACTACGACCGCTTCGGAACCTGGCTGGCGGTGCTCGGCCTATACGATTTGATCTTCCTCCTGGTCGGATACGCGGTCTTCGACTTCCTCCTCGAGGACTGAGCTTTTCGGCATCGCACCGCGAAGAACCATGTACGGAAAAGGCCTGAGACCCCTCTCGACAGCGACCGTGGTGGCGATCGCCGCCTCCTTCTCGCTGGTCTTCTTCTACGCGCCCCTCGACGCCGACCAGGGCTTCGTCCAGAAGATCTTCTACCTGCACGTGCCGCTGGCGATCGTGGCGCTGATCGGCTTCATCGTCGGCGGCGCCTTCGCGATCGCCCATCTGCGCAGCGGCGACCGCCGGTGGGACGCCTACTCCTACGTCTCGATCCACATCTCGGTGATCTTCGGCGTCGCGGTCCTGATCACGGGCGCGATCTGGGCGAAGGCATCCTGGGGCCACTGGTGGGTGTGGGACGAGCCGACCCTGGTCAGCTTCCTGATCGTCTTCCTCCTCTACGCGACCTACTACCCCTTCCGCTACGCGATCGAGGACCGCGACCGCCAGGCGCGCTACGCATCGGTCTTCGCCGTCACCGCCGGCGCCTTCGTGCCGCTCAACTTCATGGCGGTGCGGCTGGCCGAGAGCCTCGTCCACCCCCGCACCTTCGCCACCGCCGACGGCGGCCTTCCCGGGGAGATGATGTTCGTCTTCCTGGTCAGCCTCGCCGCGATCGGCCTGCTCTGGGTGACGCTGGTCAAGCTCGAGCTGACCGCGAAGAGCGCCCGCGGCCAGGTCAAGCGCCTGCGTCGCGCGATCGACGCGCCGAGCGGCGGCGGCGCCTCGCGGATCGCGCCGGAGGTGGGCTGATGGACCCCGCGACCCTGATCGAGGCCCTGCCCCTCGGCGCCCCGGCGCTGCCGCTCGACGAGGCGGGCAAGTACGTCGCCGGCGCCTACATCGTCTTCCTCGTGCTGGTCGTCGTCTACGTCGCGATCATGGCGGCCCGCCTGCAGCGGATCGAGAGGGAACTGCGCGAGCTGGCGGGGTTCGCGGAGCAGCGCACCGAGGACCGGGCGGAGCGGGAAGCCGAGCACGCGGAGGTGGGTGGCGGATGAGCGAGCTCCTGGCACTAGGCGTTTCTCACAAGACCGCCCCGCTCGACCTGCGCGAGCGCCTCTCGCTGACCGAGGGCAGCGCCGTCGGTGCGCTGCGCGAGCTGACCGCCTCGGAGGGCATCCACGAGGCGGCGGCGATCTCGACCTGCAACCGCACCGAGCTCTACCTGGTCGTCTCCGACACGGTCGAAGCCGAGTCGACGGCGCTCGGCGTCCTCACCCGCCAGGCGGACATCCCCCCCACCGAGCTGCTCGGCCACCTCTACTCGCGGCGCGGCGGCGACGCCGCCCACCACCTCTTCCGCGTCACGGCCGGGCTCGACTCGATGATCCTCGGCGAGGCCGAGATCCAGGGCCAGGTCAAGCGCGCCTACGAGCTCGCCCTGGTCGAGGGCGGCACCGGGCCGATCCTCAACCGGCTCTTCCGCGGCGCCCTCGCCGCCGGCGGCCGCGTCCGCGAGGAGACCCAGGTGGGAGAGAAGGGCGTCTCGATCCCCTCGGTCGCGGTCGAGCTCGCCCGCCGCACGCTCGGCGACCTCGGCGAGCGCCGGGTTCTGGTCGTCGGCGCCGGCGAGACCGCGGAGCTGGTCGCCCGCGCCCTGGTCGCCCGCGGGGTCTCCACCGTCTTCGTCGCCAACCGCCACTACGACCGCGCGATCGGGCTCGCGCAGCGCTTCGACGGCGAGGCGGTCCGCTTCGAGGAGCTGCCCGCCCAGCTCGAGGCCGCCGACATCGTCGTCTCGGCGACCAACAGCCCCCACCACATCGTCGAGCGCGACGACCTCGCCGAGGTGATGGCGACCCGCGAGGGCAGGCCGCTGCTGCTCGTCGACATCGCCGTCCCCAGGGACATCGAGCCGGCCTGCCGCGAGCTCGCCGGCGTCAGCCTTCACGACATCGACGACGTCCAGCAGATCGCCGAGCGCAACGCCAGCGGCCGCGAGGCCGAGGCGAGGCGCGCGGAGCCGATCCTGGCGGCGGAGCTCGGTCGCTTCGAGCGTTGGCTCGCCTCGCTCGAGGTGGTGCCGACGATCGCCTCGCTGCGCGCGAGCGGCGACGAGATCGTGCGCCGCGTCCTGGCCGAGAACGAGGGCCGCTGGGAGAGCCTCTCCGAGGCCGATCGGGAGCGGCTCGACGTGATGGCGAAGGCGATCGCCTCCCGCCTCCTGCATGAGCCGACGCTGCGGATGAAGCGCTCGGCCGGCAGCGACGACGCCTACCTCTACGTCAGCGCCCTGCGTGAGCTGTTCGGGCTGGATGCCGGGACGGAACCCGAGGGCGAGGAAGCGGGCAAAGTCTCTGAGCTTCGGAGAGCCGATCCCGGTAGGGGGTCCGCTTAACTTTTTCGAGCTGCGCCTGTGGCTACCGACAATGGCAGGCGGCGAAAAAGTACAAGACGCTCCACCCCTACCGAGATCGGCTCTCAGGCCCACAAGATTCTTCCCCGAATGATTCGAATTGCTACCCGCGGCAGCGCACTGGCCAAAGCTCAGGCAGGCCAGGTCGCGGAGATGCTGGGTGGCGCGGAGTTGGTTGAGGTCTCTTCCGACGGGGAGGCCGGTGACAAGGCGCGCTTTGTGCGGGGGGTCGAGCGGGCGCTGCTCGACGGGGAGGCCGACGTCGGCGTCCACTCGGCCAAGGACGTCCCGGCGGAGCTGACCGATGGCCTGATGCTCGCCGCGGTGCCTCCTCGCGAGGATGCCGGCGACGCCTGGATCGGCGTCGGCTCCAGCCTCGAGGACGTGCCGGAGGGGGCGAGGGTGGGGACCGCGAGCCTGCGGCGGCGCGCGCAGCTTCTCGCCTCCCGGCCGGACCTTCAGGTGAGCGAGCTGCACGGCAACGTCGACACCCGCCTGCGCCGGCTGGGCGAGGGGGAGCTCGACGCGATCGTGCTCGCCACGGCCGGCCTGCGCAGGCTGGGAAGGCAGGACGAGGCCTCCTTCGCCCTGCCGGAGGACTGGATGACGCCCGCCGCCGGCCAGGGCTCGCTGCTGCTCCAGGTCCGCGACGGCGACGAGCGGGCCCTGCGGGTCGTCGAGCCGATCACGGACGGGCCCGCTCTGCGCGAGCTGACCGCCGAGCGCACCGTCGTCTCGCTGCTGGGCGCGACCTGCAACAGCCCGCTCGGCGTCCGCGGCCGCACTGAGCCGCCCTCCGACCGGATGGAGATCACGGCATTCGTCGGCCTGCCCGACGGCAGCGAGTGGATCCGCGACGGGATCGAGGGAGACTCGACCGAGCCCACCCTGCTCGGCGCCGAGCTCGCCAAACGGCTGCTCGACGCCGGCGCCCGCGACATCCTCGACCGCGCGGAGGCGATGGCGTGACGAGCTTCGACCCTACCCCCGTGGGGAAAAAGCTCGTCGCGGCGAGGGCGGCGGTCGTCTATTTGGTTGGCGCGGGCCCTGGGGACCCGGGGCTGATGACGGCGCGCTCGCTGGAGCTGATCGCCACCGCCGACGCGATCTTCCACGACCGCCTGATCCCGCCCGGCGCGCTCGACGGGGCCCGCGAGGACGCAGAGCTCGTCTACGTCGGCAAGGCGCCCGAGCGGGCGCAGGGCGACGCCGGGGGGGACAGACGGCGGTCCGCTCTCCAGGAGGAGATCAACGACCTGCTCGTCGCGGCCGCGCGCGAGGGGAAGAGCGTGGTGCGGCTCAAGGGCGGCGACCCCTTCGTCTTCGGCCGCGGCGGCGAGGAGGGGGAGACGCTACGCGAGGCGGGAATCGAGTTCGAGGTCGTCCCCGGGGTCACAGCCGGCGTCGCCGCCTCCGCCTACGCCGGGATCCCCGTCACCCACCGCGACCAGTCCTCGGCGGTCGCCTTCGTCACCGGCCACGAGGACCCCGAGAAGCCGGAGACCGCGCTCGACTGGGAGGCGCTCGCCCGCTTTCCCGGCACCCTCGTCTTCTACATGGGCGTCAGGCGCCTGGCCGAGAACGCCGCTGCGCTGATCGCCGCCGGGCGCGACCCGGACGAGCCCGCCGCCGCGGTCGAGCGCGGCACCACGCCCGCGCAGCGCACCGTGGTCGCCACCCTGGCGACCCTCGCCGCAGCGGTCGAGCGCGAGGCGATCGGCGCCCCCGCCCTGATCGTCGTCGGCCCGGTCGTCGCCCTGCGCGAGTCGCTCGCCTGGCTCGAGCGCCGCCCCCTGCACGATCGCCGGATCGTCGTCACCAGGGCGAGGGCGCAGGCCAGCGGCCTCGCCGCGGCGCTGCGGGCGCTCGGCGCCGAGACGATCGAGCTTCCCGCGATCCGGACCGAGCCGCTGCTCGAGAGCGACGAGGTTCGGGGCGCGGCCGCGGGGATCGGCGACTACGACCTGGTCTGCCTGACCAGCGCCGTCGCGGTCGGCCTCCTCTTCGAGGCGCTGGCCGCCGCCGGGCACGATGCCCGCGCCCTCGCCGGCGCCACCGTCGCCGCGATCGGGCCGGGCACGGCGCGCGTCCTGGCCGAGCACGGGATCGACGCCGACGTCGTGCCGGAACGCTCGGTCGGCGAGGCGCTGGTCGAGGCGCTCGCCGGGACCGAGGTCGAGGGTCGCCGCGTGCTCGTCGCCCGCGCCGCGTCCGCCCGCGACACCGTCCCCGATGCGCTCCGCGAGCGCGGCGCCGAGGTCGACGTCGTCGCCCTCTATGAGACCGTCCGCGAGGACCCCGACCCGGTCGCGCTCGAGGCCGCCGGGTCCGCCGACTACGTCACCTTCACCTCCGCCTCCACGGTGCGAAACCTGGCCGAGGCGCTCGGCGAGCGCTTCCCCGCCGACGCCAGGATCGCCTCGATCGGCCCGATCACGAGCGAGGCCGCCCGCGATGCCGGCCTCGAGGTCGCGGTCGAGGCCACCCGCCACGACGTCGACGGCCTCGTCGAGGCCCTGCTCGAGGATGCGGCGGGCCGCTAGCCGCGTGGCGCTTTTGTCTGGCTTTGCCGAACAAAGGCGCCATGTCTGAGTTCGGCGCGCCGCACCGGCACTTCGCGCGGACCGATTCGACCAACACGCGCGCTCGTGAGCTGGCCGAGGCGGGCGCCCCGCACGGCACCGTCGTCACCGCCGCCGAGCAGAGCGAGGGGCGCGGGCGCCAGGGGCGGACCTGGACCGCGCCGCCCGGCGGGGCGCTGCTCTACTCGGCGGTACTGCGGCCCCTCGACGAGCGCCACAAGCTGCTGCCGTTGGCGGTGCCGCTGGCGGTCTGCGAGGCGGTCGGCGCGCTCCGGCCCGGGCTCGAGTGCGCGATCAAGTGGCCCAACGACGTCTGGCTCGAGGGCCGCAAGGTCGCCGGCATCCTGGTCGAGGGCCGGCCCCAGGACGGCTGGGCGGTGATCGGCGTCGGCCTCAACCTGGCGATCGAGCGCGATCAATTCCCACCGGAGCTGCGTGAGACCGCGGTCTCTCTCGGCGGAGGCATCGAACGGGAAGAGGCGCGGCGAGCGATGGATGCGGCGCTCGGGCGCTGGGTCGAGGAGGACGAGGACGCGGTCCTCACCGGGTGGCGCGGGCGCGACGCGCTGCGCGGACGCGAGATCGGCTGGCAGGGCGGCGAGAGCGACGAGGGGGAGTGCTCCGGAGTCGCCGACGGAGTCGACGAGCGCGGCAACCTACTGGTCGTCACCGCCGGCGGCGATCGTGTCGCTCTCGGCGCCGGCGAGGTCCACCTCAGGCTCTGAGCTCTCCGCGGGCTTCGAGCGGCGGCCGTTGCTCGACCGCGATTTCCGGCGACGGGTCTTGGGGGCGTCGTCGTCGCTCGCCTCGACCTCGGCGGGATCGACGAGCTCCTCGACGGACTCCGGCTCGGCGCCGTTGGTTGCCCCGGCCGCCCCTTTCTCGGCGCCCTTCCCCCCCTTGCGCTTGCGGTTGTTGCGTTTGCGCCGCCGTTTGCCGCCTTTGGGGAAGTTGCGCAGCAGCTCGCGCGCGATCGCCGACGGTTTCCTCGCCATCCGCATCCGCGCGCCGCGCAGCACCTCTTCGCCCTCGGGGGTGTGGGAGACGGAGGCGGCGAGCAGCGAGACCGCCAGCCTGCGGTCCTGTTTGCGCGCCGCGTGCACGAGCCGGCGGGCGTTGCGGCCGTGGGCACGGCCGGAGGAATTGACCAGCAGGCCGAGCAGGCGCTTGGTCTCCGGCCAGCGCTGCACGGCGTACTCTTCGTGCAGCTCGCGGGTGTAGGAGGCGAGCCGCCAGACCCAGGCCTGGGCCTGGTCGCGCCGCCCGATCCGTTTGTCCACCAGCGCCTGGAGCAGCGTTTTGGTCCCGGCGCGCTTGTCGTCGCGGCTCCAGGTCCCGACGATTTCGATCGCGTCGTCGAAGGCCTCCGCGTCGCGCAGGTCGGCGATCTCCGTCAGCGCTTTGAGGCGCAGCTGCGAGTTGCGGTTGCGCTGCACGCAGGTGAGCAGGAAGCGACGGCGCAGCTCTTTGGTTTTGTCGCCCTGCAGCATCGCCCGCGCCCGGCGCCAGCCCTGCGGGTTGACCCGCGCCCCGGCGAGCGCCGCCCAGGCGTGCTGCTCGGGGTAGTCGAGGTTCTCGACCGCGATCCGCCAGATCTCCCGTTCGAGGACCTGCATGCGTTTTTCCTCGACGTCGGAGACCGGCACGATCCGCCGCTCGACGCGGACCCGGCGCCCGCGCGAGCGGCGCACCGGCCCGACGACGATCGCGCCGCCGCGGTAGACCTCGCGGTCGAGCAGGCTGTGCAGGGTGACGATCGTCTCGTCGTGGGTCGTCGCGGGATGGACGAAGTCGATGACCAGCCCGGCCTCCTTGCCGGGGGCGCGGCGGGTGACGCGGCCGACGCGCTGCTGGTAGATCCGGCGCGAGGCGGTCGGCGCCAGGTGCATGCAGATCGTCGCCCGCGGCGAGTTCCAGCCCTCGGCGAGCAGCATCGCGTTGCAGAGCACGTCGACCTCGCCGCGCTCGAAGGCGGCGAGGATCTCGGCCAGCTCGCGCTTCGGCGTCTCCCCGGATACGGCGCGGGCGTTGATCCCGGCGTCCTGGAAGGCCTTGGCGACGTTCTTCGCGTGGTTGACGCCCGCCGTGTAGAGCACGCCCGGGACTTTCTCGAAGCGGGTCTTGTAGAGGTCGGCGATCGCGACGTTGAAGGGCGCCTGGTCGAGCAGCGCGGCCAGCTCCTCCTGGTCGAAGTCCTGGTCGACCTCGCCTTTGCGCAGCGGCACCTTGGCGATCGTCCGCACCCCGGGCCCGGGCGGGATCCGCATGCAGCGCAGCGGCGCGATCACGCCGCGGCGCGCGGCCTGGGCGAGGTCGAAGCGCGAGGTCTGGGTCGGGAAGAGGTCGGCTACGTGGCGGGCGATCAGCGCGCCTGTCGCGGTCATGCCGATGAAGACCGGGCCGGGCCAGGCGCGTATGCAGGCGCTGGTTTTCTCGCCGAGGGCGGTGTGGGCCTCGTCGCAGATCACGATCGAGTAGGCGTCGGAGACCTTCTTGTGGTTGCGGACGAACCACTGGTAGGTCTCGACCGTGACCGGGCCGTCGGGGTCGTCGCGGCCGTCCATCAGCGGCGGGCGCAGCCGCTCCTTGTAGCCGCGGTCGGAGATCTCGCCGATGAACTGGTCGACCAGGTTGCGGCGGTGGGTGAGGATCAGGATGCCGCCCGTCCGCGAGGCCTCGATGAAGCCGACCGCGGCGACCGTCTTGCCGGCGCCGGTGGCGTGCTCGAACCAGAAGCGGCGCTCCGCGCCGGGGTCCTCGGGCGCCTCGGCGACCGTCTCCTCTTCCTCGGCCTCGGCGGCCGGCTCCTCCCAGTCCTGCGGCTCCTCCTCGGGCGCCAGCTCCTCGGGCTCCTGCTCGGCGGGAAGCTCTCCACCCTCCTCGTCGGCGTCCTCGTCGAGATCCTCCTCGGCCTCGGCGTCCTCCGCGTCCTCGTCCTCATCCACCGGCTCGACCGCTTCGTCGAGATCGGGGTCGGACTCGTCTTCGTCCTCGGCGGTGAGCAGCTCGGCGTCGTCCTCGGCGGCGACCTGCTGCTCGGCCATCAGCTCGGTCAGCGTGCCGGAGAGGGCGTCCACCTGATGCGGGTTGAGCTCGGCGCCGTCGCGCAGCTTCGGCGGCTCGTCGGCGAGCAGGCGCTCGAGGCCGAGCAGGAGGGAGAAGTCGCGGCGCCACTGGATCGAGGGGTTCTCGGCCCCACCGTCGATCTCGGCCAGGGCGGCGTCGAGGGCGCGGCGGCGGGCGGTTCCCGGAGCGAGCGCCTCGGGGCCCTCGCCGTCGAGCAGGAACGGCTCGCGGGCGAACTCGACCGCCCGCTCGATGTCGGCGCCTGAAGGAACTGCCGCTTGCGCGACAACTTCGCTGGTCTTGGCCATTGAGGCTGCTTTGGGGTTCCGTCCCCGGCGCGGCACGATGCACCGGCGGGGGCAACTAGGTGAGGATGCCGGGAATCTCTCGTACCCGGCGATCTCAGCGGTAACGCGTCCGATCAGCGGATCGAGCGCTCCGCGTATTGTAATCATCGAATTGGCGCGGGTGCATCGAAATGCGGGAATCGCCGCCCTGTCGCTGGCAATGACGGCCGTCGCGCTCACCGGCTGCGGCTCCTCCGAGGAGGATCTGGGGGGTGCTCCTCCCGACTACGAGAAGGCCCTGGCGGGCTCGCCGCCGGCCCTGGCCGCGCTCCACCGCCAGGCGAACGAGTTGCTTCCCGGCGGCACGGAGGCCTTCGAGCAGCGGATCGAGGCCCTGCACGGCTATCCCGTCGTCGTCAACGTCTGGGCCTCTTGGTGCGGGCCGTGCCGCTTCGAGTTCCCCAGCCTCCAGAAGCTCTCGGCGAAGTACGGCAAGCGGGTCGCATTCCTCGGCGTCGACAGCCAGGACAACGACGACGCGGCGCGCACCTTCCTCGAGGAGGAGCCGGTGCCCTATCCGAGCTACACCGATCCCGACGAGGAGATCAAGAACGACCTCGGCGTCGCCTTCGGCCTCCCCAGCACCGCCTACTTCGATCGCGAGGGCAATCCCTGCTCCCTGAAGCAGGGCTTCTACAGCGAGCACGCCGAATTCGAGGAGGACGTGCGTCGCTTTGCCCTCCGCGAAGACTGCGAAAGCGGATAATCACGCCATGGAAGCCTTCATCCTCATCTCGCTGGTCGCGATCGCGCTGCTGGTCTCCGAGCTCTTGCTGCCGACCGGAGGCGTCCTCGCCGTGCTCGGCGCCCTCGGCCTGGTCGCCGCCGGCGTCATCGCGCTGACCGCCGACTCGGGGTCCTCCGCCAACGACTACATCGGCCCGGCGCTGATCACCCTCGGGATCCTCTCGATGGTCACCTTCTACTTCGTCACCAAGAAAGTGGTCGCCGCGCACCGTGACGAGCCCGTCCGCACCGGCTCCGAGGAGCTGATCGGCAAGGCCGCCGAGGTGCGCACGACGCTCGACCCGACCGGGCAGGTCTGGCTCGACGGCGCCCTCTGGCGCGCCCAACTCCCCTCCGGCTCCGGCCTGGCGCGACCAGGGGATAGAGTCGTCGTCGAGGCGATCGAGGGGCTGACCCTGATGGTGAGGCCGCAATCGCCGTCCACCGAACCGGCCAAGGAGGGCACGCACTGATGGAAGCGTTGATCGGGATCATCGTCGTCCTCGGAATTGCCGCGCTGATCGCCCTCGGCGCCTCGGTGCGGGTTCTGCGCGAGTACGAACGCGGCGTGATCTTCCGGCTCGGCCGGCTGATCGCCCAGAAGGGGCCCGGCCTGATCCTGCTGATCCCGTTCGTCGACCGCATGGTCAAAGTGGACCTGCGGACGGTGACGCTCAACATCCCGCCGCAGGAGGTGATCACCCGCGACAACGTGCCCGCCGGCGTCAACGCCGTCGCCTACTTCCGCGTGATCGACCCGACCAAAGCGATCGTCGAGGTCGAAAACTATCTTCTCGCCACCTCGCAGATCTCGCAGACGTCGCTGCGCTCGGTGCTCGGAAAGGCCGAGTTCGACCAGCTCCTCTCCGAGCGCGAGCGCCTCAACGAAGAGCTCCAGAAGATCATCGACGAGTCGACCGAGCCCTGGGGCGTGAAGGTGACGGCGGTCGAGATCAAGGACGTCGAAATCCCCGAGCAGATGCAGCGTGCGATCGCGCGGCAGGCCGAGGCCGAGCGTGAGCGGCGCGCCAAGATCATCAACTCCGAGGGCGAGTACCAGTCGGCGCAGAAGCTCACCGACGCCGCCGACATCATCAGCACCAACCCGGCCTCGCTCCAGCTCCGCTACCTGCAGACGCTGATCGAAATCGGCAGCAACCAGAACACGACCGTGGTCTTCCCGCTGCCGATGGACGTGCTCGAGCCGTTCATCGGCAGGAGCCAGGGCGGGGCGCCGCCCACGGCGCGGCCCCCGAAGCCCCCGCCGCCCGCCGAGGCCGCGGACCCCGATCTCGGCGACCTGCCCCCCTCCCGGTCCTGAGCCCGACCTCGCCCGAGATCCGGATCGACCAGCTCACCGGGCTGCGGACGATCCTCGCCCCGGGGCGGGCGGAGCGGCCCGACCAGTTCGGCTCAGCGGACTCCGAGCGGGGCTCGAAGGCCGAGGGCTGCCCGTTCTGCGAGGGGCGCGAGGACCGCACGCCGCCGGAGGTCTACGCGACGCGTCAGGCCGGCGAGCCCGACTCCCCCGGGTGGACGACCCGCGTGGTGCCGAACCTCTTCCCGGCGCTGAGCGGCGAGGCCGGTGAGGGCGAGGCCGGAAAGGGGCGCGCGGCCGAAGCCGGCGCCTTCGCCAGCGGCGGCGACCCGCTGCTGGCCTCGCAGCGGGCCGGCGAGCCCGACCTCTTCGCCTCGCGCCCGGCGACCGGGTCGCACGAGGTCCTGATCAACGCCCCGGAGCACGTCACCGCCCTCTCCGAGCTGAGCGACGGCGGCTTCGCCGAGGCGATCGCGACCTGGCGCGAGCGGATGGGCGCCCACCGCGGCGCCGCCTACATGCAGCTGATCGTCAACGAGGGCGGGCCCGCCGGCGCCTCGCTCGAGCACACCCATGCGCAGCTCTACGCGCTGCCGTTCGTGCCGGCGGCGGTGGCGCGGGAGCGTGAGCGGGCGGGCGCGTACCGCGAACGAACCGCGGGCTCGGGGCTGCTCGGCGACATCCTGGTCGAGGAGGTGCGGCGCAAGGAGCGCCTGGTCGCGATCGACGAGGACGCGGCGCTGATCTGCCCCTGGGCCTCGCGCTCGCCGTTCGAGCTGCGGGTCATCCCGCGGGCCGAAATGCCCCGCTTCGAGGAGGACACCGCCGGTGTCGGGATGCTGCGCACCGCGCTGCAGGTGCTCTCCGAGCGCTTCGGCGGACCGCCGGACCTCAACCTCTGGGTGCGGACGGCGCCGGGCGGCGAGCAGGAGGGCTTCCACTGGCACGTCGACATCGCCCCCCGCCTGACGATCAAGGCGGGCTTCGAGCTTGGCACCGGTGTGGACATCAACACCTACCCGCCCGAGCGGGCCGCCGCGGACCTGCGCGAGACGCTCGGCGAATAGGCTGACCCGGTGCCGCCGAACCCACGACCGATCCCACGCTTCATCGCCGACAGCACCCAGGAGGGGATTCCGCACGGGCGCTTCGCCGAGCAGCTCGGCGGCGCCTTCCGCGCCGCCTGCGACGAGCTGGCCGAGCTGCCCAAGGCCGTCTCGGCCGACGGCGACCTCGACTGGTTCCCGGAGCGCACCTGGGGCGGCCGGGTCTGGGTCCCCTGCAGCACCCATGCCGAGGGCCCCGAGGGCGGGATCGAGATGTTCGGCCACGTCTCCTACGTGCAGCCCGACGACGGCGACCCGACCGACCTGCGCGCCAAGGCCGACTTCACCGACGTCCTCGCCGAGGACAACCCCGACTGGCGGATCGACCTCAACGACGACGTGATCGGCCGCTGGCGCGGCGAGAACGGCCGTGCAGGCGCCGTCACCCTGGTCTGGGGGCGCCCCCTGCTCCAGGGAGCCGTCGCCGCCAGCGCCGAACTCGAGGCGGAGACCGTCGACCAGGAGGTCGTCACCAACAGCCGCTTCACCCTGATCGCCCTCGACGCCCTCGAGGGCTACGGCGACGAGATCTTCATGCAGGTCAAGCTCTGGAGCCGCAAAGCCGTCGAGCTTGCCTCCGAGAGCCTCTACGACTGATGCCCGCCGGCATCGAGGACCCGCGCTCGCTCGCGCTCGCTCTCGGAGCCGGCCGCGTCGCGCTCGGACTCGGCATCCTCACCGCGACCGAGCCGGCGCTGAAGGCGATGCTCTTCGGCGAGACGAACGAGACCGGCCGCGCCGTCGCCCGGCTCGTCGGCGCTCGCGACCTCACCCTCGGCGCCGCCACGCTGATGGCCGCCGGACGGCCGCAGACGCTGCGGCGACTCACCGCCATCGGCGGCGTCCTCGACACGGCCGACGCCGTCGCCCTCGCATTCGCCGCCCGCAACCCGAGCACCCGCGCCGCGGGCATCGGCGGCGTCCTCTTCGCGGGCGGCGCTGCCGTCCTCTGTGGCGCCGCGACCCGCCGCCTGCCCTAGGACCGCAGCACCTCGCGCCAGCCCTCGAGGTCGGGCACCCAGAGCGCGATCGAGTCCGCCTCGCCGAGCTCGTTGGTCCAGTCGACCTTGAGCAAATCCCGCCCGATCCCCTTGCCCAGGTGCGAGCGCGCCGTCGTCACCTCGAGGATGTCCGGGCGCGGGATCCGCAGCACCCGGTTCGGAACCCACTGGGCGAAGAGCAGCTCCCGCTTGGTCAGGGCCAGGTTCCCGTTCCCCCGCACCTGCCACTTGCCCCCCGACTCGACCCCGAAGCTGTTCGCGTCTTCCTCCCGCAGCACCGCCGAGCCCTCGAAATGCCGCCTCGCCCGCCTCCGGAGCGGTCCCGTGAACAATCCCATTGCGGCCCGACCCTATCGCCGCAAACCCCGCCCCCGAGCATCTACGCTTAGCCACCTGCCCCGATAGCTCAGCTGGATAGAGCGACTCCCTCCTAAGGAGTAGGCCACAGGTTCGAATCCTGTTCGGGGCATCTCCGTTTTCCGCTCTATCAAGCCAAAGACAACTCAGCCGATTTGTTCCCGCCGGGGCTTGGGAACAATTTTTGGAAAAACCGCGGGGCCATTTCGGCGCCGGGGGCGTCTTCTAGGTATGGCCCGGCCTCCCAAAAGGCGCAGCGACCACCGTGGCGGCGATCTGCCGGTCGGCGTCTATCCGCAGCGCGATGGCGAGGGCGATATCTGCGGCTATCGGGCGCGTTGGCGCGAGGAGGGCCTCGACGGCGTGTCGAGGAACTCGGCCAAGTGGTTCTCGGCGGCGAGCTGTGGCTCCCTGGACCGGGCGCTCGAAAAAGCCTCCACTTATAGAGAGCAAGCGCTGAAGATCGTCCGCGCCGAAGGCTCGGTGCTGCGCGAGGACCCGGCCGCGGCGATGACGGTCAACGAGCTCTTTGGCGAGTGGTGCGTCGGCCGTGGGCCGCTGGTCTCAGAGCGCTACGCCGAAAAGGTCGTCCGCATCTGGGAGCGCGAGATCGGCTCGCGGCGGATCGGCAAGGTGAGGCTGGCGCGGCTCTCGCATGACCCGGCGATCATCACCCGTCTTCAGGATGAGCTCCTGGCCGCGGGCATCAGCGCCGGCAACCGGGTCGAGATCCTGAAAACGCTGCGCTCGGTCTTGCGCTGGGGCCGGCGGCGACACCCCAACGCCCTGACGGTCGAGCTCTCCGGCCTCTTTGAGATGCCGAGGATACGGCGCCAGCGGCTCGCCTTCGCGACCGACGCTTACGGCCTCGAGCGCCTGATCGAGGCGGTGCTCACCCGCGAGGTACACGATGACCTCTACGCGCTGCGCGACGCTGCTTTCGTCGCCGCGATGGGCTTCACCGTCGCTGCCCGGCCCTCGGAGTGGCTCTACTCGGCGAGTTGGGGCGATGTCCGCGAGGGCTCGGTCGAGCTGCAGCGCCCGCGCGGCGAGGGCGAGAGCCTCGGCATCGGCCTGAAGACCGGGGCGCGGGCGGCGCTGCTTCTGAGCGGCGCCCGCGAGAGGCTCTCTATATATAGAGCGGCGCTTGAGGAACGATTCGGTCCCCAACCAGACGAAGCACTCGTCTTTCAGGCGCTCGGTTCCGAAGGGCCGCTCTGGGTCGAGGAAGCGAGGGACCGAGTGCCGCTTGCCTGGGATCTAAACGACTACAAGCGTTGGACCACTCGCACTTGGCGCCCGGCACGAGAACAGGCGGCGTTGGTCCACGATGTCGAGCCAGGCGTGGCCAGCATGCGCTTCTATGACTGCCGACACACGGCGATCTCGATGGCCTTGCACTCGACCCTGGTGATCGGCCCGCACGGGATGAACCTCCACAACCTCGCCGGCTGGGCCGGTCACGACGTGCAGACCCTGCAGCGCTACTACTCGCATGTGATCGCCCGCTACCTAGGCGCCGAGGCGATCGACCTTGAGAGCGAGTGCCGCTCGGCGCGGGCGCGAGTCGAGGCCGAACCCGTTGCAAGGTCGCAGAGCTAGGCGCGGTGCGGGGCGCGACGGCGGTGCTCACGGGCGGCGCGGATCAGGGCGAGGTTGTCGCCTCGTCCGGCATTGCCCGACTGGGGGGCAAGCCCGTTCGGGGCCTGGAGAGTGGGCCCCGGAGTCGCGGAAGAGCTGATTTCCTCGCTCATCATCCAGCGACACAGGTCGCCGTAGCTGATCCGCACTCCGCGCCCGCCGCCGTCGCGGAAGGCGACCAGGCGGCCGCTCGAGTAGGCGCGGCGGATCGTCCGCACGCTGCGCTCAGCGATCGCGGCGGCACGGGCCGGGGTGAGTAGCTCCTGAGGGGTGGTAGGCAGGGAGCGATCTCCGTTCACACTGCCAAGACGCCGGGGGAGGTGTTTTCGTCCCCTCTCTCCCAGACGGCCTGCGACCTAGCCACCGTCGAGCTGCGCGGCGGCCGCGTGCACGGCCGAGATGACTGCGGTCGTGTTCGAGCTCGCGCCGGCAGCGCGCAGGGCGGCGAGGTCGCGGCAGAGCTGCGTGTACTGCTCGGCGCTCGGCGTGATTTCGATGCACGGCCCATCGCTCACCGGCTGGCGCGTGGACGTGGGCTTTTTCGGTGGAGTCGACTCGGAGCTCATCCGATCGTCCTTTCTGGTCGTATTTTGCGCACGCTTGGCATCGCCGATCTGGCTGCGCCTTTCACACTCGCACGCGCTCAGCGGTCCGAGACGGGCGCCGGTCGGGGCACCCGGCGATGTGGTCGAGGCCGTCCTTGTCCATCGGACAGGCGCCGAGTAGCCGTGCCTGGCGCAGGTAGTCGGCGACCAGGACAGCCAGCTCAGCCCTCGACTCGAAGCCCGCCTCGACGAAGTAGGCGCGATTGGGGTGATTGACGGCAAAGTCGTAGACGTGGACGACGCCGTCAATGCGGCGCCCGACCAGGGCGCGGGTGCCGGCCAGAGTCTCATAGCGGCCAAGCTCAACCTGCTGGCCCGGCTTGCACTTGGTGATCATCGTCGACCTCCTCGCTCGCGGGTGGATTTGCCGAATCCGAGGACAGGGCCGAGGCGGAGCGGAACCGAGCGCAGCGAGGGCGCGACAGCGAGTCCCGCACGGGACTTGCAGCGACGCTGGCCCTGCCAGGATCGGGCGAATCCCCGCGAGCGGTGGGCGCATCTTGGACGAGAAACGGGTCAGGGCGAGACCGGAAATACCCGCACCCAGCGCAGCGGCGGGCAGAGCCCGGGGCAACCGAAGCTGGAGCCCTGCCAGGAGATGTGGAGATGGGCGTTGACGCCGGCGTGGGCCGGGTCGCCGTGACTGGGATAGCCGTTGTAGCCGATGAACTGGATCGCCGGGATCAGCGGGCAGAGCGGCGCCGTGCCGGAGGCGCCGCACCCGGGGCGCCAGCCCAGAGCCTCTGCTGCCGCCAGGGCCGTCTCCGGCCAGCCTTTGCCCGGCGCCGGGACCAGATCGACGGCGGTGCCGTCGCCGTGGGTCTGGTGGCCCGACTCGCGGGCGGCGGTGACGCGCAGGTCGAAGCTCCGCAGCACCCAGACGACGTTGGGCCAGATCCGCGCATCGACGACCTGCGGCGCACCGGCGCCGATCCAGTAGCGCGACGGGATCGGCTCGAAGGCGCGCGGCTGGTAGAGGGTTTCGGCGCTGCGCAACTCGGCGGGGCCGGCCGGAAGGGCGGTCGAGTTCGGGGTGCAGACCACCCGGCCGCCGAGTTTCGACGCCTCGGATTCGACGTCCTCCACGTACCAGCCGGCGTGGTTGTAGGCGAAGATCGCGCCCGGCCAGTCAGCGGGTGCGCCGGAGGCGCGCAGGTAGTTGGCGGTGGCGAGAACCGAGTCGGGGACGCTGTAGGGGTCGCGGATCCCGTCGCCGTCGGCATCGACGCCGTAGGCGGCCCAGGTTTCGGCGAGGAACTGGCCCGGACCTGCGGCCCCGGCCGAGTTGGTGCCGGAGCGGACGCCGGGCAGGCTTGAGCGCCCGAAGTCCGACTCGATCTTGTGGATCGCGGCGACGATCGAGAAGCCGCGCGGGCCGAGGCGGTAGCGGCTGGTCGCTTTCTGCAGCCAAGGCAGGTAGTTGGCAGGGATCGCCTTGGCGGAGGCGCCGGTCAGGCGGCATTTCTCGCCGGTGGGCGCGCCGGGCGCCGCGGCGACGTAGAGGCCGACGACGAAGAGCAGGCAGAGCAGGCACGCGGAGGCGGCAAGAGCGATCTTCAGGGCGAGCAGGCGCCCGGCCGTGCCGGCGGCGAGGCCGATCAGGGTTCGGGGGCGAGCTGTGTCGCTCACCTACGGCGCCTCCTCGCCAGGCGCATCTAGGCTCCCCGGCTGAGATTGCGGCGCGCGATCAGGTGCTCGCCGAGGCGGCGCTCGCGGCGCAGGGCGCGCAGGCGCTCGCGACGCGCAGGCGCTTCGCCGGCCTTGCTCTGGCGCAGGCGCTCGGCGGCGAGGCGGGGACGGCCGACGACCCGCCCCGGTGGATCGTCGGCTACGGAGATCCGCTTCAGGTCGCGCCGGCGGGCGCGCTCGATCTCGGCCTCGGCCCGCTCGCGCTCGGGACCGCGCAACGCCTCGAAGCGGCTGCGCTCGTAGCCGGCGCGGTGGACGTGGTCGGCGGGATCGGTGGAGCGCTGCAGCAGGCGGCGATCCTCGGCGGCGAAGCGCTGCAGGTCGGCCTTGCTCCAGCGCTGGCCGGTCTCGCGCTTGTTCTGGGCGGCGCGCTCGAGCAACGCCTGCGCCTCCTCGTAGCGCTCGCGGCTCGGCGGCCTGGCGGGCCGCTGATTGCTTCGCAGATGTGCGTTGCCGGGGTTGGCGGCGCCGGGGCTCGCCTCTGGCATCGCCTTCTCGGAGCGGGGCGGCGGCGGCTTGGGGCGCTCATGGGCGGCGACGGTCTGGCGAGCCTCGGCGTGGCGTTGGTCGGCGAGCGCGCGGGCACTGTCGCGAAGCGAGTCCCTGGCGGTGTCGCGGGTGGCGGTGGCGCCGAGGGTGCGGCGCTCGCGGCTCCAGGCGGCGGTTCGGCTGCCCAGGTTGCCGGCGCCGCCGCGGACGCCGCGGGAGAGCTTGCGGCCGATGCCGTAGGCGGCAACCGCGGGGACCGCGAGGGAGGCTCTGCCGGAGCGGTCGGGCTCGCCGACGCTCAGCCAGCCGATCAGGTCGGTGCGCTTGAGGAAGACGGCCCAGCTGAAGGCGGCGGTGAGCAGGAAGCCGGTGGCCGAGCCCGATGGTGAGTCGAGGCGGCCGAGGATCGAGATCCCGAGCAGGACGATCGAGAGGAAGGCGGCGTAGATCACCTTGGCGAGGACCGCGCCGAGCAGGGTCAGGCCCCAGGTCTTGAAGGCGCGACGGCCGGCGTCGCCGAGCAGCGGAAAGAAGAGCGCGAAGGGCGCGGCCAGGAGGAGGACGAAGGCGATTGCGGCCTGGGTGAAGAGGCGGATCGAGAGCCAGGCCAAGAGCAGGATCGAGCCGAGCAGGCCGATCGCGAAGAGGGCGAGCATCGAGAGCCGGGTCAGGGCGCCGTCGCCGCCCTGGGCGGCGACCTTGGCCTTGTAGTCGTCGTTCTTGTCGAAGTAGTGCCAGAGCGCGCCGCGGGCGGGGCTGCCCGGCGAGGAGCGCAGGTAGAGGTCGATCACTCGGCGCGGGCGGCCGTATCGCTTGCGGGCAAAGGCGGCGCAGGCCTCGGTGGCCCCCTCGGCTCCGAGCCGTTGGTAGGCGGCGATCAGGGCGAGGGCGCCGACGTCTTGGCAATAGAAGGCGTCGGCGCGTTTGACCGCGTCGGGCGGCGGCCGCGAGAGCGCCCAGCCGACGTCGGAGAAGTCGAGGCCGGCGAAGGGCACCTCGACCAGGCGGTCCCAGGTCGCAGACATCGCTTCCGCGTAGGAGCCGAGCGGGCGGTTGACGGAGCCCGAGTGCGGGGCGCTGATCGTCGCCAGCGCGACTTCGTTGGAGAGGGCGGCGAGACGACCGACCGATTCGCGCGGCTGGTGGACGACCCAGAGGCCAACGACGATCATTGCGATCGCGGCGAGCGTGCCGGAGACCGAGCCGGCGAGGTCGCGGCGCAGCAGGCCGCGGTAGGCGAACCAGATCCCGCCGCAGATCACCAAGGTCGTGAGCCAGGGATCGGTGATCCGCGCATAGACGCGGCCGAGCGAGGCGCTGATACGGCCCATCGTCTGCCCGTCGCCGAACGGGTTGAGGCCGAAGGCGAGGCCGAGCAGCTCGAGGATCAGCTTCAGGACGAAGATCAGCCCCAGCCAGATCCCGTTGAGGATCGTGACGAAGGCCGCGGTGAAGCTGCCGACCGGGTGGGTGATCCCGGTCTCGATGAAGACGTCGAAGCCGTAGTTGGAGATCGGGTAATCGGAGGCGGGGCTGGCGTTCGCCTCGCAGGCGAGGCGGGTCGCGGGATCGCGGATCTGATCGAGCTGGTCGCAGGCCGGGTTGCGGATCCCGAGCCCGGCGACCGGATCGACCTGACCCTTGGAGTCGAGTTCCTCGGCGAGGTTGCTGGAGCTGACTTCTTCGGGCGAGGTCAGCTGCGGCGGGTCGGCCGGCGGCTTTGGCGGGCGCTGTTTTTGGGAGGGCGGCGATTTGGTGGGGGCGGCCTGGCCGCCGGAATCACGGGCGGCGAAGCTCGGCGGCGCGGTGAGCGCCAGGGCGAGGACGGCGAGGAGAAGGCCGCGGGCGAGCGGTCGAAGATCACGTCTCGGCACCGGCGGCGGCCTCTGTTCGGGGTGGCGTGGTGTCGAGCTGGCGCAGCATCCAGGCCGGGGGCTCGATCTGGATCGGCGCCACCTGGCCGTCGAAGTCGCGCAAGTAGCAGCGCCCCTGGCGGTAGCCGAGTAATTGCCCGACGGCTGCCTCGTCGTCGGGGTCGAGGCGCAGCAGGCCGAGTGCCCTTCGCGCCTCGGCCTCGGTCTCGACCCCGAAGGCGAAGAGGGCGCCGACCAGGGGCTCGAGCGCCTCGGCGTCGCCGAGCATCTGGGTGGCGAGGATCGGCGTGATGTTCAGCGAGCGGCCCAGGCGGCTGATCCGCTCGAGCAGGGCGTGGCCCTGGGCGTCGGAGGTCAGCGCCCAGGCCTCGTCGATCGCCAGCACCGAGTGGCGGGCGGTGTCGGCGGCGCAGAGGCGCAGCGCGTAGGCGGCGAGCAGGCGCAGGACCGCGAGGCCGATCCGCTCCTCCTCGAGCAGCTCGGCGCGGGCGGTCCCCGGCAGCGGCAGGACGAGGTTGCGTATCCGCAGGCTGACGACCTGGGCGCCGCCGACCTCGGGCAGCTCGGCCTCGGGACCGCCGAGGCCGAGCCGGGCGAGCCCGGCCTGGCCGTGGACCTCGATCGCGCGGCCGCGTCATTGGCCTGCTCGTTTGCCGAGCCGGCGAGGCGGGCGAGGACCTCCGCGCAGCTGCGGCGCCTGGGCGGCGGCGGCCTCGGAGATCGCCAACGCAGACGGGTCTGCCACTCGGGCTTGACCGGCGGCGGCAGGATCGAGGTCAGGAAGCTGTAGGTGAGGTCCTCGCGGGTCTCCTCGCCGGCGATCCGCATCGGGTCGAGCAGACCGCGGTAGCGCTCGTCGGCGGAGAGCTCGATCGTCTCGATCGTCTCCGCGACGCCGGGCAGGCGGTCGAGGGCGTGGTCGCCCTTGGGGTCGATGTCGACGATCGGGCCCGAGCCCTGCAGGAAGGCCTGCCAGAGCAGCTGCTCGAGGCAGATCGTCTTGCCGGAGCCGAGGCCGCCGGCGAGCAGGCAGGTCGGCGGCCGGTTGCGCTGGCAGGCCTCGGCGAGGTCGAAGTGGATCGGCTGCGCGCGAGCCGCTCAGCGTGTGGCCGATGTAGGGGCCGATCTCGAGAGCCGGCGTGGCTGATCGCGTGCGGCACCATCGCCCCGACCTGCTCGGGCAGCAGGTGCTCCTTGTAGTCGGGCAGCGGGAAGCCGGCGGCGGGCAGCGAGGCGAGGAAGAGCCGGTGCTGCTCGCCGCCGGGCCGGTGCAGCTCGACCCGGCCGTAGACTCGCGCAGGCGCTCGACCCGCTCCTCGAGCTGGGCCTGGTCGGGGGCGCCGACGGAGAGCAGCAGCGCCGAGCGCAGAAGCGGCGGGCGGTCGCCGCCGCCGAGCACGCCCTCCAGCTCGCGGGCGAGCGTGGGGGCGCTCGGCCGCCTCCAGCGAGGGACCGTGCTCGCCCGATTCCTCCTCGCGGGCGATCTGGTCGGCGTCGACCTTGCGCTTGGCGAGCAGGCGGCGGGCCTCGCGGATTGGCGACGAACTCGACGCTGAGCGTCGCGTCGACGGGGAAGTCGAGCTCGAGCGGCGCGAACATCAGCTCCGCGGCGGGGCCGGGGACGACCGCCTCCTCGGGCATCGCGCCGAGCACCAGCAGCGCCTGGTGGGCGCGGCCGCGCTCGGAGTCGATCGCCAGCGAGCGCGGCCGACCTCGACCCGGCTCTCGTGGAGGCGGAGCAGGTCGTGGCTGTAGGGCGCGAAGCGCTCCGCTCGCCCTCGGGGTCGAGGAAGCTGAGCGCCTGCGGGGCGAAGCCCTCGTCTGCGTCGGGCTCGCCGAGGCCGCGGGTGTAGGCGCGGCGGATCAGGGTCGCCAGCCGCCCGGGGCCGACGCGGGTCGCAGTCGAGGTAGCCGAGGACGCGCTCGAAGACCGCCTCCTCGGCCTGGCCGATCAGGGCGAGGCGCGAGTCCGAGACGGCCCGCGGGTCCTCGAAGCCGAGGCGCGAGGCGAGCGAGCGCCAGGCGCCGGCGGCCCAATCGAGCGATGCCGCCAGAGGACGGCTGGGCGCCGAGGCGGACGGCGAGGTAGGTCTCGGGGCGCAGCACACGGCGCTGCTCGAAGGCCGGCGCGGTGCTCGGCGATGTGGGCCTCGAGGCGCTCGCGGTCGCCGTGGCGCGGGTCGCAGGGTGGCGAGCGCGCGGCGCGCGTAGGCAGCGGCGTCGAAGGCGCGGGCGACGCGGAGGATCTGGAAGTCGGCCTCGAGCGTGTAGGCGAGCGCCTCCAGCCGCTCGCCGACCTCGACCTTGCGCGAGTCGGAGAGGCCGGGGTAGCTCTGGCCCTCGAGCTCGTAGACCGCCCAGGCCTCGGTCGGGGTGCGGAGCACCAGGTTCGCACCAGAAGAAGTAGTGCGGCTGCCTCACCGCCGGGCGCCTTCGAAGAGGACGCTGGCGCCGGCCGGGACCTCGAGCGTCTTGCCGCTCTGCAGCGCCGGGCGATCGAGCGGGCGCAGGCGCCAGGTGCGCGGCGGCCGGCGGCGGAGGCGAGGCGAGGCCGACTCGACCGCGACCGGGTAGCGGAGCAGGAGCCGGGCCGGGCCTTCGACGCGACCGCGGGGGTAGCGGGCGGAGCGCAGATCGGGGCCGAGCGAGAGCTCGCCGATTGGCGCGAACTCGGTGCCGGGCGGCGGGCAGCGGCGCCCGGCGGCGAGCTGGCGGGGCCGCAGCCGCCAGGCGAGCAGGCCGAGCAGGGCGCGATGCGGTGGGCGGCCGTCGAGCTCGGAGCGCGAGAGCCCCCAGGCGGCGGCCAGCGGCAGGGCGAGCAGCCGCACCGAGTCCGGCGCGCTTGAGATCAGGGCGCCGAGCAGCGGCAGGCGGCCGGCGAGAAAGGCCGCCGCGAGGCAGGCGAGCCAGTAGCCGAGCAGACGCAGCTCGAGGCCGCCGGGCAGCGGGATCCGCCAGCCCTGGATCCGGAAGATGCGCCAGCGGCGGCGGAAGACGAGCCGGTAGGAGCGCAGAACCTTGCGGGGCTTGGCCTCGGCCATCGCCTAGAAGACCGTGTTGGCGATGCCCTTGGCGAGCGCCTCGATCGACTCCGGGCTGAGCAGGAAGATCAGGCCGATCAGGGTGATCACGACGATCCCGAGGCTGGCGCCGAGGTTGCGCGAGAGCAGGCTGCCGACCAGCAGGCATCCGGCGAGCGCGATCAGAACCGGGACCGCGATCTGGCTGAGCAGGTTGCCGAGCCGGTTGCCGGTGCCGCTGACGTTGCCGCCGCCCGAGCCGCCGGAGAGCGACTTGGTCACCTCGGCCTCGGCGGCGGCGATCGGCAGGGCCTCGAGCGGGGCGAGGAAGCTCGCCCCGAGCAGCAGGGCGCTGAGCGATAGGCAGGTTGCGATGCGGCGTTTCATCTGGCTCTCCATTTCGTGTCGTGGTCAGCTCGCGGTCGGGACGACCTCGATGAAGTCGACGTAGGGGCGCTCGCGGTGGCTGACGCCGAGCTCGTAGGCGAGCGTGTAGGTGGCGCCACGGGCGTCGGTCGCGCTCAGCGTCGCGAGGACCGCGCCCGATCCCGGCCCGCCGAGCCAGGCGAGTTGCTCGAGTTCGCCGAGGCGGAGGCGGGCGGTCGGCAGGGTCACCTCGGCGTCGGGGCTGAGGTCGGCGCGCAGGTCGCGCGCCGCCCCGGAGAGGTAGTTGCGCAGGACCCGTTCGACCACCTCGATCAGGGCGGGGTCCCCGACCGACTCGCGCACGATCGGGGTCGGCGCGGCGATCGCGGGAGCCCCGACCAGGGCCGGATAGCCGCCGAGCTCGAGCGGCTGGCCGGGTGCGTGGCGGACACTGACAGCGAGGTAGAGCGGCGCGGCCTGGCCTGAGACCGAGGCGGCGATCGTCAGCAGCCGCCCGCCGGCGAGGGCGGGCTGGTCGGAGGCGACCTCGAGCCAGCGAACCCGCTGCTCTCCGGCGGCTGCTTCGAAGCCGGCGCCGGGGCCGAGGGAGCCGAGCACAAATGGGGCCAGCGCCCGGTTGCGGCGGCCGGGGCGCGAGGCGTCGTAGGTGAGATAGGCGCGGGCGAACTGGAGGGCGAAGGCGCGGCTCGGGGCATCGGCCTCGGCCCGCGGGCGCTGGATCGGCGGGTCTGCCTGAGGAGCGAAGAAGGTGGCGCGGATGCCACTGGCGATCAGCAGGGCGAGGGCGAGGATCGCCAGGTAGCGCGGCAGGGCCGCCGCGTGGCGGGCGCGACGGACCGATCGCCAGCCGGATTCGACCCGGGTCGCGAGGGCGGGGCTCGCCATCAGCGCTCAAACCCGAATTGCTCGACGCCGCCCGAACCCTCGCCGCCGCTCGGCGGCGAGGGGCTCGGGGGCGCTGGGGCCGGGGCGGGATCGCTCGGCGGAGCCGAGACGGGCGGCGGTCCGACGGGCGCCTCTGTGTCGGTGGGTTCGCGCTCGGACTCGCCGCGCCGCGCGGCAGACGCCGCCGGGCGATAGCCTCCCGGCCGCTGGTCGCGGGGGCGAGAGGAAGGCGGTGCCGCCGGGGCAGGCGGGACCGCGGCACGCGGCGCCGGTCGCTGGACCGGGGCCTGCGGCGCCGACGCCTCGAGGCGCTGCGGGCGGCTTGCCCTGCCGGCGGAGGAGAGCTCCAGCAGGGCGAGCGCGGCGGCCGGGACGGCGAGGACTCCGATCGCCGCCAGCCACCGCCCGGGGCGACGAGCACCTGGCCTCTGGGGGCCTCGACGCTCGAGGCCTGGGAGTGGGAGGCTCTCGGGCTCCTGAGCATCTTCGGGTGCGACGCCGTCCCTGGCGCGCAGCGTCTCGGTCTCGGCGAGGGTCTCCTCACCGATGACGAAGACGTCGTGTTTGTTTCTTCCTCTCATCGTCCGCTTCGACTCCATGACGACGAGGGGGCGCGGGTCGGTCCTCAATCGGGCCGAAGCGGCGAGAGACGGTGAGGGCTGGGGACCCGCGGAGGCTGGCGCTCAGCCGCCGAAGCCGAAGGACTCGCCGCCACCGGAGCCGCCACCCGCTGAGCCGCCGCTGCTCTCAGCGGTACTCGGTGCGGGGACCGGGGCCTGGGCAGCGGGCGGCGGTTGAGGCGCGACTTCGGGAGCGGCGCTCTCGAAGCCGAATTCTTCGGAGGCTTCCTGGGAGGCAGTGGCGGGCGGCTCTGGCGGGGGGTCCGCCGGCATTTCGACCTGCTCGGTAGCCGGGGGCTTGGCTTCGGCCGGCGCGCTCGGTTCGGCGGGGGCCGGCAGCTCTTCGGCGACCGGGGCCTCTTCGTCGACGGTGCGGACGATCGGCGCGGGCGCCCGCCGCGGGTCTGGCTGAGATTCAGGCGCGAAGGGAACGCCGACTCCGGGACCGATCAGCCCGGTCGCCAGGCAGGTTGCGGTCGTCGCGGTGGCGGCGCCGCAGGCCGCGGCGACCTTCTGGGCCGAGCCCGCGAGGGCGCCGGCGCTGCCGGCGTCATTTGCCTGCAGGGCGCCGCTCGCCTTGTAGGCGGCGTAGCGGGCGCGGTCGGCCGCGCCGTGAACGGCCTCGCCCGCCTGGCCCAGCCATTCGCCGAGCTGGACGAAGGCTCCGCTCTGCTCGGCCCCGGCGAGGAGCACGGCGCTGGTGCCGAGCTCGTGCAGTTCGCTGTGCAGGCGGGCCAGAAACGACCGGCAGGGACCGCAGTGCTCGAGGTGGGCGTCGAGAACGCGGCGCTCCTCCTCGTCGGCGAGCCCGGCGAGCTGTTTGTCGATGATGCGCTTGGTCGAGGCGCGGACCTCCTCGCAGAAGATCTCGGCTTCGATCCCTTCGAGCCGCTGGCGCGCCTGTTGGGTCGCCCGCATCACCAGCTTCTTCGCCGCCGGCAGGGTGATCTGGCGCTGGGCGGCGATCTCGGGCACGCTCATCCCGGCGCCGAAGCGCAGCACGATCATCTCCCGGTAGCTGCCGCGCATCCGGGCCAACACCTCGCGCAGCCGGGCGGCCGCCTCGTCGTGCTCGGCGGTCTCCTCGGGGCCCGGAGCCGCGAGCGGCACCTCGGCCGCCGCCTCGAGCGCCAGCGTCGGCCGCCGCCTCCTCGCCCGCAGCTGGTCGATGCCGGCGTTGCGGACGCTCTTCAGGAAGGCGGCCCGCAGGCAGTCGGGCGGGCGGCCCGCCTCGATCTGGCGGTGCAAGCGGACGACGACGTTGGCGACGGCGTCCTCGGCGTCGGCGTGCCCGAGGCTGTCGCCGAAGCAGCGCAGGAAGTAGGCGATCCCGAACGGCCGCAGCTCCTCGAGCTGCTGCGCCGGGCCCGGCGGCGGCCGGCGGCGTCGCAGCTGCAGGCCGGCCTGAGTCATCTGAGCGCGCCAGCCGGCGGGCGTCGGATTGGGCGGGAAGGCAACGGCATCGAAACCAAGACGAAGGCGAGTTCGGTTTCGGTCCACCTTGGCGTTCGTGCCCTAGTCATTTTTCCGTCCTCCTGCCGGCTCAGTAACCGCTCAGCAGGCGGCCCAAACCGGTCCGGAGATGTCCCCGATCAGGCGTCGCTCCCCGCCGATTGGTCGTCATCGGCGCTCGGTGGGGCCTGAGCGAGGAAGTCGACGCGATCGGCGGCCACCGAGTGCTCACCGCGCTTCGCTCCGTCGCGTCCCTTCCACTCGCGGAAGCGGAGCCGGCCGCTGACGGCGACCGCCCGGCCCTTGCTCAGGTAGCGGGCGCAGCTCTCGGCCTGGGCGCCGAAGGCGGCGACGTCGACGTAGAGCGGGGCGTCCTTGGCGCCGTTGACCGCGAGCCGCAGCTGGCAGACGGGGTTCTCGCCATCTCCTCGCAGCTCGGGGTCCTTGGTCAGGTTTCCGATCAGGGTTACGACGTTCATCTGCGGTCTCTCCTTCTGTGGGCGTTGTCGGTCGGGGTTGGCGTTTGGAAGCTGGGATGGCTCGGGCTCGCCCGGCGCCCCGAGGGCCGCGAGCCGGCGCCAGGGCGGCACGACCCGGGCGCGCAGGGCGCGCGCCTCACCGTCGCGATCGAGGCGGGCGACCAGCGCCTCGCCGGGGTCGAGGCGCTGCAGCTCGGAGGGGTTGACCTGGAAGCGGTAGCCGCGGGTCCGGGTGCCCTCGCCGGTCGGCAGCGCCAGGGCGTCGGTGCGGATCGTCGACTGCCAGGCCGGGACCGCGCCGATCAGGCCGGCGACCCACTCGGCGTCGGCCTGCTCGCCGATCCGGTGGCAGACGATCGCCGAGACGGTCGCGCCGACCCGCTCGCGCACCGTCGGCCCGGCGGCACGCAGGTCGGCGAGGGTCTGGGTGCCGACGGCGACGCTGAAGCCGGCCGCGCGACCGCGGGCGAAGAGCCGGTCGAGGGCGGGCGCCTCGAGCGCACCGAACTCGTCGATCGCGACGAAGGTCCCAACGCCCTCGCCCATCCGGGCGCTGGCGGCGGCGCCGAGATCGAGCAGCGCCATCTGCGCGATCGCCCGCCCGACGCTGCCGGAGCGGTCGGTGTCGAAGCGCAGATAGGCGACCTCGCGGCGGGCGATCGTCTCGCGCAGGTCCAGTAGCCGGCCCGAGTCGCGCTCGGGATCGAGCCAGGCGCGGGCGAAGTCCGAGCGGATCACGTACTCGACCAGCAGCGAGGCGAGCGAGGTGGTCTTGCCGGCGCCGGTGGCCCCGGCGATCAGGACGTGGGCGCCTGAGTTCGGGGTGCCACGTCCAATCGTGGCGAGCTCCTCGCGCCGGGTGCGGCCGACCGGCAGGCCGGCGCGCAGCGCGGCGGTCCGCTTCGCCGGACGCTCGGCGCGGCGGCGGCGGGCGGCGTCGAGCAGCCCGCGTCGGCGCTTGGCGGCGGCCTCGCGGTCGCCGCCGGCGCGCAGATCCTCGAGCCGCTCGCGCAGGCCCCAGCCGATCGCGCCGAGCGCCAGGGCGAGCAGCGCGGCCAGCGAGATCACCGCGAGGGCGGGGCTGAGCAGGCCGACCAGGGCGAGGGCTGTCCAGATCGGCAACGGCGACAGGACGCAGAGCGCCCAGGTCCAGGCCAGCCGGCGACGACGGAGCTCGATCGCGACCAAGACACCGGCGGCAAGCGCGAGAACGAAGAGGGCAAAGCCCAGCGCGGCGTGCTCGGCGAGGGCTTCGGCGCTCTCGAGCCTGGGTCCGCTGCTCGGTTGTGGGCGCTTCATCACAGCCGGGACGCCGCCGTGGCGGCGAGCGTCCCACCCGCGGGCTCAGCGCCAGTGGGCGCTTGAGCCGTAGCCGTCGATCTCCGAGTCCCGAACCCGGGCGGCGTCGCCGATCTCGGCGATCTCGCGGCTGACCGCGAGCCGCTCGAAGCGGCGCTCCACCGTGGAGTCCCGACGCCGGGACTTGAGGCGCTCGATTTCGTCCGAGGCCTGGGCGGCGCTCTGCGGGTAGGCGAAGGACTCACCGCGAACCTCGGCGAGGTTGCGCAGGTAGCGCAACTGCTTGGCGGTGGGTGGCTTGATCTCGGTCATCGCTGCTCCCTTCTCTCGGGCTTCTCCGACGAAGCGAGGAGGCCCGCACAGGCCGGCGGCGGCGCACCGCAGGGGAAGGGAGCGCAGCGACCTTGCGCCGGAGGCGGCTGCGGGCACGATGGAGCGCAGTGGTGAAGCCCGAGAGGGTTAGAGCAGCTCAACCGAGATCAAGCCGGCGGTCCTGGTGCGCTCGACCGCGCGCTCGACGTAGGGCAGGGTCCGCGGGCTACAGCGATAGGCGACCGTGGCGACCCGGCGCTCGAGCAGCGCCCGTCGCCAGGCCCGCAGCAGCTGATCGAGTCGGGCGGCGCCCTTGGTCGAGAGCTCGACCTCGATCGCCTCCGCCCCTCCCCCACCGGCCTCGAAGCGGATCAGGTCCGGTCGGTGGAAACGCCCGCCCTTCAAGGCGGCGGAGAAGCGGCGGGTGCCCTCGGCCCGCTCGGTGGCGATGATCTCGCGCTCGGAGAGCAGCCGTTCTCCCTCGCGCTCGAGGCTGGCGGCCAACTCGGCGACCAGGGTGTCGTGGCTGATCGCGGCAGCGCTCAGTCGTGCCGCGCTCAGTTCGCCCCGCCGACAGGCGAGCAGGCCCGCTTTTGTGGCGAGCGCCAGCGGCGGCCCGCCGTAGGCGCGGGCGACGCGAACCAAGCCGGCCTTGCGCAGGCGGGTCTCGCGAGCGATCGTCGCGGTCCGCCCGGTGTCGGCCCAGATCGAGACGGCTGAGCGGGGAACGACGCCGAAGCGGGCGACGAACTCCAACACCTCGAGGTCGCGGGCGCTGATCAGATCGCTTCGCCTGTTGACGGTCATACCCCGCAGACGCCGCCGCCCTCGGCCGGGGGACACCAAAGAAAAAGCCCGGCGCCTCTCGGCGCCGGGCTTGGGGTGATTCGATCTCTGCACTGGGCCGCTTTACGCGGGAACCAGCTCGCGGACGATCACCGAGTGCTTGGAGCGCTTCTGGCCGTTCTCGGATCCTTTCGGGGTCCACTCGGAGTAGCGCAGCGCGCCCTTGACCTGGACTTGGGTGCCCTTCTTCAGCTCCGCGCTCGACTCCGCCTGCTCGCCGAAGGCGGCGAGGTCGACGTAGAGCGGCGGCGTGTTGCCAGGGCCGTTGACCGCGATCCGCATGTCGCAGACCTTCTTCTCGGAGCGCTCATTGAGCTCGGCGTCCCGGGTGAGGCGGCCGACCAGCTTTACCTTGTTCATCTCGTTCCTTCCGTCAGCCCGGTGGGGCGGTGTTTGCTTGCGAAACGACCAAGCCCCGGAAAGGCGAGCAGCGCACCGAGCGCAGCGAGGGGAAGGGAGCGCAGCGACCTTGCGCGGGTCGCCGACGGGGCAAAATGGAGTGCAGCTGCAAACAGCGCCACCGGGTTGGGGGGGCGATGGACATGACCGGCCGGCTGCTCCGAATCCGGGCAGAGGGCCCCAGAGTGCTCCGATGCTGAGGGATCGCCTTCGGGGCGTCCCGGCACCAATCCCCGTCGATCCGGTTCGCCGCAACTCGCCGAACCTGGGCGCTGCCTCTCGATCTGACCAGTCGGGAAACAAGTCATCGTGCTCTCAGGACCCGCCCTGCAAATCGCCTTGGGTCTCAACTCACCCGGCATCAGCGCTTTCGACTTAGGGCGATCGGTAGCCAACGCCGGTCGGACTTGACCCGATCCGGCCCCGGCCGACCGCGATCCCATCCCCGACCTGGCGGCGACCGCCGAGCTTTGAACCATCCACTTCTTGATTCCAGATCCATCCAATACTTCAGTCCCCCATTCCTCTCTCTCTCATCGAATTGACCTCCTCCATGCAACCGCCACCTCGCACCACCTCTCAGACCCCGGAGTGCTGACCTGACCCCGGCACCTCACAATCGTGTGGGGGCGGGGTCAGGTCAGCGCGCAGGGGCGACGCCCTGCTCTGAAGCGAGGTGGCTGTGGACGGGTGATCCAGGGGTTCGTCCACAGCCCCGTCCACCCCGCGGTGTCCCGAAACGCCCTTGCGGAACGTCCTGGTTCCAAAACCTGCGGTCGGGGTAGGTGACAACGGCCGCCGAGACGAGAAGCGGGAGGCCGCGATGGACAGCAAGCTGAGGGTGCCGATCGGAGTGATGGTGCTGGTGGCGATTGTGGTGGCCGGAGCGCTGCCGGCGAGCGCCGCGGCCAGCCCGGCCCGCTACGTCTATGAGAAGTGCGACTCGGTCCTGCCCGGGGGCGGGGTCTCGGGGATCGTCTACGCCCCCCACCCCATGCTGCCCTTCAGCTCCGAGAACACCTGCGGCCAGCGGGGCGGCGCCCTGGTCCTGCGCCAGGGCCACGTCTCCCCCGGCGGCGCCGCCTACTTCGGGATCCCGATCGAGCGCCCGCCCGGCGGCAGGCTCGAGTCGATCACGATCACCGCCGCCTCCTGCGCGGGAGCGCCGAGCCACGTCTTCCTCATCGGCTGGCCGACGCCGAGCTGCCTCTGGGACGTGCGCTCCTTCCGCCTCGATGACGATTTCAAAGCCTTCTTCATGGAACTGAACTGCATCGGCGAGTGCCCCGCCGGCCCCTGGATCGCCGCCCGCTACTTCGCGACCACCGTGGTTGACCCGGTGGCACCAACGCTCGCCCGGCTCGACGGGACCCTGCTCGACCCCGGCGTCAAGCGCGGGCGGCAGAGCATCGGGGTCGAGGCCGAGGACATCGGCGGCGGGCTCTCGAACCTCTCGCTCTCGGTCAACGGGCTGCCCGCGGCGCAGCCGAGGACACCGGGTTGCAACATCGCCCACGCCGAGAACCCGAGCGTGGTCGGCACCGTCGCCGCCCAGGTCACGCCCTGTCCGCCACGGGCGAGCGCCGAGTGGACGGTCGAGACCGGCGCCTATCCGTTTCGCGACGGCGCCAACCGGGTCGAGGTCTGCGCCTCGGACTTCGCCACGCTCGGCGACCCGAACACGACCTGCTCAGTCTCGCGGACCGTCTTCGTCGACAACTCCTGCATCGAGTCGCCGGTGCCCGGCGGCGAGGTCCTGAGCGCCCAGTTCTCGCGCTCCCACGACGACACGGTGACGGTCCCCTTCGGCAAGGGCGCCGAGCTCAGCGGCCGCCTCGCCAACGACGCCGGCGACCCGATCCCCGGCGCCACCCTGTGCCTGAAGATGCAGACGATCGGCGTCGAGCGCCAGGCGAGCACGGTCGGCGCCGTGACCACCGACGCCGAGGGGCGCTACCGCCACCTGGTCGCGCCGGGCCCGAACCGCGAGATCGTCGTCGGCTATCGCCACGGCTCCTCGCAGGTCGCCCGCGACGTCCGCTACTACGCCCGCGCCCGGCCGAGCCTGCGCGTCAACCACGCCCAGGTGGTAAACGGCGCCCGGGTCCGCTTCCGCGGCCAGCTGCCGGAGCCGAGCAACGGCGGCCGGGTGGTGATCCTGCAGGCGGGCACGGTCGGCTCGAAGCGCTGGATCACCTTCCGCCGGGCGACCGCCAACGCGACGGGCGGCTTCCGCGCCGCCTACCGCTTCACCTCGACCACGCGCCGGACCCGCTACCGCTTCCGCGCCGTGGTGCCGCGCCAGGCCGGCTACCCCTGGGTCGAGGGCCACAGCAAGCCGGTCGAGGTGCTGGTGCGGGGCTGAGGGTGCTCGAGCGCAACACGGTTATTTCAGGCAGAGCGCCTGGACTTCGGCGGTGGCGGTGCCGCCGGAGTTGCTCGTTATCTGTCCGGCGAATCCGCTCGCCGAGGCGGTCCCGAACGGCACCGAATGGATCACCCCGACTTCACGATTGCCCGGATTGGTGAAGACGACGCCGCCGCTCAGCAGACGCTCGCCGGGTGCGCAAGTTGCCGTCGCAGTATTGGAGGCTGTCCAAGTTCCGTTTTCGGCGACGACGTCTAGATCGGTAATCGCAGACGAGCGGATTGCCACCGGCCCCAATGCACCACCGTAGACCGAGCCGGGAGCGAGCGCGGAAGCGGTGACGGCATTTGGGCCGAGGGCGCCGGCGGCTACCGCGCCGTTGCGGATCGCATCGGTGGTTACGGCATCGGGACCGAGGGCGGCGGCGTTGACGGCGTCTCGGCGGAGCGCCTTGGCGGTAACCGCGCCTTTGGCGAGTGCCTTCGCCTTCACGGCGCCGGGGGCAAGAGCACGGGCGGTGACCGCGCCCTTGGCGAGGTCGCCCTTGCGGACGATTCGGTTATCGGAGCCCGCGTTGGCGTTGCCGGCGAGGGCGACTATCAGGGCGAGGAATCCGAGGGCGGTGCCGGTCGAGGGTCGCTTCAGCTGCGGTCTGCTCATCATCGTGGCTCCTTTGGGGCGTGCTCGGGTACGGTTTCGAGTGTAGGTGCCCTACCCGGTCGGTACGAAAGGACGACATTGATTCCGCCCTCGCTGGACGCCGCAACGCAAGCGCGCCTTCCGTCGCTGCGCGTTCGCGCGGCGCTGCTGACCAGCTTCCTCGCCGCGCTCGCCCTCACGATCGGCTTTCCGGAGACGGCGGCCGCTGACTACAACTGCGCCGACTTCGCCACCCAGGAGGAAGCCCAGGAACAACTGCTGCCCGGCGACCCCCACGGCCTCGACGCCGACAGCGACGGCATCGCCTGCGAGGACCTGCCCTCCGGAGGTGGTGGCGGTGGCGGTGGAGGCGGCTCGACTGAGCCGACACCACCACCCCCTCCCCCGAAGTTGAACAAGGCGGCGGCCAGGGAGGCAGCGAAGCGAAGTGCGCGCAAGTACACACGGCGCAGCGCCAGGGTCGAGGCAGTCGCCTTCAGCGGGTGCAGCCGCCGAACCCGAGAGAAGGTCGTCTGCAGGTTCACAGCCCGCGGTCAGAGCGCCACGCAGAAGACGACCTGCAGCCTGCGGATCGTCGTGCGCGGTGAGGGCGGCAAAGCCTCGGCGAGAGCGCCACGCGCCCGGTGCAGGAGCGAGAGGACGCTCGTCCTCTCCTACGCGCGGGCACGGGCGGCGCTCCAGGCGGAGGCCGACCGAATAGCGGGCAAGCGGGCAGCCCTGCTCTTCGTCGAGCGGCTCGGTCCCTTGAGCTATGGGAGCAGCGCCGAATGGAGCCAAACCTCGGCGGCCGGGTCCAAACAGACCTGCTCGGTCGAACTGACCGCCGAACTGCTGCCCTCGCGCTCGCTGCGGATCAGGGCAATCGCCCGCGAATGCGACACGGTGGCGACGCCCCCGGCCTGAGCACCGCGACACGGTCGGGCGATCCCAGCAGTGATCCCCGAGGATCGTCGGGAAGCCGCCCTTCTCGCCGACCCCCTCGACCGCCCAGGTCCATCCTGCGAGTCAACGATCAGCGCATCGATCAGCTCCTCGGCGGGCCGGAAGCTCTGCGGCATCCGCGCACTTCGTCGCAGCTACAGGCGCAGAGCTCCTCGGCGTAGGCCTCGGCGTCCGCAAGGGTGACGAGGGTCGAGTCGCGCTCGAAGCGCGCTCCGCAGTTGCCGCACTCGAGATGAGTGCGGCGGTCGATCAGCGCTACCTCAGGACTACAGCAATCGGGGCATCGGTACTCCATCGCTTTCTCCTTTCTCGTTTGCGGACAGAGAGATGCGAAGCCAATGAGCTGCACACGGTCAGCCATCTAGGTCGGCGAGCCCGAGCGCGATCCACTCGAGCTCGCCGTTGACCAAGGGCACCTCGTCGGGATAGGTCGCGGCCCAGAGCGCGCGCTCAGAGCGGCTGAACTCGCCGCCGCGGGCGGCGCGTAGCCGTTGCCGCGGGCTCATCGACTCGAGCCTGGCGAGGAAGTCAGCGCCGCCTGAGCGGCGCTGACCCTCCCGGACGCGATTCGGTTCGAGCAGGGGTGGCGGCTTCATCGCAGACTCCATCCCTGTCGACCCCAGTTACCTGCGCTGAGCCCGACGCGGCCGCAGCGTCTTGATCTCGGCGGCGAGCAGCCCCTTCACCCGCTTCTCGGCGGAGTTCCACCAGCTGATCTGCCTCGAGCGCGGGAGCTCGCCCTCGTCGGCCGTGAGCGCCGCGATCAGCGCATCGGCAACCAGCTCGAGCACCTCTTTGTCGCTCTTCGCCTCATCGATCCGACGGCGCAGATACTGCTCGCACTCCGTCGCGTCCTTGTAGGTCACCTTCTCGCGCGTTTCGCCCGACTTCAGCTGCTTGACCTCGACCTCCTGCAGCTGCGGCAGGACCAGGCGCAGGCCGCGGGCGGCGAGATTTGGGTTATCGGCGAGGATGACCTCGGCCAGGGCCCTGGCACGGGTGAGGCTGTGCTGCTTACGACTCGCGGCGCCCCGCCGTGCGATCAGCTTGCGTCCGAGCTCGAGATTGGAAGTCCGTGCGCGCTCGGCTTCGCGTTTGGCGTCCTCGCGCCCGACCCGGCGTTCCTCGAGTTCCTGCTCGGCCGTGGATTCCGGATCGCCGCCATTGGAACTGGCTCCGGCTGCCTGCTCGCGCTGGTTGGCCCGCTGTTTGGCCTCGTTCTCGATCCTCTTCACTGCCCGCAGGGTCAGGTCGGCGGCGAACTCGGCATCGCAGATAAAGGCGAGCGAGGAACTCCAACCCCCGTGGTCGACCTCATACTCGAGCAGGCAGCCGGCGGCGCGGGCGGCGTCGACCTCGGCCTCGGCGAAGCGCACGAACGGATCCTCGCTGTCTTCGTAGGGGTGGGCGACGCGCAGGCGCTGCGCCAGCGAGCTGCGCTGCTCGGGGTCGGCGATCAGCTCGCTGATCCGCGCGGGGCGCCCGACGTCGATCATCGTCGGCGCTTCGGGCAGCTCGGACTCGGCGACCGCGTGGAGCACCTCGTCGAAGCGCTCGATCAGGTCGCGGCCCTCGATCTCGCCCCTGGCGACCAGCCTTACGGCGCGCTCGGCTACCGCCGGGCAGACCTTGACGACCTTGCGCAACTCGCGCTCAGCCGCAACCGGAACCTTGCCGGCGGCGATCTGCAGTTGCACCGACTCGGGCAAGGCGAGCAGGCGCAGGCGCTCTGAGACGTAGGCGCTCGACTTGCCGACCCGATCTGCCAGCTTCTTATGGGTGCCGAGCCCCTCGGCCTCGGCCAGACGGCTGAGCGCGTTGGCCTCCTCGATCGGGTCGAGGTCGGCGCGAATCAGGTTCTCGGCGATTGCGGCGGCGAGTGCATCCTTTCCCTCCCGAATCACCACCGGCACCCGCTTCAGGCCAGCCCGCTTCGCTGCCGTCAGGCGGCGCTCGCCGGCGATCAGAACGTAGCGCCCCTCGCCGTTGGACCTGACGGTCAGCGCCGTGACCAGGCCGCTCTGGCGAATACTCGCCTCCAGCTCCGCCAACGCGCGCTCGTCGAGGACACCGCGGGGGTTGAAGCCCTCCTCGACCTCGATCGCGCCGATCTCGACCACCTCGATCATCTGCTCCTTCATCTGGAGTTCCTCCTCGCTCAGGGGCCCCCGCCTGGCGCGGGAGCCGGTGCCCCCGACCCGCACGCGCAGCGTGCGAAAATTGGAGGGGTGCGGCGACCGCGACGGGGCGGTGCGCGTCGGTGGAGGTCCTAGGGCCGGGGGCACGAGGTTCGCCCCCCCTTTTTTTGATAGGTGTTCGGGCTAGCCGCGGAGGATCTGGGAGACGCGCTGCTGGCTGATCTTCATGACCCTGGCAATCGCCTGCTCGGGAAGGCCACCGCTGTGGGCGGCACGGATCTCAACGTCACGTTCGGCCTGCAGTTCATCGCTCGCGCTGTCGAGCTGGGCTTGGCGCTTTGCGAAGTCCTTCGCGAAGGCCGCAAGGCGTGCCTCGGCGTCGGGTGCTTTGCGCTGGGGGCGGGCGATGCGCCTATCGTCGTCCCAATTCTTACTAGTTGGTTAGTATTAACGCAGTAAGACGGTTCGAGAGCCAGGAGTGTGATTGATCCTCGACGGCTATATCCGCGTCTCACAGGTCGGCGACCGCGAGGGCGAGAGCTTCATCTCGCCCCGGGTGCAGCGCGAGCAGATCGAGGGCTGGATCGAGCTGAGCGGGGACACTCTGGGAGAGGTCTTCGAAGAGCTCGACCAGAGTGGCGGGCGGGCCGACCGCCCGCGCCTGCTGGAAGCGATCGAGCGGGTCGAGCGCGGCGAGTCCGGGGGTGTCGTCGTCGCCAAGCTCGACCGCTTCGGCCGCAACGTCATCGACGGCCTGCGCGGGATTGCCCGAATCGAGAAGGCCGAGGGAACCTTCGTCAGCGTCCAGGACGGCTTCGATATCCGCACGACCACCGGCAGGCTGGTCCTGCAGCTGCTGCTCTCGATCGGCGAGTGGGAGCTCGACCGGGTGCGAACCAACTGGGACGTCGCCTGCGCGCGGGCGATCGCCCGCGGCGTCTACATCTGCAAAAAGGGCCCGATCGGCTACGAGCGGACTAAGAGCGGGCGGCTGCGAGTCGACCCGCTTGAGGGTCCGGTGATCCGCGAGGTCTTCGAGCGCCGCGCCCGCGGCCAGACCTATGCCGAGATCGCCGACTTCCTCAACGAGTCGCCGCTCGAGACCACCAACGGAGCCCTGTTCAGCAGCGACTCCGTCTACCGGATCATCACCAACAGCGCCTACCGTGGCGAGGCCCACCGCGGCCCCCATCGCAATCCGAACGCGCACGAGCCGATCGTCGATGCCGCGCTCTGGCAGCGCTGCCAGTCGCTGCCGCGCCGCTCGCGCGAACGAGTCGAGGTGCTGCTCGGCGGGCTTGTGCGCTGCGCGGCATGCGGCGGCCTGATGACCGCGACTCGCAGCATGAAACCACGCTGGCCGCACACCGTCTACCGCTGCTCGGCCGAACGCCGTCGCTGCCCGCGGCCGGCCTACGCGCGGGCCGATCAGCTCGAGCCGCTGCTCGAGGAGTTCATTTTCACCCTGCGCGGCCGGCGACCGGGTGCCGATGCGAAAAGGGCGATCGAGAGACTGGGGGCTGACGTGGAGACGGCGCGGGAGGACCTGGTCGCTTATCGCGACTCGCCGAACCTGCTGCGGAGGTTGGGCCCTGATTCCTTCGAGGCCGGAATCAGCCACCGCCAGCGGATCGTCGAGAAACGCCTGCTCGAATTGGAGCGCGAGCAGCGCCTGCTGCGGGGACCAGGACTCGACCTCGAGGCACTTAAGCGCGATTGGACGACGGTTGACTGGGAGGAGCGAAAGCGCGCCGTTCGCGAGCTGGTCGACGTGATCGTCATCGAGCGCGGGCCCGAGCCTCTGACCGAGCGGGCGCTCGTCTACCGCGGCGGCCGCGGCCCGATCGTCACCGGCGCCGGTGTCGTCGCCTCGGAGCGAAAAGGGTCGCGGGGCGGCCGCCTGCGCGCCTTGCGGAAATGGCCCGAGCGGCGGATTGAGGCGGAACTGCGCTCCTTCCTCGGAGACCGGAGTGACTGGCCGGTCTACCTGGAGTTCGCGCTGGCGGGGCGCGCCCGCCTGCATCACCAGGCTTGGGCCTGGGGCGGTCCCTACTACTGGGCGCACAAGCTCGGCCTCGAGGTCAGCGCGGGCCAGGTGCAGTGGACCGACCAGCGGGTCTGCGATGCGCTGCAGCCGTTCCTACGGGGGCGCCAGCAGATGCCGGGCAAGCCCGAGTTCGAGGCGGCGGGCCTGGGTGCGCTGTACAGGGCGATTCCCTGCCACGGCGGCCTGGCGCACTGGGCCGAGCACTTCGGCTTCGAGTACCGGGTGCGCGGCAACGACCGCTGGCCCAAGGAGCGGATCGAGCGCGAGTTCCATCGCTGCTTCAAGGCGCCGAAGCAATTCCCGATGAAACGGGAGTTCGAGGCGATTGGGGAGCAGCGGCTCTGGGTCGCGATCCGCAGCCACGGCGGGCTTGACTACTGGTCGGAGCGGCTGGGGCTGAAGGTGGCGACCGGCTGGCTCGAGCGTAAAGGCGTCTGATCGAGTTGGCCGCCGGCGCCCTGGTTTGGGCGGGAACTCGGATCGCATGAGACAAGGCCCGGCCGGCATCGGGATACGACGGTTAGGTGATGGTGATGCGGCTGGCGGTTCGTCCTCAAGCCGTTGACGCGACAAGCCTGGCCTGCCCGGCACCCAAGTACGGCGCGAGCAGGATTTCGGTGAGTTCGGGGGCGAGCTCCGCCAGCCGCTCGGTGCGGCCAGCAAGCAGTTCCGCACCGATCACGTTGACGGTGCCGAGCAGCAATGCTCGCTCGACGAAATCGCTGGGGACGCTCGCATCGGGGCAGCGCTCCCGGCCGGCGCGCAGCATTGCCAGCAAGCGTTTGCTGGCAGCCTGCGCTTGCCCAGTCAGATCCGAATCGCCGGCCAGCGGGGCGAAGGCGATCAGGCTCGCCGCGGCCGGTTCCTCGGCGGCGAACTGAAGCGCTGCGGCCACCGCCGCGGCGACGCTCTCGGGCCAGCTCGCGCGCGAGAAGCAGGCGGCGAGCAGTGCTTCCTCGAGCTGCTCGAAGGCGGCGCCGTGCGTGGCGCACACGCAGTCGGCCTTGTCGTCGAAGAGCTTGTAGAAGGTCGCGCGCGAGACCTGGGCCCCAGTGGTGACGTCGCCGACTGAGAACCCCGAATAGCCGCGCTCGGCGAAGAGCGCCGCCGTCGCGGCGAGCATCCGCTGGCGCTGGTTGGCGATCACCTGCTCGGGCGGGATCCCGTGGCGGCCGCGGGGCAGCTTTGTGCCACGGCCGTCGCGCTCGGCGACCGACCCGTTCGAGTCGCTCATCGAAGCTCCTGAGACCGGGCGGGCCAGCGAAAGCGCAAGCGCCCCGGGAGAGCGAGAGAACACCCTCCCGGGGTATCGCTTGCGATGCAGATGGGATCGCGCCGCACAGGGAATGGACGGGACGATCCCAGGCTGGCATGCCAGTTGCGAGGATGCGTGGGTTGCGCCTCTCGCATGGGCTAAAGCAGAACAGATATGTACCGTAAAGTCAAGGGCAAAACGAGGAATTTAGCCTTTCTCAACGTAGCTAAACAGAATCTGTACGTACCGCTAAAGGCCGGGTGCCGCGCTGGCCCAGCGACGGGCCTCGGCGAGGCCGGTGTAGGGCATCAGGGTCAGGTAGACCAGGTCGGGCAGCGCTGCGGGGAGTTGCTCGGCCTCGTCGGCGAGCAGGTGGCCGCGAATGCTGGTGGCGATCGCCTCGACGACGCCGCTGCCGGTCGAGATCGCGACCAACTGTTCCGCCGGCGCCGCCTGCCGCAGCAACCCGGCGAAATGGGCGATCACCTCGTCCTGGCGGTCGGGCTCAGCCGGGTCCCCCCCGCGCGCTTGGATCGTCAGTGCACGGGCCGCGGCCGGGTCGGCGGCGGCGAACTCGAGTACCGCCCGCAGTCCGACGACGATGCGCGCCTGCCACTGAGTCTCGGCGGCGCAGGCTGCGCTGACCGTGTCCTGCAAGGCGGCAAAGCTGGGTGAGAACTCCACTCCGCCGGTGCGCACCCGAGCAGCGGCGCTCAGCCCCACATGCTGGGCCGACTGAGCGCCGCCTGACCCGCTCGCTTTCACCTGACCGCCTCCCGTGCCTGGACTCCTATGCGCCCTAACCGTGCGCGCAGTGCGGCGCCTCCCGCCGCCAAAGACGCACAAAAGCAGAACAGATACGGACCATAAAGTCAAGCAAACCGGCCCCGACGAGCCGCCGAGGAGGACCAGAAGATTTCGTTGCTTGCCCCCGTCTGTAGGCGCGTATTGCGGGCATTAGGCGAGGCGCAAGTACGCGCCATCTTTAAGTCTCTAAACGTACCGAAAGGCCTTCTGGCCCAATCCCGCTGCCAAATCGGGTTGCGAAGTTGAGGTACAGTGTCGTACCATTAGCTGCTGAGGTTAGGGGCGGTGGGTGCCGCCCGCGAACCACCGGGAGAGGTCAATGGGCCGCACCGCAGGCCGTCTTTTGCTGGCAATCGCCGTCCTTGCGGCGATTGCGCTCAGCGGCGCGGCGGCCCACGCTGAGCGCTCACAGGAGAAGAACGTCATCGTCACCCTGAACGGCGGTATCTCGCCGCGGACCCTGCCGAGGGGCGAGCCGGCGCCGGTGGCGGTGCGGCTCGCAGGCCGGGTCCTGACCAGCGACAAGGCCCCGCTGCCGCGGGTCAACTGGATCCGCCTTGAACTCGCCTGGCGCGGCGTGCTCGACACGCGCGGCCTGCCGGTCTGCCCAAGGGTGCGGCTGCTGGGCGCCGACACGGAGCTGGCGATCGAGCGCTGCGGCGAGGCTAAGGTCGGTCACGGCGGCCTCTTCGCCCGGGTCTTCGTCCCGAATCAGCCCGGCTTCGACGTCAAGGCTCGGATCACGGCCTTCAACGGCCGCACCAAGGCCGGCCGGCCGGCAGTCTTGGTCCACGCCTACGCAACCCGCCCGCCGGTCGCCTTCATTATCCCCTTCAGCGTCCACCACCAGCGCGGATCGTTTCGCACGGTGCTGGTAGCCCTGATCCGGCGCTCGGTCGGACCGTGGCCGCGGGTCGCCAACTTCCACATCGTCGTCTCGCGCAGCTTCCGCCACGACGGCGAAGAACGAAGCTTCCTACGGGCCTCCTGTCCGATTCCTAAATCCTTCACTGCCGGTTTTCTATCGTTCGCACGAGCGACCTACAGCTTCGCCGGCGGCGAGGAGATCACGACCGAGTCGGTGCGGAGTTGTAGGGCGCGGTGATTACCCCCGCCGCCCTCAACGCAGCTGGCGGTAGCGGTAGCGGCCCTTGATCTGCATGTTGAGATAGTTGCCCACTGAACGAGTTCCGCTGGTGAGGTTCAGGTAGTGCTCCTCGGGCACCCGGTAGTACTCGTAGAGGCCACCCCCATGAAACTCGACCTCGAGGGTGGAAGTCTCTGGGTCATAGCCGATGCTGGCTACGTTGGAGGAGCGGACTGGTGTGCGTTTCATTTGGCCAACTCCCGCGCGGCTTCAACGACTTCGACCAGGAGGGGAGGCGGCTCGCCGGCGCGAGCGACCGCCTCCCGGTAGACGCGAACGTCCTTCTTGGTCTCCTTGACGCCAAGCTCCTCGGCGACCGCGCGTCGAGCCTCGTCGAACTCGGGCCAAATCTCGGCGAGGTCGGTCTCTAGGTGGTCGGCGAAGTTCGCCGAGTGCTCGCGCAGGCCCCGCTCGGGCCACTCCTCCTCTGGCTCTCCGCAGATCGCGAGGATGCGGCGATTGAGCGCAACCTCCGAGCCCTTCGCTTCGCCAGCATCGGCATCGAAGAAGGCCAGGTAGGGAATATCGAGTTGGCCCAAGATCGCGATCGCGATGATCAGGGACGACTTCGTCCCGCAGTCCGCGACCGCGACACCGTCGCCGTCGAGGCCGCCACCGAGCTCTCCGACGCCTTCGAGCACCGGTGCGTCACTGGGACCCTCGCAGAGCAAGACCGCGCGGGCGAATATCGCCTCACGCAGGCTGTCTGCGAGGGCCCGTTCGACGCGTTTGGCTGCATCGGTCTCATAGCCAGCCTCAGAGATCGCGGCGGCCACCGCGGACGCGTCGGCAGCAACGCAGGAGGTGCCGCCATCGGCGAGGCGGCGGCAGAGACGAAGGTCGGCAAAAAGAGCGGGTCGGCTGAAGTAGGGCGAGTGGGTGGAGTAGGCAACCTGGATCGCGCGAGTGCCGTCAGAGCCGGCGAGGCTCTCGAGGGTGGCGGCGAGGGCGCGGGCCTGCAGCGGGTGCTGGTAGAGCTCTGGCTCCTCGATAGCGAGCATCAAGGCGCGGGGCTCTGCACCCTCCTCCCCATCCTCCTCTTCGCTCTCACGCTCGGCGATCTCGTGCAGAAGGGCAATGACGAGGGCGCGCTGAAGCCCATGACCCTGCAGCTCAGGGTCGATCGGATGCCCGCCGCGGTCGCTGACCCGGGCACGAACCGAGATGTCGGGCGACCGGGGCGGTGAGATCTCATCCTCGAGCTTGATCGCCGCTCCGGGGAAGTAGTCGCGCACCCGGTTGGTGAGGCCGGAGCTGATCGAGACAAGTTCCGTTCCCCGCGAGGCGCTGACGATCTGCTCGATCTCTCCCTGCGCGGTCGCCTGCAGCTCCTCGATGCGCTCGAGGGCACCCTCATCGAGCCCCTCCAGAACGGAGAGAAGGTGCACCAAGGCACCGCTACGGCGATCATCGCTGAGCGCCTGCGGGGCGCTCGCGGTGGCGGAGACGAGGACGTACTTGAAGCGCGCGGCGAGGGTCGAGGTACCGGTAAAGCCAAAGAGGTGACGGGCGTCGGTGGGCAAGAACTCGCACTGGCCCTCATGCTCGCGCTCCCAGATCTCCATGTCAGTCTTGATCTGATCAGCTGCCCGAGCCGGCTCGGGCAGCTCCAGCTCGGCGCCGTCGCCCTCGCGGAACTCAACATAGGCCTGGCGGAAATCGCGGGCGCCGGGGATCGCTCGCAACTCCTGAAAGGGAGGGAAGACATTGGCGTTGCCGGAGAGCTTCTCGCCATCGGCCTCGCTCCAGCTGCGAGTCAAAGTCGTGATCTCGCCCTCCATGTAGTCGCCGAGAACCTCTCGATCGGAGTCGTTCAGATCGGTGAAGGTGAGGGCGACGACGACCTCGTCGGCGGGCTCGGCCCCCTCGGCGGCCGGGAGGTGGCGGTCACGCTCCTCTAGATCGCCACCGTGAAAGAACCAATCGAGTGCGTTGAGGACGGTGGACTTGCCGACACCGCCGCTGCCCACAAGGGCCGTGAGGTGGTCGAAGTCCACCTTGAGATCGGCAAGACAGCGAAAGCCTTTGACGTGGACCTTGGAGATTCTCACTGGAAGCGCCTCTCGCCTACACCGAGGAGATACCGACTCTATTCGGAGAGCACCGCTCGGCGACCGCCGCACGATGATCGGCAACCCGGCGCCAGCGGAGGCGGGGTCAAGACCCTCACGGCCTTGGGCGTGGCAGGCCGAGTAGGGATCCGACAGAGCTTGCGGCCATCGTGGTGTTGCTGCTCGGCAGTGAACCAGCCTCTCACACCCCAGTGGAGGTTGGTGACCGAACGAACAGGAGGTATTGGTGACGTAGCGGGCACTACTTGCGAGGCCGGGAGCGAGGGAGCCCTCACGGCTTAGGGCGTGGATGGCCGAGTAGGCGTCTGCGCAACTCGCCCGCGTTGTCGGAGTGTGCACCGGGAGCGAACCGGCCACTCGACTTGCTTGGAGGTCGGTGGGCGGAGGGTGCTGTGGACGCCGGTGAACGCGAGTGCGGTCGCGAGTGACAGTGGCCCTTGCGGCCTTGGGCGTGGCAGGCCGAGTAGCGGTTGGTCCTCGTTCCCTCGCCCACAGGGAGATTGCTGGTGGTGTCCCTCACGGCTTAGGGCGTGGCAGGCCGAGTAGGAGGCGTCTCGAGCCTTGACGCTTCAGGTGCGAGAGGCGTGAGGCGACGGCCGAGTGTCGGGAGTGAGGGCGGGCAACGTTTCCCTGGGAGTGACCCGCACGACGGCCCGTTTGTCTGATCTCTACGGAACTACGAGTGGCTTTGGTCTGCCCGCTCTCCTGACTTGCAACGGTCAGTGTGTAGCGGCCGGGCGGCAGGAGATGACGACGAGTGAAATGCAGGCGAACGTCGGAACCAATAGTGATCGGCCGGCCGGACGCGTAGATATGTCCGTGCCTAGCAAGCACCAGGCGCGAGATTCTGGATGAACCACGCTGAAGGCCGATAGCGCACCGCACCTTCCTACGCCGCGGCTTGCAACGAACCCACGGACGGAAGGCCGGGTCGGCCGGATCGGCCGATTCCTGCGGGTCGGGTTGGGTCTCAATAGCAGACTCCAGGGCCGGCCCAGGCCCCGGACCCTGCCCTGACTCTGGGGTTCCGACACCGGATAGCTGAAATGCCTGGGGGCTCGTGGAAGCGTTGTCGGTTATCCGAATCGCTGCCAACCGCGCTCCCGGGCCGGAGGGCGCGAACTGGATCAGCATCGTGCAGTGCTCTTTGAAGGCGAGCACAAGACCTTGGCAGCCGTCTTCGGCGAGGGCAAAGTCATCCGCGTTGGCACCGACAAGATCGGCGCCGGCGATCTCAAGGGCCTGGACCCCGAGGTTGGTTATCTTGAGCTGCTTCGCGGCCGACGTCTGGCCGACATCGTGGCTGCCAAAGTCCAATCCGGCGCCCGATGGGCTCGGCTCGGGAACGAACACTTCGGCGGTGTCAAAAAAGAGGCCGCCGCCTGAGCCACCAGGTGACCGATATCCACCAGCGAGCAGCACACGCCCGTCGGGTAGTGGGGATGCAGCAGCAAGGCTTCTGGGTGTTCCCATCGCGCCTATCCCGGCGCTGCTGAAGGTGTTCGTTGCTGGATCAAAGACTTCGGCGCTCGAGTACCAGCCGCCGGGGCCCTCACCTTTGGAACCAGCACCACCGGCGATCAACACCCGTCCATCGGCAAGCGGCGCGGCGGCTGGAGTTATGCGATCCACTGACATGGAGCCAATCCCGGTCGAGCTGAAGGTGCCGGTGACGGGATCGAAGACTTCGGCGCTGGCGCTGTTGAATTTGACACTGAAGTTGGATCCTCCGGCGATCAGCACCCGGCCGTCGGGCAGCGGTGCGGCGGCGGCATTTGCCCGGGCGCTTTTCATTCCACCGACGCCAGCGGCGCTGAAGGTGCCGGTAACGGGATCGAAGACCTCCGCCGTTGCCAGGGCCGGGCCGTTGGCACCCCCGGCGATCAGCACCCGGCCGTCGGGCAGCGGTGCGGCGACTGCCCTTGTGCGGGGAGAGACCATGGCGCCAATTCCTTCTGAGCTGAAGGTGGCGGTGACGGGGTCGAAGATCTCGGCGCTGGCGTAGATCGAATCTTTTTCGCTGCCACCGGCAACCAGAACGCGGCCATCGGGAAGCGGGGCGGCCACCGCCCCTTCGCGGGCGATCGACATCGAGCCGACCCCGTTTGCGCTGAAGGTATCGAGCGCGGGATCGAAGACCTCTGCGCTTGTGTGCCAGAAGCCATAGAAGCCGCCAGCGACGAGAACCTTTCCGTCGGGAAGGGGGGCGCTGACCGCAGATGTCCTGACCGCGGTCATCGAACCCACCGCTGAGAAGTAGGAGGTCGTCGTCGCGTTGGCAGGCGGAGCAATAACCAGCATTACCAACACCGCTGCCCCGCAGCGGCTGATCCGCCCGACAAGAGACCGAGTTTGGCACGGTGCCGCGTTCCGGTCCTTGTTCCCACCCGAGAAGATCAATCGAGCGTCCCCCTGCCGGCAACAAGCGCCTCATGGCTTGGTCGAGCGAAGCAGCGCACGGGGCGACGTTTCTGCTTGGGCTGAAGATCTGCAGCGTGGGCTGAAGGCTTGAAAAGGAGGAACCGTCGACTCTTCCAAACCGGCACTTTGTCAGGCTCGGTGACCAGCACGCGCAGCTTGAGCTTCACGGTACCTCCGCTCCTGAAAACCCGAAGGACGCATCGGCTGGCGTCACCGCGTTTAGTTGTAGGCGCAATCCTGAGCCGTTTACGGCCAGCCGTGAGAATGCCGCCGGTACCGTCGCCCTCGATGCCCTCCGGCAGGACCCTCATACTCGTGCCGCCCGCGCTGGCGGCAATCGTGCCGTCACCGAAGAGACGCAAGGGAAAGGTGACTGAGCCGTCACGCTCGTTGCGCTGCAGCCTGCCGATCCTGAACCGGCTCGGCTGCGGCGGAGGAGCAGGCGGACGAGGGAGGACCTGGAGCCCATCGAGGGCAATCCCGCAACCGTCGGCTCCGGGTACGAGATTGGCTTCGACGCCCGAGCCATCGAGGTTGGCGCGGCCGATCGCCGTCGGAGCGACGAATTGACTCTCGACCCAGTAGATGGAGGAGCCCGAGACGGCGACGTCGCAGGGGCGCTCGAGGCCGGTGATGAAGGCTTCGTCAAGCCCGGAGCCGTCGAGGTTGGCGCGGCTGATCGAGGATTCGACATCCGGCCAGTAGATGTGCGACTCGGTGATGGCAAGCCCGCCGCGGCCCGAGTCACGGTCGATCAGGGGTTCGACCCGTTCGGACCCGTCGAGACGGGCGCGACTGAGCCAAGCGTTGACAGCAACCCAATACAAAACGGCCCCCTCTGCCTCGACTGAGTCGGTCCAATCGCTGGTTGTGACGATGTATTCCGGATCGACTTCGGTGCCATCGACGTTGGCACGACCGATCGAATGGTCTGAGCTGTTGGCCCAGTAGAGATAGGAGCCCTCGATATCGAGCCCACAGGGCCCGCGGGTGTCGAGAGCGCTGTCGTCGAGGTTGGGGATGAAGGCGAAGTCGGGTTCGGTGCCGTCGAGGTTCGCACGGCCGATCGCGCGCTGGCTGACATCGGACCAGTAGATGTAGCGATCATCGACAGCGACTCCCCCGCAGCCATAGACCCCCGCGGAAAAGGGAAGAGAAATGAACTTCGGTTCGGGAACGCTGCCATCGAGGTTGGCGCGTCCGATCGATGTTCCGCTGTTCCAGTAGATCGCGGCGCTTGCGCTTGTAGTGAAGCCCCAGAAGAGCATCAGACAAAGCAAAGGGATGGTGAAGCCGCACCCTCGGGCTACACACATACTCAGTACGCCTTCCAACGAGCTTCTCATCAGCACGAATTTTACCGGGAGGAGTCGGCTTTATGTATAGGTACAGAAATGTATATCGCGAACATTGAGGCTGTTAGGCGAAGCCAAGGCCATCTCTGTTACAGCCTGACTACGAACAGTTCATTGTCACCCTCGCGGCCTTGGGCTTGGCAGGCCGAGTAGCGGTTGGTCCTCGTTCCCTCGCCCACAGGGACCCTGCCGGCCGGAAGCGAACCGACCCCTCAACCCGTGTCGGGTCGGTGAGTGACGGACCAGCTTGGGCGCGAGGCACGAGGTCAGCGGCGAGGGCGGGAGCGATGATGCCCTCACGGCCTTGGGCATGGCAGGTCGGGTAAGGCCCTCCTTCGCACTGGTCGCTATTCGGAACCTTCTGCCCCGACACAAGCCGGCCTTCGATCCCGATGCGCTGGGTGAGTCGATTGACAAGACGTTAGGTGGCTGCCGCGAACTATGGGCGGTGTTGGAAAGTGACAGTGTTGGACTTCTTCGACAGCCGCGGGGGGTGCTTTATCCAGCCCGCCCTGGCGCCGCGGTAGCGACGCAGGATCACGCGCCGCCTCCCGCTCACGGGGTAGGCGCGGTCCCGGCTATATTCGAGGTGGAGATTGACCGCGGCCCAGCCCCGGCGCCGCAACTGGGACCGAATTCGCTTGCCTACCTCGCCCGCGCCCGAGCGGATACGGAGGGACCACAGGAAGTAGCCGCCCTCGCCGATGGGCGAGATGTCGCTCTGGGAAACCTTCCAACTCAGGCCCGGCGAGGTGACCGAGAGCTGGCCCCCGGGCGGAAGGCGCGGATTCACAAAGGGAGTGCCGGGCGGCACGAACACCCCGAGCCTGGCGGCGCCGGAGCGAAGGTTGTATTCGATCACCCTTTTGAACCTGATCGGCCGGGAGGGAAGGGTGAGCTCGGGCGGCGTCGGTTTTGCATCGACCGCGATGCCACGGAAATTTGAACTCGTCGAACCCGCGATCCAGGTCGGTTCGACCCTGCTGCCGTCAAGACCCGCGCGGCCGATGGCGGCGATCCCTGCCGGCCTTGTCGACCAGTAGACGTGGCCTTCGTCGACCGCGATGCCATTGAGATCGCCGACCGAGGGGATGAAGCCTTGCTCCACTTCCTCTCCGTCGAGGCTGGCGCGAGCGATCGACCCTCCCGCTTCCCAATAGAGATGGTCGGCGCCGACGGCGAGGCTGCATTCACCACCCAAGAAGGCGAGATGGATGAACCTCCGCTCTACTTCGGTGCCGTCGAGGGTCGCCCGCCCGATGTAGCCCCCTCCAATCCAGTAGATGTACTCCGTGCCTACGGCGAGGGCGCAGGGCTTTTCGAGGCCGCCGATAAGAGGGGTAGCGCCGGAGCCGTCGAGGTTGGCTCGTACCACCGAGTCCGCTCTTGCCGGCTGAGGTCCCTGATCCAGCCAGTAGAGGTGTTGCTGATCGATCGCAAACCGACAGAAGCCCTGGGGCCGGGTGAGGAGGGTGCGCGGGTAGAGGTTCTCGCCGTCGAATTTGCGGCGGACGATGGCGTCCGATGCAGCCCAATAGAGGTATTCGGAGTTGACCGCTACCCCGCAGCCGGGCCCTGTGGCTTCTAGCGAGTAGAAGTAGTCCCACTGCGGTCCCGTGCCGTCGAGGTTGGCGGCGCCGACGCCGTCGCGATGAGAGCCCCAGTAGACGGCTGCGCTCGCCGAGCTTGGAATCGAGACGAGTGCAATCGCCGCGAGGAGAAGGGCCGCTTGGACCAAGACGCGTGTCGCCCAGCGCCGGCCGAGATCGGCGCGGCAGGAAGAGGTTAGACAGAGCGGTTCCACTTCTAGAAAACGCAACCGAACCTAGCTGTGATCCGCGGGGGCGTTGACCTCGCCCCCATAATTCGAACGGCCTGGGCCATCGGAGCCGGCTACTTGATGGAGCGGCGGTGGCGCTTGGATTTCTTGCTACTCGCCTTCTTCTTGCCGCAGGCCGCCTTGAGCCTGACGTTCTCGGTGCGCGTCTTGCCGTTCTGGCCGGTATAGGCGATTTTGGTGACCGGCCTATGAACGCAAATATCACGAGTGTTAATCAAATAGCCGGTCTTGCCGCCAAAGACGGTGAGTCTGAAGTGACCAATCGGAGCATCGGGGATCACCGGCACGGTTGTCTGCAGGCGGCCCCTGACCGTTCTCGTGTCGGCGCGCGGGACGAGATTGACCTGGCCGTTGAGGATGAAGGCGAGGCGAGGCAGGCCGCCCGAGCCCGAGACCGCGTACACCGGCCCGGTCAACGGCTGGTCGAGCAACGGCGTGGCGGTCGTTGCCTCGCCGATCGGTGTGCGGCCGGCACACTGTTTTTCGGTCAGCTCTTTCTCGGAGCAGATGTTGCCGAGGTGGCGCTGATCGATCTCAAAGGCGTGGGAGAGCGTCACCGAGATCGATTTGACGTTGGCGTCGCCCGGGCGGGTGCGTAGGTCGAATTTGAGCTGCGGGTTCCTCGCTCGTTTCGTGTTCTTCCGCCCACTGACCTGGCGCATGGTCATCTTCGGCTTGAAGGCCAGCCGGGCGCAGTTGACGACCTGGAAGTAGCTCGAGAAGTCGGTCACCGTGCCTTGGTCGCCGATCCCTTGGCTGTCAACTGTGAAGGGCGAGCAGTTAGTCGGGTTGATCGTGAAGTTGGGCTTGTCGATGTTGACCTGGATCGAACGCATGCGGATCGGGATGCCGCCGATGATCGAGGGAACCGTGTCGGACACGGCGGAGACCTGCGCCGTCTGGGGGTCGATGTGGAGGGCGACTCGCACGACCACGACGCCGTAGTCGTATGGGCCGGCGAGAGCCGGCGTCACCGCCGCGAGGCTCAAGGGCGCCCCTTTGAGCGGGCCGGAGAGATACATCTTGCCGATGGCGTGGAAGGGGTGCGAGCCGGGCCCGGCGGCCACGTTCGTCGTGCCGATCTGCGAAGAGGCGGGACAACTCGGAGCGGCCTGCTCCGTGCGGCCGAGGCTCTGCGCAGCGGCGGTGATCGAAGCCTCCGGGCAGTAGTCGATTCCCCGGAGGGAGCCGGTGAAGCCCGGCGGCATCCTGAAGTTGAGGTCGCCCAGGAACTGGTCGCCGTCATCGCGGTCGAGCCTGAGGGTGAACGAGGAGAAGTCGCCGGCGAGGGGATTGGAGGTGCCGGCGACGAGGCGCGGCTGGAAGGGACGGACTTCACCCGGGCAGGTGCGCCCGTTCGGGCCGGAGCTGAGGCCGAATGTGGGGTTCGCTCGCTGCGGAGCGAGGCGATCGTTCCAAGGAACGAAGTGAACGTCGGCGTTGTAGATACGGCACGTGGTCGGAGTGGCAACCAGACCACGATCGGAGGCGAAGAGATGGAGGTTGAATTCCTCGAACGGAACCTGGGGCAGGTCCACCATGGTGATCGTCAGCTGGCCCGTCAAGGGGTGCGGCTTGATCGAGGCGAAGAGCTTGGCGTGGATGCCGAAGCCCTCGAAGACCATGAACAACCGGTATTGGTCGTCGGGCATCGGCTCGCCGATGTACAGAGACCCCTCGAGCGGCCCTTCCAGGGCAGGGGTGCGAACCTCGACCGTGCCGATTTTCGAGTTGTCGGGACAGGCTGCGGCCGCATCCGCGCCGAAGTTGGCCTGGGCGTCGGTACAGGCGGTCTGACCATCGGCGGCGTCCGGGTTGATCGAGAGACCCTCAGGCAAGGTCACGGTCGCCGAGCGAAGCTGGGACGGCGACGGTGCGATGTCGAGGAACTGGTCGGCGAGCAGGCGCAGGTCGAGCCCGGAGGGCGAGTCCGTCTCGTCGGTGGTCAGGCCGATTGAGACGACCGGGTCGAAGCGTTGTTTCTCGCAACCCGTGGTCGGGGGATAGCCGGCATCGGCGTGCGTGGGATGACCGGGGTCCTGGTAGGTGAGAACGTCGAGCGAGACCGGAAGCGGTTGGCCGGTGCAGATAGTCGGGTTGTCGGTGAACGGCCGCACGACCTGACCGCCGTCGGGATGCGGAACCGAGAGACAGCTCGTGTCCGCCAGGCCGGGGCACCCGGGCGGCGATCCGGAGGTTCCCGGGTAGAAGCGGTCGACATCGTGTTCGGAGGCCGCCGGAAAGCCCCAGATGGTGATCTCCGCAAATGCCAGAGGAATGATCTGGGGGATACCCGAGACCGTGAGGCGCAGCCCATAGTCGGAGCCGGTGCGGACGGTGACCGGGATCGAGATCGGGACGTTCACCACGGGGGCGACGAAGGACAGTAGAGCGGTTTGATCCGAACCGTCGACCTGAAGGTTGTAGACGGGGGCCGTGCCGAGGAGGAAGTTTTCGTCGCCTGCGTAGTTCGCGTAGAGGGTGATCAGGCCGGCCTGGGAGCCGGAGCCGCACTGATTGAGCGCAAAGTCGGCGGAGGCGCAGCGGACGATCGCGCCGGGGTTGCCGAAGACCCCGGCCGGGAGGTCGATCGACGATGTCCTTCGCGACCTCGGGCTGGCCGGGGTCTTCGAGCCCGAAGGTGGTGGTGAGGTCGGGGTGGCCGCCCGCCTGGGTCGTCGAGGAACCGACCGAGAAGACGCTCACACCCTGCGCCGCATGCGCCGCCGAGCAGAGAGCCATGCTCAGGAGCAGAGCGCTCGCCAGCGCCAGACCGAGGCGGGGTGCGGATCGCTGCCTCCGGAGCTCAGCCATTTCGGACCTGCCGTTACGGGCCTTGCGATTGCGGCGTCGTTGCTTCTTCTCGCATCTTGCCACCCCGCTTCTTGCGGAATCCGCGGCGACAGGGTTTTCTCGGGACGGTGCCCGGAAGTTGGCCGGCACCGGTCACCGTCTTGATGTTGGGCGGCGGAGGACTGGGAGATCCCGCTCCGTGGCACTCGTCGGAGGCCTTGCAGCCCTGCTGGGCGGGGCAGGGTGAGGAAGCCGCCCCCCGAGCGAGCGTCGTAGATCTTCATCCGACCGCCGTTTTGGTCAGCGGGGACGAGGACCTGGCGTGTGAAGAAGAAGGCGTCGGTCCCGTCGGCCGAGACGGTGAGCAGACCGGAGTCCGAGGCGCTCGCGCCGGTGGAGATCAGCTGGGTCCTGCCGTCCGACCACTGGTAGGCATCCTTCTTCGCGTTTGTGTCGCGCAGCACCAGGGGCTCGGAGGAGGTGAAGAAGACACGCCCGTCGTCGGTGAGGTTGAGGCCGTTCGAGGCGAGCAACGTGTCGGTGGTCGTGATCGCTCCGCTCGGCGTGCAGGAAACGCAGTCGAGCTGGTCCTGCTCGGCGTCGTAGCGGTAGATCTCGGAGTGGCCGCGGTTTTCGTATTCGCTCAATTCCAGCCGGGTTGGGAAGACCGCGTAGCGCCCGTCGGCTGAGATCTGGAAGTCCGAGGTGTCACGGGTCTCGACCTGTCCCGCTGCGTGGAGAACCGTGGGACTCTCAATCGCCGCATAGGGAGGGTCGGAGAAGCCGAACTCGACCACCCTGGGTCCGAGCCGCGAGGCATATGCGTGGTGGTTGGCACCGACGGCAATCCCGACCGAGCTCGTGAATTCGGTGCCCGTGAAGGTCTGGATCGGGTCTCCGTCCTGGTCGAAGACGGCGATCTGCGTCGCCAGGTTGACGTAGAGCTGACCGTCGTACGGGTAGACGCCGGAGACGTCGACGGCGACGTCTTTCGCACCGCTGGCGACGATGTCCTCGACGAAGGCGCCGGTGGCGGAGTCGTAGGCGCTCACTTTGCCGGCCTGGACGCCGTAGAGGCGTCCCTCCCGGCCGACCGCGATCGCGGTGGCGGTCACGGGCAGGGCGGCGACCGGGCTTCCCGTGGAGGCGAAGACCTGCACCGCTCCGGCGCCGCTGGCGACATAGAGCTGACCATTGGCGGGGTTGACGGCGACCCCGGTCGGCTGGGTGACCGATACCTGGGAGAGGTAGGCGCCGGTCGTCGCGAACCTGTTGACGACGTTGTCTTTGTAGTCGGGGACGTAGAGGTAGCCGTTGTCGCGGTCGACGGCGATCTGCACGGGAGCCCCCGCTTCGAAGGAGAAGGCGCCGGTCGGCGCGTCGACCCCTGTCAGGTTGTTGGACCCCGCATTGGTGCCGGCAGTGTAGTTCTGGAGGGTGCCCGCCGCGTTGTACTTGCGAACGCGGCCATTGCCGTTGTTGAGGACGTAAAGGGAGCCGGCTTTGTCGACCGCCACACCCGTGGCCCCGCTCTGACCGGCTGATGAGGGCAGCCTGGAGCAAGGGGCGACCGGGCAACGGCTTCGGCGGCCTGACGAGGCTGGAGTCGACGGTCGAGACGAAGCGCGGGCCCGCGGCGCCTGGTTCGACGACGTAGAGGTTGGGCTGCTCGAAGATGCCGGCGGCGCCGTCCAACTGCTCCGGGCTGAGGAAAAAGAGCGTGCCGTCAGAGGCAACGCCCGCTCCGCCGGCCAGGGGCACCGCGCTGCAGTCCGGGCCTTCCGAAGCAGTATCAGGCTTGTTCCAGGCCGCGGACTCGGCGGTCTCGGGTGGTGCGCAGGCGTCCTGGTTGCTCGGCCCTCCCGATGCGATCGAAACCAGGCGCAGGTCGGCGCTTCCAAGGCCGTCGACACGCGCTTCGTAGATATCGGCGCTGTGGTCGGCGTCTTCGATCGCCAGCTGGTCGTCGGTCGAGTAGAAGATCCTGGTGCCGTCCGCGCTCATCCCGGCGTAGAGGACCCCGGTGGTGGTCCCTTCGGCGAGATCGACCGTGTTCGGCGAGGTTCCGATGTGGAGGTAGGGGTGGTGGAGGTCGTTGCCCGCGCCGTCGGTAGCGACCTTCTGTGCGACGAGGACACGCGAGCCGTCGGAGGAGATGTCGAGCTCGACGACGTCGGGTGAGCCCGGCAATCCACCGGGGATCACCGCACCGCTGGGCAGGGTGGAGACGACCTGGGTCTCGCCCGAGGTCAGATCACGGTCGTATATGGAGACTTCCCCGACCGAGACCGGCCCGCCCTCGAACGGCTCGACCGAGCTGAAGACGAAGTGCGAGCCATCGGCGGAGAGCGGCTTGGCGATGCCGCCGGACGGGTCCGCGGCAGGGTCGAGCGTGCCGGCCATGCCCTTGACGAGGCTGCCGTCGGCAAGGCGGAGGGGGACGTTGGTGGAACCGTCGGCAAAGCAGGGCGCGCAGATGCCGCTACCGCCGAATGCGAAGACCCGCAGGCCGTCGTCGCTGCCGAGGAGCGGCGATCCGAAGGCGCCGGCGGCGGCCATGCCGTCTGCGGGAAGGCCGACATAGGCGGTCTCCCAACGTTTGCCCTCCTGGTCACGGATCGCCACGTAGGGGTCGGAGCCGTAGTTCGTGGGGCTACCGGCGATGCCGGGGATCGCGCCGAAATTGACGGTGTAGAGAAGGCGGTCGGCAGCGCGGGGGCCCGGTGGGAGCGGCGCATGCCCAGGGGCGAGATCCGAGGCGACGTCATAGCCACCAGTGTTCGATGACGAAACCAGCTCGTAGGCTCGACAGTCGAAGAGCAAGGAGGCTTCGGTCTGTTGCCGGACCTGTGCATTGCCGCAGGTGTCGATCGGATTGACAGCGAAGGTCTTGAAAGAGTGCGGAACCCCCGGGGTGCTCGAGTTGGCGTTCGTCGGCACCACCCGGTAGCGGTAGGAGGTATCGGGGCTGAGCCCGGCAACGACCGTGCTGACGTCTTGAGAGCCCATGTTCGAGCCGAGAGGATCTCCGCCGGTCGGGGCGCTGAGAGCGTTGGCGAAGCCGTTGGCTTCGAAGTCCGCCTCGGTGGTGTACTCGAACTGGTATGTCGTATCGCCGCCGTTCGGGTCGATCGAGGCGTGCAGCAGTGCCCCGTCGGTGTTGACGTCGCTGACGAACTCGCCGTCGCTCGACGGGGGGCCCTGAGCCTGGAAGGTGCGGTCGAGGCCGAAGGAGTAGACCTCGCTGCCATTGGCAAGGTTCGCGTTCTTCGTGGCGATCCGGTAGTGATAGGTCTGTCCAAGCGTCAACGGACCCGCCACCGACGCGGTCACGGAGTTGTCGCCGCTGCCGGTGAACACGGTGCCTTGGTCGCAGGTCGCGAGTTTCCCGTAGGAGCTGGTGGTTCCCCATTCGAATTTGCAGTCTTTGGTCGGCACCCCAGCAGCATTGACCACCGCGTGCAGGACCGCGCTATTTGGAGTCGGGTCCGCGGTGCCGGTGGTGGCGTCTGGGACGGTGATCTGGGGCTGTGGCGAGAAGATCTCGACGCGACCCCCGCCGTCACCGGGGCGTACGTTCGCGACATAGACCTCGTGGGTCTGTGCATTAACGGCGATTCCCTGGGCAGGTGGGCCGATTGCGGTGAACCCCGGTGACGGTTTGTCGCCGAAGGTTGAAAGCGGCACGCCCTGCGAGTCGTACTCGACGATCTCGCCGGAAGCACTGAAGGGGTCGAGGGTGAATACATGGTCGGTGGACGGATCCACCGCCACAGCGGTTACGTAGCCATCGGTCAGGTTGAACAGATGGTCGCCCTGCGGGCTGTATTTGTCGACGCCGTTGTTGATGGTCGATACGTAGAAGTAACCGAGGCTGTCGACGGCTATAGCCATGGCGTTTCCCGAAAAGCCGGCTTCGCCCAGGAACTGACCGGCAGGACCGTAGAGAGCGTTGTTGACCGACACGATCCCCTGCGGGCCCACCGCGAGCGCTTCGGAGCCCGCCCGGAACACCGGGAAGCCGGGACGCGGCAGGCCCGAGAGCGTGTAGGAGCGGATGGCGTTGTTGGCACTGTTGAGGACGTAGAAGCTGTCGGCGCCGGCCGTGTTGTCGACCCCCACGTCGAATTTCAAGGGCGTTTCGACGCCGCTTACGTTGCCGGTGTCGAGCGAGCTCGCGCCCCCGAGCCCGGAGAACGGGGCCGGTACCCCGGATGCGCTGAAGCGACTGACCCAGTCGCTGGCGCCGGTCTGTTCCGTATTGATCGCTTTGTCGACGACGTAGACCTGCCCGCTTGCCTGGTGGATGGCGAGCGGACCGAGTTTGATGCTGAACGCACCGGCCGTCGAGCCGGCGCCGTTGAAGGAGCTGTTCCAGGCGTAAGGGGTGAGCTGGCGAGCCGACGCCGTCGGAACCACTGCGACCGCCAGGAGCGCGAGGGCCGCCGCGGCGGCAGACAGGCGACGGAGGAGAGAGGCCGCGCTCATCGTGCACCTTTCCGTTGGGCGCCGCACGCGGCCTGAAGCTTGACCTTCCGGTTCAACCTGACCCCGTTCTGGCCCCTCATCCTCACGACAGCCTTCTTGGCCGACCCGCAGAGGCTCTCGCTGTTTTCGAGCAGGCCCTTTGAGCCACCGAGCAGGTCGACGGTGATCTGCGAGATCGGGACGTCGGGGATCGTCTCGAAGGTGGCGCGAAGGCGCTCATTGATGCTGTCGATGCGGGCGCTCGCCTCGATCTCGAACTGGCCCTCGAGGTCGAGGGCGAGGTCGGGTAGCTCGTTTGAGGATGAGCGCAGATAGATCGAGCCGCTGAGCGGTGCGTCGAGGAGCGGTGAGATCGCCACCACGCGCCCCAGCCTTGAGCTGGCCGGGCAGGCGTCGCGGGCGAAGGCGACCTTGGTGCAGACGGCGCCGATCTGGGAGTTGTCGAGGAGCTCGCCTTTGGGCAGGGTGACCGAGATTCTGCGGCTGTTGGCTTCGCCCCGCTTGGCCTTGAGGACAGCATGGATCGCGGGGTGCCCGCGACGTTTGAGCCCTCCGGTGAGCCTCAGGCTGAGGCTCGGCGCGTAGGGGAGATCGGCGCAGTTGGCGACCTGGAAGAGAGCGCTCCGGGCGGTCGCGGCGCCTTCGTCACCGCTGAGCGAGGCGTCGACCGAGGAGGGGTCGCAGTTGGTCGGGTTGAGGGTGAACCCGGAGCGGTCCAGCACCACCTGGATCGTGCGGGTGCGAAGCGGGATGCCCTCGAGAATCTGCGGCAGGGGATCAGCGATCGCGGTGACCTGGGCGCTGTTGGGATCGACGTGGAGCGCGACCCTGACCGCGACGTTGCCGAGGTCGTATGGCCCCGAGACCGCCGGCACGACCGCGAGGAGGCTGAGCGGGGCGCCTTTGTAGGGACCGGCGAGGTAGACGTCACCTGGCACATGCAGGGGCCGGCTTCCGGCGCCCGCGCCCGCGAGCGCCGAGCCGACGCGGCTCGATTGCGGACAGGAGGGGATGAACTGCTCGGCGAGCCCAATGTGGCCGGCGCTCGAGAGCCTCTCGATCCCCGACTCCGGACAGTAGGAGAGCCCTTTCAGCGTCGCGGAGAACCCCGATGGGGTCTTCAGGGTTATGCCGGCGACTCCCTGTTCGCCATCCTCGCGATCGACCCGGAGGGCGAAGGGGGCGTGCATGCCGGCAGTCGAGTTGACGCTGCCGGCGGAGAACTCGGGTGTGAACGGGCGCGGGCCCTGCGGACAGGGGCCGCCACCCGGGCCGGAATCGATGGTGAATGAACTGGTCGAGGTCTGCGCGGGGAGGTCCGAGTTCCAGGGGACGAACTCGCTTTTCACGACGTAGGTGCCGCATCTGGTCGGGGTCGCGAGGAGGCCGCGCTCGGAGCCGAAGAAATGCATGTCCAGCCCCTGAACGGGCGTCTGAGGCAGATCAGTGAACCGGGAGACGAGCTGGCCCGTTTCGGGATCGGCGGTGACGGTCGAGGCGAGCTTCGCGTGGGTCGCGAAGCCGCTGGCGGTGAGGATCAGCCGGTAGCGGTCTCCCGACTTCGGCTCGCCGAGATACATCCCGCCCTCGATCGGGCCGGGCAGGGCCGAGTTGTCGATCGAGACGGTGCCGATCTTGGCGAACTCCGGGCACCTCGCCGGTTCGCGGGTGCCGATCGAGGTCTGCGCATCGGAGCAGGTGAGCTTTCCGTCGGCGGCGTTCGGGTTGATGGAGAAGCCCTGGGGAAGGGTCAGGGTGACGGCCCGGATCTCGGACGGCGAGGGGGTCGTCGCGCTCTGGGGCTGGGGGACCCTGAGCTCGATGTCGATTCCGCTGGGGGAGTCGGCCTGGGTGGTGGTCGGAGTGACGGTGAGGCTCGGGTTGAAGCCGAGCTGCTGGCAACCGGTGGTCGCCGGCCAGGGGGAATCGGCGTGGTGCTCGTCGCCGTTGTAGTACGTCAGGTCCATGCTCGCGGTGAGAGGAACCCCGCAGGTGGTCGGGTTCTGGAGGTAGGGAGCGGGCGGAACCGGCGAGACCGTGTCGGTGGTCGGCGCTTGGCACGGGCCTCCGAACCCCCCTCCGCAGGTTCCGATCCCCACCAGCGGCGTGCGAAAGCGGAGCAGGTCGTGGCTGGGGTCGGCGGGCACTCCCCAGATCGTGAAGTCGAGTTCGCCCAGCGGTCCGAGGTGAAAGATCGGCGCGCTGGTGGTGTCGAGCCCGTAGTCGCTCTCGGTCCTTCCCGAGAGCTCGATCAGCGCAGCCGCCCCCGTGATCGGGATCGTGAAGCCGACGAGGCCGGCCTGATCCGGATGGGGCTCGAGGTTGTACAGCGGCACGAACTCTCCGAATACGCCGACATAGACGACACCGATCTGAGCTGCCTCAGGACAGTTCGCGAGGTTGAACTCGGTCTGCGTGCAGATCGGCAGGGCGTGAGGGTTGCCGATGAAGCCGGTCGGATAGTGGAAGGAGAGGATCCGCCCGTCGTCGCATTCGCAGGGATCTTTCGGGGCATCGTCACGCCCGAGCCAACTGGATCTGACGATCAGGTCAGGGTGTCCTCCCGCCTGCGTGGTGGTCGGTTCGGCACTGAACGAGGTGATCCCCGTCGCGGCGGAGGCGGTCCCGGCGAAGAGAGCCGCGGCGGCGATCGCGAGGATCCCCGAGATGAGGAGCTTGCGGATGGGCAACTCAGCCATGCCGCCTGCCTCCCCCGTGGCCTCGCTTGTCTTTGGCCCGGTTGTGGCGCTTGGCCTTCTTCTTCTTCGACTTTGCCTTGCGCTTGGCCGTGGAGGAGGGTGTCGCATTCCCCCCGCTGCCGAGCGCGGCGCCGGTGGCGATCGAGGGCAGCGTCGGGCGGGCGGGCGTGGGAGCGTGGCACTCGTCGGCCGCCTCACAGGGCGCGAGGTCGGCCAGCTGCGTGAACCCGCCGCCGGTGCGCGCGACATAGAACTTGACGAAGGGCCCGTTGTGATCCTCCGGCACCAAGGTGTCGAAGGTCGAGAAGTAGACATCGCGCCCGTCGGCGCTGACCGACTCGAGCCCCGTGTGGACGCCCGGGAAGATGCTGAGCAACGTGTTGCCGCCGGTGAAGTCGCGAGAGCCGGTGCCGGCGCTGATCAGCTGCGGACGGCCACCGACGTACTCGTAGACGTCGAGGACATTGCCGTTGGAGTCCTGGGGCGTAAGCGAGTCGGGTGTGGTAAAAAAGGCGCGACCGTCGTCGGCCATGAAAGGCCCTCCCTGGCTGGCGAGGACGTCGCCGGTCGGCGGCAGCCCGTCCGGGCGACAGGAAGCGCAGGTGATCGCTCCAGCGTCCGCCCCGTACGTGTACATCTCGCGGAAGCCGCGGTTGTCATAGCCCGTGAGGCGCGACTCGGTGAGGAACGCCGCCCGGGCGCCGTCCGGAGAGATCTGGACGCGATTGATGGCGGTGCCGGGATCCAGTGTGGCGACGAGGCGCACACCGCCGGCGCGGTAGAGGTAGAGATTGCGCTGGTTGGGGATGCCCGGGTTGCTCGGGTCGAGAAGCTCGGGCGAGTAGAAATAGATGTCGCCGCTGTCGCCGGCGAGCCGGTCGTCGCTGCCAGGCGCGCTGACGATGCCGAACGGGTTGCCTTTCTCGGTCGAGAGCGTCGCCACGTTGCATTTGGAGCCCCACGACGGGTTGCAGGAGTCGGTGTCGCCCTCGCCGTTGCCCAGCGAGACCCTGGTCAGGGTGTCGGCCCCGGCCGCCTCCTGCCAGAGGTAGAGATCGGCGCTGTTGTCGTTGTCGTTTGCGAGAAGGCGCTGGCGGGCGAGGAAATAGACCTTGCCGCCGTCATCGGTCATCCCGGCGAAGGTCACGCCATGACCACGGGAGACGTCGTAGGTGACCGAGTCGCCGACCCTCATGTAGAGATGAACGCGCCCGTCGGAGACGCTCACCCCGCCGTCGGAGCTACGCACCTGCATGAGGACATGGGATCCGTCCCTCGAGATCGCCGGGAACTCGATGTGCTCGTCCGGGTTGTCGACCGGGTCGAGCTCCTGGGGAATGGGATCGCCGTTGGGCAGCTCGGAGATGACGTCGACGGTGTGCGCCTCGATGTCGTTGTCGTATGCCGATCCGGGCGGCCCTTTGATCCCCCCCGGCGCGAACCTGACGTCGGTCGACGAGAAGGCGAAGTGGCTGAGGTCGGGCGAGGGGCGCTGGTCGCCGGTGAAGTGCCTGCCGCCCGGAATCACGCCGGCGTTGGTCGGAAGCTGGCCGAGCGGCGTGCCGTCGGCCCTGAACAGATGAGGTGCGCTTTCTCCGGGAGTCGTCCCTTTGAGCACGTCGCCGGCGTTGTGATCGATGCAGAGGTCGAGCGAGTCGGAGCAGTGCTTCGAAGCGACGAAGACCGCCTGGTGGCCGCTGAGACCAGGGAGGGAGGTGACCCAGCCGGTGCTCGTTCGGGTCGCCGAGTACATGTCGAAGGCGCCGTTGGGAGCATCGAGCCCCATGACGGTCCCTATCCCCCCGAAGTAGGAGAAGCGCGCCGGATTCGTCGCCATGCCGTTGTTCACGGACCAGAGCGGGGGTATCGTATATACGGCGGTAAAGAGGGGGATCTCTTCGCTCGGGAAGAGCGTCACCGACCCCGCGTTCGACGGGGACACGAGCTCGTACGCCCGGCAGTCCGGCAGGTAGCTGGTGCGTGTCTGCTGGCGCACGTCGGCATTCGGACAGCTGGGCGGCAGGAAATCCACCGTCGTGTCCTCGGAGGCGCCCTCACCCCATTCGTTGGTTGCGACGACGCGGAAGTGATAGGTGACGCCCGGGGTGAGATCGGAGATTTCCTGGCTCACGTTCTGAGGCGAGTCGGTTACGGCGAGGTCGTCCCCGGGGGAGAGCGGGATCTCTGAGCCGTAGGCAGAGGTGGTGCCGTACTCGAAGTAGTAGCTGGTGTCGTAGCCGACCGGGTCGATGCGGGCATTGAGAAGCGCCGAGTTGGCGGTGACGTCGGTGGCGCGAACGCCGGAGATGCGCGGCGCAGAGGCAGAGCGGAAGGTCAGGTCCCTCCCGTGGGTGGTGCCGAGGATGTTTGTGGCGACGATCCGGTAGTGGAAGGTGCGCCCGGCGGGGAGGTTCGCGACCGGCACGGCCACCGACTGGCTCGCCGTCGTCGGGGCGACGACGGTGGGGGCGGTGCTCTGGCCGTATCCGCCGTCGAGGCCGTATTCGAAGCGGTACGTGGTCTGCAGGTTGTCGGGCTCGAAAGAACCGTTCAGCGTCGCGCTGTGTTCTTCTACATCGTCGGCGGCAAGGGTGCGCAGAGACAGCACAGCCGCGGGGGTGATGTCGCGGTCGAGGCCGGTGTTGGTTCCGTTCGCGTTGCCGGCTTTGAACCGGTAGTGATAGGGCGTTCCTGTGCTCAGGCCCGGAAGCGTCGCGGTGACCGGAACGGTCGGATCGCTGAAGCTCGATCCGGCATCGGCGCTGCAGGGCACCGGGGCGGCCGTGTAGTCAGTGTCGATTCCGTACTGGACGACGCAGCTCGTAATCACCGGGCCTCCGGCCCGCTCGAGCTGGGCGTGGACCGCCACCGAGGTGTGGCCGATGTCGTCGAGCTCGGGTGCCGGGGTCCTCACGTCGGGAACCACGGCGCCAGGCGGGAAGACCGCGACCCCGCCGCTTTTTGCCGCCACGTAGACGCGTCCGTCCCCGGTCACCGCGATGCCGGAATCGGAGGCCGTCGAGACCAAGCCGGAACCGAAAGCCGGGCCGTTCTGATGAACCGGTTCGGTGGCGTCACCCGCGCTGTACGGGGTGACCAGGCCGTTGCGGTTGACGTAGAGGTCATCGCTGGTCGGGTCGACGTCAAAGCTGTAGGAGAAGGAGCCGACCGTCCCGGACGTGGGAAGGGCGGGATCGGACGCGAACGGCGAGGGCGTGGCATAGCTCAGCCCGAGCCCTTCGATGTCGGCGCTGGTGGTTTTGAGCTGGGTGGTGAACTGGTCGGCCTCGAACTTCCTCAGGCCGAGTTTGTTGGGCGGGCCGAGCACCCAGGCGGCTCCCGTCGAGTCCGCCCTGAGGCGGGCGTTGTTGGCAGGAAGCAGCATGCGACGGGTCTCGCGAAGATCGGGCCCGATCTTCGAGACGTGGCTATAGGGCGTAGCCGATTGAGAGACACTCCAATAGAGGCTGCCGTCGTCTCCCACCGCAACCCCGTTGCTCCCGTAGGCCGGGGCTTCGTCCGTCGGCTGGAGGGAAGTAACCCAGGCGCCGGTCGAATCGAAGATGCTGAGGCAGTGGCAGGCCGCTTCGCCGGCCGAGTAAGTGGAGACGAAGAGATAGCCGTTGTTGGCGGCGCTGTTGTCGACATCGATCACCACCCCCCCGCTGGCAAAGAGGCCCTGAGCTTTGTCGCCCGGATCGCCGATGATCGCGTTGCCTTGGATGTAGGGGGCGCTGGCCGTGAAGTTGACCGGATTACCGCTGAGGTCGAACCGCCTGATCTGCGTTGGGATGGGAGACCCTCCAGTGCATGTCACGTAGACCAGGCCGGTCGATTCGACGACCGCGACGTCACCGACTTTCGCGCAGCCCGCACCCGCGGAGAAGGTGAGGGACAGAGGGGTATGGGTCAGTGCGGCCGAGGCGGTGCCGCTGAACGCCATGGCACCCGCGCCGGCGAGCACCGCCACGAGAAATCCTCGGGCGATCCGACGTCTACGCAGGGTTTCAGCCACGATTTGCTCCATGCCGGCGGCGGTGGCGGGGCTTGCGCTTCACGCACTTGCCCTTGCGCTTGACGAAGCCTTTTTTGCAGCGTGGCGGCTTCGGTGCTTCCGCTCCATTCGAGCGCCGGGAAGTGGTGAAGGTCGTATCCGGCCCGTAGGTCGTGCCAAACGAGTTGGAGGCGATCGCCCGAAAGTGGTAGGTGGTCGCGGGCTCGAGAGAGGCGATGTCCGCGCCCGTCTCACGGGCGATCAGGTCGGAGCCGATGGCGGTCGCACCGGTGGTGCGGCCATAGGCTCGGTCGGGCCCGTACTCGAAACGAACCTCGGTGGGACTGGCATTTGCAACCGCGGTTGCCGTGAGATGGGCGCTGTCCGTCGTCACCGCCGAGGCGGAGCTGGCCTGAACCTGAGGCGCATCCGGAGTCGTGAAAGTCCGATCGGCACCGAAGGTCGTGCCGGAGAAGTTCGTCGCGAGGGCGCGGAAGTGGTAGATCGTTCCAGGCCGTAGCCCACTCAACCTGGTGCTGACCGGGTGGTCGGTGTCGTCGTCTCCAATCGGAGCGCTGCCGAGGGTGACGGAGCCGTAGCTCGTGTCCGTGCCGTACTGGAAGACGTAGACCGTCGCACCGAGGCCTGGATTGATCAGTGCGGAGAGGGTGGCGCCGTCGGGGGCGAGATCTCCGGCCGCGGTGCCGGTGATCACGGGGAGCTGGGGCGGGAGCGGCAGGAACGGACGGTCCGGCCCAAACGTGGTGCCGACGCTGTTGGTGACGACGAGGCGGTAGTGGTACGGCTCGGAGGTCGGCAGGTAAGGCGTGAGGCCCTCGACCGTGGCCGAGGCGGCTATCGTTCCCCCGCCAGGGGGTATCACGGTAACCGGGGTCGTGTTGCCGTAGGCAGCGGTGTCCCCCCATTGGAAGTAATAGGAAGCGGGCTGCCCGCCGCTGGAGAAGGAGCCGTTGAGGGTCGCGGCGGTCTGGGTGAGGTCGGTCGGCGCTTCGGTCTCGACGTCGTATACGGCGGGGTCCGTCGCGAAGAGAGTATCGGCGCCGCGTATGGTCCCCGACGGACCGGTGACGACGAAGCGGTAGTGATAGGTCGTTCCGTAGTCGAGCCCGCTGAGGCCGGCGCTGACGTCGCCCGGCACCGTGTACGGCCCAGCCGGGGAACAGGCCACCGTCCCGGCTAGCGCAGGGCCCGGACCGACGAGGTCGGTGTAGCCGCTGGCTTTGAAGACCACGTCGGCGACGTACTCGACCTCGCAGTCGGCGAACGATTTGCTCTGCGGATCGAGCCCCGCGTGGAGCGTGGCCGCCGATTGGGTGACACCGGTCGGGTCGTGCACGTCGGGGGCAAGGGTCCCGGGGAAGACGAGGACGCGCCCGCCGCTGGAGCGATCGGCCACGTACACGGTGCCGGTCGACTCGTCGATGGCGACCCCGGTGAAGGCGCGGGTGAGACTGGGGGTTTTGGGCGTGCCGCCCCAGAACACGAAAGGAACTTCGGTGGCAAAGCGCTCGAAGCGGTTTCCCTGCTGATCGTAGGCGTCGACTCCAGGAGCAGCTACTTCCCCGATGCCGTGGACCGTGTAGACCAAACCGGTCGAGCGGTCCACGGTGACGTCCTGGGCCGATTGCGGATCGATCCTGGTGGCGGTGTTGTAGTCGGTCGCGGCCGAGTATCGCCAGACGCCTGCGGTAGCACCACCCGCGATAGCGCCGTTTTCGAGGAAACCACTGCCGAAAGCGACGTACATGTCGGAGTCGGCGTCGAAGTCGACCGGACCGGCGCAGCCGTACTTGTTCCCGGGGATGTCTCCCTGCTCGTGCGCGTCGACGAAGTCGGTGCGCAGACCGGTCGCGGGGTCGTACATGTCGATCTCGCCTGTGTCGAAAGACGGACAGGCGCTGCCCACCCAGATCTTCCCGGCTGGGTCCACTCCAACCCCTGCGGGGACAGTATCCGCATTGCCCACGGTGGCGAAGCCAGAGCCGACCTTCTGATAGTAGGAGAGCGGAAAAGTCGGCCAGCCCGAGCCGGCATTCAGCGGCGTACCATCTGGCAGCCAGCCGAAGATCGCTTCTTTTTTGGGGTCGCCAGGGAAAGACTCAGGGGCGACGGAATAGAGATTGCCGGCGGTGGGCGACGACGGGCCCGTCCGATCCACGGCGATGTCTATCCCCCGGGTGCCGGTGCCGCTGAGCGGGAAGTTGCCGCCCAGAGGTGGGTACACGCCGGGTGTCGAGATGTCGTAGGCCCGTATCAATCCACCGACCTGAGTGACATACAGCAGGTCGTTCTCCTGGTCTACCGCCAGCTTCGTGATGTTGCCGCTGAATCCGTTGGACGTCGTCGTCGAGAACACCTTCAGGGTTCCCCCCAGCCCGGCTCCGGACGTGACGTATACGTAGCCGGTGAACCGCCTTCCGGAGCTGTCGATCGCGAGGTCGGTCGGTTCCGAATCGACGAGCGAGTCGGCGAAGTGATCGACGTAGGCGCCGGAGGACGAGAACTCGGCGACGAGTTTGTGGGTGCCGCTGACGTCGGCGACGAAGACGTCCCCCGTCATCTGATCGACCGCGAGGCCCTGCCCCTCGAGGCTGTCGAAGCCGGTGGGCGAGGCCGGGACGTCCGTGCCGTCGATTTCATGCACGATGGTGTCGCCGGAGGGGTCGAGGATGTAGACCTTGCCGGTCGCCGCGTCGTTGACGTAGATGCGACCGCTGCCTCTGTGGACGTCGAGACCGTAGGAGTCGGTGACGATCCCGGAGCCGATCGTGTCGTCGAGCAACGCGTTCGGGCTCGGGGCCGAGGCCGCGTCGTACTCGACCACGTGGTCGCCGTTGTCGACCAGGACGTGGTCGCTGGCGGGGTTGACGGCGACTGCCCGCGAGCCGTTGCCGGTGTCCACCGCGGCCCCGGGCCCGTAGGTCGTGCTCGCGCTGGGGGGATAGGAAGAGGGGGAGTAGCGGTAGACGTCCGTGTTGCGGCCGTTGACGTAGAGGACGCCAGCCGAGTCGACGGCGAGGCCGCAAGGAGCCGCTCCGTTCGCCGCGGGCGTGAACTGGGTCAGGTATTCGACTTCCGACTGGAAGAGGAAGGCAGGCGGCGCGAAGACCGACACGACCCCCGAGCCGCGGCTGGCGACGTATGCGTAGCCTTCCGAGTCGACGACTACCCCGCAGGGCGCGTTGAGTTCGCTCTGCGGCGTGGCGGAGCCGTCGATGGTGTGGTTGAAGACGTGGGCGTAGCTAAGTGGCTGGCCATCGCGGCCAAAAATGTCAGTGACTCCGGGGTGGACCGTGACGGCGGCGGGGGCGGAGGCAGCTCCGAAGGCAAGGACGAGAGCGGCGAGCAAAACAGCCCGCTTGCAGCGGCGGGATAGCCTGGCAGCCTCGCTATATCGGGCGCTCCCGATCTGTCGTGTTGGTTGCGCTCTACTCATACCCGGAGTTTCGGCTAGTGCGACGTCAGTCGTGGCCCGGACCATTTGGCGGCCCAGGCCACGACCTCGATCACAGGGTGTTATTCCGCGGTTACCGCCCAGGTGCCATAAGCCCTGGCGACGTTATTGTGCGGTTTCGGAAGTGAGTATTTGAGCGTGAACCCGAGGGAACTCACTTCGATTGAGAATGGATCGATTTCTGCTTCCACTTCAGATGTAATGTAGACACAGAGGTATCCAGGTTCGGCTTCCGGGTTGGCCGCAGTTCCGGGGCAGCGGGTGAGGTATTCAGCTTCGCTGAGAAACCCTTTAATACCCGCCGGTCCTACTTCTATGAAGGCCCCGGCAGCGGGGATAACGAGGTCCGGAGCAGGAACAACCGGGAAGGCAAGGGAGTTTGAGCTCCAAACCTGGGTTGACTGTCCTTCATCGCTGATACCGGTTGCATTGTTTGCGCTTGTGGGTGTACTCCACAGGCCCTTCAGCGACTCGCCGCTCGGAACCTGATCGACGAATGGCCCGGCGGGACCTGTGGGACCGGTCGGTCCAGTTGCACCAGTTGCACCGGCTGCACCGGTCGCTCCAGTCGCACCCGTGTTGCCAGTAGGGCCAGTCGGCCCGGTGGCGCCGGTGTCACCTTTGGCGCCTTTTTCGCCAGCTTCGCCAGCGGCGCCGTTGGTGCCGTCTTTGCCGTTGGTGCCGGGTGTGCCGGGAGCGCCCTGGGTGCCGGCCGGGCCGGTGCCTTGGAATTTTTTGGCGATTTTGGTGACTTCTTTTTTCTGTTTGCCTGTGAGGCCACCGGCGGCGATCGCCGTGCCGCCTATAGCGGCTATCAAGGCGACCACGGCGACGACCAGACCGGCCGTGCCGAAGCGGTCGTGGAATCTGCGATACATCAGATCTGCTCTCCTTGTGTAGTGATGCCTGCCGGAATTGCCCCGGCCGGCCTAGTTGACTGCGGCCATGCGGGGAACCCATCCCCTTGTGGCCGGGTTGCCTGCTCAATGAGGCCGGCACGGGACAGCGAGTCCGTGGCGGGTGGAACGAGACGAAGTCGGATGGAGAGGGACGAAGCGGAGGCGGTGGTCCCCGTTGCGGAAGCGAGGTACGCGGCAGGAATAAGGGCAGGTAGGTCGGCAGGGCGAGCTGCGTGGAGGTTTGGTGAGGGGTCGGGGGCGGCGAGGTGAGCAGCGCGCCCTGCCGACCTAGGGAGATTGTGGGAAGCCGCGGCAGCCGTCAACCCCTGCGGGGTCGCTGCGCCCTGCGGGCTCGCGTCGACGCGACTCGTCACGCCAATGACTGCGGCCCGGCTTGAGCTGGCGAGGGGCGACTGCGGAAGTCGGCCGGAGTGATTCGGACCAGCGGAACCGGAGGAAAGGCGCGGCGAAGCCGGTGCGGGCTGTGCCTGCGGCGGAGTCACTGCGTATCTCCCTCCCTTGTCCCGTGGCCGCCTGCCCTGCCCCATGACCCACTGCACTGCCTGCGGGTCCCCTAGCTGGCGGGGCGGCCGATTTATCTGTCCTCCAAATGCCCTTTCGAACTTTGCCGGCTCCCGAAACACGGGCCCACCGGGTGGTTCCTGGGGCGAGAAAGAACGTACCAGCCCGTTCCTCAGAGCGCAACCTAAATTTGATCGGCCGCGATGTGCGAGGCGTAGTAATCGGCTCTAGAAAGGGAAAAAGAGATAGATAGATTGTGAGTCAAGAAACGAAGATTTAGATTGCTGACGTACCGTAAACGGCCTCGCCCATCGCTGGACGAGCGCCGATTCGGTAAGCGAATTCGGGCAAATGCGAGTGAAAAGGAGGCGAAATCGGGGCCTCCTGCTCCTGCCCTTTTCCTGCCTCTTGCCCTGCCCTTGCCCTACCTCTTGCCCTTGCCCCTGACCCGTGGCCCTGACAATGGACCGATTTCAGCGGATATCGGCGGGAGGTGGCTTAGCGGCGGTATTTCGGCGCGAAATGGCTTGCCGGACGGATTTCAGCTCTAAATCGACTGTTAGAAGAGGCGATGGAGCTGGCGTGCCCTGCCCTGACCCGATCGGGGGCCTCATGCTCCTGCCCTTGTCCCTTTACCCAAGCGGGGCGGCCGATCACGTCTAAAGCTGAGCTAGAGGCTGAGTATGCCGGTCCGCTCGCCTGGCGCTCTGAACGACCTCGATATGGTGATTTCATATGAGCCGCCTGCTCTCCGTCTCGCTGCCCGAGGATCTCGCCGCGCAGACCGACGCCCTGGCGCAGAGCCTGGGCAAGACCCGCAGCGAGGTCGTCCGCGACGCCCTGCGCCGCCAGCTGCAGGTCGAGCGCCTTGCCGCCCTGCAGCGCTACGGACGCGAGCGGGCCGAGGAGCGGGGGATCGGCCCGGAGGACGCAGAGGCGCTGGTCGACGAGCAGCGCGCCGAGCGGCGCTGAGCCCTGCGCATCGCCGCCGACACCAACGTGCTGGTCTCGGCGCTGGTCGCGGCCCGCCGGCCGGATCTTCGAGGACGCGCTAGACGGTCGCCTGGAGCTGGTCCTGGCGGAGCCCGTGATCGAGGAGCTGGAGCGCGTGCTGAGCGGGAAGCTCGGCTTCGAGGAGAAGCGATGGCGAGAGGTCGAGGCGCTGCTCACCGAGCTCGCGGTGGAGTCGGTGCCGGCGCCGCAGGGGCCGGTCGAGCCGGTGAGCGGCGACCCCGACGAGGACCTGATCCTCGCCTGCGTGGCGCAGGCGGGCCTCGAGGTGCTCGTCTCGGGCGATCACAAGCACCTGCTGGCGCTCGGAGAGCACCGCGGCGTGCGGATTCTCACCCCCGCAGGCGCTGCTCGCCGAGCTGCACGCTTGCTAGCCGTTCTCGGAGCCCCGACTCACCATTTCTCCGACTCCTCCATCGCCCGCTCATATGCCTGCTCGGCGCCGAGGAACGGGGCGAGCGTCATGTAGGTCGCCATCGGCGCCAGTTCGGGCATCGACTCCGGGCCCTTGCGCTTGACCTGGTCGTGGATCAGGGCGTAGATCGCGCCGCCGATCGCCTCGGCGGCGATCGCCGGCACGTCGGGCCGGATCTCATAGCCGGGAGCCAGGAGGGCCTCGAGGCCTTCCATGACGCCGTCGCGGGTCTGCAGCGCGCGGCGGCCGACCGTGTACATCTCGACCGCGCCCAGCTGCGTGTACTCGGGCTCTTCGATCCCGAAGCTGAACATCGCCTCATACGCCGCCCGCACCGACTCCTCCCAGCTCCTCGCCCGGCGGAAGGCCGGCAGCACCAGGCCGAGCATCTGCGCGGAGCCGGAGTCCAGGGCGGAGAGGAAGGCCTCTTCCTTGCTCTCAAAGTGGCCATAGAACACCCTCTGAGAGGTGCCGGCGCGCTGCACCACCTCGGCCACGGTGGTCGCCTTGTAGCCCTTCTCGGCGACGATCGCCGCCAGCGCCCGCAGCACCCGCTCGGGCGGATGGGCGACCGCCTGGCGTTCGGCGAAGGACTTCGTCTTGCGTCCGCGCCGGCGCGGACCCTCGAGCGGGCCGGGCGGGGGCGGGTAGGAGAGCCCCCATGTGGCGATGTCCTCGGCGAGCTTCGGCAGTTCGTCGGCTTCGTCGGAGTAGAGGCGCTTGTGGATCACCTTCTGCAGGCCGCCGAGCATCGCCCGCACCATCTGCGGCGGGGTGCCCTTGCGGCCGGGAATCTGGTTGAGCTGTTCGAGGCCGAAGTTGACGAAGGCGTCGATGATCCGCTCGACCTCCGCTTCTCCTTTGGGCCCGGCGGCATAGACCTCGATGAAGCACATTTTCGAGGCGGCCGGCTGTTTGGCGGCCAGGCCCATGAAGGCTTCCACGGCCTGGCGCACCCGCGCCTCACCGGTGCCGGCGTCCTTGGCTCTTTCGATCAGCTCGATCGTCGGCTCGACCAGGGCCTCAACTGCCGCGAGCAGCAGCTCTTCCTTGTCTTTGAAGTGATCGTAAAAAGCGGCGCGTGAGACGCCGGCGAGCTTGACCAGGTCGCCGATCTTGGTCGCCTCATAGCCCCGCTCGGCGCTGAGCGCGACGATCGCGCCAAAGAGCCGCTCGCGCTGGCTGCGCTCGGAGTCCTCGGGCGCGTTGCCGCGCCCCGGCCGCATTTTCATCGAGCGCAAATCGGCAGCGTCGCCCCAGGGGGTCCGCACCCCCTTGCCATTCATCGCAGCGCCCTTTTTCCCGCCCATGCGGGACCCACCATAACCCGGTACGAATACCTCCCTCAGCCCCATTGCAGAGCCGAATTTCTACGATTCGCTGCGTTTCCAATACCCATCCCTGTGGCTCCTCTCCTAGAGGCGCTCCCGTCAGGCATTCTAGAGCCTTTCTCGCGCAATCCAAGGGCCTCGTCCCAATCGCCGCAGAACTGCGGTACCGGTCCGACCGGGTTCTCATAGCCGAGATCGGAGGGCCGGCGAAGGCCGGAGTAGGGACGCGGCTCAGTTCTAAAGGAACACAGCTGTTCGCGGTGCGCGTCGACGGACTATGGGAGTGCAACGACCCGCTGAAGCCCGCCTCAGTCCGTGCCAGCCGCAGATTCGATCCCGTCCCAGAGCCGGTAGCCGACCTGCTTGGTGTTGAGGATGAAGCCGACGGCCCCGGCCCGACGCAGCTTCACCCGCAGCTTGCTGGCGTGCGAGTCGAGGGTACGGGTGGCGATCCCGTCGTAACCCCAGACCGTCTGCATCAGCTCCCGCTTGCTGAAGACCCGACAGGGCTGCGTGGCCAGGGTCGCGAGCAGCGCGTACTCGAGGCGGCTGAGCCGCAGCTGCTCGCCATGGACGAGAACCTTGTGCGCCTCGGTGTCGATCACGAGCTCGCCCAAGCGCAGCGCGTCGCGCTCAGCCGGCGCCGCGGGCGAGGCGGCGCCGCCGCTCAGATCGCCGCTGCAGGCGACGTGCCACTCGCGGTCTCCCTCACGACGGATCGCCAACACCCAGTTACCGGCGAGGCTGAGACGGAGCTCGACATCGCCGGCCTGCGAGTGAATCGAGGCGCGGGTGATGCGGCCGGGCTCAGCGGCCATCGCCCTCACCCCCATTCCGGCCGACCTTCAGATTCGCGGCGACCGACAGAAGGCCGTGTTGCTCAAGGATCGCGATGACGCAATCGCGGCAGCTGCACTCGGGCCGCGAGAGCCCGGTGTTTGGACAGCGGCTCGCTTTCGGCTTGGCGGGCATTGGCACCTCCTCGGTTCGGCCCGCCCCAGGCGGGCGAGCGATCGCCGACCCGACGCACGGCGCAGCCGTGCCAGGATCGGGAGGTGTCGCGAGCCGCGGGGCGGGCTGGGATCGCTCAGGGGCGATCGGAGAACTCCGCCCGCAACGCCTCGCGCCCCTCGGCCAGACATCGGTTGACCTTCGTTCTGGTCCATCCGCGGCGCTCTTGGATCTCGCGGTAGGAACAGCCCAGCCCGAGCATCAGCAGCGCGGTGCGCTCGTCGGGCTTTAAGCCCTCGAAGGCTCGAACCGTCTCGGCGTGCTCCGCGTGGCGCTCGGCCAGCTCCTCCGGCCCGGGACGCTCGTCGCGGGCGATGAAGGAGGTCTCCTCACGATCATCGCAATCGGTGGCGCTGAGCACCAGCGGCTGGCGCCGACGCGCTTTGCGGGTGATCGCCCAGGCGCAGCGCTTGACCGTGGTCAGCATCCAGCCAAATGCGTGGTTGGCCGACTCGCCCTCGAAGTAGCGCATGAACTGGATTGCGGCGTCCTGCAGGGCCTCCTTGGCGGCCTCGGGGCTTTGGGAGTGGCGGAATGCCTGGCGACGCAGGTAGCCGCCCTTGATTCGCAACAGCTCGTCGAGCAACTCTCGGCGTCTTCGATTGGCCGACGGCTGTGGTCCGGTGGGCATGCGGGCCGTACCCGCGCCCGGGCCGAGCGAGGGCCGTTGCCCGAGCGCCGGGCGCGACACTGCGGCCCCGCGCCCACCGGCCACAGCCGGTCTGTCGGCATCGCAGTCGAGCCGGCGAATCGAGCTGACGACGACCTGCAACCGGCGTCTCGGCCGGTCGCAGGCCATCGTCCTCGAAGGTTGCTTGGGCAGCGACCCGGACATCAGCGCCCACCGCGCCGACTAGGCCGCGACCAGCTCGGCGGGGCGCTCGAGCGCGGGCAGCGGCTCGACCTGATCCGGCGCGGCGGCCTCGGGCGGCGGATCATCCGGGTCCGGCCTCTGGTCGCCCAGCGGGCGGTCGAGGAAGTCGACGCTGCCGATCACCGAGTAGCGGCTGCGCTTCTTGCCGTCGCTGCCCGGCCACTCGCTGAAGGCGAGCTTGCCGGCGACCCCGACCCGGCGTCCCTTGTGCAGGTACTCGGCGCAGGCATAGGCCTGCTCGCCGAAGCTCCGCACGTCGATGAACGTCGTCTGGAAGCGCCCGTTGTCGACCGCGATCCGCATCTCGCAGACCGGCTGCTTCTCGGTCTCGACCAGCTTCGGGTCTTTGGTCAGGCGCCCGATCAGGCTTACGTTGTTCATTGTGCTTCCCCTTTTCGCTTGGGTTTGGATCTCGGAGGCGAATTGGCTTCCGGTCACGTCCAAAGCGCCCAGGACGGGGTTCTCGCCCCCCGGACTCAGCTCGCTACCCGCCCGCAGCGCCGGGTCAAGGACCGCCGCCGCTCGACACCCGTAGCCTGGGAGCCGATGCGCACCAACCTCTCGATCGCCGCGGCCCTGCTGTTCGCACTCGTTGCCCTCGCTTCGGGCTCGCCGACCGAGAGCGCCGCCGCCGACTACGACTGCTCTGACTTCTCCAGCCAGTCCGCCGCCCAGGACTTCTTCATCGCCGCCGGCGGCCCGGGCTCAGACCCACACCGCCTCGACGCCGACGCCGACGGCCTCGCCTGCGAGTCGAACCCCTGCCCCTGCAGCACCGGTTCGCCGGCACCGACCACCCCGGTCATCCCACCTGCCCCGCCGCCCGAACCGCCGCCCGTGCGCACCGGCGTCGTCCTCGAGCGGGTGATCGACGGCGACACCCTCGAGGTCCGCTTCCCCGACGACAGCCTCGCCTCGGTGCGGGTGATCGGGATCGACACGCCGGAGACCTACGGCACGACCGAGTGCGGAGCGGCTCAGGCATCGGCGGCGATGGCCCGGCGCGCCCGCCCCGGCCAGCGCCTGCGGTTGATCTCCGATCCGAGCCAGGACAGCGTCGACAACTACGGGCGCCTGCTGCGCTACGTCGAGATCCGGGCCAGCGGCCGCGATCTCGGCATCGCCCAGATTCAGTCGGGCTGGGCCAAGGTCTACGTCTTTGACGCCGACTTCAGGCGCCTCGGCCCCTACCGCAAGGCTCAGAAGCAAGCCCGCAAGCGGGCCCGCGGCGTCTGGTCACGCTGCGGCGGCCGCATCCACCAGCCGCTCTAGGCGGCACCGAGCTTATATCGACCAGATGGGCGCCGGGCGGGCGGGGACCGCCTGGGTCGCACCGCGTCCGCGAGAGACCCAGAGGCCCAGCCTGAGCAGACAATGTCCCGTGGTCCGCAGCGACGGGCACAGCCCGGCCTGCGGACCTACCTGCAAAAACGTCGGCGCCAAGCCGCGTCGGCGAGAGCCGCGGCGGCCGGCGCCCCAGAGCCGGCTTCGGGCGCGGAGCGCGCTGTTGACCAGAAAATCGGACCCGCGCCAACCAAATATTGATGTCCGGGGGCGAGAAACGCCGACATGGCGCTTAAGCATGGCGTGAGCGCATTCGTTGATAGCGAGCCACGGCGATGAGAAGCGTGGCGCTGCGACGCCGCACCAGCCTTGGCGGCCGCCGCGTGCGCGCCAGCGAGGCCCAGCGCGCCAAGGTCGCCGGGGCCGTTTGTGTGGTCTGCGGACGTGGGCCGGTGGACCCGGCGCATCTGGTGCCGCAGCGCTTTGGCGGCTGTCGGGATGGCGATTGCGTGGTGCCGCTCTGCCGCGTACATCACCGGCTCTACGACCGGGCGCGGCTGGCGTTGGCGCCCTACCTGGGCGATCGCGAGCTATTCGCGGCTGAGCTCGCTCACGCGCTCACTCATGTCACGGCCGCTCAGCTGCGGGCGGCGCTCGAGGGCGGCGGCTGGCCGGCGCCCTGGACAACGGAAACCGACGAGTAGGAGGTAACGACGATGAGCAAGGCAAACGGAACGACGATCGAGCGCTTCGACCTGGCCGAGGCGCTGGCCCGGATCGAGCGCGAGCTCGGCGCCGGCGTGGTGATCGAGATCGGCAAGGCGCCGCCGCGCGAGGTCGAGGTGATCCCGACCGGGGCGCTCTCGCTGGATATGGCGCTCGGCGTCGGCGGCCTGCCCCGCGGGCGGATCGTCGAGGTCTACGGGCCGGAGTCCTCGGGCAAGACGACGCTCACCTACCACGCGATCGCCGAGGCTCAGCGGCTCGGCGGCCGCTGCGCCTTCATCGACGCCGAGCACGCGATGGACCCGGCCTACGCGGCTGCGATCGGCGTCGACGTCAACTCGCTGCTGCTCTGCCAGCCCGATCACGGCGAGCAGGCGCTCGAGGTCGCCGACCGCCTGGTCCGCTCCGGCGAGCTCGCCCTGGTCGTCGTCGACTCGGTGGCGGCGCTGGTCCCGCGTGCCGAGCTCGAGGCGACGATGGACGAGCAGCAGGTCGGGTTGCAGGCGCGGATGATGAGCAAGGGCCTGCGCAAGCTCGCCGGCCATCTGCGCGAGGCCAACACGACCTGTCTCTTCACCAATCAGCTGCGCGAAAAGGTCGGTGTGATCTACGGGCCGCGCGAGACCCAGCCCGGTGGCCGAGCGCTCAAGTTCTATGCCTCACAGCGGCTCGACATGCGCCGGATCGAGACCCTCAAGGACGGCGAGCGCGCGGTCGGCATCTGCGTGCGGGTCAAGGTGGTCAAGAACAAAGTCGCGGCGCCCTTCGGGCTCGCCGAGTTCGAGATCGACTTCGGGCGGGGGATCTCGAAGGTGGGGTGTTTGCTCGACCTGGCGGTGGGGGAGGGCGTGGTCGAGCGCAACGGCGCCTACTTCGCCTATGGCGAGGAGCGGCTCGGACAGGGGCGGGCCAGGGCGAGGGCGGCGCTGGAGGGGCGGCCCGAGCTGGCCGAGGAGATCGCGGCAGAGATCCGAGCGACGGTCGGATCGCGCGGGCCGCTCGCCCCGGCCCTCTGAACGGACAGCCGGGACTATCAGCCGGCCTTGCGTCTATCGACCACGCTGGAGCCGGTCCCGCGCCCCTGCTCGAGCCGAGGGTCGGCGCTGCGCAGCTCCGCGGCCCTGGCCCTGCTGCGGCGAAGCTGGAGGACGACCTGGATCCGCATCCCGATCAGGACTCCGGCAAGGAGCGAGACCAAAACCAGGGCGATCTCCTTCTCGATGCCGAAGTCGCGCAGAAAGGTCCAGGCGGTGCCGCAGGCTCCGAAGTAGGCCAGGAAGATGAGACCGCGCTTTTCCATCGCATCGCTCTAGTTCCGCCGCTGTGTGGATCTCCCTTGTGATTTACGGCATGAAACCCGCAAATAGGGCGTATCTGCGCTGCCCCTGAACTCAGCAGCACTCGTTTGCAGGAATCGAGACATGCACGTTGAAGCGCTGTAACCGGTTTGGTGTGCCTCGGGCGGCCAAGCAACTCTCGTCCTGCTAGCCAGACTGGCGAACCAGCGCACTCCAGATCTCGATCTGTTCAAAAACGAGATCGCCGAGCTCGCAATCACAGGGGATCGGCGCCGGCAGGGGCTGAGTGGGGATGCGAAGTAGCTCATCGATAGGAGTGAACACGCCTTCGCGCCAGGCACCCCGGATTGCGCTCGGTGGAACCCACCATGATTTGAGCTGGCCGGGCAGAGCCGGCGAGGAGACCTCGAGCACACTAGGGCCCTGGTGAGCGCGGACTTCCTCAACCGAGTCGTGACCACATACCGCGCAGCAGTCACCGCCACGCCAGCAGGACGGGATCAGACCCTGGCGGGCAGCGAGCGCTGGCACGTAGCCACGGGTGGCGTGAAACCAGACCTTCACCGGCGGCGCCTCGCCGCCGCAGGCCTCTCGCGCCTCGGCGAGCGAGTCGGCCGTGTAAACGAGCGGCCCGGAGGCGGGGAAGCTGCCGTCAGGAAGCCGCCCGGACATCGCTGGCCGCCGGTCCTTTCTCTTGATCTTTCGGCAGGAAGCTGACCACCGCACCCTTGCGAAGCTCGGTCTTGTCCTTGGTGCGGAAATGGCGCTTGGTGCCGTCGCGATCGACGAGGAAGCCGAAATGCTTCTTCGGGTTCAGGTAGACCACTTCTCCGGTCCCCTGGCCGGGGTCATCTCGGCCCGAATCGTCTCGGTCTTTTCGCTCGCGAGAGGCAGTCGGGGTTGCTTGTAGCTCGCTCAGCAGTTCCCGGATCCGACTGTCGCCCCGAGTCGGGCCGCGGCGATTTGCCGCTTCGAGCATCGTGCGGGCGAGGTCAGGCTGCTCGAGCGCCTTGGCGAGACGGCCCGCGTTATAGGCATCCCAGGCGCGGCAGTGCTTGGCGGCCTTGCGCAAGGTCTCGATCGCCTCTTCGCGTTGGCCGTTGTCGCTGAGAGCGCGGACAAGCTCGAGGTCGATGTAGGCCTTTCGCGGTTCAATCCGCTTCGCGCGCGCGAGCGCCTCGAGCGCCTCGAGCGGATTGCCAGCGCGGGTCAGCGCCTTGCCCAGCAGGTAGTGCTTGTTGTGGTCAGAGGGCTCGTGCTCGACCGCCCGGCGCAGGAGTTCGACCGCGCCCTCGGGGTCTCGGCGCAGCTGGAGTTTCGCCAGCAGATAGCAAGCCCTGGCGAGCAGCCGCGCGTCGCGCTGTTGGGCCTGCTCGCCGGCCTTGTCCCAGAGGCGCAGGACCTGGATCGCGGCGAGCTGCGCTGGTACGACGTTGCCGGCGCGCAGGTGCGCCTGGGCGAGTCGGTAGTGGGCCTTTATGTATCCCGGCGCGAGGCCGACCGCGGAGCGGAGATGCTCGATCGCCTCGCCGTAGCGCTCTAATTGGGAGAACTGGAAGCCCAGCATGTAGCGATAGCGAGCCGAGTTGGGGTTACGGCGGCAGAGATCCTCGAAGACCTCGATCGCCGCGGGATACTCGGCGGCCCGAGATAGATAAAAGCCCTTTCGCTCGCAGATCAGATCGGAGCCCCCGGCATCAGCGAGTGCCGCGGCGGCCTCCTCCCAGCGCTTCTGGGAAGCGAGCTTCTCGGCCTTCTCGAGGGCGGCCTCGCTCATTGGGCGAGCACTTGGTTGGTGGTTTTGAAAAAGAGCTTCGCGTACTTGCCGAGCTCCTCAGGGCCGTGCTTGGCGACCAGCTCCTTGCCCGCCTCGATCACCGGCGGACCGGCACCCTTGGGCAGGACGATGCCGATCTCGGCCGAGGCTTTCTGCAGCCATTTGAGGAACGCCTCGCGGGCAAGGATCGAAGCGGCCGCGACGGCGACGTCCATCTCTGCCTTCGGGAACTGGAGAATCTCCAGTTCGCTGCGGCGGGTCTCGGCGAGAAGCTCGCCGTTGATGAAGCTGACGTCGGCAAACTGGTCGACGATCGCGTAGGCCGGCTGCAGCTGGGCCCGGAGCAGGTTCTCGATCGAGCGGGTGTGACCCCAGGCCAACATCGTGTTCAGTTTCTGGCCCCGCTGGCGCAGCTCGCTGTAGAAGGAGTTGAAGCGCTCGGGGTGGATCGCTGTCACCGTCGCCGCCTTGCCGAGCGTGCGGTTGAGCTGGGGGGCGAGCTCGAAAACCCGCTTGTCGGTGAGCTTCTTCGAGTCGGCCGCGCCGAGTCCCTTGAGCTGCTCGGCCGTCTCCGGAGTGGTGAATACGGCGGCGCTCACCAAGGGGCCGAAGAAGTCGCCCTTTCCGGACTCGTCGGTACCGATCCACGGCTCTGACTTGTTCTTCTCACGACGTTCTCGCACTACCTGCAGGGCCGGGGTGGCGCTCAGCGCCTCGCCGCCGGAGAGATCGGAGAGCTCTTCGGAGATCGCGCTTCGGGCGTCATCCCAGGCCGGTGCGTTGCCCTGCAGCACGAGCTTGCCGCTGCTGTAGAGCACCACGGCCGCCGAGCTAAGACCCCGCTGGACCCGGTAGCGCCACTGCTCGTGATCGCCGGGGGCCTTCTCCTCGGCATCGATGCCGATCAGCGCTTTTGCCACGGCCTGCCGTCGCTCTGGAATTTCCACCTTCAGCGACAGCGGTGAGCGCGGCTCCGGCTGCTGGTTGGGGAGCCGTTTCTCGACCAGTTGCTCGGCCCGTGCCTTGACCGCCGCTCCACCGCCGACGACAATTTTGCCGCTGTCATAGAGCGAGATCGCCGCCGTCCCGCCCAGATCGGTGAGCTTGAACTGGTAGCCATGGGAGATCGAGCCCTCGTCGCTGACCTCGAAGCCGAACTCCTTGGCCGAGCCGCGAAGAACTCGTTTTTTGGCCTCGACGCTGAGCGGCGTTCCCGGCGGTACGCGGGTCAGGATCCGGCGAACCTCAGAGGCCTCGGATACGAAGTGAAGCTCGAGCTCTGTCTGCTGGGCCGCCGCTTCGGCCTCGGTTCTGTTCGCCTCCGGCACCAGCACCCGCCGGAAGCCGGCGAGGGCAGCGGCCTCGAGCTTTCCGGCGATCCCGACGACGCTGCCAACCTGGCCATCGACGCCGACGGTTCCGGTCGCAGCGCTGAGCGGATCGGCAATCACGTCGCGCTTTGCGACGTGGGCGGCGACGAGAACCGCGAGACCGATCGAGGCGCCCTCAAGCGGCAGGTGCCACTCGAGATCAAAGCGGGCACCGAGTGAGTCATCGAAAGCGACGTGCAAAGCCTGCGCTGCCTGGCGTGCCATCTGCTCGTCAATAGCCTCCTCGGTGCGGATCTCACCGTCCGAGCTGAGCGAGAGGTTCAAGCCGAGGACGAAACCGTTTCCCCGCGGGTCGACCAACAGAGCCTGCGCCTCAAAGACCTGCTGGGCGCGCAGCTCCTCGATCGCGCCCCGCAGCCCGGCTGCGGTGGAATCGGGGAGCGCCCCCCAACCAAGTGCCTCAAGGAAGGCCTCGGCGCCATCGGCCTTGTTTGACGTCGCCGCACGCCTCGAGCGCAACTGATCGGGGTCAAAGCTCCAGTCGATCGCGTCTGCCTCTTCGCCCAGGATCTCGGCGATTGCAGAAGGGTCGGTTTCCGGATTGGCGATCTGGTCGATCTGGCGCAGGCGAAGCCGTTGGCTTTCGAGCAGCGGCTCGAGCTCTTTGGGGAGCCGCGCTCTGAAGACTGGAGCGAGACTTGCGGATCTTGCAACCTGAAGCACCCGGGCCGTCAGCTTTGCCGTCGGCGGCGGGCTGTCGAGCGCTTCGAGGACGATATCGCCGGCCTGATCGGGATTGGATTCCTGGGCCGCCCAGTACGCCTGCAGGTTGCTGTCGATCATCGCCCTAGCCGCTCAACACCCGGGCCTCGATCCTCTCCAGATCGATCGCGCCGGGTGTCACCCCTAGGTCCTCGGCAAAGGTCACCACGGTGTGGGGCCTGGGAACGAAGGGATCAGAGACGACTGAGTCGCCGCTCTTCAGGCCGACGACAACCTGAAGTGAGCTTAGAAACTCCTCTGCGACTCGCTGAACTTCGAGTTCGAGCACGCCTTTCACCGCATTTGCCCAGAGCAGTGCGAAGAGCTGATGCTCTGTGGCACACAGCTCGACCATTTTCTTCTGCGATCCACCTTTGGCCGCCGCAAGTGCGAACTCGTGACCGGCGTGCGATGCGTGGTGCCTCAGCCTCGCCTCAAAGTGAATGAAGAGGGGAGTCAGATCGCCAGCGCCAACCTCGGACTCCGAAACGGCTTCCTCGGCCTGCTGCAGGGCAGCGAAGTAAGGGCCCTGCAGGGTCGCGATCAGGCCTGCGGTCCACTGGTCTGCGGCGAGCCTCCAATCGCTCGGATTCTCGTAGGCGATGCCCAGGTGCTCGAGGGGAAGATCGCCGCGCTTTGCCGCGTCGATCATCTCCAGGCCCTCCTCCCTAACCTCACCGAGCTTGTCCTCGAACTGCTCGAAGGCAAGGGTTATCTGTCGACGCAGCTGGAATCGGAGCGGCATCTCGAGGGTGGTGCAGTGAGGCTCGAAGACGATGTCGACCTCATTCGCCAGATCGACGTCGTGCCAGAGCGGTGCAGCATCGATCCACTCTCGACCTGTCTCCACGAAGTCATCGAGAATCACGAAGGGAAGTCGGTCGATTTCCTCATAGCCCGCCGGGCCCTCAAACGAAGAGGCGGTCCACCAGATGTCGCCTCGCGCCGGACGGGCCCCCTCAACAGAGTCGGTCTCGATGATCCGGACCTGGTCAAAGTCAAAGGAGCTCATTTCGATGCGTGGGGAGGGCTGGTGCGCGGAATGATCACCAAAGGTAGTCATTGCTGACTAGCAATAAACAACGATTCGCTCACTTTTTCGATCACTGCGACAGATTGCTCCTGACTCTCAGCAAACTCGGTGACCAGCGAGACAAGGCCGGCCGCGGCCACTTCCAGCGTCGATTTCGAGTGCTCTGAGGTCTCGGCAGTCGCCTCGACGTCCCAATCGCTGGCGACAAGTGCTTTGACGCGCTCGAGATCGACGGGATCGAGCTGCTCGACGACGGCAGCTGCGATCTGGTCGGTCTCCACCCGTGTCTCGACCAACTCCTCGCTGGCAAGCTCACGCTCGATGCCGACGACGTCCTCGCGAAGCAGCGAAAAGCGGTGCTGCATGACCTGGGCGAGCTGGGCCGCCGTGAGTCCGCCGCCTGCCTTGCCGAGTAGATGGACGAGGAAACGCTCGAGCGCTGGTTCACGCAGGATCGGCGAACTCTTCAACGAGTGCGGCCCGTAGCGAACAACCTGCAGGTCCTGATCGGAGAGCTCGTGGGCGATGCGGACAAGGCCGCGTAGCGGGCGTTGTGTCGGCTCGGATGCAGGATCCGCCGCGAGCGACCAGAGAGCCTGGCCGGGCGAGTCCGGCCCGACCTGCGAAAAGCGCTCAGAGCTCTTCAGCATCGCCAGCGTCCGGCGGTAGAGATTGCCGGCGCTGTCGCGGCGTCTTCGGTTGATGATCAGCTGCTTCAGCGAGGTGCTGAGCTGGTTTCGCAGCGCCGCGGTGGTGGGTGAGGAGCTGATCATCAGCGAGAGGTCGCCCCGCATCAGGCGCTCGAGCAGCCAGTCGTGCAGGAGTTCGGCGAGGCTGCCCTCGTCCCATCGAGGCGCCCCGGCATATATCTGCGGCGGGTAGCGGATCGCCGTGATTCGAACCACCTGCTGCAGGAACTCGTAGATCTCGGGGCCGACCCCCTCGCGACTGTGCTCCTCGCGGATCGCCTTGATTTCAGCTGAACTCATTTCGGAAGCTCCCTGAATGGAAGCCGGCTCGCTGCCAGGGCAGTCTCGAGATCCTCGATGAGGGAATTGCCGAGGCGCCCGAGCGCGTCGCACTCGGAGACCAGGACGGAGACGGGCAGCTCGAGGTGGGGCCCGAAGTCGAAGGTGGTGTCCTTGGCAAGGCCGCCCTCGCCGGCGGCGACCGGCAGGGAGCGTTTGGCGGGGACATGCTTGGTGGTCCCGTACACGAGGAATCCGAGGGTAGCCTCGCCGGCGGGCGAGCGTTGAACACGAACCAGAAGGGCGGGCCGGGCGCTCGGCGAGTCGAAGTAGCGGGTGAGCGATTCGGGGACGTAGAAGACGTCGCCGGGAGAGACCGTCTTGACCTTGAACGCTTCGAGCCGGGCGACCGCGTCGGGGGAAAGTGAAGACAAGGCGGACCTCAGGGCGGATCTTTTGTCGGGGGCGGGTGCATTTCAATCAAGAACTAACAACGATTCGGGAACACGCGTTCCCTGGAGCTCGGCGGCGTAGAGGAGACCGGCAGTATCCGATGACAACCTGTTCGAGGATTGAGTCAACGGTGGGCGCTGGCGCGCAACGAAAGGAGATGAAGATGGGAATTGATTTCCTCGGGGAACTGGATGGCGTTGACGGCGTCGCTGAGCGAGAGGGGCGCGTCGTCGCTGAGGTCGAGCTGCGAGACAGCCGAGAGCAGCAGATCATCGAGGTACCCATGCCCGGCGGGCAGGTCGGGAAAAGGCCCGGTCGGATCACCGGTTATGTCGCGATCAGGTTCGCCCTGGTCGACGATTCCGTCCTTGAGGAGCACCTGCGACAAATCGTCGCCCGCGGGCGGCCCAGCGCTGGCTATGAGTTCGAGGTCGTCTTCGGCGACGACAGGCGACTTGGCCCGTGCAGGGTCGGCGGAGCACAGGGGCGCAGCTCGGAGAGCCCTGGGCAGTACTGGTTCACCTTGGACTTCTGAGGAACTTCCCGACCAAGCGGTGTGTCGCTGCACAACATTCTGCATTCCCTGAGCGATGTATTTCGCCTGAAATGAAACGACGGCCACCTCGGGTTCAGGTGGCCGGCTGAAAACGGCAACATCGCCTAGCTTTCGGTGATGGTCTTTAGAGAGACTGACGTCAGAGACTCGCTCGCGACTCGCCTCGATCTCATAGAGGAGGGGGTGCAGCTGGTCGACACCGAGGTTGCTCTTCCGAACGCGGTCGGCACCAAGGGCTTTGTGGACATTCTGGGGCGTGACCGCCTCGGCAACATCGTCGTGATCGAGGTGAAGCGAAGCGATCAGACCGCACGAGAAGCGCTGCAGGAGGTACTCAAGTACGTCGAACTGCTTCGACGCGAGCACGGCCATCCCGAGCATCGGCTGCGCCTGGTCATAGCCAGCACCTCCTGGCGGGAGCTGACCGCCCCCTTCTCGGCACTCGCTCGCTTCTGCCCGTATCCACTGCTGGGCGTACAGCTCGACGTCGACGAAGATGGCCAGGTCCTTAGCGCCGGTCTTGTAGAGGGCTTGCCCGCATCGATGAGGGGGCAGATCAGCGACGAGGGGCTGGTGCTGCTTTGGTCCGCTGAAGATGGTCGGAGCTCGGCCTGGGAGGAAATCGCCACCGTCGCCCCTGAGTTGGGAATGCGGGACCTCCTCGGGGCGGAGATCGACTATCAGGGAGACAGCGAGAAGGTCATCTACCCCTATGGTTTGGCCCTGGTCCCCGGGAAGATCGGCGAGGAGGAGGGGCGGGCAGCGGGGCTGCTGGCGGAGGGTGAGATCGCGCCGGGGATAGGACCCGAGGAGATCACCGAGGGATTTGACGTTGACGACGCTCCGAGCCTGGAGAGGGAAGCCTTATCTCGTCTATCGGGCAAGGCGGGAGAGTTGAGCGATGGAGTGGAGTTTCTTTCAGCGGAAAAGTGGGTTCGCAAAGAACAACTGGGCTGGGTCCTGAGCCGGCTGCACCGGACTGGAACGTTCGCTGCCTCGAGCTACATCGAGGACGAGGAGCTTGCTCGCCAGATAGGGGGTCTTGATAGCGGCCTCAATCTGACCGTGATGGAAACCGTCGTCAATCCAGACCTAAGGCTTGCTTGGGATGAGGCGGTGCTTCGCTCCCAACTCATGCTCGAGGGGAACCCCGCCTGGCAGCACGGACTCGCGCAGTGGCTTGGAGAGCGAGAGAGCGAGGGTTCTCGTGACTACGCATTGCGCATCTATCACCTTCAGGACATAGTCCGGTCGATGATTGGACTTCAAGCGTTCAGGGATGGTCGGTGGAGCGACACTCTGAAAGTCCTCGCCGGCGGCGAGACCTCCCCTGAAAAGGGGCTCGTGGGTGTGGTCGTCTGGGATGGTGGCGGTCTCGCTCCGCTCGAGGCCGTGAAAAGCGTTTTCGACGAGGAGCGAGATCAACTGGCTTTCGCTTTGAGCATCGCTGGCCGAGATTTACAGGCAGAGCTGATGGAGAAGATGGACCTTCGATATGCGTTGTTCGAGCGCTCTGGCGAGGGCCCCGCAAGACACTACGGTGGAGATCGATCGGGCCAGCCAGTTGAGCCCGAGGAGCTTGTCTCTTTCCTGGCTTTCGTAACCGAGCACGCCGATTCGATCCGGGATCTTCGTGAGGCGATCGAATCTCAGAGCGTCGGGTATTTCACCTAACTACAGCCAACTAATCCGCGGCCCCCTCGATGCCTGAGAGTTGCGCCTTGCGATGATCCTTCCACCAGCGGGTGTTTGCATCGGTACTTCGAGGTCGAAAGCGGGCCCGCCGCTCTATCAGCTGAATGGTCTGAGCGACTGCGACCCTGTCGACTCCGATGCCTTCTGCCCACCCCCGGATCAGATCGGGCGTCCCCACCAGCCGGCCTCGATCCATCTGCGCCGCGTTCTGGGCGGCGCGATCATCGGTCGCCAAGGACAGGCCGAGAGCTTTGGCCGTAGCGATGGCCGCCGCCTCCCCTTTTCCCAACTTTGCCGCGAAACGGAGCATGAGTTGGAGTTCTCCGTCTCCCAGCTCACGACTCTCGAGTGCACCTGAGGCCTCAAGCTCACTGAGTGAGACGGGTTGTCGCTCTCCGTCATCGTCAAAGAGATACAGGACCTCCCCTAGCGCGATCGTCGGCATCAGCGCACGCCATCCGTTGGCATCGAAGATCTCCTCCCACCGCTGACTTGCACGGACATTGATCGCCACGCACGCATCGACGACCAGCAGCTCGGTCGATCCCGCCACTACTCATCCTCTGGCAGGGGATCGGCAAACGAGGCCACCAGGTCTCGCACCCCGAGTCGGTCCTCCCTGAGAAAGCGACTCAACCGCTCCTCGGAGATCAATCCGTCGGCGAAGGCTGAGAGCGCCAGGAGTCGGTAGCGGCGCGGCAGAAGTCGATCGTCAGCGGGTTTTGGAGGAAGTTCGAGTAGTCGACGGCCCTCATCAACGGCGAAACCGCGGCTGCTGAAACTCCTATAGGTCCCCGGCTTGACCAGTTTCAAGCCCTCCAGGCGCAGCACGAAGGCGTGGAAGGAGACCCCCCAAAAATCGGCTTGTTGAAGAAGCAGGCCGGCAGTCGCCCCTCCGGCCTCGGCCGCGGCGGACTCCCAGCGGCGGGTCAGTCCATCCGCCGGCAATAGAAAGTGGCGAGCGAAGGAGTCGGCGAAGCGCTCAGCCGACGGGACCCGTTGATACTCAGCGAGTTCGCGAGTGATCTCGGCCTTTTCGCGGCTGGTCAGAAAATGGGCGTACTCATGGGCGAGTGACCAGCGTTGACGCTCCCAGCGCTGATTCGCATTCATCGCCACGCAGGCCCCTAACTCAGGGTCGAAGCCGAAAAGCCCGCCCACCTTCGCCGGCAACTCGATGGCGAAGATACGCAATCCGACATCGTTCTCCAGAGCCTCCCTCAGATGGGGCAGGGGACCGTCGCCGAGATTCAGACGGCCGCGCTCGTCTTCGGCAAGACGTTTCGCAGCAGCCTCCCCCAGGCGACGAGATTCGGGGGCGGCGGGGTAGTGGGCCGAAAGCGGGGCACCGGTCATCTGCTCGAGCTCGAGGTAATCCTCACTGAGCCGCTGCAGCTCGGCTGCGGCCTGCCGGAGCTCAGTTTGCTCGGGCCAACCGCCAACCGCGGTGCGAAATTGGGCGGCCAGCTGGCGTGGGGCCGGTGACTCTCGAAGGAGAGAATCAAGGGGCTCGTCGTAGATCTCCGCAAGTTCGAGCAGCTCCTCTGCGCGCAGCCTTCGCTCGCCGGCCTCGATAGCAACGATGGTGGTACGGGCAACGTCGATCCGCTCCGCCACATCTCCCTGCGATAGCCCGCGATCCTCACGTGCCCGTCGCAGTCGCTCGAGGAGAACCGGGTCGTCCAGAGGCAATGCGGGGGTCACGACGCAACCAGCGCGGGCGCTCTGTCGGAAGCCGGCCCGACGAATTCCTTTGTCAACGGATAGCCGAGCCGCTGCCAATCATCGATATAGCGGCTGAATAGGTTCGTGAACTGACGAGGCTCCCCGTCGAAGGCGCGCCGAGCTCGGCCTAGCTCGGGATACCTTGCGGTCAGGGCGCGCCACGGATCAGGATCCGCCAGTGCTCTCTTGATCTCGCGCGCCTGCTCCAGCATGGCCAGGATCATCGGATTTGCCTGAGAACGGCTAGCAGCCAGTCCGTCTCCGGGCATCCGATCAAGGTCGGCTTCATCCACTGCCTTCAAGCCGGAGGCAAGGAGTGCCTGCCGGCGCAGTAGGCAGGACGTGCAGACGCCACAGAGGGGGTCGGTCTTCGTTCGGCGAGTCATGCCCATGTCGCACGTCACAGAGCTGACCATCAGAGGCAAAAGGCCAGGGACAGCCTGCTCACACATTTCAGCCTTGGTCAGCCAGAAGGCGGGGTTGACGATTCTGAACGAGTGCCCGGCCAGGCGCGCGATCAAGGCCTCCATCATCGCCAGGGTCTCCGGACGGGCTGCTCGCGTGTTCATGCTGCCCTGCTGACCCGGAGTCAGTGGCAGGTTCAGGGCCCCCGGCCCGTTCTCATGGACCCGCAACTCATCGCACCCGGCGGCGTGGGCTACGGCTGCGCCGAACGATAGGAAGACGAAGCCGCGGCTGCGCTGGCTTTCCTCGCCTCGCCTGTCTTCGACGAACTCCTTGCCGGCCTTGGTCAGGCCGACCGGGATGATCACCTGCCTGATCCGACGAGACGTCAGCTCTCTCAAACCGCGTGCCAGCTCAGCCTGCTTGCCCTTCATTCTTGGATGAGTGCCGGCACTGACAAGGATCAGCTCGCCCTCTGGATCCAGGCCATCACTGGCGGCTCCGAGCAAAGAGTCAAGACCGCCACTGAACAAGACGGTCTGAGTCGGCTGCGCAGGTGGATCGACAAAGAGCCGCGATTGGGTCTCCGAGTCTCGCCGTGAAGCGAGATTGGCCACGAACTCGATCGCCCAGACATCATCGGTCAGCCAGCCGAGCAGCTGGTGAACCAGATCCGTCGTCTCTGGATCAGTCCAGAACCCGTACTCGCGCACGGCGACGCGGAGCCTCAAGCTACGCCGCCAATGCGTCCCGTCCTTCGGTGCGAACTTGGGGCGTCGCGGCGTCAGACGATCCGTTACGTAGACAGCCACGGCAAGATCAAGGAGATCGGCGAACACGGGATCCACCTCGCGGGCGAGGTTGCGAGCTATTGGCTCGTCATCGAGCTTGTAGTGCATTTGCCAGTCGACCAGACCGTCCTCATCAGCTCCGAAAACCAAGAGCTCGGATTCGACCACGGCTAGACCTTCTCGCCCAGCATCTCGGGCATGGTCGCCTTTGCCGTGCGGGCCGGCGCCCGGACTTCACCGTCAGGTCGATTTACCATTGATCTGGCGATTTCAGAGACCGGCAGGTCGCTGAGAACCTGCGACGTATAGCTGTCTAGCTCGGAGAGCGACTTCCCTGTTTCACGGTGCATGCGCTGCCTCATCTCCTGAGAGCCAAACAGCGCGGACTCAGTGAAGCGGCGCAGCGATCCGTTGATCAGAGGTTCGATTGCCCCTCCCGCCAGGGCGTCACGGTATCCGTTCAGGCTGGTCTCCAGGAGAAACTCTCCCTCCGCCAAGACCGAAGACGCAAGCGGAGAGACATCGACGCGATCGCGGAGCACCTCTGCTGCCGCGTAAAACGGCTCGGGCCGTCCCGCGGAGACAGCCGCATCCAACGCTTTCGCCAGGTCCACGACGGCCGGAGCAAGCCCTGATTCTCGGATCTCCCGCGCCAGAGCTCGTCCGCACTCATCGACGACGAGGTCGGCCGCCTTGCCGCCGATAGCCAGTTCGGCCGCCGGCTTCCAGGGCCGTCGGATCCTGCGCGGGACGATGTCGTTGTCTGGCACCGGAGTGATTAAAGCAGAGGTTGCTGACATTTTCAAGGTTAACGGTGCTAGTTTGCCGTCGATGTCAGAACTTCCCCCGGCTGGGGTCCGTTCCAAGTGCTGGCGCAGGGGCCAGACCTCCTGCGATCGTCTCCCAGTTCTATGGGCAGCGTCCGCCCAGTTCAGCTGGAACTCACTCATCACATTGGAGCTGTGTGACGACCCTCGATCCCACTAAACAATGTAGCCAGACCAATGTCCGACTGACCCCCGGCATCCACTCACCGGCGGAAGCCGAGGCATATAGCCGCTGGGACACCCGGGATCGATCGAGCGTTTTGGGAACATCCTTGGGAACACTTTGGGAACAATTCGTGTCTTGACACGTCCGCTATCGTCGTCCTATGTCCTCTCAAAAGCTTGCGATTAGCAGGGCTTTTGGCTTGAGAGGCGGAGACAGCAAAACGCCCAAAAAGCTGCTCCTAAGGAGTAGGCCACAGGTTCGAATCCTGTTCGGGGCGTCTCCGGCAAGCCCAAACAAAAAGCCCCGGGCTCTCGCCCGGGGCTCTTGGTCGGCCGGCGCCGCGCCCTCGCAGGTGGGCGCGGCTGGGCCGGGATGTTCTAGGTGCTGGTCAGCCCTTCGGCGTGCAGGGCTCGCTGAAGCTGCCCTTCAGCTTGGCGCCGGTGAAGACCAGTTCGCCTTCGACGAAGAGGCTGCCGGTCGGGCAGGAGGCATTGAGAAGGCTGACCTTCTCACCTTTGTAGTTCCATTTTTTGCTGATCTTGGCCTGGAAGTCCGTCACCGAGCCGGCGCCGCTGACGATCGTCGGAACTTTGATGAAGGCGTTGGTCCCGTATTTACCGCCTTTTTTGCTGATGATCACGGGCACGACGAACGTCGTCGGCGCCGGGACGTGCGCGTGCACGTGGAGGATCAGCACCTGCTTGCCGCCCTTCGGCGCGCCGTTGAAGATCACCAACGGGCCGTGCGCGGGGAACGGTTTCTGTTCCGGCAGGGCGATGTCGGCGGAGACTTTCCCGGAGCCGACGACCGCGTCCTTGCAGATCGATTTCGCCTGCGCGGTCAGCGTGCTCTCGAGCTGACCCGTCTTGCAGGTCGCGAGGCCCTTGGTGAAGAGTTCCCCGGCCTTGTCGAAGTTGAGCGAGACCGTTTTCACCGGCGGGAGGTGGGTTTTGTCGATCGTCTCAAAGGCGCCCTCGAGCGACAGCGTCAGCGGCGCTTTGTCTTTCTTCGGCAGTGCCTTCGGTGAGATGCCACCGTCAAGGGTTGCCATGAGGTTCCCCGACTTGATGATCACCGGCGCCGCGTTGGCGACGACCGCGCCCATCACCGCGACGACCGCGGCCAAGAGGGCCACCGTCCTGATTCGGTGCCTGCGAATTCCACTCACGTCTCTTCTCCTTGTCCCTTGGTGATCTGTAAGTTCTTCTGAAGCGAGCGGCCCGCTACGGCTGCTTCTTCTTCAGTTCCCGCTGGAGCTTCTGGGCCAACTCGTACACGCAGCCCTGGTACCCGCCCCGTTCCTCGTTTTCGGTAAGCGTCGCTTCGTAAACCCCTGCCGCGAGCTGACCCGCGACGAAACTCGGTGTGACCTGCTTTTCGTAGCGCTCGATGTCTTCGATCATCTCGAGCTGTCCCTCGGTGAGCTCGCCTTCGACCGCCGGCAGGAACTCGTCGCGGATCTGCTGCGGGGTCTTGCCCTTGCAGACCTCGCGGCCGGCCTGGATCGCGGCTGCCGATCCCGGCGGCGCGTTCTCGGTCGGCTGCGGGACGGTGAACTGCTCGGCAATCGCCTCCTCGACCGACGGAGGTCCGGCATTGGGCGGCGGCGTCCTGGTCGCCGTGGTCATGCCGCTCTGTTCGGAATCGGAGTCATCGCCGCAGGCCATCAACCCAAATGCTGCCATCGCACTCAGCGCCAGGGCGACGCAGACCGTCCTCACCGAGGCGTGCCAGCCCGCGCCTAGTCCCTCGCCTTGCACTCTCTCCTGAGGACGCTGGCCACCTTGGTCCCGTCTTCGAAGACGTAGGTGGAGCGCGCAAAGTTGAAACTGGCGATGTTGACCCCGGACGGGAGCGGGCAGGAGGCGGAGACGTAGCTTCGCTGCTCGCCCTTGAGCGAGTACCGCCGCTTCAGCAGGAGGTCGAAGGCGGCGATGTAGCCGCTGCCGCTCGCGATCGCCGGAACGTCCGCGACCAGCGAGGTGCCGAAGGTGCCCCCGGTCTTCTTGACGACGAAGATGATCACGTAGGTGATCGAGAGGGTGCCTTTCGATGTGACGTGGGCGAGGATCGCCGGCTTGCCCTTGTACTTCCCGTTGAAGGCGAGCAGCGGTCCGTTGCTGGTGAAAGTCGGCTGGCCCGGGAGCCTGACCCTGGAGGTCACGTTGCCGCTTCCCACCTCGGCATCGCCGCAGACCTTTTTGGCCCGCGAGGCGGATGAGTTGTTCAGCTTGCCGAGCGAGCAGGTGGCGAGGCCCTTGGAGTCGATCACGCCGTGGGAGTTGATGTCGAGGATGATTTTCGTCAGGCGCGGCGGATCTTTGCCGTCCTCAGTCTTGATCTTGGCGCCCATCTGGACTCCCACGGGAGCCATGTCCTTGCGAGGCAGCTTCACCGGAGAGATGCTGCCGTGGAAGTTGATGAGGATGTTCCCGCTCTTGGCCTGCTCGCCGCTGGCGACCGTCGCCCCCAGAAGGCTCAGTGCCGCGACGGCGGCGAGGAGGCCGCCCCTGTGTGAGATGAGTTTCTTCATGGCCTAGGTGTACTTCGACGGATCGATCTTGCAGTAGTTGAACTGGAAGACGATCACGAGGGAGTTCGCCTTATTGGCGTTGTTCTGCAGCTTCACCGCGAGAGACGTCGCCTTCGATTTGTTGCCCTGCTTGAACTTGGCGCTGATCGTCTTCATCAGCGCGGCCTCGGCCTTGATTTCGGAGAGCCACTTGTCCAATTTCGCCGAGTCGGCGGCCGGCTGTTCGACGGCGGCCAGCTGCTTCTGCGCCTTTTCGAGGGCGGCGGCGGCCTTGGCGAAAGCGGTCCCCGCCTGCGCGAGCTTGTCCTGTTTGACCAGGTTCCTGACGCCCTTGAGGTACCGATCCGATTCCTGTTTGTTCTTCTGGCAGATCGGTTCGACCAGCGTCTTGTATTCGTCCCGTGTTTCCACCGCGGCCGGAGCGAGGGCGGCGAAGACCATGAGGACCGAGACGCTGCCGAGCAGCGCGCGGAGGATGTTCTTCCTGGCGTTACCCATGACTAGCGGACCAGCGCGTAGGCGCAGATGAATTTGACGTCCTGTTCGATCGGGATCTCTTCGATGTCGCCTGCTCCGTCGACCGCGAGCGTCCGGTAGTTGGTGCCGGCCGTGTTCGCGTAGTACTGATCGGAGACGGCGTAGTCGGGAGCGATGCCCGTGCCGAGGTTGATCACCGTGCGGATCGAATAAAGTTCCAGCGTGGTCGGCAGGTAGCCGCCCTTCGCCGCACAGGCCGAAGAGGCCGCTTTGACGCCGTTCACTTTGGGGTTCAGGGCGAGGTCGAAGCAGGTGCCCCTGATCAGCGTCGTCCCGGACGGGCAGACCGCCGCGTGGTTGCCGACCGTGTTGGCGTTGCCGGCCTGCTGGGCGTTGGTCGCCTCAGGGACCGTGCCCAGTTTGCTGATGTTGATGTCGGCGCCGGTCAGAGAGTTGGGCTTCACCTTCGCTCCGGTGATCGCGCTGTTCGCGATCTTGCCGGTCGTGACAGCCTTCGACTTGAGCTGTTTCGAGCCGACGCTGTTTTTGCCGAGCCCCGCCGCCCAGGCGGTGCCGGCGAGTGAGGCGATGAGCGCGATGATCGCGAGAACCAGCGCCGGTGAAGGCCGTCTCCTGCTTGCTTCCATCTCTCTGAGTCCTCCCGTTCGATCCGTTCGAAGTCCCTTGAATACCCTAAACACGCTGCCTAGCACGAAGCTGCGGTCCCGCAGTCTAGGCAACTTGCCGCGCTCATGCGCCGCGATTGTCGCCTGCGGAGTTGTACTGCCCTGCCGTCCCAGCCCAGAACTTTAACAACGCTCAACCGATCGCAGATTTCGGGTCTGTTAAACGGGTGCTCTCAGCCCTTGTTCTTCTTCGACTTGGACTTCGAGCCGCCGCAGGCGGTCCTCATCCTGACTTTCTGCCTCAGCGTCTTGCCGTTCTGCCCGGTGTAGCCGACCACGACGATGGGCCTGTTGCGGCAGAGGTCCCGGGTGTTGATCAGGTAGCCCTGCTTGCCGCCGAAGACCGTGAGGCTGAAGTGCCCGATCGAGGCGTCCGGGACCACCGGCGCCGTGGTCTGCAGCTTGCCGCCGACCGTCTTGGTGTCGGCGCGCGGCACGAGCTTGACCTGGCCGTTGAGGATGAAGGCCAGGCGCGGCAGGCCGCCCGAGCCGGAGACCGCGTAGACCGGGCCCGAGAGGGGCTGGTCGAGCAGCGGCGTTGTGGTCGTCGCCTTGCCGATCTGGGTGCGGCCTTTGCATTCCGTGCTCGCCAGTTCTTTCTCGGAGCAGATGTTGCCGAGATGGCGCTGGTCGATCTCGAACGCGGTCGGCAGCGTGACGCTGATCGATTTGACGTTGGCGTCCCCGTTGCGGGTTTTCAGGTCCAGTTTCAGACCCGGGTTCGTGGCCCGGCGGGTGTTTTTACGGCCGCCGAGCTGGCGCATCGTCGTGTTCGGCTTGAAGCCGAGGCCGGCGCAGTTGACCACCTGGAAGTAGGAGGAGAAGTCGGTGACGGTTCCCTGGTCGCCGATCCCCTGGCTGTCCACCGTGAAGGCCGAGCAGTTGGTCGGGTTGATCGTGAAGCTCGGTTTGTCGATGTTGACCTGGATCGACCGCATCCGGATCGGGATGCCGCCGATGATCTTCGGCACCGTGTCCGAGGCCGCGCTGACCTGGGCGGTCAGCGGATCGACGTGCAGGGCCACCTGGACGACGACGACGCCGTAGTCGTAGGGCCCGGCCAGCGCCGGCGTCACCGCGACGACCGAGATCGGGGCGCCCTTGAACGGGCCGGCGAGGTACATCCTGCCGACCGCGTGGAACGGGTGGCTACCCGGACCGGCGGCGACGTTCGTCGTCCCGACCTGGGAGGCGGCCGGGCAGCTCGGCGCGTCGCGCTCGCTGCGGCCGAGCCTCTGGGCCGCGGCCGCGATCGAGGCCGCCGGGCAGTAGCTGATGCCCCGCAGGTTGCCCGTGAAGCCCGGCGGCATCTTGAAGTTGAGGTCGCCGAGGAACTGGTCGCCGTCGTCGCGGTCGAGCCTCAGTGTGAAGGCGCTGAAGTCACCGGCGACGGCGCTCGAGGTGCCGGCGACGAGCCGCGGTTTGAACGGCCGCACCTGGCCGGGACAGGGGCTTTTGTTCGGCCCGGAGGTGACGGAGACGAGCGGCTGGGAGGACTGCGGCGCGATCTCGCCGTTCCACGGGACCAGGTTCGACGTCGCCCGGTACAGGGTGCACTGGGTGGGCGTCGCCATCAGCCCGCGGTCGGAGGCGAACAGGTGCAGGTTGAACTGCTCGAACGGCACCTGCGGGAGGTCGACCAGCGTCACCGTGAGCTGCCCCGTGGCCGGGTCCGGGTGGACGTCGGCGGAGAGCTTGGCGTGGATCCCGAAGCCGTCGAAGGTCATGAACAGCCTGTACTGGTTGCCCGGCTGCGGTTCGCCGATGTAGAGGGAGCCGATCAGCGCGCCGTCGAGCGCCGGGGTGATGACTTCCATCGTCCCGATCTTGGCGTTGTCCGGGCAGTTGCTGGGAGCGTTCGTGCCGAAGCCGGCCTGCTGGTCGCTGCACGACGTCTGGCCGTCGGCCGCGTCCGGGTTGATCGTCAGCCCATCCGGCAGCGTCAGCGTCGCGCTGCGCAGGTTGGACGGGGTCGGCGCCTCGCCCTCGAGGAACTGATCGGCTTTGAGCTCGATGTCGAGCCCGGACGGGGCGTCGGCCTCGCCGGTCGTCAGCCCGAGGTTGAAGACCGGGTCGAAGCGCTGTTCTTCGCAGCCTTCGGTCTCGGGGTACGTCGATTCGATTTCGGCCGGGTTGTTCGGGTCCTGGTAGGTCGTCACCTGGGCCGTGACCGGGAGTTCCTGACCCGTGCAGACGCTCGGGTTGTTGATGAACGGCCGTTTGACTTTGCCCGCTTTCGGATACGGAGCCGTGTTGCAGAGGGCGTTTTCCTCGCCCGCGCAGCCCGGCGGTTCGCCCGGGTCACCGGGGTGGAAGCGCTCGACGTCGTGTTTCGGATCCGCCGGGAAGCCCCAGACGGTGAAGGCCGTCGCGCCCAGGGCGACGGTCTGCGAGACCGTCTGCACCCTCAGCCGCAGCGAGTAGTCGGAGGCGCTGCGCACGGCGATCGGGATCGAGACGGGGACTCCGAGGACCGGCACGGTGAACGCCATGCGGGCCGTTTCCTCTTCGGAGATCGTGTACATGTTGTAGACGGGCACGGTGCCCAGGAGCGTGTTCGGATTGCCTTCCTGGTTGGCGTAGATCGTCACCAGGCCGACCTGCGTGCCGGGCCCGCAGTGATTGAGGACGAAGTCCTGCGAGAGGCATTTGAAGATCGCGCCCGGGTTGCCGAAGACGCCCTCCGGCAGGCTGAAGTCGAGATCACGGACGACCTCCGGTTCGGCCGGTTTTTCGACCCGCAGTTTCATGTTGAGGTCGGGGTGCCCGCCGGCCTGGGTGTCCGAGGTCCCGACGGTGAATTCACTGATCACCGGTTTGGCCGACGCCGCGGGGGCCATCAGGACGGCCGCCATCGTGGCGCTGACGAGAGCCGCGACAAGGACGCGGAGTGCCCGACGTGCGGTCCCTGGGCCGGCGTCGATCGTCTGCGTGGTCATCGTCTGTATCTCCTTGCTCATCGTCATCCGCTCAGCCATGCGCCCTGCTCGATTTCTGGGAGCGCTTTTTCTTCTTCTTCTTCTTGCATTTGCCACCGCGTTTGACGAAGCCCTTGCGGCAGGTGGTCGCTTTTTTCGGCGTCACGGTCGGCGCCGGCGACAGCGAGTTGATGTCCGGCGGCGGCGGCGGCTGGGTGCCGGCGCCGTGGCACTCGTCGGAGGCCGCGCACGGCTGCGTCGTCGGATCGAAGGCGAAGCCGCCGCCCTCGCGGGCGGTGTAGATCTTCACGGCGTTGCCGTTGCCGTCGTTGTGGACGAGTTTGTCGCGGGTGAAGAAGAACGCGTCCACGCCGTCGGCGCTGACCCCCAGGATGCCGGAGTCCTCCGCACCGAGGCCGCGTGAGATCAGCTGCACGACGCCGTCATCCCACTGGTAGGCGTCTTTGCGCCCGTTCGAGTCCCTGAGGACGAAGGACTCTTTGGAGGTGAAGAAGGCGCGGCCGTCTTCTGTCAGCCCGAGGCCGTACCTCGGCAGGAACGTGTCGCTCGTCGCCGCCGCTTTGGTCGGCGCGCAGGACGGGCACTCGAGAGCGTCGGCGCCGACGTTGTAGAGGTAGACCTCCGAGTGTTTGAAGGTCGGATGCCCGGTCAGCGGGATCGTCGAGTCGAAGATCGCGTAGTCGCCGTTGCCGGAGACCTGGAAGTCGCCGTAATCGTGGGTTCCGGGCTGTTTCACGGCGTTGACGATCGCCCGGTGGTTGAGCGGGGTGTAGGGCGGGGTTTCCAGCCCGAACTCGACCACCCGGTTGCCGTGGGAGGCGACGAAGACGTGCTGGTTGGAGGACCGCATCGCGATCGCGTAGGCGTTGCTGACGCTGCCGGTCCCGAAGGTCTCCAGCGGCGTCGCCGCTTCGTCGTCGTCGTAGACGGCGACTTTGTTGCCCTGGGTGACGAACACGTTGCCGTTCCCCGGGTCGGTGGCGACGCCTTTGCCGCTGCCCATTTCTTTGAAGCCGGCGGGGAACGGCGGCGGGCCCATGGCGAAGGCGCTGGTCGGGAAGCGGATGATGAAGTCGCCTTCGTAGGCGACGTAGATTTTGCCCGCGGCGACGGCCACGCCGCAGCTTCCGAAGGAGCCGCTGTTGATGCCGCCGGAGTAGTTGGCCTCCGTGACCGGATTCGCGCTCGGGGTGTAGCGCCAGACGTTGCCGAAGTAGTCGCCGAGGTAGACGTTGCCGTTGGCCTGGTCGACCGCGACCCCGCAGACGAAGCCGAACGAGCCGCCGGGAGTCCCGGTGCCGGTCAGGGTCGTCAGCAGCGTGCCGGTCGGCGAGTAGACGCTGAGCTTGCTTTCGAAGCTCGGGTTCTGGCTGACCACGTAGATGTCGCCGTTGGCGACGCCGCCGGAGTTGTCGATCGCGACCTGGCCTGCCCCGATTTCAGGCCATTCCAGGCTGGGCAGCGAGTTGGTGCCGGCGCCGGGCCCTGTCGTGAAGTTTTTCGGCGCGCCGGCGGCCGTGAAGCGGCTGACTTTTTTGGCACCCGAGTTAGCGACGTAGACATCGCCGTTGGACTGGTCGACGCCGACCGAGACCGGGTTTTCGAAGCTGCCTCCGAAGTTGGCGTTGGCGACCGGGTGGGTCGGCGCCGAGGGGCCCGGCTTGCCGGCGCTGGTGTCCAGCGTCGCGACGAAGCTGGGGGCCTGGCCCGGTTTGGCGAAGAAGATGTTCGCCTGGTCGGTGTCGCCGCCGCCGTCGAGCGTCTCCGGGCTGAGGAAATAGATGGAGCCGTCGTCCTCGGCGAGGCCGGCGCCTCCGGCGAAGGCGAGCACGCCGCATTTGCCGTCCCCTCCGGCCGAGTTCCAGGAGTTGGGCAGGCCGGGAGGCGAGCAACCGTCGGTGTTGCCCGTGCCGGCCCCGGTCGAGACTCGGGCGATCGTGGCGCTCGAGGAGCCGACGTCGGCGCGGTAGAGGTCCGCGCTGGTGTCGATGTCGCCGCTGAGCGGGTCGGCGGTCGTGAAGAAGACCATCGAGCCGTCATTGGTCATGCCGCTGAACTGGGCCCCGGGGGCGGTGTTCGCGACCTCGATCGAGTTCGGGTTGGAGCCCCTGTGCATGTAGAGGTCGTAGAGCGGATTGCCCTGCGGGTCTTCGCCGACCTTTTTCCCGATCAGCACGCGGCTGCCGTCCGGGGTCGCGTCGAGCTGGGCGACTTCGCCGGTCATCGTCGTGCCGTTGGGCATGGTGGAGACGACCTGGGTCGTGCCGGTGCTCAGGTTGCGGTCGTAGATCGAGCCGGGCTCGCCGACCGTCTCGAAGTCCGGTTCGGACCCGAAGTAGAAGTGGGAGCCGTCGTCGGAGAGCGGCTTGCGGACCTCGCCGACCGGGTCGGCCGACGGGTTGATCGTGCCGGCCATGCCTTTGACGAGGGTGCCGTTCGGGAGGCGCAGCGGCACGTTGGTGGACCCGTCGGGGAAGCACGGGTCGCAGATGTCTTTGCCTCCGAAGGCGAAGGTGTCGAGCGATGCGTCGGTGCCGAGCAGCGGCGAGCCGTAGGACCCATTGTCGCTCAGCCCGTCAGCCGGCAGGCCGACGTATTTGGTGACCCAACCGGTCTCGGTGCGGACCGCGACGTAGGGATCGCGGCCGAGGTTGGTCGGATTGCCCTCGGTGCCCGGGATCACCCCGGCGTCCATCGAGTAGAGGAGCCTGCCGTCCGCCCACGGTGAGGTGACCAGCGGTTCCTGGTTGGGGACGACGTCGGAGACCACGTCATAGCCGCCGCCGTTCGAGGTCGACGCCAGCTCGTAGGCGCGGCAGTCCGCGAGCAGGGCCGCGGTCGTCTGCTGGCGCACGAGCGAGTTCGGGCAGTTGTCGATGCCCGGGTCGGGGACGTAGGTCGTGAATTCGAAGTCTTCGCTTTCCGAGATCCCCTCGTCGTTTTCGACCACCAGCTTGAAGTGGTAGTCCGAGCCCGGCGTCAAACCGATGATCAGGTTCTGGACTTTGTAGGGGTCGACGATGCTCGACGGCAGCTGCTCGAGGTCTTCCGCGTCGCGGCGCGCGAGGCGGGTCGTCGGCGAGGAGCTGCCGTAGGAGGTCGTCGGACCGTACTCCCAGTGGTAGAACGTCGGCCCGCCGTTGGGGTCGATGTCAGCGGTGAGACGGACCCCGTCGGTGTTGACCGCGTCCGGGAAGATCGTGCCGATGATCGGTTTGTTCTGCGCGCGGAACTTTTCCGGGCCGCCGTCGGAGAGGCGGTTGTTGGCGTTCTGCGAGAAGAGGCGGTACCAGTACCTCGTGCCCTTGGTCAGGCCGGAGATTTTGGCGGTGACGCTGATGTTGCCCGAGCCGGCGTGCACTTTGCCCTCTTCACACTGGGCGACGTTGCCGCTTTCGAAGAGGTTCTGGCTGGTGCTCCATTTGAAGTAGCACTCGGTGGTGGCGATCCCGTCCGGGTTGAGGACACCGTGGAGGGTGGCTTTCGCCGGCCCTTCGGGGCGGGTGACGCCGGCGGTGTCGGTCGTCGGGACGGTGATCGGGCCGACCCTGGAGAACTTCTCGACACGGCGGATGCCCGAGTAGCTGCGGCCGTTGGCGACCCAGACGTCGTGCGTGACGGGGTCGACGGCGATGCCGCCCACACCGTTCGCGATCCCGAGGTACGGGCCTTCGGCCCCGCCGAAGGTGCCGAGTTTCCCGCCCTTCGAGTCGTACTGGCCGATCGGGCCGGAGAAGGCGTTCTCGACGGCGAAGAGGTCGTCATTCGACATGTCGACGGCCATCTGACCCGGGAATCCGAACCCGTTCAGACGGTAGAGTTCTTCGCGCTCCGGCGGCCCCAGGCGGGACTGAACCGGTTTCGGCGGGAATTTGGTCAGGAACCTTTCGAAGCCTCCCGGGCTGTTCCACACGTAGAAGTTGCCCTGGCTGTCGAGCACCGGGTGGCAGGGGCTGTCCGGGCCTCCGAACAGGCCCATGTAGGCCTCGTTCGGGTTCAGGGTCCCGTCGATGTTGACTTCGACCAGAGCGCCGATGCCCTCCTTGCTGCCGCCCCTCCAGATTTCCCCGTTGGGGCCGACGCCGACGCCGCAGCTGAAGTTGATGTCGATGTCTTCGAACGCCGGGATCGGCGCCCCGCTGGGCAGGAAGGCGTGGAAGCCGCCGCCGCCGAAGCCGCCGCCGTGCTGGTAGACGTTGCCGGTGTTGGGGCCGCCCGAGTTGTCGATCCCGATCGACGCGTCTTCGGCGACGCCGTGCCCGAAGCCGGTGCCGAGGGTGATCGTGTCTCCCCCGGTGCCGCCGTTCAGCGCGGAAAATTTGGCCGGCGTGCCGGTTTTGGTGAACTTGCTGATCTTGCCTTCGCTCTGGGCCCGGCCGACGATCAGCTGTTCCTGCTGCTCGTCATAGGCGAGACCGCCGAAGGGGGTGTTGAACTGGCCCGCTTCGGACCCGGTGCCGTCGTAGTAGACGCCGGAGTACTGGTAGGTGTAGACCTGCTTCGCCGACGCGGGCCCGGCTGCGAAGGCGAGGGTCAGCGCGAGCGCTGCCGCGATGCCGGTCAGAATCTTCATCGTCCCTGAATCTCCCCTGTTGGTTCCCATCGCTCAGCCCGCCTTCCTCTGGTCGGAATGGCGTTTCCCTGTGCGCTTCTTCCTGGCGGACGAGCCGCAGCTGGTCTGGAGCTTGGTCCTTCGGTTGAGGACGGCCCCGTTCTGCCCCCTCAGCTTCACGGTCGCCCTCTTCGGCTTCTTGCAGAGGCTTTCGGTGTTCACGACCAGGCCTTTGGAGCCGCCCAGCAGGTTGACCGTGAAGGAGCTGACCGGCGCGTCCGGGACGTTGTCGAACGTGGTGCGCAGCTCGCCGCCTTTGGCGGCGTCGATCCGCCCGATCAGCTCGATGTCGATCTGGCCCTCGAGGTCCATCACCATGTCAGGCAGTTCGTTGGACGACGAGCGCAGGTAGACATTGCCCTTGATCGGGTTGTCGAGGAGCGGCGTGCTGGCCTCGGCGCTGCCGATCATGCTGCCCGCGGGGCAGTTGTCGGCGGCGAACTGGGGCCGCGTGCAGACCGTCCCGATGTGGGCCTGGTCGAGCTGCTGGCCTTTCGGCAGGGCAACCGAGATCCTGCGCGTGTTGGATTCTCCCGGGGCGGCGCTGAACGTCGCCCGGATCGCCGGGTGTCCGCGCCTTTTCACCCCGCCGCTCAGCCTCAGGCCGAACTTGGGCGCGTAGGTGAGGTCGGCGCAGTTGGCGACCTGGAAGTGGTTGGACAGGCTCGCGACCCCGCCCTCGTCGCCCGTCACCGTCGCCGTGACCGCTGCCGGGTCGCAGTTGGTCGGGTTGAGCGTGAAGCCCGGTCGGTTGAGATTGAGGAGGAGCGAGCGCAGGCGCAGCGGTACCCCCTCGACGATCTGGGGAAGCGCGTCGGAGACCGCCGTGATCCGGGCGCTGACCGGATCGACCCTCGTCGCGATTCGAACCGCGACGTTGCCGAGGTCGTAGGGGCCCGAGACCGCCGGAACGACCGTCACCAGGCTCAGCGGAGCGCCTTTGTACGGACCGGCGAGGTACACCTTGCCTGCCGTGTAGACCGGATGGGTTCCGCTGCCGGCGCCGCTCGTCGCCGTGCCGACGAGGCTGGCTGCGGGACAGGCCGAGGAGGCCTGCTCCGCCAGACCGGCATAGTCGGGGTTACTGAGCTGCTGGATCGCGGACTCCGGGCAGTACGGGATGCCCTTCAGCGAGGCACCGAAGCCGGGAGGCTGGTTGACCGTGACGCCGGTCAGGTTCTGCTCGCCGTCGTCCCGGTTCAGGATCAGGCTGAACGGAGCATGGGTCCCGGCCTGGGTGTTGCTGACGCCCGACTGGAGGGTGGGCGTGAAGGGACGCGGGCCGACCGGACACGGGGTCCCGTTCGGGCCCGAGTCGAAGGTCATGAAGCTGAGCGCGTGGCGCGTCTCAAGGTTGCCGTTCCAGGGCACGAATTCCGTTTTGATCGGGACCGTGCCGCACCGCTCCGGGGTCGCGAAGAGGCCGCGCTCGGAGCCGAAGATGTGGAGGTCGAACTCCTGCATCGGCGACTGCGGCAGGTTCTCGAACACGATCGTGACCTGTCCGGTCTGCGGATCCGGGCGGGCCGAGCCGAAGAGCTTGACGTGCGTGGCGAAGCCGTCGGCGACGAGGACCACGCGGAACTGGTCGCCCGGCTTGGGCTCACCGAGGTAGAGGGCGCCCGGAAGCGGCCCCGGCAGGGCGGCCACGTCGAGGCTCAGCGTCCCGATCTTCGAGAACTCCGGGCACTGGGCGGCGAAGAGCGTGCCCATGCTGGTCTGCCCGTCGAGGCAGGCGACCTTGCCGTCGGCGGCGCCGGGGTTGATCGTGAACCCCTCCGGCATCGTCACCCTCGTGGTGCGGAGCTCCGACGGCGACGGTGTCGTCGGGCTCTGGGTCTGGGGGATCCTGATGTCGACGTCGCCGCCAGAGGGCGAATCGGTCTGGGGGGTGGTCGGCTTGGCCGCGATGCTCGGGTCGAAGCTGAGCTGGTTGCAGCCCGTGGTCGGAGGGTATTCGGCCTCCGCGTGGACTTCGATGTCCTCGTAGTATTCGATGTCCCCGCTGGACGTCAGCGGCACGCCGCACTCGGTCGGGTTCTGCAGGAACGGGCGTTCCGGGAACGACGGCTCCGCGAACGTTTCACCCGGGCAGCCTTCCTCGAAGCTCAGACATGCCGCCAGGAATTTCAACGGTGTGAAGAAGCGGTGCTTGTTGTGCACCGGGTCGGCCGGGACTCCCCAGAGGATCGTTTCGAAGTCCGGGAAGGAGACGCGGACCTGCGCCGAGGTGCTCGCGTCGAGGCCGTAGTCGCTATCGGTGCGCGAGCTCAGTTCGATGAACACCGGAGTCGAGATCAACGGTGTCGTGAACGCGAGCAGCCCCGCCTGGTCGGGCCTGGTCTCCATGTTGTAGAGCGGGAAGAAGATCCCGTAGATCCCGAAGCTGGCGACGTAGACGATGCCGATCTGCGAGTCGACCGGGCAGTTCTGCGCCGTGTATTCGACCAGCGTGCATTTCGGCGCCACGTGCGGGTTGCCGATGAATCCGGTCGGCGTGTGCGACTTGAACCTGCGCAGCGCCAGTTCGCCGGACCCGAAACCGCCGGTTTCGAACTCGGCGTAGATCGAGAGATCCGGGTGACCGCCCGCCTGCGTGCTGCTCGGGGTCATTTTGAACTCTTTGAACCCCGGTTCGATCGCATGCGCCGGCCCGGCGGAGAGCGCCAGGAGCGCGGCGACCGTGACGATCAGGGCGGCGAGCCGCGGGAATGTCGATCGGGTGGGCATGTTCATTCTCTTCTCCTCGTTGCTCCGCCGATCAACCATTGCCGCGCCTCGAGTTCTTGCGCTTGGACTTCTTCTTTTTCTTCTTGCCCTTCTTCTTTTTCTTCTTTGCCTGCGACTTCACGTTGCCGCCGTTCCCCAGATTCGTGCTCGAGACCTGGGGCGGCGGGGCGGGCGCCGAGCTGTCGACGCCGTGGCACTCGTCCGCCGCCGCGCACGGGGCGAGGACCGGGTCTTCGGCGAAGCCTCCGCCGGTGCGGGCGTCGTAGAACTTGACGAACTCCCCGTTCTGATCGCCGTCGACGAGCGTGTCGAAGGTGGAGAAGAACACGTCGGTCCCGTCGGCGCTGACCGACTCGAGGCCGGTGTTCTGGGGCACGGTGAAGAGGCCGAGCGTTTCGCTCTGGCCCGTGAAGTCACGCGCGCTGAGGCCGGAGGAGATCAGCTGCGGCCGGCCGTCGACGTACTCGTAGACGTCGAGGATGACGCCGTTGTTGTCGCGCGGCACGAGCCGGTCTTTGGTCGTGAAGAAGGCGCGACCGTCGTCGGACATGAACGGGCCGCCGTGGCTGGCCTGGATGTGCGCGCTCGGCGGCTGGCCGCTGGGCAGGCAGGACGCGCAGCGAATCGCGCCCGAGTCCGCGTCGAGTGTGTACATCTGACGGAACCCGTCGTTGTCGTAGGAGGTGAGGTTCGATTTCGTCACCATCGCGGCGTGCGACCCGTCGGAGGAGATCTGCATCCGTTCGATCGTCGTGCCGGTGTCGAAGATCGCGACGAGGCGCACTGACCCGTTCCGGTAGAGGTACAGGTTCCGCTGTCCGGGGATCCCGAAGTTCGTCGCGTCGAGCTGCTCCGGTGAGTAGAAGTAGACGTCGCCGCTGTCGTCGGCGAACACGTCGTCGATCCCATTCATGCTCAGGTACGGGACCCCGGGGTTGCCCGGCGGGATTTCGAGTTCGACCGCCCAGCGCCGTTCCGGATCGAGCGGCTGGACGTTGCAGCCGGCGGTCCAGGTGGCGCCGCAGGCGGTTTTGTTGCCCTCTTTGCCGAGGGCCTGTTCGCCCGGGGCTTTCGAGAGGCGCGTGAGCGACTCGTCGGCTTCTCTCCAGAGGTAGAGGTCGACGGCGGTGTCTTTGTCGTCGCCTTCGAGCGCCGCGGGGGTGGTGAAGAGCACCTCTCCCCCGTCGCGGGTCATGCCGACGAACTCGGTCGCTTCGGTGCCGGGCGGGGTCACCTCGTAGGTCACCCCGGTGCCGCCGCCGACCCGCATGTACAGCCTGTAGGGGCCGTCGGGGCCCGATTTGGTCGAGAGCAGGACGTGCGAGCCGCTGGTCGACACCGCCGGGATCTCCATCGCGTATGCGATCGAGCCGTTGCCCGGGATCGAGCCGTTCTGCGGGATGTCTTCCCCGTTGTTCAGCTTCGAGATCAGCGACACGGTCCGCTCGGAGAGGTCGTTGTCGTATGCCGACCCGGCGCCGCTGGTCAGGCCGCCCGGGGCGAACGCGGCCCCCGGCGTCGACTGGAACCCTTCGTAGGCGTTCGACGAGAAGAAGTAGTGGTTGAAGTTCGGCGAGAGCCGTTTGTAGCCGAGCGCGTCGAGGCCGCCTTTGATGATTCCGACGTTCGTGGGGAGGCGCCCCTTGAACACGCCCTCGACCGTGTAGAGGTACGGCGCCCGGTTGGTGCCTTCGCCGCTCAGCGAGGCGCTGTGATCGATGCAGAGATCCATCGAGTCCGAGCACTGCTTTCCGTACGGCTGGCCGAAGCTGTCGTCGATGCCGGGCAGCGTCGTGGTCCAACCCGTGCTGGTCCGGGTCGAGATGTAGGTGTCCGGGATCAGGACGTTCGGGGCGCGCAGCCCGTCGATCGTCCCGGCCAGGCCGAGGAAGGCGAGTCGCGACGGGGATGTCGCCAGGCCGTCGTTCTGGACCCAGTTCGCGAGCTCCGCATACGGGTTCTGTCCCCCTCCGGCCAGGGCGCGCATCTCCTCACCCGGGTAGAGCTGCACCGAGCCGGCGGCCGCCGGCGAGACGAGCTCGTAGGCACGGCAGTCCGGCAGGTAGCTGGCGCCGGTCTGCTGGCGGATGTGATCGTTCGGGCAGGACGGCGGCGAGTAGTCGAAGGTGGTGTCGGAGGTGGTGGTGCTGCCCCACTGATTGGTGGCGACCACGCGGTAGTGATAGGTGAAGCCCGGCTGCAGGTTCGTCAGCGTCTGCTGGACGGAGACCGGCGTGGTGCCGGCGCCGACCGCCGCATCCGGGATCGGGATCTCCTGGCCGTATTCCGGGCTGGTCCCGTACTCGAAGCGGTAGGTGGTCGCGTAGCCGACCGGATTGATTTTCGCGTGCAGGACGGCCGAGCTGGCGGTCAGGTCGCTCGCCCGCAGACCCGTCACATCCGGCGGTGACGCGGTCCGGAATGTGAGGTTCGGGCCTTTGGTCGTGCCGTTGACGTTGCTGGCGACGATCCGGTAGTTGAAGACCTTGCCCGCGGGCAGGCCGGTCAGCTGGGTGCCGACGACGGCGTTGCCCGGGGTGGAGCCGTAGACGACCGGGGTGGTCTGCTGTCCGTAGTTGGTCGAGACTCCGTACTCGAAGTAATACGAGGTGCTGATCCCGTCCGGGTCGAACGAGCCCTGGAGCGTCGCTTTGTTCTGCTCGATGCCGGTCGCCGGCAGGGTCTGCACTTTGAGCACGAAGGCCGGGGTGAAACTGCGGTTGATGCCGACGTTTGAGCCGCTGGCGTTGGTCGCTTTGAACCTGTAGTGGTAGGTCGTGCCGGTGGTCAGGCCGCTCGGCGAGGCGCTGACTCCACTGTCCGTGGCGAAGGCGGGCGGGGTGCAGGGGATCGGCGGCAGCGAGTAGACGCCGGGGGCGGTGCCGATCTGCAGCTCGCAGGCCGTGACCGCGCCGCCGCCGGCGAGTTTGACGTTTCCGGTCAGGGTCGCGCCGGTGTGCCCGATGTCGTCGATGTCGGCCACGTGGGTTTTGACATCCGGGAGGATCGCGCCGGGACCGAACCTGACCACTTTGTGGCCTTCGGTCGAGGCGAGTACACGGTGGTCGGAGGTCAGGATCATCGAGGACGAGTTGACCAGGGGCCCCGTCCCGAAGGTCGGGGCGTTCTGGTAGGGCGGCTCTTCCGCCGTGCCCTGGCTGTAGGTCTCGATGCGGTTGCCGCGGTTGACGTAGAGGTCGTTGTCGGTCCAGTCCACGTCGGGCGCGAGGACGTCGGTCCCCTGCAGGAGCGGGAACGGCACGTACGGTGAGAGCTCCGCCTCGATGCTGTCCATGTCCGAGCCCAGCGGGCTGGCCGGGAACTGGGTGGCGAACTGGTCGTTCTCGACCTTGAAGAGCTGGTTGGGGCTGATCAGCCAGAGAGCGCCGTCGTTGTCGGCCGCGAGTTTCGAGCCCGTGGTGAAGACGCTCGGCTCGTGCTGGCGGATGTGGAAACGGCCCACCTCTTCCAGGGAGGGGCTGTACTTCGAGACCCTGGCGCAGTAGCCGCCGTAGACGAAGTACACGAAGCCGTCGTCGCCGATGTCGACGTCATAGGGCGAGCCGGCGCAGTAGGGCTGGACCTTCGAAGCCGAGTATTCGCCGCTCGGCTTGAAGACGTCGAGGTTTTCGCTACCCCCCGAGATGACGTAGATGTAGCCGTCGCTCTGGCCGCCGGAGTTGTCGACGGCGATGTGGACGCCCGAGAAGCCCGGTCCGAGGCTCCCCGACGCGGATGCCGGGTTCGCGGTTATCGCGTTGCCGGTCACATAGGGGACGTTGGCGGTGAATTCGCTCGTGTTCCCGTTGAAGTTGTACTTGAGGATCTTGCCGCCCTGCCCGGATTGGCCGATCCCGGCGCAGAAGACGTAGATCGTTTCCGTCGCCTCATGGATCGCCATGTCCTCGATATGGCCTTCCGGGTTCGGCGAGTCGCAATCCGTCTCGAACGTTTTTTCGACCACGTTGTGGCTGTAGGCGGCGTTCGCCGACGGCGCCATCAGCGCCAGCCAGGCGAGGCTGAGCAGCGCGGCGACGATCGCCGCGCCCGCGGTGGTGCGGACGAGCCGCGCCGTTTCCCTGTTTGCCACTGTCTCTCCCTGTCTCGTCATCTGCTCAACCATTCCGCTTCTTCTTCTTGGCCCTCTTGCGTTTCACGCATTTCCCTTTGCGCTTCACGAAGCCCTTCTTGCATTTGACGGGCGGGGGGGGCTGGACCTTGTCTTCGGGCTTGGGCTGGGTCGTGAACGTCTGATCCAGCCCGTGGGTCGTGCCGACCGCGTTGGTCCCCACCGCGCGGTAGTGGTAGGTCGTGCCGGGGGTGAGCCCGCTGAGGTCCGCCTCGGTGAGGGTGGTCTGGAGCCCGTCGCCGATCGGCGACGGGCTCGTGCTGAGGCCGTAGGAGCCGGTGGGCCCGTATTCGAAGCGCATGTTCGTCGGGCTGCCCGAGCCGGATGCCAGGGCGCTGAGGCGAGCCGTCGTCTGGGTGATCGCCGAGGCCGACGACTCTTCGATCCTCGGTACCCCGGGGGTCACGAAGGTGAGGTCGGGCCCGTTGGTGACGCCGGCGAAGTTGATCGCGACGATCCGGAAGTGGTAGCGCACGCCCGGGGTGAGGTTGCCCACGGTCGCCTGGACCGGGACGCCCTGGTTGTCGAGGCCGTCGATCGGGTTCCCGATCAGGGTCTCGCTTCCGTAGGCGGTGCTCTGCCCCCACTCGAAGAGGTAGACGGTGGGCCAGTGGTTCGGGTTGATCACGGCGCTGAATGTCGCCGCGTTGGAGGTGACACCCGAGACGGCGGTGTTGTCCACCTCCGGTAGGGGCGTTTCCGGCGTCTGGAAGGTTTCGTCGTTTCCGACCGTGGTCCCGTTGACGTTGGTCGCGACGACCCGGTAGTGGTAGGTGGTGAAGCCTTCGAACTCGTCGATCTCACTCGACACCGGCGTCGCTCCGGTCGTCACGCCGGCGGGGGTCCCGGGCGCTTCCTCGCTGACCTGGCCGTAGGACGTCGTCGGCCCGTATTCGAAGTAGAAGCTGGTCGCGAGACCGGTTCCCTCGAATTCCGCGTTGAGCGTGATCGTCTCGTCGTCGATGCTGGTCGCCGGTTTGGTGACCAGGTTCTCGACGGCTTTTTTGGTGTTGAAGTTCTGGATCGTGCCTTTGGTCGTCCCGAGGCTGTTGGTGGCGACGACGCGGTAGTAGTAGATCGTGTCGAGCGTCAGCCCGGAGACGTTGGCCGGGAGCTGGGTGGCGCCGACGGCGGGCCCGGCGTTCTGGGGGGCCGTGGTCTGGCCGAGGGCCATCGTTTTCCCGTACTCGTAGTGGTAGCTCGTCGCGTCGCCGTCGCCGTTGTAGGAGCCGTTGAGGGTGGCGCTGACCGCGGTGATGTTGGTCGCGCTCCCCGTGGTCAGGCTCTGGACGGCCGGCAGCGTTTTGAAGGTTTTGTTGTTGCCCGGGCTGACGCCTTTCGGGTTGGTGGCGACGACGCGGTAGTTGTAGGTCGTGTCCGGCAGGAGGCCGGTGGCGTCGAAGTCGAGGTTGGTCGGCCCGACCGGGCTGCCTTTGCTCGGTCCCGGCGGGACGGCGCTTTTGGTGCCGTACGCGGTCGTCGTGCCCCACTCGAAGTAGTAGAAGGTTTCTTCCCCGTTGCCTTCGAAGTGGGCTTTCATTTTGGCGGCGGTGCGGGTGACGTTTTCCGCATCGTCGGTCGCCAGGCCTTCGACGTAGTGGGGGGTGATCGTTTTGTTGCCGCCGACGTTTTTGCCGTTGGCGTTATGGGCGACGAGGCGGTAGTTGTAGGTCTGCTCGCCGAGCAGACCGGGCAGGTTGGCGGTGACCGCCTGGACGCCCGGGCCGGGATATGGGCCGGCGGGGCTGCAGGGCTCTTTCGTGCCGTAGGAGGTGGTGGTGCCGAATTCGAAATAGCATTCGGTCACTTCGCCGCCCCCCGCGGGATCGAACGAGCCGGTGACTTTGCTGTTGCCTTCGGGGTTGCCGGTGGTCACGTCCGGGACGATCGCGCCGGAGATTTCCTTGATCGCGCCGGAGCCGGATACGAAGAGGGTGTCGGTGGATTCCTCGACCTCGACGTCGGCGACACTGCCGCCGGTGCTGACCGTCTCCAGCAGCGAGGCGCTGTCGGTGTCATACGCTTTGATCTGGCCGCCGTTGCCGACGTAGATCCGGTTCTGCGCGGCATTCACCGCCAGGGAGGCGTTGCCGTCGCCGGACGCCGGGAAGGTGATTTTTTCCGAGTAGCCGCTCGACGCCGTGTGCTTGATGATCGGGCCGCCGCCGTAGGGCTGGACGAAGACGTCGTTGTTCGACGGGTCGACCTCGATCTTGCAGAGCACTTCCGGGAAGTTGAATGACCCGGCCGGAGCGCCCGCCGAAGTGAACTGCTTGATCTGGTTGAGGCTGTAGACGCCGGCGAAGACGTTGCCGTTGTTGCCGACCGATACCCCGCAGGTTTCGCCGCCGCCGGAGCTGACCGGCCAGGGAGACGCGAGGGCGCTGCCCGTCGAGTTGTAGCCGTAGACCGTGGAGGGGCTCGAGGGGACGACGTAGAGGTTGCCGTTGGAGGCCGTCCCCGAGTTGTCGACGGCCATGTCGCGGTCGCCGCAGGAGCTGCCGATGCCGGGGAGGCTGATCGGGAAGCCGCCGCCGAGCGGGGTGACGGAGCCGGGGGCGGTCCTCTGCAGGCCATAGATTTTCGTGTCCGAGTAGAGGAAGAGGCGGTCGCTGGACTCGTGCCACGCGAGTCGGCAGCCGTTTCCGGTGCCGGTGGCTTTCGGCCCTTCCTTCCCGTATTCGCCGACGATGGTGGTGTGGAGGTAGGCGCCCTGGGCCGGTGGCGCGGCGAGGGTGATGAGCGAGGCGATCAGCAGGCCGAGGAGGACGAGGCGGACGGCGAGGCTCCCGCCCGCGGGCGCACTGGCGGGCGCACCGCTCCCTGTGGAGGTGACGAGAGAGCCACGGTCGATCGAGCTACCGCCGAGCAGAATTCGGCACGAGCAAGCGCGTGCAGTCGATAGAACGAGCCGCGACTTCGCGTTCTTCACACTCTCTCCTCTGTTCCCAGAAGCCCCCTCCGGTCAGCCGTTTTCCCTGGCTGCACAGATCCCTTGGAGACTCAGTTTCCCTGTACCCCGTGCCCGTTCCCTAATGGGCCAGGCGACTGTAAACGCCACCTTTCACAATGTCAAGCCGACATTTCCAACTGGCTTGGAAATGGGCTGAGGGTGGGTCGAGAGTCGCCGGGTCTACTCGCCGAGCGCGTCGCGGAGCGCCGCGACCTGCTCGCGAAGCTCGCTCAGCTCGGCTTCGATCCGGCCCAGCCGGTCGCCGCCCGAGGCCGGCGGAGAGTCCCCGTCGGGCGCCGTCGAAATCGCTCCGCCGCCGGGCGCCTCGCCGGCGCTGCCGCCGAGCAGCTGCTCGTAGCGGTCCTCCTTCTGGCCGGGCCGGCGGGCATGCCGGGCGACCCTGCCCCGCTCCACCAGGCGGTCGAGCGTCGCGTGGACCTCCGCCAGGCCGGCGAAGGCATGCAGGCGCTCGCTGCGCTGCTTCAGCTCTCCCGGGGTCTGCTGCCCGCGCAACATCAGCACGGCGAGCAGGGAGACCTCGGCGGCGTCCAGCTCGAGTGCCTCCCCGAGCAGGTGCCGGTACTTGCGGGCGCGCCCGCCGGGCCCGCTGGCGAGCCGGGTCCAGCCGCGCAGGGCGAGCCGGCGCAGCGCCTCGACCACGGTCTCCTCGTCGTAGTCGACCACCGGGTCGCGGTTGGTGGACTGGTTGCAGGCCAGCCGCAGGGAGTTGAGGGAGAGCGGGTAGACGTCCGGCGTCGTCCGCTGCTTCTCGATCAGGCAGCCGACGACGCGGATCTCGACGGCGTCGGGCGCCTCAGCCACGGTCGGGCCTCTCCGGGTAGATCTCGTCGATCGTGAGCAGAGCGCGGTAGGGCGCCGCGGCCGCGGCCTCGATCCGCTCGCCGCCGCCCGCGAGGCGGTCGACGACGGCCAGCACCGCGCCGATCTCCAGCCCCTGCTCCCGGATCCGCTCGACGGCGCCGACCGTGGAGCCGCCGCTGGTCACCGTGTCCTCGACCACGAGGCAACGGGCGCCGGGCTCGACCGGCCCCTCGACCCAGCGCTGCAGGCCGTGCTCCTTGCGCTCCTTGCGGACGAAGAACCCGACCAGCCCCTCCCCTCCCGGCACCGCGATCGCGGCGCAGGCGAGCGGGATCGCCGCCATCACGGGACCGCCGACCGCGACCGCGCCGGCGTCGGACGCCGCCGCCGCGATCAGCTCTCCGGCGGCGAGGAAGCCCGCGGGGCGGAGCAGCGCGCGGCGCGCGTCGACGTAGTACTCGGCCTTCGCCCCGCTGGACAGCGTCACCTCGCCGATCACCAGCGAGTGGGCGCGCAGCTCGGCGAGCAGGGTGGCCCGGGAGGCGTCGAGGTCGGTCATCCAGCTGATCCTAGATGGGAGCTAGCCGAGCGCCTCTTGGAAACCCTGGCGCCAGCTCGGGTAGCGGGGCTCCCAGTCCATCTTCGCCCTGAACTTGGCGTTGGAGGCCCCGCGCAGCTGGACCGCCTGCTCGGCGACGGCGCCGCCGGCGACGAGCTTCGCCAGCCAGAGCGGGGCGCGCCGCGGCGGCTTCGCGCCGAGCGCCTCGGCGTAGACGGGCAGCCACTCGTGCATCGGGGCCGGCTCGTCGTCGCAGACGTTGTAGATGCCGGGGCCGCCGCGGTCGAGGGCGGCGACGGTCGACGAGGCGGCGTCCTCCATGGCGAGGAAGGAGAAGGTCCCGGTCCCGGCTCCGACGATCGGGAAGCGGCGCTTGCGTGTCTCCTGCCCGAGGTGGCCGTCCGGCGCCCAGTAGGTGTCCGGGCCGTAGAACTGGCCGTAGCGCAGGACGAGGGACTCGATCCCCTCGGCGGCGAGCGCTTCCTGCTCGTGCCCGATCAGCGTCTCGACGGAGGAGCGGAAGTGGCCGGGGGCGTCGTCGTAGGGGCGGGCGCCCTCGTCCTTGACCCAGTCGCCCTCCGGCGCGTAGAGGAAGCAGATGCTCTGGGTGAGGAAGCGCCGCGCCCCGGCGGCGCGCGCGGCGGCGAGCAGGTTGCGGCCGCCCTCCCGCCGGACCCGGTCGGTCGCCTCGTAGAAGGACGGCTTTTTCGGCTCGTAGCGCTGCGGCAGGCTGGTCAGCTGGTTGACGACGACCTCGGGCTCGGCCGCCCTCACGGCCGCCTCGAGCGCGGCGGCGTCGAAGGCGTCGCAGACGACCGCCGCCGCCCCGTCGGCGCGCAGCTCCGCGGCCCGCTCCTCCTGCCTGGTCGTCCCCGTGACCTCGTGACCGGCGGCGAGCAGTTGCCGGACCAGGGGGCGGCCGATCACACCACTCGCCCCCGCGACGAAGACCTTCAAGGCGTGTCCTCGCCCGGCGCTTCGCCCGCCAGGCGTTCGGAGACCCGCGCCAGCCAGGCCGCGGCCACCGCGCCGAAGGCGATCAGGAGGGTGTCGGCCAAGCCGCGGGCGTCGCTCCTCGCCTCGCCCGTGTCGAAGGCGTGGTTGAGAGCATGAAAGCCGTACCAGAAGGCGCCGAGCCAGAGCAGCGGCGCCCGCCACGAGGGACGGGTGACCGCGAGCGCGATCGCGCACCCGTAGGCGATCACGAAGGCCCCGACGTCGCCGACGTAGTGAGAGTTTTCGACTCCGTAGAGGCCGATCTCGTCGAAGAACGTGCCCGGGTCGAGGAGCGCGAGCAGGCCCTGCAGAACGTGGTAGGCGGCGAGGAAGACGAGGATTGCCTTGAGGGCTTTCTCGCCGATCATCGCGTCCTCAGAAGACGAAGATGTCTTCGCCGAAGTTGATGCGCTCGTAGATCTCGGGCTGGTCGGCGATGAAGGTGCGCAGGCAGCCGTGGCTCGCCGGGTAGTTGGGCACCGATTCGTAGCCGTGGACGGCGTAGCCGCCGTAGAAGTACCAGGAGTAGTACATGCCGTGGGAGTTATAGCCCGGTTCCGTCCTGATGAACTCGAAGTGGCCCGTCACCGTGGGGGTGTAGGACGTGCCCGAGGAGATCGGGTAGATCGCGTAGGGCCTGTCGCCCTTGGCGAAGACCAGCACCTGCTTGCCGAGGGGCGCCTCGACGTGCTGGCCGGCGCCGGGGTGGCGGACCTCGTAGCCGCCGCGCCCGGCGAAGACTTTCTTGACCAGGCCCCTGCCGGCGCGCGAGCTGCGGCTCATGTCGTTGACTTTGCGGTAGGCGAGGACGCCGCGCGCGGTCTTGCCGCCGTAGCAGCGGCCGCTGTTCGCGATGTAGCCCATCTTCCGCATCGCCTTCTTGAAGCCGACGACGACGTCGCCGCACTTGCCGGTGGCGAGGCCGGGGAAGCTGACCTTCCAGCTCTTGCGCACGGTGCTGTCGCTGCGCAGCTCGTCGCTCGCCTTGAGCTTGGCGCTCGCCGCGTACTTGCCCGCGCCCTCGACCCGGATCCGGGCGCGGAAGGCGCCGGCGCCGCCGGCCTTGCGCACCTTCACGGTCTTCTTCTCGATCCGCCCGCCGTCGAGGTAGAAGCTGACGTCGACGCGCTGGCCGGGAGCGAAGGGCTCAACCGTGCCGTTGACCGGGACCGTGCTCATGATCCGCGCCCGACCGTTGTCGAGGTGGCCGATCCGGATCTTGACCGTCGAGTTCTCGGGTCCCTTGGGCTGCGGGGCCTTCTTCGCCGCGGAGGCGGGCGAGGCGATCGCCAGGAGCGCCACGACGAGGGCGAAAAGGATCAGGAAGCGGCGCTTCACGGGCGGAATGCTACTGGCCGAGCAGGGCGACGGAGTTGTTCAGCATGTGGAGGATGATCGGCGGCAGGATCGAGCCGGTTTTCTCGTAGAGCAGCGCGAGGACGAAGCCGAAGAAGATCAGCGGCGGCACCGCCGTCAGCCCGGTCAGCGCGTGCAGGGCGCCGAAGACAAGGCCGCTGAGGGCCGCCGCCGCCAGCATCGGCCAGCGCTCCCGCAGCCCGCCGAAGAGCATGCCGCGGAAGCAGAGCTCCTCGCTGATCGACGCCGCGAAGACGATCAGCAGGACCTGCACCGGCAGCGCGCCGAAGCCCTCGGCGATGTCTTCCTGTTCGGGTTCGCCGAAGATCGCCACGTAGGCCGCGGCGAAGACCAGGTAGGCGCCGATCGCGGCGAAGATCCAGCCGATCGCCGAGGGCCGGAAGCCGCGCACCCCGAGCCGCCGCAGCGCCTCGCCGACCGAGGCGCCTTTGGTGCCGGCGATCACGAACGGGATCAGGAGGAAGCCGAGCGCGCCCCCGATCTGGACCGCGACGTTGGCGCCGGTGCTGAGGTCCCCTTCGCTGGGGGGGTTGTCGATGATGATCGCCGGGATGCCGAGGAAGATCCCGGTGAGGATCGCCATCAGCACCCCGCAGACCGCGGCGAGCGGCCCCCAGTTGGAATAGGGGAACTCCGGTTTGCCCGGAATCGCCTCCGGAGGAGCCGCGGTAGGTAGTTTTGCCTCCATGTCGCCGGCAGTTTCACAGGTCTCGCGCTCGACGAAAACCCGCCTCAGGTTCCTGCGGCGGTTGACGATCCTCGTCATATTCGTCGTCGTCGGCGCGGTCGCCCTCGCCCAGTTCACGCCGCTCGAGCAGGTGGCGACGGGCATCCTCGCCTCGACCGCGGTGCTGGCGGCGATCGTCGGCTTCGCCGCCCAGCACACGATCGGCAACATGGTCGCCGGGGTCCAGCTCGCGATCGCCCAGCCGATCAAGATCGGCGACCGGATCGTCTTCGACGACGTCCGCGGCCGGGTCACGGACATCACGCTCTCCTACACCTACGTCGACCCCGGCGACGGCACCGACGTCATCATCCCCAACCACCTCCTGGTCGAGGGCGTCGTCCACAACGAGTCGAAGGACGACACAAGGGCATGACCCAGCGCAGCCGCAAGCACCGACGCCGCGGCGGCGCGCCGAGCAAGGTCCTCTTCGTCGCCGGCGCCGCGGTCGCTCTGGTCGCGATCCTGGCGATCGGCATCACCTCCTGGGTGCTCGACGTCGCCGCCGACGCGCCCTCGCTCTCCTCCTGCAAGCACGTCGGCGAGGGCGGCAACACGACGGTCTTCGCCGCCGACGGCAGCAAGCTCGGCGTGATCCGGGCCGACGAGGTGCGCACCCCCGTGCCCTTCTCGCGGATGCCCGAGGAGCTGCGGCGGGCGACGATCGCGATCGAGGACCAGCGCTTCTACGAGCACGGCGGCGCCGATCCCGAGGCGATCGTGCGCGCCTTCGGCAAGAACATCGAGGCGGGAGAGGTCGTCGAGGGCGGCTCGACGATCACCCAGCAGCTGGTCCGCAAACTCTGCCTCCGCAACCCCGACCGCGACGTCGAGCGCAAGATCGTCGAGGTGCAGCTCGCCGAAGACTATTTGGAGGTCCACTCCAAGGACGAGATCCTCGGCCAGTACCTCAACACCGCCTCCTACGGGACGGTCGAAGGCAGCACCGCGGTCGGCGTCCAGGCGGCCTCGCGGATCTACTTCTCGAGGCCGGTCTGGAAGCTCGACCTGACCCGCGCCGCGCTGCTCGCCGGCCTGCCGCAGGCGCCCACCGACTACAACCCGATCCTCAACCCGCGCGGCGCGCTCGAGCGCCGCAACGACGTGATCGCCGCGATGGAGCAGGTCGGCTACATCTCCGCCGCCGAGGCGAGCGCCGCCAGCAGCCGCGGCCTCGGGCTCGACGTGGACGAGGAGTTCTTCACCCACCGCGAGCCCTACTTCTTCGACTACGTCGAAGACAGGCTGATCGCCGAGTACGGGGTGGAGGCGGTGCGGTCGGGCGGTCTCGACGTCCACACGACGATCGACCCGGACCTGCAGGAGATCGGCCTCGAGGCGATGCGATCGGCGCTGCCCTACTCCGAAGACCCGGAGTCCTCGCTGGTCGCGATCGACCCCCGCAACGGCCGGATCAAGGCGATGGTCTCGAGCTCCTACTACGAGGACAGCCAGTTCAACCTGGCGGCCCAGGGCCACCGCCAGCCCGGCTCCACCTTCAAGACCTTCGTCCTGACGACCGCGGTGAAGCAGGGGATCGACCCCTACTCGACCTACTACGTCTCGAAGCCGCTGGACATCAACACCGCCGAATGGGGGCACTGGGAGGTCCACACGGCCGACGAAGGCTACCTCGGCACCGTCAACCTCCAGCAGGCCACGGTCGCCTCCGACAACACGGTCTTCGCCCAGCTCGACCTCGACGTCGGTCCCGAACGGGTCGCCGAGACGGCGAAGTCGATGGGCATCACCAGCCCGCTCGACGGGATTCCCGCGGAGGGGATCGGCGGCCTGCGGATCGGGGTCTCGCCGCTCGAGATGTCGAGCGCCTACGCGACCCTCGCCGCCGGCGGCATCCGCCGCAACCCGGTCGCGATCGACCGCGTGGTCTTTCCGGGCGGCCGCGTCGAGCGGCCGGAGAAGCCCCGCGCGAGGCGGGTGATCTCCGAAGCCGTCGCCTACGAGGTGACCCGGCTGCTGCACGACAACATCACCGGCGGCACGGGCACAGCCGCCTACACGGGCTGCGAAGGCCAGGCGGGCAAGACGGGAACGACGGACCGCTTCACCGACGCCTGGTTCTCCGGCTACCAGCCGAACCTCTCGACCTCCGTCTGGGTCGGCTATCCGGAGTCCAATGCGATCGAACTGACCAACGTCCACGGCACGACCGTGTTCGGCGGCACCTTCCCGGCCGACATCTGGCACTCGCTCTACGCCAACGGCGAAATCCCCTGCGAGACCTTCAGCGAGCCCGAGAAGGGGATCACCTGGGCGCCGTTCTACGGGCGCTTCACCCGCGGCGGGCCGACCGGCGACTCGATCGAGGACGCGGCGCGCGGAGAGGAGGGCGAACTGCCCGGCCAGGACGCGGTCGGCGGCTATGACCCCAACGCCTACGCGCCGGGGGTCGGCCAGGACCCATACGAGCCGCCCGCCCCCCCGCCGGCGCCGGACCCGGCGCCCGCGCCCGCTCCTCCACCGCCGAGCGAAGGCGTCGAAATCGAACCCGGCGAAGAGAGCTCCCCCGGCGTCGAAGGAGGCTAGGAGCTGAACATCGACCCGGGGGTGGCATTCGCCCTCGTCTGGATCGGGTTCATCGCCTATCTCGGCGTCCTCGCCGCCGCGCCGGCCCTCGGCGGCCGGGTCGTCTGGACGCTGATCGTCGTCCTCGTCGCCGCCTTCGCGGCGGCGCCGGTGGTGCTCTCCCACGACGTCCACAGCTACGTCGACTACGCCCGGCTCGGCGTCGTCCACGGCCTCGACCCCTACGCCCACCCCCCGTCCGCGGTCCCCTCCGACCCCGCCTACGGCAACGTGACCTGGACCGAGGCGCGCAGCGCCTACGGGCCGCTCTTCACCCTGGCCACCTACCCGCTCGCCTGGCTGCCCGTCGGCCTCGCGGTCGCCGCGCTGAAGGCGGTCGCCGGGGCGGCGGTGCTCGCGATCGCGCTGACGGTCGCGCGCCTCGCGCCCGAGCGCGGCATCGACCCCTCGCGCGCCGCCGCCTTCGTCGCCCTCAACCCGCTGGTGCTCGTCCACGTCGTCGGCGGCGCCCACAACGACGGCCTCGCGATGCTCGCGGCGATGCTCGGGATCGGCGCGGTGCTCGGCCGCCGCGAGGCGGCCGCCGGCGCGGCCTTCGTCGCCGCCTTCGCGATCAAGGCGCCGGCAGCCTTCGCCGCCCCCTTCGCCCTGATCGCCTCCGCAAGACCGCCGATGGACGGGGGGAGGCGCTTCTTGGCCGGGGCGCTGGCCGCGGCGGCGCTGGTTGCGCTCGCCGCCTGGGCCGCCTTCGGCTGGAGCTGGCTCGAGGCGCTCGGGTTGGCCGGCGAGAACCAGGGACGGACGAGCCACATGAGCGTTCCGGTCACCTTCGCGAGGCTGACCGGGATCGACCCGGCGCTCGCACGCGTCCTCGCGCTCTCTATATATGGAGCCCTGGTGGCCTACCTGCTGGCCTGGACCTGGCGCGGCGGCGACTGGGTGCGAGCGGCCGCGTGGGCCGGCACGGGCCTGCTGCTCGCGACCGCCTGGCTCCTCCCCTGGTACCTGGTCTGGGCCCTACCCCTTGCCGCCCTGTCCCGCGACCGCCCCCTCCAGCTCCTCGTCCTCGCCCTGACCGCCTTCCAGCTGGGCACCCGGATCCCCCTCTGAGCCGCCGCCGTCGACGGCGAGGCTACTGCTGGTTGACGATCAAGCCGGCGAGACCGACGATCAGGCCGGCGAGCGTGAGGAAGCCGGCGACCATCACCCAAAGCATCCTGTCGAGGCGAACGTCGATCCTCTCGAAACGGCGATCGACTGAGTCGAAGCGCAGGTCCAGCCTCCGCCCGAGGTCGTCGACCTTGCCGCTGAGGTCGTCGAGGCGCTCGTCGGTCCACTTCTCTCTCACGGACTCCATGATGCCGGAGCTTAGGGCGAAGCGTGTTGTCTGAGTGTCACAAAAGTGAAAAATCTCAGGCGACCGACTCGCGCAGCTCGGCGATGTCCGCCAACTGGTCGTCGACCCAGTCGCCCGGGTTGCGAGAGAAGATGATCTCCTTGAGGTGCTGCGCGCGCACGCGGCGCTCCTCGGGGTCCATGGTCAGGGCCCGGTAGATCGAGTCGGCCTGCTCCTGGATGTCGAATGGGTTGACCGAGATCGCGCAGTCGCCCAGCTCTTCGTGGGAGCCGGTGTTCTCGGAGAGCATCAGGACGCCGTCGCGGGTGTTGACCGCCGGCGCCTCCTTGGCGACCAGGTTCATCCCGTCGAAGATCGAGTTGACCATCAGCAGGTCGAAGTGCTTGTAGCGGGCGACCGCCTCGGGGAAGTTCTCGTAGATCTTGAGGTCGATCGGCATCCAGTCGGTGGTCCCGTGCCGGTGGTTGACGACGGCGACCAGCGCCTCGATCCGCTCCAGGTACTCGGCGTACTCGGGGACGTCCTGGCGCGAGGGCTGCAGGTGGGCGATGAAGGTGACCTTCTCGCGAAACTCGGGGTGCTGCTCGAGGAAGGTGTCGAAGGCGGTGAACCCGCGCAGCACGTTCTTCGAGAGGTCGGCGCGGTCGACGCGGATGATCAGGTGCTCGCGGCGGCGCTCGAGCACCTCGCGCTCGGCCTCCGCGACCTCGGGGGACTCCTCCGCGACGCGCCGCAGCCGCTCGGCGTCGATCCCCAGCGGGTAGGCGCGGCAGACGGTCTGCCCGCCGGCGTGCCGGACGAGGCAGCGGTCGTAGTCGACGTCTGCCTCGAGCAGTTCGTCGCAGCAGCGGATGAAGTTGATGCAGTAGGCGTGGGTGTGGAAGCCGATGATGTCGTTGGCCAGCATCCCGCCGAGGATCGCCTCGCGGATCCGGCCGGGCAGGACCCGCCAGCTGTCCGGCTGCGACCAGGGGATGTGGACGAAGTGATGGAGGAAGGCGTCGGGCCGCTCGGCGCGGATCATTCCCGGGGCGGTGTAGAGGTGGTAGTCGTGGAGCATCACCACCGGCCGCTCGCGCTCGGCGATCTGCTGGAGCACCGCCGTCGCGATGTCGCGGTTGACCTCCTGGTAGCCGAAGTCCCAGGCGTCGAGCTCCTGCTGGCGGACGTCCGGCGCGTTCGAGAGGTCCCAGAGGTAGTGCTGGATGAACCAGAGCAGCGGGTTTGCGATGACGTTGTAGAACTGGTCGTAGGCCTCCGGGTCGCTGCCGACCAGCAACACGCGGTAGTCGATCCCGTCGATCGAGAGCTCGACCGGCCCGCCGCGCTCCTCGGAGACGGCGACGTCCTCGTCGGTCATCGCCGAGGCGATCCAGAGCGCATCGCGGTGGGAGACGAGGCCGGAGAGGGCCGTGACCAGGCCGCCGCCGCCGCGTCGCACCGTGCGCTCCCCGCGCTCGTCGCGCTCGAACTGCGCCGGCCCTCGGTTGGAGACGATGATCAGCGGGTCGGAGTCGGGCATCGCATTCACCCTACCCCGAGGGCAGAGCGGCTATGTATCGAGCTCGTTGAAGAGCTCGAGCCAGTCGCGCAGCAGGCGCGGAGAGAGGAATCTGGCGCGGGCGTGTTCCTTGCCGTGACGGCCGAGGCGCTTGCCCAGCTCCGGGTCGGCGAGGATCTCGATGCAGCGCTGCGCGCACTCCTCAGGCGAGTCGACCAGGAAGCCGCTCTCGCCGTCCTCGATCTGGAGCGGGATCCCGCCGACGTTGCCGGCGATCGTCGGCCGCCCCTTCCAGAGCGCCTCGGTGACGGTCAGGCCGAAGCCCTCGCGGATCGACTTCTGGATGCAGACGTCGGACTGCGACTGGAAGGCGTTGACCTCGATCGCCCCGACGTTGTTGAGGTTGTTGAGGATCTTGATGTCGGGGTCGCCCTCGGCGTGCTCGAATGTCTTCTGGAAGAAGTCCCAGCCCTCGGGGTCGTCGGTCGCCATCGAGCCGACCAGCGCGAGCTGGGCCTCCGGCACCTGCTCGGTGACCGTGCGGTAGGCGTCGATGACGCCGATCGGGTCCTTCCAGGGGTCGAAGCGGGAGACCTGGGTGAGCAGCGGCCGGTCGACGTCGATCCCGAACTGGTTGCAGACGAAGGCGGCGTCGTCGGGCGAGAAGGCCATGTTCTTCGGCGAGAGCGGGTCGATCGCCGGCGGGATGATTCGGACCCCGTGGTGATCGTCCACTCCCTTCGGCACGTAGGTCGGCAGGTGCCAGACAGTCGCCCCGTACTCCTTGATCATCGGCAGCAGCCGTTCGATCGGCTCCGGGTTGGGCTCGGAGAGGTCGATGTGGCAGCGCCAGACCCAGTTGCGAGCCTTGTCCAGAGCGCCGCGGCGCAGGCCGATCGGCTGCGGGTCGTGGACGACGATCGTGTCCCACTCCCCCTGCAGGCCCTCGGCGTTGACCTGGTTGATCTCGTCGAAGACCTCCCACTGCTCCGCGGAGAGCGTCTCCTCCGCCCCCTGGAGTGAGTTGTGGAGGAGCTTGGTCGCGTTGAAGAACTCCTCCTTGCCGAAGATCACGTGCCAGTGGGCGTCGATGCCGACGTCCCGCATCAGGGGAACCATCGTGTAGAGGATCTCGGAGACCCCGCCGCCGAACGCGGTCGCGCTGACGTGCAGGACGCGCTGTCCCTCGAGCGGCTTGGCGAGGGTCCTGATCTGCTCGGTCAGCTCTTTTCCGACGATGTGGGTGTAATCGGAAAGGGACTTCTGGCCGACTGCGACTTCCTGAAGCATCGGGGAGTTCTACATGCCGCGGCGGTTGAAGGCATGCCCGCGCCGGAGGGTCAGCCCTCGTCGACGTTGTCCGGGCGCGTGCCGAGGGTGACGTCGACGTCCTCGATCTCACCGTCGCGGAGGATCTCGACGGTCACGTCCTCTCCCGGCCGCGAAGCCGCGATATAGCGGGCAAGGTCCTCGGGGCGGAGCACCTGGCGGCCGTCGATCGAGAGGATCACGTCGCCGCCCGTGCTGAACGGGAACCCCTGGAAGCGGACTTTTCCGTCGCCGCCCCTGAGGCCGGCGTCGTCGGCCGGGCCGTCGGGGACGACTTCGGCGAGCAGGCCGCCGAAGTCGACGTCGAGGTCGAGCCTCTCGGCGAGCTGCGGATAGAGGGCCTGGGTGGAGACGCCGATGTAGGCGTACTCGACCTCGCCGTCGTCGGCGAGCTGCGCGATCGAGCGCTTCACCGCCGAGACCGGGATCGCGAAGCCGACGCCGTCGTTGGAGCCGGTTTCGGTCTGGATCTGCTGGTTGACGCCGACCACCTCGGCGTCGGCGTCGAGCAGCGGGCCGCCGGAGTTGCCGGGGTTGATCGAGGCGTCCGTCTGGATCGCTCCCTCGATCGAGAAGTCGGTCAGCGATTCGACCGAGCGGTCGATCGCCGAGACGATCCCGACCGAGAGCGAGTGGCGCTCGCCGAAGGGGCTGCCGATCGCCGCCACCGGCTGGCCGACGACGATGTCCTCGTCGTCGCCGAGCTCGAGCGGGTGCAGGTCGAGCCCCTGCGGGTCGACTTCGATCAGGGCGATGTCGGAGAAGGGGTCGAAGCCGACGATCTCCGCCGAGACGACGTTGCGGTCGGGGAACTCGACGTAGACGGCCTCGGCGGGCTCGCGATCGGGGCCGGATTCGTCGGTGATGACGTGCGCGTTGGTGACGATCCTCCCGTCGGTGTCGAGGACGAAGCCGGAGCCCTCGGCCGCGCCGCTGGCGAGGATCGAGCGGATCGTGACCACCCCGGGCGCCGCCTCGCGGTAGACCTCGGCGGGATTGAACCCGTCGGAGGAGGTCTGGACGATGACCCGCTGCGGAGTCGCCGTCTCGGCCTCCGTGCTCGTCTTCGCCTCGTCGTCGGAGCCGAGGTCCGGCCCGCCGCCCGAGCCGCCGCAGCCCGCGAGGAGCCCCAGCGCCAGCAGCGCCGCCGCCAGGCAGGTGAGGCGCCTCACGCGTGGGCCTCGGTCTTCGGCGCGGCGGCGGGGGCCAGCGGCGCCGCGGCCTGCGGCAGGTCGAGGGTGAAGGCCGTGAAGCGTTTGTTCGAGGTGATCGAGATCCGCCCCCTCATGCGCTGCGCCAGCTCGCGCGCGATCGCCAGGCCGAGGCCCGAGCCGCCGCCGGTTTCGGCGGTGTAGAAGCGCTCGAAGATCCGGCTCTGGACGCGCTGGGGGATGCCGGCCCCTTCGTCGGAGACGGTCAGCTCGACACGGCGGTTGACGGAGTTGGCGGTCACGGTCACCTTGGTGCCCTCGGGGGTGTGGGTGAGGGCGTTGTCGAGCAGGATACGGGTGATCTGGCGCACCCGCTCGGGGTCGGCGCTGGCTATCACGGGGCGGCTCGCCCGGCGCAGCTCGAGCCTCGAGCCGTGGTGGTCGGCCCGCGGGCCGAACTCGCGGGCGACCTCCTGGGCGAGGGCGCTGAGGTCGACCGAGTCCGCCTGGACGATGATCGCCCCGGCATCGAGCTGCGAGAGGTCGAGCAGGTCGGTGGTCAGCTTGGTCAGGCGCTCGATCTGCTCACGCATCGTGTGCACGAACTCGGCCCGCTCCTCGGGGCTCGGGTCCTCGTCCTCGAGCAGCTCGACGAAGCCGCCGAGGCTGAAGATCGGCGTGCGCAGCTCGTGCGAGGCGTTGGCGACGAACTGTTTGCGGGCGCCGTCGAGCTCGGCCAGCCGGCGCTGCATTTCGTTGAAGGTGCGGGCGAGCTTGCCGAGTTCCCCCGTGGAGTCGATCGGGATGCGGCTGCCGAAGTCGCCGTCGGCGATCTTGCGCGCCGCCTGCTCGAGCCGGCCGATCCTCCTGCTGACGAGCTGGGCGGCGTAGTAGCCGATCGCGAAGGAGAGCAGCAGGGCGAAGAGGGCGCCGACGACGATCTGGGGCCCGGCGTCGCTGTTGCCCTGAACGACGACGACCCAGATGTAGATGACGAGCGAGCATCCTGCCCCCAGCGCGAGGGAGACGCGAGGGATCCGCCCGCCCAGGAGCTGCGTCATCCGCAGGCTTCTCATTCGTTGAACCGGTAACCCACTCCGCGCACGGTGAACAGGAACTCAGGCTTTTTGGGCTCGCTCTCGAGCTTCTCGCGCAGATGCCTGATGTGGACATCGACGGTGCGCGGGTCGCGGTACTCCGAGTCGCCCCAGACGTGCTCGAGCAGCGTCTCCCTGCTGAGCACCCGCCCGGGAGAGCGCGCCAGCGCGCCGAGGATCTCGAACTCGACGTAGGTGAGGCGGACGTCCTCATCGCGCAGGGTGACCAGCCGGCGGCCGAAGTCGATCTTCAGGTCGCCCCGCTCGAGCGACTCCTCCTCCGGGGCGTCGGCGATCATCCGCGAGCGGCGCAGGGCGGCCTTGACCCGGCTGCGGAACTCGCGCATCGAGAAGGGCTTTGTTATGTAGTCGTCGGCGCCGACCTCGAGCCCGGCGACCTTGTCGGTCTCGCTGCCTTTGGCGGTCAGCATGATGATCGGGACCTGGCTGCGGGAGCGGAGCTGGCGGCAGACCTCGACGCCGTCGAGCTTGGGCAGCATCAGGTCGAGGATGACGAGGTCGAAGCGGGCCTCGTCGAAGCGCTCGAGGGCCTCGCTGCCGTCGTGGGCGCCGGTCACGTGGTACCCGTCCTTGCGAAGCGGATAGCTGAGCAGGGTCTGGATCGACTGCTCGTCGTCAACAAGGAGTATGCGCGCCGACCCGTTTGGCATCACCCCAAGGGTAATCGCCCGCCGACGGGGCCAGCCTGACGGTCAGCCCGCGTGCAATCCGCGCGTCGCCATGGACGTATATGCGACTACCCAGAACTCAGGTCGGCGCGCTCGGCGTCGATAGAGGAGTCATGCAGTCGGATCGACTCAAGAGCCTCGTCGAAAACGGCGACTACCGACCGAAGCCCGCGCTGATCGCCGAGGCCATGCTCAGACGCCGCGGCGTCCGCGAGCTGCTGGCCGATGAGCACCAGTCGCTCAACCCAGCTGGTCGTAACCATCCGGCTCAATCGCCCGGCCCCCGGGCAGCCTGATCTCGACCCCCCCGCCCTCCACGACCTCGCCGACCGTCGCGATCGCGACCCCGGCGACAGCTTCGAGGCCGGCGAAGTCGAGGCCCGCCGCCGGGATCGCGGCGAGCAGCTCGTAGTCCTCGCCGCCCGAGGCGGCCAGCTCCAGTGGATCGCGCCCGAGCGCGGCGGCGACCTCGGCCACGCCCTCGGCCAGGGGAAGGGCGCGGGCGTCGATCCGCAGGCCGACCCCGCCGGCCTCGGCGAGGTGGCGGGCGTCGCCCCCTAGGCCGTCGCTGACGTCGATCATCGCCGTCGCCCCCGCCGCGGCCAGGGCGCGGCCGGCCGCGAGACGCGGCTGCGGCCGCGTCAGTCGCTCGAGCAGGCGCCCTGCGACGGGCTCGGCGAGCGCGGCGGCCAGCTCCGGGCGCTCCTGCAGGGTCAGGCCCGCCGCGGCGCCGCCGAGCTCGCCCGTCAGCACCAGGGCATCGCCGGGCCTGGCGCCGCCGCGCGGGACCAGCAGCTCGGCCCGCTCGGCGTGGCCGACGACGGTGATCGAGAGGACGAGCACCGGGCTGCGGCTGAGGTCGCCGCCGGCGAGCGCCGTGCCGGTCTCGTCGGCGACCTCGGTGATTCCGTCGACGATCTCCAGGCACCCCTCCTCGTCGAGGTCCTCGGGCACGCCGAGGACGACATAGGCCTCGCCGGGCTCGGCGCCCATCGCGGCGAGGTCCGACAGCGCCGCCGCCAGCGCCTTGGCGCCGACCGAGCGAAGCCCCCCGCGCCCGTCGCGGCGAAAGTGGACCCCCTCGACCAGCGCGTCGACTGAGGTCGCGGTCGCCCCCCCGGGCACCGTGACGGCCGCGTCGTCGCCCGATCCGATCCGCACGCGGCCGCCCGCCGGCGACAGCCGATCGCGGACCCGCGCCAGGAGCTCGAACTCGCCCATGGGGGGATTGTCACTCCTATTCCCTCACTAAGGTGATCCCCCCGTGGAGCGCAAACAGCCATTTCTGCACCGGGTCGGCGAGGCGGGCGCACGGTTCGGCACCAAACCGCCGCGCAGCAAGCGGGTCCGCCTCGCGATCCAGCTCGGGATCGTCTTCGTCGTCTTCGGCTTCCTCGTGCTCACCGTGGTCAGCCAGTGGTCGGAGATCGAGGACAAGGGAGTCCATTTCCACGCCTACTGGCTGATCCCCGCGATCCTAGTCCTGCTCACCTTCTACGCCCTGAGCGCGCTCGGCTGGGACCTGATCCTGCGCTTCCTCGGCTACCGGATCGGGATCGGGCGGGCCCAGGTCGCCTGGGGCCAGCCCGTGCTCGCCCGCTACGTGCCGGGAAGCATCCTCTACGTGCTCGGCAGGGTGCTGCTCTCCGAGAAAGCCGGTGTCCCGCGCCGGATAACGGTCGCCAGCCTCGCCTACGAACAGGCGATCTCGGCGACCTCGGCGATCATCTTCGCCGCCTACTTCTTCATCGCCCACCCGGACCTCGAGGGCCAGCCGCTGCGCTTCGCCTTCCTGCTGCTGATCCCGCTGGCGATCACGGTCCTCCACCCGCGGGTCTTCGGGCCCTTGGCCAACCGGATCCTGGCGGCCTTCGGCCGCGAGCCGCTGCCAGGGGTGATCGCGATGCGGGGGGTTCTGGCCCTGCTCGCCTTCTACCTGCTCAACTGGGTCGTGATCACGATCGGCACCTACTGCGTCGCGCGCTCGGTGAGCAGCGTCCCCTTCGGCGAGATCCTCACGGTCGGCTCGGCGCAGGCGCTCGGCTACGTCGCGGCGCTCGCGACCCTGGTCGCCCCGGCCGGGCTCGGGATCCGCGACGCGGTGTTCGCCTGGTCCGTGAAGTCGGCGTTGCCGGGGAGCACGTTCGCGCTGGGGTCGCTGATCGCGATCGCCGTGCGCGGCGTGCTCACCCTGGTCGAGGTGATCTACTCGCTCGCGGTCACGGCCCTCGGCCGCCGTCAGGGCTGGAGCATCCACACCGGCGTCCTGCACCCCTCCCCGGAGGAGGAAGCGGCCGAGCGGGACGCCGAGGAGGCGGCCCCCTAGGGGAGAGTCGGCGCCGCCCGGCCCTTGGCCACCACATGGGGGGCCTGCGAGTTCGGTGGTCGGCGCTGGCGCGGGGCGCCGCGCTCGCGGCCGGCGTCCTGATCGCCGTGCAGCTCGTGCCGCCGCTGCTCAGGCCTCCGGCGCCGCCGCCGCTGGCGGCTGACATCGGCCTGCCGCGGCCGCCGGCGCAGCCGTTGCGCCGGGCCCGATCGATCCGCCCGGCGGCCCGGGTCGGACCGGCGCGGGCCCTCGAGACCCGCGGGCCCGGGACGCGAAGGGCGACCCCGCGGCGACGGTCCCGGGACGGCCGGGAGAGCCCGGCGCTCGCCGCTCCGGAGGCGCCCGCGCCGCCGCCGCAGCCTCCGCCCGCCGCTCCGGAGCCCGCTCCGCCCCCCGCCCCACCGGCGCCGGCTCCGCCGCCGTCCGACGGGTCGGTCGAGTTCTCCCCTCACTGAGGCTGCCGCTATAGTCACTCGCCGTTTTGGCAGCAGCACGCGAATATGAGCTGGTTCTGATGCTTGACCCCGGTCGGGATGCCCCGGCGCGCGACGCGCTGGCCGACGAGGCGAAGAAGCAGATCGAGGCCGGCGGCGCTCTCAAACACGAGAACAACTGGGGCCTGCGCAAGATGGCCTACGAGATCAACCGCGCCAACGAGGCCGACTATCGCTGGTTCCGCTTCGAGGCTCCCACCGACCTGCTCGAGCGCCTCGACCACAACCTCAAGATCGCCGACGGCGTGCTGCGCTTCCGCATCTTCAAAGTCGATCCCGACGCCCCGGTGATGGTGCCGCCCTCAGTCGCCGCGCCGATGGGTGGCCGCGAGGGCCGCGACCGTCCCGATCGCGGCGACCGTCCTGACCGCAGCGAGCGTCCTGACCGCAGCGAGCGGGCTCCGCAGCCCGCCGCGGTCGCCGAGGCCGCGCCCGAGTCCGACGGCGAGCCCGCCGCCGAGGCTCCCGCCGAGGCCCCGGCCGACTCCGCCGGCGAATAGCCCCGCTTTTTGCGGGTAATACCGCGGCGAGGGGAGAGGGGCGCGCCGATCGCGCTCTTAGACTGGGACGTAACAAGCGAACCTGAGGAGTGAGAGCCAGTGGCGGCTTCGAACGTGAATGTTGTTGTGATCACCGGGAACCTGACCCGCGACCCGGAGCTGCGCAGCACCGGCGGGGGCACATCGGTCTGCGAGCTGAGGGTGGCTGTCAACAGCCGCCGCAAGGACGGCCAGACCGGCGAATGGGTCGACAAGCCCAACTACTTCGACGTGACCGTCTTCGGCGCGCAGGGAGAGAACTGCGCCAACTACCTCTCCAAGGGCCGCCCGGTGGCGGTGGAAGGGCGCCTCGACTGGCGCGAGTGGGAGGCCAAAGACGGAAGCGGCAAACGGCAGAAGGTCAGCATCGTCGCCAACTCGGTGCAGTTCCTCGGCTCCCGCGACGGCTCGGGCGGCGCCCCGAACGCCGGCAACGGCGGCGGCTTCACCCCCGCGGCCGACACCCCCGCGGACACCTCCGACTTCGAGGGCGCCGCGGCGAGCAGCGGCGGCGGCGGGGACGACGACATCCCGTTCTAGCCGTCCCCGGACACCGTTCGGGCCCTGGGCCGGGCGATCTGTAGGATTCCCGGCTCGATATGCCTCGCACCAAGGAGACAACCGGAGGACAGGCGTCCGCCCGCCGCGGCAAGCGGCCGAACGACCGCATGCGCCCGCGCAAGTACACGCGGATCAACTCCGAGGCCGTCGACTACAAGGACCTCAACCTGCTGCGCCGCTTCCTCTCCGACAAGGGGAAGACCCGCGGGCGGCGGGTGACGGGGCTCTCGCGCAAGCACCAGCGCCAGCTCGCCGTCTCGGTGAAGCGGGCGCGGGAGATCGCGCTCCTGCCCTACGTCGGAGAGAGGTAGGCCGGCCGTGGCCGAGGCTGTCCTGCTCGAGGACGTCGAGAAGCTCGGTCGGCGGGGTGACCCGATCGACGTCTCCCCCGGCTACCTCCGCAACTACCTGATCCCCCGCAAGCTCGCGATGCCGGCGACCCCGGGCGCCCTCGAGGAGGCCCAGCGCCGCCGTGACGCCGCCGAGAAGGCGGAGCGGGAGAGGACGGCCCGCGAAGCCGAGGCGGCCTCGCTGCTCTCGAAGACGGTGCTGACGATCTACCAGCGTGCCGGCGAGGACGGCAAGCTGTTCGGCTCCGTCGGCCCGAAAGAGATCGTCGGCGCGATCCGCGACGCGCGCGACCTGCGGATCGACCACCGCAAGGTCCGCCTCGAGCAGCCGATCCGTGAGATCGGCACCCACATGGTGGATATCGAGCTCACCGACGGCACCATGACCGCGGTGAAGACGATCGTCACCGAGGAGAAGTAACCCGGCACGACAGGGGCGGCGGCTAGGCTGCCCTCCGTGATCGGTCATCGCCGACTCCCGACCCGCCTCACTCGTCGTGCCCGCGCCCGGGCGAGGTTTGGTTGGGCGCGTTCGGAGCAGGCGACCGTGGCCCTGGCCGGGGTCGCGCTGGCCGCCGCCGGGACGGTGCTCGCCGGTCAGTTCGCACGGATGCTGCGCCGCCGCGCCCAGGAGACGACGGACCACGAAGGCCTGGTCGAAGCCGCCCCGGCGGCGGCCCTCGACACCGTCGGCGTCGCGGTCAGCGGCTACGAAGCCTCCCCGCGCAGCGAAACGGTGCTCTTCAACCTGCTGGCCGGCTTCCTCGGCTCGTTCGCGTTCATGAGGATCTCCACCCTGGGCATCCGCGACGGCTGGGGGCCCTTCCGCAACGTCAGGATCGGCGGTCGCCACATCCACCATTTCGTCCCCGGGATCCTCGTCGCGTTCGCCTCGGGGACGGCGGCGCTGCTGACCGAAGACGAGGTCCTCGAGCAGCGCCTCGCGGTGCCGATGGGCGCGGGGATGGGAATGACCTTCGACGAGGCCGCCCTGCTGCTCGACCTGCGCGACGTCTACTGGACGCGGGAAGGGCTGCTCAGCGTCCAACTCAGCCTCGGCGCTACGGCGATCCTCAGCATCGCGATCCTCACCGGCCGCATGCTGCGCCGCGGCGAGCGCCGCCAGGAGGCCGAGGGCCTGATCCCGCCGGGCCACCACCCGGTCTGACCGGACCCGACGGCCCGGCGAGGGAGATCGCATCAAGTTCGCCATGCATCACCTGGCGAACTTGATGGCCTGTTCAGGTGGCCGGATGCGCGAAAAACCCTAAGCAAGGTTTACGTCGCAAAACCCGATTTCCGCCCCAACGGAACCGGGTCCCTTGGCTAGGTTGAACGAACGCGGTTCCGCCTCTGGATTCCGGACACTGAATAGATGGCCCAAGCTCCCACAGCCCACGTCCCCCCGCAGAACATCGAAGCGGAGGAGTCGGTGCTGGGGGCGATGATGGTCGCCGAGCCGACCATCACCAAGGTGATCGACGAGGTGAAGCTGAACGCCGAGGACTTCTACCTAGACAAGCACGGCGTCATCTTCCGCTCGATCTACGACCTCTACGAGGGCTCGAGGCCGGTGGACGAGCTGACCGTCACCGAGCACCTGGTCCAGCACAACCGGATCGAGGAGGCGGGAGGCAAGCACTACGTCTCCGAGCTCTCCGCCAAGGTCCCCGCCGCCGGCAACGCCAAACATTACGCGGAGATCGTCCAGCAGAACTCGCTGCTGCGCCGCCTGCTCGGCGCCGGGCAGGAAATCCAGGGCTGGGTGCATGAGCGCACCGACGAGCCCCGCGCACTCTCCGAGCGAGCCGAGAAACTGCTCTTCGAAGTCGCCCACAAAGAGCAGGCGAGCGACTTCCGCATGCTCTCCGAGATCCTTCATGAGGAGGTCGACCGGCTCGAGAAACTGTCCACCGGAGAGCTCGAGCTGACCGGTACCCCATCCGGCTTCCGCGACATCGACGCGATCACCGGCGGCTTTCAGCCCGGCAACCTGATCATCGTCGCCGCGCGACCGGCGATGGGCAAGAGCGCGCTGGTCGCCAACATCGCCGAAAACGTGACCGTGAAGCACAATCGGCCGGTCGCGTTCTTCTCCTTGGAGATGTCCGAGGTCGAGCTGGCCCAGCGCTTCATCTCCTGCCGGGCGCGGATCTCGGGCGACAAGCTGCGCAAGGGCCAGGTCAAACAGAAGGAATGGCCAAAGGTGGTGAGGGCCTGCAACGAGCTCGAGCAGGCGCCGCTCTGGTTCGACGACTCCTCCGACCTTGGGATCCTCGACCTGCGGGCGAAGGCACGGCGGCTGCACGCCCAAGAACAGGATCGCGGTGGCCTCGGCCTTGTGATCGTCGACTACCTGCAGCTGATGCGCTCCGACGACCAGCGCGCCAACCGGGTCGAGCAGGTCGCCCAGATGAGCCGCGGCCTGAAGATCCTCGCCCGCGAGCTCGAAGTGCCGGTGCTGGCGATCTCCCAGCTCTCGCGCGCGCCCGAGCAGCGCACGCCGCCGCGGCCGCAGCTCTCGGACCTGCGCGAGTCCGGCTCTATCGAGCAGGATGCCGACGTCGTCGCCTTCCTCTACCGCGAGGACTACTACCGCGACCACGAGGACGAGCCCGACGGCCTCGCCGACCTGATCATCGCCAAGCACAGGAACGGCCCGATCGGGTCGCGCAAGCTGGTCTTCCTCGACCGCTACCCGAAGTTCGCCGACTTCTCCGGCCAGGAGGCCCCGGTCGAGCAGCCCGCCGGCGTCGGCGCGCCGATGGAGGACACGGCGGCGTCCGGGCCTGACTTCTGATCATGGTCTTCGCGCGAAATGAGGCCTTTCGCGACCAGGTCTGCCCGCTCGGGGTCTGCGACGGCTCCGGCTGGATCCTCGGCCCCGAGGACGTCGCCCGGCCCTGCGAGTGCCGCGAGTCGCGGCTGAAGCGCGGTCGCAGCAAGGGAGTCGCCTCGGTGATCCCGCCCCGCTACCGCGGCGTCTCCTTCGAGCGCCCCCCGGTCAGCGACATGGCGCGGAGCCTGGAGACGAAGCTCGCGGTCTCCCAGGTGAAGGGCTTCGCCGAAGATCTGGAGGAGAGGCTCGATGCCGGGCGCGGGCTCTGGCTATTCGGAGAGACCGGCACGGGCAAGACGACCCTGGCGATGCTGATCTCGAAGGCCGCCCTCGAGGCGGGCCGCTCGGTCGCGATCTACTCGCTGCCCAAGCTGCTCGCCCGGATCCGCCGCACCTACGAGTCGGAGGCGGCCGGCGACTCCTACCTCGACTTCTTCGAGCGGCTGACCTCGGTGGACCTGCTCCACATCGACGACCTCGGCGCCGAGAAGCGCTCCGACTGGGTGCTCGAGCAGCTCTACGCGCTGATCAACGAGCGCTACGAGTCACAGCGCTCGATGCTGATCACGACCAACCTCCCCCACCCGGAGCTGGAGGAGCAGATCGGCGCCCGGACGGTCTCCCGCCTGAGCCAGATCTGCGACGAGATCGAGCTCCGTGGGCACGACCGCCGCTACGGCAAAGCCGCCTAGCCGCGTTTCCAGCACAATCCCACCGGTCATGCCGGGAATGGTCATAGTCGGGGCCCAGTGGGGCGACGAGGGCAAGGGCAAGGTCGTGGACCTGCTTGCCGACGGCACCGACCTCATCGTCCGCTTCCAGGGCGGCAACAACGCCGGCCACACGATCGTCCGCGAAGGCGAGACCTTCAAGTTCCACCTGATCCCCTCCGGCATCCTGCACGCGGACAAGACCTGCGTGATCGGCAACGGGGTCGTGCTCGACCCGGCGATCCTGCTCGGTGAGATCGACGGCCTGCGGCGCCGCGGGGTCGACGTGGGCAACCTGAAGATCTCCGCCAACGCCCACCTGATCATGCCCTACCACGTGCTGCTCGACACGGCCGGCGAGGTCAAAGCTGGGCAAGCTCTCGATCGGGACCACCCGGCGGGGCATCGGGCCCTGCTACGCCGACAAGGCGCTGCGGCTCGGGATCCGGGTCCAGGACCTGCTCGACGAGAAGATCCTGCGGACCAAGATCCGGGCCGCGCTCGAGCCCAAGCAGCAGGCGCTGCGCGAGCTCTCGGTGCGGCGGCGCAAGATGCGCAAGGAGGCCGGCGAGGGCGCCGAGCGGGAGGAGGCCGCCGACCAGTCGGTGGACGACACGCCCGACCCGCGCCTCGACCTGCACTCGATGGTCGAGGAGCACGTCAGCTTCGGCCATCGCCTCGAGCCCCACATCGCCGACACCGCGCGACTCTGCTGGGACGCGCTCGACTCCGGCCGCTCGGTGCTCTTCGAGGGCGCCCAGGCGACCCTGCTCGACCTCGACCACGGCACCTATCCCTTTGTCACCTCGTCCAACCCGATCGCCGGCGCGGCGACGATCGGCGCCGGCGTCGGGCCGACCGACATCGACGAGGTCTGGGGCGTCGCCAAGGCCTACGCGACCCGGGTCGGCGCCGGGCCCTTCCCGACCGAGCTCGAGGACGAGGTCGGGCGCCACATGCTCGAGCGCGGCCACGAGTACGGGACGACCACGGGGCGCGAGCGGCGCTGCGGCTGGCTCGACCTCGTCGCCCTCCGCTACGCGGTGCGGCTCAACGGGATGACCGCGCTGACGATCACCAAGCTCGACGTCCTCAAGGGCATCGACCCTCTGCGGGTCGCGGTCCGCTACCGCTCGAAGGAGGGGGCGATCTTCGACCGCTTCCCCTACCACCAGTCGATCCTCCACTCCGCCGAGCCTGAGTACGAGGAGCTGCCCGGCTTCGACAGCGACGTCGAGGGCTGCCGCAGCGAGTCCGAGCTGCCGCCCCAGGCGCGCGCCTACCTGGACTACATCTCCGAGTTCGTCGGCGTCCCGATCCGGCTGGTCGGGGTCGGGCCGGATCGCGAGCAGGTCATCTGGCTCGGCGACGAGCCACGGCTGCGCGCGGCCTGAGCGGGCTCAGAATTCGAGCGGCGTCGGCGCGAGAGCGGTCAGCTTCCAGACGCCGTCTTCGAGTTTCAGGGGGATCGCGTAGCCCTTGTCGTCGCGGCCGCGGTAGATGGCGAAGCCGACCCCGTCCTCGATGCGCATGCTGGCGACCGCGTCCTTGGGGCTGTCGGGCGAGCGGCCCGGGATGTCCTGGGTGAAGCCGCCGATCAGCTCGGCGCAGCCTTTGCCCGCGCCTTCTTTGCTTTTTTCGGCGAGCACTTTGATCTGCTCCAGGTTCGCCGCGGAGAGGTAGTTCGCGCAGACCTCGGCCCAGTCGCCCGACTCCATCGCCCTGAACAGGGCGAGGACCGCCTCGGTCGCGTCGGCCCGGTCCGCGCTGGTGCCCTCGGAGCCGTATTCCTGGATGCTGTTGTCGCCGCCGACATGGCTGAAGGAGTGGCTGCGCTCACCCTCGAGGGCCGGCACGGGGTCCTTGGAGGGCCCGCTGCTCGCGCCGCCGCCGAGGCCGGCCTTACCCGAGCCCTGATCGCCGCCGTCGCCGCCCGGGGAGGAGCCGTCGCCGCCATCCTCACCGTTGCCACCGCCCTCGCCGCCGCCGCCCTCACCGCCGGAGCCGCCCGCGTCGCCGTTGCCGTCGCCGCCGGCATCGCCTTTTCCGTCGCCGCCGTTGCCGTCAGACCCCTGATCCGCGGGGGCCTGGGCGGTGGTGCCGTCGGTCGAGCCGGCGGTCGTGTCCGAGTCGTCGTCGCCGCCGCAGGCGACGAGCGCGACCGCGCAGATCGCAGCGGTCAGCAGAGTCAGAAATGTCCGGGCACCCCCCATGGCTCCGGCGATTTTAGCGGTTGGCCGCTCCCCGCCCCTCCTCTACAGTCTGGACGTGGCCTCCGGAAGACGAGCGGCGAAAGTGAGTGAGCGACTGCCGCGGGGCCGCCACGGCCTGTCGCGGGAGGTCGTCACCGAGTCCCAGCGCGGCCGCATCCTGCAGGCGATGATCGAAGCGGTCTCCGAGCGCGGCTACGGAGAGACCCGGGTGGTGGACGTGATCGAGGCCGCCGGGGTCTCGCGGAAGACCTTCTACGAGATGTTCACCAGCAAGGAGGACTGCTTCCTGGCGAGCTACGACGTCCTGCTGGGGACGCTGCTCGGCGACACCGCCCGCGGCTTCGAGTCGAAGCCCGGCGCCCCGTGGGCGGAGCGAATCGCCGCCGGGCTGGGCGAGCTGCTCGGCGACCTGGCCGAGCACCCGGATGAGGCCCGCTTCGCGATCGTCGAGGTGCTCGCCGCCGGGCCGAAGGCCCTGGCCCGGCGCGACGCCGCCCTGCGCCAGTTCACCGGCTTCATCGACGCCGGGCGGGCGGAGACCTCGGTCGAGCTGCCCGGGATCACCTCGCTCTCCGTCGTCGGCGGGATCAACGAGCTGCTCTACAGCGAGATCCTGCACGGCGCCGCGTCGCGGCTGCCGAGCCGGCTGCCGGACCTGATGTTCTGGATCGTCCTGCCCTTCCTCGGCCCGGAGCGCGCGGCCGAGGAGCGGGAGCGGGTCCGCCGCGAGACGCAGCAAGCGCCCGAGAACTAGGAAGGGCGGCCTCTCGGCCGCCCTTCCCTTCCCCTGATCGTCCTGAGCTTGTCCTCAGGCGGCCAGACCTACCCCTTCGGGGTGCAGGGCCGGATGACCGACCCTTTGGCCTTGGTGCCGTCAGAGAAGATCGCTTCGCCCTGGGCGTCGAGATGCCCGTCCGGGCATTTCGCGGTCAGGTAGCTCTTCTGCTTGCCTTTGTAGTTGTATTTTTTGTTGACCGTGAGCGCGAAGTCGGTCACCGAACCGGCGCCGCCCGCGATCTTCGGAATCGACGCCACGGACTGCGTGCCGTAGCGGCCGTTCTTCTTCTTCTTGATTTTCACCGTGGTCACGATCGCCGCCGCAACCGGGCTGCTGAGGTAGGCGTGGATGAAGAGGGTGGTCTTGCCACCGCTCACCCCGCCGTTGAAGATCAGCAGTTTGCTGGCGATGTTGATCGGGGCCTGTTCGGCGAACTCGACGATGACGTCGGTCGTGCCTTTGCCGACGATCGCCGACTTGCAGGCTTTTTCGGCGGTTGCCGTGGTCGTCGCCTCGAGCTGGCCGCCTTTGCAGGTCGGCAGGCCCTTCGCGTCAACCGCGCCGTTCTTGTCCGTTTCGAGGACGAACGATTTCAGCGCCGGGGGTCGTTTGCCGCCTGCTTTCTCGATTTTGCCCGTGACGTTGAGCGCGATCGGCGTCAGCGTCGTTTTCGAGAGCTTGGTCGGCGAGAACCCGCCGTTGAAGGTCAGTGTCAGATCACCGACTTTGATCACGGTCGGTTTGTTGGCGCTGGTCGCAACGCCCGCTACGGCCATGGCGATTGCAGCCGCCAGGGCCAATGTCCAAATTAAACGCTTACGCATTTTCTGTATTTCTCTCCTTTTGGGGCCGGTCGTCGGAGGTACCGGCCGTTGACAGCGTCGTGTCTGTCCCTGATGCGCAAACTACCAACAATTGCTAATTCATAAACCCGCGCATTGTGTGAAAAGAGCGTCCGACGCTTATTTACCCTGTTCGAAGGTCTGCTGGTAGGTGGTGGGGCCGCCACTGCCGTAGATCGGCTCGAAGGGGGCCTGCTGGACGCAGCCCGGCACCCCGATGCTGGATGAGCTTTCCTGGTCGCGGTAGGCGTATTTCTTCAGGTTTTCAAAGAATTTGAGTGCTTCTCTTTCGTTTTTGACCGGGTCGGTGCCGTATTCGACCCGCTCGGCAAAGGCCGGGTTTTTCGGCGATTCCGGGTCGAGGGTTGCGCTGACACCCGAGCAGCCACGCGTGTCGAAGCTGGGCAGGCCGCTGGCGAGCTCGTCATAGATCCCCGGCTGGCTGTAGGCGCTGGCGCGGTTGATCGAGAGGCGGTTGTTGAAGGTCGCCAGGTTTTCAGGCATGAACGGGCCGAGTGCCCGTAGGTAGTGGGTCTGGGTTTCCCCGGTGATGCGGACGGCGTTGGTCGCGGCAGTGACGTTGGCCATCGCGGCGGTGATCTCACGCCGGTAGAGGTTGAGCCCGGTGAGGATCGGGTTGAGGTTGCGGGCGAACGGGTCGATCGCCCGCAGCAGCGGCGGGAAGGAGTCGCGGAAGAGCTTGCGCAGCGCCGGGAAGCCGGTCGTCGAGCGCGCGATCACCGGCGCGAAGCCCTCGAAGAAGCCCTGCGCTTCGGGCGCGAGCTTTTCGAAGGCGATCAGGGTCGGCGAGAGCTCTTCGGCCGCCGGCACGAGCTGGCGCATCAACGGGTCGGTGTTGATCGCAAACTCTTTGAGCCGCTCCAGGGTCAGCCTCGACTCGTCCTGGAAGGTCGGGAAGGCGCGGAACAGCGCTTCGATGTCGCGGTCGCGGCGGGCGGCGGTCTGGAAGACGTTGTTCGAGTTGGTGATCAGCTCGGCGAGCTGGCCCTCGCGGCCGCGGAATGCGTTGAGCGCGATCGCGCTGTTGGCGAAGAGCTGGCGGACCGCCACCCGCTGGGTGTCCAGCGAGCGGAAGAGTTTGTCGAATTCGGCGAAGGTCGTATCGAGTTCGCCGAACGCCGCTGAGAGGCCCTCGCCGTTGCCCTCGATCGTCAGCGCCGCGTTCTGCATCCATTCCTGGAATGCGGCCCTGGTCCGCGGGTTGAAGGTGCGGAAGATCTCGTCGATCTGGACCGACCTGGCGACGTTCGCCGCCGGCAGGGTGCCGCCGTCCTCGAGCTTGGGCCCGTCGCGATCCCCGGTCGTCAGTTCGACGTAGGTCTCGGAGAGCAGCGTCTTGGTGCGCAGGATCGCGCGTGTGTCCTCGGGCAGCGGCGCGTACTTGGGGTCGATCTGGACCTGGGCGATCGCCAGCTTGTTCGGGTCGCGGTCGATGCTCTGGACTTTGCCGACGTTGACGCCGGAGATCCGCACGTCCGACTGCTGGGCGAGCTGCGAGGCCTCGTCGAAGGGGATCGTGATCTCGTAGGACTTGGCCTTGAACGGGGTCGGGCCGCCGAAGGTGATCCAGAGGAAGAGCAGGATCCCGAAGCAGGACAGGGCGAAGCCCGTGATCACCAGCAGCTGGGTTGTGCTCGGCGCCTTCTTGCTCATTTGGCTTCCGGCCCGCAGCTGATCGTGGGAGAGGTGGGGTCGGCGGGGATCGGCGGTAGCTGGTTGTAGTGCGGGAGGGGAATCCCCTGCAGCACGGTCTTGACGAAGGGTTTGATGCCGGCGACACCATAGGCGAGATAGGAGCCGTTGCAGGAGATCATCACCAGCCCGCGCTGGATCGGCCCGCCCGCGTCGGAGAGGTTGTAGCTGGCGTTGATGTTGTGGTTGGCCCAGGGCAGGTAGAAGAGGTAGCTCTCCTTGCCCTTGGGCTTGTAGGCGAGCGTGTTGAAGAGCGAGTTGAGGCCGCCGAGGGCGTTGCCGAAGCCGGCCGTCGTCTTCTCGAGGTCGGCGGCGCCCTGCTTGGTGTGGGTGAGGACGGGACGGACCTGGCGCGTGAAGGGCCGGAGCTGGTCGCGGAGCGGCCCGGTGGTCTCGGCGAAGAAGCGCTGCGTGGACGCGAACGCCGGGCCGAGGGCCTGGGCCTGCGGGATCAGCCCGATCAGCGCCGGGCGGGCGGCGACCGAGAAGGCGCTGGAGCTGCCGAGGCCGGCGTTGACCGCCGCCAGCGTCGCCGGGAACTCGACCAGGAGCTCCTCGATCGCCTGCTGCTCGTTGGCGAAGCCGCGCAGGCCCGCCTGCGAGCCGCTGACGAAGCGTTCGACCTTGGCGTCGCGGCGCGCGAGTTCCTCGGTGATGTCGCGGAAGTTGTGGATCACCCGCGCCAGCGCGACCCGGCGCTGGGCGACCGCGGTGTTGATGTCGGCGAGGTAGTGGACGAAGGGCTGGAAGCGACGGAAGGCGCCCGAGAGCTGGCTGCCGCGGCCGCCGACGCCTTCGGCGCCGCCGGCGAAGAGCAGCTGCAGGTACTGGCGGGTGTCGGCGTCGAGGGTCGCCCAGAAGGCGTCCAGGTTGGTGTTCGACTGGGTCTGGGCGAGGGGGATGTTGTCGCCCTCTTCGAGGTGCCCCGGCGCGGTGCCCGGCGCGACCTCGACGACCATGTCGTTGAGGTTCGTTTTCGGCCGCATCAGCAGCGTCGCGTCGGGGTGGATCAGCTCGAGGTATTCGGGCTCGATGTCCATGCCGACGACGGCGTGCCCGTCCTCGAGCGCGACCGAGGTGATCTTGCCGACCTGGATCCCGGCGATCACCACCGCCTGGCCCTGGCCGGGGGCGACGGCCTGCGCGGTTTCGAACTCGCCGGTGACGTGGGCGAACTCTTCGCCGACCAGCGGCGCCCATGACGGCAGCGACGCTTTCTGCTGGGTGAAGATGTAGAGCATCATCGAGACGCCCGCAATCAGGAGGACGATGATCGCGATCGTGTCTTTGCTGCGGCCGCGGCTCTGGCGCACCAGCGAGGTGCGGAAGTGCTTCCAGCGTGTCGTTTCGCGCTCGCTCATGGCTCCGGTGTCACGATCAGGCTCGGGGCACCGGGCTGGCCGATGCCGGCGTTGAGATCAGGGACGGGCTGACTGTCGCATCGCACCTTTGGCTTATTCGGCGGACGTCCACCGAGCTGGGGCTGGACTCCGAGCGGCGGCGCCGATGTGTAGGCCCAACCGACTTGGTCGACCGTCAGGTTGCCCCTCGGGTTCGGCGCTGCGACCAGCAGCTCGCCGCCACCGGGCTGGATGCGGAAGTAGTGGCCGTTGCCGTCGAAGTTCTGGCTCTGGCCGGCGAAGTTGGTCAACGCGTAGAGGAACTCGCGGTAGTTGGGCCCGCCGGTGCTGAACTGGTCGGCGATCGTCTGCTCGCCGGTCGGCAGCAGGACCCTGGTCGAGCAGAGGCTGAGGCGGTTGAGCTGCGGCAGCGCGATCGCCTTGCCCGCCTGGGCGGCGCCGGCGAGGCCCGGGGTCGCTTCGGCGAGCAGCTTGGCGATCCCACCGCCCTCTTTGCCGGAGACGAGCGGGCGCGCCTGTTCGAGCCACGGTTCGGAGGCGGCGATCAGGTCGGGGAGCTCTTCGACGGCCGGCCGCAGCTCGATCGCATAGGCGCGCAGCGGCGGCAGCGCCCGGTTGAGGTTGACCAGCGAGGTGCGGGCGGTTTGGAGGGTCGGCGCGAAGCGGCTGATCGTCTCTTCCAGGTTGCCGGACTGGTTGGCGAGGGCGCCGGTGAAGAGCTCGAAGTTGACGATCAGCTCCTGCAGTTCCTCCTCGTTGTGGGCGAAGGCCCCGAAGGTGCGGCCGGTGGCGGCGATCAGCCGCGAGAGGTCTTTGGGGCTGGTGCCGAGGAACGCGTCGGCGACCTGGGCGCCGTAGCGGCCGGCGTCGCCGCCGTATTTGAGCACCCCGTTGAGGGCTTCGCCGCCGCTCTTGCCCTGGACCTCGGGAAGCTGGGTGAGGTCTTCGGCCGCGGTCGGCGTCTGGTTGAGGGCCGTGCCGAAGCCGCCGAGCAGGCGGCCGAGGTCGGCGCGCACCGGCGATTGCAGCGCGGTCAGGATCTCGTCGAGCTGGACCGCGGTGGAGGTGTGGCTGATCGGGATCGTGCCGCCGCTGTCCATCTCCGGCGAGCTCGGGCTGCCCGGGTCGAGTTCGATGAAGAAGTTGCCCTCGAGGAAGATCCTCGGGCGGATCTGGGCGAAGGCGTCCTCGTGGATCGGCTGGCCTTCCTCGGCGACCGTGAAGGTGACCTCGGTGGCGTCGCCGTCGCGGCCGACCGCGATCACTTTGCCGACTTCGACCCCGGCGATCCGCACCGGCGAGTTTTTCGAGATGTTGACGCCGTTGGCGAAGGTCGCGTTGAGCTCGTAGCCGTAGCTCGTGAAGGGGATGTGTTTGGTGAAGGCCAGGTAGGGGCCCACGGTGACGATCAGCAGGAAGATGACCGCGATCAGGGCGTTGCTCGGCCGCCATTTGAAGCGGCGGGTGTCGTTGGCCCTGACCCTGGTGTCGCGCTCCGGCAGGCGGCCCATTATTCGTCCCCTCCGAGCTGCCCGTCGGTCGTGGTCCCCTGGTTGCCGGGGACGTTGCCGATCACGGTCTGGCCGGTCAGGTACGGCTCGTTGCCGGCCTCGCACTCCTCTGTCTGGCCCGGCGACGCGGTGTTTGGGTAGGGGTTGTAGTGGAGGTGGTTGAGCCGCTCGGGCCCGTTCGCGGGCGCCGAGGCGGGGCCCGCCTCGGAGTTGACGCCTTCGGGGGCCTCGAAGGAGATCGCCCCGGCCCAGTTGGTCCTGCTGTTGGATTCGCTGAAGGTGCTGGCGAGGTTTTTGAACGCGAGCGTCAGGTAGTTGCAGGTCACCTGCGCCGGTTCGATGAACCTGATCGCCGGGTTCAGCACTTCATTGGTGTCGATCAGGAGGTCGAGGCCGTTGAAGACGCCGGGCGCCCGCTGGAAGGCGAGCAGGGCGTCGGCGGTCGGCTCGAGCTGGGCGTTGAAGACCGGCGAGGCGTTCAGCACCGGGATGCCGGCGCGCAGCGCGGCGTCGAAGGTCGGCGAGGATTTGGCCAGGGCTTTCGCGCCCGGCTGGAAGGCGGTGAAGAAGCGCTCGGAGGACTCGAGGAAGGGGTTGATCGCAGGCAGGTCTTCGATCGCCGTGTCGAGCGTCTCGGGGCCCTTGGAGATCGTTTCCTGGATGTAGGGCCGCGAGACCCGGGCGAAGGCGGCGAAGGTCCGGTCGAGGGCGACGAAGAGGGCGGCGTTGGTCTCCGCCACCGGCGCGACGGTCGCGTTGAACGCCTCCAGCGCCCGCCAGAAGCCGGCGAAGTTGGTCGAGGGGGCGACGAGGTTGGCCAGCGGTTTCTGCGAGCTTTCGGCGAGTTTCCGGAGGGTGCCGAAGGCGGCGTTCAGCTGCGGGCCGCGGCCGGCGAAGGCGTTGCCGAAGCCGGCCTCGTTGCGGCGGATCGCGTAGCGGGTCTTTTCGTCGAACATGCCGAAGAATTCGTCGATGTCCACCGATTCCGGCCGCGAGGCGGCGACCGGGATCGTTTCGCCGGCCTCGAAGCCCTCGTCGGAGTCGCCCGGGTGTATCTGCACGTACTTGAGGCCGAGCGGCGACTTCGGGCGGATCACCAGTTTCGAGTCCTTCGGGATCGGCTCCGCGGTGGTGTCGAGGCTGAGGCTGAGCTCGGCGGCGACCTCGCCGTTGGCGAGGTGCACCGGGACGACCTTCTTGACGACCCCGACCCGGGCGCCGCCGATCCTCACCTCGTTGCCTTTGACCAGGGCCTGGGCGTTGGGCACCTGGGCCTTGAGGTCGTAGGTCGAGACGAAGGGCAGGCCGTTGTTCGCGTTGTAGGCGAGGAAGACCGCGACCAGGATCACCAGAACGGTGACCGCCCCGACCAGGACCGGGTTGCTCGCCACTCCCTGTATTCCGCTGCGGTCTTTCATGGTCCGAGCAGGTAGTCGAGGAGGGCGCGCTGGGCCGGCGTCGGGCCCACTTCGCCTTCGGTTTCCGGTTCGGGTTCGGCTTCCGCTTCGGCGGAGCCGGGGCCGAACTGTTCGCCTTCGCCGATTTCAGGCGTCGGTTCGGCCGGGGTCGAGGGGTTGAGGAAGGTGCTGGGGCCGGTCTCTGTGGCGGCGGTCCCGCCGCTTTCTTCGGCCAGGCCCTTCTGGATCAACTGGAGCAGCTGTTCCGTGGCGACCGAGGCGCTCGATGCTTCGCTCCCTTCGAAATTGGCGCCGCAGCCACTGTCTGGCGCGCTCACGTATTCCGGGCAGTTCGTGAGCGTGACCAGGCTCTTGACCATGTGGCCGTATTTGTCGAACTCGTTGGTCGCCGCCGCACCGTTGTAGAGCAGGTCGGCGAGGCCCTTCCAGCCGCCCGTCTTGTTGGTGTTGACGAAGAACCTGGCGAGCTTGGTCGTCGGGCTCGCTCCCGAGCGGGCGAGGTTGCGGGCCTTCCTGACGAGCGGGTCGGCGGCGCGGAACTTCGGCCCCGAGGCCTCGCCCGCGTCGCCGAGCGACTTCAGCGCGACGGTCGCGGCGGCGCTGAACGGGGTCAGGTTGCGGGTCGCTTCGGTCAGGGCCGGGGTCGCGACGTCGAGATCCTTGAATACCGGGGTGGCCGCGTCGGAGAAGCCCTGGAGACCGCGCATCGTGGTCCGGAACTGGCGCAGGAACTCGGGGAACTTTTCCAGCGACGCTTCCAGTTCGGCGCTGCGCTCGCCGGTCGCCTGGCCGGCGGCGCCCGCATTCGAGAGGAAGCCGGCGAGGTGGGTTTTCTCGCGGGCGAGCGGCTCGAGGAAGGCGTCGGAGTCGGCCGCCAGCTGGGCGAGTTCGTCGCGCTGCTCGGCCAGTATTTTGAGCAGGAGGTCGGCGTCGCGGAGGTCGGGGTTGGCGCGCTTGACGGCCTCCTCGATGTCTTCCCCGCGGCCGGCGAGGGTGACGCCGAGTTCGTTGAAGATGAGCCGGAAGCGCTGCGCGTAGGGGAGCGTATGGATGTTGTTGATCAGGTCGGGGTCGACGCTGCTGCTGTTGTTCTCGAGCGGCAGCAGGTACTGGCCCTCCCCCGGCTGGCCGTCGGCGATCTTCCTCAGCGGCGGCGGCGGCTCGGTACCCGGGGCGCGCGGCATCGTCGGGCGGCAGTCGACGTACTTCTCGCCGATCAGCGACTGCGGGCGGATCTGACAGGTCGCGTCGCGGCGGAAGTCCTGGAAGGCGGGGTCGGTGATCTTCATCACGATCACGGCCTTGCCCGGGATCTCCTCGGCACGCCCGTCTTCGTAGCTGGAGATCTCCCCGTCCCTGGTCACGTCGACTTCTTCGACCTCGCCGACGTTGGCACCGGCGACCCGGATCTGCTCGCCCTGGACCATGAAGGAGCCGTTGTCGAAGATCGCCCGCACGACATAGCCGTCCTCCTTCTCCCCGGAGGAGGAGACGACGACGAGGACGACGATCGCGGCGGCGATCAGGAGGGCTATGAGTCCTTTGCGGCTTTTCATGGTCCGGGGGGCGCGTCGGCCGGGTTGCACATGGACGTGGTCACGCCGGAGCCCGTGTGGGGCGGTTCGACGAACGGGTTGGAGCCGTCGGGGGCGGACTGTGTGCCGCCGCCCGGACAGCGCCGCGTGACCGCGGTCGGCGATTCGTAGCCTTCGTACTGCTGGCTCCGGGCTATCGGTTTCAGCACCCCGCCGCTATTGCCGAACATGTTGAGGCCGGCGAACGAGATCCGCGCATAGTGACCGTTGCCGTCGTAGTAGCCGGTGACCTGGCCGACCTTGGCGAAGCCGTTGAAGAGGTCCGGGGTGTAGGCGCGGATGAAGTTGAGGTTGGGCTGGAAGTCGGCGATCGCGTCTTCGGCGTGCGGGAATGCCTTCGCCGCCCGCTTCTGGACCTCGGGCAGGACGGCGAGCAGCTCGGCGGCGTCGTTGGCCTTGCCGGGCCGGCGCACGGTCAGGCGCAGGTTTCTGAACAGCGGCACGGATTTGGAGATGACCGGGCGCAGGTCGGCGAGGAAGGGGGCGAGGTCCTTGGTCGCCGGCTTCGCCGCTTCGACCAGCGGGTCGAGGTCGTCGAGGGCGGCGCGCAGGTTGACGAAGGTCGTGTTGCTCTGCCTGAAGACCGGCGGCAGCAGGCGCAGGGTCCGGCCGAAGGCGACGTTCTCACGGGCGATGGAGCCGAACGCGGTGCTCGCGTTGGAGATCGCGTTGGTGAGGTTCTGGCCGCGGGTGGCGACGACGGTCGAGAGCTTGCCGGTGTTGACGACGAACTGCTCGAAGAGGCGCTGGTCGGCGGTCAGTTCGCCGACGAACGCGTTGGCCCGGTTGAGCGAGGGGGCGAAGTATTTCGCCGCCCGGTTGCCGTCCTCGCCGCGGCCCGCGTAGAAGGCGGCCTGGCCCTGGATGAAGTCTTCGAGCGAGCGGCGGACCGGGCCCGAGAAGCTGTTGAAGAGCTGGTCGAGGTCGGCCGGAGTTGTCGTTTCGGCGAGGCCGAGGGTGGCGCCGTCGTCGAGCTCCGGGTTGTCGTTCGGCCCCGGTTCGATCGAGACGTAGTGGTTGGCGACGCCGGAGAGCGAGGTCGCCCTGACGATCGCGGTCGAGCCCTCGTGGAGCTCCTGTTCGCTGCTGATCTTGACTTCCGCGAGGTTGTCCTCGGTCAGTTCGATGCTCTCGACGGAGCCGACGGGCTGGCCGCCGATCAGGACCTGGTTGTCGGGCACGAGCTGGCTGGCGTTCTGGAAGAGGAGGTTGTACTTGTGGCTGCTGCCGCCGCCGAAGGCCATCCAGAGGAGGACTATGAGGACCACCGCGATGGCCGCGACGGCCGCGATCCGGGCGGGAGTGAACCCCCGACTCTGGGCCGGGCCTCTCTCCTCGCCTATCGGATTAGCAGCCACAGGTCGTCGCTTGCGGTTCGCTCGGCCTCCGAAACCCGAGGGAACGGCGCGAGAATCGTATCCGAGCCACCGCCCTGCAAGCGGCAGCCAGGCAGGGACTTAACTGGAATTCAACGCGCTGTTTCGGGCAGAAAGCACCGCTGCGGGGCCCTCAGACGTTGAGCCGGGGGAGCGCGCGGTCCAGCCATCGGGGCAGCCACCAGACGCGATCGCCGATCATCAGCATCAGCGCCGGGAGCAGAACGATGCGGACGACGGTCGCGTCGAGCAGCACCGCGACGGTCAGGCCGATGCCGAGCTGGCTGACCGTGGCGATCTGGGCGCCGGCGAAGACGACGAAGACGGCCATCATGATCGCCGCCGCGCCGGTGATCACCCGCGCCGTCTTCTCGAGCCCGAACATGATCGCCGCCTCCGTGTCCCCCTCGCGGTCGTAGTGCTCCCGCATCCTGACCAGGAGGAAGACGGCGTAGTCGATCGAGAGCCCGAAGACGATCCCGAAGATCATCGTCGCCCCCACCGAGTCCACATAGTCGTTTCCGGCCAGGGGCCAGCCCTCAGGCGCGTTGGTGAGGATCGTGAGGATGCCGAAGGCGACGCCGACCGTCGCCAGGTTGAGCCCGACCGCTATCGCCGCCAGCGGCAGCGAGCGCAGGATCAGGATCAGGACGAGGAAGGTGGCGAGGGTGATCGCGGCGACGACCAGCGGGATCCGCTCGCGGGTCACGCGGCTGTAGTCGTTGAGCGTCGCCGGGCCGCCGCCGACACCGGCGGTGACGCCGGCGTCGCGGCCGAGCTCGGCCGCGTCGTCGTTGAGCTCTTCGTGGAAGGCGATCGAGCCCGGCGAGTTGAGGGCGTAGCGGGAGAAGACGAGCAGGGTCGCCGCCTGGCCGCTGTCTTCGAGGTCGATCCCTTCCGCCGCCCGCTCGCGCAGCGGCGGCGCCGCGCCGTCGAGGGCGGAGAGGACGAAGTAGCCGGAGTCGAAGAGACCGGGCGCGCGGCGGTTGAGGCGGTCGGTGCGGCGCTGGAGGTTCTCGTTGGTGGAGACGATCCGCACCGACGCGCGGCGCAGGCCGGCCTGGAGCGGATAGGAGCGGTAGTAGCCCTCGCTGAGGCTCTGGCTGAGGGTCTCGGTGCCGCCGGTGAGCTGAGCGATGCCGGCGGCGAGCGCGGTGGCGCCGACGCTGAGCCGCGAGAGCCCGTCCTCGACCGGCGCGACCCCCTCGGAGAGGCGTTCGGATTCGCGGGCGAGCCGGCGGTTGGCGGCGAGCAGCCTCTGCGCCGCTTCGGTGAGCCGCCCGGACAGCGCGCTGAGCCGCTTCAGTTCTTCGACCCCGGTGACCAGCCACGAGGTCACTTCCTCCGATTCTTCGGCGTCGGCGAGCAGGCGTTCCTGGAGCGCCGTCAATTCCGCCGGCAGCCCGGCGTATTCGGCGGCGTAGGGCTGGCCGCTCGCCGGGTCGGTGCCGCTGACCGCCGCCGCGGCCTGGCGCACGGCGGCGAGCGCCGCCGCGTAGGCGGGATCGCCTTTGCCGATCGTCATCGCGTCGAGCTGCTGGAGCGCCGCTTTGAGCTGTTCGTCGGCGACCTGTGCGGGCCCGGTGAGCTGAGGCAGCTTCACGTGGGAGTCCTCGTTGAGCGTTTTCTGCAGCGCCCGCGAACGGCGCAGGCCGTTGCGGCGCAGGTTGGGGATCAGTTCGGTGAGCCCGGTTTTGAGGACGACGTTGCCGAGCACGACGCGCTGCTGGCCGCGGGCGAGGCGATCGGTGCCCTTCGAGAACGCGCCGAGCGCGTCGATCAGGCGGCTGGTCCCGCCGGTGGCCCGGCCGAGGCCGGTTGCCAGCGCCGAGGCTCCCTCCTCGGCCTGGTCGGAGCCCTGGGCGAGGAGCGCGGCGCCGTCGGCAGCTTCGAGGATCCCGCCGCGGACCTGGCCGAGCCCCGCGGTCGCGCGGGCGAGGCTGCGCCCCACCCGGCCGACGTTGTCGAGCGGGCTCCCATCGTCGCCGGTCCCGAGCAGCGCCTCTCCCTGTTCGCGCAGCGGCGCGACCGCCTCGGAGACCCGCGCCGGCCCGACCACCGCCTGCACCCCGGGCAGGTCAGCGATCCGCCGCTGCCAGCGGCCGAGCGCCTCGAGGCGATCGGGGTCGGTGATCGGCCCTTCGTCGGTGGCGGCGACCACCACGAACGGGGATTCGAACCCGGCTCCGACCGAGCGCGCGACGAGTTCGCTGTCGAGGCGGGCCGGGTCCTCGTCGCTGAGCTGCTCCGGGCTCGGCGGCCCCGTCTTCAGCGCCAGCGCCGGGCCGGCGAGAATCAGGACCACCGCCCCGATCACCAGCGCGACCGGCGCCGGTCGGCGCAGCGCCGCCGCGACCAGGATCATCACCCCGGACCGCTCGCCGTTGGGGGCGGCGCCGAACCGCCAGCGGTCGATGTTGGGGCCGAGCAGCGTGAACACCGCCGGCCCCGCGATCGTCGCGACCAGGACGCTGAGCACGACGACCAGGGCGACGGTCGCCGCCAGCGACGCGAGCAGGGAGCCGGGGACGATGAAGAAGGCGACCAGCATCGAGAGCAGCAGGGTGCTGCCCGCGAAGGCCGTGGTCCGCCCGGCGGTCTGGCGCGTCATCGTCGCCGCCTCGATCGGCTCGGCGCCCGCCGCGAGCTCCTCGCGGAAGCGGGAGACCATCAGCAGCGCATAGTCGACCCCGAGGGCGAGGCCCATCATCGTGCAGACGGTCAGCGCGAAGGCGTCGATCTCGAACCAGTCGGTGAGGATGTAGAGCAGCCCGCGCGAGCTGGCGACGGTGACGAAGCCGAAGACGAGCGGGATCGCGGCCGCGACAGGCGAGCGGAAGACGAGCAGGAGGACGAGGAGGAGGATCGGCAGGGCGATCAGCTCGCTGCGCTCAGCGGCCTCGATCGACTCGTCCTGGATCGCTCGCGAGAGCGTCGCGTACCCGGTCTGGGTCGCGCGGACCGGCGAATCGACCTGCTCCTCGAGGATGCGGTCGAGCTGCGGCACCGAGCGGTTGACCGCATCGGAGAGGCCGACGTGAAAGTCGACGACGATCAGGGCGCGGTTCGGGCCGGGCCGCAGCGGGCCGACCGTGCCGCGGTCCCAGGGGGAGAGCGTGGTGACGTCGGGGTCGCTGTCGCGCAGGGCGCGGACCAGCTCCGGGCCCTGGCGGTCGATCTCGCCGGCGGGGCCGCGGAGCAGGACGGCGAACGGCGCCGACTGGCCGAAGTGATCGCGCAGGACCTCGTTGGCCCGCGAGGACGGGGTGTCCGGGACGTCGAGGGAGGTCGGGCTGAGCTTGCTCTCGACGTCGGTGCCGATGATGCCGAGCACCAGCAGGACCGCGCCGACGACGACGAGCACGATGCGCGGATGGCGCAACAGCAGCGGTCTCCTCCTCACTGGCACCGTGGTAGTTTGGCGGTAGAGGTCAGACGGGGAGCTGATGGAAGCGGGAAGGCTCTGTTAAGAGAGCGGGGGCCATACCGCTTTTTTTCCATGGGTAAGGTTTGAGAGGGCTATGGGGCGCAGACTCAAGATCAGGCGCGTGATTGTGGTGATCGCCTGCCTCGGCCTGCTCGCGTTCGCGGTCGCCGGAGCCAACGCGGCGCTGGTCAAGGTCGGCACACTCGTGCTCCGCGCCGACGGCGGCTTCACCCCGTCCTCCCTCCCCCGCCACTCCTTCGCGCCGATCGACTTCAAGGGCTACGCCTCGATCACCAACACCGAGGGCGGCGCCCCGACCGCCCTGCAGGAAGCGGTGATCGACTTCGACCGCGACGGCAGGCTCGAAACCCGTGGCATTCCGCTCTGCCCGCTGAGCAAGGTGGTGCGCGCCACCACGCAGGAGGCCCGCTCGCGCTGCCGGGACTCGATCGTCGGCACCGGGCACGTCGACGCGATCCTCAACGTCGAGGGGCGCCCGATCAGGGGAAGGGTCAGAGCGACGCTCTTCAACGCCCCCAAGAAGGGCGGTAACCCGACGGTGATCGGCCACGCCTTCTCGGACATCCCGGCCCCGCGCACCTACACCGCGGTGATCCCGATCGAAAAACGCCGCGGGCCCTATTCCTACAGGGCGCGCTTCGACGTCCCCAAAATCGCCGCCGAAGGAGTCCTCACCCGCGTCGACATCCGCGTCGGCCTGCGCTACAGGTACAAGGGCACCGAGCGCAGCTACGCCTCGGCGCGCTGCACCTCCGGCGTCCTCCGCACCCACGGCCGCTTCACCTTCGTCGACGGCATCATCATCGACGGCGCGATCGAAAAGCCCTGCACGCAAAAACCTTAGACACGCCCGCCCCGGCGTCCTTCCTATAATTGCCGACCCCGGGCCGCTAGCTCAACTGGTTAGAGCAGGAGCCTCTTAAGCTCAAGGTTGAAGGTTCGAGTCCTTCGCGGCCCATACGCCCGCTAGGCGGGCTGTGCCGCCCGGGCCACCTTCGTGAAGCGGTAGTCGTCGAGATCGAAGTGGCCGCTGCGCCAGGCGACCTCCGGCGTCGTCGCCGGGCGGAACGGGGCGTCGCCGTGCTCGTCGAAGTAGTAGCTGTTGGCGGTCGAGCAGCTGCCGGAGAAGAAGACCTGCCTGTCGCGGCGGGAGAGCATCGTCTCCCAGTAGCGGCGGTTGGCCTCGGCGGTGACCTCGACCGCGGTCATGCCGGTGTCGCGAGCGCGGGTCAGGCAGCGGACGATGTGGCGGGCCTGGTGCTCGATCAGGTTGAAGTAGCTGGAGCCGTTGAAGCCGTAGGGGCCGAGGATCATGAACATGTTCGGGAAGCCGGGCACGCTGACGCCCTCATAGGCCTGGAAGCGATTCTCGTCCCACCACTCGGAGAGGTCGACGCCGTCGCGGCCGACGACCGGATACGGCGGCATGTTGCCCTTCTCGAAGACCTTGAAGCCGGTGGCGAGGATCAGCACCTCGGCCTCGTGCTCGCCGGCCTCGGTCCGCACGCCGTTCGGCGTGAAGGTCTCGATCGCCGCCGTCTCCAGCTCGACGTTGGGCCGGTTGAAGGCGGAGAGGTACTCGTTGGAGAAGGTCGGGCGCTTGCAGCCGAGCCCGTAGCGCGGCGTCAGCTTCTCGCGCACCACGGGGTCCCTCACTTCGCGCCGCAGGTGTTTCATCGCCGCCCGTTCGCCGGCCTTGGCCAGCGGCACGAAGCCGTGGTAGTGGGCGGCGATCGGGAAGGTGAGCTCGACGTAGGCCTGGCTCGCCGCCCGCGCCGCGCGACGCGCGCCGGGAATGCGCTCGAGGATGCGGCGGGTCCGCGGCGCGATCGGGCCGTCGGGCTTGGGCAGGCACCAGACCGGGGTGCGCTGGAGGACGGTCAGTCGCTCGACCTCCGGCGCGATCGTCGGGATCACCTGCACGGCCGAGGCGCCGGTGCCGATCAACGCGACACGCCTGCCCCGCAGGTCGACCTCGTGGTCCCAGCGCGCCGTGTGCATGACGGTGCCGGCGAACTCGTCGAGGCCGGGGATGTCGGGTGGCTTCGGCTGCGAGAAGACGCCGGTGGCGCCGACCACGAAGCGCGTGGTGAGCGGTGGGCCTTCGGCGATGTCGAGTGTCCAGAGGTCGCTCTCGGCGTCGAAGGTCGAGCCGACGACCTTGGTGCCGAAGCGGATCCGCGAGCGCAGGCCGTAGCGGTCCACGCAGCTCTCCGCGTAGTCCTTCAGCTCGGCTCCCCTCGCGTAGACCCGCGACCAGTCCGAGCGCTGCTCGAAGGAGAACTGGTAGCTGAACGACGGGATGTCGACGCCGATCCCGGGATAGGTGTTCCAGTGCCAGGCGCCCCCGACGCCGTCTCCCTCCTCGAGCAGGGCCCAGTCGCGGATGCCCGCCTGGTCGAGCTTGATCGCCGTGCCGATGCCGGAGAAGCCGGCACCGATGACCGCGACCTCGAAGTCGGGCTGTGCGTTCACGACAGCGCGAGTCTACGCGGCCGGGTGATCGATTCGGTCGCTACGGCGTGACGGAGGTGGTGCCGCCGAGCCCGCCGAGCGGGTTTTCGAGCGCTTCTTTGCCCTGGCCTGTTTCTGCTTTGGCCGCGGCTTTCGCCCGTTTTTTGATCTGCTCGCCCTGTTTGCGGTAGGCGGCGAGCTGTTTCTCGATCCGTTTCCGTTCGGCCTCGTTGCGGGCGAGCGCCAGCGCTTTCTTGCCGCCCAGGGCGGCGAGCTTCCGGTCCCCCGCGAGGTAGGCGTAGGCCGCCACCGTCGCGTAGGCGCCGACGCTGGGCCTGCCGTCGGCCGAGAGCTGCTGCGCCTTCGCCGCCTCGGAGAGGTGTTCGAACGCTTCCGCGTAGGAGGTCGAGTTCTGGGCGAGGCTGAAGGCGGTGCTGGAGACCAGGACCGCGACCGAGGGGTTGACTTCCTCGGCGACCTTGAGGTAGCGGTTCCAGGCCACGGTCGCCTGCTCGAACTCTTCCCGCGCCTTCGGCGTGAGCAGCGTTTCCCCGGTCGTCGGGTCCTGTTCGCTGGCCCCGCGGCCGGCGTTGATTCGCGCCCTGGTCAGCGAGATCAGGATGTCTTCGTCCTCGGGGTTGACCCGGAGCCGCTGTTCGATCCGTTCGGCCTGCTCGTCGAAGATCTCGACGCTGTCGCTGGTCGAGCTGCTGTTGCCGACGAGTTCGCCGATGCTGACCGGGCCGACGACGAGGAAGAGGCTGGCGCCCATCAGGAGGGCGAGGATCGCGTAGACGACCCGGATGACGTGCTTGCGCCGTCCCCGGATGTCGAAGAGCATGCGCCTCTCGCCGTCGTCTGCCATCGGTGACTACTCCTGAGTTGAGGGCTTGGCCAAACCTGCCGTGGCCGACGGCGTGCCGAAGGCCCGAGCCAGCAAGATACTCAACTCGTAGAGGATCAGCAGGGGCACCATCTCGATCAGCATCGTGACCGGATCCACTCCCGGCAGGCAGGCGGCGAGGATCGCGATCGCGAGGTAGGCGTAGCGCCGGTTCGACCGGAGCTGGTCGACCTTGACGATCCCCAGCCGGGTGACGGCGAGGATCGCCAGCGGCATCTCGAAGATGAAGCCGCCGGCGAGCAGCGTCATCGAGAAGAAGCTGTAGTAGTCGCGCGCCCGGACCTGGATGTTGAACTCGGAGTCGTTGAAGCCGAGCAGGAAGCTGACCGCGGCCGGCATGACGACGAAGTAGGCGAAGGCGGCGCCGACCAGGAAGAGGACCGGCGCCGCAACCAGCAGCGGCGTGACGACCCGGCGCTCGGTGCGGCTGAAGGCGGGCAGGACATAGGCGTAGAGCTGGTAGACCCAGATCGGCATCGAGAGCAGCAGCGCCCCGTAGGTGGCGACCGTGAGCGTCACCGTGAAGGGCTCGGTGACGCCGAAGGTGAGCAGCTCCTTGTCGCCGGGAAGCGGGCCCGAGGCGATCTCGAGCAGGAGGTCGTTCTGCCAGAAGCAGAGGCCGAGGGCGACGAGGAAGACGCCGATGCAGACGACGAGCCGGGTGCGCAGCTCGTCGAGGTGCTCGACGAGCGTGAGCCGGTCCTCGTGGGAGACCGCCCTTACCCGGGCCATTCCGCGGCTCAGCTTCTGTCGTGGACGACCGGGTCGTCCTCGGAGGCCTTCTCGGTTGGCTCCGGGGCCTTCTCGGGGGACGTCGGCGGCGTGGCGATCTTGGCCTGCGCCTCCGGCTCCTCGTCGTCGTTGTCGCCGGTGATCGAGCCTTTGAACTCGCGCAGTCCGCGGCCCAGGGAGCGCCCCAGCTCAGGGAGGCGTTTGGGCCCGAATACGAGCAGGGCGATCACGAGGACGATCGCGATCTCTGGAAGTCCGATGTTTCCCGGCATTGCAACTCATGGTAACGGCCGTGGTTGGCGATCGGATCACTACCGGATGGTCTTGGGCGTTCGTACCCGTTAGTGGGGTTTCTTTCCTTTCTGTCGAAAAAGTGCGGATTGATTCGCAGTTTCGCGGGTTCGGATAGATAGCTATGGACAGCACAAGCCACACCAAGGCCAGGACGCAGACCGGATTGCACGTCTGCGAGGGCTGCGGCTCGGGGCTCGTGCAGCCGACACGCTGGGAGCAGGCCGGCGAGCGCGGCCACTGGCGCCTGTGGCGGCGCTGCCCGGAGTGCGAGTGGATCGGCAACGCCGTCCACGGCGAGCGTGAGATCGACGCCTACGACGAGGAGCTCGACACCGGGACCCAGGCCCTGAGCGGCGTCCTCAAGCAGCTCGAGCGCGAGAACATGCAGCACATCGCCGATGCCTTCAGCGCCGCGCTCGAGGCCGACCTGATCACCGCCGACGACTTTCGCCGGCGCCTCCCCTCCTAGCGCCGCTAGCTATAGCGCTGGACGACGCCGTCGGCGACGATGTCGAGCAGGCGACGCTGCTCGACGTCGATGTCGCTGCGGGTGAGCCGGCGCTTGGCCTCGGCGACCATCTCGAGCGCGCGGGCGCGCACCTGCTCGAGCGCGCCGGTCGCGGTGATCCGGTCGCAGAGCCGCTCGGCCGCCGCCGGGTCGAGCTCCCTCAGGCTGGTCGAGCGGATCTCGGGGTCGGACTCGGCGGCGAGGATCCAGGGCAGCGTGACGACGCCGTCGAGCAGGTCGGTGCCGCGCGCCTTGCCGGTCCGCTCCGGGGGGCCGGAGACGTCGAGCACGTCGTCGAGGAGCTGGAAGGCGAGCCCGATCGAGGAGCCGAACTCCGCGATCGCCGGGTCGTCGAGCCCGAGCAGGCAGGCGCACTCGAAGAGCGCCGCGGTCTTCAGGGCGCAGCGCTCGAGGTAGCGCTGCTCGGTGACCGAGGTGTCGAAGGCGTCCTGTCGCTGGGCGAGCTCGCCGCGGGCCAGCGCCACCGAGGCCTCGGCGATCAGCTCGACCGAGCGGCCGTCCCCCGCCTCCGCCAGGAACCCGAAGGCGCGCGAGAAGAGCAGGTCGCCGGCGCCGAGCGCGCGCAGGCGGCCGGAGCTGGCGACGACGGTCGGCTGGCCGCGGCGCAGCGGCGCCGCGTCGATGATGTCGTCGTGGACGAGGGTCGCCATGTGGACGAGCTCGACCGCCGCCGCCGCCCGCACCGAGGCGTCGCCGCCGCCCGGCCCGGCGCAGAGCAGGACGAGCAGCGGCCGCAGCCTCTTGCCCCCCGCCGCCAGCGTCGCGCCCACGTCCGCGTCGAGCGGCTCGCCGTGGCCGCTGGTCTGCCGGCGCAGCAGGTCCTCGACCTCGCCGAGGCGGACCGGCAGCCAGCTGCTCGACGCGTCGAGGACCGCCGTCACCGGCGGCGGGACGGCGGAGCGGCGGGTCACCCGGCCAGGCCGGTGTGAATGGTGACGATCCCCCCCGCGAGGATCGTGTAGCGGATCCGCTCGAGGCCGGCGGCGCGGTCCATCCTCTCGGCCAGCCCCTCCGGCCCGGGGAAGCTGCGAACCGACTCCGCCAGGTAGGCGTAGGCCTCGGGGTCGTCGGAGATCCTGCCCAGGACCGGGGCGAGGCGGTCGAACCACATCGAGTAGAAGGTCGAGAAGGGGAAGCGGCGGGGCCTGGTGAACTCGAGCACGACCAGCCTCCCGCCGGGGCGCAGCACGCGAGCCATCTCCCGCAGGCCGCGGTCGCGGTCGGCGAAGTTGCGGACGCCGAAGCCGACCGTGACCGCGTCGAAGCGGCCGGCGTCGTAGGGAAGGCTGAGGGCGTCGGCCCACTCGAAGCGGGCCTCGCCGATGCCGCGGCGCGCGGCCTTGTCCCGTGCCAGGTCGAGCATCGGCTCGGAGAAGTCGCAGCCGACGACATGGCCGCCAGGGGAGAGCCGGCCGGCCAGCTCGAAGGTGAGGTCGCCGGTCCCGCAGCAGACGTCGAGGGCGGAGTCGCCCGGGGCGAGCTCGGCGTGGTCGGCGGCGCGCTCGCGCCAGCGGTGGTGCAGGCCGGCGCTCATCAGCTGGTTGAGCAGGTCGTAGCGAGCCGCGACCCGGTCGAACATGCGGTTGACCTGGTCGGCGAACTGGGCGGAGTCGCGGGATGGCTTGGTGGTCCCGGTCATTGCCGCGAGCGTAGCGAAGCGACGCTAGTCGAGCGAAGCGAGGAAGTCGGCGAGCTGGTTCAGCTTTTTGGGCGGCAGGTCGCGGAAGGAGGGCATGATCCCCGGCCCGATTTCGACCGAGCGCAGGATCGCGGCGCGCGGTATCTGCCTGCCGATGTGGGTCAGGTCGGGCCCGGGGCCGTGGTTGCCGTTCTCACCGATGTTGTGGCAGGCGAGGCAGCCGGTGGAGGCGGCGATCTCCTTGCCGGCCTCGTACTGGGGCGCGACCTCCATCTCGATCTCGGTCGGCGAGCCGGCGACCGCTCCGAGGTAGGTCAGGTAGGCCATCGCGATGATCGTCAGGCAGCCGGCCGTGGTCGCGATCGGGCGCCGGGCGGGGTGGCGCTCCGGCCCGCGGTCGTAGAAGGGCAGGAGCAGGAGCAGGACCATGCAGATGGTCGGGATCCCGATCGTCGCGATCGGGACGAGCTCCGGCGGCTTGATCACGCGCAGGAGCTCGAAGAGGAAGAAGAAGTACCACTCCGGGCGCGGCACGTAGGTGGTCGAGGTCGGGTCGGCCTTCGGCCCCTGCTCGGCCCCGAGCATGATCGACATGAAGATGATCACGCCGACCACGATCAGCGCCATCGCCGAGTCCTTCAGGACCGCGTAGGGGAAGAAGGGCTTGCCCTTCTTCTTGAGCAGCTCGTACTCCTCGAGGTATGCCTGCTTGTCGGCGGGCTTCATGTTTTCGGCCCCGCTCCGTTGCCGTCGACCCCCGCCTCCAGCCGCGAGACCGGCGACGCCGATTTCGGCCTCTCCGCCCGCACCCACGGCGGGGCGGTGGTGCCGAGCTTGACGACGAGATACATGTGGGCGCCGATCAGCGCGATGATCGCGCCCGGGAGCAGCAGCATGTGGATCGCGTAGAAGCGCGAGAGCGTCGTCGCGCCGAGCTCAGGGCCGGCGCGCAGGAAGTCGCTCAGGTAGGGCCCGACGACCGGGCCGGTGCCGTTGATGTTGATGCCGACGACCGAGGCCCAGAAGGAGCGCTGGTCGAAGGGCAGCAGGTAGCCGGTGAACGACATCGTCATCGTCAGGATGAGGAGGACGACTCCGATCACCCAGTTGAGCTCGCGCGGGTACTTGTAGGCGCCGAAGAAGAAGGTGCGGCCCATGTGGAGGAAGATCAGGATCACCATCACGCTCGAGCCCCATTTGTGCATCCCGTGCACGAAGGCGCCGAGGAAGACCTCGTTGTTGATGTGGGAGATCGAGGCGTAGGCCTGGGTCGTCGAGGGCGTGTAGAACATCGCCAGGAAGACGCCGGTGACGGCCTGGACGATGAAGGCGAAGAGGGTCGCCGAGCCGAGCGTGTAGAACCAGTTGGTGCCCTTCGGGACCTTGCGGTAGAGCATCCCGATGAGGAAGCCCGAGGCCGCCGTGCGCTGGTCGATCCAGGCGAGCGCGTCGACCGGCGCCTCTTTGGCCTGGTCGACCAGGCGCGAAGAGTCGCCCTGTCGCTCCGGCGGCGAGGACTTGAGGTCGGCGGGAGCCTCGCCCTTCGGGCCGTTGGTCCCCGGCTTCGCCGGTTTGCGCAGCGGGGCCGGGATCAGCCGGTCGGTTTTGGCGAGGACTTTGTCGAGTTTGCTCATGGCGGCGGGAAGGTGGACGGGCGCGGCGGATAGAGGTACTCCCAGATCCCGCCGGTGAACTCCCCGGGGTCGCGGGCGCGCACCGGCTCGAGCTGGGAGGTGACGCTGTAACGCGGGCCGAGCTCGACCTGGCCGGCGCGGATGCGGGTCTGGAACTGGTCGAGCGGGCGGACGGGCGGGCCGCCGATCCGTTTGCCCTGGAAGTCGTAGACGCCGCCGTGGCAGGGGCAGATGAAGTTGCCGGCCGCCTCGAAGAAGCGCACCGGGCAGCCGAGGTGGACGCAGCGGTTGGAGACGGCGATGAAGGCGTTCGGGTCCTCGTCGAGCTGGGCCGAGCCCTTGCGCACGTAGGCCGTGGTCTTGCCGGCGTCGCCGATCCCCTCGGTCTCCGTGAAGACCACCTGGCGGTAGGTGTCCTGGACGAAGTCGCCGGTCGGGCCGACCGCCTCCCAGCGCTCCTTGCCGCGATGGAAGATCGGGGCGACGGCGAAGCCGACGGCGGGGAGGACGATGGCGGCACCGGCGATTCCACCGAGGCCCTGGGCGGCGATCGTGAAGGCGCGACGGCGAGTCATCGACTCGCCCTCGAAGTAGCCGGGAGGATGGGGCTTGGGCCTCTCCTCCCGAGGGGGGGTCTCCGCCCCGGTTTGCTTGTCGGCCTCGTCAGTCACAGCTCGAATTAGGGCATGGGAGTCTATTGACTCAGAGCGATCTAGTCGCCCATGGCGACCGCGGTCGCGTGCCAGAGCGCGGGCGCCTCCTCCTCGCGTCCCTCGGCGTGGAGCCTGGCGCAGGTTCCGATCAGGTCCGCCAGTCGCGAGACGGCGGCCGAGTCGCCGAGCTCGGCGAGCGCTCGATGCCCAGCGCGTAGAGGTAGTCGCCGGCGAGGACCGCCAGGTCGCCGTCGTGGCCGGAGAGCAGGCGCGGCTCTCCGTAGTGGAGCAAGTAGCCCTCGCGGACGGCCTCGATCACCAGCGCGTACTCGGCGGGAGCGGCGGCGGCGCGAGGGCCGGCGGGAAGCAGGCCGTAGTGGGGCCCCTCGGTGGGCTCGACGACGTGCTCGGAGACCGGGGTGTCCTCGTCGCGCAGCTGCTCGGCGAGGCGGTGCAGGGCGTCCCCCGGGTCGGCGCTCACAGCCCCGCCTCGGCCAGGGCCTCGGCGGCGGCCTCGAGCGTCCGGTCCACCGCGTCCTCGTCGTGGGCGAGGGAGACGAACCAGGCCTCGAACTGCGAGGGCGGCGCCCATATGCGCCGCTCCAAAAGCGCCCGGCAGAAGCGGGCATGGGCGTCGAGGTCGCAGGCGGAGGCGTCGGCGAAGTCCCCGACCGGGCCGTCGCTGAAGAAGAGGGTGAGCAGCCCGGGGACCGCGGCGACCTGGAGCGGGCGCTCCCCGGCGAGCTCCACGAGGCCGTCCGCGAGGCGCTCGGTGAGCAGGGCGAGGCGCTCGTAGGCCGGCGCGTCGAGGCGGCGCAGCGTCGTCAGGCCGGCGGCGACGGCCAGCGGGTTCCCGGAGAGGGTGCCGGCCTGGTAGACGTCGCCGGCGGGGGCGACCGCCTCCATCGTCTCCCGCGGGCCGCCGAAGGCCGCCGCGGGCAGCCCGCCGCCGAGGACCTTGCCGAGGACGGTCAGGTCGGGCTCGACGCCGTAGAGCTCCTGGGCGCCGCCACGGGCGACCCGGAAGCCGGTGATCACCTCGTCGAAGACGAGCAGGGCGCCGCTCTCCCGCGTCGCCTCGCGGAGGAACCTGAGGAAGCTCTCGGCCGGCGGGACGACCCCCATGTTGGCGGCGACCGGCTCGGCGATCAGCGCAGCGACCGAGTGCTGCGCGAGCGCCTCCTCGACCGCGGCGCGGTCGTTCCAGGGGACGACGACGGTGGCCTCGGCCTGGGCCGCGGTGACCCCCGGCGTTGCCGGGATGCCGAGCGTCGCCACCCCCGAGCCGGCGTCGGCGAGCAGCCCGTCGGAGTGGCCGTGGTAGGCGCCGGCGAACTTGACGACGACGTCGCGGCCCGTCCGTGCCCGGGCGAGGCGAATCGCGCTCATCGCCGCCTCGGTGCCCGACGAGGTGAGGCGCAGCATCTCGACCGAGGGGATCCGGGAGACGACCTCCTCGGCGAGCTCGACCTCGCCCTCGGTGGCGGCGCCGTAGCTCGTCCCCCTCGCCGCGGCCGCCGTCACCGCCGCGACCACCTCCGGGTCGGCGTGGCCGAGGATCAGCGGTCCCCAGGACCCGACCCAGTCGAGGTAGCGGTTGCCGTCGGCGTCGACCAGCTCGCAGCCCTTCCCCCTCTCGACGAAGATCGGGTCCCGCCCGATCTGCCGCATCGCCCGCACGGGCGAATTAACTCCTCCCGGAATCACCTCCAGCGCCCGGCGATACAGCTCAGCCGACCGGCTTCCCTGGCGATCCTCGAAGGGGGACATCCGAGCTGCCTAGCCGGCGGTTCGGGTGGGGGTGGAGCGTCTTGTACTTTTTCCGCGCCGTGGGTCGCGGTCAGCCAAAGACTGCTTTCGGAAAAAGTTAAGCGGAACCCCCACCCGAACCGCCACTACGCGTGCTCCGCTTCCCACTGCTTGTACTCGTCAGTGAAGTAGTGGAGGCGGATCTTCTTGTACTCGGTCGACGAGTAGAGGGTGGCGCGGTCGTCGGGGCCCATCGAGCACTCCTCGGCGATCGAGTCGAGGATCGCGTCGCACTCCTCCTTGGAGCGGCCGTGGGCCATCGTGAAGACGCTGTAGGGCCAGTCCTCATAGGTGGGGCGCTGGTAGCAGTGGGAGATGCCGCGGAAGGAGGCCATCAGCCTGCCGGTCTCCTCGATCTCCTCCTCCGGGACCCGCCAGACGCCCATCCCGTTGGCGGAGAAGCCGGCGCGGCGGTGGAAGAGGATCGCGGCGACGCGGCGCAGGATCTTGCGGTCGACCATCCCGCGCAGGTGCTCGAGCAGCTCCGGCGTCGTCATCCCGACCGCGGCGGCGGCCTCGTCGTAGGGGCGCTCGACGGCGGCCATCGGACCCTGCAGGGCGCGGATCACCTCGATGTCGCGCTCGTCGTAGGGCTGCGGCTCAAGCTCGCGGGGCGGGGCGGCCTCGACCGCAGAGGCGAGCGCTTCGGTGCCCTTCTCCATCTCCAGGTTCATGTTGATCTTGAACAGGGTCAGGGTCGGCAGCTCGCGCATCGACTCGGCGCCGGTCTCCCGCATCAGGACCTCGAGCGTCCCGGGCAGCCCCAGCTCCGAGTCGGGCGGGGTGGCGATCGTGAACCAGAGGTTGAAGTCGTGGGTGCGCAGATAGTTATGGGAGACCCCCGGGTGGGAGTTGACGATCGCGGCGGCGCGCTGGGGGTTATCGGAATCGACTTTGGCGGCGACCAGCATCGACTCGTAGCCGAGCGCCCGCGTGTCGAAGATCGGCGTGATCTCGCGGATGATCCGCTCGTCGAGCAGGCGTTGGGTGCGGGTGAGGAGGTCGTCGAGCTCCATCTCCGCCTCGGAGGCGACCAGGGCGAAGGGCTCGGGGTCGAGCGGGAAGCTCGACTGGAGCAGGTTCATCAGGCGCTTGTCGGTCTCGTCGAGCGGGATCGCGGCGCCGTCCTTGCGGCTGCGCGCCTTCGACTGGGGGACCTTGGGGGCCCCGGCCCCTACTGAAGCCATGCGGCCGCCTCCTTGGCGTAGTAGGTGACGATCGCGTCGGCGCCCGCCCGGCGGATCGAGGTCAGGGTCTCCAGCACCGCGGCGCGCTCGTCGATCCAGCCGTTGGCGGCGGCGGCCTTCAGCATCGAGTACTCGCCGGAGACGTGGTAGGCGGCGAGCGGCGCCCCGGTCGCGTCCTTGACCCGGCGGACGACGTCCAGATATGGGGTGGCGGGCTTGACCATTAGCATGTCGGCGCCCTCCTCGAGGTCGAGCTCGGCCTCGCGGACCGCCTCGTCGGCGTTGGCCGGGTCCATCTGGTACCCACGCCGGTCGCCGAACTCGGGGGTCGAGCCGGCCGCCTCGCGGAAGGGGCCGTAGAAGGCGGAGGCGTACTTGACGCTGTAGGCGACGATCGCCGTGTCGGAGTGACCCTCCTCGTCGAGCTGGTGGCGGATCGTCCCGACCCGGCCGTCCATCATGTCGCTGGGGGCGACCGCGTCGGCGCCGGCCTCGGCGTGGGATATCGCGACTTTGGCGAGCAGCTCGACCGTGATGTCGTTGTCGACCTCGCCGTCGCGGACGAAGCCGCAGTGCCCGTGCGACGTGTACTCGCAGAGGCAGACGTCGGTGATCACGGTCAGGTCGGGGTGCGCCTCCTTCAGGGCCCGGACCGCCATCTGCACGACCCCCTCGGGGTCGTAGGCGCCGCTGCCGCTCTCGTCCTTCGCCGTCGGGATCCCGAAGAGCAGGACCCCGCCGAGGCCGAGGGTGGCAAGCTCGGTCGCCTCGGCGACCAGCTCGGAGATCGAGAAGCGCTCGATCCCCGGCATCGCCTCGACGTCCTCGCGCACGCCCTCGCCCGCGACCACGAAGGCGGGCTGGATCAGCTGCGAGGCGTCCAGCGTGGTCTCGCGGACCAGGCCGCGCAGGGCCTTGGTCCGCCGCAGGCGGCGCATGCGTGTCGCCGGGAAGGGCATCGCCACGATTCTAGGGACGGTGATGGGGAAGGGCGGTCAGTACCGTGTCGCCGGATGAATGCGGGGACCGAAGCGAAGACCGCCCTGGAGGCGCGCGGGCTGGTCAGGAGATATGGGGATCGAGCGGCGCTGCGAGGCGTCGACCTCTCGGTCGAGGCCGGCGAGCTGCTGGCGGTGATCGGGCCCAACGGCGCCGGCAAGACGACGCTGCTCTCGATCCTCGCCGGGGTCTCGAAGGCCGACGAGGGCGAGATGAGGCTGCCCGGCGCCGTCGGCTGGGTGCCGCAGCAGGCGGCCCTCTACCGGCGCCTCACGGTCGAGGAGAACCTGCTCCTCTTCGCCCGCCTCGAGAAGCACGCGGACCCGCACGCCTCGGTCGAGGAGATGCTCGAGCTGTCCGGGCTGGCGGCCCGGCGGGGGGAGCCGGTCGCCCGCCTCTCGGGCGGGAACCAACAGCGGATCAACATCGCGATCGGGCTGCTCTCGCGGCCGGTCGTCCTCCTGCTCGACGAGCCCAGTGTCGGGCTCGACCCGCGCCAGCGGGCGCGGCTCTGGGAGTTCGTCGAGGAGCTCGCCGGCCGCGGCACGACGGTGATCTTCTCGACCCACGACATCCAGGAGGCGGAGCGCTACGGCAAGCGGCTGCTCGTCCTCGCCGACGGCGAGAGCCTCTTCGACGGCTCGCCGCAGGAGCTGCGCGAGGTGGTGCGCAGCGAGGCCCCGGAGGCCGCCAACCGCGACTTCGAGACCGCCTTCGTCGCCTTCCTCCACCACCGGGGCCACTGAGCGATGCGCTGGCTGCTGCTCAAGGACCTCCAGATCCTGCGCCGCTCGCCGCTGCAGGCGGTGCTGCTCGTCGCCTACCCGGTGCTGATCGCGGTCCTGGTCGGCCTCGCTATCTCACCCGACTCGTCAAAGCCGCGGGTCGCCTTCCTGAACGAGATCCCGGAGGGCTCTCACATCGTCGTCGGCGAAAGGGAGCTGCCCGCGATCGGGGTCGGCGAGCGGATCTGCAAGCGGGTCGAGTGCATCGAGGTGGACAACCGCGAGGAGGCGGTCGAGGAGGTCGAATCCGGCGACGCGCTCGCGGCGCTGATCCTGCCGGCCGACCTGGTCGACGAGATCAACTCGCTCTCGACCCTCGTCCCGGGCACCCCGAAGGTCGAAATCCTCGTCAACGAGGAGAACCCGATCAAGGCGCAGGCGGTCGACGACCGGATCACGTCGCTGCTCGCGCAGGCGAACCTGCTGATCGCGAAGCGGGTCGCCTCGGAAGGTGGGAAATACCTCAACCTGCTGGTCGAGGGCGGCGAGTTCGAGGTGCTGGGCCAGGCGATCGAGATCCTCGGCCTGCGGGAAACGGGGCGGATCCTGGAAGCGGTGCGGCCCTCGGTGGAGCCCGGCCCCCTGCGCGACTCGCTCGACCGGGTGATCCGCTTCGCCGCGCTCGCCCGCGAAAACCTGGGCGTCGCGCAGCCGCTGGTCGACCGCCTGACGCAGCCGATCGACGTCGAGAAGCAGGTGATCGACGGCGCCTCGCCGCCGCTCGACATCTTCGCGATCTCCGTCGCCGCGACGCTGACCCTGGCCTTCGTCACCGTCCTGCTGGTCGCCGGCTCGCTGGCGCTCGAGCGCGAGGAGAACGCCTTCCCGCGGCTCACCCGCACCCTGATGTCCCCCACCACGCTGCTGACCGAGAAGGTCCTGCTCGGGATCGGGATCGGCCTCGTCGTCACCCTGCTGATGCTCGCCGGCATGCAGATATTCGTGCCCCTGCAATGGGACAGGCTCGGCCTCTGGCTGCTGGCGATCCTCGGCGGCGGAGCGGCGCTCGGCGCCGCCGGCGCCGCCCTGGGGGCGGCGGCGCGCGAGGTCCGGGCGGTCTCGCTGCTCGCCTTCATGGTGACCCTGCCGGTCGCCTTCCTCTCCCTGGTCCCCTCGGGCGCGGTCGGCAAGGGCCTCTTCGACGCGATCGAGGTCGTCGTCTCCCTCTTCCCCTTCAAGCCGGCGCTCGACGCGATGACCGCCGCGCTCGACCCGGCCGGCCCGTCGATCGGCGGGTCCCTCCTCCACCTCGCGATCCTCACCGCCGCCTACGGCCTGCTCGCGCGCTTCGCCCTGCGCCGCTTCACCACGGTCTGAGAGAGTCGGCTCATGCGAGTTCTCTTTATCGGTGACGTTGTGGGTGGGGCCGGGAGGCGCGGGCTGGAGGCGGCGATGCCCGGGCTGCGCGAGGCGCACCGGCCCGACCTCGTGATCGTCAACGGCGAGAACTCGGCGGGCGGGGTCGGGATCACCGAGAAGACGGCGAACTCGCTCTTCGCCGCCGGCTGCGACGTGATCACGACCGGCAACCACGTCTACCGCCACCGCGAGGTCTACGACTTCCTCGACCGCTCCGACCGCGTGATCCGGCCCGCCAACTATCCCCACGCCAACCCCGGCCGCGGCCACACCGTGGTCGAGGCGGGAGGCCGGCGGGTCGGGGTGATCAACCTGAGCGGCGCGGTCGGCCTCCAGGTCGCCCGGCTCCCCTTCCACGAGGTGGACGCGATCCTCGAACGGATCGAGGCCGACTGCGTCGTCGTCGACTTCCACGCCAAGGTGACCAGCGAGAAGGTGGCGATGGGCTGGCACCTCGACGGCCGCGTCGCCGCCGTCCTCGGCACCCACACCCACGTCCCCACCGCCGACGCCCGGGTCCTGCCGGGAGGGACCGCTTTCATCTGCGACGTCGGGATGACCGGCTCGCGCAACAGCGTCCTCGGCGTCAAGCCGGAGCAGGCGCTGGCGGCGCTGAGCACCCAGATGCCGGTCCGCTTCGAAACCGCCGAGGACGACATCTGGGTGATGGGCGCGCTGGTCGAGGTCAACGCCGAGGGGCTGGCGGACTCGATCGAGCAGGTGCTCGTCCCGGCTCCGATGAACTAGGAACCGCTCCGACTATTCGCTCGTCTCGGCAGCAACAGGAAGAAACGCCTCGAGGATCCGCTTGTTCGGAATGTATCCGTTGCCTTGACGGCGAACGAGGTTCATCTTGAGCACCGCATTGATATCTCGGCTCAGAGTCTTTCCCGTCTTGCCGTGATACATCTCGACCAAGCCAGGGCTCAGCGTGCGCAGCTCCGATCGCGTGACTGCGTCATCCAATTTCGACATCTCAAGAACGAGCTGCCTGCGCCTCAATAGCGCTGGACTATTTCCTCTTCCGAACTGCTGGTAAACGTGCTGCTCCCATCGATCTGCAAACTGCTGCTCGCGGATCATCTGGAGTTGGTCGCGCAGCCCGTCCACGAAGCCTTGCAGGGCGTACATCACGAAGGGAACGACGTCCCCGCCGCTCTTACTTGCTAGGCGGAGTTGACGGTAATACTCACTTCGGGTCTGGTTGTAGTGATTGCTTAGTAGGTGAGTAGCGGCGGTGGGAACTCCAACTTCCAAGAGGATTCGCAGCTCCATCAAACGCGCCGTCCGGCCATTCCCGTCTCCAAAAGGGTGGATCCACGCGATGTACAAGTGGGCAACGATCGCCTTGACTATCGCCATCGGCAGGACCCACTGAGGTGTGCGGGGAGCGAAATCAGATCCGTTAAGCCATTCAGATAGGCGGTCCAGCAAAAATGTGCAGTCCTCACGCGGAGCTCCTGTATAGCCGCCGACGCCTACAGAGTGGGTTGGAACCTCTCCGGGACGGACTCCCTCGTCTAACTCAAGGTCTTTCAAGATGAGTCGGTTGTAGTTCTCAATTGTGGCTCGACTCATTGCGGGCGCAACGCCCGACACCAGCTCATTCTTGATCTCATTGAACGCAGCGATGATGTTGTCCATCTCCACGCCCAGATACTCCTGAGATGGAGGGAGCTTGAGGTCTCCCTCGATACGCCGTCGGGCGTCCTCCTCTGAGAGCGTGTTTCCCTCGATGGCCGTCGTTGCAAGGACTCCCTTGGCCAGGTAGACGTTGTGCATCTCCCAGGCCACTTGAGGATTTAGCAAGGATCCGGCGATGTGAGCTATTTTCGAACGGGCCTCACCAAGCAGCATCCACAGCTCCACGGGCGCCGGGGTAAGGTCGACCCGAAAGCTGATCCACGGGTGCGTTTCCTGATATTTCCGTCCTAAGGTCGGTATTAATGTCTGCTCAGGAGTCACCGCTACCCCTAGTATAGAGGGGAAAGGTGGATTTCAACCCCCTAAAATGTCCTCTTAACTGTCCGATTCGGGTGCACAATCAGCCCGGTCTCGGTGCGCCAGGGCCACCAACAGCAGCGGATAGAACCAAACGATGTAGAGGTAGAACCAGTGCTGGGCGGTCAGCTGGAGGCCGATCAGGAGGGCGGCGCCGAGGGCGGCGACCTGGGTCAGGGTCTTCTTCTTGGGCCAGAAGGCGAAGACGATGGAGAGAACGCCGACGGCGAGCAGGATCAGGAGGCGAAGTGGCTCCAGCCCCTCGACCTGCCCCCAGATGCTGAACGGGGAGTCGCGCTCCGCCTGGTAGGAGATCGTGCGCTCGTAGAACGTTGAGAGCCCCGGGTCGATCGCCGGCCATGCCATCACGGCGATCGAGACTCCGATGAATGCCAGGACGAATCTCACGACCGCGGGTCCTGACACGGATGTGGAGGGGCCTGCGGGCGGGCGCTCCGCGTCCGTTCTCGGCCCCTCCACATCCGCGCCACCCGCGGGAGGTGAGTAGGTGGCAAGCATCGGAACCAAGAGGGCGGGAGCGAACTTCGTAAGGACCGCGAGGGCAGCCAGGGTTCCGCGAAGCAACGGGCGGGACAGCGCCAGGAGGGTCGCGACCAGGAGCATGGAGACGAGGGCGTCGTTGGAGTTCGACTCGAGGGCGTAGGCGGTGTAGGGGTAGGCGGCCCAGCCGAAGGCGAGGATCGCGGCGAGCCTGCGACCGTCGGCGCCCGGGCGCAGGCGGCGGCCGAGGAGGAAGAGCAGCGCGAAGGTGGCGAGGTCGAAGAGGACGGCGGCGCCGTGTGCGGCCGGCAGGTCGTCCCATGATCCGGACCAGGGCCAGATCGCCTCGGAGGGGACGTAGGCGAGGTAGTTGACCGGGCCGTATGTGTCCCCCTGCGAGACGTCCTCGGGGAAGGCCCCGTAGATCGGTTGCCCGTCCGCGATGCGGTCGGCGCCGACGACGCTCGCGTAGCCGACGTCGATCGCACCGGAGTCGGCGACGTTGAGCCCGACCCGGAACCCGATCAGGAAGAGCGCGGCGATCAGCAGCCAGGTCGCGGGCCAGACCGGGCGCAATCCCTCGCCGCGCCCTTTGACTCCGACCCAGAGACAGCGACCGAAGAGGTAGAGGAGCAGCGGGTAGACGATCGGGACCGAGACGCCGATCTCCGCCCGGTTGAAGAAGAGGTGCGAGACGCCGAAGCCGAGCAGGACGAGGAGGTCGAGGTTCGCCACCCGCCAGGGCCGCCAGTCGAGCAGGCCGAGCAGGAAGAGCGCGCAGAGGGGCAGGAAGACGTAGGGGGCGTTGAGCTTGTGGCCGAAGGCGCCGGAGTAGCCGCGGGCCATCCTCCAGGAGACCTGGTGGCCGGTCCAGGACTCGCGGACCTCGCCGCCGACCGGGTCGACGACGACCAGGGCGACCCGCTCGTCGCCGTCGCTGTAGAAGACCTCCCACCTGCCGTCCTCCTCCGTCGCGCTTGCGGTGATCCCGGGGTTCCGGCCGCGCAGCTCGATCACCTTCTCGTCGCGGTCGGCGATCGCGGTCGCCCGCCGCGCGTCGATCTCGCCGCCGGCCGCGGAGGCCGTCGCGGGCAGGAGCAGGAGGAGGGCGAGGGCCAGGACGAGGAGGCGGCCCCCCGGCCTCATAGCCCGAAGTGCTCCAGCACCGCGGGCGCGACGTCGCGCAGCGTCCACTGCTCGCGCTCCTCCGCGGAGTCCGGGCCGCAGCCGACGAAGAGCAGCGGGCCGAGCGAGTCGCCGCGATGGAGCGCGCCGTGGCTGCCGCCGCCGGCGTGCGTCACCCCGCCCCAGTCGACCACCTCGTAGCCGGGCGAGAGCGAGACGACGAGGTCGCCGGCGTGCGGGGCGGTCAGCGCGGAGAAGACCCGGGCGAGCGGGTCCGGGTACTCCTCGCTGCGCAGCCGGCCGTTCTCGACGACCGCCTCGAGCACCGCGAGCTCGCCGTCGACCTCCCATTCCTCTCCGCGCAGGTCGGTGACCCCGGCGCCGGGGCGGAAGCGGAGCTCCCGTCCCCCCCGCTCCACGACCGCGACCGCGGGCTCGGCGGGCAGCCCGACGTCGCGCCTCCTCAGCGCCGAGCCGTCGGGGCGCTCGAGCCAGCAGACCAGGTCGATCCCTTCGATCTGCGTGAGGCGGCGGCGGACCTCGCCGTGGTCGGCCCGCTTGCTGGCGCCCGGGAGCAGGTAGACGTGGGCGGCACGGCCGGTCGGGCTGACCGCGAGCTGGGCCGGCTCGGCCAGGTCATCGGACGGCGCCAGCACGGACCAGTCCCTGCCGAGCAGCTCGGCGAGCGGCAGACCGCGCTCGACGTCCGTCTGCGCGTGGTCGGCGACCAGGATCAGGGCGTGCCCGGCGAGGAAGTCGTCGAGCCCTCCGGCCGCCTCGACCACGGTGCCGAAGCAGTGGTCGGCCCTCGAGATCGACTCGACGCTGGCCTCGGGGCCATGCCGGTGGGAGTAGTTGTCGTTGTCGGCGAGCGAGAAGAGCAGGAAGTCGAAGGCGTCCTCGCGGACCATCTCCGCCGCGCAGCAGGCCGAGTAGGGGTCGCGGGCGCCGGGGATCGAGGTCGATTTGCAGGGGACGGCGCGGCTCGCGTAGAGGTCGCCGTAGAAGAGCTCCTTCGGTCCCCAGGTGTGGTGCTGGAACTTGAGTTTCGTCGCGTCGACCGCGCGGCGCAGCAGGCCGTCGAGCGAGACCTGGTGGCGGTGGCGGCCGCGGTAGATCAGGAACGGGGTGCAGGCGGTGCGGGCGCCGGCGTCGTCGAGACTCTCGAACACGGTCTCGACCTCCGGGCTCAGGTGGGAGAGGTTCATGTTGTAGACGAGGTCGTAGAGGGCGCGGAAGACGCCGAACGAACGGGTCGCCTCGAGCGAGGAGCCGTACTCGACGTAGCGCCGCTCGAGCCGGTGGTACCAGTTCATGCCGCTGATCCAGTGCCGATCGGCGCCGACCCCGGTGACCATCTCCGCGCAGGCGACCGGCGTCACCGAGGGGAAGCTGGAGACGCAGTCCGCGATCAGCACGCCGCGCTCGATCAGGGCGCCGAAGGTCGGCGCCCGACCCTCCTCGACCGCCCGTTCGAGCATGTCGGTGCGCAGGGAGTCGACGTAGGTGAGGACTAGCTTCTTCGCGGGCACGCCCGGCGAATGATCGCTGGACCGCCGCGGCCGGGCTAGCGCAGGACCCGCAGGCCGGCGTGTTTGTGCTGGGCGCGACGGTGGCGGGAGATGCCGAGCCAGGCGAGCCCGGCGAGCACGAGCAGGATCAGGACCGGGACGAAGATCGCGATCGCGATCACGATCAGCGCGGCGAGGCCGACGAGGAAGCCGAGGCCCCGCCGAGCTGCCTTCGCGCCGTCCGGCGGCGCTGATCAGGTCGCTGATCACGAGGCAGGCGACGACGGCGCCGGCGATCGCGAGCAGCGCGCCGAGCGGTCCCTCGAGCAGGAACCCGGCGATCAGCGCGATCACCGCGGCGAGCAGGGTCATGCGCCCGCGCGCCGAGCCGTGCAGTCCCGGTCGTCCCGGCGAGCATGCCGATCGCGATGCCGATGCCCATCTCGGTGAGAAAGTCCATGTGCGAAAACCTAGCCTCCCGGGAGACTCCGCGTCGATCCGGCACACTTCTGGGCCGATGACCGATCTGCCTCCGCTGCCGCCGCACCGCCGTCGCGCCCACACCAGCGACGCGCGACCTCGAGCGCTACGCCGGGCTCTTCGCCGAGCGGACCGGGGTGATGCGCTCCTCGGCGATGCGCGACCTGATGGCGATCACCGCGCGCCCCGAGGTGATCTCGCTCGCCGGCGGCCTGCCCGACACCTCGACCTTCCCGCCCAAGAGCTTCGCGGCGCAGATGACCCGGATCGCCCAGGAGTCGGCGGCGGAGGCGCTGCAGTACGGGCCGACCGAGGGCTTCGAGGAGACCGAGGACTGCATCCTCGAGGTGATGGCCGCCGAGGGGATGCTGCCCGACCCCGAGGACGTGATCGTCACCACCGGCGGGCAGCAGGCGATCGACCTCGTCTGCAAGACGCTGGTCGATCCCGGCGACGTCGTGATCTGCGAGGCGCCCACCTATCCCGGGGCGGTGCCGGTCTTCTGCAGCTACCAGGCCGAGGTCGTCCAGATCGAGGTCGACGAGGACGGGATGCGGATCGACGACCTGGAGGCGGTGCTCGCGACGCTGCGCTCCGAGGGGCGCCGGCCCAAATTCGTCTACTCGGTGCCGACCTTCCAGAACCCCGCCGGCGTGACGATGTCGCTCGAGCGGCGCCGGCGGCTGGTCGAGCTCGCCAAGGCCCGCGAGATGCTCGTGATCGAGGACAACCCCTACGGGCTGCTGCGCTACGGCGGCGAGCAGCTGCCGCCGCTCTACCAGCTCGACGGCGGCGACTTCGTGATCTACATCGGCACCTTCTCCAAGATCCTCTCGCCGGGCATCCGCCTCGGCTGGGCGGTCGCCCCGCCGCCGGTGATGGAGAAGATCGTGCTCGGCAAGCAGGCCGCCGACCTCTGCACCTCGACCCTGACCCAGTACTTCGTGCGCGAGTACTTCGCCGAAGGCCGCTGGCGCGAGTACGTCGGCAGCCTCGCGGAGCTCTACCGGCGGCGGCGCGACGTGATGGTCGCGGCGCTGCGCGAGCACTTCCCGCCGCAGGCGACCTGGACCGAGCCCGAGGGCGGCCTCTTCATCTGGGCGACGCTGCCGGAGTTCATCGACACCGGCGACCTGCTCGCCAGGGCGCTGCGCGACGACGTCGCCTTCGTCCCCGGCCAGGCGGCCTACGTCGACGGTCGCGGGGGCAGCTCGATGCGGCTCAACTTCTCCGGGGTCGGCGAGGAGGAGATCCGCGAGGGCATCCGCCGGATCGGCAACGTGATCGCCGAGCAGGTGGAGCTGTACGGGAACCTGACCGGCGAGCAGCTCGCCGAGCCGCCGGCCAGGGACGAGCCGGGGTCGGAGAACGTCCTGCCCTTCCGCAAGGCCGCCGAGGGCGAGGGATGAAGGTCGCTGTCCTCAAGGGCGGCCAGTCGCTGGAGCGCGAGCGTCTCGCTGCGCTCGGGGGCGCGGGTCGAGGACGCCCTCGACCGGCTCGGCCACGAGGTGGTGGCGCTCGACGTCGGCGCCGACCTGGTCGAGCGGCTGCTCGCCGAGAGCCCCGAGGTCGCCTTCGTCGCGCTGCACGGGCGCGGCGGCGAGGACGGCACCGCGCAGGAGCTGCTCGAGATCCTCGGCATCCCCTTCACCGGCCCCGGCGTCGCGGCCTGCGCCCGCTGCACCGACAAGGCGCTCGCCAAGCACGGACCTGAGGGCGGCGGGGGTGCCGACTCCGCCCTGGTTCGCCTTCAACCAGACCGCCTTCCGCGAGCTCGGCGCCGGCGAGGCGCTCGGCGGCCTCGAGGAGCGGCTCGGGTTCCCCTGCGTCGTCAAGCCGAGCCGCGGCGGCTCGTCGCTCGGGGTCAGGTTCGCCGCCTCCGAAGCCGAGCTCCCCGAAGCCCTGGTCTCCGCCTTCAGCTACGACGACCGGGTCCTGCTCGAGCGCTTCGTCGACGGGCGCGAGCTCGCCGTCAGCGTGCTCGGCGAGGAGCCGCTGCCGATCGTCGAGGCGATCCCGACCGGCGGCGACCGCTACGACTTCGAGGCGCGCTACGAGATCGGACGCACCGCGTTCGTCTGTCCCGCCGAGCTCGGCGAGGAGGAGCGGGTCGCGGTCACCGACGCCGCCCTCGGCGCCTACGAGGCGCTCGGCTGCGCCGGCTTCGCGCGGGTCGACCTGATCCTCGACGAGGACGGGCCGCAGGTGCTGGAGGTCAACGCGATCCCCGGCCTCACCGACACCAGCCTCCTCCCCCAGGCCGCCGAGGCGGCCGGGATCGGCTTCGAGGACCTGGTCGAGCGGATCCTGGAGCTGGCGCTGGCGCCCTCGGGCGCCGCTGCCGCCTGAGACGAAGCCGGCTACTGCTCCTGGGCGAAGTCGTCCGGGGTGACCTCGTCGAGGAACTCTTTGAATTTGTCGACGACCTCCTCGGTGTCCTCGACCTCGTGCTCGAACTCGATCGCCGACTCCTCGATCACCTCCTCGGCGGCGAAGATCGGAGCGGAGACGCGGACCGCGAGGGCGAGGGCGTCGGAGGGGCGTGAGTCGATCTCCATCTCGGTGCCGTTGACGGAGACCGTGATCGAAGCGTAGAAGGTGTTGTCGCGCAGCTCGGTGACGGAGACCCGCTCGCATTTGGCGTCGAGCTGCTCGAGCACGTCGGAGAGAAGATCGTGGGTCATCGGCCGCGGCGTCGAGGCACCCTGCAGCTTCATCAGGATCGCCGCCGCCTCCGGATGGCCGATCCAGATCGGCAGGAACTTGTTTCCGTCGACGGTCTTCAACAGCACGATCGGCTGCTTGCCGACCATGTCGAAGCTGACGCCGTAGATCTGCATCTGCTGCAAGTGGGCGATCCTGGATTCGAACCAGGGACCTCGTCCTTATCAGAGACGCGCTCTAACCAACTGAGCTAATCGCCCGAAGCCCGGGCGATGATACCGACCGGATGGGGGTTCCAACCGTGGGCTCAGGCGCGGCGGCGGCCGAGCTTGCGGGCCAGCTCGACGGCCTGGTCGAGGTCGTCGAAGCGGATCTCCACCGCGACCTCCTCCCCCTTGCGCGGACGCACCCTCACCTCGTGGCCGAGGGCGGCCTCGAAGCGGTCGGCGGCCTCGCGCAGCGCGGCCGCCTCCTCCGGATCGATCGCCGGGGTGCTCTTCGCGCCCTTTGGCTGGCTGGCCAGCTTAGCCCTGTTCTCGGTCTCGCGGACCGACCAGCCGTGGCGCGCAGCGTCGCGGGCGAGGCGGCGGCGCACGTCGTTCCCGCGGGCGGCGAGGAGCGCCTTGCCGTGACCCTCGCTGAGCTCGCCGGACTCGAGCAGCTCGAGCACCTCGTCGGGCAGGTCGAGGAGGCGGATCAGGTTCGAGACCGCCGGGCGGCTGCGGCCGACGCGCCGGGCGAGCTCCTCCTTGGAGACGTCGAGCTCCTCGATCAGCGCCGCGCAGGCCCGCGCCTCCTCGACCGGGTTGAGGTCCTCGCGGACCATGTTCTCGATCAGCGCGACCTGCAGGCGCTCGGTCTGCTCGGAGTCGCGGACCACGGCGGGGACCTTGTCGAGCCCCGCCTGCTGGGCGGCGCGCCAGCGGCGCTCGCCGGCGACCAGCTCGTAGCTGCCGTCGTGGAGGGGGCGGACCAGCAGCGGCTGGACGACGCCGCTGCTCTCGATCGAGGCCGCGAGGGCGTCGAGCGCCTCCTGGTCGAACTGGGTGCGGGGCTGGTTCGGGTTCGGCTTGACCAGGCCGACGGGCAGCTCGCGCAGCTCGCCGGCGGCGCTCTGGTCCGCCTCCGGCAGGATCGCCGCCAGGCCGCGGCCCATCCCCGCTCGCTTAGCGGCCATCGCCCGTCCCGGCATCGGCGCTAGCCACGGGAGACGAGCTCCTCGGCCAGCGCGCGGTAGGCGGAGGAGGCGCGGGAGGAGGGAGCGTGCTCGGTCACGGGGAGACCATAGCTCGGCGCCTCGGCGACGCGGACGCTGCGCGGTATGACCGTCTCGAAGACCATCTCGGGGAAGTGCTCGCGCAGCTCGCGCTCGACGTCCTGGGCGAGGCGGGTGCGCTCGTCGTGCATCGTGATCAGCAGCCCGGACACGTCGAGCGTGGGGTTCAGCTCGCGGCGGATCATCGCCAGCGTGTCGAGGAACTGGACCAGGCCCTCGAGCGCCAGGTACTCGGCCTGGACCGGGACGATCGACGCGGTCGGCGGCGACCAGCGCGTTGACGCTGACCGGGCCGAGCGACGGCGGGCAGTCGAGGACGGTGACCGCGAAGCGCTCGCGGACCGGGCCGAGCCGGTCGCGCAGGCGCGTCTCCGAGCCCTCGATCCGGGGCAGCTCGACCGAGGCGCCGGCGAGGTCGCGGCTGGCCGGCACCAGCCAGAGGTTGTCGGGCCCGGCCGGGCGGGCCGCCTCGGCGACCGAGACGTCGCCGGTGAGGCAGTCATACGAAGAGGGCTGCATGTCGCGGTCGCCGCCGAGGGCGACCGTCGCGTTGCACTGTGGGTCGAGGTCGACCAGCAGGGTCTGGGAGCCGCCGGCGGCGACGCAGGCGGCGAGGTTGACCGCGGTCGTCGTCTTGCCGACTCCGCCCTTCTGGTTCGCGATCGCGTAGACGACACCCATCGGCCTGAGACTAGCTCGCCCCGCGGGTCGCTTCTTCGCCATGCCGGGGCGGCGGGGGAGGTCGGCGGGAGTCGCGCCGCTCTTGCGCAGCACGTGGAGGTGGCGGTGGCGGCTGCCCGCGATAGGGGCCGACGGCGAGGATTCGCTCCGGCTCCATCGCGAGAGCGGCCGCGGCGCGCTCCAGCTCCGCCTCCTCCTCGGGGTCGCGCCTGCCCTTCCAGGCGACGAGCACGCCGCCGTCGCGCAGCAGCGGCGAGGCGAGCTCCGCCAGGGTCGAGAGCCGGCCGACCGCGCGGGCCGTGACCGCATCGTAGGCCTCGCGGCCCTCGCCGGCCGCGAGCTCCTCGGAGCGCGCGTTGACGGGCACGGCGTTGGCGATGCCGGCCTCGCCGGCCGCCCTGCGCATGAACTCGCACTTGCGGCCCACCGACTCGATCAGGTCGACCCGCGCGGTGGGCAGGGCGACCGCGAGGACGAGGCCCGGGAACCCAGCTCCAGAGCCGACATCGGCGATCCGCCGGGCTGTCCGCAGAGACTCGACCTCGAGCCCGGTGAGGCTGTCGTGCACGTGGACCTTCCAGGCCTGGTCGCGGTCGGTGACCGAGCTGACCGAGGCACGCTCCTCGGCGAGCAGGGCGAGGACCGTCTCGAGCGCCGCGCGCGGCGCCGGGATCGAGCTCGGCGGAGGGGCCGCTCACTCCGCGACGAGCGGGGCGACGACGACGCAGCGATGTGGCTCGTCGCCCTCGCTGTAGGTCTCGACGCCGGAGCGATCCTTGAGGTGCTCGTGGACGACGCGGCGCTCCTGGGCGCTCATCGCGTCCATCTCGATCGTGCGGCTCTCGCTCGAGGGCCTGCTCCGCGGCGCGGTCGGCGCGGGCGTCGAGGATCTCGCGGCGGCGCTCGCGGTAGCCGGCGGCGTCGACGACGACCCGCTTGCGCTCGCGCATGCCGCGGAAGGCCGCCTGGTAGCAGAGCAGCTGCAGCGCGTCGATCGTCTGGCCGCGCTTGCCGATCAGCAGGCCGTAGTCGTCGTCGCCGCTGACGACCGCGCTCGATCCGGTCGTCGTCCTCGCTGACCTCAACCTCACCGTCGAGGTCAAGCTCGTCGAGAACGCTCCTCGACCAGCTCCCGAACCCGCTCGCGCGGGCTCCGCCGGCCACTCCCTGTTTCCATCGCTGCTCTCACCCATCAGGCCGATGATCCTATCCGCTGGGAGCCAATCGGGAAGCGGAATCCCCGGGCTCGCGTGAGAGGCCTAGCGCCGCTTCTTCTTTTTTCTGCGGTGGAGGTGGCGGCGGTTTGCGCGGCCGCTCTCTCCTCGGGCGTCGGTGCCGCCGGTGGCGGGATCACGCTTCTGGACCACCGCACTGCTGGCCGATCGTCCAGACGTTGGTCGTGATCCAGTAGAGGATCAGCCCCGCCGGGAAGCTGATGATGAAGGGGACGAAGATGAAGCGGCAGCACGAACATCAGCATCCGCTGGCTTTTGTCGGCGGTCACGGCCATGACCAGGCCGGAGATCAGCTGCGTGCCGACGTAGATGACGAGCAGGGCGATCAGGACGCTGCCCTCGGCCTTCGTCGGTCAGGTCGGGGATGAAGAGGAAGCTCTCCGCCCCAGTTGCCCGGCGGGCGACCTCGCCGCAGGGCTTCGCCGTCTGGCCGCAGATGTCGAAGCGCAGGTCCTTCTGGAGGACGTAGAAGAGGGTGATGAAGACCGGGATCTGCGCCAGCAGCGGGACGCAGGAGGCAAAGGGGTTGACTTTGTTCTCCTGGTAGAAGCGCATCATCTCCTGCTGCATGCGCTGCCGGTCGTTCTTGTACTTCGCCTGGATCTCCTTGATCTGCGGCTGCAGCGCCTGCAGCGCCCGCATCCCCTTGATCTGTTTGTAGGTGAGCGGGATCAGCAGCGTCCGGGTGGCGACCGTCAGGGCGATGATCGCGCCGCCCCAGGAGAGGCCGACGTGTCGTGGAAGAAGACGAGGACCTGGTCGGCGATGTCGACCAGGAACTGCGGCACGAGCTGGAACGCGAGCGGCGATCATCGGCCGTGGGCCTCACCGTGGTGGACGGCGGGGTCGACCGGGCCGACCCGCAGGGTGAACCGGTCGGGCACGGGGTCGAAGCCGCCGTGGCTGAAGGGGTTGCAGCGCAGCAGGCGCCAGACGGCGAGGAGCGTGCCGCGGCAGCGCCGAAGCGCGGATCGACTCCGACGGCGTAGGCGGAGCAGGTCGGCTCGTAGCGGCAGCGGCGCGGACGGCGCGGGGGAGATCCAGCGGCTGATAGGCGCCGATCGGCGCCAGGAGGACCCGTTTCACGTGGAACGCCCCCCGGGAGGCGCCGGCGAGGGCCTCCTCGATGCTCGCCGTCACGCCTGCGGCGCCCTCGCTCTCGATCAGCTCGGCGAGCTCGAGGCCGGGCGACGAGCACGAAGTCGTGCTGCTCGGGGAGCCTGTCTCCGAGGCCCCAGAAGGCCTCGCGGAGGACCCGCTTGACCCGGTTGCGCTCGACCGCGCCGCCGACCTTGCGGCTGGCGGAGACGCCGAGCCTCACGTCCTCGCCCTCCTCGTCCTGGCGGGGGAAGGCGTAGAGGACGAGGTAGCGGGTCGCATGGGATGAGCCGTCGCGGTAGACACGGTCGAACTCGCCGCTGCGCGAGAGGCGCCGGCGTCGTTGCGGCCGCCATCTCAGGGCGTCAGGCGCTTCCGGCCTTTGCGGCGGCGGCGCTTCAGGATCGCGCGACCGCCGCGGGTGCTCATCCGGGCCCGGAATCCGTGGGTCTTTGCCCGCTTGCGCTTCTTCGGCTGGTAGGTGCGCTTCATTCGGCGTCGCAGTATACGGACGGCGCTCCGGGAAAGTCTTTGTCTCGGGATTTGCGACGCACGGGATTGTCGGGCCGTCAGGCGCGCCGCTATGGTCGCCCGCGAGTGCAAGGATGACCCCGACCGACAGCAACTCGACTGCCCTCTGGCAGGACGTGCAGCGACGCCTCAGGGCGTCGGTCCCGGACTCGACCTTCGACCTCTGGCTGCGAGCCGCTGCAGGTTCGTCGGCGCCCGCGGCAGCACCCTCTACCTCACCGCGCCGGACGGCATCCGCGCCTGGGTCGAGCGCCGCTACTCGACCCTGATCGCAGAAGCGCTGGTCGCCGACCGGGCGCGGCGCTGGTCGAGGTCAGCTTCGCCGCCGCTCGAGGCGCGAGCGGCGGACAAGCGACGTGACCTCAATCCCAGCTACACCTTCGAGCGCTTCGTGATCGGCGACGGCAACCGCCTCGCCCACGCGCGCCGCGCTGGCCGTCGCCGAGGCGCCGTCGGAGGCCTACAACCCGCTCTTCCTCCACGGCCCGCCCGGGCTCGGCAAGACCCACCTGCTGGTCGCCGATCGCCAACTACCTGCAGGCCAACGCGCCGCAGCTCAGCGTCCGCTACACGACCGCCGAGTCGTTCACCAACGAGTTCGTCGAGCGCCCTGCACAGCAACGGGCGCCGAGGCCTTCAAGCGCCGCTACCGCGACCTCGACGTGCTGCTGATCGACGACGTCCAGTTCCTCGAGGGCAAGGCCGCACACCGAGGAGGAGTTCTTCCACACCTTCAACGCGCTCTATGAGGGCGGGAGCCAGATCGTGCTCTCCGCCGACCGCATCCCCGAGCGCAGCTCTCGACGCTCGCCGAGCGGCTGCGCGACCGCTTCGAGTGGGGCCTGACCGTCGCCGGTCGAGCCGCCCAACCTCGCGACCCGGCTGACCGTCCTGCGCCGCCTGGTCCGCGAGGCCGGCCTCGAGATCGCCGACCTCGACGCGCTCGGCCGAGCTGGCCGGCCGGATCGACGCCAACATCCGCCAGCTCCACGGCGCCCTGACCCGGGTCATCGCCCACGCCTCGCTGACGGCCGCGCCCGCTCGAGCTCCGAGCTGATCGCCGAGGTGATCCCCGACGTCGACGCCGCGCAAGACGACGCCGGTCGAGGAGATCCAGCAGCAGGTCGCCACCGCCTTCGGCGTCTCCCGCGCCGAGCTGGTCGGCTCCAGCCGCGCCGCCACCCCTCTGCGGGCGCGCCAGGTCGCGATCTTCCTGACCCGCGAGCTGACCGACCTCTCGCTTCCCCAGATCGGCCGGCTCTACGGCGGCCGCGATCACTCGACCGTGCTCAACTCGCTGCGCCGGATCGAAGCCGAGCCTCGGCGAGGACTCCGGGCTCGCCGAGCGAGTCGACAGGCTGCGCGCCGCAGATCCACAACCCCACCGCCAAGCGGGGCTGACGGCCGATGACACTGCAAGAATCAACTCTCCTTCCACAGCGCTGTCCACAACCGTCATCTCCAGTCCCAGTGCCGCTGGACCGTCGGTCGCAGCCCTTTTCCACAGGCCCTAATCCAACTCAAGAAAGCAATCGTCATTTGAAGCTGACGCACCAAACGGGAAGAGCTCGTCTCCAAGCTCTCCATCGTCTCCACGTGCCGTCTCGACCCGCGCCGCGACCCAGTCCCTCTCCGGGATCCTGATCGCGGTCGGCGAGGGCGGCGCCGTGACCCTCTCCGCGACCGACCTCGAGATGGGGTTGCAGACCGAGCTGGAGGCCGAGGTCGACGGCGAGGGCACGGTCCTCCTCCCCGGCCGCCTGCTCGCCGAGCTCTCCCGCTCGCTCGGCGACGACACGGTTCGAGATCGAGGTCAGGGAGAGCGAGCGCGACGTCGAGATCCGCAGCGGCGGCTCGAGCTTCCACCTCAAGGTGCTGCCGGCCGAGGACTTCCCGAAATTCCCGACCGAGGGCGAGGAGCCGCTGACGATCCCGGCCGCGGCGATGGCCGAGACCGTCGACGTGGTCGCCCGCGCCGCCTCGCGCGACGACATGCGCCCCGTGCTCACCGGCGTCCTGGTCAGCGCCAGCGGCGACGAGATGACGATGGTGGCAACCGACTCCTACCGCCTCGCGGTCAAGCGCACCGACGCTCGAGCCGGGTATCGGCGGCGAGCTCGAGGCGAACATCCCCGCCCGCGCCCTGCGTGAGCTGGGGCGGATCGTCACCGCCGACGGGGTCGAGCAGGTCGCGGTCAGCCTGCTGCCCAACCAGGCCGTCTTCAGGGCAGGGGCGATCGTCCTCAACACGAGGCTGATCGACGGGCAGTTCCCCAACTTTCGACAACTCCTCCCGGAGTCCTACGAGCACGACGTGCGCCTGCCCCGCGCCGAATTCCTCGACGTCGCCCGCCGCGTCAGCCAGCTCGCGCAGCGCAACGCGCCGCTGCAGCTCTCCCTCGCCTCCGGCGAGCTGACCGTCGCCGCCGCGACGCCGGACGTCGGCGACGCGGAAGAGACGATGCCCGCCTCCTTCGACGGTGAGCCGCTCGAGATCGGCTTCAACCCGGAGTTCCTCAAGGAGGGGATCGAGAGCGTCGAGGGCGACGAGGTGATGCTGCGCCTGATCTCACCGCTGCGCCCGGGGCTGCTGCAGCCGGTCGACGACGAAGACTTCCGCTACCTGGTGATGCCGATTCGCCTCAACGTGTGAGAGGCCGATGCTGGTCACCGCAGCCGAGGCCGCGCCGCTGCGCAGCCTGACCGATCTCCGCATCGAGATCGGGGCGGGGATCGTCAGCCTGATCGGCCCCAACGGCGCCGGCAAGACCAACCTCCTCGAGGCGCTCTACTTCGCCCTCACCGGCCGCTCGTTCCGCACCTCGGACCGGCGCGACCTGATCCCGTTCGGCGCGCCGCTGGCCCGCGCCCAGGCCACGGTGCGCGACGAGGACGGCACCGAACGGACGCTGCTCGCCTCGGTCAGCCGCAGCGAGGGCCGTCGCCACCTGCTCGACGGCAGCCCCGCGGACCCGGCGACGCTGGCCCGCCACCGGCCGCTGGTCGCGGTCTTCTCACCCGACCGACTGTCCCTGATCAAGGGCCCGCCCGCGGAGCGCCGCGCCCACCTCGACGGCTTCCTCGCCGCGCGCTGGCCGTCGCGCTCGGAGCTGCGGCTCCGCTTCGGCCAGGCCCTCGCGCAGCGCAACGCCCTGCTCGCCCGCCTCGCGGCCGGCGGCGGCGCCCGCTCGCAGCTCGACCCCTGGGACGCGGCCCTCGCCGAGATCGCGGCGGAGCTGACGGCGGCGCGTGCCGAGGCGATCGCCGAGCTCGCCGGCCCGTTCGCCGAGGCCGCCGCCGAGCTCGGCCTGGAGGCGGCTTCGATCGAGTACGCGCCGCGCGCAGCGCACTCGGTCGAGGAGATCCGCGCCGGCCTCGCCGAGCGCCGCGAGGCGGACCTGAGGCTCGGACGCAGCTCCTGGGGGCCGCATCTGGACGAGGTGAAGGTGACGGTGGGGGGAAGGTCCCTGCGCCGCTACGGGTCCCAGGGAGAACAGCGGGGCGGCCTGCTGGCGCTGCTCTTCGCCGAGCGCGAGGCGCTGATGGGAGCCGGCCGCTCGACGCCGCTGCTGCTCCTCGACGACGTGATGAGCGAGCTCGACCCAGACCGCCGCGAGCGACTGGTCGAGCGACTCGGCCGCGGCGGCCAGACGCTGATCACGGCGGCCACCGCCGATTCGGTGCCGGCAGCCGCGCGGGAGGCCGCGATCGAGATGCCCGCGGTCGCCGGTGTCGCGGAGCGGGCGGAGGCGGCGTGAGGCCGCGGTGGCGGGCCCCTCGATGACCAGGCGGCGAGCGCCGCGACCGGCCGCCGGCGCGCTGCGCGCGGCGCTCGACCGGGCGGCCCCGAAGACGCCGCTGGCGGCGGTCCAGGCTGCCTGGTCGGAGGCCGTCGGCGAGCGGATCGCGGCGGTCGCACAGCCCGTCTCCGAGCGCGGCGGGACGGTCGTCGTGCACTGCGCGGACCCGGTCTGGGCGGACGAGCTGGAGCTCATGCAGGAGCAGCTCCTGGGGCGCATTCGCGACCGCCTCGGAGACGCCGCCCCGCAAACTTTGCGGTTTCGTGCGGGTGACGTTTCCAATTGACGCGCTCTATACGTCATTTGCAGGGATTTTTAAAGCCGACGAGCCCCCGTCGGACGGGCAGAACTGGTATTCTTTATGTCAACTCGCACGGACCCCGATCCCGGTGCTCAGACGTCGCGCCGGTCGGGGTTTTCTATGAGATCCGGAAGGGACTAGTTGGCTGAGCAGAAGAAGACCGAGGGCGGCAAGAAGAAGAAACAGTCGGGCTCCTACGGGGCCAAGGACATCACCGTCCTCGAAGGGCTGGAGGCCGTCCGCAAGCGCCCCGGGATGTACATCGGATCCACCGGTCCCAGAGGCCTCCACCATCTCGTCTACGAGGTCGTCGACAACTCGGTTGACGAGGCGATCGCCGGACACTGCGACAGCGTCAGGGTCGTCCTGCACCCGGACAACAGCTGCACCGTCGTCGACAACGGCCGCGGCATCCCCGTCGACGAACTGAAGAAGGAGAAACGCCCTGCGGCGGAGGTCGTGCTGACGACGCTCCACGCCGGCGGCAAGTTCGGGGACGGCGGCGGCTACAAAGTCTCCGGCGGGCTGCACGGCGTCGGCGTCTCCGTCGTCAACGCGCTCTCCTCGCGACTCCATCTCGAGATCCGGCGCGACGGCAACGTCTGGACGCAGAACTACGAGCGCGGCAAGCCCGGCGCCGACTTGGCCAAGGGCGAGGCGTCGAAGGAGCACGGCACGACGATCACCTTCCTGCCCGACGACGAGATCTTCCTCGACGAGCTCGAGTTCGACTACCAGACCCTCGCCGAGCGCCTGCGCGAGACCGCCTTCCTCACCCGCGGCCTGAAGATCGAGCTGATCGACGAGCGCGGCGCGGGGGAGACCGACACCTTCCACTACGAGGGCGGGATCGTCGACTTCGTCGCCCACCTCAACGAGAACAAGGACCCCCTGCACAAGAAGACCGTCTACTTCGAGGGCGAGACCGACGACGGCATGGTCGAGGTCGCGATGCAGTGGAACTCCTCCTACCAGGAATCGGTCTTCAGCTTCGCCAACAACATCAACACTCACGAGGGCGGCTCCCACCTCTCCGGCTTCCGCTCGGCGCTGACCAGGACGCTGAACGCATACGCGCGCGGCAAAGGCCTGCTCAAAGAGAAAGACGAGAACCTGACCGGCGACGACGTCCGCGAGGGGCTGACCGCGGTGATCTCGGTCAAGCTCCAGGACCCGCAGTTCGAGGGCCAGACCAAGACCAAACTCGGCAACCCGCCGATCGAGGGCCTGGTCAAAGAGACCGTCAACCGCAAGCTCGGCGAGTTCTTCGAGGAGAACCCGGGCGAGGCGCGGCGGATCGTCGGCAAGGCAGTCGACGCCGCCCGGGCCCGGCAGGCCGCCCGCAAAGCGCGCGACCTGACCCGGCGCAAGTCGGCGCTGGAGAACTCGACCCTGCCCGGCAAGCTCGCCGACTGCACGGTGACCGACCCGGCCCTGACCGAGCTCTTCATCGTCGAGGGTGACTCCGCCGGCGGCTCCGCCAAGCAGGGGCGCGATCGCAACACCCAGGCGGTGCTGCCGCTGCGCGGCAAGATCATCAACGTCGAGAAGGCGCGGATCGACAAGGTCCTCTCCAACAACGAGATCCAGGCGCTGATCACGGCGATCGGCACCGGGGTGCGCGAGGAGTTCGACGTCGGCGACGCCAGGTACCACAAGATCGTGCTGATGACCGACGCCGACGTCGACGGCGCCCACATCCGCACCCTCGTGCTCACCTTCCTCTACCGGGAGATGCGCGAGCTGATCGAGGCGGGCTACGTCTACATCGCCAAGCCGCCTCTCTACAAGCTGAAGACCGGCAAGAACGAGGTCTACATCGAGCGCGAGTCCGAACTCGAAGAGCTGCTGTTGAGGGACAAGCTCGAGGACGTCGAGCTCGCCGACGCCAGGGGCGAGGGCCACAAGTTGACGACCACGAGATGGCAGCGCTTCAACCGCCGCCTCAAGGAGCACGAGGGCTGGTCGGAGTCGCTGCAGGCGGAGTTCGGCCATGAGCTGGTCGGCTTCCTGACCGAGTCGCAGGTCCTCGACGAGGCGGCGGCGACGCCGGCGGTGGTCAAGAAGCTGTTCGGCGGCGAGGGCTCCGACGACGCCCTCTTCGATACCGAGATCGTCGAGGAGTTCGACGGCGGCTTCAAGGTGAAGGCGGTTCATCGCAGCGACGGGCTCGCCCGCACCTTCACGCTCAGCGACGACCTCTTCAGGTCGAACGACTACCGGCGCCTGGTCGAGGCGCACGTCGAGCTGCTCAAGCAGGTGGGCCCGGCTCCCTTCAAGCTCTCGCTGGGACCGAAAAGCCGTGAGGCGAGCTCCTTCGCGGAACTGCGCCAGGCGGTCCTCGAGCTGGCCCGCCAGGGCGTCACGATGCAGCGCTTCAAGGGCCTGGGCGAGATGAACGCCGAGCAGCTGCGCGAGACGACGATGGACCCGGCCAGCCGCATGCTCGAGCGGGTGCGGGTCGACGACGCTGCGCTCGCCGAGCGCGTCTTCACCGACCTGATGGGCGACAAGGTCGAGCCGCGCAAGGACTTCATCGAAAAACACGCCAAGGAAGTCAGGTTCCTGGATGTCTGAGGGGGCGGTCTAGATGGAGGGCGGAGGGCTCGAGGCGCTGAACGGGAGGATCGAGGAGCGCGATCTCACCAACGAGATGCGCTCGTCCTACCTCGACTACGCGATGAGCGTGATCGTCGGGCGGGCGCTGCCCGACGTGCGCGACGGGCTGAAGCCGGTTCATCGCCGCGTCCTGTATGGGATGCACGACCTCGGCCTGCAGCCGACCCGGCCCTACCGAAAGTCGGCGACGATCGTCGGCGAGGTGATGGGCAAATACCACCCTCACGGCGACTCCGCGATCTACGACACGCTGGCCCGGATGGCGCAGGACTTCTCGCTGCGCTACCCGCTGGTCGACGGCCAGGGCAACTTCGGCTCGATCGACGACGACCCGCCGGCGGCGATGCGGTACACCGAGGCGCGCCTGGCGCGTCTGGCGACCGAGCTGCTGCGCGACCTCGACGCCGACACCGTCGACTTCGGCCCCAACTACGACGAATCCCAGCGCGAGCCGCTGGTCCTGCCGGCGCGCTTCCCCAACCTGCTCGTCAACGGCTCCTCAGGGATCGCGGTCGGGATGGCAACCAACATCCCGCCCCACAACCTGCGCGAGACGATCGGCGCGGTCAAGGCCTACATAGCGGACCCCGCGATCGACCTCGCCGGCCTGATGGAGCACGTCAAGGGCCCCGACTTCCCCGGCGGCGGCATCATGAGCGCCGAAGGGGTGGCGGACGCCTACGCCTCCGGCCGCGCCTCGGTCCGCATCCGCGCCCGGGCGCACGTCGAGCCGCTCAAGGGCGGCCGCGACGCGATCATCGTCACCGAGCTCCCCTTCATGGTCAAGAAGGGCGGCGACGGCGGCCTGATCACCAAGATCGCCGACCTCGTCCGCGAGAAGAAGATCACCGGCATCTCCGACCTGCGCGACGAGTCCGACCGCTCCGGCATGCGCCTCGTGATCGAGACAAAGCGCGGCGGCGACCCGCCCGAGGTGGTCCTCAACCAGCTCTACAAGAAAACCCCGATGCAGGCCACCTTCGGGGTCAACATGGTGGCGCTCGTCGACGGGGTGCCGAGGACCCTGGGCCTGAAGGCCCTGATCGAGTACTACGTCGCGCACCAGCGCGAGGTCGTCACCCGGCGCACCCAGCATGAGCTGCGCCAGGCCAACGCGCGCGCCCACATCCTCGAGGGCCTGCTGGTCGCGCTCGACAACCTCGACGCGGTGATCGAGCTGATCCGCGGCTCCAGCGACAGCGACGTCGCCCGCGAGGGGCTGATGGACCGCTTCGAGCTCTCCGAGCTGCAGGCGCAGGCGATCCTCGAAATGCGCCTCGCGCGCCTCACCGCGCTCGAGTCCGACAAGGTCCGCGACGAGCACAAAGACCTGATGGAGAGGATCGGCGAACTGCGCACGATCCTCGGCGACCCGGGCAAGGTCGACGCGATCATCGTCGAGGAGCTCGACGAAGTGAACGAGCGCTACGGCGACGACCGGCGCACCGAGGTCACCCACTTCGAGGGCGACATGAACATCGAGGACATGATCGCCGACCAGCAGATGGTGATCTCGATCACCCACTCCGGCTACGCCAAGCGGCTGCCGCTCGCCACCTACCGCCAGCAGCACCGCGGCGGTCGCGGGGTGATGGGGATGGACATGAAAGAGGACGACTACATCGAGCACCTCCACATCTGCTCGACCCACGACTTCCTGCTCTTCTTCACCAACCGCGGCAAGGTCTACCGGCTCAAGGTCTACGAGCTGCCGGAGGGCTCGCGGACCTCGAAAGGCCGCGCCCTGGTCAACGTGCTGCCGCTGCGCGACGGCGAGAAGGTGACCGCGGTGATCCCGACCCGCGACTTCACCGAGAACAAGTACCTCGTCTTCGCGACCGCCCAGGGCCTGGTGAAGAAAACCGAGTTCACGGCCTACAACACCCCGATCCGCGCCGACGGCATCATCGCGATCAAGATCCGCGACAAGGACGAGCTGGTCCAGGTGCGGCTGACCTCGGGCGACGACGACATCCTGCTCGTCTCCAAGTCGGGCCACGCCTCGCGCTTCTCGGAGTCGAAAGTGCGGTCGATGGGGCGCGACACCAGCGGCGTCAAGGGGATGAACGTCTCGGCGAAAGTCAACGGCATCGCCAACCGGGTGCTGGCGATGGACATCGCCCGCGACGACTCCGAGCTCTTCGTCGTCACCGAAAACGGCTACGGCAAGCGCACCCAGGTATCCGAGTACCCGGTCAAGGGCCGCGGCACCAAAGGCGTGCTGACCGCGAAGCTGACGGCGAAGAAGGGCGGCCTCGCCGGCGCCCTGATCGTCCGCGAGCACCAGGACCTGCTCTTCATCTCCCAGAACGGGATGGTGCAGCGCACGCGGGCCGGGGGGATCTCGCAGATGGGCCGCCCGACCCAGGGCGTCAAAGTGATGAACATGAAGGACGACGACATCGTCAGCGCCGTCGCCCTCGTCGTCGAGGACTCCACCGCCGTGGAGGAGCCCGATCTGCAGGACCCGCTGCCGGAGCAGGAGGCCGACCCGTCGGCCTCCTAGGCCGCCGCGGGTAAGTACTGCTGCCAGGCCGGCGGGATCTTCGGACTCGCCACCTGGATGAAGACCGTGGGCCCGGGCGCGCGCGGGCTCTTCTTCGGGTGCATCTGGATCTCCCGCGGGAGGCGGTTGCCCTTGCGCCGGTTGCAGGTCGCGCAGGCGGCGACGATGTTCTCCCAGACCGACTTGCCGCCGCGGCTGCGGGGGATGACGTGATCGACCGTCAGCCCCGACTTGCGCGAGCCGCAGTACTGGCAGGTCCATGAGTCGCGGGCGAGGACCGCGCGGCGGGTGATCTTGCGGCGGTGCGCCTGGCGCGGGATCCGCACGTAGCTGACAAGGCGGATCACGTCGGGCCTCTCCATCGTCATCCGCTCCGAGTGGAGCGCCCCCTCGCGGCGCTCGAGGAGCTCCGCTTTTTCCTTGAGAAGCAGGACCGCGGCTCGTCTAAGCGTGCAGACGTTTATCGGCTCATACGTCGCATTGAGTACGAGGACGCGTGCCATGTTGCCCGGGGATTCTACGCGCGTTTCCAGGCGGTCCGGCACGGGTCTGCCGGTCGAGCCGTCAATTGACCCCCTATGAGACGGTCAATTGACGGCTCGTTTGGGTGAGGCGCGCCCGGCGCGCCCACCGAGTGGGCCGGTTCGTCAGCCGACCGGGTACGAGCCGAGGACGCGCACCGATTCGGCCTTGCTTCGAAGCGCCTCGATTGCCGCCGAGACCTGCTCGTCGTCGGTCGATCCGTCGAGATCGCAGAAGAACATGTAGCGGCCGAGGCCCTGGCGCAGCGGCCGCGACTCGATTCGCGTCAGGTTGATCTCACGGCCGGAGAACTCGCGCAGCGCGTCGACCAGGGCGCCGGGATGGTCCTCGCCCAGCTCCGAGAAGACCAGCGAGGTCTTCCAGGCGCCGCCACCGACGGGCTCGGTTCCGGCGGGGGCGATCCAGACGAAGCGGGTGATGTTGTCGGCCTCGTCCTCGATCCCCTCCTCGAGGATCGTGCCGCCGTAGAGCTCGGCGGCCGCGCGGGCGCCGATCGCGGCCCAGGGCCGCTCGGACTCGCAGACGAGCCGAACCGCCTCGGCGGTGCTGCTCGCACTTCGCCTCTCCGCCGCCGGCAGGCGCTCGCGCAGGAACCGGGCGCACTGGGCAAGCGGCTGGGGGTGGGAGAGGACGACCTCGATCCGCTCGAGCGTGAGCTCGCCGCCCGCGATCAGGTTGGCCCGCACCGCGTGGTCGTGCTCGCCGACGATCGTCACCTCGCCGGCCTCGAAGGCAAGCGTGTCGAGGGTGGTCCGGACGGAGCCCTCGATCGAGTTCTCGAACGGGACCAGGGCCCGCTCCGCCTCGCCCCGCTCGACGGCGAGGATCGCGTCGTGGACGGTCGCCGTGCGCAGGGGCTCGAAGTCCTCGCCGGCCGCCGCCTCGCGCAGCGCGTCCTCGGTGAACGTGCCGGCCGGGCCGAGGTAGGCGATCTTCATCGCGCCTGTTCCCCGCGGAACCGCACGGCCTATTCGAATTCGACCGTGTAGGTGGCTTCGTTGTTGCTGGTGATCTGCTCGCCCGGCACCGGTTGGACGACGACCTCGAGCTCGACCGTGCCGGTCGGGGCGGGGACGAGTGGGATGACGACGGACTGTTCTTCGATCGGTTCGATGCTGCTGACGCTCTGGTCGAACGTCCCGCCGCCGGCGACCGAGACCGAGACCGTGACGCCGTTCTCGGTCGATTCGCCCTGGTTGCCGACCGTGACTTCGACTTCGGGCGTTTCTTCGACCGCCACGGCTGTCGTCGAGTCGGCGACCAGTTCGGTCCCGTTGATCGCGGTTCCGATCAGGCCCATGCCGTGGATGCCGGAGGTTTCCGAGTCGGTTTCGGCGCCGCTCACCGACGCCAGCGCCGAGCTGACCTGGTCTTCGTCGAGCCACCTCGTGCCCTCGGGGAGGAAGACGCTCTCCGGCACTTCCTCGCCGTCGATCCCGTTTTCCTCGAGCACGCGGTTGACTTCCGGGCGCACGACCGCCGCGTAGAGGACGTCGCCGGCCAGCAGCTTTTCCATCTGCTTGGCGATCTTGGCCGTCGCTTTCTCGGAGCCGACGTCGCCGAGGGCGGTGCTCATCTGGTCGGCGATTTCGTTCATCGCGCCGGCCCGCAGGTCGTAGGACAGCTCCAGTGCCGTCTGCGCCTGCCCCATGTCGCCCGGGGCGTCGAGGCCCTCGACCCTGCTCTGGTAGCTGTCCATCGCGCTGCGGTCGGCGTTGACCTGGTCGACGAAGTCGGTGACCGAGAGCTCACCCGGGTCGGAGAGCTTGGCGAAGAGGTTCTTGCTCGTCTGCTGGGTCTCCTGGACGATCTGGGTGACGTTCTCCGCGTAGTCGCTGAGCGCGCGCTCCTTGCGGGCGTTGAGGCAGCCTTTGACGCCGAGCACGATCAGGATCAGGACCAGCAGCCCGGCGCCGAGCGCGAGCGCGCGCCGCAGAACGATCTGCTGACGCTCTGGCCGGCGGGGCGGTCGGCGCCTGCCGGCGGGCCTGGGTGCTGCTGACTCCTCCACGGAATTGGCTCTCCAAAGGGGTGGTTGGTGGCGGGAGAGTATGACTTTCGCCGCGCAGGAGCCCGCCCCTGCGTGCCGAACTCGGAGGTGCATTGGTCGGTTCACTCGTACTAGACCGCTTCCTGATCGAGCGCCGCATCGGCAGCGGCGGCTTCGGCACGGTCTACGAGGCCTGGGACGGGCGCCTCGAGCGGCCGGTTGCGGTCAAGGCGATCGACCCCGGCGGGACGGCCGGTTGCAGCCGCGTGCTGCGCGAGGCGCAGGCCGCCGCCCGCCTCAACCATCCCGGCATCGTCACCCTCTACGAGATGGGCGAGGAGGACGGCAACGCCCTGCTGGTCACCGAGCTCGTCGACGGCTCGACCCTGGACCGGCTCAACGGCGAGGGCTCGCTCAGCGACCGCGAGATCGGCGAGATCGGCGCCGACCTCTGCGAGGCCCTCGACCACGCGCACTCGCGCTCCGTCGTCCATCGCGACATCAAGCCGCAGAACGTGCTGGTCACCGAGGACGGGGAGCCCCACGCGAAGCTGATGGACTTCGGGGTCGCCCGCGTCACCGACGCAGCCGCGCTGACCGCCCCCGGCGACATCGTCGGCACCCTCGCCTACATGGCGCCCGAGCAGGCCGAGGGCCGCGAGGCCGGCCCGGAGGCGGACGTCTACTCGCTGGCGCTGATGCTCTACGAGTGCTGGAGCGGGCAGAACCCGAACCGCCGCGCGACTCCGGCCGCGACCGCCCGCGCGATCGGCGACCGCCCGCGGCCGCTGCGCCGGATGCGCCCGAACCTCCCGCGTGAGCTGACCGACTCGCTCGACGCCTGCCTCGATCCCCGCCCGGCGCGGCGGCCCTCGCTCGAGCAGCTCGGCGGCGCGATCGAGGACAGCCTCGACCTGCTGGCCGAGGCGCCGTCGGCGCTCCCGCATCCCCACGTGGCGCGTCTCGGCGTCGCCGCCGGGGCCGCGGCGCTCGGTGTCTGGCTCGCCGCGGGTCACGGCGTGTCTCTACCGTAGGATTTCCCGGGATCACCCCGCCCGCAGGGCAACGCAGTCGCTGCAGAAGGAGCCACCCCGATTAGCGTTCTACGCAACCTCGAGAGTCGCATCGAAGGCCTTGTCGAGGGCGTCTTCAGCCGTGCCTTCAGCTCCGAGGTCCAGCCGGTCGAACTCGCCCGCAAGCTGGCCAAGGAGATGGACGCGCACAAGACCGCGGGCGTCGCCCGCGTCTACGTCCCCAACGAGTACTCGGTCTACCTCTCCAAACAGGACCGGGTCAAGCTCGAAGGCTACGAGCGCTCACTGGAGCAGGAGCTCTCCGGGTACCTGCTCGACCACGCCCGTCGCCGCAGCTACGACCTGCTGACGCGGCCGGCGGTCGATTTCAAGACAGACGAGCGCCTGCGGCTCGGCGAGTTCGGGATCCAGACCCGGCTGGTCAAGCCGCCCGCCCACGAGGGCGAGGCCCCGAGCCAGGGCGGCGAGGGCCACACGATGGTCTACTCGGCGGTCAAGGAGCGCGAGCCCCAGGAGCAGAAGAGCCCGCAGCAGCGGGCCGACGCGATGGTCTCGACCCGGGCGGTGGTCTCGCTCGCCGACCGCCGGTACGTGCTGGAGGGGCCGCGGGCGACGATCGGGCGCTCGAAGGAGGTCGAGTGCGTGCTGCGCGACCCCAACGTCTCGCGCCGCCACGCCGAGCTGCGCCGCTCCAGCACCGGCGACTGGACCGTCGTCGACCTCGGCTCGACCAACGGGGTCAAGGTCAACGGCAGACGGGTCGCCTCGGCCCGGCTCAGCCCGGGCGACCAGGTCACCGTCGGCTCCACGACCTTCCTCTTCGACATCGAGCAATAGCGGGCGGGCCGTGGACTACGACCCGATCTCAGTCGCCCTCAAGTTCGGCTTCCTCGCCGTGCTCTACCTCTTCATCCTGGTGATCGCGCGCTCGGCGCTCAAAGACCTGCGCCGCACCGTGGCCCCGGCCCCCGACGCGACCGGCTTCCACCAGGCCCCGGCCTTCGGCGCCGCCTCCCGCGGAACGGACACCTGGCTGGTGGCCGAGCGCGGCGGCGGGCTCGAACAGGGGGAGCGCTTCGACCTGATCGGCGGCCTCTCGATCGGCCGCTCCCGCGACGCCGACGTGCAGATCGACGACCGCTACGCCTCCGGCGTCCATGCGAGGGTCTTCAACCGCGACGGCCGCACCTTCGTCGAGGACATGAACTCAACCAACGGCACCCTGCTCAACGAGGCGACCCTGAAGGGCGAGGCGGAGCTGCTCGACGGCGACGTCGTCCGCATCGGCGACACCGAGTTCAGGTTCGAGGGCACCTGATGCTGCGGGTCGACGACCAGGCCTTCCGCACCGACACCGGGCGCCAGCGCAGCGCCAACGAGGACTCGTTCTTCATCCGCTCGCCGATCTTCGTCGTCGCCGACGGCATGGGCGGCGCCCAGGCCGGCGAGGTCGCCTCGAAGGCCGCGGCGGACGCCTTCGACCGCGACCTGCCGTCCGGCTCGCCGGAGCGCTTCCTGCGCGAGACGATCGAGGCCGCCAACCGCCGCGATCCACGAGCTCGCCCGCGAGGACCCCTCGCGGGCCGGGATGGGGACGACGATCACCGCCGCGATCGTCAGCGCCGAGAGCGAAGAGGTCGCGATCGGCCACGTCGGCGACAGCCGCGCCTATCGCCTGCGCGGCGGCAAGCTCGAACGGCTCACCCGCGACCACTCGCTGGTCGAGGAAATGCGGCGCAAGGGCCAGCTCACCGAGGCCCAGGCCGAGGACCACCCGCAGCGCTCGATCATCACCAGGGCGCTCGGCCCCGAGCCCGAGGTCGAGGTCGACGTGCAGACGGTGCCCGCCGGCCCGGGCGACGTCTTCCTGCTCTGCTCGGACGGCCTGACGACGATGCTGGGCGAGGAGCAGATCGCCCGGGTGCTCGGCGGGGCGACCTCGATGGATGCCGCGGTCCGCGCCCTCGTCGACGAGGCGAATCGGGCCGGCGGGCGCGACAACATCACCGCGCTCGGCTTCCGCCTCGAAGACGCCGCCGCCCCGGCCGGGACCACCCGCGAGGACGCGACCCTGATCGGCGCGACCGCCGAGGAAGCGGGGCTGACGACGACCGAGGTCCGCCGCCGCGCCGCCGCGGCCGCCGCCAAGAAGCGCCGCGACCGCGGCCCCGAGGAGCCGCGCCGCCGCCGCTTCCGGACCGCGGCCAAGACCCTCGCCGTCGTTGCCGCGATCGCCGCCGTCGCCTACGGCGCCTGGTACGGGAACCGCCAGGTCTGGTTCCTCGGCGCCGACGAGGGCGGGCGGGTCGCCCTCTACCGCGGCGTCCCCTACGAGCTCCCGTTCGGCATCTCCCTCTACGAGGAGCGCTACACGAGCCCGATCCAGACGGAGTCGCTGCCCGCGCGCCGCCGCGACGCGGTCACCGGGCACGACCTGCGCTCCCGCGAGGACGCCGTCTCCCTGGTCGAAGAAATCGAAGAGAGCCAGGGGATCGCTAAGTGACCTCCGCGAGGAACCGCGAGCTCGGCGCTCTGGTTCCCGTGGCCCTCCTCCTCACCGCTGGTTTCACCGCGGTCTTCGCCCAGGAGGACGCCCGGCTCGGCAATCTCAGCCTGATCTACGGGGCCTACTTCCTGGCCCTCTGCCTGGCGACCCACATCTACCTGCGGATCCGGCTGCCGAACGCCGACCCCTACCTCTTCCCGCTGGTCGCGCTGCTGACCGCCTTCGGGCTGGTGATGATCTACCGGATCGACGCGGACCTGGCCCGCGACCAGGCCAACTGGTTCGTCTTCGGGCTGATCCTCTTCGCCCTCACGATCCAGTTCCTGCGCGACTACGACGTGCTCGAGCGCTACCGCTACACGATCGCCGGGGTCGGCCTGCTCCTGCTCCTGGCGCCGCGCCTGCCGGGGATCGGCCAGCAGGTCAACGGCGCCTTCCTCGGGGTCAAGATCGGGCCGCTCGCCTTCCAGCCCGCCGAGTTCTCGAAGATCTGCATCGTCGTCTTCCTCGCCAGCTACCTGCGCGAGCACCGCGAGGTCCTGATCGTCGGCGCCCGCCGCATCCTCGGCGTCACCCTGCCGCCGCTCAAGCACCTGGGGCCGCTGCTCGTGGTCTGGGGCGCCTCGATGTTCATGCTCGTCTTCATCCGCGACCTCGGCAGCTCGCTGATGTTCTTCGCCGCCTTCCTCGCCCTGCTCTACGTCGCCACCGGGCGCTTCTCGTTCGTCGTGATCGGGATGGCGATGTTCGTGGTCGGCGCCTGGTTCTTCGCCTCGACCGTGCCCCACGTCGGCGACCGGGTCGACATCTGGCTCGACCCCTACCAGGACCCGACCGGGACCGGGTACCAGATCCTGCAGTCGATCTTCGCCCAGGCCGACGGCGGGTTATTCGGGCAGGGCTTCGCCCAGGGGCTGATCAAAATCCCGGGGACGAACGACGCCCTGCTGCCGGCGGCGCAGACGGACACGATCTACGCCCTGATCGTCAACGAGCTCGGCCTCTTCGGCGCCTGTGGGCTGGTCCTGACCTACCTGCTGATCACCGCCCGCGGCTTCAAGATCGCCTTGCTCGCCGACGACGGCTTCTCGAAGCTGCTGGCGACCGGGCTGACCGCGGTCTTCGCGATCCAGGCCTTCGTGATCATCGGCGGGGTGACCCGGGTGATCCCGCTGACCGGCGTCACCCTGCCCTTCGTCAGCTACGGGGGCAGCTCGATCGTCGCCAACTTCGTGCTGCTGGCGCTGCTGCTGCTGATCTCCGACCGCGCCCGGCGTGAGGCCGAGGGCGAGGGCAGGGAGCTCTGGTGAACCGCCAGATCGTCAAGCTCTTCGCCTTCATCGTCGTCCTCTTCGGGGTCCTGGTCGGCTTCACGTCCTACTGGGCGGTCTTCGAGGCCGAGAACCTGAAGGGCAAGGAGGCCAACAAGCGCCCGCTGCTCGAGCAGCAGCGGATCGAGCGCGGTCGGATCCTGACCGCGGACGGGGTCGTGATCGCCCGCTCCGTGTCCAAGGGCCAGGGGGCGGCGCTGCGCTACGTGCGGCGCTATCCCGAAGGGCAGCTCTACGGGCACCCGATCGGCTACAGCTTCGTCAGGGAGGGCGACACCCAGTTCGAGGAGTTCCACAACGACGAACTGGTCGGCGAGGAAGGCGAGTTCACCTCGATCCTCGACGAGCTGCGCGGGGTCGAGCAGGAGGGCAACGACATCGTCACCAACATCGACTCCGGCGCCCAGCGGGTCGCGCTCGCAGCGCTGGAGGCGCAGGGCGCCGGCGCCGTCGTCGCGATCGAGCCGAGCAGCGGCCGGGTCAGGGTGATGGCGTCCAGCTATCCCTACGACCCGAACCTGGTCCCCGAGCGCCTCGAAGACCTGAACCAGGATCCCCTGCGGCCGCTGGTCAACCGCGCCACCCAGGGCATCTACCCGCCGGGGTCCACCTTCAAGGTCGTGACCGCGGCGGCGGCGCTCGACAGCGGCGCGATCACCCCGGAGACGCCGCTGGACGCCCCCGGCTCGCTCGATATCCAGGGCCAGCCGCTGGAAAACGACTTCGGGACGTCGTACTCGGGCCTGACCCTCGACGACGCGCTGACCAGCTCGGTCAACACCTGGTTCGCCCAGGTCGGCGAACAGGTCGGCCAGGACAGCCTCTTCGAGTACATGGAACAGTTCGGCTTCAGCGCCAAGCCGCCGATCGACCTCCCCTCCGAACAGATGTCGTCGAGCGGCCTCTACGACATCGAAGCGAACCGCATCCTCGGGGCCGGCGACCCGATCGACATCGCCCGCGTCGCGATCGGCCAGGAGCGGCTGCTGGTGACGCCGCTGCAGATGGCCGAGGTCGCGGCGGCCGTCGCCAACGGCGGCACCCTGATGAAGCCGCAGATCTGGAGCCGGGTGGTCGACCCGGACGGCCGCACCGTGGACAGTCTCGAGCCCGACGAGTACGGCCAGCCGATCAGCGAGGAGACCGCCGAGCAGCTGACGACGGCGATGGAAGGAGTGGTCGAACGCGGCACGGGGACGAACGCGGCGATCTCCGGCATCCCGGTCGCCGGCAAGACGGGCACCGCGGAAACCCCCGGCAACGAGACCTGCGGGGGCGGGGAGGACGAAAACCAGGCCTGGTTCATAGGCTTCGCCCCGGCGGACGACCCGCAGGTCGCGATCGCGGTCTCGATCGAGTGCACGCCGGAATTCGGCGGCGACATCGCGGCGCCGATCTTCGCCGAAGTGGCGGAATCGATTCTCGACGGCGAATGAGACCCAGATGAGACAAGGAGACGAGAGTGCCTGAGGTGAGCGAGGGAAGCGTCGTCGACGAGCGCTATCGGGTGCTGAGGAAAATCGGGTCGGGCGGGATGGCCGACGTCTGGCTCGCCGAGGACAGCCACCTCCAGCGCCAGGTCGCGCTCAAGGTCCTGCATGCCCGCTTCGCCCAGGACCGCGAATTCGTCGAGCGCTTCCGCCGCGAGGCCGAGTCGGCCGCGGGCCTCCACCACCCGAACGTCGTCGCCGTCTTCGACCGCGGCGAAATCGAGGGCACCTACTACATCGCGATGCAGTACCTCGAAGGGCGCTCGCTGAAGCAGCTGATCGACGTCGGCCTCACCCCCGAGCAGTCCGTGTACCTGATCCGCCAGGTGCTCGAAGGCGCGCGCTTCGCCCACCGCAAGGGCGTCGTCCACCGCGACCTCAAGCCGCACAACGTGATCGTCGACGACGAGGGCAAGGCGGTCGTCACCGACTTCGGCATCGCCCGCGCCGGGGTTTCGGAGATCACCCAGACCGGCTCGGTGATGGGGACCCCGCACTACCTCTCGCCGGAGCAGGCGCAGGGGGAAGACGTGACCCCGGTCTCCGACCTCTACTCGATCGGCGTGATGCTCTACGAGGCGCTCGCCGGGCGGGTCCCGTTCGAAGGCGAAAGCGCCGTCGCGGTCGCGATGAAGCAGGTCTCGCAGGCTCCGCAGCGGCCGAGCTCGATCAACGCGCAGGTCTCTCCGGCGCTCGACTCGGTCGTGATGCGGGCGCTCGAGAAGAGCCCCGGCGACCGCTTCCAGACCGCCGACGCCTTCATCGCCGCCCTCGACCAGGCGCTGAAGACGGGCGACGAGGTCGGCGGCGGCACCGCGGCCTTCGCCCCGCTGCCGCCCTCGGTGCTCGGGCCGAGCGAGGCCGAGGCCGCCGAAATGGACCTGATCGAAGAGGAGGAACGCCGCCGGCGGAGGCTGATCGCGATCGCCCTGGCGGTGGCGATCCTGGCCGGCGTTCTGATCGCCCTGGCGCTGACCCGGGACACCAACGCCGACATCCCCAAGGTGACCGGCCTCAAGTCCGAACGGGCGGAAGAGCGACTGGAACGGGAAGGCTTCAGGATCGGCGAGACCAAAGAGGTGGAGAGCGAAGCGCCGGAGGAAACGGTGCTCGAGCAGGATCCGATCCCGGGCGACGTCTCACTCGACTGCGCCTTCCTCACCTTCTCCTGCTCGAAGCCGGAGGTGATCCTCACGGTCAGCACCGGCCCCGGCAGCGACCGCGTCCCGTCGACCGCGGGGCTGCACTTCCAAAAGGCGGCGAAGGCGGTCGAGGAGGCCGGGTTCGAGCCCCAGATCAGCCGCGTCAACTCGGACGGCGTCGCCGAGGACCTGGTGATCCACTCCGCGCCCTCCGGCGGCACGGACGCGACCCGCGGCTCGACCGTCGTCCTCACCGTCTCCGCGGGCCCGAAGCTGGCCAAGGTCCCGGTCCTGGTCGGCACCCAGCGCACCGTCGCCGAACAGCAGATCCGCAGCGCCGGCCTCGTCCCCAGCGTCACGGAAACGCCGAGCGCCGAGCCGGAAGGGCAGGTGACCCGGCAGACGCCGAGCGCCGGCAGCTTGGTGGACCCGGGGTCGACGGTCGCGATCGTCGTCTCCGAAGGAGAAGAAACGACCTCGGTCCCGACCGTGATCGGCAAGCTCCGCCCCGACGCCGTCTCGGCCCTGCGCGAAGCCGGCCTCGACCCAACGGTCAGCGAACAGATCACCGACGTGCCCTCCAAAGTCGGCAAGGTGACCGACCAGTTCCCGCCGCCGGGCTCCGAAGTCGAACCGGGCTCCTCGGTGACGATCGTCGTCGGCAAGGCGCCGCCCGCCCCCGCGCCGGAAGAAGTGGAAGAAGAATGAGCCGGGTCGCCGTCATCGCCGGCGGCCGCTCATCGGAGCACGAGGTCTCACTGCGCTCCGGAGAGGCGGTCGCGGCGGGGCTGGACGAGGCCGGGCATGAGGCGATTCCGGTCACCGTCTCCCGCGAGGGCCACTGGAGCGCCGGCGAGGACGCGCTCACCCTCACCCCGGGCGACGGCCTGCTCGGCGCCGAGGTCGCCTTCCCCGCCCTGCACGGCCCCTTCGGCGAGGACGGCAGCGCCCAGGGCCTGCTCGAGTGGCTCGATATCCCCTACGTCGGCTCCGACGTCCTCTCCTCGGCGATCTGCATGGACAAGCTGACTCTGAAGCGGATCTTCGCCGAGGCCGGCGTTCCCCAGGTCGAGTTCGTCGCCGTCGGCGAGGACGGCTGGCGCGAGCGCTGCGCGGAGATGGGCCCGACGCTCTGGGTGAAGCCGTCGCGGCTGGGCTCCAGCGTCGGGATCAGCAGGGTCGAGACCGGCGTGGGCGCCGAGCTCGACGAGGCGGTCGAGCTCGCCCTGCGCCACGACCCGAGGGTGATCGTCGAGGCCTCCGCCGAGGGGCGCGAGGTCGAGTGCTCGCTGCTCGGCAACGAGGAGGTCGAGGCCTCGCCGCCGGGGGAGATCGTCGCCCATGGCGACTGGTACGACTACGAGACCAAGTACCGCGAGGGCGGGATGGAGCTGGTCGTCCCCGCCCCGATCCCCGAGCAGCAGTCGGAGGCCCTGCGGGCGCTTGCGATCGAGGCCTTCCGGATCGGCGCCTGCGCCGGCCTCGCCCGCTGCGACTTCTTCGTCGAGCCCGACGGGCGGATCCTCGTCAACGAGATCAACACGATGCCCGGCTTCACCGAGACCAGCGTCTACGCCAAGCTCTGGGCCGCGGCGGGCCTCACCTACCCCGAGCTCTGCGACCGTCTCGTCGGCCTCGCCGTCGAGCGCCACGAGCGCTCGCGCTCGCACGAGTTCTGAGCGGCATGGGCCGCAGGCGCGCAGAGGAGCAGCGCCAGGACCGCGAGCATCCCTCCCCGGACCGGCTTCATCGACCCCCAGGGTACGACAGCGGAGCCGCTCAGTCGAGCAGCTTGATGTCGTCGACCAGCACCTGGTAGCGGCCTTCCTGGTCGCGCGATTCCGAGGACTTGGTGAACCAGAGGAGGAAGTAGCGCGACGGGCTCGGCACGGTCAGGGCGATCTCCTCGGTCGAGGAGGCTTCCGTGGCCTCGCCGACTGGATCGCCCCATTCCGACAGCTCTTCGGGCGGCCCGTCATCGCTCGCGAACACCTCCGCGTCCCAGCCGGGGGTGCCGGTCTTGACGATCATCGACTGCGGTTTCACGGAAGAGGACGTCGTCACGTAGACGCCGACCCCTTCGTTCGGCCCGGTCTTGGTCCCGGCGAATTCGGGGTCGTCGTAGTGCTCGGTTTCCCAGGAGGTCCCGCTCGGGTTGCCGTCGACCGCGAGACCGACCTTGCTGCCGATCTCCTCGCCGTCGCCCTGGGGGTCGTAGTCGGTGGCCGAGGAGATCTGCACGCTGCCGCCTTTGCCCTCGTTGGCGCCGCCGCCGCCGAAGAGCCCGTCGGAGATCAGCTTGGTCGCGAGCAGGGCCCCGCCCCCGACAAGCACGAGCAGCGCGATCGCCGCCCACGACCAGCGCCCGCCGCCGGAGAGCTTGCGTTTCGGCGGCGGCACGGCGTCGAGGACGCTGGTCGCCTCGCCGGTGGTCGAGCCCGCTCGCGCCGCCTCGACCTCGAGCGCGGTGGAGAGGTCGTCGATCATCTCGCCGACGTCCTTGTAGCGCTCGTCCGGGTCCTTGGCGGTCGACCGCTCGACGACGAGGGCGACGGCGGCCGAGACCTCAGGCCGGCGGCGCTGCACGTCCGGCAGGTCCTCGTTGACGTGTTTCATCGCGACGCCGACCTGGCTGTCGGCGTGGAAGGGGACCTGGCCGACCAGCATCTCGTAGAGGACGACGCCGAGCGAGTAGATGTCGGAGCGCGGGTCGGCGGCGTGCCCCATCGCCTGCTCGGGGGCGACGTAGTCGGTGGTCCCGAGGACGCGGCCGGTCGCCGTCATACCCGCCTGTTCGAGCTGGCGCGAGATCCCGAAGTCGGTCAGTTTGGCGCGGCCCTCGTCGTCGATCAGCACGTTCTGGGGCTTGATGTCGCGGTGGACCAGGTTGCGGCCGTGGGCGATGCCGAGGCCGCGGGCGATCTCGATCGAGTAGGCGATCGCCTCCTGGATGTCGAGCGCGCCGATCCGCGAGATCCGCTGCTTCAGGGTCTCGCCCTCGACGTACTCGAAGACGATGTAGGGATGGTTGTGGTCCTCGCCGGCGTCGATCACCGAGACCACGTTGGGGTGCGAGATCTTCGCCACCGCCCGCGCCTCCTGCCGGAAGCGCTCGAGCTGGTCGGCCTGCTCGGACATCTCGCGGTGCATGACCTTCACCGCGACGGGCCGGTCGAGGGTCTCGTCCTTGGCAAGGTAGACGGTGGACATGCCGCCGCTGCCGAGCTTCGCCTCCAGCCGGTAGCGGCCCGAGAGCACGGTTCCGATCATCGAGCTTGAGGGTCGAGCTTCCATTCAGCGCTGTTTTGAGGGTATTGCGGTCGCGGGGGTCCGTGGGAGGGGTTCGGCGCCCGGCCGGGGTCTCCCGCTTATGGGCGTGCCAATTCGGCGCCCGGGCCGTCCACGGCCATCCCTACCCGCTTTGCCGCCGGGTAGTGCTCCCGGAGCAGGCCCAGCGCGGCCTCCTCGTCGCCCGCCGCGACAACCACGCAGAAGCCGCAGCCCATGTTGAAGACGTCGTGCATCTCCTCGTCGGAGGCGCCGGAGCGCTCGCCGATCAGCTCGAAGACCGGCGGAACCGGCAGCGGGGCGTCGATCTCGTAGCCGACCTCGGCAGCGAGGCGGAGCAGGTTGCCGAGGCCGCCGGAGGTGATGTGGGCGAGGCCGCGCACCTCGACCTCGGAGCGCAGCAGCTCGAGCACCGGCTTGACGTAGATCTCGGTCGGCTCGAGCAGCACCTCGCCCAGCGGCCGGCCGAGCCGCCCCTCGGGGTCCTCGTCGAGCGGGATCCCCTCGAGCGCCGAGCGGGCCAGCGTGTAGCCGTTGGAGTGGATGCCGGAGGAGGGGAGCCCGATCACCGGGTCACCTGCCCGCACCGCCGAGCCGTCGACGATCTCCTCGAGGGCGACGGTGCCGAAGCAGGCGCCGGAGAGGTCGACGCTGCTGACCAGGCTGCCGAGCTGGGCGAGCTCGCCACCCGGGATCTCGATTCCGGCCAGCTCGGCGCCGCGCGCGAGGCCGACCCCGAGCTGCTCGCAGACCTCCGGGTCGGCGGTCGGCACGGCGATGTAGTCGAGCATCGCCAGCGGCTCGGCGCCGACGCAGATCACGTCGTTGACGTTCATCGCAACGCAGTCGATGCCGACGCTGTCCCAGCGCCCGAGCTGCTCGGCGACCAGGAGCTTGGTGCCGACGCCGTCGGTGGAGAGGGCGATGCCGGTGCGGTCGTCGAGCCGGATCACGCTGGCGTAGTGGCCGGGCAGGGGCACCTGCAGGGAGGGGCGACCGAGGTCGATCGCCCCGAGCGCGCGGACCAGGCCGTCGACGGCCTGGTCGGCCGCGCCCTGGTCCACTCCGGCTTTCGAGTAGGCGTCGCCGCTCACGCCGTCGATTCTTTCAGTCTGCTTTCGACGTTGGGAGCCGGCTCAAATATGTGCCTGCGTCCAACCCGGCGTTGGACAAGCAGACCGCGCTCGACGAGGCCGCGAAGGTCGGTGCGCGCCGTCTCGTGAGTAACCCGATGACTCAACGCGTGGCTTTCGAACGAGTAGGAAGCATCCGGATGGCGCACCGCGTCCGTCAGCAGCGCCAGCTGACGACCGTTCAGATAATCGGTGCTCTGCAGGAGCTGCTCGATGCTCTGGACCTCTGCGGTCTTGCGCCGCAGGTATAGGTGGAGATCATCGATGGCGCGTTCGATGATCTCCAGTTGATGAATGAGAAAATAGGTGGTGTCGCCCTCGTCGGTCTCGGTTTCCATGAACGCTCGGGCGTACTGAGCCGGCGCGGTGCGGATGAACTTCGAGATCGGCAGGTACTCGGCGAGCCAGTATCCGCGGACACGCATCAGCCAGAAGAAGAGGATCCTCGCCGTTCGGCCATTTCCGTCCTCGAACGGATGGTCGTAGGCGAGCCAGAAGTGCAGCAGGATCGCCCTTATGACCGGATGGACGAACCGGTTTCCGTCCTCTCCTTCGTTGGCGAACTCACACAACTGCTCCATACGACGAGGCAGTTGGCCGGCCGGCGGAGGCCGATGAATCGGGTGGCCGCCGTCGCGATCCAAGACCATGACTCTCTGCTCATCGGGCCGCTGCAAACGCCCGGAGGCGGTGGGATCGTCCAGGGTCCCGTCGGTGACGATCCTGTGAAGCTCCAGAACCGACTCGGGAGTGAGCGTTTCTCCCATCTCGTCCCGCATGAACTGAAGCGCTCGGTAGTTGTTGGCGATCATCCGCTCACTGCGATTTCGCGGCTCTCGTCCGGCCCGTAGCATCTCCTTCGCTGCCTTTCGCGATGTCGTAGCTCCCTCTAGTTGGCTTGACCTGATCGCCTCCTCCATCAGTGAGTTGACCAAGAAGCGGCGACCGGCTCGCTTCTCGGATGTGACGACCTCGTCCATAGCCACCTCACCGCTGCAGCGCTGGTCAATGCGATGCAGTTGGCGGAGCATGTTGTCCAGCACCCTGTAGCTGAAGGGCTCTCCATCCTGGTCGGTCAGAGGCAGCTCACGGATGTCGCCGCTTCGGGCCGTCTTGATTTTCAGCCACCACTGCTCGCTTGTCAGCCCCTCTGGAGGCTTGAGTCGTTTCAGTTTGTCCCAGTGGTAGTAGCGCTCCTTGCTTCTCGGGTCTTCCGGGGCCGTCACGGTGGCGATAACCGCGGGCCCGCCGATCTTCGCGAGGATGTCGGGGACCGAGGGGGGCGGCTCTACGAACACCCGAACTCCAAGCTATCTCCAAACTTCTCCAAGATTTGGAGTTTGTAGCACAACTCCAAGCTATCTCCAAACTTCTCCAAGATTTGGAGTTAGCGCCTCAGCTTCGCAAGAACCGCAACGGCGAGGCCTCCCCGGTAGGCGGCGTAGGGCCAGAGGGCGCGGTCGCGCTCGACCAGGCGGATCAGCCGCTGCGAGGCGAGGGTCGAGGCGAAGGAGGCGGCGGTGCCGAGGGCCATCGCCCGGCGCAGCTCCGGCGAGACGCCGCGGCGGCCGAGGCGCACGCCCTTGAGGGTCGAGGCGCCGACGATGATCGGCAGCGCGATCGTCCGCGAGAGCAGATTGGCCTGGTCGCGGGTGAAGCCGCGCCAGCGCGCCGCCGCCAGGGTGACGCCGTTGCGGGAGACGCCCGGCGCCAGCGCCGCCGCCTGGGCGATGCCGAGGACGAGGCCGTCGCCGGCGGTTGCGTCTCCACGGCCGCGGCGCTGAGGGCGGGTGTCGCCGGCGAGCATCGCCGCCGCGCCGGCGAGCAGCCCGATCGCGGTCGATCGCGGCCCGCCGAGACGCCGCTCGATCTGGCGCTCGAGCGTGTAGCCGGCGATCGCGGCGGGCAGGAAGGAGAGCGCCAGCACCGCCGCCCGCCGCGCGTCGAACTCGCGCAGCTCCTCGGCGATCGTCGCCCGCTGGCCGATCAGCAGCGCGGCGGCAGCGCCCGCGTGGAGGGCGACCTCGAAGCTCTTGCGGGCCTCGGGGTCGAGCTCGTCCCACTCCCATCCGGCGAGCCAGGGGAGGAGGACGATATGGGCGGAGCTGGAGACCGGGAGCAGCTCGGCCGGGCCCTGGACGAATCCCAGCGCGATCGCGCGGCCGGAGGGAATCGAGCCGTCAGCCGGTCTGCTCAAGCTCGGCCGCCGCCTCCGGCTTCGGGCCCGGCCCGCCTCCGCGGCGGCGCCGGATCAAGAGATAGACGCCGCCGAGCAGGACCGCGGCGACGACGGCGTAGTCGAGGTAATGCAGGTGGCCGCGCCACTCCTCCCAGTTCTCGCCCACCGCTTCCCCGACCAGCGCCAGCATCAACACCCACGGGATGCAGCCGAGCAGGGTGAGCACGGTGAAACGCCAGAACGGCATTTTCGCGATCCCGGCCGGCAGCGAGATGAAGGTGCGGATGATCGGCAGCATGCGGGTGAAGAAGACGGTCGCGTCGCCGTAGCGCTCGAACCAGTCGTCCGCCCATTTCAGGTACTTGGGCGGCACGTGGATCAGGCGGTTTTTCTCGAGCAGGTCGAGGCGGGCGTAGTAGCCGACCGCGTAGGCGGCCCAGGAGCCGACCAGGTTGCCGAGCACGCCGGCGGCGACGACCCCGAACAGCGAGAGCTCGCCGGCGGCGACGCTGGAGCCGGCGAACAGCATGATCGCCTCGCTCGGCACCGGCAGGCAGGCGGACTCGAGCGCCATCAAGATGAAGACCGCGGGGAGACCGGTACTGCTGATGAAGTCGGTCCCCGCGTTGACGATCGGGTCGAGGAAGAAGTCCGTGACGCTGGCGAATGGGATGAGTTGGCTGGGGACCGGCATCAGTGAAGCGGAGATTGTAGGGAGGAAGCTGAACACCATCTAAACTCGCTCGGCTCCCATGCACCGGTTGAACCACCCCGTCTACCGCAACCGGCTTCTCCAGGTGACGGCCGACGCTGCTCTCGTCGCGCTCGCCTTCTACCTGGCGTTCCGGCTCCGCTTCCTCGATTCGGACGGCATGCCGCCCCGATACGAGGACCTCTTCGTGCAGGCCGTCGGCCTCGTCGTCGTCGGCAAGATCGTCGTCTTCGCGGCCTTCGGGCTCTACCAGAAGTGGTGGCGCTACGTGAGCGGCCGGGACTTCGTCCTGATCGTTCGCGCCGTCGCCGTCGCCAGCGGCATCCTCGTCGTCGCCTTCACCGTGGCGCAGCCGTTCGAGCACAGCCTGCCGCGCTCGGTCGCGGTGATGGACTTCATCCTCACCCTGCTGCTGATCGCCGGCGCCCGCCTCGCCGTGCGGCTGATCGTCGAGCGCCCCTCGCGCGGCGCGCGGGTCCCCAAGCACGAGATGCTGGTCGTCGGCGCCGGCGCCGGCGGGCAGATGGTGGTCCGCGAGCTGCAGCTCAACCCGCGTCTCGGCGCGACCGCGATCGGCTTCGTCGACGACGACCCGCGCAAGCGGGGGATGCGGATGTCGGGCGGCCTCAAGGTGCTCGGCTCGACCAAGCAAATCGCCGAGATCCTCGACGAGACAGAGCCCGACGAGGTCGTGATCGCGATCCCCTCGGCCCCCGGCACCCTGCGCGGCAGGATCGTCGCCGCCTGCCGCGAGCGGGAGATCCGGGTGCGCACGCTGCCGACGGTGTTCGAGCTCCTGCGCGGCGGCGTCCAGCTCAACAAGCAGCTGCGCGAGGTCCAGGTCGAGGACGTGCTCGGCAGGGACCCGGTCGTCTTCGAGCTCGACCGCGTTGGCGCCTACCTGCGCGACCGCATCGTCCTCGTCACCGGCGCCGGCGGCTCGATCGGCTCCGAGCTCTGCCGGCAGATCGCCCGGGTCGGCCCGCGGCTCCTGGTCATGCTCGACCACGCCGAGGACAACCTCTTCGAGATCGACCGCGAGATGGTCGAGGAGCGCCACTTCACCAGCGTCGAGTCGGTGCTCGCCGACTGCAAGGAGCCGCACCGGATGCTCGAGGTGATGCAGCGCTTCAAACCGAGCGTCGTCTTCCACGCCGCCGCCTACAAGCACGTGCCGCTGATGGAGGCCAACCCGCTGGAGGCGGTTCGCAACAACGCGATCGCGACCCGGATCACGGCCGAGACCGCCGCCGCCTCGAAGGTCGAGCGCTTCGTCCTGATCTCCACCGACAAGGCCTGCAACCCGCAGACGGTGATGGGCGCCTCCAAGGCGATGGCCGAGTGGATCGTCGAGGCGGCCGGCAACAAGCACCCGGGCACCCGCTTCGCCGGGGTCCGCTTCGGCAACGTCCTCGCCTCCTCGGGCAGCGTCGTGCCGATCTTCCGCGGCCAGATCGAGCGCGGCGGGCCGGTCACCGTCACCCACCCGGAGATGACGCGCTACTTCATGACGATCCCGGAGGCGGTCCAGCTCGTGATCCGGGCCGGCGACATCGGCGCCGGCAAGGGGGAGGTCTTCGTCCTCGACATGGGCGAGCCGGTCAAGATCCTCGACCTCGCCCACAACATGATCCGCCTCGCCGGGTATGAGCCGGAGGCCGACATCGCGGTCGAGTTCACCCAGCCCCGGCCCGGCGAGAAGCTCCACGAGGAGCTGTTCGGGGCGGGGGAGAGCGTGCAGCCGACGGCGGCGAAGCGGATCCGCCGCGCGCTCCGCGAGACGCCGATCGACCCCGATTGGGTCGACAACACCCTCAACTCGCTCGAGCACATGGTGATGGCCGGCGACGAGGCGAATCTGGCCGAGAAGGTGGTGGAGATCATCACCACCCCCGGCGGCGACGCGGCGACGGTCGTCCCCGACGAGTAGCCTCCCGCCGCAACTTGCGTCAACTGCTCACGGAAATAGGCTCCTACGCGGGTTTGGCTGCTTTCTTCGGCCTCGCGGTCCTGATCCTGGTCTCGTTCACGCAGGGTCGCGACATCCGCCGCCTGCGCGAATGGGCGGGCTCGGCGCCGGAGCGCGACTCCGAGCGCAAGGAGTCAACTTCGGCGGCCGCCTCCGAGCGCGCCGAGGAGATGCGCAAGCTGGAAGAGGCCCGCGAGGAGGAGCGCGCGGCGGCCGAGCTGCGCGAGACGCGGCGCGAGCGGCGCGAGGCCGGGCTGCCCGAACTGACGCGGTCCGAGCGCCTCAGGGAGACCTTCTCCGGCGGCCGGTCGCGGTTCTCCGAGCCGGGTGTCCTGGTGGCGACCTTCTTGATCGTGGTCCTGGTCGGCGGCGGCATCGCCTTCGCCGTCCTCGAGGGCTTCGGCGGCGGCGACGACGGTGACGGGAAGAGCAAGCAGTCGGCGGGCTTCAGGCCGAGCCAGGTCGAGGTCGCCGTGCTCAACGGGACCGCGGTCGAAGGGCTGGCCGGCAGCTTCGGCGACACCGTCGAGCGCAACGGGTTCCAACTCGGGGCCGTCACCAACAGCAGCTCCAGCTTCGAGGAGAGCGTCGTCATGTTCAAACCGCAGAACGGGGCCGCCGCGCACAAAGTGGCGGCGGCGCTGGACATTCCCCGGGTGCGGCCGATGACCTCGGAAATCGCCGTCGTGGCGGCGGGGGCACCGGTCGCGGTCGTGATCGGCGAGGACAATGCCTCGTCGTCCGGTTAGCGTCGCGACGGTCGTCTTCGGGCTTCTCGTCCTCGCAACGCTCGCCGCCTTCGCCTGGTCGCAAAGGCTGAAGCGCGACCCGCTGGTCCTCGACAAGGTGAGGTTCGGCGTCCCCGCGAGCCGTTCGTTCACGCCCAACCGCGACTGCCGCTTCGACACGATCCGGATCCGCTTCCGGATGACGCAGTCCGACGACGCGATCGTCCAGGTGATCAAGCCGGGCGGCAAGGTCGTCTACACCCTCGCCCGCGATCGCTTCCTCAAGCGCTACACGTTCTCCACCTTCCACTGGGACGGCCGCACCCGCCTGAACCGCGGCCCGGCGCCCCCCGGCCGCTACAAGCTGCGGGTGAAGATGCTGGGTGAGGATCGGGTCCTGGTCCCGCCGGGCGCGATCACACTGCACGAGGCGCCGCGCCGGCCGACCAAGAGCTGCGATCGGTCTGGCGCCTTGAGTGCCTCAGAGAGACATAAGGGGCCAGGGGGCGCGGAGTGAGCGAGGTCCTGGCGGGGCTGGGGGTGATGGCGGCCGCCGCCGCGGCCGCCGCCGCGATCCTGCTGCCGGCCGGAAGGGCCCGCTCGGCCGCGATGCTCGCCGCCCTGGTCCTCTTCCCGCTGCTGATCATCGGCGACCAATGGGACTCCCACCAGATCGCCGACCTCCGCGACGACAGCACCCGCTTCATCGCCCTGGGCCTGGCCGCCCTGGCCATCTCGGCGGCCCTCGCCTTCGTCTTCCACCGCTGGCCCATCCTCCTCCCCCTCGCCATAGTCGCGGCACTCCCCTTCCGCATCCCCCTGGAGGCCGGCGGCGACACAGCCAACTTGCTCGTCCCCCTCTATCTAGTGATCGCCGGGGGGGTCCTGGCGACCGCGTTTCGATTTTGGCTGTCTAACAGTGGGGCTTCTCCGGCCGTTGGCGTGGGCGCGGGGGGGTCGAGAACGGAGGCGAAGCCCCCGCCCGCAGGCCCCCCCGCGACCGGGCCAGCGGCCGGCCGAACCCCCATGGTCTGGCTACCCAGGACCCTCGCAGCGGTAGTAGTCATCTACGCCCTCCAGACGCTCTACTCGGCAGACTTCAGCAAGGGCCTCCAAGACGTCTGCTTCTTCTTCGTCCCCTTCTCCCTCGCCTACGCCCTCCTCAGAGAGGTCGATTGGAACCCGCGGCTGCTGAGGATCGCGCTCTGGGTCGTCGCCGTCGAGGCGGTCGCCTTCGTCCTCGTCGGCTCGATCGAGTACGTGACCCGCGAGCTGTTTTGGAACGACCACGTGATCCGCTCCAACGAATTCCACACCTACTTCCGGGTCAACTCGGTCTTCTGGGACCCCAACATCTACGGCCGCTATCTGGCGCTGGCGATCGTGATCGCGATGGCGACGCTGTTCTGGGCGCGCGAGCGCCGCGACCTGGCGCTGCTCACGGGCCTGATCGCCGTGCTCTGGATTGGGCTCGTGCCGACCTTCTCGCAGTCGAGCTTCATCGCCCTGCTCGCCGGCTTGGCGGCGCTCGCGGCGCTGCGCTGGAGCCTGCGCTGGGCCCTCGTCGCGCTCGCCGCCGGCGCCGTCGCCGGGCTGCTGGTCGTCACGATCGCCGGCGGCAGGCCGGACTTCTCGCGGATCAACATCGACACCAGCGGCCGCGCCAACCTGGTCTCGGGGGGGCTGAAGCTCTTCGCCGACCGGCCGGCCTACGGCTACGGCTCGGGCTCCTTCCCCAAGGCCTACCGAGAACACGTGCGCACGCGAGAGGTGCCGGTCTCGGTCTCCCACACCGAGCCGATCACGATCGCCGCCGAGCAGGGCCTGCTCGGCCTGGCCGCCTACTGCGCCCTGCTCGCGGCGGCGCTGTCGATGATGTGGCAGGCGGCGCGCCGCGCGCCGGGCCCGGCGACCGCCGCGGTCCTCGCCGCCTTCTTCGCCCTGCTGGCGCACACGATGGCCTACGCCGGCTTCTTCGAGGACCCGATCACCTGGGTCCTGCTCGCGGTCGGCGCCTCGCTGGGCGCCGCCGCCCCGGTCCGCGACGCGGCATAGGCTCGATCCGTGTCCGGATACCTGCGCCGGCTGGCGACCACAGGAGCCGCCTACACGGCGGCGAGCGTCATCTCGAAGCTGATCGCGGTCGCCCTGCTGCCCCTGTACACGCGCTACCTGACGCCGGCCGACTACGGCGCCGCCGAGGTCTTCTTCGCGGCCGTCGTCGCCGCCAGCATCGTGATTCGCTTCGGCGTGATCGAGGCGGTCCTGCGCTTCTATTACAAGTCCGGCGAGGAGCCCCGCGAGGTCGTCGCCACCTCCTTCGCGGCGCTCTTCTGGCTCGGCACCGTCGCGGCGCTCGTCGCCCTGCCGTTCGCCGAGCCGATCTCCGAAGCGCTCGTCGACCGTCCCGCCGCCGACCTGGCGCGGATCTCGATCGCCGGGCTCTGGGTGCTGACCCTGCACGAGTACCTGCTCACCCTCTTCCGCCTCGAGGAGCGCGCCCGCGCCTTCTTCACGGTCACGATCGCCAACGTCCTCGCCGCGATCGGGCTCACCGTCTTCCTCGTCGTGGGCGAGGGGGAGGGTGCCCGCGGACTCCTGCTCGGCAGCTACGTCAGCGGCGCCGCCTTCGTCCTCGGGCTGATCGTCGTCCACCGCCGCAGCCTCTCGCTCCTGGTCGATCGCGCCCTGCTGCGCCGCATGCTCCGCTTCGGCCTGCCGACGATGCCGGCGGAGCTCTCGCTCTACGCGCTCAACTTCGTCGACCGGATCATCATCGTCCGCACCGTCGGCCTCGCCGAGGCCGGCCTCTACTCGCTCGCGGTCAAGTTCTCCCAGGGCGTCAACGTCCTCGTCCGCGGCTTCCAGCTCGCCTGGCCGCCGCTCGCCTACTCGATCCGCGACGACGACGAGGCCCGCCGCGCCTACGCCGTCGTCGTCACCTGGTTCCTCGCCGGCTGCTCCTTCGTCGTCGTCGGCATGTGGCTCTTCGCCCGCTGGATCGCGCGCGCCCTCGCCGCCCCCGAGTTCTTCGACTCCTTCGAAGCGGTCGGCCTGATCTCCACCGCGGTCACCCTCTACGCCCTCTACATGGTCCAGGTCGTGATCCTCGGCCGGACCGGGCGCACCGAGTTCAACCTCCCGGCGACGCTCGCCGCCCTCGCGGTCAACGTCGCGCTCAACCTCGTGCTCGTGCCGCCGCTCGGGATCGCCGGCGCCGGGATCGCGCTGGTCGCCTCCTACCTGGTGGTGGTCGGGCTGATGTACGGGTTCACCCAGCGCCTCTTCCCCGTCCCCTACGAATGGGCCCGGCTGGCGCGGATCGTCCTCGTCTCCGCCGTGCTGGTCGCGGCCGGCGAGCTGCTGCTGCCGACCGACGGGCTGCTCGGGCTGCTCGGCCGCGCCGTCGTCTGGCTCCTTTTCCCGCTGACCCTGCTCGCCAGCGGCTTCTTCACCCGCGAGGAGCGCCGCTGGCTGGCGCTGCTGCGGCGGCCGGGCGAGCTGATCGAGCGTCTGCGAGCGGTCGCGCGGGAGCCCGCCGTCGACGGCGAGATCCCCGAGACCTACGAGGCGCTCCGCATCGACGAGGACGCCCGCCCCTAACCAGGCCCTTCCCGAAATCCCATCAAGTTGACCATGCATCGCATGGCAAACGTGATGGGATTTGCTAGCGGGCGGCCCGGTCTCGGATCGATTCGCCGCGGGCGGGGAGGAGCGCCTGTTTTGCGTGGGCCCAGTGGACCCGGGCCGGGTGCCTCGGCAGGACGAGGGCGGCGAGGGCGCGCAGGGCGTAGGACCAGGCGGTGAGCGCGCGGACCGCGAGCGCCGCCGGCCGCGAGTGGTGCTTGCGCATGTAGAGGTCGCGGTTGCGGTGGAATTCGACGATCCGGGGCAGGCCCGCGGAGAGGTCGGTGGAGAGCTGGTCGTGATGGACGGCCTCCGCGGCGGGCACGAAGAGGGTGTGGTGCCCGGCCTCGGCGAGCCGCCTGCAGAAGTCGCACTCGTCGTAGTAGACGAAGAAGTCGGGGTCGAGATAGCCGACCTCGGCCGCCGCCTCGCGGCGCACCAGCAGCGCGCTCGACTGCGCCCAGTCGACCCGGCGGGTCTCCTCGCCCGAGCTCTGGACCGTGAGGGCGCGGTGTGCGAAGACGGCCCCCGCGAGCGCCGTCCCGACCCCCGGGAAGCGCCAGGCGCAGGGAACCGGGTCGCCCTTGGAGTCGAGCAGCCGCGCGCCCGCCGCGCCGGCGGCCGGGTCCGCCTCGAGGGCGGCGATCAGCGCCTCGGAGGCTCCGGGGCGCAGCTCCGAGTCCTCGTTCAGCAGGAGGCAGAAGCGGCCCGTCGCCTCCCGCATCAGGGTCGAGTCGTTCGCCGCCTTGCCGGCGCGGCGCTCGAGCTCGAAGAGGCGGATGTCCCGCCCCAGCGCCCTCACCGCCTCGGCCGAGCCGTCCTCGGAAGCGTTGTCGAGGACGAGGACCTCGCGCTCGACGCCGGCGGGATGGGTGCGCTCGATCGCCTCGAGGCAGGCGAGCAGGTCGTCGCGGCCGTTCGTGTTCACGACGCAGTAGGAGAGCGTGGGCGGCACGCCGCCACCATAATCGCCCGCTATGCGCGTGCAATTGGTCGATCCCTCGGCGTTCACGCCGCCGTATGACCGGGCGCTGGCCGCGGCGCTCGCCCGCCAGGGCGCCGACGTCGAGCTGCTGACCAGCCACTTTCTCTACGGGCCGGTGCCCGACCCCGTCGGCTACCGGGTCGAGGAGCGCTTCTACCCGCGCAGCGCCAAGCGCGGCCTCGACGCCCCCGCGCGGCGCGCCTTCAAGCTCGCCGAGCACGTGCCGGACATGCTGCGCCTGCGCGGCCGCACCGCCGAGGCGGACGTCGTCCACTACCAGTGGCTGACCGTGCCGGGGCTCGACGCGCGGCTGCTGCCGCCCGCGCGACCGCGGCTGATGACCGCCCATTACATCCTGCCGCCGCGCCCCTCGCGCCGGCAGCTGGCGACGGCGCGGCGCGCCTTCGGCGCGATGGACGCGGTCGTCGCGCACTCCGAGCACGGCGCCGCCCGCCTGCGCGCCGAGGTCGGCCTCGACCCGGGCCGGGTCAGGGTGATCCCGCACGGCGCGTTCGACTACCTGACCGACCTCCCCGAGGAGGCGCCGCTGCCGGCCGAGCTCGAGGGCGCCGAGGGCCCGGTGGTCCTCTTCTTCGGCCTGCTCCGCTCCTACAAGGGGATCGACACCCTGCTGCGCGCCTTCCGGCGGGTCGAGGGCGCCGAGCTCTGGATCGTCGGCAACCCGCGCATGGAGGTCGAGCCGCTGCGCCTCCTCGCGGCCGAGGCCTCGGGCCGGGTCCGCTTCCTCACCCGCTTCGTCGACGACGCCGAGATCCCGGCGATCTTCCGCCGCGCCGACGTCGTCGCCCTGCCCTACCGCGACGCCGAGCACTCCGGGGTCCTCTACACCGGCCTCGCCTTCGGCAAGGCGATGGTCCTGAGCGAGGTGGGTGGCTTCCCCGAGGTGGCGGCGACCGGCGCCGCCCGCCTCGTCCCCCCGGAGGACGAGGATGCCCTGGCCGCGGCCCTCGCCGAGCTGACCGGGGACGAGCGGGCCCGGGCGAGGCTGGAGCGGGCGGCCTCGGCGGCGGCCGCCGGGGAGTACTCGTGGGACGCCATCGCCCGCCGCACGCTCGACCTCTATGAGGAGCTGCTCGACCGGTGATCGCGCTCGAGGCCCTGTTCTGGATCTGCGCCGCGCTGATCGTCTACACGCACGTCGGCTACCCCCTGGTGCTCTGGGCGCTCACCCGTCCGCGACGCGGTTCGGTTCAGTCCCCTCCCGGCAATGCGGACGCGGGAGCAGGGCAATTGCCGGTTGTATCTCTGATCGTCGCCGCCTACGACGAGGAGGAGGTGATCGGGGCCAAGGTCGCCGACGCGCTCGCCCTCGACTACCCCCGCGAGCGCCTGCAGGTGATCGTCGCCTCCGACGGCTCGGCCGACGCCACCGTCGAGCGGGCCCGGGCGGCGGGCGCCGACCTCGTCCTCGACCTGCCGCGGGGCGGCAAGGTCAGCGCCCAGAACGCCGCCGCCGAGCGCGCGACCGGCGAGCTCCTCGCCTTCTCGGACGCGAACTCGAGCTGGGCGCCGGACGCGCTGCGCCGCCTGGTCGAGCCCTTCGCCGATCCCGAGGTCGGCTACGCCTGCGGCCAGGTCCGCTTCACCGATCCCGGCGGGGGAAACCTCGAGGGCGCCTACTGGCGCTACGAGATGGCGGTCCGCCGCATGGAGTCCGACCTGGCCGGGGTGACCGCGGGCAACGGCGCGATCTACGCGGTCCGCCGCGACGCCTACGTCCCGCTCTCTCCCTCCGGCAGCCATGACCTCTCGTTCCCGTTCGCGCTCGCCAAGCGCGGGCTGCGCTCCCTCTACGCGCCGGACGCCCGGGCCGAGGAGAAGATGGTGCCGACGATGGAGGGGGAGCTCGCCCGCAAACGGCGGATGATGGTCGGGGTCTGGGACATCGTCGTCGGCGAAGGGATGCTGCGCCCGCGCGGCTACCCGCCGCTCTACGCCTTCGAGCTCGCCTCCCATCGCGTGCTCCGCTACCTGACCCCGTTCCTGCACCTGCTCGTCCTGGCGGCCAACCTCGCCCTGCTCGGCGAGGGGACGGTCTACGTCGCCACGCTGGTGGTCCAGGCCGCCTTCCTCGCCGCCGCCCTGCTCGGCCGCCTGCTGCCGCTGGCGCCGCTGCGCTTCGCCCGCTACTACCTGATGACCACCGCCTCGATCGCGGCCGGCCTCTGGGACCGCGCCCGCCACGGCGCGCCGGGCACCTGGGAGAAGTCCGAGGGAACGCGCTGATGCCGCGCATCCTCGATATCGCGATCGCGGCCCTCGCCCTGCTTCTCCTCTCGCCCCTGCTGGCGCTCGCGGCGCTCGCGATCAAGCTCGGCAGCGGCGGTCCGGTCCTCTACCGCCAGCGCCGCGTCGGCCGCGTCGGCGAGGAGTTCGAGATGCTGAAGCTGCGGACGATGGTGACGGGCTCCGACCCGGTCGGCGTCGGCACCGTCGTCAGCCGCGACGACCCGCGGGTCACCGGCGCCGGGCGCCTCCTGCGCCGCACCTCGCTCGACGAGATTCCCAACCTGGTCAACGTCCTGCGTGGGGAGATGGCGATCGTCGGCCCGCGCCCGACGATCCCCGCCCAGGTGGACGACTACACGCCGCGCCAGCACCGCCGCCACGAGGTCCGGCCCGGCATCACCGGCTGGGCCCAGGTCCAGGGTCGGGCCGGGATCCCCTGGGAGGAGAGGATCGAGCTCGACGTCTGGTACGTCGACAACCGCGGCCTGGGGCTCGATCTGCGGATCCTGCTGCGGACCGCGTCCCTGCTCGTCACCGGCCGCGGCCTCGCCCCGGACTAGCGCCAGTCGCACCCGCTTGGCCGAATCCTGAATAGGGTTGGGGCTGACCGTGTCGGCAATCGCGATCACCTATGTCGGAGGACCCACCGCGCTGCTCGAGGCGGCCGGCCTGCGACTCCTGACCGACCCCACCTTCGACCCCGCCGGCCGCCGCTACAACTTCGGCTGGGGGACCTCCTCCCGCAAGCTCCAGGGCCCCGCCCTCACCCCGGCGGAGCTCGCCCCGATCGACGCGGTCCTGCTCAGCCACGACCAGCACGACGACAACCTCGACGATGCCGGCCGCGCCATGCTGCCCTCTGCGGGCAGGGTGATCACGACCCCCGCGGGCGCCGGGCGCCTCGGCGGCAACGCCACCGGGCTCGCGCCCTGGGCCTCGACCACGCTGCGGGCCGCGGGCGGCGGCGAGGTCCGCGTCACCGGGACGCCCTGCCGCCACGGGCCGCCGCTGAGCCGGCCGCTGGTCGGCGAGGTGACCGGCTTCGTCCTCGAGTGGGAGGGCCAGCGGGACGGGGCGCTCTGGATCACCGGCGACACGGTCTGGTTCGGCGGCGTAGCGGAGGTCGCGGAGCGCTTCGACGTCGGCACCGCGATCGTCCATCTCGGCGGTGTCCGCTTCCCGGTCAGCGGCCCGGCCCGCTACACGATGAACGCGGCCGAGGCGGTCCGCGTCGCCGAGGAGTTCGGGCTGAAGACGCTGGTCCCGATCCACTACGAGGGCTGGAAGCATTTCCGCCAGGGCCGCGAGGACGTCGAGCGGGCCTTCGCCGAGGCCGGCATCGAGGACCGCGTGCGCTGGCCGAGCGCCGCCGAGCCGCTGACGATCGAGGTCTGATGGCCCCCATCGCCAGGCCGGACCCGAACCGGCTCGGGGGGCTCGCCTGGGTGCGGAGCAGCGGCGGCAGGCTGACACCGGCCGAGCGTCGACGGCTGCTCGGGGAGATCGCCAAGGGCCAGGCCGTGAACGCCGTCGGCCGCGCCAAGCTCGCGCTGGGGCGCCTGCCCGCGGGCGCGGCGGAGATCGACGCGCGCAGCTTCGCGCCTCCCGACTCGCGCCTCGCGCGTGAGGCGGAGGAGGCCTGCGCGGAGCAGCCCGAGTGGGTCGCCGGCCACTCCTACCGGACCTGGATGTTCGGCCTGGCGCTCTCGGCGCTCGACCGTGCCGACCCCGACCCCGAGCATTTCTACTGCGCGGCGCTGCTGCACGACCACGGCATCGCCGAGCCGCGACCCGGCCGCGACTTCACGCTCGGCGGCGCCGAGCGTGCCCTCGCCTGCGCCGAGGCGGCCGGCGCGCCCGCCGAGGATGGCGAGGCGGTCGCCGACGCGATCTGCGTACACACCACGCCCGGGGTGACGATCGAGCACGACGGGCCGCTCGGCTTCTACGTCCAGGCGGGGGCGATGGCCGACGTGGCGGGCCTCCGCCTCTGGGACGTGGCTCCCGACAACCGGGAGGAGGTCCTGCGCCGCCACCCCCGCCAGCCGAGCTTCAAGGCGGACCTCACCGGTGCGGTGCGAGCCGAGGCGAAGGCGGTTCCCGGCGGGCGGTTCTCGCTTCTGCGCCGCTGCGGCTTCCCCCTGGCGATCCGCCTGGCACCCTTCAAGCCGTGAGCGCGCCGCCCGAGGTCAGTCTGCGCCCGTTCGAGCCCGGCGACGCGGCGGCGGTCCACCGCTGGTTCAACAACAGCCGGGCGACCAGGACCCTGGTCGTGCAGCGGGAGAGCTTCACGCTCGAGGAAGCCGAGGCCTGGGTCGCCCGGGCGATGGACGACTCGGGGGAGGACCGCAAGTACGCGATCGTGGTCGAGGGCCACGAGGAGCCGGTCGGCTTCACCGCGCTCTACGGGCTCGCACGGGAGACCGGGCCGGAGCTCGGGGCGCTGATCGGCGACGAGGTGCGGCGCAGCGGGGTGGGGCGGCGGGCCGAGGCGCTGACGATCGCCAGGGCCTTCGACGAGCTCGGCGCCGACCGGGTGTACGGAGAGATCCCCGCCTTCAACGAGGCGGCGAAGCGCACGGTCGCCGGCCTCGGCTGGCACCACGTGGAGACCCTGGAGGACCACGACGAGCGCGAGGGGGAGCGCTTCGACCTCGAGATCTGGGCGGTCCTCCCCGACGACTTCCGCCGCGCGGCGGCGGACCTCCTGCCGTGAGCGAGCCCGCCGCCCGCGCCGAGCTGGTCGAGGACCGCGGGGCCTCGTCGGCCTCCGAGCAGTTCTTCCGCTCACCCCAGTTCCTCGAGGCCGAAGGGGTAACCCACACGCTCCGCATCGAGGCCGGCGAGGAGGAGCTCCTAGCGCCCTTGGTCGTCCGCCCCGTCGGCGAGGGCCCCGACCGCGACGCCTCCTCGCCCTACGGCTACCCCGGCCTCGCCCAGCCCGAGCGCAGTTGTCCCCGCATAGCGGGGACAACGTCGTCGGGGTCGCTGGACCCGGACGAGATCGATTTCTCGGCGACGGGCCTCGTCAGCGTCTTCATCCGGCACTCGCTTGGTGAGCCGCCGCTGGCCGGGGCGCGCGAGCGGAACACGGTCCAGATCGCCGACCCCTCGCTGCCGGCGAAGAGCCGGCCCAGCGACCGCAACCAGATCAACAGGAACGTCCGCGCCGGATACTCGGTGCGGGTCGTCTCCGGCCCGGAGGCCGCGGCCGAGGACCGCGCCGGCTTCCTCGCCGCCTACGAGCAGACGATGCGCCGCGCCGACGCCGGCGAGCGCTACTTCTTCGGCACCGCCTACTTCGACCTGATCCTCCAGGCCCAGGGCACCTGGCTCGCCATCGCCGATGCCCCCGACGGCTCGGTTGCGGCCGGCTCGATCGCCGCCCTCAGCGACGGCTTCCTCCACTACTACCTGAGCGGCACCGCCGACTCGCACCTGCGCGACTCGCCGATGAAGAACGTCGTCGCCACCCTGGTCGAGCTCTCCGCCGAGCTCGGGCTGCCGCTCAACCTCGGCGGCGGGATCGCGCCAGGCGACCCCCTCGAGGAGTTCAAGCGCGGCTTCGCCAACCGCGAGCAGGCGTGGCACAGCTCGGAGCTGGTCTGCGACCCGGCCGCCTACGAGCGGCTATCGGGCGGTCGTGACGCCGGGGACTACTTCCCCGCCTACCGCGCGGGAAGCTAGCTCGCTTCCTCGGGTTTCTTCGGGGTCGGGCCTTTGATCGTGAAGGCGCTCGGCGGCTCGGGGGCATTCTTACCCCAGGTCGCCTTGCCGAAGGCGCGGATCGCGTCGAGGGTCGCCGCGCCTTTGTACTCCTTGCAGCCGAGCAGGTTGGTCCAGGTCGTCGCCGCCACCGCGTAGGTCATTTCCTCGTTCGGGAAGAGCAGCGTCGCCCCGTACATCGTGTCGTAGAGCCCCTTCAGCTCCAGCTGGTCGTCCTCCGAGAGGTCGGGCGAGTACTGGATCTCCATCCGCCCGTGCTCGAGCGAGTGGACGATGTTCACGTTCAGCGGCATGTCTGCGTAGGCGCCGTCGGCCTGCTGGTACGGCGGTTCGACGTGGTTGCCCGACGTCGGCGGGATGGTCTTGTATTCGGGCGCGGCGGTGCCGACCGGGAGGTGGGTCCTGCCCTCCTCCTTGAGCTCCAGCCGCAGCACGCAGCCGGCCTGATCCGCGGCGTCCTCGAGGTCGGAGACTTTGACCGGGGGCGGGGAGGTTCCCTCGCGGTCGTCGGGGGAGACCCCGTTCGTCTCACCGCTGGCGTTGTTGATGTGGGCGGCTTCGCCGTCGCCGCCTCCGGAGGAGACGATCAGGCCGATGACTCCGGCGACGACCAGGAGGCCGATCACGCCCGCGGCGCCGTAGCCGAGGATCAGGCGGGTCCGCTCCGAGCTGGTCGCGGACTTTTCCTTTTCTTCGCGGGCCTGGCGCAGCCGCTCCCGCTCTTCTTCCCTGCGATTGGCCATCGGCGCGAGAGTTTAATCAGCCTTGGTCAATGTGTCCTCGACGCCCGGCCCGCGCTCCCATGGCCGCGCCGCCTGCAGCGCCCCGAGCACGGCCCGCGTCGCCGGCGCGCGGTTGAGCGCGTAGAAGTGGATGCCGGGCGCGCCCGCGAGCAGGAGCTCGGCGCACTGCTGGGCGGCGAAGGCGATCCCGAGCTCGAACTCGGCCTGCTCGTCGCCCCCGGCGGCGGCGAAGGCGGCTTCGAGCCGGGGCGGGATCGAGGCGTCGCAGAGGTCGCAGATGCGCTTGGTCTGGGCGAAGCTGGCGACCGGGATGACGCCGGCGATGATCGGCACCTCGATGCCCCGCGCCCGCGCCGCGGCGACGAAGTCGAAGTAGACCGCGTTGTCGAAGAAGAGCTGGGTGATCAGGAAGGAGGCGCCGGCGTCGACCTTCGTCTTCAGGTAGTCGAGGTCGGTGTCGAGGTCCGGGGCCTCCGGGTGGACCTCCGGGAAGCAGGCGCCGCCGACGGTGAAGTCCCAGCCCGCGGCGATGAACTCGGTCAGCTCCGCGGCGCTTCCCAGCCCGCCCTCGGGCTGGACGAAGTTCTCCTCGCCGCGGGGCGGGTCGCCGCGCAGGGCGAAGACGTTCTCGACCCCGGCCTCCGCGATCAGGTCGAGCGTCGAGCCGAGCCCCTCCCTGGTCTCGCCGACACAGCTCAGGTGGGCCATCGTCTCGAAGCCGAGGTCGTCCTTCAGGGCCTTGGTGATCTCGACCGTGCCGTCGCGGGTGCCGCCGCCGGCGCCGTAGGTGACGGAGACGAAGTCGGGCTCCAGCTCGCGCAGGGAGCGGGCGGTGGCGAAGAGCTGCTCGGTTCCCTCGACGGTCTTCGGCGGGAAGAACTCGACCGAGAAGGTCGGGGCGCTCGCGGCGATGATCTCGTCTACGCGCATCGGGGCAGCGTAGCTAGAAGGCAAATTTGCGGAGTTTGCGGAATCGTCGTCGGGCTCCCCCTTGCGCGGCGGCGGGGGGGCGCGCTAGGTTCGCATTGCGACCGGGAGAGAGAGGCCCCACAGAAGCCCAGTGGGACACCATCTCGAAGGTGACGTAACGAGCTTCTAGCGCGAAGGCTACGCGCAGGCAGGCTACGAGCGTCATCACCGGTCGCGTTTTCGTTCCCCCGAGGGTCTCGGGACGCGGGCGTGTCCGACGGGGTCCCTAGCTTTGGCCCCGGCTGCGGAGAACCTGCCCTCCGCGCCGCGCGCCGGGGCGCACCTAGGGAGCAGGGCGTCGTGGATGAAGCCCGGAGGGACTTCCGCGACTAGCCCGCCCGCTCCCGCTCTGAGAGGATTGCCGCCGTGCGCCACCACCGGGCAGTCCGATGAGCGGGGAGATGCGTTACGAGCGGGTCGGCGCCGCCGCGGTTCTGACGATCGACCGGCCCGAGCGCCGCAACGCGGTCGACGCCGCCGCCGCGCAGCTCTTCCGCGAGGCCTTCGACGAGTTCGAGGGCGACGACGGGGCCCGCGTCCTCGTCCTCACCGGCGCCGGCGGCGAGGCCTTCTGCGCCGGAGCCGACCTGAAGGCGATGAACCTCGACGTCACCCATCCGGACGGGCCGATGGGCCCGACCCGGCGCACCCCCTCGAAGCCGGCGATCGCCGCGATCGAGGGCTGGTGCCTGGCGGGCGGGTTCGAGCTGGCGCTCTGGTGCGACCTGCGGATCGCCACCGACGACTCCACCTTCGGCCTCTTCGAGCGCCGCTGGGGGGTGCCGCTGGTCGACGGCGGCACGCAGCGGCTGCCGCGCGTGGTCGGGTTGGGCCGCGCCCTCGAGCTGATCCTCACCGGCCGCCCCGTGGACGCCGAGGAGGCGCACCGGATCGGCCTCGTCAACGAGGTCGTCGAGCCGGGCCGGCACCTGGAGCGGGCACTCGAGCTGGCGGAGACGATCGCCGGATTCCCGCAGGAGACGATGCTCTCCGACCGCCGCGCCGCGATCGAGGGCCACGGGCTGCCGCTCTCCGAGGGCCTGGCGCTGGAGGCGAAGCTCGGCTCCGAGGTGCTCGAGGTCGCCGCCCGCGGCGCCGCCCGCTTCGCCGGCGGCGAGGGCCGTCACGGCGAGTTCTAGCCCTCCGCAACCCTCCGCATCTCCTCTTCGGCCGCCTGTGGCCCGAGGTAGGGCATCAGCACCGCGAAGACGAGGTCGGGAAGGATGCGGGGCAGCTCCGGGCCGCGGCCGGCGCGCAGCTCGTCGAAGACCAGCGCGGTCGCGCCGCCGATCGCGAAGCGGGCGGTGTCCGGCGGCAGGTCGACCTGGTCGGAGTAGTCCCTGCCCTCCTCCAGCAGCGGGGTGAAGCGGGCCAGCACGGCCCCGTATCGCTTGCGCGCGTCGTCGCCGGCGGCGCTGACCTCGATCATCGCCAGGCGGGCGACGGCCGCCTCGGCGGAGAGCAGCTCGACCAGCGCCCGCAGCCCCGCCGCCACCCGCTCGGGCCAGGGCGACCCGGCGGCCGCCTCGAAGGCGTCGGAGACGTGGCCGACGACCACCGCGCTGACCGCGTCGAAGGCGTCGAGGAAGCAGGCCTCCTTGTCGGCGTAGAGCGCATGGAACTCCGCGCTGGAGACGCCGGCGGCTTCGGCCACGTCGTCCACGGTGGTCGCGGCGTAGCCCTTGGCGGCCGCCACGCGGACCATCGCTTCCCGCAGACGCTCTCGCTGCGAACGCGAATCCACCCTCTGAGCGTAGGGCAAGCCCCCGTGGCCTGTCCATCCTCTGGAGCGGCCTACACTGCCGCGCATGAGGATCGGAGTCGTCGGGCTCGGCTACGTCGGCCTACCGCTTGCCGTCGCCTTCGCCGAGGCGGGGCACGAGGTGGTGGGCCTCGATGCGGACCCCGCCAAGGTGGACTCGCTGAATGCGGGGCGCAGCCACGTCGAGGACGTGCCGGACTCTGTCCTCGAGCCGCTCGGGGAGCTGCTGAGCGCCACCACCGGCCACGAGGACCTGAAGAGCTGCGAGGCGGTCGTGATCTGCGTGCCGACTCCGCTGACCAGCTCGCGCGAGCCCGACCTCACCTACCTGGACGCGGCCGGCGAGGCTCTCGCCGAGGTCCTGCAGCCCGGCCAGCTCGTCGTCCTCGAGTCGACCAGCTACCCGGGCACGACGCGGGAGAAGCTGCTGCCCGCGCTGGAGAGCTCGGGCCTCACGGCCGGCGCCGACTTCAACCTCGCCTTCTCCCCGGAGCGGATCGACCCCGGCCGCACCGACTACACCCTGCGCACCACGCCGAAGCTGCTCGGCGGCCTCAGCGAGGCCTGCACCGAGCGGGCCCGCGAGCTCTACGAGCTGATCTGCGACGACGTGGTAGTCCTCTCCACCCTCGAGGCGGCCGAGCTCTCGAAGCTCCTCGAGAACGTCTTCCGCTCGGTAAACATCGCCTTCGTCAACGAGCTGGCGCAGCTCTGCGACCGGCTCGGCATCGACGTCTGGGAGGTGATCGACGCCGCCGCGACCAAGCCGTTCGGCTTCATGCGCTTCGACCCGGGGCCGGGGATGGGCGGCCACTGCCTTCCGGTCGACCCCTTCTACCTCGCCTTCAAGGCCCGCGAGCACGACTTCTATCCGGAGTTCATCGAGCTGGCGGGCAAGGTCAACCAGGCGCAGCCGGCCTTCTGCGCCGAGCGGATCGAGCGGGCGCTGAACGAGGCCGGCAAGCCGGTGCGCGGCTCGCGGATCCTGATCCTCGGCGTCAGCTACAAGGCCGGGGTCGGCGACACCCGCGAGTCGCCGGCGCTGAAGATCGTCAGGCTGCTCCGCGAGCGAGGCGGGGAGGTCTCCTACCACGACCCCCACGTGGCCGAGCTGCCGGAGCTGGAGCTCTCCTCCGTCGACCTCGACGAGGCGCTCGCCGACGCCGACGCCGTCGCGATCGTCACCGCGCACCCCGAGTTCGACTACGAGCGGATCGTCGCCGGCGCCGCGCTGGCGATCGACTTCCGCGGCGTCACCCGCGGCATCGACGCCGACAACCTGATCCGGCTTTAGCACGTGAATTGGCACATTCTGCGCGCCACGTGTGCGTAGGAGACCTGAGACAATACGTTTCGACGTGTTCGGCCGGGAAACCCTCAAGGAAGTCGTCCGCAAGGAGAGCGAGAGCACCCGCGAGGTGATCCGCGAACTGCGCGAGGACTCGCTGCGAGCTTGGGAGGAGACCCGCGAGTTCAATCGGGAGATCCTGCTTCGCAACGAGAAGGTCTACACCTCGGTGATCGCGGAGATGGAAGAGGGGCGGAGGCAGATGGAAGAAGGGCGGAGGCAGATCCAAGCCAACACGAAAGCAATCCTCGGGCTGCTCGACCGCTTCGACGAGCCCGGAGGCGCCGCGGCTTAACTTGCTTCCGTCCTCCTCTTGTACGAACATACGTTCGTATGGAGATAGCCTGTGTCATCACACCCAACGCCGTCCTCGGAGCGGCCGCCGAGGATCTGGGGATCCCCCCGGAGGACGCCTGGGAGGACGAGCTGCGCCGGCTCGAGGGGATCGGCGCGGCGCTCGAGTGCGAGCGGGCGGGTGAGACCTTCTTCGCCGTCGACGGGCTGCTCGGCCTCTACGGCGGCGAGCGCTCGGGGGTGGTCGAGGCGGCACGGGCGGCGGCCGACCTGCCGGTCCGGATCGGGGTGGCGCCGACCCGCTTCGCCGCCCTCGTCGCGGCGAGGTCGGGAGAGATCGTCCCCCCCGCCCGTCTCCGCGACTTCCTCGCCCCACTCCCCGTCGCGACTCTGACCCCGCGCCTCGGCCTCGGCGAGCGCGAGGCCGGGGACCTGGCCGAGACGATGGGGAGGCTCGGCGTCACCACCGTGGGCGCTCTGGCAGCGCTCTCGCCGGCTCACGTCGCCGACCGCTTCGGACCACCCGGGCTCAGCGCCCTGCACGTCGCTCGCGGCGAAGAGGAGCCGCTGTTCGTCCGCCGCCCCTACGAGGAGCTCGCCGCCGAGATCGAGCTGCCGGAAGGGATCGCCGGCAGCCGCCTCGACCGTGCCCTCGAGCTGCTCGTCGACCGCTTCCTCTCCTCCCCCCAGCGCCGGGGGCGCACGGTGCTCGCCCTGCGGCTCGCGGCCCGCCTTGGCGACGGCGGCAGCTGGAGCGCCGAGCAGGGCCTGGGCCGGCCGACCGCCTCGGCGCGGGTCCTGCGCAGGGTCCTCGGCCCGCGGCTCGAGTCGCTGCCGGCGCCGGCGGTCTCGCTGCGCCTGCGGGCGCTCTCCCTCGGCCCGCCCGCCGGCGACCAGATGGAGCTCGCGGTGCGCGGCTCCGAGCGCCGCTGCCGGCGCCTCGGCGACGCGGTGCGGGAGGTCCGCGCCGCCCAGGGAGCCGGGGCGCTGCTCAAGGTCCTCCCGGTGGAGCCGGGCTCGCGCGTGCCCGAGCGCCGCGCGGTGCTGACGCCCTACCGGCCGTGAGGCGCGGAGCCTCGATGAGCACCGGCTCGCGCCGCCTCTACGCGCCCCGCCGGGTCGAGGTGCGGGCCGGCTCCGGCGGCGCCCCGCGCGCGGTCGCCGGCGTCGCCGTCGAGGCGGTGCGCGAGGAGTGGCTGCTCGAGGACCGCTGGTGGACCCCCAGGCCGCTGCGCCGCCGCTACTTCGAGCTGGCCCTCGCCGACGGGCGCGACGAGGTCGTCTTCCGCAGCGGCGTCAGCGGCCGCTGGTACCGGCAGCGCGCCTGAGGCGACGGGATGCCCACCGCCGCTCCATATGTGGAGCTCCACGCCCACTCCGCCTACTCCTTCCTCGACGGCGCCTCGACCCCGGCCGAGCTCGCCGCCGCCGCCGCCGAGCTCGGCTACCCGGCGCTGGCGCTCACCGATCACGACGGGGTCTGGGGGTCGATGGAGTTCGCCCAGGCCTGCCGGGGGCTGGGCATCCGGCCGATCACGGGCGCCGAGCTGACGCTCGAGGGCGGCGCCCACCTGACCCTGCTGGTCGAGACTCAGGCCGGATACCGCAACCTCTGCCGGCTGCTCACCGCCGCCCACTCCCACACCCGTGAGGGGCCTCAGCGCACCGCGGGGCAGCCCGCGGCACCGCTGGAGCTGGTCGAGGCGCATGCCGAGGGGCTGGTCTGCCTCAGCGGCTGCGCCCGCGACGGGCTGCTGGCAGGGGCGTGGGAGCGGAGCGAGGCGCCCGCCGCGGCGGCGCTGGGCCGCAGGCTGCTGGCGGCCTTCGGCCGCGACGGGCTCAGGGTCGAGCTGCAACGCCCCTATTGGCGCCACGACCGGGCGCGCAACCGCTGGCTCGCCGCCCTCGCCGGCCGGCTCGGGGTGCCCTGCGTCGCGACCGGCAACGTCCACGCCCACGACCGCCGCCGCGCCCACCTCCAAGACGCCTTCGTCGCCGTACGCCTGGGGACGACGCTGGAGGCCTCCGAGCCGGGGCGGCGGGGCAACTCGAGCTCGGTCCTCGCCTCGCCGCGAGGGATGGCCGCGCGCTTCGCCGAGCACCCCGAGGCGGTCGCCGAGACCGCGCGCCTCGCCGACCGCCTCCGCTTCGACCTCACCGCCGAGCTCGGCTATCGCTACCCCGGCTCGGAGGACCCCGATGCCGACCGGGTCCTCGCCGAGGCCTGCCGGGCGAAGTTCGGGGAGCGCTACGGCGACCCGGCCCACCGGCGCAACCGCCGCGAGGCCGAGGGCCGCCTCGAGGACGAGCTGGCGACGATCCGCAAGCTCCGCCTCTCCGGCTTCTTCCTCCTCCACCGCGACCTCCTGGAGCTGGCCCGGGAGGTGGCGCTCGAGGTCCGCGGCCCGCGCTCGGCGCGCTCGGTGCTGCCCCCCGGCCGCGGCCGCGGCTCCAGCGTCAGCTCGATCGTCTGCTATCTGACCGGCCTCTCCCACGTCGACCCGGTCGAGGCGAACCTCTTCGCCGGCCGCTTCCTCAACGACGAAGTCGCCTCCGTCCCGGACATCGACCTCGACTTCCCGCGCGACATCCGCGAGGTGCTGATCCCCCGCGTCCACGAGCGCTACGGCGCCGAGCACTCGGCGCTCGTCGCCGCCTTCCCGACCTACCGCCCGCGCGGCGCGGTCCGCGATCTCGGCAAGGCGCTGGCGCTGCCGGCCGAGGAGATCGAGCGGGTGGCGAAGATCCTCGGCTTCCACGAGCGCACGGTCGAGATCGAGCGCGACGTGGCCACCGCGATCGGCGCGCGCCGCGCCGCCTCGCAGGGCTGGCAGACCCTGGTCGGGCTCTGCGGCGAGGCATTCGGCCTGCCCCGCCACTCCTCCCAGCACCCGGGCGGGATGGTGATCTCCACGCGGCCGCTGATCGACGTCTGCCCGGTCGTCCCGGCGGCGATGGCGGGGCGCCAGATCGTCCAGTGGGACAAGGACTCCTGCGCCGACGCCGGCTTCCTCAAGATCGACCTGCTCGGCCTCGGGATGCTCTCCGCGGTCGAGCGCTGCGTCGACGAAGTCGGCCGCACCCGCGCGGCGCCGCTCGACCTCTCCCGGATCCCGCTCGACGACCCCGAGACCTACGAATCGATCCAGCGGGCGGAGACGACCGGCGTCTTCCAGATCGAGAGCCGCGCCCAGATGCAGATGCTGCCGCGCACCCTGCCCAGGGACATCGACGACCTCACCGTCCAGGTGGCCCTGGTTCGCCCTGGCCCGATCCAGGGCGGCGCGATCCACCCCTACATCGAACGCCGCAAGCTGCTGCGCGAGGACCCCGGCTACGAGATCCCCTACGACCACCCCCTGTTGGCGCCGGTGCTCGAGGAGACGCTCGGAACGATCGTCTTCCAGGAGCAGGTGATCGAAGTGGCGATGGCGCTCGCCGGCTTCTCCTCCTCCGAGGCGGAGGGGCTGCGGCGGGCGATGAGCCGCAAGCGCTCCGAGGCGGAGCTGCGCAAGCACCACGACCGCTTCGTCGACGGCGCCCGCGAGCGGGGGGTGGGGGCGGCGACCGCGGAACGGGTCTGGGCGCAGATCGAGGGCTTCTCCGGCTTCGGCTTCCCGAAGGCGCACTCGGCCGCCTTCGGCCTGCTCGCCTACCAGTCGGCCTGGTTGCGGATCCACCACGCCCCGGAGTTCCTCTGCTCGCTGCTGAACGAGCAGCCGATGGGCTTCTACCCGCCCGACGCCCTCGTCCACGAGGCGCAGCGGCGCGGGGTCCGGATCGCGGGGCCGGACGCCAACCGCAGCCACGTCCTCTGCCGCGTCGAGCGCGAGCGCGGCGGGCTGGTCGTGCGGATCGGGCTCGGCTACGTCAAGGGCGTGCGCGAGGAGGAGATGGAGAGCCTCGCCGCCGCCCGCGAGCGCGGCGGCCCCTACACCGGGATCGCCGACCTCGCCTCGCGCTCCGGCGCCGGCCGCGCCGGCCTCGAACGGCTGGCCTGGGCCGGGGCGCTCGACGAGATCCCGAGCGGCGCGCCGGCCGGCCGCCGCGAGGCCCTGTGGCAGGTCGGGATCGCGCCCAACGCGCGACCCGCCGCCGAGGACACGCAGCTGGCGCTGCCGCTGGAGCCGCCGGCGCCGCCGGAGCTGGAGCCGATGGGGGACTGGGAGGAGACGATCGCCGACTACCGCTCGACCGGGATGGCGCTCGGCGAGCACCCGATGGCGATGATGCGCGAGGGGCTGGGCCCGGAGGTGCTGCGCAGCACCGACCTGGCGAGGGCCGACGACGGCAGCGCGGTCGAGGTCGCCGGGATGGTGGTGGCCCGCCAGCGCCCCGAGACCGCCAAGGGGATCGTCTTCATGCTGCTCGAAGACGAGCGCGGAACCGTCAACCTGATCGTGCCGCCGCCGGTCTACGAGCGCCACCGCGCCGAGGTCCGCGCCGCCCCCCTCCTCCACGCCCGCGGCCGCCTCGAGCACCGCGAAAACACCATCAACATCCTCGTCACCGAGGTCCGCGAGCTAGAGCGCACCCCAGCCGATCGAGTGGCGAGAAACCGCCCTCATGGGGGCGGTAAGTCGCCACTCGATGGAGGGAGGCTTCGGCGCGCCCGCGCCGTGGCCGAGCTGCGTGCCGTCACCCCCGCCGGACACAGCTGGGGCCGCCGGGCCCGGTGAGACCGAGTGGCGAGTTACCGGGGCTACAGCCCCACTAACTCGCCACTGGGCCTGTCATGCGACGGCGAGGGCCTTGTCGCACTTGCATGGATCCGGCATCGGGAAGAGGCGGAGGAAGCGGTTGACGGCGCGGCGGGGGCCCTCGATCGTCGCCGCGCCGGAGGCGATCGCGGCGTCGAGGGCGAGCTGTCCGGTGAGCAGGGCGGCGAGGGTGCCGGGGTCGGTCGCGATCGCCCCGTCGGGGCCCTCCGCCGCGCCGCGACCGAGCTTGACCTCGCCGCCGGAGACCTCGACGCGGAAGACGTCGGACTCGCCGAGGCGCAGCTCGTAGGTGGCGGTGAGGTCGCCGGCGGCCTCGGGGTCGAACAGCGAGCGGAATGCGAGGACTATCGAGTCCGGCCCGATCACCATCTGCTCCGGCGGAAAGGGGGAGCGGGCGCCCCAGGTTCCAAGGCGGGTGACGATCGGCTCCAGCTCCCGGCCCCACTCGGTCAGCTCGTAGACCGAGGTCGCAGCCGGCGGCGGCAGCCGGCGGTGGCGCACTACGCCGCCCGCCTCGAGGTCGCGCAGGCGCTCGGAGAGGATGTTGGAGCTGGCCCTCGGCAGCCCCTGGCGCAGGTCGGTGAAGCGCTTCGGCCCGAGCAGCAGCTCGCGGACCACGAGCAGTGCCCATCGCTCTCCGACGACGTCGAGCGCGTGGGCGAAACGGCATGCATCGCCATAGGAGCGCTTACTTGCCATGGGGTTGGGACATTAGCACATGGTGGTCTTTTGCAACCGCGTGGTTGTTTTTTTGAACCGTCTGCTAGGGTGCCCGAATCGCGCCCCCCGCCGAGGAAGGAGACCGCTCCCCCGTGACCCCCGAATTGCACACCGACCGCCAGCGCTGGCTGGCCCTCTACGTCCTCTGCGCGGGCGTCCTGATGATCGTCCTCGACGTGACGATCGTGAACGTCGCCCTGCCTTCGATCAAGGACGACCTTGGCTTCTCCCAGAGCGGTCTCGCCTGGGTCGTCAACGCCTACCTGATCCCCTTCGGCGGCCTGCTCCTGCTCGCCGGGCGCCTCGGCGACCTGATCGGCAAGCGGAAAATCTTCCTCGCAGGCCTCGCCGTCTTCATCGCCGCCTCGCTGCTCTGCGCGATCGCCCAGACCGAGGGGATGCTGATCGGCGCCCGCTTCGTGCAGGGCATCGCCGGAGCGCTCACCTCGGCGGTCGTCCTCGGGATGATCGTGACCATGTTCCCGGAGAAACGGGAGCAGGCGAAGGCGATCGGCGTCTACGGCTTCGTCGCCTCCGCCGGCGGCTCGATCGGCCTGCTCCTCGGCGGCGTCCTGACCGAGGCGATCAGCTGGCACTGGATCTTCTTCATCAACGTCCCGATCGGGATCGCCACGGCCTTCTTCACCCTGAGGCTGATCGAGGACAGCCCCGGAATCGGCCTCGAGAAGGGCGCCGACGTGCCGGGCGCGATCCTGCTGATCGGCGGCCTGATGATCGGCACCTACTCGATCCTCGGCGTCACCGAGCACGGCTGGACCTCGGCGCAGACCCTGATCCTGAGCGGCGCCTCGATCGCGATGCTGGTCGCCTTCGTCGCCCGCCAGGCGCGGATCGAGACCCCGCTGATGCCGCTGCGCCTCTTCCATTCGCGCAACGTCTCCGCGGCGAACGCGATCCAGGCGCTGCTCGTCGCCGGGATGTTCTCGATGTTCTTCCTCGGCGCCCTCTACCTGCAGCTGATCCTCGAGTACGACGCGCTCCAGGTCGGCCTCGCCTTCCTGCCGGCGACGCTGGTGATGGGGACGATGTCGCTCGGCTTCTCGGAGAAGCTGATCACCCGCTTCGGCCCCCGCCAGACGCTGATCCCGGGCCTCGCGATCATCGGCACGGGGCTGCTGCTCTTCGCCCGCACGCCGGTCGACGGCGACTACCTCGTCGACGTGATGCCGGCGATGCTGATCACCGGCTTCGGGATCGGCGCCTCCTTCCCGTCGCTGATGACGCTGGCGATGTCCGGGGCGACGCCGGAGGACGCCGGTCTCGCCTCGGGGCTGGTCAACACCACCGCCCAGGTCGGCGGGGCGATCGGCCTGGCGGTGCTGGCGACGCTCGCCACCCAGCGCACCGAGAACCTCGAAGCGGAGGGCGTCGCGGAAATGGCCGCCCTCAACTCCGGCTACCACCTCGCCTATCTGGTCGGGGCGGCGCTGGTCGGGATCGCGCTGCTGCTCTCGATCTTCGTCCTGCGCGCGCCGGAGGAGGCGCCGGAAGATGCCGAAGGGGAGGCCGCGCCCGAGGCCGCCGGCCCCGAGCCCGCCTACTCGGAGATCGCCTAGCCGCGGGAATCCGCTTGTATCGCTCAACACATTCGCCCAGCCGCCGATAGAGCGGCATGGCAAGCGAACACCCGGTGGACGAGCGCACGCGCATGGGCCGCATCTCCGGCGGCATGTGGGTCGTCGGCGCGCTGGTCAGCATCGCAGCGACCTTTATGCCCGGCGCCTCCCACGCGGGGGTCGCGGTCGTGCTCCCGCTCGCCGGGCTGGTCCTGCTCTACGGGCTCGGCAGCCTGACCGGCGTCATCCCCTGGGACCGGGCATCGATGCAGGCGCTGGCGATCGGCATGGTCGTCACGGTCCCCGTGGTCGGCGTCGCCATCTACCTGACCGGCGGCTCGATCAGCTACGTCGAACCGCTGCTCGTCTGCTCGCTCCTCTACGCCGCCTTCTTCTTCCCAGCGCGCTGGGCCTGGCCGCTGGCGATCGAGCTCGTTCTCGTCGCCGGCGCCCCCCTGCTCTACGACGACCGGGCGATCGACCACGCCTTCGCCTCGCGGTACCTGGTCCTCGCCGCCGCCTTCCTCGCCGCCACCTCGGTGATGGTCAGCCTCAAGCGCCGGCTGGTCGACGCCGAGGCGCGCCAGCGTGAGATCGCCAACCGCGACCCGCTGACCGGTGTCGCCAACCGCCGCGCCTTCGACGCGGCCCTGCGCCGCGAGCTCGCGGCACGCGCCGAGCCCGACGGTGGACGGCGCGATGCCGACCGCCAGCCCTTCTCGCTGTTGGTGATCGACCTCGACGACTTCAAGTCGATCAACGACGAGTACGGCCACCAGATCGGCGACGCCGTCCTGCAGCAGACGGCCGAGCGGGCCCGCAGCGTGCTGCGCTCCACCGACCTGATCGCCCGCATCGGGGGCGACGAGTTCGCGGTGATCGCCCCGGGCTCCCACGGCGAGGGGGCGCACCGCGTGGCCGAGTCGATCCTCAATGCGATCGCGGCCGGTGAGCCCGGCTCGCGCCTCCCGAGCCCGCACGCGTCGGGGGGCCTGGCGATCTTCCCGGAGGACGGCGGCGCCTTCGAGACCCTGCTCCACGCCGCGGACCAGCGCCTGCTCCAGGCGAAGGCCGACGGCGCCCGCTTCTCCCCCCGCGGCCGCAACGGCAACACGCTGCGGCTGCTCTGAGCCGGCCCCGCCGCCGGGGCACTAGGCTTGGTCGATGGGCAAGGTCCTCTACACCGCCGAGGCCCACGTCACCGGCGGCAGGATCGCCGGCCACGGCCGCACCTCCGACGGGGCGCTCGAGGTCGATCTGCGCTCGCCGCCCGAGCTGGGAGGGGAGGAGCCCGGAACCAACCCCGAGCAGCTCTTCGCGGTCGGCTACGCCTCCTGCTTCGAGAGCGCCGTGGGCGCCGTCGCCCGCCGTCGCAAGCTCGACCTCGGCGAGGTCGAGGTCGACTCCAAGGTGATGCTGGTGACCGGCGAGGACCGCAGCTTCAGGATCGCCGTCGAGCTGGCGGTGAAGCTGCCGACGCTCGGCGAGGAGGAGGCCGTGGACCTGGTCGCGGCGGCCCACAGGGTCTGCCCCTACTCGAACGCGACCCGCGGCAACATCGAGATCGCCCTCAGCGCCAACGGCGCGCCGGTCTCCGCCTAGGCGGCGGCCACCTCCGAGGAGGAGGACTCCTCCTCGCCACGGCGGCTCAGGGCATGGCGGGCGTTGACGACCATCGCCCTCGGAACCGTGGTCGCGAGCATCCGGGCCGGGCCCACCCGGCGGGTGGCGAAGGCGTCGAACCTGGAGGCGAGCTTCGGGTCGCGCGCCGCGGCTTTGAAGAGCAGCTTTTCGGGACCGCTCACCGGCCTCCCGGTGGCGTAGTCGTGGATCATGAAGGCGTGGCCGCCGAGCCTCCGTTTGTGCAGGCGGCGGTAGCGCTTCAGCCCGCGATCGAGCGACTCCTCGCCGCGCAGCGCCGGGGCGACGGAGTCGGCGAGCCATTCACCCGTCTGGAAGGCCCAGCCGCAGCCGACGCCGAACAGCGGGTCGGTGGCGAGGGCCGCGTCTCCGACCAGGGCCAGACCGGGCGCGACCGGGCCCCTGACCCGGTTCGTCATGTCGATCTTGCCGACGACGTCCTCGACGCGGCGCGACTCCATGATCGGCGGCGGCTCCGGGAGGGCCGCCATGAAGGAGAGGAGCGCCCCCTCCGGGTCTCGCTTGAACTCGGGCAGCATGTCCTTGGTCGGCATCGCCGCATAGAAGGTGAGGTCGCTGTCGGTCGGGAAGGCGGCGGCCCAGTTCGGGTCGGCGAACCAGATCTTGCCGTCCGGCGAGCCCTCGATCGGCGGGCCCTCGAAGTAGGAGCCGTAGGCGAAGCGCCCGTGGGGATGGGTCTTTTCGCCGACCTCGGCCATCTTCGCCACCTGCGAGTCGCGGCCGTCGGCGCCGATCACGAGCGGCGCCCGCAGCGTCCGCTCCTCGCCGTCGGGGCTGCGAACGGTGACGCCGGAGACCCCCTCGCCTTCATGGAGCAGGCCGGTCGCCGCGCGGCCGAGGTAAAGGTCCACGCCCGGCGTCGCCGCCGCGGCCTCTCGGCACATCGGATCGAGCAGCTCGCGGCGGATGTTGACGGCGTAGCCGCAGCGCTCCGGCGGCGGGTCGATCGTCCCCCAGGGCGTCCAGGCGCGGATCCGCGAGCGCACCCCGCCCGCTTCCACGATCGGCTCGAGCAGGCCGAGGCGTTCGAGCGTCGGCACGCTCGAGGCCTGGATGAAATGCGAGCACATCCGCTTGAAGGCGGCGGGGTCCGGCTGCTTCTCGACCACGGCCACCCGCAGCCCTTCGCCGCCGAGCAGGATCGCCGTGGCGCAGCCCGCGAGGCTGCCGCCGACGACCACCGCGTCGTAGTCGGAGCCGATCGTCTCGTTGCCGTTGCCGCTCTCGTTCATACGACCCGTACTATACGCTTCGAACTGTGAAAAGCAAGCCGATCAAGCTGACGACGACCTCATACGCGCTGCTCGCGCTCCTCGACCAGCTCGGGGAGGGGACCTCCTACGACATCAAGCAGGCGCTCGACAAATCGATCCAGAACTTCTGGCCCGTGCCGCACACGACCGCCTACGACGAGCCCGCCCGGCTGGCCGCGGGCGGCTACCTGTCGGTCGCCAAGGAGGCCGGCGGCCGGCGCCGCAAGAGCTACTCGCTGACCGACGAGGGCCGGCGGGCGCTGCACGAGTGGGCGTCCGAGCCCGTCTCCGCGCCGCCGCAGCTGCGCGACGAATTCATGCTCAAGGTCTTCGCGGGCGCCGACCCCGACCTCCTTGTCGAGAGCCGGGTGGAGTGGCATCGGGCGAAGCTGGTCGAGCTCGCCGGCTACCTCGAGGCGGTGCGCTCCGCGGAGGGTTTCGAGGCCTCCGAGCGGACCCTGGTCGCCGGCCTCGCCTACCACGGCAAGATGATCGAGATGATCGAGGAGCTGCGCGAGGCGCGGGTGGGCTCCCGCTAGTCGCCGTTGTCGCCGGCGGCGAGGGCGTAGGCCTGCTCGGCGCCGATGAACGGGGCGAGGGTCATGTAGGTCGCCATCGGGACCAGCTCGGGCATGCTCTCCGGCCCCTTCGCCTTGACCTGGTCGTAGATCAGCGCGTAGATCGCGCCGCCGATCGCCTCGGCGGCGATCGGCGAGGTCTCTGGGGAGAGCTCATAGCCCGGGGCGAGCAGAGCCTCCAGCCCTTCCATGATCGTGTCGCGGGTCTGCAGCGCCCGTTTGCCGGCGGCGTACATCTCGACCGCGCCGAGCTGGGTGTACTCGGGCTCTTCGGTGCCGAACCCGAACATCGCCTCATAGGCCCCGAGCACCGACTGCTCCCAGGTCGGCGCCCGCCGAAAGGCCGGCAGGACGGTGGCGAGCATCTGCGAGGAGCCGCTGTCGAGGGCGGCGAGCAGCGCCTCTTCCTTGTTGGCGAAGTGCTCGTAGAAGGTCCGCTGGGAGGTCGAGGCGCGGTCCACCACCTCGGCCACGGTCGTCGCCGGGTAGCCCTTCTCGGCGACCACCGCGGCCAGCGCCCGCAGCACCCGCTCGGGCGGGTTGGCGACCGCCTGGCGCTCCTCGAAGGGATGCGGGCGCTGCAGCCGGCGGCGCTGCGCCCGCAGCGGCCCGGGCGGCGGCGGGTAGGAGAGCCACCAATCCCAGATCTGCGGCGCGAGCTCCACCAGCTGGTCCTCTTCGTCGCGATAGAGGCGCTTGTGGACGACCTTCTGCAGCCCGCCGATCATCGCCCTGATCATCTGCGAGGGCATCTCCTCGCGCCCGGGGATCTGCTCGAACAGCGTCGTTGCCGAACCTCTCGAAGATGTCGAGGGTGCGCTCGACCACGGCGACGCCGTCCGGGCCGGCGGCGTAGATCTCGACGAAGCACATCTTCGAGGCCGCCGGCTGGGCGGCGAGCAGATGCAGGAAGGCCTCGAGGGCCTGCTCGGTCCGCCCCTGGCCGGAGGGGCTCTGCTCGGCTTTTTCCATCAGTTCCAGGGTCGGCTCGATCAGGGCCTCGGCGGCGGTCAGGAAGCACTCCTCCTTGTCGGTCGAAGTGACGGTAGAAGGCGCTGCGCGAGACGCCGGAGAGCTCGACCAGGTCGGCGACGGTGGTCGCCTCGTAGCCCTTCTCGGCGACCGTCGCCGCCATCGCCGCGAAGAGCCGCTCGCGCTGGTTCCGCTCCGCCTCGTCGCGGGGCGTGCCCCTGCCGGGGCGCAGCATTTTCGTGCGCAGCTCCGCGGCGTCACCCCATGGAGTCCTGGTCGTCGAGGCAGCCGACGACGGGGTATGCGAGCGGTCCTCAATGCGGTCGGAAGGCGTCATTTAGGTGGTACGCATTCGGCTCAAATCTTGACCAATGGCAACGCGACTTTTCCCATTCTAAAGCCAAAAAACTAACATGCAACCCCTGGGAAACATTTCCGTCTCTTGACAGTTTGGTCCACTTGTGTTCTAATCGCTGCCGCCTCCGGAAACACTAGCGATCTTAGATGGATCTAGCTGTGTTCCAAAAGGCAAGAGAAAAAAACAGCTGCCAAGCAAGCTCAGGGGACTCGCACCAAAGGGGGTGCGGGAACGAGGCAAAGCGAGGTGGCGATGGGACAAGAGGGAGAGAGCGAGTGAGAGACGCGTATTCGCGCTTCGCGGGGTCAATTCAAAGTGCCCGAAGCCTGACCTGGGCTCGGCTTGCGCTACCCGCCGCCCTTGTTCTCGGCCTGTTGGGGGCGATGTCTGCGGCCCCGGCGCAGGGAGCTGTAACCCATGTCTTCCAGTCGAGCTTCGAATTGCCGGAGGAAAATCTCCGCGCGATGGCCGTCGACGAGACGACGAACAGCGTCTATCTGCTCACCGCTTCTCCGCCGAGACTGAAGAAATTCAACGCCGCCGGCGCCCCCTCGAACTTCTCCGCGACGGGGTCGAACACCATCGTCCTGGGGACCGCCCCGAGGACGGTCGCCGTCGACAACTCCGGCGGGGTCAACAACGGCGTGATCTACATCGGAAACGATCAGAACTACGCCTGGGTCTACACGCCCGCCGGCCTGCTTGCGGCGCAACACAAACGGGGCTCCCTGTCGGAGACCTTCCCCAACAACACGGGGAACTACTGCGGGGTGGCGGTGGATGACAGCGGCAGCTGGCTGATCTCCCACAACAGTGGCTTCATCGTCACCCCCTACATCGACAAGTTCCGCCCGGGGCTCTGGATCGGCAACGCCAGCCCGCAGCAGACCTGGCCGGTGTCGGGAACGATGTACGGGCTCCCTTCGAATACCTGCAAGCTGGCGGTGGACACCGAGAACTCGATCTACTCCAGCAACGGGTCGGTCACCGGAACCGGGCAGGTGCGCAAGTTCGCCGCCTCGGTCTTCTCATTGGAAAAACCGCCGTCGAAAGTGATCGACACAGGCAGCACCGCCTTCGCGGTCGACACGAGCACCAACGACCTCTACTCGGACCGCAACAGCTCCCTGGCGCGTTTCGACTCGCAGGGAGTCCTTCGCGAGTCCTTCGCGACGGGGGAATTCGAACAGTCCGCCGGCATCGCCGTCAACAGCAATGACTCGACCGTGTACGCGGCGATCCGCAGGGCGGGGGGAGTCGCCAAAAAAGAAGTCCGGATCTACAAAGGTGTGATCACCCCGGACATCACCGAAGTCGAGGCTGACGGCGGGCAGACGACCGCCGAGCTGGACGCTCTGATCGGGACCGCGGCGGCCGGCAACGTCACGGACTGCAAAGTCGAGTACGGGCCGACGACCGCCTATGGCTCCACCGTGCCCTGCTCGCCCGATGCGACGGGCACCCCCTACAGCGGGCCCCAGGCCGTGGCGGCCTCGCTCGCCGGGCTGAGCAAAGAGACGACCTACCACTATCGGTTTACGGCGACGAATGCCAACGGCACCAACAAGGACATCGACGGCACCTTCACGACCCACAACGTGCGCGCCCTGCAGACCGAGGAGCCGTCGGAAATAACCCAGAGCTCCGCGACCCTCAACGGCTCGTTCATCGGCGACGGCGACCCGACCACCTATGAATTCGAATGGGGCCCGACGAGCGCCTACGGGGAAGTCGCGGTCGGAGGCGAAAGCTCAGCGGTGGGGCCGGTATCGGTCTCCGCCCCGGTTGAAGCCCTCGAAACCTACCTGCCGTCGGGCGAGGGGACCTACCACTACCGGGTCGTTGCGACCAACAGCTCGGGAACGACAATGGGCCCGGACGTCAAGTTCAACACCTCCCCGCCCGCCGTGCCGGTGATCTCCGGCACGGAAGCCTCCGAAATCACGACCACGGGTGCCACGGTCTCGGCCAGCATCAACCCTGGAGGAGGTCCGACCCTGTTCTCGGTCGACTACGGCACCGACAGCCAGTACGGCAACTCGACCCTGGTCAGCAGCTCGATCGGAGACGATGAAACCGCTCACCCGGTCACCTCTCCGCTCGAAGATCTCCAACCCGGAACCACCTACCACTACCGGGTCGTCGCGGTCAACTTCGGGGGCACCGCTCACGGGCCCGACCGGACCTTCACCACCACATCCCTTCCCGGGCCCGAAGTTCCGGTGACACCGGTGCCGCCGGTTCAGCCGACGCCGGGTCCGATTCCGCCCGCTGGAGAAACGAGGCCGAAGAAGTGCAAGAAGGGCTTCGTCAAGCGCAAGGGCAAGTGTGTGAAGAAGAAGAGAAAGAAGAAGAAGCAGCAAAGGAACAACAAGATCGGAAGGGGAGCGGACCAGTGAGCAACATCGCACGCACGCTGACCGGAGCGCTGCTCTCCGCAGGGCTCCTGCTCCTGGTGACCGCCGGGTCGGCCTCGGCTGCACTCACCCACCCCTTCGACACGGAATTCCCGGTCAGCTGCGGAACCAACAGCATCGAAGACCTGGCCGTCGACGAAACCAATAACTACGTGTACGTCGGCTGCGGAGGGTCGAGCGGCCCCAGCAACTCGATCGTCAAGCGCTTCCATCTCAACGGGGCGCCCGCGAACTTCAGCGGAACCGCGCCGTACATCGAAGGCAACACACTCACCTACAACCCGAGCAGCAACAACCTGGAATTCGGCGACTCGTTTTTCAGCAACGTCGCGGTCGATAACTCCGGCGGCATCAACAACGCAACCCTGATGACGACCGGCTCGAAGGGTCAGGGCGGCAACGTGTCCCTCTTCAAACCGAGCGGCGAGTTTCTCGCGGAGATCCCGATCTACCTGAACGTGTGTGTCTGCGGCCTCGACGTGGGGCCGGACGGGTCCATATACGTGGGTATCAACAACCGCTACGCCAAATTCAATCCGGCGCTTCAGGAGGTCGGCCGGATCTACACCGCCAAAGGCGACAACCACTATCTGAAGGCGGATTCGACCAATGCCGTCTGGGCCGCGGCGGCCACCTTCGGCATCTTCGGTGGCGGAATCGAACTGGATAAGTACGAGGACGGTCAGTTTGTCGCCGGCAGCACGGTGATCCAACAGAACGAAGCCGAAGAACAGGGTCTCCCTCTCAACCCGCTTCCGTCGCCATTTGCCCTCCCCCACCCCTTCCTCCCGAGCGGATTCACCGGGTTCGACGTCGATCCCACCAACGACGACCTCTTGATCAATCGCGGCAACAGGGTTGAGGTCTACAGCAGCGGTTCCGCAGAGGAGCCGGCCTTCAAGAACGGGCCCGACTTCGGCGCCGGGAAACTGACCGGAAGCTCGCGGTCCGTCGCCGTCACGAAAGATCGAGATGTCTACGTCGCGCAGGGCGACAAAGTCATCAGGTTCGATTCCGGGCTGACCCTGCCGGACATGCTGACCAAACCGGCCGAGATCGACGACGTCGGCCACAACGAAGCCCTCGTCACCGGGCGTGTGGAACGAGCCGGTGGGCCGGAAGTGACGAGTTGTGAAATCGAATATGGCACCTCGATCGCGTACGGAAGCCCGCCCGCCCCCTGTTCGAGCCCCTCGCTGCCATTCACGTCAGCCTCGACGAACGTGGCCGGGACGCTGCCCGGTCTGACGACGGGCACCACCTACCACTACCGGATTCGCGCCGGGAATGAAAACGGCGCGAACGTGGGGGTCGATCGCATCGTCACACCGGTGGCGGTGCTCAAGCTCCACACCAACCCGGCGACCGAAGTCGAGCCGAACGGCGCGACGCTGAACGGCTCACTCGACGCGGACGGAATGGCAACCGACTACTACTTCGAATACGGGCTCGACACGCAGTACGGCCAGATCACGGCGGAAGAAGCGGCGTCCCCGGCGCCGGGCGTGCAGGTGGTGGGCACAGAAATCACCGGGCTCCCGGCGGGGAAAACATTCCACTACCGCGTGGTCGCCAGGAACAGCCTCGGCACCACCTTCGGTCCCGATCTGACCTTCCGGACCGCGTCTCCACCCCAGGTCTCCGGCCTCAGGGCGACCGAGATCAGCGCCGACTCGGCAAACCTGAACGCCCGGATCAACCCGGCCGGCTATGAAACCGAGTACAGATTCGAATACGGAACGTCGCCGTCTTACGAAAACTCCGTTCCGCTGACCCCCGAAGGCATCGGGTCCGGATCGACGCCGCAGGACGTGTCGGCCCAAATCGCCGACCTGCAGATCGGCTTCACCTACCACTTCCGGGTGGTCGCGGAAAACGAATGGGGAGTGACCGCCAGCCCCGACACCACGTTCGACTTCGAGCCGCCGGCCTGTCCCAATTCCCACGTCCGACAGCAGACCCACGGTAGCTACCTGCCGGATTGTCGCGCCTACGAGCTCGTGTCACCGGCGAACGCCGGCTCGATCCTGATGTTCCCGAGCGACGTCTTCTGGGAGATCTCGATCAGTTCGGGCCCGGCGGGAGTGATCCCCAAATACGGCGGGATCTGGACCGTCAACACGGGGCTGGCCTCGAACCCATCGCGGTTCGCGTTCTTCGCCGGCCTCGGCGCGATCGAAAGCCTGAACGGCACCAACTCCCTCGTCGACATGTACGCGGCGACCCGAACGAACACGGGGTGGGAGACGACGCTTCCGTCTTCGAAGGGCAATGAAGCCCTTCTCTCCACTCGCCATCGCTGCTCGGACTCGATGGATGTCTGCCTCGACCACAACGACGGCGACCCGTTCTATGGCGGGGGGGAAATCCAGACGGCGGCCAACCTCTTCTCGATCGGGGGGAAACGCATCGCAACCCTGCCGACGAACGTCAACGCCATACCGGGCGGCGCATACGACCCCGCCGAACATTACGGCGACGAGTTTCTGACCGGTGATGGGAACCACTTCATCTTCTCGACCATCAAAGAGCCATTTGCTCCGGGCGGCCTGACGGTCGCCCCGGGGTCGGCGTACCACAACGACATCGGTCAGAAAACGGTCGAGCTGATCTCGAAGCTGCAGAGCGGCGCGGACATTCCGCAGCTTCAGACCGAAAACGTCAACGAATGGATCGATTTCGCAGGTGTCTCGAAAAATGGCTCTCACGTGCTGATGCAGGTGAAGGGCCTGACCGGTCCGGTCCACCTATATATGAGGGTGAATAACACCGTCACGTACGACGTCTCACGTGAGGACGTGAGATTCATCGGAATGACGGACGACGCGTCAAAGGTCCTCTTCAGCGCCGCCCAGAGACTCACCGTCGACGACACCGACAACAGCTCCGACATCTATATGTGGGAGGAAAACGGGGACAAACTGACCCGCCTCTCCAAGGGCAACGGCGAGGGCAACTCCAACGAATGTGCTCCCGCCTGGGGGTCCCAGTGCGACGCGGTGCCCCTGACCACGGAAAGGGGCCGCCCCTTCGGCTTCGCCAGCGTCGACTCGATCGACGACTACATCGGAAGCGAGAGCGGCGACGTCTACTTCTACTCCCCCGAGTCGCTTGACCCCGCCAAACCCGCCTTCCCGGATGCCCGCAATCTCTACGTCTACCGCGACGGGGCGGCGCAACTGGTCGCCACCTTCGACCCCGGGACGGATATCAGCCGCATGCAGATCTCCCCGGACGGGGACCACGCGGGCTTCATCACAGCGTCGAGCCTGACCGGCTACGACACGAACGGGTTCAAGCAGATGTACAGCTACAACGCTGAGACGGACGAGCTGCAATGCGCCTCGTGCCGGCCCGACGGCCTGCCGCCGACCGGCCACACGCTCGGCAGCCAGAGCGGGCCGTTCATGTCGAATGACGGGCGCGTCTTCTGGGGGACGAAAGACTCTCTGATCCCAAGGGACGTCGACGGGGGGATCATCGACGTCTACGAGTTCGTCGGCGGGCGGCCGCAGCTGATCACCTCAGGCACCGGTGCCCGCGACTTCACAGGTGGCAGCGCCGTCCAGAACATCCTCGAAGTGCCGAACCCGGCCCGCACCGGCCTCGAGTCGGTCAGCGCGGACGGCACGGATGTCTACTTCTCGACCTACGACTCGCTGGTCCCCGAGGATCAGAACGGGCCCTTCATCAAGTTCTACAACGCCCGGGTCGGCGGAGGCTTCACCCCGCCGCCTGACTTCGCACCGTGTGCGGCGGCGGACGAGTGCCACGGCGTGGACAGCTCGCCGCCGGCAAGGGCCCCGATCGGCACAGGCAGTGACCTGGGCTCGAGCGGCAACGTCAAGCCTGCGGCGAAGAAGGGCAAGAAGACCAAGAAAAAGGCGAAGCGAACGAAGAAGAAGGCGAAGAACCAGAAGGCGAAGAGACGTCACAACAAGCGGGGGGGGACACGATGAGGAGGGCACGCCGTATCGGGGTCCTGGCGGCCACGCTTGCGCTGTTCGGGGCGGTCATGGCGATTTCGGCCGGATCGGCATCGGCGGCAACCGGTATCGACAAAATCGAAGCCGTGACGAGTGACACCCAGGCGGGTGGGCACCCGGACGTCCGGGTCGCCGTCGAGTACAAGTTCCGCCTCACCGAACCCAAAGACCCATGCTTGTGCGACGACCCGCGCCAGCTGATCTTCCACTTCCCGACCGGGTTCATCGGCAACCCGCACGCCCTTCCGAAGTGTGACCTCGCGGCGTTCACGTTCGGAAACTGCGCACCGGAGTCTCAGGTCGGCCTCGTCGAACTCGGGGAAGGCGGAGGGTTCGACTTCAAACTACCCCTGTATAACATGGTCACCCGCCCGGACCAGGCGGGCCAGCTCGGGTTCACCTTCCCCCTACTCCCGTTTCCGGTGTTCATCGACCTCTCGGGCAGGACCGAGAGCGACTACGGGCTCGAGTCGACCAGCGCGCCGATCGTCCACCTCCTCATGTTCCCGAGGATCGGGTTCACGATCTGGGGTGTCCCGGCCGATCCGAAACATGACTTCTTCCGCTTCATCACTCCGCTTCAGGGCTTCGGGGAGTGCGGCGGGTTGAACGAATGCGGCGACGGCACCGTCTCCGGGATCGGTTCCAACTCGACGCCGGCTCCCTACCTGCAGAACCCGACGACCTGCGGGGTGCCGCTTTCGTTCGGCGTCGACCTCTCCTACTACAACGGCGACAAATACCACGCCGAAACCGCGTGGCCGCCGACGACGGGGTGCAACCAGCTCGCCTTCAACCCGAGTCTTTCGATGACGCCGACGACGAGCCAGGCGGACACGGCAGGCGGCGTCGACGTCGACCTCAGAGTGCCTCAGACCATGAGCCCCACCACCCCGTCGGCCTCCGAGATCCGGTCCGCGACGGTGACGATGCCCGAGGGATTTTCGATCAACCCCAATGCCGCCGACGGCAAGGTGGCGTGCTCCACCGCCGAGAGCTCGATCGGTACGAGGAAAGCGGCCAACTGCCCCGAGTTCTCGAAGATAGGAACCACCTCGATCGACATCTCGGCGCTCCCGGGCCTGCTCCACGGCGGCCTCTACCTCTACGAACCGCTGCCGGGGGACCGGTACCGGGTGCTGCTGACCGCGGACGGGTTCGGCACCCACGTGAAGCTTGAGGGAAGGGTCGAACCGGATCCGCAGACCGGCCGGCTCGTCCTCTCATTCGTCGACCTGCCCCAGTCGCCATTGCAGCGTTTCGTCCTCCACATCTTCGGATCGGAGCGGGGAATCCTCGCGACGCCGGAGCAGTGCGGCGTCTACCCGGTGGTCAGCGAGTTCGTCCCCTGGGACGACGTCCTCCCCAATCAGGTCTCGACCAGCTTCCTGACGATCGACTCCGGCCCAGGTGGACGGCCCTGCCCCAACGGCGGCAGGCCCTTCGCTCCGGCCCTCGATGCGGGGAGCTCGAACCCCACGGCGGGCATGTACACCCCGTTCAACCTGACGCTCAGCCGTCCGGACGGCGATCAGAACCTGACCGGTCTGACCGTCAAGACACCGCCCGGGTTCGCGGCCTCGCTCAGGGGTGTGCCGTACTGCCCCCAGTCGGCGCTCGAGCAGCTTGCGAGCGCGAACTATGCGGGAGTCGCCGAGCTGATGGCGCCCTCATGCCCGCTCGCCAGTCAGATCGGCACGACGGTGACGGGCGCGGGGGCCGGCTCGCGTCCCCTCTACACGACCGGGAAGGTCTACCTGGCGGGTCCCTACAAAGGCGCTCCGCTGAGCCTGATCGTGGTCGTCCCGGCAGTCTCCGGGCCCTATGACCTCGGCAACGTCACCATCCGCGCCGCGATCACCGTCGACCCGGTCACCGCGCAGGTGACGACGGTCTCCGATCCGCTGCCGATGATCGTCGAGGGAATCCCGTTGCGACTGCGCTCGGTCGATGTGCGCCTCGATCGGCCGAAGTTCGCGATCAACCCGACCAACTGCTCGGGCTTCGCGGTCGACGCCACGGTGTCCGGCGACGAAGGCGCGGTCGCCGCCCGGAGCAGCCGCTACCAGGCCTCCAACTGCGCCCAGCTCGGATACGACCCCAAGCTCACCCTGAACCTGACCGGCGGCGTCAATCGGCGAGGTCACCCGGCGATCCATGCCGTGTTCAACGCCGGAGCCGGAGAGGCCAACACCAAGAGCGTCAGCGTGACCCTGCCGAAGGGCCAGCAGCTCGACAACTCCCACATCAACACGATCTGCACCAGGCCGGCATTCGCTGCGGATGCATGCCCGGCGGGCTCCCTGCTCGGCACGGCGGAAGCAACGACTCCGCTGCTCGACCAGCCGTTGAAGGGGAACGTCTACCTGCGCAGCTCCTCCAGCAAGCTGCCCGATCTCGTCCTCGATCTACACGGCCAGATCGACATCGAGCTGGCGGCGAAGATCGATGCGGTCGAAGGGCGACTTCGGACAACCTTCCGCAACGTGCCGGACGCCCCCGTCAGCAGGGTCGCGCTCGACCTGGTCGGCGGGTCGAAAGGCCTTCTGATCAACAGCGAGGGGCTCTGTGGGGCCAGGAAGAGCGCCATCACGAGGCTGGTTGGGCAGAACGGCAGGATCGTCAAGAGGAAGACCAGACTGCGCACCAGCTGTGGCTCCAAAGCCAGGCACAAGCGCCATTCCGACAAGAGGAAGGCGGGCTAGCCGATGCTGACCATTAGGAGGGGACGGGAAACGATGGACCACGCGAAGAAGCATGGGCGCCGGGTGCGGAGAGGTTGTGCATTGGCTGCGGCATGCGCCCTGCTCGCGACCGCATTCGCACCGGCGACCGCGCCCGCCAAAACCGTCGAACTGACCAAATACGACGGCGCATACCCGGCGGCTTCGTTCGATGGTTCGGACGCGGTCGGGGCAGGCGGGTCGCCGGAATTCACGAGCCTCGAGCACGTCGACATCGACCAGGTCAACGACTTTGTCTATGTCGGTTCGAACTCCCTGATCTACAAGTTCGATCTCGCCGGGGTATCGCAGCCCTTCAGCGGGTTGGGTGGAAACACGGTGTTCTCACAGGCCTCCGGCTTTTACGGAGACGTCGAGGTCGACAACTCTGGCACCGCGACCCAGGGGAACATCTATGTCTCGAACGACAGCAGCTCGTTCTTCGGCTACGCACCTGCCGGTACCGCACTGCCGGGGTTTCCGGTGGCCAACGGCGGTGAGACATGCGGACTCGCCGTCGGTCCCGACGGACACATCTGGGCGGGCCAGTATCCGAACACGGTCCGCGAGTTCGACCCGAGCACCACTCCGCCGACGTTCGTCAAAGCGATCGTTCTGTCCCCGGCGACCGCCGGGTTCTGCGACTTCGACATGGACACCCAGGGCAACTTCCTGGTCCCGAACAACTACAGCGGGGGAGCCGTCTACAAATACAACCCGACCGGAACCTCCCGCACCCAGATCAACTCGGCGACCTCGAGCAGGGGCGTGGCCGTCGATCCATCCAACGACGACATCTACGTCGCGGTTGGGAGCACGATCGCCCATCACGCATCGACCGGCGGTCTGATCGACTCCTTCGGTCTCGCTGAAGGCGCATTCCCCGGCCTCCAGAACACGCGCGGCCTGGCGATCGACGAGGTCACCCACAGGGCTTACGTGGCCAACAAGCGGAGCCCGAATCGAGTGGACACCTTCGCACCGACCGGGGCGATCACCATCCCCGACGTGACCACGTCGGTCCCGGATGTCGATGCGACGAGCGCGGTTCTGCGCGGCATCGTCAACGGCGATGGGGTTGACACCACCGACTGCCAGTTCCAATGGGGAACCACCTCGAATTACGGCAACAGCGTCGAATGCTCAGAGGGCAAAGTCTTCACCGGCGCGAGCGGGGATAACAACGTCTCGGTTCCGATCGCAGGCCTCACCAAAGGAACCACCTATCACTTCCGACTGACCGCGAAAAACGCGAACGACGTGATCTCGAACGGAGCAGATCGTGAATTCACGGCCTCCGCCAAACCGTTGGTGGTCAACGACGGAGTGTCCAAGATCAACACCGACGGAGTCCAGTTCAATGTGAGTATCGATCCGAATGGCGGTTCGACTCATTACCACGTCGACTGGGGGCTTGAAGCCGGTGTATATGGAAACACGTTCCCCGAACCAGACGGCCAGCTCGAATCCAAAGTCGCACCCGAAAGCTTCAGCCAGGTCCTGACTGGGCTCTCGGCTGACACCGTGTACCACTATCGCGTCGTCGCGGAGAACGACGCAGGTGTCACCGAAGGCCCTGACCGCAGCTTCAGGACCTTCCCGCCACCGCCTCCGAACGACCCCTGCCCCAATGCCCTCGTGCGCAAGCAGACCGCAGCCGCGCTTCTTTCCGATTGCCGCGCCTACGAGCTGGTCTCGGCTGCCGACCAGAGCGGATACGACGTCGAATCCGACCTGATCGGCGGTCAGACACCGCTGAAGGCCTACCCGCGGGCATCGGACAGGCTTCTCTACTCCCTGCATCACGGCGCCCTGGCGGATGCCGACAACCCGACCAACTTCGGCCATGACCCTTACGTGGCAAGCCGCGGGGAAACAGCCTGGTCGAGTGAGTATGTCGGCCTCCCGGCCAACGGCATGCCCTCGGCGGAACCGTATGGCTCCCCGCTTCTCGGCGCGAACGCCGGCCTCGACGTCTTCGGATTCGGCGGCTCCGGCATCTGTGACCCATGCTTCGCCGATACCTCCACCAACATTCCGCTGCGACTTTCCGACGGGAGTCTGGTCGAGGGCATGGCCGGCTCCCTGGATCCCGGGCCCGCCGACCCGGTCGGCCAGGTCGACAGGCCGTTCTCTGACGACGGAAGCCACTTCATCTTCGGCTCGGACAAGAAATTCGAGTCCGCCGGAAACAACGGCAGCGTCTCGATCTACGACCGGAACCTGACGACGGGAACGACGCAGGTCGTCTCGACGCTGCCCGGTGGCGCGACGATGACCGGCGCCGGAATCGCCCAACTCGACATCTCCGCCGACGGCAGCCGGGTCCTGATCGGAAGGCTGGTCAGCACCGACGTCGAGGGGAACCAGTACTTCGATCTCTACATGCACGTCGGCACCAATCCCAGCTCGGTAGCGGTCGCCGATACCCCGAGCGGTGTCCTCTACAACGGGATGACCGGCGACGGGACGATGGTCTACTTCACCACCACCGACGTGCTCGCCGGTGACGGGGACGGCAGCCCGGACCTGTTCCGCGCGGATGTCGGCACCACCAGCGCCACCGTTTCCCGCGTCTCGAGCGGCAGTGGCGGAACTGGCCAGACCGACGCCTGCACGCCGATCACCGACTGGAACGTCGCCTCGGGCGGGCCCAACTGCGGCACGCTCGCCTTCTCCGGCGGCGCCGGCGTGGCATCTGAGGACGGCACGGTGTACTTCCTCAGCCCCGAGAAACTCGACGGGGCCGGCAACGGGGTCCAGGACCAGCCGAACCTCTACGTCGTGAGGCCGGGCCAGAGCCCCGACTTCGTCGGGACGATGGACTCGAGCCTGACCAAGCCGGGCCCCCAGCCGCCCGAACACCCGGTCGTCGACAACAGCTTCGGAGCGGTCCTCGGAGGCCCGGCCGGCATGACCGTGGACCAGTCCAACGGCGACGTCTACGTCCCCGAGCTCTCCACCGGCAAAGTCCACCGCTTCAAATCCGACGGCACGCCTCGCAACTTCACGGCGGGCCCCGACATCGGCACCAACACGCTGACCGGATTCACCTGGGCGTTCGGAGCCGGCACCGCCCAGGTCGCGGTCGACAACTCCCCCGGGCCTGCACAGGGAGCCATCTACGTGATCGACGCATCGGCGCCGCTCTCGACATCGGTGAAGGTCTACGCGCCGAGTGGAGCCCTGCTCACGACGCTGACGGGAACGGGCACCGCAAGCCCGTTCGGCACCTTCGCCCTTGCCTGCGGGGTCGCGGTGGATCAGTCCAACGGCTCGCTCTATGTAGGCGACTACTTCGGATTCGTCTGGCGCTACACCCCGGCGGCCGCGATCCCGGTCGAGGCCGATTACTCCGGAGCGATTGAAGGGGAAGGCTTCGACGGGACCTGCAACGTCGGCGCGGACGACGGAGACGTCTATCTGGCTCACGTCGAAGGCGAAAAAAACCTGACCAAACTGGCCGCCGCCACCTTTGCGCTCGGGCCCCCGCCGAAACCCGCTCAAACCCTGCTCACCGCCGGCGTCACGGCCGTTGCCACCGACCCGGCCAACGGGGACGTCTATGCGAACCAGGGCAACAAAGTCACGGTCTTCAACCAGGCCGGAGCGCAGATCAACGTGCTGGGGGGCGGCAGCCTCACCGCCTCGGTCGGTGTCGCCGTCAACTCCGAAACGCACCATGTCTACGCGACGACGAACGGAGCCAACGTCGTCGAGATCGGATACGTGGTGCCCCTGTACAGGCCGATCAACAATCCGGCGATCACCCATGCGGTGGAACAGGCCGGGACCCACAGCTTCGGTGACTTCCAGGCTTCCCCCGACGGTCGCTTCGCGGCATTCAGCTCGACTCAGCCCCTCAACGGCGCGGTCACCAAAGGCCGCTACGCGATCTTCAGGTACGACGCGGACGAAAGCGGGCTCGACTGCATTTCCTGCGGGCCGAGCTCGAGCGCGGATGTGCTGCTGACTCCGACGGGTCTGAACCTGACCGACGACGGACGGGTGTTCTTCACGTCCAGCGAACAGTACGTGCTCCGGGACACCAACGAGAAGAAGGACGCCTACGAGTGGGATGACGGGCTTGTCCAGATCATCTCCTCCGGCACCAGCCCGGCCGACTCCGGCCTCCTCTCGGTCAGCGCCGACGGGGTGGATGCCTTCTTCTTCACTCGCGACACGCTCACACCGTTCGACAAAAACGGCTCACCGATGAAGATCTACACAGCACGTGAGAACGGCGGATTCCTGTACACCGCTCCGCCGTTTCCGTGTGCTGCCTCAGACGAGTGTCACGGTCCTAGCACCCAGGCCGCGCCGCCGCCCAACATCGACACCGTCGAAGGCAGCGGACGCTCTCCGGTCGCCCAGCCCCTGCCGAAGCGCTGCCGGCGCGGCTTCGTCAAGAGGAACGGCAAATGCGTCAAGAAGAAGCAGAGGAAGCAGCAGAAGAAGAGAGCCCACCGCAATAACAAGGGGTCGTCACGATGAGGAAGCTTTCGGTCAACCTCGGAGTAACGCTCACGGCGGTGGTCGCGGGCCTGGTCCTCTTCGTCGGCGCCGCATCGGCAAGCCAGACGATCAACGGCTATTCGGTCGGCAGCTCGACCACGCAGGCGGGCAGCCACCCCGACCTGACCGCTTCCTTCTCGCTCGAAGCTCCCGGCGAACCCGAAATCGCCAAGAACATCAGCGTCGACCTGCCCGCCGGCGTCTTCGGCAACCCGGGCGCGATCGACCGCTGCACCTCGACGAGCTTCGCGCTCAGCCAGTGCGCGGCGGCGTCTCAGGCAGGGGTGGTGACCATCTACGCCAAATATGCAGGGAACCCCAACTTCCTGCTCGGCACGGCTCCGGTCTACAACCTCGTGCCACAGGGAGAAGACGAGACCGCGCGTCTGGGCCTGACCGCGCCGACGGTGAATGTCCCGATCATCATCCCGCTCACCGTGCGGTCCTCGTCGGACTACGGCGTTCGGATGAACATTAAAGGAATTCCGCAGAGCATCCCCCTGAAATCCGTTTCCTTCAGCATCTGGGGCTTCCCGGCCGAAGCGAGCCACGACCCGGAACGTTTCCGAATCGGCTCACCCGGCTCGCCGCCCGGATGCGCCGGCCTCGAAGACACGAGCTGCAACGCGACGCCGTATCCGAAAGCCGCGATCTTCGTCCGCCCGTTCATCAACAACCCGACCGTCTGCACGGGCAATCCACTCTCGGTCACGCTCACGGTCCAGACCTACCAGGACCCGCAGAATCCCTCCCAGGCGCAGGCGGAATACCCGGCCACCACCGGTTGTGAAAAAGGGCGCTTCGACCCGATCCTCAACGTCGGCCTGACCACGAATGAGGCGGATGCTCCCTCGGGCCTCGACCTGCAACTCAAGGCGGATCAGTTCCTCGAGCGGGCGCCCTCGCCCTCTCAGCTGCGCTCGGCCACGGTCTTCCTGCCCGTGGGGCTCTCGGTCAATCCCGACGCCGCCGACGGCCAGAGCTCCTGCACCGATCTCGAGGCCGGCTTCGGCAGCAACCAGGCCGGAGCCTGCCCCGACAACGCCAAGATCGGCACATTCGACGTCCGTACTCCCGCTCTCGAAGGACCGCTGGTCGGCTCGCTCTACATCGGAAAACCGCTGCCCGGCAACCAGTACCGGATCTTCATGCTCGCCGACGGCTTCGGGGTGCACGCCAAGTTCGTCGCCTCGGTGCAGCCGGATCCCGTCACCGGCCAACTGACGCTCAGCGTCACCGATCTCCCCCAGGTGCCCTTCGAGGAGTTCAACCTGCACCTGTTCGCCTCGGACCGCGGCCTGATCGCGACCCCGACCCGTTGCGGAATCCACCAGGTGGACTCGCTCTTCGTTCCGTGGAACGACCGCCTCGCGCCCCAGCACTCGACCCCGAACCTGGGCATCAGCTCGGGGCCGAGCGGGTCGCTGTGCCCAGGCGAGCGACGGCCGTTCGACCCACGTCTCGCGGCAGGTACCTCCAACCCGCTGGCGGGCAATCACAGCGACTTCCACCTCGTGCTCCAGCGAGACGACGGCGACCAGTTCCTCGGCGACCTCACCTTCAGGATGCCGCCCGGGCTGACCGCGAGTCTGCGAGGAATCACGTACTGCCCCGAGTCGGCGATCACCGCGGCGGCCGTCAATCAGGGCCTCAGCGAGCAGGGACTGGCGAGCTGTCCGGCGTCGAGTCAGATCGGGACGACGAACGTCGCCGCGGGCCCGGGCAGCCACCCCTTCCACGCGGTCGGCAAGATGTACCTGGCCGGCCCGTTCAAGGGGGCGCCGCTCTCGGTCGTGGCGATCACCCCTGCCCTGGCGGGCCCCTATGACTACGGGGTCGTCGTCGTACGGGTGGCGATCGCCGTCGATCCTGAGGACGCTCATGTCTTCGCCACCTCGGACACGGTGCCGGCGATCATCGGCGGCATTCCGATCCGGATGCGATCGATCCAGGTCAACATCGACAAGCCCGCGTTCATGATCAACCCGACCAACTGCTCCCCGTTCACAGTCAACTCGCAGGGGATAGGCGACCAGGGCACGATCACCGACTTCTCCTCCTATTTCCAGGCGGTGAACTGCGAGAGCCTCGACTTCAAGCCGAGCATGACGGTGCGCCGGATCGGCGGTCGAAAGTCTTCAAGGCGTGCAACCAATCCGGCTCTGAAGCTCGATCTCAGAACACGAAGCGGCGATGCCAACATCAAGTCGATCGCGGTCACCCTGCCGAAGGCCTTCGAGATCGACCAGCGTCACCTCGGCAACATCTGCAGCGAGAAAGAGCTGATCGACAAGAGGTGCGCCGGGCGTACGGCGATCGGCAAGGCCACGACGACGACCCCACTGCTCGACCAGCCCCTCAGCGGGCCCGTCTACGCGGTCTCGGGCTCCGGTGGCCTGCCCCGTCTCGCGTTCATCCTCAACGGCCAGGTCAACCTCGTGCCGCGGGCAGACACCAAGTCCGTCAAAGGCAAGCTCCGGACGACCGTGCCGGTCGTCCCCGACGCCCCGATCGGCCACTTCAGCCTCACGATTTTCGGTGGGAACCGGGGGTATCTGATCAACACCCGCGACATCTGCAGGAGCGCGCCGGTCATAGCGGTCGGTTTCGTGGCCCAGAGCGGCAAGAGCCTGAGCCAGAAGGTCCCCGTCAAGGGCGCCTGCGGCAAGAAGTCCAAGTAGCCGGCGAGCGGCTCGGGGTCCGCCCGCCGCATCGACTTCGGGTGGCGCTGGTTTAATCAATGACCTTCCCCCCTGGGGAACAACCTTCCACTTGGGGAACACGAGGGTTTAAGATGCAGGGTCCGGTTAGCTCTGCGTTAACAGGGACTTATGGAGGAGAGACGCACGGGGATGGGTCAGATGGCGGTTGTAATAGGGGTCGTCGCAGCGCTGCTGCTCTGTGCCCTCAGCGCCGCGGCGTCCGAAGCCCTCACCCGCGAGGAATACGTGCCGCGGCTGGAGACGATCTGCAAGCCGCAGGCCGAAGCGACCCGGGCCGCGATGGACGGCGTCCGCGACGATGTCCACGACGGCCGGATCCCGATGGCCGCCCACAAGTTCGGCCGCGCGGCGAAGATCTTCGGCGGCACCGTGGCGAGTATCTCCAAGGTGAGCCGACCGCCCGGCGACACCGAGCGGTTGAAGGAGTGGTTCATGTACCTCAACCGGCAGGCGGACTACCTCGAGCGGATCGCCGCCCAGCTGCGGGCGGATCGCCCGATCAAGGCGCAGCGCCTCACCGCCCGCTTCATCCACAACGGCAACCTGGCGAACAACGTCACGCTCGCCTTCGGGTTCGACTACTGCAGCTTCAAGTTCTCGAGGTATGGATAGATGAAGCGCCGGGGCTGGATCGCTCTGTCGGTCGCGGCCCTGTCGATACTCGCCCTGGCGAGCGTCCCGGCGGGCGCCGAGCGGGCCCAGAACGGCTCGGTGATCGTCTCCCTCAAAGGCGGCATCTCGCCGATCGAGCTCCCGCGCGACCACCCGGCGCCGGTCGCCGTCCACCTCTCCGGCGGGGTAGAGACCTCGGACGGTTCGCCCCTGCCACGGGTCAACTCGATCAAACTGGAGCTGGCGTGGAGGGGGAAGATCTACACCAAGGGCCTTGCGGTCTGCCCACGCGAGCGCCTGCGCAGCACCGACACCGCGCTGGCGATGGAGCTTTGCGGCGACGCGCTGGTCGGCGACGGCCAGCTCTTCGCCAAGGTCTTCTTTCCGAACCAGACGCCGTTCGGGGTGCGCGCGAAACTGCTCACCTTCAACGGCCGGACAAAGGCGGGCCGCCCGGCGGTCTGGGCTCACGCGTATTCGGCTGACCCTCCGGTCTCGTTCATCATTCCCTTTGCCGTGCGCCAGCAGAAAGGCGCCTTCCGCACCGTCCTGGCGACCACGATCCGCCGCGCCGTCGGCCCCTGGCCCCACGTTGCCAACTTCAGGGTCAGGGTTGCCCGCGACTTCACCCACAACGAGGTGCGACACAGCTACCTGAGCGCATCGTGCCCCGTGCCGCCGAACTTCACCGTCGGCTTCCTCTCGCTGGCCCGGGCGACGTACAGGTTCGCCGGCGGCACCGAGGTGACGACGGAAACCGTGCGTAGCTGTCGCACGCGCTAGCTGTAGCGGTCTCGGCTATCGGTACGTGGCTGACCCGCTTTCCGTGGTCGGACTCGCGAAAAGTGCCCTCAAGCGTTTGACAGACAGGTCCGTTTATGTTCTTATTGGGAACGTGGTTCAGCTCGTGGAAGCCCCAGGGGAGGCGGCAACCAGTGCAAGCAGGTGCGCAGAATGACTTCTCGGGCAGCCTCGAGCAGCTGCAGGCGGCGGTCGCCGACGGCTGCGACGGGCGCATGGAGTGGCCTGACCAGCTCGCCGAGGGCATCCGCTCGGCCCTCTCCTTCGCTGCGACGAACCCGGCGGCAGCACGCGTCCTTACCGCCAGCGGGTCCGAGGACAGCCGCAGCGACCCGCAACTCACCCGCTACTTCTCCGAGAAGCTCGGCACCTGCCTGCCGGGGGACCGCCGCCCACCCGCCCCGATCGACGAGGGTGTGGTTGCGAGTCTCACCTCGGTGGTCAGCGACCACCTGCGCTGGGACCGCGCCGACCGGCTCGAGGAGATCGCCCCCAACCTGATCTACCTGGCGCTGCTGCCCTATGTCGGCTTCACCGACGCCAAGCGGCTGGCGGGCACCGATCTGCTGCCATAAGTGGTACGCCCTCAGACCCTAGCCTGTTGCCTGGAATGCCGGAAAATCGCGGTTTTGGCCTTGACAAATCGGTCCAGGTATGTTCTTATTCCCCAATAGCGAGAGGCGCTCTACTTCAGGGTTCCTCAGCCGACATGTCGGAGCTGGGATCTTCCCGCCCATCCCTGTGCGGCACGATCCTGTTAACGCAACTCATGGCCCGGGGGCGCTTTTTCCCAGCACCCTCGGGTCGTTGCGTTTCTAACGGTCGCCGTTGGCCAGGGCGTAGGCGTCCTCGGCCCCGATGAACGGGGCGAGCGTCATGTAGGTCGCCATCGGGACCAGCTCGGGCATGCTCTCCGGCCCCTTCGCCTTGACCTGGTCGTAGACGAGGGCGTAGATCGCCCCGCCGATCGCCTCTGCCGCAATCGGCGGGGCATCGGGGGAGAGCTCATAGCCGGGGGCCAGCAGCGCCTCCAGTCCCTCCATGATCGTGTCGCGGGCCTGCAGCGCCCGTTTGCCGGCGGCGTACATCTCGACCGCGCCGAGGCGCGCATACTCCGGCTCTTCGGTGCCGAACCCGAACATCGCCTCGTATGCGGCGCGCACCGACTGCTCCCAGGAGGGAGCCCGCCGGAAGGCGGGAAGCACGCTCGCCAGCATCAGCGCGGAGCCGCTGTCGAGGGCGGCGAGCAGAGCGTCTTCCTTGTTGGCGAAGTGCTCGTAGAAGGTCCGCTGGGAGGTCGAGGCGCGGTCGACGGCCTCGGCCACGGTCGTCGCCGGATAGCCCTTCTCGGCGACCACCGCGGCCAGCGCACGCAGCACCCGCTCGGCGGGGTTGGCCAGAGCCTGCCGCTCCTCGAACGTCCGCGGCTCCTGCGAGCGGCGCCGGCCCGCTTTCAACGGGCCCGGGGGCGGCGGATAGGAGAGCCACCAATCCCAGATCTGGGGCGCGAGCTCGACCAGCTCGTCCTGTTCATCGCGGTAGAGGCGCTTGTGGACGACCTTCTGCAGGCCGCCGATCATCGCCCTGATCATCTGCGGAGGCATCCCCTCGCGGCCAGGGATCTGCTCGAACAGCCGCAGGGCGAAGCTCTCGAAGGCGCTGAGGGTCCGGTCCACCACGGCGACCCCCTCGGGCCCGGCCGCGTAGACCTCGACGAAGCACATCTTCGCCGCAGCCGGCTGCGCCGCGATCAGCTTCAGGAAGGCCTCGAGCGCCTGGTGCGAGCGCTCCTCCCCGGACGATGCCTGCTCGGCATTGACCATCAGCTCGATCGTCGGCTCGATCAGGGCCTCGGCGGCGGTCAGGAAGCACTCCTGCTTGTCGTCGAAATGCCGGTAGAAGGCGCTCCGCGAGACTCCGGAGAGCTTGACCAGGTCGGCGACGGTGGTCGCCTCGTAGCCTTTCTCGGCGACGGTCGCGACCATCGCCGCGAAGAGCCGCTCGCGCTGGTTCCTCTCCGCCTCATCACGCGGGGTGCTTCTACCGGGACGCAGCATTCGCGCCCGCAAATCAGTCGCATCTCCCCACGGTGTCCGCACCATCCCTGTACCGGACCATAACCGGGCGCTCGGGTACATACCCCTCCTTGATGAACACCGACGTTTCATGGTACGACGCGGTTCGCAATTAGCCCCGCCGTTCCTTTCCGACGATCTGGCTATTCCAGTCTCCGTGCGGGATTCAGGCACACGCCACAGGCATAGACACATGCGTCTCTTGACATGTTGGTCCGTCTATGTTCTAATACCCGGGCCGTTGGAGACAGCCCTCCCGCAACGACGGGAATCGGCCGTGTTCCAAAGGCAGGAGAGAGATAGGTCGCCGCCAGGGAGCGTGCGAACAACGAGAGGTCGATCCCCAACCAGGGTCCGCTGAAGCAAAGGCGGGAACGGAAAAGGGGAGCGGCAGGAGGAGAGAGATTCGTGAGACGCCACGCCTCGGCATGGTCCGTGCCCCGCTTCGTCGTCGTCCTTTCAGTGGCGCTCGTCAGCCTCGTCCTCCTGCCGGTCGTGGCTCAGGCCGCCCCGGAACACGCCTTCAAAACGACGATCACCGGGTCGGGCACCAATGCGCTCGACATGCCGCGGGACGTCGCCATTGATCAGGCGACCGGCGACATCTACGTCGTTGACGACGACGACTTCTATACGAACACCGACGGCCAGGGGAACAACCGCGTCGTCAAGTTCGATGGAGCCGGGAACTTCATCCTCATGTTCGGTCGCGACGTCAACGTCACGACCGGCGGCGACATCTGTACCGCGGCGTCTGGCGACACCTGCGGTCCCGGCACGCAGGGCACCTCGCCGGGAATGTTCGCCCATGCTCACTTCATCGCGGTCGACAACTCGGACAGCCCCTCGGCCGGCAGCGTGTACGTCGGGGAGCTCGGAAGCGTCGCAACCGATAGTGGCGTCAACGCCCCGACCGATCCAGACAGCGCCGATCGGATCCAGAAGTTCGACTCGGAGGGCAACCTGGATCAAGGGTGGGGAGATGCGGCGCCGCTCAAGAACGGGAGCCTGGTCGGTGCCGAATCGGAAAATGGGCCCTGCAACGCCTCTTCTGCGGTCGCACAGTACGGCACGGGGGGCCTGACCGTTGACAGCCTCGGACGTCTCTATTACGCCTGCGGCGGAAATCGGGCAATGCGTTTTGCCCATGACGGATCCCACCAGACTCAGTACAGCCTCGGCGCCGGCAACCAGCAGGCGATCGGAGGCAACACCACTGTGTTCATCGCCGGCGGAATGGCCGTCGACTCGACGTTCCACAGCTACTACCTGTACTTCACCGGATCCGGGTACCTGGAATCGAACGGCGTCGGGAAAGTCAATTTTGATGGAAAAGGGCTCCCCGGTGTCATCAGCGACCCTGGCAACGACAATAGCGGGCCGATCGGGATCAACGTCGATCTGGGCGGCAACGACATTTTTCTGGTTCAGGAAGGTCATCAAACGCAGCCCGGTGACCTTGTCGGAGGCGGGAAAGTGGTCACCCACTACGGGCCCGAAGGCGGCGCCGCGCTCAACTCGTTCGGCTCTGGTCAGCTCAACGGCGCTCGGGGACTTTCGATCAACACTTTCTCCGACGATGTCTACGTCGCCAACACCGGGGCCGGCAACGTGGCGGTCTTCAGCGCCAATGTCCCGGGTGTCCGGACCAGCACTTCGACAGGTCTCGGGCAAACCGAAGCGACGCTGACTGGAAAAGTCGATCCACTCGGTCGCGGCGACATCACCACCTGCAAATTCGAATACGGAACCTCGCAGAGCTATGGCTTGACTGCTCCCTGTTCGCCTGTCCCCAACTTCACCGAAGCGACCGATGTCACCGCCCCGCTTTCCGGCCTCAAAAAAGCGACGACCTACCACTTCCGTTTGGTGGTGGGGAACGCCAATGGTGAGAACAAATCGCCCGACCAGGTCTTCTCGACGACTCAGCCGCCGTCGGTGAACGGCGTCTTTGCCTCTGAAGTGACGGCCAACAGCGCGGTTCTGAGAGCGAGCATCAATCCGAATTCGCTGAACACGACCTACCAGTTCGAATACGGGAAAACCCCCGCATACGGCGAGGTCGCCCCGGTTCCGGCGGGGGAGCTCAAAGCCAGCGCAAACCCGAGCAACGTCTCGGCCCCAGTCAGCGGGTTGACCGGGGTGGACTACCACTTCCGCCTCAAAGCGACGAACGCGTTGGGGACGACAACGACGCCGGATCAGACTTTCAACTTTTTCCCCTCCGCCTGCCCCAACTCAAGGGTGCGGCAGCAGACGCGCGGTGCCTATTTGCCTGATTGTCGCGCCTACGAGTTGGTGACCCCGGCGAACGCCAACGGAATCCTGATCATCCCGGAGGCGCCTCCGGTGCCACTCGGGGCCAACCCGTCCGGGCGCTTCGGCTGGGTCGGCCTTCTCGGGATCGCCCCGGACGCCGGCAATCCGCCGAACGGACTTGGAGACCTCTATGTCTCGACCCGCTCAAGCGAAGGTTGGAAAAGCCGCTTCGTCGGCCTGCCTGCGTCGGAGCAGCTCAGTTCAGGTGGTCCCCCGGGGACGGGAATCATCGGAGGGGAACCGTCCGACATGAGGTCCAACACAGAGCTGACCCGCTTTCTGAGCTGGCCCAGACAAGTCAATGGCCTCGGTGAAGAATCCTATTCGCCGTTCGTGGTGGACAACTTCGGATCCGTCCTCGAAAGGTGGCCGACGAACGTTGAAGGCGTCGAAAATGGTCTTACCCTCTTTGGTGACTTCAGGCCATCGCCGGACTTCAGCCACTACGCGTTCTCGAGTGGCAACATCGCCTTCGCTCCCGGCGGCCTGACCTCCTCGCCGGGCTCCGTCTACGACAACGACATCGAGACCGGAACGGTCACCGTCGTCTCAAAAACCGCCCAGGGTGGAGATATTGCGTCCGGGGACGGCTTCATCCGGATCCCCGCGGTCTCCAGGGACGGTTCGCACATCCTGATGTCGACGAGCGGGCCCGGCGGCACACGCCTCTACATGACGGTTGATCAGACCGAGCACTTCGACGTCTCTGAACGGCAGGACGGGACAAACGTCGGCGTCAGGTTCGAGGGGATGACTGCTGACGGCTCCAAGGTCTTCTTCACCTCCTCTGAACAGATCACGGCCGATGACACCGACAACAGGACCGATCTCTTCATGTGGACCGAGGCGGGCGGGGGAGCGGTCACCAGGCTCTCTGCCGGCGCCGGCGCCGGAAACGCCAGTACCTGCGGTTCCACGAACTGCAGCGTCGAAGTAGTCCCCGCGGCGGAACGATTCGGCGCGGCCGTCGGTCAACCTCAGCCGTCAACGGACTTCTCTTTCGCACAGGACGCGGGTGACATCTACTTCTACTCGGCCGAGGTGCTGACAACCGACCCCCGTGCGGAGCTCGGTCAGAAGAACCTCTACGCCAGTCGTGCCGGAGCAGTCGTGTTCGTCGCCACCCTGTCGCAGAGTAATCCGCTGACGCGCCTTCAGGTCACACCCGACGGGCACGCAGCTGCGTTCATTACGGCATCGAAGATCACCACCTACGAGAACCAAGCCACCCAGCAGATGTACACCTTCGAACCCGCGACGGGCCAGCTTGTCTGTGTCTCCTGCAACCCGAGCGGGAATCCGCCGAATGGGGATGTGATCGGTAGTCAGAACGGTCGCTTCATCACCGACGACGGCCGCTCCTTCTTCACCACCAAAGACTCGCTGGTGCCTCGGGACGTGAACGGCCTCAACGATGTCTACGAGTACGTCGAGGGCCGGCCTCAGCTGATCACCACCGGCACGGGGACGGTGCAGAACTCCTCGTTCTTCCCGGTTGGCCTGATCGGCGTCAGCGCCGACGGAATCGATGTTTTCTTCGGTGCCTACGAGACCTTCGTCGGGCAGGATCTGAACGGGACCACGCTCAAGTACTTCACCGCTCGCACCAATGGAGGCTTCCCGCTCGATCCGCCGCCGCTTCCGTGTGCCGCCGCCGACGAATGCCACGGCCCGAGTAGTGCCTCCACCGATCCGGTCCGGATCGGATCGGGGGCGAATATCGGCAGCGGAAACCTCTCCGCCGCCAAGAAATGCCCACGAGGCAAGGTGCGCAAGGGCGGCAGGTGCGTGAAGAAGCGGCAGAAGAAGCGCAAGTCAGCACGAGGTACTTCGAGCCGCAAGGGGGGCGAGCACCGTGGATAGGAACCAGACGATCGGGGGAGCGACGACGATGGGCAAGCTGAAGCTGACCGCTTGGGTGCTAGCCGCAATGCTCGCGACGGTGGCGCTGCGTGCCGATTCCGCATCCGCCGTCGCACCGCTCGTCGAGTTCTCTGCGACGACCACCAGCTCTCAGGCGGGCGGCCACCCGAACCTCTCGGTTCACATCAAAGTGAAAGAAAACGCCATCGGCGAAGAGGCGCCGCGAGACGTCCGCGTCGAATTCCCCGCAGGCTTCATCGGAAACCCCCACGTTGTTCCGACCTGCACGTCGGAGCAGTTCTCGAGAAAGCAGTGCCCGCCCTCCTCGCAGGTCGGGCTCGAGCACACGGTTCTCTCACTGGCGGGATTTACCTTCGTCTCGCCGATCTACAACATGCAGCCCTCTCCCGACCAGGCGGGGTTACTGGCCTTCTACGTGCCGTTCCTGGGTCTCGCGCCGGTCTACATCGAGCTCAGCGCGAGGACCGGGGGAGATTTCGGACTCAACGCCGAAACCAAGTCGATCACTCAGTTCGGGTCACCCGCCGTCTTCGACCAGTACCTGTGGGGCGTCCCTGCCGATCCGGTCCACGACCCGGTGCGTTTGACACCCGGATCCCGGGCGGGCCAATGGGAGTGCAACGCGGGCGGAGAGGAAGCATGGGAGCAGATGAAGAACGACATCATGCCCCCGACGTCGAGCTGCTCGATCTGGCAGGAAGGAAGTTTCAACCCTCCGACCAAATCGGACTCGCTCCCAGGCCCGCTGGTCTCGAGCCCGACGACATGCGTTGGCCCGCTGACCGCCACCGCCACGACCACCTCCTACGACAACCTGCAGGCGTCGGCGATCTCCGCGTTCCCGGCGACGACGGGTTGCGACCAGCTGCAGTTCAACCCGAGCCTCGCGGCCAACCCGACGACCACCTGGACGGACACGGCGTCCGGCCTCGAGGTCGATCTGACAGTGCCGCAGTTCCAGAGCCCCACCACCCCGTCGCCCTCCTACCTGAAGGGTCTGACCGTGGAGATGCCCGAGGGCTTCTCGATCAACCCCAACGCCGCTGACGGCAAGGTGGTTTGCACTGACGCACAGGCCAAGTTCGGCAGCGAGGACGCTGCCGAATGTCCGGAGTTTGCGAAGGTCGGGACCTCGATCATCGACAGCTCGGCACTACCGGCTCCCATTCCCGGTGCCGTCTATCTGGGCGAGCCGAAGCCCGGGGACCGTTACCGCCTGCTGATCACAGCCGATGGCTTCGGAACGCATGTCAAGGTTCCCGGGTCGGTGCGACCCGATCCCGACACCGGCAGGCTCACGGTCGAGTTCGAAGACCTGCCGCAGGCGCCCCTGCAGCGTACCCAGCTACACATGTTCGGCTCTGAGCGGGGAGTTCTCGCGACTCCGACCCAGTGCGGCACCTACCCGGTGAAGACCACCTTCGAGCCGTACGCCGACGAGCTCGGATCTCGCAAAGCCACTCAGTTCTTCATCCTTGACACCGGTCCCAACGGCGCGCCCTGTCCGCCCCCCTCCAGGGGCTTCGGGCCGGTTGTGGAGGCAGGATCTGACAACAACACCGCCGCGAGGTTCACCAACTTCGGCTTCGAAGCCTCGAGGGCGGACGGCGAGCAGTTCATCGACCGCCTCGAAGTCACCCTTCCACCGGGCTTCACGGCGAAGCTCGCCGGGGTTCCTTACTGCCCGGAGTCTGCACTCGCCACCATCTCGAACGCGGTCTACACCGGCGCGACGGAGCTGGGATCGCCGGCATGTCCGGTCGCGAGCCAGATCGGAACGGTCTCGACCGAGGCCGGCGCGGGCACGCGTCCGCTGACCGTCACAGGCCGGGCCTTCCTCGCCGGCCCCTACAAGGGCGCACCGCTGAGCATCCTGTTCGTGGTCCCGGCGGTGTCAGGCCCATACGACCTCGGCGTGGTCGCCGTCAGAACCGCCATCTTCGTCGATCCGGTCAGCGCCCGCGTCCATGCGGTCTCCGATCCGCTCCCGAGGATCCTGGACGGCATCCCGCTCAGGTTGCGACACCTTCAGGTCTCGCTCAACAGGTCGGAGTTCTCGCTCAACCCGACGAACTGTGACCCGTTCTCGGTCACCAGCACGCTCACCGGCGACCAGGGCGGCTCATCCAGCGCCTCGAGCCACTTCCAGGTCGCCGACTGCGGGACGCTCGCCTATGGCCCGAAGCTCACGCTGAAACTGACTGGTGGGCTCAAGCGCCGCGGCCACCCCGCGATCCACGCCAAGTTCAGAGCGGGCTTTGGCGAATCGAACTCGCGCGGGGTTCAGCTTCTGCTGCCGATGGGAGAGCAGCTCGATAACTCTCACATCAGGACGATCTGCACCAGGGTTCAGTTCGCCCAGGGAGCCTGTCCCGGTGGCTCGCAGATCGGCAGGGCCACGGCGACCACCCCGCTTCTGGACTCACCCCTTTCCGGGCCGGTTTACCTGCGCTCGTCCAACAACAAACTGCCCGACCTGGTCGTTGACCTGAGGGGGCAGGTGGATGTCGAGCTCTCGGCGAAAATCGACAGCGTCAACGGTCGCCTCCGCAGCACCTTCGAGGCAATCCCGGACGTTCCGGTCACCCAGTTCGTCCTCGACCTCGAGGGGGGCAAACGCGGCCTCCTGTTGAACAGCGAAACGCTCTGCGGGACCAAGAAGCGGGCCACCGCCCGAATGACCGGTCAGAACGGTGCCGTCGTCTCAAGGAAGGTGGCGCTCAAGCCCGCCTGTGGAAAAGCAGGCACCAAAAAGCGCAAGCGACACCAGCACCAGGCAAGGAAGGCGGGCCAGCGATGACCAGCACTCGACCAAACCCCGCGATGATCAGAAGGAGCACATCAGTGCGTCGTCATCTCACGATCTGTGCCCTGCTCACCTGCGGACTGGCGGCAATTCTCGCCCCCGAGGCGGGTGCCACCAACGTCCACGAACTCACCTTCGGATCCTCCGGAGGCGCTGCCGGCCAGCTGAACGCTCCGCGCAGCATCGCCCATGAGAACGCGACGGGACATGTCTACGTTGCGGACACCGGCAACAATCGAATCCAGGAGTTCGACGCGACGGGGACCTCGGTGCGCATCTTCGGCTATGACGTCGTCGCGAGTGGGCCGAGCAACCAGCCGAATGCGAACGAGGTCCAGAAAGTGACGATCAAAGCGGTGGGAGGCGCCTTCCGCTTGAACTTCAATGGTCAGAACACCGCGCCAGTCGCTTTCGACGCTCCTGCCAGTGGAGCCGGGTCCGTCGAAGCGGCTTTGAATGCACTGTCGAACGTTGGCCCAGGCGGGGTCTCGGTTGCGGGCGGGCCAGGAGATGAAACCGGATCCACTCCGTATGTCGTGACGTTCAGCGGTGGACTGGTCGGAGGCCTGGATGTCTCGCCGCTTTCGTTCCCCGGGGAACTGCAGAGCCTGGGCCTTCCCGTCGGCACCCCAATCACCTGCTCTGACGGCGGAAGCGCGACCGAAAAGACGTTCCAATGGATGCGAAACGGCACGCCGATTGGCGGCGCCACGTCCGCCGGTTACACGCCGGTCGCCGAAGACTCGGGTAAAGCCCTCCAGTGCAGGGTCACGAGTACGACCGGAGCCATCTCCACGGTTGGCTTCAACCAACCACCCGTGCACATCGGCGCCGTCCCAAAATCCGCGCCGCTTATCCCGTTGCCTCCAAGCAGCATCAGCGCGCCTTCCGGATCGACGCTGTCGGTCGGCGGCGAAAACATCGTGATGACCTGTAACGCCGGCGTCTGGCAAAACTCGCCGACCGCCTACACCTACCAGTGGTTGCGCAACGGAGCGGTCGTCGAGACGGAAACCTTGGCTGCAACGACGGATACCTACACGGCGACCAAAGCAGACCTCGAAGCGTCTGCCAGCTTCCAATGCCTTGTAACGGGCGAAAACGCGGCAGGCAAATCGTCCCAGGAGAGCACCAGGCGCTTCACCTCGCCCCAGCCGTCTGGTGTCCCCTCGGTGTCGCCGAACGTCACGGTCTCCGGCAGCTTTAGCCCGACCGTGCAGACGATCGCCCCGGGTGGCGCCGTTTACGAGGTTTGCGTTCCGGTCGCTCCCACGAACGACGTCTGCAAAGCCGGGACCGCCGGCAATCAGTCCGGTCAGTTGAGCGGACCCCGCGGAGTGGCCGTCGACAACTCCGCCGGACCGACCCTGGGAACCATCTACGTTCAAGACAACGGAAATCGCCGCATACAGAAGTTCACGCCCGGCGCCGCGTTCGAGCGGATGTGGGGCATCGGTGTGAACCAGACGACCACGGGGAATGTGTGCGTCGCCGGATCCGGAGACGTGTGCAAAGAGGCACAGAACTTCGGAGGCTCGGGGAACCCTCCTGTGGGTGGGTTCCAGTGGGAAAGCACCGACGACCAGGGCGTCGCTGTCGATGACAGCGGGACAATCTATGTCGTCGACCGGCCGGAAGGCGATGGCGCCCGGATCACCAGGTTCGATTCTTCGGGAGCGGTCCTCGACCATCTCCGCTGGACCGGGGACAACAGGAGCTGGATGTCGATCGCGCTAGACCCGGGCACGGCCAACGTCTACGCACTCCCGCTGTTCCCTGCCGTCGCGGTGAAATTCACCACCGCCGACTTCAGCGTCGAAGGCACGGGCGCGACGCGGGATGCGGTGATCGAGATCGGTGGCACCCCGGCTGGTATCGCTGTGGACCCAGTCAACCACTACCTCCAGGTTGGCGAGCGCAACACAACCGGGGCGGCCTGCGGTGGTGGTAGCGGGAATTACGCTCTCCTCGCGTTTGACACCGCGGGGAACGAAGCGGACTGCACCCACACCGCTTCACCCTTTCAAATCTCCAGCAGCTCGGTATCGCGAGGGTTGGCAGTTTCTCCGTCGCGCAGACTCTTCGTCGTCGATCGCAGTTCCAACAACGTCAAGGTCTTCGCACTGCCGGTTGCAAAAGCGCCGTCGTTCACATCCGAAGCCGACAACCTGACGACGGAAACCGCGACGCTGCGGGCGTTCATCAATCCGAACTTTTCGGATACCAACTACTCGATCGAGCTCGGACCCGCCACGTGCACCGAAGTGGCGAACCCATGCAGTGAGCTCGAATCCGGTGGCCCGATCCGCGGGACCAAACCGCTCACGCGCTCGATCACCCTCGAGGAACTGACCCCCGGAACCGTTTACCACTACCGGATCATCGCCGAGAACGGGCTTGGCAAAGTCATCGGTCCCGACCGCACGTTCCAGACCTGGCCGGCGCTGCCCGATGTCGATGATCCCTGCACCAACGCGTCCGCCCGCCAGCAGACGGGGACGGCCCTGATGCTCGACTGCCGCGCCTACGAGTTGGTATCCGCCGAATACACGGGCGGCTACGACGTCCGCTCGGACCTCGTTTCCGGCCAGGAGTTCTACGGTGGCTTCCCGGAGGCTGAGGGGAAGGTGCTTTACTCGGTGCTCGACGGCGGCATCCCCGATTCCGGCGCCGTGCCGACCAACCGCGGCCCGGATCCATACGTGGCGACGAGGGGCGAGAGCAGCTGGAGCACGGAATATGTCGGGATTCCAGCCAACATCAACGCGGTATCGCCACCGTTCTCGTCGACGGTCGCGGGCGCTACCGCCGACCTCACCACCTTCGCCTTCGGCGGGCCGGAGATCTGTGCTCCTTGCTTCCTCTCGGGAATCGAAAGCGGTCTCCCGCTGAGGCTGTCAGGTGGCGGCGTGGTCCAGGGAATGGCCGGTCCGCAGACGCCCGCCGCGACCTCCGATCCGGCCGGTTTCGTCCGCGAGCGGTTCTCCGGCGACGGTAGTCACCTCCTCTTCGGCTCGACGGCGAAATTCCATGCAGACGGGAACGGGAACGGCTCCGACCTCACCATCTACGACCGCAATCTCGACACTGACACCACGCAGGTCGTCTCGAAGCTGCCGAACGGCACGACGATGACCGGCTCTGCATCGGACATTGCGGCCCTCGACATCTCCGAGGACGGCTCCAGGATCCTGATCGGGAAACGGGTCTCGACTGACTCCGCCGGGAACGAGTACTGGGATCTCTACATGCACATCGGTGCCGCGCCCAACACGGTCGCGGTCGCCGACACGGCGGGCGGTGTGCTGTTCAACGGCATGACGGAGACCGGTGCCGAGGTGCTCTTCACGACCCCCGATCCGATCGCCACTGCGGGCGACCTCGACATGAGCGCGGACCTGTTCCACGCCCAGGTGTCCGAAGTCGGCGCGACGGTCACCAGGCTTTCGACAGGCATCTCCGGGACTGGCAACACCAATGCCTGTGACCCCGCGCCCAACGGGTCGGGCAACAACTGGAACGCGGTCGGCGGGGCATCCGTCAACGGCTGCGGCACTGTCGCGATCGCCGACGAGGGAGGGCTCGCCTCGGAGTCCGGCGACGTCTTCTTCCTCAGTCCGGAGAAGCTCGACGGCGCGTCGAACGGAGTCCAGGACGAGCCGAACCTCTACATCTCGGCGGCCGGATCTCCACCTCACTTCGTCGCGACCCTCGAGCCGGACAACTCGACCGTGGTCAACGCGGTCGCCGACAACGACGTGCGCAAGACCGCCGATTTCCAAGTCACCGCACAGGGGTCTTACGCCGTCTTTGTGACTCGCGAACCTCTCGACCCCACCTACGACAACGCCGGCAAAGCGATGGTCTACCGCTACAACTCGCAGGCGGACAGCCTCGACTGCGTCTCCTGCATTCAGACTGACGAGGTCCCGGCCGGCGATGCCTCGCTCGCCTCTGATGGGCTCAGCGTTTCGAGGGACGGCAGGGTGTTCTTCAACTCACCGGATCCGCTGGTGCTCCGGGATTCCAGCGCGAAGCTTGACGCCTATGAGTGGAAGGAGGGCGAGGTTCAGCTGATCTCCACCGGAACCAGCCCGTTCGGCGCCAGCTTGCTCACCGTGAGCGAGGACGGCCGTGACGCCTTCTTCTTCACCCGTGACCAGATCGTGCCGACGGACCGTAACGGCAGCGCGATGAAGGTCTACGACGCACGCGAGAACGGCGGATTTTTCGTAATTCCCAAGTCGCCTCCATGCGCGGCGTCCGACGAGTGCCACGGTCCCAGCAGCCAAGCGGTGCCACCGGCCAAGATCGGCACCTTCAAGAGCAACGGCTCGAACGCCGGTCCGCAGGGCAAACGGCCCTGTCCGAAAGGCAAGGTGCGACGAAAAGGCAAGTGTGTGAAGCGCAAGAAGTCGCGTCGCCCGCAGCGGGTAACCAAGAACAGCCAGGGAGGCAGTCGATGATCGCCAGGAAGACCATTCGCATCGCCTTTGCGGCGATGTTCGCCAGCCTTGCCCTGGCATCCACCGCGCACGGTTCGATCGGGATCGAATCCTTCACCACGACGAGCTCGACCCAGCAGGCGGGAACCCACCCCGACCTGTCGATGGAGTTCACTCTGGAAGACCCGGGGGCGCCCGAGGCGGCCAGAAACATTGCCTTCAACGCGCCCGAAGGCGTCTTCGGCAATCCGACCGCGACTCCGAGGTGCGAGGCATCTGAGTTCGCCCTCTCCCAGTGCTCACCCAACACGCAGGTCGGCCTGATGACGGTGCGGGCGAACTACGAAGGCAACCCGAGCAACCTGCTCGGAACGGCGCCGATCTACAACATGGTGCCCAACGGCGACGAGGACACCGCCAGATTTGCGTTCGTCGTGCCGTCCCTCGGGATCGCCATCCACATTCCAGTGAAGGTCCGGACAGCCGGCGATTACGGACTGCGTTTCACTGTCTCCGAGATCTCCCAATTGACGCCGCTCGCCGCCGCAAAATCAGTGTTCTGGGGCCTGCCGAACTCGACGATCCACAACTCCGATCGCTTCCCCTACGGATCCCCCGGCAACCCGCCGGGCTGCCCCGGGGACGACGACACCTCCTGCCTGGCGGGGCCGACCCCCCCGACCACCGGCGTCCAGGCCTTCATCAACTACCCGAGTGAGTGCACCGGGCAGCCGCTTGTGACCAGGCTCGCGGTGGAGAGCTACCAGGATCCCGGCGACCTCTCCGAAGCCCAGAGCAGCTACACCCAGACGGTTGCCTGTGAAAAACAGGTGTTCCAGCCTGTTCTCTTCGCGAGGCCAACATCCAAAGAGGCCGATTCGGCCTCTGGTCTGGACCTCACCCTGCGCGCCGCGCAGGCGATCGGCTTCGTCCCCTCTCCCTCGCCGATGAAATCGGTGACGGTCACCTTCCCGTCCGGCTTCACCATCAACCCCGACGCCGCCGACGGCCAGAGCGACTGCACGGACGCCGAGGCACAGTTCGACTCCGAGGGGCCGGCGGCATGCCCGGATAACTCCAAGGTGGGGATTTTCAACATCCACTCGCCCTCGCTAGAAGGCCCGCTCAGAGGGTCCGCCTACCTCGGCAGGTCCGTCCCCGGGGACCCCTACCGGTTGTTCCTGATCGCGGATGGGTTCGGCATCCACGCGAAGCTGCTGGGCTCGATCCAGCCGGACCCGAGCACGGGCCAGCTCAGGGCCGTGTTCGCCGATCTTCCGCAGGTATCGTTCGAAGAGATCGAGCTTCACCTCTTCGCGTCCGACCGTGGGCTGATGGCGACGCCGACCCACTGCAGCATCTACAACGTCGAGGCCGAGTTCCATCCCTGGAACACGAAACTCGCGCCCCAGAGCACCAATCAGGTGTTCTCGGTGAACTCCGGTCCCAACGGCTCCCTCTGTCCCGGTCAGATCCGCCCCTTTAAACCCCGCCTCGAGGCCGGATCCTCGAATCCGACTGCAGGCGCCTTCAGCGACTTCCACCTGAAGCTCGACCGGGACGATGGAGACCAGTTCCTCGGCGACCTGAACTTCACGATGCCCCCGGGCTTCACGGGGTCGCTGCGCGGTCTCACGTACTGCCCTGAGCCCTCGATCACAGCCGCGACTCAGCGCTCCGGCCGCGACGAGCTCCTCGCGGCCAGCTGTCCGCCCTCGAGTGAGGTGGGCACATCGAACGTTGCGGCCGGCCCGGGCACACACCCCTTCCACGCCAAGGGCAGGATGTACCTGTCGGGACCGCTAAAAGGCGCCCCGCTCAGTCTCGTGGCAATCACCCCGGCCTTGGCCGGTCCCTATGACTACGGCAACGTCGTCGTCAGGGTTGCGCTCAATGTCGATCCCCTTACCGCCCAGGTGCGGGCGGTCTCGGAGACGATGCCGCAGATCATCGGCGGGATCCCGATCCGAATGCGGTCGATCGAGGTCAATATCGACAAGCCGAACTTCACGATCAACCCGACCAATTGCTCGCCGTTCACGGTCGAGTCGGAGGGGATCGGGGACCAGGGAACCGCCGTCGGTTTCTCCTCGCCATTCACCGCTGTCAACTGCGCCCTGCTGCCGTTCCAGCCGAAGATGACCGTGCGCCAGGTGGGCTCTCGCAAGGGCACTAGGCGCACCGTGAACCCGAGGTTGCAGTTCGATCTCAGGACCCGTGCGGGTGACGCGAACATCAAGTCGGTCGCGGTGACCCTGCCGAAGTCTTTTGAGATCGACCAGCGGCACCTGGGCAACATCTGCAGCGAGAAAGAGTTGGCGACGAACCAGTGCGCAGGCCGCACGGCGATCGGAAGGGCATCGACGACGACGCCGCTGCTCGACCAGCCGCTGTCGGGACCGGCCTACGCGGTCTCGGGCTCGGGTGGCCTGCCCCGACTGGCGTTCATCCTCAACGGCCAGGTCAACCTCGTTCCCCGCGCGGACACCGTCACAGTCGGCGGCCGCCTGAAAACGACCGTGCCCGTCGTGCCCGACGCGCCAATCGGCCACTTCCGCCTGACCATCTTCGACGGGAAGACCGGCTATCTGGTCAACACGCGCAATCTGTGCAAATCCATCTCGACCGTCAAGGTGGGCTTCACGGCGCAGAATGGCAAGAGGCTCACCCAGCACGCTCCAGTCAAGGCCGTGTGCGGTAAGTCCAAGGCCCGCGGTAAGCGCAAGCACTGACCGCCCACTCGATCGACCAGGCGGTCGTCGACCGGATCCTGGCGCTCTCGGATCCGGTCGGCGGGGAGCTGCTCGAAGCCCAGGGCCTGCCCTATGGGCTTGAGGCCGAGCATCTTGGGATCGTCGGGCTCGGCTCCGGCATCGGCGAGTCGATCGAGCGCCTGGCGAGGTCGATCGACGCGAACGTCCTGCAGCTCGAGGCCGCGGAGGGGACCGTCTGGGCCTGGCTCGGCGGCCGCCTAGGCGCGGCGCCGCCGGAGCCCGGCCTGCTCGCGAGCCGCCGGTGGCCCGCCGGGGCGCTGGTGGCGATCGGCGAGCCGGCGGCGGGCCTGGCCGGCTGGCGCCTCACGCATCGCCAGGCGCGGGCGGCGCTCGCCGTCGCGGTTCGCGGCCGCAGGCCGGTCGTCCGCTACGCCGACGTCGCGATCCTCGCGACCGTCCTGCGCGACGACCTGCTCGCCGGCTCCCTGCGGCGCCTCTATCTGGAGCCGCTCGAGGACCGGCGCGACAGGGGGGAGACCCTGCGCCGAACCCTGCGGGCCTGGTTCGCGGCGGGCCGCAACGTCTCGATGGCGGCGGCGGCCCTCGGGGTCAGCCGGCAGGCGGTGGCGCGGCGCCTGCGCGCGGCGGAGGAGAGGATCGGGCGGCCGCTCGATGCCTGCGACCTCGAGCTCGATGCCGCGCTCCGCTTCGCCGCACTCGACGAGCTCGATGCGGCGAGGGTGGGCTAAGCGTCGAGCACAAACACCTGGGAGCTGATGTCGGGGTCGAGCTGGGTGCCGCTGATCATCGCCCGCACCCGCAGCTCGGTCAGCTTCTCCATCGCCTTGACCAGCTCGTCGCGCATCGTTTCCTGGATGCTGGAGCGGACCTCGAGCACGGCGGCCTCTCGGCCGGACTGGATCAGGGTCTGCTCGGCGCGGGTCAGCGTGTCTTCCAGCAGGCAGGTGACGACGCCCTCGGTCGCATAGGTCCGCGCTTTGGTCGGCCCGCGGCCCAAATGGTCCGCGTATATCGCGACGACCATGTTCGAGATCGCCGCCAACTGTTCGCCCTGCGGTGATACTGCCGGTGTTCGTGACATTGAGGGTCTCCTGCGGCCCCACAGCGAACGCCGCCTTCGGAACGGGGGCATGACTCCGGTCGCGGCTCTTCCCGAGACCTGGCGCATGCGGCGGCAATACGGCCGCGCATCGGCTGTGGGCCGGTCTCGAAGGCAAAGAGCCAAGTCCCCCAAGCGGAGTCCCTGCTGGTCCACCCTCAGTTTCGGAGCCTACACCACGGTACGGCTTTGTTCAGAAAGATTTCGTCGAGTGCCGTTGGTCCCGGGGCGGCGAGCTGGGTTCCCCTGGGAGGCGGCCTTGAGCGGCATCATCGGCGCGCTGCCGTCGAGGATGAAGAGGTCCGACTTGACGTCGGGGTCGAGGGTCCCGGTGCCGGTCTGCGCGATCACCCGCCGCCCGGTCAGCGACTCGATGCCCTCGGCGAGCGCCTCGCGCATCGTCTCCTGAAGGGCGTCCCGACTCTGCTTGACGATCCAGGTCTGGCCAGAGTCGACGAGCGTCTTCTCGGCCTTGGTCATCGTGTCCTCCATCACGCAGACGATGATGTCTCTGTCCGCATAGGCCCGCGCCTTGGTGGGCCCGCGGCCGACGTGGTCGGCGTAGATCCGGACCACGAGGTTCGAGACAGCCTCAAGCAACTCTCCTGTCGCCGCCGGCGCTGGCTGCCTGGAACCCAACCTTCTCCTCTCGAAACCGCTACCCAAGAGCTACCCGCGGCCACCGTAACACGCTGTTACGGCCCTGACGAGGGGGCCCTCCGGCGCCCAGATTTCGGGACTTACCCTCGGTACGCAACCGGCCCAAAGAAAACGAAAACGTTCTCTGCGCTATCCCCTGCTCAGAGCGGTTTTGGGCAATTGGTCACAGACGCGAAATAGAGCGCTTCGCAAATCTGCACTTGACTTTCTGGTCCGGCTATGTTCCAATACAAATCGTTCCGTCACCGGCTGTGGCGGAACACCCAAGAGAACTACCGGGCGATTCCCCACCAGGGGCCCGCGCTAACCGCGGGAAACGGAAAAGGTGAAGCGCCCACCCCGAGAGGCCGTCGCTGACGGTCCTCTCGCGTCGCAAGTCGACGCCCCCGATCCGGGATCCGCGCGCAGGGCGCGGGCCACAGGGTCGAGAGCGCTCGACCGAGTTCAGGCAAGGAACTTTTTGGCAAATCGCCGATCGGTCCTGGGCCCAGGACCGATCGCTGCAGGAAGCGGCAGCCGGTCATGGGAGGGAGTGACGGCCAGGGAACAAGAGGAGAGAGCGAGTGAGAGACGCGCGACTGACGTTCGCGGACTTGGACCACGGCGACGGCTTCGCCGGCGCCGGCGCCGGCAGGCTCCTGCGGGCGACGACCGCCGTCGCGATACTTGCGCTCGGGTTGCTCTTCCCCTCGGCGCCGCCTGCTCTCGGAGCCTACGACCACTCCAGCTCCGATGCGCCGTTCTCGGTTGGCGGCAACTGCGAACAGATCATGGACATCGCGGTGCTCGAGGCCGAGAAATACGTCTATGTCTCCTGCAACAACCCCCTCGGGGAAACCGACAGGATCAAGCGCTTCGACCTGGAGGGCAACCCCAAACCTTTCACTGCCACTGCGCCCTACATTTCGGGCAACGAACTGATCGGTGACCCCGGGGCCCAGACCGGGATGCTGGAAGACCCCGAGATCGCCGTGGACAACTCGTCCTCGCCGAATCACGGCCTCCTCTTCGTCACGTCGGCCCCCAACATCGACGTCTTCGCGCTCGACGGCAGCTTCACGGCGGCGCTGGTTCAACCAGTCGAAACCTCGATTCCCAACAGCCTTGAAGGGGTCGACATCGGGCCGGACGGATCGATCTACGTCACGTCACCCAATCCGGGAACTCGCGTCTCGAAATACCAGCCCGGGTTCAACGAGGTCAAACGCCTCTACACCTCGAACGGGGAAGGCCTCGCCAGGCCGACATCCGTCAAGGTCGATGGCACCGGTGCGGTATGGCAGGGGATCGCGAATGGCCCCACATTCGTGACCAAGTGGGAGAGCGATCAGTTCACCGAAGAACTCTCGATCGTCTATCTCGGCGCCGCCGAACCGGCAGCCGTCGAACCGTGGATCGGAGACCCCTCACCGTTCGCCACCGCACCATTCCTCAATGAAGTCAGGAGTTTCGACGTCGATCTTTCCGACGACGACCTCTACGTCAACTTCGGAAACGTGATCCGGACCTACAGCGCCGGAAACGCGAGTGAATCGGCGCATGAGAACGCACCGAGCTTCGGGGGTGGCGGAAAACTCGTCAACTCCGTCGCGATCGCCGTTACCTCCGACCATCACGTCTACGCCTCGACCGAAGGCAACAAAGTGGTCCGCTTCAAACCCGGCGAGGTGGTGCCCGACGTTCGCGCCTTCACTCCAAACCTCGCCGACGTCGGCCACACCGACGCGATCGTCCGCGGAAAAATCGAACTGGCCGGCGGCAGCCCGATCAAAGAATGCAAAATCCAGTACGGGGCCGGTTTCGCGCTTGAAAAAGACTGCACGCCGAACCCGGCGGCGGCGCCCCCCGGCTCCTACTTCAACGCCGACACAGAAGTGAGCGCCAAACTCGAAGGCCTGGCGACCGGCTCGCCCGTCGGCTACCGGCTGATGGCCGAAAACGAAAAAGGAAAAAACGTCAGCATCACGCGCACCGTCACCCCGGCCCACGTGCTCCAGGTGGAGACGCTGCCGGCGACGGAAGTCGACCTCGACGGCGCCAAACTGAACGCCAGGCTCGACCCGGACAACGCCGCCTCTGAATTCAAATTCGAGTACGGGGTGACGCAGAGCTACGGCCTGGATACGCCCTGGCAAAGCGCCGGCAGCGGTAAAGGCTTGGTCACCGTCGGCTCGGCTATCAGCGGTCTGCCCGAAGGCAAGGCCTTCCAGTACCGCGTCGTGACAAAAAACGCCGGCGGTCAGACCACCGGCCAGAACAAGAGCTTCCGGACCGCGTCACCGCCGGAGATCCTCGGCGTCTCGACGAAAGAACGGACGGGCACCTCGACCACCCTCGTCGGACAGGTGGACCCGGTCGGCTTCGATACGACCTACCAGTTCGAATACGGGACGACGACCGCCTACGGTCAGACCGTTCCGGCGGCCCCGGCCGCGATCGCGGCGGGTACGGAACCGGTCGCCGTCTCGGAGGTGGTGAGCGACCTGCAGCTCGATGCCACCTACCACTACAGGCTCGTCGCGGAGAACGAATGGGGCACGTCGGTAAGCGACGACACCACCTTCGACTACTCGCCGCCGGCCTGCCCCAACGATCAGGTTCGCCAGCAGACACGGGCGAAATTCCTGCCCGACTGCCGCGCCTACGAGCTGGTCTCTCCCGCGCGGGCCGGGGCGGTGAGCCTCTGGCCGAGCCAGATGGCGTACGACCTGTGCAGTCCCGGCTCAAATGACTGCCTGTGGCCGGTCAACAGTGAAGGCTTCGCCAACGCGCCCCCCAGATTCGGCTTCTTCGGCGGCCTCGGCGCGATCAACGGACTGAACGCTCCGGCCAGCCGGCTGGACATGTACATGGCGACGAGGACGACCGAAGGTTGGACCACGACGCTGCCGGGCATGCAGGCCGAGGACTCCTACTACACGACCAAAAAGCAGTGCTCCCAGAGCCTCGACATCTGCCTCGACTATCGCTTCGACGAGGTGGGCTTCGAACCCGAAGAAGCGCCCTACATGTTCGAGCACGACGGCGACTTCCTCGGCCGCCTGCCGACCAACCTCGCATCGGTGCCGGGCGGGGAGCAGTCCCAAGGCGAACAGCGGCTGTCCCCCGACGGGAGTCACTTCATCTTCTCTTCGGGAAGCGGCCAACCATCATTCTCACCCGTGATCCCACCCTTCGTATTCGCCGAAGGCGGCAATCCCACCGGGATCGGATCGGTCTACGACAACGACCTGTCCACCGGCGACGTCACGGTGATCTCGAAACTCAACGGCGGGGAACACATTCCCCAGAACGTCGCAGGCGTGGAGGCGATCCGCATACCCGGAGTCTCGGTCGACGGGTCGCACGTCCTGATGCAGACCCGAGCCGTCGGTGGAGGCGAGCACCTCTACATGCATCACGGCACCACCTATGAGATCAGCGGGGGCGCCGGAGTCTCATTCGTGGGGATGACGCGAGACGGCACGAAGGTCGTCTTCTCGACGTCCGCGAAACTGACCGGCGACGACACCGACTCCGGCATCGACCTCTACCTCTGGGAGGAGACCGGGTCCGCTCCCGGATCGCTGACCCGGATCTCTGAGGGCAACGGAGCCGGTGACTCCGACGCCTGCACCTTCTCCGTCGCCTTCTGCGGAGTAGTGGCCCCCCTTCCGGATCGCGCCTATGGGATGCAAAACACCTACGTCAGCATCCCGGGGCAGGACGACCGGATCTCCGCGAACAGCGGAGACGTCTACTTCTTCTCGCCGGAGACCCTCGATCCGGCCAAGCCCGGAGTGAAAAACCAGCCGAACCTCTACCTCTATCGCAACGGAGGCGCGCAGCTGGTCGCGACGTTCGATTCCGGCACGACGATCAGCCGCCTCCAGATCTCGAGTGACGGCGGTCACTCGGCCTTTGTGACGAAAGCCAGGCTCACCTCGTACAACAACAAAGGAAAAGCGGTGATGTACAGCTACGACGCCGACAAAGACGTCCTGCGCTGCGTGTCCTGCAATCCGTCAGGGGTGCCGCCGAAATTCGACGTCCAGGCCAGCCAGGGTGGACGGTTCATGACGGACGACGGACGCACGTTCTTCGCCACCGACGAATCGCTCGTTCCACAGGATGCCAACGTGGACATCATCGACGTCTACGAGTACGTCGATGGCCGTCCCCAGCTGATCACCACCGGCCAGGGGTCGCGCGACTCGTCGGCCGGCCCGAAAGTCATCAGCTTCTTCATGCCGCCGGAGCCGATCGGCCTCGAGCACGTCAGCCGCGACGGAATGGATGTCTTCTTCTCGACCTACGAGACCCTGGTCCCCCAGGACCTGAACGGTCCCTTCGTGAAGTTCTATGACGCCCGCACTGGCGGCGGATTCCCCGTCCTCCTCGACCTGGGGCCATGCGCCGCGGCCGACGAGTGCCACGGTCCTGACAGCGCCCGGCCCGCCGCATCGACGATCGCCACGAACACGGATCTGGGCGCGGGCGGCAACAAGACCGCCAAGCGCAAGAAGGCGAAGAAGAAGAAAAAGAAGGGTAAGCGCCGCAAGGCTGCCCAAAAGCGCCGAGGAGGGAACCGTGGTTGAGGGCCGGCGGACAATGAACGTGAGAAAGGCGACCATGGGTGCAATCAGAAAGACGACGCTTGCCGGCCTCGCCGCCGCGCTCATAGCGCTGCTTCTTCCGGCCACCTCGGCGCTGGGAGTCGCCGTTCCCGGGTTCACCAAATTCGAAGTGACCCCCGACACGACGGTCGCCGGCGGTCACCCGAACATCGAATTCAACATGGGTCTCAATATCGACGAACCAGGCGCATGCACCAACAACGAATGCACGCTGATCCGCAGGTTCGAAATTCACTGGCCCGAGGGGTTCATCGGCAATCCCCACGTGACCCCGAAATGCACCCTGGTTGACTTCTCGCAGGGCGCATGCCCGATTGAGTCACAGGTGGGCATCGTGGCGGGCGCCGCTCCTGAATTTCTCCGAGCCATCCAGCCGCTCTACAACATGGAGACGGGGCCCGAGGAGGCAGGAAAACTCGGATTCCAGCTGCCGCTCGTGTTCTCGCCGATCTTCCTGGATCTCACCAGCCGTACGGATAGCGACTACGGCCTCGAGGCCAGATCGTCTGTGCAGACCCGCCTGATTCAGCTGCCCGAATACCAGACTCAGCTCTGGGGAGTCCCCTCCTCGCCGAAAAACACTCCCCTCCGATTTGTGACCCCGCTGACGGGCTTCGGAGCCTGTCTGGAATTTGCCGGCTCGCCAACGCTCGGCTGTCCCTCGGCTGTCAACTTCAACAGCCCGACCTATGCGAAATCGAACAGCCCGGAACTTCCCTTCCTCCAGAACCCGACCACCTGCGGCATACCGCTCATCTTCTCGGCGGATGCCGAATTCTACGAAGGGACCGTCGAGCACGCTGAGACCGCGTGGCCGCCGACGACCGAATGCGAGCAGGGGACGTTCGATCCCAGCCTGACAGGCAGCACCACGACTCCGCAGACGGATTCGGCCTCGGGACTGGACACCAATCTCCTGGTCCCGCAGACTCAGAGCCCCCTCACTCCGGCGCCGTCGGAGCTGAGGACTTCGAGGGTGAAGCTGCCGGAGGGGTTCACGATCAACCCGAACGCGGCCGACGGCAAGGTCGCGTGTCCGGAAAGCCTCAGCTCGATCGGCACCCTGCTCGCTGCGCAGTGCCCGGAGTTCTCGAAGATCGGCACGGTGATCCTCGACGTGGCGGCACTGCCCGGTCCGATTCCGGGGGCGATGTACATTGCGGAGCCGCTTCCCAACGAGCCGTACCGTGTGCTCCTCGCCGCGGACGGGTTCGCGACCCACGTCAAGCTCCTCGGCTCGGTCAGGCCGGACCCGCAGACCGGCAGGGTCTCGATCGTGTTCGAGGACCTTCCGCAGTCTCCGCTCCAGGAATTCAGCATCCACATCTTCGGCTCCGAACGAGGGCTGTTCGCGACTCCCACCCGCTGCGGGACCTTCCCGTTGGAAAGCGAATTCGTGCCTTGGAACTCGGTCCTGCCGACGAAAACCTCGCTGAGCTCGATCACCCTGAGCTCCGGGCCGGGTGGATCGCCCTGCCCGGGGCCGCAGCGGCCTCTCAACCCCACCATGGAGGCTGGCTCCGAGAACGGAACGGCCGGTACGCACTCCCCGTTCAGCTTCGAGCTGACCCGCAGCGACGGCAACCAGAACCTGACTGCGGTCGATGTCTCGACCCCGCCGGGCCTGCTGGCGACCCTTAAGGAGATCCCGTACTGCCCGGAGAGCGCGATCGCGACGCTCACGTCCGGCGACTACGACGGACGAGCGGAGCAGGTGTCTCCCGCCTGTGGGGCGGCTAGCCGGGTCGGCTCGGTCGTAACCGGGGTGGGAGCGGGTAATCACCCGCTGTACAGCCCCGGATCCGTCTTCCTGGCTGGCCCGTACAAAGGCGCCCCTCTGAGCTTCGTCTTCAGCGTCCCGGCCGTCTCGGGGCCTTATGACCTCGGAACGGTTGGGGTGCGGGTGGCGATTCACGTCGATCCGGTGACGGCTCGTGTGACGGCGGCATCCGACCCGCTTCCACAGATCCTGGATGGGATCCCGCTGCGGATTCGGTCGGTCAAGGTGGCCCTCAACCGGCCGAACTTCACCCTCAACCCGACGAACTGCGACCCGCTCGCGGTCAGCTCCACGGTCTCGGGTGCCGAGGGCGGATCGGCGAGCGTCGGCGACCATTTCCAGGTGTCGAACTGCGCAAGCCTTGGGTTCGGGCCGAAACTGAGGCTGAGGCTGACCGGTGGCATGAAACGTCGCGGACACCCGGCCATTCACGCCACCTTCACCACCGGCTCGGGAGAAGCCAACTCGAAGGCCATCTCGGTGACCCTGCCGAAGGGCGAGTTGCTCGACAACGCGCACATCACCACGGTTTGCACCCGTGTCCAGTTCGCGGCGGCGAGCTGCCCCGTGGGCTCACTGCTCGGGTCGGCGGAGGTCTCGACCCCCCTTCTCGATCAGCCGCTCAAGGGCAACGTGTATCTACGTACGTCGTCCAACAAACTCCCCGATCTGGTTCTCGACCTGAAGGGGCAGATCGACGTGACGCTGGCCGGCCGGGTGGACAGCGTCAACGGGAGGTTGCGGACGACCTTCGAAAACCTCCCGGACGCTCCCGTCAGCAGGGTCAGCCTGGACCTGCTGGGCGGCAGCAAAGGCCTGCTCATCAACAGCGAACCGCTCTGCGTCGGCAAGAAGAAGGCGCTGGTGAGGATGACCGGCCAGAACAACGCGCGACTCACGCGCAGGTTCAACCTCCAGACCTCCTGCGGAGGAAAGCGAGCTAAGAAGCAGACCAAGAGGAGCTCACGATGAATGCCCGCGCGAATCACAACGAAGTGAGGAGCGCGCTTCGCCTCCTGACGGCGGTGCTCGCAGTTCTCGTCCTGACCCTGAGCATCGCTCCGCCGGCCTCGGCCGTCGTCGATAAATGCCCAAACGCGGCGGCGCGGGAACAATCCGGTGCGAGCCTCCTGAACGATTGCCGGAGCTACGAGCTGGTTTCCGCCGTCAACGCAGGCGGATATGACGTCATCTCCGATCTGGTGCCCGGCCAGGCTCCGTACGCCGTCGGCCCGTGGACCGCGGGGCGGATCCTGTACTCCCTCGATTCGGGGATGATTCCGAACATCCCGGGTGACCCGACCAACTTCGGGCAAGACCCGTACCTGGCGATTCGGGATTCGCAGGGCGGAACGTGGAGCACCGAGTACGCAGGCCTGCCGGCGGGCGGCATGGCGGACGAAGGCGCCTTTGGCTCGCCACTGCTCGACACCGACACGCAGCTCCGGACCTTTGCCTTCGGCGGGCCGGACATCTGCGATCCATGCTTCTTCGACGGCTCGACCAACATCCCGGTGCGCCTGCCCGGGGGCTCCCTCGTCAAAGGCATGACCGGGAAATGGACCCCCACCGCCGACCCGCTCGGCGTCATCCGCAGGTCGCTCTCGGCAGACGGCTCGCACCTGGTCTTCGGCTCCGACAAGGTCTTCGAGAGCTCCGCCAACAGCGGTGGCACGATGTGGATCTACTCGAGAAACCTCGCCGGCACCACCGAGCTGGTCTCGACGGGTACCACGGGCTCTCCGCTGACGGGCACGGTAGCCGGGCTCGACGTCTCCGCGGACGGCAGCCGCGTCCTGGTCGGGAGATTCGTCGGCGAAGACACGGCCGGCAACGAATTCTTCGACCTCTACATGCATGTCGCCGGAAACCCGAAATCGATCCTCGTCGTCGACACCGCCGGCGGTGTCCTCTACAACGGGATGACGGCGGACGGCTCCAAGGTCTTCTTCACGACGGCCGACAAAATCGGACCGGAGACCGACACCAGCGCCGATCTCTTCAGCGCCGACGTCGGTACGACCAGCCCGGCGCCGGTCGGCCGTGTCTCGACGGGGTCCGGAGGCGCGGGTGACACCGACGCCTGCACGCCGATCACCGACTGGAACGTGGTCTCCGCTCCCGGCGACTGCAGCATCGTTCCGCTCGCCGGCGGCGCCGGCGTGGCCTCCGGCAACGGCACCGTCTATTTCATCAGCCCCGAGCAGCTGGACGGTGGCGGAAACGGCGAAGCGGGCGAGCCTAATCTCTATGTCGCGGAGCCCGGCGGCGCACCCCACTACGTCGGGTTGCTCGACTCGAGCGCCCACAAGCCCCCGCCGCTACCCCCGGAACTCAAACTCTCGAACGCAAACTTCGTCATCGGGCTGGCCAGTCCAGGGGAGCTCGCGGTCGATCAGCTCACGGGAGACGTCTATGTCACGGAGCGCGGTGCCGGGAGGGTCTCCAGGTACACGTCAGCCGGCGCGGCCAAACCGTTCACGGCGGTCCAGCCCTACATCGAAGCAAACCGGATCACGGGCCAGAATCTGGGCGGCGGTGGCGAAGGACAGGTCTCCGTCGATAGCGCTAACAGCAGCCCGTTCAAAGGCGCCGTCTACATCACGACCAATGCCAACGCGGTCAGGGTATACGACAACAGCGGCGAAAAACTCGGTGAACTGACGGGCTTTGGGGAGGCGTGCGGCGTCTCGGTGGATCCCGCCAACGGCGATGTCTATGTCGGCGACTACTCCTCGAAAGTCTGGCGATTCAAACCGATCTCGGCTGTTCCGCCGGTCACAAATGCGAGCTACGCGCCGAAAGAAGGTATCAACGCGCCCAACAGCCTCTGCAACATCGATGCCCAGAACTCCTCGTTCGTCTACACCTGGCCCTACAACGGCGGTGCGATGAAGCAGTACCCGAAGAGCGCCTTCGCCGTGGTCCCGGGTAGCCCAAGTCCCACTTCGATTGGCAACGGTCGTCACGCTCAGAGCGATCCTCAAAACGGCGACTTCTACGTCAATGAAGTCACTCAGGTCACGCGTTACACCCAGAGCGGGTCCGTTATCGAGAAATTCGGACTGGGAATCATGAGTGGGTCACGTGGCGTGGCCGTCAACGCCACCACCAAGAACGTGTACGTGACGTCCGGCAACAGCATCCAGGTCTATGGGCCGGTCACTCCTCCGTACGATCCGATTGAGAACGTCGCCGTGGAGCACGGCGTCTTCCAGAGCGGCACGCACAGTTACGAAGATTTTCAGGTAACCCCTGACGGTCGCTACAGCCTGTTCAGCTCTCCGGTGCCCCTGACCGGCTATCCGAATCAGGGCCACGACGAGCTCTACCGCTATGACGTCGACACGGACTCCCTCGCCTGTCCGTCCTGCGCGATCTCAGGCGCGCCCGGCACCTCGGACGTGGGTCTCTCGCCTCACGGTCTCAACCTGATCGACGACGGTCGCGTCTTCTTCACGACGGCCGACCGGCTGGCGGTAAGGGACACGAACGGCCTTCGGGACGCGTACCAGTGGGACGAAGCGGAACAGCAGCTGATCTCCACCGGCATCGGCCTGCACCACTCGAGCTTGTTCTCCGCAAGTGCGGATGGAACCGACGCGTTCTTCTTCACCAGGGAGAGCCTGGTGAAGGAAGACGAGAACGGCAGCTCCGTCAAGCTCTATGACGCGCGGGTCGGCGGCGGCGTCGTCTACATGCCGACCCCGCTGCCGTGCGCGGCGTCCGATGAGTGCCATGGACCGAGCTCCGAGCCGCCCGCACCACCGAACATCAACAGCCAGACGGGCGCCGGTAATCGGTTTGCGGGCACGAGCAGCTGCACGGCCCTGGAGGAACGGGCGCAGCAGCTGAACCGCCAGGCCCGCATGCTGCTTCGGAGGGCGGGCGATGGTGGGCTCAGCGCCGATCAGTTGCGGGCACTGCGCCAGCGCGCCGCCCGTGTGCAAAAACAGGCCAGGAAGGCGCAGCGCAATGCACGGGCCTGTCGTGAGCGGACCGGAGGGCAGCGCTGATGAGGAAAACCAGCTTGAGCAAGGGGACGACCAACATGGACAAGCGGACCACTGGCGGTGCGGCTGAGCACGCCCGTCGAGCCCGACTCTTCGTCGCCGCGATCGCGGTGATGGGTCTCGGATGGTGTGCATCCGCCGGGCCGGCGGCCGCCAGCCTGGAAGTCAGCGAATTCCTCGTCTCTTCCACGAATCCACAGGCGGGGTCGCACCCGGACATCACCTCCAGGTTCAAACTGGCCAAAGTCGGTGAACCGGAGGTGGCGAAGAACCTCGTCATCAATCTTCCAACCGGCGTCTTCGGGAATCCGGGCGCGATATTCAAATGCCGCGCTGCCGATTTCGTGATCAATCGCTGCCAGCCCGGCGCACAGGTCGGGCTGATCACCGTGGTCGCGAACTACAACGGGAATCCCAATTTCGTCCTCGGTACGGCTCCCGTCTACAACATGGAGACGCTGAGCGAAGACGAAACCGCGCGACTGGCGTTCGTCGCTCCGACGATCAACGATCCCGTGACCATCCCGATCACCGTCCGGAGCGATTCGGACTATGGCCTGCAGCTGTTCGTGAGGGGGATCCCGCAGCAGATCCCCCTCGTGTCGGCGACGCTCAACGTATGGGGATATCCGGCGCATCCCGAACACGACTCGGACCGCTTCTCGATCGGAACACCCGGCTCCCCGCCTGGTTGTCCCGGATCGACGACGACGGGCTGCAACGTGGCGCCCTTCCCGAAAGCCGGCCTCCTGCCGAAGCCGTACATCGACGCGCCCAGCGTCTGCAGCGGCGAACCGCTCGAGGTGACGGTGGACGTGGTGACCTACCAGGACCCCGTTCCCAGCCGGGGAGTCGGGGACTACGCCCCGATCACGGGATGCGAAAGCCAGAAGTTCGACCCGAGCTTCGAAATCGGTCTCACAACCAATGAAACCGACGCTCCGTCCGGCTTGGACATCCAGCTGCGGGCCGAGCAGTTCTTCGAAGGAGTATCTCCCTCTCAGTCGCCGCTTCGCTCGTCAACGGTGGTGTTTCCGCCCGGCCTGACCATCAACCCCGACGCGGCGGACGGCCAGACGGCCTGTTCCGACGCATCGGCCCATTTTGGGACCACGCTTCCGGGCGACTGTCCCGACCAGTCCAAGATCGGAACCGTCGACGTGCGCTCTCCGGCGCTCGAGGGGCCGCTGGTGGGGTCTCTGTACATCGGCGAGCCAAAGCCCGGCAACCAATACCGCGTCTTCATGATCTTCGACGGCTTCGGGGTTCACGCGAAGCTGGCGGTCGACCTGATTCCGGATCCGACCACGGGGCAGGTCACCGCCAAGCTGGAGAACATTCCGCAGGTTCCGTTCGAAGAGTTCAACCTCCATCTATTCGCTTCGGATCGGGGCCTGATGGCGACCCCGACGAGGTGCGTGCTCGATCACGCCACGGCAACCATGGTGCCCTGGAACCATGCACTGTCGCCACACAATGCGAGGGCGGCGGTCAGCCTTACGGCAGGACCGCACGGCGCCGAGTGCCCCGGGACGATTCGGCCCTTCAACCCGCGCCTCGTCGCCGGAACCTCAACGCCCGTCGCCGGTGACTTCAGCTCCTTCACGCTGAAGCTAGATCGCGACGACGGCGACCAGTTCCTCGGCGACCTCACGTTCAGGATGCCTCCGGGGTTCACCGGCGACCTGCGCGGGATCTCCTACTGCCCGGAGCCTGCCATCGCGACCGCGGCGCTCAACAAGGGACGCGCGGAGCAGGCGGTACCGAGCTGTCCGGCCTCGAGCCAGGTCGGGACGACGAACGTCGCCGCCGGGCCGGGCGAACACCCCTTCCACGCGGTTGGCAAGATGTACTTGGCCGGCCCGCTGAAAGGGGCGCCGCTCTCGCTGGTGGCGGTGACACCCGCCCTGGCCGGCCCGTACGACTACGGCGTCGTCGTCGTACGCGTCGCGCTCCACGTCGACCCGCTGACCGCCCAGGTCTTCGCGGCCTCCGACACCGTCCCCTCGATCGTCGGCGGGATCCCGATCCGCATGCGCTCGATCCAGGTCAACATCGACCGGCCGAATTTTACGATCAACCCGACGAACTGCTCGCCGTTCACGGTCGACAGCCAGGGGATCGGTGACCAGGGCACGGTCACTGACTTCTCGTCTTACTTCCAGGCGGTCAACTGCGAGACCCTTCCCTTTAAGCCGAAGATGGCCGTCAAACAGGTGAACGGTAAGAAAGGAACGCGTCGCGCCAAGAATCCGGCGCTGCGCTTGGATCTCCGGACCCGGCCCGGGGACGCGAACATCAAGTCCATCTCGGTGACGCTTTCGAAAGCCTTCGAGATCGACCAGCGCCATCTCGGCAACATCTGCTCGGAGAAGGAGCTCGCCGAGAAAGACTGCGCCGGCCGCACCGCGATCGGCAAGGCGACGACGACGACGCCGCTGCTCGACCAGCCGCTCTCGGGCCCGGTCTACGCGGTCTCCGGCTCGGGGGGCCTCCCCCGTCTGGCGTTCATCCTCGACGGCCAGGTCAAGCTCGTGCCGCGCGCCGACACGAGGACAGTCGGAGGCCGCCTGCAGACGACCGCCCCGGTGGTCCCGGACGCCCCCATCGGGCACTTCAGCCTGACGGTCTTCGGCGGCAAGACGGGCTACCTGATCAACACCCGCGACATCTGCGCCCACACACCGGTCAATCGCATCTCCTACAAGGGACAGAATGGGAAGACCCATTCGGAGTCCGTGAAGGTGAAGGCGTCCTGCGGCAAGTCCAAGGCCCGCTCCAAGCGCAAGGGTCGCTAGCGCTCATCGGTACGCCTCCGTTCGCAAACCGCCCCTGAGCCTGGGAAAATCCCAGGGGTGATCAGCGCGCAGGGTTGCCGTAGGTGAGATTCCGCCCGGCTGTCGCGGCCATGCTCGCCGTGCTGGTCGGTTGCGGCGTGCTCGGCGTGGTCGGGCTGGGGGTCGAAGACAAGCTCGACCCGTTGTCGCTGACGATCGACGGGACGGGGTCGGCGAAGGGCGAGGAGCTGGCCGAGGAGCACTTCGGCGAGGCGACGCAGTTTGCGGTGCTGCTCAGCGGACCGCCGCGGGAGATCGAACGGCAGGGGCCGGACCTGGTCCGCGCCCTGCGCCACATGCCGCGGGCGACCGTGATCTCGCCCTGGGACCGGGGCACGGTCGCCGCCCTGCGGCCCAGGGCGCGCGACGCGATGATCATCGTCGACTTCCACGTGCCGCTGGCGACGGCGATGCGGGAGACGGTTCCCGACACTCGACCAGGTGGTGGACGAGGAGGTGAGCCCGCCGCTCGAGGTGACGCAATCGGGCTTCGCCTCGGTCTCCCGGGCGCTTCAGGACGAAACGATCCACGCCACCGAGCGCGCCGAGCTGCTGGCCGTGCCGCTCCTCCTGATCGTTCTCCTGCTCGTCTTCCGCTCGCTGGTCGCGGCGGTGATCCCGCTGGTCTTCGGCGCCCTGACGGTGCTCGCCGGGCGCGGCGTCCTCGTCCTGCTCAGCGAGGTGATGACGATCGACGCGATCTCCCTCGTCGTCTGCACGATGATGGGGCTGGCGCTGGGAGTCGACTACTCGCTGCTGATCGTCTCCCGCTTCCGCGAGGAGCTGGCCGAGGGACGGACCCCATATGAGGCGGCGATCCGCAGCCGCGCGACGGCCGGGCGGACCACCGTCTTCGCCGGCGCCACGCTGCTCGCCGCCCTCGGCCTCTCGGCCTTCGTCCAGCCCGGCTCGCTGCTGCTCTCGCTCGCCACCACGGTCGGCGTCGCGGCCATTCTCAGCTCCCTGGTCGCCGTCGCCGGACTGCCGGGCCTGCTGGCGCTGCTCGGCAAGCGGGTCAACGCGGGCGGCATCGGCTCCGCCCCCGGCAGGCCCTCCGAGTCCCGGGTCGCGACTCTCGCCGCCAGGGCCATCCGCCGCCCCGGCCTCGCGATGGCGCTGATCGCCGTCCCACTGGCGCTGCTCGCCGCCCCCGCGCTCGCCCTCACCACCGCCGCCCCCGGCATCGACGAGCTCCCGGCCTCGAACCACGCCAGGCAGAACGCCGAAACGATCGAAGAGGCTGTCGGGCCCGGTTGGGAAGCGCCGTTCGTCCTCGTCGCCGCCGCGCCCGAAGGCCCGATCACGACCCCTGCACGCCTCGCCCTGCTCGGCCGCTGGCAGCGGACGATCGCCGGCCAGCCCGGCGTGCGCGCGGTGATCGGCCCCGCCGCGGTCGGCAAGGGGACGAAGCCGCTGCGCGAGTTGGGCGAGACCCTGACCTCCGAGGACTCCGACGGCGTCGCCGGGCTGGCCCGCCTCGGCCCGGGGCTGCGCGACGCCGCGCGGGCCGTCAACCAGATCCGCGGCGGCCTCGCCGAGGGCGCCGCCGGCAGCGCCCTGCTCGAAGCGGGCGCCGCGCGGGCCCAGGACGGCGCCGGCCTGCTCGCCGAAGGGCTCGAGCGCGCGGCCGCCGGCGGCGAGCAGGCGAGCGCCGGGATCGAGCGCCTCGCCGAGGGCTCGCGCCAACTCGCCGACGCGCAGCGCCGGACCGCCGTCGGCAGCCTGACGCTGAAGCTCGACCTGCAGTCGCTGCTCCCCCAGATTCGCGGCGGCAGCCTGGCGCGCGCCCGCACCCTGGCCAGGGAGCTCGCCGAGGCAGCTCGCGAAAACCCGGAGCTCGTCCCGCAGGCGCGCGAAGCTCGCACGCTCGCCCGCGCGATCGCCGCCAACCGCAACGAAGTGCGCCGCCTGCGCGGCATCGCCGACCGCGTCAACGGCGGCCTCGACCGGATCTCCGCCGGGGGCAAGCAGCTCGAACGCGGGGTGGGCCGGCTCGAGGGCGCCTCGGCGGGGCTGACCGGCGGCCTCGAACGGCTCGGCTCCGGGGCGGGACAGCTCGCCGAGGGCCTGGGCGCCCTCCAGGGCGGCGCCGGCGCCCTCAAGGAGGGCCTCGCCGAGGGGTTCCAGCGCTCGCAGCCGCTCGAAGCCGGCCTGCGTCGCTCCAGCGTCAGGGTCTCAGCCATCGCCGAGCCTCTCGGAGAGGGCGTCAGGCGCCTGCGGCGCAGCTCACCCGGGCTCTTCGACTCCGGCTACTTCGTGCTCTCGGCGCTGGAAGGCGCCTCGCCCCGGCGCCAGGCGCTCGCCGGCGAGGCGGTCAGCGTCTACCGCGGCGGCCAGGCCGCGAGGATGCTGGTCATCCCCGATTACGGGCTCAACACGGAGGGGTCGCGCGAGGTGGGTGACCGGCTCGGCGAAGACGCCGAGCTGCTCGCCGCGGAGGGCGGCCTCCAGACCGGGCTGACCGGCGGCGCGGCGGTCCTCAACGACTACGGCGAGGTGACCTGGGCGCGGATCCCCCTCGTCGTCGGCGCCGTCGTCATCGCCTGCTTCCTGATGTTGCTCCTGATCCTGCGCGCGCCGCTGCTGGCGGGGATCGCGGTCGGGCTCAACCTCGCCTCGGTGGCGGCGGCGATCGGGGTGATGGCGCTCGTCTGCCGGATCCCGGAGGGCTATCCGCTCGGTGGGCACCCCTATATCGACACCGTGGGGGCCGCGGCGATCTTCGGCGTCACCTTCGGCCTCTCGATCGACTACGCGGTCTTCCTCCTGGCCCGCATGCGCGAACGCTACGTCGAGGACGGCGACAACCGCGCCGCGATCACCTTCGGGCTCGAGAAGACCGCCTCGGTGATCACCGGCGCGGCGGCGATCATGGCCGCTGTCTTCATCTCCTTCGCGGCGGCGCCGGTCGCGACCGTGAGCCAGATGGGGGTGGGCCTGACCGTCGCGATCCTGCTCGATGCCACCGTCGTCCGCATCGTGCTGCTGCCGGCGCTGATGCTGAAGCTGGGCGACCGGGTCTGGCACGCGCCGCCCTGGCTCGACCGGCTGCTGCCCAATCTGGACCCGCATCGCCTCTAGTTTGCGGACGCCGATGTACCGCGAGGCACTTTTGGAGACATAAGGGTTTAAGATGCAGGGAGGCTCTTAACTCTGTTTTAACAGGGGGGCCATCGAGGGGGAACGAGGTGAAGATGGGGCAAATCGTGTCGCGGTTTCGCGCTTGGCCGGCGATCACTCTGGTCGCCCTCGCGGCGCTTGCGCTGCTGATCGCGCCGGCGGGAGCCGAGCGCACCCAGACCGGCAACCTGATCGTCTCCATCAACGGCGGCATCTCCCCCTTCAAGCTGCCCCGGGACCACGCCGTGCCGGTCGCCGTCCACCTCGAAGGGGGAGTCCAGACCGCCGACAGGTCGCCGCTTCCCCGCGTCAACCGGCTCAAACTCGAGCTGGCCTGGAGGGGGAAACTGCGGACCAAAGGGCTGCCGGTCTGCCCCCAGGCCAGGCTCCGCGGCACCGCGACCCAGCAGGCGGTCGATGCCTGTGGGGGCTCGCTGGTCGGCCGCGGCCGGCTGGCCGCGAAGATCTTCGTGCCGGGCCAGGAACCATTCGGGGTCCGCGCCTACCTCGCCGCTTTCAACGGCAGGTCCAAGGTCGGCCGGCGAGCCGTGCTCGTGCATGCCTACACGAGCAACCCGCCGGTCTCGTTCATCATCCCCTTCACGGTCAGGCGCAACCCCGAGGGCTCGTTCCACACGATCCTCGTCGCCACGATCCGGCGCTCGGTCGGCACCTGGCCCCACGTCGCGAGCTTCCGCGTCGACATCGCGCGCAGCTTCGTCCACGACGGCGTGCGCCGCAGCTATCTCAGCGCCTCCTGCCCACTCCCCACCGGGTTCACCTCGGGGTTCCTCTCATTCGCCCGCGCCACGTACACCTTCGCCGGCGGCGACGACCTGACGACCGAATCGGTCCGCAGCTGCCGCGCTCGGTAGCGAGCGGTCTCTCCGTACGCGATCAGTCCCCTGGTACGCGTTCAGTCCGTTTCGGCGCGCCCGGCGAGGGTCATCGTGACCTGCCTGTTTTTGGCTCTAGGACGGGGATCACGCGGGTGCCCAGATGGCCGCAAACGGGTCGCCACAGACCCGGACCTTGACATACTGGTCCGTTTATGTTCTTATAAAACCCTGCTCTTTGAGATGGAAGGGAGGGTCGGTATGAGCCAGTCAGCGGAAGCGGTAATCGATGTGGAGCGCGGAGCCCCCGATTTCGAGGGCAGCCTCGAGCAGCTCCACAGCGCCGTGTCGGGAGGATGGGGTAGCGAGGGCGAGTGGCCGGCGAGGTTCGCCGCCAGCATCCGCGCCGCACTCGCCTTCGCGATCGCCAATCCCGCCGCCGGCCGGGCGCTGACCATCAACTCCCGCGGGGCCGGGACCGACGAGTACGACAGCCTGATCTCCTCGTTCTCGACGCGGCTCTGTCACAACACCCCGGAGGATCGCCGTCCCACCGCCTCGACCGACCATGCCGTGGTCAACAGCATCGCCTCCGTCGTCGGCGAGCATCTGCGCGCCGACCGTGTCGATCGCCTCGACGAGGTCGCACCCGACCTCGTCTATCTCGCGCTCCTGCCCTACGTCGGTTTCGACGAGGCCAGGCGCTGCGCCGAATCGGCCGCCTAGAGACCTCAGGGCAGGGTGAGAAGGGTGCGCCGGGCTCGGGCGGCGCACCCCTGCGCGGAGACGGACCCTCGCAGTACGCTGGTGTTTCTTTAACTCCGCTTGTTAAAGCGGATTCAATACGGCACACCTTGACAGGCCGGTCCGCATATGTTCTTATATAGCCATGCGAGAGGCGCAACCTCGCGAACTCGCTGCCGACCGGTTGGTCTGGGAGCGCCCCGTCATTTCCCTGTGCGGCGCGTTTCCGCAATACGCACGCAACTCGGCCCGGGGGGGAGTCCCATTCCCTCCGGGCCGTTTGCGTACGGCACCGCCCTCCGTGCAGACGCCGTCCGGGAGCCCGGGTTGAGCGCCGACGGCCCGAACGGCGCCGACGGCCGGAACGGCGGAAGGCTGCCCCGCGGCCGGCACAAGATTCCCCGTGCCGAGGTGGCCGCGAACCAGCGCCAGCGGCTGCTGACCGCCACGACCGAAGCCCTCACCGAGTTCGGCTACACCGCGCTCACGGTGGACCAGGTGATCGAGGGAGCCGGGGTCTCGCGCGCCACCTTCTATGAGCAGTTCGGCGACAAGCACGAGTGCGTGCTGGCCGCCCATGAGGCCGCCTTCGAGCACCTCTGCGAGGCGATCCTCGCCACCTGCGAGCCCCCCCGGCAGGACTGGGCCGAACGTGTCGCGGAGGGCATCGGGGCGGTGCTCGGCTTCGCGGCCGCGAAGCCGGGAGAGGCGCTTCTCGTGATCGAGACCTATCCCGCCGCCTCCGACCCGCTGCTCGCCAAGCACGGCCTCACGACCCACCGGCGCCTGGCCGAGATGCTGCGCCCCGCCGGCGAGGGAGCCCCCGAAGCCTCCTCGCAGCCCGACACCACCGAGCGGGCGGTGATCGGCGCGGCGATGTCGGTCGTCGGCGCCCGCCTCCTCAACGAGGAAGCCGACCGCCTGCCCGGCATCCAGTCCGAACTCGTCCAGCTCGTCCTCACCCCGTACCTCGGCCACTCCGAGGCGCGCCGCGCCGCCCTCGCGACTCCGCCCACCGGCGAGCTGGAGGAGTGCAGGGCCTCCTAGGTCCGCGGCGCCAGGGTGGTCCGCGAGAGGCTCGGATAGGTGGCCCGGTAGCCGCGCATCCTCGCGATCGGGGCGAGCAGGCCGAAGAGAACGGGCTGGATCGCCCGTGGCGGCCGCTTGAAGACGATCACGTCCGAGAACTCGCGGCCGAGCAGCGCCAGCTGCAGGGGGCTCGGCATCCCCTTGGCGTCCAGGTGGCCGCCGCGGGCGAGGCCGAAGAGGGTCTCGATCATGTGGACGAAGCGCTCCCCGGGCGTGATCTCGACCCGGACCAGCGCGTCCACCTCTCCCTCGTTCCACCAGTCGTGCCAGACGCCCGGCGCGATGTCCGCGGACTCGCCCGGGCCGAGCACGGAGCGCTGCCCGTTCCGCATCACGGTGAGCTCGCCCTCGATGGTGCTGAAGCGCTCGTGCGTCGCCGGGTGCAGGTGCTCGCCGGCGACCCGCGCTCCAGGCAGCGCCGTCAGCTCGGCGACCGCCCGCCCCTCCGGGTTCCGCCACGGCATCTCGACGATGCGGGCCCGCTCACCCGTGACCGGGTTCTCCCAGACCTCGCCGACCTCGATCGGCGCGAGGCTCGGCGCTCCGTCCGGATCCGGGTGGCTCACACGGGGATCCTAGGCGGAGGCCGCCGCCGCGATCTCGGGTGCCGGCGGAGCCGGCTCGGGAACCGGGTCCGGGCTCGGCGGTTCGGGAGGCCCGGGGGTCGGGTCGGGGACCGGCGGCCCCGGCGGGCCGGGCTGCGGGGGCTGCGGTGTCTCGAGTCTGCTCATGGGAGCCGGATACCCCGGCGGGGGAGACGCCAATCTCCCCGCTAGCTTGTTCCCGATGAAAGCCGTGCTCGCGCTTGCCCTCGCTGCGGCCCTGGCGCCGCCCTTCGACGGCCGCGCCGAGCGGATCGACGCCGAGACCCGGGCGCGGATGAGCGGCGTCTCCATGCACCGGGGCTGCCCGGTCGGCTTCGACGGGCTGCGGCTGCTGAGCGTCGACCACTGGGGCTTCGACGGTCGCGTCCATCGCGGCCGGCTCGTCGTCCACCGCGACGCCGCCGCCGGCATGCTGCGGGCGATGCGCTCCCTCTACAGGCTGCGCTTCCCGATCCGGCGGATGCGCCTCGTCGACGCCTACGGCGCCGACGACCGTCGCAGCATGGCCGCCGACAACACCTCGGCCTTCAACTGCCGCTTCGTCGCCGGCACCGAAAGCTGGTCCGAACACGCATACGGGCGGGCGATCGACGTCAACCCGATCGAGAACCCCTACGTGACCGGGACCGGCCACGTCTCACCGCCGGCCGGCGCCCCGTTCGTGCGCCGCTCCCGCCACCGGCCGGGGATGGTCGGCGGGCGGGCGGTGCGGGCCTTCGCCGCCGCCGGATGGAAATGGGCCGGCGACTGGCCGTGGCCGAAGGACTACCAGCACTTCTCGATCACCGGCAACTGAGATCAGGGCGCGATCGTCAGCCGCTCACAGCCGCCGACGCGGTCCGAGCGGTCGACCTTGGCGCGGTCGCGGCCCCCGCCGCAGGAGACCAGCTCGCTGCGCCCGTTGACGGCGGCGATCGCGTCGCTCCCCGGCCCCGCGTCGTAGCGGTTGACACCCGCGCCGCCACGCAGCCGGTCCGCGCCCGCGCCACCGGTCAGCCGGTCGCCGCCCCTGCCCCCGAGCAGCCGGTCGTCGCCGGCGTCCCCGAGCAGGCAGTCGTTGCCGCCGCGTCCCCGAATCACGTCGTCGCCGGCGAGGCCGAAGATCAACTCACCGGTGGGGGTGCCGTTCAGGGTGTCCGGCCCGGCAGTGCCGCGGCGCTCGATCGCGCAGCCGCCGGCGCCGAGCGGGTCCGTCGGGCCGCCGAAGTCGTTGCCCGGGAAGTCGCGGCCGCCCTGCGAACCGTGGCCGCCGCCCGAGCCGCCACCGCTGCCGCCGGTGTCCAGCGGGGGCACCACAACCGGATTGCCGATCGCCTCCATCGTGTCCGACCCGTGCAGCTCTGGGAGTCCGCTCGCGCAGAAGCCTGTGAGCCGCGGGCGGAGCACCCGGCGGGTCCTCTTCCTGCTCACCCCGACGACCTCCTGGCCGTCTCCCGAGAAAACCCCGCCGAGATAGATTTCCTCGCCGTTGGCCATATCGACGAGGCTGAGGTTGCCGCCGTAGTTCGGGTTCTGCGTGCCGCTGCAGTTGATCGCCCAATTCACCTTCACCTCCCAGGAGCTCCCGCGGGGCTCGCCGAGCAGGGCCGAGACTTCGGGGCTCGCGGTCACGTGATGGGCGGCGCTCCAGCCCGGCAGCGCAAGGGCCAGGGCGAGGGCTCCGAGCGCGATCGTCAGGGATGGAGCCGACCTGGGCTTTCTCCTGGCCACACCCCGATGGTCGCGGCTGCGCGGAGGAGTGTCAATTCCTCTGATGCAAACTAGAATCATTCTCACTATAGTTCCGCGACGATGCTCGAGCCGTTCCAACTCCCGTTCGTCCAGCGCGGCATGCTCGAGATCCTGATCCTGGCGATCCCGGCGGGCCTGCTCGGCACCTGGATCGTGCTGCGGGGCCTCGCCTTCTTCTCCCACGCCGTCGGCACCGCCGCCTTTCCCGGCCTCGTGCTCGCCGACGGACTCGGCTTCGCCGCCCCGCTGGGCGCCCTGGTGGCGGCGATCGCCTTCGCCCTCGGCGCCTCGGGGCTGCGCGGGCGCCGCTCGGGCCAGGACGCGGCGGTGGCCCTCGTCCTCGTCGGCTGCCTGGCGGGCGGGGTGATCCTCGCCAGCGACGTCTTCGAGTCGGGGGCGAACATCGAGACGCTGCTCTTCGGCAGCCTGCTGCTGGTCGACGGCGGCGATCTGGCGCTTGCCGGCGGCGTCGCCGCGGCAACGCTGCTCGCCGCGGCCCTGGTCGGGCACCACTGGCTGCGGACCGGCTTCGACCCGACGCTCCCGGCTCCCGGAGGCCCCAGCCCGCAGCTGCTGGACGCGCTGCTGATCGGGCTCGTCGCCCTCGCCACCGTCGCGGCGCTGACGGTCGTCGGCTCGCTCCTGGTCGCCGCCCTCTTTCTCGTCCCGGCGATCACCGCCCGCCTGCTGACCGACCGACTTCATCTCTGGCAGCTGCTCAGCGTCGTCCTGGTCGCGCTCGAGGGGACCGTCGGCCTCTGGCTCTCGGTGAAGACGAACGCGCCTCCCGGCGCGACGATCGCCTGCGTCGCGGGCGCCGGCTTCGCGCTCGTCGCGGGCGGCCGGGCGCTGGCGCGTTCCCCGCGCCGCGCCACGGCCGCCGCGCTCGGGGCGCTGGCGCTGCTCGGCGCCGCCGGTTGCGGCGTGGCCGGCGGCGACGCCGACGGCCGGACTGAGGTCGTGGCGACGACGACCCAGGTCGGCGACTTCGTCGGCGAGGTCGGCGGCGGCAGGGTCGAGGTGACCCAGCTTCTCCAGCCCAACAGCGACCCGCACGACTATGAGCCCCGCCCCTCCGACGTCGCCGGCGTGGCCGGCGCCGAGCTGATCTTCGCCAGCGGCGAGGGGCTCGACGAGTGGGCCGGGGAGGTCGCCTCCGACAGCGGCTCAGACGCCGAGGTCGTCGACCTCGGAGCGGCCACGCCGATTCGTCGCTCTGAGGACCCCCATTGGTGGCACGACCCGCGCAACGCGATCGCCGCGGTGCGGCGGATCGCCCGCTCGCTCGGCGCCGCCGACCCGGCCGCCAGGGCGACCTACGAGCGCAACGCGGACGCCTACATCGAGCGGCTGAGGGCGCTCGACGCCGGGATCGAGCGGTGCATCGGCTCGATTCCCCCGGCCCGGCGCAAGATCGTCACCGACCACGATGCCCTCGGCTACTTCGCCGACCGCTACGGAATCGAGATCGTCGGCACCGTGATCCCCTCGCGGACGACCCAGGCCCAGCCCTCGGCCGGCGACCTCAGCGAGCTGGCCGAGACGATCGAGGCCGAGGACGTCAGGGCGATCTTCCCGGAGAGCTCGCTCAGCCCCGACGTCGCGGAGGCGATCGCCGAGCAGACCGGCGTCTCCGCCGAGCACTCGCTCTACGCCGACTCGCTCGGGCCGGAGGGCTCCGACGGGGCCACCTACATCGCGATGGAGGCGGCCAACGCGGACGCCGTCGTCCGCGGGCTGATGGGAGGGACGGCCGGATGCCGGATCGAGCCCTGATCGAGGCGAGCGGGCTCGCCGTCGGCTACGACGGCCGGGAGGCGATCACCGGCGTCGAGTTCTCCCTGCGGCCGGGGGAGAGGATGGCGCTGCTCGGGCCCAACGGGGGCGGCAAGACGACCCTGATGAGGGCGTTGCTCGGCGAGCTGTCGCCGCTCGCCGGCGAGGTCAGGGTCGGCGCCCGCTGCGCGACGGTCCCGCAGACCGAGCGCTCGCAGCTCGACTATCCCGTCTCCGCCCTCGACGTGGCGGCGATGGGGGCGCTCTCGCGGCTGCCCTGGTGGCGGCGGCCGAGCCGCGCCGATCGGGCGCTCGCCGCCGGCGCCCTCGACCAGGTCGGCCTCGGCGCCCTGCGCGGCGAGACCTTCGGCAAGCTCTCCGGCGGCCAGCGCCAGCGCGTCCTGATCGCCCGCAGCCTCGTCCAGGATGCCGAGGTCCTGCTCCTCGACGAGCCCTTCTCCGGCCTCGACCGCACCAGCTCGGAGGGCCTCGAAGAGCTGATCGGCTCGCTCGCCGCCGCGGGACGGGCGGTGGTGATCGCCACCCACGACCTCGAGCAGGCGCGGCGCTGGGACACCGTGCTCTGCCTCAACCGCGCCCAGATCGCGGTCGGCCCGCCCGACCGTGTCCTCGACCTCGCCGTCCTCGAGCGGACCTACGGCGGCGCGATCGTCGAGCTGCCCGGCTCCGGCGGGCGCGCGATCCTGCCGCCCCACCACCACGACCACCACTGACGATGCTCGAGCCGCTCCAGGACGAGTTCATGCGGAGGGCGATCGCCGAGGCGGCCCTGATCGGGATCGCCGGCGGCGCGCTCGGCTGCTGGGTCCTGCTCTACCGCCTCTCCTACGCGGCGGAGTCGCTCGCCCACTCGATCTTCCCCGGGCTCGTCCTCGCCACCCTGGCCGGGGTGCCGCTGCTGCTCGGCGCCGCGCCCGCGATCCTGCTCGCCGCGCTGGCGATCGTCGCCGTCTCCCGTGTCCCCGGAGTCAGCCGCGAGGTCGCGGTCGGCGTCGTCGTCACCACGCTCTTCGGCCTCGGCGCCCTCCTGGCCCTCTCGGCGGACTCGCCGCCCGGCCTTCAGAGCCTCCTCTTCGGCGACGTCTTCGGGGTCTCCGACGGCGACCTGGCCGCCGCCGCCGTGCTCGCCGCCGCGGTCGCCGCCGGCCTCGCCGCGATCCACGGCCGGCTGCTCGCCGGCGGCTTCGACCGCGGCGTCGCCCGCGCCCTCGGCGCCGCGCCGGCGGCGACCGAAGCCGCCCTCCTGGCCCTGCTCGGGGCGGCGATCGTGGTCGCCGTCCAGGGCCTCGGCAACCTGCTGGTGATCGCCGTCTTCGTCGGGCCCGCCGCCGCCGCCCGGCAGCTCACCGACCGGATCGTGCCGATGATCCTGCTCTCCGTCGCGATCGCCGTGCTCGCCGCGGTCGCCGGGCTCTACGTCTCCTTCTACGCGGGGACCGCCGGCGGCGCCTCGATCGCGCTCGCCGTCGTCGCGGCCTACCTGCTCTCACTGCCCGCCGGCAGGCTGCTTTCGGCGGCGCCGTCGGGACGGTCGAAGGCGGAGGCTACGATCGTCTGATGGCCCCCGCGACCGACACCGGATGGGTCGAGCACGCGCTCTCGGCGCTGCAGGCGGCGGGCCTGCGCCGCGGCGGCGCCCGCACGACGGTCGTGGAAGCGCTCGGTCGCCACGACTGCGCCGTCACCGCCCTGGAGCTCGACGACGAGCTGCGCCGCCGCAAGCCGTCGATCGGCCGGGCCAGCATCTACCGGGCGCTCGACCAGCTCGAGGAGCTGGGCCTCGTGCTCCGCATCGAGGCGACCCGCGGGACCGCCGCCTTCGAGCGGGTCGAGCCCGACGGCCACCATCACCACCACGCGATCTGCCGCCGCTGCGGAACGATGCAGCCGTTCGAGGACCCGGCCCTGGAGCGGGCGATCGACCGCGCCACGGCGGAGGTCGACTTCGAGATCTCCGAGCACGACGTCGTCCTCCGCGGCCTCTGCCGCCGCTGCGCCGCCTGACCTACTCGGAGGCCGCGTAGCGGTTGTGCAGCATCAGGTCGTTGCCGTCCGGATCGCGGAAGAAGGCCATGTGGCAGACGCCGGTGTCGAGGATCTCGCCGAAGAACTCGACCCCCTTCACTTCCAGCTCCTTGCGGGCGGCGGCGACGTCGTCGACGTGGAGCGCGGGGTGGGCGTTGCGCTGGGGCTCGAACTCGCCGCCGAACTTCTCCGGCTCCCAGATCGCGAAGCAGGTCTCCCCGACCCAGACCTCGAAGCGCGCGGTCTCGTCTGGGCGCAGCCCGAGCGTGTCCACGTAGAAGCTGCGCGAGCGCTCCGAGTCCCGCGACGGGATGCCGACGAAGTCGAGCGTGGCGTTCATCGTTTCCTCCTTGGTTGGGGCCTGACTAGTCAATTTTAGGCGTTTGATTCATTAATTTTTGGTATAACACCGCAATGCGACGGCGACCGGCGAGGCGGATGGCGATCTCACTGGCCGCCAGTGTCGCCTTTGTCGGGCTATGCCTTACAAACGCGCCTATGGCAGGCGCCGCCGATGCGCCCACACGCTATTCCCTGGCCGGCAGCTGCCAGACGCTGACGGTCGGCGGCGCCAAGGTGACTCGCTCCGGGCCCGGCTATGCGGCCGGCGGCGGGACCGCCTTCCAGATGAAGGCGACCGCGCTCGGCAGCTACCTGCTCTACGGCAGCGACCGCAACATGATCGCCGCGTCGGCGCCCGGCGAAGGGCTCCTCCCCGGACTGTCCCTCGGCGACGCGATCGTCGCCTCGCCCGATGCCGGTCCCCGCTCCGACTGGGCGCTGACCGAGTCCGGCAACGGCTTCACGCTGACCAATCACGGTACGGGCCGCGCGCTCGACGTCGACGCAGGCGGCCGCCTCGTCCAGTCCGCGGGCAGGGGCGCGACCTTCGTTCCCCAGGAGGCCTCCGGCTGCGCCGCCTTCCCCGAGATCGGCCTCGAGGCCAGCGGCACCCCCTGGCGCGGCTCGACCCCGTACGCCGAGGTCGAGGGCACGATCGACGGCCACAACCACGTGACCGCCTACGAGTTCCTCGGCGGCGACGCCCACTGCGGCGAACCCTGGAGCCGCTACGGCGCCCCCGCGGCGCTCGTCGACTGCCCCGACCACCAGCCCAACGGCGCCGGCGCGGTGCTGGAGAACGCCCTCTACGGCAACCCCGCCCGCACCCACGACCCGGTCGGCTGGCCGACGTTCAGGGACTGGCCGGCGCCGGAGTCGCTCACCCACGAGCAGACCTACTTCCGCTGGATGGAGCGCGCCTGGCTCGGCGGGGTGCGGATCATGGTCAACGACCTGGTCGAGAACGTCGCCCTCTGCGAGATCTACCCGATCAAGCACAACAGCTGCGACGACATGGAAAGCGTCCGCCTGCAGGCGCGACGGATCCGCGAGCTCGAGGAATACGTGGACGCCCAGAACGGCGGCCCGGGGAAGGGCTGGTTCCGGATCGTCCGCACCCCGTTCGAGGCGCGGCGGGTGGTCAACGAAGGCAAGCTCGCCGTCGTGCTCGGGATCGAGACCTCGGAGATCTTCGGCTGCGGCGGCTCCGAGGCCCAGCCGCGCTGCGACCGGGCGCAGATCCTCGCGCGGCCTCGACGAGGTCGAGGCGATGGGCGTCGCCTCGCTCTTCCCGATCCACAAGTTCGACAACGCCTTCGGCGGCGTCCGCTTCGACGGCGGCGCCTTCGGGGTCGCGATCAACTCCGCCAACCGCGGACGGACCGGCCAGTTCTGGCAGATCGAGGGCTGCGCCGGGCCGGAGCACGACAACGCCCAGGACACCGCGGCGCCGGAGCAGTCGGGGGTGATCGGCGCGGGCCTGGCCGGGCTCCTCCCCAGCGGCGCGACACCGGCCTATCCGCCGCCGCCGCACTGCAACTCGCGCGGCCTCACCCCGCTCGGCCGCTTCCTGATCGAGGAGATGATCGACCGCGGCCTGATGATCGAGCTCGACCACGAGGGGCAGAAGACCGCCAAGGCGGTGCTCGAGATCGCCGAGCGGCGCAGGTACTCGGGCCTGATCGCCTCGCACACCTGGAGCGACCCGCACATGTGGCCGCGGATCTACCGGCTCGGCGGCTTCGCCGAGCCGATCACGCTGGGGGCCGAGAGCTTCATCGAGGAATGGCGCCGGCTGCGCGCCGCCTCCGACCCGCGCTTCGAGTTCGGGATGGGCTTCGGCGCCGACTCCAACGGCTTCCACGCCCAGCCCTCGGCCCGCGGCACCGACAAGCCCAACCCCGTCGCCTATCCCTTCAAGTCGCTCGACGGCAACATCACCTTCGAGCGCCAGGTCTCCGGCCAGCGGGTCTGGGACGTCAACGTCGACGGCGTCGCCCAGTACGGGCTGCACCCCGACTGGATGGAGCAGCTGCGCCTGCTCGGCGGGCGCCCGATCGCCGACGACCTGATGAACGGGGCGGAGGCCTACCTGCAGACCTGGGAGCGGGCGGTGGGCGTCCCGGGGCCGCGCTGCCTCGCCCCGCCGCGGCGCCTCACCCGGTCCGGGTTCGGCCCGCTGAGGCTGGGCAGGGACCCGGACGCGACCCTGCTCGCCGCCGGCCAGCCCGAGCGGCGTGTCGGTCGCTCCTTCCGCTGGTGCGCGACCCGGGGCAGGGCGAAGGGCGCCAAGCGCTCCGGCGTCGCCGTCGTCTTCGGTGCCGGCGGCGGGGCCGAGTTCGTGGTCAGCACGGCCGCCGCGAAGGGGAAGCCGAAGGCGGGCAAGAGAAGGAACGGCAGGACCAGGCCGAAGCTGCCCAAGCGCCCGCCGAAGGTCAGCAAGCTCGGCGGCGGGATCTTCGTCGTCCGCAAGGGCCCCGGCGGCGACCGCGTCTGGGGCTACCGCAGGGGCAGGCTCCGCTTCAGCGCCGTCGCCGACCCCCGCATCGCCCGCCGCGCCAAGCTGGTCAAGGCCGCGCTGCGCGAGGCCGGGATCCGATAGCCGGCCCAGCGCCGCGCGATACTGCCCGTGTGATCGTCAACTGCGCCGTCTACGAGAACGGTCGCCGCCGCGACGACCTCTCCCTCGACGAGGCGGGCGCCGCCGCCCAGCGCGACGACGGGGGCTTCGTCTGGCTCGGCGTCGTCGAACCGTCGGCGCAGGAGTTCGAGGCGATCGCCCGCGAGTTCGACCTCCACGAGCTGGCGGTCGAGGACGCGGTCAAGGCCCACCAGCGGCCCAAGGTCGAGCTCTACGGCGAGACCCTGTTCGTCGTCGTCAAGACCACCCGCTACGTGGACTCCGAGGAGGTGATCGAGATCGGCGAGCTGATGCTCTTCGTCCACCCCGGCTTCATCGTCACCGTCCGCCACGGCGACGGTGGCCTGAGCGAGGTCCGCGAGCGGATCGAGCGGCGGCCGGAGCTGCTCGGGCACGGGCCGGGGATGGCGCTCTACGCGATCCTCGACCACGTCGTCGACGGATACGGAGTCGCCGCCCAGGGGGTGGACGTGGACATCCAGCAGGTCGAGCGCGAGGTCTTCTCCGACGAGGGCGAACAACCCCGCCGAGCGGATCTACAAGCTGGAGCGGGAGGTGCTCGACTTCCACGCCGCGGTCGCGCCGCTCTCGCCCGCCGTCGACGAGATCACCCGCGGCCATTTCGCGGTCGTCCCCGACGAGCTGCGCGAGTACTACCGCGATGTCCACGACCACCTGCGCCGGGTCAACGGGCAGATCGCCGGCTTCCGCGAGCTGCTCGGCAGCGCCCTGCACGCCAACCTGACCCAGGTCTCGGTCCGCCAGAACGAGGACATGCGAAAGATCTCGGCCTGGGTCGCGATCCTCGCCGTGCCGACGATGGTCGCCGGCATCTACGGGATGAACTTCGAGCACATGCCGGAGCTGGAGTCGCGCTTCGGCTATCCCGCCGTCCTCGTCCTGATCGCGGTCGCCTGCCTGCTGCTGTACCGGCGCTTCAAGCGCGCCGGCTGGCTCTAGGCGCCCGCGGCCGCCTAGGTCGGCGCCACCGCGCCGCTCGCCACCAGCGCCAGGACGAAGCTGCCGAGCACGACCCGGTAGATGATGAACAGGGAGTAGTCGTGGCGGGCGATGTAGCGCAGCAGCCAGGAGACGGCGAGGAAGGCGACGCCGAAGCTGACCAAGGTGGCGACGATCGTCGGGCCCCACCCGATGCCGCTGCCGATGTTGTCGAACTCGGTGGTCGCCTGCAGGATCCCGGCCCCGGTCAGCGCCGGGATCGAGAGGAAGAAGGAGAGCCGGGTGACCGCGACCCGGTCGATTTCGCGCAGCAGGCCGGCTGACATCGTCGCCCCCGAGCGCGAGACGCCCGGGACCAGGGCCAGGCACTGGACGATGCCGATGATCAGCGTGTCGCGCCAGGTGACGTCCTCCTCGTGGCGCCGCTGCGTCGCCCTGCTGTCCGCGAACCACATCACCCCGCTCCAGAGGATCAGCGCCCCGCCGACAAACCAGAGGCTGCGCAGCGTCGTCTCGATCTCGTCCTTGAAGGCGAGGCCGACGGCGATGATCGGCAGCGACCCGAGGATCACCGCCCAGGCGAAGCGGTAGTCGCGGCCGGCCCGGCGCTCCGGGCTGGCGACACCCTGGAACCAGGCGGCCGAGAGCCTGACGATGTCGCGGCGCAGGAAGAGGAGCGTCGCCGCGACCGCCCCGAGCTGGATGATCGCCGTGAAGGCGACGATGTCCGGGTCGTCGGTCGAGTGGCCGAGCAGGCGCTCGAGGATCGTCAGGTGGCCCGTGCTGGAGATCGGCAGGAACTCGGTCAGCCCCTCGACGGCGCCGAGGAGGATCGCTTCCCACCAGGTCATCGCGTCACCCTACTCAGGCGCTCAGCGAGACTTCAGGCGCATCGCGATGCCGGCCCCCACGTAGGCGATCGCGATCGCGAGGGTGAGGAAGACCCCGTAGGCGATCAGGAACGCGTAGTCGATCCAGAGCGACTCGCGGGCCGCGTCCTGTCCCTCCTCGCCCCATTCGGCGAGGATCTCGCCGGCCCGGTCCTGGCCGCCGGTCAGCTCGAAGGTGACCATCCCGGGGCCGTGCTCTTTCATCCGCTCCTCCGCCGGGCCCATCGCCAGGAAGAGGGCGAGCGTCGCGACCCCCGAGACGATCAACCCCCGCGCACGCGTCATTCACGCATTATCCAGGCACGGAACTCGAACATTCATCGCGGGCCTAAATGATGCGTCCACCGGTGTCGATGTAAGAGCGTGGCGCCCGGTGGTCGACAGTGAAGGGAATCGTCTTCAACCTGCTCGAGGAGATCGTCTCTGCGGAGTACGGCGAGGACACCTGGGACGACCTGCTCGACGACTCCGGCCTCGACGGCTCCTACACCTCGCTGGGCAACTACGGCGACGACGACCTGATGAAGCTCGTGGGCGCCGCCGCCGCGCGGCTCGACATGCCCGCGGACGACGTCGTGCGCTGGTTCGGGCGCAACGCGACGCCGATCTTCAAGCGCCACTACCCGGACTTCTTCAGCCCGTATCAATCGACCGTGCCGTTCGTCCTGACCCTGAACGAGATCATCCACCCGGAGGTGCGCAAGCTGTACCCGGGCGCGGAGGTCCCGGTGTTCGACTTCTCCACCCCCTCCGAGGACATCCTCGTCATGGGCTACTCGTCGGAGCGGAAACTCTGCGCGTTCGCCGAAGGGCTGCTGCTCGGCGCCGGCGACGTCTACGGGCAGAAGGTGACGATCGAGCAGCCGACCTGCATGAACCGCGGCGACGAGCGCTGCCGCCTCGAGATCAGCGTGGCCTGACGATGCGCACGACGCCCACCACCCTCGACGAGCGCGAGCAGCGCCTCCAGAGGCGCCTCGAGCGCGAGCGCAACGCGCGACGGGAGGCGGAGCGGATTTCCGAGGGGGCGACCCGGGCCCTGTTCGAGCGCCAGCAGGAACTGGGGCTGCTGGAGGCGATCGCCACCGCCGCCAACGAGGCGACGAACCTGAGCGAGGTGATGCAGCTGACGATCCGCCGGGTCTGCGACCACACCGGCTTCCCGATCGGCCACGTCTACCTGCGCTCCCCGAACGCCGACAGGATCGAGCCGACGGCGATCTGGCAGCTCGACAACCTGGCGCGCATCCAGCCGTTCCGGCGCGCGACCGAGGAAATCACGCTGGCCAGCGGAACGGGCCTGCCGGGCCGGGTGCTGGAGAGCGGGCATCCCGCCTGGATCGAGGACGTCACCGAGGACCCGAATTTCCCCCGCGCCCCGTCGGCGCGGGAGGTGGGAATCAGGGCCGCCTTCGCCTTCCCGATCCTGGTCGGGACCCAGGCCGAGGGCGTCCTGGAGTTCTTCAACTACCGGGCGATGAAGCCCGATGCCGGCGTGCTGCACCTGATGAACCAGATCGGGACGCAGCTCGGCAGGCTGATCGAGCGCACCCGCGCCCAGGAACGGATCGCCCACCAGGCGACCCACGACGCCCTCACCGGCCTGCCCAACCGGACCCTCTTTCAGGACCGGCTCAGCCACGCGCTCGAGCGCCAGAGTCGCCTCAAGGGCTCGATCGCGGTCTGCTTCATCGACCTCGACCGCTTCAAGTCGGTCAACGACACCTTCGGCCACGGCGTCGGCGACGTGCTGCTCGAGCAGGCCGCCGAGCGGCTGCGTGCCGTGCTGCGGCCCGCCGACACGATCGCGCGCATGGGCGGGGACGAGTTCGTCATCCTCTGCGAGGAACTGACCGGCGAGCCGGAAGCGGTGAGGCTCGCCGAGCGCCTCCAGCGGGTCTTCGCCAACCCGTTCAGCCTGGCCGGCACCGAGCACATCGTCAACGCCAGCATCGGCGTGGCGATCGGCGGCGAGGGGGCGGACGCCGAAACCCTGATGCGCGACGCCGATGCCGCCATGTACCGGGCGAAGGAGCAGGGGAGGGGGCGTTATGAGCTCTGCGACGACGACATGCGCGAGCGGGCGCAGCGCCGGGCCCAGACCGAGCAGGCCCTGAGCCTCGCCCTCGACCGCGGTGAGCTGGAGCTGCACTTCCAACCGGTCGTCGCGCTCAACGGTGGCGCGATCACGGCGGTCGAGGCGCTGCTGCGCTGGCATCACCCCGAGCACGGCCTGATCGACCCGGAAGAGTTCATCCCGATCGCCGAGGAGAGCGGTCAGATCATCCCGATCGGCGCCTGGGTCCTGCGCGAAGCGTGCCTGCAGGCGGTCAGGTGGCGCTCGCACCTCGGCGCCAAAGCGCCGGCTCCGATCGCGGTCAACCTCTCGGCCCGCCAGCTCGCCATCCCCGAGCTGGCCGAGGTGATCGAGCAGATCCTCGTCGAGACCGGGTGCGCGCCGGCCGACCTGGCGCTCGAGCTGACCGAGAGCGCCGCCGTCTCGAGCGGGTCGCTTCCGGCGGAAACCCTGGCGAAGCTGCGCGCGCTCGGCGTGCGTGTGCTGCTCGACGACTTCGGCACCGGCTACTCCTCGCTCAACCACATCCGCAAGCTCCCGATCGACACGATCAAGATCGACGGCTCCTTCGTGCGCGAGCTGCGCAGCAAGGAGGAGGCCAAGGTCATCGTCAGCGCGATCGTCGGGATGGCGGACGCGCTGGGCCTGGATGTCGTCGCGGAGGGGGCGGAGAGCGAGGAGCAGGCGCTGCTCGCCTCGGAGCTGGGCTGCGAGTTCGCCCAGGGCTTCCACTTCGCCCACCCGATGCCGGCCGCCGAGCTCGAGGCGCTGATCAACCGCGGGCTCAGCGCTTGATGGTGAGCGCCGCCGTGCGGGCGTCCGACTTCTGTCCGGCGGAGTCCGTCGCGACGGCGGTGACCCGGTAGGTCCCTCGCGGAAGGTTGCGCACCCGGGCGGGCAGGGGCACCCGATTCTCCCCGGCTTTCCCGGCCGTGGTGTTGGCGAGGACTCTCTTGTACGCGGTGCAGCGGGGCCCTTTCCGCGCTTTCGGATTGCAGCGGGCGCCGACCCGGCGCCCCTTGAATCGCCGTTCGAGCAGGATCTCGACGGAGGCCGTCTCGGAGAGGGTGAAGATGACGTCGGGCACCGGTCGGGGACGTTTTTTGGTGCGGGCGATTCGCGTGCGCGAGAGGCGCAGACCGGAGAGCACGGGTGCCTGGTCGGCCGCCGGTCCCAGCGGCGGCACAGATCAGCTCCACCGACTCCATGCCCGTGAACGTCACCCTTTCCACCCCGGCCGCCGAGAGCTGGCCGTCCGGGCCGGTGGCGGGGGTGCGGGTCGTCTCCCGTCCCTCCGTCCGGTAGGACAGCACGTCGCCCGGCGCGGCGGTCGGGTCGTTGCCATGGAGGCTGAACGCGGTGCCGGATGCGGGCGTCACGTCGAAGACGTCGCCGCCGCCGCCACCGCGGATCTCGACTTCCTCGGTGGTGGCGTCGAAGATTGCGTCGCCGGCTTCCGGCCCCGCGAGCTCGACCGAGCCCTGTTTCAGGATGTAGCTCCCGCTCGCCGCTCGCGCGCTGTCGTCGAAGACCAGGTCGTCGTCCTCCCCGCCGCGGAGGAAGCGGAGGTCGGCGCTGACCGGAGCTGCGGCGCCTTTCACGACGACCTCGTCCCGGTCGGCGGACCCGTAGATGCCGACCACGGTGAATGGCCCGGTGACGAGCGGCGACCCGGCCTGGCTGACCATGGTTTCGCCGCCCACGGGGGTGAGCTCGAACTCGTCGTCGGTGGCGTCGCCGGCGCCGGTGCCGGCGTCGAGCGCGATCCGGCCGGTGTCGCCCTGGAAGCCGGGGGCCGCGGGGGCCGGGTCGGCACCTTCAAGGAGCCATGGCCGCGGGTCGCTCACGGCCCCCTCTATCTCCGGGTAGACGACCTCCGGCTCGGCTGATCCCCACCAGTTGAACCGCACGTCGGCGGCGACCGCCAGGTCGTTGTCGAAACCGGGCCCGGCGTTGCCCGAGAGGTCGTTGCCCCGGATCGGGCCGACGACCGAGCCGCTGGGCGACTGAATCCAGATTCCGCGCCCGGCGCCCCCGGACACGGCGTTCTCGGTGGCCGCGGGCGCCCCGGGGGAGAGGCCTTCGAGCCTTCCCGAGAGGACGCTCACCCCGGCCCCGGCGTTTTCAGCGTGAAGGCTGCCGGTGATCTCGTTGCCGGAGAGGTGGGCGATGCCCTGCGACTGGATGAAGACGCCGGTCGCCGCTCCTTGGACCCGGTTGCCGATCAGCCGAACGGGTTTGTTTCCGCTGAAGTTGCTACCCACCAGCCATTCGAACCCGCGATTCGCGCCGTCCACCTCGTTGCCTTCGTACACCACGCTCGTGGTCGCGCTCGAGTGGCTCGTCACCCGGAACGCCCGCTGCATATTGAGCAGCGGGTTGTTTCCGGCCGCCAGGTTCTGGAAGGTGTTGTTCGCGATGGAGATGTTGCTCGTGTGGGCGTGGCACTGATCCCAGATGCCGAGGATCGATTCCGGGTTGGCGGACTGGGCGTTGAGGACCCTGAGCTCGTTCGACGCGATCGCCAGCCCGTCGTAGACGTTCCCGCCGCTCGTGTTCGATTGCATCCCGACGCTCGAAGCGAAGTTGGGAGGATTGCTCACCCCGTTGCCGGCGATCTCGATCGTGTTCCCGGAGATGGTCTGGCTTTTGCCGTATGAGAAGTGGATGCCGATGTTCTGGTTCACGTCGGCCGGAGCCGCGGTGGAGTTGAGGTCCGCCGGAAGCCGGATCAGGTTGTCCGTGATCGAGGTCTTTTCGAAGGCGTCGGCGCCCCCCGCTCCGTTGAAGAAGCCGAACGCCAGGTCGAAGTCGAGGATGCGCAGGTCGCTGAAGGCCCATTCCTTGGTGTCGCCGCCGTCCGCGACGAAGACACCCTCGAGGTTCTGCGCCGCGAGGTCGCCGGGACCCTGGATCGTGGCGGCTCCCGGCGAGCTCGCCGTGACCTCGACGTTGTTGATGAGCGGCAGGACGATCGAGTAGTCGTCCGCGTTCGCGGGCAGGCCATCGTTGCCGAGAGCCCAGCTCGCCGCCGCGTTGGTCTCCGCCCAGTTGAACGTGCCGGTGAGGATGATCCTGTCGCCGGCGCCCGCCGCGGCCACCGCGTTCTTGATCCGCGTGTAGTCGTTGTCGACCGGCGTCGGCGTCGGCGCCGGTGTGACCGGCACGTCGACGGCCGCAGCGGTGCCCGGCGACACGAGCAGCACGAGAAGGACGATTGCCCCCGACAGTCCCGAGCGGGAAAAAGTCTCCACCGGTAAAGAGCGTAGCCCCGGTCGACCCGCAAGGCAAAGGCAATTTTGGGGTCTACCGGGGTTGCGACGGCGTCCAGGCGGTCCGCCTCGGCAGCCAGCGCGGGACGTTCTCCCTGTACTCGCGGTACTCGTCGCCGAAGCGGCGCGCCAGGCCCGGCTCCTCGTGGAGGAGGAAGAAGGCGTGGTTGATCGCGAAGAACGCGAGGGCCCAGATCAGGAGAGGTGGGGAGCCGAAGAGCGCCGCCTCGCCCGCAAGCACGCTGACCACCGCCGTGATCATCGGGTTGCGCACGTGACGGTAGGGCCCCTCGACGACCAGATGCCGGGTCGGGTCCCAGGGGGCGAGCGTCCCGCGGCCGATACGGGCGAACAGCCGCACCGTCCAGAGCCAGAGCGCGAAGCCGGCGGCGGTCGCGGCGAGGCCGAGGAGGACCGGCAGGACGGCGAGGGCTCCGTCCAGGCCCCAGCCGATGTCCGAGCCGTTGCGGCGAAGCACGAGGAGCGGGATAAGCACCGTCACCGTGCCCGGCAGGAGCGCGATCGCGCGGGCCTGGCGCCAGGCGCTCAGTCGGCGCTCTCCAGCTCCTGCTCGATGCTGCCCACGACCTGTTCGTACTCTTCCGGGCAGCGTTCGAGCCTTTCTTCGGGCAGCGCTTCGGATTCGGCCACTTCTTCGAACGCCTCTTCGCTGGAGCCCGCGACCCAGCAGAGGATGTTGAGGGCGCGCTGGATGTCGAGCGAGTGGGTGTCGGCGTATTCGTCGAGATTGTGCGATTCCCGGCCGCCCGAGAGTTCGGCCCAGAAGAGCGCGGCGGCGGCGGCATATTCGTCGCCTCCCGGAACTTCGAGCAGCAGCGAGGTCGAGATCGAGTCGGCGGCGTCCTCCTCGCGGCCGAGCACGGAGAACTCGAGGTTTTCGATCAGCGCATGCGCGAACTCATGGGCGAGGATGAAGATGTTGACGGCCGCCGCCTGTTCGCCCAGTTCTTCTTCGCTCGCCTCGGGGCTGCTTTCCGCCATCACTCCGAGGACCATCGTGGCGAATTGGTAGGGCAGCACGATCGCGTTTTCTTCCGGGTAGTAGGCGGGCCCGCCTTCGATCCCGTTGATGCCCTGGACGAGCAGCCGGTTCGGGAGTTCGAAGGATTCGGCGAGGCCGGTGATGATTTCCTCGGTTTCGCCGGCCTCGAGCAGTTCGTAGCCGAGTTCGTCCTCTTCGGTCCTCGGTTCTTCCCATTCGACCCGGACCTCGCCCTTCTTCTCGCTCGCGGCCTCGGTCGTGTCGGCGGTCGAGGACGAGTCGGAGTCCGAGCCGCCGCAGCCCACGGCCGCCAGGGCGGCCGCCACGGCGAGAATCAGCGTGAGGCGGGAGCTGCGCGATCCGGTTGGGGATGTCTGCACGGGCGTCATCCTATGAGCAGCCGCGGCCCGAAGACAAACGTGCGCCACCGAAGGGGCCGAACGATCAAGGAATCTTGATACCCGATAATTAGTATGATAAAAACCCAGTCGTGGGTAAGGCAAGAATTCTCGACGGGTTGCGACGGGGGGCCAATGCGGGGGCGATCGCGTCCGTCTGCGCGCTGCTCGCTTCGATGCTCCTCGTCTCCAATGCCGGGGCCGCCGATCCATTCGAAGCCCGCGGCAGCGTCGAACAGGTCTACGCCACGGGGCTGACCCCGGGCGCGTCGGTCACCCTCTCCGACGGCCAGGGCCAGGAGGTCGAGACGAGGAGCGCCAACGACCTCGGCGGGACTCTCTTTCGGAACGTGGCGCCGGGCGACGGCTACACCGTCAGCGCCGACGGCGCGACGTCCGAACCGCTTCAGGTCCTGACCAGCGCGTCCACTCCGCCGAGCACCGACTTCTACGGGCAGTCGATTCCGGAAAGCGGCTACGGCTACCTGACCACGCGCGACGGCACCGAACTGGCGATCTACGTCCATCCGCCCCAGGACGTGACCAAAGTCCTGCCGGGCGGCTTCGAGCTACCGACGCTGCCGGCCGGCCCGACCCCGACCCTGATCGAGTACGGGGGCTACGGGTACGCCGACCCGGCCGGCCCCCAGAGCGGGATATCGATCATCGCCAACCTGATGGGCTTCACCGTCGTCGACGTCAACATGCGCGGCACCGGCTGCTCGGGCGGGGCATTCGACTTCTTCGAGACGCTGCAGAAACTCGACGGCTACGACGTCGTCGAGACGATCTCCAACCAGCCCTGGGTGCTGCACAACGAAGTCGGGATGATGGGGATCTCCTACGGCGGGATCAGCCAGCTCTTCACGGCCTCCACGCAGCCGCCGAGCCTCGCCGCGATCACGCCCCTCTCGGTGATCGACAACACCCAGACGACGCTCTACCCGGGAGGCATCCTCAACACCGGGTTCGCGCTCGAGTGGGCCAAAGAGCGGGTCCACGACGCCGAACCCGCATCCGAGGGACACGGCCAGGCATGGGCCCACAAACGCATCCAGGAGGGCGACCAGACCTGCGCCGCCAACCAGGCCCTGCACCCGGAGGCGGTCGACCTGCTCAAAAAAATCGACGAAAACGACCACTACGTCCCCGAGGTCGCCGACCCGGTTTCCCCGGTGACCTTCGTCGACGAGATCGAGGTCCCCACCTTCATGGCCTGCCAGTGGACCGACGAGCAGACCGGCGGGCACTGCCCGACCCTCGCGAAGCGCTTCACGGGAACGGACCGCAAGTGGTTCACCTACACCAACGGCACCCACGTCGACTCCCTGGCCCCGGTCACCTTCAACCGCTGGTACGACTTCCTCCAGCTCTACGTCGCGAAACGGGCGCCGATCCTCGCCTCGGCGGCGGTCCGGGCCGCTGCGCCCCTGATCTACGAAGAAGCGATGGGGGTGCAGGGCGTCTTCCTGCCTCCGGACCCGATCCAGCTTCAGCCGACCTACGAGCTGGCGCTGGCCGCCTTCGAAGAATTGAAACCGATCACGGTCCAGTTCGACAACGGTGCCGGCGGCCTCTCGCCCGGCCAGCCCTACCCCGGCTTCGAAGAGTCCTTCGACGAGTTCCCGGTTCCGGGGACGGAGGCCAGGGCGTGGTACCTGTCGCCGGACGGTGGCCTCGGCGACGCGCCGCCCGCCGATCCCGGCGCCGACGGGTTCACCTGGGACGCCGAGGCGCTGCCGCCCACCAACTTCACCGGCAACACCGCGGCGGGCGACGGGGGTCTCTGGACCGCGACTCCCGAGTACGAATGGGAACAGAGCCCGGCGGGCAGCGCCGTTTCCTATCTCACCGATCCGCTCGCCGGCGACACGGCGGTGATCGGCGCCGGCGCCGTCAACCTCTGGGTCCGCTCCTCCGCGCCCAGCGTCGACCTGCAGGCGACGATCACCGAGGTCAGGCCCGACGGGAAAGAGACCTTCGTGCAGAACGGCTGGGTGCGGGGCCTGGCGCGCAAGCTCGACGCGGCGAAGAGCACCCCGCTCGAGCCGGTGCTGAGCTTCCTGGAATCCGACTTCGCGCCGATGCCGGCAGACGAGTTCATCGAGGTCACCATCCCGCTCTACTACGAGGGCCACGCCTATCGCGCCGGCTCCCGCATTCGGGTGACGATCGCCGCGCCCAACGGCAGCCAGCCGATCTGGTCGTTCGCGGAGACGCTGCCGGAAGGCACCGCGGAGGTGGAGATCGCGTATGGCGACGAGATGCCGTCGCACCTCCTGCTCCCGGTCGTCCCGGGAGTGGAAGCGCCGACCGAGCTGCCGCCCTGCCCGGGGCTGCGGGGCCAGCCGTGCCGCGACTACCAGGCGTTCACGAACCGCCTGGCCGTCCCCCGAACCCCGACGGATGGCGGCGAGCCGCCGGCAAACGGTGGCCAACCGCCGGCGACCCAGGGCGGGTCGACGGCGATCGTTGGCGGGTCACCAGGCCAACCGGCGACCGGTGGCCCGACGCAGAACCGCAAGCGCGCGAAGAAGTGCCACCGCAAGCGGCGCCACGGCAAGGCCCGCCACCGGCGCGGCAAGAGCCGCTGCCACCACAAGCGTCACAAGAGCACGCGGAGCTAGCGGGCGGGTCCCTTGGGTCCGCGGGGCTTGGCGCAGGCGTTGGGCCAGAGGTTGGCCGGCCGCGCGGAGCCCAGCGCTTCGCTGATCGCCGGGGTGGCGTTCGCCGCGGCCGTATCGGCGAGGCGGATCGTCGCCCTGAGCGTCTCGGCGTGAGGCGCGGCGGCGGTCGCCGCCGCACCCTTCCTGCCGGTGAAGGGACGGCGCGCTGCCTGGGCGAGGCGCAGCACCGCGCGCGGACCGCCGTATGACTTCACGGTCTTCTCCAGGGAGTAGATCGGCAGGTCCCCGGCGCCGAGCGTCGCCGCCAGGCGGACGTCGTGAACGAGGCTCGAGAGGCGTTTGTAGCCGGGACGCCCGGCCGCACCGAGGCTGATCTGGCCCCTGCGCCCGAACCACCGGCGGGCTGAGCGAAGGTAGGAGGAGACGAGGCCCGACCCGGGCCGCTTACTCGCACCGTAGTAGGCGAACCCACTCCGATAGGCCTGAAAGAAGACCCTGTGCCAGTGCGCCTTGGGCAAGATGAACTCGCTCGCGTCCTGAAGCGCGAGGTTGCTGTCTTCGAGGTCGTCGAGGGCGACCGTGGTCGGGGTGGCGGCGAGCTTCACGCGGTGCTTCCTCGCCCAGACCGAGATGTGCCGGTATCGGTTCCATGCCGAGCATTGCCTGGCGGGGTTGATCGTCTGCTGCAGAAGCGAAGGGAACAAACTGTCGATGCCGCCGCCCAGGATCGACGCTTTTGCATCGAAGGACGTGTCGATCGGTGGCTCCAGGTCGAGCACCATGCCGCGCAGCCGAACTCCCTTCGCCCGCGTCCAGCGCCGCAGCGACCTGACCGCGCGGAGCTCCTCTGCGCCCACACCCTCCCAGGCCCAATAGCCCGACGTGAAGGGGATCAGGACCCAACCCCAGACCGGCACCCCGCGCCGATTGGCTTCGCGGATGATCTCGAGCCCGTCCGTGCGGTGGGGCTTGCCCTTCGGGACGGGGCCGAAGTCCCGTCGGTAGCGGAGGTTGAAGTAGAGCGGAATGCGATGGCGCGACAGGACGTCCCACAGCTTGGGGGTGTAGGGGCGGACGTCCCGACGGTTCCAGTAGGTGCCGGGCGACTGCCAATCCGAGCCGAGCACCGCCTCACCCGCCCAGAAGCCGACCGTGGTCCTTCCCTGGGCGTGGCCGGCAGCGAAGAGCTGCGCAAGGACGATCGTGGCTGCGAGGGCGATCGAGGCGCGCTTCGCTGGATCGGACCGCCGCATCCTGGGAGTCTAGTTTTGGGGAGGACTCCGGGGCCGGATGGGCCTTCGGGAAAGCTAGACTCGAGCGCGGTGAAGGCCAGGCTATACGGGCTTCCGGGCTCACACCCGACAATGGCGGTGCAGGCGATGCTCGAACACAAGGGCATCGATTTCACGCGGATCGACCTCGTCCCGTTTCTGTCCCGGATCATCGTGCACAGGGGAATGCGCCTGCCGCAGAACACAGTGCCGGTGCTGGCGATCGACCGCCACCGGGTCCAGGGCTCGCGCGAGATCTCGCGCGAGCTCGACCGACTGCGACCGGAGCCGCCGCTCTTCCCCAACGACCCCGAGAGGCATCTCGCGGTGGAGGAGGCGGAGCGCTGGGGCGAGGACGAGCTCCAGCACCCGATCCGGCAGGTCGCGCTCTGGGCGCTGCGCACGAATCCAGCATCTATCCGGAGCTACATGGAGGGCTCGAGGATGGGGGTCCCGATCCGGATCGGGGCGCGTCTCGCCCCACCGTTCATCGCCGCCGGGGTGCGCGTCAACGAGGCGACCGAGGGGGCCGTCCAGGCCAACCTCGCCGGACTCGACGGCCTGCTGCAGCGGGTCGACGAGTGGATCGACGCCGGCGTGCTCGACGGCGAGCAGCTCAACGCTGCCGACTTCCAGATCGGAGCGAGCGTGCGGCTGGCCATGACCCTGCAGGACCTGCGACCGCTGATCGAGGACCGCCCCGCCTGTCGCCTCGCCCGGCGCGCGATTGCCGTCTACCCCGGGGACACGCCTCCGCTCATCCCCGCGGCGTGGCTGGAGCCGTTGCGCTCGGTGGCCACAGCCGGTTAGCGCTCAGAGCGATTGCCCAATCTCGATCAGGTGACCGTCCGGATCGCGTAGGTAGCAGCGGTACTCGGTCTTGCGCTTTTCGGGAGGCGTGAGGAACTCTGCCCCACGCCCGCTCCACTCCGCATAGACCGCCTGTATGTCCGCCACGCGGATGTTCATGAAGCTGCTCACCCGATCGGGGTCGGGGGGCGCTTCGAGCGTGACGGTCGGCTTGTCCTCCGTCGGGCCCCCGCCCACGTTGATGATTATCCAGCTATTGGCGAGCGCGACGGCCGACGGCTCGCCCGTCTGGACAGTCTCGCCGCCGAGCACATCGGCGTAGAAGCGGCGCGAGCGCTCGACGTCGGCGGAGACGACGAAATGGGTCAGCGCAATCCCTTCCTCGGGGAGGGGAAACTCGGCCATCCGGAACCTCCTTGGGGGTCGGCGCCTTCGATTCTCGCAGCGCGGCCAAGCGGGAATGGAGCTAGCCGGATTCGAACCGGCGACCTCCTGGGTGCGATCCAGGCGCTCTGCCAGCTGAGCTATAGCCCCGCGCGAACGGCTGGGAAGGATCCTTCCCAGCCGCTGGCAACGGCAAGGATAACCGCATAGGGTTTAGCTTCCCCCAAGGAACAGGCTTATGGGCATTCTCGACGAGGCAATAAGGGAGCATCTCGAGCTCAAGCGCCAGCATGGCGCCGACGATTCCGAGCTGAAGCAGCTCGAGGATCAGGCGTTCGGCCAGGCCGAGCGGCCCGGCGCCGAGGAGCAGCCGCCCGGGCCGGAGGCAGGGGGGGTCGCGACCGACCCCGCGGCCGAGGCGCCGACCGAGTTCATGTCCCAGCCCGACCTCGACGAGGCGCAGCCGAGGGACCCCGCCCCGCCACCCCGCCGGGAGATGGTGGACATCCAGGAGGGGCCGCCGGTCGAGAGCGAGGAGACCGCGCCCGAGGCCGAGGCCGGCGAGGAGGAGAAGAAGCCGGCCACCGAGGAGCAGCCGGTTGCCGAGGAGCCCTCGGCCGCCGAACACGAGGCCGTCCCCGCCCCGCCGGAGCCCGGCGGGCACACGACCGAAGAGCGCCACGCGATCGCCGACCAGCCGACCGAGATGTACGACGTCGAGGAGTCCTTCGCCCCGCCGGCGCCGGCGCCTCCCGACGAGGAGCTCGTCGCCGAGGAGATCGGGGAGCCCCGCCTCGGCCCGGCGGAGAAGCTGCCCAGCGCCGACGAGGAGAGCGACGAGGAGCTGGAGGACGAGGACGACTTCTTCGACGAGCAGCGTCTCTCCGACGAGCTCGACCAGGCGCTCGAGGCCCCGATCCAGGACAAGCCCGAGGACGACTCCGAGCCGATCTCCGAGGAGCACGAGGTGCCCCGCACCGACGAGCACGAGGTCGCACGCACCGACGAGCACGAGCCGATCTCCGAGGAACACACCGATCTCCGCGAGCCGATCTCCGAGGAACAGCCCGTCGCCGAGCGCCGCGGCAAGGACGAGGAGGACGTGCTCGAGGAGACCCCGGACTTCCTCGAGGAGGCGCCCGAGGACGACCAGCTCTGGTTCGAGCAGAAGCCCCCCAAGGACTTTGACTTCGACGATTAGCGCCGCGCGCGCCTAGACTTTCAGGTGCGGGGCCATAGCTCAGCTGGCAGAGCGCCGCCCTTGCACGGCGGAGGTCGCCGGTTCGATCCCGGCTGGCTCCATCGCATTCTCAAATCGCATCAACTTCGCCATGCAATGCATGGCGAAGTTGATGCGATGTGGTGCACCCCGGCTACTCGAGCTCCTCCGCTAGCTTCGCCAGCTCGGAGACCGGCACGTCGAGAGCGGCCGCGATCCGCCGCACGCTGCCCCAGGCGGGATTGTTGCGGCCGCTCTCGAGGTGGCTGATCCAGGTCGGGTGGATCTCGGCGCGGAGGCCGAGCTCCTCCTGGCTGAGGCCGCGGTCGGCTCTCAGCTTCCTGATCGCGCGGCCGAGGCCCGGTTGTGGCTCGCTTCGAGGCGCCAGCGCTAGCCCGCGAGGCCGAACATCAGCTGCGAGTGGTCGTTCGGGTCCACCTTGACCGGGATCTGCGCCCCGGGCTGGAGCTGGCCGATCACGGCAGGGGAGACGACCTGGGTGTGGGTCACCGTCGACTGGCTGCCGCCGACGTCCACGGTCAGTTGGAACTGAAGCTCGGGCTGCATGTTGATGTTGGCGCCGGTGGCCTGCATCTGGATGATCGTCGCTGTGCCGTCGACGCCTTCGTTGGCGAGCCGCTCGGCGAGCTCCTGGTCGGCCTGCACGCCCTGCACCATCTGATTCGCCTGGGCGAGGCCGTCCTTCATCATTTTCATGCTGCCGCCCCGTTCCTTCTTCATCTCCTTGCCGGCCTTGCTGAGGTCCCTCATGTCCTTGAACATGCCCATCAGATGCTCTCCTTTTGATCAGGGGACCCCTGCAGTCTCCCCGGGTTTGTCGAGCCGACCCTATCGCCCAGGGGTGATTTCGGTGTAAATTCACCACGTGTTCGTCATCGGGGTGTTGATGCTCATCGGGACACTGGTCATGATCGTGGCAGCGGTGGTTGGGCCGGATGCGGCGAGGCCGGGGCTGATCGGCGGCGCGATCGGCGTGGGCCTTGGCGGGCTCACGCTCGCCTACCTCGACGCCCCGAGCAAACGCGACAAGCCGGCCGCCGGCATGCAGCGGGCCAAGGCGACGATCCTCGACGCCCAGGCGACGACCGGCTCGGTCGCCGGCTACCAGATGGTCGAGCTGACGCTCGAGGTCCGGCCGAAGGGCGGGGGGCTCCCGTTCCAGACCAAGCGCAAGTTCTCGGCGGGCCGGCTCGGCGTGATCGAGGCCGGGCGCACGATCGACGTCGCCTACGACCCGACCAACCCGGAGAAGATCGAACTGGCCTGAGCCCGAGCGCCGCGGCTACGGAACGCGGCCGGCCTGGACAACGCCCGGGATCACCTTCACTACCTTGAGCCGCAGCGTGCGCTCGGTCGCCTGGCCGCCGCAGAGCGTTTCGTCGAGCGGGGTGGCCTCGATCCTGAGGTGCAGTTTCACGGAGGTCCCGAGCGGCAGCCTGTCGCGCAGGTTGCCGGGGATCAGGAAGCGGACCCGGCGCCACTGCTGCACCGTCGTCGTCAGGTTCGGCAGGCTCGCTTTGCCGCCGCCGCCTTTGGTCCAGGTCATCGTCGGGTCGACGCTGAGTTTGGCCGGGGAGCTGGCGGCGAGTCGCACGCGTAGGCCCGGCGCGACGCGGGCCGGGCGGTATTTGGGCACGAAGGTGCTGGCGCTGCCGTTGACCGTGATGCATTTCGGGTTGACCTGAAGCTGGTGGCTGGTCCGGGCCGGGGGGCCGCCGTTGCAGTGGGCGGTCTGCCCCGGGAAGACGATCTCCAGCGAGCAGCCCTCGTTGTCGGTGACGGTCAGGGTCACGGTGTAGGTGCCGCCGAAGGAGTAGGTGTGGTGCGGTGTCGGGCCGCCGTTCTCGAGGATGGTTCCGTCGCCGAAGTCCCAGTCGTAGCGGGTGACCGAGCCGTCGGAGTCGGCGCTCGTCCCGGCGTTGAAGTTGACGGTCTCGCCGCGCAGCACCGGATTCGGCGTGCCGGTGAATGCGGCGACCGGCCCCTGGTTCGGCACGATCGCGATCGCTGCCGGCCGGCCGAGGGCGGGGATCGGCGTCCCGAGGGTGTTTCCGGGAATGTCGATCGGCACCAGCCTGTTGCCCGGTTCTTCGTCGGTCACCCAGGCGCGGCTGCCGTCCGGCATCACCGCGACATCCTCGAGAAAGTTGCCGCCCATCGGGATCGCCGTGCCGGGAGTGTCGGTCAGGAGGTCGATCGGGGTCACCGGCTGGTTGTTCCCGACCACGTAGGCGCGCGAGCTGTCCGGGCTGATCGCGAGTTCTTCGGGGAATTCGGCGACCGGGATCGCCGGACCGACGGTGTTGGTCGCGAGGTCGATGCGCCTGACCTCGTCGTCGTTGCGGACGACGACGTAGGCGGCGGCCCCATTCGGCGTCACCGCGATCCCGCGCCCGTAATCGCCGAGCGGGATCGGTGTCCCGGCGGTGTTGGTCGCGAGGTCGATCGGAATCACGGATTCTTCCGAGAAGCTGGTGACCAATGCCCGGGAGCCATCCGCCGTCACGGCGATCCCGTCCGGCGAGCCGACCGGGACGTCGGTCAGCTCGGTGCCGGTCGCGACGTCGATCACCGAGACGGAGCCCTCGCAGGAGTCGGTGACGTAGACGCGGGTCCCGTCGGGCTTGGTCGCGATCGCCCTGGGGCAGGACTGGATGCCGGTGTCGATCGACGGCCCCGCGGCGTTGGTCGCGACGTCGATCGGCACGACGTCGCCGTTCCCGGTCACGTAGGCGGTTTTCCCGTTGGGGATGATCGCCACGTCGAGCGGCGAGCCCTCGCCCGAGATCGGGATCTCTGCGCCGAACACCCCGGCCGCCAGATCCACCGGCGCCACGTGGGAGGTGTAGCCCGAGCCGGTGACGTAGGCGATGCGAGCGCCGGCGAGCGCCGGCAGCGCCAACACCGCCGTGGCGCCCAGCGTGAGGCAGAAAGCGAGGACGCGACGCCGGCTCATTGGACGGATGTTCGCAGATTTCCCCACGGCAATCGAGCTTTTTCAACCGGCCCCGAGGCGGGCGCGGTCGGGCAGGTTCTGGTCGGCGTGGTAGCTGGAGCGGACCAGCGGCCCGGAGGCGACCGACTCGAAACCCATCTCGTAGGCGACCTTCTCCAGTGCCGCGAACTCCTCCGGGTGCCAGTAGCGCACGACCGGCAGGTGGTTCTCGGTCGGCCGCAGGTACTGGCCGACGGTGAGCACCTGGACCCGGTGCTCGCGCAGGATCCCGAAGGCCTCGACCATCTCCTCGAAGCTCTCGCCGAGGCCGACCATCAGCCCGGACTTCGTCACCACCCGCTCCCCGCCCATCTCCTTGGCCAGGCGCAGGACCCGCGCCGAGCGCAGGAACCGCGACCCGCGCCGTGCCTTCGGATAGAGGCTGGGCACGGTCTCGACGTTGTGGTTGAAGACGTCCGGCCGCTCGGCGATCACCTTGGCGAGCGGCATCTCCTGGCCGCGGAAGTCGGGGGTGAGGACCTCGACCCTGCAGCCCGGCGCCTGCATCCTGATCGAGCGGATCACGCCGACGAAGGCGCTCGCCCCGTAGTCGGGCAGGTCGTCGCGGTCCACCGAGGTGACGACCGCGTGCCGCAGCCCCATCTGCTTGACCTGGCGGGCGACGCGGGCGGGCTCGAGCGGGTCGTTCCAGGTCGGCACCCCGGTCTTCACGTTGCAGAAGCCGCAGCGGCGGGTGCAGGTGTCGCCGAGGATCATGAAGGTCGCGGTGCCGCGCTCCCAGCACTCGCCGACGTTGGGGCAGTTCGCCTCCTCGCAGACCGTGTGCAGGCCCTCGGAGCCGATCTCCGCCTTGAGCCGGCGGTAGTTGGGCCCGCCGGGGGCGGGCACCTTCAGCCAGGGCGGCTTGCGGGCGCGGCGAAACGGAATCGTCCCGTCGGTCTCGGCGGCCGTGCCGCCGGGCTTCGCCCGCGACCGGGTCACGTGGACGCGCTCGCTGGTGGTCTCGCTCACGCCCTGACCCTAGCGCTGTCGAGCCCCAGCGCCGACGGGGCCGTCTCGACCGGCTCCCGCCCGAACACCTCGCTGAAGCGGGCGGCGAGGGTGCCGGCGAAGGCGTCGAGGTCCTGCTCGGCGCCGAGCTCGCGGCTCAGCGAGGTCACGCGGCAGCCCTCGATCCCGCAGGGCACGACCCACTCGAACGGCTGCAGGTCGTTGTTGACGTTGATCGCCAGCCCGTGGGTCGTGACGCCGCGGCTGACGTGCACCCCGATCGAGCCGGCCTTGCGCTCCCCGACCCAGATCCCGGTCAGCCCCTCGATCGTCCCCGCCTCGACGCCGTGCTCGCCGAGCGCGGCGATCGCGACCCGCTCCAGGCGCCGCACGTACTCGTGGACGTCGTCGCCGTAGGGCCTCAGCGAGACGATCGGGTAGGCGACGAGCTGCCCCGGCCCGTGGTAGGTCACCTGCCCGCCGCGGTCGGTGGCGTGGACCTCGATCCCCTGCGCTTCGTACCACTCGGTGCCCATCGGCAGCTCGGCCGCGCTCGACCGGCGCCCGCGCGTGTACACGGGCGTGTGCTCGAGCAGGAGCAGGAGGTCGGGAAGCTCGTCGTTCTGGCGCGCCGACTGCAGGCGCCGCTGGGCCTCGAGGCCCTCCTCGTAGGACAGCAATCCGCAGCGTAGGACCAGGATCTCCGCGCTCATCCTGGAAATCGTTGCACGGCGTCCCTTTATCCTTGACGCGCCCCCCATGGCCCAGGCCAAGGCTCTAAGACCAGAATGGCTCCCAGCCGTTGCGCTCAGCGCCGTCCTCGCGGCGGTGATGCTCGCGTGGAACCCGCAGGTCGGGGACCTCGCCGCGCAGGTCTTCCGCGCCGAACTGTTCGAGCGCGGCGGCCTCGCGATCTGGAACGGCAGCTGGTACGGCGGCCACTACACGCTCACCTACAGCGTCCTCTTCCCGCCGCTGGCCTCGCTGATCGGCCCGCAGGGGGTCGGCGCGGTCTCGGTCGTCGCCTCCGCCTACCTCTTCGACCGCCTCGTCCGCGACCGCTGGGGCAGCGCCGCGCGCTGGGCGACCCTCTGGTTCGGCGCCGGCGTCGTCACCCTGCTCGCCGACGGCCAGCTCACCTTTGCGCTCGGCGTCGCCTTCGGCCTCGGGACGCTGCGCGCGCTGCAGCTCGGCCGCTCGAAGACCGCGCTGCTCACCGCCGCCCTCTGCGCGCTCTCCAGCCCGGTCGCCGCCGCCTTCCTGGCCGGAATCGCCTTCGTCGGCGCGCTCGAGCGCGGCAGGCCCCTGAGCCGGGTCGCGCTCTGGGTCGCGGCGATCGCCCTCGGCCTGGTCCTGATCCCCAACCTCGCCTTCCCCCAGTCGGGCCAGTTCCCCTTCGCCTTCTCCTCGTTCATCGCGATCCCGCTCTGGTGCGCCGGGGCGCTGTTCGTCACCCGCGGCCTGCGCGCCGAGGAGCGCCAGCTGCGCTGGGTGATCGCCGCCTACATGCTCGCTTCGATCGTCGTCTGGCTGGCGCCGAACCCGATGGGGGGGAACGCGGTCCGCCTCGGGGCTCTGTTCGGCGGCCCGGTCCTCGCCGCCGTGATCCTCTCGCGCAGGCCGAAGGTCTCGGCCTGGTTCCTGGCGCTCTTCCTCGCCGGCGGGCTCTACTGGCAGGTGACCGCCAGCGTCACCCAGATCGCCCGCAGCGTCGGCGACCCCTCGACCACCTCCGCGTATTTCGACCCGGTCTCCAAATGGCTCAGCCAAAACGACGGCGCCAACTCGATCCGGGTCGAGGTGCCGCCGACCGCCAACCACTGGGAGTCCACCTACCTCGCCCCGCAGGTCGAGCTGGCGCGCGGCTGGTTCAGGCAGATCGAACTCAGCCGCGAGGATGTCTTCTTCGAGGACGGCCGCCTCACCAACGCCACCTACAGCAACTGGCTGCGCCGCAACGCGGTCAGCTTCGTCGCCCTTCCCGACGCGCCGCTCGACTACTCCTCGGTTGTCGAGAAACGGCTGATCCTGCGCGACCCGCCTTATCTGGACCTGCGCTGGACCTCCGAGCACTGGCGCGTCTACGAGGTGCGCGACCCCAAGCCCGTGGTCGAGCCGCTCGGCCGCGCCGCCGCGCAGACGCGATGGATCGGCCACGAGGGCTTCGCCCTCAACGTCGCCCGCCCGGGGGAGTTCCTCGTCCGCGTCAACTTCACCCCGTACTGGTCGATTGGCCACGGCCGCGGCTGCCTCGTCCGTCGCGGCGACTGGACCCTGGTCCGCGCCCGCGACCCCGGCCTCTTCCGGGTCGGCGCCGACTTCTCGGTCGGCCGCGCCTGGAACGCGATGACCGGCGCCGGCAAGACCTGCTGACGTCCATCCAACAAAATCACATCAAGTTGACCATGCATCGCATGGCGAACTTGATGTGATTTGAGGCGGGCCCTAGAGGATCAGGGAGAAGGGCTCCTCGAGGAGACCGCGGATGCGGGCGAGGAACTGGGCGCCGTCGGCGCCGTAGAGGATCCGGTGGTCGCAGGCGAGGTTCGCGCTCATCACGTGGGCGGCGACGATCTCGCCCTCGCGGACGACGGGGCGCTCGACGATCGCGCCGACCGCGAGTATGCCCGCCTGGGGCGGGTTGATCACCGCCGAGAAGCTGGTCACCCCGTACATGCCGAGGTTGGAGACGGTGAAGGTCGCGCCCGAGAGCTCGGGCGGCGTGATTTCCCCGTCGCGGACCCGCCCCGCGAGCGCCCGCGAGTCGGCGGCGATCTCCAGCAGGCTCTTGCTGTCGGCGTCGAACACGGTCGGCACGACCAGCGCGTCGCGGGCGGCGACGGCGATGCCGACGTTGACGCGCGAGTAGAGCTCGAAGCGACCGTCGCGGTAGGCGCCGTTGGCGCGCGGGTGCTCACGCAGCGCCATCGCACAGGCCTTGACGACCATGTCGTTGAATGAGGGCACGACCTGGTCCTCGCCGGCCAGTTCCTTCAACCGTTCCCGGGCCTTGACGGCCCGAGTCATGTCGATCTCGGTCTCCAAATAGAAGTGCGGGGCGGTGGCCTTCGACTCGGCCATCCGGCGGGCGACCGTGGCCTGGAGCTTCGAAAGCTCAACAACCTCGACCGCCCCCTTGGCCGTTTCGGCCGCCGGGGTCACGGAGCCAGGGGGGCCTGCGGGCGGGGGCTTCGCCTCCGTTCTCGACCCCCCTGACTCCGCGCCCCCGGGCGCCGAAGCTGCCCGTTCCACGTCGACCTTGATGACGCGACCTCCGGGCCCCGAACCCGCGAGCTGTGCGATGTCCACGCCGCTCTCCGCCGCCATGCGCTTAGCAATCGGGGAGGCCTTGACGCGCCCATCAGCTACCTGCTCCTCGGACGGGGCCTTCTCGCCCCCAGCTCCCTGCTGCTCAGGAGCCGACTCGGCCGGGGCGCTCGGTTGAGCGGCTGAACCCTCGGCCGCCGGCTTCGGCGCTCCTTCCGCCGGTGGTGTGGAGTTCGGGGGGTCGAGAACGGAGGCGGAGCCCCCGCCCGCAGGCCCCCCGGACTCCGCGCCACCGGCGGCCGGGCGCTCTGAACCCTCATCCGAATCGCCAACCCGCGCAATCGGGGTACCAATGGGCAGCGTCGCCCCCTCCTCGGCCAGGATCTCGGTGAGCGTTCCGGCCACATCCGATTCGTAGGCCATGTTCGCCTTGTCCGTCTCGATCTCCACCAGCTCGTCGCCGACCGCGACCTCGTCGCCGACCTGCTTCAGCCACTGCAGGATCGTCCCCTCCTCCATCGAGTCCGAGAGGCGGGGCATCACGACGTCGGCCATCAGAGGCTTCCCTCCAGCGCGGCGAGCGCGGCCTTGACCACGTGCTCCTCGTGCGGCATCGCCGCCTGCTCGAGCCGTTTCGAGTACGGCATCGGCACATCGCCGCCGGTGACCCGCTGGACCGGGGCGTCGAGGTGGTCGAAGGCCTGCTCGGTGATCAGCGTCGCCAGGTTGGCGCCGACCCCTCCGTGCGGCCAGCCCTCCTCGACGATCACGGCCCGGTTCGTCTTGCGGACCGACGCGAGGATCGTGTCGAGGTCGAGCGGGCGCAGGGTGCGCGGGTCGATCACCTCGGCCTCGGCGCCGTGCTCGTGGGAGAGGGTGCGAGCCGCTTGCTCGGCGACGTGGGCCATCTTCAGCAGGCCGACGATCGTGACATCAGCGCCCTGGCGGCGGATCGCGGCTTCGCCGAAGCGCAGCACCTCTTCGCCGTCGTCGGGGACCTCGCCGCGGCTGCCGTAGAGGCTCTCGTGCTCGATGAAGACCACCGGGTTGTCGTCGCGGATCGCCGCCTTGAGCAGCGCCTTGCCGTCGGCCGGCGTCGAGGGGCAGGCGACGAGAAGGCCGGGAACCTGCAGGTACAGAGCCTCGAGGGAGTGGGAGTGGGTGGGCCCGAGCTGGTGGCCGCCGCCGCCGGGCATGCGGATCACCATCGGCACCCGCGCCTGGCCGTTGAACATGTAGGGGATCGCGGCCGCGTGGTTGACGATCTGGTCGAGCGCGAGCAGCGAGAAGTTGACGGTCATCAGCTCGACGATCGGCCGCAGGCCGCCCATCGCCGCCCCGACCCCGGTGCCGACGATCGTGTTCTCGGAGATCGGCGTATCGCGGACGCGGCGCTCGCCGAACTCCTCGAGCAGGCCTTCGGTCACCTTGAACGCCCCTTCGAAGACGCCGACGTCCTCGCCGATCACGAGGACCGCCTCGTCGCGGCGCATCTCCTCGGCCATCGCGTCGCGGAGCGCCTCGCGCATGCGCATCGTGGCCATCAGTCCTCGACCTCCCCGGCGGCCGTCTCCCCGGCCGCGGCCTCCTCGTCCTCGACCTCGGGGGCCACCTCCGGCTGGACTCCCAGCTCGGCGTCGCCATCCTCCGCCGGGTTGGGACGGGGCGCGGCGGGCTGGCCGGCGTAGGCGGCGCCGGCCTCGGCCAGCTCGCGCGCCGTCTCCGGCATCGACTCCTCCTCGCGCTCGCCCCGGTGCGGCTCCGGGCTGCGCTCGTCGACCGCGTACCAGCCGCTCTCGCTGTCGAGCACGTAGAGGTGTTCGTAGAGGGTGTCGAGCGCCGGTTCCGGCGAGGCATCGGCGAACTCGACCGCGCCGACCACCGTCTCCTCGGCCCTGTCGCGCATCTCCTGCACCTCGCGCTCGCCGAGCACGCCCGCCTCGACGCAGCGCCGGGCGAAGGCCTCGATCGGGTCTTTGCCCTGCCACTCCTCGACCTCCTCGCGCTCGCGGTAGACCTCGGGGTCGGCGGCGGAGTGGCCGCGGTAGCGGTAGGTGGAGGCCTCGAGCAGGGTCGGCCGCCGCTCCTCGCGGGCGAGCCGGATCCCCTCCTCGACCGCCTCGCGCACGGCGATGACGTCCATCCCGTCGACCTGCTCGCCGGGGATGCCGTAACCCTCCGCCTTCTCCGAGAGGTCGGTCTGCGCCGAGTGGCGCTCGACCGAGGTCCCCATCCCGTACATGTTGTTCTCGACCAGGAAGAGGACGGGCAGCTTCCAGAGCGCAGCCAGGTTCATCGTCTCGCCGAAGTTGCCGGTGTTGGAGGCGCCGTCGCCGAACATGCAGACCGTTACCGCGTCTTCGCCCTTGTACTCGGCGGAGAGCGCCAGCCCTGCCGCTATCGGCAGGTTGCCGCCGACGATCCCGTAGCCGCCCATGAAACGGCGCTCGCGGTCGAAGATGTGCATCGAGCCGCCGCGCCCGCCGCTGGTCCCGTCGACGCGGCCGAAGAGCTCCGCCATGACGTTCTTGGGGTCGGTGCCGCGGGCGATCGCGTGGCCGTGCGTGCGGTAGGTGCCGATCAGGTAGTCCTCGTCGCGCATCACCGAGGCGGTGCCGACGATCGTCGCCTCCTCGCCGATCCCCAGGTGGAGGAAGCCACCGGCTTTGGCGCGCTGGTACTGGCGCCCGGCCTCCTCCTCGAAGCGCCGGATCAGGGTCATCCGCTCGAGCAGCTCGTGACAGGTGGCGGCGTCGGGCAGGTCAGCCATGCACCTGACCTTAGCTCGCCGCTTCGACCGCCTCCTCCAGCCTGTCGTCGCCCCAAAACACCTCTCCGCCGACGACCAGCGACGGGACCCCGGTGACGCCCAGCTCGGCGGCTCGCTCGGTCGCCTCGCGCAGCCCGTCCTTGACGGCCCTGGTCTCGACCGCTTTGAGCAGCGCCTTGGGGTGGAGCTCGCAGGCGGCGGCGGCGATCAGCACGTTCTCGGGGTCGCCAAGGTCGCGGCCGGCGGCGAAGGCCTGGCGAAAGCCGGCGAGGGGAAAGGAGACGCTGCGGCCGGTCTGCTTGGCGAAGGTCGCCACCCTCATCGCGAAGAGGTAGTTGCCGGGCCAGGGCTCGGGCCAGACCAGGGGCGGCAGGTCGTAGGCGGCGGCGCGCCGCTCGACCTCGGCGATGCCCTCCGCTCGCTCCGGCCCGTTCGCCCACGATTCGCGCCCGAACCTCTGGAAGAGCCCGCCGAGCAGGATCGGTTCCCACACGGGCTGCTCGAGCCCGGCCTCGGCGAAGAGCGCGCTGAGCCGCTCGGCGGTCAGGTAGGCATAGGGAGAGCCGAGGTCGAAGTAGAAGGTTGCCCGCTCGGTGCTCAAGGTCAGGCGTGGATCGCCCAGCCGTCGACGGCGCGGGCGGCGTCGAGGATCGCCTCGGAGATCGTCGGGTGGGGATGGACGATCCGGGCGAGCTCCTGGTAGCCGCCCTCGAGCGCCATCGTCGCGACCAGCTCGGCGATCATGTCGCAGGCGCGGTTGCCGACGATGTGGGCGCCGAGGATCTCCCCGTACTTGGAGTCGACGACGAGCTTGACCATGCCGTCCCTGTCGTCGTAGACGGTCGCGCCGCCGACGCCAGCCGAGTTTCAGCTTGCCGACCTTGACGTCGTGGCCGGCCTCCTTGGCCGCCGCCTCGGTCAGGCCGACGCTGGCCACCTGCGGGTGGCAGAAGGTCGCGCCGGCGACCAGGCCCTGGTCGACCGGGTGGGTCTCGACGCCGGCCGCGTGCTCGACGGCGACGACGCCCTCCTCGGAGGCCTTGTGGGCGAGCGCCTTGGCGTTGACGAGGTCGCCGATCGCGTAGACCTTGGGGTTCGAGGTCCGCTGGTACTCGTCGACCCGACCTTGCCGTTCTCCTCAAGCTCGACCTTGGCCTCCTCGAGCCCGAGGCCCTCGACGTCGGGCGCGCGGCCGCCGGCGATGAAGAGGTAGTCGACCTCGGCCGAGCTCTCGCCGTAGGTGAACTTGACCGAGCTCTTTCCGGCCTCGACGTTCTCGACCGGGGCGCCGGTCGAGATCTCGATCCCCTGCTTCTTGAAGACGCGCTCGACGACCCGCGCCATGTCCCTGTCCTCGGCGGGCAGGATCTGATCGAGCATCTCGATCAGCAGGACCTCGGTGCCGAAGCGGGCGTAGGCGGAGGCGATCTCGGCGCCGGAGGCGCCGGCGCCGACGACGGCGATCTTCTGCGGCTGCTCGGGGAGCGACCAGGCGCCCCAGGTGTCGAGCACGCGGTCGCCGAACTCGACTCCCGGGATCGGCAGCGCGACCGAGCCGGTGGCGAGGATCACGGTCTCCGCCTCGTGCACCGTGTCCCCGACCCTGACGTTGCCGTCGGCGTCGACCGAGCCGTCGCCCTCGATCACGGTCACCTTGTTCTTCTTCCAGAGCATCTTCACGCCGCCGGAGAGCGATTCGGAGACCGCGGCTCGGCGCTTGCCGAGCGCGTCCCAGTCGATCGAGGCGTCCTTGACGACCAGCCCCAGCTCGGCGCTGTTGCGGGCGTGGTCGAAGAGCTCGGCGGTGTGGAGGACGGTCTTCGCCGGGATGCAGGCGTAGTTGAGGCAGCGACCGCCGGCCTTGTCGCGCTCGACCACGGCGGTCTTCTTGCCGAGCTGCGCCGCCCGGATCGCGGCCACGTAGCCGCCCGGCCCGCCGCCGATCACGATCACATCGTGGGAATCAGCCATCTCCCTGAGCCTATAGAGCTACTTGCGCTCGGGCATCTGGATTCGGGCCATCGCCTTGACCATGAAGTAGAAGAAGGTCCCGGAGACGGCGAGCAGGGTCGAGGTCACCGCGAACTGCGCGACGCTCGCCGCCTGTACGAGGAGGCCGAAGACGGCGCTGAAGATCAGGAAGACGAGCAGCAGCTGGAAGCCGAGGACCGCCCAGTAGCGGGCCCGCCACATGCCCCAGGCCATGACCCCCATCAGCAGCGCCGGCGCCAGCACCTGGGCGAGCCGCGGTTTCTCGCCGTCGACCTCGGCGCCGGCGAGGTAGCCGCCGACGATCGAGGCGGAGAGGAGCGCCGCGAGCACCGCGCCGATCGTCACCACCAGCGGGCGCTCGCCGTCGGCGAGCGGATCGAGCGCCTCACGCGCTTCCTGGTTGCGGACCTCGGCCTTCGCGTAGCCGCCCTCCATCCGTTCGCGCGGGGTGGGGCGGTCCTTGCGCTTGCGCCGCTCAGCCACCCGGCGCCCTCTCGCCGACGGCCCGAGCGCCTCGCGCAGGGACGCGGCGGCCTCGGCCGGCGCGGCGGCGTCGCGGATCGCGCGCACGACGCAGAGCCGGCGGGCGCCGGCCGCGATCACCTCGGGCGGCGTTGGACGGGTCGATCCCGCCGATCGCGAAGAAGGGATGGGCGGCGCTCTCGGCCGCGTGGGAGACGAGCTCGAGCCCGACACCCGGGCGGCCCTCTTTGGTCGGGGTCTCCCAGACCGGGCCGACGCTGATGTAGTCGACGGGCTCGCCCCGCGGCGGCCGCGATCTGCTCCTCGGAGTGGGTCGAGAGGCCGATGATCGCGTCCGGGCCCGAGCAGCTCCCGCGCCGCGGCGGCGGAGGCGTCGTCCTGGCCGACGTGGACCCCGTCGGCGTCGCAGGCGCGGGCCAGCTCCGGGTCGTCGTTGACGATGAAGAGGGCGCTGTAGGTGTCGCAGAGCCGGCGGAAGGTGAGCGCGGCGAGCTCGATCTCACGCCGCGGCAGGCTCTTCTCGCGCAGCTGGACGATGTCGGCGCCGCCGTCGAGCGCGGCGCGGAGCAGCGGCTCGGGGTCGGCGCCGTGGGGCCGGGCGTCGCAGACGAAGTAGAGCCGCGCCGTGCGCAGCCGCTCGCGCCGCAGCGGGTCCGGCCGCCTCTGATCGAGCCAGGCTCATCGTCCGGATTATGGCTGCCGGGTGACCGAGGCGGGTAGCATCGTCGGGGAACGGGAGTCCGCGAGGGCTGAGAGGGTGGCAACGAGGCCACCGACCGTCTGGACCTGATCCGGGTAATGCCGGCGGAGGCAAGAGTGACCGAGAAGCGCAGTTACGACGCAGTTGTCGTTGGCGGTGGGGTTATCGGCCTCGCCAGTGCCTGGCGCCTTGCGCAGGGCGGCGCCCGGGTCGCGGTGCTCGACCGCGACGTGCCGCCGGCCGGGGCGACCCGGGTCGCGGCCGGGATGCTGGCCCCGGTCGGCGAGCTCACCTTCGGCGAGCCCGAGCTGCTGGAGCGGACGCTGGTCGCCGCAGAGCTCTACCCGGCCTTCGTCGCCGAGCTCGAGCAGGCGACCGGGGTCGCGACCGGCTACTCCACCTGTGGGGCGCTGCACGTCGCCCTCGACCGCGACGAGGCCGAGCAGCTGCGCCGCGTCCACGACCTGCAGCGCAGCATGGGACTCGAGGCCGAATGGTTGACGCCGCGCGGCTGCCGCGCCCTGGAGCCCGGCCTGACGCCCTCGTTGAGCGGCGGCGTGATCGCGCCCGGCGAGGCCGCGATCGACCCGCGGGCGCTGACCGCCGCGCTGCTCGCCGCGCTTGCGGGCGAGGGGGTCGAGGTCCGCACGCGGACGGAGGTGACGGGTGCGCTGCTGGAGGGACCCCGGATCACGGGCGTCCGCACGGCCGGGGGGGAGGAGCTGCGCGCCGCCACGGTGGTGCTCGCCTGCGGCGCCTGGTCCGGCGCTGTCGAGTGGCTGCCCGAGGAGGCGCGACCGCCGGTGCGCCCGGTCAAGGGCGAGATCCTCGAGCTCCGCACCCTGGGCGGCGCCGAGGCGCCGGTCGCGCGGATCGTCGCATCCGAGCGCGTCTACATGGTGCCCCGCCCCGATGGGCGGCTGATCGTCGGGGCGACTGTCGAGGAGCGCGGCTTCGACACAGCCGTCACCGCGGGCGGCGTGCACGAGCTGCTGCGCGAGGCCTACCGCCTGCTCCCCGACGTCGCCGAGATGGAGCTGGTCGAGGCGATGGCGGCGTTGCGCCCCGGCACCCCCGACAACCTGCCGCTGGTCGAGCCCGGGGCGCTCGACGGGCTGATGCTCGCCACCGGCCACCACCGCAACGGCATCCTCCTGGCCCCCTTCGCCGCGGCTCGCGTCGTGGACACCCTGGTGCCAAGGTCGCCTTTTGTTCGGCATACCCGAACAAAAGGCGACCTCGCCGGAAGGGTGGGGCGATGAGGATCGTGGTCAACGGGGAGGGTCGGGAGGTGGCGGGCGGGGCCACGCTCGCCGATGCCGTGCGCGAGAAGCTCGGGGCAGAGCCGGAGGCACGGGGCGTCGCGGTCGCCCTCGACGGCGAGGTGGTCCCGCGCGCCGAGTGGTCCTCGACGCCGCTCGCCGAGGGCAGCGCGGTCGAGGTGCTGGCCGCGATCCAGGGCGGCGCCGAGACCTGGGAGCTGGGGGGACGGGAGTGGTCCTCGCGGCTGATCGCCGGCACCGGCGGCTTCCGCTCGCTGGAGCAGATGGAGGAGGCGCTGGCCGCCTCGGGCGCCGAGATCGTCACCGTCGCCCTGCGCCGCATCGACCCCGCCGCGAAGGGCTCGGTCCTCGACGTCCTCGACCGCCTCGGCCTCTTCGCGCTGCCCAACACGGCGGGCTGCTTCACCGCCCGCGACGCGGTCGCCACCGCGCGCCTCGCCCGCGAGGCCTTCGCCACGGACTGGATCAAGCTCGAGGTGATCGGCGACGACCGCACCCTCTACCCGGACGCGGTCGAGCTGCTCGACGCGGCCGAGACCCTGGTCGGCGAGGGCTTCACCGTGCTGCCCTACACGAACGACGACCCGATCCTCGCCCGCCGCCTCGAGGACACCGGCTGCGCGGCGGTGATGCCGCTGGGCTCGCCGATCGGCTCGGGCGCCGGCATCCGCAACCCCTACAACCTGGCGATCATCGCCGAGCGCGCCGGCGTCCCCGTGATCCTCGACGCCGGGGTCGGCACGGCCTCCGACGCGGCCCTGGCGATGGAGCTGGGCTGCTCGGCCGTGATGGCCGCCAGCTCGATCTTCGGCGCCGAGGACCCGGCCGCGATGGCCGCCGCCCTGCGCAAGGGAGTCGAGGCCGGCCACACCGCCCGTCGCGCCGGTCGCATCCCACGCCGCACCCACGCCGAGGCATCGACCCCCGAGCAGGGCCTGCCCGAGCTTTCCTGAGCCTCGCCCGGCAACTACCATGGGCGCCTCGCCCCTGTAGCTCAGTTGGTTAGAGCGGCGGCCTTTTAAGCCGCGCGGCGCGGGTTCGAATCCCGCCGGGGGCATTCAGCGCCCGAACTCTTGGCGCAACGCATCGGCAAGCAGTTGACGAAACTCGCCGTAGACGAGGTCGTTCAATTGCTCGTCGGCGATCTCGTCGGCCGCAGCTGACCATTGCGGCAGCCGCTTGATTCCCTCGTAGGCGGTGTCGACCACATTGTCGTCTTCAGGGTCGATCGCTTCGCTCCAGCTGGCCGACGCCCCGTCACCACCGGCCTCCGCGTACCGAGCCATTTGCTGGACAAGCATGGCCCTGACCCGATTGATCGCCGCCCCCAGAGACTCGATGTTGGGCTCAATCCCGGCCAGTTCGACGATTTCCAGCGCTCGTTGATCAGCCCATTCGGTCTTGCTGGGGGCACTGGCAAACGGAGCGAATTCGGTCACTAGTACTTGTCCCAGCGCTTGGCTTCCCTTTCGTGCTTCTTCTTCTCCTGCTCAGCCTTCCGGCGCTTCTCAGCGTCGCCCTTTCTGCGGGCGGCATCCTCCTCTTCCTTCTTCTTCTTTGCCTTCCGCTCCTCTTCCTTCCGCTTCATGTCCTCCCAGGTGCCCATGCTCTTCTCCAGTCTGAATTGCGAATGACGAGTAGCGACTACCGTCGCAGCGCGACGCGAAGGAGCTCCTTGAAGTTGTCCGCCCGACCCAGGTCACCGTTTTCACGGGCTTCGTTCATCAATTGCTCCAAGGTGTCGATCACTCCCGGCAGGTCTGCCGGCGGGCACTCCTCGATCTGTTTCCTCGTCGACTCATACTGGTCCGCATCCACGATTTCGGCCCCCGTCAGTTCGGTTCACGCCAAGTTGAGCAAACCTACTCACGGAGAGTCCTGAGAGTCAACTGGAACTTCAGGGTCGGTAACCCGGGGGAGTCATAGGATCCGGAGCGGTGGAGAGCGCGAAACGAGACGAGCACCTCCTCCGCGTCCCCGCCGACGCCGAGGGGCAGGACGAGGCGCGGCTCTACCGGATCCGCGAGGAGCTGGACCGCGGCTTCGACGCGATGCGCGACGTCGAGGAGGGGGTCTCGGTCTTCGGCTCGGCGCGGATCGGCGAGGGCCACCGCTGGTACGAGCTCTGCCGGCAGACCGCGGTCCGCCTCGCCAAGCAGGGCTTCACCGTGATCACCGGCGGCGGCCCCGGGTTGATGGAGGCCGCCAACCGCGGCGCCGCCGAGGCGGGCGGCCTCTCGGTCGGGCTCAACATCGACCTGCCGCATGAGCAGGAGCCCAACCCGTACGCCAACCGCGCAATCGAGTTTCACTACTTCTTCGCCCGCAAGCTGATTTTCGTCCGCTACGCCCGCGCCTTCGTCATCTTCCCCGGCGGCTTCGGCACGCTCGACGAGCTCTTCGAGAGCCTGACGCTGATCCAGACCGAACGGATCCGCCACTTCCCGGTGATCCTCGTCGACCCCGGGTTCTGGAAGCCGATGCTGAGCTGGATCGACGAGAGCCTCGAGGACGAGGGCCTGATCTCCCCTGCCGACAAAGAGCTGCTCGTCGTCGCCGACGATCCGCAGGAGGTCTGCGACCACGTCGTCCGGGCGAGCGAGAGGCAGCGGGAGATGGCGGACTGAGGGCGTTGGCCGTGGCCGCAGCGCTCGTAGCCGCGATCGCGGCCTCCTCCGACGCGCGAGGTCGCATTTCTCCCCGGATAGCGGGGACAAGTGCGACAGCACCGATGTGGGTCCACCACTGGCCGATTCCCTTCGGGCCGAAGCGCAAGCGCGAGATGGCCGCCTACTCGCAGCGTCACTACGGCGAACGCTCATGGCGCCTGCGCAGGCCGCGGGTGATCGTCGAGCACGTCGCCGTCGCCGGCCGCCCCGCCGACGTCTTCAACACCTTCGCCCCCGACGTCCCGGACCCGGAGCTCGGCGAGCTGCCCAACGTCTGCGCCCACTTCGTCGTGTCCACGCGCGGGCAGATCTTCCGCCTCGTCAACCTGCGCACGCGCTGCCGTCACACCGTCGGCCTCAACTGGACGGCGATCGGGATCGAGCACACCGGCTACGCCGACGGCGACGTGCTCGGCAACCGGCGCCAGATGCGCGCCTCCCTGCGCCTCACCCGCTGGCTGCGCTGCAGGTTCCGGATCCGCCTCCGCAACGTGATCGGCCACCGCGAGAGCCTGCGCTCCCCCTACCACCGCGAGCGGGTCCGCCGCCTCCGGCGCCAGACCCACGGCGACATGCGCCACGCCTCGATGCGCGTCTACCGCAAGCGGCTGCGGCGAATGGCGCGCTGCTGAGCCGCTACTCGCAGAAGTTCACGGAGGGAACGCTGATCGAGACGACCCGCTTCGAATCGGGCGTGATCAGGAAGGTCATCTTCGGGTTCGACGCGCGATTGACCCAGAGGAAGCCCTCGGCGAAGGGCTCCATCGAACCGGGCGGGTCGTACTCGGCCTTCGGATAGGCCTCGCGCGCGTCGCGGATCGTCGAGCCGACCTTGATGCCCGAGGCGGTTTCGGCGCCCCCTTCGACGACGATCGAGGAAAGCCGGTTGCCGCCGTGGAAGAAGACCGCGACCCCCTTCAGCGGCGGCTTCAGGCGCGCGAAGCGCTGGCCGGGATCGAGCTCGCATCCCGGCTGCAATCCGCGGATCAGCTTGCGGTCGTGCAGCGAGCGCACCGTGTCGCCGATCCGGATCTCCCCGACCTGCCCGGGCTTGACGATCGTCAGCCGCGGGGCGACCGACCGCCCGCTCGCGCTCGAGCCGAGCCCGGCACCGAGCGCCATCGCCATCAAGCCGACGAGAAGCGAGAGGCGGAGGGAGGAACGCATGCCGCGATCCTAGCGGCGTGATCTCCCGAGATGCGAACGGCCCGCCTATGGCGGGCCGTTCGAGAAGCGAGGTTGCCGCCGAACAACGAACGGCCCTGCACTCACGTCTTTGCATCGTAGCGCCCCGAGCGGGAGTCGAACCCGCCAACCTCGCTTCGTGAGTGCAGGGCCCGCGTCCGGCGGCCGGGGCGTTGCCGCGGCCGCGACCGGCCGAGGCTAGGCGGCCGGAATTCACAGGTGATGCGCAGTTAGTGCCGGAAGTGGCGGTGCTTGGTGAAGACCATCGAGACGCCGCCCGACTCGCAGGCCTCGATCACCTCGCCGTCGCGTTTGGAGCCGCCCGGCTGGATCACCGAGGTGGCGCCCGCCTCGATCGCGGCCTGGGGGCCGTCGGCGAATGGGAAGAAGGCGTCGGAGGCCAGCGCCGAGCCGGAGAGCAGGGCGCCGGCGTCGTGCCCGCGCGCGTCGCGGCACTTCTCGACCGCGAGGCGGACCGAGTCCACCCGGCTCATCTGCCCGGCGCCGATGCCAAGGGTGGCGCCGTCCTTGGCGATCACGATCGCGTTGGAGCGGACGTGGCGGACGACGGTCCAGGCGAAGAGCAGGTCGCCCCACTGCTCCTCGCTCGGGTCTCCCTCGGTCACCACCTCCATCGTCTCGCGCGGCTCGGGGTCGCCGTCGCGGTCCTGAATCAGCAGCCCGCCGAGGACGCGTTTGGAGTCGCGCTCGTGCGGGTCGGGGCCGCGCCGCTCCTCACCGCGCAGGATGCGGATCGCCTCCTTCTGCTGGAGGACGTCGAGCGCCCCGTCCTCATAGGCGGGGGCGATCAGCACCTCGACGAAGTTCTCGTGCAGGGCCTCGGCCAGCTCGGCCGCGACCGGCCTGTTGAACGCGATCACGCCGCCGAAGGCCGACATCGGGTCGCAGGCCAGCGCCTTGCGGTAGGCGTCGAGCGCGTCCTCCCCGATCGCCACCCCGCAGGGGTTGTTGTGCTTGACGATCGCGCAGGCCGGCTCGGTGAAGTCGCCGACCAGGCGCTGCGCCGAGTCGAGGTCGAGCACGTTGTTGAAGGAGAGGGCGCGGCCGTGGACCTTCGAGACCTTCGAGAGGACATGGGTGCGAAGCCCCCCTTCGGAGTAGAGCGCCGCGCGCTGGTGGGGGTTCTCCCCGTAGGAGAGGTCGAGGACCTTCTCGTAGGCGACCGCGAGGTGCTCCGGGAAGTCCTCGTAGGAGGTCGAGAACCAGCGGCTGATCGCGGCGTCGTAGCGCGCCGTCTGGGCGAAGGCCTCGTTGGCCAGCCAGTGCCTGGTCGAGGCGGATAATTGGGCGCCGCCGGACTCCTCGAGCTCGGCGCCGACCGCGTCGTAGGACTCGGGCTTGACGACGACGGCGACGCCGTCGTGGTTCTTGGCGGCGGCGCGGATCATCGTCGGGCCGCCGATGTCGATGTTCTCGACCGCGTAGTCGTGGTCCACTTCGTGGCCGGCGATCGCCTCCTCGAAGGGGTAGAGGTTGACGCAGACGAGGTCGATCGGCTCGATCCCCTCGCGCTCCAACGTCGCCATGTGCTCGGGGTCGCCGCGGCGCGCGAGCAGCGCAGCGTGCAGCCTGGGGTGGAGCGTCTTCACCCGGCCGCCGAGGATCTCCTCCTGGCCGGTGAACTCGGCGACGTCGGTCACCTCGACCCCCGCCTCGCGCAGGGCGGAGGCGGTGCCGCCGGTGGAGAGGATCTCCACCCCCATGTCGGCGAGGCTCTTGGCGAAGTCGGCGATCCCGGTCTTGTCGGAGACCGAGAGCAATGCCCGCCGCACCCTGATGGAGCCGTTGCTCAGGGTCTCGGATCGGGTGTCTTCGGGGGAGTCACTCATCGACAATGACCACGCGCTGGTCGGCGGGGTCGATCCTAACCAGCCCCCGGGCGATCATGCGGATCGCCTCCGGGTAGAGCTCGTGCTCGAGCGCGTGGACGGCCTCCTCCAGCGCCGCCCGGTCGCGGTCACGGGGGACCTCGACCTCACGCTGGAGGATCGTCGGGCCGGTGTCGACCCCCTCGTCGACGAAGTGCACGGTGACGCCGGTCCTATCCACCCCCGCCTCGAGCGCCTGGCCGATCGCGTCGAGGCCGGGGAACGCGGGCAGGAGGGCGGGGTGGACGTTGACCACCCGATGGCGGAAGCGCCCGACGAAGCCCTCGCTGAGCAGCTGCATGTAGCCGGCGAGCACGACGAGGTCGGCGCCGAGCCCCTCGACCCAGTCGCCGAGCGCCACGTCGCGGGCGCCCCGGTCCGCGTACTCGCCCGCCGGGAAGACCGCCGTCTCGACGCCCGCCGCCCGCGCCCGCTCCAGCGCTCGCGCCTCCGGCTTGTCCGACCCGACGCCGACGACCTCGATTCCCTCGCGGCCGTGCAGCCGGTCGAGGATCGCCTGCAGATTGGTGCCGCTGCCGGAGGCGAGGACGACGATGCGGAAGGCGCTCACCGCCGCATCTTAAGATCGCCGGGTGGCGGTTCTCGAGACCCTCGGCATCCAGGCCCCGGTCATCCAGGCCGGGATGGGCGGCGGGCTGAGCCGCCACGAGCTCGCGGCGGCGGTCTCCGAGGCCGGCGGCCTGGGCACGATCGCCGTCAACGGCGCCGCCGCGATCGAGCGCGAGCTGGCCGCGGCGCGGGCGCTGACCGACCGCCCGATCGCCGTCAACCTGCTGCTCCCCTTCGCCCGGCGCGACTGGTTCGAGGCGGCTGCCGGCGCCGACGTCGTCGTCACCTTCTGGGGCGCCCCCCGCCGCCGCACCGGCGGCGCCTGGATCCACCAGTGCGGCTCTGTCGCCGAGGCGCGGGCGGCCCACTCGGCGGGCGCCGACGCCGTGATCGTCCAGGGCGTCGAGGCCGGCGGCCACGTGCGCGGGCAGACGCCGGCGCTCGAGCTGCTCGAGCGGGTGCGGGCGGCGCTGCCGCGCGGGTACCCGCTGCTGCTCGCCGGCGGGATCGCCGAGCGCGCGGACGTCGCCGCCGCGCTCGAGGCGGGCGCCGAGGGCGCGGTCGCCGGCACCCGCTTCCTCCTCTCCGAGGAGAGCCGCGCCCACCCCGGGTACCGCGAGCGCCTGCTCGCGGCCACCGACACCGTCCTCACCGAGCTGTTCGGGGCGGGCTGGCCGGCGGCGCCCCACCGGGTGGTCCGCAACGCGGCGACCGAGCGCCGGCTCACCGGGGACCCCCGCGGCCCGCGAATGAGCCGCGCCCTGAACCGCCTCACCGGCGGCCCCGCCGCCCGCCACATGCCCGCCGCCCTGCAGCAGCGCCTCGTCCTCGCCCAGCGCCCCGGCAGCCGCCTGCTCACCCCGGTCGGCCCCACCGACGACGGCCCGCCCACCCTCGTCGACGCGGGCCCGCTCTACGCGGGCAAGACCGTCGCCCGAATCGACGCCGTCCGCCCCGCCGCCGACCTCGTCGCCGCCCTCACGCCCTAGTGCCCTTTCGGATCTCATCAAGTTCGCCATGCATCACCTGGCGAACTTGATGAGATTTTCGACGGGCGTCAGCCGCCGGCCGGGACGACCGGGAGGTCCTCTAGGGCGAACTTTCCGTTGGCCTCGTCGGGGTCGCCAAGCGGGTAGCGGCCGGTGAAGCAGGCGTCGCAGTGGTCCTCGGGCGGGGTTCCGATCGCCTCGTAGACGCCCTCCATCGAGAGGTAGGCGAGGCTGTCGGCGCCGAGCTCGTCGGAGATCTCCTCGACCGTCCGCTTGTGGGCGATCATCTCCTCGCGGGTCGACATGTCGACGCCGTAGTGGCAGGGGTGGCGGATCGGCGGCGCCGAGATCCGCAGGTGCACCTCGCTGGCGCCGGCGTCGCGCAGCATGCCGACGATCTGCCGCGTCGTGTTGCCGCGCACGATCGAGTCGTCGACGACGACGATGCGCCTGCCGGCGACGATCTCGGGCAGCGGGTTGAACTTGAGCCGCAGCCCGTGCTTGCGCAGCTCCTGGCCGGGCTGGATGAAGGTCCTGGCGACGTAGCGGTTCTTGATCAGCCCGTCGTCGCGCGGCAGCCCCGAGGCGCGCGCGAAGCCCGCCGCCGCCGGGTTGCCGGAGTCCGGGACCGAGATCACGAGGTCGGCCTCGACCGGCGCCTCGCGCCAGAGCAGCTCGCCCATCCGGCCCCTCACCTGCTGGAGCACCTTGCCCTCGAGGCGGCTGTCGGGCCGCGAGAAGTAGATGTGCTCGAAGACGCAGTGGGCCGGCCTGGCGGCCTTGACGACCTGGCGCGTCTCCAGCCCGCGCTCGGTCAGCGAGACCATCTCGCCCGGGTGGATTTCGCGCAGCAGCTCGGCGCCGATGATGTCGAAGGCGCAACTCTCTGAGGCGACGACGAAGCGCTCGCCGAGCCGCCCGAGGGAGAGCGGGCGGACCCCGTGCGGGTCGCGGAAGGCGACGATCGCGTGCTTGGTCATCACCACGGTCGAGTAGGCGCCCTCCATCCGCGGCATCACGTCGGTGACGGCGTCCTCGATGAAGCGGCCGTCGTGGGAGGAGAGCAGGGCGGCGATGATCTCCGAGTCCGAGGTGCCGCGGAAGGCGATCCCGCTCTCCTTCAGCTCGTTCCAGAGCTCGACCGCGTTGGTCAGGTTGCCGTTGTGGGCGAGGGCGAGCTCGCGGCCGTCGTCGCGCCAGACCGGCTGCGCGTTCTCCCAGGAGCCGCCCCCCGTCGTCGAGTAGCGCACGTGGCCGATCGCCATGTCGCCCTCGAGCGCCTTCAGCTTCTCCTCGTCGAAGACCTGGGAGACGAGGCCGGAGTCCCGCATCGTGGTGATGTGGCCGCCCTCGCAGGTGGCGATCCCGGCCGACTCCTGGCCGCGGTGCTGCAGCGCGTAGAGACTGAAGTAGGCGAGGCGGGCGACGTCGTGGCCCGGCGCGTACACGCCGAACACACCGCATTCGTCGCGCGGCCCATCACGGTCGATGAGAACCGGCTCGGTGTTCATTAGAAAGGTGCGCTTTCCTCGTCTTTTGAAGGACTCGAAGCGCAGGCGCACTGCCTACCCGCGGAGGGTAGCAGCGGCCGGGGACCGGACCCGCCCCTCGGCCCGACGGCGCGCACGCCGCCGAGCCGATGTCACGCCTCGTCGCCCGGAGCGCTGAGGCTCAGCCTTTTTTGGCTTTTTTCCGCGCTTTTTTCTGTCCTTTGACTTTGACCGTCAGCCGCTCGCTGGAGGTCGCCCCGCCGAGGCTTTTGCCCTCGGCGACGATGTCAAGGGTGAGCGATTTTTTCGCCGGCAGCGCTTTCAGCGCGTCGATCAGCGCTTTGTTGTAGTTGATCGTGTAGGCGATGATCTCGCCCGGCGAGACCAGCTGGACGACCGGGGAGAGCGTGGCGGTCGTCGTCCCTTTGCCTTTTTTGCCTTTCACTTTCGCCGAGGCGGAGACGGTGATCGCGGACTGGGCGTCGGAGGTGACGAGCACGACCACCGAGCGTTTGCCGGGCGGAATGCCGAACGCCTTCAGTTTCAGCACCGGGCAGGGTTTCTGCAGGGCGGCGTTCTGGGGACAGGAGTCCTGGGTCTCGTCGCCGAAGCCGTCTTTATCGGCGTCGGGCTCGATCGTCACGGCCATCGCCAGCTGGAGGTTTTCGGCCGGGGCGTAGGTCGCCGAGGAGCCGACCGTGATGTCGCCTTCTTTGATCCCGATCACATCGGTCACGTTGGGCGTCGGGCAGAAAAGCACGATCGACCCCGGCCCGGCGAAGGCGCCGAAGCGGTCGCCCGCCTGGACCGGAATCCGCGTCAGGAAGGAATTGGAGCCGGCCGCGACCAGGCCGAGTTCGGACTCCGCGACCGTCTGGAATTCGTTGGCGACGGCCGTCGGGCGGACGACCCGCATCCGTTGGCCGAAGGTGAAGCCCGGCGGAAGGGCCAGGCCGTTGTTCACCTTCCATTTCGTCACCACTCCATCTGTCGGAGCGGTGAGGGGGAGGGGTGAGCCCGGCGCGAACGAGATCGGCACCGCGGTTATGCCGCCGCCGCCGGTGGTCCCGGCGCAGGTGCTGCCGACCTCGGTCGCCGCGGACGCGCCCGGCGCGGCTACGGCGGCCACCGCGAGCAACGCGGTCAGGCCGGTGAGCAACTTCTTGGGAATGCGTTTGACCGAGGTCATGGTTTCAGTCCCTCCTCAGGGCTTTGCTTTTTTGGGCGGCTTCTGCCCTTTGACTTTGACCGCCAGCCGTTCGCTGGAGGAAGCTCCCCCGAGGCTTTTCCCCTCGGCGACGATCTCGAGCGTGATCGACTTTTTCTTCGGCAGCGCTTTCAAAGCGTCTTTCAGCGCTTTGTTGAAGTTGATCGTGTAGACGATCAGCTCCCCGGGGGAGACGAGCTGCACCACCGGAGTGAGCTGGGTCGTCATCGTTCCTTTGCCTTTTTTCCCTTTCGGGACTTTGGCGGAGGCGGAGACGGTGATCGAGGCCTGGGCGTCGGAGGCGACGAGGACGCGGACCGCGCTCCCGCCGGGCGGCGTGCCGAACGCCTTCAGCTTCAGCACCGGGCAGGGGATCTGCAGCGCGGCGTTCTGGGGACAGGAGTCCTGGGTCTCGTCGCCGAAGCCGTCGTTGTCGGCGTCGGGCTCGATCGTCACGGACAGCGCCAGCTGGATTTCTTCGGCGGGGGCGTAGGTCGCCGTGGTGCCGGGCGGGGCGTCACCCGCTTTGATCCCGATCACATCGGTCGCGTTCGGCGTCGGGCAGAAAAGCGCGATCGACCCTTCCGCGGCGAAGGCGCCGAAGCGGTCGCCCGCCTGGACCGGAATCCGCGTCGGAAATGTGTTCGCGCCGGTCAGGACAAAGCCGAGGTCGGTCTGCGCGACCGTCTGGAACTCGTTGGCGACGGCCGTCGGGCGGAAGACCCGCATCCGCTCGCTAAAAGCGAAGGGCGGAGGAAGGGCCGAGTTCACCTTCCATTTCGTCACCACCCCCGCCGTCGGGGCGGTGAGGGGAAGGGGGGAGCCCGGCGCCATCGAGATCGGCACGATGGTGATGTTGGTTCCGCCGCTGGTCGCGGCGCAGGCGCTGCCGACTTCGGTCGCCGCGGACGCGACCGGGGCGGAGAGGGCACCGACGGCGAGGGTTGCCGCGAGGCAGGTGAGGAGCTTCTTGGGTATGGGCATGGCCGCCACCCTATGGCAAGCGAAGTGTGATCAGTCAAACGTGTTGCACTAAACGGAGCCGCCGTCTTGGACATTTGGGCGCTTCGTCGCCGGTCTCTAGCCCCGCCCCTTGAGCTTCACCGTCAGGGCGTCGTCGCTCGACTCGCCGTTGGCGTCGGCGGCGCTTGCCTCGACCCGCAGCTTCAGGGATTTGCCGGCCGGCAACTCGGCGAGCGCCGTCTTCAGCCTCTGCGGGAATTTGAGCGCGATCCGCCCGATCGAGCCGGCTTTTACGAGCTTCGGCCTGGCGCGCAGCCGGATCGATTTGACGCTGCCGGTGACCGTCACCGGCGCGTCGACGCTGGTCGCGGCGAGGATCACCACGCTCGTCCTCTTGACCAGGCCGGCGACGTCGAGCTTCACCGCCGGACAGCCGTCCTGAAGCGCCGCGGCGTTCGGGCAGCGGTCCTGGGTCTCGTCGCCGTAGCCGTCCCTGTCCGAGTCGGGCTCGATCGTCGCCACGACGGCGACCAGGTTGTTGGGCGCGGGTTCGAAGGTGTTGGTCGTCCCGGCGGGCGTCGGTTTTTTGACCACGGCGAGTTCGTCGCCCGGGTTGCCGGTGGCGCAGATGACGGGCCCGTACGGTTCCTTCCCGTAGGTCCCGAAACGGTCGCCGACGGCGACCGGGATGCGCGTCTCGAAGCTGTTCGCCCCACCCGGGATGACGATCTCGTCGGTGGACTCGGCCACGGTCTCGAAGGCGCCCGAGCCGGCCGCGGTGCGGAAGACGCCGAGGTGGAGGATCTGCGTCGCCGTCAGCGCCGGCGAGGCGTTGACCCTCCACCTGGTCACGACTCCGGAGCGCGGCACGGTCAGGGGCAGCCCGCCGGACGCCTTCGCGAACTGGTGGATCGTGTAGCCCGCCGCGACGAAGCCCCCCTGGCAGTCGTTGCCAACCTCGGTCGCCGCGGCCGCGGGACCGGGCGCCGCCGCGAGGCCGATCGTCGCGGCGGCCAGCGCCGCGGACACCCTCTTCTTCATGCGGTAAGCGTAGAAGAGGGCGCTACTGCCGTTTCAGTTTGACGGTGGAGGAGTCGGAGGCGGTGACGCCGGTCAGGTCGGTCACCGAGGCGTTGAGCGTCAGGGTCAGCGACTTGCCACGCGGCAGCTCGGCGAGCGCCGCCTTCAGTTTGGCCGGGAATTTCAACCTGATCCGCGTGATTTTCGCCGCCTCGGCCGTTTTGCTCACGGCCGCCAGTTTCACCTGGGCGGAGGCTCCCGCCTTTTTCCCGCGCCCTGGCAGTTTCACCGTCCCGGATGCCGTGACCGTGGTCGTTGTCGTGGTCGCGACGAGCACCACCACCGACCCTTTTTGAACAACCGGAACCGAGTCGACCTGCACCACGGGGCATTCGGTCTGCAGGCTCGCGCTGCGCGGGCATTTGTCCTGGCTCTCGTCGCCGAAGCCGTCGCCGTCGACATCCGGCTCGACCAAAGCGGTGATCGGCACCCCGGCTTCTTTGGCTTCTTCTCCGAAGACCGCCTTGGAGCCGAGCGGGACCGGGGGTTTCGACATCCTGATCGCGGCGCCCGGGGCGGGCGCGCAGGCGAGGGTGCCGATTGGGCCTCCGGGGCCATGAAGGCCGATGTGGTCTCCCGCCCGGACCGGGATCCTGACGTCGAAGGTGCTGGTCCCGCCGGCGATGACCCGAGCGTCCTCGGCGACGGTTTCGAACTCGTTGGGGGCGCCCGTCGGTCGCAGGACCTTGAAGGTCTCGGGGGTGCTGCCGGGAAAGGTGACGACAGAGAGCCGCCATTTCGTGATGATGCCCGCACTGGGGACGGTGACGGGAAGCGTGCTCCCGGTGGCCTGAGTGACCTGGGTGATGGTCCGGTCTTCTGCGGTGGTGGTGGCGAAGCAGTTGTTGCCGATTTCGGTTGCGGCCATCGCCGACGGCGCCGCAAGCGCCAGCGTCGTCGCGACCCCGACGACCGCCGCGGCAACTCGCTTCCGCATCAGCGAGGCGCTTTCCGCCGTGGTTTCGCCTGGCCCTTCACTTTGATCGCCAGCCGTTCGCTGGAGGAGGCCCCCGCCAGGCTTTTCCCCTCGGCGACGATCTCGAGCGTGATCGATTTTTTCTTCGGCAGCGCTTTCAAGGCTTCTTTAAGCGCTTTGTTGAAGTTGATCGTGTAGAGGATCAGCTCCCCGGGGGAGACGAGCTGCACCACCGGAGTGAGCTGGGTCGCCACCGTTCCCTTGCCTTTTTTGCCTTTCACTTTCGCCGAGGCGGAAACGCTGATCGAGGCCTGGGCGTCGGCGGCGACGAGGACGCGGACTGCGCTTTTGCCGGGCGGCGTCCCGAACGCCTTCAGCTTCAGCACCGGGCAGGGAATCTGCAGGGCGGCGTTCTGGGGACAGGAGTCCTGGGACTCGTCGCCGAAGCCGTCGCCGTCGGCGTCAGGCTCGATCGTCACGGAGAGCGCCAGCTGGAGTTTTTCGGCCGGGGTGTAGGTCGCGCTCGTCCCCGGCGAGACGTCCCCTTCTTTCAGGCCGAGGAGGTCGGTGGCGTTGGCCGTCGAGCAGAAGAGGATCGCCCCTCCGGCCGGCCCGTAGGCGCCGAAGCGGTCGCCCGCCAGCACCGGAATCCGGGTCTCGAAGACGTTCTGCCCCGTGGCGACCAAACCCGTGGAGGACTCGGCGACCGTCTGGAACTGATTCGGCGCGCCCGTCGAACGGAACACGCGCATCTTCTGGGCGAGTGTGAAACCCGGGGGCAGGGCCAGTCCCGAGAGGACCTTCCATTTGGTGACCACGCCCGCGGCCGGCGCCGCGAGGGGAAGCGAGGAGCCGGGCGCCTGCTCGAGCTGGAGCGCGGTGTAGTTCGCCGCGCCGCCCGTCGCCGAGCAGTTGGTGCCCACTTCCGTCGCGGCGGATGCGCCGGCGGGGGCGAGGATTGCGCCGACGGCGAGCGCCGTTGCCAGGCAGGTTAGGAGCTTTCTCGGGGTCGGCATGGGGTCAGCCTAGTGCTTGATCACTTCAGCTTCAGATTCAGTTCGTCTTTGCTCACAGCTCCGGTGACGCTCGTCGCCGAAGCGGTCAGCTTCAGGGTCAGGGTCTTGCCCGGAGCAAGGGCGGCGACGGCGGACTTGAGCTTGCCGGGCAGTTTGAGCTTGAAGCGACCGATCACGCCCGGGGTCACGGTCTGGGTCACGGCCTTCAGCTTCACCTGGGCAGAGCTGCCGGCCTTGCCCTTCGGGGCTTTCGGCAGCGGTGCGGTTCCGGAGACGGTCACCGGGGTCGGGATGCTGGTCGAGACGATTACCGTCACCGTGTTCTTGCCGGCGACGGCAAAGCCGTCCAGGATCGCCACAGGACAGGCGGCCTGGAAGGCCGCGCTCTGCGGGCATTTGTCCTGGGTCTCGTCGCCAAATCCGTCACCGTCGGCGTCGACCTCGATCACTGCGGCGACCCCACCGCCGATTTCGCTCACTTCTTCGACGGTCGTCGCGGTCGATCCGGCCGGCGGATTGCCGGTGATGGTCGCCGATTTTGCTCCGGGCTGTGCGCTGCAGGCGAGGGTTCCGGGGGGCGAGGTGAGCCCGTAGAGCCCGAGCAGGTCACCGGCCTGGACCGGCAGCCTCGTATCGAAGGAATTGGCGCCGGAGACCACGGTCCCCGGAGCGCTGTCGGCCACGACCTGGAACTGTTTCGGGGCGCCCGGCCGCAGGACCTTGAGCACATGGGGCAAGGCGATTTCGACGGGGGTCAGGGAGATCTTCCATTTGACGATCACGCCGGTGGTCGGGGCTGCAAGCGGAAGCGTGCTACCCGTCGCCGGGACGGTCTGCACGATCGACACTCCCGGGCCCGCGGTGTTCGTGGTGCAGGTGCTGCCGAATTCCGTCGCGGCAGACGCGGAAGCCGCGCCGTGGAGAGAGCCGAGGACGACGGCAGTGGTCAGGATCGCAAGGGCCTTCTTTCGCGTGAGCATCCGGCCAGAGTATTGATCGGTCAGCGCTTTTCAAGCGAGTCCGGCAGCGAGCGCCAGGCTCCCTCGGCGTCGCCGAGGGAGACCGAGAGGCTGCGGTCGCCGGCGGCGATCTCGACCTCGCCGCCTCCGACCTCGCCGATCAGGATCGCCCCGATCTCCTCGAGTGCGGCCCGCTCGCCGCTGAGGAGAAAACCGCCGCTGCCCTCGCCGAAGAGCGCCTCCTCGGGCGAGCAGCCGCGCTCGCGCAGCGGCTGGATGTCCACCCGGCAGCCGATCGCCCCGCCGATCGCCGACTCGGCCAGCGCGACCGCGAGGCCGCCGTCGCTGACATCGTGGGCCGAGCGGAGGCGGCCGCCGCGGACCGCGTCGCGGACCAGCGCGCAGGCGGCCTCGACGCCGGCCACGTCGGGCTCCGGCAACCCGGTGTCGAGCTCGCCGCGCAGCTTCGCCAGCTCCGACCCGGCGAGCGAGGGCGCGAAGGGGCCGAGCAGGCCGATCGAGTCGCCCTCGCGGGCGAAGGCGGCGCCGGCGACGCGCGCGGGGTCGGGCAGCTCGCCGACCATGCCGACCACCGGGGTCGGGTAGATCGGGCCGTCGGGCCCCTCGTTGTAGAGGGAGACGTTGCCGCCGACGACGGGGACCGAGAGCGCCTCGCAGGCGTCGGCGAGGCCGCTGACGGCGCGGTCGAGCTGCCAGGCCGGGCCCGGTTTCTCGGGGTTGCCGAAGTTGAGGCAGTTGGTCAGGCCGAGCGGCTCGGCGCCGACGCAGGCCAGGTTCTGGGCGCACTCGAGCACCGCCTCGACGGTCCCGGCGTAGGGGTCGCAGGCGACGCGGCGGCCGTTGCCGTCGATCGAGACCGCGATCGCGTTGCCGGCCTCCGGGATCCCGAGCACCGCGGCGTCGGCGGACTCCGGCCGCCGCACCGTGCGCGAGCCGACGACCGAGTCGTACTGCTCGAACGCCCAGCGCTTGGAGGCCACGCTGGGGGAGGCGAGCAGCGCCAGCAGCGTCTCGTCGGGCCCGGCGCCCTCGGCGAGCGTCGCCCGGTTGCCGTAGGCCCAGCCCTGCGGCTCGGCGGGCTCGAGGTCGTAGAGGGGGCAGCCGTCGACCAGCGCCTCGACCGGCATCTCGCCGACCGGCTCGCCGTCCTTCAGCACCCGGACCTGGCCGGAGTCGGTGATCGCGCCGACCTCGGTGCCCCCGGTCTGCCATTTCTCGCAGACGGCGAGCACCTCCGCCACCCTCTGCGGCTCGACCACGGCGAGCATCCGCTCCTGCGACTCGGAGACCATGATCTCGAAGGGCTCCATGTCGGACTCGCGCAGCGGCACCCGGGCGACGTCGACGTCGATCCCGACCCCGCCGGCGGAGGCCATCTCCGCGGCCGAGGAGGTGAGGCCGGCAGCCCCCAGGTCCTGGAGGGAGACGAGCAGCCCCTTCGCGAGCAGCTCGAGGCAGCACTCGAGCACCTTCGACTCCTCGAAGGGATCGCCGATCTGGACCGTCGGCCGCTTCGCCTCGTCGCCCTCGCCGAGCTCGGCCGAGGCGAGCACCGAAGCGCCGCCGATCCCGTCGCGGCCGGTCGAGGCCCCCATCAGGACCACCGCGTTGCCGACCCCGGCGGCGGCGGCGCGGACCATCTCCTCTGTCCTCGCCAGCCCGACGCACATCGCGTTGACCAGGCAGTTGTGCTCGTAGGGCGCCTCGAAGTAGATCTCGCCGCCGACGGTCGCCACCCCGATCGAGTTGCCGTAATGGCCGATCCCGCGCACCGCGCCGTCGAGCAGGAAGCGGGAGCGCTCGGAGTCGAGCTCGCCGAAGCGCAGGCTGTCGAGGATCGCGATCGGCCGCGCGCCGAGGGCGAAGACGTCGCGCAGGATCCCGCCGACGCCGGTGGCCGCTCCCTGGAACGGCTCGACCGCGCTCGGGTGGTTGTGCGACTCGACCTTGAAGGCGATCGCATGGCCGTTGCCGATGTCGACGGCGCCGGCGTTCTCGCCCGGTCCCATCACCACGCGCTCGCCCTCGGTCGGCAGCTGCCGCAGCAGCTTTTTGGAGTGCTTGTAGGCGCAGTGCTCGGACCAGAGCAGGCTGAACATCGCCAGCTCGACGTCGTTCGGCTCCCGCCCCAGCTTCTCGACGATCAGCTCGAACTCCGAGTCGGTCAGACCGAGCTCGCGGTGTCGAGTGTCACCCGCCGCCCCCGGACGCGGAAGCGGATGCCTATCCATCTCTGACTCTTTAGGCATCCGCGAGAGCAGAGGAGGCGGCGGTTTTTAAGATTTTCAGCCCGTCGGTGGATCCCGTCAGCTCATCGACCGCGTGCTCGGGGTGGGGCATCAGGCCGAGCACGTTGCCGCCCTCGTTCCTGACCCCGGCGATGTCGCGTGCCGAGCCGTTCGGGTTCTGCCCGGGCGCGTAGCGGTAGGCGACCTGCCCGTTCGCCTCGAGCTGGTCGAGGACCTCCTCCGGCGCCCAGTAGCGCCCTTCGCCGTGCTTGACCGGAATCGAGAGCGGCTCCTCGCCGTCGCCGAGCAGGTCGACCTGGCGGTGGACGAAGCGCAGCTGCTCGTTGAGCAGCAGCGCCCCGGGCAGGAGACGCGCCTCGCAGAGGACCTGAAAGCCGTTGCAGATCCCGAGCACCGGCCCGCCGGACGCGGCGTGCTCGGCGACCGCCTCCATCGCCGGCGAGAAGCGCGCGATCGCGCCCGCCCGCAGGTAGTCGCCGTAGGAGAAGCCGCCCGGGATGACGACCGCGTCCACGCCCCCGAGGTCGCCGTCCTCGTGCCAGATCATCCGCGCCTCGCCGAGCAGGCCGCAGGCGTGCAGCGCGTCCCGCTCGTCGCAGGAACCGGGGAACTGGACGACCCCCCAGATCACAGCGTGACGATCTCGAAGTCCTCGATCAGCGGGTTGGCGAGCAGCTTCTCGCAGAGCTCCGAGAGCCGCTCCGGGTCCTCCGCCTCCAGCTCGACCATGCGCCCGACGCGCACGTGCCCGATCCCCTCGAAGCCGAGCGCCGGCAGCGCCCGCTCGACGGCCTTGCCCTGGGGGTCGAGGATCCCCTCCTTGGGCCGGATCAGCACGCGCGCCCTGGCCACTAGAAGGAGCGCTCCGTGACCCGCTCGTAGGCCTCGACGTACTTCTCCCGCGTCTGCTCGACCACGTCGGGCGGCAGCTCCGGCGCCGGCGGCCTGTGGTCCCAGCCGGCCTCGTCGGCCCAGTCGCGGACGAACTGCTTGTCGAAGGAGGGCTGGGTCCGGCCGGGCTCGTAGCGGTCGGCGGGCCAGAAGCGCGAGGAGTCCGGGGTGAGGACCTCGTCGGCGAGGACGACCTCGGCGCCGGCGTGGCTGCCGAACTCGAACTTGGTGTCGGCGAGGATGATCCCGCGCTCGGCCGCGTGCTCGGCGCCGCGCGAGTAGACCTCGATCGAGACCCGCCGCAGCTCCTCGAGCAGCGCCCGGTCGCCGACGATCTCGGCGGCGCGGTCGAAGTCGACGTTCTCGTCGTGGTCGCCGATATCCGCCTTGGTCGCGGGGGTGAAGATCGGCTCCGGCAGCTTGTCGGACTCGAGCAGGTTCGGCGGCAGATCGATGCCGCAGACGGCTCCGCCCTCCTTGTATTCCTTCCAGCCGGAGCCGGACAGATAGCCGCGGACGACGCACTCGACCGGGTACATGTCGAGCTTGCGCACCCGCATCGCGCGTCCCTCCACCTCTTCGGGGACGTCGGCGGAGATGAAGTGGTTGGGGACGATGTCGCCGGTCAGCTCGAACCAGAATTCGGAGATCCGGTTGAGGACCTTGCCCTTGTCGGGGATCGGCGTCGGCATCACGACGTCGTAGATCGAGACCCGGTCGGAGGCGACCATCAGGAGGTCGTCCTCCCACTCGTAGATCTCGCGGACCTTCCCGGAGGAGTGCAGCTTCAGATCGGCGACGGACGGCATTAAAGCGATGCTAACCATCCGCGGAGCGGAGTCGCGCACAGGGTCTGCGATCCTTGGCTCGTGACGCTCCCGCCCGAACCGGCGATGGGCCCGGTCCGACAGACCCTGAGCTGGGCATTCCGGCCGCTCCCGTTCATGCAGGCCTGCCGCGAGAGCTTCGGCGACTCGTTCAGCCTCAGGTTCCTCGGCTTCGAGCGGCCGATGGTGATGATCTCCGACCCGGTCGCGATCAAAGCCCTCTACATGGAGCGCGAGCACGGGCTGCCGCCCGGCCGCAACATCTTCCTCGAACCGATCCTCGGCGCCCGCTCGCTGCTCCTGCTCGAGGGCGCCGACCACCTCGCCCACCGCAAGCTGATGCTGCCCTCCTTCCACGGCGAGCGGATGCGCTCGCTGGAGCCGGTGATGGAGGACATCGTCGCCGCGGAGATCGACTCCTGGCCGCTCGGCGAGGAGTTCGCCCTCCACCCGCGGATGCAGGCGCTGACCCTCGAGGTGATCCTGCGCGTCGTCTTCGGCGTCTCCGAGGGGCCGCGGCTGGAGCGCCTGCGGGAGCTGCTCGGCGGGCTGCTCTCCGAGGCGTCCTCGATCTCGATCCAGCTGCGCGTGCTGGCGACCCGCAGGATCGGCGGCGCCGACCGGGTGATGCGGCGCTTCGACGAGAGGCTGAGCCGCATCGACGAGCTGCTCTACGCCGAGATCGCCGAGCACCGCACGAAGGGCGACCTCGAGGATCGCGACGACATCCTCTCGGCGCTGATCCTCGGTCGCTTCGAGGACGGCGAGGGGATGACGGACACCGACCTGCGCGACCAGCTCATGACGCTGCTCCTGGCCGGGCACGAGACGACCGCGACGGCCCTGGCCTGGACCTTCGACCTGCTGCTCCGCCACAGGGCGATCCTGGGGCGGCTGCGCGACTCGCTGGAAGCCGGCGAGGAGGACTACCTGCGGGCGACGATCACCGAGTCGCTGCGGCTGCGCCCGGTCGTGCCGCTGGCCGGCCGCCGCCTCGCCAAGGACCTCGTCGCCGACGGCCTCTCGCTTCCCGCCGGCACCGACGTCGCCCCGGCGATCTGGCTCGCCCACACCCGCGCCGAGTCCTACCCGGAGCCCTTCGCCTTCCGTCCCGAGCGCTTCCTCGAGGACGCCCCCGACACCTACGCCTGGATCCCCTTCGGCGGCAGCGTCCGCCGCTGCATCGGCGGCGCCTTCGCCGAGTTCGAGATGCGGATCGTCCTGCGCGAGGTCCTGACCCGCTGCGAGCTGCACAAGGCCGATCCGATGCCGGAGCGGGTCACGCGCCGCAACGTCACCCTCTCACCGAAGGACGGCACCCGCGTCGTCCTCAGCGCGCGCCACCCGGCGGGCGAGCGCGAGCTCTCCGCCGCCTAGGAGCCTCTGGCCGCGGACTTGGCCGCCGGGTGTTCCCTGGCCCAGCCGGCGATCGTGCTGGAGCCGGAGATCACCTCGCCGTCGTCGAGGACGAGGATCGGCACCTCGTTGGTGCCGCTCAGCTCCTTGACCTCGGCCCGGTCGCCCTCACGGCTGCCCCAGGTCCAGGGCATCAGCCGGTAGCCGCCGACCGTCTTGATCTCGTATTCGTAGCCGGCCGCGTCGAGCGCGCTTCCGGCTTTCGCACACGGGTGGGCGAAGCCCGGCCCCATCGTCTTCTGCCCGCATGTGTAGAGGACCACGCCTGGGAGCCTATCCCAGGTCCCGGCAGTGCCTGCGCTGTGCCTGCGATCTCAACCCCCCCGTTGCGCACCTTCACCCGAATCCCATCAAGTTCGCCAGGTATTGCATGGCGAACTTGATGGGATTCGGGGTGACGGCGGACCGAAGGCTCAGCCGCGCAGCGCTTCGAGTCGTTCGAAGATCTCCGGCACGTGCGTGAGGTAGGCGCCGTGGTCGAAGACGGCGTCGAGGTCGAGGTCGGGCGCCGCCTCACCGATCAGGTCGCGGAACTCGGTGCCGGTGTCCCAGGCCCGCTGCGCGTTCTCCTGCACGATTCGGTAGGCGTCGTCGCGGCTCATGCCCGACTCGACCAGCGCCGTCAGCGCCCGCTGGCTGAACAGCGCGCCGTGGGTGAGCCCCAGGTTCTCCCGCATCCGCTCCTCGCGGACCGTCATCCCGGAGGCGACCCCCGCCGCCAGGGCGTGCATGTAGTCGAGGGCGATCGTCGAGTCCGGGAGGATCACGCGCTCGGCCCCCGAGTGGGAGATGTCGCGCTCGTGCCAGAGGGCGACGTTCTCGAGGCCGGCCTGGGCGTAGCCGCGCAGGACGCGGGCGAGGCCGGTGATCCGCTCGGTGCGGATCGGGTTGCGCTTGTGCGGCATCGCCGAGGAGCCCTTCTGCCCGGCGGCGAAGGGCTCCTCGACCTCGCGCACCTCGGTCCGCTGCAGGTTGCGCACCTCGGTCGCGAAGCGCTCCAGCCCGGCGCCGGCGATCGCGATCCGCGAGGTCAGCACCGCGTGGCGGTCGCGGGGGATGACCTGGGTGGCGACGTCCTCGCGCCGCAGGCCCAGCCGCTCCATCACCCGCGCCTCGACCGAGGGTGGGATCGACGCATAGGTGCCGACCGCGCCGGAGAGCTTGCCGAAGGCGAGCTGCTCGAAGGCGTCCTCGAGCCGCCCCAGGTTGCGGTCGGCCTCGAAGGCGAAGCCGGCCAGCCGCAGGCCGAAGGTCGTCGGCTCGGCGTGGACGCCGTGGGTGCGGCCGACGCAGAGCGTGTCGCGGTGCTCGAGCGCCCGCTCGACGAGGGCGTCGCGGTAGTCCCTGACGCCGGCGAGGACGATCTCCCCGGCCTGGCGCAGCTGCAGCGCCAGCGCCGTGTCGAGCACGTCGGAGGAGGTCAGGCCGTAGTGGATCCAGCGGCCGTGCTCGCCGACCGACCCGGCGACGACGTCGACGAAGGCGGCGACGTCGTGGTCGGTGACCCGCTCGCGCTCCTCGACCGCCTCGACGGTGAAGGCGGCGCCGGCGCGGGCGGCCTCGGCGGCCTCGCTCGGCACCGTGCCCTCCTCGGCCCAGGCCTCGGTCGCGGCGAGCTCGACCTCGAGCCAGCACTCCATCTTGCGCTGCGGCGACCAAACCTCACCCATCTCGGGCCTGGTGTACCTGGGGATCATCGGCTCAGCAGTTGATGATCCGCGCCGCGAGCACGCCGGCGTTCTTGGCCCCGTCGATCGCGACGCAGGCGACCGGGATCCCGGGCGGCATCTGCACGGCGGAGAGCAGGGCGTCGAGGCCGCCGAGGCTCTTGCCGAGGATCGGCACGCCGATCACCGGCAGGTCGGTGTGGGCGGCGGCGACGCCGGGCAGCGCGGCCGACATCCCCGCCCCGGCGATGATCACCTTGAGCCCCCGCATCTTCGCGTTCGTGCAGTACTCGCGGACCATCTCGGGGTCGCGGTGGGCGCTCATCACCCGGACCTCGTAGCGGATGCCGGCGTCGTGCAGCGCGGCTCCGGCGGGCTGCATCTTGGGCTTGTCGTTCTTCGAGCCCATGATGATCCCGACCAGCGGCTCGTCGACGTCGATTTCGTCGAAGGCCTCCTCGACGGCGGGCATCGTGGCCGGTTGCGCGGGCATCCCGCCCCCGCTCGGCCTCGGGTCCTCTGAGATCTCGCTCACTCTGCTCCTCTCTGGGTCTATCCGGCCACGCGCTCCGCGGCCCGGGCGGCGATGTCGGTTCGGATCTGCATCCCGTCGAAGGAGATGCAGCTCGCCGCATCGTATGCGCGAGCCCGTGCGTCTGCAGGCGTGGGGCCCAGGGCGGTCACGTTGAGCACCCGCCCCCCGGCGGTGACGAGCTCGCCGTCGCGCTCGGCGGTGCCGGCGTGGGTGACCTCGGCGATCTCGGCAGCCTCCGCGAGGCCGGCGATCGCGTCCCCCTTCGAGGAGGACGCCGGGTAGCCGGCCGAGGCGAGGACGAGCGTCACGGCCCAGTCCTCGGCGAACTCGACCTCGGCTCCCGCCAGCCCGCCCGGCTCACGCGAGGCGAGCATCAGGTCGAGCAGGTCGGAGCGCAGCCGCGTCAGCACGGCCTGCGTCTCCGGGTCGCCGAAGCGGGTGTTGAACTCGAGCACCTTCGGCCCCTCGGGCCCGATCATCAGGCCGGCGTAGAGGACGCCGTGGAAGGGCCGTCCGCGCGCCGCCATCGCCGCCAGGACGGGACGGTGGACGGCGTCGACGATCTCCCCGACCTCGGCGGGGCCGAAGCCGGGGACGGGGGAGTAGCTGCCCATGCCGCCGGTGTTGGGCCCCTCGTCGCCGTCGAAGATCCGCTTGTAGTCCTGGGCCGGGGCGAGCGGCACCACGTTCTCGCCGTCGCAGAGCGCCAGCAGCGAGAGCTCCTCTCCTTCGAGGAACTCCTCGAGCACGACCGTGGTCTCACCGAAGCGCCGCTCGGTGAAGAAGACGTCGGCCGCCTCGCGCGCCTCGGCCTCGGTCGCGCAGATGATCACGCCCTTTCCCGCCGCCAGCCCGTCCGCCTTCAGCACCGTCGGGTAGGAGGCGCGGGCCAGCTCCTGCGCGGCCTCCTCGCCGCTGCGCAGGAGCACGTGGCCGGCGGTCGGCACGCCGGCCTCGCGCATCAACTCCTTGGCGAACGCCTTCGAGCCCTCGAGCTCGGCGGCCGCGGCGCTCGGGCCGAAGGCGGGGATCCCGGCCTCCGCCAGGGCGTCGACCGCGCCGGCGACGAGCGCCACCTCGGGGCCGATCGCGACCAGGTCCACACGGCGCTCCACCGCCGCGGCGACGATCGCCTCGACGTCCTCGGCGCCGATCTCCGGCAGGCACTCGGCGTCGGCGGCGATCCCGGCGTTGCCCGGCGCGCAGAGCAGCTCCGGCGAGTGCGCCGAGCGGGCCAGCGCCCGCACGATCGCGTGCTCGCGCCCGCCGCCGCCGATGACGAGGACCTTCATCCGCGCTCTAGAGCGAAGAGGCCAGGTCTGCCGCCGGCATTGCCGCCAGCGTCTGGCTGGTCATCGTCCCGCGCGAGCCGAGCTCGACCGAGACCTTGGCCATGGTCTGGTCGTCGGGGGCCTCGACGACGGTGACGAAGTCGTACTGGCCCAGGGTCGCGTACTGGGCGACGACCTTGGCGCCGATCTGCTCGACCTCGCTGTTCACCTCGGCAACCCGTCCCGGGTTGTTCTTCAGTGTGCGGACGCCTTCGGGGGTGAGGTTCGTGAGCATCACGTAGGTGGGCATTGGGGGGTCTCCTTCCGCGGGGTTCGTGACCCCCACCCTATGCGCTGCTCAGTCGTTGAAGCCGGCGTGGATGTGATCGCAGTGATCGGCGGCGGCGAAGGCTTCGCCCGGCCCGTCCACGTCGAAGCAGTAGATCAGCTCGGTCGGGTGCGCCGGAGCCGGCAGGTAGGCGAGCGAGCGGGCCAGGTTCGCGCAGGGCGAGTCGAGCCCGGTGTCGGTGCAGGAGACCCCGTCGACGGCGGCGATGTCCATCGCCCGCCCGAAGTAGTGGTTGGAGACGTTGCCGCTCGTGGTGAGCATCGAGTGGTCGGAGCGCAGCGAGGAGAGCGTCAGCTGGTGCTCCTGGGTGATCGCGCCGATCAGGCCGACGATCCGCGGGTCGACCCTGCCGGCGGCGAGGTCTTCCAGCTCGAGCTCGTTGGAGAGCGTTAGGTTGGCCCAGTTGATCGAGTCGGTGGCGGTGGCCGGCAGCGCGACCGCCCAGTCGACCGTGGTCATCCTGCAACCGCCATCGCCCTTGACGTCCTCGGCGGCGGAGAGCACGGCCTGCACGTACCACTGCGCCTGGTTGTGGGTGAAGATGCCGGCGCGGATGCTGCCGCGCGACCAGATCAGTCGCGCCAGGGTGGCGGCCGAGTCGTCGGGGTCGGCGCGCCTGATGCGGCCGTCCTCGTCGCCGTCGACGGCATAGGCCTTCCACTCGACGCCGTCGAGGCCGAGCGGGCCGAACTTCTGCATCTGGCGTTTGCCCATGCCCCTGCCGAAGTCGGACTCGAGGCGGGCGACGGCGGCGAGCGCCCAGACTCCGCCGCGGCCGAGCTCGTAACGGGCGGCGGCGCTCTCGAAGGCGGTCATGTAGTCCTGGGGCACGTCCTCGCGCTCCTCCTCGGCGGGCCTGCAGCTCAGCACCTGGAGCTGCGGGGTGAGGGCGAAGCCGCCGACCGCCGAGCTGCCGATGCCGCTGTAGCAGGCGGCGTTGGCGAGGACGTCTTCGACGTACCAGTCGGCGTGGTTGTAGGCGTAGATCGCGTCGTAGGTGTCGGCGGGCATGCCGGCGGCGCTCAGGTAGTTGGCAGCGGCGTGGATCGCGTCCTCGGGGTTGTAGGGGTCGCTGACGCCGTCTCCGTTGGCGTCCACTCCATACGCTTCCCAGCTCGAGGGGATGAACTGCATCCAGCCCATCGCCCCGGCCGAGGAGACGTTGAGGTTGGAGCCGAACGCGGTCTCGATCTCGTTGATCCCGGCAAGGACGGCGGGGCCCTGCGGGCCGAGCCCGTAGGCCGCCGCGGCCCGCTGGTAGATCGGGATCAGGACCGGGGGCACCGCGGTGGGGGTGCAGCCGGGAGCCGGCAGCGAGGGAATTTCGAACGCTTCGCTCGGGGTCGGGATCGGCGTTTCGCCGGATTCGACTTCGGGTGTTGCTTCTTCCACCGCTCCGTCGTCGGCCTGCCCGCCGGCCGCGGTGCCGCCCGTGCCCTCGGGCGCCGTCTCGGGCGCGGGCTCGGTGGGGGCTTCGAGGGTGGCGCCCTGCTCGATCGCGGGCGCCGCGGTCGCCGACGCGGAGGTCGGGGCGGGCACGGGGGCCGCGGAGGCCGCCGGTGCGGCGGTCGTGCTCGCCGGCGGCGCCGGAGCGGGGGCGGACGAGGGAGCGGCGACGGCGAACGCCGAGGAGGCGGCGAATGCGAGCGCCGCCCCTACCAGCACGAATGTCTTCCTCATCCCCTCCATCAGCCCAGCACGTCCGTGACCAGCCACTGCGAGCGCTGCGGGGAGGCAGCCTTGCCCGGAGCCCCCGCTCCGCTCGCGGTCGACGGGCCCTTGCCCACGGGTGTCTTCTTCAAGTCGAGTCTCAACTCACTGGTAATGCCCACCCGCAGCAGCGAGACGCTGAGGGTGTAGGTGTCGCCCTGTCTGGGGCCCGCCACTATGTTCAACACCTTGGCCCTGGGGACCTTCACGTTGGCCGGCAGCCTGGGCGGCCGCTTGAGCAGCGCCTGGACCAGGTCCGGGCTGGCCGTCGCGCGGAAGGTCTCGCGGACCTCGGGGCTGTTGCGGCCGGTCTCGTAGAGGAGGAAGGCGGTCGAGAACTCGCGGGCGACCTTGATCGCGCCCGGGCCGGCGACCACCGGGTCGCCGCTCGACGTGGTCGACGTGCCGGGCGCGGCTTTGGCGTCCGTCGCCGCTTTGGCGCCGGCGGCCGCGGCCGCGACTTCGGCGCTCACCTCGGCTTTCGGGACCCCGCCGACGGACTCGGGCTCGAAGTCCGGGACCGCTCCTTTCAGCACCGGGTCCTGCGCGGCCGGGGTCTCGATCGGGGGGGCCACCGGAACCGGCGGCGTCGCCACCGGAGCGGACGCCTCGACCGCCGCGTCTCCCCCTCCGCCGGTCGGGTCGGAGACCACGACGCCGGCCGCGACGCCTCCGGCGGCGACCAGCAGGGTGGCGGCGAGGACGACGGCGCGCACGGGCTTGCTCCAGAGCGCCGTCTCTTCCTGGATCGGCCAGACCAGCCAGTGCTCGACCGCCCAGGCGATCCGCTGGAACGGCCACATGACGACGTCGGCTATGCCGCGAAGGATGTCCGCCGCGCCCCAGACGACCCGGTCCTCGACCGCCCATGCGGCGTCGGCCAGCGACGAGCGCAGCGGGGTTGAGCCCGCCGAGTGCGGATCGGAGTTGCGTCTACGAAGCTTCGGCATTGTCGGAACTATCGAAGAGATTACGTACGAATTCGGCTATCCGCGCGGATTCCTGCCCTTTTGGATACCGAATCCCACTCCCTGCATGGCTGAATACCACCCCATCATTAGGGGCAGCTAAGTAACAGACCCGTTAAAAGGGCGATGTTGCGGCCGCTAGACGGCTGTCGCCACGCCCACGGAGAAGGTCAATTCGCCGTCCTCGGCGTCGACCTGGACCAGGTCGCCCTCGGAGAACTCGCCCTCGAGGATCTTCAGCGCCAGCTTGTCCACCAGCTGCCTTTGGATCACCCGCTTCAGCGGCCGGGCGCCGTAGGTCGGGTCGTAGCCCAGGTTGCCGATCAGCTCCTTGGCCCCATCCGTCAACTCGACCTTTATGCCTTTCGCCTCGACCCTCGCCACGAGCTGGTCGACCTGGAGCTCGACGATGCGGCCGATGTCCTTCTTCGAGAGGCGGTGGAAGATCACGACGTCGTCGATCCGGTTGAGGAACTCGGGCTTGAAGGTCTCGGCGAGCACCTCTTCGATCTGCTCGCGCATCCTCTCGTCCACGGCCTCGGAGACGATCCGGTCGCTGCCGACGTTCGAGGTCATGATCAGCACCGTGTTGGTGAAGGAGACGGTGCGACCCTGGCCGTCGGTGAGCCGCCCGTCGTCCATGATCTGCAGCAGCGTGTTGAAGACGTCGGGGTGGGCCTTCTCGATCTCGTCGAGCAGGACGACCGCGTAGGGCCGGCGCCGCACCGCCTCGGTCAGCTGCCCGCCCTCCTCGTATCCGACGTAGCCGGGGGGCGCCCCGATCAGGCGCGCGACCGTGTGCTTCTCCATGTACTCGGACATGTCGAGTCGGACGATCGACTGCTCGGAGTCGAACATCAGCTCGGTCAGGCTCTTCGCCAGCTCGGTCTTGCCGACGCCGGTCGGGCCGAGGAAGAGGAAGCTGCCGATCGGGCGGTCGGGATCGGAGAGCCCGGCCCGCGAGCGCCGCAGCGCGTTGGAGACGGCCTCGATCGCCTCGTCCTGGCCGATCACCCGCTCGTGCAGCCGCTGCTCCATCTGAATCAGCTTCTCGACCTCGCCCTCCATCAGGCGGCTGACCGGGATCCCGGTCCATTTGGCGACGACCTCGGCGACGTCCTGCTCGGTCACCTCCTCGGTCAGCATCGTGTCGCCCTTCTCGTGCAGCCGCTGGAGCCGCTCTTCCTGCTCGACGACCGTCGACTCGAGTTCCGGGATCTCGCCGTAGCGGAGCTTCGCCGCCCGCTCGAGGTCGCCGTCGCGCTCGGCGCGCTCGGCCTCGCGGCCGGCCTCCTCGAGCCGCGCCTTCGCCCCCTTGATCGCGTCGATCCCCTCCTTCTCGTTCTGCCAGCGAGCCTTCATCTCGGCCGAGCGCTCGCGCTGCTCCGCCAGCTCCGCCTCGATCGCGTCGAGCCGCGCCTTGGAGGCGTCGTCCTTCTCCTTCTTCAGCGCCTCGCGCTCGATCTCCAGCTGCTGGACCCGTCGCTCGACCTCGTCGATCTCGGTCGGCATCGAGTCGATCTCGATCTTCAGCCGCGAGGCCGCCTCGTCGATCAGGTCGATCGCCTTGTCGGGCAGGAAGCGGTCGGCGATGTAGCGCTCCGAGAGGGTCGCGGCGGCGACGATCGCCGAGTCGGAGATCCGCACCCCGTGGTGGACCTCGTAGCGCTCCTTCAGCCCGCGCAGGATCGCGATCGTGTCGGCGGTGTCGGGCTCGCCGACGAAGACCGGCTGAAAGCGCCGCTCGAGCGCCGCGTCTTTCTCGATGTGCTTGCGGTACTCGTCGAGGGTCGTCGCTCCGACCGCGCGCAGCTGGCCTCGCGCCAGCATCGGCTTCAGCAGGTTGGCGGCGTCGACCGCGCCTTCGGCCGCCCCGGCGCCGACGATCGTGTGCAGCTCGTCGAGGAAGAGGACGATCTGGCCCTCCGCCTCCCGCACCTCGGCGAGCACGGCTTTCATCCGCTCCTCGAACTCGCCGCGGTATTTGGCGCCGGCCAGCAGGGAGCCCATGTCGAGCGCGATCACGCGCCGGTCGCGCAGGCTCTCCGGCACGTCCCCGTCGACGATCCTCTGCGCCAGCCCCTCGACGATCGCCGTCTTGCCGACGCCGGGGTCGCCGATCAGCACCGGGTTGTTCTTCCTGCGCCGGGACAGCACCTGGATCACACGGCGGATCTCCTCGTCGCGCCCGATCACGGGGTCGAGCTTGCCTTCCTCGGCCTCGGCGGTCAGGTCGCGGCCGTATTTCTCCAGCGCCTCCGCGTTGGCCTCGGCGTCCGGGGAGTCGACGTGGCCGGGGCCCTGGACCTCTGCGACCGCCTCGCCGAGCGCATCCCGGGCGGGCAGGAGGTCGGAGACCCCCGAGCTCGGGTCGGCGAGGGCGAGCAGCAGGTGCCCGACCGACAGGTAGCTGTCGCCGAGCTTCGCCATCTCCTTCTCGGCACGCTGCAGGACGGCGACGAAGGCCGAGGACGGCCGCACCTCCGCGGTCTCAGCGAGCTTCGGCAGGTTCTCGACCGCCTCCACGGCCCTCGCCGTGAGGGCGTCGACGTCCACGTTCAGCTTCTGCAGGATCGGACCGGCAATGCCCTCCTCCTGGCGAAGCAGCGCGACCAGCAGGTGGGTGGGGGTGACCTCGGAGTTGCGCCGCTCGGCGGCGAGGGCCTGCGCCGCGGCGACGGCTTCCTGGGACTTGAGAGTGAAGCGATCCGGCTGCATCAGCTCCTCCTTTGGTCGCGCTTCGACCGGGGTTCCAGTTCGGCGAGGCGGCGCTCCAGCTCCAGCACCCGCTCGACTCCGGCGAGGTTCAGGCCTTCCGCGGTCAGCTGTTGGATCCGCTGCAACAGCTCGACGTCGCGCTGCGAGTAGAGGCGCGTGTTCTTCGGCGAGCGCTGCGGCTCGATCAGCCCGCGCGCCTCGTACATCCGCAGCGTCTGCGGATGCATGTGGGCGAGCTCGGCGGCGACCGAGATCATGAAGACGCCGCGCTCTTCGTCGATCGTCGTCGTGATCGTTTCGCGCCGCACCCGGCGCATCCCGCCGCTCATCGTGCAGCCTTCCTGAGCAGCTCGGCGCGCGGGTCGGCCCCGTTCAATGCCTCGGCCAGCTTCTCGACCGCCTCCTCCTGCTCGGAGGTCAGCTCCTTCGGGACGTCGATCTCCAGCCGGTAGCGAATGTCGCCTTTCCTACCGCCACCGCCCCCAGGTAGCGGCGGGCCCTCGCCGCGCAGCCGCTGCAGCGATCCGTGGGCGGTCCCCGGCGGGACCTTGATCCGCTTCGTCCCGCTCAGCGTCGGCACCTCGATCGTCGCCCCGCGCAGGGCCTCGGCGACGGTGATCGGCACGGTCACCTCGAGGTTGCCGCCGTCGAGCCTCCGGAAGACCGGCGACGCCGCGACCCGCGTGGTGACGAAGAGGTCGCCGGGGGGCCCGCCTCTGGGCCCGGCCTCGCCCTTTCCGGCCAGCCGGATCCTGGTCCCGTCCCTGACCCCGGCCGGGACGTTGACCTTGTAGCGCTTGGTCTGCCGCGTCAAACCCGACCCGCCGCAGGTCCCGCAGGGGTCCTCGATGATCTGGCCGCCGCCGCCGCACCGGGGGCAGGGCCGGCTGATCGAGAAGATCCCCTGGCTCTGGGCGTCGATGCCGCTGCCCTGGCAGTGCGGGCAGGTGACCGGGCTGGTGCCGGGCTTGGCGCCGCTGCCGTGACAGGTCGGGCAACGCTCCTCCTTGGGCACGGTGACGCTCACCTGGGCCCCGTTGACGGCCTGGTCGAAGCCGAGCTGGATCTCGGTTTCCAGGTCGCGGCCGCGGACCCGCTCGGCCTGCCCTCTGCGCCCGCCGCCGCCGCGGCCGAACACCCCGCCGAGGATGTCGCCGAGGTCGACGCCGCCGAAGCCCCCCTGGGGGCCGCCGCCGAAGGGGCCCTGGCCCTGTGCGCCGCCGAAGCCGCCGAACATCCCGCCTGAGTCGTAGGCCTTGCGCTTCTCGGGGTCCGAGAGGGTGTCGTAGGCGCCCTGCACCTCCTTGAAGCGCTCCTCGGCCTGCGCGTCATCCGGGTTGCGATCCGGGTGGTACTTGCGGGCGAGCTTGCGGTAGGCCTTCTTGATCTCCTCGCCGGAGGCTTTCTCCGAGACGCCCAGCACTTTGTAGGGGTCGTCAGCCACGCCCATGCCTTTCCCGATCGGCGGTCACTCGCTCACCACCACCCGAGCCGGCCGGATCAACTGCTCGCCGAGCCGGTAGCCCTTCTGCGTCGTCTCGACGACCGTCCCCGGCTGGGTGCCCTCGGCCGGCATCTTCTGCAGCGCCTCATGGCGGTTCGGGTCGAAGCGCTCCCCGGCCGGGTCGAATGGCTCGATCCCGGCGCGACCCAGCACCGCGCAGAGCTCGCGGTAGGTGAGGAGGAATCCCTGCGCCAGCGGCTCCTCGGGCGCCTGCTCCGCGTCGGGCTCGATCCCGGCCGCCGCCAGCGCCCGCTCGAGGTTGTCGATCACGCCGATCAGCTGAGCCGCCAACTCGACCTTGCCGCGGGTCGAGGCCGCCTGGACCTCGGCGGCCATCCGCTTGCGGTAGTTCTCGAAGTCCGCCTGCGTGCGCTTCGCCAGTTCGAGGTACTCGTCCCGCTCGCGTGTGACGTCGGCCACGAGCGCATCGAGATCCTCTTCGATCTCGGACTCCGCGTCGGTCCCTGCACCCGGGTTCTCAGGGGACTCGTCCCTCATTTGCCCTCGTCCTCATTCTCAGGCTCGTCGACCACCTCCGCGTCGACGACCTCCTCCTCGTCGGAGGACTCGCCGCCCTCGGAGGATGTGCCATCCGCCGAGGCCTGCTCCTCCGCCGCCGCGGCGTAGATCTGCTCGGAGATCTTCTGCATCGCCGCGTTCAGCGCCTCGGTCTTCGAGCCGATCTCCTCGGCGCTGTCGGAGCCGAGCGAGTCGCGCACCTCCTTGATCGCGGCCTCGATCTCCTCCTTGTTCGACGCGTCCACTTTGTCGCCGAGCTCCTCGACCGATTTCTCCGACGCGTGGGCGGCGCTCTCGGCGAGGTTTCGGGCTTCGGCCAGCTCGCGCTGCTTGCGGTCCTCCTCTGCGTGGGTCTCCGCGTCGGAGACCATGCTCTGGATCTCCTCCTCGGAGAGGCCGGAGCCGGATTTGATCTCGATCTTCTGCTCCTTGCCCGTCCCCAGGTCTTTCGCGGTGACGTTGAGGATGCCGTTGGCGTCGATGTCGAAGGTGACCTCGATCTGGGGCATGCCACGCGGCGCGGGAGGGATCCCGGTGAGCTGGAACTTGCCCAGGCTCTTGTTGCCGCTCGCCATCTCCCGCTCGCCCTGGAGGACGTGGATCTCGACCGACGGCTGGTTGTCGTCGGCGGTCGAGAAGGTCTCCGACTTCTTGGTCGGGATCGTCGTGTTGCGCTCGATCAGCTTTGTCATCACACCGCCTTTGGTCTCGATGCCGAGGGTCAGCGGGGTGACGTCGAGCAGCAGGACGTCCTTGACGTCGCCGGCCAGCACCCCGGCCTGGATGCCGGCGCCGACGGCGACGACCTCGTCCGGGTTGACGCCCTGGTGCGGCTCCTTGCCGGTCAGCTCCTCGACCCGCTCGCGGACCGCGGGCATCCTCGTCATGCCGCCGACCAGGACGACGTGGTCGATCGTCGCGTCGGCGTCGTCGAGCGCTCGCTTCACCGGCCCGACGATCCGCTCCAGCAGCTCGGTGGTCAGCTCGTTCAGCTTCGAGCGGCTGAGCTTGAGGTCGAGGTGCTTCGGCTGCCCCTCGACGGCGGTGATGAAGGGCAGGTTGATCTGCGTCTCCTGGGTCGAGGAGAGCTCGATCTTCGCCTTCTCGGCGGCCTCGTAGAGGCGCTGCAGCGAGTTCTTGTCCTGGGCCAGGTCGACGCCCTGGTCCTTCTTGAACTCGGCGACCAGCCACCCGACGATCGCCTTGTCCCAGTTGTCGCCGCCGAGGTGGTTGTCGCCGGCGGTCGACTTGACCTCGAAGACGCCGTCGCCGATTTCCAGGACCGAGACGTCGAAGGTGCCGCCGCCGAGGTCGAAGACGAGGATCGTCTGGTCGGCCTTCTCTTTGTCGAGCCCGTAGGCGAGCGAGGCGGCGGTCGGCTCGTTGATGATCCGCTTGACCTCGAGACCGGCGATCTTGCCGGCGTCCTTGGTCGCCTGGCGCTGGTCGTCGTTGAAGTAGGCGGGGACCGTGATCACGGCGCTGTCGACCGTCTCGCCGAGCTTCGCTTCGGCATCGGTCTTCAGCTTCTGGAGGATCATCGCGCTGATCTCCGGCGGGCTGTACTGCTCGCCGCGGACCTCGATGCGGACGTCGCCGTTGGGGCCGGCGACGACCCTGTAGGGGACGATCGTCTCCTCCTCTTTGACCTCCGCCTCCTTGCGGCCCATGAAGCGCTTGATCGAGAAGATCGTGTTCTCGGGGTTCATCACGGCCTGTCGTTTGGCGACGGTGCCGACGAGGCGCTCGCCCGAGTCGGTGAAGGCGACGACCGAGGGCGTGGTGCGGCCGCCCTCGGCGTTCTCGAGGACGGTCGGCTCGCCCCCCTCCATCACCGCGACGCACGAGTTGGTCGTGCCCAGATCGATTCCGATCGTCTTACCCACTAGCTACCTCCAGCTTGTCTAGAACTTTGGATGTGCCTGCCTAAAGAAATCTAAGTCCGAGTATGGCAGATCTTGTTTGCCCGCTAACGTGTCGGGGAGAGGGACGGTCTAGGGAGCCGTCTCCGGAGGCGCCTCAACGTAACCGACCCGAGTCTTCTGGGTCGCCCAACGAAGAGGAGCAATTTTGAGCAATGTTCGAGCAGTCCCACGGCGCTCGCCTTTACTGGTGCTCGCTGCGATTCTCGCTGTCCTACTCGCACTACCCGCAATCGCGGGCGCGAAGCCCGACGATTCGAACGGGCGAGGCAAGGTCGTCGATGTGATGACCCGCAACGTCTACCTTGGTGCCAACCTGACGCCGGCGATCGGCGCCGGCAGCCCGGGAGCGCTGGCTGCGGCAAACGGGCAGATCCTGCGCGAAGTCGTCGCCAACGACTTCCCGACCCGGGCCAAGGGCCTGGCGCAGGAGATCCTGGGGACCGAGCCCGACCTGGTCGGCCTGCAGGAGGTCGCGCTGTGGCAGACGACGCCGCTCTCGCCGGCCGCCACCCCCGTCAACTACGACTTCCTCGAGCTCCTGCTCGACGAGCTCAACAGGGGCAAGGGCAAGAACGGCAAGGGCAAGCCCCAGTACGAGGTCGTCGTCGTCCAGAAAGAGTTCGACCTCGAGTCCCCGGCCGACTACAACGGCGTGGCGGGCGACGGGCCGATCCCCGGCTTCCCGACCGCCGAGCAGCTCGGTCGCCTGACGATGCGCGACGTGATCCTCGCCCGGCATGACGCCGGCGTGCAGACCTGGAACGCCCACGGCGACAATTTCGACACCGTGCTGGAACTCAAAATCCTGGGGACCCCGCTGCGCGTCGAGAGGGGTTGGACGGCGACCGACGCCAAGGTGCGCGGCAGCCATCCGTTCCGCTTCGTCAACACGCACCTGGAGGCGTTCCATCCGTTGATTCGCGCCGCCCAGGCGGGTGAGCTGGTCGACGCGGACGGCCCGGCGACCAGCACGCTGCCGGTGGTCCTGCTCGGCGACCTCAACTCCGACGACGACACCGTCGTGGGGGCGGATCGCCTCGCCTACGAATCGCTGCTGGCGGCGGGCATGGTCAACCGCAGCACGAACAAACCGCTGAGCTGCTGTCTCGACTCGAGCCTGCTGGCGGTTAAAGCCGCCGAAGAAGCGGGGGCCGGCATCGGCGACTTCGACCACCAGGTCGATCACGTGCTGACCCGCGACCCGCAGCAGGTGCAGCTGAGGAGCTCCACCGTCACCGGCCTGCAGCCGGTCAACGGGTTCTGGAACTCAGATCACGCCGGGGTCTTCAGCTCCCTGAGCTTCGGGGGCTGATCGCAAGAGGCGCGGAGGGGGCGGGCGCCGCCCGTCCCCTCTAACCCTCGCCGGCGGTGTTGGCGACGAATTCGGCGACCTCTTCGGCCTGCAGGCCGGAGATGATCCGCGGCGGCATGCGCGCGCTGGTCGTCGTCCCGTCCACGCCTTCGTCGATCGCGTTGAGGACGCGGTCCCGGGTCGTTTCGATTTCTTCTTTCGCTTTCGGCCCGGTCGGCACGCCCGAGGCGGCGAGCAGTTCGTCGAGGTCCGGCCCGAGGTTGCCGTCGCTGCCGGCCGCATAGAGCGTGTGGCAGTTGCCGCAGTTGATCTGGAACAGGCTCTGGCCCTCCTCCAGCCCGGCGGGCACCTCCTGGGCGCCGCGGTCCGCGTCGCCGTCGGAGCGGAAGACGGCCCAGGGGATGAGGACGACGAGAAGGGCGAGGACCAGCCCGAAGACGACGAAGGTTTTGCGACTCATGTCTCGCTCATTTCAGGGCGGCACGGTACCAGGGGCACATCCGGCGTAGCGCGCACTCCCCGCAGCGTGGTTTGGGACGGCAGACCTCGCGCCCGTGTCGGATCAGGTTCATGTGCAGCTCGTGGGCGTCCTCGGGGTCCACGATCGCGAGCATCTCGTCGTGTGCCTTCTCGAAAGAGGCCCCTTCCGGAAAGAGGCCGAGGCGCCCACCGACCCGGTGGACGTGGACGTCGACGGGGATCTCGGGGATGCCCCAGGTGAAGATCAGGACGCAGGCCGCCGTTTTGCGCCCGACGCCGGGCAGGTCGAGCAGGAACTCGAGCGACTCCTGCCGCGGGGCCGTCCGCGTCCAGTCGAGGTCGGGCGGGTCGCCGAGCAGCTCGAGGATCGCCTGGATCCGCGGCGCCTTCTGTTTGCCGAGGCCTCCGGGGCGGATCGCCTCCTCGACCTGGCCGGGCGGCGCGTCGCGGACCTCCTCCCAGGATGGGAAGCGCTCGCGCAGCGCCGCGAAGGCGCGGTCCCGGTTGCGGTCGTTGGTGTGCTGCGAGAGGACCGTCCTGACCAGCTCCGCGATCGGATCGCCGTGCGGCTCGCCGACCGGCCGCCCGTACATCTCCCGGAGGCGGTCCCGGATCGCCCTCACCCGCCGTTTAGTCGGTCGCTTCCAGGCCATCGCGGCGCCACGCTACCGCCACCGCTCAATAGAGTCGGTGCGTGGGGGCGATCGAGGAGAACGAGCTGACGCTCGACGGGGTGCGCGTCTTCTACCGGCGAGTTGAGGGGGAGGGGACTCCGACGGTCTACTGCCACGGCAACCCGAGCCACGGCGAGGACTGGATCCCATTCATGGAACGGGGCGGGCCCTCGATCGCGATCGACATGCCGGGCTGGGGGCGCTCGGACCGGCCCGAGCACTTCGACTACTCGATGTTCGGCCTCTCCGCCTTCCTCGAGCGCTGCCTCGACGAGCTGGGGATCGGGCGGCGCAAGCTCGTCGTCCACGACTGGGGCGGGCTCGCCCTGATCGGCGCCCAGCGACGCCCCGAGCTGGTCGAGAAGCTGGTGGTGATCAACGCGGTGCCGTTCACGCCCGGCTACCGGTGGCACTGGATCGCCCAGATCTGGCGCCGCCGCCCGCTCGGCGAGATCTTCAACCGGGCGACGAGCCGCTCGGGCGTGGCGCTGCTGATGCGCCAGGCCAGCGGCGACCGGGGCCCGATGCCCTCCGATTTCATCGACTCGATCTGGGACTGCTGGAACCCGGGGACGGGGAGGGCCGTGCTCGCCCTATACCGGCACGCGGACCCCGATCTGCTCGCCGCCGCCGGCAGGGACCTCGGCGGGCTCACCTGCCCCTCGCTGGTCGTCTGGGGCGAGCGCGATCCCTACCTCCCGACCAGGTTCGCCGAGGCCCTTGCCGCCGCCCTCCCCGACTCGGAGCTGGACCTGGTCCAGGGGGCGGGCCACTGGCCCTGGATCGACGACCGCCGGGTCGTCGATCGCGTCGCCGCCTTCCTCGAGCAGCGCCTCTCTGCCGCGTAACCCGCCGATTACAATTTCGGCAATGGCTCGCGCTCTGGAAGCGGTGGGATCCCGCCTACCCAAAGGCTGGGGCGACCTCGGTCGCCAGCTCGGCCTGCTCCTGGTGGTGGACCTCATCTACGAGACGGCCCGCGGCCTCGCCGAGGGAAAGAAATCGGAGGCGATCCACCACGGCCAGCAGCTGATCGACCTCGAGCGCGCGACCCACACCTTCTTCGAGCCGGACATGCAGGCCTTCTTCTCGGCGCAGTGGGTGATCGACTTCGCCAACCAGATCTACATGAACAGCCAGTTCGCGGTCGTGCTCGGCTTCTTCTTCTGGATCTACATCTTCCGCAACGAGTCCTTCTACTTCATCCGCAACATGTTCATCGTCTCGATGGGCCTCGCCGTCGTCGGCTACACGCTCTACCCGACCGCGCCGCCGCGGATGTTCGAGCAGTACGGGTTCGTCGACACGATCAACGACTTCTCGAGCGTCAACCACGACTCCGCCTTCGTCAAGGTCTTCATCAATCCCTATGCGGCCGTGCCCAGCATGCATTGCGCCTTCGCCCTGATGGTCGGCGTCAGCGGCGTCCTGCTCTCCCGCCACGTCTACACGAAGGCGTTCTGGGCGGCCTGGCCGCTGCTCATCGCCTGGGTCGTGATCGTCACCGGCAACCACTACTGGGTCGACATCGCCCTGGGCTGGATGGTCGCCGGGCTCTCGGCCTTCGCCGCCCTCCGCCTCGCCCGAGCGCGCCCGGAGGCATGGGCGTGGCGGGTGGGATCGACCCGCGAGGCGGAGGCGTGAGCGCGGAGCGAGCAAGCGTGCATATCTGATTCCTTCGCGCCGCGAGCGAAGCGCGAACCATTTGTTCCTCCCGCCTCGGCCGGATCAACTAGCCTCACTACCCAATGGAACCTTCGGCGCCCCCCAGGGACCCGGGCGGCCGCCGCAACGGCCGCCAGGCCCGCAGCGCCCAGGAGTTCAGGTCCTACGCCCGCGATCGCCTGATCGAGTCGCGCCTGACCCCGAACGCGATCTCGATGGTCGGCCTCGCCGGCAACCTCGTCGCCGCGGCGCTCGTCACCCAGCGCCTCTTCTTCCTCGCCGGGGTCGCCTTCATCCTCGGCTCGGTGATGGACACGCTCGACGGCCGCTACTCGCGGATGTCGGGCAAGGGGACTCTGTTCGGCGCCTTCCTCGACTCGACGCTGGACCGGATCGAGGAGGGGATCGTGCTCGCCGCGGTGGCCGGGTACTTCGCCGCAACCGGGGACGATTTCGCCGCCGCGATGTGCGTCGTCGCCGTGCTCGGCTCGCTGATGGTCTCCTACACGCGGGCCCGCGCCGAGGCGCTCGGGGTCGAGTGCAAGGTCGGGTTGGCGACACGTCCCGTGCGGGTAGTCATACTCTCCATTGGCCTGGTCTTCGCCAAGGGCGCCGGTTTGGGCGATTTCGAACTGCTGGCGCCCTCGATCTACCTGATCGCGGCGCTGACCATCGTCACGGTGATCCAGCGCGTCTGGCATGTGCGAAACGAGCTTTCAAGCGAGGCCGCCGGCCCCCCGGAGATGTAACCAGCGTGGGTCACGGGTGTGATCTGCCATCTAGCCAGCCCTAGGAAGGACTTCGAATTCAATGAGTGAGAGCAACGGAGTGAACGGCAGCAACGGAGCCGCCCACACGGACGAGAAGGTCCGTGTCGCGATCGTCGGCGTCGGCAACTGCGCCAACTCCTTCATCCAGGGCGTCCACTACTACAGGGACGCCGATCCGGACCAGGAAGTGCCCGGCCTGATGCACGTCGACCTCGGCGGCTACCACGTCAGCGACGTCGAGTTCGTCGCCGCCTTCGACATCGACTCCGAGAAGGTCGGCAAGGACCTCTCCGAGGCGATCTGGTCGGGGCAGAACGACACGATCAAATTCGCCGACGTGCCGGAGGTCGGCGTCAAGGTCGAGCGTGGGATGACCCACGACGGCCTCGGCAAGTACCTGAAAGAGAAGATCACCAAAGCGCCCGGGGAAACCGCTGACGTCGTCGGCATCCTCAAGGAGACGAAGGCCGACGTCCTCGTCTGTTACCTGCCGGTCGGCTCCGAGGAGGCGACCAAGTGGTACGTCGAGCAGGCGCTCAAGGCCGGCGTCGGCTTCGTCAACTGCCTGCCCGTCTTCATCGCCCGTGAGGACTACTGGGACAAGCGCTTCCAGGAGGCCGGGCTGCCGATCATCGGCGACGACATCAAGTCCCAGGTCGGCGCGACCATCGTCCACCGCCAGCTCGCCCGCCTCTTCCACGACCGTGGCGTTCGCATGGAGCGCACCTCGCAGCTCAACGTCGGCGGCAACATGGACTTCTACAACATGCTCGAGCGCGAGCGGCTGGACTCGAAGAAGATCTCGAAGACCAACGCCGTCACCTCGATCATGGGCCACGAGCTGCCCGACGACCAGGTCCACGTCGGCCCCTCCGACTACGTGCCGTGGCTGACCGACCGCAAGTGGGCGCACATCCGCGTCGAGGGCAAAGCCTTCGGCGACGTGCCGCTCAACGTCGAGCTCAAGCTCGAGGTCTGGGACTCGCCGAACTCTGCCGGCGTCGTGATCGACGCGGTGCGGATCCTGAAGCTGGCTCTCAACAACGGCGTCGCCGGCCAGCTCGACGGCCCGTCCAGCTACCTGATGAAGTCGCCGCACAGCCAGCGCCCGGACGACGAGGCCCGCGAACAGACGGAGGAGTTCATCGCCAAGCACGCGCGCACCAACAGCCCGGTGCCCGGCGCGGCCAAGGCGGAGACGACCGAGGCCTGAGCCGGGGGCCCGCCGAGCGCGGGCTCATATGCTGCACGAGTGGCGGCCGCACCCCTCTCGATAGCGCAGGTGACCCCGCACAGGCGGGGCACCAAGAATCCGGTCAACGAGTACGTCCACGGGCTCTCCCGGGAGCTGCGGCGGCGCGGTCACGAGGTCGCCCTCCTCGGCTCCGGTGACGGCGTCAAGAAGCGGCTCGCCTCCGAGGCGTTCGACATCGTCCACGTCCACGAGCCGTTCGCGCCGCGGATCTCCTCCGCCGCCCTGCGCCACTCCTTCTCGCTCAACGTCGCCACCTTCCACGCGCCGCAGGAGCGGGTCCTCTCGACCCAGGTGGCGCGGCCGCTGGTCGAGATCTTTTTCGGCCGCCTCGACGCGCGCACGGTCTCCAGCCCGCAGACCGCGGAGTTGCTGGAGCGCTACTTCCCCGGGCCCTACGAGGTCGTCGAGGCGGGCGGGGAGGAGCGCGATTGGAGTCGGGTCGCCGCCGACTTCGAGGCGATCTACCGGCGGCTGGCATCGCGCCGCCACGACGGCGAGGGCGACGCGGCCGCGCGGCGGCGGATCGCCGAGCGGCCGCTGATCGAGGTCGACCTCCACATGCACACCGACCACTCGCCGGACTGCGCGACCCCGGTCGAGGTGCTGTTGGAGACGGCGCGCGACCGCGGTCTGGGCGCGATCGCGATCACCGACCACAACGAGGTCTCCGGCGCGCTGGAGGCGCGCCGGATCGCCGAGCAGATGGGGGACATCAAGGTGATCGTCGCCGAGGAGGTGAAGACGGCCGAGCAGGGCGAGGTGATCGGGCTCTTCCTCGAGGAGAAGATCGCCAAGGGGATGACGATGGCGGAGACGATCGCCGAGATCCGCCGCCAGGGCGGCCTGGTCTACGTGCCCCACCCGTTCGACCGCTTCCACTCGGTCCCCGACTACGAGCACCTGCTCGACATCGTCGAGGAGATCGACGTGCTCGAGGTCTTCAACCCGCGGGTCGCGGTGACCGCCTTCAACGAGGAGGCCGAGCGCTTCGCCCGCAAGTACCGGATCGTCCCCGGGGCGGGCTCCGACAGCCACGTCGCGCAGGGGCTGGGCAGCGTGCGGGTGAGGATCCACGACTTCGACGGCCCCGAGGAGTTCCTCGAGGCGATGCGGGACGCCGACATCACCCGCAAGCACAAGAACCTCGTCTATGTGCAGGCGCTGAAGCTGCTGCAGACGAAAGGCCGCCAGCGGGCGGCCAAACGCCGGGTTCCGGACGCCAAGCCGGTCCGCGGGGGCCGGCCGCGGCGAAAGCGGGCGACGAGCAAGAGCTGATGCAGGCGGGTCGCCCGAAAGGAGCCGCGCCAGTGCCGTCAAAGATGCCATCGACCGTGCCGGCGACAGACGACGAGATACGCGAGAAGTACCTCGAGCGAGCGATCCGCGAGCTCAACAACCTGACCCACGAGCTTCAGGACTGTCCGCACTGCCCGCGCGGCAAGCTGATGCCGGTCCTCGGCTCGGGCCATCCCCAGGCGGATGTGCTGATGGTCAAGCACTGTCCCGGGGTCGCCGAGATCGAAGAGGGCGTCGCCTTCTACGGGCGGCCCGGCAACGCGCTGATGAAAAGCTTCAAGCGGCTCGGAATCGACCCGCTGGTCGTCTACGGCACGCTCTGCGTCAAGTGCCCGATAGCGGAGCCCGACCTGGCGCCGGAAGAGTGCATGCGCCGCCTGGTCGAGGAGATCGCGATCGTGCAGCCCAAAATCGTCGTCGTCATGGGCGAGCCGGCCCTTCGCGTCCTGAACAGGATGGAAGTTCCGCTCTCACGGCAGATCGAGCCCCGCGAGGGAGAGATCCAGGCCTTCAGCCCCACGATCGACGCCCTCTACACGCCGGACATCGACGAATCCCTCGACGAGGAGGGTGCCAAGCAGCGCTTCTGGCGCAGCTTCAAGCTGCTGGGCGAGTGGTACGAGGACTTGCCGCCGTACTGAGCCCGTCCCGGCAGGGGTTCCGCTTAACTTTTTCGAGTTGCGTCTCCGGCTGCCGACCATGGCCGGCGGCGAAAAAGTACAAGACGCTCCACCCCTGCCGGGACGGGCTCTATGGCGCGCCAGCCTCCTGCCCACCGCTCGACCGTGCGCACGGCACCCGCAAATTGAGAGTGCACAGACGTCGAGCCGTCAATTGACCCCCTATAGGGCGGTTAAATGACGGCTCGAGCTTTTTGGGGCTCAGCCGGCGGCTTGGGGGGCGGGCTCGGGGGCCGCGGGGGCCGGTGGGACGTTGTTGCCGGAGCCGTCGGTTCGGGGCTCGTGTTCGGCGGCGGGTTTGGGCGAGAGGAAGCGGTCGATCAGGGCGAGGGCGACGGCGGAGATCACGAAGGTGATGTGGATGACGGTCTGCCAGAGCAGGGTGTCGCCGTCGATTTTGCTGGCGTTGATGAAGCTCTGAAGGAGGTGGATCGAGGAGATCCCGACGATCGCCATCGCCAGCTTCACCTTGAGCACGTTGGCGTTGACGTGGGAGAGCCACTCGGGCTCGTCGGGGTGGCCGCGCATCTTGATCCGCGAGACGAAGGTCTCGTAGCCGCCGATGATCACCATGATCAGCAGGTTGGCGATCATCACCACGTCGACCAGGCCCAGAACAAGAAGCATCACCTCGTTCTCGGTCAGGTGGCCGACGTCGGTCACCAGGTGCCAGAGCTCCTGCATGAAGCGCCAGACGTAGACGCCCTGGGCGGCGATCAGGCCCAGGTAGAGGGGAGCCTGCAGCCAGCGGCTGAGGAAGATCGTGCTGCTGACGTAGCGCGCCAGCGGGCGGTCTAGGTATTCCTGTTCGGCGGAGATGGGCCGCGCATCCTAGCCGCTGACCTAAGGCGGGCCTTAAGGAGCGGCGGCCTCGGCGACGGCGATCATCGCCTCGACCCTGGCGCTGGCGAGGCCGCGGACGACGACGGTGTCGAGGGCGGAGTAGGCGGCGACCTGGGTCTGGGCCTCCTCGGGGTCGGCGGCGGCGATGCCGACCGTGCCCTCGGGCTCGCCGAGGCGGTCGAAGTGGTTGCGGTAGCCGGCGTGGAGGTCGCGGTAGAAGGACTCCTCCTTGGCGAGGCGCTCGGCGGCGTCGGGGCCGACTGCCGTGCGGACGTAGCCGAAGACCGGCGGGACGTCGCCGCCCGCCTCGGCGGCGCCCGCCTCGACCTGCTGCCGAGCGCGGGCGGCGAACTCGGGGGTCATCCAGTTGAAGAAGGCGCCGTCGTACTCGGCCCCGGCGAGGGCGCACATCTTCGGGCCCATCGCCGCCAGGACGAGGCGCACACCGGGCAGCCTCTCGCGCAGCTCGGGCAGGGACTCGCGCATCGTCGTCAGCGGCTTCTTCGAGAAGCCGGCGCCGACCCCGAGCCAGAGGCGGCCGCGGTCGATGCCGAGCCGCTCGATGTCGGCGGCGATCTCCTCGGGCGGCGTGCGGTCGAGGGCGATCACGGCGACGCCGAGGTCGATCCGCGGCGCCGCGGCGGCGAACTCGGCCAGCGTCTCCAGCCCCTTGGCGCCGGGGTGGTCGTTGGACCACATCGAGTCGTAGCCGAGCTCCGCGCAGCGGGCGGCCAGCGGCCGCGCCACCTCCGGGTCGAGGCCCGCCGCGACTCCGAAGCCGCGGCTCACTCCTTGCTCATCATGTAGGGCTCCCACCAGCCGGGCGCCGGCTCGATCTGCTCGATCACGTCCACCCACATCCCCGCCGGGTCGGTCACCCCGAAGCGGCGCTGGCCCCAGGGCTCGTCGGTCAGCTCGAGGTCGCACTCGGCGCCCTCCTCGACGAGGCGCCTGTACTCGGCCTCGGCGTCCTCGACCTGGAAGGTGACGAAGGCGCCGTCGCCGCAGTAGGCCCCCGGCGTCGGCGGCGAGGAGGGATGCTCGGGGTGCATGAGCGCCAGCGATGTCGGCCCCTCGACGCCGCCGCTGAGCAGCACGAACCAGTCGGCCTCGAAGCCGACCTCGAAGCCGAACCAGCGCTGGTAGAAGTCCCGGCACTCGCCCAGCTTGTCGGTGACGACGACGGGATATGAGTCGACCATCTTCATCGGGCCGCCCTCCTATGCCTTCTCGAGCAGCGCCACGCACTCGATGTGCGGCGTCTGCGGGAACATGTCGACCGGCCTCACCCGGCTCAGCCTATAACCGGCCTCGGTGAGCTGGGCCGCGTTCGGGGCGAGCGTCGTCGGGTTGCAGGAGACGTAGACGATCCGCTTCGCCTCGCACTCGATGACGCGCCGCACGATTTTCTGGGAGAGGCCGGCCCGCGGCGGGTCGATGACGACGACGTCGGGCTTGCCGGCCTCCTCGATCAGCGGGCGCACCCCGGTGCTGGCGCTGCCGGCGACGAAGCGCGCGTTCTCGATCCCGTTGCGCTCGGCGTTGCGCTCGGCGTCGGCGATCGCCTCGGGGACGATCTCCACCCCCCAGACCTCGCCGGCCCGCCCGGCCATCGTCAGGCCGATCGTGCCGATCCCGCAGTAGAGGTCGAAGAGGCGCTCGCTGCCGCTCAGGCCCGCGAACTCGGCGGCGATCGCGTAGAGCCGCTCGGCCATCTCCGTGTTGGTCTGGAAGAAGGCCCCGTGGGACATCTCCAGCCGCAGGTCGCAGAGCTCCTCGCGCAGGCGTTCCTCGCCGATCGCCCCGGTCGGCCCTTCGGTGTTGCCGGAGTCGCCCTCGATCACGGTGTGGAGGTCGACCGGCGGCTTGGTGAACTGCGCCGGGGAGGTGACGAGGCGCGTCTGCACCTGGCCGGTGCGCCGCCCCTCGCGGACGACGAGGTTGCGCAGCACCCCATCGTGCTCGCGCTTGTCGTAGGCGGGGATCGCCTCGCGCCGCGCCCATTCGCGGACCTCGTTGCGGGCGGCGTTGCCCGCCTCCGAGGCGAGCATGCAGTCCTCGACCCCGACGACCAGGTCCCAGCGGCCGCGGGCGTGGAAGCCGAGGGTCGGTTCGCCGTCGGTTTCGCCGAAGGAATACTCGAGCTTGTTGCGGTAGCGCCACCGTTCGAGCGCCGGCTCGATCGCCTCCAGCTCGTATCCCTCGAGGCCCCCGATCCGTTGCAGCGCCTCGCCGACCTGGGCGTGCTTGTGCTCGAGCTGGCTCTCGTAGGCGAGCCCCTGCCAGGGGGCGCCGGGGCAGGGCTCGCCCTCGTGGACGCAGCGGTCGGCGAGCCGCTCCGCGCCCGGCCGCAGCAACTCCACCGTCTTCGCCTCGGCGAAGCGCTTCTTCTTCTTGGTCACCTCTGCGCGCACGCGGTCGCCGGGCAGGGCGCCCGCGACGAAGACGACCAGGCCCTCCGACCGGGCAACGCCCCGCCCGCCGAAGGCGAGCGAGTCGATCTCCAGCTCGAGCTGATCCAAGCTAGCCGAGTTTTTTGGCGGCTTTGCGCGCCTGCTTGACGAGGCGTTCCAGCTCCTTGAGCAGCGAGTCGGTCTGGCGCCGGCCGCGCTTGATCATGTCGGAGAGCATCTTCTCGGCGTCGCCGCGGGTCATCCGCCCCCGCTTGACCGCGTCGTCGACGACCTCCTGGAGGCGCTCGCGACTCAGGGTGACGTTGCGCTCGAGGCTGGCGCGGAACTCATCGACGCTCTTGTCGAGCCCGGTGGTGCGGCCGGTGCGGGTCGCCCGTTTTTTCGGTTTCGCCTTTTTGGCGGTTTTGACCTTTTTCACCGCCGGTTTTTTGGCTTTGGCTTTCGCTTTGGCTTTTTTGGCGGCGGGTTTCCGTTTGCTCGCGGCTTTTTTCGCTTTTTTCGTTTTTTTGGCTTTTTTCTCGGCCATCGGCTGGTCGCTCCTTGTCGGGGGGTGGGATGACTATGTCACTACCTTGGGGGGCGCCGTTTCGAACATGGCGGCGACCGGGGCGTGGTCGGAGAGGCGCAGGGAGAGCCCGCGCTCGTCGAGCTCACGCCGCTCGGGCGGCCAGGGCGCCGGCGGGGCGGCGACGGAGAGGCCCCGCGCCAGCAGGTGGTCGATCGCGCCGGGCCCGGTCGGGGCGGCGAGTCCGAAGCGCTCCGCCAGCTGCTCGAAGACCTCGGGGCACTCGCGCGGGCGCAGGTTGAGGTCGCCGCCGAAGAGCAGCGGGGCATCGCCCGCCCACCCGGTCGCGGTGCGCGCGGCGAGCAGCACGTCCTCGGCGGCGAGGTCCGGGTCGTGGGCGCTGGCGTGCAGGTTGGCGACACAGACCCCCGACGCGGTGCGGGTGAAGGCCATCGCGCGGCGCTCCGGCCGGCCCTCGTGGATCGCGACCTCTCGGCGCTCCTCGATCCCGCCGAGTGAGGCGGGGCGGACCAGGGTGAGGTTCGAGCCCCCCTCGCCGGAGGCGATCAGATCGGGGTTGAGGCGGGCGGCGAGGGCGCGCAGGGCGCCGAGCGCGTTGCGCGAGGTGAGAACGCGATGGCCCTCTGCTTCGCAGGCCCCGGCGAGCGGCCCGGCGAAGCGCGGCGGCGCCTCCTGCAGCAGCGCGACGTCCCAGTCCGCCGAGGCCAGGAGGTCCCCGAACTCGGCGCCGAGGTCGCGGTTGACCTGGACGTGCGTCTCGTTGCGCTCGGTGATCCGCAGCAGCCGCGAGCGCCAGGTGAAGAGCCCGGGGTCGGGCGGGAAATCGCGCCCGTGGAAGAGGTTCCAGGCGATGGCCGTGAACTTCACATGCTTAGTATCCGCAGCTTGAAGCGAGATTTCCTCACAGGCGAAGAGCTGGGCGCGTTCGAGCTGGGCGGGCTGCTCGACCTCGCCGCCAAGCTGAAAGCGGGCCGGCGCGACCGCGTCGGCGCCGAGTCCCTCGCCGGCCGCAGCATCGGCCTCGTCTTCGAGCGGCCCTCGACCCGGACCCGGATCTCCTTCGAGGTCGGCGTCGGCGAGCTGGGCGCGGCGCCGATCGTCCTGCGCGGCGACGAACTGCAGCTCGCGCGCGGGGAGTCGGTCGGCGACACCGCCCGGGTCCTCTCCCGCTACCTCGACGCGATCGTGATCCGCTCCGGCTCCCACGACGCGGTCGCAGAGCTGGCGGCCGGGGCCGAGGTGCCGGTCGTCAACGCGCTCACCCCCGAGCATCATCCCTGCCAGGCGCTCGCCGACCTGCTGACCCTGCGCGAGCGCTTCGGCGAGCTCGACGGCCTCCGCCTCGCCTACGTCGGCGACGGCAACAACGTCGCCCGCTCGCTGGCGATCGCCTGCGAGCTGGCCGGCGTCGAGTTCGTCTGCGCGGCGCCCGCCGGCTACCAGCTCGAGGAGGGCCACGGGGCGAGGCTGACCGACGACCCTCGCGCCGCGGCCGATTCCGCCGACGCGATCTACACCGACGTCTGGGTCAGCATGGGGGACGAGGAGGCCGCCGAGGGGCGGCGCCGCGACCTGGCGCCGTACCGGATCGACGCCGACCTGCTCGCCGCCGCCAAGGACGGCGCCGTCGTCCTCCACTGCCTGCCCGCCCATCCGGGCGAGGAGATCGAGGCCGACGTCCTCTACGGCGAGCGCTCCGCCGTCTGGGACCAGGCCGAGAACCGCCTCCACACCCAGAAGGCGCTGCTCCGGACGCTGCTAGAGGACTAGGCCGGCCCCGCCCGCATGTATCCGGAACTCGACCTCGGGCCGCTGACGCTGCAGACCTTCGGGCTGATGTTCGCGCTCGCCTTCCTCGCCGCAGGGGCGCTGATCGCGAAGCGGCTGAAGGAGATCGGCAAGCCGGTCGACTGGGCCTATGAGATGGGCTTCTCGGCGCTCGCCGGCGGGATCGTCGGCTCCCGCCTCTACTTCATCGTCGAGAACTACGACAGCGTCAGGGAAGACCTGCTCGGCAACCTCTTCTCCGGGGCCGGGCTGGTCTGGTACGGCGGCGCGATCGGCGGCGCCGTCGCGGTCCTGATCTGGGCCCACTACCGCCGCTTCCTCGGGCCGCGGCTCTTCGACCTCGCCGCCCCGGCGCTGGCGCTCGGCTACGCGGTCGGCCGGGTCGGCTGCCAGCTCTCCGGCGACGGCGACTACGGCGAGCCCTGGGACGGGCCCTGGGCGATGGCCTATCCCGACGGGACGGTCCCGACCGACGAGCAGGTCCACCCGACCCCGGTCTACGAGGCCCTGGCCATGGGTTTCGGCGCCTGGCTGCTCTGGCGGCTCCGCGACCGCTTCCGGGCCGGCGTCCTCTTCGCGCTCTACCTGATCTACGCCGGGGCGGAGCGCTTCCTGGTCGAGTTTCTGCGCCGCAACGACGCCGTCGCCGCCGGCCTCACCCCGGCCCAGCTCGAGAGCCTGGCGATGATCGCCGGGGGGATCGTGTGGATAAGCGTCGTAAAGCGCCGTCACGGTAATCTCGGGGCCAGTGTCAGCTGACGGACAGAGCGGGGCGACGGTCGCGGAGACCGTGCAGAGGGCCGAGGCGGCGATCGCCGCGGCCGGCTGCGACGAGCCGCGCTCCGACGCGGAGGCGCTGGTCGCCCACGCGATGGGGATCGACGTCGGCGAGCTCTCCAAGGACGGCTCCGGCGAGCTCAGCCCGGAGCTGGTCAGGCAGATCGAGGAGAGGGTCGCCCGCCGCGCCGAGCACGAGCCGCTCGCCTACATCCTCGGCCACGAGCCCTTCCAGGGGATCGACGTCGCCGTCGACTCCCGGGTCCTGATCCCGCGCCGGGAGACCGGCCTGCTGGTCGAGGTCGCGCAGGAGCTGCCGGAGGGCGCCCGCGTCCACGAGATCGGCACCGGGTCGGGCGCCGTGGCGCTCGCCCTGCTCAACAAGCGCCCGGACCTGAAGGTGACGGCCTCCGACCTCTCGCCCGAGGCGGCCGAGGTCGCCCGTGAGAACGCCGAGCGCCTCGGCATCGACCTCGAGGTCACGGTCGAGGAGGGCCTCCCCGACGAGGACCTCGACCAGGAGATCGACCTCGTCCTCGCCAACCTCCCCTACGTCACCGACTCGACCATCTTCGAGCGCTCACCGGAGATCCGGCACGAGCCGCGGATCGCCGTCACCGGCGACTGCGGCGAGGACGGCCTCGGCGTGATCCGCGGCGTGCTCGCCGAGATCCCGTCGGGCTGGCGGGTCGCCTTCGAGCACGACACCCACCACGGCCCGACGATGCGCGAGATGCTCTCCGAGGCCACCACCCTGACCGACTACATGGGCGGCGAGCGGGTGACGGTCGGCCTCGCTCCGTGAGCGAGCCATCCTCCGGCTCGACCGAGGCGGAGCGGCGGGCGAAGGCGGAGCGGCTTCGCGCCGAAGGGATCGACCCCTTTCCCCGCTCCTTCCCGGACCGCACGAAGATCGAGCGGATCCTCGAGGCCCACGACGCGGCCGAGCTCGGCGAGGGCGAGCACTCCGAGCACTCCTACCGCGTCGCCGGCCGGGTGACGGGGAAGCGGGGCCACGGGAAGACCGCCTTCCTCGACGTCCGTGACCTGACCGGGACGATCCAGGCCTACGCGCGGGTGGACGCGCTCGGCGAGGAGGCGTTCGGGCGGGTCGAGGACCTCGACATCGGCGACGTCGTCGGCATCGACGGCGACCTGCACGTGACCAAGCGGGGCCAGCTCGCGATCGGCGTGCGCGAGGTGACGCTGCTGGCCAAGGCGCTGCGCGACCCGCCGGACCTCTTCCACGGCATCTCCGACCCCGACACCCGCTACCGCCAGCGGGAGCTCGACCTGATGGCGAACGAGCGCTCGCGGGAGATCTTCAAGCTGCGGGCCAGGGTGCTGGACGCGATCCGCCGGCACATGAACGACCGCGGCTTCTACGAGCTGGAGACGCCGATCCTGCAGAGCATGACCGGGGGCGCCGCGGCGCGGCCGTTCAAAACCCACCACAACGCGCTCGACCGCCACCTCTTCCTGCGGATCGCGACCGAGCTCTACCTGAAGCGGGCGATCGTCGGCGGCTTCGAGGACGTCTACGAGCTCGGCAAGTTCTTCCGCAACGAGGGCATGTCGCCCCAGCACAACCCCGAGTTCACGATGCTCGAGTGGTTCGTCAGCGGGGTCGACTACAACGGCGTCATGGACTTCGCCGAGGAGCTGGTAGCCGGCGTCGTGCAGAGCGTGATGGGGACGACGAAGGTCGAGTTCGACGGCAAGGAGATCGACTTCAAGACTCCCTGGAAGCGGGTTTCCCTGCGCGAGGCGCTGAAGGAGGAGACCGGCGAGGACATCACCGAGCTGAGCCGCGACGAGATGGCCGAGCTGGCCGGCGACGACGCCCAGCCCGACGACGACTGGGCCGGCCTCGCCGACACGCTGCAGGGCAAGCTGGTCGAGCCGAAGCTGACGCAGCCGACCTTCATCTACGACCTGCCGCTCGACATCTGGCCGCTGGTCAAGCCGGTCAGGGAGAGCCCGAAGCACCTCGGCGAGGCCTTCGACGGGATCGTCGCCGGGATGGAGATCACCGGCGGCGGCACCGACATCAACGACCCGGTCGAGCAGAAGCGTCGCTTCGTCGAACAGCGCGAGCGCCAGGAGACCGGGGCGGAGGAGAACCCCCACGAGCACGACGAAGAGTTCGTGCGGGCGCTCGAGTACGGGATGCTGACCGCGAGCGGCTGCGGCCTCGGCGTCGACCGTCTGATGATGATCCTCAGCGACTCGAGGACGCTGCGCGACGTGATCATGTTCCCGTCGATGCGCGAGAAGCCGAGCGAGGGCTGAACGCGGCGCTCGACTAGCCCTTCGGGGTGCAGGGCAGCGCCGCCGTGCCCTTGAGGCGGGTTCCGTCCGTGAAGGTCAAAGTCCCTTGGCCAAAGAGACGACCGAGCGGGCATTTCGCGAGGAGGTAGCTCTGCTGCTTCCCTCTGTAGGTGAACATTTTGCGGAGCTTGACCGAGAACTCGGTGAGCGATCCGGCACCGCCCGCTACCACCGGAATCCGCGAATCGAATTTGAGCCCGTATTTGCCGTTGTTGACCTCTGTGACGTTGACCCTGGTGACGAACGCGGTCGGCGTCGGCACGTTCGCATAGACGTGGATCAGGATCAGCGTCTTGCCGCCACTTTGGCCGCCGTTGAACACAAGGAGGGGGCCCTTGGCGTCGAACGGGGCCGATTCAGGAAATTCGACCTCCGCTTCCGCGAAGCCCTGGCCGACCAGGGCTTCCTTGCAGACCGCCTTCGCTGTCGCAGTCGTCTGCGCTTCGAGTTGGCCCTGCTGGCAGGCGGGCAGGCCCTTGGCGTTGATCGCGCTGTTTTTGTCGACGTCCCCCTGGAACGTCACTGTCGCGGGCGGGTGGGTCCCATCCTTCGTCGAGACGTTCACGCCGAGATTGAAGGCGATCGGTGCCAGGTCCTTCTTTGGCAGCGCCTTCGGCGACACCGAGGTCTTGATCTTGACGACGAGGTTGCCGACGGTGATGGTCGACGTGGCGGCAGATGCGATTGCCGCCAGCGAGAGCGCGGTCGCCAGGGCCAGGCCGGCGAATACAAATGGCCTCGCCATCCGCCTCCGGACCGCTCTCTCCGTACGCCGACCGTGGTTCTTCATGCCCTTGTTCCTGCCTTCCGTCGTGTGGGGGACCCCCTGATCTTCCAGACCAAGGTGCGACCCCCGCTTCCCCAAGTCGGGGAGTCGACTCGGCAAACTGGGAAGCGTGCGAGGTCGAATCAGTCAGCTAGGCGCAGTGCTGTCTCGAGGTCCGTCGCGAAATCGCTGAGGGGACGGCCGAAGAGTTCCTCGATGGCCCGGATGCGATTGGAGACCGTGCGACGATCAACACCAAGCGCGGCGGCGGTCGAAGAGATGTTCCTCTCGGTCGAGAAGTAGGCGCGCATGGTCCCTCGTGCCACCTTGCCGCCGTCCCGACCCCTCTCGAGCGGCTCCAGATAGAGCTGGCGCAGCGAGGTGGCGCTCAGGTCATCGCGCAGGATCGATGCCAGCACGGCGACATCGGCGTAGCGAACCACATGCTGCCCCCGGCGTTCGGCGATCGGCAGCGCCGCCTTGGCCTGGCGGTGGCTGAGCCGCCAGCCCGTGAGTCCCTCCCCGGGCTCGCCGACAGCGACGAACACCTGATCGAGGGCGATCTCGCCAAGCGCCCGCACGGCTTGCTCGGCCTCAAGCCGGCTCCTGCCCCCGAGCCAGCAGGTCCAGACCTCCTCCTCCTCACGGCGGCCGGCGAGCAGGCGGCGGTCGAGCATCTTCGCCAGGGCGCGCACCACCTCGTGAGCGCCCTCCCCCGTCGCCATCAGACCAACGTGGTTGCCGTCGAAGTCATACTCGACTTCCACCTCACGATTGGGCTGCCGGCCGGCGAGCAATCCCTTGATGTATTCGTAGTGCCACCCCGCGCTGGTGGTCGGCCGGCTATTGGTCTCGCGAGCGTGCTCTTCGCTCGCCGCCTCGAACAAGCGGTCGAAGAGCGTCGCGTGCCTATGCAATAGCCGCCGGAGAACAGAGTTGGAGACTTCAGCCCGCTCCGCCTCCTCAACCAGGACATCGCCGAACATTGCCTGGGCGGCCGCATAGCGTCTCAGGACCGTGTCAAGGGAGATGCCAGAGCGAGCGCCGAGGCGGGCAGATGTGAGTAGCGCAGGCGGGATACCGGGGGCGCGACGCTCGCCCAGCTCAATTACTTCGACCGCATATTCGAGGAGCGCGGTGCGGGTAGCGTGGAGGCTATGTAGATACGTTGCGTCGGGAACGTCGCGAGGATTCGAGATCGCGTCGAGGAGGTTGACGAGGCCCGCTTCAAGCTCTGGGAACCTGGGACGCAGTCGAGATGCGAGTGTGGCGCACGTCTCTTCGAGGGACCGTCCGGATGCCGATGCTCGGTAGGAACCCTCCCCGCCGGCGGGGAGCGCCCCGGTGGTGACTGAATACAGGCCACGCTGCCTCACGCGCCCACCTTAGCCGGATGAGGCGAACATACCGTTCAGTTAAACCGGCCCTTAATCATCGCGCTTCTCGGCGCCCCAAGTTGCTCAATCTACGTCGCATCATGGGGAAGCAGCTGCCCCGCCTCCTCGGCGAGGATCGATTCGCTTTCGCATGCACATCACGAGGAGGGGGAGGAGATGAGGAACCAGATTCGCAGCACTGCCGTTGGCGGCGCAATCATCAGCGCTGTGCTCGCGGTGGTTGTCGCCGGGGGCGGGCTCGCCTCGGCCGCTCCGACGGAGACGGTCAAGCTCAAGGACAACTTCTTCGCCCCATCTGCGAAGACCGTGAAGAGAGGCACCACGATCCGTTTCAAATGGGCCGGACTCAACCCCCATAACGTCGTCAAAGCCTCCGGTCCGGGTGGCCCCTTCGCCTCGCGAACGACTTGGCGCGAGGGGGTCAACTTTGCGAAGGAATTTACGAAGGTCGGCACCTATCTCTTGGTCTGCAGGCTCCACTCGGGCATGGAGCTGAAGCTGACAGTGATGCGCTGACCCCTCAACGGGCCGAGCTCCGCCTCGACCTCGGTTAGAAGGCGGAGCGGAGGAGGCCGCCGTCGATCGGGATCACGGTCCCGGTGACGTAGGCGGCGCGGTCGGAGCAGAGGAAGGCGACGAGGTCGCCGTACTCCTCGGGACGGCCGAGGCGGGCGGCGGGGACTTCGGAGCGGGCGGCCTCTTCGGCGCCGGCGAGCGAGCCGCTCGCGTCGGCCAGGCGGTCGGTCGCGAAGCGGCCGGTGGCGATCGTGTTGACGGTGACGCCGTCGGCGGCGACCTCGCGGGCGAGGGTCTCGAGGAAGCCGACGGCGGCCATGCGATGGGCGTTCGAGAGGTTGAGGCCGGGGAGCGGCTCCCGGGTCGAGGTCGAGCCGACGTTGACGATCCGTCCCCAGCCGCGCTCGCGCATCCCGGGCAGCACCGCCTCGGCGAGCACCCTCGGCGCCAGCACCAGGGAGCGGTAGGCCGCCTCCCACTCCTCGAGCCCGTGGTCGAGGGCGCCGCCGAAGGGCGGGCCGCCGGTGTTGGCGACGAGGACGTCGATCGGCCCCAGCTCCGCCTCGACCTCGGCGGGCAGCGCCGCGAGCCGCTCGAGGTCGGACGTGTCGGCGACGAGGCAGAGCGGAGCGGGGGAGATCGTCTTCGCCGCCACCTCGAGACGCTCCTTCGAGCGGCTGGCGATCGCGACGCTCGCGCCCTCGGCGGCGAGCGCCGCCGCAATCGCCCTGCCGATGCCGCGGCTGGCTCCCATCACCAGGGCGGTGCGCTGATCGAGGCCGAGATCCATCTCGACTCTGACCCTAGATCAATCCCGCGCTCGTTAAAGTGCCCGTTGCGCGCGCCCGTAGCTCAGTGGTCAACGCTGCTTTAACGAGTGGCAAAGAGCGTCGGTCTTTCAAGCCGAAGGTCGCGAGTTCGATTCTCGTCGGGCGCATACCAGCTCATTGCGAGCGGGCCTGGACCTACCACCCGCTCGCAGCCTCGATCAGCTCCGCGGTTCGCTTCGAGAGCTGGAGCGCTTCGTCCTGTTCGACGATCGGCAGCGTCACGAGAAAGACGAAGTCCGGCATCAGAGCCGGCAGTCGTGCAGCGTTGCCGCTTGCCAGTTCCCCTCGTATCAACAGCTCTGCTCCGTCGAGCGTCGTGCGCACCGCCCTCTCCGCGACGACCTCGGACCTCGTGGCCCAGATCGCCGCCACCACCTTCGCGAGGCTCGTCCTGACCGCCGCGACCAACAATTCCTCCTCGGGACTGAGATCGGCCCACGCTCGTCTGCCGATCCCGTCCAACGCCGAGCGGGCCGCGCGGACCTCCTCCACGCCATCCGGATGACCGAGCTCAGCGCAGAGCTGATCTGCGATCCAGAGCACCGCCTCGCGTTCGTCCCCTGCCGCCACAGGCGGGAAAGCTACTACTGTCTTGAGGAAAAGCATCACTGTCAAGGACGGTGAGAAACGGCGTCCTTTCCGCGCGGCCAGGGCCCCCGGCGCCCCTGGCGGGCGAGCCCCTCAGACCTCAGTAGGGCTCTGTTCTTACACGGGAATTCGTGTTCGACATGCGATTGGCGCCTGTGGCCGCTTGGAATTTCGCTCGCTTTTCAGAAAAGGGGTTCCATCCTTCCGCAGCACCCGGTATGCTCGTGTTCATGCGCGCCCTTCCCGGACGGGACTCACGGGTCACCTTGAACGATCGCCCCGCGGCGGTGACCCGCTCTAGCGCCTCCGCCGATCAGCGTCGCCGAATCCTTCGGGCCGTCGGTGAGCTGGTCGCCAAGCGCGGCTACGCCGACGTCACCGTGGAGCTGATCGTCAAGCGCGCGCACGTCAGCTACAAGACCTTCTACAAGCACTTCGCCGGCAAGGAAGAGTGCTTTCTCACGCTCTTCGACAGCGTCCTCGACGCAAGCGAGCGGACTGTCCGCGAGCGGCTCGGCTCCGAGACCCTCCCCTGGCCGGAGCAGGTCGCGTCGGCGTTGCGCACGGTGGCCGACCTGATCGTCGCCGAGCCCCTCCTCGCCCGCGCGGTCATGGTCGAGGCGCCGACGGTCGGGCCCGGCATCCGCGAGCGCTACCAGCGGGCCACCAAGTTCTTCGTCCCTCTCTTCCGCGCCGGCCGTGACCTCAACCCCCGCGGCGCCGAGCTGCCCGCCACGATCGAGGACACCCTCGCCGGCTCCGTCTTCTGGTCCGCCTACCAGCGCCTCGTCGTCGGCGAAGCCGACCGCCTGCCCGAGATCCTGCCCGAAGTGATCGAGCTGGTGCTGCGCACCTACCTGGGCCAGGACGAGGCCGCCCGCATCGCCCGCGACGAGGCCGGCCGCCAGCCGGCTGCCGCCTAGCGCCGCAGCAGTCGGCGCCGCATAGTTCGCAATCGCTTCTCGCCGGGGCTAGTATCGATTCCGTTCCCCGCGGCATCTTGCCCGCACAGCGGGTCTCCCGCGGAGGGTGGAACGATGGGACGAGGGTAATGACAGCCAGCAGGCTGGTCGCCACGGCAAGCCGGGCATCGACCGGTGCCGCCTCGCCCTTCCGCAACGCTTTGATCGACCTCTGCTTCGAGCGTGGCTTCGCCAGCGTCACCGTCGCTGACCTCTGCCGCCGAGCGGGGGTCGGGCGGGCCGCATTCGATCGGCGCTACGCGGACCTTCCCGACTGCTTCCGGCAGATCTGCCGTTCTGAGCTGGGGCATTACCGCGGCCGGGCCGCCACTCGTGCCGGCCTCGACCGATGGCCGGCCCGCCTGCGGGAGAACATCTACGCCCTCTACCGCCACCTCGCCGCCGACGAGCGGCTGCGCCACCTCATCTTCGTCGAGGCGCACGCCGCAGGAGAGTGCCCCGCGCTCCTGCTGGGCGCGGAGATCGAAGCCCTCTACGACCTGATCGACGAGGGCCGCGCCGAGCCGACCGCTCCAGCGACCCTGACTCGGGTCACCGCCGAATCCCTCGGCGGCGGCATCTTCACCCAAATATCCCTTGCCGCCGAATCCGACGGTCCGATGCCGCCCGAGGAGGAGCTCGTCCCGGCCATGATGTACCTCGCGGTGTTGCCCTATCTGGGCGCCTCCGCGGCCGCCGAGGAGCTGCGCATCCCAGCCCCGCCGAGATAGTCTGACCGCCGTGGAGGGGCAACGGGGCGAACGACAGGGACGGGGGCTCGGAGAGCTCGGCCCGCTGCCCGGCGGACACCACGGCCTCTCCCGCGAACAGATCCTCGAGTCCCAGCGTGAGCGCCTCCTCGTCGCCATCGCCCAGGAAGTCGCCGCCAAGGGTTATCGCGCCACGACGATCACCGACGTCGTCAAGCTCGCCTCGGTCTCGACCCGGGACTTCTACGAGCACTTCGAGGGCAAGGAGGCCTGCTTCCTCGCCTCCTTCGACGCCGTCCGCGACTACCTCGAGGACCTCCTCACCACGGCGGTCGCAGACCAGCCCGACTGGCCCCACCAGGTGATCGCCGCCTTCCGCGCCGCCCTCCGCTTCTTCACCGCCGAACCCGACCTGGCCCGCCTCTGCCTGATCGAGCCGGTCAGCGCCACACCGACGATCGCGATCCGCTTCCGCGAGGCCGTCCTCGCCTGCGTCCCCGCCCTCGCCCGCGGCCGCGATGAGATGGCGGACGGCTCCTCGCTGCCTCCGAGCACCGAGGACTCGGTGCTCGGAGGCATCATCTCCCTCATGACCCGCTCGATCCTCGCCGGCGAAACCGACGACCTCCCGGCGCTCCTCCCCGACCTCGTCGAATTCACCCTCAGTCCCTACCTCGGGGTCGAGCGGGCGGGCGAGTTGGCCGCCGAGTCCGGTAACGAGTAGCTCTCCAACCCAGCCCTCCCAGTAGCCCGCTGTCCCCGCGCGGCAGCCCGCTATATGGGCTGGATGCAGACGGCTCTGAGCCGCGTCCCGTTGCGGAGTAGGAAAACGTTCCCACGCTATTGGAGAGCCGCACCTATCTTCAGAAAAGTGTTCTTGCACTTCAACCCGAATTGTGCTTTTCTAATACGGCTGAGCCCAGGGAGGGTCGGCAAGGGTTTATTGCAACGGGGACTTGAGGCCGAAGAGAACGGTCCGCAGGGTCCAACACAGGGAACGAATGATGAGGAGAGCTACGTGAAATCACGGTCACGCACTGCGATGGCGACCACGAACTCCGGCGTCGTCTGGAGCATCCGCCGTGCCTTCGCTTTCCGTGACGCCTCCAGCGGTGCTGACGGGAGTGGTGCGCCTGCAAGCGGCAGCAACGCGACCGCCATGCTTTCCATTGCGGTCCTGAGTCTCGCCGCTCTGGTTCTCGTTGCGTCGGCCTCGGCATCCAAGGAGGCGATCAACTTCTTCGGCACCATGTCCGGCTCCGGCAGCCTCGGGGGTCAGTTCAACAATCCTCGCGACATCGCGGTCAACCGCACCGGGGTCGGACCCGCCGATCCGGGCGACATCTACGTCGCCGACGACAGCAACCATCGAATCCAGCGCTTCACCGCTGCGGGCGGCTTCGTCTCAGCCTGGGGTGCCGACGTGATTCAGCCAACTAAACCGGGCGACATCGTCGGGACCAATCCCTTCGAGATCTGTACCGTCGCCTCGGACTGCAAGGCGGGCGCCGGTACGGGCGGCAACGGAGCTGTCACCGGCAACGGAGCCTTGGACAACCCGCAGTCGGTGGCCGTCGACAGTGATACCGGCCAGGTCTACGTTTCCGATCGCGACAACCGACGCGTGAACGTCTACGACGGCGTCGGCAATTTCCTCTTCTCTGTCGGCCGGGACGTTCAGGATCCCGACGGTGACACAGTGGTAGAGGTCTGCGGCGACGTCGTAGGCGACGTCTGCCGTCAAGGAGACGGCGGCTCCGGCGCCGGGGAGATCGGCTCCACCGGGAGCAGCAACAGGCTCGGCATCGCCGTCTCCCCCTCCGACGGCAACGCCGGCACCGGCAGCGTCTTCCTCGCCGACTCCCAGAACCGACGTGTTAACACCTATTCCCTCGACGGTACGTCGCCTGCCAGCTTCGGCAGCGAAGCGGTATTCGGTTTCGGCCAGCCGACCAAAGTGGCCGTTGATTCGCGTGGCATCGTCTACGCCTCCAACTCCACAGGCAACGCGAGGATCGAGCGCTATGACTCGCTGAACGCCAACGGCGGCGGCACCGGCTTCCTCGCCCCGATTGCTGCACCCATCAACGAGACGCAGACGATTCAGTTCACCGGATTCAACGTAAACGACTTCTTCACTCTGACCTGCCCCGGCGGGGGAACAACCGGGGAAATCGCCTACAAAACCGGCGTCACCGGTAGAAACCTCATACAGACCGGACTCGAACTGTCCTGCGGCGGCGGGAGCGTCTCGGCCTCCGGAGTTCCGCCGACCGTCACGATTGCCTACCAGGGTGCCTATGAGGGGCTCAATGTCACGCAGATGGTCTGCACGACGGTGAGCGGATCCGGCACCTGCGGAATCTCTGGAGAATCGAACGGCAGTCCGGGCCCCCTCCTCCTGGGCGGGGAAGCTGCGACGGCGGGGCTCGCGGTGGACCCGGACTCCGATGGCGGTGGCGCCGATCAGGACGTTCTCCACGTTCTACGCGACCCGTTGTCCGGCAACACCGTCATCCAGCAGTTCGGACCCAGCAATGACCCCGGCCTCACCGCTCCCCCGACCCTCCAGGACGACCAGCACGGCAAAGGCGCCGGCTTCGGAGGTGTGCAGGGTCTTGGTATCAACGACGTCAGCGGGCGTCTATTCGTCTCCTCTACGGAAAACGTCTCCGGCACCGGCTTCGGCCACCGCGTCTACATCATCGCCGATGCGCTGCCTGCGCCTGTCGTCACGATGAACCCGATCACGGTTAAAACCGACACTACGGCGACGTTCTCAGGAACCGTGAACCCAACCGGCGGACTTGTCAGCTGCAAATACGAATATTCCACCGACCAGGTTGCTTGGACCGACGTGCCCGAGTCCGAGTGCGGTGCGCTGTCTCCGGGGGGCGGCGCCCAGGCGGTCAGCCAGAACGTCACCGGTCTTGACCCGAACACCCGCTACTACGTGCGCCTGAAAGCAACCCGCGCCTTTGATCCAAGCCTGGTCACGACCTCGCCGGGGGTAAAAGTCTTCGACACCGATGCAGTGCCTCCGGTCGTGACGAATGTCGGTGCGGTTCAGATCGCCGATACCTCCGCGAAGCTCGTCGGGACGATCGACCCACGTCACTCGACCACGGCGTATGTCTTCGAGTACGGCACCACCCCGGTGCTCGACTCATCAACTCCGCCCGTGAACATCGGTGATGGCACCAAACCGATCACAGTTACGGAGCTCGTCCAAGGCCTGAAACCGGACACGACGTACTTCTTCAGGCTGGTTGCGACGAACGCCTTTGGCACCACGGCCAGCGGGCAAAAGACCCTGCATACCCGCGCGACACCGTTCTCGCCGCCTACTGATCGTGCGTACGAGATGGTCAGCCCCCCCGACAAGAACCAGGGAGGTGCCGATCAGAACCTGCTCTTCCCGATCGTGGCCTTCTCGCGGGATGGCGAAGCCGCCACCTTCTGCTCGAATGCGCTCTTCGGCGACCCACCCGGGCAGATGGGATTCGAATGCGCCCCGTACCTCAGCCGTCGGACCGTCGACGGATGGAAGACGAGCAATCCCTTCCCTGCCTACTGCCCAGACGACCGCGACGGTACGCGCTTCTACCTCAACGCATTCCTCTCGCCGAACTTCGACTACGCGGCGATCACGCGGCCAGAGTCCGACGTCTGCCCACACCCGCCGCTGGATCCGACCGCACCGGAGCCGGCTATCCGCAACACCTACCGTCAGGATCTCACCGCTGACCCAACCGACCCCCTTAGTTTCGGGCTGATGAACAGCAATGTTACCTCCGGCGGGGTCGCGTTCGGAGGTGGAGCTGAGGATTTCAGTCACGTTGTCTACACGACCACTTCCAATCAGACCCTGGATGCTCCAGTAGGGAACTTTACGAAGTTTTATCACTGGAACAACGGCTCGCTCAGTCTCGTCTCCAAGGATACGTCGGGAGCTCCATTCACCACTGCCTCCAGCTTTCCCACCGTAAACGTAAACGCAGGAGGAACCCCAATTCCCAGTGCCGTCTCCGCAGACGGCGAGCGGATCTATTTCCACAATCAGGTGCCAAATTCACTTCTTCAGGCCAACTGCAACTCGGCAGTGTGCCATCTCTACATGCGTGAAAGCGACACCATCACGCACGACTTGTCCAGCCCGGAGTGCGCTGTCCTGCCCGACTGCGGTGCAAACGCGTCAGCAGATCGCTTCCTCTGGGCCAACTCTGCCGGCGACGTCGCGCTCTTCCACAGCTGCGACAAGCTCACCGACGTCTCGACGGCCGGTGCGGCATGTGGTGAAACCGGAGGGAAGCTCTACCGGTGGGATCTGAATGGTGCTCCAGGGCACAGAATCACCGATCTCACCGTTGACAAAGAACCTGGCGATGGACTCCAGCCGGGTGTCGTCGACATTATCGGCGCCAGTGAAGACGGCGACGTCGTGTTCTTCGTCGCGACGGGGCAGATCATCTCCGGCGAGCCAACCGGCGGAGGCTCCAAGGTCTACCGGGTGCGGTGGAACGGCGGCAGCCCCGTAGTCGACTATCTGGGCCCCTATGGCGACGGTGGCACCGGAGCTTCAGGCAACTACGGCGGCGATCCCAACCTGACACGTCGCCATGTCCGTGTCACTCCCGATGGGGAGCATCTGCTCATCCGTACCGGGCTCGCCATCGACCCGGTCGCCGACCAGGACTCAGATGCGGACTTCTATCGTTGGAACGAAGACAGCGGGTGGCTCTGCGTGTCATGCCAGGCTCCCGGTGTGCCCTCTGCGGGTCACGTGAACCGCGACGAGGTCAAGGCAGCCTATTACCGCGCGCTCGTCAGTCTCGAGCCCGAGGTGTCGATCAGCGATGACGGCAGAGGAGTGGTGTTCGAGACCCCTGACGCGCTGGTCCCCGAGGATGTGAATGGGGAAGCGGGATGCGAATCTACCTCCGGCGCCACGCTCAATGTGATCGTCTACACCTGCGATGACGTTTACGAATGGCATGACGGTACCTTCAAGCTGATCAGCTCGGGGACCAGCCCCAGCCCATCTGTGCTGCTGGGCGGCACGCGATCCGGGCGGGATGTCTTCTTCCTCACCCGCGAGCGCCTCGTCGGGTGGGACACGGACAACAACACCGACATCTACACGGCGCGTATCGGCGGCGGTTTCCCCGAGCCGCCACCCCAGCTTCCCGTCTGCGAAGGGGAAGCCTGTCGCGGCCAGGGCAGCAGCGCTCCCGAGAATCTCGGCGCCGGTACCGCCGTCTTTGACGGCCCCGGCAACGTCCAAAAATCGCTGGACAAGCCCAAGCGCTGCAAGCGCGGCTTCGTCAAGCGAAAAGGCAAGTGCGTGAAAAGGGCGCAGAACCGCCGCGGAAAGCGCGGTCATCGGCGAGCCGCTGGCCAGGACCGGAGGGCGGACAAGTGATCCGCCTCCGAGCGAGCGCCGACCCGAAGCACCCCAACACGGAGGTAGTTCAGCCCATGCCCGCGGCAAGAAGGCTCATCACAGTCACCACCCTGATCGTCTGCGCCATGCTGACCTGCGGTGCCGCCCAGGTGGCGGCCGCAGTGCCGAGCGTCGTCCAAAACGATCCCGCCACGTCGATCACCGATGCCGCTGTCACCTTGAACGGTACCGTCGCAACCAACGAAGCACTGACGGATTGCTATTTCGAGTACGTCACCCCAGTCGCCTTCGAAGCCACGGGATTCGCTGATCTCTCTTCCGGTGGCGCCATCCCTTGCGCCGAGGCACTCGGCACCATCACCCCCAACTCAAGTCCACACCCCGTCAGCGCCAGTCTTTCGCTTCCGGCGTCCGGATTCCCTTACTACTACCGCCTGGCGGCTCAGAACGCCAGCGGCACCAAAAAAGGGGAATATCACCGCGGTGTCGGCTTCGGCGTCTCTGCGTTCGACGGCACTACCGTCGACGAGCTCGGCGATCCGGCCACACAGGCGGGTTCCCATCCGTACTCGGCGTCGACGATCTTCACCCTCACCACGACCATCAACGCGATCGGTGGCGGATATGGACAGCAGTACGCTACCGAGGATCTCAGGGATGCCGCGGTCGAACTGCCTCCCGGCTTGGTCGGCAATACGCGGGCACTGCCGACATGCAAACAGGCCCAGATCCTGGGCAATGGGGCCACACAGCAGTGCCCACCCGAGTCACAGCTCGGAACGGTCACCGTCTACTTCGACGGTGAAGAAGGCTCGTTCATTCCCGAATTTTACTCGTTCCCGTTCACCGTCGGGCTCTACAACATGGAGACTCCGAAAGGCACCCCAGCCCTCTTCGCCTTCAACCTGTTCAGCGCCATAACCCAGGTCTATCCGGAATTGCGTACGGGCGAGGACTACGGATTGACGGTGCTCAACAAGAATTCACCTCAGACCCTGCCCTTCGACACCATCGATTTCAACTTCTGGGGGGTTCCGGCAGATCCAAGCCACAATCCCGACCGATTCTGCGCGGGCAAAGGCTATGAATCACCGGGCTGCGTCAGCGAAGACTCCAACGACCCAAAGCCGTTCCTCAGCCTGCCGACGGCCTGTGTCGGGCCGGTGGAGACCTCGATCGAAGCAGTCAGCTGGAACGAGCATCGGGGCACCTCGAGCTTCACCTCCCACGTCCCCGGCGAACCTCTGAACACGATCGGCGCCGACGGCTGCAACACGGTCGGCTTCTCGCCGACGATGGAAGCGCGGCCGACCACGAATGTGGCCGGCGCGCCTTCGGGGCTCGATATCGCCATACATCTCCCTCAGAATGAAGACCCCGAAGGGACGGCGACGGCGCATCTCAGGGACGCCAATATCACGCTCCCCGAGGGCCTTGTCGTCAATGTCTCCAGCGGCAACGGCCTCGACGGCTGCTCGCCGGCCGAGGCCGACCTGCAGAGCAAAGATCCCTCGCACTGTCCTGATGCTTCCAGGCTCGGTACGGTCGAGATCGAAAGCCCGCTCATCGCCCAGCCTCTCCTCGGCAGCATCTACATCGCCGACCCGTACAACAACCCGTTCAACTCGCTGCTCGCCCTCTACGTTTCGGTGGAGGATCTCCAGAGCGGCCTCGTCGTGAAGCTGGCAGGCAAGATCACGCTCGATCCAAGCACCGGTCAGCTCACGACCAGCTTCGAGGAGAATCCACAGCTGCCCTTCGAAGACCTCAATGTGCACCTCTTCGGCGGTGCCGGTGGCGCGCTACGCACCCCGCCCGTCTGCGGCAGCTACACGACGAGCTCCTCGCTCGTTCCTTGGACGGCGCCCGACGGCGCCACCGCGATCCCGACGGACGCCTGGAACATCACCCAGAGCCCGACCGGCGGCGCCTGCGCCAGCTCGGAAGGCGGAAAGGCCCATACGCCGAGCTTTGACGCCGGAACGGTCAGCCCGATCGCCGGCTCTTACAGCCCGCTCGTGGTCAACCTGCGCCGCGAAGACGGCACGCAGAACTTCTCGCAGGTAACGGTGAACCCGCCGCCGGGGCTGCTCGCCAAGCTGGCAGGCATCCCCTACTGTCCTAACTCTGCGCTGGGGGCTGCCGAAGGCAAGAGCGGCTACGAAGAGAAGGCGAGCCCGAGCTGCCCGGCCGCTTCTGCGATCGGCACGGTCCATATTGCCGCGGGCGCCGGCCCCGCCCCGTACAACGAGCAGGCGAAGGCCTACCTGATCGGCCCCTACAAAGGCGCGCCTTACGGGTTGGCGATCATCGCCCCGGCGACCGCGGGACCGTTCGACCTGGGCACGGTGGTGACGAGGACGGCCCTGTACGTCGACTCGAAGACGGCGCAGATCACGGCGGTCGCCGACCCGATCCCATCCATTCTGCAGGGGATCCCACTCGACGTCCGTGCGCTCCAGATCAGAGTCGACCGGCCGAGCTTCAGCCTCAACCCGACCTCCTGCGACCCGCTGGCATTCACCGGCCAGGTGGTCTCGACACTGGGTCAGACTGCCTCGCTCCTGAGCCGCTTCCAGCTCGGCGAGTGCACGCGGCTCGGCTTCGACCCGAAGATCTCACTGAAACTGACCGGCGGCACGAAACGCCGTGCCCATCCGGGACTGACGGCAACGCTCGAACCGCGACCAGGTGACTCCAATCTGTCCAGCGTCTCGGTGGCGCTGCCACCGACCGAGCTCCTCGACCAGCGCAACATCGGCACCGTCTGCACGAGGCCACAGTTCGCCGCCAGCGAGTGCCCGGCCGACTCGGTCTATGGCTCCGCGACGGTGACGACGCCGCTGCTCGACTACGCGCTCACCGGCCCGGTGTACCTCAGGTCCTCCAACAACCCATTGCCTGACCTGGTGCCCGACCTCAGGGGTCCTGCCGGCTACCCGATCAAACTGGAGGCTGCGGGCCGAACCGACACGGTCAAAGGGGCGCTGCGCAACACGTTCGAAGCGATACCCGACGCCCCGATCGGCAAAATCGTGCTGACTCTGCCGGGCGGCAAAGGTGGGTTGATCCAGAACTCACGCAACATCTGCTCGAAAACCTGGAAGGCGACCGTCAAATATGTGGCGCACAACGGCTTCACACGGACCCGGCGCCCGGCGGTCAAGACGAACTGTCCCAAGGGCAAGAAAAAGGCCAAGCGGCAGAGTCGCCGCGCGGCCAAGTAGCGAGCAGAGGCAGGGGAGATGCAACTCAAGCTCAGGCGCCGCAACCGAATAGGGGGCGGCGCCCTATTCCTGACGCTTCTTGCGATCGCGGGCACGAGCGGTCCGGTTGCGAGCGCAGCGGGTCCGCCTGTGATCACCGAAGCCTGGACGACTTCGGTCTTCTCGAGCAACGCCAGGCTGCAGGCGAAAATCAACCCCAATGGATTCCTGACCAGCTACCACTTCGACTACATCACGAAAGCCGCCTACGACGCCAACGTCGCCGGAGCCAAAGACCCATTCGCCGGAGCCTCGCGGGTCCCGGCGGTTTCGGACGCGACAATCGGCTCGGGCACGAGTCCGGTGACCGTCCTGCAGCTGCTCTCGGCTCTTCAATCCAACACCGCCTACCGCTACAGGGTGGAGGCGAAAAACTCCGCCACGCTGCCTAACTACGTGGCGGGTCCGACACTTGCGTTCACCACGCAGGCGGCCGGAGAAGCTTTCAAACTCCCCGACTCACGTGGTTGGGAGATGGTCACCCCGATCGACAAGAACGGCGGCCAGGCCGGCGGACCGGGGGCGATCGCCGGCGGCGGCGTCCTCCAGGCCTCGGCCACCGGTGGCCAGGTCACCTACAGCTCGGAAGCCTCCTTCGAAGGCGGCGGCCAGGGCTCACCGCCGGCCTCCCAATACGTCGCTACCCGGGGGGGCGGCGGATGGTCCGCGCAGAACATCAGCGCCCCGCTCTTCTCTGGCACCTATGACTCCGACCAGGGAGGGTCTCCCTATCAGCTCTTCTCCGGCGACCTCGCTCGCGCTCTGCTCCTAAACGGTGAGCACTGTCGCGGCGAACGCTTCGACTGCGCGGTCGCAAATCCGCCGCTTGCGGGCACCGACGCACCGGCGGGCTACCAGAACTACTACCTGCGCGACAACAACGCTGGTAGCTTCGCGGCGGTGCTGGGCGGCGCCAATGCCGGCTTCCTCTCGCTCGATCCCTCCGATTTCGACCTAACCCTGGCGGGGACCTCGTCCGACCTGCTCCACGGCGTGGTCTCCACCTGCGCGGCGCTGACCTCGAATGCGACCGAAGTCCCGCTCGGGGAAGGCTGCGACCCGGCCAAACAGAACCTTTACCAGTACTCGCCCGGCTTGCCGCTGGTCCTAGTCAACCTGCTGCCGGCCCAGTCGACCGGCAGTCCCGGTGCCGCGCTCGCCGCCCAGGCCGCCGCCGTCTCCTCCGACGGCTCCCGCGTTTACTGGAGCGACACCGCCACCGACCACCTCTACCTCCGCGCCTCAGGCCAGAGCAAACTGGTCGGTGAAACAGCCACCTTCGAGACCGCCTCCACCGACGGCTCTTTCGCCTTCTACACCAAGGCCGAACACCTTTATCGCTACAACGCGGGCTCGGAGACGAGCACAGATCTAACTCCCGGCGGCGAAGTCGAGGGAGTCTTGGGCGCCTCCAGCGCGGGAGACCAAGTCTACTACCTCGACGTCGCCGGCCTCAAGCGCTGGAACAACGGCACGACTACGATCGTTGCCGCCGACGCCGACGCCGGCAACTACCCGTCGAGCACCGGCACCTCGCGGGTGAGCGCCGACGGCACGAAGCTGCTCTTCGTCTCAAGCGCCTCGCTGACCGGCTACGACAACAGAGACCTGAACACCGGCAACCCGGACTCGCAGGTCTTCCTCTATGACGCCGCCGGGCCGGGCAGCCTGACCTGCGTCTCCTGCAACCCGACCCAGGGACGGCCGGAAGGCGCCTCGACGATCCCCGGGGCGGTCGCAAACGGTTCGCTGCCGGGCTCCCTCCACGTCTACAAGCCGCGCAATCTCTCCGTAAACGGAAAGCGTGTCTTCTTTGATTCCGAGGACGCGATAGGTCTCACGGACACGAACAAAGACGGCGACGTCTACCAGTGGGAGGCGCAGGGAGAAGGCAGCTGCAACCAGGCGGGCGGCTGCATCAGTCTGATCTCCGGCGGGAGGTCGACAGATCCGGCCCGCTTTGTCGATGCCTCGGCTGACGGGTCGGGTGCATTCTTCCTCACCGACGAGTCCCTCATCCTCGCGGATCCGGGCGCGGTCGACCTCTACGCGGCCCCGGCGGGGGGCGGTTTACCGGTGCCTCCGCCGGACATCATCTGCGAGGGCGACGCCTGCCAGCCGCTGGTCTCGGTTCCACCACCGCCGACCCTGACGACGACGCTCTCGGGTCCGGGCAACGACCCGCCCCGCTATCCGACCGAGCGAAAGCAGTGCAGGAAGGGCAAAGTGAAGATCAAAGGCAAATGCGTCCGCAGGCGTAGCGCCAAGCGCAACCAGAAGAGGAGCGGACGATGAAGCGGGTGCAGATCGCATTGCTCACGGCGTTCACGGCGTTGCTGGTATTCGCCGCCAACGCCCAAGCGGTCGCGCCGGCCCTCGGCCCGGTATCGGCGGCCAACATCCAGGGGGTCTCGGCCCTGCTGAAGGGAACCGCCGACCCCGAAGGTCTGGCCACGACCTACTCGTTCGAATACGCGACCAACGCCGGTCTCACCGGCGCCGTCAAAACCCCAGTCGCTTCGGCCGGCTCCGGCACCGACCCGCACCCGGCTCGGGCCGCGATCTCGAGCCTCGCACCCGCCACCACATACCATTATCGGCTTGTCGCGGCCAACTCCACGGGGACGACGACCGGCGCGATCTCGAGTTTCAAAACCACCAAGGGCTTCGGCTTCCTGCCGGGCACCCAGGGCTTCGCAATCGCCGCGACCGCCGACGGCGGTGCCGCAGCGACGGCCGCCGGGGCTCATCCCTATCAGCTCGAATTCTCGGTCGGATTGAGGCAGGGAGGCGAGTTCGAGGACCAGCCGGGGGCGATCTTCCCCGACGGCGACATCCGCGACCTGACGATCGAGATGCCACCGGGGCTGATCCTGAATCCCAGGGCCCTAGAGACCTGCACCCTGGCTCAGTTCCACGCCCCCCGGGTCTCGCCCTACACCGAAAGCCGCTCGGGCGAGAGCTGCCCCGACCGCACCCAGGTCGGCACCGTCGAGGTGAAAACCAGCCTCGGCGGCGGCCAGACGCGGCGCTTCGGCCTCTTCAACCTCGACCCGCCGCCGGGGATCGCCGCCCAACTCGGCTTTTCGCCCTTCGGCTCGCCGATCGCCCTCGACATGCCGCTGCGCGCCGGCGCCGACGGCTCCTACAGCTTCAGCCTCGACGCCGACAACATCCCCCAGTCGCTCGACCTCTACGGGCTCGGACTCTCGATTTGGGGCATCCCGTGGGCTGCCTCCCATAACGGCGAACGCGGCAACTGCTTGAACGAGGCCGAACCGATCTTCCCCTGGGCGAAATGCTCGGTGGGGGAGCCCACCGTTCGGATCCCCCTGGCCTACATTTCGCTTCCCCCGACCTGCTCGGGCCCGCTCGCTTTCTCCGTGACCGCGGACTCCTGGCAGCAGCCTGCCGAGGTCACCACCACGGCGGCCAACCTGCTGCCGAACCTCTCCCCAGCCCAGATGAGCTGTGGCGGGCTCAGCTTCAACGCCAAACCGGTCGGGCAGCTGACCGATGTCAAGGCTTCCTCGCCCTCGGGCTACAACTTCAAACTCGAAGTCGACAACAGCAACCTGACCAACCCTGAACAGCGGGTTGTCCCGCCGACGCGGAAGGCGGTCGTTAAACTGCCGGCCGGGGTCACGGTCAACCCCTCGGTGGGAGCCGGCCTGGGTGTCTGCAGCCCGGCCCAGTTCGCGGTGGAGAGCGCCTTCTCGAGGCCCGGTGACGGCTGCCCGAACGCGTCGAAGATCGGCGACTTCGAAGTAAGGGCGGCGCTCTTCCAGACCTTGCTCGACGGCTCGATCTACCTGGCGCAGCCTGATGACCCGGCGACACCCGCGCCGGGGGCCGAGAACCCGTTCGACTCGCTGGTGACTGTCTACCTGGTCGCCAGGCTGCGCGAACGGGGGGTCATCGTCAAGCTCCCTGGCAAGATCGTGCCGGATCCGGCGACCGGCAACCTGACCGCGACCTTCGACGGCCTCCCGCAGCTGCCTTATACCGAACTGAACCTGACGTTCCGCACGGGGCAACGTGCGTTCCTGGTGACGCCGCCGGCCTGCGGTCCGGCCACAACGTCTATCGAGCTGACCTCATGGGCCTCGACGCTGCCTACGACCAACACCAACACCTCGACCCAGATCTCGGCTGGGATCGGCAACGGCCCATGCCCCTCGGGCATCCCGCCTTTCAACCCCCGGGTCAGTGCCGGCGGGGTCAACTCCAACGTCAACTCCTACACGCCGTATTTCGTGCAGATCGTCCGCCAGGACACCGAACAGGAGCTCACCTCCTACTCGCTTGACCTGCCGGAGGGGATCACCGGGAAACTGGCCGGGATCCCGTTTTGCTCAGATGCGGCGATCGAGGCCTCGCGCAGCCGCCGCGGCTTCGCCGAGACAGCCAACCCCTCCTGCCCGGTGGCGTCGGAGGTCGGCCACGTGCAGACCGGCTACGGAGTCGGCTCAGCGCTCACCTACACCGACGGCCGCGTATACCTAGCCGGCCCCTACAACGGCCAGCCGCTTTCTCTGGTCGTGATCAACCCGGCGACCGTCGGCCCCTTCGACCTCGGCAACGTCGTCATCCGCTCGGCCTTCTCGGTCGACGAGCGCACCGCCAAGCTCGAAATCGACACCGGCTCTTCGGACCGCATCCCCCACATCCTCGGCGGGATCCCCCTCCACCTGCGCGACATCCGCATCTCCATGGACCGCTTCCAGTTCACACACAATCCCTCGAGCTGTGCGGCGGGCAAACTGATCTCCAACCTGACCGGGGCAGGTGCCCGCTTCGATGACGCCTCCGATGACTCGGCGAGCTCCTCGAGCGTTCACTTTCAGCTGCTCAACTGCCGCATCCTCGGTTTCAAACCGAGACTCGGCGTGCGCCTGCGAGGTGGGACCAAGCGCCGGGCCTATCCGGAGCTGAGGGTGACGTTCGCCTCTCGCGGCCAGGGCGATACCAACCTGAAGGAAATCGCCGTCGCGATGCCCCACTCCCAGTTCCTCGCTCAGCACCACATCAGGGGGATATGCACGAGAGTGCAGTTCAACGCCGAGCGCTGTCCGGCCGACTCGGCCTACGGCGAGGCGGTGGCCTATACCCCCCTCTTCGACGAGCCGTTGCGCGGGAAAGTCTATTTGCGCTCTTCCTCGGGCCAGTTGCCGGACCTCGTCGCCTCGCTGTATTCGGGCGCCGTTCACATCGTTTTGGAGGGGAACATCAGCGGCACCAAACAGGGCGGCATTCGTGCCCTGTTCAGGAATCTGCCCGACCAGCCCGTCGACAAATTCGTGATGACCCTCTACGGCGGTAAGCGCGGACTCCTGCAGAACTCCTCCGATATCTGTGCCGAACCGCCGCTCGCCCAGGTCAAAGCTCTCGGCCAGACCAATCTAGGCGCGATCTTCACCGCCAGGCTGCGAGGCCAGTGCAGGGGCAAAGGTAAGAAGGGCAAAGGTAAGGGCGAGGGTAGGAAACGTCCCCGGACCCAATATTTCGGAGGTGGATGGTGAGACGTCGGGCATCCAAAAAGGCACTGCTCAGCACGCTTTGCGCGGCGGCGATCGCACTCAGCGTGGGCCCCGCTCCTGCGGGGGCGGCTGTGGACCCAACCTACTTCCTCTCTCCCGCGCCGCCGGCAAAACCGCCGGTCGTGCCGCCGCCGACCGGCTATCTCAACGGCCCCTGCGGCGTCGCCGTCGACTCGGGCGGTCTCCTCTATGTCTCCGACTATTACCACCACGCCATCGACATCTTCGATTTTGATAACTCCCCTTACGTCACTCAGGTGGCCAACGTCGATCCGCTGGGGGGGCCCTGCGGGATCGCGCTCGACTCGAGCGACAGGCTCTTCGTCAACAACTACCACCGCAACATCACCAGGTATGGCAGCTCTCCGGCCTTCGGAACGGGCACCGTGTTCCCCCTGCCCTCGGAAGATCCGACCCATCATCTCCCGACTGGTGTCTCGGTCAATACCGATACCGACACTGTCTTCGTCGACAACCGCACCTATATCTCGGTCTTCGACATCTCCGGAATCCCCGTCCTCGACGGCGGAGAACCACTGAAAATCGGCGTCGGTACCCTCGGCGACGGATATGGCATCGCCGTCTCTCAGTTCCCCAGCACAGCGGGCCGCCTCTATGTGCCCGATGCGTCGAGCAATACCGTCAAGGTCTACAACCCGCTGGTCAGCAAATCGACCCCGGTGGCTGAGATCAAAGACCCGTTCGGCAAACCGTTCACCTCCCTTCGCGACTCCGCAGTCGCGGTCGACCGGGTCACCGGTGACGTTTACTTCGCCGACAACACCCAACCCAAAAGCGCCGAGAGACCGCAGGCGACCATCTACATATTCGGTTCAACCGGCACCTACAAAGGCCACCTCAAATACAACGTCTTCTTCGGCCAACCGGTCGGCATCGCGGTAGACAACTCCGAAGGGGCGAACCAGGGACGCATCTACGTCACCACGGGCAACTCCGACCGAGGCGCGGTCTATGGATATATGCCACCCGCCGGAGTTTTCGGGCCGCCGCTGCCTCCCGGCACGAGTCTTTCTCTTTCAACTGTCGGCAGTGGTTCGGGCGCCGTTCTAAGCAACTCGGGAATCGATTGCTCCAGCTCCTGCACCGAGCAGTTGTTCGCCTCCGAGCAGGTCACCCTTACCGCGGTCCCCGATTCTGGCTCTGAGTTCGTCGGTTGGTCCGGGGGCGAGTGCGGAGGAACGGGGAGTTGCGCGCTTGAGATGACGCAGGCCGTCTCCGTCAGCGCCGAGTTCCAGACCCGGTCCGGCGCTTCAGGCGGGGGCGTCTCCGGCGAGGTTCCTCGGCTCAAGACGCAGGAGCCGGCCCTCGGGCCGCGTGCCGACCATCAGAGGGCCAAGAAGTGCAAGAAGCAGCAACGGCGTAAGGCCGGGCGCTGCGGTAAGGCCAAGCGCCATCGCACCGGCCGGCGCCGTTAGCCATCAGGAAAGAGGAGAAGCCGATGAGGAAACGTCTTGCCAAACCGATCGCCTTGTTCGCTGCACTTGCGATGGCGCTTGGTGCCGCCACCTTTGCCGAGGCCAAGGTCGAAACGATCGAGGGCAACGTCTTGGTGGCCGTCGACGGCCAGCTCTCCCCATCCCGGCTCCCCCGCGAGGGCAAGACTCCGATCGCGGTCTCGGTCGACTGGAAAATCGGCACCACCGACGGCACTCAGCCGCCGAAACTAAAGACGCTGAAGATCGAGATCAACCGAAACGGCGTCCTCGACCCCACCGGCCTGCCGATCTGCCCCCTCGAGAAGATCCAGCCCGCGAGCACCTCTCGCGCTCTGAAGAACTGCCGCTCATCGCTGGTCGGCAGGGGCAGTTTCTCGGCGATCGTCGGCCTCGAAGGCCAGGAAAGCTACGTCGCCAAAGGCCAGATGATCGTCTTCAACTCCGAACAAGGCGGCAAGCCGGTCCTCTTCGGCCAGATCTACTCAGCGTTGCCCTTTGCCAACTCCTTCGTCATTACCTTCAAAGTCGACCAGTTGAAGAAGGGCACCTACGGCACAGCACTCACGGCAACGCTTCCCGCCAGCCTGCGTGCCTGGGGCAACCTGACCGAAATCAACATGCGGCTATCACGCAAGTTCGCCTACCAAGGCAAAAGCCGCAGCTTCCTCACCGCCGCCTGTCCGACGCCCAAAGGCGTCGGCGTGGCCGCCTTCCCCCTGGCGCGAACCAGCTTCGCCTTCGTCGGTGGCACCAAGGTTGCTACGACCTTGACCGATGTCTGCAAAGTGAGGCGATAGCGGCGGCGAACTCCGCCGGATCGGCGATGAGGGCATTCCCTCGTTGCGGTACCTGTTTGTGATCGTGTCTCTGGCATCGGAGGCCAATAAGCCGCCGCCCGACTGGCATCCGGCAATCCCCGTGCGGAGTGGAGGTCTACAGCGGCGCAGCATCCGGCGGCTCACTCAGCCCACCGATCACAGGACAACGGCTACATCATTCTCATCGATGAACCCTGCCGGATGAAAAAGCGGCTCTGGTACGCTTTCTTGTTTACGCTGAAGTGGGGGGATATTCAGCGTAGGGGAATCTTTGGCATTGGGACATGCGAACCGACTTCGCCGATCTGTCGTCTATGCAACGGCGATTTTCGCCATGGCGTGGGCGTTTGGGTTAGGCGCCCCCGCATCGGTGATCGCCGCGCCCGTCCTCAACGTCGGCACCAGTCATCATCCGGTCACCTCTTTGGTTCCGGCCGGCAGTTATGCCAGGTATGAGGTTGCTGTCTCCAATGTGGGTAGCACGGATACCGAATCTCAGATCACCGTCGACTTCTCGGTTCCCGCCAGTCTCGCAGTCACGGCCGTTACCGATGAATATGAGAGAGCCTACGGTGCTCCCGTTTGGAACTGCACAATCGCCGAAGATTCTAGGTCGGTGGCGTGCATCGGGCTCGATACAGAAGGGCACTACGGTGGACCCTTGCCGATCGCTCATGGCACCGAGGGGTGTGACGGGATTGGCTCGGGAACCTGCCGCATTCTCGCCACTGTGAAGGCCGATTCAGGTGGACCGCCGGGAGTCGCAGTACCGACCGTGACAGCATGCGGCGGTGGCGCGGCAGCCTGTGGAAACGCCCCCGACGACCCGCTGGAGATCGTTCCCTTCGGTTTCGACGTGGCCAGCTTCGACGGCAGCATCCTCCAAGAGAATGGAGACCCCGCGACCTCGGCGGGCTCTCACCCTCATACCGCCTCCGTCACCTTCTTTGCCACCACAATGCTCGACTCGGAAGGGCACCAGTACTCGACGGAGGACATCAGGGACGCGGTCATAGGGCTGCCTCCAGGCGTGGTCAACCACCCCCTGGCGGTGCCAACCTGCACCCAGGCGCAACTCTTAGGAGGAGGAACCCAACAATGCCCGGCCGAGAGCCAGGTCGGCACGGTCACGATCTTTGCCGACGGCAGCGAAGCCTCGACCCCCGACGTTCCGTTTGTCCCACTCACCACCGGCGCGTACAACATGGAGACTCCAAGGGGTACCCCGGCGCTCTTCGCCTTCAATCTCTTCGGCGCCCTCACCCAGGTCTACGGAAGGCTCCGCACGGATGGCGACTACGGAATCGCCCTGGTCGGAAAGAACGCCCCTCAGACCCTGCCCTTCGAGGGCCTGACCCTCACGGTCTGGGGAGTTCCGGCGGATCCCCGTCACGACTCTGAACGCTTCTGCCCTGGAGCCGGCTTCGAATCGCCGGGTTGCGACTCGGCCGACTCCGTCGACCCGAGAGCCTTTCTCAGCCTGCCTACCTCGTGCGGAGGCCCGCCCGAGACCACCCTCGATCTCACCAGCTGGGCCAACAGCGTCGCAAGCGCGGGCTTCCATTCCCACATGCCCGGCGAACCCCTGAATACGATCAGCCCAGCCGGCTGCAACGCTCTCGCCTTCACTCCGACGCTGGAAGCTCGACCGACCACCAATGTGGCGGATGTGCCCTCCGGGTTGGACATCGGCATCCATATTCCCCAGAGCGACGACCCCGAAGGCACTGTCACAGCACATCTCAGGGACTCGACCATCGTCCTGCCACGCGGCTTCGCGATCAACCCTGCAAGCGCCAACGGCCTAGAGGGATGCACTGTCGGGCAGTTCGACGCCGCCGTCTGCCCCGATGCGTCTCGGCTCGGTCGAGCCGAGATTGACACATCGCTCGTAGAGGATCCCCTGCTCGGCAGCGTGTTCTTGGCCGAACCCTACGACAACCCGTTCAAATCGCTGATTGGGCTCTACCTTGTCGTGGAGGAGCCGCAGAGCGGCGTGGTTGTAAGGCTCGCGGGCGAGGCGACGCCGGATCCGGTCACCGGCCGACTCTCCGCCACCTTCGAACGCATCCCGCAACTGCCCTTCGAAGACATCGAGGCGCATATCTTCGGAGGGGCGGGGGGAGTCGTGCGCACTCCGGCGGTCTGCGGCATCTATACGACTGCTTCCTTATTGACCCCATGGTCTGCTCCGGAAGCCGCGAGTGCGACACCGTCTGACACGTACGCAATACAGCGCTCTCCCGCGGGGGGAGTGTGCCCGGCGAGTGAGGACGACGTGTCCTACGCTCCCTCGCTTGACGCAGGCACGCTGGCGCCGATCGCCGGCGCCAGCACCCCCTTTGTCCTCGAACTCCGTCGCGAGGCGGGTACCCAGGCCCTCGGCTCACTCGATCTCACGTTGCCGCCCGGACTTACGGCAACTCTTGACGGCGTCACCCAATGTGGAGAGCGGGTACTGACGGCGATCCCCTCTGCGGCAGGCACGGCGAAATCGGAGGCCGACCATCCTTCTTGCCCGGCGGCCAGCCGCGTCGGCGCCGTGACGGTCGGGGCCGGTGCCGGCCCTCGGCCCCTCTTTCTCGGCGGCGCGGTCTACCTCGGCGGTCCGTACGAGGGCGCGCCCATGTCCTTGGCCGTCGTGGTTCCAGTGCTGGCCGGGCCGTTCGACCTCGGCACGACAGTCGTGCGGATCGGATTGCACGTCAACCCGTGGACCGCACAGCTAAGGCTGGAGAGCGACCCGTTGCCGCGGGCCCTCTCCGGGATCCCGCTCGACCTGCGCGAGCTCCACGTGAGAATTGACCGCCCCGGATTCGTCCGCAACCCCACCAGCTGCAACCCGAGCCAGATCACCGCCGCCACGCTGTCCGCGGCAGGCCTCCTCGCCACCCTAACCAACCGGTTTCAGGTAGGGGGTTGCGCTGTGCTCGGGTTCAAGCCCCGTGTCGCCATCCATGTCTCCGGCGGGTTCGCCCGTAACGCGCACCCGAAGATCGACCTTGAGCTCACACCGCGCGCCGCCGACGCAAATATCGCCGACGCTGCGTTCACCCTTCCCGCAGGCGAGCTTCTCGACACGCGCCGCATCCGCGGTCTCTGCGACGCCTCGCTGCCGCCCGAGAGCTGCCCCGCACACTCGCGCCTCGGGTGGGTCCGCCTCTTCAGCCCGATCCTCGAGCGCCCCCTGGAGGGCTCCGTCTACATGCGCACACAGGGCCGCCGCCTCCCCGGTCTCCTCGCGGACCTCCAATCTGGCCGCTTCCAAGTCCTCCTCCGAGGCCATACCGCCGCTCCGCGCGGGAGACTTCGCGTCCGCTTCCCCTCGCTCCCCGACATCCCCATCTCCAAGGCGCTCTTCACCCTCGCGGGCGGCCGCGAGGGCATCTTCGTCAACTCCCACTCGCTCTGCGCCGCCCCCCGTCGCGCCTCCATCGCCCTCGGCGCTCATAACGGCGGGCAGCGCCTGCTCCGACCTCTGCTTCGCCTTCGCGGGCACTGCTGATGTTCGGTCGACATCGCGATCCCGCCGGGCTCGGCCCGCTCTCCAGAAAACTGATCTTTTCTTCCCGGTCACCGTATGCTTTCATCGCTGTGTTCAAGGGATTGAGCAGGGAGTGATGAGAGACGGAGGCGGGCCCGATCGCCGCGCCGACCCCTGAGCCTGGCCTGACGCCCACTCGGGCCCGCGCCACCCTCGTCACCACCCTTGTGGTGGTTGCGGTCTTCGGCCTGATCGGCCTCGGGGTGGAGGACCATTTGCGTCCCACTTCGCTGGAGATCTCGGGGACCCCCTCCGCCCGTGGCGAAGACCTCTCTCGCGAGCGCTTCGGCGACTCCTCGCCCTTCGCGCTGATGCTGCGCGGGCCGGCGGGCGCGATCGAGCGCCAGGGACCCTCTCTCGCCGCGGTCCTGCGCCGCGACCCCACGGTCACCGTCTTCTCACCCTGGGATCCCGGCCCGGCCGCCCGCAAGCTGCCGGCGCCGCCGTCCGACGCTTCGCCGGGCGAACGCTCGCGCGCCCTGCTCCTGCTCGACTACCACGTCCCCCTCGCCGATGCCATGCGTGAGACGGTGCCCGAGCTCGAAGCCACGCTGGAGGCCAATGTCCACCCGCCGCTCGAAGCGACCCAGTCTGGCTTCGCCACGATCTCACGGGCTCTCCAGCACGAATCGCTGGATGCCGCCGAGCGCGCCGAGCTGCTCGCCGCCCCGCTTCTTCTCCTCATCCTCCTTGCTGTCTTTCGCTCCGTCCTCGCCGCGGCGATCCCCCTTGTCTTCGGCGCGGTGACGGTCCTCGCCGGGCGCGGCGTCCTCGTCTTCCTCTCCGAGCTGATGCCGATCGACGCCCTCTCGCTCGTCGTCTGCACGATGATGGGCCTCGCCCTCGGCGTCGACTACTCGCTCCTGATCGTCTCCCGCTTCCGGGAGGAGCTTGCCGCCGGCCGCGAGCCCTTCGACGCTGCCGCCCGGACGCGGCGTAGCGCGGGCCGTACCACCGCGATCGCCGGCGCCACCCTTTTCTTCTCGATCTTCCTCTCGGCCTTCTTCCAGCCCGGCTCGCTGCTGGTCTCGCTCGCCACCGCTCTCGCGGTCGTGACCGCGATCGCGGTGCTGATCGCCTGGGCAGCGCTTCCCGCCCTGCTCGCCCTGCTCGGGCCACGCATCAACGTTGGCCAGATCGGGCGTACCCGTCCCGGCGCCGGCCGCTCCCGCGTCGCCGCCGCCGCGTCCTCGGCCCTGCGCCGCCCGGCCTTCGCCACCGTTGCGATCGTCGTGCCCCTGCTTCTGCTCTCCGCGCCCGCCCTTGCCTTCAACACCGGCTCGCCGGGGGTCGATGAGCTCTCGCCCTCCAGCCCGGCCCGGGAGGACTCCGAAGAGATCACCGAGGCCGTCGGGGCCGGCTGGCAGGCCCCCTTCATCCTCACCCTCGCCGCCGACGACGGGCCGCTCACCTCGCGCCCCCGCCTCGCCCTTCTCACCGCCACCCAGCGCCGCATCGCCGGCCTCTCGGGGGTTGAGGCGGTGATCGGCCCCGCCGCGATCGCCGCCGCCGCCCGCCCGCTCCGTGGTCTCGGGGCCGCCCTCGAACCGGGCGGGTCCTCCTCCGCCACCCAGCTCACTCGCCTCGGCCCCCGCCTGCAAAGGGCCTCGGGGGCGGTCTCCGAGATCCGCGGTGGCCTCGTCGAAGCCTCGGCCGCAGGCGGGCTCCTCGGCGAGGGCTCGGCCCGCGCCGGGGACGGAGCCGAGCTCCTCGCCGGCGGCCTCGAGCAGGCCGGCGCCGGCGGCGAACAGGCCTCCGGCGCGCTCGACCGGCTCGCCGAGGGCACCGAACGGCTCGTCGAGGGCCAGCGCGTCGCCTCCTCGACCGCCTACGAACTCTCGCTCGGCCTCGGCACCCTGCTGCCCAACCTGACGGCCCAGGGCCTCGGTCGGGCCAATCGGCTCTCCGCTCGCCTGCAGAGCGCCGCCGCCAGGGACTCCTCCCTCGCGCCCGCCGCCCACGAAGCCGAAGTCCTCGCCTCGGTCCTCTCCGCCAACCGCGAAGAAATCGCCCGCCTTCGCGCCCAGGCGCGGGAGCTGAAGGGCGGCCTCGGCAAGCTCCACTCGGGCGGGGAGCGCCTGCGCGGCGGCTCCGCCCGCCTTGCCGACGAGGCCCGTGGCCTCAGCGGCGGCCTGGGCGCGCTCGGCTCGGGCGCCGAGGCCCTCGCCGGCGGCCTCGGCGAACTTCGGGGCGGCGCCGAAGCCCTCAGCGGCGGCCTCGCCGAAGGCTCGCAGCGCGCCTACCCGCTCCAGCAGGGCCTCAGCCGCGCCGGTGAGCGCGTCACCCGCACGGCCCAGCCGCTCGAGCGGCGCCTCGACCAGCTGAACGAGCTCTCACCGCGCCTCTTCGATTCCGGCTATCTCGCAGTCGCCGCGATCGACGGTTCGGACCCGGTCCGCCGCTCGCTCGCCGCCGAGGTGATCGACGTCTCAGGCGGGGGCACCGCCGCCCGCTACCTGATCGTCCCCGAGGCGGGCTTCAACACCGCCGGCTCGCGCGCGCTCGACTCCCGCCTTCGCTCGCTTGCCGACACGATCGAAGAGCGCCCCGGGCTCAGCGCCGGGCTCAGCGGCGGGGCCGCGGTCCTCAACGACTATGGCTCGGCGACCAAGTCGCGCCTGCCCTTCGTCGTCGGCTCGATCGTCCTCATCACCTTCCTCATGCTCGTCGCCCTGCTGCGCGCCCCGCTGCTCGCCGCCCTCGCCGTCGCCCTCAACCTGCTCTCCGTCGGCGCCGCGATCGGCGTCGTCACGCTGGCCTGCGAGATCCCCGCCGGCTACCCGTTCGGCGGCCACCCATATATCGACACCGTCGGCGCCGCCGCGATCTTCGGCGTCACCTTCGGCCTCTCGATCGACTACGCGGTCTTCCTCCTCGCCCGCATGCGCGAGAAATACGCCGAGGGGCGCGACAACGCGGCCGCAATCACCTACGGATTGCAGAAAACCGCCGGTGTCATCACTGGCGCCGCCGCGATCATGGCCGCCGTCTTCGCCTCCTTTGCGGTCGCTCCGGTGGCCACCGTGAGCCAGATGGGCCTCGGCCTCACCGTCGCGATCATCCTCGACGCGACCGTCGTCCGCATCGTCCTCCTGCCGGCCCTGATGCTTCTGATCGGCGAGCGGGTCTGGCGCACCCCGCCATGGCTGGATCGGCTTCTCCCACGCCAGGCCCCTCGTCCCGGGCCCGCGGCCACCGCAGAGGCGGCGAGCTGATGCGCCGGCTCCTTCCCCTGCTCCTTCTTCTGGCGGCCGTTCCCACCGCCTCGGCCGCCGCGGAGCTGACCCGCCCCGCATACGTCGCCCAGCTCGAGCAGATCTGCAAGCCCGACTCCGAGGCCACCCGGCGCGCGGTTCGCGGCACCAAAGACGATGTCCGGTCCGAACGCTTCCGCCAGGCCGCCGCCAAGGTCGCGAAGGCGCAGCGAATCTTCGCCGGAACCGTCGGCTCGATCTCCACCGTGCCGAGGCCCGCGGCCGACAGGGCGATCCTGGATCGCTGGTTCGCCGCGCTGAAGCGCGAGTCCGCGGCCCTGGGACTGACGGCCGCCGCGCTGCGCACGGAAGACATCCCCCGCTTCCAGCGCGTCTGGGCAGACTTCATCCACGAGGGAAACAAAGCCAACAACGTGGTCGTCTCCTTCGGCTTCAACCACTGCGCGTTCAAGCCCACGAGGTTCATGTGACCCGCCCGCCCCTCCATAGGCTCGCCGCGCTCCCGCTCTGCGCCCTGCTCGCCGCCGCCTATCTCGCGGCCGGCCCCGCCGGCGCCGAGCAGACCGGACGCCCCGGCGTCGTCGTCTCCCTCGACGGCTCGGTCGCACCCCGCCACATTCCCCGCCAGCGGCCCGTGCCGGTGTCGATCGATCTCTCCGGCACCGTCCGCGGCGCCGATGGCGTGCCGCCGCCGCGGCTCTCCCGTATCGAGATCGCCTTCGGCGCCCGCGGCGGCCTCGACACCGCGGGCCTGCCCGTCTGTCCGCGCGCTCGCCTGCGCAACGCCACAGCCCGCCAGGCGCTCGCCCGCTGCCGCGGGGCGCTGGTCGGCCGCGGTGAGATCGGCACCGAAGTCCCGCTCGACCCCGATGAGCCCCTGCTTGCCCGCGCCGGCGTCCTCGCCTTCAACGGGCGCTCGGATGGGCGCCCGGCCGTCTGGGTCCATGCGTACTCTGCCTCGCCCCCGGTGTCGTTCGTCCTGCCCTTCTACCTGCGGACCCTCCGCGCCGGCGCCTTCGGAATCCTGCTCCGCTCGCCGGTCCGCCAGGCGCTCGGTCGCTGGCCTCGCCTGCGCTCCTTCCAGATCACCCTCGGGCGCCGCTACCGGGCCGGCGGCGAGCAGCGCAGCTACCTCAGCGCCCGCTGTCCGCTGCCCCGCCGCTTCAGTGTCGGCATCTTTCCGCTGGCCCGTGCCACCTACCACTTCGCGCCGCGGCCGACCCTGTCCACGACGATCCTCCGCGGCTGCCGCGTCCGCCGATGACCACGGAGACGGCAGTGCCACTCACCCCGGGCAGGCGCGCCACCCGCGCTCGCACCGTCCGCCTCTTCGCCTCGGCGGCGCGGCGCTACTGGCTCGAAGTCTTCCCGGCGGCGCGCACTGCCCAGCGCCGCTTCCTCGCCCGCGCCGAGTCGATCCCCGACCCGCTTCTGAGGGCGGACGCGCTCGCCTCCCACCACGACAAGGGCTCCAACTCCGAGGGCCTCGCCGCCCTCGCCGTCCTCGCTCCGTCTCGCCACCGTGGCGACCTCGCCCGCAGTCTCGTCGCCTACCAGCTGATGCTCGACTACCTCGACGGCGTCTCCGAGCGTCCCAGCGACGACCCGATGGCCAACGGACTCCTGTTGCATCGCGCCTTCGAGGTCGCCCTCGACCCCTCTGCCGCCCATGCCGAGTACTACGCCCACGCCCCTGCCGCGCAGGACGGCGGCTACCTGCACGAGCTGATCGAGACCTGCCGCGCGCCCCTGCGCTCGTTGCCCTCCTACGAGGCTGCCCGCGGACCACTCCTGCGCCAGGCGCGGCTCTGCGCCGAATCGCAGGCCCTGAACCACGCCCTGCACTTCGGCCCGCTCGAGGACCAGCTCGACGATTGGGCGGCGCGCACCGCCTCTGAGTCGGGGCTCGAGCCCGGCTTCGAGTGGTGGGAGCTGATCGCCGCCGCCGCCGCGTCCTCGCTTTGCGTCGGCGCCCTGCTCGCCCTCGCCGCGACGCCGGGCGCCAGCGAGGCCGATGCCCACCGGGTGGAGGCCGCCTACTTTCCCTGGGCCAGCGGCCTCAACGCCCTGCTCGACTCTCTGGTCGACCTCGACGAGGACCCCGAGGAGGCCAGCCACCTGCGCCGCTATGGGTCCTACGAGCGGGCCGCCGAGCGCCTGGAGTCGATTGCCTCGGGCGCCCGCGAGCGTGTGGCGGCGCTGCCCGACGGCGCCCTGCACGAGGCGATCCTCGCCGCGATGGGGGCGCTCTACCTGATCCACGAGGACGCCTGGCGCCCTGGCCGAGAGCCGATCTCCCTCGCCGTCTACGGCGCCCTCGGCCCCCTTGCCCGTCCATCGCTGCTCGTCCACCTCCTGCGCCGCCGTGGGCGTGGTAGTCGCGCCCTGCTCAGCGCCGGGAGGCGCTCGCGCGCCGGCTTGTGACATACATACTGTCTGAGGGAGATGAGCGACGGGAGCGCAGAAGAGGCACGCCGCCTCCGCGAGGCGTTACTCGACCTCTGCGCCGAGCGCGGCTATGAGAAGCTGAAGCTCAAGCACCTGCTCGAGCGCGCCGAGATGGACGACGCCACCTTCCACCGGCACTACGCCGATCTCGACGCCTGCTTCGCCGCTGTGCTCGGCGAGATCTACGACGAGTTCTTCGCCCGGGCGCAGGCGGCGGTGGAGGGCCTGGTCGGCTGGCGCGATCGGATGCGCGCCACGGGCTACGCGCTCCTGCGGTTCCTGCGCGCAGATGAACGCGTCGCCCGCCTTGCCGCCGTCGAGGTGCAGTGGGCGGGGAAGGACTCCCAGCGCCTCTTTCAACAGACTTTCAACCGCCTCGTCGAGCTGATCGACGAGGGCTCCGAGGAAGCGGGCGGGCCGAACTCGCCGGGTCTGGCCACCGCGATCGGGGTAGGAGGGGTCATGTTCGCGCGGGTCCAGGAGGCGATCGCCAAGGGCGAACTCGACCTCGGCGAGGAGGAAATACCGCAGCTGATGTATGCGGCCGTCTTCCCCTACCTCGGGGCCGGGGCCGCCGAGGAGGAGCTCCACATCGCGCCGCCGCCCGACCTCGCCGGCTAGCGCTTGGAGGCGCCCTCGCCGTTGGCGACCGCCAGCGCGCGGTCGGGGCCGACGAAGGTGACCAGGGTGATGTAGGTGGCAAGCGGCACCACCGCGCCGAGGCTCTCGGGCCCCTCGCGTCTGACCTGCTCGCGCAGCAGCGCGTAGACCGTCGCCGCGATCGCCTCCGCGCTCACCGACGGCGCCGAGGGGTTCTCCTCGAAGCCCGGGGCCAGCATCGCCGCCATTGAGTCGATCACCCGGTCGCGGCGGGCGAGCGCCCGGGGCCCGGCGCCGTAGACGCCAACTGTCGCCAGCTCGGCCATTGCCGGCTCGGCGACGAAGTAGGCGCAGATCGCCTCATAGAGGGCTCGCACGCCCTGCTGCCACCCGCCGGCCCGGCGCGAGGCCGGCACCGCCAGCGCCATGACCTGAGCCCCACTCATCTCCAGGGCACCGAGCACCGCGTCGCTCTTGTCCGAGAAATGGGCGTAGAAGGTGCTCAGCGAGATTGCCGCCCGCGCGGCGATGTCGTCGGTGCTCATCGCCCCATAGCCCTTCTCGGCGACCACCGCGGCCACCGCGCGCGCGATCCGTTCCGCCGGCGTGTAGCCCTCGAAGCGTGCCGGGGACGGTCGCTGCCGCCGCGGTGCGGCAAGCTCGCCCGGCGGAGGGGCGACGCTCACGAGCCAGCGCCAAAGCTCGGGCGCAAGCTCGTCCAGCTCGCCCCCCTCGCCGCGATACAGGCGGCTGTGGATCGCTTTGCGCAGGCCGCCGATCAGCACCCGCACGAGGTCCGGGCTCATCCGCTCATGGCCGGGCAGACTCGGGCTCACCCTCGCCACCATCTCGGCCAGCGCCTCGAAGCCGCGATCGGCGACGGCCTCGCCGCGCTCTCCCGCCGCGTGCAGCTCGACGAAGCAGACCCGCGCTGCGGCCGGTTGCGAGTTCAGGAGCTCGATGAACCGTTCGAAGATCGCCTGCGGCTCGTCCTCGCCCTCCTCCGCCACCTCTCCCAGCGCCGCGAGCGTGGGCTCGATCAGCTCTTCGGCCGCCGCCGCCAGGCACTCGTCCTTGTTGGCGAAGTGCTCGTAGAAAGCGCTTCTCGAGACCCCGCTGATCTCGACAACGTCGGCGACCGTGCTCGCTTCATACCCCTTCTCCGAAACGACGGCGAAGAGCGCGCCGAAGAGCCGCTCACGCTGGTTTTTCGCCACCTCGGCGCGCGATTTGCCGCTGCTGGGATGCAGCCTGCGCTCCTTCAAATCGCCGGCTTGCCCCCACGGGGTTTGCGTCGTCGCGCCGGCAGCCTCAGCGTCCCTCAAGCGGCACTCGCCTCTCGTTCAGCCCGACCGCGTTCCCCGGTGGGCCACTCTTTCCCAAAGACCCGCGCTGATTGTAGGACCTTCTCACCCACGTTCCTTGAAGAGGTTTCCCGCATCTTTGGATCGCCACCGCGATCCTTCCCTGTCGCGGAGGAGCTTATCTTCAGAAAAGCTTGCTTGCCTTTCGGCCAAGAGTGTGATTTCCTTGTGCCTGGCGCCCTTGCGGGCGACAGGGAAAAGACCCAATCGAAACTTGGGCGACGTAGCGATTGCCAACCGCGGATGGGGAACCGTGAAACCAACAGGGAGCAACGAGACATGGCCTTTTGCCGGCGCCGGACAAGCGCGCCGGAACGCATTTCCGAAAGCTTCCCGTGAGTCGACACTCTCTCTGACCCGCGGGAAAACCGCCGGTGCTCTCTCATCCCGTGGGAAAGCCGGCTATGGAGGCCACCGGATTACCCCTCCGGGAGGCGCCAAGACAGTACCCGCGAAGGGCCCGGCAAACGAGAGACCCTACTCTCGACGCCACCCGACGCGGTGCGAGGCGACCCGGGCGCCGCACAGAAGGGCCAATCCCCCCTTCTGGCGCCCGGGATGCCTCGCCTTTGACCCGTAGCGGCCCGAGGCCCACGCTCGTTCTCGGTCAGTCGGTGTGCGCCTCGAGCACCCTGATGTTGTCCACGCCGCGGGCGTCCGAGACCTCGGAGCCGCGGTGGAGCACGGCTCCGGTGAAGCCGGCCGCTTCGAGGGTCGCGATGGTCTCGGCTTCGTCGTCGAAGTGCATTTGGACGCGGCCGCGGACGAAGAGGGAGAGGAGGCGGTAGCCGACCGTGGTCATCGGGCCTTCGTTCTCATCGGCAAGATGGAGGTCGGAGAGCATCAGGCCGTGGGGGAAGGGGGAGAGGGCCTCGGCGGCGCGGCGCCAGAGGCCGAGCACCGCACTGCGATCGAGGTAGACGAGCAGTCCCTCGGCGATGACAGCCACGCCGCGGGTCGGGTCCAGGCTCGCCGCCACGGCCGCGAGGCTGTGGTCGCCGGACTCGCTGAGGGCGTCCAGCTCGAGCACCCGATGCTCGGGGCCGAGGGAGCCGGCCCGCTCCAGCGCGTCGCGCTTGCGCTCCACCATGTCGGGCAGGTCGGTCTCCAGATAGGTGATGCGATCGCCGAAGCGCTCGGTGAAGCGCCAGCCGCGAGGGGAGAGGCCGGCGGCGATCTCGATCACCTGCGAGACCTCACCGCGTTCGATCGCCGCCTCCAGGATGTTGTCGATCAGGAGGTGGCGGGCGAGGAGGTGGTCCTCGAGCCCGGTGCCGCCGAGCGCCTTCGAGGCCGCCAGCGGCAGCCGCAACGACTCGAACATCAGCCGCCCGGTGGAGGTGGAGAGCGCGGGGTGGGAGAGGCCGTTGCGCGTCCAGACCGCGCCGGTGTAGTGCGCGGTCGGGCTGATCGGCGAGCGCGCCTCGGACTTCGGCGCAGAGCCTGTCTCCGACATTGACCGCTCAACCGCTCCACGCCGCGCCGGGGCGCGGCATCCGCGCGCACCAGGCGGCGAAGAGGACGACGGCGACCGCGGCGCCGAGCCAGTGCAGGCCGAGGACGACGGCGAGGACGCTGGGGATTCCGGCGAGCAGGGCGCCGAGCAGGGTCGGCGGCATCGGCAGGCGCAGCATGATCGCGGTCAGCGCCGCGCAGGCGAGCCAGGCGGCGGGCCCGGCCAGCCAGCCCCAGTCCGCAAAGAACCCCTCTGGGAGGGCAACGCCGAGGAAGGCGGACAGGGCCGCGACCGCGATCAGCTGCACGATCGCCGCCCGCAGAAAGGTCCCCTTGCTCACCGGGCAAGCCTATGCGCTCCCGAGGCAGGCGAATCGAAGGGCGGGTGGAACGGTTGGGGGAGCATGCGCCCGTTTGCCCTGGCCCTGTTGCTCCTCCTGGTCCCGGCCGCCGCCGGCGCCGAGGAGATCCATTTCCGTGGCGAGCAGGCGCGCGTTCCCTCCTCCTGGCCGGTCTTCAGGCTCGCCGAGCACCCGCGGATGTGCGTGCGCATGGACCGCCGCGCCGTCTACCTCGGCAGGCCCTCGACGAGCCAGCGCTGTCCCGCCCACGCCGTCGGCCGTCGCCGGGCGATCCTGATCGACGGGAGAGGCGAGCGGCGGGCCCGGGCCTCGGCCGCGTCCCCGATGGTCAGGCTCGCCGCCGCGGGCGAGTACACCGGCCTCGGCTTCGACGCCTGCACGGCGCCGTCGCCGCGGTCGATGGCGGCCTGGAGCAGCTCGCCCTATCGGGCCGTCGGCATCTACATCGGCGGCCTCAATCGCGGCTGCTCGCAGCCGAGCCTGACCTCCGCCTGGGTGCGCGAACAGACCGCCGCCGGCTGGCACCTGATTCCCACCTACGTCGGCCTGCAGGCGACGACCAGCAGCTGCACCTCGTGCGCGACGCTGAGCCCCGGGTCGGCCGCCTCGCAGGGGACGGCGGCGGCGAACGACGCGGTCGAGGACGCGGCCGCGGTCGGGATCGGCCCGGGCAGCCCGATCTACTTCGACATGGAGAGCTACGTGCGCACGTCCAGCGCCACCAGCTCGACCCTCACCTTCCTCGCCGCCTGGACGACCGCGCTGCACGCGGCCGGCTACGAGTCCGGGGTGTACAGCAGCGCCGCATCGGGCATCGCCGACCTCGCCTCGAAGTGGGGAACCTCCTACCCGGTCCCCGACGACCTCTGGATCGCGAACTGGAACGGGCTGAAGAACACGGACGACCCCTACGTCCCCGACTACGCCTGGACCCCGCATCGCCGCATCCACCAATACCGCGGCGGCCACGACGAGACCTACGGCGGGGTGACGATCAACATCGACAACAACTACGTCGACGGCGCGACCGTGGGGGCGCTCCCACCCCCCGACACGATGCCGAGAGGGCGGCTCGACTCGGCCGGCTCACCGCTGTCAGGGCAGGTGCGGCTGACCGGCTGGGCCTACGACCCGAGCGTTCCCACCGCCCCGACCACGATCCGCGCCTACGTCGGCGGGGCCGCCGGCCGTCCGGGGGCGACCCTCTACGAACTCGGCCAGGTCGCGGCCCTTCCTCGTCCCGACATCGCGACGGTCCACCGCGCCGCCGGCCCCAATCACGGCTTCGACGTCAGCTTCCCGGTCGCCGCCTCGCGACGGCAGAGGGTCTGCGCCTACGCGGTCGCCGCCGACGAAAAGACCAGGCTGCTCGGCTGTCGCACGGTCGGCATCCGGGTGCCGCTGCGCATCTCCCACCTGCGGGGTCGCGGCAACCGGCTGTGGCTGCGGATCGGCTGCGAATGGCCGAGCGGCACGGCCTGCCCCGGGCAGATCGCGCTGCGCACGTGGGTCGCCGTGAGGCGGCGAGGCGGGACGCGCCTGGTCAGGATGCGCATCGCCCGCCGCGCCTTCGCCCTCAGCGGCGGCGCCTCGCACGGTTTCGTCGTCGCCCTCAACTCCCGCGGCCGCCGGCTGGCCCGGATCCGGGGGACGATGCGGGCGCAGCTCCTCGTCACCCTTCCCGGCGGCCGCGTCACCCGAGCTGTGGCCCTGCGCTGAGCAATAATCAGAGCCCCGGGCGGTTAGCTCAGTTGGGAGAGCACCTCCCTTACAAGGAGGGGGTCACTGGTTCGAGCCCAGTACCGCCCATCGGTTTAGGCTGACTCACCAATGGCCGGAGGCCTCCACATCGCCGGCACAGGCTCCTTTGCGGCCGAGGTCGCCGGCTGGGCGGAGGATGCCGGGGTGGAGGTCGAGGGCCTGATCGCGCTTCAGCGCCCGGAGGAGGCGGGGTCGACGATCCACGGCCTGCCGGTCGTCGGTGTCGAGGCGCCGCCGGCGGGCGGCAGGGCGGTGCTCGGCCTGGGCGGGGATCGCGAGGAGAGCTGGCGGCGGCTGGCCGAGGCGGGCTGGGCCGCCTGGGGCCTGGTCCACCCGAAGGCTCATCTGGCCCGCTCGGCTCTGGTCGCGGAGAGCGCGACGGTCGGGCCGATGGCGGTGGTCGGTGCCGAGGCGGGGGTCGGCGAGCAGGCGATCCTCTCGCGCGGCGTGCTGGTCGGGCATCACACCCGGATCGGCGCCTTCGCCACGCTCAATCCGGGGGTCAACGTCGGCGGCAACTCGGAGGTCGGCGAGGGTGCCTTCCTCGGCATGGGCTGCGTGGTCGTCAACGGGATCGGAGTCGGGGCGGGGGCGACCGTGGCGGCGGGCGCGGTCGCGATCGGCGACGTCGCCGCCGCGGCCCGCGTCCAGGGCGTGCCCGCGCGTCCCTACTCGGGCGGATGAGCGCGGACCGCCCACCCCGGGGCCTGGCCAGGATCCGCGCGGCGCTCGCGCGGCGTCTGCACGGCCCCTACGCCGACCTCGAGCGGATCGAGCGGCGGGTCGCGGGCGTCGAGCAGCAGCTCGCCGGTTTCGAGCAGGGGCTCGCGGGCCTCGACCGGGCCGGCGCGCTCCAGCTCGGCGCGACCGAGGAGCTCGGCGGGCGGGTCGGCTCGATCGAGGAGCGGGTCGCGAGGCTGGCGGCGTCGCGGGTCCGCGACGAGGACCTTCGCCACGCCCTGCGGGCGCTGGCCGCAGAGGAGCCCGCCAACCGCCGCGCACTGCGCGCCGCCCGCGAGGCCCCCGACTACGACCGGGCCTGGGAGGAGGAGACGCCGCTGGTCAGCGTCACGGTCGCGACCACCGGCCGCCCGGAGCTGCTCTCGCGCTCGCTTCCCTCGATCCTCGCCCAGGGGCACGCCGAGCTGGAGGTGATCGTCGCCGCCGACGGGGCGCCGCCGGAGACCGAGGCCGCGGTGACGGCGCTGGGCGACCCGCGGGTGAGGTATCTGGACCTGGGGCCGCGCCAGACCTGGACCGACGACCCGGTCAAGCTCTGGCTGGTCGGCGCGACGCGGGCGCGGAACGCGGCGGTCGAGGCATCGCGGGGCCGTTGGTTGGTCGAGTTCGACGACGACGACGCGATGCGGCCCGAGTGCGTCGGGTCGCTGCTCGAGCTCGCTCGCGGCAGCAGGGCGGAGGCCGTCTACGGCCAGGTCCGCCAGCACGCGGGCGCGGAGCCCGAGGACTTCTGCGCCTTCCCGCCGCGCCTCGGCCGCTTCTCCTGGGCGGGGGGGATGTACCACGCGGGGCTGCGCTTCTTCGGCCGCGAGCTGCTGGCCGCCGACCTCGGCCTGCCGGGCGACTGGTGGCTTGCCGAACGGATGCTGCGCGCGGGCGTGCGCTTCGCGATGCGCGACGAGGTCCTCTGCGACGCCCACGCCTCGCAGACCGGGCCCGCGGCACTGGAGCGGGGCCGCATCCCCTGGTCCGCCGACGAGGACGGCCGGAGCTGGGGCTGAGGACGGGCCGCTACTGGAGAGCGAAGACGACGCGGACCGTGGCGGTCAGCGTCGAGGCGCCGGGGCTGGTCGGCGGCGTCGGGTTTGGCTCGCCGCCGGGCGCGTTTTTCTTCACGGTCTTGTCGGGCTGGGAGGGCACCGCCTCGGTGCCTTCTTCGATCGTGATCGCGGGCCCGAGCACCGAGCCCGACCGGGTCGCCAGGGCCTGGGCCTTCGCCCTCGCCTGGTCGAAGGCCGCGAGCAGGATGTTGGTGTAGGCGGTCTCCGGGTCGCCGGGGAAGAAGATCGGCCCGCGGGTGCCGGTCGCCCCGGCGGCGACGGCGGCGCTGATCATCTGCCCGGCCAGGGTGGGCTGGTGGAGGATGACGCCGGCGCTGCCGCTCGCCCGGAAGACGTTCCTCTTGCCGCGGAAGGACCTGCTCACCGAGACGCTGCCGGTCGAGATGTCGCCGGGCCCGACGCCGGGGATCGCCCGACAGGCGGCGATCACTTCGCGCAGGCGGATCGAGGCGATCCGCAGCGCCGCCGCCCGCGTCGTCCGTTCCTTGACCACGGTGAAGCCCAGTTCCGCCGTGTCGTTGGGGACTTCCTGTGTGGCGACCCCTTTGACCGTCACCGTCCGTTCCGCGGCCAGGGCGCCGTCTGTGCCGACGACGAGCAGGGCGAGCGAGGCGATCAGCGCCGTGATGTAGAAGCGGAGCCCGATGCCCCAACGCTAGACGGGCGCACGGATAGACCCGGAGGCCGAAGCCCTGGCCTCTCCGCGGTGTTTCAGTGACCAGTACGCTTGCTTGGTCAATCTCGAGAGGGGCGGTTGGAGTGAAGCGGAGGAAATTCCTGATCACGGCGCTGGTTGCGCTGATCGTGGTCGCTGTGGGAAGCAGCGCCGAGGCGATCAAGCTGCGGGCCGGCGACATCATCATCTACGCCGAAGGCCGCTTCAGCCCGACCGCGCTCCCCAAACACGAGAACGCCCCGATCACGATCCACGGCGGCGGCAGGATCACGACCGTCTCCGGCGGCCTGCCGCCGATCCTCCACACGATCGACATCGAATACGACCGGCACGGCTCGATTGAAACGACCGGCCTGCCGTACTGCAGGGCGGGGCAGCTCGAGGCGACGACGGTGGAGCAGGCGCGCGCCAAGTGCAAGGGCGCGATCGTCGGCGAGGGCAAAGGCAGCGCGATCGTCAAATTCGAGGAACAGGCCCCGATCCCGGCCACCTCGCCGATCACGATCTTCAACGGCCCGAAAAAGGGCGGCAACTACACGGTTCTCGCCCATGCCTACCTCAAGCAGCCGGTGGTGACGACCTTCATCGTCCCCGTGGTGATCGAAAAAATCAGCAAGGGCATCTACGGCTACCGGACCCAGGCGACGATCCCGAAAATCGCCGGCGGCGCCGGGGTCCCGGTCTCCGGGGAACTGACGATCGGCAAAAAATGGACCTACAAAGGCGTCAAGCGCAGCTACATCAAGGCCCGCTGTGAAACCGGTCGCCTCCAGGCCCGCGGCCAGTTCACCTTCAAAGACGGGACGTTCCTCAGCGGAACGTTCCTGCGGCCCTGCTCGGTTCGCAACTAGAGGAGGGGCCAGCGAAACTCGCGCCCGTGCCTGGCGGCGGCGGACACAGCGCGGTGCGGCGTCCTCAGTCGGCCGAATAGCGCTGCTATTCGGCCTCCCTGCGTCCTTGCTCCGCTTGGTCCGGCGCTCGCCAGCCCCGAACGCGAGTTTCGCTGGCCCCTCCTAGCGGCGCGGCGGTAGCTCAGAGCCGCCCGGCGAGCTCCGGCACCGGGGTGCCTCCACGCTGGTGCTCGGCGCGGATGACGACGTCGAAGAAGTAGTCGTTGCGGCCGCGGCGCATCGAGTAGGGGAAGGCACGGCGGGTACGGCGGTGGGCGGCTGCCATCGCCTGGAAGGAGCGCTCGTGGGCGCGGCTCCACCTGATCCCGAAGATCTCCCGCACCCGCGGCGGCAGGGTTCCCTTGATCAGGTGGTTCTGGACCAGGAGGTTGCCGCGGGCGTAGGCCGGCACCGGCTGCCTGAAGGCGACCACCGGCCCCAGCTCCAGCGCATGCTCCGTCGCGTGCAGGTCGGGCGAGGCGAGTTTCCCCTCGAACCAGGCCTCGAACTCGGGGTAGGTGGCCGGGACCTCGCTGCGCGGCAGGCGGAAGAGCTCGCCGAAGAGGACGTAGTCCTGCCAGAGCGCCTCTCGCTCCTCGTCGCTCAGCGGCCTGACCATCGCTTCGTACATCGCCCGCCCCGAGTCGGCGATCACCGCCAGCGTCCAGAGCATCAGCTCGGGGTCGAACGCGGAGTAGGGGGTGCCGGCCGGGTGCCCGCCGGCGGCCTCGGGCAGCTCGCCCTTGATCGACTCGTGAAGGCGGTGAACGGCGTCGAGCGCCTCGTCGGCTTCGGCCTTGGTGCCGAGCAGGATCGTCTCCTGGATCTTGGCGGTGCGGGCGAGGCGCTTGAACGGTTTGTTCGAGGCGCGGGTGCTGAGCATCGTGCCGGTGTAGGTCAGCGGTTCGAGGGCGCCGATCAGCAGCGCCCGCTGCCCGTAGAGCAGGCCGACGGCGCGCTCGCCGTGGACCATGCGGGCGATCGAACGCCCGGGAGGGAAGTAGTGCTCGTCGCCGCCTGTGACGCCGGGGCTCACGCCCACAGGCTACAGCCGGGTGGACTCGTCATGGTCGGGGACCTCGGTGACGCTCTGCTCCCGCACCCGGTGGGCGGCGAAGATCTCGTCGAGGTCCTCGCGGGAGAGCGTCTCGCGCTCGAGCGCGCTGGCCGCGAGGTCGTCGAGGCACTCGCGGTTTTCGGCGAGCAGGGCGCGGGCGCGGCGGTGGGAGTCGCGGGCGAGCATCATCGACGCCACGTCGACGTCGCGCCGCGTCCGGTCGGAGAGCGCGTAGTCGCCGCTGGGCAGGGCGATCGGCGGCGCCCCTTCGGCGTCGAGGGCGACACCCATGCCGAATTCGCTGACCATCTGTTTGCAGACGGCGTGCACCCGGGCGAGGTCGTCGACCGCGCCGGAGAAGGAGGTGCCGAAGACCTCTTCCTCGGCGGCGCGCCCGCCGAGCAGGGTGACGATCTCCTTGCGCAGCTCCTCGCGGGACTTCAGGTAGGTGTCCTCGTCGGGCGAGTGGCCGACGAAGCCGAGGGCGGGCCCGCGCGGCACGATGCTGAGGATCTCCGGCGGGTCGAGGCCGAGCAGGTGGCGGCAGACCGCGTGGCCGGCCTCGTGGTAGGCGACGATCCGGCGCTCTTTCGCGTTCAGGCGTCGCGCCTGCTCGGAGCCGACCGTCTGGCGCAGCAGCGCCTCGTCGAGGTCGCCCCGGCCCATCTCCTTGCGGCCGGCGCGGCCGGCGATGATCGCCGCCTCGTTGAGGGCGTTGGCGAGCTGGGCGCCGGTCATCCCGGTCGTCTTGCGGGCGACGTCGCGGAGGTCGAGGTCGGGGCCGAGCGGCATTCCCTTCGCGTGGGCGCGGAGGATCGCCTCGCGGCCGGCGCGGTCGGGCGGCGAGACCAGGACCTGGCGGTCGAAGCGGCCCGGCCGCAGCAGCGCCTTGTCGAGCTTGTCGACGTGGTTGGAGGCGGCGATCACGATCACCGTTCCCTTGTCGCGCTCGAAGCCGTCGAGCTCGACCAGAAGCTGGTTGAGCGCCTGCTCGCGCTCGCTGGAGCCGCCGTCGCCGCCCTCGCTGCTGCGGGCGCCGCCGATCGCGTCGAGCTCGTCGATGAAGATCACGGCGCGCCCGGACTTGCGCGCTTCCTTGAACAGCCGCCTGATCCGCGCCGCGCCCCTGCCGACGAACATCTCGACGAAGCTCGAGCCGGACGCGGAGAAGAAGTCGACCCCGGCCTGGGCGGCGACCGCCCGGGCGAGCATCGTCTTGCCGGTTCCGGGCGGGCCGAAGAGCAGCACGCCGCGCGGGGCCTTGGCGCCGAGGCCGGCGAAGCGCTTCGGGTCCTGGAGCCAGGCGGTGACGTCGAGCAGCTCGTCCTTGGCGGCGTCGACGCCCTGCACCTCGTCCCACTGGACCGGGTGCTTCTTGCTCGCCTTGACCGTTTCCGGCTTGACTTTGCTCATCGTGCTGCGCAGCAGCACGATGAAGATGACCATCAGGGTGAACATGAAGAAGACGCCGAAGACCGGATACCAGTCGAAGGCGAATTCTTTTATGTCCCCGACCGGTAGTCCCTGCAAGATCTCCATGGGCAAGTCACCGTAGAGGACGTCCGGCCGATTGTCAGGCAAAAATTGGTGCTGGGTGCTCGCACATCCGTCTAACCGGGGCCTGGGCGATCAGGAGCGCACGACCTGCGAGCCGCCGACGATCGCGTCCTCGCCGCTGTCCTGGAAGAGGACCCAGGCCTTGTTGCCGCCGTCGTAGTCGGGGGCCCAGAGCTTCAGCGTCGCCGCCCTGTCCCAGACGGTGCACTCCTCCTCGCCGGTCTCGTCGACCCCGCGCCAGATCCGCACGAAGGGATTGCCCTCGAGCTCGTCGCCGATCGTCGTCGGCTCGCGGTGGCCGGGATGCACGCGGGTGTCGGCGGGCAGCTCCATCAGCCTCATCACCGAGGAGCGCAGGTCCTCGAAGCCGCTCGCCCCCGGGGCCATCGTCCCGCCGACCGTGCCCTTGAAGAGGACGTCGGCGGTGAAGACGTCGCTGCCGTTGACGAGGAAGGCGACGTGGCCGGCGGCGTGCCCCGGGGTCAGGATCGCCTCGATCTCCAGCCCCCCGGTGGTCAGCTTCTCGCCGTCGCCGATCGTCTCGGAGATCTCCTCGTCGATCTCGGCGGCGGCCTCCGGGTGGGCGACCATCGGCGGGTTGCCGAGCTTCTCGCGGGCCTCGGCCAGGCCGGCGATGTGGTCCATGTGGGGGTGGGTGACGAGGATGTGGGTGATCTCGATCCCGTCGCGCCCGGCGCGCTCGAGCAGCGGCCCGAGCTCGTCGTTGCCGTCGATCAGGACACCCTTGCCGCCCTCCTCGTCGGCGACCAGGTAGGAGTTCGACAGCCACTGGGGGTTCTCGGTCCTCTCGATCAGCATCAGCGGGTCTCCCTTTCTTGGATCCCATCAACTTTGCCATGCATAGCCTGGCGAACTTGATGAGATTTGCTTGAGCCCTCCAGGATGACGCGGGCGACGAGCCCGGGGTCGTCCCAGGTTGGGGTGTGGCCGACGTCGGGCATGGTCAGGAAGCGGGCGCCGGCCGGGCGGCGCTCCGGCTTCGGCGGGCCGAGCAGCCTGTCGCACTCGCCCCAGGCGATCGTCACCGGAAGGTCCTCCGGATAGCCGGCGGGGTCGAAGAGGTGAGTCCGCATCGCGCGGTTCGCGCCGTCGTAGCCGCTGGCGTCGATCCAGCCGAGGACCAGCTCGCGCGCGGCGGCGGCCGGGACCCGCTCGGGATGCGCGGCGAAGGTGCGCACCATCGCCTCGCGCGGGCGCCGCAGCCGCAGGGCGAGGGAGACGAGCGGGCGCAGGCGCAGCCGGCCGGTCAGGAGGTGGGGGTCGCGCCGGTTGATGCCGAGCGGCTTGCGCCAGAGCCCGGCGGGGGAGAGGGCGGTGACCGAGGCGGCCCAGCTTTCGCGCCCCATTTCCAGCGCGACCCAGGCGCCGAGGCTGTTGCCGGCGACGTGGGGGCGCTCGACGCCGAGCTCGACGCAGCGGGCCCTGACGGCGGCCGCGAGGTTGGCGGCGCTCGGCTCGACCCCGTCGGGGAGCGGCGGCGTCGTGCCGAAGCCCGGCATGTCGAGGACGAGCACGTCGCGCTCGGCCTCGAGCAGGCCGATGACGGGGTCCCAGACGACGCCGCTGCCGCCCAGCCCGTGCAGGAGGAGCAGCGGCTCGCGGGTCACGATTTGCACGAGATCTTGCGAAAAGCGCTCATAGGGCGCCCCCGGCGGCATCCACGGGCGGGCGCGGCGCATACTAGCCCGGTGCCGACCCACGTTTTAGGTTTCTCCACCGCAGCGGGCCGCCGGCCCTCGTGTTGGAAGGCGGTGTGAGGGCCAGAAGCACTTCGGTGCCGGGCTCCCGTCTGGCATTCCTGGCGATCCTGCTCGCGCTCGCGATCGCCGGCGCCCCCGCGAAGGCCGCCGAACCGGGCGGCGCGGGGGAATTCGGCGAACCTCCGCCGGTCGCCGGAGACTCCCCGTTCGACCGCCAGGGCCAGTGGATCTGGTACGTCGAGAAGTCCCACGGCGGCAGCATCTCGCGGATCATCGCCCAGGCGAAGCGCTTCGACATCGGCACGCTCTACATAAAGGCGGGCGACGCGGGCAGTAGCTGGTCCCAGTTCAACCCCGCGCTTGTGGACGCGCTGCACGCCGGCGGGCTCGACGTCTGCTCCTGGACCTTCGTCTACGGCGACAGCCCGGTGGCGGAGGCGAAGGTCGCCGCCGAGTCGGTCCGCGACGGGGCCGATTGCTACGTGATCGACGCCGAGGGGCACTACGAGGGCAAGTACGCCGGGGCCGACCGTTTCATCCGCGCCCTGCGGGCCCGGATCGGCCCCGACTTCCCCGTCTCGCTCGCGACCTTCCCCTATGTGGACTACCACCCGTCCTTCCCGTACTCGGTCTTCTTCGGCAAAGGCGGCGCCACCTACAACCAGCCGCAGATGTACTGGCGGGCGATCGAAACCTCGGTGCGCGCGGTCTACGAGCACACCTACCTCTTCAACCGGCTCTGGGGGGTGCCGCTGTACCCGCTCGGCCAGACCTACGGAGGCGCCAACCGCATGGAGATCCGCCTCTTCCGCCGCTTCGGCGTCAGCTACGGCGGGCTGCAGCCGAGCTGGTGGGACTGGCAGGAGACGACGAGCGCCGGCTGGCGCGCCCTCGGCGCCGACATCGTCGACCCGATCGTCGGCTACCGGCCGGTCACCACCCACCCGCTGCTGAAGAAAGGCGCCCGCGGCGACCTCGTCGTCTGGGCCCAGGAGCACCTGCGCTCGGCCGGCAAGAACGTCCCGGTCACCGGCATCTTCGGCAGGATCACGCGCGCCGCCGTGCGCGACTTCCAGACCGACGCCGGCCTCCCGGTCGACGGCGCGATTGGCACCGCCACCTGGCGCGCCCTGCTCCAGTACGACCCGATCCGCTGGCTCTGGGCCGGCAAGAAGGCCCAGCGCCGCCCGGGCGGAGCGGGCATGAGCCGCGCGATCCCACCGAGCCGCCCGCTCTCGGCCTCGCTGCCCGCCAGGGGCTACGAGATCGACCCCGGTCCCAATCCCTAGCCCCGCCCCCGATCCCTAAGATAAGCCGCCGGGCCGCAGGCCCATCCCTCGGGGGCGTAGCTCAGTTGGTTAGAGCGCCGGCCTGTCACGCCGGAGGTCGCGGGTTCGAGTCCCGTCGCTCCCGTATCTCGATCCCACTCGCAGCGCCGAATCGCGCTCCGGTTGGGTAGCTCAGACAGAGCAGTTCATGGGACCCACTGTTACCCAGGGTCCCGTGAGAGCACGATTTCGCTCTCGCATGGGCAAGAAAGCCGCGACCTCCGGCATGGCGGCAGGGTTTAAGTCCGGGTCGCCTGACCTAGCCCTTGGACCTGCGCGGATCCGCCGAGCGCGGGTAGGTCCGCTCTTCCTGGATACCGCCCTTCTCCTTGTGGATCTTCACCGTGACCGGCTGGGGCGCGCGCTTTGCAACGCCGGCGGTGTTCTTCACGGCCGCCTGCTTCGTCGGCGCTCCGGTGTTTCGCACCGTCCTGCCGCCACTCTGGCCGATCCACTTCTCGCCCTTCTTGACCACGTCGATTCGTTTCATGATGCGTTCTCCTTAGACTTTGATTTACCGAAGATAGTCACGCCGTCGGCCTTTTTGCTGTGCCGCCTGGGGGCTCATCGACCCCCAGGCGGCACGTTCACTTAGGCGTATCGGTAGCGGACTTTGAAGAGCGGGTCGTTGTTCCACTGCCACCCGATGTGATGGCGGAAGCCGAGATCCGCTTCCGCCTTGTTGGGGATTTCCGATCCGGGGTTGGTTGGATCGCTGAAAGCCACCGCCGTGACCACAGATGTGCGGCGAGGGAGTGCTGCGATGAGCCCGATCGACCCTCCGGTGCTGAGCAGGAAGCTCGGCAAGGGGCCGATCACGTTGAACTCGAACTCGCGGTCAGCCACCTTCGGGGCAGCGATCTCGTAGAAGAGCCGCAGGTCACGCTGGCCCGGCTTGACTTTGACTACTGCAGCCGAGAGTGCTTCGGAACACCGCTCGATCTGGGTGGCCACGGCCTTATGCTCCTTTTTGGCCGTGCCGTCAGCCAAGGCCTCGAGTCTCTCGACCAGCTCCTTGTCGTAGTCGGAGCGCGGGAGGTCGTCTATTTCGAAGACCTGCGCGTCTTTGACTGGCTCGTCGACGAAGCGGACCAGAGGTTTGCTCTGGGTCGCTGATGCCAGGGGCAGGATCAACAGCGTCTCCTTCTCGCTGTCGACGTCCGCCCCGAGCTTCATCGCCACCGTGACCTTGACGGCGTCGCGCTCGTGGCTTCCGTCTCCGAGAGACACGACATCTATTGACGTGTCGACCTCGCTTACGGGGATTCCCTCAACGTTTGCAAATGACATTGGATTAGGCTCCGTTTCTGCCGTCATGCCCGACGGCGGATAGAGGTGATCCGGTTTTTTGCCCGGATCTCTTCGTCAGGGCGACTGCCGGCGAAACTCGGCGACAGTCGCCTATTGCTGTGCTTTCACAAAGTATCACGCTCTGTAGACGCCTGTAAAGGCATCTGTTTATGCCTTGACATCCATCTGGGCTCTTTGCCATCCTGAGTTAGATGGCAAAGCAGGAATCACTCGGCGAAAAATTGCGCGCGCTCCGCCAGGGCCGTGATCTGTCCCTGCGAGACGTCGAAAAAGCATGCGGCATCAACTCCGGCTATCTGTCTCAGCTAGAGAGCGACAAAATCGCTAGCCCCACCCCGACCATGCTCCGAAAGCTGGCCGACGTTTATTCGGTTCCGGTCAAGCTCCTCATGGAATGGGCCGGCTACATCGAAGCTGATCCCGATGGAACCTCGCCTCATGAACAGAGAGCCCTGCGATATCTGCCTGACGACGTCAGCGATACCGAGTTGGAAGCCCTCAAGGCTGTCCTAGACGCAATGCGAGGCGGCGGGACTGCCGCGAGTTATGGAAGAGCCTCTCGCTCCGACCTCTTTCTTCCGCCCGACCGAAAGCTTGAGATTCGGAAAAACGCGGTTGCCGTCCTAAGGGAGCTGGACGTAGCGCGCACGGATGACCCGGTGGATCTAGATCAAGCACTTGCCGTCGCGGAGTTAGTGAGGGCTGGCGCCATCGAGCTAAAGCCGGACGAGAAGGAGAAGCTTCGCCATCGTTTTAAGGGGATGGTTGACGTCGTTCTCCGGAATCTCGAAGGAATCATCCACACCCGAACGGGCGAGGTCTACGTCAAGGAGGACATGCACGAACTGCGAGAACGGTTTGTCCTAGCCCATGAGATAGGACACGGAGTACTTGAGGACCACCGATTGATCCTTGCCCACCTCGACAATCGCCACCGTTTGTCTCCCGATTTTGAAGACCAGATGGAGAGGGAGGCGAACCAGTTCAGCATCGAGCTCTTGGCAAAGGGGGATCGACTCCGAAAGGAGTTCGATGGATCAGATCCATCGATCGGGAATATCGGACATCTGGCGGCCAAGATGTCGATCTCTCGGCAGGCAACTGCTCGTCGAGTTGCCGAGGAGAGCAAACAAGAAGTCGCAGTCGCCATGGCGTGGCGGCGTAACGGTTGTCTGTATCCGAACGGCTTTGCGTGTTGGGCATCAGAGTCGTTCGATGAACGATTTGGCTGGAGTCGAGGCAACCGCCCAGACGCCACTCTGATATCAGCGCTGGTTGCGGCAAATAGGGGCGAAGAGATTGCGCCGGTACGCCTGGTCGACAAGAGGGGCCAGCAGATCACACTTCGATCCGAAGGCGTCGATGCCGCCTATTCGGTCTACGTCTTGTTTTCGCCTGAACGCCGGAGCATCTTTAAGTCGATTCGCCCCAAATCGCTTAACGCGTAGGCCTCTCGATCAAGCGAGAAGTGGTCGATCGACACGTTAGAGGTTGCTCTGCCGGTCGGGACGGTTGCTGAGGACGCACTGGTGCCGCTGCGACTCGTCAATGATCCGCTCGCTGGCAGCGCTATTAGCTAGATAAACAGATGGGGCTTCGCGAGGGCGAGGACGGAGAAAGCTTGGTCGCGGAACTCGGATCAGGCTGGAGTCAAGGGAGCAGGAACTGTCTGCCGCTCCACCGTCTCCCCGGCACGCGAACGAACGATGACCTCACCGCCGCCTCCTGCTTGGACTAGGCGCCTCGCATGGTTGCGAGCATTGAGCTGGCGGTGATAGGCGTCGCTCTCGCTGCCGTCTGGTCCGATGACGACCCAGCCACCGTCGGCATCCTTGGTCCTGATTTCAGCTTTGGCCATTGTTCTCTCCTTGCAAGCGCGATGTCTCAGAAGGGCAGAATCCTCCTTGGGGCGGACGGATCGATGGCCCACGAAATCCCTCAGACATGGCCGAACTCCGCGGAGGCGGAAGGCTCAAACAGCTGTGAATAGAGGCGCAGAGCCTGTCCCTCCGTCATGCAGGCAAGATAGTCGCAAACCGCTCTGGCCGCTTGGCTGTTGTCGAGTGTGTCCAGACCATCTCGCATGGGCCTCGGAAAGAGCAGCAGTCGGTCCCTGGCGTTCGAGGTCGCGTTCTCGTAGAGAGCTCCAAAAAGCTTCCGAAGAATCTCCTTGCCTTTGAAGGCAAGCCTCCGGGTCTCGGCATCGTCGACAACAAACTCAAACGTGATCGACTTCAGAACCTGATTCTCGATCCTGATCTGCTCGTCGATCCGAAGCTCGTAGTCGAAAAGGGAGTTGCCGGGACCTGTGCGCTCAAGCGTTGCGGCCGTGGCGAACTTGTCGATGTAATGCCGAGTAACGTCGCGAACAACGTCAAGCGGCACGGTTTCGGCCTCGTCCAGAGGATCAGTCAGGCGCTTGGTCAGGTCATCGATGATCGGCGTGATCTGGTCGCGTGAGGGAGGACCGTTGGGCCATCGAATTGGTGCCTTGGTGACTGCGTCCCAAATGGTTTCGACAAATGCGTCGGTTCCCCAGCGCCACGGTTGAAGCATCTCGCTGGCTATCCCGTCCTCAAGGTCATGAACCGAATAGGCGATGTCATCCGCCCAGTCCATTAGTTGACAGGGGAGCGTCCTGACCGGAGACGCAGTTTTGTCTGTCAAAAGCCTCCTATCGGTGCCGGCAAAGAGCCACTCCTCGTATGCATCGGCATCGTCGCTGTAGAGAAACTTCGCGCCGCCAGCATTTTCCCGGTACGGGTACTTGATCAGCCCCAAGAGGGTTGCGCGGCAGAGGTCTAGGCCGGTGTAGTCGGCGCTCTTCTGCTCAAGCCGCGTGACCAAGCGGAAGCTTTGCGCATTGCCCTCAAATACGCCTGGAAGCGGGAGACTGGCGCCTGATTCTTCAATCTCGCCTCCGACATCAGTGAGCAACTCCGCAAGCATCTCCTCGCCTGTGTGCCCGAACGGTGGATGACCTAAGTCGTGACCAAGACAGGCGGCCTCAACGAGGCTGTCGTTGACACCGTGGGTCTTGGCGAGCGCTCGCCCAATCTGTGCGACCTCGATCGAATGCGTGACACGAGTTCGAAGAAAGTCAGTTGAGCTGGCGAAGATCTGGGTCTTGCCCTGCAGGCGCCGAAAGGCGACGCTATGGATGATTCGGGCCCGATCACGCTCAAAGGGATCCCGCTTGTCTCCCAGACTCCTGGGAGGATCGGGGATCCACCTTCGGGCGGTGTCAGACTCTCCGCCCCAGTCGTAGTTCGTCAAGTCCAAACTCATATGGTGGCTTCCAGCGGTTGAGATTCGTTCCAGGTCGGAGGCTATCCGCTCGAGGTAGATCATGAGCCACTGATCTCTCCTCAGCAGCTAGTCGGGCCCAGCCAAACAGCCGGCCTACGCACTTCCGGGCGCGGCGGAGTAGGTCAGCTCAGCTATCCGAACCGTGATGCCCATCATCTGGAGGTTGAGAGCCGGCTCCTCCTCGTAGCCCTCCCATTCGAGTCCGGGCATGCAAAAGTCGAAAACAAAGCCCACGCTGGTACATGCATTTCGAATTACATAGAGGCGAGCAGAGGTGGGCAAGACCTCCTCATTTCGGATGTCCTCGATGTCGAGTATGGAGGTACTTGCGGCTGCAAGCAGTGAACTGTGGGTGTATTGCGAAAGTACGCGGTACTGGAGGTACAGCATCTGACGCAGACCCGGATCGGTCCAATCAAGAAGATCCTCGAACCGCGCAGGGAAGCGTGCCTTGCCCGCCGACGCTGGCAACAGGCGACTCTCAACGAGGGGTCCGAACATTGGGCTGGGGTCGATTCCCTGATTCTCAGCCGCCTCGGCAATCAGTCGGTGAGCACGCCCGGCCTCTCCCAGAAAGGCATCTCGTCGCTCTGGTCGATCCTCGTCCACCCAGGCCCAACGCACAGACTCCTCGAATAGAGCACGAGCAAGATGCGCAGCTGGGATATCTCGACCCTCTGAAATCAGGGAGACGAAGCAACGAAAGTTCTCACGCAACTGAAGAAATGAAAGCTGCTCGGGCAGGTAGGTCTCCGCCAAGGCTGCTGGCGCCTTGACCCTGTCTACGAGCTTCACAAGCTCTCTGGCTAGGTAGATGACCTCAGCCGTGGTCTCGTCGATTGTGGGCTCGGAAGGACTCATGAATGACAGCGTATTCGCGCACACGGGGTCCGGATCGGCTTCTGAGAAGACAAAAGTAGAGAATCAAGGGACCCGACCTGACCGTCCTCATTCCTTCAGTTGATCTCGAGGTTGCCCTTCCCGGGGGTCCGTCAACCCTGGATGAGACGGTTCTGGTATGTGGCCGCGGCCAGAAGCACACGGATTCACGAAATTTGTCCTTTCCGTAGGGGCCTTCCTATGCGTGGCTGCCGTAGTGGTTCCCGCCCTCATCTTGCGAGAGACAGACGTCCTATTAGTGCCTGAACGGGACATTGAAGAGCTGACGAAGGTTGGGCGACAGGAGATCACGAGCCGTCAGGAAACGTCGCACGACCTGGGAGTTGCGGCGCCATTCATTTTTGGGGTGCTCTTGGTCGGGGGCGTCGGACTAATCATTTATGGGCTCCCCCGACTCAAGCGCCAAGAGGACAAAGCTGAGGAAAAGGAATCCATGGAGCTCAGCAAGCTCCGATCTGAGCTCAAGCCCCAGAGCGAGGAGGAGCAGCAGGCGCAACTCTTTGCGACCGTCGAAGAGGACGAAAAACCTCTGAGGCCGGCGTTTGGAGCACCACCTGCCGAGCCAACAGCTCCGCGGGACCCTAGGGCTCGAATGCATCGGGCGCTAGAAGTCGAGGAACAAGTCCTGGACAGAATCGAGGCACTGGCGCCCCCGGCATATGAGTTCAAACGCCGCGTCAAGGCCACGGGGGCACCGAACCTGCTGGTCGATGGAGTGCTGCTCAGTACGGTCGATCAACTCCCAGACTTTGTGATCGAGATCAAGCTGGGCGGTCGCTATCTAGATAAGAACCTTCGAAATCGACTCGCTGACGTACTGCTGAGACTGACTAGCTATCGAAATCATTTTGGTCGCAACACCAAAGGATGGCTGATTTTTGTGCTTGAGGAGCCGCTTTCTGCTGCCCAGCGGGACCAGATCCTCGAGCGTGCGTCAGACGTGGATCGGGAAATCGTTGTTTCGCTTGTGAACCTAGAGGACATCTCCCAGCTTGAATTGCCAACCAAGTAGGTCCTGCTTGGACCGCATCGCCTATCTAAAGGCTCGCGTGAGCTTCGCCGAATCGCCAGGGCGTGGCTTCGAGTGCAGATAGCGCTCGGTTGTCGTGAGTCTGGAGTGACCCATCATGTCCTTCACTGCGACCACATCGAATTGCTGAATCGCGAGGCTGCCGAAGGTGTGGCGAAGGTCGTGGAAGCGTCGGACCCGCACCCCCGCCTTCCTCTGCGCCCGAACAAAGCGAGCGCGCACCGCGCTGCGATCGAGCGCCTGACCGTTGGGCCGGCAGAAGACCAGCTCATCGCGGCCGAGGAAGTGCCCCCGCTTTCGGATGGCCCTGAGCTGCTTCTCAGCCTGCTCGGCGAGCGGCACCGATCGGGCCCGCCGCGACTTGGTGCTCGACTCCTGCCCCGCCGACATCGCCCTCGAGACCATCAAGGTGCCGGCCTCGAGGTCGACATCTGACCAGCGCAGTGCGAGGAGCTCGCCCATGCGCAGGCCTGTGCATGCCGACGATGAAGAGGGCGGCGTCCTGGTCGTTGATCCGCTGCCACTCGGTCTTTGTCTCCTCGGAGAACTTCGAGTTCGCGTAGCCACTTCGCTTCCGGTGAAGCCCAGACCGGGCAGCGGAGGCGATGGCGACGATCTCCTGCGGCTCGAAGGTCTCGACCGGCTGCGCCCCTTCTTCGGGCCGCTTACCTGTCGCCGCCACCGGGTTCTCCCGCAGGCCGAAGGTGTCGCTGCGCAGAGCGTGCTGGAAGATCGCGTGGAGGACCTGGCGGTGCATGTTCACGGTGCGGGCGCTGACCGGTTCCTTGTCGATCGAGGAGAGGAAGCGACGGATGTCGTCGGTCTTGATTCCGCGCAGCTTCTGACCGCCGAACGCCCGCATGATCCGCGCGCCCTTCTGGGTGCGGTCTCCGTGACGCGGCTCGGCCAAGAGGATGCGGTAGCCGGCGAGGGTCGATGGCTTTGCGCGCTTCTCGTTCTCCAGGTGCACGAGCCATGACGTCGCTGCGTCGTCGAAGAGCGGCTCTCGCTCCCCGGGCTCCGGCTGGGGCTCGGCTTCGACTTCGGTGATGACCCGTGCCATTTCGCGGTAGGCGCGGCGCTCATCGAGATAGTCGTTCAAGACGCGGCCGCGCCTCTTGACCCAGCGGCCGCTGTTGTCCTGTTCGAGCCAGGCGCGGCCGAGCCGTCGCTTGCGCTGGCGCCCGCGCCCGTTGCGCCACTTCGCTTCGAAAACGGATTGCCCTTGTAGGCGCGGACGATCAATACGCCGGCGTCGTTCACGTTGATGCCCATCTCGACCTCCTAGCTCGCGGATACCTAGTGAGTTGTCCGCTCCCAGATGTCCTTGCACCGCAGAAGCCGACCTGGGTACCCGGTTCGGGTACCGATCCGCTTGAGCCGAGACCGATCGAGACCGGTCCAAACCATCCGAAACTCCCTCAAAAACCCATATTTGCAGGGAAGTTGATCGACTGTCACGCCGGAGGTCGCGGGTTCGAGTCCCGTCGCTCCCGTAATAGCGACACCCCGCACCCAGTGCGGGTTGCGACTGGACAAATCCTGTCAACTGAATTAGAGCGCTTCAAGCATCTTCCGGATATGGGCCAGCTTCTCGGGGGCGAGGTCCACGTCGTCTAGGCGGCGCAGCAGCTCCTCGCGCTCGACGATGCCGGCATCCCGTAGAGCTTTCGCGAACTCCCAGTCACGCTTCTCCCCTCTTGCGCACTTTGCCACCACCAGATCATGAGCTTCAAGGCATAAGGCGACCGGGTCGATCTTCGAGTGAACACGTCGTTCGATCCCCACTCTGACGAGTCGCTCCTCCCAGCCCTTCGGGCCGACGACTGTCTCCGGGCCTACTCCGTGCGCATAGATGCCGAAGGTCTGTTGGAAGGATGAGCCGTCACCAAGATTTCGGTCGATTTCATCCGCTTTGTGGGGCGAGTGGAGCGGATAGACATCTGCCTCCATCGAGACCAGGACCTCCATTGGCGGCTGGCTCGGGATGCCATGGATTGCTTGGCTGCCGATAACGACGATCTCCTCCTCGCTCGCTACCTCGGCCGCGGAGGCGATCACGTGGTTGAACTGCTCGCGCTTCACGGCCTACCCGACCGCTTCGCGAATCTTTCGACGCTCGGGCTCGCTCAGTAGGCCACCGAGAGGAGAGTTCTGGCGCAGATCGTTGCCGACCGAATCGTCGCGTGAGATCTCCTTTCGAATCTCGCTGACCGGCCTCTCGAGCAGCCGTTCCCACTGGAGCGCATAGCGGTGGTCGATGCGCCCCTCCTGTCGCCATCGTTCGAGCCTTCGCATCGCGTCGTCGAGCATCGGCCGCCTCAGCCGCGGCGCCAGAGCCCGGTGGTAGGCGAGGGCACGACGCTCCGAGGTGCGATGTCGATCCCCCTCGGATGTTCCACCAACCGAGCGCTCCGGCCGCATTCGCGAGGCGCGCCGGCGTGCCTCCTCGATAGCTGGCTCAAGTGCATGGAGGCGACGCTCCCCGGAAGCTCGTGTTTGGTTTACCTGCTCATAGAAGTCGAGCAGCAGCGATACCGGCACCTCTTTACGCCCGCTCTCCGTGATCACAACCGGGATTTCGCCTTTGGCAATCCATTTGTTCAGCGCGGTGTGGCTGATGCCAAGAATGCTTGCGGCTAGGTTGCGAGACACCGTCCGGCCGAGTTCATCTTCGAGATTCGCGCGAACCGCGGCTACTTCTGAATTCGCGCTCTTATCCTCAGCACGCTTTAGCCGCACGATGTTCTCGAATATTTTTCTCTGCTGCTTAGGACTCATTTTCAAGAGACCATTCTAGCTATCTAGTTTCAAGAAATAGCGATTTCCTGCAACTTTAGCTGCTATCGAAAGTTTCAAGATTTACCTTATTTCTGAAACTTTGCTGCCTAGATAGCTCTAATTCGTCTTTCAGCTTAGCCATACGATGTCGACTATCTTCACGACTCGCGATCATCGGCATCAAAGGCGAGGCGTTTTGGTGCTGGGTGTAACTTGGAGGGACGAATCGATTGACCGCTCCGATCGGCGATCGATGGTCTAGGTAGCTTGGAAGGCGGCGTTTCAGTTGAGGCTTCGGCGGTTGGTTGGAACGTCGGCGGTGGTGCTCGTTCTTCTGGGTGGGCTTGCCTGGCAGGGAAGCGCGGCGGGGCCGGGTGGTTGGGACCATCTTGGGGACCGGGGCTCACCCGGGACCGACTCGCTGGACCTCGTCGCCTCCGCCCTGGCGGTCACGTCGGGCGCGATCTACGTGGGCGGCGAGTTCACCGACTCGGGCGGTATACCCGACGCGGATCGCATCGCAGCGTGGAACGGCAGCAGCTGGAGCGCGGTCAGCTCCTCGACGTCGGGGATCTCTAACGGCCGGGTCTCCGCCATCGCCGTGTCCGGCGGCAAGCTCTACGCCGGAGGCACCTTCCAGAATGCGGGGGGTGACGCGAACGCCGACCACCTCGCGGTCTGGGACGGCGTGAGCTGGGCGCCGTTCTGCGACGCGGCCGGCCCGCCGTTCGGTGGCAACGTCGACGCCCTGCAGATCATCGGCCCGACGCTCTACGTCGGCGGGGAGTTCCAGAACGGCGCGGGCATCGCGTCCGCCGACTACCTGCTCGCGTGCGACCTGGCCACCGGCGCCTCGAGCACCACGGTCATCGATCCGGCCCACCCCTTCGCCGGCCCGGTGTACGCGCTGGCGGCCGACAGCAACGGCACGCTCTACGCGGGCGGAGGGTTCAGCAACCTGGAGGACATCGCCGCGGCAGACAACGTCGCGTACCTGCCCTCGGGGGGCACCTGGCAGCCCATGGGCGCGGGCGCCGGGGCGTGCGGCTGCGCGGTCACCACCTTCGTCCGCGGTCTCACCGCCGTCGGGACCGACGCGTACGTCGGCACGGACGCGAACGACATCGCGGGCATCCCGCAGGCCGACCACGTCGCGCGATGGAACGGGTCGGAATGGAGCGCCCTGGGCGCCGACAGCGGCGGCGGGAACGGGTGGCTCCCGACGACGACCTCGATCAACGCCCTCACCGGCGATGGCTCGAACCTCTTCGTCACAGGGACGTTCCAGAATGCGAACGGCGACGCACGCGCCGACAACGTCGCCTTCTTCGACGGCACCGCCTGGCACCCGGTCGGGTCCGACGGCGCCGGCAACGGCCCGTGGGTCGGCAACGGGCTCGCCCTCGCCCTCGTCGATCGGCAGCTCTATGCAGCGGGGAGCTTCACCAGCGCCGGTGGCGACCCCCAGGCGCACTCCATCGCCTCGTTCGCGCTCTCGCAGATCATCGCCTATCCGACGCCCACCGTCACCCCGGCCCCCCCGGCTGCGCCCACCCCGACGGTGACCCCGGCACCTGACACGACCGAGCCGAAGATCAGCGTGTTGAGCCTCTCGGTGGAGAAATTCAGGGCGGCGAACTCCGGCGCCTCGACCAGCGCCGCCAAGCCCCCGATCGGCACGCGGGTGACCTTCACGCTCTCGGAGCCGGGGTCGGTCCGGTTCACGGTCCAGCGGCACCGCGGCCCCAAATGGGTGCCCGTGAAGGGCTCCTTCACGATCGTCGGCAAGAAGGGAGTCAACAGGTTCCTCTTCCGCGGCCGGATCGGCGGCAAGAAGCTGAAGCCCGGGCCCTACCGGCTGAGCGCCAAGGCGAAGGACCTGGCGAACAACGCGTCGGCGACGAAGCGGACCAGCTTCACCGTCGTGCCCTGAGGAGAGGCACGCGAAAAACGGTCGTGCCTCGTCTCGAGAACACCGGCTCTCCCAGCTTCGCCAGACGGGCGCGGGCGGAGCCGGGGTAATAGAGCTCCTCGAGGCTTCCGTCGAAGACATAGCGGACCCGGTAGCGCCGCAGCAGCCGTTCCGCCCTCGCAAGGTCGCCGGAGGCGTATATGGCGCGCACGTCATCGGCGCGAGAGCCGGGCGGATGGCCCCATTGGATCTCGTGCCCGGGCCAGCCAAGCACGGTCGGCAGGCCGGTGAAGACCGAGACGCGGCCGTGGCCGCGGGGGTCGTAGTCGCGCCCGGCCGCCTCGAGGATCACCGGGTGACCCTCGATGTTCTCTCGCATCCAGCGAATCGCGGCAAGATCGCCTGGAGAGCGTTCGCCGAGCCAGCGCAGGCCGTCGAGGGTCGGCCTGCCTTCGAAGCCCTGGGTGGCGCTGTAGGAGCCGGCGAGCGGATAGACGGAGGCGGACGCAACCAACGCGAGGAGCCCGGCCAGCCAGATCGTCCGGCCAGGCGAGCGCTTGCCGGCGACGTTGATGAAAAGGCCGGCGGCGGCGGCGACGGCGAGCAGGTACCAGGCCTGGTAGCCGAACTTGAACACCGTGTTGAAGCGAAAGTCGGGCCCGATGGCGAAGGTGTCGCGCACATAGACGAGATTTCCCACCAGAGCCGCGGTCAGGCCGAGCGCCGCAATCAGGCAGAGGCATCGCTCGGTCGCGCCTCGGTCCCTCTCCACCACACCGTGCCAGGCGATCGCCAGCACGATCACGACCAGGACCGGAATCGTTTCCCCGACGAGCAGGCCGAGTGCGACGAGCAAGGCCGCCGCGGCCGCCGCCCCCAGAGCGCGAGCGGCGCCGAGGCGAATGGCGAGCCGGCGAAGGGGCCCGGCGAGGAGCGGGGCAAGGGCCCAGAGGAAGACCCCGTAGAGCAGCAGCTCGTCGCCGGCGAAGCGACCCACGCTCGGATGCCTGTTGACGAAACCGACACCATCTGTGGGGGCGTCGAAGTGGAGCAGGAAAGGCAGGAAGAGGAGGACGGACAGCGCGAGCCAGGCCCCGACCCAGAGTGCGGCCGCCGTCCATCGCCGCGAGGCCGCGGCCCAGATCGCCATCGCGCCGGCGACGAGGCCGATCGTGATCGGGATGCTGAAGCTGTTGGTCGCCCCCACGGCCCCGAGAACGAGAGCCGCCAGGGCCACCTCCGCGAGAGCGGCGACCCATTCGCGGGACGATCGGCGGCGCGAGGGCAGGCGGGGCCCGAAGACCGCGAGCTGGACCGAGAGGGCCAGGCCGAGGAGCGCGAACGGAACGACCATCACGTGAGCGTGCAGGTCGCCGATCAGGAGGCTGTAGAACGGGAAGTCGTTCGCGGTATGCGCGATGACCCGCGAAGGAAGCCACCAGCGGTAGTCGAGCAGCGACCCGCCCGCGTCGATGAGCTCCGGGAGCGCGGCCAGGGTTCCGAGCAGCATCGCGAGGCCCACCGCGACGATCCCGGCGGCGAGCGCGCGCCGCCTGATCTCCCTTGCCGAGTCGATCAGGGCGGTCAGCGAGACGGTGACGGAGAACACACCGGTCGCCGAGAGGGCGAAGAAGATCGCGACGGCCGAGTTGTAGCCGGTCGCCGGGTCCGCCCCCGTGGCCCGAACCAGCCAGGCAACGATGTAGTGACCGAAGTAGTAGTAGTTGATCGAGGAGCCCGACAGCCAGGGGTCGGAGGGCGGGAACCAATCGGCTCGGTTGATCGAGTTGACGAACGCCATGTCCATCGGCTTCTCGACGCCCCACACCTCGGGCGACCAGTCTGACCAGCGCCAGCGCCAGCGCGAACGCGAGCCAGAAGACGGCGGCGGAGGCAAGCCAGAGCCGCGCGCTGCCGGCCGGAGCTCGCCAGCCGCGCCACCAGGCGAGGCCGGCCGCCGTGGCCAGCAGGAGGACACCCAGGGCGATCGTCGCCCTGCCGTAGCGAACCAGATGAAGGCTCGCCAGGAGCCATGCCGGGTAGGCGGCCAGCAGCAGGCCGAGCGCTCGCGCGTGGCAGACCGCCCCCGGCAGGCGTCGCAGCAGAACGACGGTCGCCGGAAGGGCCAGCAGCCCGATCGCCTCGACCGTGAGGACGAGCAACAGTGCGTCGGTCATGGCGACATACTGGCCAGTAGTGCGGATAGCGATCATCGGAGCGGGACCCTGCGGGCTCGCCTGCGCGCGGGAGCTAGAGCGCCTCGGGCACGACGACTGGACGCTCCTCGAGCGTGCATCCGTCGCCGGGGGAAGCGCCGGCTCGATCGTCGACCCGCGGGGCTTCACCTGGGACTTCGGCGGCCACGTCGTGTTCAGCCACTTCGGTGAGTTCGACGCCCTGCTCGACGAGGTGATGGGCGACGAACTGCTCGAGCACGACCGCTCCTCCTACATCCGATTCGGCGATCGCTGGATTCCCTATCCGTTCCAGAACAACCTTCGCCATCTCCCGCCCGCGGTCGCCGAGGAGTGCCTCGCCGGCCTGCGGAGCGCTGCCGGAGCCTCCGGCGAGGAGGCCGACTTCGGCGAGTGGATGGAGGCCGTCTTCGGGCCCGGGGTCACGCGCCACTTCATGAGGCCGTACAACGAGAAGGTGTGGGCAACCGAGGTTCAACGGATGTCATACGGCTGGATCGCCGAGCGCGTCAGCGTGCCCGACAGGGACGATGCGCTCGCAAACTTCGCGCGGCAGCGCGGCGATCGCGGTTGGGGCCCGAACAGCACCTTCATGTATCCGCTGCGGGGCGGGACGGGGGAGATCTTTCGCCGCGTCGCGGCGCAACTCGGCAAAGCGGTGCGGCTCGAGTCCGAGGTGGTGGGGGTGGATCCCGCAAAGCGTCTCCTCCACCTCTCCTCGGGGGAGGCGGAGCCCTACGACGCGCTCGTCTCGACGATGCCGATCGATCGTCTGGTGGGGTGCGTCCGCGGTTGTCCGAGCCAGGTCCGCGCCGCCGCGCGGACACTCGTCCACACCTCGGTCGTCGTCGTCGGGGTGGGGTTCGAGAAGCCGCTCGACGACAGCCGGTCATGGTTTTACTTCCCGGACCCGTCGACGCCGTTCTATCGAGCCACGAACTTCGCCAAGTACGCGGCGAGCAACGTCCCCGGCGGCGAGACGTCCCGCTTCTGCTCCTACATGACCGAGACCAGCTACCGCTCCGCCGCCGGCCCAGCGCCGGCCGACCTCGAGGAGCGCGTCATCGAATCGCTGCGGGACGCAGGGTTGGTCGCAGCGGAGGCGCCGTTGGCCTCGGTCCATTCGACCAACCTCGAGTACGCCTACCCCGTGCCGACCCTCGACCGTGACCAGGCCCTGGCGACCATCGAGGGCTGGCTCCTGCAGCGCGGCATCCACTCCCGGGGCCGCTTCGGTGAATGGAGGTATGAGTCCGGCAACATGGACCACGCCGTGAAGAGCGGCATCGACACGGCCCATCGACTGGTCGAGGAACCCGCCAGGGCGAGCGGCTCATGAGCGCAAAAGTCTCCGCCGTGGTGCCCGCCTACAACGAGGCTGCCGTGATCGAGGCGGTGCTGACGGAACTGGGCGAGATCGTGATCTCTCAGCTCGCCGGTGCCGAGGCGATCGTGGTCGACGACGCCTCGACCGACGGCACGGGCGCGATCCTCGACCGCCTCGCGGCCGACCACGACTGGCTTCGTGTCGAGCACGAGGCTCTCAACCACGGCCACGGCCCGGCCGTCTCCAAGGCGGTCCGCCTCTCGAGCGGAGACTGGGTCTTCCAGTTCGACTCCGACCGCCAGTTCGAGATCGAGGACTTCTGGCGCCTCTGGGAGTCTCGGGGCGAGGGCGACCTCATATTGGGGGTGCGTCGGAAGCGTGAATCGCAGCCCCACAGGGTTCTGCTCTCGCGGGCGCTCTCGCTGCTCGTCTCTTCGATCGGCGGCCGCCGCCTCAGCGACCCCAACACCCCCTTCCGGATCTTCCGGCGATCGCTGTGGGAGGAGTTGGAGCCGCTGCTCGGGGAGTCCCCGCTCGTGCCCTCGACCCTGCTCTCCCTGGGGGCCGCCGCCGGGTCGCGGCGCATCGTCGAGGTCCCCGTCAGCCACCGCCGGCGGCCACATGGCCACTCAAGCCTGCGCGGCGCCGGCCTTCTCATCTTCTGCTTCCGCGCGCTTCTTCAGCTGCTCTCCTTTCGCGCCCGCTTCCGCAGGGCAGTCGAGACCTAGCCCGCCGCGGCCACGGGGTCGAGCTTCATGCTGAGGCGGATCGCGTTGCCGTCCTCGCCGCTGCGGATCTGAACGAGGTCGCAGAGCTGGTTCGCGAGCCAGAGGCCGCGCCCGCCGGTCTGCTCGGGCGAGGGTCGCGCCCGCCCGATCAGCGGCTCCTCGAGCCGTCCGCCGTCGCGGACTTCGCAGATGACCTGCTCCTCGTCGGCCCATACGCGCATGGTGCCGCCGCCGCCCGCGTGCTGGATGCTGTTGGTCGCCAGCTCGTCGCCGGCGAGGACCAGGTCGTCGCGCCTCGTCCGCTCGAGCCCCGCTTCGTCGGCGCGCTGTCTCAGGAGCGCGCGCAGCTCTGAGAGCTCGGCCTTCCCGAACGGCATCGCGGCAACCGCGGCCCTCACGGGCGGGAGCTCGCCCTCGAACGGGTTGAAATCCCCGGGCTCGACGAAGGTGGTGCTCGCGGTCGCAGCCTCGCCGTCCCGGGCCAGCTCGCGGTGTGAGTGGCCGACACGGTCGAGGACGTCCGCGTCGAGCCGTCCCCTGTCGTAGGGGCAGAGCAGCGAGGTGTTGGCGCTCGGCCCGAAGGCGAGGTTGAGCAGCATCTCGTGGCGCTCGCACTCGTCGATCTCCGCGGCGCTGCGCCCGAACCAGAGCGACTCTCCGACGCAGCGCAGGCCCGCGGCCCCGTCGGTCTCTCCGAACTCCTGCCAGGCGGAGATCAGCCGCGCCGGATTCCCGCCGGTCTGATCGAGGTCCATGAAGGAGACCAGGCGGGCCTCCGCATTGAGGACCTCGCGGACGGCCTCCAGGTTCGCCCTGGGCATCGCGACCAGAAGCGCCTCGCCGCGCTCGGACCCCGCCCGGAGGAAGGGCAACACGCCGTCGAGGAGCTCGGCCTGATCGTTATAGAGAAGCGCTGAGTGCCGCATCGTGCTGTGCAGTGCGTGTGCCCGCGCGCCGGAGCCGCGAAACCCCGGTCGCGAGGTCGGGGTAGCGGTAGCTTTGAGGAGTGGAGGTAAGCAGCGAGGGGTTTTCACTTAGGGCTTTCCTGAGGGCACAGCGATCGATCTCGGGCTGCCTCGCCCCGGGCGCCTCGATCGACGAGGCCGGGCCCTCCCTCCTCGATCACGTCTGCCGCCTGTTCGGCTGGGATGCGGCCGTCCTCTGGCGGGTGGGCGTCGAGTCCTCCGCTCTCAACTGTGTCTGCTGGCACGATTCGCCCGCCGGCGCGGGGTCTCTCGGCGATGTCTGCAGCGGGCAGACGTTCGAGCGGGGCGAGGGGCTTCCGGGGCGTGCCTGGGCGATCGGCGAGATCACCTGGGCGCGAGCCTCCGACGACTCCGTAGATGACCCGCGCCAATCGGCGCTCGACGATCTCGGCTACCAGAGCAGCATCGCCGTGCCGGTTCCGCCGGGCTCGCCGGATTCGGTCCTGGCCGTCGTCGAGTTCTTTCACTCCGGCGCCGTCGAGCGCTCGGGGGAGGCCGAGGAGGTGCTGCTCTCCTTCGCGAGCCAGCTCGACGGCTTCCTGCGGGCGGGCGAGGCCGAGCCCGAGGTCGAACGCGTTCGCCAGCACATGTCCGAGGTGGTGCGCGGCTCTCAGGACGCCGTGCTCAGCAAGGACCTGAACGGGACCATCACCTCGTGGAACCCGGCCGCCGAGCGCATGTATGGCCACCCGGCCGAGGAGGCGATCGGCCGGCACATCTCCTTCATCATTCCGAGCGACCACAAGGACGAGGAGAAGGCCATCCTCGATCGCGTCTGCCGCGGCGAACGCCTCAACACGTACGAAACCGAGCGGATCCGGGCCGACGGGACCCGCATCGCGGTCTCCCTCACCGTCTCCCCGATCAAGACCGCGGCGCACGAGCTGATAGGGGCGTCCGTGATCGCCCGGGACATCACCGCGGAAAAGCGGGCCCGCGGCGCCGAGGCCTTCCTCGTCGCCGCGAGCCGCAGGCTCGACGCCTCGCTCGATCCGACCGAGACGGCACGCACGATCGTCGGCACAGCGGTGCCGGAGCTGGCGGAGATCTGCGTGATCGACTTCCTGCGCCCCGACGGGTGGCTCGGCGACAGCATCGTCGCCGGCGCCGACCCGGAGATTGCGAGGAGGCTGGAGGAGATTCGCGCGCGCTCGCCCCTCGACCCCGAGGGCGAGCACCCGGTCGCCCAGGTGCTGCGGGCCGGCATGCCGCTCAGCTGGCGCGACCTGAAGGCGCCCGAGGTCGTCGACACGGTGGCCCAGAACGAGGACCACCGCCGGCTGATGGACGAGGCCGGCTACCACTCGGCGGCGGCGGTCCCGCTGGTCGCCCGCGGGCGCACGCTGGGCATCCTCTCCTTCCTGCACGCCACCGCCGATGTGCGCTTCGACTCCGAGGACCTGGCCTTCCTCAGCGAGCTCGGCGACCGTGCCGCGCTGGCGCTGGACAACGCCATGCTCTACGAGGAACGGGACCGGATCGCCCAGGACCTGCAGCGCGGCCTCCGCCCCCCGTCGCCGCCCGAGGTGCCGGGCCTGGAGGTCTCCGTGGTCTTCGAGGCCGCCGGAGAGGGATCGGAGATCGGCGGCGACTTCTACGACGTGATCCCGACCGAGGATGGGTGCTGGCTGCTGATCGGCGACGTCGCCGGCAAGGGAAGCGCCGCCGCGGGCGTCTCGGTCGCGGTCCGGCACGCGGTGCGGGGGCTCTGCCGCGAGATCGACGATCCGGCCGAGATCCTCGGCCGGGTGAACGAGCTTCTGTGCGAGGGAGATTCCCTCAACGACTTCGCGACCACCGACCTGATCCGGATGCGGCGGCAGGGAGGGGGCTGGGAGCTGAGCATGGCCGCGGCCGGGCACCCGCCGGCGATCCACCTCTCCGGGGACGAGGCGAGGCAGCTGGGCGGCGGCGCGCTTCTCGGGGCATGGCCCGAGCCGAAGATCGAGCGCCACGACACCACCCTGGAAGAGGGCGAGACCCTCATCCTCAGCACCGACGGCTGGTTCGAGGTGGGCCGGGTCGCCGACCATCGCCCGCCCGACGCGCTCGCCGAGATGAGCAGTTCGCTCGCCTCGCTCGAGCTGCCCGAGATGACGGACCGCCTGCGGGCAGACGCGGTCGAACGCGCCAGCGGGATCCTCAAGGACGACATGGTCATCCTCGCCTGCCGGCCCCGCTGAGCGGGGGTAGATACGCTCGCCGTTCCGGCGACACACCAGGACTGGAGCGTCATGGACGAGCCCCTCAGCAGCGAGCAGGCAGCGCAGCTCTACGGAAACCGGTTCCTGACCGAGGACGCGCCGGACGGCCCGTTCCCGCAGAGCGGGATGGCGGCGCTGGACGCGATGCGGCTGGTCGACGAGGAACTGGCGCTGGAGGGCGACCCGCGGCGCAACCTGGCGACCTTCGTGACGACCTGGATGGAGCCCGAGGCGCAGCGGATCATCGCCGAGAACCTCTACCGGAATTTCATCGACCACGCCGAGTACCCGATCTCGGCGGAGGTCGAGCAGCGCTGCATCCGGATGCTCGCCGACCTCTACAACGCCCCGGGGGAGACGACCGGGGCGCGGACGCAGGGGTCCTCGGAGGCGATCATGCTCGGGGCGCTCTCCCTGAAGTGGAAGTGGAAGGAGCGCCGCGAAGCGGAGTCGAAGCCGGTCGACAGGCCGAACCTGATCTTCGGCGGCGACGTGCACGTGGTCTGGGAAAAGTTCTGCCGCTACTTCGACGTCGAGCCGCGGATCGTGCCGCTGCGGGACGGCAAGTACGTGATCGGCCCCGAGGACGTCGAGCCCCACGTCGACGAGAACACGATCGGCGTCGCCGCCGTGCTCGGCACGACCTTCACGGGGCACGCCGACGACATCGTCGGGATCAACGAGCTCCTGGTCGGGCTCAGGGGCGACAGGGGGATCGACGTGCCGCTCCATATAGACGCGGCGAGCGGCGGCTTCGTCTGGCCCTTCCTCTACCCGGACTCCGAGTGGGACTTCCGCCTCGAGCAGGTGCGCTCGATCAACGTCTCCGGCCACAAGTTCGGGCTCGTCTACCCGGGCATCGGCTGGCTCGTCTTCCGCGAGAAGAGCGACCTGGCCGAGGACCTCGTCTTCTACGAGAACTACCTGGGCAAGACCGACGCGACCTTCACGCTCAACTTCTCGACGGGCGCCTCGATGGTCCTCGCCCAGTACTACAACTTCGTCCGCTACGGGCGGGACGGCTACGGCTACGTGATGAAGGCGATGCAGGCCAACGCCAGGGTGCTTGCGGAGAAGCTGAGGGAGAACGGCAACTTCGAGCTGATCGGCGACGGCGAGGAGCAGCTGCCGCTGGTCGCCTTCAGGCTCACGGGCGAGCAGGACTACGACGAGTTCGACCTCTCCTGGCAGCTCTCGGCCGAGCGCGGCTGGATGCTCCCCGCCTACACGATGCCTCCCAACGCCGAGGACGTGAAGGTGCTGCGGGCGCTGGTCAAGCAGACGCTGAGCCGCGAGCAGATCGACCGGCTCGCCGGCGACATCGAGACGGCCTGCGCGATGCTGGAGAAGAAGGGCGGCGCCCACCCCTCCGAGCGCAAGAAGATGAAGCGGAGCCCGGGCTACTGAGCCGGCCTACTCCCCGTATTCGTCGTGCAGCTTCCACCAGCCGTAGAGCGGGGTCTGCGGGCGGCCCTCCGGCGAGTCCTCCCACTCCTCCTGGCGGCCGAGCGGGGTGCGGTCGAGGAGGGCCCAGTTGCTGGAGATCGGCTCGACCCCGCGGCTGTCCGTGAAGTAGGTGCGGAAGACGCGGTCGCCGTCGCGGACGAAGACGCTGAGGCCGAAGGTCTCTCCGTCCTGGTGGTGGTCGGGCTGGGGGGTCTCCGGCCCGACGCCGAAGTCGACGTTGAAGTCGCTGTCGTGGGAGGAGTACCAGGGGAAGTCCCAGCCCATCCGCTCCTGGAAGGACTGCAGCTTGGCCAGCGGCGCGCGGGAGACGACGGCGAAGGAGGTGTTGCGCGCGCGCAGGTGGGCGAGGTGGCCGAGGTTGTCGATGAACATCGAGCAGCCGCTGCAGCCGGCGTCTTCCCCGGGGCCGAACATGAAGTGGTAGAGGACCAGCTGCGGGCGGCCCTCGAAGAGGTCGGGCAGGCCCCTCTTGCCGTCGGCCCCCTCGAGCTCGTAGGCCTTCTCGATCTCGACCATCGGCAGCCGCCGGCGCTCGGCGGAGAGCTCGTCCCCGGCGCGCATGTGCGCCTTCTCCTTGGCAAGGATCTTCTCGTGCGCCGCCTGCCACTTCTCGGCGGAGGCGACCTCGGGCGGGTTCGGGATTCGGTCCACGTCCCCAGCCTACAAACCCGCGCTCATCCGCTTTCGTCGATCCGCCGCGCCGCGCGCAGGCCGCTTTCGAGCGCGCCCTCCATGTACCCGGTCAGGGTCGCCGTGTGCTCGCCGGCGAGGTGGATGGGACCGTAGGAGCGGCGCAGGGCGGTCCAGAAGTCGCCGACCTGGCCGGGGGCGGGGGCGCTGTAGGCGCCTCCGTTGAGTGGGCTGTTCGACCAGGCGGCCGTCGCCCCCCTGCCGCTCAGGGCGTCGGAGCCGGGGTAGGCGCGGTCGAGCTGGAAGGCCGTCGCGCTGAGCCGCTCGCGCCGCGAGGGGGTCGCCTGGATGAGCCCGGCCTCGCCCGACGCGTAGGTGAGCAGGACCCCGCGCCGCCCGGGCTGGCGGTCGGTCGCCTCCCAGGAGGTCGAGAAGGGAAGGTCTGTGAAGGTGGACCCGCTCAGCCCCTCCTCGTGCCAGAAGCGCCGGTCGTACTGGATCGCCACCTTCGTCACCGGCCCGTACTGGAGCTCCGCGATCGCGCCCGCGACCGCGTCGGGCGGCGCGGGTTCGAAGCGCACGTTGCGCAGCCCGGGGAGCGCCGCGGCCAGGACCACGTGGTCCCCGTCGAGGTCCTCGCCGCCGGCCGTGACGCGGACGCCCCTCGGGGTCAGCCGCACCCGGGTGACCGGCGCGCCGAGGTGCGGGGCTCGGCGCAGGCGGCCGGCGAAGGCCCTCGGCAGCTGGTAGTTGCCGCCGTGGATGCGGAAGGCCTCGTATCCGGATTCAGGCGTGTTCCAGGTGATCTTGATCTCGATCAGGAAGAAGAGCAGCGACAGCTTCTCCGCCTCGATCGCGTATTCGTCGCGTATTTCGCGGTCGAGGACCTCGCGGGTCCTGCCGGCGATCCCCAACTCGTCGAAGAAGTCGGCGGTGCTGCGCCGGTCGTAGGCCGCTCCCCCGGCGGCGGGATCGGCCGGGTCGAGCCCGCGGGCGAGGCGGAAGGCCTGCCGGTAGACCGCTTCGATCTCGGCTTCGACCCGCCGCCCGGCGAACCGCGTGTAGGCCTGTCGCCTGCCGCCGACGTAGGCGAGGTCTTCGTAGTCCTCCTCGCTGTTGCGGACGTCGTCCAGCCGCAGCCCGAAGCGGGAGGCGAAGCCGCGCATCAGCCGGTGGGTGGTGTCGATGTACTCGCCGCCGCCCTCGGCGACCTGGCCGCCGTCGAAGCCGCGGAAGGTGTGGCAGCGGCCGCCGATCCGGTCGCGGGCCTCGACCACGACCGCGTCCCAGCCGCGCCGCTCCAGCTCCCAGGCCGCGCTCAGCCCGGCGAGGCCGGCGCCGATCACGATCACCCGGCCCCGACGCGGGTTGCCGCGGGCGTCGCGCCGCCTGCCGTCGATGCCCAGATAGAGGGCCGCGGCGCCGGCCGCGCCGACGACCAGGAGCTCGCGGCGGCTCAGCCTGCTCGGCGACGGCGGCGAGCCGGTCCCGATCTCGTCCCCCTCGCTCATCCCAGCAGCACCCAGCTCGCGAGGACCAGGAGCACCAGCGCCGACTCGACGGCGAGCAGCATCCCGGCCGCGTCGGCGAGCGAGCCGGAGGCCGAGTAGCCGCCCGCGGCGATCAGGCCGACTCCGGCCGCCAACGCCACGAGCGCGACCGCGCCCCAGACCAGCATCGCCCGCTCCCATGCCGCCTCGCCGTCCGGGTGGGCGGCGGCGAGCCGCTGCCTGGCGAGGAAGGGGACGGAGAGGAGGGCGACGAAGGCGCCGATCCCGAAGAGGACGATCCACGGGTTGAGCGGGGAGCCGATGTAGGTGGCGCCGCGGAGCGCCGCCAGGGCCAGGGAGCCGACCGCCACCGCCGTGCCGCCGACAAGGCCCCGCAGCGGCCAGGGTCCGGTCAACTGCGCGGCGCGTAGCGGTTGTGGAGCATCAGGACGTTGCCGGCCGGGTCCGCGAAGATCGCCATGTGGCAGACGCCGCTGTCGATCGTCTCGGCCAGGAACCTCACCCCCGCGGCCTCGAGCTCGGCGCGGGCGGCCTCGACGTCCTCGACGTGGAGGGCGATCGGGTGGCCGCTGGGCTCGAACTCGCGGCCGATCGATTCCGCGTGCATGACCTGGAGGGTGAGGTTGCCGGCCTCGAACTCGGCGCCGTCGGCTTTGCCGTAGGTGACGGTTCGCGGCAGCCCCAGGACCGTGCCGTAGAACTCTGTCGCCGCCTCGAAGTCGTTGACGAAGACGGTCGCGAAGTCGACTCCGGTGACCTCCATCAGGGGCGGAGGGCCGTGACCGTCGAGTCCCGTGAGGCGGCGGCGTAGATCACGTTGCCGGCCCCCTGGACCAGTTCCGTGGTCTTGTCGAAGCCGCTCTCGACGCCGTCGTCCCTGGTCGCGCCGGGCAGCTTGCTGCAGACGCCCGTGCCGGCGGTGCTCTGCGCCACGTCGCCGGTCGCGCACCCGCCGAACGTCAACGCTCCCGTGCGCGGGTCGCGGCGCAGCTTCGTGATCCCGTCCATGCTGCGCACCGCCGCGAAGATCGTCTTCCCGTTGCGGCTGAGCAGAAGCGCGCGCACGCCGTTCAGCGGCGAGCCCTCCGCCAGTCGCGAGGGCAGCGGAACCAGCGTGCACTTGCCGCGGTCCTCCTTGAAGCCGCTGATGCAGCTCGAGGCCGAGAGGGTGCCCTTCGCCTTGCTCCGCTTGAGGACGACGACCGACCCGTAGCTCGAGCTCACGTAGAGGAACCGCCCGTCGGGGGATTCGATCGCCTTCGCGGGGGCCTGCAGGGTGTAGCCACCGCCGGCGGCGCCCTTGCCGTGCTTGCACGGGTGGCGCTCGTCCTTGACCGCGGTGAAGCAGCCCTTGTAGGTGATCTGGCCGCCGCCGGCCACCGAGAAGGTGTTCACCGTCGCGGCCCGTCGGCCGAGCACGTAGAGGAAGCGCCCGTCGGCGGAGAGCAGGGGCGCCGTCGCTTCGTCGAGCACCTGGTTGGGGACCTGAGCGCAGACGGTCGCCTTGCGGTTGCTGCTGATGCAGCTGTTGAAGCTCAGCGCCCCGCTCGCCTTGTCGCGCGCGAAGGTGACGACGCTCTGGTCGAGGCCGGCGGTCACGTAGACGCGGGTCCCGTCGGGGCTGATGACGAGGCCGGTGGGCTCGTCGAGTCCCGAGCCGTAGCTGTCCTTGATGGCGCTCGGGATCGCAGCGCAGGCCCCGGATTCGGCAGTGGCGAGGTCCCCGGTCAGGCAGTCCAGGTAGGCGATCTCCCCGCTGATCGGGTCGCGGGAGAAGCGGGCGACGACGGCGCCGTGAAAATCGCCGCTCGTCACATAGAGGAACCGCCCGTCGGGGCTGATCGCGGCCCCCGTCGGGTTCGCGATCGGGGCTTCGTGCGCGTTGGCGGTCGCGCCGGGGACGTTGACGCACTCGTCGACGAAGCTGTTGCCCGTGAGGCAGGAGCCGAAGAGGATTCGCCCCGGCGGGGGGCCGAGGGCGAGCCGGGTGAGGATTGCGTACTGGTTGCCGACCGTATAGAGAGATTTCCCCTCCCTCCCCGCGACCATCGCGACGACCCCGGCGAGGCCGGTCGAGGCGCCTTCGGCCCGGGAGCCGGCGAGCTCCGTGCATCCGCGCCGCTTCGCGACGTCGCTGTTCCCGGTGGCGCAGCCGAGCACGGCGATGCGAAGGCCCTGCGGCTTGGCCGCGCTCCCGGCGGTCGGGACGACGAGCAGGACGAGGCCGATGACAACCAGGGCTCTGCGCATGGCGTGACTGTACATCCGGGAGAGCGGGCTACCCAAAAGTTCGGACCGCTGTACAAGCACGGGACGGGGCGCCGCCGGGACCATTTGACGATGAAGGATGCGCTCCGACAGATCGTGGCCTTCGGCGGCGGCGGCTTCTCGATGGAGTCGGGGAACCCGCTGCTCGACGACTACGTGCTCGAGCTCAGCCGCAAGGAGCGGCGGCGGCCGCGGGTCTGCTTCCTGCCCTCGGCCAGCGGCGACGCCGACCACTACGTCGTCCGCTTCTACCGCGCCTTTCCCGCCGAGCGCTGCGAGGCGAGCCACATCTCCCTCTTCCGCCGCGAGCAGGGGCCCGAGGACCTGCGCGAGCACCTGCTCTCCCAGGACCTGATCTACGTCGGCGGCGGCAGCGTCGTCAGCCTGCTCGGGGTCTGGCGCGCCCACGGCCTCGACGAGATCCTGCGCGAGGCCTGGGAGGCGGGCGTCGTCCTCTGCGGGCTGTCGGCCGGCTCGCTCTGCTGGTTCGCCGAGGCGCGTGACCGGGTTCCACGGCGCGCCGCGGCGAGTCGAGGGGCTCGGGCTCCTCCCGTTCAGCAACTGCGTCCACTACGAGCCGGGGGACTCGGGCCGCCGCCTCGCCTACCACGCCTTCCTGCGCGAGGGGATGCGTCCCGGCTACGCCGCCGAGGACGGCGCCGCGCTGCACTTCGTCGGCACCGAGCTGAGCCGGGTCGTCGCCTCGCGGCCGCAGGCCGCGCGGCTACCGCCTCGACGCCTCCGGCGAGCGGGTGGTCGAGATGCGGATCGCGACCACCTACCTGGGCGGCCGCGGCGTGAGGCCCCGCGCGCACGATCGATCGTCCCGCGGTCGAGGCCGTCGCCGCTGCGGCGGATCCTCGCCCTCGGCGGCCACGACTTCAGCGCCCGCCCGACCGCGCCGTCTGCGAGCTGATGCTGCGACTGGCGACCGAGCGCGCCGGCGACCGCCCGAAGATCTGCATCGCTGCCGACGGCGAGCGGCGACACCTCCGACCAGATCGGCAGCTTCTACGCCGGCCTTCGGCGAGCGCGCCTGCGAGCCGTCGGACCTCTCCCTCTTCCGGCTCGGGCGCCGGCCGGTCGCGCTCCGCGACCACCTGCTCGCCCAGGACCTGATCTACGTCGGCGGCGGCAGCATGGTCAACCTGCTCGCCGTCTGGGAGGCGCACGACCTCGGCGCGACTGCTCAGCCTCGCCTGGCGCCGGGGCATCGTGCTCGCCGGCCAGAGCGCCGGCGCGATGTGCTGGTTCGAGGCCGGGATCACCAAATCGTCGGGCCGGCCCGCCGCCGCCGCCGGGCTCGGCCTGCTCGGCGGCAGCCTCTGCGTCCACTACAACAACGAGCCCGAGCGCCGCGCCGCCTACCTCGAGGCGGTCGGCGACGGGATGCCGGGCGGCTACGGCCTCGACGACTACGCCGGCCTGCTCTGGGAGGGCAACGGGATGCCCGCCGCGGTCACGGCCCGCCGCGGCGCCCGCGCCTACCGGGTGACGCAGGCGCGAGGATGGCGTCGCCGAGTCGCCGATGCCGGCCCGCTTCCTGCCCGCGCCCGCCCCGGCGACGCTGCGCGAGGACATCGCCGAGTTCCGCCGCATCACCGGCATGCGCAAGCGCGCCGGCTGGCTGGGATGACATATTCCGCCGCCTCCTCCGCTTCGCGTCCGGGGGCGGCGGCACTGCGGCGCATCAACGCCGCTCGCAGAGAATCAGATCGTGATGCTCGCTAATTAATTCTTCACTCGCCGGCCCCGGGGGGCGCGGTCGGGTCCGCCGCCCTCTTCGCCGAGTTTCTCGCGGGCGATGTACTCCTCGGCGAGCAGCAGGTTCTCCTTGGAGCGCTCGACGACGTTGAGCAGGTCGCCCATCAGCGCGACCTCCTCGACCTGCTCTTTGACGAACCACTGGAGAAACTGCTCGGCGCGGTAGTCCTTGACGTCCCGGGCCAGCTCGAACAGGGCGAAGATCTCATCGCTGACCCGCTTCTCCTGCTCGAGCGCCATCTTCACCGGGGCGCTGCCGTCGGCGTAGCTGGTCTCCTGCGACTTGATGTCCGGGATGTGGACCTCCTCGCCGATGTCGAGCAGGTAGCGGATCATGATCATCGCGTGCTCGCGCTCCTCGAGCGCCTGGCGGTAGAAGAAGCTCGGCGAGGCGGGGCAGCGTCTCGGCGTCGTAGTAGACCGCGGCCCCGACGTACTGCTGGGAGGCGGCGAACTCGTTGGCGATCTGCTCGTTGAGGGCGTCGGCGAAGCTCTTCTCGGCCATCTGCGTGCTCCTTCTGTCGGCGGGACGGTCAGAGGAACGTAGCCGAAACGCCGGATTCGGTCGGCCGAAGCAGGCGTGAGGCGTGCCTAACTCAGCCGTCCCAGCGGAAGCCGGTCGGGCTGAGCGCCGGCTCCAGCGGGCTGGTCGGCAGACCCGGCTTGGTGGCCTGGTCGGGTTCGTTGTAGCCGCGGGGGGCGATGTCGTTCGGGGTGTCCGGGTGGAAGATCGAGGCGAGGTACCTGGATCTGGCCGCGGCCGACGCCGAGCTCCGTCTGGCCGCCGCCGTAGGCGCCGATCCCGCGCTCCTCGCAGTAGTCGTAGGTGGCGAAGAGGTCCTGGAGGCCGCCGAACCGCGAGGGCTTGACGTTGACCGTCTCGGCGGCGACCAGGGCATCGCCTCGATGTCGTCGATCGAGTGGATCGGCGCGTCCCAGGTGACCCGCTCGCGGACCGGCTCGAGGAGCGGCCTGGTCTCCTCGGTGACGTCGGGGTCCTCGAGCCAGGCGTCGGGGAAGGTCTCGATCAGCTTCGCGTAGAGCTCGGGATCGGTCTCGACGTCGACCGGCGGTGCCTTTGTAGAAGCCCTTGAGGTCGAGCGAGTCGACCGCGCCGGTCTCGACCAGCGCCGCGATCAGCTCGTCGTCCCAGTCGTTGGTCGGGTCGAGCTTGAAGCGCAGGGTCGGGTAGACGGTCGAGCTTGCGCCGCAGCGGTCTCGATCGAGGAGCGGCTCGCCCTCGCCCGGCGAGAGGCGCATCGAGCTGACGAAGTTGACGGGGCGCGGCTCGCGGTCGAGGGCCGCGGCGAGGTTGGTCCCCGCCTGGCGCAGGGCGAGGTCGAGCGCCGCCGACTCGAAGGCCCAGCGACGGTAGTCGGCGCGAGACCTCGCGCGCCGGGCTCGCCGCCGGGAAGAGGTCGATCGCCGTCGATGCAGCTCGCGAGAACTCGCCGAAGGTCGCGCTGGCCGGCGAGGTCGAGCCGGCGGCCCGGCGTCCTGCTGGCGCGACGTGGTCGACGGCGTCGTAGACGACGTCCTCGCCGAGGCCCTCCTCGTCGCCGCCGCCGCGCAGCTTGATCACCGTGCGTCAGCCGTTCGAAGCCGCCGAGCGCCTGATGCTCGAGCCCCTCGAGCTCGCAGCCCTCGATCGTCGAGCGGCAGGTCGGCGATGCGTCGAAGCTGGCCATCGCCTGACCCTAGCGAGCGACCCGCAGCGTCTTCAGCAGGCGGTCGCTGCCGCCGCGCACGTAGCCGCCGTGGGCGACGCTCTCGGGATGTAGTCGAGGGTCTCGCGCGGTGAGGCGCTCGCCGGGGAGGACGTTGGGGATCCCCGGCGGGTAGGCGGCGAGCGCACTCGGCGGCGACCCGGCCGGCGGCATCGTCGAAGGGGATCACCTCCTGCGGGCCGAGGAAGGCCTCGCGCGGCGTCATCACCAGCTCGCCCCATGGCGGCGGCGGCGCCAGCGGCTCCTGCGGCGCGCCGGTCCTCGCCGCCGAGCCGCCCGACCGCCTCGCGCAGCGCCGGCGACCAGCCGCTCGGCCGGCGTCCGCGGCCGGCTCGCCGAGCCCGAAGATCGCGACGACGACGTTCTCGGCGGCGAGCTCGAGGTCGATCCCGTCGTCGAGCTCGAAGGCGACCTTCGCCAGCCGGTAGCCGGTCGAGCCGGTGCCGCGCACGTCGATCGCCAGCCGCAGCGGGTCCCAGCCGGCGATCCCGGCCCGCCCGACCATGCCGTCGTCGAGCACGCGCGAGGCCGGGGATCTCCTCGATCGCCTCGCGGGTCGCGGCGATCGCCGGCGAGCGTCTCGGCGAGCAGCTCGCTCGCCGTGGACCGAGGCCTGGCGCCGGGCGGCGTCGAGCGAGCCGGAGAGCAGGGCGCTGGGGCTGGTCGTTTCGACCAGGCTGACGCAGCGGTCGACGACGGCCTCGTCGACCGTGCCGCCCGCGCCGAGGTGGAGCATCGCCGCCTGGGTCAGGCTGCCGACGATCTTGTGGGTCGAGGAGACGACGAGGTCGGCGCCGCAGCTGAGCGCGTCGGCGGGCAGGTCCGGATGGAAGCGGAGGTGCGCCCCCCAGGCCTCGTCGACCGCGATCGGCACGCCGTGCCGGTGCGCGACCTCGACGAGGCCGGCGACGTCGGCGCAGGCGCCGAAGTAGGTCGGTGAGACGACCATCGCCGCGACCGCCCCCGGCGTCGCCGCCGAGCGCCGCAGCGAGCGAGTCCGGCGTCAGGCAGTGGGCGATGCCCAGCTCCGGGTCGAGCTCGGGCGCGCGAAGCTCGGCCGCATGCCGCTGAGCACGAGCCCGTCGATCACCGAGGAGTGGACGTTGCGCTGGACGACGACCGGCCCGCCGGCGTGCGCCAGCGCCATGCAGATCGTGTGGTTGCCCTGCGAGGCGCCGTTGATCAGGAACCAGGTCCGCCTCGCCCCCCAGGCCGCGGCGGCCAGATCCTGCGCCTGCTGGAACGGGGTCGGCTCCGGGCCGATGTCGACGCCCTCGGTGATCGAGGGGACGTCGTTGCGCAGCCCGGCCTCGCCGACCAGCTCGCGCAGCGCCGGGTCGGCGGCGAGCCCGCCCTTGTGGCCGGGCACCTGGAAGCGGCCGGGGTCGCGGGCCGAGTAGGCGAGCAGAGCATCGACGTAGGGCGTCGAGTCTTGGCTCCGATCGGCCATGGATCGAGTCTACGCTCGCCCACGCGGCGCTTCGGGGACACTTCGGGGCGATGGAGCACACGCCTCACGGCTACTGGCTGGAGGAGGCCGGGACGGTCGAGCCCGCACCCGGCGCTGAGCGGCGACCGCGAGGCCGACGTCGTCGTCGTCGGCGGCGGCTACACGGGGATGTGGACCGCCTGGCACCTGAGCCGGCTCGAGCCCGAGGCGCGGGTCGTGCTGCTCGAGGCGGACGTCTGCGGCCGCGGGCCGAGCGGCCGCAACGGCGGCTTCTGCAACGTGATGTGGCTCTCGCTGCCGAACATGCGGGAGCGCTGGGGGGCGGAGGAGGCGCTGCGCGTCGCGCGCGCGTCGCAGGATGCGGTCGACGGGATCGAGGCCTTCTGCGAGGAGCAGGAGGTCGACGCCTGGTTCCGGCGCGGCGGCTACCTCAAGGTCTCGACGGCGCCGGCCTTCGACGGGGCCACCGCCGAGGCGGTCGCCGCCTGCCGCGAGCTCGGCGAGGAGGGAGCCGCGATCGAGCTCTCCGCCGAGCAGGTCGCCGAGCGCTGCTCCTCTCCGGCCTTCCGCGGCGGCACCCTCTTCCCCGATGCGGCGACCGTGCAGCCGGCGCGGCTCGCGCTCGGGCTGCGCGAGCGGCTGCGCGAGAGCGGCGTCGAGGTCTTCGAGTCGACCCCGCTGCGCAGCCTCAGGCGCAGGGAGGCCGGGGTCGAGGCGCACACCGAAACCGGAGTCGTCCGCGCCGGCAGGGCCGTGCTGGCGATCGGCGGCGCCGCGAAGGGGCTGCGCTGGCCGCTGCGGAACAGGCTCTCGATCGCCTCCTCCCACATCGTCCTCACCGAGCCGGTCCCCGAGCTGCTCGAGGAGGCCGGTTGGACCGGCGGCGAGTGCATCACCGACAGCCGTGCCCTCGTCGACTACTTCCGCACGACGCCCGACGGCCGCATCGCCTTCGGCTGGGGCGGCGGCCGGATCGCGCTGGGCGCCGGCCTCGAGGGCCGCGCCGAGCTCGACCGCGAGGTGGTCGACCGGACGATCGAGCAGATGGGCGTCATCTTCCCCGCGCTGAAGGGCCGCAGGATCACCCACGCCTGGGGCGGCCCGATCGACGCCTCGCCGGCCCACCTGCCGTTCGTCCTGCCGCTGCGCGGCGGCCGCGTCTTCGCCGCCGCCGGCTACACCGGCAACGGCGTCGGCCCCTCCCACATGGTCGCCAGGACGCTGGCCTCGCTCGCCCTCGACCGCCACGACGAACCGTCGCGCCTCGCCTTCGTCGATCCCTCGCCGCCCCGCGTCCCGCCCGAGCCGTTCCACTGGATCGGCGGCGAAGCGATCCGCCGCGGGATCGCCGCCACCGAGGAGGCCCAGCTCGAGGGCCGCGAGCCGGGCCGCCTCAGCGCCACCCTCGCCGGCATCCCCGAGCTGATCGGCTTCCACATCGGCCGCTAGCCGAAATCCCATCAAGTTCGCCATGCATCACATGGCGAACTTGATGGGATTCGAGGGCCCTGGCTGGGGCGCGGGCTCAGAGGCCGGCGGGGTGGCGCGCGGTGAAGAAGCGGCCCGCGTTGCGCGGCATGCTGGTGTGCCAGCGGGGGCCGGTCCTGGCGGTGAGGCCGTCGCGGGTGTCGAAGCGCAGGCCGGCGACGACCATGTAGACGTGCAGGCGGTTGGCGTGGACGGTGATCCAGCGGCCGCCGCCGGGCTCGCCCCAGTACTCGGCCATCGTGCCGGAGACCATCGTGTAGTCGAGCATCCCGGCGGCGTGCAGCGCGTAGCCGACGGCGCCGGAGCAGTCGTAGCCGCGGTCGTTCCAGCTGAGGTGGCCGCCGCCCCAGACGTAGGGCTTGTCGGTCAGCCGGTTGGCCGCTTCGATCACGGCACGGACCTCGGCCGGAGCGCCCGGCGGCGGCAGGGCGCGGCCGTCGTCGAGGATCCGCGCGCCGCAGGTGGCGCTCGTCCGCTGCCCGCCGGCGTGGGGCCGGCATTCCATCTTGTTGGGGCCGAAGGCCGCCGGCTCCGGAGGGGCGCCGAAGGCCGGTGCGCCGAAGGCCGCGACCGCGAGGGTCGCGAGCGCCGTGGCTGTCGTGAAGCGGAACCGCACCGACGCCAGCTTAGGGCGTCTCCGAATCAGGCCTGAGGAGCCGCGGCGCCATGCAAGGCCCGCTCCCGCATCAGCAGGTAGAGAGGGAGGCCGAAGCAGAGGCCGACGAGCAGCGACGCGGGGATGCAGACCCACCACCGCCGGACCCCCGACCTGGGGCCGTCGACAGCGGCCCAGACGAAGAAGGCGAGCGCGGCGATCACCAGGTCGGCGAGCAGCTGCGCCGACGGCAGGCTCGCGGTCCAGTGCGAGAAGTAAGCGCCGATCTCGAGGCCCTCGTCCGCCAGGAACAGGACGACCATGACGTTGGGGACGATGAAGCCGAGGATCGTAAGGGCCAGCAGGACGCGCTCTTTCACAATGCGCAGCCTATGCGGTCACCAGCGGGTGGTGACGACCTTCTTGCGGGTGTAGAAGTCGACGGCGTCGGAGCCGTTGGCGTGCAGGTCGCCGTCGATCGAGTCCTTCCAGCCGGAGAAGGGGAACCAGGCGACCGGCGCCGGGACGCCGACGTTGACGCCGAGCATGCCCGCCTCGGCGCCGTGGCGGTAGGCGCGGGCGGCGGCGCCCGAGCGGGTGAAGATCGCCCCCGCGTTGCCGTAGCGCGAGCCGTTGAGGAACACGAGCGCCTCGTCCAGGGTCCCGACCTCCACCACGGTCAGCAGCGGGCCGAAGAGCTCGTCGCGCGCCAGCTCCCCCTCGGGGTCGCCGGCGACCGCAATCGTCGGGCCGAGGACCGTGCCGGCGGGCCCGGGCGCCAGCCCTCGACCGTCGAGGAGCAACTCGGCGCCGTCGGCCTCGGCGCGGCCGATCGCCTCGGCCACCTTCTCGCGCGCCGGGGCCGAGACCATCGGGCAGACGTCGGTGCCCTGCTCCTGCCCGGAGCCGACCGTCAGCTCCGCGGCGGCCGCGGCAAGCGCCTCGCGCAGCTCCCGATGGCGGGCCGTGTCGCCGACCGAGACGCAGACCGAGCCCGCCAGGCAGCGCTGCCCGGCGGCGCCGAAGGAGGAGCCCATGATCGCCGGGAGCGCCTGGTCGAGATCGGCGTCGGGCATCACCACCAGCGAGTTCTTGGCGCCGCCGAGCGCCTGCACCCGCTTGCCGTGCGCGACGGCGCCTTCCGCGACGATCCGCGCCGTCTCTGCCCGGCCGACGAAGGAGACCGCGTCGATCCCCGGATCCTCGAGGATCGCGGTGACGGCGTCGCGGCCGCCGTGGACGAGGTTGACCACCCCCGGCGGGATCGCCCCGACCGCGTCCACCATCTCGACGATCAGCTGCGCCGGCCGCGGGTCGAGCTCGGAGGGCTTGAGGATGAAGGCGTTGCCGCACGCGATCGCGTAGGGCAGGAACCAGAGCGGGATCATCGCCGGGAAGTTGAACGGCGTGATCGCGGCGACGACGCCGACCGGCTGGCGCACCATTTCCACATCCATCCCGGCGGAGACCCCTTCGAGGTTCTCGCCCTTGAGCAGGTGGGGGATCGCCGCCGCCGACTCGACCGACTCGATCCCGCGGCCGACCTCTCCGTCGGCGTCCTCGAGCGTCTTGCCCATGTCGGCGCTGACCAGCGCGACCAGCTCCTCGCGCCGCCGTTCCAGCTCCGCGCGCAGGTCGAGCAGCGCCCGGGCGCGCTTCTGCGGCGGCGTCTCGCGCCAGCCGGGCTGGGCCTCGCGGGCTGCCTCGACCGCGGCCCTCACGTCCTCGGCCCCGGAGAGCGGGACCCGCGCGGCGACGACGCCGCTCGCCGGGTCGATGTCGTCGAGCGTCGCCGCCCCGTTCGCGTCGCGCCACTCGCCGCGCGCGTAGTTGCGCAGCAGCGTCGCGCTCATGGCGCGGCCGCGGCCTCCGCGCGGACCGCGGTCATCCGTTCGGCCCGGCGCTGCTGGAAGAGGACGAGCAGGACCGCGACGACGAGGACGATGAAGATCATCGTCGCCAGCACGTTGACCTGCACGGGGATGCCGCGCAGGCTGACGCCGTAGACGTAGAGCGGGAAGGTCTCGGTCGGGCCGGCGTTGAAGTTGGAGATGACGAAGTCGTCGATCGAGAGCGAGAAGGCGAGCAGCGCCGCGGCGAGGACCCCGGGCGCCAGCAGCGGCAGGGTCACGGTGCGGAAGGTCGCGAGCGGCGTCGCCCCGAGGTCGGCGGCCGCCTCCTCGAGGTGGCGGTCGAAGCCGATCAGCCGCGAGCGCACGACGACCACGACGAAGCTGATGCAGAACATCACGTGGGCGATCAGCAGGGTGGTGAACCCGGTCGCGACCGTGGCGTAGACGAACATCGAGAGCAGCGCCGCTCCGATGACCACCTCGGGGGTCGCCATCGGGATCACGATCAGCAGATTGGCCGCCTTCCTCCCACGGAATTTGTGGCGAACCAGCGCGATCGCCATCAGGGTTCCGATCACGGTCGAGATCGCGGTCGCGAGCGCGGCGAGCTTGAGGCTGGTGACGAGGGCGTCGTTCAGCGCCGGCACCGAGAATGCGTCCCGCCAGTACTCGGTGGTGAGTCCTTCGTCGAGCCCGAAGGTCAGTTTGCCTTTCGGCGTCGCGCCGAACGAGAAGACGGCGATGACGATGATCGGGACCAGCAGGTAGAGGACCGCCAGACCGGCGAAGATGGAGAGCGCGTGGCGCCGCAGCCAGGCCCAGGACGCGCTTGCGGCCCTCATCGCGCGCCCTCCTCCTCGATGTCCTCGCCGATGAAGGCCTCGGTGCCCGCGAAGCGGATGTAGAGGACGACGACGACGAGGATCAGCGCCATCATCAGGAAGGAGAGCGCCGCCGCCTCCGGGTAATCGCGCTGGCTCAGGTAGAGGTTCTGGATCACGTTGCCGATCATCGAGTTCTGGGTCCCACCGAGGATTTGGGCGTTGATGTAGTCCCCGAACGCGGGGATGAAGGTGAGCAGGACTCCGGCGACGATGCCGGGCATGGTCAGCGGCAGCGTCACCTTCAGGAACGCCTGCCGCGAGGAGGAGTAAAGGTCTTTCGCCGCCTCGATCAGGCGCACGTCGAGCCGCTCGAGGCTGGCGTAGAGGGGCAGGATCATGAAGGGGAGGAAGTTGTAGGTGAGCCCGGCGATGACCGCGAACGAGGTGGCCAGGACCCGCCCGTCGTCCGCCAGGCCCAGGGCCTGGAGCACGTTGACGACCGTGCCGTCGTCGAAGAGGATCGTTTTCCAGGCAATCGTCCGGATCAGGTAGGTGGTGAAGAACGGCGCGATCACCGCGAACAGGAGCAGCAGTTTGAAGCGGCCGGCGCGGAAGGCGATCGCGTAGGCGAGCGGGTAGGCGATCAGCAGCGCCAGCAGCGTCGCGGTCCCGGCATAGAAGAACGTGCGGCCGATCTGCTCACCGCGGCCGGAGAGCGAGTCGGGGAAGTTCGACCACGCCCAGTCGAAGGTGAAGCCGCTGTTCAGCGTTCCGGTGCGCAACGCCATTTCGCCCATGAAGTACATGGGCACGACGAAGAAGAGGATGAGCCAGAGCACGCCCGGCCCCATCAGCCAATATGGGACCAGGCGCTGTCTCAGGCGCATCGCTCTCTCACCCGGTGAGCACTTCCTGCCACGCCTCGTTCACTTCTTCCAGGTCCGGCGGCGTGATCTGCCCCGTGCAATCGGCGGTGAACTCCTCGGTCGGGAAGACGATCTCACTCTCCGCGAGGTCCGATCCCCGTTTCGCGAGGAGCTCCTTGACGCCGTCCACCGGCGAGACGTATTCGACGTATTCGGTGATGTCGACCGCCACCTCGGGCCGGTAGACGAAGTCCATGAAGGCGAGCGCCGCCGCCGTGTTGGGGGCGCCCACCGGGATCACCATGTTTTCCATCCACCGCGTGCAGCCCTCGGTCGGCATCCGCCATTCGGCGTTCTTGTTCGTGATCAGCGAGGCGTCGCCCGACCAGCCGATCGCGGCGACGATGTTGCCGGCGTTGAGTTCTTCGTAGTACTCGTTGCCGGTGAATTTCCGGATCTGGCCGGAGTCGGCCGCGGACTTGATCTTGTCGATCGCCGCCAGCCACTCGTCGGCGCTCGCCTCCTCCGGGTCGACCCCTTCGGCGAGCATCACCAGCGCCGGCGTTTCTCGCAGTTCTTCCAGCATCGTGACTTTGCCCTTGTATTTGGGGTCGAAGAGGTCGTTGATCGATTTGATCTCCGGCGCTTTCGCGGTGTCGACCCAGAGCCCGGTCAGGCCACCCTGCCACGGCACGGAGAACTTGCGCTCGGGGTCGAACGCCGGGCTCTCGAGGCCGGGCGCCAGGGTCTCGAAGACCGTCGGCAGGTCGGCGTGGTCGATCTCCTGCAGGAAGCCCAGGTCGTACATCTGTTCCGCCATGTAGTCGGCGACGACGAAGAGGCTGCGACCGCCGGACTCGCCCCCTTCGAGCAGCGGCTGCATCTTGCCGAAGAAGGCGTCGTTCGAGTTGATGTCCTCGACGTAGTCGACGCTGACCCCGGTCTCGTTTTCGAACTCTGCGACGGTGCCGATGCTGCCCCCTTCGCCGGGGTCGATGTACCCGGGCCAGTTGGAGAACATCAGCTCGCCGCTCACCGGCCCGGATTTCGCCGTCGGCACATCGCCCTCGTTGCCGCCGCCGACCGTGTCGCCGCCGCAGGCCGCGATTCCCATCGAGAGGGCGATCGCGGCTATTGCCGTCGCCAGCGCCGCCAGTTTCCTTCGCTCAGGTCTGCTTCTCATAGCTGCTCTTCTCCTGGTTGGCTCCATTCCCACCATTCCCACCGGACTCACGCACGACGTGCATGTGCTCGGGGTCCCAGCTCAGTGCTACCCGGTCACCGGCTGCCGGAAGCGACCGGCGCTCCGCCTCGCTGGCGTTGGGGCAGAGCACCGTCATCCGCACCTCCCCACCCAGGTCGACGACCATCTGCGTCGCCGTCCCCAGGTAGAGGGCGCTTTCGACGACGCCCTCGATTCGCGGCCTCTCCCCGGACCCGGGCGCGACGCCGTCGCCGGTCGCCTCGATCCGCAGCTTCTCCGGCCTGACGATGGCGTAGCAGCGCTCCCCCTGCCCCAGGCTCCGGGTCGGCACACGCACCGTCGGGCCGTTGTCGAGGCTCACCTCTTCGGAGCCGGAGACGGCGGCGGGCAGCAGGTTGGAGACGCCGATGAAGCCGGCGACGAAGGTCGTCTCCGGCCGCTCGTAGACCTCTTCGGGGCCGGCGACCTGTTCGACCCGGCCCTTGTTCATGACCGCGATCCGGTCGCTCATCGTCAACGCCTCCTCCTGGTCGTGGGTGACGTAGACGAAGGTGATCCCGACCTCGCGCTGGATCCGCTTCAGCTCGACCTGGAGGCCCTTGCGCAGCTTCAGGTCGAGGGCGCCGAGCGGCTCGTCGAGGAGCAGGACCTTGGGCAGGTTGACCAGCGCCCGCGCCAGCGCGACCCGCTGCTGCTGGCCGCCGGAGAGCTGCGCGGGCCTGCGGCCGCCCTCCGCGGTCAGGCCGACCCGATCGAGCTCCGCCGCCACCCGCTTGGAGATCTCCGTCTTCGGGACCTTCTTGCGCTTCAGCCCGAAGGCGACGTTGTCGGCGACCGTCAGGTGGGGGAAGAGCGCGTAGCTCTGGAAGACGGTGTTGGTCGGCCGCCGGTGGGCCGGCAGGCCGGCGACGTCGGCGCCCTCGATGCGGATCGTGCCCTCGCTCGGCTGCTCGAAGCCGGCGACCATCCGCAGCGTCGTCGTCTTGCCGCAGCCGCTCGGGCCGAGCAGGGTGAAGAACTCGCCGGCGTCCAGCTCGAGGCTGAGGTCGTCGACCGCGACGACGCTGCCGAAGCGTTTGGTGACGCCCTGAAGCTCGACCCCCGGGCCGTCGCCGTTGACGCCCGAGCTCGGTTCTGCGTTCTCCAAATCGGCTCCTTCTCAGACCCTGGTTGCGCCTTCAAGCACTGAAGGTAAGCGCTCGGAGCGGCAGCGCACAAGTGGCAAAAGTCCTAACAGCGACCCTGGCAGTTGTACTTAATGGACAAGCGCCTGCCGATCGCTTGACCCAATGACCACTTGAATGCGAACCATTTCGGAGCTAGCGTTATCCATATCGTCGTACAGTAGGGAAAGGAGAACGCATGGCCGTTGCGTCGCAGCAACCAAGCCCGGAGGCGGTGAGCAGCCTCCAGGAGCAGGCCAGACGCCATCTCTGGATGCACTTCTCGCGGATGGGGACCTACAGCGATGAGCACGAGATCCCCGTGATCTCACGCGGCGAGGGCTGCTACGTCTTCGACGAGCACGGCAAGCGCTACCTGGATGGGCTCTCCGGGCTCTTCTGCGTCAACTCCGGCCATGGCCGCTCCGAGCTCGGCGAAGCCGCCGCCCGCCAGATCGAGGAGCTCGACTTCTACACGCTCTGGAGCTACGCCCACCCGCGCGCGATCGAACTCGCCACCAGGCTCGCGGCGCTCGCCCCCGAGGGGCTGGAGCGCGTCTTCTTCACGAACGGCGGCTCGGAGGCGGTCGAGTCGGCGCTGAAGCTCGCCCGCAACTTCCACCGGATGCACGGCAAAGGCCAGAAGCACAAGGTGATTGCGCGTGAGATCGCCTACCACGGCACCTCGCTGGGGGCGCTCTCGGCGACCGGGATCACCGACCTGCGCGCCCAGTTCGAGCCGCTCGCCCCCGGCGGCTGCCACGTCCCCAATACCAACCTCTACCGCTGGCCCGACGACCGCGAGCCGACCTGGGCCGCGGAGGCGATCGAGGAGCGGATCGTCTTCGAGGGCCCCGACACGGTCGCCGCGGTGATCCTCGAGCCGGTCCAGAACGCCGGCGGCTGCTTCGTCCCGCCCGAGGGCTACTTCCAGCACGTGCGCGAGATCTGCGACCGCCACGACGTGCTGATGATCTCCGACGAGGTGATCTGCGCGATGGGCCGGCTCGGCCACTACTTCGGCTGCGAGCGCTTCGAGTACGTCCCGGACATCATCACGATGGCGAAGGCGATCACCTCCGCCTACGCGCCGATGGGGGCGATGGTCGTCTCCGACCGGGTCGCGGCGCCCTTCATGGAGGGCGAAGCCTCCTTCGCCCACGGCTTCACCTTCGCCGGGCACCCGGTCGCCGCCGCGATCGCGTTGGCCAACCTCGACGTCTACGAGCGCGAGGACCTCTGCGGCCACGTGCTCGCCAAGGAGGGCGAGTTCCGCGAGATGCTCGAGAGCCTCCACGACCTGCCGATCGTCGGCGACGTGCGCGGCGCCGGCTACTTCCAGGCGATCGAGCTGGTCAAGGACAAGGAGACGAAGCGGAGCTTCGACGACGACGAGGCCGAGGCCCTGCTGCGCGGCTTCCTCTCCGCTGAGCTCTACCGCCGCGGCCTGATCTGCCGCGCCGACGACCGCGGCGACCCGGTGATCCAGCTCGCCCCTCCGCTGATCGCCGACACCGAGCAGTTCGAGGAAATCCACGACGTCCTCCGCGAGGTGCTCGGCGAGGCCGGCCGGCGGATCGCGCGATAGGCCGATGCTCACCGTCCAGAGCCTGCTCGACGAACTCGGCCTCGACCTCGCGGCCGGGGCCCAGGCGGCCGAGTCGCCGGTGCGCTGGGTCCACATCTCCGAGCTCGAGGACCCGACACCCTGGCTCTCCGGCGGCGAGCTGATGCTGACCACCGGGATCCCCTTCGACTCCGCCGCCAAGCAGCGCGCCTTCGTCCGCCGCCTCGCCGAGCACAACCTCGCCGGGCTCGGGTTCGGGACCGGCTTCAACCACGAGAAGCTGCCGAAAGCGCTGGTCGACGAGGCGACCAAACGCGACTTCCCGCTATTCGAGGTCCCCTACTCGACGCCGTTCATCGCGATCACCGAGAAGGCCTTCGCGCGCCTCGTCAACGAGCAGTACGAGGTGCTCCAGCGCGGCATCGCGGTGCAGCGACGCCTCGAGCGCCTGGTCCTCGAAGAGCGCGGGCTGGAGGAGATCGTCGCCACGATCGCCTCGGCGGTCGGCGGCACCGTGGCGATCCTCGGCGGCCGCGGCGAGCGGCTGGCCGGGCGCGCCTTCCGGCGCGAGCTCTCAGCCGAAGCCGTCGCCGCGATCCGCGAGGAAGCGCTCAGCCACACCGGCGACGGCCACGCCTTCGTCCCCGCCCACCCGGCGATCGCCGGCCGCGCCCTCGCCCACCCCGTGATCTCACCGGGCGGCGGCCCGCCCCAGGCCTGGGTCGTGATCGTCCGCGACTCCGGCGGCCTCGGCGACTTCGAGCGCCTGATCCTGCAGCAGGCCGTCGCCGTCGTCGCGCTCGAGCTGATGCGCCGCCGCGTCGCCCGCGAGACCGAGCGCCGGCTCGCCGGCGACGTGCTCGCCGGCGCCCTCGGCGGCCTGCTCGACCCCTCGGAGCTGCGCCGCCGGCTCGAGCCGTTCGGGATCGGCGAGGAGGCCGCGGTCCTGGTCTTCGCGCTCGACGACCCCTCGGCGGCGGAGCCGGCGCTCGAGCGCGCCCTCGCCGCCGACGCCTGCCCGGCGGTCGTCGCCCCCCATTCCAGCGGCGGCCGGGAGCTGCTCTGCGCGGTCGTCGACGCCGCCGACCGCGACCCGGTGGACGTCGCCGCCGACGCCCGCAAGGCCCTGGTCAAGGAGCGCGGCACGGTGCGCGCCGCCGCCAGCAGGCCGGCGCCGCCGGAGCAGCTGCGCCGCTCCTTCCACGAGGCGCGCTGCGCCCTCGAGGCGACCGCCTTCGACAACGGCACGACCCCCGAGGTCGCCTCGTGGCGGGACCTGGGCGCCTTCACCCTGCTGCTCTCGATCCAGGACGACGAAGCGCTGAAGCTCTACTGCGACAGCGTCCTCGGCCCGATCGAGTCCGGCGACGAGGAGTACGGCGGCGAGCTGCTGCGCTCGCTGGAGGCGTTCATCGAACAGAACGGCCAGTGGGAGCGCGCCGCCCGTGAGGTCTACTGCCACCGCCACACGCTGCGCTACCGGATGCGCAAGGTCGAAGAGCTGACCGGCCGCGACCTCTCCCGCGCCCACGACCGGATCGAGTTCTGGCTCGCCCTCCGCGCTCGGGAGCTCGTCACATGAAGGTGGGTGTGCCGACCGAGATCAAGGTGGACGAGTACCGCGTCGCGATCACGCCGGCCGGGGTGCGCGAGATGGTCGAGCACGGCCACGAGCTGCTGATCCAGGCCGGCGCCGGCGAGGGCAGCGCGATCGCCGACGCCGAATACGAGGCCCAGGGGGCGCGGATCGCCCCCGACGCAGCGACCGTCTTCGCCGAGGCCGAGATGGTGATCAAGGTCAAGGAGCCGCAGCCCGAGGAGATCGAGATGCTGCGGCCCGGGCAGGTTCTCTTCACCTACCTGCACCTCGCCCCGGACCCCGGGCTGGCCCGCGGGCTGCGGGAGTCGGGGGCGATCTGCATCGCCTACGAGACGGTCGAGGACAAGCGCGGGCGGCTGCCGCTGCTGGCGCCGATGAGCGAGATCGCCGGCAAGATCGCGACCCAGGCCGGGTCCTTCATGCTCGAGAAGCCGCTCGGCGGCCGCGGCATCCTGCTCGGCGGCGTGCCGGGGGTCGCGGCGGCCAACGTGATGGTGATCGGCGGCGGCGTGGTCGGCATGAACGCCGCCTTCATCGCGATCGGGATGGAGGCCGACGTCTTCGTCTACGACAAGTCGATCGACCGCCTGCGCGAGCTCGACGTGATCTTCGGCGGCCGCTGCTCGACCGTCTACTCGACGACGCTGGCGGTCGAAGAGATGCTGCCCCGCGCCGACCTGGTGATCGGCGCCGTGCTCGTCCACGGGGCCCGCGCCCCCTATGTGATCAAGCGCGAGCAGCTGGCGATGATGCAGACGGGCGCGGTCCTTGTCGACGTTGCCATCGACCAGGGCGGCTGCTTCGAGACCTCGCGCCCGACCACCCACCACGAGCCCACCTTCGAGGTCGACGGGATCACCCACTACTGCGTCGCCAACATGCCCGGCGCGGTTCCGATCACGGCGACCAACGCCCTCACCAACGCCACCCTGCCCTACGCGATCTCACTGGCCGACAACGGCGTCGCCGGGGCGATCGTCAAGGACCCCGGCCTGCGGCTCGGCGTCAACGTCGGCGGCGGCCGGATAACCCACCCTGCGGTTGCCGAGGCGGTGGGAGAGGAGTACGTGGAGGTCGAGGAAGCACTCGGCATCGAAGAGCTGACCTTGCCTTGAAATGAGCATTCGACAGGAGCGATCCGAATGAGCCATTACGCCGTAGTCAACCCAGCCACCGGCGAGACGGTCAAGGAGTACCCGGAGATCTCGGACGAGGAGCTCCGCGCCGCGATCGGGCGGGCCGACGACGCCTACCGAGCCTGGACCCCCTCGACCTCGGTGGCCGACCGCGCCGAGCTCGTGCGCAGAGTCGGCGAGCTGCACAAGGAGCGCAGCCGGGAGCTTGCCGAGATCATCGTCCGGGAGATGGGCAAGCCGCTCGAGCAGGCTCTCGGCGAGGTCGACTTCGCCGGCGACATCTACGCCTTCTACGCCGACAACGCCGAGGACCTGATGGCCGACGAACCGATCAGGGGATTCGCCGGCGAGGGCACCGCCGTCGTCCGCCGCAGCGCCTTCGGGGTCCTGCTCGGGATCATGCCCTGGAACTTCCCCTACTACCAGGTGGCCCGCTTCGCCGGGCCGAACCTGGTGATCGGCAACCCGATCCTGCTCAAGCACGCTCCGCAGTGCCCCGAATCGGCGGCGGCGATCGAGAGGATCTACGACGCCGCCGGCGCCCCCGAGGGCGTCTACCAGAACGTCTACGCCACCAACGAGCAGGTCGAGTGGGTGCTCGCCGACCCCCGCCTGCACGGTGTCTCGGTCACCGGCTCCGAGCGCGCCGGCGCCGCCGTCGCCGAGATCGCCGGCCGCAACCTGAAGAAGGTCGTGCTCGAGATGGGCGGCTCGGACCCGTTCATCGTGCTCGGCACCGAGGACCTCGACGCGACGGTCCAGGCGGCGAGCGAAGCGCGGCTCGACAACACCGGCCAGTCCTGCAACGCCGCCAAGCGCTTCATCGTCGCCGACGAGTACTACGACGACTTCGTCGAGAAGCTCAGCGCGTCATTGGGGGCGGCGCACTTCGGCGACCCGACCGCCGAGGACACCGCGCTCGGCCCGCTCTCCTCGGAGACCGCGGCCGACCGGCTCGAGGACCAGGTGAAGCGGGCCGTCGAGGGCGGCGCCGAGGTGGTCGTCGGCGGCAGGCGCGACGGGAACTACTTCGAGCCGACCGTCCTCACCGGCATCGCCCCGGGCTCCGAGGCGTCGCAGGAAGAGTTCTTCGGCCCGGTGGCCCAGGTCTACAGGGTCGGCTCCGAGGACGAGGCGGTCGAGCTCGCCAACCAGACGCCGTTCGGGCTCGGCTCCTATGTGATGACGACCGATCCCGAGCAGGGAGAGCGTGTCGCCGACAGGATCGAAGCCGGCATGGTCTACGTCAACCTGGTCCTCGCCGACAGCCCCGAGCTCCCGTTCGGCGGCTTCAAGCGCTCCGGATTCGGACGCGAGCTCGGCCGTTACGGAGCCGACGAGTTCGTCAACAAGAAGCTGATCCGCAGCGCTTGAGCGATCCCTCGGGCGCCGTCGAGGGTTACACGCACCGATGGCGAACAGACACGGCATGAGAGCGGCCGCAGTGGCGGGGGTGCTCATCGCGCTGCTCCTCGGGGGCAACGCGCTGGGCGCCGTCTCGCCGGAGAAAGAGGAGGTCCTTCGCTGCCACGGGTCGCGGGTGACGATCGAGGGCACCGACGAGCCTGAGTTCCTGCGTGGGACGCCGAGCCGCGACGTGATCTTCGGCGCCGGCGGTGACGACGAGATCGTCAGCAGCCTCGGCAACGACGTGATCTGCGGCGGCACGGGCTCCGACCTGATCCACGGCGGCCGCGGCAACGACATCGTCGACGGCGGCCCCGGCGATGCGGACCGGGTGATCGGCGACCTCGGCGACGACGAGGTGCTGGGCGGCGCGGGCGACGCCGACGAGGCGGCCGGCAGTCTCGGCATCGACACGGTCAGCGGCGGCAGCGGCGACTTCGACCTGGTCCACGGCGACTACGGCTACGACCGCATGGACGGCGGCAGCGGCCGGGGCGACATCGCCTCCTTCGCCACCGATGTCGGCGCCGGCAGGGGCGGCGGGGTCAAGGTCTCGCTGGCCCGGCACAAAGCACGGGGAGACGGCCACGACCGCCTCTTCCGCTTCGAGAGCCTCGAGGGCTCGGCCTTCGACGACATCCTGGTCGGCAACAGGCAGGCCAACGTGATCCACGGCGGCCCCGGCAAGGACACGCTGATCGGCGGCGGCGGCCGCGACGAGCTGAGCGGCGACCAGGGGAGCGACGGCTGCAAAGGGGCCAAGGGCCGAACCGAATCCTGCGGGAAGGAAAGGAAGGTGAAGGCCTCGGCCTACGTCGAGGTCGACTTCACCCGGGGCGGGGGAGGCGGGCTGGCGATCGTCGGCGGCGGCGGCCGCGACAGCTTCACGGTCAACTTCGACCCCGCCACCGAGGCCTTCGGGATCAGCGCCGCCAAGGGCATCGCGGTCGGCGCCGGCTGCGTCCGGCTCCAGCCCAACCAGGTCAGCTGCTCCGTCGGCGGGCCGGCGCGCTGGCTGATGGCCGACCTCGGGCCGGGCAGGGACAGCTTCCGCGTCGAAGGTTCGCTGGCCGCGGTCGGCGGGGTCCGCATTGCCGGCGGGCTCGGAAACGACACGATCAAGGGCGGGCCCGAGGACGACCTGATCGAGGCCGGCTTCGGCGCCGACAAGCTCTTCGGCGGCGCCGGCTCCGACGGGCTGATCGGCAGCGTCCCGGGGCCGACCTTCCTCTACGGCGGCAAGCACGGCGACCTGCTGGCCGCCGGCGGCGGTTGCGCCGGGGGGCGGATCGTCGGCGGCCCCGGCAAGGACGACGCCTCCTTCGCCGAGACCCAGGAGCACCCCGGCCTGCTCTACGTCTCCTTCCCCAAGAACAAAGCCTGGATCGACGAGGTCGAGGGCTGCGACCCGGTCCTCCTATCCGACTCCAACGAGGACATGGAGGGCTCCTTCGACAACGACGTGCTGATCGGCGACGGCGGCAAGAACGCGATCCTCGGCCAGCCCGGCGAGGACCGCATCTACGGCGGCGGCGGCGACGACGTCCTCGACGCCCGCGACGGCGTCCGCGACCACGCCATCCAGTGCGCGCCCGGGAGCCAGATCATCAAGGGCCCGCAGCTCCGCGCCGCCTCCAAGGGCCACGCCTTCATCGATCCCTTCGACCCGCATCCGGTGAGCTGCGGCGAGACGACCGAGGGAAGCCCGATCAAGGGCCTGGGCAAGACCCAGGACCACGAGCCCGGGCGCTAGGCGCTCCGCGCCCAAACCAACCATCTAGGCTTCGGCCATGGAGCAGAGCGCCAGCGCTGAGGAGGCCGCCGCGATCTCAGCGGCGGTCGAGCGGTTCGTCGCGGAGACGACTCCGGCGGCGGCCCCCTCCGAGACGGTCAGCCCGTGGACGCGGGCTGCGCTGCTCGAGGGTGTCAGCGCAAAGCGAACGATCATTGACATGGAAGGTGGAATGCGATGACTGTCGTGAAAATCATCGAGCTGGTCGGCAGCTCAAAGACATCGACCGACGACGCCGCGAAACAGGCGCTCTCCCAGGCGCAGGGGACGCTGCGCAACATCCGCGCCGTGGACATCGTCTCGACCGGCATCCGCGGCGAGAACCTCGACGAGTACCGGGCCCACGTCCGGGTCGCGTTCCTGATCGAGGGGACCGAGGTTGACTGAGGAGGCCCAGCAGGAGGGCGGCGCCAGGGAGGTCTCCCGCGAGGAGGCGCAGGCCCTGCTCGAGGACGGCGCGCAGCTCGTCGACGTGCGCGTCGGCCACGAGTGGGACGCGGGCCACATCGCCGGCGCCACCCACCTGCCGCTGGAGGAGCTCGCGGAGCGCAGCGGCGAGCTCGACTCCTCGCGCCCGGTGGTCCTCTACTGCCGCGGCGGCACCCGCTCCTCGATGGCGGCGGAAGCGCTCGAGGACGGCGGCTTCGACGCCGTCAAGCTCAGCGAGGGGATCGTCGGCTGGGAGGAGGCCGGCCTCGAGCTCGATTCGGAGGGCTCCTACGTGGCCGAGTCGGGTGAGGCCGCATCCATCCTCCAGGCACGAAAAAAGGCTGCTCAGGGCTAAATACCCTAATCCCTGTCAGGTTTTGCTATTTTCAAGCCTGTGGACGTCGTAGTCGATCAAGACAAGCCGCAGCGCGGCAAAGGCCGCACCGGCACCCTGGAGAACCCGGAGACCTACGAGAACGTCCCCGGGTACGTCATCCCGATCATCGAGCGCGAGTTCGACGACTTCGACAACGAAGCCGAGCAGTTCCTCTCCGGCGAGCTCGAGGAAAACCAGTTCATCGGCTTTCGCCTCAAACAGGGCGTCTACGGCCAGCGGCAGCCCGACGTCCAGATGATCCGCATCAAGCTTCCGCTCGGCGGGGTGACCCCGGAGCAGATGGAGTCCTTCGCCAGCGTCGTCGAGAAGTACGCGCCGCTCAACAAGGGCCACGTGACGACGCGGCAGAACATCCAGATCCACCACGTGCCGTTGCGCGACACCGAGCTGCTGCTGCGTGAGATCGCCGAGTCCGGCCTCTCCTCGCGGGAGGGCTGCGGCAACACGATCCGCAACGTGACCGGCGACCCCTGGGCCGGCGTCGCCCCGGATGAGATCTTCGACCCGACCCCCTACGGCGGCGCCTACGTGCGCTACTTCGTCCGCCACCCGACGACGCAGCTGATGCCGCGCAAGATCAAGACCTCCTTCACCGGCTCCGAGGCCGACCGCGCGATCAGCGGCATCCACGACATCGCCTTCCTCGCCCGCGAGAAGGACGGGGTCAAGGGCTTCGAGGTCCGCGTCGGTGGCGGCACCTCGATCATGGCCCGCGTCGCGCCGACCCTCTACGAGTTCGTCGAGGCCGACAACGGCGACTACCTCAAGGTGGCGGAGGCCGCGCTGCGCATCTTCGATCGCCAGGAGTGGCTCCGCGTCAACCGCGCCCGCGCCCGGATCAAGGTCCTGATCGACAAGATCGGCATGGACGCCTTCCGCGAGCAGGTCGACGCCGAGCTAGAGGGCGACTGGGTGGCGGAGCGCGAGTTCGGCGCCGAGCTGGTCGAGCGCCTGCGCTACGAGGACGACGAGGAGGCGAACGCCCCCGCCGAGCCCGCCGCCGCCGACTCCCCCAACGGCGACCGCACCGAGTTCGAGCGCTTCGTCGCGGGCAACGTCCAGGCCCAGCGCCAGGAGGGCTTCTCCACCGTCGAGGTGAAGATCACCCGCGGCGACCTGACCCCGGACCAGTTCCGCGGCCTGGCGGCGATCATGCGCGAGCACACCGGCGGCTACGCGCGCAGCACCGTCCAGCAGAACTTCGTCCTGCGCTGGGTCCGCGACGGCTCCCTCTACGAGGTCTGGCAGCGGCTGACCGAGCTCGGCCTCGGCGAGGCCGGCCCGCGCGAGATCACCGACGTGGTCAGCTGCCCCGGCACCGACAGCTGCAAACTGGGCATCACCAGCTCGATGGGCCTCAACCGCGCGATCAAGGAGCGGGTCGAGGAGATGGAGATCGACGACGAGCTGACCAAGCAGATCCACATCAAGATGAGCGGCTGCCCGAACGGGTGCAGCCAGCACCACATCGCCAACATCGGCTTCTACGGCGCCTCGCTGAAAGTCAACGGGCGCCAGATGCCCGCCTACATCCCTCACATCGCGGGCAATTTCGTCGGCGGTGAGATCGTCTTCGGGACACGGCTCAAATCGCGGCTGCCCGCCAAACGGGTGCCGGAGGCGGTCGAGCGCTGGATCAGGCTGTATGAGGCCGAGCGCAACGAGGGCGAGGAGTTCAACGCCTTCGCCGAGCGGGCCGGCGCCGAGCGCTTCGAAGGCGAGATCAAGGACCTCACCCTGCCCGCCGAGTTCAGCCTCGAGACGATGCAGCAGTTCATCGACTGGAACCGCTCCAGCCCCTACAAGGTCGAGCGCGGGGAGGGGGAGTGCGCGATATGACGCCTCCCGTCGCAACGATTCCCGAGATCGACCCGGAGAAGGCCGAGTCGATCGCGGCCGACCTCGAGGGGCGGACGGCCCATGAGGCGATCGAGTGGATGTTCGACCAGTTCGGGCAGAACCACTACATCGCCTGCTCGTTCCAGAAAACGAGCTCGGTGACGGCGCACATCGCCTCCCAGATCAACCCCGACGCGCGCTTCTTCTACCTCGACACCGACGTCCTCTTCAAGGAGACCTACGAGACCCGCGACCGGCTCTCCGAGTTCCTCGGGGTCGAGTTCGACCGCTTCCACAACCTCACCCTGGAGGAGCAGGCGGCCCAGTACGGCGACGAGCTCTGGAAGAGCGATCCCGACTCCTGCTGCGGTTTGCGCAAGGTCGAGCCGATGCGTCGCGCCCTCTCTTCCGTAGACTGCTGGCTCGCCGGCGTCCGCCGCGGAGATTCCAGCACTCGTGCCAAGACACCGAAGTTCGGCTGGGACAAGAAATTCAACCTCTGGAAGCTGAACCCGATTGCGGACTGGTCCGAGCGCGACGTCTGGAACTACATCCGTGAGCACCACCTCCCGTACAACCCCCTCCACGACCACGGCTACCCGTCGATCGGCTGCACCCACTGCACCAAGCCGGTCGGGCCGGGTGGCTCGCCGCGCGACGGCCGCTGGGCGGGGCTTTCCAAGTCCGAGTGCGGGATCAACTAACCCGCGCCACGCGATTTCCCTATTCCTGATTCCCTTTCCCGATCCGATTGGTGAGAAATAACCCGTGAGTGAGACCATGACTGAGCTTTCCCTGACCCTTGACGAGCGCCACACCGCCGACTTCGAGATGATCGGCAACGGTGGCTTCGCCCCCCTGACCGGCTTCCAGGGCTCCGCCGACTGGGAGCGCGTCTGCTCCGAGATGCGCACGACCGACGGCGACTACTGGCCGATCCCGATCACCCTGGCGACCGACCTCGAGTGCGAGGTCGGCGACAAGATCGAGCTCTCCAGCGACGAAGGCAAGCCGCTGGGCCGGATCACCGTCGAGGAGATCTGGGAGCGCGACGCGAAGAGCGAGGCCGAGCGCGTCTACGGCACCGCCGACGGGGAGCACCCCGGCGTCGCCGCGATCTACGCCGAGGGCAGCCGCATGATCGCCGGCCCGATCGAGGTCGACGCCCTCCCCGATCACGAGGAGGCCTTCATGCGGCGCTACAAGACGCCGGCCGAGCACAAGGCCGACTTCGAGGAGCGCGGCTGGAAGAAGATCGTCGCCTTCCAGACCCGCAACCCGATCCACCGCGCCCACGAGTACCTGACCAAGGCCGCGCTGGAGACCTGCGACGGGCTCTTCATCCACCCGCTGATCGGAAAGACCAAGGCCGGCGACATCCCCGCCGACGTGCGGATGAAGTGCTACGAGGTGCTGATGGAGAACTACTACCCGAACGACCGGGTGGTGCTGGGCGTGAAGCCGGCGAAGATGCACTACGCCGGCCCGCGCGAGGCCGTCCTGCACGCGATCGTCCGCCGCAACTACGGCGCGACCCACTTCATCGTGGGCCGCGACCACGCCGGCGCCGGCGACTACTACGGCACCTACGACGCGCAGAAGATCTTCGACGAGATCGACATCGACGAGCTCGGCATCGAGCCGCTGATGTTCGAGCACACCTTCTGGTGCGAGGAGTGCGAGGGGCTTGCCTCCGGCAAGACCTGCCCGCATGACAAAGAGGCGCACCTGTTCCTCTCCGGAACCAAGGTTCGCGAGATGCTCGGCAACGGCGAAAGGCCGCCGCACGAGTTCTCCCGCGACGAGGTCGCCGACATCCTGATCGACGCTTACAAGGAGGACTGAAAAGCATGGCTGGTGAGAAGGGCTTCACCCTCTGGTTCACCGGGCTCTCCGGTGCCGGCAAGACGACAATCTCCGGGCTTCTCGAGACCGAGCTGCGCGCGCGCGGCTCGAAGCTCGAGATCCTCGACGGCGACATCGTCCGCGAAAACCTCTCGAAGGGCCTCGGCTTCTCGAAGGAGGACCGCGACACGAACATCCGCCGGATCGCCTTCGTCGCCGACCTGCTCAGCCGCAACGGCGTGCCGGTGATCACCGCGGCGATCTCCCCCTACGCGGAGATCCGCGACGAGGCCCACGAGACGATGGGCGACCGCTTCATCGAGGTCTACGTCAAGGCCTCGGTCGACACCTGCGCCGAGCGCGACGTCAAGGGCCTCTACAAGAAAGCCTTCGCCGGCGAGATCAAGGAATTCACCGGCGTCTCCGACCCCTACGAGGTTCCCGAGAACCCCGCCTGGGTCTGCGACACGGAGAACGAGACGCCCGAGGAATCGGCGCAGAAGCTGCTCGAGTACCTGGAGTCGCGGGACCTGATCCCGGCGGCTGCGGTGACTGCGTAGGAACCAAGCGTTAGAGGGGCGCGGCAACCCCTCCCAAAACGAGCCGCTTCGCGGCTCTTGAGTGTTTTGGGAGGGGTCACCGCGCCCCTTTCATTTGCCTCCAGCGCAGTGACGTCGGCGGCCGTGGCGGGTCCCGCGGCTCGAGGCCTCTCCCCGAGCGGGTCAGGGCTCGGGGCGCGGTGGGGGCCTGCCAAAAATCTCATCAAGTTCGCCATGCGATACATGGTCAACTTGATGAGATTTGAAATTCCCTACGGCTTCGGCGGCACCTGCGGCTCGGCGAGGCCGTAGGTGTCGTAGTCGCCGAACTTGGAGAAGGTGCGATGCGTGGGGCCGTGGTAGTCCGACGAGGCGGTCGGGACCAGGTCGAGCTCATTGCAGAGCTCCAGCAGATGGGCCGTCTGCTCTTTCGTGTGCGGGGGGTAGAAGGTCTCCACACCGTCGGCGCCAAGCGAGCGGATCAGGTCATCGACCTCGTCAGGCTCTGAGATGTCCCAGTAGGGGTGAGCTATGACCGCAGCCCCTCCGGCCTCGTGGATCAGCTCGATCGCCTGTTGGGCGCTGGGCCAGCGGCGCGGCACGAAGGCCTTTGCGCCGGGGACCAGGTACTCCTCGAAGAAGGGGCCGAGGTCGCCGCTCGCGCCGGCGGCCCGGGCGATGTGGGGGCGGCCGATCGAGAGCGCGTCGCCGGCCTCCCTGACAGCGTCCTCGAGGTGGATGTCGAAGCCCTCGCGGCGCAGGTTCTCGACGATCTCGCCGGCGCGGGTGACACGCTCGTGCTGGGCCCGCTCGCAGGCCGCGGCGATCGCGCCGAGGTCGATCCAGTAGCCGCAGATGTGCAGGTCTTCGGCGTACTCGTGCACGCACGACATCTCGATCGCGGGCACCAGCTCGATCCCGACCCGCTCGGCGGCCCGCGCCGCCTCCGTGACCCCGGCGATCGCGTCGTGGTCGGTCAGCGCCAGCGTCGTCACGCCGGCCTCCGCGGCCCTCTCGACGACCTCGGCGGGCGGCAGCTGGCCGTCGGAGACGGTCGAGTGGCTCTGCAGCTCGATCAGCACAGGCGGCAGCCTAACCGGCGAAATCGAGTCGGGCTTCCGGCTGGTCCGCGGAGCCCGCACGCGCTACGGTCCATTGGTCCGTTTCGAGGGTTAGGGGTAGCAATGCCAGGGACAGTGACGACGGGGAGGACGCTCGCGGTGGCCGCGCTGGTCGCCGGTGCCCTCGGCATGGCCAACGCCGCGACGGCGATCGCGGCGCCCGCCTGGCTGCCGGTCAGCGACGTCTCGAAACCGGGAAGGGATGCCTTCAGCCCGTCGGTGGCCGTGGACAGCGCCGGCAACACCGTCGTGATCTGGGAGCGCGAGAACCAGAGCGACCCGAGTCACAACATCCAGGCCTCGACGCGGGCCGTCGGCGGCGCCTTCGGCGAGCCGGTTGACATCTCCCTGCGCTCGACCGAACCGAGGCTCGCGATGACGCCGGGCGGCGAAGCGGTCGCGGCCTGGAAGCACTTCCAGAACCCGCCGGGCAATTACGTGATCCAGGTGGCGACGCGGCCCCCGGGCGGGCAGTTCGGGGCGCCGGCGAACGTCTACTCCGCCCCGAAAGGCCTGATTCCGCAGGAGCTGGAGCTCGCGGTCGGCAGCGGCGGCGCCGTTGCCGTCGTCTGGAGCAACCTCGACCCGACCACGGAATTCACCAAACTGAAATGCGAAGACGAAGACCCCGCCCCCGACCCCGCGTGCTCCAACCCCTTCTTCGTCGAAGGGTCGGTGCGGCCGGCCGGCGGCGCCTTCTCCCCGCCGGTCAGGATCTCTCCGCCGCGCGGGACCGCGCCCGAAGGTGAGACCGCCGAAGAGAAAGACAAACGGGAACAGCAGGAATCCAAGCTCAGCACGGCCGGCCCGGCCGTCGCTGTCGACGGGGCGGGCAACACGACCGCGGTCTGGTCGTACTTCGACGGGACCGACGTCGTGATCCAGGCCGTGACGAAGCCCGCGGGCGGCGCCTTCTCGGCCCCGGTGCCGATCTCGGCGGCCGGTGAGAATGCCGGCCTCGCCGACATCGGGATGGACGCCGCCGGCAACGCGATCGCGGTCTGGGCACGGGCCGACGGCACAGCCCGTCGGGTCCAGGCCGCCGCGGCTCCGCCGGGCGGCGCCTTCGACCCCGCGGTCAACATCTCGCCCGCGGGCGTCGTCTCCGACAGCCCCTCGGTCGCAACCAGCGCAGGGGGCGTGGCGACCGTCGTCTGGCGACTCAACGGCCTTGCGGAATCGTTCATCCAGACCGCGACCCGGCCGCCGGGTGGGAGCTTCTCCGAACCGGTGACGGTCTCGAGCGGCAAAGACGATCCCATCTTTCCCGAGATAGCCGTCAACGACGGTGGTGGCGCGGCCGTCGCCTGGTCCGGCGCCAGCGGGACGAGCCAGGTCTCGAGGGCCACGGTGCGTCCGCCCGGGGCCGCATTCCTGCCCCCCGAGAACATCTCCAAAACGAGCTCCGATGTCTTCCACGCCACCCCCGCGATGGACGGCGCCGGCAACACGACCGCGGTCTGGTCCCGGAGCAACGGGTCCCACGACATCATCCAGATGGCCGGGTTCGACGCGGTCGGCCCGGAGCTACGCAACCTCTCGATCCCGGCGTCCGGGATCGTCGGGGAGCCGGTGCAGTTCTCGGTCAGCCCCTTCGACGCATGGCCGCTCGGCCCGGCCTCCTTCTCCTTCGGCGACGGCGGGACGGCGAGCGGCAACTCCCCCTCCCACACATACGGTGCGCCGGGCAGCTACCGGGTCGAGGTCTCCGTGACGGACTCCGCCGGCACGGCGGGAACCGCGGCGGGCACGATCACGATCCGGCCGCGGGGGAAATTCTCGCTCGGCAAGCTCAAACGCAACCGGAAAAAAGGCACCGCGAGGCTGCCGGTGACGGTGGACGGCCCGGGGGTCATCGCCGTCACGGGCCGGGGCGTCAGAAGGGCGTCCGTTCGCGCCACGCGCGCCGGCACGGTGAAACTCCCGATCAGGGCGGTCGGCAGGGCGCGCGAGGAGCTGTTCGAGACCGGCAAACGGTTCGTGAGGCTGAGGGTCGCGTTCACCCCGGACGGCGGCAGCGCCGGCCTGCGCCGGCAGAAAGTCAAGCTGCTCAAGAAACTGGGCTGACGCCTGCGCCGCGCCCCTGGCTGGACCCCGGGCCCAAGGCGCGCTACGGTCTCTCGGGTACACGACCGTTTCACGGTCGAGGGTGACATCGAGGGAGTCACGACAGGGAATGGGATCGAGATCGGGGAGAGCCGGTGGGGTCGCGCGGATGCTCGTCCGCCTGCGGGCCGCTGTCCTGCTCGGGACGGCGCTCGCGCTGCTCGGCGCCGGGTCCGCATCCGCAGCGGCCACCTGGCTCCCCGCCGGTGACCTCTCGTCCCCGGGGCGCGACGCCTACAACCCGGAGGTCGCGATGGACGCGGCCGGCAACACGATCGCGCTCTGGGAGCGCCAGAGCCCGCTCAACCCGAGCCACAACATCCAGATGTCGTCGCGCTCGCCGGGCGGCGCCTTCAGCGCCCCGGTCGACATCTCGCTGCGCTCCACCGAACCGGACGTCATGTTCACCCCGGACGGGGAAGCGTTCGCGATCTGGAGCCACTTCGAAAACCCGCCCGGCAACTACGTGATCCAGGTTGCCTCGCGCCCCCCCGGCGCCGGCAGCTTCTCGCCGCCCGTCACCGCATACTCCGCGCCGACCTCCGTCATTCCCCAGGACGTGCAGCTGGCGGTCAACGACGCCGGCGACATGATCGTGGCCTGGACCGCCCTCGATCCCAACTCGGGGTTCGAGAAAGTCCTCTGCCCGAACCCGAATCCGGAATTGCCGCCGATGGGATGCCCGAACCCGCTCTTCATCCAGGCCGCGGTGAAGCCCGCGGGAGGAAGCTTCTCCGCCGCGGTGCAGGTCTCGCGGAAACGGCCGCCCCATCCCTCTCCGCCCCCCGGGGAGACCCCCCAGGAAAAAGTCGAACGCGAAGAAAAAGAAGACGAAGAAGATGGGGCGGAGTCGAAACTGACGGCCTCCGAGCCCCGGGTGGCGATCGACTCGGCGGGGAACGGAGCCGTCGTCTGGCAGTTCTTCAACGGCACCGAAGCCGTGATCCAAACGGCGACCCGGCCGGCCGGCGGCAGCTTCAGCTCCCTGTCGACGATCTCCGCCGGCGGGCAGAACGCGACGGACCCCGAACTCGGCATGGACTCGGCCGGTAACGCGATCGCGGTTTGGCATCGCGCCGAGGGAGCGGCGGTGCGCAGGGTCGAAGCCGCGATCCGTCCCCCCGGCGGCAGCTTCGCCCCGGCGAGCAAACTCTCGGGCCCGGGGGTCTTCGCCGATAGCCCGTCCCTGTCGGTCAACCCGGCCGGGACGGCGACGGTCGCGTGGCGGCTGAGCGGGGTCTCCAGCACCTTCATCCAGACCTCGACCCGGCCGCCTGGCGGCGCCTTCTCCGCGCCGGAGACGATCTCGAGCGGCAAAGACGAGCCGGTCTTCCCGGATGTCGCGCTCGGCGCCGGCGGCGACACGGTGGTGGTGTGGTCGGGCGACAGCGGCACCAACGAGGTCGCACGGGCCGCCGTCCGCCCGGTCGGGGCGCCCTTCCTCGCGCCGACCAACCTCTCGGGGGCCCACCCGAGCTTCTTCCGCCCCCACCCGGCGGTCGACGGCGCCGGTAACGCGACCGTGGTCTGGCTCCGCGAAAACGGGACCCACGACATCGTGCAGGTGGCGGGCTACGACGCCGCCCCGCCCGAGCTGCGGAACGTCTCGATCCCCAGCTCGGGGGTCGTCGGCGAGGCCCTCCAGTTCTCGGCGACGCCCTTCGACGTCTGGTCGGTCCAGCCGCCCTCCTTCATCTTCGGCGACGGGGCCGTCGCGACCGGGAACGCCGTCTCCCATGCCTACACGGCGGCGGGGACCTACCTCGTCACGGTCTCGACCAAAGACGCTGCCGGCACGGTCACGACGCAGTCGGGCATCGTCACGATCAAGCCGAGAGGCGATTTCTCGCTCGGCAAGCTCAAACGCAACAAGAAAAAAGGCACCGCGACCCTGCCGGTGACGGTGGACGGGCCGGGCACGATCGTCCTGACCGGAAAAGGGGTCAGGAAGAGGACCGTGCGAGCGGCCGGGCCGGGGACGAAGAACCTCCTGATCAAAGCCGTGGGGAAAACTCGGGATCGCCTCAAAGAGACGGGCCGCCAGGCCCTGACGGTGAAGGTCACCTTCACGCCCGACGGCGGCCCGGCCGGGGTCCGCCAGCTGAAAGTCAGGTTGATCAGGACACTCGGCTGACGCCGAGCCATCTCAATAGACTGCGCCGCCGATGAACGGCGAGGTCGTCTGATGTTCGAGAAGGTCCTGATCGCAAACCGCGGCGAGATCGCGATCCGGGTTGCGCGGACCCTGAAGGAGATGGGGATCGGCTCGGTCGCCGTCTACTCCGAGATCGACCGCGACGCGCCGCACGTCCGCGAGGCGGACGAGGCCTTCCTGATCGGCCCCGCGGTCCCGGCGGAGAGCTATCTCGACATCGCCAAGATCATCGAGACGGCGAAGAAGGCGGGCGCCGAGGCGATCCACCCCGGCTACGGCTTCCTCGCCGAGAACGCGGACTTCGCGCGGGCCTGCGCCGAGGCCGGCATCGTCTTCATCGGCCCGCCGCCGGAGGCGATCGAAGCGATGGGCTCGAAGACCCGGGCGCGCGAGATCATGGCCGAGGCGGGGGTGCCGATCGTGCCCGGCGCGACCGAGCCGGCGAAGGACCTCAAAGCCGCGAAGAAGCAGGCCGAGGACGCCGGCTACCCGGTCGCCTGCAAGGCCGCCGGCGGCGGCGGCGGCAAGGGCTTCCGCGTCGCGATGAGCCCGGATGAGCTCGAGGAGGCCTTCGAGGGCGCGGCCCGCGAAGGCGAGAAGTTCTTCTCCGACGACCGGGTCTACGTCGAGCGCTACCTCGAGGACCCGCGCCACGTCGAGGTCCAGGTCCTAGCCGACTCGCAGGGCAACGTGATCCACCTCGGCGAGCGCGACTGCTCGATCCAGCGCCGTCACCAGAAGGTGATCGAGGAGGCGCCGGGCCCCCACGTGGATGCCGAGATGCGCGAGCGGATCGGCAGGATCGCCACCGACGCGGCGGCCGCGGTCGGCTACCGCGGGGCCGGCACCGTCGAGGGGATGCAGGTCGGCGACGAGTACTTCTTCCTCGAGATGAACACGCGGGTCCAGGTCGAGCACTGCGTGACCGAGATGGTGACCGGGTTCGACATCGTCCGCGAGCAGGTCCTGGTCGCCGCCGGCGAGGCGCTCTCCATCGCCCAGGAGGACGTCGAGCTGCGGGGCTGGGCGATCGAGTGCCGGATCAACGCCGAGGCCGCGCACAAGAACTTCGCCCCGGCGCCGGGCGGGATCACCACCTACCGCGAGCCGGGCGGGCCCGGGGTGCGCGTCGACTCCGGTGTCGAGGCGGGCTCCGAGGTGACGCCGATGTACGACCCGATGGTCGCCAAGCTGATCGTCTGGGACGTCGATCGCGAGCACGCGACGCGCCGCATGCTGCGGGCGCTGGACGAGTACGAGGTCGGCGGCCTGACCACGCTGATCCCCTTCCACAGGGCGATCCTCGCCACCGAGCAGTGGGCGCGCGGCGAGACCTGCCGCGACCTGATGGAAGACAAGAAGTGGCTGAAGACGACCGCGCCGGAGGCCGGCGCGTCACCGGCCCCCACCGAAGACCCTCCCGATGTCGTCGCCCGCGACTACAGGGTCGAGGTCTCGGGCAAGCTCTTCGACGTCAGGGTGGTCGGCGCCAATCCAATCGCCGGGATCGCCCCCGCCGGCGGGGGCGGCAGGCGCCCGCCCAAGCGCGAGCGCAAGTCGGGCGGCGGCCCGAGCGCCTCCAGCGAGGCGCTCCCCTCGCCCCTGCAGGGGACCGTCCTCAAGGTCGCCGTCGAGAAGGGCGCCGAGGTCTCCGAGGGCGACCTGATCTGCGTGATCGAGGCGATGAAGATGGAGAACGAGATCGCCGCCCACCGCTCCGGCAAGGTCGAGGAGCTGAACGTCTCCGAGGGCGCCGCGGTGGCCAGCGGCGACGTCCTCGCCGTCATCAAGTAGGGATCGGCGCGCGGCCGGCGCCGGCCGGGCTAGCGCCCGCCTTTGCCTTTCCCTTTTTCTTTCTGTTCTTTTTCTTTCTGTTCTTTTTCGCGCCGTTCCTGTTCCCGCTGTTCCCGTTTTTCCCGGCGTTCCTGGATTTTTTCTTCCTTTTCCTGCTTGCGGACGCGGCGCAGCTCGATCCGGTTGAGCGGGATGTCGGCGGCCTCTTCCCGGCAGGTCCTGCCGACGCAGTCCTCGAGGCCCCCGACTTCGTCCACCCCGCCTGTGAGCAGGGTGTGGAGGTAGTTGCGGACCGGGAAGTAGTTCGGGATCTTGGCGAGGTTGTTGAGCTCGTTCGGGTCTTTGTTGATGTTGTAGAGCTCCTTCTCCCCGGACGGCCAGGCGATGTACTTGTAGGGGCCGAGCCGGACTCCCTCGTAGTCCTTGGGCGGCGCCAGGATCGACGCCGAGGCGCCGTCGCCGGAGCCGGGCCGTGCGACGGCGGTCGCGCCCTGCTGTTCGACGTCGCTGGTCTCGACGAAGGACTCGAAGAGGAGCGGCCTGCGGGTGCGCAGGTCGGGGTCCTGGAGGAAGGGGATCAGCGAGCGGCCGTCGATGCTCTTGTCCGCCGCGACCCCGGCGAGCTCGAGGATGGTCGGCGCGACGTCGATCTGCGAGACCAGCTCACCGGTCGCGGTGCCCGGCTTGATGCCGGGCCCGCGAATCAGGAACGGCATGTGAGTGGCGGGCTCATAGGCGATGAACTTGCCGCCCAGCAGGCGGTGCTCGCCGAAGAAGAAGCCGTTGTCGGAGGTGAAGATCACATAGGTGTTGCGCATCCGGCCGGTCGCCCCGAGCGTGTCGAGGACCAGTTTCACCCCGTCGTCGACCGCCCGCAGGGAGTCGAGCATCTTCTGCCAGTAGACGCGGTAGGAGTGCTTCTCGTTCAGGGTCAGGTGGTCGGCGTCGCGGATGAAGCGCGGCTTGTCGCTGACGTTGCCCTCGTCGAAGCCTTCGGAGCGGTCGTGGGGGAGCCGCGCGCCCTTGAACCAGTCGTAGTGGCGGGGCGCCGGCTCGGGCCCCGCGGGGCGCCGGAAGTCCCCGTGAGGGGCGGTGTAGTCGAGCTGCAGGTAGAAGGGGTAGTCGGTCGGCGTCGCGGCGATCTCGCGGGTGGCGATCTGGGTCAGGGCGTCCGTCTCGTAATTGCAGGGAAGGCCGTTGGCGGGCGCGAACGGGCAGCCGATGTCGTCGCGGGCGCCGTATTCGCGCGTTTCCCAGCTGCCCGAGTCGCCGAACGGCCCCTGGATCGCCCCGTTGACGTTCATCCGCCAGCCGTAGAAGTAGTGGTTCGTGTCGGCTTTGAGGATCGTGTGCCAGGCGCTCCAGCCGGGGGGCACGATCTTCCCTTCGTCGTAGGGCTCGTCGCCGTAGCCGTTGAGGAACTTGCCGATGTGGATCGTCCGGTAGCCGCCGGCCTGCAGCCAGGTCGCGAGGTTGTGGGTCATAGCGCCGCGGAAGGTGAAGCCGAGGAAGCCGCCGTTCGGCTGCACGTTGCCTTTGACGTTGTGGTTGTGGGCGTAGCGGCCCGTGAGCAGGCTGACCCGGGCGGGGCAGCAGAGCGGATAGGGGACGTAGTAGCGGTTGAAGGTCATCCCCCGTTTGGCGATCAGGTCGAGGGTGTACGGCATCGAGCGCGTCGCCGCGGCGCCCGGGAAGGCGGTGAAGGTGGCGTAGAGGCCCTCGAGCGTCTGGTCGTCGGTCTGGATCACGACGAAGTTCGGTTTTTCGGTGGGCGGCAGGACGCTCTGGCGCGCGGCACCGGCCGGCCCGGCCGCGACCGAGAGGAGGAAGAGCAGGGCGAGCGCCCCGAAGGCGATCGGCATGCGGGCGCGCCATGGCGCGCGAGCTTGTCTCGTTGGCAGCATCGAAATCCGTTCCCCGGCCTACTGGGTTCGAAAACCCGAACGCCGGTGAAGTTTCGAAACGCTAGAAGACGCTCAGGACGCGCCGAGCTTTTTCGCTGCGTCGCGGAAGTTCTTGACGGTCGCGCTCGGGGCTTTGCGGCCTTCGAGTTTCTCGCCGTGACGGTTCACCCAGATGACCGGGACGTTCATCTTTAGCAGGGGGGCGACGTCGGTCGTGTAGTTGGAGGCGATGTGCAGCCAGCCCTTCTTGCCGCCGATCCGGCGCGCGCACTCTTTGAAGTGAACCGGGTCCGGCTTGTAGCTGCGCACCTGCTGGGCGGTGACGACGAGGTCGAGTTCGGTCCGCAGATGGCGCCTGGAGACGCCGAGCAGCTTGTCGTCGATGTTGGAGATGATCCCGATCTCGTAGCGTTTGCCGAGCCGGTCCATCGCGGCGTTGGCCTCGCGGAACGGCTGCCAGTAGGCGACGCTGTCGGGCAGGAACTGGGCCCGCGAGGGCTCTATCTCCCAGCCCAGCTCGCCGGCGACCTTGACGATCGTGCGGCGCAGGACCTCGGCGTAGAGTTCGTAGGAGCCGGCCATGATCTCGGCCTGGACCTCCATGAAGCGGGCCAGGAACGGCCCCTCTTCGAAGCTGAATCCGTCCTTCGCCGCCTCTTTCTGGCAGGCGTCGATGATCCCCTTCTCCCAATCGATCAGGGTGCCGTAGCAGTCGGTGGTCACCCACGTGATGTTTTTCAGGCTGGGTAGAGGCATCGCAGAGGCGCGGCATTATAGGCTGCCGCGGCGCCCAGGCGGCGCCCCTCTCCCATGGACCTCCTCGAGTATCAAGGCAAGCAGCTGTTCGCGAAGCACGGGATCGACGTCCCGAGCGGCGAGGTCGCGTCCACCGTCGAGGAGGCCGCAGCGGCCGCCGAGCGCATCGGATACCCCTGCGCGATCAAGGCCCAGGTGCTGATCGGGGGGCGCGGAAAGGCGGGCGGGATCAAGATCGCCGCCGACGCCGAGGAGGCGCGCGCACACGCCGACGCGATCCTCGGCATGGACATCACCGGCCCCCACGGCGAGGGCCCCTTCACTGTTCACCAGGTCTGGATCGAGGGCGGCTCCGACATCGCGGAGGAGTACTACGCCTCGATCATCCTCGACCGCTCCGAGAAGAAGCTCCTTGCCATGTTGTCGACGCAGGGTGGAATGGACATCGAGGCCGTCGCCGCCGACGACCCCGACGCGCTGGTCAAGCGCCACATCGACCCGACCCAGCCTTTCGACGCCGCCGCGGCGCGGCCGATCGCCGAGGCGGCCGGCCTCGCCGACGACGTGCTCGACCAGGTCGCCGAGGTCCTGCCGAAGCTGGCCGAGGTGGCGAGCGGCGAGGACGCGACGCTGATCGAGGTCAACCCGCTGATCGTCACCGCCGGCCGCGACGTCGTCGCCCTCGACGCCAAGGTCACGATCGACGGCAACGCGCTCTTCCGTCACGAAGACCTTGCCGAGATCGAGGCGGGTGCCGACGAGGACCCGCAGGAGGCGATGGCCAAGGAGAAGGGCCTCACCTACGTGAAGCTCGACGGCGACGTCGGCATCCTCGGCAACGGCGCCGGGCTCTGCATGTCCACCCTCGACGTCGTCGCCCAGGCGGGCGGCGCGCCGGCCAACTTCCTCGACGCCGGCGGCGGCTCGAAATCCGAGGCGATCGTCGACGCGCTCGAGGTGATCACCTCCGACCCCAAGGTCAACGCCGTGCTCTTCAACATCTTCGGCGGGATCACCCGCTGCGACGAGGTCGCCAAGGGGATCATCGAGGCCTCGCGCCAGATCGACCTCGACCTGCCGCTCGTCGTCCGGCTCGACGGCACCAACTCCGAGGAGGGGTTGCGGCTGCTCGAGGAGGCGGGAATCGAGGGGCTCGAGGTCGAGACCACGATGCTCGGCGCCGCCAAACGGGTGGTCGAGCTGGCGAAGGGGAGCGGCTGATGTCGATCGTCGTCGACAAGGACACGAAGCTGGTCGTCTCCGGCCTGACCGGCCGCGAGGGCTCCTTCCACGGTCTGCGCAACCGCGACTACGGGACCGACCTGGTCGCGGGCGTGACGCCCGGCAAGGGCGGCCAGGACGTCGAGGGCGTGCCGGTCTTCGACACGATCAAGGAGTCGGTCGAGGAGGCGGGCGCCAACACATCGATGATCTTCGTGCCGGCGCGCTTCGCGGCGCCGGCGATCGACGAGGCGATCGAGTCCGGCGTGCAGACGGTGATCGCGATCACCGAGGGCATCCCGGTGCTCGACATGCTCAGCACCTACTGGAAGGCGAAGCAGGCCGGGGTGCGGCTGATCGGGCCCAACTGCCCCGGGGTGCTCTCGCCCGGCAAGGCCAACGTCGGGATCATCCCGGCTCAGTTCTTCGACCCCGGCAAGATCGGCGTCGTCTCCAAGTCCGGCACCCTGACCTACCAGATAGGCAACGAGCTGAAACAGGCCGGCGAGGGGAACTCCTCGATCGTCGGCATCGGCGGCGACCCGATCGTCGGCTCCGACTTCATCGACATCCTCACCCTCTTCGAGGCCGACCCGGAGACCGAGCTGATCGTGATGGTCGGCGAGATCGGCGGCGACGCCGAGGAGCGCGCGGCCGAGTTCATCGACGCCGAGATCTCCAAGCCCGTCGTCGCCTACATCGCCGGCTTCACCGCCCCGCCGGGCAAGCAGATGGGCCACGCCGGGGCGATCATCTCTGGCTCCTCGGGCACCGCCCAGGCCAAGAAGGAAGCGCTCGAGGCAAAGGGCGTGCGGGTCGGCGAAAGCCCGACCGAGACGGCCCGGATCGCCGTCGAAACGCTGCGCGGCTAGCCCGCCCGGAGCCGCAGGGCGCGGGCGATGACGCCCATGTCCCGCTTCGAGTAGTAGGGGCCGCGCCCCGCTTCTATGCAGCGCTCGCAACTGGGCAGGTCGATGCCGACGACCACGCGTCCGAGATGCACCTCTGCCAGGAAGACGTCGGGCGGGCGCGAGGGGCAGACGCCGAAGTCCTTCGCGTAGCCGGCGTAGACGATCGCGTTGCCCTCGGGGAGCCCGACCGAGCCGCCCCCGGACAGCTCGAGCCGCGTCGTCTGGGTGCAGTCCCAGGAGCGGACCAGGTCGCCCAGCGGCGAGGCCTCCCACTGCCTCCAGCTCGAGCGGGTGAAGGTGGCGAGCGTGATCCGGTCGTAGCTGAGCCGCGCCCTCATCCCGGGCGGGCCCTCCCCCGGGCCGACGGGCAGAGAGGCATCGCGCAGCGGCGAGGGCGGCAGGCCTTTTCCGGGCCGGAAGGTCCGGCCCAGCCAGTAGACCGGAAAGCGGATCGCGGGATTTTCGAGCGGAACCTCGGTCCAGTCCTGTGCGGCCTTCGTGTAGGGGGTGGGCCGGAGGACGTGGAGGTGTTGGAGGCCGGCGAGCATGATGGCGTCTCGCATCGCGGACGTCCTCGCCCTGGTGCCGACGTAGACACCCGCAAGCACGGGCCCGGAGCGCCAGACGACCGCCGCGCCGGTTCGGGCGGAGCGCCCCAGGTACGCGGTCCGATCGACCTCGTGCCTGAGCTGGGGCCAGAGTTCGGGCGTCGTGACCTTGAAGTTCCCCACCGGCCGCAACCCGCCCTGGCCTGTGATCATGCCCGTCAGTTCCGGCACGATCGCGAATCCGGCCTCCGCGGCCGCCGGCGACCGGGTGAGGATCGCGAAGCTCGAGACCTGCGGCGGGTCGAGGTCGAATCGGGTCTTGCTCGGCACCCTGAAGAGCCGCTCGTAGTCGAAGGTGCACCCCACGGGCCGGTGCTCTCGGATGAACTCCGCCAATGCGGGGGCCGCGCCCTCGGAGCCGAGCGCCCCGCAGCCGCTGTCGTCGCCGATCGCGTAGGCGGGCGGCAGGTCGACGAGGCGCAGGACCATCCGCTCGGCCCGCATGTCCGCCGACGCCGGGACGGCCCCGGCGACGGCGAGCGCCGTGGCAAGGAGGAGGGCGATTGCCGTCGCGCGCGCCTTCGATCTTCCTGCGATCCACATGCGCCCGAGTGTAGATCGGATGCACCCGAGGATCGGGCCAAATCTGGCCCGGATCGAGCCACTCGACGGCCCCTGCCCGCACGGCGGCGGACGCGTGGCCGTTGCTAGGGTCGGGGCGATGGCCAGCGACACGATTTCGTTTGCACGCGGGGCCCCGAGCGCCGACATCCTGCCCAGGGAGGCGGTGCGCGACGCGGCGGCGCGGGCGCTTTCGGAGGACTGGCAGAAGGCGCTCTCCTACGGGACCGGGATCGGCCACCCGGGCCTCTGCGAGTGGGTCGCCGAGCGGCACGGCGGGATCGACGTCGGCCAGGTGATGATCGCCAACGGTTCGCTCGAGGCGGGCTGGATGCTGTTCGAGCACCTGCTCGAGCCGGGCGACCGGGTGCTGGTCGAGCAGCCGACCTACGACCGCACGCTGCTGATGCTCCAGCGGCTCGGGGTCGAGCTGGTCCCGGTCCAGCTCGAGGCCGACGGCCTCGACGTCGCGGGGCTCGAATCGGCGCTCGCCGAGGGGCCGCTGAAGCTCGCCCACGTGATCCCCAACTTCCACAACCCCGCCGGCTGCACGCTCTCCTCGGAGAAGCGGGTGCGGCTGGTCGAGCTCGCCGCCGACCACGGCTTCTGGATCTTCGAGGACGACCCCTACCGCGAGCTCCCCTTCGAGGGCGAGGCGCTGGAGACGATGCTCTCGATCGACGGTGCCGACCGCGTGATCCACGCCTCCTCCTTCTCGAAGACGGTCAGCCCCGGGGTCCGGGTCGGCTACCTGGCCGGTCCCGGCGCGGAGATCGCGGCGCTGGCCAAACGCGCCAACGAGACCTACATCTCACCCAACATGCTGGCCGAGGCCGTGGTCCTCGAGCTCTGCCGCTCGGGCGGGCTGGACCGCAACATCGAATTCGTCAAGGGCGCGCTGCGCGAGCGCCGCGACGCCCTGGTCGAGGCCCTCGCCGAGCACCTGCCCGAGGCCGAGTTCGTCGTCCCCGAGGGGGGCTACTTCCTCTGGCTCGACCTCGCCGAGGGCACCGACACCAGCGCCCTGCTGGCCGAGGCCAAGGGCGAGGGCGTCGCCTTCGTCGCCGGCCCCGACTTCATGATCGAGGGCGGCGCCAACAGCCTCCGCCTCTCCTTCGCCAGCGTCCCGCCGGAGAAGATCGGCGAGGGCGTCGCGCGGATCGCCACGGCGCTCGACCGGATCCGCGCCGGCTCCCCCGCCTAGGCGACACGCCGCGCCTACTCGACGGTGATCGTCCCCTTCATGAAGGGGTGGAAGGCGCAGTAGTAGGCGAAGGTCCCCGGCTCGTCGAGGGTCAGCTCGCCGCTCGCGCCGGGTTTGATCGTGCCGGTGTCGAAGCCGCCCATCTCCTTGGAGGTGGCGGTGTGGGGCGAGCCGTCCTCGTTGGGGAACTCGACCGTGGTCCCGGCGGGCACGGTCAGCTCGTCCGGGGCGTAGAGGAAGTCCTCGATCGCGACCGTCTCGGCGCCGCCGGAGCTCGTCGTGTCGCCGCCACCGCCGTAGCCGCCACCCGCGTCGCCACCGCCGCCGCAGCCGGCGATCCCGGCCGCGACGACGAGGGGAACGATCGTGGCGAAGAGCCGCATGGGTCTGGGATGGAGGCCCATATGCACCGGTATACGCAAGCCGCGCCGATTTGGATCAATCGATTCGGCGTGAAGTGATCCGAGGAGCCGCGAGCGGCGTAAGGGGCTGGCAGAAGGCAAACCACCGAGGAGCTACGAAATGCCTGAGAGCAAGATTGCCCGCCTCGCCAGCGATCCCGTCTCGCGGCGGAAGTTCATGGCGCTGACCGGAGGCTCGGCCGCCGCGGCCGCCTTCCTGGCCGCCTGCGGCGACGACGAGACGACCACCACGACCTCGATGGGCGGCGGGTCGGGTAGCGGCGAAACCGACCAGTTCGGAAAGGGCGACCTCGGCATCCTCAACTACGCCCTGACGCTCGAGTACCTGGAGACCGCCTTCTACGAGGACGTCGCCGGGAGCGGGCTCTTCAAGGGCTCCGACCTGGCGACGATCCGCAAGTTCGGCAGCGAGGAGGCCGAGCACGTCGCGGCGCTGACCGCGGCCGTCAGGCAGATGGGCGGCAAGCCGGCGGCGAAGCCGAAAACCGAGTTCCCCCTGAAGGACGCCAAGTCCGTGCTCGAACTGGCCGGCGAGGTCGAGAACCTCGGCGCCGCCGCCTACCTCGGGCAGGCGGCCAACATCAAGAGCCCCGAAGTCCTCGCCTCCGCTCTGGCGATCCACAGCGTCGAGGGCCGCCACGCGGCGACCCTGAACACCCTGTTGGGCGAATCGATCGTTCCCGACGGGGCGTTCGCCAAGCCCGCCGACGTGAAGACCGTCCTCAAGTCCGTCGAACCCTTCATCGTCGGCTGACGGCGATAGGCGAAAGGAGATCACGAATATGCCCAAGCAGGAGCCGATCCATCCGGAGCTCGCCGACGTCCACGTCGTCGAGGACAGCGAGGACATCACCCGCGGCGAGGTGATCCTCAAGGGAGCGCTGGCGGCCGGAGCCGTCTACGGCATGACGATGGTCGGGCCCTACGTGCGCTCGGCGCTGGCCAAGTCCGGCGGCGGCGACGTCGCGATCGTCAACTTCGCCCTCACCCTCGAGTACCTCGAGGCCGCCTTCTACGAGGAGGCGAAGAAACGGGCGCGGCCGAGCGGCGACCTGAAGGCTCTCGTGAACCTGATCGCCGAAGACGAGCAGCAGCACGTCGAAGCGCTGAAGGCGACCGTCAAGCAGCTCGGCGGCAAGCCGGCGGCGGAGCCGGAGTTCGACTTCCCCTACTCCGGCACCGGCGGCTTCCTCGAGCTCGCCCAGACGCTCGAGGACACCGGGGTCAGCGCCTACAACGGCGCCGCGCCCTCGATCAGGTCGAAGGAAGTGCTCAGCTCGGCCGGCTCGATCGTCCAGGTCGAGGCCCGGCACGCGGCGGCGATCCGCCTCCAGAACGGCGAGGAACCGTCGCCCGAGGCCTTCGACCCGGCGCTCGACGAAGCACAGGTGCTGAAGGCTGTGGAACCGTTTATCGCGTGACCGCACGGCGTGAGAGGGCGGAGCGGCTGGCCGACGAGGAGCTGATGCCGCTGATCGGGGACAGGGACCCCGACGCCTTCGAGGTCTTCTACGACCGCCACGGCGGCGTCGCCTTCTCGCTGGCCTACCGGATCGTCGGCGAGCGGGCGGCCGCCGAGGACGTCGCGCAGGAGGCCTTCATCTCGATCTGGCGCAGCGGCGCCCGCTACGACCGGGCGCGGGGCAGCGTCCGCTCCTGGACCCTGGGCATCGTCCGCAACCGGGCGATCGACATGCTGCGCAGCAAGTCGGGACGGACGGCCAAGCTCGACTTCGACGACGACTCGGCCATCGAGCAGCGACCCGCCGAGGAGAGGACCGACGACGAGGCGCTGCGGCGCGAGACCGCGGAGGAGCTCCGCGGCGCGATCGGCGGCCTCCCCGGCGAGCAGTCGAAGGTGATCGAGCTGGCCTACTTCGGCGGCTTCAGCCAGTCGGAGATCGCTGCGATGCTCGGCCTCCCGCTCGGCACCGTCAAGGGCCGGATGCGACTCGGGTTGGAGAAGATGAGAAACGAGCTGGCGGAGGGACTGGCATGAGCGAGACCGAACACGAGCGCTGGAGCGACGAGCTGGCCGCCTACCTGCTGGGCGCCCTCGACCCGGGCGAGGCGACGGCGCTCGAGCGCCACGTCGAGGGCTGCGCCGAGTGCCGCGCGGAGCTGCGCTGGCTGCAGCCGGCGGTCGACCTGCTGCCGGACCGGGTCGAGCGCCACGAGCCGCCGCCGGCGCTGCGCGAGCGCGTCGTCGCCGAGGCCCGGTCGGACCTGGTCGAGGCGGCGCCCACCGCCCGCCGCCGGATGCCCTTCTCCCGCATGCGGCTCGGAGGCTGGCGGCCGGTTGCCGTCGGCGCCGTCGCGGCCCTGATGCTGGTCGCGGCGATCGGCCTCGCGACACGCGACGACGGCCCGGGGGAGGGCGCTTCGACGACGATCGCCGCCGGCGAGGCTCCCGGCATGACGGCGGAGCTGGTGATGGAGGGGGACTCCGCGACGCTGCAGCTGGCCAACGTGCGCGACATGCCCGAGGACAGGGTGCTCGAGGCCTGGATCCAGCGCGACGGCGAGGTCACCCCCGTTCGCGGCCTCTTCGTCCCCGACCGCTCCGGCCGGGCGACGGCGACGATCCCCGACATGCGCGGCGTCGAAGCGGTGATGGTCACGGCGGAGCCCCGGGGCGGCAGCGAGTCGCCGACCTCGGCGCCCATGGTGATCGTCGAGACGTCCTAGCGGCCGTATCTATCGCTGGAGAGGACGAGCTGCTCCGGGATCGCCGCGCGCGCCGGCGGCGAGGGGTCGGCCCGCACCGAGACGGTCTCGGCGACGCTGCGCGAGACGCGATGGGCGCCGTCGGCTGAGGCGATCGTCACCCCGTCGTCGTCTGAGCTCTCGACCTTGCCCTCGAGGCCCGGCTCGAGCCCCGCGTCCTTGAGGTAATGGAGCAGCTCCTCGGCCTCGTTCTCGAAGCGCAGGACGTGGACGTCGGCGCCGACCTCGACGTCGGCGAGCAGCGACCCCTGCTCGCGCGCTCCCTCGACGATCGGGTGGCCGTGGGGGCAGGTCGTGGCGTCGCCGATCGCCGCCCGCATGCGCTCCTCGAGCACCGGCGACATCGCGTGCTCGATCCGCTCGGCCTCCTCGTGGACCTCGTCCCAGGGGATGCCCAGGACGTCGGTGAGGAAGCGCTCGATCATCCGGTGGCGCTGGACGATGTGGGTGGCGTGCTCGCGCCCGGACTCGGTGAAGGCGAGCGATTTGTCGGCGCCGCGGCTGACGTAGCCGTCGTCGACGAGGCGGCCGATCATCTCGTGGACCGTCGGCGGCGAGAGCTGCATGGCGCGGGCGATGTTGGCGCCCGTCATCGGCAGCCCGGCCTCCTCCAGCCAGAACAGGATCTCCAGATACTCCTGCTCGGCGACTGTCGCATCACCCTCCATCGCGCCGATACTAGATGATCGATCCAGTCGCCTAGCGACGCTCCACCAGGGTCGAGACGATCGCCTCGTAGAAGCCGTCGCCCATGCTTCCCTCGGTCACGGTTGCGTTGTCCCAGGCCGAGATGGCCGCCCGTAATCCGGGGTCGTGCTCGGGGCCGTTGGCGACGACGAAGAAGCGCCCGACCGAGGCGGCGACCTCGAGGTCCTCAATCGAATCCCCCACCGCAATCGTCTCCGCGGGGTCGTGGCCGCGGGCGCGGGAGTGGGCGGCGACGGCGGCGCCCTTGCTGACCATCTTCGGGACCAGGTGGTAGGCGTGGGTGCGGCCCTCGATCGCCGGCATCTCCCGGCCGATCGCGCCGTTGTCGAGCAGGCGCAGGTCGCCGGCGCCGCGCTCGCCGAGCAGCTCGTTGGCCTCGATCACGTCCACCTTGCCGCGGAAGAGGTGGGAGAGGATGCGGCCGTGGTGCCAGGGCGCGTGGTACTCGAGCCGCCCCTCGAAGTGCTCGAAGAGCATCCTGGGGATTCCCCGCGCCTCGATCTGCTCGTAGACGGTGCCGCTCTCGTCGGGGACCATCTCGCCGGTCATCAGCGTCGTCTCGCCGTCGATCGCGAAGGCGCACCCCGCCTCGTAGATGTAGGACGTCTGGCCCATCAGCCGCGCCGCCTCGTGGACCTGCGGCTCGCGCCGGCCGGACATGATCACGACCTCGACCCCGGCCCGGTGGCAGGCCTCGAGGCCGCGCGCCTGCGACATCGAGAAGGCGCCCTCGGCATCGCGGAAGAGCGAGCTGCCCCTGCCGAGCAGGGTCCCGTCGAGGTCGGTGTAGACGCAACTCAGTGCCATGGTGCGGTCGCTACGGTAGCCGGATGCCCTGGCGCCTCGCCGATCGGACCCTCGACCTCGCCCAACCGCTCGCCGCCGGGATCGTCAACGTCACCGTCGACTCGATGTTCGAGGGGGCCCGCAGCGGGACGCCCGAGCGGGCGATCGAGGACGGGCGGGAGCTGGTCGAGGCCGGCTTCGAGATGCTCGACGTCGGCGCCGTGGCGGCGAAGGCCGGGCCGCCGGTCGAGGCCGGGGACGAGGCCGCGGCGCTGGTCCCGGCGATCGAGGGGCTGGCCGGGGCGGGGGTTCCGCTCTCCGCCGACACCTTCTCGGTCGAGGTCGCGAAAGCCGCGCTGGCGGCGGGCGCGGTCGTCGTCAACGACATCTCCGGCGGCTCGGATGAGATGTTCGGGCTGGTCGCCGAGAGCGGCTGCGGGTATGTCCTGATGCACATCGAGGGGCCGCCGCGGGTCGACCGCGAGGCGTCCGACTACGGGGACGTCGTCGACCACATCAAGTCGTGGTTCGAGGGGCGAGTCGAGCGGGCGGTGGGCCTGGGGGTCGCCGAGGAGCAGATCGCGATCGACCCGGGACTCGACTTCGACCTCAGCACCGACCAGGACCTGGAGATCCTGCGCCGGCTCGGCGAGCTGCGCGGGCTGGGCCTGCCGCTCTACGTCTCGCTCTCGCGCAAGGACTTCATCGGCGCCGTCCTCGCCGGCTCCTGGGAGGAGCGGCTGCCGGCGGGGGAGCGCGAGTGGGGGACGGTCGCCGCGGTCTCCCTCGCCGTGCGCGCCGGCGCCGACGTCCTCCGCATCCACGACAGGAGTTCTCTCCAGGCGATGAGGGTTGCAGCAGCGATCGGGGGGTCGTCAGGCAAGGACGCAGGGAGTCCGAATAGCAGCGCTATTCGGACGACTGAGGACGCCGCATGAGGGCACCCCGATCGCTGCTGGAGAACCCTTGGTCGATCGCGATCGACCCGGCTCGCCGCGACGGGCGGATCGTCGCCGAGAGCCTCGAGGAGGAGCGCCGCGCGACCCCGGTCGAGATGCCCGGCTCGCTGGACCCCGGCCTGGTCGAGGCCCTGGCGGCGGCGGGTGTCGAGCGCCTCTACTCGCACCAGCGCCAGGCGCTCGACGCGGCGGCCTCTTCCGACCTGGTGATCACCAGCGGCACCGCCTCGGGCAAGAGCCTCGCCTTCAACCTGCCGGTCCTCGACGGCATCGCCCGCGACCCGAAGCGCCGCGCCCTCTACCTCTACCCGACCAAGGCGCTCGCCCAGGACCAGGCGCGCAAGCTCGGCCAGCTGCGCCCGCCCGGGCTGCGCGAGGCGATCTACGACGGCGACACGCCGCGCGAGGACCGCCCGGCGATCCGCCGCCGCTCCAACCTCGTCCTCACCAACCCGGACATGCTCCACGTCGGCCTGCTCCCCAACCACAAGGCCTGGGGGGACTTCATCGCCAACCTCGGCTGGGTCGTCGTCGACGAGGCCCACACCTATCGCGGCGTCTTCGGCTCCCACGTCGCCAACGTCCTGCGGCGCCTGCGCCGGGTCGCCCGCGCCTACGGCGCCGAGCCCCGCTTCCTGCTCGCCTCGGCGACGATCGCCAACCCGGTCGAGCTCGCCGAGCGCCTGGTCGGGACGCCCTTCGAGCTGATCGACGACGACGGCGCCCCACGCTCCGGCCGTGAGATCGCGATGTGGAACCCGCCGCTGATCGACGAGGCGACCGGGACGCGGCGCTCGCCGCTCTCCGAGGCTGCCGAGCTGCTCGCCGAGCTCGTCTCCCAGAACGTGCGGACGATCTGCTTCCTGAAGAGCCGTCGGGGGATCGAGCTGATCCAGCGCTTCGCCGGCGAGGAGCTGGAGCGGCGCGGCAAGCCGGAGCTGGCGAAGCGGATCGCGCCCTACCGGGGCGGCTACACGCCCCAGCAGCGGCGCGAGATCGAGGCGCGGCTCTCCTCGGGCGAGCTGCTCGCCGTGGTGGCCACCGACGCGCTCGAGCTCGGCATCGACGTCGGCGAGCTCGATGCGGCGATCTGCGTCACCTTTCCCGGCACCGTCGCCAGCCTGCGGCAGATGTGGGGGAGGGCGGGGCGACGCCGCCGCGGGCTCGCCGTCTACGTCGCCGGCCAGGACGCCCTCGACCAGTTCTTCTGCCGCCACCCGGACGAGTTCATCGGGCGGGCGGTCGAGGCGGCGATCCTCGACCACGAAAGCGAGCAGATCGCCGCCCGCCACCTGGTCGCCGCCGCCTATGAGCTGCCGCTCTCCGACGAGGACGACGAGATCTTCGGCCCTGCCTGGCGCGAGCGGGCCGAGCGCCTCGTCGGCGCCGGCGAGCTGCGCGGCACCCGCGGCCGACTGCTCCCCAGCCGCAGCGAGTTCGTCGCAGCTTCGATCCCGCTGCGCTCGGCCTCGGCCGACTCGGTCGCGGTGATCGACCGCGGCTCGGGGGAGATGATCGGCCTGGTCGAGGCGGAGCGTGCGTTCACGACGATCCACCCGGGCGCGATCTACCTCCACCTGGGGCGCTCCTACGAGGTCGAGCAGCTCGACGTCGGCGGGCGCCAGGCGATCGTCTCCGCCTTCGACGGCGACTGGTACACGCGGCCGAAGAAGGAGACCGAGGTCTACATCGAGCGCACCCGGGAGCAGCGCCTCACCTCCGGCGTCGAGCTCAGCTTCGGCGAGGTCTCGGTGACCGAGCAGGTCGTCGCCTACCAGCGGGTCTCGATCTCCGACCAGGAGCCCTTCGACATCGTCGCCCTCGAGCTGCCCGAGCAGCATTTCGTCACCCAGGCGCTCTGGTACGTGTTGCCGGACGGGCTGAGCGGGGCGCTGCCGATCGACGCCCTGCTCGGCTCCCTGCACGCGACCGAGCACGGCCAGATCGCGGTGCTGCCGCTGATCGCGATGTGCGACCGCTGGGACATCGGCGGCCTCTCGACCAACGTTCACTTCCAGACCGGCCGGCCGACGATCTTCATCTACGACGGCCACCCCGGGGGAGTCGGGATCACGCTGCGCGGCTACGAGCAGTTCGAGCGCCTGCTCGGCGACGCCGAGCGGCTGATCGACGAGTGCCCGTGCGAGTCCGGCTGCCCCTCGTGCGTGCAGAGCCCGAAGTGCGGCAACCTCAACGAGCCGCTGCATAAGGAGGGCGCATTGGAGCTGATGCGGGCAATGAGGGGGGCACAGTGAAGGGGAGGGAATGGCCCTCGCCCTCACAACAGCGGGGAGGTTCGGTTGAGGCCCATTCCCTCCCCTCCCAGCGCGCGCGTCAGATCGCCGTCATCGGCTCCAGCCGTTGTGATGAGAGCAGCGAGTCTTGGCGGCTGGCGGAGGAGGTTGGCCGGCTGTTGGCGGAAGCTGGGGTGACCGTCGTCTGTGGTGGCGGGCCCGGGGTGATGGAGGCGGTGGCGCGGGGCGCGGCGAGTGCGGGGGGCACGGTGATCGGGATTCTGCCGGGGGGCGACCCCGGAGAGGCGAACCCGCATTGCACGCAGGTCGTCGCCACCGGCATCGGCCAGGCGCGCAACCTCGCCGTCGTCGCCTCCGGGGATGCGACGATCGCGGTCGGCGGCGAATGGGGCACGCTCGCCGAGATCGCCCACGCCCGCAACCTCGGGCGCCCGGTGATCGCCCTGCGGAGCTGGGAGGTCTCCGGGATCGGCGACATGGACGGCGGGCCCGGCGTGCTCCGGGCCGAGACCGCCGCGGAGACCGTCGCCCTGGCGCTCGAGCCGCCCCCCTGAGCGGTCAGGCCTGCGGGTCGAGCCCGCGGGCCATCAGCAGCGCCGAGCGCAGCGAGCCGTCGCGGCGCCTGTGGTGGTCGCGGCGCAGCCCCTCCTGCTCGAAGCCCGCCGAGCGGTAGAGGGCGATCGCCGCCTCGTTGTCGGGGAAGACTTCGAGCTCGACCTTGTGGGCGCCGGCGGGCGGCGCGGCGAGCGCCGCCTCGAGCAGGACGCGGCCGCCGCCGTGCCCGCGCCGGTCCGGCAGGACCCACATCCCAAGCCCGAGCACGCCCTGCGCGTGGGACGGGTTGAGGCCGAGCGAGCCGACGATCTCACCGTCCTCCTCGAGGACGAGCAGCAGGTGGCCCTCCCACTCGACCGAGGCGCGCGCCCTCTGCACCAGGTCGTCGATCTCGACCGGTCCCTCGGTGGCCAGCCAGCGGCCCTCCTCGACGACCACCCGCATCCCGCGGGCGATCGCCTCACAGTCATCGAGCGTCGCCGGTCGTACCCGCATCGCGGCGAGGATAGAGCTCACGCAGAGCGAGGATCGCGAAGGCGTGGGACCAGGCGAGCGGCGTCGTCGAGGCCGGCACGCCGCTGCGGGCGCCGACCCGCTCGGGCAGGAGGCCGGCGGGGGTCGCCGCGCGGCGCAGGGCTGCGAGCAGCCGCAGGGCCTCCCGGCGCTCTCCCAGCGCCGCCAGGCTCCAGGCGGTCCAGGCGGTGGGTGCGGTCCAGGGATCGGCGTGCGGCCAGCTCTCCGAGGGGACGATGCCGAAGCGCCCGGATTCCCCCGCGAGCGTGAGGAGCGTCCTTCGCGCCGCGGGAAAGAGCTCGGGGCGGGTAAAGGGCCTCACGGCCCACGCCGCAACCGAATCGAGCCCCGACCCGGCATCCTCCGCCGCCCGCACCAGTCCGCGTCGCTCGACGAATCGAATCGCATCAAGTTCGCCATGCGATGCATGGCGAACTTGATGCGATCGCCGGGTGGCGCCGGCCGCGATCGCGTTGCCGAGGTAGTTCCCGGCCGAGACCTCCTGGTAGTCGGCGCGGTCGCGCCACTCGTAGCGCGCGTGGTCCCGGCGACGGGCGGCGGAGAGCCTGAGGCCGGCGGCGCGGGCGGCGGCGGCGACCCAGCCGGCCGCGTCGCCCTGCGCGTCCCTGCCCTCGACCGGGTCGCCCGCGCCGTCGAAGCGGGCGGCGGCGTCGAGGTCGAGGCCGAGCAGGAAGCGCGCCACCCGCCGGGCCTCGGCCCCGTATCCGGCCGCGGCGAGGGCGATCGCCACCGCGCCGGCGTCGCGCGGCCAGACGAAGGCCCAGCGGTCGCGGGCGCCGGCGGCGACCGCTCCGGTGCGCCGGTCGGTCGAGGCGCGCAGGACCAGGAGGGAGCGCCCGTAGAGGTCCCTCGCCCAGGCCGGCGCCGCGGGTGAGAGCGGCCGGGCGCCGGCGAGCCAGGCCCGGTCGGCCGCCGCGGCTCGCCTGATGAGAAGGCGGGACCGCTCGTCGCCGAGGCGGACCCGCCCGCGCCCGGCCTCGAGCTCGGCGGCGAACGAGACCTCGGCCGGGCCGCCGCCGTGACCGCCGCTCGCGCAGGCGAGCTCCGCGGCGCGCGCCGCGCAGACGACCTCCGCCCGTGCGCCCCCGAACCGCAGCATCGTCCGCAGCACGTTGGTGCCCGCCAGGTACTCCTGCCGGACCGAGTCGGCGCGCCAGCCCGGCAGCGGTGGACCGCCGCCGATCGAGACCCGCGCCGCGATGCCAGTGCCCGGCTCGACGGTCCCGGCGGCCTGGCGGTCGGCGGGATTGTCGATCAGCGGCCGCCCCGCCGGTCCCGGCAGGCGCAGGTCGACGACCGTCCCGTAGGCGTCGATCCCCGCGGTGGCGCCCCCGCTTCCGACCACGGCCGCGGTCAGGTAGGGGGGCGGCAGCCCCGGCAGCGCCGCCGGGGTCCTCGGGTCCGACGACGAGCCCCCGGAGAGGGCCAGCGCCGCCGCGACGAGCACGCCGGCCAGGGCCATCGCTGCACGGGTCCGCGTCACCCCGCCATGGAATCAGCCCCTCGATCCGCCGGTCGCTAGCCTTCCCCCAGCTTCGCGGCCCGTGCGCGGGCCGCAATCGAGGCGAGGTAGCTCAGTTGGTAGAGCACACGACTGAAAATCGTGGTGTCGTGGGTTCGATTCCCACCCTCGCCACTGATCGAGCGGAGTCAGGTGGCGATCGGCGTCGCGATCGCCAGATAGACGGCGATCGACAGCAGGTCTTGGACGATGGTCGCCAGGGGCCCGGAGCCGAAGGCGGGATCGCTGCCCAGCCTCGCCAGCCACCTGGGCAGCACCGTTGCGACTGAGGTCGCGATCGAGCAGCTGGCGATCAGGGCCAGGGCGACGGCGAGGGCGACGTTGGCGTCTCCCCAAACGATCAGGGCGAACGGGAAGAAAGCGGCACCGATCAGGAGCCCGATGAGGACCCCGGTGATCAGCTCTCGCCTGACCACGGTTCGCATGTTGATGTTGGCGCTCATCCCGCGGATCAGCAGGGTCTCGGTCTGGGTGCCGACCGCATCGGCCATGTACACGACGGCGGGAACGAAGAAGGCGAGGAGCACCTTTTTGTCCAGCTGGGCCTCGAATGCACCGACGATCAGCGCCGATCCCATCGCCCCGACGAGCCCGACGAGCAGCCATGGAAGGCGGTGCAGGAGGCGACGACGAACCGGCTCTTCGGCGGCCAGGCGAGCGCGGCCGCTGCTGGCCAGATAACCGCCGAGCCGAGCTGCGTCCTCGTCATGCTCGGTGAGCAGCCGGCCGATGAGCCTGTCGGACGGGATCAGTCCCACGAAGGCCCCATCCGCATCGGTGACCGCCAGGTTTCTCTGCCGGTGTCGAACCATCCGCCAGGCAGCCTCCTCCTCGGAGGCGCCCGCGCCCAGGGTCACCGGATCGCGATCCATCAGGCCTTCGATCGACATCCCGTCGGGGGCCTCGAGCAGATCGCTGAAGGCCACCAGGCCGACCAGCTTCCCATCGTTCAGGACGACGATCTCATCGACGAAATCGAAAGCCGTTCCGACCATCGCGCCGCGTGCGGATCTCACCGAGTCAGACGGGGAGGCCGTTGGGACTCGCGCCGTTGCATACTCGCGGGCCTCCCCTGTAAAGAGCTCCCGTGAGTCCGCCATCGAAGACATCCTCACCTCCAGGGCGGTCGCCAAACGCCGGCGGTGGCCCGCCCGACGGCCTGCGCCGCGTCGTCTCACGGCGGATGCTCTTCTTCTTCATCCTCGGCGACATACTCGGCGGCGGGATCTACGCCCTCGTCGGCGAGGTCGGCGCGGACGTCGGCGGCGCAATCTGGGCCTCGTTCCTGGCCGCCCTGCTCCTCGCTGCCCTGACGGCCGGCTCCTACGCGGAGCTGGTGACCAAGTACCCGCGTGCCGGCGGCGCGGCCCTCTACGCCAAGAGGGCGTTCGGAAGCCCACTGGTCGCCTTCCTCGTCGCCTTCGCCGTGATGGCCTCGGGAGTGACGTCGGCGAGTGCCCTCTCCCGCGCCTTCGGAGGCGATTACCTGGCCGAGTTCGTCGACGTCAACGTCGTCGCCGCCGCCGTGGTCTTCGTCCTGCTGGTCGCGGTCGTCAACTACATCGGGATCTTGCTCTCCGTGCGACTGAACGTCGTCCTGACCTTGGTCGAGCTGGGCGGCCTGTTCCTGGTCGTTCTCATCGCTGTGGCCGCGCTCGCAGACGGGACGGGCGATCCGGGGCGGGCGCTCGAGTTCAAGGAGGGAACGGCCCCCCTGCTGGCCGTCCTCGCCGGGGCCTCGGTTGCCTTCTACGCCCTGATCGGCTTCGAGGACTCGGTCAACATCGCCGAGGAGGCCGAACAGCCTCAGCGCTCCTATCCAATTGCGCTTTTCGGAGGCCTGGCGGCCGCCGGCCTGATCTACCTCGTGGTCACCGTGGTGGCCTCGATGGCGGTGCCGACCGACCGGCTCACGACCTCCAGCGGAGCCCTGCTCGAGGTTGTGCAGATCGGTCCATTGTCCGTCTCGACCAAGGTCTTCTCGGCGATCGGGCTGTTGGCCCTGGCCAACGGCGCGCTGATCAACATGATCATGGCCTCGCGGCTGCTCTATGGAATGGCAACCGAGGGAGTGCTTCCCTCCTATTTCGCCCGTCTCAGCCGTCGTGCCACCCCGATCGTGGCCATCGTCTTCACGACGCTCGTCGCGGTCGGGCTGATCGCGACCGGGGATCTCGGCGCCCTGGCGGACACGACCGTCCTCCTACTTCTCTGCGTGTTCATCGTCGTCAACATCTCGGTGTTGACCCTGCGCCGAGATGAGGTCGCCCACGAGCACTTCAGGGTGCCTTCTCTCGTCCCCTTTCTCGGGATCGCCGGCTGCTGTCTTGTCATGAGCCAGGTCGAGATCGAGACCTGGCTCAGAGGTGGAGCCCTGCTTGCGCTCGGTCTCGCCCTCTGGGCAATCGAGCGAGTCTCGTCGCTCAGGCCGAGGGTTCCCCGGCCAGGAAATCGCTCAGGTAGCGGCTGACGATCTTTCCCTCCTGCTCGGGCCAGGGGGGCTCGTCGGTCAGCGTTGAAGGCTCACCGTGCCCGGGAGCGAGCCGGCCCAGGAGGTACTTGCTTCCCTCGCCCGTCCACAGGACCCCGCGCAGGACCGGATCGAAGGGCCGGGGATCGATCTCCGGCTCGACCTCAGCGGCAATCAGTTCCGCAATCGCGTCGGCCTGCTGACTCGCGAGCCCGCCTTGCTTGACAGGGAAAGTGGTCACGTCCCCGGCGGCGTAAACGTCGTCCAAGCCCTGGACACGGCCGTGGTGGTCCGTCGGGACAAAGCCTTGGTCATCGTGCGGAATCCCCTTGACCGCACGGCCTTCGATGTTCGGCAGGCTGATCACGGCATCCGCGTAGACGGGCTCGCCCGGCGCGACCGTGAGGTGCTTGGCCTCGAACTTCACCGGGTGAGTGCTGGGGACGAGCTCGATTTCACGATCGGCCAACAGCTGACTGACCTGTCCGCTTACCTCTTTGCCGAAGATCCGCAGTGGGGTTTCCTCGGGTGTGACGATCATCAGACGGGTCTCTCGGGTGGCGGAGTCCTCTCGCAGGCGGCTGCTGGCAAGCAGGGCCAACTCGTAGAGAGGCAGACTCCAGCTGCGTCCAGCCGGCATCGTGAAGACGAGCCTCTTGAGCTCTTTGTCTCCGAGGTGTTGGATCACAAGCTCAGAGTCGAACTCGTCCGGCCCTCCCCAGAAGATCGTGACGCCCGGAATCGACCAGAGAAGCTTCACCCCGGTGGCGAGGATCATGTGGTCGTAGTCGACGTCTTCATCGAAGGTGGAGATCCGCTTCTCGATGGGATCAACCGATTTCAGGCTGGAGAGCTTGAGCTCGAACCCGGCCCGGCCGGCGATCTTGTCCAGGTCGTATTGCCGCACCTCGGCCGACCCGAATGGCTCGCCGACCGCATACGGGCGGTATAGGAACTCACGGCGAGGGCAGTGGAGCTCGATGTCGAGCTTCTCCCCGGCGAGGTCCCGAAGAGCGAGGGCGGACTCGATACCGGCCACGCCTCCCCCGCCGATCACGACTCGAGGCGTCATCGCCAGCCTCGCACTATGAAGTTGCCGTGGGCGTGATCTTCATGTTCCGATCCTCCGGACCGAGTCTTCCAGATCGACGTCGGGGGATCTAGGGTTGGCCTGACCCATCGGGAAGGAGATCGCCATGCGTCTGCTGGTCGGAGTCGATGGAAGGGATGGAGGCCGCGACGCTGCGGCGCTCGCGCGGGTGCTGGCCGCCGGCGATCCCGAGAGCAGCGTGGTCGCTGTGATGGTCCTCTACACGGGACCCTTCCCGATGGAGTACGCCCTGCTCGAAGACGAGGAGGAGCGAGAGGCGAAACCGACACTCGACGAGGCGCGCCGGATCCTCGGCGATGTCGAGGTCGAAACCCGCGCCTTTGGCGGTGGATCGACCGCGGCCATCTTCACGACGCTGGCCGAGAGAGAGGATTTCGACGCAATGGTGGTGGGCTCCTCGCATTGGGGGCCCGTTGGACAGGTCCTGATCGGCAGCACGACGAAAAGCCTGTTGAACGGAGCGTCGTGCGAGGTCTTCGTCGCCCCGAAGGCTACTCGCAGGAGCGCCGCTCGGACTTCCGCGTCATCGCCGTCGGCTACGACGGAACGCCCGAATCGAAGGCCGCGCTCCGACGAGCGGAAGAGCTTGCCCGCGGCTCGAACGCCACGATCAAGTTGGTGACGGTTGTCGAGCCGCCGGTGATCATCCCCGGGCCTGCCGGCGGCTATGCGCCGCCCGCCCCATTCGACCCCGACGAGATCCTCAACGAGGCCGTTCACTCGGTGGACGGGTCGCTGGCTGCCGAGAGAGTCAGACTCGACGGCGCACCGGCAGATGCACTCGCCGAAGCATGCAGGGACGCCGATCTGCTGATCCTCGGCTCTCGAGGCTACGGGCCCTTGGCGAGAGTTTTTCTCGGCTCCGTCTCCCGCGAGGTTGCCAAGCACACACCCTGTCCCATGCTCGTGATCCCTCGATCGGAACGGGAGAGCTGATCGATGCTCAAGCTCAGCTATACGCCGAGGACCAGGCTCAAGACCAGCATCACCAGGCCGCCGCCGACTAAGCCGACCCCGGCCTGAAGACGTCCGGGAGATTTCGCGAAGGCCCGCGGCACCAGCTCCAAGGCGATCAGCGCCAGCATTGCCCCGGCAGCGAAGGCGAAGGAAATTGGAAGCAACCCGCTGATCTGTTCAACCGCGAGGTACGCGATCAGCGCCCCCACGGGCTGTGGGGCGCTGGTCAGCACCGCCGCCCAGAACTGACGACGAGCGCTGAAGCCGGCCTCGTTCATCGGGATGGCAACGCTCGTGCCCTCGGGGATGTTCTGGATCGCGATGGCGAGAATGACGAACAGGCTCAGGCCGGCGCGATCGGATGCGAAGGCCGTTCCTATCGCGAGGCCCTCGGGAAGGCTGTGGACGAAGAGGACGAGAAAGACGAGCGCCGACGTCCGGCTCCCAGGGCCCGTCCTGCCCATGAAGGCGGTTGTCGGGTTGACGCTGCGCTGGACCACGGCAAGGAACGCGATGCCGACAAGCAGGCCGCCGATCGCCTCCGTCGCCGATCCTTCTTCGAAGGCCGGAATCAGAAGGCCGGCAACGGCCGCCACGCCCATGACCCCGGCGGCGAACCCCAGCAGCGATGGCGTCAGGCGCTCGGTGCGTGCGCCGAGGAAGGCGACCGGAAGCGCCCCGAGGCCTGTGGCGACCGCGGTGCCCGTCGCGGCGAGGAGAAGTACAAGGATCTCTGACATCGTTCGCGACAAGCATCTCCCAAATCAACAGGAGGACCGAAATATGGCCGCTGAGGAGATCACGCTGACGATGTCGAAGGCCGACGCCGAGGTGATCCTGGGCGTCCTGTCGTCCGAGCGCCACAACCCGGAGGTCGATGCGGTCTGCGACTCCCTGCGCCGTCAGCTCGACGAGAAGCTGGCCGAAGCCGGCTAAGGGCCCGAGTGTCTCGCCGCCTATCCGGTCGGTGGCCCGTTTAGGACGAGGACATCGACCAGCAGGAAGGTCGCCACCACGGCGACGACGATCGCGAAGGTCCGGGCGAGGAGCGGTGGAGACAGCCGGTTCCCGAATGAGGTGCCGGCCAAGGCCCCGAGCGCCACGGTTCCGGCGAGAACGGCGGTCAGGTCCCAGTCAGGGGTTGCGCCGCGCGCCAGGTGGGCGCTGAGGGCGACGAGGCCGGTCAGCCCGATGATCATCAACGAAGTCGCGATTGCCCTCCGCATCGGCATTGCGAAGAGGGTGGTCAGAACAGGCATGATCAGGAAGCCGCCGCCCACGCCGAAGAACCCGGTCGTTGCGCCCACCAACAGGCCGCTACCGCTCGCACGCGCCAGATCGGGCGGCGGGCACGCGGTCGGCGTATCCTCCGCCGATTCCCAGCCCGCCGCAGCACGTGCATAGGTCAGCGCAGCTGCGGCGAACATCACGGGGACGAAGCAGAGGACCAGGGCTCGCGGAGAGATCGCCGAGCTGGCGATCGTCCCGAGATAGGCGCCCAACGCGGCCGGCCCGGCGAAGCCGGCGGCGATTCGCCAGCAGACCATTCCATGCCTTGCCTGGGCTCCGGCCCCCACCGCTGCCGCGAGTGTGACGACGATCAGCGAGGCGGTCGAAGCCGGGCTCACTCCCTGGTCCAACACGTAGACCATCACCGGCAGGGCCAGGATCGCCCCGCCTCCTCCGATCGTCCCGACGAGGGCCCCGATCAGAAACCCGCAGAGCAGGGCCAGAGAGATATCCATTCAACTATTCAACCAGATAGTTATACTTTGACAATGAGGAAGATCAGCGCAGGAACCGCAGAGGTGATCGCCCGCCGCTTCTCGCTGCTCGGAGACCCGACCCGGATCAGGCTGCTGAACGCGATGCACGCGGAGGGAGAAATGTCGGTCGGAGACCTGACGTCAGCCGTGGACGGGAGTCAGGCCAACGTCTCCAAGCATCTCAACCTGCTTCTGGGCGAGCGGATGGTCGTGCGCCGCCGGCAGGGGACGAGAGCGCTCTACCGGATCGCAGATCCAGCGCTGATCAGAATCTGCGACGAGGTCTGCTCGGGCGTCGAACAGGAGCTCCAGGAGCTCAGCTCGATCTTGAATGAGGACCGATCGGGGCGCGGCTCGTGATCTTTCGTCAGTTCATCCACGACGACCTCGGCTGCGCCTCGTACATGGTCGGTGACGAGAAAGCGGGGGTCGTGGCCGTCATCGATCCGCGCTTCGAGATCGACGACTATCTGAAGCAGGCTCGCTACCTCGGCGTCTCGATCGACCACATTCTCGAGACCCACAACCATGCCGATCACGTTTCCGGCCATGGGCGGCTCGCGGCTGCCACGGGAGCGCAGATCTACGTCCATGAGGAGGCGGGCGTCGACTACGACGCGGTCCCGATCCGGGACGAAACCGTGATCGAGCTCGGCACCGTGGCCATTCGTGCGATGCATACACCCGGCCACCGCCCCGAGCACACGGCCTTCCTGCTGATCGATCGCAGCAGAGGTGAGCATCCGTGGGCAGTTCTGACCGGTGATTCCCTTTTCATCAACGACGTCGCAAGGCCCGACCTTGCGATCGAGCCTCGCGAGGGGGCCGAGGCGATTCACCGGTCGCTGCACCAGAAGCTCCTGCGGCTGCCGGCCAACTGCGAGGTCTGGCCCGGACACCTCGGCGGATCGATGTGCGGTGGGCCGGGGATGGACATGAAGATCTGCTCGACGATCGGCTTCGAGCTGGAGAACAACCCGGCGCTTTCAATCGAGAGCCCGGCCGAGTTCGTCGAGCAATCGCTGGCGAAGATCGGGCCTCAGCCCCCGAACTTCGAAGCGATCGTGTCCATCAACCGGGGGCAGCTCCGGACCGAGAGCATCGAGGTCCTTTCGTTGACGCCCCGTCAGTTGGAGCAGAAACGAGCCGACGGAGCGCTGATCGTCGATGTTCGGACCGACCATCAGTTCGACGACGCGCACATCGCCGGGTCGGTCTGCATTCCGTTGATGCGCGCCGGCTTCGGTTCCAAACTGGCCTGGATCGCAGACCGCGACCAGGAGATCGCCTTCGTCGGGCGGGACGACGACGACGGGCGCCGTGCGGCGCGGCTTGCCACTGCGGTCGGCCTGACCAACCTCGCCGGCTTTCTCGGCGGCGGAAACACGAGTTGGCTGCAGGAGGGACACGAGGTCGAGCGGATCGAACGGGTCTCGGTGAAGGCGCTTCTTGAGGGTGGCCTTGAGTCGGACGCGCAGGTCCTCGACGTGCGGGAGCGCTCCGAGTTCGAAACGGGCCACATTCCCAAGTCGGTCTCGAAGCCGTGGCACGACATCGAGGGGATTCCCCCCGGAATCGACGCCGCCCGGCCGATCGCGGTGATCTGCGGCTCCGGCGAACGTGCCGCTGTCGCCGCAAGCCTGATCAAGCGCGAAGGCGCGGCGCTGCCCATCCACGTGATCGAGGGCGGCGTGCCGCGCTGGCGGGAGCTGGGTGGGCCGATCGAGCCTGAGGAGGAGGGAAGCTAGGTGGCCGTGCGGATGGCCACGTCCAGTGCCTCGGCGATCCGCTCCGGCCGTTCGATCTGGGGGTAGTGCGCGAGCTCCGGCAGCTCGATCACGCCGGCCCCGGGGCGCAGCTCGCGCAGGCCGTCGAGGACCTCGGTGCGGGCGACCGGGTCTTGCATGCCCCAGGTCAGGGTCAGCGGCTTGGGCCAGTCGCGCAGGGCGCCGTGCCAGCGGTCGGTGAAGCGTTCGCGCTCTGCCATGTAGTGGACGAGTTTGTGGGCGATGCGGCGGCCGCCGTTGTGGGCGACCAGCGACCACTGGTCCGCCGCCTCCGCGGCGCCGAGCGGGTACGCGGCCGAGAAGACGCGCGAGAACTGCGCGCGGAAGGTGAGCTTCGTGGTGAGCATGGAGAAGAGCGGGCCGAGGCGGCTGCGCAGAAGTTCCTGGCCGGCGGTCGGCTTTGCCAGGTGCAGCAGCATGCTGCCGTTGAAGAGCAGCGCCCCGGTCATCTCGATCCCGAGCTCGCCGCGCAGGTCGCGCGCCATCAGCTCGGTGGCGACCGAGGTCCCCATGTCGTGGGCGACGACGAAGACCTGGGGCGAGCCGGCGCGGCGGGCCAGCTCCTCGGCCGCGTCGGCCTGCCAGGAGAGCGTGTAGACGTGGTCGCGGGGCTTCTCGGAGAGGCCGAAGCCGAGGCAGTCGAACATCAGCGCGGCGCGCTCGGGCCGCAGCTCGAGCAGGTCGCGCCAGTCGTAGGAGCTGGAGGGGAAGCCGTGCAGGAGGAGGAGGGTCGGGCCGCTGCCGTCGCGCCGCCGCACGAAGAGCCGGTGGCCATTGACCTCCTCGATCTCGCCGCCGCGGCGCCAGGCCTCGACGCGCTCGGTCAGCGCCACGGCAGCCGGCTCAACCGAGCCCGCCGAGCAGCGCGAACAGTTCGTCGGTTTCGGGGTCGCCGTTGAGGACGGTCCGGGAGACCTGGATTTGCTCGCCGCCGAGCACGAGCGTGCCCCCCTTCGACTCGACGCCCTCGGTGAGGCCGGTCATCGAGACGTCGCCCCGCGGCCAGGTGCCCTCCGCGTCGCCGCGCAGGATCACACGGTGATCGGTGTTGTCCTCGTCGCTCGAGTTGAAGGCCTTGAAGGCGGCGGCCCGGTCCGGCGTCACCGCCAGCACGAAGTGTTTGGGTAGCGACTTCGTCTTCCGCGGCTTCAGCAGGTCGAACACCGCGGCGCCGCTGATCATCGCCGCCATCGACGGCGGCTTTCCCTGGCGCAGCTCGCCGGCGGCGAGAATTTCTTCGCCAAGCTTTTCCTGCGCCTGTTCTTTCATCCCGCGGTCCCCGAACACGTCGAACAGCGCCATTCGTCTCCTCCTAGAGTGCGGGTTTCCCCGACCCTACTTCCAATGACTCCTACTCGAACCGATCCCCGCCGCCTCGCGGCCATCTACGCCGGCGGCGTGGTCGGGGCGCTGCTCCGCGTCGGGCTCGCCGAGGCGGCCCCGCCCGGGCCCGGGTCATGGCCCTGGGCCACCTTCGCGGTCAACCTGTCCGGCGCGCTGGCGCTCGGCTGGCTCGTCGCCGCGATGCGGGGGCATCGCGAGGAGAGCCCGGCGTTCGCGCTGCTGACCACGGGGCTCTGCGGGACGCTGACCACCTTCGCCACGCTCCAGCTCGAGCTGTTCGAGATGCTCGACGCCGGGCGCCTCGGGCTGGCGGCGGCCTACACGGTGGCGAGCATCGCCGCCGGCCTGCTCCTCCTCCGCGCCGGCATGGCGCTCGGCGCCCGGGTCGCCTTTGTTCGGGATGGCCGAACAAAGGCGACACGCCGGAGGGAGGCATGAGCGCAGCGGGCTGGATCGCGGTCGCCCTGCTCGGCGGCGCGATGGCCGCCGCCCGCTTCGCCCTCGACGCCGTCCTCTCCGACCACCCGGCCCAGCCGTTTCCGCTCGGGATCCTCGTCGTCAACGTCGCCGGGAGCTTCGCGCTCGGGGTCGCCGCCGGGGTGGCGCTCGACGGCGAGGCGCTGACGATCGTGGCGGGCGGCGTCACCGGGTCGTTCACCACCTTCTCGACCTGGATGCTGGACACAGACCGCCTCGCCGGCTCCGGCCGCGGCGGCCTGGCGCTGCTCAACGTCGGCCTCTCGCTGCTCGCCGGGCTCGCCGCCGTCGCCCTCGGCCACTGGCTGGGAGGCGCCCTGTAGGTGCAGGCAAAACGCTCCATCGCCGTCCGCCGCTGTCTCTACCTTGACTCTCGAAATGGAAGAGCAGAAGACACAGACGACGATGATCGAAGAGCAGACGACGATCGAGGCGATCGAGCCGCAGCGGGTCCCTCTCGGCGAGCTCGAGGACGGCCGCCAGGTGCAGGGGGTCTACGCGGTGCGGGAGCGCGAGCTGCGCCGCAAGCGCAACGGCGAGCCTTGGCTGAAGCTGACCCTCGGCGATGCGAGCGGCACGGTCGAGGCGGTCGCCTGGGAGGAGGCGGAGGCGCTCTACGCGATCGCCGCTCCGGGCGCCTGCGTCCTCGTCGCCGGGCGCTTCGAGGTCAGCGAGCGCTGGGGCGGCAAGATCAAGCTCACCGCCCTGCGCGAGGCCGGCCCCGACGAGTACGACGCGGACGACCTCGCGGGCGGGTCCGACGTCCCCGTCGAGCGGCTCGAGAGCGACCTGCGCCAGCTGCTCGACACCGTCCAGAGCCCGCAGCTCCGCGAGCTGCTCGACCTCTTCTTCGGCGAGGGCTCGGAGGCGTGGGAGCGCTTCCGCGACGCGCCGGCGGCGAAGGTCTACCACCAGGCGTATCGCCACGGCCTGCTCGAGCACACGCTCTCGGTCGCGCAGGCGGTCAGCGCCGCGGCCAACTTCTTCCCGGGGATCGACCGCGAAGTCGCCGTCGCCGGCGCCCTGCTCCACGACATCGGCAAGACCGAGGCCTACAACGACGACCCGCTCGCCATCGACCTCACCGACGTCGGCCGCCTGCAGGGGGAGATCCCGCTCGGCTACTACCTCGTGCGCCGCCGGATCGAGGACATCCCCGGCTTCGACCCGTCGCTCGCCCAGGCCGTCCTCCACGTCATCCTCAGCCACCACGGCTCGCTCGAGCACGGCTCGCCGGTGGTCCCATGCACCCGCGAGGCGGTGCTGGTCCACATGATCGACAACCTCGGCGGGCGCCTCGGCAGCTTCGACCGCCTCGAGCGCCAGCTACCGGCCGGCGACTCCTGGTCCGGCTTCGACCGCGCCCTCTCCGGCTCGGCCTACTTCGGAGAACGCCAAGGCGAGGTCCAGGCGTCGCTAGGCAAGGACGCAGGGAGCCCGAATAGCAGCGCTATTCGGGCGACCGAGGACGCCGCATAGCGACGCCTGGGGCCGCCCGCACCTAGACTCGCGCCCGGTGAAGCAGCAAACGCGCAGCAGGATCGCAACCGGACTCGACCGGACAAGGCTGCTCGGCCCGGTCGAGCGGTTGCGCGAAGCGTGGCTGATCGCCCGCGACAAGAGCCCCTCCGGCGGCACCGCGTCCGACGGCCTGCCGCTGCCGCCCACGCGCCTGCGGCTGCTCGTCTCCGGCAGCGGCACGGACGCCGAGCAGTTCATCTGGGTCGGCCGCGAGCTGGCCTCGTCGATCCGCACCGCCGTCGCCGACTCCGGCTCCAGGATCGAGGAGATGGGCGCGATCCTCGACTTCGGCTGCGGCTCGGGGCGGGTGGCCCGCCACTGGGCCGGCCTCGAGGGCCCCGCGATCCACGGCTGCGACTACAACGAGCTGCTGGTCGACTGGTGCGTGGAGAAGCTCCCCTTCATGACCGCGGCCAGGAACGAGCTCGAGCCGCCGGCGCCCTACGAGGACCAGAGCTTCGACCTGATCTACGCCTTCTCGGTGCTCAGCCACCTCGACGAGGATCTGCAGCGCGCCTGGGTCGCGGAGTGGACGAGGCTGCTGCGGCCGGGGGGGCTGCTGATAGTCAGCGTCCTCGGCGAGGCCGACCGCCACCGCCTCTCGGCGGAGCAGGCGGAGCGCTTCGAGCGCGGCGAGCTCGTGATCGAGCGGCCGCGGATGGCGGGCAGCAACCTCTGCACGGCCTACCATCCACGTCCCTTCGTCACCGACAGCCTGCTCGCCGGCTTCGAGGACGTCAGGACCTACGACCAGGGAACAGGCGAGCGCACGCTCAGCCAGGACGCCTACATCGGGCGTCGCCCGGCCTGAGCCGGCTCAGGCGGGCCGCGCCGCGCCTCAGTGGGGCGCGAAGCGCTTCGCGCAGCGCTGGACCCGGTTGACGTTTCCGGTCGCCCGTTCCATGCAGCGGCGCAGCTTGGCGACGTCGCCGTGCTGCTTGGAGGCGTTGAGCGACTGCTGGAGCTGGCGTTCGACCTGCCTGTTGACGTTCTCCAGCGTCTCGTCGATGTTGTCGAAGCCGCTCGACTCGAAGGACTTCTGGATCGAGTCGTTCGTTTCGCTGCTGATCGTCTCGGTCGTGTTCAGAACCGGCTTGACGATGAAGAAATAGACCGCGGCGATGATCCCGACGGTGACCAGAAGCCGGACGATGCCGGATGTCACACTCCCGAAGAGGTTGCGCAGAACGTCCATGCTGTCGCTGGAGACTATCCTGCGACCCGTGGCGAAGGACACAGAGAAGCTGATCCGCCAGCTCTCTCTGATCTCGTTCCTGATGGCCCAGGGCAGGCCGGTCTCGGCCCTGGAGATCAAGCGCGAGGTCGAGGGCTACAGCGACATGAACGACGACGCGTTCGCGCGCCGTTTCTACGCCGACCGCGCCGAGCTCGAGAGCCTCGGCATCCAGCTCGGGGTCGAGAAGCCCGGCGAGGGCTTCTTCGAGGCGGAGCTGTACTCGCTGCCCCCGGAGAACTTCTATCTCGAAGCGATCGAGTTCTCCGACGACGAGCTGGCGGCGCTGAGCACGGCGCTCTCGCTGCTGACCGACGGCGGCTTCGCCTACGCCGAGCCGCTGCGGCTGGCGCTCCAGCAGGTCGCCTGGGGCCACCCGAACCCGCTCAGCGAGGGCGAGCGCGCCCCGGTCGAGATGGCGATGACCGCCTCCGCCGGCGGCCGCGACCTCTCCCAGCGCCTCTCCAAGATCGAGACCGCGATCTCCCGCCGCAAGACGATCGAGTTCACCTACTACACGATGGAGCGCGACGAGACCGAGAAGCGCAAGGTCGACCCCTTCCACCTCGTCTTCCGCGGCGGCCAGTTCTACCTGATCGGGCACTCCCACGAGCGCGATGCGGTCCGCGTCTTCCGCCTCTCCAGAATCCAGGGAAAGGTCGGCTACGCCTCCAAGGCCGAGCACGACTTCTCCCCGCCCGAGGACTTCGACCGCCGCGACTACGGGCAGCGCGCCGACTGGCAGCTGGGGGAGATCCGCGGCACCGCGAGGATCTTCGTCCGCGACCGCATCTCCTGGCTGATCGAGCGCGACTTCGGCGGCTACGGAGACCTGCGCCCCGCGGTCAAGGCCGACGGCGCTCCGGGCAAGGGCTCGGTGTTCGAGACCGACTACGCCTCGCCGCGCGAGCTGATCTCCTGGGTGCTGCGCTGGCGCCAGAACGCCGAGGTGCTCGGCCCCGATGAGCTGCGCGAGGAAGCCCAGGGCCGCCTCGGCCTGCTCCAGGACCGCCACGAGAACGGCTTCGAGCCCGCCGAGATCGTCGATCGCCCGCTGCGCGAGGCGCCGCGCCGGGCGCGCTCCAACGGGCGCGGCGAGGCGGCGATCCGCCCCGAGCGCTTCGCCCGCCTGGTCACTCTCGCCGGGATGCTGATCGCGTCCGCCAAGGAAGGGGAGCGGCTGAGCGTCTCCGAGCTGCGCGACCGCCTCGAGCTGACCGCCGAAGAGCTGCGCGAAGACATCGAGCTGCTCAACGTCGTCAACTTCGGCGGCGGCACCTACGTCCTCTACGCCGAAATCCTCGGCGACGAGATCGAGGTCGACTCCCAGCCCTACGGCGACAACTTCGCGCGGCCGGCCCGGCTGCTGCCGCTCGAGGCGAAGGCGCTGGTCGCCGCGATCGACCTCTTCGGCGACCACCTGCCCCAGGGCGGCCTGCAGAGCGCCCGCGCCAAGATCGTCAAGGCGCTCGGCCACGACCCCTCCGAGGAGGGGCTGGAGATCGCCTCCGCGGGCGGCGGCGACAAGGAGGTCGCCCAGGTCGTCAACGAGGCGATCGCCGGCAGCCGCGTGCTCGACCTCCAGTACTACAAGGAGAACGAGGACCAGTTCACCAAGCGCTCGGTCGAGCCATACCGGCTCGAGAACGGGCGCGAGGGCTGGTACGTGGAGTGCTACGACCTCAACAAGGACGGCATCCGCCACTTCAAGCTCGACCGGATCAAAGAGGCCGTCCTCTCCGAGGACAGCTTCGAGCCGCGGCCCGAGGTCGAGGAGATCGCCGGCGTCGAGGGCTGGATGACGCACGGCGAGGTGCCGACCGCCTCGGTCGCCCGCGTCTGGGTCTCACCCGAGCGCGCCCGCTGGCTGCGCGAGGAGCGCACCGTGGTCGAGGAGCTGGCCGACGGCGCCGTCGTCGTCGAGCTCCCCTACGCGGGGACCTCCTGGCTGGTCCGGGAGATCCTGCGCGGCGCCGGCGACCTCGTAGTGCTCGAGCCCGAGGACGCCCGCGAGGCGATCGCGAAAGAGATCAGCGCGGCGAGTGCTTGACGGCGCGTCCCGACAGGGGTTCCGCTTAACTTTTTTTGAAGACAGCGGGTGGCCGTCCGAGGGCGGAATCGCAAAAAAAGTACAAGACGCTCCACCCCTGTCGGGACGCGCCGACACGGAACCGTCGAGATGAATCAGACGCAGGCGCCGGGGCACGCGGAGATTCTGAGGATCGTCGCGCCGAATCCGGGGCCGATGACGCTGGCGGGGACGAACACGTATCTCTACGGGTCCGAGCCCTGCGCGGTGATCGACCCGGGGCCCGGCGACACGGGACACCTCGACGCGATCCGCGCCGCTGCCGAGGAGCGCGGCGGCATCGGCATGATCCTCCTCACCCACGGGCACGGCGATCACGCCGAGGGGGCGGAGCCGCTGGCGAGCGCCGCGGAGCAGGCGAGCGGGGGGGACCCGCCGCCGATCGTGCGCCCCGCCGACGGCGAGGAGCACGCCGGCCTGCGCGCCGTCGCGACCCCCGGCCACGCGGCCGACCACGTCTGCCTGCTGACCGCCGACCGGGTCTGCTTCAGCGGCGACCTCGTGCTCGGCGAGGGCTCGACCTTCGTCCCCCCCGACGGCGGCTCCCTGGCCGCGTACATGGACTCGCTGCGGCGAATCCAGGCCGAGCCCCTCGACCTGATCTGCCCCGGCCACGGCCCCTGGATCGAGGACCCCGCGGCGAAGCTCGCCGAGTACGTCGAGCACCGCGAGATGCGCGAGCGCAGGCTGCTCGCCGCTCTCGAGCGCGGTGAGCGCTCAAAGGCGGCCCTCCTCGCCGAGGCCTGGGAGGACGTCCCGGACGCGCTGCGGCCGGCGGCCGCGATGGTGATGGACGCCCACCTCGCCAAGCTCGAGGCGGAGGGGCGGCTCCCCGGCGATCTGACCGCGTAGCCGCGGGCGCCTATTTGCCGCGGTAGCGCGCGAGGACGAAGCCGGAGCGCCCGGGTTCGCCGTGGAAGTCGAGCGTCGCGGCGACGAGGATGCCGCCGGTTCCGTCGACGAGGACCTCGGGGCGGGTGAGGAGAGCCTGCCTGCCGAAGCCGGTGAGGACGGACCCATCCCGGCCGAATCGGCGGTCGGGCTGCCCGTCGGGCAGGCGCCGTTCGAGGCGGATCGGGAAGTAGGCGCCGGGGGAGCCGGCCTTGCGTCGCTCGATCCCCGCAACCAGGGGTCGTCCTCGGCCGTCGGCCGCGACGCTGTTGATGATCAGCTCGTCTGTGTGTCGGATCCTGACCTCGCCCCGTTTGCCGAAGCTCCGGTCGGGACGGCCGTCGGCCTGGTATCTCGCGAGGCGGGTACCGTCCCACCGGCGGTCCACTTTTGCGATGACGGGGTCTGCGCCCGACCGCGATTCAAGTGTGAGGACCCGCCCGTCCCGGCCGTCGGCGAGCTCGGTGTTCATGTTCCCGACTTCAGAGGTGACGGGGAGCTTGCGGTAGCCGCTGCCCGCGAAGGCGGGGTCAGGCGAGGCGCCCAGCCTGGCGACGATCGACCCCCAATCGGGGGTCGCGCGCCCGCGATGGGACGTGGAGAGATAGAGGAGTCGCTGGCCGTCGTAGAAGGGATCCGAGGCGCTTTCGAACCCGAATCCCGTCTGGTTGGCGGGTTCGGAGACGACGCCGGTCGGGGTGACGCCGGTATCGAGGGAGCCGGAGGAGGTGAGCCAGGCCACGAAGGCGTTGCGGCTTTCCTCCACACCCCCGTAGCCATGGCCCACACGCGCGACCGACGACCCCGTTATCAGCGGTCTGTCCGCGGCGTCGACGGTGATGCCGCGCACCGAGACCGTGCTCTCGGGAAAGCTCTGGTCGCTGGAGGATTTCGTCGATTCCGAGTAGACCGGGTACGTGGCGGGTGGCAGGCCCAGGTTGGACCGGAACACGCCCCCTTCGCCGAAGGTCGGGTCCAAGCTCGCGGCGGCCGTGTATCGCATCACCGTTGCCGTGGAGGGGGGCAGCTGTGTGACCGGTGAGGTCATCAGCCTCCCGTCGGCCGGCCTGCTCGTCCCGGCGACCAGCACCCGCCCCTGCGAGTCGATCGCGATCCCGGCGAGCTCGAAGCTCTGCCCCGCCGGAGGGAGGATCGCGATCACGCCCGCGCCCCCGAACGCCGCCCGCGGCCGCCCGTCCGGTTCGTACACGTGAAGGGTGTTTCCGCGCGCGACGGCGATCTCGCCGTTCGGCCCCATGGCGAGGTCGACGAACAGCCCGCCTGGCGCCGAGGCGAAGACCCGGCCCTTCGCCCCGAAGGCCCGGTCCAGGCTGCCCGCCTGCGACGCGCCCTTCGCCTTCGGCGCCGCGGCCGCGGCGCCTGCGCCGAGCGCCGCGAGAAGCAGCGCCGCGCTGAAGAGGGCGATGAATGTTCTCTTCTGCCTTCGCATCGTCACGGCATGAGACACGCCCGCCCGGCGGAAGTTGTGGTACCCGCCTGGCTGGCCAGCCAGTAGGGTTTGGGCGATGAATCCGAAGCGCATGGCGGGGGTGGGGCTGCTCGGGGGGCTGGCGGCCACCGGCCTTGCCGCGGCGGGCGTCGCGGCCGCCTGGCACCGGCTCGCCCGGCGCCCGCTCCCCAAGACGTCCGGGACGATTCAGCTCGAGGGGCTCGAGGGCCGGGTAACGGTGCGCCGCGACCGCTGGGGCGTGCCGCACATCGACGCCTCCAGCCGCGACGACCTCTGGCGCGCCCAGGGCTTCTGCCACGGGCAGGAGCGGCTCTGGCAGATGGACTTCTACCGCCGGGTGGTCCGCGGCCGGGTCTCGGAGATGGCCGGCGCCGAGGGGCTCGCGGTCGACAGGCTGATGCTGACGCTCGGGATCCGCCGCGTCGCCGAGCGCGAGGCCGCCGCGCTCGACCCCGAGCAGCGCCGCCGCCTCGAGGTCTTCTGCTCCGGCGTCAACGCGGCCGCGGCCGCATCCAGGGCGCTTCCCTTCGAGATGCAGCTGCTGCGCCTCGAGTTCGAGCCGTGGCGGCCGGTGGACGTCCTCAGCCTCGGCAAGCTGCTCGCCTTCGGCCTCTCGACCAACTGGGAGAAGGAGCTCCTGCGCTCCGACATGACGCGCGCCCTCGGGCCGGAGCTGGCGGCGAGGCTCGACCCCGGCTACCCGGCCGAGAACCCGATCGTCACCGAGGAAACGTGGTCCGGGGACGGCACCGGCCTCGCCGAGCAGATCGACGCCGTGCGCCGCTCGATCGGCCTCGCCGTCGAGGCGAGCGGCTCCAACAACTGGGCCGTCTCCGGCGCGCTGAGCGCCAGCGGCTCGCCGCTGATCGCCGGCGACCCGCACCTGCCGCCGAGCATGCCCGGGATCTGGTTCCAGATCGGGATGGGGCTGGGCGACCGCTTCGTGCGCGGCGCCTCGCTGCCCGGCATGCCGGGCGTCTACATGGGCCAGGGCAACGACGTCTGCTGGACCTTCACCAACGTGATGGCGGACATCGAGGACCTCTTCATCGAGCGGGTGGAGGGCGACCGCTACCTGTTCGAAGACGAGTGGCGGCCGCTGGAGATCGTCACCGAGGAGATCCCGGTCAAGGGCCGCCGTGAGCCCGAGCTGCTCGAGGTGCGCAGCACCCACCACGGGCCGATCGTCAACGAGGCGCTCGGCGCCGACGAGGGCGAGCCGCTGGCGCTGCGCTGGCTGACCCTCGACGAGTCGGCCTTCTTCCCGGGCATGTACGACCTCGACGCGATCACCTCCGGGCCCGAGCTCGTCAGCCACCTGGAGGGCCACACCTCGCCGGCCTCGAACCTGATCTGGGCCGACCGCCACGGCTCGATCGGCTACAAGCTGATCGGCCGCCTGCCGCTGCGAAAGGGCGGCTGCGCGGACCTGCCGAAGCCGGGCTGGACGGGCGAGTTCGAGTGGGAGGGGACGATCCCCTACGCGGAGATGCCGGAGGTGATCGACCCGGAGAAGGGTTTCCTGGTCACCGCCAACAACCGGATCGTCGGCGACGAGTACCCGCACCACATCACCAGCGACTGGCTCGACGGCTACCGCGCGCAGCGGATCGAGGACCTCCTGCGGGCGAGCGACGAGCACGACGTCGCCGGCTTCGAGGCGATGCAGTCCGACAACCTCTCGATCCCCGGGCTGGAGGCGGCGCGCAGGCTCGGCAGGCTGAAGCCGGCGACGCAGCGCGAGAGCAGCGCGATCGAGCGCCTGCGCAGCTGGGACGGGACGCTCGGCCCGGAGACGATCGCGGGCACGATCTACCAGGCCTTCCTGCTGCGATTCGCCCGCGAGGTGGCGCGCGCCGCGCTCGGCGACCGCGACCTCGCCGAGCGCTGGCTCGACCGGGCCGACAACGGCTTCACCGCCCACGTCACCTCGCCCTGGCGCTGGCACTCCCACCTGATGAAGCTCTGGGAGGAGGGCGACGAGGAGCTGATCGGCCGCCCCTGGAACGAGCTGGCGCTGGAGAGCCTCGGCGGCGCCCTCGACGACCTCGGCGACCGCTTCGGCACCGACCCCGAGGGCTGGCGCTGGGGCCACGTCCACGAGATGGAGTTCCCGCATCCCCTGGGCGAGGCCAACCCGGTCCTGCGCCGCCTCCTCAACCGCCGCCTCAAGGCGGGCGGCGCCCAGGAGACCGTGAGCCAGATCGCCTACGACCCGAACGACCCCTACAAGGCCGTCTGGGCGCCGAGCTGGCGGATGGTCGCCGAACCGACCGCCCCGGAGCGCTCGCGCTGGCAGATGTTCACCGGCCAGTCCGGCCACCCCGCGAGCCCGCACTACGACGACCTCCAGGCCGACTGGCTCGAGGGGCGCACCCAGCCGATGGCCGGCGAGGGGCCCTGGTCCGAGCTCACCCTGGTCCCGCAGGCCTGACGCCGCGACTTCCGGCCGCCTCGCGGTGTTTGGGTAGTTCGTGAGGCCGAGCAAGCCGAAACTCGCCCTGCCGGCGGCGATCGTGGCGCTGATCGCCGCCCTCGCCCTGCCCGCCGCCGCCGCGGCGGTTCCCACCTCCTTCTTCGGGATCGCGCCGCAGGGCCCGCTCAGCTCGGCTGACACCAGCCGCATGCGCAAGGCGAGGATCGGCGCCGTCCGCACCCCGATCGTCTGGAGCTCTGTGCAGCCGAAGCCGAGCTCCGACTACAACTGGACCGGGCTCGACGAAACGGTCGCGGTCACCGCGCGCGACGGGCTGCGGGTCTTCCCCTTCATCTGGGGGACGCCGCGCTGGCTCGGCCGGCCGACGGCGCTGCCCGTGGACAACGCCCGCCAGCGCCGTGCCTGGACCGAGTTCCTGCGCGCCGCGGCCGAGCGCTACGGGGCCCGCGGCGAGTTCTGGAGAGAGCGGGCGAGCGGCGACGGCTTCGTGCCGAAGGTGCCGATCCGCGAATGGCAGATCTGGAACGAGGAGAACTTCTTCTACTTCACGAGGCCCGCCTCACCGGGCCGCTACGGGCGCCTGCTGAAGCTCTCCGACCGGGCCCTTCGCCAGGGAGACCCGGGTGCGCGGACGATCGCCGGCGGCCTCTTCGGCAACCCGCGCCAGCGCCCGCCGCTGGCGATGAAGGCGACGACCTTCCTCGACCGCCTCTACGGGGTGAGCGGCGTCAGGGCCGCGCTCGACGGGATCGCCCTGCATCCCTACGTCCCCGACGTCGAGGGCCTGCGCACCGAAGTCGAGGAGCTGCGCGACGTCGCGGTCCGCAACGGCGACCCGGGGGTCGGTCTCTACATCACCGAGATGGGGTGGGGCTCCCAGCGCCCCAACGCGCAGGCCTCGTTCGAGGTCGGCCCGCGCGGCCAGGCCCGCGAACTGACCGCCGCCTACCGCTACCTGATCCCCAACCGCCGCCGCCTCAACCTGAAGCAGGTCTACTGGTTCTCCTGGAAGGACCTCGCCGGCGACTGCAACTTCTGCGACTCGGCCGGCCTCTTCCGCGAAGGCAGGGGCTTCCGGCCGAAGCCGGCCTGGCACGCCTTCGTGCGCGCCGCGCGCTAGCTCCGCGACAGTTCCGCCAGCTCGGAGTCTTCGCCCATGATCGCGGTGACCGCCTCGACGACCTCCTTCGGCGCCTTGTCCGGGGAGCCGGAGTCGAAGGGCGGCTGCGGGTCGTACTCGATGCCGAGCTGCACCGCCTGGGCCAGCTCCGGGCCGAGCTCGCGGCTGACCAGGTGCAGAGCCATGTCGATCCCGGCGCTGACGCCGGCCGCCGTGATCGTCTTGCCGTCCTCGACGAAGCGCCCGCCGACCGCGTCGGCGCCGAGCTTGCCGAGCGCGTCGAGAAAGAGCCAGTGGCTGGTCGCGCGCTTGCCGTCGAGAAGGCCGGCCGCGCCGAGCACCAGCGAGCCGGTGCAGACCGAGGTCGTCCATTTGGTGCCCTGGTCGACCTGACGCAGCCACGAGAGCACCCGCTCGTCCGCCATCAGCGGCCGGTTCCCCTCGCCGCCGGGGACGAGGACGATGTCCGGGTCCGTCACCTCCTCCAGCGTGTGGTCGACGCTGAGGCCGAGGGCGCCCGAATCGGTCCGCACCGGCCCCTTCTCGAGGCCGACGAACTTCACCTCCCAGCCGGGCACGGAGCGCAGCACCTCGTAGGGGCCGATCGCGTCGAGGGCGGTCAATTTCTCGAAGATGAGGATTGCGATTTGCATGCGCCCATCCTGGCGCGCCGGCTTCGGCACCGCAACCCCCGCCGCTCCTTCGGGCCAAGGTCGCCTTTTGTTGGCCATATCCGAACAAAAGGCGACCTCGATGCAATGATCCCGGCCCGATGAGCAGGCGCGACCAGATCAAGCTCAGCGAGGCGGAGCTCGCCGAGCTGCTCGACGGCGAGCGGATCGCGGTGGTCTCCAGCCTCGGCCCGCGGGGCTGGCCGCACTCGATGCCGATGTGGTTCGTCCCCCGCGGGGGGGAGATCTGGATCTGGACCTACGCCAAGTCCCAGAAGGTGCGCAACCTCGAACGCGACCCCCGCGCCACGCTCCTGGTCGAGACCGGCCACGAGTACGGCGAGCTGCGGGGGGCGATGATCGAGGCCGAGGCGGAGATCCACCGTGACCCCGAGACCGTGGTCGGCTACGCCGAAGAGCTGACGCTGCGCTACGCCGAGGGCATCTCCTCGGTCGAGGGCGACGCGAAGGCGGCGCTCGAGGCGCAGGCGCCGAAGCGCGTCGCGATCCAATTCCATCCGCGGCGCACGGCAACCTGGGACCACCGCAAGCTCGGCGGGGCCTACTGAGCGCTACCCGCCGCGGCGGGTCGTGTTTGCGTATGACCGACCCGCTACCTTTCCGCACTCCGATGAAGAGCCGACACCTGATCCTCATCGCCGCGCTGGCCCTCGCCGCGGTCCTGCTGCCCGCCACCCTCGCCGGGGGCAAGAAGCCGCCGCCCGCGCCGGTCGAATTCTGGGGAATGGCGCCGCAGAGCGGAATGACCGAACGCGACGCCGAATACATGGGCGCCGGCGGGATCGGGATCGTGCGCCTGCCCGTGATCTGGTCCTCGGTCCAGCCGACGCGGCGCGGCGGCTACGACTGGACCGCCCTCGACGAAGGCGTCGAGATCGCGGCCCGCGCCGGGCTCCGGGTGTTGCCGTTCGTCTGGGGGACGCCGCGCTGGCTCGGCAAGGCGACCAACCCGCCGATCGACAACGCCACCCAGAGGACCGCCTGGAAGGAATTCCTCACCGCGGCGGTCGAACGCTACGGCCCGCGCGGCGACTTCTGGGCCGAGAACACCGCCGGCGGCGTGGGCGTCCTCTACGAGCCGGCGATCCCGAGGGCGCTGCCGATCCGCACATGGCAGCTCTGGAACGAGGCCAACTTCTTCTATTTCACGACGCCGGCCTCGCCGAGTCGCTACGCGAAGCTGGTGACGATGTCGAGCCAGGCGATCAAAGCCGTCGACCCGGGGGCCAAGCTCGTGCTCGCCGGGCTCTTCGCCGAACCCAAGCCCGCCTACCCGAAGGGGATGCACGCGGTCGAGTTCCTCGAAAAGCTCTACCGGGTGCCGGGGATCAGGAACCGCTTCGACGGGATCGCCCTGCACCCGTACGCGGTGGACGCCGAAACGCTCGAAGAATTCGTCGAGGAATTCTATGAAGTGGCGACCGCGAACCGCGACCGTCCCGGCCTCTACATCACCGAGATGGGCTGGGGCTCGGAGGACAACTTCGAGGAGGTCGCCTTCGAGCAGGGGCCGCAGGGCCAGGTCCGCCAGCTGCGGGACTCCTACACGTACCTGCTCGAAAACCGCAGACGGCTGAATATCAAGCAGACCTACTGGTTCTCCTGGAAGGACGTCAGCAGCGAAGCCTGCAGCTTCTGCGACTCGGTCGGCCTCTTCCGCGAAGGCAAGGGGTTCAAGCCGAAGCCCGCTTGGCGCGCCTTCCTCGCCCTGAGCGGCGGCAGCGCCCGCCCATAGCGCCCGCTCGCGGCGTCCGCGACGCGGCGCTCCGGTAGGATCGAATCCGGATGGCATCTCCGTTTCGCAGGCTGTGGAGGCGAACTTCCGACCGGCTTGCGGCGCCGTACATGGCCGAGCTGCGCGAACGGTTCGACTTCCTCCACGAACGCTTCAATCGTCTCGACGAGGCTGAGCCGAAGCTCGCCGAGCTGCAGGCCGCCGCCGCGCAGACCGTCTCCAGCCTGGAGCGGGCCGAGCGCATGCTGCGGCTGATCTACAACGACGACGCGAGCAGCCGGCGCCGGCTGCACGAGCTGCGCGAGAGCGCCGAGTACGAGGCGGCATTCACCGAGTCCGAGCCGCTGGTCTCGTTCATCCTCCCCACCCACACGAGGTACGAGACGCTGCGCGACGTCGCCCTCCCCTCGATCCTCAACCAGACCTACTCCAACGTCGAGGTGATCGTGGTCGGCGACAACTCGCCCCCGGAGGTCGGCAGGGCGATCGGCGAAATCGACGACCCGCGCGTGCGCTATTTCAACCGCACCGTGCGGGGGCCCTACCCGGAGGACGACGCACTGCGCTGGTACATGCTCGGCTCGCCCTCCTACAACGACGGGCTCTCGCTGGTGCGCGGGCGCTGGATCACGGCGATGGCCGACGACGACGCCGTCCGCCCCGAGCACACCGCGCTGCTCGTCCGCGCCGCGCAGGAGTCCCGGCATGAGCACTGCTACGGCCGCCATGCGGTCAAGTACTCCGACGGCGAGGTTCTGGAGATCGGCGAGTTCCCGCCGAAGAAAGGCAGGTTCGTGCTGCAGGCCTCGATCTACCACTCCGGGCTGAGGTTCTTCCACCAGAGCCTCGCGGACCCGATCTACGCCGAACCAAACGACTGGTCGCTCTGTTACCGCCAGCTCGAGGCCGGGGTGCGCTTCGGGATGATCGACGAGATCGTCGCCGACAAGCACGAGATGAGATACCAGTCGCACTCCGACTGGGCGGTGCACGGCATTCCGCAGGTCAAGTGACGCGGATCCCGTTCGTCGACCTCGACGCCGCTCATCGTGAGCTCGGCGGCGAGCTCGACGAGGCCGTGAGCCGGGTGGTGCGCTCGGGCCGGTTCCTGCTCGGCCCGGAGCTGGAGCGCTTCGAGCGGGAGTTCGCCGAGTACTGCGGCACCCGGCACTGCGTCGGCGTCGGCAGCGGCCTGAGCGCGATCGAGCTCGCCCTGCGGGCGGCCGGCGTCGGCGCCGGCGACGAGGTGATCGTCCCCGCCTACACCTGGATCGCCACCTGGCTGGCGGTCTCCAGGACGGGGGCGCGGCCGGTCGGCGTGGACGTCGACGAGTCCACCTACAACATCGACCCCGAGCTGGTCGCCGCCGCGGTCGGGCCGAACACCGCGGCGATCGTCCCCGTCCACCTGCGCGGCGAGCCCGCCGACCTCGAGGCGATCGCGGCGATCGCCGCCGAGCGCGGGCTGCTCGTCGTCGAGGACGCGGCCCAGGCGCACGGCGCCCGCCACCGCGGCCGTCGCGCCGGCGGCATCGGCGACGCCGGCGCCTTCTCCTTCTACCCCTCGAAGAACCTCGGCGCCCTCGGCGACGGCGGCGCCGTCACCACCGACGACGACGAGATCGCCGACGGGGTCAGGATGCTGCGCAACTACGGGATGAGGAACCGGTACGAGGTCGAGGCCGCCGGGGTCAACTCGCGGCTCGCCGAGATCCAGGCCGCCGCGCTGCGCACGAAGCTGCCGCGCCTCGACGGCTGGAACGAGGCGCGCCGCGCCCTCGCCGCCGCCTACGGGGAGTCGCTCGCCGGTCAGCCCGGGGTCGACCTCCCGCGGGTGCCCTCATGGGCCGAGCCGGTCTGGCACCTCTACATGGTCGGGCTCGACGACCGCGACTCCTGCGCGGCCCGGCTCGCCGAGCGGGAGATCGAGTGCCTCATCCACTACCCGGTGCTGCCGCATCGGGCGCCTCCCTACGCCGAGGCGGGCGAGGAGTTCCCGGTCGCCGACCGCCTCGCCGCCCGCACGCTGAGCCTGCCGATGTACCCGCAGCTCGATCCGTCGGCGCCGGAGCGGATCGCGGTCGAGGTCGCTCAGGCCGCGGCTGCCTGAAACTCGTCGTAGTCGCGAAAGTAGTCGGCCTCGTCGTAGTGCGCGGAGGCGAGCACCATGCAGACCGAGCCCGACGAGAAGTTGACCAGTTCGCGCCAGATCATCGGGCAGATGTAGAGGCCCTGGTGGGAGCGGCTGAGCGTCACAGCCTTCTTCTCGGCGCCGTCCTCGAGCAGGACTTCGAAGCTGCCGGAGATCGCGATCATCACCTGCTCGAGCGAGCGGTGGGCGTGCCCGCCCCTGGTGGCGCCCCCGGGGACGTCGTAGAGGTAGTAGATCCGCGCGATCTCGAAGGGGACGTGCTTGCTGCCCTCGACGAAGGTGAGGTTGCCCTCCGGTGCGTGGACGACAGGAAGGTCGAAGACCTTGCATTGGTGGACCCCCATGAAGCGGTCAGCCTAACAATGCCCCCGCTACGATCGCCTGCGATGGACACCGTTCGGGACCGGCCCGAGGAGGCGCTCTCGCGGCTCACGGCCGACGACCTGGCGCAGGTCGAGTCGATCGACGACGTGAGCGCCTCCCCGGACGGGACGCTCGCCTACTGCCTGACCGCGATCGACCTCGAGGCCGACCGGGCGCGCAGCGAGTGGCGCCTGGCGAGCTCCGCGGGCGACCCCCTGCCCGGCGGGGCCGAGGGCCGCTCGCCCCGCTGGTCCCCCGACGGCGGGCAGATCGCCTGCGTCTGCGAGCAGGAGGACGGCGCCCTCCTGCGCCTCCACGCCCCCGACGGCGCCCCGCTCCGGGACCTCGCGCCGGTCTCCCGCTCGGCGGGGCCGCCGGCCTGGTCCCCCGACGGCACCCGGATCGCGATCAGCGGCGCCGAGGCGCCCGGGCCGGGGGCGCGGATCGCGATCGTCGAGGTCGCGACGGGTGCGACCGAGCTCGTCCCCGGCGGCGACGGCGAGGATGACGTCGCGCCGGCCTTCTCGCCCGACGGCGCCACGCTCGCCTTCGCCCGGGCGGCGCGGGACCCGGGCGCGGGTGGCCCGACCAGCTCGATCCTCGCCGTGGGCGCGGCGGGCGGCGAGCCGCGCGTCGTCGCGACGGGCCTGAGCTACGCGACCTGCCCCTCCTGGTCTCCCGACGGCGGCTCGCTGGCCTGCTTCGGGACCCGCGAGGTGAGGCTGGGGCTGGAGGACCCGGCGATGCAGCCGTGGGTCGTGCCGGCCGAGGGCGGCGCGGCGCGCCCGGCGGCGGCCAAGGTCACCGGAGTCATCGTGCGGCCCGCCGAGGGCCCGGTCTGGTCGGCCGACGGCTCCCGCCTCCACTTCAAGGAAGCCCGCGCCGGGAGCATCGACCTGGTCGAGGCGTCCCCCGGCCGGCCGGCGAGGCCGCGACCGCTCACCGCGGGCAGCCACGTCTCCGCGTTCTGCGCGCTCGCGGGCGGGGACCGGCTGGCGTACGCGGCGAGCACGACGGTGGACCCCGGCGGGCTCCACCTCGTCGAGGCGGCGTCCGGGCAGGCGTCGCCGCTGCGCTCGACCGGATCGCTGCGCGGCCGGGTCCCGGCGCTCGCCCACCGCTCCTTCCGCAGCCCGCACGGAGGCGCGCTCGACGGCTGGGTGCAGGGCCTGCGCCCGGGTGGCGGGCCGCAGCCGCTCGCCGTCTGCATGCACGGCGGGCCGCACAGCTTCGTCGGCACCGGGTTCCAGGGCGGCCACTTCCACCGCGCCGTCCTCGCCTCCCGCGGCTGGGCCGTGCTGACCCTCAACTCGAGCGGCTCCGGCTCCTACGGTGAGGAGTTCGCCGACTCGATCCGCGGATGCTGGGGCGAGCGCGACCTCCCCGAGCACCTCGCCGCCGTCGACGAGCTGGTCGGCGAGGGCCTCGCCGACCCCGCCCGCCTGGCCGTGGTCGGCTACTCCTACGGCGGCTACCTGGCCGCCTGGGCCATCTGCCACACCGACCGCTTCCGGGCGGCGGTGATCGGCGCGCCGATCGCCAACCTCGAGAGCTTCCGGCGGACCTCTGACATCGGCGCCTGGTACACACCCTGGGAGATGGCGGGCACGGAGGCCGAGAACCAGGAGCTCTTCCGACGGCTCTCGCCGGTGAATCACGCCGGGCGGGCGGCCACGCCGGCGCTGATCCTGCACGGCGAGGACGACCTGCGCTGCCCGATCGGGCAGGGGGAGGAGCTCGAGCAGCGGCTCGCCGCCGCCGGCGCCCCGGTCGAGCTCGTCCGCTACCCGGGGGCCGACCACCTCTTCTACTCGCGCGGCCGCCCGCGGCAGCGGCTCGACTACAACCGCCGCATCGTCGAGTGGCTCGAGCGCTGGGTGCCGCAGCGATGAGCGAGGGGCGGCGGATCGTGATCGTCGGCGCGGGAGAGCAGGCCGAGATCGCCTGCGAGTACTTCACCCACGACTCCCCCCACGAGGTGGCCGGCTTCGCCGTCGAGGCCGAGTTCCTCGACGCCGAGGAGCTCTTCGGCCTGCCCGTCGTCCCCTTCGAGGAGATCGCCGAGCGCTACCCGCCGGAGAGCTTCTCCGCCTTCGTCGCGGTCTCCTCGACCAAGCTCAACCGGGTCAGGATGCGGCTCTACGAGGAGGTCAAGGCGAGGGGCTACAGGTGCGAGAGCTACGTCAGCTCCCACGCCTTCGTCTGGCGCGACGTCGAGATCGGCGAGAACTCGTTCATCTTCGAGAACAACGTCCTCCAGTACGGGGTCACGGTCGGCGACAACGTCATCCTCTGGAGCGGCAACCACGTCGGCCACCAGACCGCGATCGAGGACCACTGCTTCGTCTCCTCGCACGTTGTGATCTCCGGCTTCTGCACGATCGGCAGGGCCAGCTTCCTCGGCGTCAACAGCTGCTTCGCCGACAAGACGAAGGTCGGCGAGGACTGCGTCGTCGGCGCCGGCGCGGTCGTCGTCAGGGACACCGAGCCGGGCAGGGTCTACGTCGGCAACCCGGCCAAGCCGCTCGATCGCAGCAGCTTCGAGAGCTTCGGCGTCGAGTGAAGGCCCGCCCCTACACCGACGGCGACCGCGCCGTCTGGGACGAGATCGTGAGCGGCTCGCGCAGCTCCCACTTCCTCTTCAAGCGGGACTACATGGAGTACCACGCGGATCGCTTCGAGGACGCCTCGGTCCTCGTCCTCGACGGCGAGCGGGGGGTCGCGGCGCTGCCGGCGAGCAGGGACGGCGACGTCGTCGCCAGCCACGGCGGCCTCACCTTCGGCGGCCTCATCTCCGGCCCCGAGCTGACCGCGCGCCGCACGGTCGAGGCGATCGAGGCGGTCGTCGAGCAGCTCGCCGGAGCCGGCGCCGAGACGCTCATCTACAAGGCGGTCCCGCACATCTACCACGACGTCCCGGCCGAGGAGGACCTCTACGCGATCTTCCGGCAGGGGGCGGAGCTGGTGCGCCGCGACTGCTCGGCGGCGCTGCGGGCGGACCGCCGCCCGCGCTACAGCAAGGGCCGCCGCGCGGCCGTCGGCCAGGCCGCGAAGGCCGGCATGCGGGTCGGCGCCGACGAGGACGTCGCCGGGTTCATGCGGCTGGAGGACGAGGCCCTGCGCCGCCGCCACGACCGGGCGCCGGTCCACACCCCCGAGGAGATGGCCCTCCTCGCCGGCAGGTTCCCGGACAACATCAGGCTGTTCACCGCCCGCAGCGAGGAGGAGCTGCTCGCGGGCGTGCTGGTCTACGAGACCGAGACCGTCGCCCACACCCAGTACATCGGCGGCTCCGAGCGCGGCTACGAGGAGCACGCCCTCGACGCGGTCATCGACCACCTGCTCGAGCATGAGTACCGCGACAAGCGCTGGTTCGACTTCGGGATCTCGACCACCGACGAGGGGCGCGAGCTGAACGCCGGCCTGATGCGCAACAAGGAGAGCTACGGCGCCCGCGCCGTCGCCTACGACACCTACCGGATCGGGCTGGGCGCGTGACGGCCACGGCGGAGGGGCTGCGGCCCGGAGTCTGCGTCGTCGTCCCCGTCTTCCACTCGCAGGGCCGGCTGACCGACCTGGTCGATCGCGTCTCGGCGACCCTCGACGACGCCGCGGTCGCCCACGAATTCGTGATGGTGGACGACGGCAGCGAGGACGGCACCTGGGAGGAGGTCCGCGAGCTGGCCGGGGCCGGCCGCGGCGTGACGGGCCTGCGGCTGAGGCGCAACTACGGGCAGCACAACGCCCTGCTCGCCGGCGTCAGGATCGCGCGGCGGGAGCGGATCGTCACCCTCGACGACGACCTCCAGTACCGGCCCGAGTCCGTGCCGAGGCTGCTGGCGGCGCTCGACGAGGGCGCCGACCTCGTCTACGGGACCGCGGAACGACCGCGCCACGGCCCCCTGCGCCGGCTCGCGACCAGGGTCTCCAGGCGACTGATGCTGCTCGCCACCGGCGAGCCGATGGTCGCCAAGATCAGCGCCCTGCGGGCCTTCCGGACCGAGCTGCGGACCGCGTTCGAGGGCTTCGAGGGCCCCGACGTCTCGCTCGACGCGCTGCTGATCTGGTCCACGTCCAGGGCGGGGTCGGTGCCGGTACCGCACGACTCCCGGGCTCACGGCCGCTCCGGCTACTCGGTCCGCTCCCTCGCCCGCCACGCGATGACGATCATGGTCGGGTTCAGCTCGCGGCCGCTGCGCGCCGCGAGCCTGCTCGGCTTCGCCTGCACGGCGCTCGGCATCGCGCTCCTGGCCTACGTGCTGATCCGCTACACGACCGAGGGGGGCAGCGTCCCGGGCTTCGCATTCCTCGCCTCGGCGATCTCGATCTTCTCCGGCGCGCAGCTCTTCGCGATCGGGGTGATCGGCGAGTACCTGGCCCGCATGTACTCGCGCTCGATGGGGCGGCCGAGCTACTCGATCGCCGAGCAGACGCCGGTCGCGGCCGAGCCCTCAGCCCCCGGGGCGGCGAGCGACGAGCAGCAGCGACCCGCCGGCGGGGAGCCGGGCCCCGGCCCGGATCGCGAGGCGGTCGAGAGCGAACCCGGGGCGCAGGACGGCCTGTAGCCAGGACGCCATGCGCAGCTCCTGGAGCGGGTCGTCGGGGGGGTTGCGACGGCGCATCACCCTGCCGAGCGCCAGCAGCGGCAGCAGCGTGGTGACGAAGGAGGTGCAGCGGACGACCTCGAGCCCGGCCTCGCGGGCCTTGCCGAGCAGCTCCGCGCGCCGGTAGCGGCGCACGTGCTCGGCGCGCTCGTCGGCGTCGCTCCAGAGCCACGGGTGCTGGGGCACCGTCGCCAGCAGCACCCCGCCCGGCCGCAGCGCCCGCGCGATCGCGGCCAGGGCCTCCTCGTCGTCGGGGATGTGCTCGAGCACGTCGAAGGTCCCGACCGCGTCGAACGCCGAGTCCTCGCCGAGGCTGGCGGCGTCGCCGCGGCGCAGCTCGACCCCGTCCAGGCGCCGGCCGGCGACCTCGAGCGCGGCCTCGAACGGCTCGACCCCCACGCAGCGGGCGCCGGGGTGCGCCTCGTGCACGGCCCTGAGCACGAACCCCGTCCCGCAGCCGACCTCCAGATAGTCGGCGGGCGCCCCGCCGTAGCGCCGCAGGGCCCAGAGGATGAGGCGGTTCCGCTCCGTGAACCAGAAGCTCCGCTCCTCCAGCTCTGCGATCTCGGCGAAGAGCTGCGGGTCGTAGCCCCCGGCCGTCATCGGGCTATCATGCCGCACTACCGGTGACGGACGTGCGGACTCCCTTCAACCGGCCCTACACCGTCGGTTCCGAGCTGGAGTACGTGGAAGAGGCGCTCGGGCACGGCCAGCTTTCCGGCAACGGGCAGATCACCCGGCGCTGCGCCGCGTGGCTCGAAGAGCGGTGCGGCTCGAGCCGCGTCCTCCTCACCCACTCGTGCACCGGCGCGCTGGAGATGGCGGCGCTGCTCGCCGAGGTCGGCGAGGGCGACGAGGTCGTGATGCCCTCCTTCACCTTCCCCTCGACGGCCAACGCCTTCGTCCTGCGTGGCGCGACGCCGGTCTTCGTCGACGTCACCGAGGACACGCTCAACCTCGACTGCGAACAGCTCGAGGACGCCGTCGGCCCGCGCACCAGGGCGATCGCCCCCGTCCACTACAGCGGCGTCGCCTGCGAGATGGACACGATCTGCGCGGTCGCCGAGCAGGCCGGCGCGATGGTGATCGAGGACGCCGCCCAGGGGGTGCTGGCGACCTATAAGGACCGCCCGCTCGGGTCGATCGGGGCGCTCGGCACGCTCAGCTTCCATGAGACCAAGACGCTCTCCAGCGGCGAGGGCGGGGCGCTGCTCGTCAACGACCCGGAGCTCGTCGACCGGGCCGAGGTCCTGCTCGAGAAGGGCACCGACCGGACCCGCTTCTTCCGCGGAGAGATCGACAAATACACCTGGCTCGACGTCGGCTCCTCCTTCCTGATGAGCGAGGTGACGGCGGCCTTCCTCTATGCCCAGTTCGAGGTCGCCCCGGAGATCGTCTCGAAACGGGTGGCGACCTGGGAGCGCTACCACCAGGGGCTCGCCGGGCTCGAGCAGGCGGGGCGCCTGCGCCGCCCCGCGATTCCCGCCGACCGCAGGCACAACGGGCAGGCCTACTGGCTCCTGCTGCCCACCCCCGAGCTGCGCGAGGAGCTGATCGCGGGCCTCGGCGAGCGCGGGATCGCGGCGATCTTCCACTACGTCCCCCTGCACGGGACGCGGGCCGGCCTGCGCTGGGGCAGGACGGCCGGCGACCTCAGCCGCACCGACGACCTCGCCGCCCGCATGGTCCGCCTGCCGCTCTGGGTCGGCCTGCCCGACTCCGAGGTGGACCGCGTCGTCGAGGCGGTCGGCGACGTGCTCGAACGGGTCTGAGAGGATCCGCGGCCGTGCGCTGGCGCAAGCGAGGACACATCTATGTTCCCCCCGGCGATCAGGACTGGGCGCAGGCCTACGCCTTCCCGCCCACCCCGCACCGCCTCGACGACGGGACCCTGCGCCTCTACGTCGCCTTCTGCGACGCCGACACGGTCGGCCGCGTCGGCTACGTGGACGTCAGCGCCGAGGCTCCCGACCGGGTGCTCGCGGTCTCCCCGAGCCCGGTCCTCGAGATCGGCGAGCCGGGGATGTTCGACGAGTACGGCGTCGTCCCGACCTGCGTCCTGCCGGTCGGCGATCGCCTCTTCATGTACTACGTCGGCTACCAGCGCGGCTCGAAGGTGCGCTACTTCCAGTTCCAGGGCCTGGCGATCTCGACCGACGGCGGCGAGAGCTTCGAGCGCGCCCAGCGGGTGCCGGTGCTCGAGCGCAGCGACGCCGAACCGCTGAACCGGACCTCCGCCTTCGTCCGCCCCGGCGGCGCGGGCTTCCAGATGTGGTACGTCGGCGGCGGCGAGTGGACCACCGTCGGCGAGAAGCCCCTGCCGGTCTACAACATGCGCTACGCCGAGTCGCCGGACGGCATCGCCTGGCCCGACGAGGGCAGGGTCTGCCTCGACTTCGCCGGCCCCGACGAGCACGCCTTCGGCCGCCCCTGGGTCTGGGAGGACGGCGACGGCCTGGCGATGATGTACTCGGTGCGGACCCGCTCCAAGGACTACCGGCTCGGCCTGGCGCGATCCACCGACGGCGTCGAGTGGGAGCGGCGCGACGACGAGGTCGGGATCGACGTCTCGCCCGAGGGCTGGGACTCGGAGATGATCGCCTACGGCAGCGTCGTCGAGAGCGGGGGGCGGACCTTCCTCTTCTACAACGGCAACGAACGCGGCCGCACCGGCTTCGGCTTCGCCGAGCTCGAAAGCTAGGCCGGCCGCCGCCGGCGGGCGACCAGCCAGAGCATCAGGCCGATCAGCGCGACCGCGCCGAGCTGCACGGCGTACATCTCCGACGAGGTCCAGGTCCCGGTCGCCATGAAGTAGCGCTGCGCCGGGAACTCCTGCAGCTCGCTGGTGTCGATCCCGACCTCGCCGATGTGGAACCAGATTCGCGAGAGGACGAGTGAGATCAGCGCGAAGACGCCGATCCCGAAGCCGGTGAGGGGGTAGATGCGGCGCGCCGCCAGGACCCCGGCGAGGACGAGGAAGGGGTACATCGCGACGACCTCGCGGGGCTGGGTCAGCAGCGCCGCGAGCAGCCCGGCCCCGAGCATCGCCACCATCCCCGGCCCGAGGCGCCAGGCGTCCCTCGCGACGCGCGGCATGTCGGCGAAGACGAAGAAGAGGATCGGCCCCCAGTAGCAGAGCAGGGCGACCAGGAAGAGGCCCGGGTCGAGCGTCGTCGACCAGAAGGCGTCCTTGAAGAGCTCGACGCTGGAGAACCCGGGCCGGCGCGCCAGCAGCTCGGCGGCGACGAGGACGACGGCGACCAGCGCGACGGCGGTCGCGAGCCTGGCGAGCGGGATCCCGCGCAGGATCGCGCCGGTCTCCCGCAGCCCGCCGCGGGGAAGCAGGTAGGCGAACACGACGAAGATGTAGAGGCCGGTGATCGCGACGCTGAGCGGGAAGAGCGGCAGCTGTTCGGTGCCGTTGACGGCGGTGTAGCCGCTGAGCTGGATCGCCGTCAGGGTGACGACCGCGACCAGCGCGACGACGCCGCCGACGACGACCCCGAAGGCCGCCGGCCGGCGGCTCTCCCGCTGCTCGCCGGCGGGCTCGGGCTCGGCGAGCCGCTCGCGGGCGTCGCGGGAGGCGGGGAAGACCAGCAGCAGCGGGCCGATCACGAGGAACGGCGGCCAGGCAAAGCAGCCCGCGAGGGCGGCGAGCGCCAGGCCCGGGGTGGCGCCGCGCAGCCAGAGGTACATGCAGAGCGCGCCGAGGCCGAGGCCGACGTGGTCGGTGAGGACCGGGTAGTAGGTGCCGGTCTTGATCACCGCGAAGTTGACGATCAGCGCGACCGCGCCGAGGATCTTGGCGCGGTCGCCGAGGCCGAGCAGGCCGGCGGAGCGGCACCAGCAGAAGGTGGCGAGCGCGAACATCGTCAGGTCGAGGGCGGCGAAGCCGCGGATCACGTTGCCGGTGGTCGGCGAGAGGCCGAGCAGGTTGAGGCCGGCCCAGACCAGGCCCGAGGGGAGGATGCGGAAGGCGTAGTAGGAGTCCACGCCGGACATCGCCGGGCCGTCGTAGGGGACGAGGCCCGGCGGCACGACGGCGCCGTCGCCGAAGACCGCGGAGCCGAAGTTCTTCGCCAGCTCACCGTAGAAGCGCCCGTCGTAGCCGAAGCCACCGCTCCAGTCGGTGCGGTCGTCGAGCAGGTAGGCGAAGACCCAGATCGCGATCGTGCCGAGCACGAGCCACCAGTCGAGGCGCGTCCCGCTGAAGAGCGCGGCGCGGCGGCTTCGGGGGGCTTCGCGGTCCACCATGGCGGCATCACCCTAGGGACCGACGCGGCTCGATAGCGTTGCGCCATGCCTCAAGCGGAGGTCGCGTCCCCCTCACCCCTGGACTCGGAGCGCTTCGGGATCGCCGTCGCGCGGGCCGACGGCGTCAGCGCCGAGGCCGTGCCGGCGCTGCTCTCATATGTCGAGGAGAACGAGGTCGAGATGGTGATCGCGCGCTGCGACGGCTCCGACCAGGAGGCCGCGCGGGCGCTGACCCTGGCCGGCCTGACCGCGCTCGAGGGCCAGGTCACCTATCGCGGCCCGCTGGCCCCCGTGCCGCCTCGGGACGGCCTGCGCGAGGGGACCGCGGAGGACGAGGAGGCCGTCGCGGCGCTCGCCCGCGACGGCTTCGCGAGCCTCGCCGGCCACTACCACGCCGACCCGCGCCTCCCGGAAGACGCCTGCCGCCAGATCTACGTCGACTGGACGCTGCGCGGGCTCGCCCGCGAAGCGGCCGACGTCTTCTACGTCGCCGAGGTCGACGGGGAGGTCGCCGCCTACGGGATGTTCTCCGGCGACGGCCCCGAGATCACCTTCATCCTCTCCACCGTCGCCGAGTCCGCCAGGGGCCTCGGCCTCTACACCGCGATGCTGCACCGCGGGATGGAATGGGGGCTGGAGCGCGGCGGCGAGGAGCTGATCGGGATCACCGCCTTCGGCAACATTCCGCCGCAGCGCAACCTGCTCAAGGCGGGGCTGCGCCCGGCAGGGAGCGCCTGGACCTTCCACGGCTGGCGCGACCAGATGCTTCACGCGGCCTGAGCGATCGATAGCGTTAAACCATGGAGACGGACGGCGCCCCCGCGACCGAGGGCACCCAGCTGGGCCTGCGGGCCTCCGAGCAGCAGCGCGAGAACCGCGAGGAGATGCTGCGGCTGTTCGAGCAGACGCCGCTGCCGACCGAGGACCTGCTGGTCAACCTGCCGCTCTACATGCGGAGCTCGGTGGTCGCCAAGCTGCTCTGGGTCAACGAGCTCTACGAGCTGATCGCCGACCGCCCCGGCGTGATCATGGAGTTCGGCGTCTGGTGGGGATCGAACCTGGCGCTCTTCGAGTCCCTGCGCGCCGTCCACGAGCCCTACAACTACAACCGCCGGGTGATCGGCTTCGACACCTTCGAGGGCTACCCCGAGGCGCGTCCCGAGGACGGCGACGACCCGCTGGTGCACGAGGGGGCCTACGCGGTGCCGCCGGGACACCCCGAGCACCTCGGGCGGATGCTCGCCTGCCACGAGCTCGAGAACCCGATGGGCCACATCCGCAAGCACGAGCTCGTGCCCGGCGACGCGACCGAGACGATCGGGCCCTATCTGGAGCGGCACCCGGAGACGATGATCGCGCTCGCCTACTTCGACATGCAGCTCTACGAGCCGACGAAGGCCTGCCTGGAGGCGATCCGTCCCCATCTCGTCCACGGCGCGGTGCTGGCCATGGACGAGCTCGGCGCCGCCGAGTTCCCGGGTGAGACCGTCGCCTTCCGCGAGGTCTTCGGGCTCGACGCCCACGCGATGCGCCGTTCGCGATTCCTGCCGGATCGCACCTACGTCGTCATCGAGTAGGTTCGCACCCACCTTGAAGCTGCTCGACCGCTACCTGCGCGACGTGCGCATCCGCAAGGCCAGGCGCTTCGTCGAGAAGGGCGACGTGGTGGTCGACGTCGGCTGCCTCGACGGCACGATGTTCGAGCGCTGGAGCGGGACGATCGAGTACGGCTACGGGGTCGACCCGACGCTCGAGGAGAAACGGGAGGGCCCCGGCTACGTGCTCTACCCGGGCCTCTTCCCCGAGGCGCTGCCGCCGGTGAGGTGCGACGTGATCACGATGCTCGCCGTCCTCGAGCACATTCCCCCCGGCGGCCAGGAGGAGCTGGCGGCGGCCTGTCACGAGATCCTCAACCCGGGCGGCAGGGTGGTGATCACCGTGCCCTCGCCGCGCGTGGACACAATCCTCGACGTGCTCGGCAGGCTGCGCGTGATCGACGGGATGAGCCTCGAGGAGCACTACGGCTTCGACCCCGAGGACACGCTGCGCGTCTTCGGGCCGCCCGCCTTCCGGCTCGTCGAGAGCAGCCGCTTCCAGCTCGGCCTCAACAACCTCTTCGTCTTCGAGAAGCCGGCCGCCGCAGCCGGCTGAGCTACCGCTGCCGGCCGGAGTGCCGGATGCCGAGGATCGAGAGGAAGAAGCTGCCGAGGATCGTCTGCACGCCCAGCATCAGCAGCGTCGCCGAGGGGATCACGATCCGCAGCGTCTCCCCGTAGTCGAGCTCGTCGAACCCGCTGCCGCCCCAGATCGCGAGCGCGACGATCGCGAGGACGACGCCGCCGAGCGTCAGCAGCGCCCCGGCGATCAGCCCGACCTCGAGGTTGACCCGGCCCATCGTCTTCTCGAGCCAGGGCTGGGCGGGCAGGAAGCCCTCGGTCATCGCGTAGACGCGGGCGAACACCGCGAAGAGCAGCGCCTGGTAGCCGACCACGGTCATCGCGCTCGCGTAGACCATCGTGTGGACGTCGAAGCCGGTGCCGAAGGCCTCCAGCGTCCCCGGCAGCAGCGCGATCATCGTCAGCGCCCCGAGCAGCATCAGCGCCGCGCCCGGGTAGAAGAAGAGCCAGCGCGGGCTGAAGAGGAAGAGGAAGCGCAGGTGCCGCCAGCCGTCGCGCCAGGTCCGCAGGTGCGGCGGCCGCGAGCGCAGGTCGGGGGAGAGGGTGGTCGGCACCTCGGAGATCCGCAGGTCGTTGAGCGTCGCCTTGACCACCATCTCGCTGGCGAACTCCATCCCGGGGCTCTGCAGGTCGAGGGACGGGACGATCTCGCGCCGGAAGCCGCGCAGCCCGCAGTGGAAGTCGCCGATCGCACTCGGGAAGAGGAGGCGGCCGAGGAAGCTGAGCACGGGGTTTCCGAGGTAGCGGTGCAGGAAGGGCATCGCCCCCTCCTTGATCCCGCCCCTGAACCTGTTCCCCATGACCAGCTCGTCGCCGGCCCGCAGGCGCTCGAGGAAGGCTTCGATGTGGGCGAAGTCGTAGCTGCCGTCGGCGTCGCCCATGATCACGTAGCGGCCGCGCGCGGCCTCGATCCCGCCCATCAGGGCGGCGCCGTAGCCCTTCGCCGGCACGTCGACGACGCGGGCGCCGAGCCCGCGGGCGATCTCCTGGGAGCCGTCGGTGCTGCCGTTGTCGGCGATCACGATCTCGCCCTCGGCGCCGGCCCCCTCGAGCCCCGCCTGGGCCATCCGGATGCACTCCGCGAGGGACTCCTCCTCGTTGAGGCAGGGCATCACGATCGAGACCTCGATGTCCTCGCTGGGTGTGCTCATTGGGCCGGGGCGGGCGGACCCATGCTCCAGGGCCGCCTCCTGCCGAATGACAGCACATAGAGGCGGTAACCGGCGGCGAGAGCGATGAGGAGCATCGCCAGGGCGAGCAGCTTGGCGGCCAGCCGGTACTTGGGCGCCAGGATCCACCAGAAGTCGAGCTGGACCTTGTACCTCGGGTCGCCGAAGTCGAGGGTGCGGTGGCGGCCCTCGAACGGCGCGTAGGTGACCTCGAGCCCGTCGCCGCCGGCCCGTTCGATCACCTGCGAGGAGAGCAGCGCCTCGGTCTGGATCAGCAGCGCCGAGAGCTCCGGGATCCAGCGCGTGCCGTCGTTGCCGTAGGGAATCCGCTCGAGCGGGACGCCGCGGCGGTCTTCGTAGATCGGGACCCCGGTCAGCGCCCGCACGTGTTCGGTGTAGCGCGCGTACTGCGACGAGATCCCGATCACCTGCACGAGGACGGCGACGCAGGCGACCCCGACGACCACCTTGCGGCGGGTGACCGTGTCGGCCCACCAGGCGAGCGGGACGAGGAAGACCCAGGCGCAGGGCACGATGTACCGCGGCCCCCAGACCTCGTCGCCCCAGTACGAGGAGTAGCCGGAGAGGAAAGTGAGGCTGACGAAGAAGGCGAGCAGGGCGAGGGTGAGCGAGCGGTCGGCCCTCCACATCCGCGGCAGGCCGAGCGCGCCGAGCACGACCAGCGGGCTGTAGAGGATCAGGCCTTTGCCCGGGCTGAAGAGCAGCCCGAGGAAGTTGAGAGGCGCCGCGATGGTGGTCGGCGAGGGCGGGTAGCCGAACTCGGTCACGGAGCCGAAGCGCGACCAGTTGTACCAGGCGATGACCGCGATCCAGAGCAGGACGGGAAGGCAGGCGGCGAGGGCGAGCCGCAGCTTCTCACGGCGCTCGATCTCGAGCCAGACTGGCAGCAGGAGGATCAGGATCGGCAGCACCGAGACCACCGCGTAGACCTTCGTCGCGACCGCCGCCCCGGTGGCGAAACCGGTCAGCCCCCAGCTCAGGGCCGATGGAGAGCTCCGCGCCCAGACCCCGAGCGCGAAGGCGGCCATGATCGCGAACATGAAGGTCGTCTCCATCCCGATCTTCGAGTACGGCCAGGCGATCGTCGCGACCGTGAAGAGGATGCCGATCGCGCTGGCCCACCCCAGCGAGCGGCGGGTCTGGAAGATGAGCGCGAAGAGGGCGACGGCGGCGAGCGCCGCCATGAACGGGTTGAAGAACCAGGTGAACGTGTAGCCGTTCGAGTAGGCGCTGAAGTGGCCGAAGAGGCTGTCGGCGACCAGGCCGGTGGCGACGAAGGGCGCCTCGAGCAGCGGCTGGAGGATCCCCGTGCGGGCGTAGTGGTGCCCGTCCTTGCCGACCAGATCGGCCTTCAGCGGGATCGGCGAGTCCTCCTTGTCCCAGAAGTGCCCTTCGCGGACCAGGCCCTCAGTGACCGCGGCCGTCTCCGGCTCGTAGCCGGTCAGGTTCTGACTCGTGGCCGAGTAGAGCCCGAAGGCGAAGACGAACAGCAGCAGGCCGGCCTGGACCGGCTGCGGGATGCTGGCGATCCGGCGGCGCATCCGGTGATCCTTTCAATTTGGCCGGAGCGCGGACGCTTCGGGTTTCGCCGGGCCCCTAGGGGGCCTGCTTGCGCCAGATCCTCAGAGTGCGCCCGTTCGGAAGCGGCATCGTGCGCACCATCCGGAAGCCGGTGCTGCGCGCGGCGGCCTCGGCGAAGGCCTGGTTCACGGTCGGGGGAAAGTCGCCGGCGTTGGTGTTCATCGTCAGCAGGACCGTGGGAAGGCCGCGGATCGGGTCGGTCAGCTGCCGCCGGTAGTTGGCGACCGAGTCGTCCGGTTCGGGGGCGAGCTGGGACATCGGGATCAGGGTCCGGAAGGACATCACCCCGGCGAGCTGGACGGTGTTGGTGTTGAGGGCGCGGGCGCGCGAGGCGACACCGACCACGGGAATCTTTCCTTCGCTGTCGGTCCATTCGAGGAACAGGCGGGCGAGCCGCCAGTCGGTGTCGGGCCAACCCCTGTCCTTCTCCTCGAACTCGGTGCTCGACCCATCGGGGTCCTGCACGCGGACGTCCGAGAGGGTGTGCGGGACCCCGCTGATCGCCGGCAGGTAGCCGAAGGCGGGAACCTCGACGATCCGCTCGCGCGAGAGGCCCGGCCAGATGCTCGAGGCGGCGGCAAGGTTGACGGCCGCGATCAGGACGACGACCGCGGCGGCCGGCGGCGCCGCGCGGGGGTGGAGGCGCAGCGCGAGCACGGCCAGTGGGGGCAGGAGCACGGCGATCGGCAGGGTGAAGCCGTGGCCGGCGTTCTCGGAGGAGAGCAGCGCGGCGAAGCCCGCCCCGATCACGATCGCCAGCGACGTCGCGTCCGTCGCGGCGAGGCGCCTGAGGGTCGAGCCGCGATCCTCCGAGCCGCGCATCCGCCTCACGGCGGCGACGGCGATCACGAGCAGCGCGAGCAGGACCACGATCGCCAGCGGCAGCAGCAGGTCGGAACGGACGAAACGGGTGAGGAGCGCTTCGAGCCGGCCCCAGGAGAGCAGGGGGTCGCCGGTCCCGTAAGCGCTCGCCCCGCTGCCGTACCCGTAGTCGGTCAGGTATTCCTTCACCAGGGGGAAGGCCTCGACGTACCAGGTGGCGGCGACCGCGACGGCGGTGAGGACGAGCAGGCCGAGGTTGAGGAGGCGGGGGAGGAGGTCGTCGCGGGCGCGCAGGACGAGCGGGACGACCCCCGCCAGCAGCAGGCCGGGGACGAAGGCGATCGACATCGTCCGCGCCAGCAGCATCAGCCCGACGGCGGCCCCGCAGGCCAGCGCCCAGCGCCGCAGCCGCAGCCCGTCGCTCTTCAACATGAAATAGACGGCGCAGGCGAGCAGCGCCGCCGTCGGCACGGCGAAGACGTACTCGCGCGAGAAGAGCAGGACCCCGGGCGCCGTGGCGGTGGCCAGGGCGGCGAGGGCGCCGAGCCTCGGCCCCGCCAGCCGCTCCCCGATCCCGTAGGCGGCGAGCGCCAGGGCCACGGCGAAGGCGGCCAGCACGATGAAGCCCGGCACGATCCCCGGCTTGATCAGGTAGGTCAGCGAGGTCAGGGCGGGCAGCAGGGGCGCCGTCGGCGCCTGGCGCTGGACTTCGTTCCACCAACCGTCCAGCCCGCCCGTTTCCCAGCCCAGGTAGTCGATCCAGGCGATCGCCGTGTAGCCGGCCTCGTCGACGTTGAGCGGGAAGCCACGCCTGTGGACGTCGATCCACCAGACGTCGAAGGCGGCCAGCGCCAGCGCCCCGAGGAGCACGAGCAGGGCCCAGCGGCGGCTCTCGTTAATTGATCGCCACACCGCTCGACACGGGAAGAGGCTCGGCCGCCACCCGATCCAGCAGGGCTGCGATCTCGCGTCCGTAGTTCGGGAGGGAGTGGCGCCGCTCGATCAGAGTCCTGGCGGCCCGCCCGATCGCGGCCCTTTCCTCGGCGCTCGAGGAGAGGACCCTGTCCATTCCCCGCGCCAGCGCCTCGGTGTCGCGCGGCTCGCACAGCCACCCGGTCTCACCGTCGTCGATCAGCTCCGGCAGCCCGAAGACGCTCGTCGCCAGCACCGGGACTTCCCACGCCATCGACTCGAGCACGGTGCGGGGCAGCGACTCGATGTCGGAGGCCGAGACCAGCACGTCCGACATCCCGTGCCATCTCTGCACGTCGGGGGTGATCGGCACCAGCCGCATGCGATCGCCGACCTCGGAGGTCGCGATCCGGTTGCCGAGCGCCCGCGATTCGGCGTTGTCGCGACCGCCGACGAAGATCAGGTGGGCATGCGGGTGGCGCTCGGCGATCAGCTCGAACGCCTGCGCCTGCGCCAGCTGCGCCTTGCGCGGCTCGATCGTGCCGACGCAGAGGAGGACTTCGGCGTCGGCCGGGATCCCCGCCTTCCGCCGCTCCTCCTCACGGTCGAAGCCGTCCCGCCGCGAGTCCGTCGGCTCCAGGTCGAGCCCGTAGGGGATCGTGAAGCTGCGCCCGTCGCCGACCCTCGACTCGAAGAGCCGCTGCGTCGCCTCCGCCTCGAAGACGGCCGCCGCCGCTTCGCCGAGCGCGGCTTCGGCGCGCTCGCGGATCCGTTTCTCGAGGTTGTCCCAGAGGACCGGGGGCTTGAAGCTCTCGTGGATCGACCAGACCGCCGGGATCTCGAGGTTGGACGCGATCTCCGCGCCGTGGAAGGCGAGCGCCGTCGCGGTGTTGATGAAGACCGCCTCGAAGTCGCGGTCGGCGGCCCACGCCGTCATCTCGCCGACCCGCTCGACGTGGTCGTCGAAGTCCCCCATCGACGCGGCGCCCGAGAGCAGGACGGGGACGCCCATCTGTTCGAGCTGGACGCGCAGCGGCCCGTCGATCGCGGTCATCACCGTCGGGTTGACGGCTTCCTGCTCGATCAGCTCGGTCAGCAGGTCGTGCAGGTAGATCTGGGCCCCGCCGAGGTCGAGCTGATGGGTGCAGACCAGGACCCTCCGCCCGGGCAGGTCGCCCCTGCCGAGCTGCGGGGTGGCCGGCGGGGCGCCGGACTCGGTGGACGGCAGCTCGACCGGGACCGAGGAGACCGTGACCGGGACCGGGGCCAGCTCGAGCCGCTCGCCGGTGACGCTGACCGCGACCGCCGTCAGGTCCGTGTAGCCGTCGGGCCCGGGCCAGTCGGCGAGATCGGTGGTCAGGCTGAACCCGGAGGTCGCTCCCAGGGCAAGGTTGGTCGATTCGCGGACGTCCGGACGGGGGAGGTGAAGTCGCGCCCGCCCGAGCGGGTGCCCGCCGAGCGAGATCTCGATCCTCGAGGTCGCGTCGTAGGGGAAGATCACCCAGCCCTCGATGTCCACCGCCGCGCGTTCGAGCAGCCTGTTGGGTGCCGGCCTGTCGATCGTGCCGGCGGCCGTCTTCACCCGCGGCTCGCTCTCGAGCATCGGGCTCGCCGGGTGCAACCCCCGTTTCCACACCCTCCGCGTCGCCCGCAGGCGCCACCCCAGACCCCAGCGGTGTGGCTTGCTCACATGGTCTCCACGACGGTGGAGGAGAGCCAGTCGTGTGTACGGGCGATCCCGGCCGGCAGGGATGTGGTGTCACTTCCGATCAGTTGGTGGAGCTGGGTGGAGTCGAGCACGACCCGATGCACTTCGAACTCCCGCTCGGGGTGTGACACCACCTTCGCCTGACGACCGACCTGATCCTCCACCAGGTGAACGAGATCCAGCAGCGAGGTGCCCTCGCCGGATGACACATTCAGGATCGGCGGCCCGTCCACACATCCGAGCAGATCCACACATGTCCGCGCCACGTCACCGACATATATGTAGTCACGAATGGTGTTCCCCTCACCGTACAGATCGATCGGCTCGCCATTTTCGACCCGGTGTAGGAATGTGACCACGGCGCCCTGGCCGCGGCCGGGGTGCTGGCGCTCGCCGTACACCGTCGCGCAGCGCAGGATCCGGGTTCGCAGGCCGTGCTCGACGCGGCTGCGCTCGACCTCCGCCTCGCACTCCAGATGCAGCCTTCCGTAGGAGCCGAGCGGCCGGGTCGGATGGGCCTCGTCCACCGGCAGTCGCTCCGGCTCCCCGTAGACGGTCCCACCGGAGGAGATGTAGAGCAGCTCGACCTCGGGCCTGTCGCGGAGGGCGGCGAGCAGGGCCTGAACCGGCTCGAGGGTGAGCCGGGCGTCGAGGTCGGGGTCCTGCTCGGAGGCGGCGGGGAGCAGCCCGCCGGCGCTGTAGATCACGCTCGAGACCCCCTCCATCGCGCCCTCCAGCGCCGCCGGGTCGGCGGCGTCGCCGAGGCGCAGGTCGCTCTCTCCCAGCAGGGAGACGACGTCCTCGGGCGGTCGGGTCCGGGTCAGGACGACGGGGGGCTCACCGGCCTGCACGAGCTTCTCCACGATATGGGAGCCGATGAAGCCACAACCGACGACCAGAGCCCGATTGCCCCCGCCACGCCTGGCATCTGCGTCTGGCATCGGACTCAGAATACCGATTGGCCCACGGGGTTCCGATATGCGCCTGTCCCGTCCAGAAACCCTTTTGTCAGGGATTCGGAAGTGTGTGACTAGGCGCTCGGCGCGGGCGAGGGGCGGCGGCGTCCCGGGCGGGGGAGCCTGCGCGGCATCCACATCAGCGGCGCGCGCATGCGCGGCAGGCCGTGTCGCAGGTTCGGGTTCGTGTACGGGTCGACCGCGGTGTGATGCCCCCAGCGAGCACCCAGGTGCTCGATCTCCCAGTCCTCCACCTCGGTCGAGCGGCTCGAGGACTCGAAGTGGAAGAGGACGGTGTCGGGGTCGTAGACGACCCGCCGGTCGATCGCGCGCAGCTTCAGGCAGTAGTCCATGTCGTTGTAGTTCATCGGCAGGGTGGTGGACAGGCCGCCGACCCGCTCGAACAGCTCGCGCCTGGTCATCAGGCAGGCCGCGGTGACGGCCAGGTAGTTCTGCGCGATCACGACGTTGTTGGAGTAACCCTTGAAGTCACGCGAGAAGCCGCGATAGAAGTGACCGGGGTGGCCGCCGTGCTCGAAGAGCACGCCGGCGTGCTGGATGCGGCCGTCCTCGAGCAGCAGCCGGGCGCCGACGGCCCCGACCTCCGGGATGCTCGAGTACATCACCATCCGCTCGAGCCAATCGGGGGTCACGACCTCCATGTCGTCGTTGAGCAGCAGCAGGTGCTCGCCCTCGCTGTGCACGGCGCCGAGGTTGATCTTGCCGGAGAAGCTGAAGGGGTGGTCGTAGGTGACGAGGCGCAGCCGGTCGCCCGCCAGCGCCTCGAGTTCCTCGAGCACGCCGCGCTCCGTCGACGCATCGACGACGACGACGATCTCGTAGTCGCCGTAGGTCGATTTCTCGACGATGCTGCTGCACGCAGTGGGAGACGAGGACCACCTGCTCGTAGCGGACCTCGCGCCGCTGGCCGCCGGTCGGGATCACGATGCTGACGGTGGGCTGGCGATTCGAGCGCCGGCTCCAGGTGGTAGACGCCGGGGTCGTCGGGGTCCCGCTCGACCCGGGCCTGGACGCCGATCCGGTCGCAGTGGGCCTGGACGGCGCGCTTGCCGGCCTCGAAGGCCCAGGGCTTGGCGGCCTCTCCGCCGCCCGCGGCCGAGGTCTCGAGCATGCGCCAGTGGTAGAGGATCCGGGGCACATGGGCGACCACGCGGGCGCGCTCGGTCACCTTCAGCACCAGGTCCCAGTCCTGGGAGCCCTCGAACTCGGGGTCGAAGCCGCCGACCTCCTCGACGAGGGAGCGACGCATGACGCTGAGGTGGCAGGTGTACATCTGGGTCCGCATCCGCTCGGGCGACCAGTCCGGCTTGAAGAACGGCCCCGAGTGGCGCCCGCCGCCGTCGATCTTGTCCTCGTCGGTGTAGACGTAGTCGGTCTCGGGGTCGGCGTCTGATCGCCGCGTCGACGTGGGCAAGCGCGTCCGGGTGGAGCGCGTCGTCGTGGTCGAGCAGCGCGACGAACTCGCCCTCGGCCATCGCCAGCGCGTCGTTGGAGGCGGTGACGATGCCGCCGTTCTGATCACGGCGACGGACCCGGATCCGCGGGTCGCCCCGCTCGGCCTCGGCGAGGATTCGGCCAACCTGCTGCCTGCTCGGAGCCGTCGTCGACCAGGCAGAGCTCCCAGTCGGAGAAGCTCTGGCGGCGCACCGACGCGAGCATCGCCTCCAGCACCTCCGCCGGCGTCTCGTAGACCGGCGTGACGATCGAGAACCGGGGCGCGGCCACGCCGTCAGCTGCGCCGGCCGCGCAGCTTCGCGGCGACGATCCAGACGATTCCCCGCACCTTCTGGATCGCGGTCATCAGGCGCACCGTGCTCTGTTCCAACTCCAGCGAGCGGCCCAGCGCCGCGCCGAGCTCGGCGTCTTTGGCGATCAACAGGTCGCGAAGCCGCAGGATCTCCTCCTGGCGGCGGCGGAGCTCGTCGTGCAGCTCTTTGTCGGTCAAATTCAGGGCCTGGTCGGGCACGGGTCTGAGGCTACAGCTCCTCGGCGATGCGGGGCGCATCCCGCTTGAAGATCCAGGCGCTGAAGATGCAGACGCCGACGAAGATCACGGCAGCGGGGAGAAGGCCGAGCGCCCCACCCGCCGCCTCCGCGGCCGAGGGGCCGTCGGGATTGATCACCCAGCGCTGGATTTCGGTGAAGATCGGCGCCAGCGGATTGACCATCATCGGGCCCTGGTACTGCTCCGGCACGACCTCGATCGGGTAGAGGACCGGGCTTGCGTAGAAGAGGACCTGGGCCGCGACCGTCCAGATGATCGCGACGTCGCGGAAGCGGACGTAGAGCACGGAGAGCATCGTGCTGACCGCCGCGGTGAAGATCAGGAGCAGGAGCAGGGCGAAGGGAAGGAGCAGCCACGACCAGGTCGGGTCCACTCCCCAGGCGAGGATGAAGGCGAAGACGACGATCAGGTTGAGCCCGACGTTGAAGGCGCCGGTGAGAACCGTCGCGAGCGGGATCACGAGCCTCGGGAACTGGGTCTTGCGCACGATCCCCTCCTCCGAGACGACCGAGGTCACCGAGTTGTTGGTGGCCTCCTGGAAGAACGAGAAGAGGACGATCCCGAGCAGGAGCAGCAACGCGTAGTTCGGCGTTTCGCTGCCGATCCGGATGATCTTCGTGAAGACGAAGAGGAGGACGGCGAAGAGCAGCAGCGGGCGGACGAGAGACCAGAGGTAGCCGAGGACCGTGCCGAAGTAGGTCCGCTTGAATTCGGTCACCGACATCAGCCAGAGCAGGTCGAGGAAGCGCCGCCGCCCGCCGCCGAGGGCGGAGGGCCCCTTCACCTCGCGCAGCTCCTGCACCGCCTCGCTCACGCGCCGTCCCCTCCCGACACGCTCACGTCGAGCTGATGGTCGAGGGCGATCAGGCCGCGCGAGTGCGGGCCGCCGTAGACGACGAAGCTGATCGCGTTGGGTATGTAGAGGGAGGCGGTGCGGTCGGCGCCGCCGCCCGGCTGGACGCCGCAGTGGACGAAGTACCGCCCTGGGGCGAGGGGGTTCTCGAGGTCGGTCTTCACGTCGACCCGCTGCCCGGCGAGGAGGCGCGAGGAGCCGTCGGAGGTCTCGATTCCGGTGCCGAACTGGAAGAGCCCGAGGCCGCTCGCGTTGGCGAGGAGCAGACCGAGCTCGGCGTTCGAGATCTCCCGTTCGACCTCGATCCGCAGCCGCAGCCGGATCGGCTCACCGTGCTCGATGTTGGTCACGCGATCCCCCTCGGCGTCCTCGATCCAGGCGTCGTGCAGGCGGATCCCGTCGACGATCGACTGCGAGTCGTCGGCCGCGGCGTCGATGCTCTGGTCGAAATTGAGGCGCATGTAGGCGGCGCCGGTCTCCGCCGGGTCGCCGATGTGGGTGATCTTGCCGCCGTCGATCAGCATCGCCCGGTGGCAGTAGTCCTCGACGGTCGCCATCTCGTGGGTGACGAGGACGATCGTCTTGCCTTCGTCTTTCATGTTGTGGAAGACGTCGGCGCACTTCTGCTGGAAGGCCGCGTCGCCGACGGCGAGGACCTCGTCGATCAGGAGGACGTCGGCGTCGGCCTGGAGCATGGTCGAGAAGGCGAGCCGGACGAGCATCCCCGACGAGTAGTTCTTCAGTTTCAGGTCGATGAACTCGTCGAGCTCGGCGAAGTCGAGCACCGCGTCGAGCCGCTCGCGCGCTTCGCGCGGGGTCAGCCCCATCATCACCCCGTTGAGGACGACGTTCTCGCGGGCGGTCAGCTCGACGTTGAAGCCGACCCCGAGCTCGATGAACGGGGCCAGCCGGCCCGCCATGCGGATCGTCCCCGCGTCCGCCCTGTAGATGCTGGCGATCGTCTTCAGCAGGGTGCTCTTCCCGGATCCGTTGCGTCCGACGATCCCGAAGAACTCGCCGCGCTGGACGTCGAAGGAGATCCCGTCGAGGGCGCGCAGCTCGCGGTACTCGCGCCGCGTGAAGGGGTGCACGAAGCGCTCCTTGAAGGAGTCGATGCGGTGTGTGGGGATGCGAAAGGCCTTCTCGAGGCCCTCGACCTGGATCGCCAGGCCGGTGTCGGAGCTCGTCACGGCGCCTATCGCCCCAGCCCCCGCCTCACCTTCGCAAGCGCCCGGCGCGCGGCGGAGGGCCGGCCGGGGCTGCTCGCCACCAGCGCCGAGGCGGGCGGCTGCGGCGAGCCTCCGGCCTTGCGAAGCACGACGACGAACTCGATCCCCTGCCTGGCCGCCGCCTCGATGTCGAAGGCATCCTCGAATCGCTCGCGGCAGTGGAGGATCAACTGCAGGAACTCGGCCTGGGTCCAGACGTGCATGTGGATCGAGTACTCGGCCGCTTCGAGCTCCTCGGCGCGGGCGAGCAGCCGCTCCTCGCTCTCGCCGCCCTCGACGATCACCATCCGGGTCCACTCGACGTAGTGCTCGCGGCGGGAGCGCTCCGGGCTCTGTTCGTGGTCGGCGATGAAGTGGTCGAGCGGGGTCACCGGCCGGCGGAAGTCGAAGGTGTGGCGCTTGTCGGGCACCGCGTAGAAGAGGACCCCGCCCGGCCTCAGTTTTCCGAGGTGGGTGCGGATCGTGCGGATCGGGTCCTCGCAGTGCTCGAGGAAGTGGTTGGCGACGATGAAGTCCTGCGAGGACTCCGGGATCGTGGCGAGCAGCTCTCCGTTGTCGATCACGTCGACCGGGGTCAGGTCCCAGTCGGTCAGCTCCGGGTACTCCGAGCGCAGCTGCTCGACGGGCATCCTGTCCACGTAGCGGACGTCGGCGTGGGGAGGGGTCGCCAGGGGCAGGTGGAGGGCCCCGATCTCGAGCCCCTGGCCCACCAGAAAGCGCGCCGCGAACTCGCTGCGGGCGTCGAAAAAGACCGGAGCCGGGTCGAGCGGGCCGTGCTCCGCCTGTGTCTTGCCTCTGCCAAGCACCTTGATCGCTGCAGGCTACCCTGTCGCCGCTGACGGCCGTGAAGCCCACGATCTACATCCCGAGCCTCAACGGAGCCGACCGCCTCGCGGCGCTGCTGCCGAGCCTGCGGGAGCAGACGCGCGAGGCGCGGGTCGTCGTCGTCGACAACGGCTCGAGCGACGGGACCGAGGATCTCCTGCGCGAGGACTTCCCCGAGGTCGCGCTGGTCGCGCTGCGGAGGAACTTCGGCTTCGGCCCCGCCCTCAACCGCGGGATCGCCGCCGAGGGGGGCGACCAGATCGTGCTCGTCAACAACGACGTGGTCTGCGATCCAGGCTTCCTCGAGGCGCTGCTCGAGCCCGCGGCGGCGGGCGCCGAGATGGTCGCCGGGGTCCTGCTCAGCGAGCGCCGGCCGGACCTGATCGACTCGGCCGGCGTGATCGCCGACCGCACCCTGATGGGCTTCGACTACCTCAACGGCGAGCCCCGCGAGGCCGCCGCGACGGCGCCGCCGCCGCTCGGCCCGACCGGCGGCGCGGCGCTCTACTCGCGCGCCGCATTCGAGGCCGCCGGAGGCTTCGACGAGCGGATCTTCCTCTACTACGAGGACCTCGACCTCGCCCTGCGCGTGCGGCGCCGCGGGGCGCGCTGCGAGCTGGCGCCCGGCGCGGTCGCGATCCACGCCTACTCGCAGACGCTGGGGGCGGGCAGCGGCGTCAAGTACGCCCACACGGGCTGGTCGCGCGCCTACATGCTGCGCCGCTACGGGGTGATGCGCCGGCCGGGGAAGGCGCTGCGCGTGTTGGCGGCCGAGGGCGCGATCTGCGCTGGGCAGCTGCTCCGCGACCGAACCTCGAAGGGGCTCGGCGGGCGGCTGCGCGGCTGGCGCGACGCGGCCGGGCTGCCGCGCCACGAGCCGCCGCCGCCGGGCGCCCTCAGCGACGTCGGCCTGGCCGGGGCGCTGGCCCTGCGCCGAGCCAGGCGCGAGCCGCTCTGAGGTCGCCGCCCTCCTCCAGCCGCCGCCGCTCACGGCGCAGGGCCGGGATCCGGCGCAGCGCTTCCAGCTTGCCCTTCGCGGTCGCGACTCCGCGGCGCTCGGCCACCGCCTTGGCCAGCGACCCCACCTCGACGGCGGCGATCCGGGGCAGCGACCGGGCCGGCATGAACTTGAGCTGGGTCGCCAGCCGGTTGCGGGCGACGAGGCGGGCGTTCTCGGCGCTCGGGTCGGCGAACCCCTCCTGCCAGACGGCGTTGCCGACGTGCCAGACGACGGCCTCGGGGACGACCTCGAAGCGCCGGCCGGCAATCCGCGCCCGCACGTTGAGGTCGACGTCCTCACAGAACGACACATAGCTCTCGTCGTACCCGCCGAGCTCCGTGAACAGCTCGCGCCGCAGCAGGCACGCGGCACCACAAACGCCAAACACCTCCGTGCGCCCCATCCTCGGCGGGAGGTTGGCGCCGGCGCGCTCCTCGAAGCCGCGGCCGTCGCGGGTCAGGGATTGGCCGGCGCTGTAGATGCGGGTCGGGCCCTCTCCGTCCTCGAGCTGCAGGATCAGGGGTTGCACGCCGCCCAGGGAGGGGTCGGCCTCGAGGGCGTCGAGCAGGGCGGCGACGCACCCCTCCTCGAGCACGGTGTCGGCATTGAGGACGAGGACCGCGCTCGCCTCCGTCCTGGCCGCGCCGAGGTTGACGGCCGCGGCGAAGCCCGTGTTCTCGGGCAGGGCGACGTGGGGATCCCTCGCGCTCGAGATGCGCGACCGAGCCGTCGGCGGAGCCGTTGTCGACCACCATCAGCTCGATCTCGACCCCCCGGCCGCCCTGCTCGAGCGAATCGAGGCAGCGGGTCAGGTGCTCGAGCGAGTTCCAGTTCGGAACCACGACTGCGACCGATCTAGAGGCACTCACAGGAGGAGGCACGATAGCTTCCCCCCGGTGCAAGACCTGAAGGGATTGATCCTCTCGGGCGGCGCCGGAACACGGTTGCGCCCGATCACCCACACCTCGGCGAAGCAGCTGGTGCCGGTCGCGAACAAACCCGTGCTCTTCTACGGGATCGAGGCGCTGGTCGACGCCGGCGTCACCGAGATCGGGATCATCATCGCGCCCGAGACCGGCGACGAGATCCGCGAGACCGCAGGCGACGGGTCCCGCTTCGGCGCGGAGATCACCTACATCCTCCAGGACGAGCCCGCCGGCCTCGCCCACGCGGTGCTGACGGCCGAGGAGTTCATCGGCGACTCGCCGTTCGTCATGTACCTCGGCGACAACCTGCTCCGCGACGGCCTCCGCGGCCTCGTCTCGACCTTCCGCGAGGACGAGCCGCACGCGCTGATCCTGCTCACCCCGGTCGACGACCCGCAGTCCTACGGCGTCGCCGAGCTCGACGGCGAGGGCGGCATCGTCCGCCTGATCGAGAAGCCAAAAGACCCGCCGTCGGACCTGGCGCTGGTCGGCGTCTACCTCTTCAGCCAGGCGATCTTCGACGCGTCCCGGGCGCTGAAGCCCTCCTGGCGCGGGGAGCTGGAGATAACCGAGGCGATCCAGGGCCTGATCGACGACGGCCACCGGGTCCAGTCGGAGATCGTCACCGGCTGGTGGAAGGACACCGGCCAGCTCGCCGACATGCTCGAGGCGAACCGACTCGTGCTCGAGGAGATCGAGACCGCGCTCGACGGCGAGGTCGACGAGGGCTCCCGGGTCGAGGGCCGGGTCGTCCTCGGCGAGGGCTCGACCGTGAAGGGCTCGGTGATCCGCGGCCCGGCGGTGATCGGCCCCGGCGCCCACATCGAGGACTCCTACATCGGGCCCTACACCTCGATCGGCGACGACGTCCGCATCTGCCGCTCCGAGGTCGAGCACTCGATCGTCCTCGCCGGCTCCGTGGTCGAGGACCTCGGCACCCGCATGGAGGCGAGCCTGCTCGGCCGCAACGTGAAGCTGACCCGCAGCGACGGGATGCCGAAGACCCTGCGCCTCCTGGTCGGTGACAACTCCGAGATCAAGCTGATCTAGTGGCCCGCCGCCGATGAAGCTGCTGGTCACAGGCGCCGCCGGGATGCTCGGCCGCGACGTGATGCTCGCCGCCGGCAACGCCGGGCACGACGTGGTCGGGTTCGGCCGCACCGAGCTCGACGTCACCGAGGCGCCGGCGCTCGAGGCGAAGGTCGCAGCCGAGCGCCCGGACGTCGTCATCAACTGCGCGGCCTGGACCGACGTCGACGGCGCCGAGGAGTCCGAGGAGGTCGCGATGGCGGTCAACGGCAGCGGCGCCGGCAAGGTCGCCGCCGCCGCCGCGGCGGTCGAGGCCAGCATCGTCTACGTCTCCTCCGACTACGTCTTCGACGGCGCCAAGGCCGCGCCCTACCTGGAGAGCGACCAGCCGGCCCCGCTCTCGGCCTACGGGCGCACCAAGCTCGCCGGCGAGGAGGCGACCACCGCCGCCAACCCGCGCCACTTCGTCGTCCGCTCGGCCTGGCTGTTCGGGATCGGCGGCCCCAACTTCGTCGAGACCATGCTGCGACTCGCCGCCGACCACGGCGAGGTCCTCGTCGTCCACGACCAGGTCGGGTCTCCGACCTACACCTGGCACCTCGCCTACGGCATCGTCCGCCTGATCGAGGGCCTCGAGTACGGCATCCACCACATGGCCGCCGCCGGCCAGTGCTCCTGGTACGAGTTCGCGCGCGAGATCTTCGATCAGGCCGAGGTCGAGTGCAAGGTGCTCTCGGCGACGACCGAGATGCTCGGCCGCCCCGCCCCGCGGCCGCCGTTCTCGGCGCTCGCCAGCCAGCGCGAGCACGCGATCGAGCTGCCCTCCTGGCAGGACGGGCTGGCCGGATACCTTGCCCAAAGAGAGACTGAAAGGGAGGCGGCATGAAGCTGCTCGTCACCGGCGCCGCCGGGTTCATCGGATCCACCTACGTGCGCCTCGCGAGGGAGGAGCACGAGGTCGTCGTGCTCGACAAGCTGACCTACGCGGGCAGGCCCGAGAACCTGCCCGAGGGGACCGAGCTGGTCGAGGGCGCGATCGAGGACCCGGGCGTGGTGCGCGAGACGATGGAGGGCTGCGACGCGGTCGTCAACTTCGCCGCCGAGTCCCACGTCGACCGCTCGATCGACGACCAGGACGCCTTCGCTCGCACCCACGTGATCGGCACCGGCGTCCTCCTCGACGCCGCCCGCGAGCTCGGCGTCTCCCGCTACCTCCAGGTCTCCACCGACGAGGTCTACGGCTCGATCGACTCCGGCTCGTTCACCGAGACCTCGCCGCTCGACCCCTCCTCGCCGTACTCGGCGACCAAGGCGGCAGGCGACCTGCTGGTCTCCGCCCACGTCCACACCTACGGGATCGAGGCCTCGATCGTGCGGGGCTCGAACAACTACGGCCCGCGCCAGTATCCGGAGAAGTTGATTCCCCTGATGGTCCTGAACGCCATTCATGGGGACTCGCTGCCGGTGTACGGAGATGGGAGGCAGGTCCGCAACTGGCTCTACGTCGAGGACTTCTGCCGCGGGATCCACACCGTGCTGATGAACGGCCGGCCCGGCGAGGCGTACAACGTCGGCGGCCCGGACGAGTGCGAGAACATCGACGTCGTCAAGCGGGTGATCGAGCTGGCCGGCGCCGACGAGTCGCTGATCGAGTACGTCACCGACCGCCCCGGCCACGATCGCCGCTACTCGCTCGCCTCCGACAAGCTCCGCGACGAGCTCGGCTGGGAGGCGAGGGTGCACTTCGCCGAGGGACTCGAGCGCACCGTCCAGTGGTACCGGGACAACGAGGACTGGTGGGGCCCGATCCGCTCCGGCGAGTACCGCGAGTACTACGAAAAGCAGTACGGCAAGGCGCTTGGCTAGAGCGAAGGCCATCTACCTGGCCAAGGCGCTCGCCCGTCGCCTGATCTGGGGGCCCTCTGACCTGATCAGCCGCCTGCGCGGCGCCAAAACCCCCCCACGGGGGCTGTCCTTCGTCGGCCACGGCGATTTCGAGGCGGTCGGCGTCGAGTTCGCGGCCTTCTTCAAGGAGCTCGGCGGGCTGCGGCCCGACGACCGCGTGCTCGACATGGGCAGCGGGATCGGCCGCATGGCGCTGCCCCTGACCGACTACCTCGAGGCGGGCTCCTACGCCGGGTTCGACGTCGGCAGGGCGATGATCCGCTGGTGCCGCCGCAACGTCACGCCGCGCCACCCCAACTTCGAGTTCACCTGGGTGCCCGTGTACAACGGCAAGTACAACCCGTGGGGCACGATCTCGGCCTCGGAGTTCCGCTTCCCCTACGAGGACTCGTCGTTCGACTTCGCCTTCGCGACGTCGCTCTTCACCCACCTCCTTCGCGACGACACGCTCCACTACCTCGCCGAAACCTCCCGCGTGCTGAAGCCGGGCGGGACCTGCCTGCTCACCTTCTTTCTCCTCACTCCAGAGGCGGAGGAGGAGATCGCGGCCGGGCGCGCGACTCAGTTCGTGCATCCGCTCGCGGGCGGCGGCGCCATCGTCGACCCCCGCGAGCCGGAGCTCGGGGTCGCCTACCCGATCGAGGACCTCCGCGAGATGCTGGCCGAGGTCGGGCTCGCCATCCAGGAGCCGATCCACGCCGGCCTCTGGGCCAATGCCGAGGGCGGCAGGACCCTGCAGGACATCGTCGTCGCCCGCCGTTCCTAGGTAAGGCTTCGCCTGGCGATCGTGCTGCGGGCGAAGGCGACGGCGAATTTGGCGTAGATCGCCAGGTAGATCACCAGGTCGGCGAGCGGATTCCGGCCGCCGTAGTGCTTGCGGTAGAAGCGGCCCATCGAGCGGTGGAACGAGTAGTTGTGTTTGAGCCCGCGGTGGCGCTTCCTCACCGTCGTCCCACCCTTGACGTGGAGGGTGGAGACCCGGCCGTCGTAGACGACCTTCCAGCCGGCCTGCTTGAAGCGGTAGCACCAGTCGAGGTCCTCCATGTACAGCCAGTAGCCCTCGTCGAAGACGCCGACCTCGTCCATCGCCTCCTTGCGGACCAGCATGTAGGCGCCGTTGACGGCGTCGACCTCGCCGACCTCGTATTCGCCCAGCTCGGGCGCCCTGTACTGGGCGAAGCGGCCGCCCAGCCGGTCGCCCGCGCCGAGGAAGTGGGACAGCGACCCGAGCGGCGTCGGGAAGGAGCGCTTCGCCGCGTGGTCGAGGCTGCCGTCGCGCTTCTCCAGGCGGGGGCTGGACATCCCGATCCGCGTGTCCGACTCCATCAGCTCGACCATGTGGTCGAGTGAGCCGGGGTAGACCTCGGTGTCGGGATTGAGCACCAGCGCGTAGGGGGCGCGGACCTCCCCGAGCGCGAGGTTGTTGGCGTAACAGAACCCGGAGTTCCAGTCGAGGGCGTGGAGGCGGACCTCGGGGAACTCCTCGCGGACCATCTCCGGGGTGCCGTCGGTGCTCGCGTTGTCGACGACGTGGACGAGCATCTCGCCGCCCGTGTACGGGTTCTCCCTGATGCTGCGCAGGCAGCTCCGGAGCAGCTCGAGGGCGCCGGTCGACGAGACGATCACGATCTCCAGGGCGGGCATCGGGGAAGCCTAGTCGCGGCTAGGCGGGGGCCCGGTACTGGAACGGGAGCGTGTCGGCGATCTCGCTCAGGCTGGGGGCGGTCGCGTCGCGCTCGGAGTGGAAGAGCTCCTCGGCGGGCAGCGGCCACTCGATGCCGACGTCGGGGTCGCGGTAGCTGAACCCGCGCTCGACCTCGCCCGAGTAGTAGTTGCTCTGCTTGTAGATCACGTCCGCGGTCTCGCTCAGCACGCAGAACCCATGGGCGAAGCCGATCGGGCAGTAGGCGATCCGCATGTTCTCGTCGCTCAGCTCGAACCCCTCCCATTGCCCGAAGGTGGGCGAGCCGCGGCGCAGGTCGACGACGACGTCGAAGATCGTGCCGCTGGAGCAGCGGACCAGCTTCGAGGCGCCCTCGCCGATCTGGAAGTGCATGCCGCGGACGATCCCGCGGCCCGAGCGCGAGTGGTTGTCCTGGACCATCTCCTCGCCGATCCCGAGCTCGGCGAAGGCGCTCTTCCTGAAGGTCTCGCAGAAGAAGCCGCGCTCGTCGTCGAACACGCGCGGCGCGAGCAGCAGCGGCCCCTCCAACCTGGTCTCGAGTCTCTCCATCGCTCAGTAAGCCCCCTCGCCGCGAACGATAGCCCCCGGCGTTCTGAGGAGAATCGCCAGGTCGCTCGTGATCGAGAGGTTGTCGAGGTAGTCGCGCTCCATCGCGAGGCGCTCCTCGAAGGTGAGGTCGCTGCGGCCGTAGACCTGCATCGGGCCGGTGATCCCCGGCTTGACGCCGAGCCGGGTCCGCTGGCGCTCGTCGTAGAGGGCGACCACCGCCTCCTCCTCGGGGCGCGGCCCGACCAGGGACATCGAGCCGCGCAGCACGTTGACGAGCTGCGGGAGCTCGTCGAGGCTGGTGCGCCGCAGGAGGCGGCCGGCCCGGGTGACCCGCGGGTCGTCGGGGATCTTGAAGGCCGGCTGCTCGAGCTTCTCGAGGTCGACGTACTCGGCGAGGCGCTCCTCGGCGTCGGCGACCATCGTCCGGAACTTCAGCATCGAGAACGGCCTGCCCGCCCTGCCCGCCCGCCGCTGCCGGAAGAGGACCGGCCGGCCGGAGTCGATCAGGATCAGTAGGGCGATCGCCGCCAGCAGGGGGGAGAGGACGATCAGCATCAGCGCCGAGACGGCGATGTCCATGCCCCGCTTCATCGCGATCGTCGAGCGCGGCGGGTCGGAGAAGCGGAAGTCGAGGACGGGCAGCTCGGCGAGCCGGTTGAGCTCGATTCCCGGGCCGAGCAGCCCGTAGTGCTCGGGGAGGAAGGTGAGGCCGAGACCGACCGCCTTGCACTCCTCGATCAGGCGCTCGGCCGTGGCCTCGCTCATGTCCTGTTCGGTGACGATCACGCGCTCGACGCTGTGCTCGCGCGCGACCCGGGAGATGTCATCCATCGAGCCCAGGCGCGGCAGGCCGGCGGCGGTGCCGGCCTCCTTCGTCGAGGAGAGGTAGCCGGCCAGCCGCAGGCGGGCCTCGGGGTGGGTCGCGATCCGCCGCGCCACCCGGTCGGCGGCCACCATCGGCCCGATCACGAGACCGGTCGGGTCGCCGGTCGTCCGGTGCCAGAGGAAGCGGACGACGGCGCGCAGGACGAAGCTCGCGCCGAAGACGGCGAAGCCGAGCAGGACGGCGGTCTCGGGGTTGAGCGCCCCCGCGGGGGTGAGGCTGAGCAGCCCGTCGAGGGCGAGCGTGCCGAGCGCGCTGGCGGAGACCAGGACCGGCAGCTCGTCGAGGGTGCTGTGGCGGATGCGGCGGTGGTCGTGGTCGTAGAGGCCGTGCAGCTTCACCACCAGGACCCAGACCGGGCTGAAGAGCAGCGCCCAGAAGAGGGTCGCGACGGTGGCGCTGGAGGTGGCGGCGGTCGCCACGCAGAGGGCGCCGATGATCGCGGCCCAATCGGCGCTCGCGAGCAGGCGGCGCAGCTGCGCGCCCCGCTGGCGGGACTCGACGCTGCGGGTCGCGTCGAGCCGCTCCTTCTCGGTCGGCTCCTCGCTTCTGCTCTGGGCCGGCGCGGGCTTCTCGGTCTTCGGGCTCATTCGCCCTCCACCTCGCGCAGCTGCGGCGCCAGCGGGTTCAGCTCCCGTGCCCGTTCGAGGTCGGCCCTGGCGGCGGCCTCTTCTCCGGCCTCGAAGTGGACCCGCGAGCGCGTCGCCCAGAGTTCCCAGTTCTCCTCCTCGCGATCTATCGCCTCGCTCAGCCGCTCGACCGCGAGCTCGTATTCGCCCTCGGCCTCGGCCAGCAGGCCGAGCTGGAAGTAGGGGGAGGCGGCCCAGGGCTCGATCGAGCGGGCCGTGTCGGCGTGGTCGACGGCGGCGATCGGGTCGCCGTCGTCGTAGGCGTCCCTGCTCGCCTCGATCTCGCGCTCGACCAGCAGCGGGCCGATCAGGGCGGCGGCGGTGATCCAGGCCAGCGCCACCCCTCCGATCGCGACCCCGAAGCGCCGTTCCCGCCGCGAGCGATCGTCGGTGCCGTCGGGGGAGAGCTGCGAGCAGCGGGCGGCGACCAGCGCCCCGGCGGCGAGGCAGAAGACCGCCGTCATCACGGCGATCTCCCAGAACCAGTCGTAGGCGGCCCCGACCGCGAAGACCAGCATCGCCGCCAGCAGGGCGGCATAGGCCTCGCGCCGTTGCGCCGGCGCGGCGCGCCAGGCCGAGAACCCGATCCAGAGCAGGGCGCCGAAGAGCGCCAGCACGATCAGCCCGCCGAGCAGGCCGAGCTCGGCGAAGGACTCGAGGTAGAGCGAGTGGGCGTCGACCAGGGAGAGGTCGATCGAGCGCCGGCGCTCCCAGGAGAACTCGTAGGTGCCCGCGCCCTGCCCCGCCGCGGGCGCTTCCTCGAAGGCGTCGATGGCGACGCGCCAGAAGTCGTCGCGCCCGCCGCTGTTCAAATTCGAGAAGTGCTGGGAGGGGTTGTCCTTGGCGAAATCGATTTCGGAGTCGGTGAACTCGTCCCATGCCTGGCTGCCGAAGACGATCGCCGCGCCGACGGCGAGCACCGCGAGCGCCGCCGCGAGCGCCTTCAGCACGGTCGGGTCGCGAGAGACCTCGACGGCGCGCCTCGTCGCGCCGCCGGCGGACAGCTCGAGCCGGCGCAGGAGGGCGAAGAGGCCGAGCGCGAGGGCGGTCCCGGCGAGCAGGATGAGCAGGATCGTGACGCCCTGGTCAACGGATGTCTGAGAGGCGAGGTTGTCGGCGACGCCGCGGTGGTCGGGGATCGCGATCAGCGCCGGCAGCGCCCCGAGGCCGGCGATCGCGAGCGTCGCCAACAGCCAGAGCCGGTCGCGGGAGAGCGCGAGCAAACATAGGCAGCCGACCGCGAGGGCGACCACTCCCCCGCGCGAATAGGTGAAGTACATGGCGACGAAGACGGCCGGCATCGCGGCCACCGACGCCCAGCGCAGCGCCGCGAAGCTCGACCCGCGGGTCATCCAGAGCAGCAGCGCCACGGAGATCGCGCCGATCGTCGCGTTCGCGTTCCAGTAGTCGAGCGGATAGCGCAGCCGCGGCCCGCTGCCCAGGCCCTGGGCGACTTCGACCACGTGCGGGAGGAGACGGCTTGCCAGGCCCAGAAGGACGAGGATCGTGACACCTATTGCAAGCCCTTCAGCGAATCGTTGACGTCTTTCTTCGGTTTGGGCGATAAGGAATGCGGCAAGGAAGAAACCGAGGTAGACCAGAACCCGGTCAGCCTCGATCACGCTGAGCTCGACCGAGCCCGACCAGAGGGATGAAATTGCAGACAACAGCGCCAGAGAGCCGAAAAGCCCGACCGCGGAGTAGAGCGGCCAGCCGAGGCGTGCGCCTGAGCCTGCACCGAGCACCAGCAGGCCGACCACGACCAGCCAGGCGGCGAGCCCGGCAAAATGACGGTCGCTCACGTCAAACCCGCCTCCAGACAGGCCCAGCGCCACGATCAGCGCGGCCGGGGCCAACAGCGCCGCCGTTTGCTCTAACCTTGCGCCGGATGACGAACGGGATGCGCCGCCTCCGGCCCGAGAGCTCGGGCCGCTCCATTCTCTTGCTTTCGTCAGTGCTTGCTCTGCTGGCATTGGCTTGCTTTCCCGTGCTCTCTCAGGCCTCGGTGGGGGCGCAGTACGAAGTGGCTACGCCGGGTCCCGGGAACAAGAACGCCGACCCCAACGAACCGATCGCCAAGACGCAGGCCGATCCGAAGAGCGGCGGCGCCGAAGCCCCCGCGGACCCGGGCTACGAAGAAACGTCTGAAGAGTCGTCGGAAGGGTCATCGGAATCGGAAGGTGGGGCTGCGGCCAAGGGCCAGGACGGCGGTACCGGGCAGGGTAGCCCAGACAAGGGCTCCAACCGGGAGGCTCCAGCCAAGGTGCAGGCGCCCGCCCCGAGCAAGATTGTGACCACCGAGTCCGACGATGGCGGCTCCTCGCCGCTGGTGCCGATCCTGATCGGAATCCTCGTGCTCGCCGCGATCTCGGTCGCGGCCGTGATGATCCGCCAGCGGCGCCGCGGCGACGCCGGCGGCGAGCCCTCGCTCTCGACAAAGGCCGGCTAGCCCGTGTCCCACGAGGGCAGTGGCCTTCTGAGGCGGAATCGTGCGTGGGCGGCATTGGCCGTCGCGACCGTCGCGATCGCCTGCGGCGGCCTCGCGCAGAGCGCCGCCGCCGTGCCCGCCAAGTTCTGGGGGGTGGCGCCCCAGGCGGTGCCGACGACCGAAGAGTTCGAACGGCTTCAGGCCGGCGGGGTGGACACGATCCGCTTCCCGGTCGAATGGAGCGCCATTCAGACCGTCGAGGGCGCGGCCCCTGACTGGAACTACGTCGACTCGCTGGTCACCGGCGCCAGCAGGCACGGGATCGAAGCCCTGCCGTTCGTCACCGGCGCGCCGGACTGGGCCGTGAAGACCGTGGTGGTCAACCGCGCGGCCAAAGCCAGCGCTCCTCAGAGCCTGCCGGTCCGCACCGGCGCGCAGCGCTCCGGCTGGCAGACCTTCCTGACCCTCGTCGTGCAGCGCTACGGCCCCAACGGGGCGTTCTGGGCCGCGAACCCCGGCGTTCCCTACAAGCCGATCCGCACCTGGCAGATCTGGAACGAGCCGAACTTCAAATACTTCGTCGCCCAGCCGAGCCCCGCCGAGTACGGGAAGCTGGTCAAGATCTCCCACACGGCGATCAAATCGGTCGACAGCGGCGCCAAGCTGATCCTCGCCGGCCTCTTCGCCGAACCGAAGGAAGCGACCGGCCGGTACCTGAAGATCAAACCGAGGCCGGCCTACTTCGCGGCCGAATTCCTCGAACAGATGTACCGCACGACGCCGGGGATCAAGTCGAAGTTCCAGGCGATCGCGCTGCACCCGTACACGATCAACTTCCCGATGCTGACCCCCTCGATCGAAAAAGTGCGGGAGGCGCTCAGGAAGGCGGGCGACCCCGGCAAGGGGCTCTGGATCACCGAGCTCGGCTGGAGCTCCGGCAAGCCCACGAGGACCAACCTCTTCGCCAAGGGCCTCCAGGGCCAGGCCACGCAGCTGAAGGGGGCCTTCGGCCTGCTGCAGCGGAACCAGGCGCGCTGGAAGATCAAGCGGGTGATCTGGTTCTCCGTCGACGACCGCAAGGAAGTCTGCAACTTCTGCGACGGCACCGGCCTCTTCGGCGACGGCTTCGTCCCCAAGCCCTCCTGGCCCGCCTACGTCAAGTTCTCCGGCGGCACCACGGGCTGAGCCCCGGGAAATTTCAAATCCCATCAAGTTCGCCATGCGATGCATGGCGAACTTGATGGGATTTGGCCCGGCCCGGCCCGCCGGGCCGGGTGCGTAAGATCGGTGGGTTGGCCACCGACGCGAAATCGAGTGCGGCATCTGACCCGCTGGCGCCCTTCAGCGCCCCGGTGCGGCGCTGGTTCGAGGCCTCCTTCGAGGGCCCGACCCCTGCCCAGATCGGCGGCTGGGAGGCGATCTCCGGCGGCGCGAACGCCCTGATCTGCGCCCCGACCGGCTCCGGCAAGACCCTGGCCAGCTTCCTCTGGGGGATCGACCGCCTCTCGCGCGACTCGGGCGAGCGCCCGCCGGGGGTGAGGCTGGTCTACGTCTCGCCGCTGAAGGCCCTCTCCTACGACATCGAGCGCAACCTGCGGGCGCCGCTGCGCGGGATCGGCGCCGACATCTCGGTCGGGCTGAGGACGGGGGACACGCCGCAGTCGGAGCGGCGGGCGATGAAAAAAAACCCGCCGGACATTCTGATCACCACACCGGAGTCGCTCTATTTGATGCTCTCGTCGAGCGTCCGCGAGATCCTCGCGACCACGGAGGCGGTGATCGTCGACGAGATCCACGCCGTGGCCCAGTCGAAGCGCGGCAGCCACCTGGCATTGAGCCTGGAGAGGCTCGATCACCTTGTGGCGGAGGCGCGGGAGGGGGCCTCGGTCCAGCGCATCGGGCTGTCCGCGACCCAGCGCCCGCTTGAGCGGATAGCTCAGTTCCTCGTCGGGCCCAAGCGGGAGTGCGAGATCGTCGATGCGGGGGTGGCGAAGGAGCTCGACCTCGAGATCGTGGTGCCGGTCGAGGACATGGCCGAACCCGGGGCGCCGAACTTCCCGAATTCGGAGGGCGTGCCTGCGGAGGGTGAGCCCCTGGCCCACGTGCGCTCGATCTGGCCCGCGATCTACCCCGAGCTGCTCAAGCTCGTGCAGGAACACAACTCGACGATCATCTTCGTCAACGCGCGGAGGGCGGCTGAGCGGCTCGCGAAGCGCCTCAACGAGCTCGCCAACGGCGAAGGCGAGCAGGAGCTGCCGGCTACGGAGCACGGGGGGAACGGCTCCTCCGGGGCCGAGGGCGAGGGCGTGGTCGAGATTGCACGGGCCCATCACGGCTCCCTCTCCCACGAGGAGCGGTTGCTGGTCGAGGAGATGCTGAAGTCCGGGCAGCTTCCGTGCCTGGTGGCGACGTCGTCCCTGGAGCTGGGGATCGACATGGGGGCGGTGGACCTGGTGATCCAGGTCGAGTCGCCGAAGTCGGTGAGCCGCGGCCTGCAGCGCGTCGGCCGCGCCGGCCACTCGCTCGGCGAGGTCTCCCGCGGACGCATCTTCCCCAAGTTCCGCGCCGACCTGCTCGAGTGCGCCGTCGTCGCCAAGCGGATGCGGGCGGGGGAAATCGAGGAGACGGTGATCCCCCAGAACCCGCTCGACGTGCTCGCCCAGCACCTGGTCTCGATGGCCGCGCTCGACGAGTGGAGGATCGACGAGGTCGAGTCGCTGGTGACCGCCTCGGAGCCCTTCCACGACCTCTCCCGCGAGCAGCTCGAGAACGTCCTCGACATGCTCGACGGGCGCTACCCCTCGGACCGCTTCGCCGAGCTGCGCCCACGGATCGTCTGGGACCGCGCCGCGGGCACCATGCACGGGCGCAAAGGCGCCCTCCAGCTGGTCGTCACCAACGCCGGCACGATCCCCGACCGCGGTCTCTACGGGGTCCACCTCCCGGACGGCCGCCGGGTCGGCGAGCTCGACGAGGAGATGGTCTACGAGGCGCGCCCCGGGCAGACCTTCCTGCTCGGCGCGACGACCTGGCGGATCGAGGACATCACCCGCGACCGGGTGATCGTCACCCCGGCCCCCGGCGTGCCCGGCGCGGTCCCCTTCTGGAAGGGCGACGGGATCGGCCGCCCGGCGGAGCTGGGCAGGGCGATCGGCGCCTTCGCCCGCGAGGCGGTCTCCAAGGAGCCGGAGGAGCTGGCCCTCGAGTGCGACCTCGATCGTCGCGCCGCCGAGAACCTCGTCGCCTACCTGCGCGAGCAGCAGGCGGCGACCAGGGTCGTGCCCTCCGACGAGACGATCGTCGTCGAGCGCTTCCGCGACGAGATCGGCGACTGGCGCCTCTGCATCCTCTCTCCCTACGGCGGCCGCGTCCACGCCGCCTGGGGGCTGGCGCTGAGCCAGAAGGTCCGCAACGAGCGCGACCTCGAGGTGGACGCGATCTGGTCGGACGACGGCATCGTCATCCACCTCCCCGACGCCGACGAGCCGCCGCCGACCGACCTGGTCCTGGTCGAGCCCGACGAGATCGAGGACCTGGTCGTCGCCGAGCTCTCGGGCTCGGCGCTCTTCGGGGCCCGCTTCCGCGAGAACGCCGCCCGCTCGCTGCTGCTGCCGCGCGCCTACCCCGGCAAGCGCACCCCCCTCTGGCAGCAGCGCCTGAAGTCGCAGAGCCTGCTCGAGGTGGCCCGCGACCACCCCCGCTTCCCGGTCATCCTCGAGACCTACCGCGAGTGCCTGCGCGACGTCCTCGACCTGCCCTCCCTCGCCCAGCTCCTCACCGACATCCACTCGCGCAAGCTCAGCCTGGTCGAGGTGGAGACGCCCAGCGCCTCGCCCTTCGCCTCCTCGCTGCTCTTCGACTACGTCGCCACCTACATGTACGAGGGGGACACGCCGAACGCGGAGCGCCGCGCGGCGGCCCTCGCCCTCGACCGCGACCTCCTGCGCGAGCTGCTCGGACAGGAGGCGCTGCGCGACCTGATCGACCCGGAGGCGCTGGTCGAGGTCGAGGCCCAGCTCCAGCACCGCACCGCCAATCTAGGTCGGGCCGGCGACCGCGACGCGCTCCAGCAGGTCCTCCGCAACGTCGGGGACCTGACCGCGGAGGAGTGCGCGGAGCGGGTCGCGGAGGGCTACTCGGCCGCCTCGATGCTCGAGAAGCTGGTCGACGAGCGGCGCGTCGCGCTGGTCCGCATCGCCGGCGAGGAGCGCTACATCGCCGGCGAGGACGCCGGCATGTACCGCGACGCGCTCGGCGTGCCGCCGCCGCCCGGGCTGCCGGAGAGCTTCCTCGAGGCCGGCGCCGACCCGATGCTGGCGCTGCTGCGCCGCTACGCGCGCACCCACGGCCCCTTCCCCACCGCGCAGCCGGCCAACCGCTACGGCGTCGACCCGACGCCGGCGCTGCGCGAGCTCGAGCGCGGCGGCGACCTCGTCCGCGGCGAGCTCCTGCCCGGGGGGCGCGAGCGCGAGTGGTGCGACACCGAGGTCCTGCGCCGGGTGCGGCGCGCCAGCCTCGCCCACCTGCGTCGCGAGGTCGAGCCCGCCTCCCGCGACCGCTTCGCGCGCTTCATCTCCAACTGGCAGAACGTCGACGCCCACCGCGCCGCGGGCGCCGGGCCGGACCGGCTGCGCGAGGCGCTGGTCCCGTTGCAGGGCGTCACCCTCACCCCGAAGGTCTGGGAGGAGGACGTGCTGCCGCGGCGCCTCGGCGCCTACTCCCCGGCCTGGCTCGACGAGCTCTGCACCAGTGGCGAGCTCGTCTGGATCGGCGCCGGCGCCCGCGGTCGCAACGACGGCCGCATCGCCCTCTACTTCCGCGAGGACGTCCGCCTCGCCGGCCCGCCCCCCGCGAACGTGAAGCTGGAGCGGGCCGAGGGGGAGCCGCACGACGCGATCCGCGAGCGCCTCGCCGCCGGCCCGGCCTTCTGGCTCGACCTGCTCGCCGACCTCGAGCCGCCCGCCGAGGAGCTGCACAACGCGCTCTGGGACCTGGCCTGGTCCGGCGAGGTCACCAACGACGCCTTCTCGCCGCTGCGCGCCCCGCGGCTGCGCTCCGTTCCCAGCCAGGAACGCGGCGGGCGCCGCTTCGCCCGCCGCCGCGGCGGCGCCGGCGCGGCGGTCCAGGGCCGCTGGTCCCTGGTCGCCCCGCTCTTCGAGAGCTCCCCGGCCGCCGGCCCGCGCCTGCGCGCCCAGGCCGAGCTGATGCTCGAGCGCTACGGCATCGTCACCCGCGAGACTGTGCTCGCCGAGGGGATCCCGGGCGGCTTCTCGACCCTCTACGCCGAGCTCGGCAACCTCGAGCTGCTCGGCAGCGCCCGTCGCGGCTACTTCGTCGAGGGCCTGGGCGGCGCCCAGTTCGCGCTGCCCGGCGCCGTCGAGCGGCTGCGCTCGCTGCCGGAGGACCAGGGGTCGTATCTGGTCCTGGCCGCGACCGACCCGGCCAACCCCTACGGCGCCTCGCTGCCCTGGCCGAAACGCGAGGGAGGCCGGCGGCCTTCGCGGGCCCCGGGCGCCCATGTCCTCCTCCGCGACGGCGAGCCGGTCCTCTACGTCGAGCGCGGCGGGCGCGGCATCCTGCGGCTCGCCAAGCTCGACGACGCCGACCTCGGCGCGGCGATGCGCGCCCTCGCCGACGCGGTCGCGGCCGGGATCCTGCAGAAGCTGGCGGTCGAGAAGGTCGACGGCGAGCCCGTCATCGGCTCCCCCCACGAGGCCGCCCTGCTCGGCGCCGGCTTCAGCCGCGGCGGGCCGCGCAAACTGACCGCCTCCGCCTGAGTCGCGGAATAGGGCGATAATCGGAGCATGGGGGAGCAAGAGGCCAGTCAGAGCCCGGTCGAGCTGCTGCGCAGCGTGCCGCTCTTCTCCGACCTCGAGCAGGGTGAGCTGGAGCGCTTCTCCCGGGTCGCGGTGCCGCGAACCTTTCCGGCGGCGACCCGCGTGTTCCACGAGGGAGACCACTCCGACGCCTGCTACATCGTCCGCAGCGGCAGCTTCCGCGTCACCCGCGAGCACTCCGACGGGCGCGCGATCACGCTGGCGACGCTCGGCCCCGGCGACATCTTCGGGGAGCTGGCGATGCTCGACGGCGAGGTCCGCTCGGCGAGCGTCGAATCGCTGCTCGACGGCGAGCTGCTGGCGCTGCCGGCGGGCGAGGTGCGCTCGCTGCTCGCCCGCCATCCGGAAATCACCGTGAAGCTCGTCGCCGCCCTGGTGCGGCGCCTGCGGACCGCCAACGAGCGGATCTCGCGGCAGTCCTTCCAGACGGTCCCGAGCCGGGTCGCGGGCGTCCTCTCGCAGCTCGTCGCCGAGGAGTCCCCGCGCGGCGAGGAGGGGGGAGAGGTGACGATCCGGATGAACCAGGCCGACCTGGCCCAGCTCGCCGGCACGTCGCGGGAGAGCGTCAGCCGTTTCCTCGCCGACCTCGAGAGGGCGGGAATCGTGCGCCCCGGCCGGGGCCGGGTCACGGTGCTCGACCCGCCCAAGCTCCACAACTACATCTACTAGGCGCGGGAATGCGCGGCGCGCCGAGCTAGCGATGGCGGACCCCGCCTCGCGGCGCACGGCGATGGTCGAGCGGCAGCTGTGGCGCCGCGGCATCGAGGACGAGCGCGTGCTCGCCGCGATGGGCGCCGTCCCGCGCGAGCTGTTCGTCCCCGAGCGCCTGCGCCGCCGCGCCTACGACGACTCCGCCCTGCCGATCGGCGAGGGGCAGACGATCTCGCAGCCGTGGATCGTCGCGGCGATCTGCCAGGCGCTGGCGCTGCGGGGGGACGAGACGGCGCTGGAGGTGGGGACCGGGAGCGGCTACTCGGCCTGCGTGCTCTCCCTGCTCGTCTCGCGGGTGCTGAGCATCGAGCGCCGGCCGGACCTGGCGGAGGGCGCCTCGCGCGCGATCGCCGCCTTCGGCGCGGCGAACGTCGAGCTGGTCGTCGGCGACGGCAGCCGCGGCCTTCCCGACCGCGCTCCGTTCGACGCGATCGCCGTGCACGCGACCGCGCCCGCCCCTCCCCGCGCCCTGCTCGACCAGCTCGCCGACGGGGGCAGGCTGGTCGTCCCGATCGCCGCCGGCCCGGCCGACCTGCTCACCGTGTTCCGCCGCGACGGCGAGCACCTGAGCAGCGAGGAGATCGGGCCCTGCCGGTTCGTTCCCCTGCTCGGCGAGGAGGGTTTCCGGCCCTAGATTGACTAGGGGGCCGCTAGCAGCTCTTGGCCGTGGGGTCGGAGGGGTCCTTGGTGGCCCCCTGGTCGGCCCCCGGGCCGCAGTCGATCAACTTGTCCTTCTTGCCGTCGATCGCTTCGACCGCGTCGCTGCCGCCTTTGCCGATGAACGAGTCGGCTCCGCCGTGCCCGAAGAGGACGTTGTTGCTTGTGTCGCCGATCAGTTTGTCGTTGCCCTCCGAGCCCTCGAGGCTCTCGCTCGTGGCGAGGATCGAGTCCGCCGCGCCGCCGCCGCAGCCGGTCGAGGGGGCGCCGGTGCCGCCCAGCGCCATCACGAAGGTTCCGGGCGGTTTCGAGCGCGCGTAGGAGACCGTGTCGAGGCCGCCGCCCCCGTCGAAGGTGTGCCCCTGGCAGACCGCCGCCGAGGAGACCATCAGGTCGTTGCCGTCGCCGCCGTTCATCTTGTCGCCGCCCGGGTCCGAGACCAGGCCGTCCTGGCCGCCTTCGCCGTTGAGGCTGTCGGCGCCCGAGGTGCCGGAGTACTCGTCGCCGGATTCGAGCAGGTCGTCGCCCGGCCCGCCGGTGATCGTGTCGCCGCCGTTGCCGCCGGAGACGCGCAGCGAGAGCGAGCCCGGGATGCCGCCGCCGACGGCGATCGTGTCGTTGCCGCCGCCGCCGTCGATCAGGATGAAGCTGACGCCGAGCCCGGAAAGGCAGCTCGCGGTGGTGTCGGGGCCGGTCGGTTCCGGGGTGCCGCCGCGGGTCGGCTGCTTCGGCGCGGGCGCGCCGGATGCGGTGCAGCCAGAGTTTTCGCGCACCTCGACCCCGGTCGGATCGGTGACGATGAAGGCGCCGCCGTTGTAGGAGACGGTGATCTGGTTGTCGTCGCCGAGGCCGATCACGACCAGGCTCACCCCGTCGAGCCCGCGGTTCAGCTCGACCGCGGTCTCGGTCGCCGCGGGCGAGCCGTCGTTGCAGGAGCTCAGTTCGGTGAAGTTCTGGCAGTTGTCGGCGCCGGGGCCGCCGAAGCCGAAATCCGAACCGCCGCCGCCCTGGAGCGCGTCGTTGCCCGGCCCGCCGTCGATCCGGTTCGGGTTCCCGTCGCCCGTCAGGGTGTCGTTGAAGGGAGAGCCGACGACGTCGTCGATGTTGCTGATCGTGTCGTGGCCGTCGCCGGTCGCGGTGCCCGCGGCGAGGCTGACGACGACTCCCGGCTTCGGCGAGGTCGCGAAGGAGGCGATGTCCTCGCTGCCGCCGCCGCCGTCGATCGTGTCGATCCCGCCGTCCCCGCGGACGATGTCGTGGTTGCCGGGCCCGCCGCTGAGGTTGTCCGTGCCGAGGTTGCCGACCACGATGTCGCCGTCGCCCTCGCCGCCGGTCATCAGTTTCTCGTCGCCGAGCCCACCGTCGAGGTTGTCGCCGTTGCCCGGGCCGCCGTCCATCGTGTCGTTGCCCTTGTCGCCGAAGAGCCGGTCGCCGTCCCCGGCGCCGCCGTCGATCTCGTCGCTCCCCTTCTGGCCGTCGAGGTAGTCGGCTCCGCCACCGCCGCTGAGCTTGTCGGCTCCGCGGTCGCCGAGGACCGTGTCGTTGCCCTCGCCGCCGTCGATCCGGTCCGAGCCTTTTTCGCCGAGCAGCCGGTCGTCGCCGCTGCCGCCGCAGATCCGGTCGTTGCCGCCGCCGCCGCGGACGGTGTGCTTGCCGCCGCCGAGCACGACGATCACGTCGTGGGCCTTTTTGCCGACGATCACCGACTTCCCGGAGACGATCGTCGCCTTTTTGCCGAGGCAGCTGGGAGCCGCCGGCGCGGTCGCCGTCAGCATCAGGACGGTCGTGAGCGCAGCGAGGAGCGTTGCGGCGAGGAGGAGAGCCCTGCTCCTCCTCCCACGAGGATTGCTAAGCGGCATCCCAGGCAGATTGCCAACTTCGGCGCGTGCCTGCAACCCCACTTCTGGGTTGCGACTACTGGTGTTCGCTGTCGTGCCCGGGGCCGCCGACCAGGCGGTCGTTGCCCGGCCCGCCGGAGAGCTTGTCGTTGCCCCCCCGCCCGAAGAGGTCGTCGTCGCCGCTCTTGCCGATCAGGGTGTCGCCGTTCTGGCTGCCGATCAGGACGTCGGGACCGGGGGAGCCCTCGATCGTCTCGACCGAGCCATCGATCTGGCCCGGACTGCAGGCCCCTCCCTCGCGGGTGACGGCGCCGCCGATCTGGGCCCTGACGCCCGGGGTCAAGCGGAAGAAGTTGGCGTTGTCGTTGCCCGCCCCGCCGTCGAAGAGGTCGCCGTCGCAGGGGTCGCCGCCGACCATCACGTCGGCTCCCAGCCCGCCGATCAGCGTGCTCCTGCCGCTGCCGAACGGGATGTGGGTGTCGGTGCGGGCGCCGATCAGGGCGTCGTCTCCGGCGCCGCCGACGAGGCGGTCGGGGTCGGAGTCGTCGCCGGCCTCGATCACGTCGCTGCCGTCGCCTCCGTTGAGATCGTCGGCTCCCGGCCCCCCGGCGATCCGGGCTTCCAGGGAGGACGGGACGCTGGCCTCGATATCGACGCGATCGGCGCCCGAGCCGGCGTCGACGAGAAGGAAGCGGGCGTCGCCCGGACAGGCGGCCGACGAGCCGTCGGCGTCGCAGCCGGTCACGTTCGCGGCGGGGATCGCGGCCAGGCTGTTGCTGACCACCAGCCTGCCGCCGGCGAAGGAGACGCGGAGGCCGTCTGCCGCGTCGACTCCGCGCACCGCGAGGGTGTTAGCGCCGTCGAGACTGCGGCTGTAGACGACCACGGTGCCCACCCCGAGGGTCTCTGGCTGCTCGCAGAATTCGCTCACCGCGGCCGCGCTGCAGTCGGCGCCGTCGGGGCCGCCGAGCAGCTGGTCGCCGCCGCCGCGGCCGTTGAGCTCGTCATATCCCGGGCCGCCGTCGATCCGGTTCGGGCCGGAGTTGCCGAACAGCGTGTCGGGGTAGGCCGAGCCGACCAGGTCCTCGGTCCCGGGGCCGATCGTGTCGCGGCCGTCGCCGTAGGCGGTGCCCGCGGCGAGGTCGGCCTGGACCGCCTCCGCCGCCGTCGAGAACGAGGCTATGTCGCGTGCCCCGCCGCCGCCTTCAATCTTGTCGAAGCCGATGTCGCCGCGCAGGATGTCGCCCTCGCCCTCGCCGCCGTTCATGTCGTCGCGGCCGTGGCCGCCGGTCAGCAGGTCCGAGTCGCCGTCGCCGTCGAGGCCGTCGTCGCCGAGGCCGCCGGCGACGCTGTCCTCGCCGGGCCCGCCGCTGAGGGTGTCGTTGCCCCGGCCGCCGATCACGCGGTCGTCGCCGGCCTCGCCCTCGACCACACGGTCGCTCGCCTTGCCGGCGAACAGCGAGTCGTCGTCGGGGCCGCCCTTGAGCGTGTCGGGCCCCTTGCCGCCGATCAGGAGGTCGTCGCCGGCGCCGGCGAAGATCCGGTCCGGGCCCTTGTCGCCGACCATCCGGTCGTCGCCGCCGTCGCCGTAGAGACCGTCGCCGCCCTTGTCGCCGGTGAGCGTGTCGTCACCCTCACCGCCCTGGAGCTCGTCGCTTCCGGTGCCGCCGTCGAGCTTGTCGTCGCCCGAGTCGCCGTGCAGCGAGTCGAAGCCCTTGCCGCCGACGATCGTGTCGTCGCCGTCGCCTCCGCAGATCGTGTCGTTGCCGTTCGGGCCGCCGGTGATGCGGTCGTTGCCGCCGCCGCCGAAGATCACGTCGCTCGCCCCCTTGCCGACGATCCTGTCGTTGCCGGGAGTTCCGACGATCGTCGCGTGCTTCCCGGCGCAGCTCGCCGCCGACGCCTGCCCGACGGCGGGGACGAGGAACGCGGCGCCGGCCGCGAGGCCGGCGAGCAGGAGGTGGATTCTGGTTCTGGGCATACCCATGGAGTCCCCTCGGTGATCGACACGAAACGACTGCTCCTTGAGCTTTCCAACACACGTCCGACCCCAGGATCACCCAACCTTTCGCCGGTCGGATACGCTCGCACCGCGATGCGGGGCGGCACTTACGTACTCAACTTCTACTCGGCTGTCTTCGTCGATCAGCTCAAGCGCGGGCGCAAGACGGCGACCATCCGGCTGGGCGACAAGAGCAACAAGTACGAGCGCGGCATGGTCGTCTGGGTCACGGTCGGCTTCCGCCACAGCCCGCGGCAGAAGATCTTCTCGGCGGTGATCGACGACGTCGAGGTCAAGAAGGTCTCCGAGCTCTCGCGGCGCGACATCGAGCACGACAACCCGGAGTTCCGGCGGGTCGAGGACGAGATCAACTTCCTCGAGCAGATCTACAGCCGGCCGGTCGCTCCCGACGACGTGATCACGGTGATCCGCTTCTCGCAGATCGTCGAGCCGCCCGAGGCCCACTTCGGCAACGGAGAGACGCCGAGCCACAACTAGGCGGGGCGCGGATGGCCGATTACAGGTTCCTGACGACCTGGCTCCTGGAGTCCCCCCGCGAGCCGGTCTGGGAGGCGATCTACGACCAGCGCAGCTGGCCGCAATGGTGGCGAGGGGTCGAGGAGGTCGAGGAACGGAACCCCGGCGACGACGGCGGGGTGGGCGCCGTCTCGCGGATGGTCTGGAAGAGCCTCCTGCCCTACCGGGTCGAGTTCGAGGTGACGACCACGCGGGTCGAGCGGCCGCACCTGATGGAGGCGGACGCCGTCGGCGAGCTGGCCGGGGTGGGCCGCTGGCGCCTCTTCGAGCGGCATGGCCGCACCGCGGTCCTCTACGAGTGGAACGTCTCGACCACGAGGGCGTGGATGAACCTGATCGCCCCCGTCGCCCGCCCGGTCTTCGAGTGGAACCACGACTGGGTGATGGCCCGCGGGGGCGAGGGGATCGCCGATCTGCTCGGCTGTCGCCTACTGGCCAGCGGCTGAAGCGCCCCAATCGGTATCTTTATGGGCGACTTGGCACTCACGTGATGAGAGTGCCAATCGCATCTAGGCCAGGAATTGGCTTCAGGGTGCGATTTCCGACCTTAAACCAGTAATACACCGACCGATAACGGAGGTTCACGGATGAAGCTGAAGCCCCTCGGGGACCGGCTGATCGTCAAGCCGATCGATGAGGAGGAGACGACCGCGAGCGGAATCGTCCTCCCCGATACGGCCAAAGAGAAGCCGCAGAAGGGAAAGGTCGTCGCAGTGGGCGACGGCAGATGGGACGAGGACGGGGAGAAGCGCATCCCGCTCGACGTCGCCGCAGGCGACGAGGTCCTCTACTCCAAATACGGCGGCACCGAGGTCACGGTCGAAGACGAGGAGCTGCTCGTGTTGCGCGAGTCGGACGTCCTCGCGAAGCTCGGTTGAGACTGAGATCGCCAGAAAACGGACTTAGAAGAACCAAGGAGGACTGAAAGCAATGGCTCACAAGGAGCTGAAGTTCAGCGAGGAGGCCCGAGGGGCTCTCCAGGGCGGCGTCGACGCAGTTGCCGACGCGGTCAAGGTGACCCTCGGCCCGAAAGGCCGTTACGTCGTGCTCGACAAGAAGTTCGGCGCGCCGACGATCACCAACGACGGAGTCACCATCGCCCGTGAGGTCGAGGTCGAGGACGTCTTCGAAAACCAGGGCGCCCAGCTCGTCCGCGAGGTCGCCACGGCGACCAACGACGTCGCCGGCGACGGCACGACGACGGCGACGCTGCTGGCCCAGATCATCGTCCGCCAGGGGCTGAAGAACGTGGCCGCCGGCGCCAACCCGCTGGCCCTGCGCCGCGGCATCGAGCAGGCGGTCGGCGAGGTCGTCGACAACCTGCGCGAGAAGCAGTCGAAGGAGGTTGCCGGCAAGGAGCAGATCGCCCGTGTCGCCGCGATCTCCGCCGGCGACGACGAGATCGGCAACGTGATCGCCGACGCGATCGAGAAAGTCGGCAAAGACGGCGTCGTCAACGTCGAGGAGGGCCAGACCTTCGGCATGGAGCTGGAGTTCACCGAGGGGATGCAGTTCGACAAGGGCTACATCTCCCCGTACATGGTCACCGACCAGGACCGCATGGAGGCGGTGCTGGAGGACCCCTACATCCTGATCGCCAACCAGAAAATCGGCTCCGTGCGGGACATCCTGCCGGTGCTCGAGGCGGTCATGCAGGGTGGCAAGCCGTTGCTGATCGTCGCCGAGGACGTCGAGGGCGAGTGCCTCGCGACGCTCGTCGTCAACAAGCTGCGGGGCACCTTCACCGGTGTCGCCGTCAAGGCGCCGGGATTCGGCGACCGCCGCAAGCGGATGCTCGAGGACATCTCGATCCTGACCGGCGGTGAGGTGATCACCGAGGAGATGGGCCTCAAACTCGAGAACACCTCGATCGAGCAGCTCGGCAAGGCCCGTCGCGTCGTCGTCTCCAAGGACACGACGACGATCATCGACGGCTCCGGCGATCCCGAGGGGATCAAGGGCCGGATCAAGCAGATCAAATCGGAAGTCGACAACACCGACTCCGACTTCGATCGCGAGAAGCTCCAGGAGCGTCTCGCGAAGCTCGCCGGGGGTGTCGCCGTCGTCAAGGTCGGCGCCGCCACCGAGACCGAGATGAAGGAGAAAAAGCACCGCGTCGAGGACGCCCTCCAGGCGACCCGTGCGGCGCTCGAGGAAGGTGTCGTGCCGGGCGGCGGCGTCGCCCTGCTGAACGCCCAGGAAGGCCTCGACCCGACCAAGATCGGCGATGAGGCAGATGAGCAGACGGGGGCGAGGATCGTCCACCGCTCGCTCGAGGAGCCGCTCCGCCAGATCGCCGAGAACTCCGGCCTGGAGGGCTCGGTCGTCGTCAACAAGGTCCGGGAGCTGAAACCGGGTGAAGGCCTCAACGCGGCCACGGGCGAGTACGGCGACCTGATCAAGGCCGGCGTCATCGACCCGACCAAGGTGACCCGCTCGGCGCTCGAGAACGCCGCGTCGATCGCCAAGAACATCCTGGTCACCGAGGCGATCATCGCCGAGCCGCCCGAAGAGGGCGGCGCCGGCGGCGGAATGCCCGGCGGCATGCCCGACATGGGCGGGATGATGTAGTCACGCCGCGCGGGCCGGATCGGCTCGTCGGCGTAAGCTCGTCGCAACAGGCGAGTGACTTTCGGAAGGGCCCGGCAATTGCCGGGCCCTTCCTCTTTCAGATCCCATCAACTTTGCCATGCGATGCATGGCGAACTTGATGGGATTCTGGGTTACGGCGTGGTCGGGGGGACTTCTTCGGGCGGCGGCGTCGGAGCCGGTTCGGGCGGCGGCGTTGGAGTGGGAGGCGGCGTTTTCACCTTCGGCGGCAGCGGCGGCAGGGTGCCGGCGTTGTATTCGGCGGTCGAGAGGAAGCTCGGGCGCCGCACCTTGAGCCGCAGCGTGTTCGTAGTCCGCGGGTAGGGGCCGAGCGCGTACTGGTTGCCGGCCTCGCCGAAGCCGCGGTAGTAGACGAGCATCCGCACCCGCGGCCGCTTCACGACCCAGGCGATCAGCTGCTTGACGAAGCGCGGCTCGTCGACGCCGTGGACCGCCCACTCGGCGATCCCGATCGGCTTCCCCTTCCACTGCTTGCCGTGGTAGAAGCGATTGAGGTCCTTCCAGACCGGATACTGCGAGTAGAAGTCGGTGCTCGCCCAGTCGACCCAGCGGCTCCCCGGCCAGTAGTTGCCGGGGAAGTTGCCCTTGACCCGCGGCGAGCCGCCGGGCAGCGGGCTCCAGATGATGCTCAGCGGCGCCGCCGGCAGCGCCGCCGGGTTCGGGCCCTTGGTCCGGTTCAGCGGCGGCAGCCCGATTTCCGCCAGTGTCGCGTTCAGCTCTTCCAGCGTCTGCCCGCCCCGCACGATTGCCGCGATCCGGCGGAAGGCCTGTCTTGTACCAGCCGGCGGTGTGTTCGCCGCCTTTCTGGCCGCCGTCGCAGTAGACCGGCGACCAGGGGTTGAGGCAGCGGTTGGGCTCGCCGAGCGGCCGGATGTAGGCAGGCAGCCCGCGCTTGGTAGAAGAAGTCGTTGAGCTGGAGCAGGTAGTTGTCGCCGCCGCCCAGCGCGATCTGCTGCGGCGTGATCATCTCCGCCAGGGTCTGGTCGTTCGGCGGTCGAGATGTGGAGGATCGGCCGCGTGCCCGTTTCGCGCCAGCGTTCGTAGGCGGCGTTGAGGCCGTTGCCCCAGGGGTGGAACGTCTGCAGCAGGGCCGGGTGCTTGCCGACCAGGCCGGCCCACTCGTTGAACTCGGCGGTCGTGCCGCGGTCGCTGACCCCGAAGAAGACGCTCGGCTTCGGCGGCACGAGTGAGATCGCCGAGGCCGTGCCGGGCGTCAGCGCCAGCAGCGCCGCGACGGCCACCGCCAGGCGGAGCGAGGTGCCTCTAGTCCTCCTCCAGAACATCGCTCATCCTCCTCGGCTCGACTCCGAGCGCATTGGCGTCAGCTGTACCGCGCGCGGAGGTCATCGAAACCTCCATCAGCTCCGCCTCCTCCCAGGTTGCAAACACCGACTCGCCGAAAAGGGAGCGGAGCGCAAGCAGGCCGCCGCGGACCAGGGGCAGGGGCAGGTGGAGCAGCGGCCGCGGCCGGCCGGCGGCGCGGCTGACGAGGTCGGACATGTCGTCGTAGGTGAGCGTCTCCGGCCCGGCGAGCTCATAGCGGTCGCGGTCCCCGCCCGCGAGCGCGGCGACCACGCAGCGGGCGGCGTCGGCGGCCCAGATCGGCTGGAAGGCGGCGCTGCCGTCGCCCGAGACCGGCATCACCGGCAGGAACGAGAAGCGGCGCAGCAGCGTGATCCAGGGGTCGGAGCGGTCGTAGACGATCGAGGGGGCGAAGACGATCGAGTCGAGCGGCGAGGACTCGACCGCCCGCTCCGCCAGCCACTTGGCGCGGAAGAAGCGGGTGCGCTGGACCTCGGACGCGTTGAGGGCGCTGAAGAAGACGAAGCGCCGCACGCCGCTGCGCTCGGCCGCGCGCAGCAGGCGCACGGTGGCGAGGCCGTTCAGCTCCTCGATTCGGTGCGGGGGCTGGTCGCGGATCGTCGCCGCCAGATGGACCACCGTGTCGACGCCGCGCAGCGCCTGGCGCACCAGGTAGGGGTCGGACATCTCGCCCAGGTCTCCGAGCGCGATCTGCACGTCGACGCGCCGCTGGCCGAGCCGGCGGGGCTCCCGGACGAGGCAGCGGACGTCCTCTTCGCCCTCGAGCAGCAGAGGCAGCAGACGGGAGCCGATGCTCCCAGTGGCCCCTGTCAGCAGCAGCATCGGCACATCATCCCTAAAATGTCCGCTCGCGCCGGGCCGGGGCCGATTCCCCGCGGCGCACGAAAACGTCGAACCAGGAGATAAGCCTCGTATGACCTACGTCATCGCCGAGCCTTGCATCGGCACCAAGGACAACTCGTGTGTCGAGGTCTGTCCGGTCGATTGCATCCACCCGACGCCGGACGAGCCCGACTACGACTCGGTCGAGATGCTCTACATCGATCCGGACGAGTGCATCGATTGCGACGCTTGCGTCGAGGCCTGCCCGGTCGACGCCTGCTTTGCCGAGGACCAGCTCCCGGCCGAGTGGGCCAAATACGCCGAGATCAACGCCGAGTACTACAAGAAAAGCGCCGCGTAGGCGCCGCATGCCCCAGGGGTCGCGCCGCCCCGCGGCCGCGCTGATCGCGGCGGCTGTCGCGGCGGTCCTCGCCCTCGGCTGCGGCGACGGCGACGGCTCGCCGCAGGGCGTCTCGGGGGATTCCGTCGAGACGGCGTCGGCCGGCGCCGCCGAGCCCCTCTCCACCGAGGAGAGCGCAAGGGCCTACGCCCGCGCCGTCAACCTCCGCGCCTCCGACCTCCCCTACGCGGAAGCCCAGCCGCCCGAGGACGAGGAGGACCGGAAGGAGGAGGCGGAGTCGGCGCGGCGCACGATGCGGGCCTTCGAGCGCTGCCTCGGAGGCGGCGTCCCGCGATTCGACCGGCCGCTGGCGGCCGTCGAGTCCCCGGCATTCGAGAGCACCATCGCCGGCGGCTTTCACGGCTTCGAATCCACCGTCGAAGTGATGTCGAGCACCGAGGTCGCAACCCGACAGAATGAGATCTACCGCAGCCTCCGCGGGCAGGCCTGTGTCGAACACGTCTTCCCCCGTCTCTTCGAAGAAGAACTGGCGGAAACGCCGGAGATCGGCGCCATCGCGATGAGGCCGTTGCCCGTTCCCCTGACCGGGCTCGACGGCTCGTTGGGGTATCGCGTCACGACCGAGATCACGATCGGCGGCCCCTCGCCGGCGCTGACGAGCTACGCCCCGGGCCGCCCGGTCGAGGGCGAGGCGATCCCTCTCTTCATCGACTTCTTCATCTTCCTCTCGGGCCAGGCCGAAATCACCCTCACGCTGAGCGCCGCGCCGCGCCCGATCCCGGCGCGCATCTCCCGCAACCTGCTGCGGGTCCTCCACGAGCGCGCCGAGGCACATAAACTGCCCGCCCCGTGAGCACCGCGACGACAGCGCCGGCATACGAGATCCCGCAGGAGTCCCGCGACCTGCGCGACATGGTCCGCCGCCTGGCGCAGGAGAAGATCGCGCCGCGCGCCGGCGATATCGACCGGGAGGGCGAAGTACCCCTGGGACGTGCGCAAGCTGCTCGCCGAGCACGACATCCTCGGCCTGCCCTTCTCCGAGGAGCACGGCGGCACCGGCACCGGCACCCTGGTCCTGCAGATGGCGGTCGAGGAGATCGCCAAGGCCTGCGCCTCCTCGGCGCTGATCCTGATGATCCAGGAGCTCGGCACGCTGCCGATCCAGCTCTTCGGCTCCGATGAGCTGAAGGAGCGCTTCCTGCCCAACTGCGCCAGCGGCGAGTGGTCGCCCGCCTTCGCCCTCTCCGAGCCCGAGGCCGGCAGCGACCCCGCGGCCATGCGCACGACCGCCGTCCGCGACGGCGACGAATGGGTGATCAACGGCCAGAAGAACTGGATCACCAACGCCTCGATCGCCGACTTCTACGTCGTCTTCGCCGTCACCGACCGCGAGAACAAGCGGATCAGCGCCTTCGTCGTCGAGAAAGAGCGCGAGGGCTTCGACCCCGGCAAGCTCGAGCACAAGCTCGGGATCAAGGGCTCGCCCACCGGCTCACCCTCCTTCACCGACGTCCGCGTCCCGCACGCCAACCTGGTCGGCACGGAGGGCAAGGGCCTCGGGGTCGCGCTCGGCACGCTCGAGCGGACCCGCCTCGGCGCGGCGGCGCAGGCGGTCGGGATCGCCCAGGGCGCGACCGACTACGCCAACGAGTACTCGAAGGAGCGCATCGCCTTCGGCAAGCCGATCAACGCGCTGCAGGCGATCCAGTTCAAGCTCGCCGACATGGAGACCGGCACGGCGGCGGCCCGCGAGCTGCTCTACAAAGCCTGCTCGATGGCGGACATGCCCGAGCGCCCCGCCGACCTCGGCAAGTGGACCTCGATGGCGAAGCTCTTCGCCTCCGACAACGCGATGAAGGTGACCGTCGAGGCGATCCAGGTCCTTGGCGGCTACGGCTACGTCAACGAGTACCCGGTCGAGCGCATGCTCCGTGACGCCAAGATCACCCAGATCTACGAGGGCACGAACGAGATCCAGCGGGTGGTCATCGCCCGCGCCATGGGCTCATAGCCGTCCTGGTCCTCACCGGGCCTCCGGGGGTCGGCAAGACGACCACGACGGCCCTGCTCGCGGACCGTCACGAGCGCTCCGTCCACCTCGAAGCCGACGTTTTCTTCCGCTTCATCCGGAGCGGCCACGTCGAGCCTTGGAAGCCGGAGTCCAGGGAGCAGAACGCGACCGTGATGTCGATAGTCGGCGAGGCCGCGGCGGGCTACGCGGAGGCGGGCTACTTCACGGTGGTCGAGGGCATTCTCATCCCGGGGTGGTTCCTCGAGCCGGTTCGTGACGGTCTGCGGGAGGCCGGTCATGACGTCGCTTGCGCGATTCTGAGAGCCCCCCTCTCGTCCTGTCTCTCGCGCGTCCGGGAGCGGGAAGGCGGGACGCAGTTCGCCGACGAGGCTGTCATCGGCCGGCTCTGGGAGAGCTTTGCGGACCTCGGCGAGTTCGAGGGGAACTCGATCGACGTCGAGGGACTCGAGCCGGAGCAGGTGGCGAAGCTCGTGGAGCGCCGCCTCTCCGACGGCACGTTGTCGGTGTGAGGGCCGTCAGGCCATCGGCAGCGGCGTGCCGCTGACCGGGGGCGGCTCGGCCGCGGCCGGGACCGCCTGAAGCACCGGAAGCTCCTGGGGCGTGGCGGCGACGATCCCGCGCGCCGCCTGGCGGATCGCCTGCGAGGCGGGCGAGTCGGGCTCGGCGGTGACCAGCGGCGTGCCGGCGTCGGCGTGCTCGCGCAGGGGCTCGGAGAGCGGCACCTTGCCGAGCAGCGGGATGTCGAGCTCGTCGGCGAGAAGCTGCCCGCCGCCCTCGCCGAAGATCGTGAAGCGCTCGCCGTCCGGCGTCGTGAAGCCGGACATGTTCTCGATCGCCCCGAGCAGCTCGAGGTCGAATTTCCTCGCCATGTCGGCGCCCCGTTTCGCCACGGTCTGCGCCGCCGGCTGCGGGGTGGTCACCATCAGGAACTTGGCCTGCGGCAGGAGCTGGGCGAGGGTCATGGAGACGTCCCCGGTCCCGGGCGGCAGGTCTAACAGCAGGTACTCGAGCTCGCCCCAGGCGACGTCCTCGAGGAACTGCTGGATCGCCTTGTGGAGCATCGGGCCGCGCCAGACGACCGCCGCGTTCTCCTCGACGAAGAAGCCGATCGACATCACCTTGACGCCGCCCGCGGCCTCGATCGGCAGGATCTTGCGCTCGGCGTTGACGTCCGGTTTGCGGTTGACGCCGAGCATGCGGGGGATCGAGTAGCCGTAGACGTCGCAGTCGAGGGCGCCCGCCGAGTGGCCTTCGGCGCAGAGCGCGGCGGCCAGGTTGGCGGTCATCGTCGACTTGCCGACGCCGCCCTTGCCGGAGGCGACGCAGATCACATTTTTGACCTGGGCGAGGGCGCCCTGGGGGAGCTTGCCGCGGCCGAGGGTCTGCTGAAGGGTGCCTTTCTCCTCGTCGGAGAGGACGTCGAAGCCGACCCCGACCTCGGTGACGCCGTCGAGCTCCATCACCTGCTGCGCGACGGCCTGTTCGAAGTGAGAGCGGATCGGGCAGCCGGCGGTGGTCAGCGAGACGACGACGTCGACCCTGCCGCCGTCCTTGATCTCGATTGAGCGGACCATGCCCAGCTCGACGATCGAGCGGCGCAGCTCGGGGTCGATGACGGCGCGCAGCTTCTCGGTTATCTGGTCCTTGGTCGGCATGGCGCCATTCTCGCAGAGCGGTGACCGCGGGGAGGGGGGAGAGAGCGAGGGGCGGGCGGCCTGATGGCCCCGATGTCGTCGATCGAAGGAGGGGTCATGTCGGGGTCGCGCGTTCGCCGCGGTCGGATTGCCACGGCCGGTTTCGGGCTGGTGCTGGTTGCGATGCTGATCTGGGTCGGCGAGGCGAGCGGGGCGAAGTACGCGGTCGCCCAGTGCGGCTGGCACGCCGGCGGCGAGGCCGAATGGGGGGACACGACCGGCGGCACGAAGTTCCGGCCCTCCTCCTACTGCGCGGCGCCGGCCGGCGCGGACCCGTTCGACGGCGTCCACCTGAAGAGCTTCACCAGCGACGGGCAGCAGGCGGTCTCCGGCACGCGCTTCGCCCGCTGGCGCTGGACGACGCCCCCGGGGACCGGCATCGTCCAGGTGCGCGGGACCTGGTGGCACGCCCTCCACGACGGGTTCGAGCACCGGCTGGGGACCGATTCCGGCGACGGCGGCTTCGCCCCCTTCGCCTGGGCGGCGGCGACCGACGTCGGGCTGCGCGACTTCGCGGCAGGCTTCTCTCCGCCGCAATGGGCGTTCGAGAGCCGTCTGCTCTGCGCCCGCGGCGAGACCCGGTCCTGCAGCCTCGACGCCCCCTCCTGGTCGGGGGTGCGGGCGCTGACGATCACGATCGAGGACGACGGCGCGCCGGGCGGGTCGATCGGCGGCGACATCACCTCGACCGGCTGGCAGCGCGGGCCGCGCGGGCTCCAGGTCTGGGGATCCGACATCGGCGGCGGGGTGCGCTTCAGCGAGACCAACGTCGACGGCGCCCGGGTCGCGCTCACCGAGTACCCGTGCGCGAAGGCGATGATCGGCGGCGAATGGCGGGCTACCAGGATGCTGCCCTGCGACACCGCCGTCGCGGCGGCGCAGACGATCGCCACGACGAACCTCAGCGACGGCCCCCACGGCCTCGCTCACTGCCTGACCGACTTCGCCGGGAACGTGAGCTGCTTCGGGCAGCGCACGATCCTCGTCGACAACAACGCCCCCGCCCACCCGCGCTCCCCCGGGGTCGCCGGCGGCGACGGGTGGCGGCGGGTCAACGACTTCGACATCGCCTGGGCCAACCCGGGGCAGGCGCCGGCAAGCCCGATCTGGGGCGCCTTCTGGCGGATCACCGGCCGCGGCGGCTACGACACCGGGGTCCGGTTCGCGGGGGGCCGTGACGTGACGACCGTCCCCGATCGCGCGCTTCCCGGGTCGGGCTCCTACACCTTCCACCTCTGGCTGCGCGACGAAGCGGGCAACGACGCGCCGTCCACGGCGGTCGAGATCCCGCTCCAACTCGACGAGGTCGCCCCCGGCGTCGCCTTTGCCGCCGAGGGCGAGCCGAGGTTCCCGGAGACGATCAGCGCGGACGTCTTCGACGAGCACTCGGGGCCGGCCTCCGGGGAGATCCGCATCCGGCGCCTCGGCGCCGAGGCCTGGACCGACCTGCCGACCCGGCTCGAGAGAGGCCCTTCGCCCGGCCGCGCCCAGCTTGTCGCACGCGTCCCGGAGAGCCTGCCGCCGGGGACGTACCTGTTCCGGGCGGAGGCGGGCGACGGGGCGGGCAACGCGGCGGCGACGACGCGCAGGGCCGACGGGACCGAGATGGCGGTCCGCAAGCCCGCGCCTCCTGCACCGGAGGGGGCGGAGAAACCGGAGGGAGCGCAGAAGGCGGGCGGGGCGACCTCGAAGGCGAAGACGCGGATCTTCGCCCGGCTGCGCTGGCGCAGCCGGAAGGGCACCGCGGTGACCGTGCCCTACGGGGCCTCGGCGTTGCTCAGCGGCCGCCTCCTCGACGCCGACGGCGCCGGCCTCGCCGGCCGCCGGGTCCGCGTCGTCTCCAGGCCCTCGCGCGGCGCCTTCGGCCGGGCCGTCGTCCGGATCGTCGAGACCGGAGCCCACGGCGGCTTCCGGCTGCCGCTCGGCGGCGGCCCCTCGCGTCGGGTCGCGGTCTCGTTCCGCGGCGAGGACAGATACGAGCGGGCCCTGCGGGCGCCGCTCTCGCTGCGCGTCCGCAGCGGGGTCGTCCTGCACGCCGCGCCGCTCTCGCTGAGGACCGGCCAGGCGATCCGGTTCTGGGGACGGGTCCGGGGGAGGGGCGCGCCGCTGCCCCGGCGCGGCAAGCTGCTGGCGATCCAGTACCTGGAGGAGGCGACCGGGCGCTGGCGGCCGGTCCTGGTCACGCGCACCGATCACGGCGGGCACTTCCGCGCCCGCTACCGCTTCAGGTACGTGATCGGCTCGGCTCGGATCCGGCTGCGGGCGGTGGTCATGTCGGAGGAGCGCTGGCCCTACGCGCCGGGCGCCTCGCGCACGGTGACCGTGCGGGTCAGCGGTTGAGCGGGAGCGGCCGCGATGCGGGCGATCGATAGGGTTGCGGTCGATGTCGCAGGCGACCCTCCAGACCAACGCCGGGCCGATCGTGGTCGAGCTCCACGACGACGACGCGCCGAAGACGGTCGAGAACTTCCGCAAGCTCGCCGGCGACGGCTTCTACGACGACCTGGTCTTCCATCGGGTGATTCCCGACTTCATGATCCAGGGCGGCTGCCCGGAGGGCACCGGCACCGGCGGGCCCGGCTACACCTTCGAGGACGAGTTCAACGAACACAAGATCGTGCGAGGGGCGCTGGCGATGGCCAATGCGGGCCCCGACACGAACGGCTCGCAGTTCTTCATCGTCACCACCGAGGCCGCACCCTGGCTCGACGGCAAGCACACCGTCTTCGGCCGGGTCGTGGACGGGATGGACGCGGTAGACGCGATCGAGTCGGCGCCCACCGGCCCCGGCGACAAGCCCGTCGAGCCGCAGAAGATCGAGCGCGTCGAGCTCTCCGACTAGCCGGCGTCCGGAGTACCCGCCGGTCCCTCGCCATCCTGTCGGCGAAGGCGACGCACCGCGTCCCCGGGGCGCCAGAGGCTGACGAGGCCCGCGACCAGGGTGACCAGGAAGATCTGGCCGGCCATCATCTCCAGGCCGGCGAACATCTGGCCCGGCTGGCCTCCGGGCACGAGGTTGCCGTACCCGGTCGTGGTCAGCGTCGTGTAGCTGAAGAAGAGGAAGTCCGAGCCGGCAGGGTCCGACACGCCTTCGAAGAACGCACCGTCCTGGAGGCGGTCGATCGTTCCGTAGAGGAAGGTGAAGAGGAGGCCGAGCACGGCGTAGACGCTGATCGCGCCGAGGATCGTGCGGAACCCGACCTCGGTCGAGGTGACCACGCGGCGCAGCACGGTGAGCATCGCGACCGCGAGCAACGCGACCTGGATCGACGAGGCGGCGTTGAGCAAGGAGCGGCTGTCGAATATCGCGCCGCAGACGGCCAGCGCCACGGTCAGAGCCGAGAGCACGACGGCGATCCGGACGGTGGCCGGCCTGGCGCGGGAGCTGGTCAGCGCGACGATCGACGTGGCACTGGTCGCGATCGTCAGCACCACCGCTGGCCAGCCGTGGTTCGGGAGCAGCGAGGTCAGCACATAGGTGGTGAGGACGAGGACGAGGACGAGGCCGAAGGCGTCGTTGAACACCTTGGCGCGCTGCAGCCAGCGCTCCCGGTCGCGGGCATGGGCGGACGCCTTCGCCATTCCGGCACGTTCGTCCGGGGCCGGGCTTCTCCTGCCGCCGGCGAGCGGGGGGCTGAGATTTGCGGATAGATTCGAACTCAAGTATGGTGTTCAACTCAAGTCGGCTACGGACTCCGGTCGCGGGACCGGGACTACAGAGGAGGCGCAGGTGAGGGGGATTTCGTTGGGGGCGGTCATTGCCATGGCCGCGATCATGTTGGTGCCGGGGGTGGGCCAGGCCGCCTATACGTCGCCCCACCTGTACGACTGCGAGCCGCGCGATCCGAATATCCCGGCACCGCCGCCGCAGCCCGACCTGCCTCCAGAGGTCGAGGCGCAGCTGGCCGAGGCGATCGCGAGCAATGAGTTCAAGGCCGTCTGCCCGAAAGGCGAAGTCCCCGAGCCGACCGGGACCCCGCGGGGTCGGGGAAAGCGCCCACCGGCGCTCCACGCCGCCGACGGAGCGGCCGGGGCCAGCAGGGCGTGGCGAGGTAGACACTTCGTCCCGGCCCGGGGGAAACGTGGCAAGAGAGCTCCAGGGGCGACGGCATCTCGCGAGCCGCTCAACGGCTACTGGTACTCCTGGTCCGTGGGCGTTCAGGAAGGGCTCGGGAGCAAAGGGACCAACGGACTCTTCGTGTGGCAGACCAACGAGCAGCCCTACATCCCGAACGGCGAAAGCGAACTCGGGTCACACAGCTCGGGGCAACTCTGGGCGATCAGGCGCGGTGGCGGAGGTTGCTTTTCGACGGCGGAGACCGGCTGGTCAGAGTCCCTCGGTCAGTTCGGCGACACCAAACCCCACCTCTTCGTGTTCGTGATCGATTGTGGGGTCGGAATCGGCTACCCGAACAATGAATATGGCGGTTGGAACTGGGTCCAGAGCAGTCCCTATACGTTCCCCAACCAGGCGCTCACCCACAACGACACCTTCCACATCTACGGTGCCCGCATGGACGGCAACAACTGGTGGATCTACTACGACGGTCAGTGGGTGGGGTACATCCCGCACTCCACATGGAGCTACCTGTTCCCGAACGTGATCGACGAGATCGACGCAGGTGGTGAGGTGATGACGGTAAATCAGTCGACATGCGCCGACATGGGATATGCAGGACTTTACGGTGGAAACCCCTGGGCCGCTATGTTCGGCAACGTCTGGTACGAGTACAATTACAACACGCAGAGCGCTAACGCGAACCTCTTCACCTGGGCCAACGATCCGAGCTATTACGCGAACGGAAACTGGTCGAATCCTCCCAATCAAGGCTACGCGTTCCGTTACGGCGGACCGGGGTGGTGCTGAGATGAGCTTGGTGCGGAGAGCAGGCGTCTCGGCAGCCGTCCTTCTGACGCTATCCGCTATGGCGACACCCGCAGTCCCCGGTGCCGCGACCTACGAACCGGTGTATCCGGGGGGCGGGCCTGCCACCAAGCCGGTGCCGGAACGGTACGGTGTCTCTAAAGTCACCTACGACGGTCGGATCTTGGCACTGTACATGGTGATCCACAAAGAAGGAGAGCTTTCGTTGGGGATTCCGGTTCGCTGCGACACGGGCCCACCCGCTGACTGCCGTCGGAAAATGGTGATATCCAGGCAGGTCGTCCGCCAAGAGGACCTGATGATCAGGAGGCGACTCGAACCCCGCCTCGACGAGCGCAACCGCCTCAATCTGTCGTTCAAGCTGGTCGCGCCCGACGGCGCCCTGATAGCGATCAGCGCGCTGCGTCCCAAAGTTCACAAGGTCAAACCGCGGTAGGGGCCTCAGCGGAGGGGGTGGGATTCGAACCCACGAGCCGCCTTGCGACGGCTACCGGTTTTCAAGACCGGCGCATTCAACCGCTCTGCCACCCCTCCGGGGTGCACTCGGGCGCCCGATGCTAGACAAAGAGGAGGGGTGGCAAGAGGGGCCCGGGTGATTGGATGGGGCGATGCGCCGTCTGATGCTCGTCGTATCGACCCTGATCCTCTTCGACGTCGCGTTCTACTCGGCGATCGCACCGCTTCTGCCCGACTACGTCGACGATCTCGACCTGAGCAAGGCGGAAGCGGGGATCCTCTCGGCCACCTACGCCGCCGGCACGCTGCTCGCCTCGCTGCCGGCCGGGCTGCTGGCGACGCGGGCGGGCCCGCGCCGAACGGTGCTCTGGGGCCTCGGGTTGCTCGGGGTGTCGAGCATCGTCTTCGGCTTCGGCAACGACATCGTCCTGCTCGACCTCGCCCGCTTCAGCCAGGGCGTCGCCGGCGCTCTGATCTGGTCCGGGGCGCTGACCTGGCTGATCACGTCCACTCCCCCCGAGCGCCGCGGCTCCGTGATCGGCACGGCGCTCGGGACCGCCGTCGTCGGCGCCCTGCTCGGCCCCGCCCTCGGGGCGCTCGCGGCGGAGGTCGGCACCGAGCTCATCTTCAGCGCCGTTCTCGTCGTCTCCGGTTTGTTCGCCGTGCTCGTGATCGGCACCCCCGAGCCGCCCCCGCCGGAGCGCCAGACGCTGGCCCAGATCTCGACCGCGATCCTCGCCCGCCCCGTCCTGATCGCGACCGCCTTCGTCGCGATCCCCTCGGCGATGTTCGGCGTCGTCGAGGTGCTGGTGCCGCTGAGGATCGACGACCTCGGCGGCGGGCACGCCGTGATCGCCGCCGGCTTCATCGCCGGCGCCGCGATCGAGGCGACCCTGGCCCCGCTGGCCGGCCGCTACTCGGATCGCGTCGGCCGTCGCACCCCGTTCGTCCTCGGCCTCACGATCGGCGCTGTGGGGATGCTCGGGATCGCCGCCGCCCAGGCGGTCGGCGTGGTGATCGGGGGGTTGCTGATCGCCTCGCTCGGCGCCGGCATCTGCTTCGCGCCGGCGCTGACGATGCTCGCCGAGACCGCCGAATCCGGCGATCTCCACATGGGGTTCGCCGCCGGCCTCTCGAACATGGCCTGGGCGACGGGGCAAGTCGTCGGCGGCGTCGCCGGCGGCGGCGTCGCGGAGGTCGCCGGGTTCGCCGCTCCGAGCATCGCGGTCGCCGCGCTGCTTCTCGTCACCGCCGCCTACGCGCTGCGCAGCGAGCTGCCGGGGTCGACGGCGCCCGCGGCCACGGGCTAGCGGGCTAGGCTGCGCCGATGGCTGAGTGGCGCAACTGGGCGGGCGACCAGGTCTGCCGGCCGGCGGAGGCGATCCGCCCCCGGGACCGCGACGAGCTCTCCGCCGCGGTCGCCGCCGCCGGGGCCGCCGGGCGGGCGGTCAGCGTGCGCGGCTCCGGCCACTCGTTCACCGAGGCGGCGCTCACCGACGGGACGATGGTCGACCTCGGCGCCTTCAGCGGCGTGATCGACGCCGACCGCGACTCGGGGCTGGTCCGGGTCGGCGGGGGAACGGTCCTCGCCGAGCTCAACGAGGCGCTGCACGGCCTTGGCCTGGCGATGGAGAACCTCGGCGACATCGACAGGCAGACGATCTCCGGCTCGATTTCGACCGGCACCCACGGAACCGGCGCCGGCCTGCGCAACATCTCCTCGCAGGTGGCCGGCCTCGAGCTGGTACTCGGCGACGGCTCGGTCCGCGAGCTCGAGGACGGAACCGACCTGCTGCGGGCCGCCCGGGTCGGGATCGGGGCGCTGGGCGCGATCACCGCGGTCACCCTGCGCTGCGTCCCCGCCTTCGTCCTCGACCGGGTCGACCGGCCGCATCCACGCGAGGAGGTACTCGACAGCTTCGCCGAGCGCGCCTCCGAACACGATCACTTCGAGCTCTTCACCTTCCCCTACGCGGACTCGGCGCTGGTGCTCGAGCGCAACCGCACCGATGCCCCGCCGCGGCCGCGCGGCCGGGTCGGCGAGTTCCTCAACGACGTCCTCCTCGAGAACTGGGCGCTGGAGGCGATCTCGGCCGCGAGCAAGCGCTTCCCCGGCTCGATCCCGCGCCTCTCGCGGCTCGCCGCCCGGCTCGCCTCCGGCAGCAGGGCGATCGACCGCAGCGACCGGATCTTCGCCAACGAGCGCCGCGTCCGCTTCACCGAGATGGAGTACGGGGTGCCGCGCGAGAACGGCCCCGAGGCGATCCGCCGGGTGATCGAGTGGGTGCGGTCCAACCGCTACCCCGTCTTCTTCCCGATCGAGATGCGGGTCACGGCCGCCGACGACGCCCTGCTCAGCCCCTCGCACGAGCGCGACACCGCCTACATCGCCGTCCACCAGTACCGGGGGATGGAGTGGCGGCCCTACTTCGAGGCGGTCGAGGAGATCATGGACGAGTACGCGGGCCGCCCCCACTGGGGCAAGCGCCACTTCCAGTCCGCCGAGACCCTCGCCCCCCGCTACCCGCGCTGGGCCGACTTCCAGGCCGCCCGCGACGAGCTCGACCCGGGCCGGGTCTTCACCAACGAGTACGCGCGCCGCGTGCTCGGCCCCTGACCTATAGGAAGGTCTGCCCGTCGCCCCTGTAGGTGGGGACGACGTCGACGATCCGCCCGCCCTCGACCAGGTGCAGGGAGTCGAAGCGCTCGCAGAGCTCGCCGGCCTTCGAGTGCCTCATGTAGACGCGGTCGCCGATCCGCAGGCCCTCGGCGGCGTCGCCGAGCAGCGGCGTCTGGACCTCGCCGGCGCCCTCCTCCGCGTCGAGCTTCAGGCCGGGCGGCAGCCAGGGGACGGGCAGGCGGCCCGCGTTGCCGGCCCCCGAGGCGAGGTAGCCGCCGCCGAGAGCGGTCGCCGCCCGCGGCCCCGGGCGGCGCACGATCGGCAGCGCGAAGCCGGCCGCGGGGGTGAGGCTGAAGCGGCTGTAGTGGTCGAACTGGGCGGGGGCGTAGAAGCCGGAGCCCGCCGTCACCTCGGTCACGGCCTCCTCGGCGGCGGTGAACTCGAGGCTGCCGGTGCCGCCCCCGTTGACGATCTCGAGCTCGGCGACCTCGCGCACCGCCGCGACCGCGGCCGCCCGCCGCTCGGCGAGCTCCGCCACCGAGCGCTTCTGCATGAGCCGGATCGCCGCCCCCCGCAGCCGCTGCCCGGGCGGCTGGTCGCCGACGCCGGAGATCTGGCCCTCGTAGGCCATCAGCGCGACCAGGTCGGTCTGCTCGCGCCGCTCGACGTCGCGGGCAAGCTCGAGCGCCTGCTCCGGGGAGTGGACCGGCGAGCGCTTGGCGCCGATCTTGAGCCGGCCCCCCGCGGCCCAGTAGCTGGCGTCGAGCTCGATGCAGACCCGGACCGGAGCCGCCGCCGCGCCCAGCACCGACTCGATCTGGTCGAGGTGCTCGCTCGAGTCGACCGTGATCACGGGCGCCTGGTCGGGGCTGGCCGCCGAGCGCAGCGCCAGCCCCTCGAGCGCGCCGCCGTCGGTGGTCGGGTAGGCGAGCAGCAGGTCCTCGAACCCCTGCTCGGCCAGCCACAGGGTCTCCGGGAGGGTGAAGGTCATCACGCCCTCGTAGCCGGGGCGCTCGAGGATCCGCGCGATCAGGTCGCGGCAGCGGATCGACTTGCTCGCCACCCGGATCGGCTTGCCGGCCGCGCGCCCGAGCATCTCCTCGGCGTTCGACCACATCGCGTCGAGGTCGACGAACGCGAACGGCGCCTCGACCTCCTGGAAGATCTGCTCGAAGCGATCGTGGGACTGGTCGGGAGGCTCTGCCACGAGGCGAGCCTAACCGCCCCGCGGCGGATGGGGCGCCGCTAATGTTTCGGGCCCGGAGAGGTGGCCGAGTGGCTGAAGGCACTCGCCTGCTAAGCGAGTAGGGGGCGCAAGCTCTCTCGAGGGTTCGAATCCCTCCCTCTCCGCTTACTGCCGGCGGCTAGCTCCCGCCGCCCCCGCCGCCGCAGCCGCCACCACCACAGCCGCCACCTCCGCCTCCATCGCCAGCACCGTCGCCGATCGCGGCACCGCAGCCCCCGCCCCCGACATACACTGGCTGCCCGCCTGCGCGGACCGCGCTCAGGTCCACGCCGCTGACGCCCAGCGGCTCGGGGATTCCGAGACGCTCGTCGAGGTCCCACAGCACCGACTCCCGCTCCGACCCGGCGGCGGATCGATCCCAGGCGAGGATCGTGTTGCCGAGGGCGCTGCCCATCGGGGTCGACATGCCCTCGTCGGGCGTGTGGTGGAGGTATCCGCCGAAGGCCGCGTTGCAGAAACGCGTGTAGGCGATCGAGTCGAGGATGAACTCGTGCCAGGCTTCGTCGACGATGCGCGAGGGCATGCCGAGCACGGTGCGCCCGCGCCAGGCCGAGCAGATGAACCACTCGCGCAGGCCGCGCTCGACCTCGGGCCAGTCCCCCTTTTCGAGCTGTGGGTAGTGGCGCAGCACCCGGTGCTCGACGTGGGGCGGGAACTCGGTGCCGTCGATGTACTTCTCGCCTCGACGGGCGGCCCGCCGCCAGCGCATGATCAGGATCCGGTTGCTCACACCCGGGAATCTTGCCCGCTTTCCGGCGCCGAGGGGGTGCTGGTGGGCGGCCTAGTCGCGGCGGGCGCGGACGACGACGCGGGCGCCGTGCGCCGGGATCATCGTCACGTTGCGGTGCAGGGCGCGCTCGGGCTTCGGGTCCTCGGCGACGAGGTCGAGGCGGCGGGCGGTCGCCTCGAGGACGACGCGCTGCTCGGCCATCGCCAGCGCCGCGCCCAGGCAGCGACGGATGCCGCCGCCGAAGGGCAGCCACTCGTAGGTCCCCGGCTTGCGGCCGGTCCAGCGCTCGGGCCTGAACTCGAAGGGCTCGGGATACAGGTCCTCGCGGTGATGGACGAGGAGGATGCTGATCAGGATCGGCGAGTCGGCCGGCACCGCGTACTCGCCGAGGCGCCAGGGCCGCATCGCGCGGCGCCCGACGATCGGCACGACGGGGCGCGAGCGCATCGTCTCGGTGATCGTCTCCTCGATCACGTCGGCGCCGTCCCCGGAGCGCACGCTCTCGACCAGGCGCTCCTGGGCGGCGGGGTTGCGGACCAGCCGCTCCCAGGCCCAGGCGAGCGAGTTGGCGGTCGTCTCATGCCCGGCGAGGACCAGGGTCAGCAGCTCGGAGCGGATCTCGTAGTCGCTCAGCGCCTCGCCCTCCTCGGTTCGCGCCAGCAGCAGCAGCGAGAGGATGTCGCGGCGCTCGTCGAGGTCCTCGGCGTGTCGGCGGTGCTCGATCACCGCGTAGATCGGGCGGTCGATCATCGAAACGCCGGCGCGGGTGAAGCCCACCGGCTCTTCCCGCCGCACGTTCATCAGCTCGGCGACCTGGGCAATGGGTTTGGTCGAGATCCCGACGAAGGTCCTGATCATGCGGCGCAGCCGGTGCTCCGGCGTGCCCCGCTCCGGCCGGCCCTCGATGCCGAAGATCCCGGCCATGATCACGTCGAGGGTGATCGCCTGCATGCGCGAGGCGATCGCGAAGGGCTCGTTCAGCGGCCAGCGGTCGATCTCGCGTTCGGTCGCCTCGGCGATCGCCGCCGAGTAGCGCTCGATCGCCTCGCCGTGAAAGGGGGGCAGCAGCAGCTTGCGCTGGCGCATGTGGCGCTCGCCCACCGAGGTGAGGACCGAGTCCGGCCCGATGATCGGGCGCAGCGGCGACTCTCCGGCGAGCGAGGGGGCTTCGTCGGACTTCGCCGTGAACAGCGAGCGGACGTCGTCGGGCAGGCTCGTCATCACCAGCGGGTTCGGTTCGGGGGTGCGCAGGGCGAAGACGTCGCCGAGCCGGCGGCGGGCGCCGAAGACGAACTCGATCTGGCGCTGGTTGAAGCGCAGCAGCTGCTTCAGCGGGTGGATCTGGACCAGCGGCGGCCGGGGGAGCGCAGCCGCCTCGTCCTCGCCTATCGGGCCAGCCGTGCCGGCGGCCTCGGCAGGTGCGGGGCTGAGTGCTGTGCTGCTCATCCAGGGGTGATTGTCACATAGATTCGTGTCACATTCTGTGGGAATGCGCACTCTTTACAGTCATACCCATGGAGGCTGAACCCACACCCGAGGGCGCGCGGCGGGGCAGGCGGACGAAGATCATCGCCACCGTCGGCCCCGCGAGCTGGGACCCCGCCGTGCTCGAGCGCCTGATCGAGGCCGGGGTGGACGTCTTCCGCCTCAACTTCTCCCACGCCGATCGCGAGCGCCACGCCGGCACGATCGAGTCGATCCGCGGCGCCGCCGAGCGGGTCGGCCGCGAGGTGGCCGTGCTCGGCGACCTGCCGGGGCCGAAGCTGCGGATCGGGGAGATGCGCGACGACGTCGCCGAGCTGGAGACCGGGACCCACGTGAAGCTCACCGCGCGCCAGGTCGAGGGCGACGCGGAGACGATCCCGGTCGCCTGGCCCGAAGTCGGCTCGCTGCGCGACGACGAACACGTCTACCTCGCCGACGGGGCGATCCGCCTGCGCGTCGACGACAGCGACACGGAGGACGACGACGTCGAGTGCGAGGTCGAGGTGGGGGGCACGCTCTCCTCCCACAAGGGGATGAACATCCCCGGCGCCGACCGGCCCGGCCTCGACCGACGGCGACCTCGGCTGGGTCGAGTTCGCCGTCGAGCACGGCATCGACCTGCTGGCGATCTCCTTCGTCTCCTCGGCGGCGAACCTCGAGCCGGTCGCCGAGCGCCTGCGCTCGCTCGGCGCCGACCTCCCGCTGATCGCCAAGATCGAGAAGCGCCAGGCCGCCGACAACGCCGAGGAGATCGTCCGCGCCGCCAGCGGCGGCATCATGGTCGCCCGCGGCGACCTCGGCATCGAGCTGCCGCTGGCCGAGGTGCCGGTGGTCCAGAAGCGGCTGATCCGCGAGGCCGGCAGGCGCTCGAAGCCCGCGATCACGGCGACCCAGATGCTCGCCTCGATGGTCAACGAGAAGCGGCCGACGCGGGCCGAGGTGACCGACGTCGCCAACGCGATCTACGACGGCACCGACGCGGTGATGCTCTCCGAGGAGACCGCGGTCGGCCGCAACCCGGTCGAGGCGGTGCGGGTGATGGACCGGATCGCCCGCGCGACCGAGCCCGACCTGCCCTACGGGGACTGGCTCTTCGGCCGCACCGACCAGGCGACCCAGGACGTCGCCGACTCGGTCGCGCAGGGAGCGGTCGGCGCCGTCTACCGGCTCGGGCTGGCGGCGCTCGTCGTGCCGACCAACAGCGGCCGCACCGCGCGCCTGGTCTCCGCCCACCGCCCCGAGGTGCCGGTGCTGGCGATCTCGCCGCGGATCGAGACGGTGCGCCGGCTCAACCTGCTCTTCGGCGTCACCGCCGTGCTCAGCGAGCACGACACCGAGGTGCGGGGCCTGCTCGACGATTGCGCGGAGCTGGCCGCGAAGCACGGGATCGCCGGCTCCGGCGACCTGATCGCGATCACCGCCGGGCTGCCGGAGCAGGAGCTCGGCACGAACCTCTTCGAGGTCCATCGCGTACCCTGACGCGCCTTGACCGACTTCGACGCGATCGCGAAGGGAATGACCCAGGCGGTGCCGTTCGCCGGCTTCCTCGACCTCGAGATAACCCGCGTCGCCGAGGGCGAGGCCGTCGTCCGCCTGCCCGAGCGCCCGGAGCTGACGAACCATGTCGGCTCCCAGCACGCAGGCGCCCTCTTCACCGCCGCAGAGGCCGCCTCCGGGGCGGCATTCGTCGGCGCCTTCGCCGAGCGCCTCGGCGAGGTCACCCCGCTCGCCCGCAGCGCCGAGATCTCCTACGAAAAGATCGCCAAGGGCCCGATCGACGCGGCCGCGAGGCTCGGCGTCCCCGCCGGCGAGGCCCTCGCCACCCTCGACGCTGATGGCAAGGTCGTCTTCCCCTGTGAGATCGAGCTGACCGACGCCGACGGCCAGCGGGTCGCCACCGCGACGGTCCACTGGCACGTGCGGCTAAACCAGCCCGCCACGTAGAATCCCGCCTCGTTGGCCCCCGTAGCTCAGAAGCGGCATTGGTCATCTTGTCTTCGACTGGTCCAGTAGATCAGCCCGCCCGAGTGAGCCAGGATTCGCTGGGGCGAGCGGTCGCGGTCGCTGCCCTCAGGCCGGTCGCGGAGCGGATGGCAGATCAGCGCGAGCGGGAAGAGATCGAGGCGCGGGAGCGGCAGGCGGCGGAGCAGCATGAGAGGGAGAGAGAGGCGGGGCGGGCCGGGAACAGGCTGATCCTTCGGATCGCCATCTTTACTATCCAGGTACTGGCCATCGCTTTCTTGGCGTGGCTGCCTTGGCTGGGGGCGATGAGCCTCTTCAACTGGGACGGAGTCGCGGGCCCTGCCCTGCTGGCCTGCATTCTCGTCGTCGCAGTGTGGCGGGGCAGGGTCGAGGCGCGGTTCCTGAGCCAGGCCTGGCGCGACTGGCGAGCTCTGGCCGCCGGACACGCACCGCCCGATAGCCGAACCGATGGGACCAGCGTCGGTGAAGAAACCTCATATGAACGTGCCATCCCCGATCTGGCGGGCGCCTTCTACTTCAGCATCGTCTTCTTGGTGATCTTCTCGGTCTTCAACGGCTGCGGAAACCTCGTGAACAGCGTGAATGACTCGGTCGAGCAGGAACGCATCGAAGAACGCCGGCAGGAGCGTAAAGCCAAAGAACGGCGAGCCCACCGCGAATAGGTGGCCCGCGGCTGCGGTGCCGCTGGGCCGACGTCTCGCTGCGGGGGGTCGGCCTCTCGGCCGACAACCGTAACCATCCTGTACCCACCTCCCCTTGTCTTTGCTGGACTTCGCGTGAAAGGATGATCCAGATGTCCAGTCACAGCAGGGTCCGTGCAGGGGGCCCGTATCGCGCAACCGCCACGCAGCGCTTGGCAAGATGACCGAGGCCGACCCGCCCCGAAACCGGATCGACGGCACCGACTCGCCGCCGACATCGCTCGACGACGGTGCCAAGGGTCCGCCGCCGACATCGCTCGACGACGGGGCCAAAGGGGCGCCGCCGACCTCACTCGACGGCACCCAGCCTGCCGAAGCCGACGGCGAAACCTACGTCCGCCTGCCCCCGCCCCTGCGGGAGGACTACGAGGCGATTCGCGACATGGCCTCCGGCGGCGAGGGCGACCTGCTCCTCACTCACCACCGCCCGACCGGCGAGACCCGCGTGGTCAAGATCTACCGCGGCGAGCGTGGCCGCGACGAGCGCGCCCTCGAACTGCTCTCGGAGGCCGACCGCGATCACGTCGTCGTCATCCACGACTCCGGGCAGCACGGCGGCCGTTGGTGGGAGGTCATGGAGTACTGCGAGCACGGCTCGCTCGTCGACCTGATCGCACGCGAGGGGCCCGGGCTCTCCCAGGAGAGGGTCGCGCGGGTGATCGAGGAGGTGGCCGGCGCGCTCTCCCACGTGCACGAACTGAAGATCCCGCACCGCGACCTGAAGCCGGCCAACATCATGGTCCGCTCCGTCGAGCCCGAGCTCGACCTCGTCCTCGCCGACTTCGGTCTCGCTCGGGTCCTCGACCTGAGCAAGGAGATGCACTCGCGGCTGATCATCTCCGCCGCCTACGCCTCCCCGCAGGCGACCAGCTCCGGGGCGATTTCCCCGGCGATGGACTGGTGGTCGCTGGGGGTCATCGTCGCCGAGCTCGCGCAGGGGCGCAACCCCTTCCAGCAGGAGAACGGCGCGTGGCTCTCGGACCGGGTGATCATGGACTGGATCTCGAGCCGCCCGATCGACCTCTCCGGCATCGAGGACGAGCGCCTGCGCGACCTCTGCCGCGGCCTCACCCTGCGCGACGACCGCCGCGGCTACCGCTGGGGCGGCAAAGAGGTGCGGGCCTGGCTGGCCGGCGAGGATCCGGATGTCGCCGTTGAGGCCGAGGCGACACCAGGTTCGGTCCGCAAGGCGGCCAGCCCCTTCCCCTTCAAGGACGCCGCCAGCGGCCGCACCCGTCCCTTCACCGACCCCGCCGAGCTCGCCACCGCCCTCGCCCATGAGTGGGACGACGCCTGCGAGCTGCTCAGTGGTGCCGCCGCCCAACGCGCCGAGCAGCGCGCCCTGCGCAACTTCCTGCGCAGCCTCGACCTCACCCAGGCCGAGCAAATCCTCGCCGAGCAGGAAGACGTCGAGGAGCGACTTGTCCGCCTCCTGGTCGAGCTCGACCCGGCGATCGCGCCGACCTTCCGCGGCTACTCGATCGACCGCGAGGGCCTGCTCGCCCTCGCCCGGAGCGACCGCGAGGGCCCGACCTCGGCCCTGGCGGCGATCTTCTCCGAGCGCGTCCTGCTCGACTACTCGCGCAGCGCCGGGCACTCCGACCTGGCCGAGCTCGACGCCGCCTGGCACGAGGAGCTCGCCACCTTTGAGCGCGCACTCGACGGGGCCCGCATGGAGGACGGCAAGCAGGTGATCGCAGACCGGCGTGAGCGCGAGGCGGCGACAAGCTCGGCTCGTGCCCAGATCCTCACGGCGCTGCTCGACGCCGACACTCGCCGCCAGGTGCTGGAGCGCGCCGCCGATGCCGCCGCCGATGAGGGCCCCCGCCGGCAGGCCTGGTTCGACGCGATGGCTGACGGCGCCGATCCGGGGGCAGCCGCTGGAGCGCCGCCGGCAAAGTACGAAAAGGACGAGTAGCAGATGGGCGATCGTTCGCTCGGACACGCCGTCGCCGTCGCCGCCATGGCGCCGGTCGCGGAGCGCGAAGGGGACCGGCGGGAGCGGGAGGAAGGAGTGGCCGAGAGGCGCCGGCTGCGCGAGGAGGCCCTTGCCGCGGCGCCGGCCCTGGCGCGCCCGGCGCCGCCGCGGCCCTGGATCCCCTCCTGGCACATACCCAGCGGGGAAAGGCAGGAAGTCCTGCTCGGTTGGGTGATCGTCGGGATCCCGTCTCTGTTCGGGATCGCCTTCGTCTCCTTGATCGTCGGTCTGGTCTTCTTCGGCGAAGGTGCGGCGACGACGGTGCTCACCCTCCTCGTGCCGGCGCTCGTCGTCGGATACCTGGTGGGGAAAACGGCACGCACCGAGCTCCGCAACCGAGAGCAGGCGGAGGAAAGCAAGGAGGCCTACGAACGGGAACTCAGGGAGTTCGAGGCCCGCCAGGTGGAGCGGGCCGCGATCGAGAAGGAATTCGAGGACGCTCGGTGAGCGAGGGCGAGGATCGCTCGGCCGCCGTCGCCGATACCTCCCCCGGCCGCGCCCTGGCGCTGCTCACCCTGGCGCCGATCGCGACGCGGGAAGCCGATCTTGGCGAGCGGCGCGAAAAGGAAGAGCGGGAGCGGGAAGAGGCGGCAGAGCGAGCCCGCCGGCGCGAGGTCCAACTGGAGGAGGCCCTGGACCGGGTTCCGGAACTGCTGCGGCCGAGCCGGCCGGCGGAACCGACCGACGAGGGGTTCGACTCGGAACGATTCATGATGACGCTCTGGCTGATCCCGGTGTTCCTGATCTTCGTTGGCAACTGGATATCCGACAAGACCATCTTCGAGTCCGGCTACCCGTGGGGGGCAATGTTGCTGCTGCCGATCGGGCTGGCGGCGCTCAACGGCTTCTGGCCGGTGCTGAAGACGATGCCCGCCCGCGAACGCTTTCGCACCGCGCTGCAGGAGTACGAAGCCGCGATCTCGGCGGCCGACTACCGCGACGCGGAGCGGGCCGAGGTCCGGGAAAGCTTCGCGAGCGACGAGCCGGACCCCGCGCCTGTCGGGGACGTCTCGCCGGGGGACGCCGAGGGCGCCGCCGTGCGGGTCGACGGCTGCTACACGGCCGCCGGGGCCGACTACCACTACTTCATCCGCTTCTTCGACGACGGCCTGGTGATGACGGTCACCATCGCTGGGACGGGCGATGCCGAGGATTCAGCCCGCTCGCTGATGGATTGGCTGGCCCCCTCGGATCACAGCAACGGCTTCAGCCGTGGCAACCTCACGCAGGAGGGGGAGAGGATCTCCTTCGCCGCGACCTCGGAGGAGGGAACCATTGAGTACGAGGGCACCGTAGGGGCGGGCGGGGCCGAGCTCCGCCTGCGCTCGCACAGCTTCATCAACGGCAACAAGGAAGACCGCGTGTGGAGGTTCATCGCCCTATGAGCAGCGCGGTCAGCTACGCATATCGGGTTCGCGAAGAGGAACTGCGCCGTCAGCGGGAGCTGCAGGCGGCGCGCGACGCTCTGCTCGCCGCCGAACAGCGATACGAGAGGGTTCGGGAGCGGGCGGCCGATCAACAACGGACCTGGGGCGACTCGATCTCGGTGCCGGATCGGCTTGCTTCGCAGGGCGGCTCCGACGATGCCGCTCAGCTGCGCAGCGCCGCCGAGCAGCTCGGGCAGACAACGGCGGCAGCCGAGAAGCAGCTGGACGACGAGGTCGTCGCCGCCCGGATCGCCGCCTTTCGAGAGGGAATGTCGGCGGTCGAGCTCGAGGCGTCGGAGCCGGTCGCGGCCGCCGCGGTGCTCGACCGGCCGCGCCCGCGGGCCGAGGAGGATCCGAAAGGCGAGGAGGGGCAGGAGGTCGAGGAGACCCTGGCGCGGCTGATCTCGCGGCTCGACCCGGGGGCGGAGGGTCGCGTCGCGGGCGATGTGCGGGCGGCCGCCGAGCTCGTCCGTGCCAGCGGGTCGGCCAGCGGGCGCGAACAGGGCATCGGCGCGCTGCGGCTGCTCGTCCAGGAAGCGAACGAGGCGGCCCGCGAGCGGCGGGCGCGCGAGAGCTTCCTCGACCGCAGCGAGGCGCGCCTGAGCGGTTTCGACGGGCCCGAGGCGGTGGCCGCGCGCGCTCTCGTCGCCGAGGTCCGCGCCGGCACGCGGAAGCTGCCCCCCGACCTCGAGGCGACCGTTGACGCAGCGATCGAAAAGGAGACCCGCGCCCAGGAAGCGGAGTACGTGGCCGAGGAGCTGCGAAGTGCGCTCGAGGGCCTCGGCTATGAGCTCGGTCCCGACTTCGCGACGACGCTGGTGGGCGAGGGCTACACCCAGGTCACCCGGCCGGAGTGGCCCGGCTATGCCGTCCGGGTCAGGACGGGCGGTCGTCCGCCGTGCCTCAACTTCAACGTCGTCCGGGGCGGCGTGGCGCGGACCGACCAAAAGGCGCGCGATCGGGAGGTTGAGGAGGAGTTCTGCGATCGCCAGGACAAGGTGCTCGAGCGGCTCGCGCGGGCTGGGATTTCTGCCGAGCGGACCCGGGTCGTCGAGCCGGGCGAGCAGGAGATGCAGGTCGTCGAGGGCCTCGGTGAGGCTGCCGGGAGCGAGGCTTCCCGGCCCGCGACCAGGGAAATGGGCAGATGACCGGCGCCGGCGCGGCCGATCTCGATCCCGCCTGGCTGCGCGAGATCGATGCCTCGCTGGGCGTTTCCTCGCAGTTCGTGCTCAGCGGCAACACAGGCGACCTGGTCATCGCCCAGGGGGAGGAGGGCAAGTCCGTTACCCGCGCCGGGGTCGCCGACGCTCTCTGGGGGCGGCTGCGCAGAAGCGGCTTCGAGTTCCTCGCGATATACGACGTCTCGGAAGGGCTGCGGATCCACCCCGAGGAGGCGGAAGAGAGCGCGCGCGAGGTTCTCGGCGACCTGTTCGGCGAGGAGCCCCTCTCGCAGGACCGGCTCGCGGAGCTGATCCGGGAGATTTCCGAGACGCGGGCCCGGCACTGCGCCCTGGTCGTCGAACGAGCCGGGCGCCTGGTCGTCAAAGCCGACGCACTCAACCCGGCCGAGCACAAGTTCTTCGCCGACGCCGCCCGGATCGCCGTCGCCTGCGCCCCGCACCTGGTCGAGGGGAAGCGGTCGATCCCACTCTTCAACCCGGTCATCTGGGTGGTCGAGAACGAGCGCGAGCTGCCGGACTGGTTCCTCGACCTGGGCGAGCGCCTGCGCACGGCGGCGATCCCGCACCCGGAGGTCGACGAGCGCGAGCGGATGGCTCGCTCGCTGGCCCCGGTCTTCGCCGGCTACGACGAGCTCGATGAGGAGGAACGGGAGAACCTGATCCTGCGCTACGCCGGGCACACCCAGGGGATGACGCTCGCCGACATGCAGAGCATCATGCGGCTCGCGGCGGATCGTGAACTGGGGCTGCGCGATATCGAAGATGCGGCGCGCGGATACCGCGTCGGAGTGCTCGAGAACCCTTGGAAGCAGGCCTCCCTGCGGGAGAAGGTGAAGATGGAGCTCGCGGCGCTCGAGCAGCCGGTCGAGGAGAGGGGGGAGGGGACGATCACGCTGCGGGTGATGGGCCAGGACGACGCGGTTCGCCGCTCACTCGACATCCTCGCGCGGTCGGTCACCAACCTGACCTCCGCCCATCGTTCTGCGCACTCGGTCGGGCCGCGCGGCGTCCTCTTCTTCGCCGGTCCGACCGGGGTCGGCAAGACCGAGCTGGCCAAGGCTCTCACCGAGCTGGTCTTCGGCGACAGCGGCGCCTATACGCGCTTCGACATGAGCGAGTTCGCCGAGGAGCAATCGGCCGCGAGGCTGATCGGCGCCCCGCCCGGCTACGTCGGCTACGACGCCGGCGGCGAGCTCACCAATGCGATCCGCGAGCGGCCCTTCAGCCTCGTCCTCTTCGACGAGATCGAGAAGGCGCACCCCCGGATCCTCGACAAGTTCCTGCAGATCCTCGAGGACGGCCGGCTCACCGACGGGCGCGGCGACACGGTGTACTTCTCCGAGGCGATCCTCGTCTTCACCTCCAACCTCGGCATCTACCGCAAAACGGAGGACGGTCGCCGCGAGCAGGTGATCAAACCACCGCCGGAGATGAACCGCGACGAGGCCGAAGGGCTCGTGCTCGAGGAGATCAGGCGCTTCTTCATCGAGGACCTCGGCCGCCCCGAGCTGCGCAACCGCTTCGGCAACAACATCATCGTCTTCGACTTCATCGACCGTGAGGCGGGAGACCAGATCCTTTCCCTGCTGCTCGAGAACGTCGAGCGCCGGATCGAGCGCGAGTACCGGGCGAGGCTGGTGCTCGCCCCCGAGGTTCGCGAGCAGCTCGCCGAGATCGCGCTCGCCGACCTCTCCAATGGCGGCCGCGGGATCGGGTCGGCGGTCGAGCAGGCGCTGGTCAACCCCCTCGCCCGCAAGCTGATCGGTGACCCGCCCGATCCCGGTGAGCAGGTGACGGTAACGGAGCTGCGCCGCAACGGCCCGCTCTTCGAGCTCGAGTGCGAATGAGGATCGAGGTCAACAGGCTCCACCACCCGGTCACCGCTCTCGGCCCCGGCGCCAGGGCGGGGATCTGGGTCCAGGGCTGCTCGATCGGCTGCCGCGGCTGCCTCTCGCGCGACACCTGGCAGCCGCGCCACGAGGCGCGCACCGAGGTTGAGGCAGTGCTCGAGTGGGTGGCCGGCCTGCCGGCCGCCGAGGTCGAAGGCGTGACGATCAGCGGCGGTGAGCCCTTCGACCAGCCCGAGGCGCTGCTGGAGTTGCTCTCGGGGCTGGAGGTCTGGCGAGCGGAAAGGGCGGGAGAGGTCGACGTCCTCTGCTACTCGGGTTACCCGCTGCGACGGTTGGAGCTGCGGCACGCGCCGGCGCTCGAGCTGATCGACGCTGTCGTCACCGGGCCTTACCGCGAGGACCTGCCGACCGACCTGATCTGGCGCGGGTCCGCGAACCAGGAGCTGGTCCCGCTCACCGCTCTCGGCCGCGCCCGCTACGCCGAGTTCGTCGAGAGCCGGCCGGCGGCGCCGCCGATCCAGATCTCAGTCGAGCCGCGGGCGATCCGGCTGATCGGCATCCCGAGACGGGGCGACATGGCCGGCCTCGAGACGGCACTGAGCGGAGTCGGGGTCGAGCTGGGGGAGACCTCGTGGACACCGTGACCTGTGCGGTCTGCCGCGGCGAGTCGCCCCCCGGCGACTACTGCGGGCTCTGCCGGAGCAAGCTCGTGGCCGCGGCCCCGGAGGCGCCCGAGGTCGGAACCGAAGCCGGCGAGGTGGCGGCTGCGCCCGTCCCCGCCGGCGCGCCCAGGCGCTGCGCGACGCCCGGTTGCGGGCAGTCGCTCGCCGCGGGCGATGTCATCTGTCGCTACTGCGGCGAACCCGTCTCCGGTGTCGCCCCGGACGCGGCGAGCACGCTCGCCTTTCCCTGGGGGAGCCACGCGCTGAGGGAAGGCGAGACGGTCGAGCTCGGCAGGGCCCAACAGCCATTTGCCAAGTCCCTCGCCGACTATCCCAATGTGGGCAGGACGCACGCCCGCGTTGCCCGCCCAGGGGCTCTCATCGTCACCGACCTGGGCTCGACCAACGGCACCTTCGTCGACGGCAGCCGGCTGCCGCCGAATTCGCCCACGGAGCTGCGCGTCGGCCAGGTGCTGCGCCTGGCGGCGAGCCTGGAGATCGAGATCCGATGAGTTTCGTCCGCGTCTGCGCCGCCACCCACCCCGGCCTGGTCCGGGAGCGCAACGAGGACAGCATCGGCTGCAGCGGCTGGGCCGCGCAGGGGAACGTCGGGCTCGCCCTGCACTCCTACTCCGGCGAGGACCCCGTCGTCTGCGTTGTAGCCGACGGGCTCGGGGGCCAGGCCGCCGGGGACGTGGCGAGCCTCACCGTCGTCCGCGAGCTCGTCCACAACCCGCCGCCGCGCGACACCGGCGAGCTCGGCGACGTGCTCCTCGCCGCCCACGACGTGTTGACGCGGGAGGCCGCCACCGACCCCGCCCTCGCCGGGATGGCGACGACGGTCGCGGCCTTGGTGATCGCGGCCGACACGATCCTCTGCGCCAACGTCGGCGACACGAGGATCTACGAACTCGCCGGCGACTCGGTGCTGCCGGTCTCCTTCGACGACAACCCCGGCGCCCTCGACCCCGCCGCCGAGCGCCAGGCCTCGGTCCTGACCCAGGCCCTCGGCGGCTCCCGGCCGGTCGACCCGAGCCCGCATGTGCAGTGGTTCAAACGCGAGCCACTGGGCTTCCTGCTCTGCTCCGACGGCCTCACGACTCCGGTCTCCGACGAGGAGATCGGAGCGGCGTTCGCCGGTGAGGCGTCAGACGCGGCGATCCTCGAATCGCTGGTCCGCCTGGCGCTCGAGCGGGGGGCGCCGGACAACGTCAGCGTGATGCTGGTGCGGACCTAGCCGCTCTACGATCCCCGCCCGCCGGCACCTATGCCGTAGTAGATGAAGGCGATGAAGGCCGTGATGACGAGGACCATGACCGCGACCTCGGTGCCCTCGGTCAGGGCGACGTCCGCGAAAGCGGCGACCGCTCCGAAGATGACGGCGAGCAGGCCGAGGTCGGAGAAGGCGGCGTAGGCGACGACCAGGAAGACCATCGCAGTCACGATCGCCAGGGCGCCGATCCCGGCGACGGACTCCGAGGTGGCCAGGTTCGCGATCGCGAAGAGGGCGAAGAACACTTCGATCGGCGTGCGGTTCGCGGTCCGTGCCCTACCGGCGCCGGGGAGGCCGGGCAGACGCCCGCCCTTGGGTGCGGAGATGCCGAACTTGCCGCCCCGAACGATGAAGAGAATCAGGAGGACGAGCAGGCCGATGACCAGAAGCCCGGAGACCAACGAGTTGGCTTCGCTCATTTGGCGCCCCCGAGCACATTGAGGGGGTCGTTCGCGTCGTCGTCGTAATGAAGGGAGATCCAGGGGAGGTGAGCGCGGCGCGCGGCGCTGACGATCGCCACGCTGAGCTCGTGCTCGTCGCCGCTCACGTCCCCGCAGAGGCTGTCGCGGAGGATCGCCTTGTGGTCGTCGACCGTCTTCTTGCTCAGCACCAGTCGTTCGGCTATCGCCTGCGAACGCAGCCCCTGCTCGAGGTAGGGGAGGGACCTGCGCGGGGCTTCGGTGACGGCCACGGTGGGAGTGGGCGGCTGCCACGCCGGCCGCGCTTCGGGGTCGGAATCGAGCAGGCGGGCAAGGACCACGGCCTGCGCGACCCTTTCGGTCGCCTTGTCGAGGACGTAGTCGCCGACCGGGCGATTCCCCGCCTCGAGGTTGCAGAACGCGTAGGCGTCGTTCAGCTCGTTGGCGAGCACGTTGCTGGTCCAGAGCACGAGCAGGCTGGTGTCATTGCCGCCGCCGCGGATCCGCTTGCCGAGCCAGACACCGGCCTTCGCGGTGTCGGGCCAGCCGTCGCCGGTCGCGGTCGAGGAGAGAACCCAGCTGCGCACGGGGACGTGCAGGTCGATCAACACCATATCCGGCCTCCGCGCCGACCGCTCGAGGCTGGCGAGCACGCTGAGCAGCTCGCCGGCGTTTTGGGCGATGGTGACGCTGAGCTCTCGCGGCGCGAGCATCCCGGAGAGATCGCGTTCGAGCTGCGACCACAGCTGCTGTCCGGCCTGAGAGTCCTCCGCGATCACGATTCGGATTTCTCTCCCCGCCCCCACGCGCCGGGAGGATATGCACATCCAGGTGCGTACGGCGCAATCACCGTCGGGCCTTGAAGCAGGTGACCTCGAGTTGTACCCGGACTACCCACATGGTCAGCCCGTTGAACTCTTCGACCAGGCCGGGGTCGACAGTCGCCCCGGGCAGCGAAGCAGCCAGCGCCTCGGTCCAGCGGTATCCGGCGCCGGCGCCGTCGATCCGGTCGGGGTGCACCTCATTGGCGATTGCGACGACCACTCTGTCGCCCGCCGCCTCGATCCGCGTCGAGAGCAGTCCCAGGCCGTGGGCGACCGCCTCGAAGACCACTCGCTTGACCAGACGTTCCAGGGCCCGACGGGCACCCGGGCTTGTCACCTCCAGACGTCCGAGATCCTCCGGGCGGCACTCGATCTGGGTCGCGTGCAGGGCTGCGCCCGGGTCCCAGCCGGCCGGCGAGACGCCGGCGCCGGCGACCGCCTGGGCGCAGATGTCGGCCAGGGTGTGGGGTGGGCGGCCCAAGTCGCTCGCCGCGGTCCGCTCCAGTTGCTCCTCGGCCTGCGCCAGTCCGTCGAGGAGCGTTTCGATCTCGCCCCCGTCCGGCGCGCCGTCGTCCTCGCCGGCTCGTTCGAGGACGACCCTGGTCTCGGCGATCGCGCCGCGTACGGTCTCGCGGGAGCGGGCGGCGCGGGCGACGATCAGCTTGCGCGCGGTGCGCTCGGCGTGCCAGCCGCGGAGCAGGGTCGCCAGCACCGCCGGCAGCATCAAGCCGTAGCTGTCGGCGATCAGAGCGACGACGACGGCGGCGATCGCCGCCTCGGCGACCGGGCTCTGGCTTGCGAAGGCGAGGACTGCCCCGAGATTGAGGACCGCCCAGACGGGGATCTTCCAGAGGCTCCATTCGCGCTTCTCGAACCAGACGATCGGACCGGCGGCGTAGGCGCAGCAGGCCCAACAGGGGAAAGCGCCGATCAGCGCCAGCGCCAGCGCCTGCTCGGCGAGCAGCAGCGGCCATCGCACCGGTCGCCCGATCACGAAGTCGGCGATGCGCGGGGCAAGGATGGCGGTGGCCACCGCCTCGCAGGCAACCAGCCAGTAGAGCGCCTCGGCGGGTGCCGTCGAGCCCGATCCGAGCGGAACGTCCCCGCTCGGCGACACCGCGCCGGAAAGCGGTGCTGCGAGGACGATCGCGGCGCGCAGCCAGAGCGTCCCGACCAGGGTGCGGCGCTCGATCTGGGGTGTGTGCAGAAGGCGCACGAGGTCGATCGGGCGCATCAGGCGCGAGAGCCGCTCGGCCCACGCCGGGCCGAGCCACCTGGGCAGGTTGGCGGCGACCGAGAAGTGCCTCAAGGGCCGGTCTGACCTGGTCGGAGTTGTGAGCGCGGCACCGCCGATGAGGCCGAGGCGGCCGCCGGAGGGGTCGCCGAAGTCACCTGTACGCCGGCCGCCGCGGCGGCCGGCGGCCTGGCACCGCTCGCCGGCCCGCTCGACCCGGGTCGCCTCGCGCGTGTAGCCGGCGGTCCGCAGGAACAGAGCGGCGTCGCGCATGATCCGGCGCGGCCAGTGCACGAGGTCGTGGGAGAGCTGCGCCGAGCGGTCATTGACCAGGGCCTCCTTCCATGCCACCACCTCGCCACGCAGCCGGCGGTCCGCAGAGGACGCAGGTTGGACGATGAGCTCCGCCAGCAGCCGGCCGCAGGTTGCCAGTAGCAGGCCGGCCGCGAGCGCCGGGGGCAGCAGGCCGAGGTTCGCAAGCAGGGTCGAGGCGATGGCCGTCGTCGCGAGCGCAGCGAAGGTCCCCGGCATCGACGGGATCAGAGCACACTTCGCCGTCCGGCTGTCGATCGAAGCCGTAGCAAGAGTGTGGCGGACGGTGACCGAAACGCGCCGCCGCGACTACCGGAAAGGTGCGGTATTCAATTTGACACAGTAACCGTCACACACAAACCGTAACCATCCCGTACCCATCTCCCCTTGTTTTTGCTGGACTTCGGGTGAGAGGATGCGCGCCAATGTCCAGTCACCGCAGGGTATGACCGAGGAATCGCTCGGCCGGGCAATCGCCGTCATCTCCTTGGCGCCGATCGCGGAACGCGAAGCCGATCAGCGCGACCGGGAAGAGCGGGAACGGCTCGAACAGGAAGATGCCGAGCGCCGAGCGGCGGAAAAGGCCCGCCGGGCCGAGGCCCGGGCGCGTTTTCGGCACTCGGCGACCCGCGAGCTCTGGTTGGTCGCCGCCCTGGCCGCCGGGGGCCTGGCGGTGACGATGGGCGTCAGCCTGCCGCTCACCTTCCTGCCGTCCGGAGCCGACTTCTTGACGGCGATCGCCGCGACCTGGCACTACCAGTGGCTGCCGGCGGCGATCGGGGCCGGTGTCATGGTCCTCGCGAGTCTCGCCTACGACGGGATCCGCGCCGGGGCGGGAAAGCTGGCCTGGTCTGAGGGAACCCTGTACATCGACTTCATGCTGCTCTGCCTCGGCCTGCCCTGGCTCTTCATGCAGAGCGCCGCCCAGGAGGGGTCGATTCCGCCAAGTGCCTGGGCCTGTGCCCCCCTGGTGGTGACGACCGCCTTTGTCCTCACGCTCGGGCTGCGCCTGCTCGCCGACCGGATCGAACAACCGAACCAGCGCAAGCTCGCCCTGACATTCGCCGTCATCGCTGTGCTCGGCGTGGCCTGGCTGGTCGCGCCGCGCAGCGATGTGCCGTCGGTGGCGGAGCAGCGCAAGGTCGATCGCCGGCTGATCGCAGCGGTGCCCATGGGCCACTGCTCGCGCCGCTCGATCGCCGCCCTTCCCGCGGGTCTCTACCGCAACAGCCTCGACGGCCTGGTCGGTTGCCATCAGGGGCGCCTGCGCGGGAAGTTCATGGCCTTTCGCAACCAGCAGCTGCTCGACGTCTACGTGTCCCAGAGGAAGCACGCGGTCGAGGGCCGAGGCGACGGCGCCTCCGCTGACGAGTGCCCGAATCGCGCTCCCTACTCGGGTAGCTGGCACCGGAACTCCCACCCGAACCGCACGATCGGCTCGCTGCTCTGTTACGGCTCGGGGCGCCACTCGACCCTCGCCTGGGAGGACCCCCGTACGCAACTGTTCGCCTCGATCACCGGCCGATCCCGCATCCGCCTCTACCGCTGGTGGCGCGAACACACGGTGCGGCCGAGGCTTTAACGCTGACCCCGACTTCCACTCAAAAGTTGACGACATCACCAAACAGGAAAGGAATGAACAGTCATGGCAGATTGGAATGCATTGCACAGGTACATCAAGTCCGAGTACAAGGTGGCGAACGACGACATCAACTCGGTGAGGCTGATCTTCAACCTCGACAACGACCGCACTCAGCTCGTCGTCGTCGAGAAAGGTGGCGAGATCGGTGACTCGGAGTGGGCGATCATCTCGACGGCCGTCTGCGAGGAGAACCAGATAGACCCGAAGGATGCCCTGCTGAAGAGCAACCAGATGGTGGTCGGCGGACTGGCCCTGGTCGAGGGCGGTCCGGTCATCTTCCGCCACTCGATCAGGCTCGCCGACCTCGATCCCGGGGAGTTCGATGAGCCGCTCAGGGTCGCCGCGGTATTCGGCGACAAACTGGAGCAGGAGCTGTCCGGGGCGGACGCCTACTGATCCAGGGCGATGACGGGACGCCCGGCCGCGGCCGGGCGTCTCAGATCCGCTGCAGCAGCTCGGCCTTCTTCGCCGCGAACTCCTCCTCGGTGAGCACGCCCTTCTCGCGGAGCTCCTGTAGGCGCTGTATGGCATCGTAGGGATCGTCGCCGCCTTCGCCCCCCGAACCGGGGCTGGGGCTGGGAGTGGGGGCGAGGCCGTCGCTCGCGTCGTCGCTGTCACCGCCTTTCAGCGCCCCGGCCAGGCCCTTGACGGCGAGTTCCAGCTCTTTCAGGGCACCCTCGAAGTCTCTCCTGCCCTCCGCGGGCACGGTCTCGGCCCAGAGATCCCGCTTCGGCTCGAAGTCCTCGAGCTGGTCCTGTGCGAGTCCGTAGATCCCGTTGCAGTACCAGTGGACGCTCTCATCGGAGATGGCCCGCTCGAGCGCCGATCGGAGCTCCGGAGAGTCGTCTTCGAGGCAGAGCCGGCTGGAGATCTGGTCGAGACTGGCGATGCCGAACTCCCCGACGAAGGCTGCGATCTCCGTCTCCAGACGGCAAACCTGAGGGTTGTCGATCAGGTTCAGGTCCGCCCACTCGGTGATGTCCCATTTGATGCCGCGGAGGTTCACCCCTCTGCGGCGGATGTAGCCGTCGTCCTGGGCCATGCGCATCGCGCTCTTCAAGATCGAGTCGTTCTTCCCGGTGGCGCCGACCGCGTCCGCGATCTCCTCGACGGTGGCCTCCGGAACCTTCTGCAGGGCGGCCACCACCGCCTTCGCCATCTCTTCTGCGGGGCCGGCCCGGCGGATCGTCTCGCGCGCCGCCTGCCAGGTCGCCGGCGGGTCGGCGGCGCTGCGTTCAGCGCTTGCCGCCACCTTCACCGCCATGATCGCGACCACCGTCCTCCTGCCCTGCTCCTGCACTGCAGCCCGGGCCTCCGGCGGCAGCGCGTTCCATTTCCGGACCAGCGAATAGCCGTTCTTCAGGGTCGGCAGCGCGCGCGCAGCGTAGAGAACCAGGGGCACCCCTCACCTCCTGATGGACGGGTCGTCGAGACTGTTCAGTTTGTCAAGAAGCTCTTGGGCTTCGGAGATTCCAGCTGCCGCGGCCTTCTCCAGATAGGGCCGCGCTAGGTCACCGTCGTTTGATCCGGCTTGTTCAGCAATCCACGCCATCAGTTTTCCGAGCTCGAAAGAGGCACGGGCATCTCCTGCAAGATCAGCGTCGACCCAGGCGCTCATGGCCTCCTGGTGGTTTCCCAGTTGTCGCTGAATCGCACCCACAAGGAAGAGGCCTCCGAAGACTCCCTCCTCCTCGGCCCGCTTGGCTATGCCCAACGCACCGTGGATGTCCTCGGCTTTATAGCGCGCAACGCCCGCCTCATACAACGCAGACTTCCAGCCACGTTCGGCAGCCCTTTCGAAGGCTTGTGACGCATCCGTCAGATCGCCTCTGCCTTGAAAGTAGGTCCCCAATTGATGGGCCGCCGCGGGGCTGCCCGTGGCATCAGCGGCATGCAGACCGGCGAGGACCGAGTCACGGTTGCAGATCGACTCGAGGATGGGATAGTCCCCTGCGTCGCTCGGCCACAAATCGTCGAGGTCGTCCATCATTACCAGCGCCTCATAGTGATGAGTGGTCATCTGGTCCTTGGAGGGGAGATGCCCCGGCTGGAGATGGTCGGCATTTCGCGCCCACACCGCTACGAGCCTGACGATCTCCTCGTGTGTCGCGGCTCCCCGAAGGACACGCAGCGCGATGTACTGCGCGTCGGCTCGCGCACTGCCTGCCTCGGCGCAACGCTTGAACGCTTCCTCCGCCTCCCGGGTTTCCCCTGTCTCCTTTAGAAGACGCGCCAGGTTCCCTGTCCCGTTGAGCACACCGTCAGCGTCGAGCTTGCGGTACTCGGCGATCGCCTCGGCTGTCTCGCCTCGCTGGGCGAGCATGGCAGCCAGCTCAAGAGCAGCCTCGGTGTCACCTCGGTCTGAGGCTTCACGCAATGCTCGCTCTTTTCCAGTTGTCACTGCAGCACCACCCGGATGGTTACGCATACAGAACCCTGTACGTAAGTCTATTTGCCCCGGAGAGACTCGTGCAGTTGATTTGGAACCGTGATGCCATATACGGGCTGGTTCACGGGACGTCGAAATCGTCCCGACCTCCCATTGGTCCCGCGGGGTAGGGCTACGATGCCGTCTGACCGGGGCTCTTGGTCCCGATGACAATTGCGGAGTAGTGGTATCCAAGTCCGTCCAGCTTCGCCGTGTGGCTGAACGAGACGCTCGGGTGAAGCCCTTTTTGCGAGATAGACATAAGGGCGCTCTCCAGTTGTTGGTTGAAGTTGTCGTAGTCCGCTGTGTTGAAAGCTGAGTACCACCACTCCTCGCTCATGTTGCCTCCCGGTTGCTACTTGCGAATGCTGACTTGACGCGATCAATGCTATTTGGGTTGGTCCGGAGCGGTGAATCGCTGAAGGAGCGTAGGGCGGGGCACCGCATTACGCCGTTGTCGAACTTTGAAGCTCGGGAGGCCTCCGGACTTTGACGGGATTCCACTCCAGGTCCGCATCATCTCGATCGGCAGGAACTCCCCCAGTGCCGATGCTCTCGGGAAGTATGTGCTCGACGCGCCGACGGGCATCTGGTGCCGATCATAGGCCCAGATCCCGCGACCCACGAGATGGTCGAGGTCCCCTGTGAGATCGAGCTGACCGACGCCGACGGCCAGCGGGTCGCCACCGCGACGGTCCACTGGCACGTGCGGCTAAACCAGCCCGCCACGTAGAATCCCGCCTCGCCAGCGCCCGTAGCTCAGTTGGATAGAGCGTCGGTCTACGAAACCGAAGGTCACAGGTTCGAATCCTGTCGGGCGCGCTCAGCCGCTACTTCCCGGTGCGGTCGCGGTGCTTGCAGCCCGGCCAGCAGCAGGGCCGGCGCTGGCCTTCCTCCAGCTCTTCCCGTGTCCGGCGGATGCGGCGCTCTCTGGTCTTCTGCTGCTTGGCATCCAGGACCCAGCAGATGAACTCGTTGCGTGCCAGGGGCGTGATGTCCTTCCAGGCATCGAGAGCCGTGGCGTCGGCCGTCAACGCCTCGCGCAGGTCCACCGGTAGCCGGTGCACCACTCCACCTGGAACTCGCTGGCTGCCCACAGCGCAAAGGTAGCGCCTGGCTCTGGCTGAAACGCGACGGCAATCCGTAGCTCTAGGGAGACGCGCCGGCCGCGGGCGTCGAAGGCAGCTCCGTTTCTATGGGCGTGTCGGGCGTCTCCGGAACCGCGACCGCCTGCGAGCCGTTCTCCCCGTAAACCCCCGGATGGATGTAGTGGCCGCTTTCCTCACCGGCCTTTCGCCGCTCGGAGCGGAACGGATAGCGCTCGGCGAACGGATCGTGGCGGGTCCCGATCACGACCCATGACACCTTCACGGAGGGTTGATCGGTTCGCACGAGGAAGCGACCGTCCTCGAGCTCCTCTCCGACGATCGCCTGGGCGAAGACGCCGATCGGAGTGAGGCCGTAGCGCCAGTCGCCGGCAATCTCTTCCGCATAGTCGGGCAGGCGCACGGCGGCCTCTCCACCGTCGTCGGTCCGGACGTTCCCGGAGTAGGTGACCGTGAAGCGATCCGACTCGACCGGCGTGTGGGCGAGCGTCGAGTTCTCGGGATCGCGGGGATCGTCGATCACGAACCCCGACTTGGTTCCCGTCACGGTGAGGTTGCCGTTGATTTTCACCGCGCCGTCGAACTGGCCGGCGAGCGATCCGGAGCCGTAGATCCCGGCCCCGGTTCCGTTGGTCACGCCCTCGATCGCGTTGCTCGTATTGGAGGCGCTGACGTTTTCGCCACGCACGCCGACCCCTTTGCCGCCGCTTATCCCGCTCTGGCCGAGGACGCCGTTTCCGCCGAGCGGGTCGGTCACGAAGCCGCGGACGCCGTACCCGAGGGGGCCGTCATGCCGGCCGACGACGGCACCGATTCCGCTGCATTTGCTGCCACCGCTTTCACAGACGGCGCCAGTCGAGGTCCCGACGATGACCTCGCCGGAGGAGCCTCTGCCCACAAGGCCGGCCGCGGAGATGCTCGAGGTCGTCGTCTCGATTCCATTGCCGCCCACCGAGGAGACGTTGATGCCGCGGCCGGTGCCGGCATTTGAGACCTGCAGCGTATGGCCGAAGGAGCTTGCGCTCGTGCTCTCCACTTTCACGGCCCCGCCGGGGCCGCCCGTCTGGGTGAATGTGGCGACCTGGGGATCGTTGGCCCCGCTCAGGCTGAGCGGCACGGCGATTCCGAGCGTCGCGCTGCCCGTGGAGGCCCCGCCGGTGAGCCCCGTGCCGGCGGTCACCGCCGTGATGTCGCCGCCGGAATTGGCATCGGCCGCGCAGGTCGGGTTGCCGCCGGCGCTGAACGTGCGCAGCATCTGCCCGGCGGCGCATCCCGCGCTCAACGGCAGCTGGACGCTGCCGGCGAGCAGGTCGTCGGGGAGCAGCGACCCGTCGGCCACATCGCCGCCGGTCACGGCGTCCGGCGCGATCTCCACGCCGGTGACCCCCTGCGGTGCCAGGGAGAGGGTCGCGTTGCCGCTGGTGGCGCCACCGGCCAGGCCGCCGCCGGCCGTCACGGCGGTGATGTCCCCGCCTGAATCGACGTCGAGGCCGCATGCGGTGCTGCCGTTTGGCGCAACCGAGCGCAGGAACTCGCCGGCGGGACAGTTTGCGACGGTCCTCGACTGCAGGTCCGCGAGGTCCGCCCCGTCGAGAAGGTCGGCGTTGAGCCCCGACCCGGGGCCGTCCGCGATGTGGCCGGGGGTCAGTGTCTCCGCCGCGACCTTGTCGCCGGTGACCGACCCCTTTGCGAGGGCGATCCCGGTGACGCTGCCGGGGCCAAGGTCTCGGCTCCGCACACCTCGATCGCGGATGTCTCGGCTCGTCACTTCGCCGTCCTTGATCGCCTTGGTGCCCACGACGCCCGGGCCCAACGCCGAGTAGGACGTCCCCCCGAGCGCAATGAACAGCGCAATTACGCCGATTGCCTGCCGACGCATCGCGCCCGCCAGTCGAGAGAGCATCTCTTCTCCTTTGTTGAACCCCGGAGCATCAAACTACTCCCCGGCCGGTGGACCGCAGGGCAAATCCCCGGCGAATCCGGCTCAGTCGACCGAGCGCGAGGCGTAGATGCGGGCGTATGCCTCCGTCGCCTCGGTCGAAGCCACCGCGCCTCCCACTGCCAGAAGCACCGCCACGTTTTGCCTAGGCAGGGGCTGCGCGGACGGCCGACGACATGACGGCGATCGCGTCGGCGCGGTCGAGGCCCCGCTCGTGGAGGGTCCGCCAGCCCTGAAAGTCGAGCGCCAGGGCGATCGTGGCGCGCAGGCGCTTGGCCGCCCTCCCGCGCGCGCCCCATCCCGGGACGAGGCCGTCCTCGATCGCGGCCAGGTATGCGAGGCGGCCCGCCTGGAGCTCCTTGACCATCGGCACCGTGTCGGCATCCCGCAGAACGGAGGTGAACATCGGCTCCACCCGCTCGTACCAGCGGTAGAGGGCGTCGAGGGCCGCCTCGAGCCGGGCGGCGGGGTCGGCGATCGAGCTCCAGGTCGCGGGATCGGGCGGCGGGTTGCGTTCGGCGAACGTGCCCGAGCAGCCCATGAACAGCGCCCGCTCGTCGGGGAAATGGCGATAGACCGTGGCCCGCCGGACGCCCGCGTTCTCGGCGATCGCCGTGATCGTCGTGCGCGCCGGCCCGACCGTCCCGTGCAGCCCGATCGCGGCCTCGATGATGTCGCGCCGCGTCCGCTCCTCCTGTGCCGCGCGCGCCTTCTTCTCGTAGCGCCGCTTCGTCGATTTGGTTTCGGTGGGCATATGTGTTCGATGAATCTTGACAGATCCGGCGGGCGTCTGTACGGTTCGTCGAACACTGCTGTTCGATCAAATATCGAGAGAAGGAGATCCTCAATGCCCGCGACGACCACCGGCCCGACGATCATCGGCCCGACCGACGGCGAGTCCGTCACCCTGCAGACGATCGGCGTCCGTTTCATGATTCCCGGCGCCGACACCGACGAGCGCTTCAGCCTCGTCGAGCATCCGATGCCGCCGCGTGGCCTCGCCGCGCCGCTGCACCGCCACAACCGGGAGGACGAGTACAGCTTCGTCCTCGAGGGCCGCATGGGCGCGCTGCTCGGCGACGATGTGGTCGAGGCCGGCCCCGGCGATCTCGTCTACAAGCCGCGCGGGCAGTGGCACACGTTCTGGAACGCCGGCGACGAGCCCGCCCGGATCCTCGAGATCATCTCCCCGGCCGGCTTCGAGCAGTTCTTCGCGGAGCTCGCGCCGCTCGCCGCCGCCGGAGCGCCCGACCCCGAGGCCTTCGGCGAGCTCTGCGCTCGCTACGCCCTCGAGATGCAGCCCGAGAGCCTGCCCGGGCTCTGCAGCCGCTTCGGACTCTGGTTCCCCGGGGTCGAGTAACCGGCTCAGCCCTGCCCACGCCCTCCACGGCGGAGGAGGGTGTGGGCTACCCTTGGGCCATGGCTGATTCAGCCATGAGATGGCCACCGGAGCTCAGTCCGCTGCCGAATCCGGTCGGCGACGAGACCTGGGACCGCTTCCGCCAGGCCACGATCGACCTCGCCATCGAGCGCGGCTACGACGAGTTCGACGTCCCTGACATCGTCGAGCGCGCGCGCGCCTCGCGGGCGGAGTTCGACGCCCGCTTCATGGGCCTCGACGACTGCCGCGACTGCACGTACGAAGCGAACATCGCCGAGTTCGACCAGTCGATGTTCGGTCCCTACATGGCGGCCCCGTCGTGGCGGGAGGGCATTCGAGCCGCGATATACGGGGCGGCCGAGTACCTGCGCCACCACCGCCGCGAGCGGCGCTACGGCGAGATCAGGAAGATCCCGGGGGGAGCGATGGAGATGGCGGCGCGCGACCGCTATCTGCAGCGTGTCGTCGATCTGATCGACGTCGGGCGCTGCGAACTGAGCGACCCCGACTCGATCAGCCGCACCACCGCCGAAGGGGTGCTCGGGTCGATCTACAAGCTGGTGGTCGACCGGCTGACGGAGGTCGGCGAAGAGGGGATGACCTGGGACCTGGTCGACGACGTGATGTATCTCGCGGTGCGGCGCTATGTGGGGGACGAGGCCGGAATCCAGGAGTTCGCCTCCCACCACCACGCCCCCGCCAGGTGAGCGAGCCCACCCGCGAGCAGGCATGGGAGCTGTTCTGCGAGTGGACCGAGTCCGACTCGCTGCGCAAGCACGTCCTCGGCGTCGAGGCGGCGATGCGCGCCTACGCCCGCAAATACGGCGAGGACGAGGAGCTCTGGGCGGTGACGGGAATCCTCCACGACCTCGACTACGAGCGTCACCCCGACCTCGACAGCGGCCATCCCCGCATCGCGCTCGAGCTGTTCGAGGAGAGGGGCTACCCGCGTGAGCTGATCGATGCCGTCGCCGGGCACGCGACCTTCCTCGGGGTGCCGCGGGAGACGCGGATGGCGAAGACGCTCTTCGCGGTCGACGAGCTGACCGGCTTCATCGCCGCCGTCGCGCTCGTGCGCCCGACCGGGATCGTCGGGATGACGCCGAAGTCGGTCAAGAAGAAGCTGAAGCAGCCGAGCTTCGCCGCCGCCGTCAACCGCGACGAGGTGCGGGAGGGCGCCGAGGCCCTGGGCGAGGACTTCGACGAGCACATCGCCTTCGTGATCGAGGCGCTCGAGCCTCATGCGGAGACACTTGGCCTTGTCGGTGCGCCGGGCGAGGACGAAGGGCCTCACTGATGGCAATCTGAGCTCAGCCGGGCGAAACCGCTCTTGCCGTTCTAATGGGTTATCTCACAGGTGTCGAGGGACACCGGATGAGTGACCGTTGTCACAAGCCATCTCGCGCTCGCCGCCTGGCGTTCGCCCTCGCGGTGTGCCCGGTCTTCCTCATCGCGCTGCAGGCGTCGGCGACCCCTGCGCAGGCATTGCAGCTCACGCCCGGCTTTACCCCGCCCGGCATCCAGGGCCCGCGTGGCATCACGGGGGCGATGGGCGAGCGCGGCCCCGCCGGCCCGCGCGGGGCAAGAGGCGAGCCGGGCGAGACGGGTCCTCCGGGGCCGCAGGGAGAACCGGGGGAAGCGAGAGAACGGGGTGTTCCGGGTGTTCCGGGCGAAAATGGCAAGAGCGGTGGGAGGGGCCCAGAGGGCGAGCGGGGCGCGAAGGGCTCCTCCGGTCCGAGGGGGATCGGGGGCGAGCGAGGACGGCGGGGCCTCCAGGGCGCCAGCGGTGACCCCGGCGCTCAGGGGATCCAGGGATCTCGAGGTGAGAAGGGCGAGTCCGGCGCGCAGGGCGTCCAAGGGCCGCAGGGCGAAGCCGGTGCCCAGGGCAGCCAGGGAGAACAGGGCCCGCAGGGAATTCAGGGCGAAAAAGGCGAAACTGGTGAACAGGGTCCTCCGGGGATCCAGGGCCCGCAGGGCCTCCAGGGAGAACAGGGCCCGCAGGGCCTCCAGGGCGAAAACGGCGGACAGGGCCCGCAGGGCCTCCAGGGAGAACAGGGCCCGCAGGGCCTCCAGGGCGAAAACGGCGGACAGGGCCCGCAGGGCGTCCAGGGCGTCCAAGGCGAAAAAGGCGAGAAAGGAGAACAGGGCATCCAGGGCATCCAGGGCGAACAGGGTTTTCAGGGGACCCAAGGTGAACAGGGCCTCCAGGGCGAAAACGGCGGACAGGGCCCGCAGGGCGTCCAGGGCGTCCAAGGCGAAAAAGGCGAGAAAGGAGAACAGGGCATCCAGGGCATCCAGGGCGAACAGGGCCCTCAGGGGACCCAAGGTGAACAGGGTCTCCAGGGTGAAAAAGGCGAAACTGGTGAACAGGGTCCTCCGGGGATCCAGGGCCCACAGGGCCTCCAGGGCGAACAGGGCGAACAGGGCAGCCAGGGAGAACAGGGCCCGCAGGGCCTCCAGGGAGAACAGGGCGAACAGGGCAGCCAGGGAGAACAGGGCCCGCAGGGCCTCCAGGGCGAACAGGGTTTTCAGGGGACCCAAGGTGAACAGGGTCTCCAGGGTGAAAAAGGCGAACAGGGCCCGCAGGGCGTCCAGGGCGTCCAAGGCGAGAAAGGCGAACAGGGCATCCAGGGCATCCAGGGCGAACAGGGCCTTCAGGGGACCCAAGGTAAACAGGGTCTCCAGGGTGAAAAAGGCGAAACTGGTGAACAGGGTCCTCCGGGGATCCAGGGCCCCCAGGGCATCCAGGGCGAACAGGGCGAACAGGGCGAACAGGGCAGCCAGGGAGAACAGGGCCCGCAGGGAATTCAGGGCGAAGAAGGCGAACAGGGCCCGCCCGGAATACAGGGCGCGCCGGGGGAAGATGGCGCGGACGGAGCCGACGGCCGAACCGTCCTCAATGGCACCGGCCCGCCCGGCCCCGCCACCGGCGCGGACGGCGACTTCTACATCGATACCGCGACGTTCGAGATCTACGGTCCGAAGCTGACGGGCGCGTGGAACGCGGGGACCTCGCTGGTCGGTCCAGCGGGAGAACAGGGCGCCCAGGGAGAACAGGGCGAACAGGGCGCCCAGGGCGAAAAAGGCGAAAAAGGCGAACAGGGCCCGACCGGGCCGGCGGGTCCCGCCGGCAGCGGCCTCTGGGCGGTGGTCAGCGCCACCGGCACCCTCGTTCGCGACAGTGGGGTGGCCTCCGTCAGCGGTCCAAGCTCGAATGTCTTCTCGGTCGTGTTCGAACAGGACGTCAGCGCCTGCGCCTTCATCTCGGTGCCGGGTGAGACGGGGACCGCGACACCGGGTCCCGAGCCGTTCGGATTCGCGGTGCCGACGGGGCAGCTGAGCAATCCGAACGTCGTCAGGGTCAAGACATACGACAAGGGTGGTTCGGTGACAGACCGGCCGTTTCACCTGACCGTCGTCTGCTGAGGGTGACCGGTCAAGTTTCATGACGGCTCGGCCATGTAGCTTCCAGCACGAGGAATCATGAGCCGACGCTGGCAAGTCCCATTACTCGTGGTGCTGGCAATCGCCTCGTCCGCATGGCTCGTCGCCCTCCTGCTCGGCGAGGACGACGAGGTTTCTTCTGCCGAGGGCGGACCTCGGATCGTGAGCACTGCCGAGCTCGCCGACTTCGCCGCCGAGGCGGGGCACCCGGTCTACTGGCTGGGAGAACGGGCGGATTCCGCCTATGAGCTGACGGAGACCGCGGACGGCAGGGTCTTCGTTCGCTACCTCGAGAGGGGGGTCGAGGCTGGTGACAAGCGGGCCAAGTTCTTGACGGTGGGGACCTATCCGGTCGGCGACGGGGTCGCGTCCGTGAGGAAGGCGGCGCGCGAGCAACAACAGGCGAAATTGGGGCGGACCAAAGACGGAGCGCTGCTGCTGATTGACCCCTCCTCGCCGGAGAACGCCCACCTCGCATACCCGGGCACCCCGCTTCAGATCGAGATCTTCAGCCCTGTCCCCGGCGACGCCCTGCGCCAGGCCTCCGCAGGAAAGGTCACCCCCGTCGCGTCTGCTCCTGAAAGCGGATGAGGCGGGCTGGCTTCTCGAACAGGTGAGGTCTCGGTACGGTGGCGCGGTGCTTCGCCGCCTTCCCGTCTCCGGCCTACTGGCCGTCCTCGCCTCAGCGACCATGCTCGCCGGTTGCGGCGGCGACTCCGACGGGACCGAGTCGAGCGGGCCGTTCGAGCCGCGGGCCTCTCTGGAGGCGATCGGCGGGACCGTGCGGACCGACAAGCCGGACCTCATCATGCGCGTCGAGGCCAGGCCGGGGGACGAGAACATCCGCTCCGTGGCGATCAACCTGCCGTCGGCCTTTTTCGTGGATGCGACCGGGATCGGGAAAATCTGCAGCAAGCGCGAGCTGGAGGAGAACGAGTGCGCCGGGCGCCGGCCGCTCGGCTCAGCGCGCGTCCTCAGCCCCGCCTACGACGGGGCGCTCACCGGTCCGGTCTTCGCGGTCAGCGAAGGCGGCGAACTGCCGGCCCTCGTCTACCTGCTGAGCGGGCCGGCCGAGGTAGTCCTGCGCGGGCAGGTCGTCTCCAAAGGGGGCCGCATCCAGGCCGGGGTGGACGACGTCCCGGACACGCCGCTGAACACCTTCGAGCTCACGGTCGACGGCGGCAAGGGCGGCTACCTGATCCTCAGCCGCAACATCTGCGCGCAGACGGTGGTGGCCGACGGCGTCTTCACGAGCCAGGGCGGCCAGACCCACGAGCAGAGGATTCCGGTCGATGCCGACTGCGGCTCCTAGCGCCCCGCCTCAGGTGCGCGAGCGGACTCGCACCTACGGCCTCGCCATGGCCCTGACCCGGCCCGTCGCATGGTGGGGCGGGCTGAAGGTCGAGGGGCTCGACTCGCTGCCGGCGAGCGGCCCGCTGCTCGTCCTCGCCAACCACGACAGCCACTGGGACCCGATCATGGTCGGGATCGCGGCCCGCCGCGTGCGCCAGATCCGGGCCCTGGCCAAATCGACGCTCTGGGACGTGCGCGGCCTCTCGCCGATCCTCAACGGCATGGGCCAGATCCCGATCGAGCGCGGGGCCGGCGACGCAGGGGCGCTGGACAAGGCGATCGAGACCCTGCGCGCCGGCGCCTGCATCGGGGTCTTCCCCGAAGGGACCAGGTCGCGCGGCAAGGTGCTGCGGGCGCGCAGCGGCGTCGGCCGCCTCGCGCTCGAGGTGCCCGAGGCGCACGTCACGCTGGTCGCGATCGAGGGGACCTCGGACCTGAGCGGCTTCCCCCGGCGGCCGCGGCTGCGCGTCCGCTTCTTCGACCCCGCCGGCGGCCAGCCACGGCCCGATGAGGATCCCGGCGAGCTCTCCGCCCGGCTGCTCGCAGAGATCCGCGAGCTCGTCGACCCGTCGATCTCCTACCGAAAGCGCTAAAGCGAGGGATCGATGAGGATCTTCGCGTGCGCCTCGGGGTCCTCGAGGTCCGCGAAGGCCCCGGCGACGCCGTCGAGCCCGACCGTGCCCGTGATCATCGGGCTCGGATCGACCTTGCCCTCGGCGAGCATGTGGAGGGTGTCGCGGAACTCGAGCGGCGTGTAGCCGAGGACGAAGCGCAGGTCGATCTCCTTGTTGATCGCCATCGCGGGGGTGAAGGTGTCCGGCCCGACGCAGACGCCGGCGACGACGACGCGCGAGAAGAGGGGGGCGGAGTCGACGATCTCGGCGATCACACCCGGGACACCGACGCACTCGAAGATCACCGGGCGCTTCGGCGCGGCGCCGAGGCGCTCCGCGAGGCGCCAGACGTGCCACCACCCGACCGGCAGGCGGCCGAGTTTCTCGCGCGTGTCGAGGGCGAGCGCGAAGGCCTCGGGGGCGTTGGTCAGCCAGCCGGGGTCGTTGCGGGGCTCGTAGGGCGAGTCCTGCGCGGGGTCGACCAGGACGTCGGCTCCGCAGCGCTCGGCCAGGGCCCGGCGGCCGGCTGAGAAATCGCTGGCGACGACGGTTCGCACGCCGGCCGCCTTCAGCATCAGGATCACCCCGAGGCCGACGGGGCCGCAGCCGATCACGATCGCGACGTCCCGCCTGCGCACCTCGCCGCGGCGGACCGCGTGCAGGGCCACCGCCATCGGCTCGGTCAGCGCCGCGGCCGCCGGGTCGAGGCCGTTGGGCACCGCCATCATCATCGACTCCTGGACGAGAAGCTGCTCGGCATAGGCCCCCGGCGCATGCTCGGACAGGCCGGTGGTGTCGACCCCCTGCTCGTTGCGCAGGAGCGGCAGGGCGACGACCGGGGTGCCGCTCGGCGCGTCCTCCCTGCACCCGGGCCCGTACTCGGCCACGCGGCCGCTGAACTCGTGCCCGAAGACGAGCTCCTGGTCGGAGCGGCCGAAGCGGTCGTAGCCCAGCTTCGCCGCGAGGTCCGCCCACTGGTCGATCCCGTGGCGGGCGTGCAGGTCCGAGCCGCAGATCCCACAGCGCGCGACCTCGATCCGCACCTGGCCACGACCCGGGTCGGGCTCGGGGCGATCGGCCAGGGAGAACTCAGAGTGTTGGCAGGTGACGGCTCTCATCGAAGACCGTTGCCAATCGTCGCACGAGATCGCCGCAGGCCGCCATTACAGTTGTCGGATGGGTGGGCGACGACCGCTGAGCATCGCCGCCGCCTGCATCGCCGCCGCCCTGGTGGCACTCGGCGCCGGCGCCGGCGCCGCGCCGGCCGTGCCCGGGCCGGCCCAGGTGCGCGAGTACGACCTCGGCGTCGTCGAGCTTCCCGACGCGGGGCCGAAGGGGCCGATCCCGGTCAGGCTCTGGGGCGCGATCGCCGTCCCCGAAGGGCCCGGCCCCCATCCGCTGGTCGTGGTCGCCCACGGCCGCCATGGCGACGACTGCCCGCGCCTTCCCGGCCGGGGCTTCCGCATCGCCTGGCCCTGCTGGGGGCGCGAGCTGCGCAGCGACCTCGGCATGCGCCACCTCGCCGAGGCGCTCGCCGAGCGCGGCGTCGCCGCGATCGCGCCGGACCTGAACGGCGCCTTCACGATCGGCTGGAACGACCGCACCGGCGAACGCCACGCCAAGCGCTGGCCGCGGATCGTCGACCGCACGCTGGCGGAGCTGGGCGCCGCCGCCGGGGGCGGCGCGAGCCGGTTCGGCCTGCCGCTGGCGGGCAGGCTCGACCTCGAGCAACCCGGCCTGCTCGCCCACTCGCTGAGCGGGGCCGACGCCGTCGAGTACGCGGCCGCGACCCCGATCTCCGCGCTGCTCCTGCTCGCGCCGGCCTTCGACGGCGCCGAGCTGCCGCAGGTCGAGACCGCAATCGTCGCCGCTCGCTGCGACTACGACGTCCCCGGCCAAGCGCGCCGCTACCTCGAGCGTGCGAGGGGCTCGGCGCGGCGCGAGCCGGTCTTCTTCGTCCGCCTCGACGGCGCCAGCCACAACTACTTCAACTCGACGCTCTCACGCCTGGGACGGGACGACGGCAAGTATTTGAACGGGAGCAGGGGGTGCCGTCCCAAGGAGCGGCTCTCCGCGGGCCGCCAGCAGGGCTGGATCGACCGTTTCGCCGCCGCCTTCTTCGCAACCGAGCTGCGCGGCGCCCCGGCGCCGGCCTGGATGCGATTCGGCACCCCGGAGCCGAAGCGGATCTACGGCCTGCCGGTCGGCTACGAGCGACTCGCCCCCGGCGCCTGAGGAGGCGTCACAGCGCCACGATCATCGCTAAACTGGCGCCCGCGGAAGTAGGGAGAGGCCGATTTGCGGTTTGCAAGGGGTGGCCGAACCTTTGAACGAGTTCACGGGTTTATCAGCTGAGGCCCGCACGCAACCTGAAAGCGGAGGAGCAGAGAATGAAGGTAGGGATTAAGCGGCCGTCGCCGGCCCTCGTGATCGCGTTCGTCGCGCTGATCATCGCGCTCACGGGCACTGCCTTCGCGGCAATCGCTCCCAACTCCGTCAGCTCGCGGCAGATCAAACCCCGCGCGGTCACCAACGCGAAAATCGCGAACGACGCGGTCAACAGCGCCAAAGTCCGCAAACGCACCCTCGTCGGCTCCGACTTCAACCTCGCCGCCTTCGGCACCGTCCCGGAGGCGGTCAGCTCGAAAACCGCCGCCAACACGACCACCGTCGGCGGTCACGCCGCCGTCTGCCCGCCGGCAACGACCCTGATCCGAGGCACGTGTTACGACAATGCCCCGGCCGGCCCGGTGCTCGGCATCAAGGCCGCGGCCGACGCCTGCGCCGCGCGCGGCGGGTTCCTGCCGACCCCGATGGAGGCGCAGTCGATCAGACAGGCGATCTTCCTCGGAGACGGAACCGGCGCCAACAGCGTCTACACGGACTCCTACGCCGCCAACACGGTGGGCATCGCCTACGGGATGACGGTGGTCAACAACACGAGCGCCGATTTCAAACTGAACGAAAACCAGATCACAAAAGAAATCACGGCGGTCTACCACTACGTCTGCGCGTACCGCCTGGTCCGCTAGGGCCGCCGCCCTTCTCCTGATCGCCGCAGCCGCCGGCTGCGGCTCCGACGCCGGCCGCGAGTCCTCGGCCGGCGACCGCGATCCGGCGCCCGCCGGCTCGGTCGAGCCGGCCCGCTGCCCCTCCGGCGTTCCGGCCTGCCGTGCCGTCACGGGCCGGATCGTCTACGTCGAGCGGGTCGATCCGGACGGTGACGGCGATGCCCACCTCGTGATCGCCGACCTGCCCGGCATCACGCTTCCCGGCCTGACCGCGATCGACGTTCGCCGGGGCCTGCGCCCGGAGCCCCTTCCGGGGCCGGGGGACCCGATCAGCGCCGCCGGGCCGGTGCAGACCGGGTCCTACGGCCAGAGCCAGATCCACGCGCTGGACCTGAACCTCGCCCGCCAGGGCGCCAGGGAATAAAAAAAGACCGGGCCCGATCGGGCCCGGTCTCCCGTTGCCTCCCCAGCTCAGGTGCGGCCGGGATGCGGCATGTGGTCGCTGAGGTGGAGGCCCTCCATCACCCTCGGGATGTAGAGGAGCCCGCAGACCCCGACCACCACATAGAGAACGTCCGTCAGCGTGCCGGTGCCGAAGACGTCCGAGATCACGTTGGTCTCGAAGAGCCCGACAACACCCCAGTTGAGGGCGCCGAGCACGATGACGAGAAGCGCGATCGGCTCAAATCGTCTGACCATCTCCATTTTCCTCCTCCTGAGGAGATAATGCGGATAGTTACGTTCTATGAACACCGCAGGGGGACCGGGGTTACCCCCTGGGCGACGTGGTTCCTCTAGAGCTCGAGCCAGGTGCCGGTCGGGCCGAGGTTGCGGATCGGGGTCTCGCCGATCGTGCTCTCGCACCCCCACGACTCGTGGATGTGGCCGCAGACCGCGAGCCGCGGCTGCTTCTCCTCGATCGCCTCGAGCAGGGCCTGGCTGCCGAAGTGATCGCCGCCGCCGCCCGAGTCGCAATGGCCCTTCGGCGGCGAGTGGAGGACGAGGACGGCGTCCTCGGGGCAGTCGCCCATCATCGCCCCGGCGGCCGCCTCGTCGAGGTCGAAGCTCCAGTCCCAGGGGGTGACGGGGACGCCGGCGCCGAGGCCGAAGAACTCAGCGCCCTCGAGCTCGGCCGTCTCTCCGTGCAGGACGGTCGCCGCGGCCCACTCGGCGGTGGCCTCGCGCAGCGCCTCGGCGGTCTCGTTGTTGCCGGGCACCAGCACGGTCGCCGTCTCGATCGCCGCCAGCGCGGCGATCGTCTCGGGGAGGCCCTCGTGCACCGAGGCGAAGTCGCCGGCGCCGATCACCACGTCGGCGTCGGCCGACATCTCGACCAGCCGCGCCGCCTGCTCGAGGTCGCGGTGCAGGTCGCTGAAGGCGAGCAGCTTCATGGCGGCAAACCTACCGCGATCGGGCGCTGTGGGGGAGGAGCTTTCGATAGTCTCGCCGCCCAATGCCCGACGTCTTCTGGATCGGTGTCGTCATCGTCGCCTCGTGCGTCCTCCTCGGCCTCCTCGGGGGGGCCAGGTCGCGGACCACGAAGACCCTCACCGGCGTCGCGATCGGCGCCTTCCTCGGCCTGATGTTCGCCTTCCCGCTGCTGGCCCTCGGGCTCTCGAACGCCTAGGGCCCCGGGGTCCCGCCGGCCGTGCCTCAGACGGCGACCCGATCGGGCGCCGCGGCCCGGACCGAGTAGTCGGCTGCGTCGAAGCGGGCCAGGCGGCGGCGCAGCTCCAGCGTCGAGCCGGGGAACATCGTGCTGTTTCTGCCGTTGGCGTCGAGGTAGTAGCTCATGCAACCGCCTGCGTTCCAGACGGTCCCCGCGAGGCGGGACTGGACCTCGGCGTTGAAGCCGTCCTGGGTCTCGGCGCGGACCTCGACGCTGCCGAGGCCACGGCTGGACATCGTCCGCAGGGCGTCGACCAGGTAGCCGATCTGGGTCTCGGAGAGCAGGAAGGCGGAGGAGTGGCCGTTGCCGACGTTGGGGCCGAGCAGCAGGAAGAGGTTCGGGAAGCCGTGGACGGTGCTGCCCAGGAAGCCGGTCGGGCTGCCGCGCCAGGTCTCTTCCAGGCTGCGCCCGTCGCGACCGCGGACCCGCTCGGCGATCGGCAGCCTCGTGATCGTGTAGCCGGTGCCGAAGACGATCGTGTCGGCCGCCCGCTCGACCCCGTCGGCGCCGCGCACGCCGGTGGGCGTGATCGCCTCGACGGCGTGCGGGACGACCTCGACGTTGGGCCGCGACAGCGCCGGATACCACTCGTTGGAGAAGAGCAGCCGCTTGCAGCCGAGGGTGTAGTCCGGGGTGAGGACGCGGCGCAGCTCCGGGTCGTGGACCTGGCGGCGCAGGTGCCGCCGGGCGACCCGCTCCAGCGGCGCCAGCAGCCGTGGGTTGCGCATCGCGTAGCCGAGCGCCTCGCTCGCGTAATAGAGGCCGCTGCGCATCGCGCGCTGGACCCCGGGGTGGCGCTCGAAGATGCCCTGGACACGGGGGCTGACCGGGCCGTCGGGCTTCGGCATCACCCAATGGGCGGTGCGCTGGTAGACGGTGAGGCTGCCCACCCGGGGCTGGATCGCGGGGACGAACTGAACCGCCGAGGCCCCGGTCCCGATCGCCGCCACGCCGGCGCCCTCGAGCGGGTGCTCGTGGTCCCAGCGCGAGGAATGGAAGTGGGTGCCCTCGAAGTCGTCGAGGCCGGGCAGGTCGGGCATCACCGGCTCGCTCCAGGGGCCGGTGGCCGAGACCAGGACCCGCGCCGCGTAGTCGCCGGCGCTCGTCCTCACCAGCCAGCGCTGGCGGGCGTCGTCCCAGTCGGCGGAGAGGACGTCGGCGTCGCAGCGGATCCGGTCCGCGACGCCGTGCTCCTCGGAGACGGCGAGCAGGTAGCGGCGGATCTCCTCCTGCGGCGCGTAGGCCCGGCTCCAGTCGGGCTTGGGCGCGAACGAATACGAGTAGAGGGCGGTCGGCACGTCGCAGGTGCAGCCCGGGTAGGTGTTGTCCCGCCAGGTGCCGCCCGGCTCGGAGGCGCGCTCCAGCACCACGACGTCGTCGAAGCCGGCGCGCCGCATCGCGATCGCGGCGCCGATTCCCGACATCCCGCCCCCGATCACCGCCACCTGCACCTCAGCCTCCGCCATGGCGCGGGAGTCTACGGGTGGGCCTCCGGCCGGCGGACCTCATGGCGCCCCTCGCCGTACAGACGCGTCTCGTAGGCGATCATCGCCCAGATCAGGACGTTGGCGATCGCCAGGGTGACGAGCGCCGGGATCTCCATCGCGATCGGCACCAGGATCAGCAGCACGGCCGCCAGCAGCAACCGCTGGCGGTTGATCGTGTGGATATGGCGGTAGCGGAAGGCGACGTGCCCCATCAGGTAGGCGGCCAGGCCGCCGAGCAGCGCGAAGGCGGGCACCTCGTCGAGAGGGTCGTCGACGTGGCCGATCGTCTTCTTCAGGCCGAGGGCGACGAGGATGATCCCGGCGACCATCGCCAGGTGGATGTAGGAGTAGGAGTCGCGCGCCATCTCGTTCTGGACGCGGCCGCGTTCGGCGTCGACCAGCCGTCTGCCGGCGACGATCGCGACGATGTCGAAGTAGGTCCACCACATCGCCGCCGTGAGGGCGACGCCGAGGACCGCGGCGACGCCGATCCCGAGGGTCAGGTCGTCGGTGGCGCCGATCCCGATCGCGACGATCGACTCGCCGAGGGCGATGATCACGATCAGCCCGTGGCGCTCGGCGAAATGCTCGGGAACCAGTTTCCAGCCCTCGGAGCCGAACAGGTACGGCCCGCCCATGTCGAGGACGATGGCGAGCAGCCAGATCGCGCCCTGGGCGAGCCCGTCGAAGAGCGACGCGACCAGCAGCAGGCCGATCGCGATCGCGGTGCTGGCGCCCAGGCCGAGCACCGAGTGGCGCAGCGCGTCGTCGTCGGGGCTGGCGAGCATGAAGAGCCCGATCTGAGCGATCCGCACCGCGCCGTAGGCGAGTGCGAAGACGATCGCGAGGTCGCCGAACGCGTCCGGGACGCAGAGCGAGGCGATCAGCAGCGCCGCCATCGCGCCGAACATGATCAGCCTCACCGCGCCCTCCTCGGGGTCGATGACGCTCGTCAGCCAGGAGTACGCGGTCCAGGCCCACCAGAGCATGCCGAGTATGAGCAGCCCCTGCGCCAGTCCCGACCAGGTCGGGTTGTCGGACATCAGCGCCGTGCACTGGGTGAAGGCGAGGACGAAGACGACGTCGAAGAAGAGCTCGAGCGGGGTTACCTGCTCGCGCTCGCGCAGGGTCGCGGCGAGCGGCGAACGGCGGGATTCGGCTGCCGCCTCCATTGCGCGAATACTCGCAAGCGGCTGGGACCCGCCGTAGGATCGCGATATGGATCCGGCCAGGAAACGCGTCCTGATCGCGATCTCGATCCCGCTGATCATGGTCGGGATCGACGGCACGATCCTCAACGTCGCCCTGCCGACGATCGCCCGCGACCTCGACACCACCTCCTCGGAGCTGGTCTGGATCAACTCCGCCTACATCATCATGTTCGGCTCGACGATCCTGATTTCGGCGTCGGTCGGCGACAAGTTCGGGCGCAAGCGGGTCCTGCAGCTGGGGATGGCGGTCTTCATCGCCGGCTCGGTCCTCTCCGGGCTCTCCGACGTGGCGGATTCCGCCACCTTCCTGATCGTCGCCCGCGCGCTCCAGGGCCTCGGCGCCGGCGCGATCCCGCCCTCGACCCTGTCGCTGATCCGCTCGACCTTCGAGGACGAGAAAGAACGGGGGCGGGCGATCGGGGTCTGGGCCGGGATGTCGGCGATCGGCCTCGCGGTGGGCCCGGTGCTCGGCGGCCTGATCCTCGACTCGACCTCGGCCTGGGGCTGGATCTTCTACATCAACGTCCCGATCGTGATCCTCGGCCAGGTGATGATCTTCCGCCGCGTCGGGGAGTCGAAGGACCCGGCGGCGGCGCCGATCGACATCGTCGGCGCGCTGCTCTCGATGGCCGGCCTCTTCGCCCTCTTCTACGGCCTGATCGAAGGTCCCGAGCAGGGCTGGGGCTCGCTGCCGGTCGTCGCCTCGTTCGTCCTCTCCGCGGCCCTGCTGACCTCCTTCGTGCTCTTCGAGCTGCGCCAGAAATACCCGCAGCTCGACCCGCGATTGTTCGGCTCGGCGTCATTCACCTCGGGGATCCTGGCGATCGCCGTCGCCTTCCTCGCGCTGATGGGCCTGGTCTACGAGCTCACCCTCTACCTGCAGACGGTGCGCGACTACTCGCCGCTGAAGGCCGGCGTCTCGCTCGTCCCGTTCGCGGTCGCGCTGATGATCGTCGCGCCGCTGGCGCCGAAGATCGCCGAGAAGCGCGGCGACCGGCTGACCGTGATGGCGGGGATGGTCGCGCTCGGTGCCGGGATGCTCGTCCTGCTCGCCGCCGGCACGGACTCGTCCTACCTCATCGTCCTCGTAAGCCTGGTGCTCTCGGGGGCGGGCGTCTCGCTGATCCAGCCGCCCGCCTCGGCGGCGATGATGAGCTCGGTCTCGGCGGCGAAAGCGGGGATGGCCTCGGGGACGAACGCGGCGATCCGCCAGATCGGCGCCTCCTTCGGGATCGCGGTGATGGGGGGAATCGGGCAGTCGGTCTTCAGCAGCCACCTGACCGATTCCGAGGTCTACGAAAAGCTGCCGCCGGGGGCGCAGGACAGCGCCGATTCGAGCATCAGCGGCGCCGTCGAGGTCGGCGAAAAGGCGGGAGGGCCCGTCGGCCAGGAACTGATCGAAGTCGCCTCGGCCGGGTTCGTCAACGGGCTGCACTGGGCGGTGATCGTCGCCGCCGGGTTCGCGGCCGTCGGATTGGCGATCTCCGCCCGGCTGATCCCGAAGCGGGCCGAGGTGGACGCCGAGCACCGCGCCGCCGCCGGCGGGGTTTGACCGCCGTCACGCAGGGGCCCTCTCGTCCCTGAGAGGATTGAGGCGATGAGCGAGCGCAAGCGGCCGGAGGCGCCGCGCGGCGAACGGGTGCTGCCGGGGGTCTGGAGGCTGCGCCTGGCGCTGCCCTGGCCCGGGGTCCCGCACGGCAACGTCTGGGCGGTCGCCTCCGACGGCGGCATCGTCCTCTTCGACACCGGGATCGGAGGCAAGGGCAGGCTGCGCCAGCTCGACCTCGCCCTCGGCCAGGTCGGCTTCGGTGTCGAGGACGTGCGCCTGCTCGTCTGCACCCACTCCCACACCGACCACTACGGGCTGGCGGCGCCGATCGTCGAGGCCGCCGGCTGCGAGCTCTGGATGCACCCGGCCTGGGAACACGTGCGCCCGCTCGCCGACGACCCGGCGGCGGCGCTCGAGAACCGAATCGAGGTCGCCCGCCAGAGCGGGGTCCCGATCGAGGCGCTGGAACGCTACCGCGAGGCGCGCAGCGACGGGGAGACCGGGATCGACGCGATCATCGAGCCCGACCGCGAGCTGGTCCCCGGAGTCGAGGTGGAGACCGACCTCGGCACCTGGCAGGTCTACGAGACGCCCGGCCACGCGCCCTCGCACGTCGTCCTCCATCAGCCCGAGCGCAAGCTGCTGATCTCCGGCGATCACCTGTTGGGCCGCACCGTCCTCTTCTTCGACCACGGCCACTCGCCGGACCCCGTGGGTGAGTTTCTGCGCGGCCTCGACGAAATAGAGCCTCTTGACATAGACCTCGTCCTGCCCGGCCACGGCCGGCCCTTCCGCGACCCCGAGGTGAAGATCGCCGAGGCGCGACGCCAGGTGGACGAGCTGATCGGCAAGGTCCGTGAGGCGCTGGCGAAGGAGGAGCGGACCGCCTTCGAAATCGTCGGCGACATCGTCGGCGCCGAGAACGTGAACACGCCGGTCAGCGCCTGGGTCCTGCAGATCGTGCTCTCCTGCCTCGACCACCTCGTGATCCTCGGCGAGGTCGAGCGGGTCGAAGGAACCGATCCGCAGCGTTGGGTGCTCCGGTAGCCTCCCGGCGCATGGCCAGCTTCAGGTTCGAGCGCGAGGTGGCGGCGCCCCCGGAGACCGTCTTCGACGTCTTCGTCGATCACCGCGGCTACTCCGCGATCACGCCCCTGCGCAGGTCCGAGCTCGAGCGGGAGGGGGTGCCCGCCCCGAACGGGGTCGGCGCGATCCGGGTGCTCGGCTCCGTCGGCCCGCCGCTGCGCGAGGAAGTCCTCACCTACGAGGAGCCCAGGCGCTTCTCCTACAAGCTGCTCTCGGGGGCGCCGCTCGAGGACCACGTCGGCACCGTCGAGCTGACGCCGCAGGGGAGCGGCACCAAGGTCACCTACGCGGTTCGCACGATGCCCACGGTTCCCGTCGTCGGCCGGATCGTGGTCGCCGTCGCGAAGCAGGGCGTCAAGCAGCTCCTCAACGGCATCGCCACCGAGTCCGAGCGCCGCGCCACTCAGTCGCAGAATGGCTGAGAGCGGGCCCAAGGCCCGCCGTCTCGATCCGAAGAAGCTCTGGCGGGAGCACAAGCGGATCTGCATCGGCCTGGGGGTGGGCCTGCTGCTCGGCATCGTCGGCGCGGTGATCGCCTACGAGTCGCTGAAGCGGCCCGCCGACGTCCACAACCCGGACGCGGTCTTCAAACCGGAGAAACCGAAAAAACAGGTCGAGAAGACGGTCAACTGGCCCCTCTATGGCTATGACCGGGCGCGCACCCGCTACCTGCCGGCGAAGGGCGTCAGGCCCCCCTTCGCCGAGCGCTGGCGCTACACAGGCCGCCCGCTGCTCGAGTTCCCGCCGATCGTCGCCCGCGGCCGGCTCTACCTCGTCAACAACAACGGCTTCGCGATCTCACTCGACGCCGACACGGGCAAACAGCTGTGGAAACGCCGGATCGGGGAGCTCAACGCCTCCTCGCCCGCCTACAGCCGGGGTCGCCTCTACATCGTCAACCTCGTCCCGGGCCACGTCCTCAAGCTCGACGCGAAAACGGGGAAGACGATCTGGAAGCGCTCGCTGCCGGGCCGGGCGGAGTCCTCGCCGGTGGTGGTGGACCGCACCCTCTATTTCGGTTGCGAGGACGGCCGGCTCTACGCGCTCAGCACGAAAAACGGCAACGTGCGCTGGGCGACGGCGCTCGGCGGCCCGGTCAAGTCGGCGCCCGCCTACTACGGCGGCAACCTCTACGTCGGCGACTACGGCGGCTACATGAACTCGGTCGACGCCAGGACCGGCGAGCTGCGCTGGCAGAGCGGCTCGCTCGGGCCCGGGTTCGGCGGCACGGGAGCGTTCTACTCGACCCCCGCGGTCGCCTTCGGCCGCGTCTACGCGGGCAACAACGACTCCCGCGTCTACAGCTTCGAGCTCACCGACGGCGACCTCGCCTGGAGCTACTCGACCGGCGGCTACGCCTACTCCGGTCCGGCGGTGGCGAAGACCCCGCACACGGGGCCGACCGTCTACATCGGCTCCTTCGACGGCAACGTCTACGCCCTCAACGCGCAGAGCGGGGAACCGCGCTGGGTCGAGTCCGCCGGGGGCTCGGTGATCGGCTCGCTCGTCGCCGTCGGCAACATCGTCTACGTGGCCGAGTTCGACGACACCTCGACCACCGGCTACGCGATGAAGACCGGCAGGAGGGTCTTCAGCTATCCGCGCGGCACCTACACGCCGGTCGTCTCCGACGGCCGCCGCATCTACCTGGTCGGCTACTCGAGCATCACCGCGCTCGAGCCGTACAAGTACATAGCGGCCGTCGCCGTCGGCGTTGAGGCGCCGAAGGTCAAGGGCGCGCCGCCGCCGGCAACCCGGCCGGCGCAGAAACCGAAACGCGCGAAACCGAAGCCGAAGCAGAGCCAGAAGCGCAAGCAGCCTCAGAAACCCAAGCCCAAGGCGCAGAACTAGCCGCAGCCACGGATCCCATCAAGTTCACCATGCGATGCATGGCGAACCTGATGGGATTTCACTATTTGGGCGCCAGGCCCCCGGGCGGGGGCGGGGGCGGAGTCGGGTGGCCCGGGGCGAAGTGGGGGAAGCGGCGGGTGTGGATCATTTCGTCGAGGACCGCGAGGCTCGACGGGTAGTTCTGGATCCGGTACGGGCTGGTCGAGCCGAAGTCCTGGTAGTAGACGAGCATCTTGGCCCGCTCGTGGCGCTTGACCCAGGCGATCAGCTTGCGCACGTAGGTCGGGTCGTCGCCCTGGGAGACGCCCCACTCGGGGATCGCGAAGGGCTTCTCGTCGTAGAGGTTGTAGAGGCCGTTGAGGGCCTTCCAGTCCTGGTTGTCGGAGTAGATGTCGGTCCCGACCCAGTCGGTGTAGTCGTCGCCCGGGTAGAAATGCTTGGGCCGGTTGTGCGGGACGGTCGGCGAACCGGCCGGCAGCGTGCTCCAGATCACCGCGATCGGCGCCCGGGGCAGGCCGCCGACCTCGCTGTTCAGCGGTCGCAGCCCGGCCTCCGCCAGCCGCGTGTCGATCATGCCCCGCTTGCCGCCGCCGTGGAGGACGACGAACATGCGGCGGAAGGCCCGCCGGTACCAGCGCGGCCGGTGCGCGTCGTCCTTGAGCCCGCCGGCGCAGTCGTAGGCCGCGTAGACGTTGAGGCAGCGGTTTGGCTCGCCCAGCGGGCGCAGGTAGGCGGGCATCTTCTTCTCCCAGAAGAGCCTGTTGAGGCGGATCAGGTACTCGTCGCCGTAGCCCTGGGCGATCGCCCGCGGCGTGATGATCTCGCTGCCGTCGCCGTTGGCGGTCGTGAAGTGGAGGATCGGTCGCGCCCGGGCGTCCTGCCAGCGTTCGATCGAGTCCGGGAAGTCCGAGCCCCAGGGGCGGAAGCTCTGGATCAGCGCGGGGTGCTTGTCGAGCAGCTTGCTGAAGGCGCCGAAGTCGGCGGGGTCGCCGGTGTCGCTGGTCCCGAACCAGATCTTGTCGCCGCGCGGCAGCAGGGCGGCGCCGGGGGCCGGCGCCGGGGCCGCCGTGAGGGCGAGGGCGAGCACAGCGGCGAGCGCCGCGAGCAGGGCTCGTGCCGAGAGGAGCATCCCCGAGAGGTAAGCAGGCCCGGGTGGGCGGCCGGGCCCGTCGGGCGGGCGCCGGGCGTAGCATTGCAAGACGTGATCGATCCGCTCGAGCGCTGGCGAGAGCACGGGGAGAAGCCGGACTTCGCCGGGCTGCCGAGCTTTGCCGGCGTGCCCTACACCGAGGACGCGGCCGAGCTCGCCGGCGCCGACGTCGCGATCGTCGGGGCACCGACCGACGACCTCGTCTCCGACCGTCCCGGCGCGCGCTTCGGGCCGCGCGCGATCCGCGCCGCCGGCTGCCCGCCCGGCCCCCACCTCGAGGCCGGGGTCGACGGCTTCTCCATCCTGCGGGTGCTCGACTACGGCGACGCCCCGGTGCTGCCCGCCGACCCCGCGCGCAGCCATGAGGCGATCGAGCGGACCGTCGGCGAGGTTGTCGCGGCGGGCGCGATCCCGATCGTCCTCGGCGGCGACCACGGGATCGCCGAGCCCGACATCCGAGCCTGCGCCGCCCGGCACGGCCCCGTCGGCCTCGTCCACTTCGACGCCCACACCGACACCGGGACCGAGGTCCTCGGCGTCGAGCGCTCCCACGGCACCCCGATGTACCGGCTGGTCGAGTCGGGGCAGGTCGATCCGTCCCGCTACGTCCAGGTCGGGCTGCGCGGCTACTGGCCCGGCGAGGCCGAGTTCGCCTGGCAGGCGGAGCGCGGCATCCGCAGCCTCTTCATGCACGAGGTGCGCTCGCTCGGGATCGAGGCCGTGGTCGGGCGCGCCGTGGAGGCGGTGGGGGAGGGCCCCGCCTACCTCTCGATCGACATCGACGTGCTCGACCCCGCCTTCGCCCCCGGCACGGGCACGCCCGAGCCTGGGGGGATGACCAGCGCCGACCTGATGAGCGCCTGTCGCGAGCTGGCCCGGCGCCTGGACCTGGTCGGGGCGGAGCTGGTCGAGGTGATCCCGACCGCGGTCGGCTCGGCCGACGTCACCGCGCTCGCCGCCGACCGGATCGTCCGCGAGATCGTCACCGGCATCGCCCTGCGCCGCCGTTGAGAAGTTTCGAGCGGTCGCAGCCGGGGAGTCTGGGAGGGACAGCAATCCAAGGAGGAGTGATGTCGACACTTGCGATCATCGCGATAGTCGTCGCTGCACTGATCTTGCTCGTGATCCTGGTTTCGGCCGCGCGCAAGCGGAGCCGGGAACGAGAGCTCGGCAAGGTGCAGCACGAGGCGGTCCACGACGACGCCCAGCACCACCGCGAGCGGGCGGAGGACCGCCGCACCGAGGCGGCCGTCGCCGAGGAGCAGGCGAAGCGGGCCAAGGTCGAGGCCGAGCTCGACGAGGAGCGCGCCGCCAAGCGCGAGCGCGAGCTCGACAGCGAGCGCTGAGTCAGGCGGCCGGATCCAGGTCCGCGGCGGTGTGCGAGGCGACGATCGCCAGCACCTCCGCCGCGTACTTGGCGATGAAGCTCTTGCCGATCCCGCTGATCTCGGCGAGGCGGGCGGCGTCGGCGGGGCGCACCGCCGCGATCGCCGCCAGCGTCTTGTTGTGGGCGACGGTGTAGGCGGGCTTGCCGGCGGCGGCCTCGAGTCGCCATGCCTTTAGCGCCTCGAAGAGCGGCGCATCGCCGGGCGCCAGCTCCGGCGGCGGCGCGCTCCCCTTCGACGACCGGCGCTTGACCGAGATCGTCTCCGGGTCCGGTAGCCAGCGCTCCGCGTCGCAGACGTCGCAGCAGCGGCCCAGCGGCGCTCCCACCGTGCGGTCGCTGAAGTGGTCGAGGAGCTGCCGGCGCCGGCAGCGATCCGAGTAGATGAAGGATTTGATCACCCGGTAGGCGCGCCAGCCGCGCTCGCGGGCGATCTCCTGGTCGGGGCTGCGCTGTTCGTTGAAGCGGACCAGCCGGCCGAGGTCGGAGCGCATCGCCAGCAGGACCGCCTTGGCGGGCAGGCCGTCGCGGCCGGCGCGGCCGGCCTCCTGGTAGTAGGCCTCGACGCTGGTCGGGATCGCCATGTGCCAGACCGAGCGCACGTCGGCCTTGTCCACCCCCATCCCGAAGGCGTTGGTGGCGACGATCACCTCGACCTCGCCGGACATGAAACGGCCCTGGGTCGCGGTCCGCTCATCCGCCTCCATGCCCGCGTGGTAGGGCGCCGCGCCCAGCCCTGCCTCCCGCAGCTGCACCGCCACCTCGTCGGTGTCCTTGCGGGTGCCGCAATAGACGATCGCCGGGCGGTTGCCCGGGTCGGCGAGGCCCGCTTCGAGCAGGGCGGTCCGCCGCGCCTTGGAGCCGGTCCCCTCGAGCCGGACGACGTCGAAGGAGAGGTTCGGACGGTCGAACCCCGAGCGGACGATCAGCGGGTCGATCATCCCGAAGCGGGTCGCGATCTCGTCCGCGACCATCTCGGTCGCCGTCGCCGTGCAGGCCATCACCGTCGGGCGGCCGAGCCGGTCGGCGATCTGCGGCAGGCGCAGGTAGTCGGGGCGGAAGTCGTGGCCCCACTCGGAGACGCAGTGCGCCTCGTCGACCGCGAGCAGGTCGATGCGCCGCTGCGCCAGGGCGTCGAGGAAGACGCTGGAGCCGAAGCGCTCCGGCGAGCAGTAGACGATCCGCGCCTCGCCGCCGCGGACCATGTCCAGGGCGCCGCGGGTGGCCTCCTCGCTCATCCCCGAGGCGATCATCGTCACCGGGTGGCCGGCGCCGGAGAGGCGCAGCCACTGGTCGTTCATCAGCGCGATCAGCGGGCTGACGACGACGGTCAGGTCGGACGAGGCCAGCCCGGGGAGCTGGTAGCAGAGGCTCTTGCCGCCCCCGGTCGGCATCACGATCAGCGAGTCGCAGCCGTCGAGCGACGCTTCCACCGCCTCGCGCTGGCCCGGGCGGAAGGACTCGTAGCCCAGCTTCGCCAGTAGCTCGTCGGCGCGGCTCACGGCAGCCAGGGGTCGAACCAGGGGCAGATCCCGCGGGTCAGGTCGTCGGCCTCCGCCGGCCCCCAGGTGCCGGGCTCGTACGGGTGAACCGGGCCGGGCTCCTCGAGCAGCGGCTGGACGATCCGCCAGGTCTCTTCGATCGCGTCCTGGCGCGTGAAGAGCTGCGAGTTGCCGGCGAGCGCATCGCTGAGCAGGCGCTCGTAGGGCTCGGGCTCCTCGCCGGGGACTTTTTCGAACAGCACCCCGAGGTCGGCGGCCTCGAATGCCTCCTCGCCCGCCCTCTTGGCGAAAAGGCGGATGCGGGCGCCGGGCTCGGGCTCGATCCGCAGCGTGAGCTGGTTCGGTTCGGGCGTCCGGCCCTTGCCGATCCCGAGTCGCGGAGGGCGCTTGAAAACCACATTCACCTCAGAAGCCTTGACGGGCAGGTTCTTCCCCGCGCGGATGAAGAAGGGGATGCCGCTCCAGCGCCAGTTGTCGACTTCGAGCTCGACCGCGGCGTAGGTCTCCGTGCTCGAGTCGGCGGCCACGTCCTTCACCTTCCGGAAGCCCTCGTACTGGCCCCGAACGTACCGCTTCGGGTCCGCGGTGCGCACGGCCTTGAAGAATTCGAGCTTCTTGTCCCGGATCGAGTCGTGGTGGTTGCCGGTCGGGGGCCCCATGCCGACCAGCGCCAGGACCTGAAGGGCGTGGTTCTGGATCACGTCGCGCATCGCCCCGACCGCGTCGTAGAAGCGACCGCGGTCGTCGACGCCGAAGTCCTCGGCGATCGTCATCTGCACGTGTGAGACGTGCTCGCGGTTCCAGACCGGCTCGAGGATCGAGTTGGCGAAACGCAGGTAGGCGATGTCCATCACCGGCTCCTTGCCGAGGTAATGGTCGATGCGCAGGATCTGCTCCTCGCCGAGCACCTGGCGGAGCTCGGCGTTCAGCTCCCGAGCCGACTCGAGGTCGTGGCCGAAGGGCTTCTCGATCACGACCCGGGCGCCCTCGGCGAGGCCGGCGCCGGCGAGGCCGTGGACGACGGTCGCGAAGAGGGAGGGCGGGATCTCGAGATAGAAGACCGGCCGGCGCCCGGCCTCGATCGCCTTCGCCACCTTCTCGAAGGTCGCCGGGTCGGTGTAGTCGCCCTGGACGTAGGCCAGCCGGTTGCTGAGCCGGTGGAGAACGTCGACGTTCGGCGTGCTCACCGTTTGCGTGATCGCCTCGGCGGCGTGCTGGCGAAGCTGCTCGTCGTCCCAGTCGTCGATCGCGACCCCGACGATCCGGCAGTTGAGCTTTTCCCTGGCCTCGAGCCGGTAGAGCGCCCTGAAGGTCATTTTCCTGGCCAGGTCGCCGCTGATCCCGAAGATCGTCAGGACGTCGGCGGCGGCATCTGCGGTCTGAGCTTCTGCCTTGGCCATCGGCTGGCCAGGCTACCCCAGTCGGTGGCGGTCCAGAGGGCACCGGGTCGCGTAGGGTTAGGCAATGGAGCTGGGGATGGTCGGACTCGGTCGGATGGGGGCGAACATGGCCCGCCGGCTGATGCGCGACGGCCACCGGATCGTCGCCTACGACGTCAACCCCGACGCGGTCTCGACCCTCGCGGGCGAGGGCGCGGAGGGCGCCTCCTCGCTCGCCGACCTGGCGTCGAAGCTCGAGCACCCGCGGGCGGTCTGGGTGATGGTTCCCGCCGGCGAGATCACCGAGAGGACCGTCGAGGACGTGGCCACCGTGCTCGACCCCGGCGACGCGATCGTCGACGGCGGCAACTCCTATTACCGCGACGACATCCGCCGCGCCGAGATGCTGCGCGAAAAGGGGATCGACTTCGTCGACTGCGGCACCAGCGGCGGCGTCTTCGGGCTCGAGCGCGGCTACTGCCTGATGATCGGCGGCCCCGACGGCGCGGTCGGGCGGCTCGACCCGGTCTTCGCCTCGCTCGCCCCGGGGGTGGAGTCCGCGGAGCGGACGCCGGGCCGCGACGGGGAGCCCTCGGCCGCCGAGAACGGTTACCTGCATTGCGGGCCGAACGGCGCCGGGCACTTCGTGAAGATGGTCCACAACGGGATCGAGTACGGGCTGATGGCCGCCTACGCCGAGGGCCTCAACATCCTCAAGAACGCGAACGCCGGCAAGCTCGAGCGCGAGGCGGATGCCGAGACCGCGCCGCTCGACCACCCCGAGTACTACCGCTACGACCTCGACCTGCCGGAGGTGACGGAGGTCTGGCGGCGGGGCAGCGTGATCGGCTCCTGGCTGCTCGACCTGACCGCGGCGGCGATGCGGGAATCCCCCGACCTCGCCGAGTTCAGCGGCCGCGTCTCGGACTCCGGTGAGGGCCGCTGGACCTCGATCGCCGCGATCGACGAGGGCGTCCCGGCGCCGGTGCTGACCACGGCGCTCTACGAGCGCTTCTACTCGCGCGGACTCGACGACTTCGGAGACAAGGTGCTGTCGGCGATGCGCAAGCAGTTCGGCGGCCACGACGAGAAGTCGTCGTGAGCGCTCCGCGGCTCGAGCGTGTCGAAACAGAACGGGAAGCGGCACCACGCGCGGCAGAGCTGATCGCCGCCGCCGGCCGCGAGGCGGTCGCCGAGCGGGGCGCCTTCTCGCTGGCGATCAGCGGCGGGCGCACCCCGTGGGGGATGCTGGCGATCCTCAGCGACGACGAGCAGATGCCCTGGGCCGAGACCTCGCTCTTCCAGGTCGACGAGCGGGTCGCCTCACCGGGTAGCCAGGACCGCAATCTCACCCACATCGTCCTCGCCCTCTCGATGCAGAACCAGACGGCGATCCGGCCGATGCCGGTCACCCAGCGCGACCTCGACGGCGCCGCCCGCGAGTACGAGGAGTCCCTGCCCGATCCACTCGATCTCGTCCACCTCGGCCTCGGCACCGACGGCCACACGGCCTCGCTCGTTCCGGGGGACCCGGTGCTCGAGGTCACCGATCGCCGCGTCGCCCTGACCGAGACCGCCTACGAGGGTCACCCCCGGATGACGCTCACCTACCCGGCTCTCTCCGCCGCCCGGCAAATCCTCTGGCTGGTCACAGGCCCGCCCAAGCGCGAGCCGCTCGCCAAGCTGCTCGCCGGCGACCGCTCGATCCCGGCCGGTCGGGTCGAGAACGACGAGATGACGGTCGTGGCAGACGAGGCGGCGGCCGGCTAGCGGTCGAGCGCGGCGCGCAGCTGGGAAAGGCGCTCGAGTCGGAGGTCTTCGTCCCCGACCATCTGCCGCAGCCATCTCTCGACCTCGTCAGTATCCATGTCGTCGCTCGCGATCAGCATCTGCTCGATGTCGATCCAGTCCTTGGGGCGGTCGAACATCGCCTTGCAGACGGCAAGGTGCTCGGGCGAGAGGAACGGGAGCGTTTCGTCGGCGAAGGGCAGGCGCCTTGATTTCTTCCTCATCTCCTCGTGGATCGGGTCGTAGGCGAAGAAGAGGTCGACGGGGTTGGCTCCCCACCAGAGTCGGCATTGGTCGTCTCGCAGCAGGGCAATGGAGTCGAGGTGCCCGGCGCTCACGCCCAGCGGTGTGAGGGCATCGACGACGGCCTCCCAGCGCTCGGTCGGGACGAAGAGATTGAGGTCGATGTCGACCGTCACCCGGGGCTCCGCGTAGTAGGCGAGGGCGAGGGCTCCCCCGATTGCGTGGGGGATCTTTGCGATCTGCAGCGCTTCGTGGACGGCGATGACCTTGTCGGGAAGCGACGGCTCGTCGGGGCCCACCCCGTTGCGCTTCCGCTCAGCCATGTTTGGCGGTGGAGTCGAGTCGCGGGAAGCGCAGTGGCTTGTCACGCCGTTTGGAGTGCGGCAGGGCGTCGGCCAGGAGCAGCAGATCGACCAGCGTTCTCCCGCGCTCGCGCATGTCGGTGTCCATCCATTCGGCGACCGCGCGGCCCGCGTCGCTCGCTGGAGGCGGGTCGGCGCCGGGGTCTCCGTCGCGCCGGAGCAGGTCGAGGAGAAGGTGACGGAGGGTGGGATCCACGGACCGGCCCTTGCCCAGCTCGGCGATCAGTTCGCGGGCCGCTCGCTCGACCGGGTCGCGGGCACCCGGTACCCCTGCCCGCAGCGCGGCCGCACGCAGCTCCTCTGCGCTCAGGGGTTTCGCAGCCCTGGCCCGCGCCTTCTCGATGACCTCGTCGGTCAGCTCGTTGAAGGTCGCGAGGGTCCGGCTGCGCGGCCCCTTCGGGGTGCTCCGGGACTCACGGATCTCATATCCGCCACGCTTCGTCTCAGTGACGTATGCCATAGTGGGTATAGTGTACCACTATCGCTCAAACCCACTCTGGGAGCCGCTTTGATCAGCCCGCCGCGACCCCGTGGTTGGCGAGGATCCGGTTCTCGGGGTCCCGGGCCCGCTTCACCTCCTCGAGGCGGCTGCAGACGTCGGCGGGGAGGATCGTGTCGACGTCGCAGGGGGCTTCGGTGAAGTTGAAGTAGCCGCCCTCGGCCGCGTGCGGCTTCATCGTCTCGCCGATCTTCTCCAGGTACCCCTGGAGCCCCTCGCCCTGCTCCGGCGTCATCAGCATGCCGACGCTGTACATCACATAGGCCGCGTCGAGGTGGGAGAGGGCGCCGGCGTTCTCGGCCGGACGGCCCATCGCCCCGCCCAGCTGGCGCAGCTCGCTGAGCAGCATCGGCGAGCCCGAGTCCGGGCCGGCGAGTCCGACGAAGGCGTCGATCGCCTCGTCGGTGAGCTCGGCCACGAGGCCGCCGTCGCCGACCCCGGGGACCGGGTTCTCCGGGTCCATGTGGATCCTGCTCAGGCCCGACGTCGGCATCCACTCGAAGGTGTCCATGATCGTCTCCCCGATCTCGCGCAGCGGCGCGAAGGCCGCTTCGCCCTCCTCGCGGGTGCCGATGCAGGCGCCGTCGATCGTCAGCAGCGGCGTGCCCCGCAGCGGCTCGGGCACGTCCGGGATCGGCGGCGGCGTGACGAAGCGGACCACGGAGCTGACCTCGTCCGGCACCGACGCCGCCCAGTCGCGGTAGGTGCGGACCGCGTCGGCGCCGACCGCCGCGGGGAAGAGCAGCGCTCCCGCGTAGACCTCGGCGATCGGCAGCAGCGCGACGTGGAGCGCGATGACGATTCCGAAGCCGCCTCCGCCGCCGCGCAGGGCCCAGAAGAGATCGGCGTCGTTCTCGGCGTCGACGGTGCGCGCCTCGCCGTCGGCGCCGACCAGCTCGATCGCGACGACCCGGTTGCAGGCGAAGCCGTGCCTGCGGCCGAGCCAGCTGAGGCCGCCGCCGAGGGTGTAGCCGATCACGCCGACGTCGGGCGATGAGCCGGGGAGCGAGCAGAGCCCGTGCCGGCCGGCCGCCTCGCCGAGCTCGGCGCCGAGCACCCCCGCCTCGACCCGGGCGGTCTGCGCCTCGGCGTCGACCTCGACGCCGCGCATCCGCTCGGTGCGGATCAGGATCGTGTCCGTGAGGTCGGGCAGGGCGGCACTGCCGTGTCCCGTCCCCTGCCCCGAGACCCGGAGCCCGTTCGCCGCGGCGAACCCCACCGTCGCGGCGACGTCGTCGGCATCCTCGACGAAGGCGATCGCCGCCGGTCTCAGGTCGACCGCCAGGTTCCAGGCGAGGCGGACCTCATCCCAGTCCGGGTCGCCGGGGGCGGCGACCCGGCCCCTGATGGTCTGCGGGTCGAACTCGGTCATATCTCTGCTCCCTCTCGATTACCTTCGTTGGCCGTCAGGGCGTCTATTTCAGCCGCGTGAACGAGACGTCCCACTGAATATCAGTCTTGATCCAATGGTCGGCGTACCGCGTTTTGCGGCTGCCCTCGGCCAGCGAGATCCACTTCTGGAACCCCGGGTCGAAGAGGTCCCTCTGCGGCAGCTCGGCGTGGATGAGCTGCTTGCCCGAGGCGCCCTTCTGCCCCAGCAGGAAGGGGAAGGTGTCTTCGCCCGCCCCGGCGCAGCGCTCGAACGGGTCCTCCGCGCCGGTGTCGCCGGTGACGATCAGCTGTCCCTTCTTGGCGTCCGCGTACTGGAGCTGGACGACGTAGGGCTCGATCCTCTTCGTGCCGCAGTCCGGCTGCAGGACAGTCTCGACGCCGCCGCCGTTTTCTTCACAGGGCTTGGCGGGGCCGTGGATGCGGGAGGTGTAGCTGCGCTTCACCGTCGCCCTGGTCGGGATCCCGAGCACCTTGCTGTTGGTGAAGAACATCGGGTTCTCGAACGCGGGCGAGTACGAGGCCGTGATCACGACCGGCCGCAGGGTCTCGAAGACGATCTTCTCGGAGCCGCTGGAGAAGTTGTCGATGTCGCATTCGTTTTCCGCCAGGTGGTGGTACTGCTGGACCATTTTCTGGACGCCCTTCACCTCGACCTTGAATTTGGCGACCTTGAAGCCGTTCGCGCCGCCCTTGGCCGGAGCCGCCGAGGCGGTCAGGCCGGCAAGGGCCAGGGCGACCGCGGCGGTCATCGCGGCGATCGCGACGATCGTCCTGGTTTGGTGTCTCCGTCTCACGATTGATCCTCTCTGTTGTCGCCGTCGCTGAGCGCGCCGGCGTTGTCGTCCTCGGGGCCGCCCGCCTTGCCGGCGAGCAGCCCGTCGATTGCGTGCATCAGCCCGAGGCGGCCGTTGAACTCCTCGGCCGCGCCGCCGCCGTCGACGGCGCGGCCGCTGAGGCCCTCGCCGTCGAGCAGCAGCTCGAGCGTGATCGTGGCCTTGGTCTCGGGGCTCATGGCGCCGTGTAGGCCCAGACGCCCATGAAGCTGACGAAATCGGGGTTGCCGCCGCTCGAGGGGACGGTGATCCCGAAGCCCCAGGGGCTGACGTTGCCGATCGACGGCGTGCCGGAGCCGCTCGCGCCTTTGCCGTAGACGCAGACTTTTCCGGGCGGAGCCGTCGGTTCGTTGTGGCTGCCGGTGCAGGTCGGGTCGGTCGTCGCCCCGGAGACGCCGGGGGCGAAGACGACCGCGGCCGGCTGGCTTCCGGCGAGCGGGATCGGGAAGGAGATTCCCATCTGGAACTGTTTGCCGGCCGCCAGGGGCATCTGATCCCCGAAGTAGCCGCTCATCGTCGTCCCCGAGGGCGGCGGGCCGTCGAGCACCGAGAAGCCGGATGCGCCCGCTTTGCCTTCTTTGCCTTCGTTTCCTTCTTTGCCCTGCTCTCCCTGCGGCCCGCGCTCTCCCTGCGGGCCGGCCTGCCCGCGCTGGCCGGCGGGCAGCTGGCCGGGGGCGAAATCGGCGGCGAGGAGCGAGCCGTCCTTGACCTTCTTGGTCGTGACGGCGTTGCGCTTGAGCTGCTTGGCGCCGACGCTGTTCTTCTGCAGGGCGCCGGCTGCGTAGGCGCTGGTGCCGCCGAGGGCGACGAAGAGCGCGACGTAGGCGACGAGGTTGCGGCGCAGGTGGGTGAGGACGCGTGGGGAGCTGCTTGGAGTTCTCATGGCGGCGACTTTCGCGCCCCACGAGACCCCGCACATCGGGGACAACCCCGAACTTCGACCCCAATATCCCCGCGGCCCCCCTAGGGGGCGCCCACGGGGGGCTAGCCGAGCGCCCCCGCCAACTGGCGCCTGGAGCGGATGTCCAGCTTGCGGTAGGCGTTGGAGAGGTGGACCTCGACGGTCTTCGGGGTGACGAACAGCTCCTGGGCGATCTGGCGGTTGGTCATCTCCTCCGCGGCCATCTCGGCGACCCGGCGCTCGCTCGGGGTCAGCGACTCGACCCCGCTCAGCGCCTCGCGCCGCGGTCGCGCCCCGCTGGCGCCGAGCTCGTCGCGGGCGCGCTCGACCAGGGCGTCGGCGCTGCAGGCCGCGCCCAGCTCGAGCGCCCGGCGCAGCGGCTCGCGGGCCTCGCTGGGCTTGCGGGCGAGCCGCAGCGCCGTTCCCAGCGCCAGCAGCGCCCTGGCGTGCTCGAGGCGGGCGGTCGAGCTCTCGAGCGTCTCGACCGCCTCCCGCAGGCGCTCGATCCCGCGCTCGCGTTCGAGCGTTCCCAGCACGCGCAGGGCGCGGCCGACCGGCTGGGCCGCTCCCCAGCGTCGCGCCAGCTCCAGTTCCTCTGTGACCAGCTCGATCCCCTCCTCGGTGCGCCCGAGCCGGTCGAGGACCTCCGCCTTGACACTGCGCCAGGGGGCCGGCGCCGGGTTCCGCATGTGGCCGATCCGTTCGACGTAGGTGTCGCAGAGCTCGAGCGCCTTCTCCGCTTCGCCCTTGGCGAGCAGCAGTTCGATTTTGGCCTGGCGCCAGTAGGTGGCGCCGTCGCCCCACTGCTCGGGCGCCGGCTCGCCGGTGGCGAGGATCGCCTCGGCCGTCTCCAGGGCGCCGCGGGCCATGTGGACCATCGCGAGGTAGGCGGTCGGCCACTCGATCACCATGCTGTCCGGGGAGCCCGACCAGAGCATCATGTCCTCGAGCGCCGACTCCAGCGATTCCTCCGCCTGCGCCAGGTCGCCGCGGCGCAGCAGGTGGAAGCCGTGCCAGAGGTTGACCGTGAGGTTCATGAACAGCGAGCCGCGCTGGTGGGCGAGGGTGCGCGCTTCGGTCCAGATGTCCGGCGTCTCCTCGAGGTCGGCGTAGATGAGGACGACGATCGCGGTCACCCAGAAGAGGCCGTTGTCGACCTCGAGCAGGGTGCCGTCGGCGAGCGCTTCCAGCGCCAGCGCCGCGCAGCGGTCTGCGGGCCCCTCGGCGTTGGCCCAGGCGTAGGCGGTCAGCGCGGCCATCATCTTCGCCCCGGGGCCGTCGCCCTCGACCCCGTCCCGGTGCTTCTCGGTGCGGGACAGCTCGTGGGCTCCGGCGCCGCCGAAGAAGATCGTCTCCAGCTCGATCGCCTCGAGCGCGTCGGCGTAGTCGTCGAGCCCCGCGGGCAGCTCGGCGCGCGCCTTGCGGGCGACCTCGGCGGCCTCCCCCTCACGGCGGGTGAACATCATCGTGCGGGCGAGCGCGTACGCGGCCCAGGCCCGGTCCTCAGGTGCCGAGAGCAGCTCGTAGGCCTGGCCCAGGTGAACGGCGGCCTCGTCGCCGCGGATGTCCATCTCACGCTGGCCTAGGTCGAAGAGGACGGCGGCTCGACGCTCCTCGCCGAGCGGCTCGTCCAGGGCCCGCTTCAGGTAGGCGATCGCATTCTCGGCGCCCCCCTTCTTCGCGGCGGCCGAGGCCGCTTCGACCATGACCTCCGCGACCCACTCCTCGCCGAGCGGCGCCAGGCGCATGAAATGGGCGGCGACGCGCTCGGGCGGGGCGCCGGCCTCGCGCAGCTGGGTCGCGGCGCGAGCGTGCTCGAGCTCCCGCGTTCCCGGCGGCAGGTCGTTGTAGACGGCGTCGCGGACCAGCGGGTGGACGAAGCCGAGCGGCGGCTCGGGCCTGAGGATCTCGACCCGCGCCAGCTCGCCGGTGGCGGCCGCCACGGCCGGCCCCTCGACGCCGGAGAGGGCCGCGATCTCGGCCAGCTCCGCTCCCTCGCCGAGCACCGCGATCGCGCGGGCGACGGCGACGTCGGCGTCCCCGAGCCGCGCCAGCCGCAAGAGAACCGCGCGTGAGACCGCTCTCGGCCCGAGGTCGCGGACCACGTCGACCTGGTCGGCGCGCGGCTCGACCCGCTCGGCGGCGAGCCCTTGAGCAGCTCGCCGAGCAGCAGCGGGTTGCCGCCCGTGGCCTGGTGGCAGGCGGCGGCGAAGGGGGCGTCGGGCGCCGTTCCGAGGCGTTCCTCGGCGAGGGCGGGGATCGCCTCGAGGCTGAGCGGCCCCGGCATGATGCGCTCGGTCAGCGGGTCGTTGGCGATCTCGCCGAGCAGCGCGGTGTCGGTCCCCGGCTCGGCGGAGCGCAGGGTGGCGACGATCAGCAGCGGCAGGCCCTCGAGGCGGCGCACCAGGTAGGCGAGCAATCGCAGCGACGGCCGGTCGCACCACTGGATGTCGTCGACGGCAAGGAGCAGCGGCTCCTCGCCGGCGACGTCGAGGGTCAGCCAGTAGAGGCCATGGAGGACGGCGAAGGAGGAGTCGTCTCCGGCGTCCGCGGCGCCGGCCGGCGCCTCGAAGACCTGCCCGGCGATCTCGGCGGCGCCCTCGAAGAGGTCGAGCTCGTTCGGGGGCTCGTTCAGGGCCGGTTCGAAGAGCTGGCGGACGACGCCGAACGGGAACTCGCGCTCGAGCTCGCTGCCGCGGCCGGAGAGCACCCTGATGCCGCGCTCGCCCGCCTCGCGCTTCAGCTCGCTGAGCAGGCGCGTCTTGCCGATCCCGGCCGGCCCCTCGATCAGGGCGGTCGCCGGCCGCCCCTCGCCCAGCCCGTCGAGCAAAGCGGTGAGGGCCTGCAGCTCGCGCTCGCGCTCGACCAGCTCCATCAGGATCGGAGCGCCGGCCTTTCCACTGCGTCGCCGCGGCCGATCAGGACGTCGGTCACCAGGTCGGGGGGAAGAGGCCGTGCGCGGCGACGCCCGGGTCGGCCTCGAGCCGTGCCGCGAGCGAGGCCGGGTCCCCGATCGGGCCGTCGTAGTCGGCGATCACGCCGTCGTCCGGGCTGGGATCCACATCGCGTAGCCGTACCCCCTCGCCGAGCCGGGCAAGCGTCGAGCGCAGGCCGAAGGCGAAGAGCTCGAGGGGAACGGGGGCGCTCAGGTCCTCGACCGTCTTGCTCGAGTCCGAGATGACGACGAAGCGCGCGGCCGCCGCGGCGACGATCTTCTCGCGCAGGTGGGCGCCGCCGCCGCCCTTGATCAGCCAGCCGTCGGGTGTGACCTGGTCGGTGCCGTCGATTGCGATGTCGAGCCGCTCCAGCTCGTTGAACTCCTCGACCGGGATGCCGAGCTCCCGCGCCTGCCCCTCGGTCGCCACCGAGGTCGCGACGCAGCGGATGCCCTGCAGCCCGCGGCGGGCGAGCGCGGGCAGCAGGTGGGCGACCGTGGACCCGGTCCCCAGGCCCACCGTCATCCCGTCCTCGACCAGCTCGGCCGCCGCCTCGGCGGCGAGGCGCTTCTCTGAGTCGGCACTCACCGACGCGAACTCTATGCTCGGCGCAGCATGGACGCGCGCATCTGGCTTAGCGGAGCGGAGGGCGAGCCCCGCTGCGTCGCGATATCGGGCGAGCGCACGGTCGTCGGCCGCGACCCCGAAGCCGACATCCAGATCGACGACGAGGCCGTTTCCTGGAACCACCTCGAGATCGAGAGCCGCGGCGGCGTGCTGATGGCGACCGATCTCGACAGCCGCAACGGCACCGCGCTGAACGGCGAGACGCTCGACCGCCCGCGCCGCCTGCGCGACGGCGACACCCTCGTCGTCGGCGGCCATCGCCTCGAAATCTCCGACCCCGTCGCCGGCAGGGGAGGGGAGACCGTCGCCGCCGCCGCGCCCACGGTCGCGCTGACCGCGGAGGAGCGGGCGACCGCGGCGGCACTGGTGGCGCCCTACCGCAGCGAGGGCGCCTACGCCGGCCGTCCCGCCACCCGCGCCGAGATCGCCGCCGAGCTCCACGTCAGCGAGCGCACCGCCCAGCGCCGCATCGAGGCCCTCGCCGCCAAGCTCGACATCCCCGGCGAAGCCGGCCGCGAGCGCCCCCGCCTCGTCGCCGCCCGCGTCATCGAGCTCGGCCTCGACCGCAGCCGCTGAGCTCCCGCTCGTGGCCCGGACCGGGCCAAACGCGTCCCCTTTTGCGCCGCCGCCGTCGTTTTCGCGCCCGCCTCGAACCCACAGGATCGGTGAGCAATTCCAAACGCAGGGAAAGGAACCCATGCTCAACCGACTCACAGACAAGCTCAGCCCATCCAACTTCAGCTACCTGGCTCTGGCCCTGGCGGCGTGCGCGGCGCTCGCGATCCCGAGCGTCGCGTCCTCCGCCTCCGGCTCGGGCGGGGCCGTCGTCTTCTCGCGGGTCGTGACCAAGACGGTCACGGAAACCGTGAAAGACGCGGAGGGAAAACCGGTCGTCGAAGTCGTCAAAGACGCCGAGGGCAAACCGGTGAAAGACAAAGACGGCAACGAGCAGACCAAAGAGGTCACCGAGAAAAAAACGACGGTCGAGGGCGGGCTGTTCGCGGTCAAAGACGGCCGCCTCAACCAGCTCACCGAAGACCCGACCGACACCGAACCGTCGTTCTCGCCGGACAGCCGGGCGCTCGTCTTCTCGCGCAGCGGCGACATCTTCTCGGTCCGGGCTGACGGCTCCGGCCTGCGCCGGGTGACCGGCGGCCCGGAGGTCGACACGGCGCCGAGGGTCGCGCCGAACGGCAGGTACGTCCTCTTCGAGCGACGTGCGAAAGAGGGCGCTGCGGCCGACCTCTTCACGGTCAACCTCAATGGAGGGGCGACCAGGGCGCTGACCGGCGGCGCCGAGGAGGACCACGAAGCATCGTTCTCCAACGACGGCAAGCTCGTCCTCTTCGTGCGCAGCACCCCGGAGACCGGCGGCGGAACCGCCGCCGACGTCTACTCGATCCGTCAGAACGGCGCCGGGCTGGCACGCCTGACGAAGACCGGCCGGGTCGACGAGTGGCATCCCCGCTACTTCGCCGGCGGGATCGTCTACAGCCGCGGCCAGAACGGCGAGGGGGATTCCGCCTTCGCCGACATCTACACGATGCGCCGCAACGGGACGAAGGCGCGGTCGCAGGTCGCCGGCGCCGGCTCGGCCTACGTCGAAGACGTCAGCCCCAACGGCCGCACGCTGATCTTCCGGCGCGACCAGGGTCTCTGGGTCAAACGGATCGGCGACGGCGCCGCCCGCAAGCTGACCGAGCTGCCGGACGAGTCGCAGACCAACGCCGTCTTCTCCTCCGACGGCAAACGCGTCGCGGCCTTCATCGAGGCCGACGATCGGACGCAGCTCTCCTCGATCTCGGTCGCCGACGGATCGGACCGCGAGCTCGCCCAGGGCGTCGTCCCCACCGAAACGACGCCCACCAGCGGCACGGTGACGACCCTCGGCCCGATCATCACCTGGCAGCCGACCCGCTAGCCGTCCGACCCCCACACGGCGGTATAACCGCCGTGTGGGGGAACCGGCAATCGGATCGACCCTTGGCGGGTATCGCGTCGACGCGCTGATCGCGCGTGGCGGAATGGGCGTGGTCTACAGGGCGACGCACCTCGCGCTCGACCGCCCGGTGGCGCTCAAGGTGATCGCCAGCCACCTCGCCGACGACGAGGGGTTCCGCGAACGCTTCCTGCGCGAGTCCCGCCTCTCGGCGAGCCTCGACCACCCCAACGTCGTCCCCGTCTTCGACGCACGCGAGGAGGACGGAGAGCTGATCGTCGCGATGCGGCTTGTCGAGGGCGGCGACCTGAAGCGGCGGATCGCCGCCCACGGCCCGCTGCCGCCCGAACACGCGATCGAGCTGCTCGCCCAGATCGCCGAGGCGCTCGACGCCGCCCACGCCGCGGGGATCGTCCACCGCGACGTCAAGCCCCACAACATCCTGCTCGAAGGGGACCACCGCGCCTACCTGACCGACTTCGGGCTGGCCAAAGCGCTCGGCGACTCCGGCGTCCTCGAAGGCGCCTCGATCGCCGGCACGGTCGAATACATGTCCCCCGAGCAATGGCAGGGGAAGAGCGTCGGCCCGGCCGCCGACGTGTACTCGCTCGGCTGCGTCCTCTACGAGGCGCTGACCGGGATCGTGCCCTACGCGCGCCAGGCGGACGACACCGAGCCGGAGATCCCGGAGGGGCTGGACTCCGTGATCGAAGGCGCGGTCGCCAAAAACCCCGATGACCGCTTTCCGACGGCGGGGGCCCTGATCGCGGCCGCCCGCGAGCACCAGGGGGACGCGCCGGCCGCGACGGCGGTGCTCTCCGACACCCCGGGCAGGCCGACCGCGGTGATCGCGCCGGCCTCCCGGCCCTGGAGCGAGCGGGCCAAGGATCGAGCCATGGCCGGCGGCCGCCGCCGGCTGATCGGGGCGGGGGCGATCCTCGCCGTCATCCTCATCGCCTTCGTCTGGGCGAAGCTCTTCGCGGGCGACGACGTCGCCGTCTCCGACCCGATCGCGATCGGCGAGGGCCCGCTGCGGGTCGCGACGGGTGAGGGCTTCGTCTGGGTGACGAGCGCCGGCGACGGGACGCTCTCGCAGGTGAGCCCGGAGACGCTGGAGCCGATCGAGACGATCGAGCTCGGCGAGGGGGTCAGCGGCGTCGCCGTCGGCGAAGGCTCGGTCTGGGTCTCCAGCCCCCGCATCGGCAAGGTGCTCAGGATCGACCCGGTCAGCGGCCTGGTGACGAAGCGGATCGGCGTCGGCTGGAAGCCCGGAGCGATCGCCTACGGCGGCGGGCGGGTCTGGGTCGCGGACGGCTCGGGCCGGGGCATCACCGCGATCAACGCGGCCGGGGGCCGGATCGTCAAGCGCCACATCCTGCCGCGCGCCGCGCCGCTGCGCCTCGGTGTCGGCGCCGGCGGGCTCTGGGTGAGCAGCGCCTCGACCGGCAGCGTGCGGCGAGTCGACCTCGGCAACCCGTCGGCCGGCGATCCGGTCGTCGTCGGGCGCGGCCCGTCCGGGATCACGGTCGGGGGCGGCGTCGTCTGGGTCGCGAACAGCCGCTCCGACACCGTCAGCCGCCTCGACCCGGCCTCGAAGGCGCTGCTCGGCGTCACCCCGGTCGGCGGCCGGCCGGGGGGCATCGACGCCGGCACCAGCGTGGTCTGGGTTGCCAACGCCAAGGACGACACCGTCAGCCGGCTCGACATCTTCAGCGGCGAGACGATCGGCGACCCGGTCGAGGTCGGCAGCGAGCCGGGCGCGATCGCGGTCGGCGAGGAGGCGGTCTGGGTGGCGGACAACGGCGAGGGCGCGATCACCCGCATCGAGCCGTGAGCCCGAGTCACTAGGATCGGGCGAGGTCATGGCCCAGGACATCGACCAGCTCTGCGTCAACACGATCCGCACGCTCTCGATCGACGCGATCCAGAAGGCCAACTCCGGCCACCCGGGCACCCCGATGGCCCTCGCCCCACTCGCCTACACGCTCTGGCAGCGCCACCTGCGCTTCGACCCCGCCGACCCGATCTGGCCCGACCGCGACCGCTTCGTGCTCTCCGCCGGACACGCCTCGATGCTGCTCTACTCGCTGCTCTTCCTGACCGGCGTGCGCGCGGTCGATCCGGACTACGAGGTGGTCGGCGAGCCCGCGGTCGGGCTCGAGGACATCGAACGCTTCCGCCAGCTCGACTCGAAGGCCCCGGGCCACCCCGAGTACCGCTGGACCTCGGGGGTGGAGACGACGACGGGGCCGCTCGGCCAGGGCGTCGCGACCTCGGTCGGGATGGCGATCGCCTCGAAGTGGCAGTGCGCCCGCTACGGGCAGGACCTCTTCGACTTCGACGTCTACGCCATCGGCGGCGACGGCTGTCTGATGGAGGGGGTGTCCGGCGAAGCCGCCTCGCTGGCGGGGCACCTGAGGCTCGACAACCTCTGCTGGGTGTACGACAACAACCAGATCACCATCGACGGGGCGACCGAGCTCGCCTACGGCGACGACGTGCCCCTGCGCTTCGAGGGCTACGGCTGGAACATCGTCAGGGTCGAAGACGCCAACGACCTCGAGCGGATCTCGGCGGCTTTCGACGAGTTCGCGGCGGAGGAGGGGAGGCCGACGCTGATCGTCGTCGACAGCCACATCGGCTGGGGCTCGCCGCACAAGGTCGACACTGCCGCCGCCCACGGCGAACCGCTCGGCGAGGATGAGGTGCGGGAGACCAAGCGCGCCTACGACTGGCCCGAGGACGCCCGGTTCCTCGTCCCGGACGGGGTCAGGGAGCACTTCGCCGAGGGGATCGGTGGGCGCGGGGCTCAGCTCCGCTCCGCCTGGGAGGAACGGCTCGCCGCCTACGCCGCCGACAACGCCGGGCTTGCGGCCGAGATCGAGGCGATGCAGAGGCGCGAGCTGCCCGAGGGTTGGGACGCCGCGATCCCGACCTTCGATGCCGACGAGAAGGGGATCGCGACCCGCAAGGCCTCGAACAGGGTCCAGAACGCGATCGGCGAGCGCCTGCCCTGGCTGCTCGCCGGCTCCGCCGACCTCACCGACTCGAGCTCGGTCCGCTTCGGCTTCGAGGGCGCCGCGGATTTCGAGCCCGGCTCCTTCGGCGGCCGCCAGCTCCACTTCGGGATCCGCGAGCACGAGTCGGCGGCCGTCTCGAACGGCCTCTCGCTCTCGAAGCTGCGACCGCTCTGGTCCACCTACCTGACCTTCTCCGACTACGCCCGCCCGGCGATCCGCCTCTCGGCGCTGATGGAGCTGCCGGTGATCCACCTCTTCACCCACGACTCGATCGGCCTCGGCGAGGACGGCCCCACCCACCAGCCGGTCGAGCAGATCGCCTCCCTGCGGGCGATCCCGGCCCTCGACGTGATCCGCCCCGCCGACGCCAACGAGGTGGCCGAGGCATGGCGGGTGGCGCTCGACCGCACCCACCAGCCGGTGGCGCTGGTCCTCACCCGCCAGAGCGTGCCGGTCCTCGACCGCTCGAAATACGCCTCGGCCGAGGGGCTGCGGCGCGGCGGCTACGTGCTCGCCGACGCCGAGGGCGGCGAGCCCGAGGTGATCCTGATCGCGACGGGCAGCGACGTCGCCCTGGCGGTGGGCGCCCACGAGGAGCTGAGCGGCGAAGGGGTCGCCTCGCGGGTCGTCAGCCTGCCCTGCTGGGAGCTCTTCGAGCGCCAGGAGGAGGCCTACCGCGACGAGGTCCTGCCGCCCTCGGTCACCGCCCGGGTTTCGGTCGAGGAGGCCTCGACCCTGGGCTGGGACCGCTACGTCGGCTTCGAAGGCAGGAAGATCGGCATGCACACCTTCGGCAGCTCGGCGCCCCTCGCCGACGTCCAGGGCAAGTTCGGCTTCACACCAGACAAGGTCGCCGAGGCGGCCAGAGAGGCACTCGCATGAGACCAACGCAGGAACTGCACGACCTGGGACAGAGCCTCTGGCTCGACAACATCACCCGCACGATGCTCGGCGACGGGACCCTGAAGGGGTACATCGACGAGCTCTCGGTCACCGGCCTGACCTCGAACCCGACGATCTTCGACAAGGCGATCTCCGGCGGCGACGCCTATGACGAGCAGATCATCGAAGTCGCTCCGAACGTGGAGACGACGGAGGAGACCTTCTTCGAGCTGGCGATCCGCGACCTGCAGGGCGCGGCCGACCTCTTCGCGCCGGTCCACGAGCGCACCGCCGGCGTCGACGGCTTCTGCTCGCTCGAGGTCTCGCCGCTGATCGCCGACGACACGGCGGCGACGATCGAGCAGGCCGCGAGGCTGCACGGCCAGGCGGGCCGCGAGAACATCTACATCAAGATCCCCGGCACCGAGGCAGGCCTGCCCGCGATCGAGGAGTCGATCTTCGCCGGCATCCCGATCAACGTCACCCTGCTCTTCGACACCGACCAGTACCTCGCCGCCGCCGACGCCTACCTGCGCGGGATCGAGCGCCGAATCGAGGCCGGGCTCGACCCCGACGTCGCCTCGGTCGCCTCGATCTTCATGAGCCGCTGGGACGTCGCGGTCTCCGACGAGGCGCCGGAGGAGCTGCGCAACCGGCTCGGGCTGGCGGTCGGCTTCCACGCCTACCGGGCCTATCGCGAGCTGCTCGACTCGCCCCGCATGCAGCGGCTGATGAACGAGGGCGCGCGTCCGCAGCGGCTGCTCTGGGCGAGCACCGGGACCAAGGACCCCGATGCCTCCGACACCCTCTACATCGAGGGCTTCGCCTCGCCGTTCACGGTCAACACGATGCCCGAGCCGACCCTCAACGCCTTCGCCGACCACGGCACCGTCGGCGACCCCGTGCCCGCCGACGGCGGCGATTGCGACGAGCAACTGGCCCGCTTCGAGAGCGCCGGGATCGGCGTCCGGGCGCTGGCGGCGCGACTCCAGGAGGAGGGTAAGAAGGCCTTCGTGGACTCCTGGACCGACCTGCTCGGCTCGATCGAGAAAGAGCGGGAACAGGTCGCGTGAGCGCGGAGGGAGCGGCGTGAGCGTCGCCTCCGCACCGACCCTGCGCGAAGGCCCGGCGTGGAAGGCTCTCGAGGCCCACTTCGCCGAGCTTCGCGACGTCCACCTGCGCGACCTCTTCGCCGAGGACCCCGGGCGGGGGGAGCGGCTGGTCGCCGGCGCCGCCGGCCTTCACCTCGACCTCTCCAAGAACCGGATCACCGACGAGACGCTGATCCTGCTCGGCAGGCTGGCCCAGGAGCGCGGCGTGGAGGAGCGCCGGGAGGCGATGTTCGCCGGCGAGCGCATCAACGTCTCCGAGGACCGCCCCGTCCTGCACACGGCGCTGCGGATGCCGAGGGGCCGCTCGCTGATCGTCGACGGGGTGGATGTGGTCAAGGAGGTTCACGAGACCCTCGACCGGATGGCCGGCTTCGCGGAGCGGGTGCGCTCGGGTGAGTGGAAGGGCCACACCGGCCGGCCGATCCGCAACGTCGTCAACGTCGGCATCGGCGGCTCCGACCTCGGCCCGGTGATGGCCTACGAGTCCCTGCGCCACTTCTCGCGGCGCGACCTGACCTTCCGCTTCGTCTCCAACGTGGACGGCACCGACTTCGTCGAGAAGACCCGCGACCTCGATCCCGAGGAGACGCTCTTCGTGATCTGCTCGAAGACCTTCACGACGCTGGAGACGATGACCAACGCCCGCAGCGCGCGCGCCTGGGCGCTCGCCGGGCTGGGCGGCGAGGAGGCCGCCGTCGCCAGGCACTTCGTCGCCGTCTCGACCAACGCCGAGGAGGTCTCGAAGTTCGGCATCGACACCGACAACATGTTCGGCTTCTGGGAGTGGGTGGGGGGCCGCTACTCGATGGACTCGGCGATCGGCCTCTCGACGATGGTCGCGATCGGCCCGGCGCGCTTCGAGGAGATGCTCGCCGGCTTCCACGCCATGGACGAGCACTTCCGCGAGGCGCCGCCGGAGGCGAGCCTGCCGATGCTGCTCGGGCTGCTGTCGGTCTGGTACGGCGACTTCTTCGGCGCCCAGACCCAGGGCGTCTTCCCCTACGACCAGTACCTGCACCGGTTCCCCGCCTACCTGCAGCAGCTGACGATGGAGTCGAACGGAAAGCACTGCACGCTTGAGGGCGCGCGCGTCGACTACGACACGGGCGCGATCTTCTGGGGTGAGCCGGGAACCAACGGCCAGCACTCCTTCTACCAGCTGATCCACCAGGGAACGCGGCTGGTCCCCTGCGACTTCATCGGCTTCATGCGCTCGAGCAACCCGCTCGGCGACCACCACGACCTGCTGATGGCGAACATGCTCGCCCAGAGCGAGGCGCTCGCCTTCGGCAAGACGCCGGAGCAGGTGCGGGCGGAGGGGACGCCGGAGCCGATCGTCCCCCACCGGGTGATGGAGGGCAACCGCCCGTCCAACACGATCCTCGCCGAGCGGCTCGACCCGCGGACGCTGGGGGCGCTGGTTGCGCTCTACGAGCACAGCGCCTTCACACAGGGCGCGATCTGGGGCATCGACTCCTTCGACCAGTGGGGCGTCGAGCTCGGCAAGGCGCTGGCGGTGGCGATCATCCCGGAGCTGCAGGCCGCCGAGGAGCCGAGCCTCGAGCACGACAGCTCGACCAACGCGCTGATCCGCCGCTACCGCGAGATGCGCGCTCCTCCGGAGGGCGGGGAGTAGCCGCGATGCCGCTCGACGCCCTCTCGCTCGCGGCGTCGGAGTCCAACCTGCTCGCCGCCCGCGAGCTGATGGCGTTCACGCTCGCCTTCCACATCGTCCTCGCCTGCCTCGGCGTCGCCCTGCCGGCGATCATCCTCACCGCCAACTGGCTGGGGCTGAAGCGCGGCGACGAGGACGCGATGCGGCTGGCGCGCCGCTGGTCGAAGGCGATGGCGGTGACCTTCGCCGTCGGCGCCGTCACCGGCACCGTGCTCAGCTTCGAGTTCGGCCTGCTCTGGCCGGGGTTCATGGAGCGCTTCGGCGACGCCTTCGGGATCGCCTTCGCGATCGAGGGGCTCTTCTTCTTCACCGAGGCGATCTTCCTCGCGATCTACATCTACGGCTGGAAGCGGCTCGGCGGCTGGGCGCACTGGTGGTCCGGCGTGCCGATGGTGATCACCGGCATCGGCGGCGCCTTCTCCGTGGTCGCCGCCAACGCCTGGATGAACCAGCCGCAGGGCTTCACGCTCGACGCGGCGGGCAGGGTGGTGGACACCGAGCCGCTGAAGGTCCTGCTCAACCCGGCGACGGGCTACGAGGTCCCGCACATGATCCTCGCCGCCTACATGGTCGCCGGCTTCCTGGTCGCCTCGATCTACGCGGTCGGGATGCTGCGCGGCCGGCGCGACCGCCTGCACCGGCTGGGGATGCTGATCCCGCTGACGATCGCGCTGATCGCGACCCCGATCCAGATCTTCGTCGGCGACACCGCCGCGCGCGAAGTGGCCGACCACCAGCCGGCCAAGTTCGCCGGATTCGAGTGCATCCAGGAGACCGGCGACCACCAGACCGAGTACATCGGCGGGATCTGCACCGACGACGGGGTGAAGTGGGCGATCGGGATCCCCGACCTCGACTCCTACCTGGTCGGCTTCAGCGCCGGCACGGAGGTGACCGGGCTCGAGGACATCCCGCCCGACGAGCGGCCGCCCGCCAACACCCTGCTCCACCTCTCCTTCGACGCGATGGTCGGGATCGGCACGGCGCTGCTCCTGCTCGGCATCTGGATGGGCTGGGCCTGGTGGAGACGGCGCGACTTCCCGCAGACGCCCTGGTTCCTGCGGGCGGTCGCGGTCTCCGGGGCGGCCGCGGTGATCGCGATGTGGTGCGGCTGGATCGTCACCGAGGTCGGTCGCCAGCCCTGGATCGTGCAGGGCCACATGCGGACTTCGGAAGCCGTGACCGAGGCGGAGGGGCTCTGGTTCGCCTTCGCCGGCGTGGTGCTGCTCTACGCGGCGCTGGGCACGACCGCGATCCTCGTCCTGCGCTCGATGTCGCGCCGCTGGCGCGAGCGCGAAGAGGACGTCGACACGCCCTATGGGCCACCGGGCGGGGCGCGTTTGTTCGGCGATGCCGTACAAAAGCGCCCCAGGGGGGAGGGCAATGAGTAAGGCCGACGCCGCGGCGGTGATCCTCTGGGTGGGGGCGACGCTCTATGCGGTCTTTGGCGGCGCCGACTTCGGCGCCGGGCTCTGGGACCTGCTCGCCGGCGACGCGGAGAGGGGCGAGCGGCCGCGGGGCCTGATCGAGCGCTCGCTGACGCCGGTCTGGGAGGCGAACCACGTCTGGCTGATCTTCATCCTCGTCATCCTCTGGACCGCGTTCCCGGAGGCCTTCGCCGCGGTGATGACGACGCTCTACGTGCCGCTCGCGCTGGCCGCCGTCGGGATCGTCCTGCGCGGCGCCGGCTTCGCCTTCCGCAATTCGATCGAGTCGCCGCGGGCGCGGCGGGCGCTGGGAGCCGCCTTTGCGCTCTCATCGGTCCTCACCCCGTTCTTCATGGGCACCGTGGTCGGGGCGATCGCCGACGGCAATGTGCCTGCGGAGGGCTACGGCGACGCCTTCTCGAGCTGGCTTCAACCGCTGCCGCTGCTCACGGGCGCGATCTTCGTCGCCGCGGGCGCCTACCTGGCCGCCGTATTCCTCACCGTCGATGCCCGCCGCCTCGGCGAGGCGGACATGGAGCGTTACTTCTCGCGCCGGGCTCTCGGCGCCGCGGTCGTCGCCGGTGCGCTCGCGCTCGGCGGGGTCCTCGTCCTCGAGGGCGACGAGCCCTACGTCTTCGACGGCCTCACCGGCGACGCGCTGCCGCTCCTGATCGCCTCGGGGCTCTGCGGCCTCGGCGCGCTGGCGTTGCTCGTGCGCGGCGGGCGCCGGAGAGGGCTGCGCCCGCTCGCGGCAGGCGCCTTCGTTGCCATGATCTGGGGCTGGGGCGTCGCCCAGTTTCCCTACCTGTTGCCGACCTCGCTGAAGATCAGCCAGTCGGCGGCCCCGGGGCCGACCCTGGACGCCGTCCTCATCGTCTTCGGCGTCGCGGTGATCGTCGTCCTGCCGGCCCTCGGCCTGCTCTACTGGCTGAGCCAGAAGGAGCTCTTGAGCGAGTGAGGGGGGAGCGGTGAGCGGCACGCGGGCGGTGCTCTTCGACATCGACGGGACGATCCTCGTCAGCGGCGGGGCGGGCGGGGCGGCCTGGCAGCGGGCCTTCGCCGAGCTCCACGGGGTCGAGGCCGACGTCGCCGAGCACACCGACGCGGGCATGACCGACCCGGAGATCGTGGGGATCATCTTCCGCGAGGTGGTCGGCCGCGAGGGCAGCCCCGCGGAGCGCGCCAGGGCGCTCGCCGCCTACCTGCGCCACCTGCCCGACACGGTCGCCGAGTCGGAGGGCTACCGGGTGATGCCGGGGATCGAGCCGCTGCTCGACCGCCTGATCGACAACGGCGTCCTGCTCGGCCTGGTCACCGGCAACATCGAGGCGGCCGCCCACGTCAAGCTCTCCCGCGCCGGCCTCAACCGCTTCTTCAGCTTCGGCGGCTACGGCTCCGACTCCCGCGATCGCACCGAGCTGACCAAGGCCGCCCTGCGCCGCGGCGAGCTCGTCTCCGGCGGGATCCTCGACGAGGGCGCCTGCTTCGCGGTCGGCGACACCCCCCGCGACATCAAGGCGGGACACGGCGCCGGCATCAGGGTGGTCGGCGTCGCGACCGGCAGCTACTCGGTGGAGGAGCTGCGCGAAGCCGGCGCCGACTGGGCGATCGACACCGTCGAGTCCGGTTTCCCCGCCTGAGCCTCAGATCGCATCAACTTTGCCAGGCGATGCATGGCGAAGTTGATGCGATTTCTCAGCCCAGCGTGCAGCGTGCCTGGTAGATCGACGTGAAGCCGGTCTCGAAGCCGTTGCGGGCGGCGCGCAGGTAGAGGCGCCAGACGCGGACGCGCTCGGGGCCGGCGAGGCGGACGGCGTCGTCGAGGTTCTCGTCGAGGCGGCGGGCCCAGTGGCGCAGCGTCTCGGCGTAGTCGGCGCCGAACTCCTCGACGTGGCGGACGACGAAGCCGGCCCGTTCGAGCGCCAGCAGGTTCCGCGACAGGTGAAGCGGCGCGGCGTCGGGAAAGACGTAGCGCTCCGAGAAGGGCCCGGCCTCCGGGTCGCTGTGGCGGAGGCGGGTGATCCCGTGGTTGATCAGGCGCCCGCCGGGCTCGAGCAGGCCGGCGAGGGTGCGCGCGTAGACGTCGATGTTCTCGACGCCGACGTGCTCGACCATGCCGATGCTGGCGATAGCGTCGAAGCGCTCGCCGGAGAGGTCGCGGTAGTCCATGACGCGGATCTCGACGCGGTCGGCGACCCCGGCCGCCTCTGCCCGCTGCCGCGCTTTCTCGGCCTGCGGCGGCGAGAGCGTGATCCCGACGACGCTCACGCCGTGGCGGGTCGCGGCCCACAACGGGAAGGCCCCCCAGCCGCAGCCGACGTCGAGCACCCGCTCCCCCTCCTTCAGGCCCAGCTTGCGGCAGACCATCTCGAGCTTCGCCTCCTGGGCCTGCTCGAGGGTCTCGGCCCCGTCGCGGAAGACGGCGCAGCTGTAGGTCATCGAGTCGTCGAGGAAGAGGGCGAAGAACTCGTTGGAGACGTCGTAGTGGTGGCGGACGGCGCGCGCGTCACGCTCCTTCGAGTGGCGGCGCCCGCTCGGCTGCAGCTCGGCGTCGGGCAGGCGCGGCGGAGCGGTCAGCCCGGCCGCCCGCACCGCCCCGAGCAACAGCCTGCGCTTGTCGGCGCCGTCGAGCGGCGGCGGCTTCCAGCCGTCGAGCAGCGCGATCACCCCGTCGAGGTCGTCGACCTCCAGCTCGCCGCTGACGTAGGCGCGCCCGAGGCCGAGCTGGCCGGGCGCGCGCAGGACGTGGGCGGCGGCGCGCGGCGAGCGCACGAAGAAGGTCGGGCCGCCGCCGTTCGTGTCCGTGGCCGGCAGACGGGTTCCGTCCCAGAACTCGACGGTGAAGGGCCGGTCGGGTATGCGGGCCTCGATCTCACGGCGCAACGGCGCTGTGCTCGCGAACGCCATCCAGCCGAGCATAGTCCCGGCCACGGGTTTTGTCGCGGGCTGGCGCGGCGCGTATCATCGGCCAGGCATGGAGAGCAGCGCGGGACCCCTTCCCTCAGACATTCAGCCGGTCGCCAACGAGACCCGCGACAGGATCATCACCGGGCTGGTCACGGCGGTGCCCTTCGTCGCCCTCGGCCTCGCCGCCTGGCAGGTCTGGGGAAGCGCCCTGCACTGGAGCGACGTCTTCCTCTTCGGAGGCATGTACTTCTTCACCGGGATCGGGATCACGGTCGGCTTCCACCGCCACCTGACCCATCGTGCCTTCAAGGCCAAGCCGTGGCTGCACCGCCTGCTCGCGATCCTCGGCTCGGCGGCGATCGAGGGGCCGGTCATCTCCTGGGTCGCGGACCACCGCAAGCACCACGCCTTCTCCGACGAAGTCGGCGACCCGCACAGCCCCCACGTCGATCACGGCCACGGCTGGAGCGGCGCCATGCGCGGCCTCTTCCACGCCCACATGGGGTGGCTCTTCATCCACACGCAGCGCGGCAACAAGGAGCGCTTCGCGCCGGACCTGATCAAGGACCCGATCATCAACTGGGTGGACCGCACCTTCCTGCTCTGGGCGATCGGCGGGCTGCTGCTGCCCTTCTTCCTCGGCTGGATCATCGGCGGCACCCTGTTCGCGGCCCTCACCGGGCTGCTCTGGGGCGGCCTCGTCCGGGTCTTCGTCCTCCACCACTTCACCTACAGCATCAACTCGCTCTGCCATGTCTTCGGCAATCGCGACTTCGACACCGCCGACGAGTCACGCAACCTGGCGCTGATCGCGATCCCGACCTTCGGCGAGGCCTGGCACAACAACCACCACGCCTTCCCGACCTCAGCGACCCACGGCCTCGGCCGTTGGCAGGTGGACGTCTCGGCGCTGGTCATCGACGGCCTCGAGAAGACCGGCGCCATCTACGACGTCGTCCGCGTCCCACAAGATCGCATCGCCTCTAAAGCCGTCTAGTCGCGGTGACAGCCCTAAGGGGCGGTCTCTGATTCGAACCAGTCGAGCCAGTGACCGCACGCCTCGCGCAGGGGCACGATCCGGTGCGGCTCGTCGCGCACCGCGACCAGCTCGCCGAGCGAGCCCCTCGCTTCGTAGCCGCTCAGCCTCTGGATCGCCGATGCCTCCTCCGAGGAGATCGCGACCTCGATCGGGCCGCCCTCGCTGACCAGCTCTCCCGCCGGCCAGAACTGGCCGTTGTTGGCGAGGCTGATCGTGTTGGGACGCCGTCCGTCGAGCGCCGCCGGCAGCTCCTCGCGCAGGCCGGGCGCGCTCAACGTCAGGTCGAAGGGCGAGAAGTACTGGAGCGAGAGCAGCCAGCGGCCGGCCGGGAGGTCGAGGACCTGGGTCGCCCGCTCGCCGGTGCCGAGCAGGCTGTCGGGGCTCCAGCTCGACTTGAGGCCGACGACGGCGTCCGGGAAGAGCGAGGCGCGGCCCGGGTACCCGGTGAGGATCGCGATCTCCGGCGCGGCGCAGTCGGCGATCGCGGCCGGCTCGGTTCCCTCCAGCAGCACGTGGCGATCGTGCGGCGGGTCGGCGACCTTTTCCCAGAGCAGGTAGGACGGGGTGGCGGCGATGCGGCGGAAGGTCCCCGGCGGTGGTTCGCTGTTCCAGGCGGCCCGGCCCGTAATCACGTAGGGGAAGCTGTTCAGGGTCGAGCGGTTGAAGGAGTCGAAGTCGACCGGGCTGTAGGCGTCGCCGGTGTCGAAGGGCTTCTCCAGGTTCTGCTCGACGTCCTCGTCGGGGAACTCGACCAGCGGCACATGGGTGTCGGCGCCGAGCAGCTGGTAGGCGGCGTAGCGGTCCTGCCCCGCATAGAGGACCGGCTGGCCGCGCACGATCGGCAGGAACGCGCTCAGCTCCGAGCCGTGCCCGGGCGGCCCGATCGGCGCGTCGCGGAGCGCCAGGAAGCTCGAGTAGAGGGCGCCGCAGCTGAACACGACCGCCAGCGCCCCCCAGGCGAGGCGCCGCGGCGGCGACCAGCCCAGCTCGCTCAGCAGCGGCCGGATCGCGACCAGCATCGCCAGCGGCGCGCCGATCATCAATGCCTTCGCCGAGGAGTAGTCGCCGCTCGTCGGCAGCGAGACGAGGTAGAGGCCGATGCAGGCAGCCAGCGCGATCGGCACCGCGTAGTCGCGCCTGCGCAGCCACCAGATCGCCCCCACGATCAGCGCCAGGGCGCCGAGCACGCCGGCCAGGCCGCTCATGTTGGCGCCGCCGCCGGCGTCGAGCCGGTAGTTGGAGGTCGGCCAGACGCCGAGCGCCTCGACCGGGGAGACCGGCCCGTAGGTGTTGCTGCCGGCGACCTTGTTGAAGCCGCCGCCGAAGCCGAACGGGCCGACCAGGGCGAGCACGCCGAGGCCGGCGACGACGAGCAGCGCGACCAGCGTCGCCGGCCGCAGCAGCGTGCGCAGCAGCCTGCGCGGATGCAGGGCCCTGCGCACGGGGGCCAGGGTCAGGCTCCAGAGCGCCACGATCGCGACCGGCCAGGCGAGCCCGGCGAAGCTGTACGCGAAGAAGGCGCCGCCGGCGAGGGCGAGGTAGGGGAGGAGGAAGCGAAGTCGGGCCGAGCGCCCGGCGGGGAACCGGCCCGGGTCGCGCAGCGCCAACGCGACGGCGAGCACGAAGAGCGCCTCGGCGGTCTCCTTGAAGGCGCCCTGGGCGAAGTAGGAGGCGGCGAGGTAGGTGATCGCCACCATCAGCGCGGCGAGCGCCCGGCGCACCGGGGGCAGCTCCCTGAGCGCCCCCAGGGCGGTCAGGCCCATGAGGATGCTGATCGCGAAGATCTCGCCGAGGAACGCCTGCCCGATCGTCAGCCCCGGAACCGCCGCCACCGCGACCGCGAGCCCGTGCGGGCCCAGCGGGTAGCCGCCGAAGGGCTCGGGCCCGAAGCCGCTGCGCAGCCACTCCGCCCAGGCCAGGTGCAGGCCGAGGTCGTTGTTGAAGCCGACGCCGATCAGGCCCCAGCGCCCGCTGACCAGGAACGGGATCGCCAGCACGAGTGCGATCGCGATCGCAACCGGCAGGCCCTCTCGCAGGGCGCCGCGGGCGTCGGGGCGGTCGCGCCGGCAGATCGCCGCGGCGCCGAGGACCAGGGCCAGCGCCCCGAGCGTCGCCGTCGTGCCGTGGCCGACGACCCTGGCCAGCAGGCCGGTGACGGTGACGATCGCGCCGAACCCGACCGCCGGCTCCAACCACGACCACTCGCGCCTTCCGGAGACGGAGAGCAGAGCGCGTCCGACGAGCAGCGAGGCGGCGCAGATCAATGCCGCCGAGGCGTAGGTACCGAGCATTTGAGGGCCGGAAACTACCGACTCAGTACTTCTCGGCCGCGCGTTCCAGGGGCTCGCGCAGGCTGTCCCCCACCAGCGGCTCGGCGTGGCCGGCTCCGACGATGGCCGGGTCGAGCGCCGCGAGCTTGCGCACCGACTCCTTCGCCTTGGCGTGGTCCCAGGCCCAGGCGGGGTGGGGAACGCTCGCCTCGCCGGGGGGCAGCGGCTTGCCCAGCTTCACCGAGTCGATCAGGTAGACGACGTCGCTGACCAGGGCCACGCGGTCGCTCTCGCGCCAGAGGCCGATCAGCCCGTGGGCGTGGCCGGGGAACTCGACGACCTCGAAGCCGGCGACCCTGTCCCCCTCGGTGACCGTGCCGTCGATGTTCACCGGGCCGCCGTCCCATTTCCTCATCAGCAGGGGGTAGACGAGACGGGCCCGCAGCGCCGGCAGCGTCGAGATCTCCATGTAGGAGTCGATCGCGGCATCGCTTTCGGCGTCGGCGACCTCGTCGGGATGGGCGAAGACCGGCACCCCCATATAAGGAGCCGTTCCCCGGTGGTCGGCGTGGCCGTGGCCGAGGACGATCTTCTTCAGGCCGCCGAGCTCCTCGGCGGCCGCCTTCGCCGCCTTCGTCATCGCCTTGCTGCCCGCGTCGAACTGGACGACGCCGTCCCCGTCCTCGATGAAGTAGACGTTCATCGACTTGCCGAGGTCTCCCCGCAGCAGCCAGACCCCGTCGGCGACCTTGTCCATCCGCCCACCCTAACCGCGGCGCCCCGGCACGGCTAGGCTGCGCCGGTGCCCACTCTCTGGAAAGCCGGGATGGTCATCCTCGTCGTCTGCCTGCTGGCCTCGATGGCGATCGCCAGCTACCGCCTGGCGACGACGCCCACGGAGATCCTCGGCGACGGCTTTCGCTGGCTGCCCGCCGAGGACACGCGAGGCGTTAACGACGAGGCCCAGTCGCGCCGTTAGTATCAGCGCCGTTCAGCTACGAGTAGAGGAGGCGGGGCGTGTTCACTCGCATTGTGGTCGGCACCGATGGCTCGCAGACTGCCGGGGAGGCGGTCCGCCAGGCGACTGACCTCGCCAAGCTCTCCGGCGCCACGCTCAGCATCGTCAGCGCCTACGCTCCCGCCGCGCAGAAGCGCGCCGGAGAGGACCAGATCCAGGCGCCCGCCGACGTCCAGTACGAGCTCGGGCCGCGCGAGGACATCAACCTCGTCCTCGACTCGGCGGCCGCGGAGGCGAAGAAGGAGGGGATCGAGGCCCAGACCCATCCGGTCGAGGGAGACCCGGCCGAGGCGATCCTCAACGTCGCCGAGCAGACCAAGGCCGACCTGATCGTCGTCGGCAACAAGGGGATGGCCGGCGCCAGGCGCTTCCTGCTCGGCAGCGTTCCCAACAAGGTCTCCCATCACGCTCCCTGCAGCGTGATCATCGTCCGCACGACCTGAGCGCGCTCAGCGCGAGGCGCGCTGCTTGCCGGAGAAGCAGGCGAGCTGGCACTCGGGATCGGTCGCCCGGGCGGCATCGATCAGGCCGGCGCCCTCGAGCGTCGGAACGAGGCCGAGGCTGCGCGCCGTCCGCTTCAACCTGTCCGTGACCTGGATCGGGATCGCCGCGCCCTTCTTCTTGCGGTCGATCACGCCGCTGACCAGGACCATCGCGGCGACGCCGGAGACGTGCGCGGCGGCCATCGAGGTGCCGACGTAGTTGTCCGGCTCCGCGAAGCGCCGCTCCTTGCCTTCTTTGAAGGTCACCTGGAAGACGGGCTGCGTCAGCACCGAGGCGCAGCCGGCGGCCGCTTCGCCGCCGCCCGGGGCGACGACGTCGACGTCCTCTCCGGCCAGCGAGTAGTTGCCGATGCAGGCGCCCTCGGTGGTGCCGCCGACCCCGATCACGCCGGGGATCGTCGCCGGCGGCGAGACGCAGGTCTCCGACCCGACGTTGCCGGCGGAGGCAATGGCGACGACACCGTGGGCGGTCGCGTAGCGGACCGCCTGGACCACGCTCGGGACCTTCTTGCGGCAGCCGAAGTTGAAGCTCATGTTGATCACGTCGGCGCCGTTGTCGACGGCGAACCTGATCCCGGCGCTGATGTCGTCGGCGCGACCGCGTCCGAGGCGGTCCAGGACCCGGACCGGCATCAGCTTGGCGCGGTAGGCGAGCCCGGTGAGGCCGATGCCGTTGTTCGTCTTCTCGGCGATCGTCCCGGCGATGTGGGTGCCGTGCCCGTTGCGGTCCAGCGGCATGCGCGTCCCGGCGACGAAGTCGAAGCCCTTGACGAACTGCCCGGCCGTGAAGTCGGGGCTGCGGCGGAAGCGGTTGCCGTGGGCGCGGTAGGCGATCCCGGTGTCGAGGACCGCGACCGTGGTGCCCTTGGCGCCGGGCCGCCTCACCGCCGCCAGGTTTTCCCAGGCCCCGACCGCGTCGATGCCGCCGGGCGAGGTGGGGAGGACCGCCGTGCCGACCCCTTCCCAGGGCAGGAAGTTCCACTGTTTCTCGACCCAGCCTCCGGGCACCCCGGGCAGGGCGAGGATCGAGCCGGGGTCGTTGGGCAGCAGCGACTCGTCGGCGGAGGCGGTCGCGAGGTAGTTCGGCGCCGCGTAGGCGACCGCCGGGTTGCGCCGCAGCCGCTCGGCCGCGGCGTGCACGCCGACGCCGGCCGGCACCGCCCGGGTCCTGGGCAGGCGGTCGCCCTCGAGCTTGACGATCAGCTGGCGCGGGACGAACTCGCGGGCGGGGGAGACCCCGACCGTCTGGGCGGTCGAGCCGGCGGCGGTCACGGCGAGTGCGAGCACGGCGCAGGCTAGGGGGATGGTCCGGCGGTTTCTCATCGATTGGCGCTAAAGGAAATACCTGCGTTCAAGAGGCCTTCAGCTAACACCCTGCCGCCGGTGAAGTTGTCCGTCCCACATACTCCAATGATGCCTGCTGAAGCCGAAAATGCCGTCGACGAGCGTCTCATGGGGCTCGCCATCCAACTGGCCCGCGAGGCCGAGGGGCATGGAGACGTCCCGATCGGCGCCGTCGTCGCCCGCGACGGCGAGCCGCTGGGCGCCGCCGGCAACGAGCGCGAGCTGCGCCGCGACCCCACCGCCCACGCGGAGCTGCTCGCGATCCGTGCCGCGGCGGAGGCGCTCGGCGGCTGGCGCCTTCCGGACACGACCCTCTACGTCACGCTCGAGCCCTGCGCGATGTGCGCCGGGGCGATCGTCCTGGCCCGCATCCCGACGGTCGTCTTCGGCGCCGCCGACCCCAAGGCCGGCGCGGCGGGCAGCGTCCTCGACGTCCTCGGCGAGCCGGCGCTCAACCACCGGCCGCGGGTCAGCGGCGGCCTGCGGGGGGACGAGTGCGCGGACCTGCTGCGCGGCTTCTTCGCCGGCCGGCGCGGCTGACGCCGGGCGCTCGGCGCGACCGCGGAGCGGAGAGGGTGGGATTCGAACCCACGAGGCGGGTTAACCCCGCCCACGCGATTTCCAGTCGCGCTCCTTAAGCCACTCGGACACCTCTCCGGGTCCCCACAGGGTATTGGCTCCGCGGGTCCGTAGAATCCGCCGCCGGACCGAGTCCTCGGAGGGGTGCCGGAGTGGTTGAACGGGGCGGTCTCGAAAACCGTTGGCCGTCGCAAGGCGGCTCGTGGGTTCGAATCCCACCCCCTCCGCTTCCCGCTCCACCGCCGATCCCGCCAGGCGGTGGGGCGTTCCTGAATCGGGCATTCAGGAACTCTTCTCCCCCAACAGGAATTTTTCCCTTGCACAATTCGATGTGATGTGCGACACTGCCGCCGTCGACCGAGGGTACGGCCGACCTCTGACAGGAACCGTGAGCCACGGAACCTGTCAGGACAGGGACATCACACAGGGTTATGGGATTCGGGACCCCCCGCAGGGGACCCGGTGAGAGGAGAGAACCGAGTGAGAGGCCGGATCGGGGCACCGTCTGAGATTGGACGCCGCGTAGGTTCGCGAGCGGCTCTTTTGGGAGCGACGCTGGTCTGCGCGCTGGGGCTCGCCCTTGCGGCCAATGCGCCGTCCGCGTCCGCCGTTCCCAACGGCCACGTCTTCGACTACGAATTCGGCGGCGAAGGCACCGGTGCGGGCCAGTTCAACTTCATTCCCTGCATCGGCTGCGTCGGGATCGCCGTCGAGCACTCGACCGGCAACTACTACGTCACGGACGGCGCGAGCTCGCGGGTCCAGAAGTTCGACGAGGACGGCAACTTCCTCCTGATGTGGGGCTTCGGGGTCGCGACCGGCGCCAACGCGCTCGAGACCTGCTCCGCCCCCGGGCCGTGCCAGGCCGGCCTCTACGGCTCGGCGCCCGGCCAGATGCAGACGCCGCACTCGATCGCGGTCGACAACTCGACCGGGCCCAACGCCGGCGTCGTCTACGTCGCCGACATCGGCGCCCAACTGGTCTTCAAATACAGCCCGACCGGCACCTACCTCGGCAAAATCGACGGCACCGGCTCGCCCGACGGCGTCTTCCAGACGCTGGGCCAGCGCCGGGCGGTGGACGTCGACGGGACGGGCGCCGTCTGGGTGCTCGAACAGCACCCGACCGAGAACAACCAGTCCCGGATCATGCGCTTTTCCAACCAGCCGAGCAACACCTACGTCGGCGGCTCGCAGTGGACGCCCGAATTCTCGGAGAGCGGCCAGAACGCCGAGCCCTTCGCGGCCCACTCCGAGGCGGTCACCGCGGACGGCGGGGCCGTGTACCTGACCGAATACTGCCAAGTCCTCAAATTCACCGCCAACGGAGCCTCGTTCCAGACCGCGGGCGATCCGATCGGGGGAAGGTTCTGCAGCGGCCACGGCTCGGAAATCGCGGTCGACTTCTCCAACGGGCACCTGCTCGTCTTCGACGAGGGCGAGATCCAGGAGTACGACGAACAGTTCAACAAAGTCGGGCCGAAGTTCCACCTGGGCGGGTCGAACGCGATAGCCGTCGACCCCGGCAGCGGCACCGTCTACGTCGCCGAGAGCCCGATGATCAAGGCCTACAAGGCCCGCCGCGTGCCGGAAGCCCAGACGCTTCCCGCCACCAATGTTCTCCACACCACGGCGACGATCAACGCCCAGACCGCCCCCGACCCGATCGAAGGCGGCGACGTCAGCGAATGCTTCTTCCAGTACGGCTTCACGACCACCTACGAATACACGGCCCCATGCGACCAGGCGACACCGTTCTCGACGACGACGCAGGTGAAAGCGGACCTGACCGGGCTGCTGATGGACGAGATGTACCACTTCCGCATCGCGGTCAAAAACTCGGTGGACATCAACTACGGGCCGGACAAAACGTTCTTCCCTCGCGCCGTGCTCGACACCGACACCGGCGACGCGACGAACCTGACGGCGTCGACGGCGACGGTCTCGGGCTCGTTCACTCCGGCGGGCGAGGAAACGGACTACTACTTCCAGTGGGGCAAGAACAAAGACGCCTACAACAACTCGACGCCGCTGGTGGAGGACAGCACGACCTCCGGCTCGACCCAGGTCTTCGCGAACCTCTCGGGCCTCGAGGACTACACGACCTACTACTACAGGATCGTCACGACCAACTCGCTCGGCACGAGCAAAGGCCCCGATCGGAGCTTCCAGACGACCCCACCGGAGCTGCCCACGATCGTCGGGACCAAAGCATCTGAGGTCACCGCCAACAGCGCCGCGCTCAGCTCCGCCGTGACGCCGAACTTCGGTGAGACCTTCCACGGCTTCGAATACGGCGAGACGGCGGCCTACGGGACCCAGGTGCTGGAGGACAAAGTCTTCCCCGCCGACGACCAGTCGCACCCCTTCGGCACCCAGATCGACGGGCTGATCCCGGGCCGCACCTATCACTACCGGGCGATCGCGATCAACTTCGGCGGCATCAGCTACAGCCCCGACCTGACCTTCACCACCCTCGACCTGCCGGCGATCGTCTCGACGGACGCCTCCTCGGTGACCGCGACCGGCGCCCAGCTGCAGGCGCTCGTCAGCCCCAGCCTCAGCCCGACCACGGTGCGCTTCGAGTACGGCACCGGCACCGCCTACGGCAGCTCGACGGCGCCGATCTCGATCGGCGCCGGCGCCGGCGCGGTGCCCGCCTCCAGCGATGTCGTCGGCCTCACTCCCGGCACGCAGTACCACTTCCGCGCGGTCGCAACCAATCCGGTGGGCACCGCGCTCGGTCCGGATCAGACCCTGACGACCGGCCCGGGCGCGCCCCCCGAAGTGAAACCGAAACGGGCGAAATGCAAGCGCGGTTTCGTCAAGCGCAAAGGCCGATGCGTGAAAAAGCCCAAACGGAAAGCGAAAAACAAGAAGTCCAGTGCCAAAGGAGGCAACCGGTGAGGCAGCCAGTGAGACGAGTTCTGGTTGGAATGCTGGCCGCGCTCTCGCTGGCCGCCCTGGTCGCGCCCTCGGCGTCCGCTGAGTTCACGCACAAATACCTGGGCCAGATCACCCTCGCCTCGGGCACCGAACCGCAGCCCTTCGGCGTCGACGCGGCGGGCAACATCCTTGTCTGGCTCGACGACCAGGAAGTGATCGCCAAGTACGACACGAGCGGGAACCCGGTCAACTTCTCGGCGCTCGGCACCAACATCCTCGACGGCTTCGGCGGCCTCGAATGCGTGGACGTGCCCGCCGACTGCGATCGCGTGCCCTCGGGTCGCTTCGGCCCGATCGCCGACAAAGGCGTACTGCGCTCGATGGCCGTCGTCGACCAGTCCAACAGCCCGGCGAAAGGCTACATCTACGTAAAAAACCACGACAAAGACGCACGGTCAGGGGAAATCAACGTCTTCGCGCCCAGCGGCGAGTATCTCGGCAACATCAACGAGGCGCTGCCGCAGCCCTGGGCCGACCCGGGGCGGCCGGCCGCCTCGCTCTCGATGGGGCCGAACGGAAATCTCTACGTCACTCGTGGGGAGGGCCAGGAATTCGCCGGGAGCATGTTCAGCGGCGGGCACACCGACATCTACGCCCCGACCAGCGGTGACCCGGCGGACACGGTTGCCGTCGGGCAGGTCCGCCTCGGCTTCCAGGTCCAGCCTCCGCACGTCAACTTCCCGGCCAGGTACGCGATCGGGCTCGGCGCTAACGGCGCCCTCGTTTCCGACCTCACCACCTCCTCGGCCGTCAACGACCCGCTCGGGAGCTGGCGTTGGTACTCGATCGAAGAGTTCCAGCGGCAGCCGTCGAACTATCTCGACCTTTCGCTCGCCAAAGACTTCCTGCCCTTCCCTCGCGACAACAACAAAGCGGAATGGACGCGGGGCGCGCTCAACCCGGCAACCCAGAACCTCCACCTGTTCGGCTCCAGTGGGCCCGGCATGGTCATCTACGGCCCGGACCTCCACACCCGGATCGGCCCTCGGATCGGGCTGTCCTCGCTTGAAATCGCCGACGGCGCCCGTGACGTCGGGTTCGACAACTCCGGCACCGCGAATCAGGGCCGCTTCTACATCAAGGGCGGCACCGACAAACTCTCCATCTTCAGCGCACCCGTGGTGATCCCTGACATCACCGTGGGCGAGCCGCAGGAGGGCCACACCACGGCCACCGTGAACGCCGTCATCGACGACGCGGGCGGGCCCGAAGTCACAGCTTGCACCGTCGATTACGGGCTGACCAAAAGCTTCGGCACGACGAAACCCTGCAACCCGGGCACGCCCTACACGGGGACCAAAAACGTGAGCGTCGACCTCGAAGGGCTGTTCACCGAGGCCGACTACTACTACCGGGTCCAGGCAACCAACTCGAACGGGATGAACGAGACCTTCGAGAACGTCCTGCACACCGTCGCCGTCCTCGAGACGGAGACCGGGGCGGTGACCAACCTCGCCAGCACGAGCGCGACCCTGAACGGCTCGCTCGACCCCGACGGCATGCCGACGACCTACAAATTCCAGTACGGGCTCGACACCAACTACGACCTGGAAACGCCGTCCGCCGGCGCCGGGAGCGGCACCGGCGCCGCGCCGGTGACCCCGGTCGGCGTCGAAGACCTCCAGCCGGGCAGGACCTATCACTACCGCCTCGTCGCGACGAACGCACTGGGGACGACCTTCGGGGACGACCGCACCTTCACCGCCCCCGCCAGGCCGCTGATCGCGGGGCTGAACGCGACCAACGTGCTGGCGACGTCGGCCGACGTCCACGCGCGCATCCAAAACTACGACTCGGATGCGACCTACTACGTCGAGTACGGGACCAGCGTCAGCTATGACCGGAAAACGCCCGAGGTCGAACTGGGCCCGCAGGCGGCATTCCAGTCGGTCACGGTCTATCTCACGGATCTCCAGCCCGGCCTCACCTACAACTTCCGGTTCGTCGCGACGAACGATCACGGGACCTCGACGAGCAGCAACGCGACGTTCGACTTCGCACCCCCGTCGAACTGCCCGAACTCGCACGTGCGCCAGCAGACGGGCTCCAACTACCTGCCCGACTGTCGAGCGTACGAGCTCGTTTCCCCGGGCCGCGCCGGCAGCGTCCAGCTCTTCCCCGGCGACCTGCTGTTCAGGTTGCCCCTGAGCAGCCCGCTGACACAGCCGGACGTGAAGATGCGCTATCAGAACGCCGGCCTGGCGACGACACCGTCGCGGTTCGGCTATTTCGGGGCCTTCGGCGGGATCGAGGGCTCGGGCGCGGCGAACTTCCTCCTCGACCATTACGTGGCCAGTCGGACCAGCACCGGCTGGGAGACGACCTTCCCCGCGCTCAAGGGCGACGAATCGGGGCTGTCCTGGAAGGGCCAGTGCAGCGTCACATTCAACCTCTGCCTCGACTACGCGATCGACCTCTCGCCGACGAACAACTTCGGTCGGGCCCCGTTCGCGTACCTGTGGGACGTCAGCGGCAAATTCATCACCCGCCTGCCGACCAACTTCGCGGTGGTGCCGGAAGCCGATCACCTGACCGGCGACGAGGTCCCCTCCGGTGACTTCTCCCACTTCGTCTTCTCATCGAGCGATCTCGCCTTCGCCCCCGGCGGGTTGGAGACCGCGCCCGGATCCGCGTACGACAACGCGATCGGGCCGAAGACCGTCTCGGTGATTTCGAAACTGCCCGGCGGCGGCGACCTTCCGCAGGACGCGGGCACCGCGGACGAGTACGTGAAAATCGCGGCGGTCACCAACAACGGCTCCCACATCCTGATGTCCACCGTGGCGCCGGGAGGCAGGACCAACCTGTTCATGAGGGTCAACGACGCCGTGACCCACGAAGTCTCGCCCGGAGTCGGGGTCCAGCTCCTCAAGATGAGCGCCGACGGCTCCAAGGTCGCCTTCCTCTCGGACTCTGTCCTGACCGGCGAAGACGAAGACAGCAGCCGGGACATCTACCTCTGGGACGAGGCGACCCAGGACGTCACGCTGATCACCACCGGCAACGGCAAAGGCAACAGCGATGCCTGCAACGCGAACTGGACGGCGGGCTGCAACGTGGCGCCGATCACGTCGGAGCGCCCGGACATCGACGACGTCATGTCCTCCAGCGGCGACGTCTACTTCTACTCGCCGGAGCAGCTCGATCCGGACAATCCCGGCGTCTTCAACCAGCGCAACCTGTACCACGTGAACGAAGGCGACGTCCAGTACGTCACCACCTTCGATCCGGGCACGCAGGCCAACCGGATGCAGATCGGCGCCGACGGAAGGCACGCGGCCTTCCTCACCAAAGCCGAGCTGACCGGGTATGAGAGCAGCTACTTCAACACGTTCGGAGTGGAACTGACGGCCCGCCAGATGTACATGTTCGACGCCGACACGGGCGAGGTCCAGTGCGCCTCGTGCAACCCCACCGGCCAGGCGCCGACCATCCTCCGCTCGGATCCGCCGGGCAACTCGACCGGGGCGGTGAGCGCCGACGTGCTGGCGAGCAAGAACGGCCGTTTCATGTCCGACGACGGGCGCACCGCCTTCGCGACGTCCGACCAGCTCTCGCCCCGCGACAGCAACGAAATCATCGACGTCTACGAGTTCGTGGACGGCAGGCCGCAGCTGATCACCGCCGGCAACGGCGATCGCGATCTCTTCCCCAGCCTCGCGCTGCTGATTCCGGGTGTGAACACCGGTCTCGAGGCGGTCAGTCGAGACGGGAGGGACATCTTCTTCTCCACCTACGACACGCTCGTGTCGCAGGACGAGAACGGCGCCTTCATCAAGATGTACGTGGCCCGGACGGGAGGAGGGTTCCCCGTCGAGGGCGAGCTGCTTCCCTGCGAGGCCGCCGACGAATGTCACGGCGAGACCACTCAGCCCGCATCCAACCCCGACGTGGGCACCGGAACGGAATACACCGTGAGCGGCAACGTCGTGCCTCAGAAGAAGAAGAAAGCCGCCAAGAAGAAGGCGGCCAAGAAGAAGAAGGCTCAGCGCAAGAAACAGAAGAAGCGCCGGCGACAGAGCCGCGAGCGCGGGGAGGGCTGAGCGATGACGAGCGAGGAGACCTACGTGATGGGAACGGTAACCAGGCGGAGTCTCGCGGCTTTCGGCGCGATCCTCGTGGCCGCGATCGCCTTCGCCGTGCTGGCCTCCGGCTCGGCGCAGGCCGGGGAGATCACCAAATTCGAACTGGAACGGACCTCGTCCCTGGCCGGCGGCCATCCCGACGTCTCGCTGACCCTCAATTCCACGACAAAGGACACGGAACGCCAAAACGCGGCCCTCGGGGAGCAATTCAATCCCTGCCTGTGCGGTGACCCGAAGCGGATCGCGTTCCACCTGCCGACCGGTTTCATCGGCAATCCCCATGCGATCCCGAAATGCTCCCTCGCCGAGCTCGGCCTCTCGAAATGCCCGCCCGACTCGCAGGTCGGCTCCTCGGAAATCCTGCTCGGCCAGCAGCAGGTCTACAACATGGAGCCGAGGACCGGCGAGCCGGGGCTGATCGCCGCCCGGATTCCCATCTTCGGCGTGCCCGTCTTCACGATCTTCCGCGCGCGGACCGAGGACGACTACGGACTCACCGCGATAACACCGGACATCTGGCACCCGCTCGGGCTCGCCAGCCTCAGGATCTGGATCTGGGGAGTGCCGACCGATTCCAGCCACGACAAAAATCGCGCGCCCCTCAACCTCCAGGGGGGGCTCTGCTTCGCGACCTATCCGGACCCCTGCCTCCCGACTCCGGTGGCCGCGTCGTCACCTCCGATTCCGTACCTCCAGAACCCGACCGAGTGCGCGGGCCCGCTGACGCCGAGCGTGGACATCGAATACTACGACCACAGCACCGACCACGCGGACACCACCTGGACACCGAACACCACCTGCGACCTGCTCGGATTCAGCCCCAGCCTGGCGGTCGACTCGACCACCGGCCAGGCGGACGCACCATCCGGGCTGGACGTGAACGTGACGGTTCCGCAGACACAGAGCCCCACGGTCCCGACCCCTTCGCAGATCCGCACGGTCAGGCTTCTGCTGCCCGAGGGGTTCTCGATCAACCCGAACGCCGCGGACGGCAAGGAGGCCTGCACCGACGCCGCCGCCGCCTACGGAACCTCGGGCCCCGCCCTGTGTCCCGAGAACGCGAAGATCGGCACGCTGTCCATCACCAGCACCGCGCTGCCGGGCCCGATCCACGGGGCTCTGTACCTGGGCGAGCCGAAGCCGGGCGAACCGTACCGGGTCGTGCTCGCCGCGAGCGGCTTCGAAACACACGTCAAGCTGCCGGGCCGCGTCTCACTCGATCCGCAGACCGGACGCATCGAGACGCTCTTCGAAGACCTGCCCCAGACGCCGCTGCAGGAACTCGAGCTGCACGTCTTCGGCGCCGAGCGAGGCCTCCTGGCAACGCCGGAGCGCTGCGGCGAGTACACGCTCGAATCGGAATTCGTGCCCTGGGCCAAAGTGCTCGGAGCGCAGGTCACGACGACCACGTTCACGATCGACTCCGGCCCGGGCGGCTCGCCCTGCCCGGGGCAGAGCCGCCCACTGGCACCAGCGGTCGTGGCCGGGTCGCCGGACAACACCGCCGGGGCCTTCAGCCCCTTCGCGATCAAGCTCGATCGCGATGACGGCGACCAGAACCTGAACCGGGTGAACGTCACGACCCCGCCGGGGCTGCTGGCCTCGCTTCGGGGAAGGCCCTATTGCCCGGAGTCGGCGATCGCCCTGCTCGCCGACCCCGAACACACGGGCCGCGACGAGCAGGAGATCCCCGCCTGTCCAGCGGCGAGCCTCGTGGGCTCGACCGTGACGGCCGCGGGCGCCGGCAGCCGGCCCCTGAGCGTGCCGGGCAAGATCTACCTCGCCGGCCCTCACAACGGCGCTTCGGTCAGCGTGGTCGTCGTCGTCCCGGCGGTCTCCGGGCCCTACGACCTGGGCAACGTCGTCGTCCGCGTCGCCAACCGGGTCGACCCGACGACGGCGAGGATCACGACCATCTCCGATCCGCTGCCCCAGATCCTGGGCGGGATTCCGCTGCGCCTGCGTTCGGTCCTGGTCAACCTCAACCAGCCCGGCTTCACGCTCAACCCCACCAACTGCGACCCGTTCTCCGTCGACCTGACGGTGTTCGGCGACGAGAGCGGCTCGGCGAGCCCGAGCACCCACTACCAGGTGGCCAACTGCAACGCGCTGGGATTCGGGCCGAAGCTGGCGATCAGGCTGCGCGGGTCCAGCAAACGCCGCGGGAACCCGGCGGTGCGGGCGGTGCTGACGACGAACCCGGGCGAGGCCAACCTGCGGAAGGCCGTCGTGACGATGCCGAAGTCCCTGCTGCTCGACAACGCGCACATCGGAAACATCTGCACCCGGGTTCAGTTCGCCGCCGACTCCTGTCCGGCCAACTCGCAGATCGGGACCGCGACAGCTGACTCGCCGCTCCTCGGCTACGCGCTGTCAGGGCCGGTGTTCCTGCGCTCCTCGAGCAACGAACTTCCGGACCTGGTCGTCGACCTGCACGGTCAGGTCGACATCGAGGCGGTCGGGCGAATCGACACGCCCAAAGGACGCGGCCTGCGGGTGAGCTTCGAGTCGATCCCGGACGCGCCGGTCACCTCGGTCACCCTCGACCTCGAGGGGGGCTCCAAGGGACTTCTGATCAACAGCGTGAACCTCTGCAAGGCGAGGCCGAGCGCCTCGGTCGCGCTCACCGGTCAGAACGGGATGACCACCAGCGGAAGGACCAGGCTGCAGACCTCCTGCGGCAGCAAAGCCAGGCGGAGCAAGCATCCACGCCTGCTTCGAGCCGAGGCGGTGCGGTAGGGCATGGGGACTACAAGGGGAGACACAGGGACGATGAAGAGCTTCAAAAAGAGCGGCAGGCCGAGTTCGATCGGCCGCCTTCTGATCGGCCTCGCCGCCGCGATCGCGATCAGCCTGGCGCTCACCACCGGGCCCGCCTTCGCGGAAATGCAGCGGCCGCTTCTGTACTCGTTCGGCAAGGACGGCCAGGAATTCCTCGACCCTGGGAAAACCGAAAGGTCGACCTTCGAGGAAAACAGCGAAATCGCATTCCAGCAGGCCGATAACAAGCTGTACGTGCAGAACCTGCAGGACGGCATCTGGGGGTTCAACGTGCCGAGCGCCGGAATCTACAACCCGTTCGGCGCGACCCCCTTCATTCCGATGGGCTACCCGGGGCCGGGGCACGGCATGGACGTCGACAACTCGACGCTCAACTCGAAGGGGCGGATCTACATGTCGACCCAGTTCGGCCGGCTGGTCGACGCCTGGGACGAGACGGGGGCCCACATGCCGGCACCGTTCCCGATCCTGACGCCGCCGCCCGACAACCCGAACGGCATCGCGATCGACTCGCAGGGCAACTTCATGATCGCCAACCAGGGCAATGAAAACGCCCTGGACCTGAAAGGCGTCCTGCGCTGGAACCGGTTCGGCGCGCCGCTGCCGAACATCAACACGGTCAACCAGCCCGGCGGCACGACCAAGGTCGCCTTCGACTCCGACGACAACCTCTACGTCGGCACGGGTCAGCTCTGGAAATACACGGCCGCCTCGGCCTACACCGAGTCGATCCCGATCCATCCGGATGTGGGCACGAACGCCGTCGATGTGGACAAAACGAGCGACACGCTGTTCATCGGCGCCGGCGAGAACGTCTGGGAATACGACAACGAAGGCGAGCTGGTCCGCAAATTCGGCGACACCTTCGGAGTGGTGAACCCCTCTCCGAGCGGGATCGCGATCAACGAGGCGACCGGCGAAATCTACGTTTCGATGAGCAACCAGGTCCGGGTGTTCGGAGCGCCGGTGCTGCTTCCCGACCTGACCACCAAACGCCCGCATAACGTCACCACGACCGCCGCGGTGGTCAACGGCCATGTCGACGTCGACGGCGGCCCGCCGGTGACCGAGTGCTTCTTCCAGTACGGGACCGACCAGTCGTACAGCGAGCCGCCGAAACCGTGCGTTCCGGCCGTGAGCCCGGGCGAACCGATCGAAGGCGAGGCCGATGTCAGCGCCCAGCTGATCAACCTCAGCCCCGGCTCGACGGTCAGCTACCGCCTGGTGACGAAAACCGCCAACGGCTACAACGTCGGTGAAAACGAGGAGCTGATCGCCCGCGACCCACCGCTGGTGAAAGGCGGCGACGTCCTCGAGGTGACATCCGACAACGCCCAGCTGCGGGCGGAAATCAACCCGCAGGGAGTGCCCTCCTCCTTCCACTACGAGTACGGCCTGGAAGATTGCTCGATCATCGTCTGCCAGGCGACGCCGCCGGTCGACATCGTCAAATGCACGCTGTTCCAGTGCCCGCCGACGCCGAACGCGTTCGTGCCGGCGCCGATCGAGATCGGTGGCCTTCAGCCGGACACGGTGTACCACTTCCGGGCGGTGTCGAGCAACAACCAGGCCGGCGTCGGATTTGGGCCCGACCGCACATTCCGCACCTTCGCCCTCGATCCCTCGGGCATCGACCCCTGCCCGAACGCCAACGAGCGCAAGCAGAGCCAGGGCGGGAAACTCTCGCACTGCCGTGCCTACGAGCTCGTCTCGGCGGCCGACGCGGCCGGCTATGACGTGCTCTCCAACATCGTCACCGGGCGTCTGCCGCTGGACGCCTACCCGCAGGCCGACGACCGCTTCCTCTACACGATGCAGGACGGGAAACTGCCCGGCATCGCCGGCTTCCCGGTCAACCTCGGAACGGATCCCTATGTCGCGCAGAGAGGGCCGGAGGGTTGGACCACGACCTATCCCGGCCTGCCCGCCACGGCTCCATCGGCCGAACCGTTTGCCTCGACGGCGAGCGGCGCCGACGCGACCCTCTCCTCGTTCGCCTTCGCCGAGTCCGACGTCTGCAATCCGTGCTTCGCGGACGGCAGCAGCGGCATCCCTCTGCGCCTGCCGAACGGGCAGCTGGTGCAGGGAATGGCGGGGTCGATCCCGGTCGCCATGCCCGAGGCCGCCGGCGATGTCGCCGACTACCTCTCCGAGGACGGCGACCACTTCATCTTCGGCTCCGAACAGAAATTCGAGCCGGCCGGAAACGTGGGCAGCGTCTCGATCTACGACAGGAACCTGAGCTCGGGGCTGACCCAGGTCGTCTCGACGATGCCGAACGGCGCCACGATGACCGGCGACGTCGCCCAGCTCGACATGTCCCCTGACGGCAGCCGGATCCTGATCGGCAAAGTGGTCCGCACCGACGCGCAGGGCAACGACTACTTCGACCTCTACTTGCACGTCGGCAACAGCTCCAACTCGGTTCTCGTCGCCGACACCCCGACCGGTGTCCTCTACAACGGAATGACGGAGAACGGCACCGACGTGTTCTTCACGACGGCGGACGTCCTGGCGGGCGACGCCGACACGAGCGCCGACCTCTTCCGTGCCGATGTCGGGCCGGCCAGCTCCACGATCACCCGAGTCTCGACGGGCAGCGAAGGAGCCGGCCAGAGCGACGCATGCGCGCCGCCCGAAAACTGGAACGTCGCCGAAGGAGGGCCCAACTGCAGCACGCTGGGCTTCGCCGGCGGGGGCGGGATCAGCGACGAGGGCGGCACCGCCTATTTCGTCAGCCCCGAGCAGCTCGACGGGGCCGGTAACGGCGTTCCCGACCAGCCGAACCTCTATGCGCTCGATCCGGGCTCCGCGACACCGGAATTCGTCGCGCTGCTCGACAACAGCGCCCTGAAACCGCCGCCACAGCCGCCCAAACGCCCCCTGCTCAACGACCCGCTGATCAGCGGGACGTCTGGCCCGAACTCGATGGCAATCGACCAGCAGAACGGCGCGGTGTACGTCGTCGAAAGCAACCAGGGACGGTTCTCGCGCTTCACGGCCGCGGGCGCACAGTTCCCCTTCACCGCGGGCCCGGGCGCCGGAACCAACAAAATCTCGCTCGGCTTCGGCCAGGGCGGGGTCTCGGAAACGGGAATCGGCGTCGACCGCTCGCCGAGCTCGCCGCTCACCGGCTCGATCTACGTCAAGGAGAACACCTCGACGGTCGGCATCTACGACCAGACCGGCGAACGGATCGGCGAATTCTTCGTCCCCGCGGAACTCTGCGGCCTCGCGGTCGACCAGACCAACGGCGACGTATACGTGTCGGCCTACCCGAACATGAAGCGCTACAGGCCGATCTCGGCGACCCTGCCGATCGACAACACCGACTTCGAAGAAACCGGCCTCGAAGCCGGCGGGCTCGGCGTCTGTCAGGTCGCGGTCGACTCGATCGGCAACGTCTACGGCTCGAACTGGTCGCAGGGCCCGGTCCGGCAGTTCAAAGCGGCCGACTTCGCGCCGGCCTCGCCGAACTCGATCGGCACCCTGATCTCGGAATCGGGGTTCAGCATGTCCACCGACCCGGTGACCAACCAGCTCTATGTCGCGAAAGGGAACCACGTCGGCGTCTACGAACCGAACGGGGAACTGGACGGCACCGTGGGCACCGGCAGCCTCACCAACTCGCGCGCGGTCGCGGTCCGTGGCTCGAACCGCTTCACCTACGCGGCGAGCAACAACAACCGGATCAAACTCTTCGGCTACGAAGAGTTCCCATATGTGGAAATCGACCACCCGGCGCTGGAACACGCGACCGATGACGCATACAAGCGCTTCTCGGACGACCTCCAGATCACGCCGGACGGCGAGCATGCGGTGTTCCAGACGAGGATCGGGCAGGCGGGCGCTGCCTCCGACCTGCTCCAGCACGTCTACCACCACCGGGCCTCCACCGGGCAGTTCGAATGCGTGTCCTGCAAGCCGACCGGCGCGATCGGGATCGGCGACGCGTTCCTGGCTCCCCGCAACGGCACGAACCTGACGGACGACGGCCGGGTGTTCTTCACCTCGCTCGAGCAGCTGACCCTGCGCGACACGAATCGCCGTACCGATGCCTACGAATGGGAGGAACCGGCGACGCCCGGCGGCGAGCCCACGATGAACCTGGTCTCCACGGGCACCGGCATCACCAACGCCGCCCTCGCCTCGGTCGACTCGACCGGCAAGAACGCCTATTTCTTCACCCGCGAGACGATCGTCGTGACGGACGACAACGGGCCGGTGATGAAGGTCTACACGGCCCGTGAAGGCGGCGGATACGGCCACCTGCCCGAGGGCGTCCAGTGCCAGGCCGCCGACGAATGTCGCGGCCCCGGCACCGAGGTCGCTCCCCCGCCGCCGATCGGCACCTACAAGGGCGAGGGCGGCAACGTCGGGCAGAAGCCGAAGAGCTGCCGCAAGGGGTTCAAGAAGAAGCGCGGCAAATGCGTGAAGAAGAAGAGGACGGGTCGAAAAGCCCGCACCAACAGGGGAGGTCGGCGATGAGCAGGCGCACGGCGCTCGGCGTCCCTCACGCGGCCCTTCTCGGGGCCCTCGTCCTGGCGCTCGCGCTCTGGCTCGTGCCCTCTGCGCAGGCGGCGCAGAACATCGTCAGCTTCAACACCGTCAGCACGGACACCGAAGCGGGCGCACACCCGAACCTCACCGCGTCGATCGTGCTGGAGGACCCGGGTAGCCCCGAGGCCGCGGAAAGCCTCTCCTTCAACCTGCCCTCGGGCGTCTTCGGCAACCCCAATGCGATCACCCCCTGCATCCCGGCCTTCTTCGCGCTGATGGAATGCACGCCCGCCTCTCAGGCCGGCTACATGACGATCCGCGCCAGCTACTCCGGCAACCCGAACTTCCTGCTCGGCACCGCGCCGGTCTACGTGGTCAGCCCGCGCGGCGACAAAGAGCCCGCCCGCCTCGGGTTCTACGTGCCGATCCTCAACATCGCGATCAACATCCCGATCCACATCCGCACCGCCGGCGACTACGGCCTGAGGATGACCGTGGCCGGGATCCCACAGTCGGTCCCGGTCGCGGCCGCAGACCTGACGATCTGGGGAGTGCCGGCGCTCACGGCAAACGACACCTACCGCTTTCGCAAGGGAAGCCCCGGCGACCCGGCGGGCTGCCCGGGGGAGTCGACTCCGAACTGCGCCTCGGAGAACGGCGCGGCTCCGAACCCGGCCGGCATCCTGCCGAAACCGCTGATCAACAACCCCAGCATCTGCTCCGGGCAGCAGCTGGTCTCGGTCGCCGAAGTCCGGACCTATCAGGACCCGGAAACGGTGACGACCGAGGACGCCACCTATCCGGCCACGACCTCCTGCGAAACACAGAGCTTCAAACCGGTGCTGAACATGGCGCTGACGAGCGAGGAGACCGACTCCCCGTCGGGGATGGACATGCAGCTGAAGGCGGCGTCCTTCCTCGGCCTGGCCAGCACGCCCTCGCCGATCCGCCACGCCACCGTCCAGCTGCCGGCCGGGCTCTCGGTCAACCCGGACGCAGCCGACGGGCAGACGGCCTGCACCGACGACCAGGCGAACTTCGACACCGAGGCCCCGGCGGAATGCCCGGACACGTCGAAGATCGGAGTCTTCGAGATCGGCACCCCGGCACTGGACGAACCGCTCGAGGGCGCGCTCTACATCGGTGAGCCGAAGCCCGGCAACCAGTACCGCCTGATCATGGTCGCCTCCGGCTACGCGATCCACGCAAAGGTCGTCGCGAAAGTCCTGCCCGATCCGGTCACGGGCCAGGTCAGGTTCGAGGTCACGGACCTCCCGCAGGTTCCGTTCGAGACCTTCGACGTCCATCTCTTCGCCTCGGACCGCGGCCTGCTCGCGACCCCGACCCACTGCACGATCTATAACGTCGAATCCTCCTTCTCTCCCTGGAACGACCGTCTCTCGCCGCAGCCGTCCCGCCCGCTCTTCAGCCTCACGGCGGGCCCCGACGGAAAAGACTGCCCGAACCAGGTCAGGCCGTACAAACCGCGTCTCGTCGCCGGCATGTCGAACCCGACCGCGGGCGCCTACTCGAACTTCCATCTGAAGCTCGATCGCGACGACGGCGACCAGTACCTGAGCGACCTCGGCTTCAAGATGCCCCCCGGCTTCACGGGCTATCTGCGCGGGATCACCTACTGCCCTGATTCCTCGATCGCGGCAGCCGCGGAGAAGCTCGGCCGCGCCGAGCAGGTGAGCCCGAGCTGCCCCGCCTCCTCGCGGGTCGGCAGCACCAACGTGGCCGCCGGCCCCGGCTCGCACCCGTTCAACGCGGTCGGCAAGATGTACCTGGCCGGCGGGGTCAAAGGCTCCCCGCTCAGCGTGGTGGCGATCACCCCGGCCCTGGCGGGGCCGTACGACTATGGGACGGTCGTCGTCCGGGTTCCGCTTCGCATCGACCCGCTGACCGCGCAGGTCAGCGCGACCTCCGACCGGGTGCCGCTGATCATCGGCGGGATTCCGATCAGGATGCGCTCGATCCAGGTCAGCATCGACCGCCCGGGCTTCACGATCAACCCGACGAATTGCTCCAACTTCACCGTCGACTCCCTCGGAATCGGCGATCAGGGGACGATCGCGAACTTCTCGTCGCCGTTCCACGCCGTCAACTGCGCCTCGCTGCCGTTCAGGCCGCGGGTGAGGATGAGGCAGGTCGGCGGCAACACGGAGCGCTCGAGCAACCCGAAGCTGCAATTCGACCTGCGGACCAAACCGGGCGATGCCAACCTCAGCTCGCTCTCGGTGACGCTGCCGAAAGCCTTCGAGATCGACCAGCGCCACCTCGGCAACATCTGCAGCGAGAGAGAGCTGATCGAGAACCAGTGCGCGGGGCGCACCGCGATCGGCAGGGCGACGACGACCACGCCGCTGCTCGACGAGCCGCTCTCCGGCCCTGTGTACGCGGTCTCGGGCTCCGGCGGCCTGCCGCGCCTGGCCTTCATCCTCAACGGCCAGGTCAGCCTGGTCCCGAGGGCGGACACGAAGACGGTGGACGGGCGCCTGCAGACCACCGCGCCGGTGATTCCCGACGCGCCGATCGGGCACTTCGCCCTGACGGTGTTCGGTGGCAAACGCGGATACCTGATCAACACCCGCAACCTCTGCGGCAAGCCGCCGACGGCCCGGATCGGGTTCGTCGGGCAGAACGGCAAGACCCGATCGGAAACGGTCGCGGTGAAGACGTCGTGCTCGAAAGCCGCGAAGCGGCGAGCCCGCCGCTGAGTCGGCACTCAACCGAGCCGGTCGCCGGCGCCTAGGTCAGCTCCATGGCGCTCTCAGCCGCGTCCTCACCGAGGTAATAGAGAACGACAAAGTGAACCAGTCCGGGCAGCAGCGAGGGAGCGCTCCGGCCGATATCGGCGGTCAGGCAGGCGCCGATCGTGGACTCGACTGTCGCCACCACGAATCTCGCCGTCAGTGGGGGTGGTGAGTGATGGGACGACCCGACTTCTCGGCGCACGAGGTCGATGTCATGGGTGAGGGCGTCAATGATCTCTTTGTACCGGTCGAGGGCGGCGCCCCGCGCCGAGTGGACCTCGATCAGGATCGCCCGGGCCGGCGTCGGGCTCTCGGCTACGTAACCGAGCAGGACCCGCAGTGCCGCCCGCAGGCCGTCGATCCAGCACGCCTCCGAGTATCCGGCCGCGCGGAGCGCCGAGAAGAGCCGGTCGGCCTCCTCCCGGTGGGCGGCCTCGAAGCACTCCTCCTTGTTCTTGAAGTGGCGGTAGAAGGCGTTACGAGAGAGCCCGGTGCGGTCGATCGCGTCCTGGACGGTGGCATTCTCGTAGCCCAGCTCGCCGACCGCGATCAACATCGCCGCCGAGATCCTGCGCTCGTCATCCCCCTCGGGACGCGAGCCGACCGCACCAAATGCTCGCGTCCCGCCCATCCATCAAGAACTCTAGCCAATTATCAGGAACGATACCCACCCACACGGGTTGCCCGATTTCCCTGGGAACTCACGCTATTCTTAAAGAATGCGCGTGCTGCCCGGACAGGCATCTCGGCTTCCCCCTGGCCCCATGCCGACGACCCGCGAGCAGGCGGCGGCGGACCAGCGCCGGCGGTTGGTCGATGCTTCCGCCGAACTGATCGCCAAGCGCGGCTATCACGGCACGACGATCGAGCTGATCATCCGGCGCGCCAAGGTCGGCTACGCGACGTTCTACAAGAACTTCGCCGACAAGGAGGAGTGCCTGATCGCGATCTTCGACACCGCCGGCGAAGCGATGAGGCCGCGGTTGCGCGAGGCCTACCAGAGCCGGCAAGGCCCCTGGGCGGAGCGGGTCGCCGTCACCCTGCGGTCGCTCTTCGAGATGATCGCCCAGAGCCCGGCGATCGCCCGCGTCTGCCTGGTCGAGGCCCTCACCGCGGGGCCGGTCGCCGTCGCCCGCTACGAGCAGATGCTCGCCAACTTCGAACCGCTGCTGCTTCCCGGCCGGGCGCTCAAGCCCAGCAACGCGGACCTTCCCGACACGCTCGAGGCGACGCTCTTCGGCGGCGTCTTCTGGATCGCGTACCAGCGCCTCATCGTCGGCGAGTCCGAGAAGCTGATGGCCCTGCTGCCGGAGACGATCGAGCTGGTGCTCAGCCCATACGTGGGCGAGGCCGAGGCGGTGCGGGTCGCCGATGAGCTCGGTGGCCAGCTGGCCGAGCCGGCCTGACCCACTCCGCGAGCGGATCGCGGAGGCCCTCGTGGACCTCTGCTACGAACGGGGCTACAGGGCCACGACGCTGGCGATGCTGCTCGAGCGGGCCGGGCTCGACCTCGCCGCCTTCGAGCGCCACTTCCGGGACCTCGAGGACTGCTTCTGCGAGGTCTACGGCGAGTTCCAGGAAGAGCTGATGAAGAGGATGTTCGCCGCGATCTCCGGCGAGCCGACCTGGCGCGACCGGCTCCGCGTCATGGCCTACACGATGGCCGACTACGTCTCCGAGGACGAGAGGCGGACCCAGTTCATCGTCGTCGAGGTCCGATCGGCCGGGGACCGGGCGATCTACATGATGAGCCAGGGCTACGAGCGGCTCTTCGACCTGATCGACATGGGCCGCAGGGAGCGCCCGGCGGCCGGCTCGATCTCCCGCGCCACCGCCGAGGCGATCGGCGGCTCGATGTTCTTCCAGATGTATTCCTCATATGAGCCCGGGTCGATCGACGCCGTGCGGGCCAGGGTGCCGGAACTGATGTACATGGCGGTCCTCCCGTATCTCGGTCCCGAGGCCGCCGAGGAGGAGCTGCGCCTGCTTCCGCAGGACCTTCAGGTCTCGTAGCGCGCAATGATTGAGCCCTGATGAACGGCGTCACGCCGACCAGCGCTAGCGGAGAGCGGGTTCGCCTCGAGAAGGCATTCGTGGTCGTGGTCTGCGAGGGCGGCTACGCGGAGGCGACCGTCGAGGCCGTCTGCGCGAGAGCCGACGTCGAGGTGGCGGCGTTCGAGCGGCATTTCGCCGATCTCGAAGACTGTCTCTGCGAGTACATCCAGGCGGGCACGGTGACGCTGCTGATGCGCTCCGCGCAGGCGTTCGCGGCGCAGGAGGCCTGGCGCGACCAGCTCCGCGCGGTCGCTCACACGATGCTCGAGTTCCTGCAGGAGGACCCGGCCCGCGCCCGCATCATGGTGGTCGAGGTCCTCTCCGCCGGGGAACGCGCCCAGCTGATCCGAGACCAGGGCATGGAGGGGCTCTTCGCCTTCATCGACCTGGGCCGGAACGAGCTCGACGATCCCGACTCGATCTCACGGGCGACGGCGGAAGCGATCGGAGGGGCGATCTTCAGCCGGATCCGGATGGAGATCGAAACCGGGAGCACCGATGCCCTGCCGGCCCTCCTGCCGAAGATGATGTATTCCGCGGTTCTGCCCTACCTGGGCTCGGAGGCGGCCAGGGAGGAGCTCGAGATTCCGCCACCCAGCGCGCTTCGTGGCGATGCCGACGCACCAGGAACTTCTCTGTCTTCCGATCCATAGATATATCCTCCATATGTGGCGGAGGAGGAACTCGGTCCCCTACCGGCGGGTCGGCATGGCCTGTCGCGGGAGCAGGTGGTGCTCAATCAACGAGAGCGGCTGATCGGCGGCCTCGCGGAGGGGGTGGCCGAGCACGGTTACAACGCCGTGACCATCACCCACATCACGAAGGCGGCCAAGGTCTCCCGGCGCGCCTTCTACGAGAATTTCGAGAACAAGGAGGAGTGCTTCCTGGCGGCCTTCGAGGTCGTCGTCGTCCACGTGCGCGGCCTGGTCGCCGACGCCGTCCGGGGACTCGACGACTGGCCGCAGGAAGTGATCGCCGCCTTCCGCGCGCTGCTCGAGTTCTTCTCCGAGGAAACGGACCTCGCCCGCCTCTGCTTCGTCGAGTCGCAGACCGCGGGCCCCGTCGTGGCGGAGCGCTTCCGACAGACGATCTACGGCTTCATACCGCTGCTCGAACGGGGGCGTAGCCAGCGCCAGAGCGATCGCCCCCTGCCGGCCTCGACCGAGAGCTCGCTCGTGGGGGCGCTGGCGACGCTCGCCAGCCGCTCGATCATCGCGGGCGAGGCGGAGCAGCTCCGCCGCCTGCTGCCCGACTTCGCGGAGTTCGCGCTGACCCCGTATCTGGGCACCGACGAGGCGCACCGCCTCGCGGTCGAGGCCGGCGGGGAGAGCACGTAGGTGGAGGGCGCCTGGAGATTTGGGAACGGCGGCCAATTTCTGGAAACGATGCTAAACTCACAGGCGTCGCCTGTCTGTTCGCTGTTCCCGTTGCAGGCCGACAAACTCGCCGCCGTGTTTTCCCGACCAGGCGGCTTTTTCCCTGTAGCACCAGGCGGGACGAGTGTCCGGTTCCCTGTTATTCCCGGCCACTCGGTCGCCTGCTTCCTGAATCCGCGCGAAGTAATTGATCCTTTGCCGGTGCGGCGTTAAGCTCGGTAGTCAATGGGGGTTGTCTGACCGATGGGGAATGTCGCGACTTCGGGGAATGGTCGGGTCAGGTTGTTGCTTGTCGCCTTCGCCGCTCTCGTCCTCGCGGGGCTCGCGATCGCCGATGCTCCGGCCTCCGCCGCCTGTAAAGGCAAGACGATCAAAGGGACCGCCAAAGCCGACACGCTGCGCGGAACCTGCGGACCGGACAAATTGATCGGCCGCGGTGGAAAAGACAAACTGATCGGCGGCAAGGGCAACGACAAACTGCTCGGCGGCCCCGGCCCCGACTCGCTCACCGGCGGCCCCGGGAAAGACACGCTGAACGGGGCCGCGGGAGACGACACCGGCAGCGGTGGCCCCGACTCCGACAAAGCCGCCCTCGGCGGCGGGGCCGACAGCTTCACCTGGGCCCCGGGCGACGGCTCCGACGTCGTCGACGGACAGACCGAGCTGGACCGGGTCAGCATCGCCGGCTCCTCGGGGGCGGACGTGCTCGCGGCATCGGCGGCCGGCGGCCGCCTCGCCCTGCTGAGCGGCGGCGTCAGCGCCATCGACGGCGCCGGGCTCGAGTCGGTCGCGATCAACGCCGCGGGCGGGGCGGACTCGGTGACCCTGGGCGCGCTCGGCGGCTCCGGCGTGAGCGCCCTCGATCTCGACCTCGGCATCTCCGACGGCGCCGCCGATCAGGTGATCGCGAACGGAGGCGCCGCCGGTGATTCGATGGCGGCGGCCCCGGCCGGCGGGGCGGTCGAGGTGACCGGGCTCGGCGCGGCGACGAGGATCCTCGGCTCCCAGGTCGCCAACGACCGCGTGACCGTCAACGGCCTGGGTGGCAACGACTCGCTCTCGGCCGGCTCGGTCGGGACCCTGATCGCGGTCGTCCTCGACGGCGGCGACGGAGACGACACGATCGCCGGCGGCGACTCCGCGGAGACCCTGACCGGCGGCCCCGGCGGCGACGCCGTCGACGGCGGCCCGGGAGCGGATTCGGCCGCGCTCGGCCCGGGTGCCGACACCTTCACCTGGGACCCCGGCGACGGCAGCGACGTCGTCGAGGGCCAGGACGATCAGGACTCGCTCGTCTTCAACGGCGCCGCCGGATCCGACTCCCTCGCGGCCTTCTCCTCCGCCGGTCGCGTCTCGCTGCTGAGCGGCGGGGCGCAGGCGGTCGACGGGGCCGGGATCGAGGCGCTGGCGGTGAGCGCGCTCGGCGGCGCCGACTCGGTGACGATCGGCCAGGTGGCCGGCAGCGGCATCAAAGAAATCACCATCGACAAGCCGGTTATGGGCCCCCGCGACGCCGTCTCCGACCAGATCGTGATCGAGGGGACGAGCGGCCCCGACTCGATCGCGGTGGTCGAGGCCGGCGGCATCGTCGAGGTGACCGGCCTCGGGTTGCTGGCGACGATCGCCCAGCCGGAGACCGCTGACACCCTCACGATCAACGGGCTCGGCGACGCGGACTCGCTCTCGGCCGTCGGAAATCTCGCGGGCGCGATCGACCTGGCGCTCGACGGCGGCGACGGCAACGACACGATCGCCGGAGGCAACGGCCCCGACCTCCTGACCGGCGGCGGCGGCAACGACGGGGTGGACGGCAATCAGGGCAACGACACCGCCTCGCTCGGTGGGGGGGCGGACACCTTCATTTGGGATCCCGGCGACGCCAGCGACGCCGTCGAGGGCGGCGCCGAAGGGGACACCCTGCGCTTCAACGGCTCCGCCGGAGCCGAGACCACCGCCGTCTCGGCCAACGGCGGCGGCGTCCGCCTGACCCGCAACGTCGGCAACATCACGATCGACGCGGACGATGTCGAGAGCCTCAACCTCAACTCGTTCGGCGGCGCCGACACGATCAACGTCAACGACCTGACCGGGACCGACCTCACCGCTGTCAACATCGACCTTGGGGTCGCGGAAGCCGGCGACGGCGCCGCCGACACGGTCCTCGTCAACGGGACCGGGGCCTCGGATGTCGTCCAGGCGTTCTCGTTCGGACCGGACGTGCAGGTCAACGGCCTTGCGTGCGCCGTCCAGATCGCCCGCCAGGAGGCCGCCAACGACCGCCTCGTCGTCAACGGCCTCGGTGGAGGCGACACGCTCTCCGGCGGCGCGCTGGCCGCCCTGATGCAGCTCACCCTCGACGGCGGCGAAAGCGGCGACACCCTGAACGGCTCAAACGGGGCCGACACCCTGCTCGGCGGCGACGGCGGCGACACGGTCGACGGGAACGGGGGCAACGACACGGCCTTGCTGGGCGCCGGCATCGACACCTTCGTCTGGGACCCCGGCGACGGCAGCGACATCGTCGAGGGCCAGGGCGACAAAGACACCCTGCGCTTCAACGGCTCCGCCGGTGCGGAGATCACCTCCGCCTCCTCCAACGGCGGCCGCCTGCTCTTCACCCGCAACGTCGGCAACATCATCATGGACACCGACGACGTCGAGGTCCTCCGCCTCAACGCGCTCGGCAACACCGACACTGTGACGGTCAACGACCTCACCGCGACCGACATCACTGCGGTCGAGATCGACCTCGGGGTGAACGCCGCGGGCGACAACGCCGTCGACGCCGTCACCGTCAACGGGACGGTCGGTGCCGAGGTCTTCGGCATTGCCGGCAGCGCCGGCACGGTCACGGTCAACGGCACCGCCTACGCCGTCGAACTCGTCAACGCGCAGCCTGCCAACGACACGCTCACGCTGAACACGTCGGGTGGCGACGACCTGGTCGGCGCCACGGGGCTCGCCAACAGCAGCGTCGTCCTCACCCTGAACGGCGGCAATGAAAACGACACGCTGATCGGCAGCGCCGGCAACGACACGATCAACGGCGAGGACGGCAACGACCTGATGCGAGGCGGCGCCGGTAACGACACCTTCACCGGCGGCAACGGAACCGACGTGGCGGAAGGCCAGGTCGGCGCCGACGTCGACGGCGGCGGCAACGAGACCTTCATCCAGTAGGAGAGCCGACGCCCGGATTTGAACCGGGGACCCCTTCATTACGAGTGAAGTGCTCTACCAACTGAGCTACGCCGGCGCGCGCGAACATTCTAGGAGGGTTCCGTCGCGTCCAGCGGGGATCATCCCGGAATGGCCCAGCCCGGATCCGCGCGGCGGCGCGAGGAGAACGAGATCGAGTTCTCGCGGATCGTCGCCTTCAGCGACGGCGTCTTCGCGATCGCGATCACGCTGCTCGTCCTCAACCTCAGCGTCCCCGAGCACATCGCCGGCGACGACCTGACCCATGCCCTCTGGGAACAGCGGCAGGACCTCTTCGCCTACGCGCTGAGCTTCGCCGTGATCGGGCGCTTCTGGATCGTCCACCACCGATTCTTCGGCGAAGTCACCAGCTTCGACGGCAGGCTGCTCGGCCTCAACCTCTTCTACCTCGCATGGATCGTGCTGATCCCGTTCAGCAGCCAGGTTCTCGGCGACCACGGGGGCGACCCGGGCGCGATCGTCATCTACGCGGCGAACCTCGCCGGCGTCGTCCTGGTCGGGACGCTGATGCTGGCCCACGCCCGTCGCGCCGGGCTGGCGCAGATCGATCCCGAGCAGGCGCACGAGTTCCACCGGCGCTCGATCGTGATCGCGGCCGTCTTCCTCGCCTCGATCCCGGTGGCCCTGGTCAACGCGCACGCGGCCCAGTTCGTCTGGCTGGGCCTCTTCCTGCTGCCCCTCGCGCAGCGCGCGCGACGGCGCTGAGCGGCGCTCAGCCGCGGCGGGCGACGAAGACGACCGTGCGGCCGGTGGTCGCGCAGGTGACCGCGAGCCCTCTGTCCGTGCGCGCCCCCAGGCAGATCATCTCGCCGAGCCTGCACGAGGTTCGGGAGTCGGGGGTGGGGGAGCAGGGGCCGCTCCGGGCCCAGGCCGCGACGGTCCTGCGGGCGAGCTCGCATGAGGCTCCGGTGACGCGGACCTCGCCGCCCTGCGCCTCGGCGCCCGCGCAGCTCTTCGCCGTGACCCCGAGCGGCGCTTCGGAGGCCGGGGGGGAGGAGGGCCCGGCCTGCGTCGTCCCCGCCGAGGTGCCGGTCTCCTCGTCGGAGGAGCCGCAGGCGGCGAGGGCCAGGCAGGCGGCGAGGGTGGCGAGGATGGCTGTCCTGCGGGCGAGCGGCACGCGCTCAATCTACCCGGCCGCCGCCAGCGCCCGGGCGATCGCCGCGTCCAGCATCGGCTCGGTCAGCCGCCCGGTGAAGGTGTTCTGCTGGCTCGGGTGATAGCTGCCGACCAGCGTCCAGCGTCCGACCCGGGCTTCGGCCCCGTGGCCGAATCGCGGCTTCGGCCGGGGCGTCTCCGCGCCGAGCTCGCCCAGCGCCCGCAGGGCTCCGTCCCAACCGAACGAGCCCAGGGCGAGGAGCGCCCGGCAGCTCTCGAGCAGGGCCAGCTCCCGCGCCAGATAGGGAAGGCAGTTGTCGCGCTCGCCGGGGGTGGGCCTGTTGGCGGGAGGCGCGCAGCGCACCACCGCCGTGATGTAGGCGCCACTGAGGCGCAGCCCGTCGTCGGGCGACTCGGACACGGGGCGGTTCGCCAGCCCCGCCCGGTGCAGGGCGGCGTAGAGCCACTCGCCGGAGCGGTCGCCGGTGAACATCCGCCCGGTGCGGTTGGCGCCGTGGGCGGCGGGCGCCAGGCCGACGATTGCGAGCTTCGCCGTCGGGTCGCCGAAGCCGCTCAGGGGGCGCCCCCAATATGCCTCGCCGCGGTGGCGCTTCGGGGGGTCGGCGGCGACGGCCTCTCGCCACTCGACCAGCCGCGGGCAGCGCCGGCAGGCGTGGATCTCATCGGCGAGCTGGCGCAGCGACGGCCCGTTCATCCCATCTGACAATACGATTCCGGCCATGGGGAACCCTTGGCGGCTTCCGGCCTTCACGGCGCTCGCGATCCTGGCGCTCACGGTCGCGCTCCTCGGCGGCTGCGGCGGGGGGGACGACGGGGCCGCGGCGGACGAGCGGGACTCCGATGCCGAAATCGTCAACGTCAGCATCGGCCAGGAGCTGACCCTGATCCGGGCCTACACGCTCGCGGTCCCGCGGCTCAGCGGCGAAGCGCGAGCCGTTGCCCGCCTCTTCCGCGCCCATGAGCGTGAGCACGTCAACGGCCTGACCAAAACGATCCGCGGCCTCGGGCGCGACGTCGAAGCCGAAGCGGAAGAGGTCGACTTCTCGGCGGAGGAGAGCGAGCGCGACGTCCTGCTGCGGCTCTATGAGATGACCAGCAGGCAGCTGACGTCCTACCTCGAGGACGTGCCGCACCTGGAGACCCCGGCGCCGCAGGCGTTTGCGGCGTCGATCGCCGCCAGCCAGGCGCAGCACCTCGTCGTCCTGCGCGAGCTGCTCGGGGTGCGCCCGGTGGCCGCGGTACCGGACGCCTTCGACACCGGCGAAGTGCCGCCGCCGGGCGGGGAATCGGAAGGCGACGAGGATGGGAACATGGACTGACGTGTTCCCGCTCAACCTGCCCAACTTCCTCACCCTGCTGCGCATGCTCGCCGTGCCGGTGATCGTCGTCGCCCTGCTCGGGGAGACGCCGAACGGCGACACGCTGGCCGCCGCGGTCTTCGCCCTGGCGGCGCTGACCGACGGGCTCGACGGCTACTTCGCGCGCTCGCGCGACGCGGTCACCACCTTCGGCAAGCTGATGGACCCGATCGCCGACAAGCTCCTGATCGCCGCGGCGCTCGTCTCGCTCGTCTCGCTCGACCGGGTCGCGGCCTGGGTCGCGATGGTGATCATCGCCCGCGAGTTCGCCGTCACGGTGATGCGGGCGATCGCGGTCGAGCGCGGGATCGTGATCTCGGCGAGCTGGATGGGAAAGGTGAAGACGGTCCTGCAGATCGCTGCCGTCTTCGCCCTGATCGCCGCCAACCCGGCGCCGGGTTGGGTCGACGCCCTCGTCTACCTGGCCGTGGCGGCGACCGTGATCAGCGGCGCCGACTACTTCTTCGGGCTGCGGCGAAGAATCGAGGAAGAGCGCGAGGATCGAAAAGCGGGCAAGAAGGGGAAGTCAGCCGCCACCGGCTGACGACTCCAGCCACTCGCGCATCGTCGTGTGGCGGGGGAGGTGCTCGCCGCTGTCGAGCTCGGTGCGAAGGTCGGCCAGCGTGCCGTAGCGCTCTGCCACCACGTTGTGGCGGTGGATCGTCTCCAGGTTCTCCTGGCGGGCCATGACGAACGCCTCGGCCGGCAGGTCGGTGTAGCCCTCGACCACCTGGCGCACCATCTCCCGCACGCAGTCCTCGACGAAGCGCGGCTGTTCGTGCGCCTTGGCGACGACGGCGAGCTCGTCTGGCCGCTTCATCAGCTCGTAGATCTCGGAGCTCATCGAGCCCTCGACGATCCGCAGCAGCTCGGGGGCGTCGATCCACGACTCGCCCCCCTCGGGGCAGCCGATGTGGAGGGTGCCGATCCCGCGCTGGTTGTGGGTCGCGACCGGGACCGCCTCGATCGCCCGCTCGACCTCCTCGGGGGAGAAGCCCTGCTCGGCGAGGCGCTCGCGGCCGAGGCCGGCGACCATCTCCTGGGCGCACGGGCAGGCCGTCATCCCCTGGGCCTGGACCCCGGTCAGCGTGCGCGTCCCCTGCTCGGAGTCGACCGCGGTGCCGAAGAGGACGTAGATCTCCTGGGTCTCGATCCCGCTGGCCGGCGTCGTCACGGTCTGCGGGTAGCGGGCGGTGACCGAGACCTCGGCGCGCAGCCCGCCCTGGCGCTCGCGGACGCGCTGGGCGATGTGGGCGGCGAGGACCTCGGCCTTGAACGCCTCGCCGAGCACGACCTCGTCGATCGCCTCGGCGACGATCTCCTCGAAGCGCGACATGTGGACCCCGGCCTGCTGGGGGTTGAGGTCGACGAAGCACTCGAAGTCGGCGTGGTAGAGGTTCTCGGCGCCGTCCGCCTTGACCCGGATCACCTTCTCGACCCCGGTCACCCCGACCCGCGAGAGGCTGACCTGGGTCTCCGGCACGCCCGCCTGGACGTCGGGAGATGAGGCAGGGACGGTTGTCGTCTGGCTGGCCATGGGCTTATGAAGAGTAAGCAACGGGCGGCCTCGGCCGGTGTGCGGTCTCCGCTGTGAAGCTCCGCTCCGGCCCCCTATACTTCGCCGGGACCGGAGCGTTGGGGCCGGTCCCCCCGGGGAGGGGGCGAGGGTTACGGAGGCAGCGAAGATCGAGCCGTTGGAGGCGGTCCCCCAGGGACTGAACCAAGATTCGGCAGAGCAGCCCTTTGGAGGCTCCGAGGAGCTGCGCGGGCTGATCGTGCTCGGCCGCGAGCGCGGCTACCTCACCTTCGAGCAGATCGCCGCGACCCTCGAGGAGGTCGAGGTCACCAAGGAGCAGGTCTCGGCGCTCCACGCGCACCTCGTCGAGCACGGCGTCGAAGTGCTCGCCGAAGACGGCGTCAGCGCCTATGAGGAGGCGCGCGAAGCCGCCGCCAACGGCCGCGCCAAGAAGCCGGAGCTCGACCTCACGGTCGAACCTAGCCTCGACTCGCTGCGCCTCTACCTGCGCTCGATCGGCAAGGTCGAGCTGCTCACGGCCGCGCAGGAGGTCGAACTGGCGAAGCGGATCGAGCGCGGCGACATGCTCGCCAAGCGGCAGATGGTCGAGGCCAACCTGCGCCTCGTCGTCTCGATCGCGAAAGGCTATCTGGGCCGCGGGCTGAGCTTCCTCGACCTGATCCAGGAGGGGTCCCTCGGGTTGATCCGCGCGGTCGAGAAGTTCGACTACCGGCGCGGCTACAAGTTCTCCACCTACGCGACCTGGTGGATCCGCCAGGCGGTGACGCGGGCGATCGCCGACAAGGCGCGGACGATCCGCATCCCGGTCCACATGGTCGAGAAGCTGAACCGGATCGCCTACGTCGAGCGCCAGCTGGTCCAGCTGCTCGGCCGCGAGCCCGAGCCGGACGAGATCGCAGTCGAGCTGCGCTGGTCCGTCACCGACGTCAAGGAGATCCTGCGCGTCGCCCAGCTCCCGGTCTCACTCGAGAAACCGGTCGGCGACGAGGACGAGTCCGAGCTCGGCGACTTCGTCGCCGACGACGCGGTCCTGGAGCCCTTCGAGGAAGCCAGCGAGCACCTCCAGCAGGAGGGCGTCCGCAGGGCGCTCGACGCCCTTCCCGAGCGCGAGCGCCAGGTGATCGAGCTGCGCTACGGGCTGACCGGCCTGGAACCGCTCACCCTCGAGGAGGTGGGCCGCACCTTCGGCGTCACCCGCGAGCGGATCCGCCAGATCGAGAACAACACGCTGAAAAAACTGAAGCGCCTCCCCGAGGCGCAGATGCTCCGCGACGCAGGCTGACACGCGGAGACGCGGTCATGCGGCGTCCTCGGTCGCTCGCGTGCAGAGCACGCCACGCTCCCTGCGTCCTTGCCTGACCGCGTCTCCGCGTGTCAGTGAGCGACCGGCTCGAGCACGATCACCTTGGGCTCGCGGTCGAGCTCGGCGTCGTATTCGTCGAAGCCCGCGTACTGGTCGTTGTGCTTCTGCCAGAGCTCGGCGCGCTCCTCGCCCTCGGCGACTCGGGCGACGACGGCAATCTTCCTGTTGCCGACCTCGACCTTGGCGTTGGGGTCGGCGGCGAGGTTCAGCGACCAGGCCGGCACCTTGGCGTTGCCGGCGTTGGTGTTGATCACGACCATGCGCTCGCCGTCGCGCAGGTAGACGACCGGCGCCGTGCGCTTCTGGCCGGATTTGCGCCCGGTGGTGGTCAGCAGGAGAACCGGCGCCTTGCCGACCCTGCCGCCGATCCGGCCACCGCTGAGGCGGTAGACCGGCGTGTTGAGCTTGCCCGCCAGGCGCAACCCTCTGGCTCCCAGCGAGTGAGACAGGCGCGAGTAGAAGCGGTCGCTCGGCACGGCGCGAGTATTTCACGGCTAGAGTGGTGTCGATGGCCGAGCCCCACCCCTTCCGCCGCGCAGCCGAAGCGAAGGACGTCGAGCTGATGACGGAGACGCTGCGTGAGGACGTCGAGCTGCACAGCCCGGTCCTCTTCAGAGGGTTCGAGGGACGCGACGCGGTCGGCATGGTGCTGAGCCACGTCGCCGAGGTCCTCGAAGACCTGACCTACGTCGACGAAGCGGTCGGCGACGGAACCGTCGTCCTCCGCTTCAAGGCGAACGTCGGCGACCTCGAGCTCGAGGGCATCGACTACCTCACCCTCGATGAGGGCGGCCGGGTCACCGACCTGACCGTCTTCATGCGCCCGATGTCGGCGCTCACCGCCTTCAACGCCAAGATGGCCGAGCGCCTCGGCGTATCCACCTAGCCCTCCGTCCGCTTGGGAACATATGTTCGGTCGGTGGAGAGGAGGATCAGCAGACGGGTGCAGGGAGACCTGGGCGAGGCTTCGGCTATCGAGTGGTTGACCGGTGCCGGCGCAACGGTGTTCCTCCCCGTTGGCCACAGCCCGGACGTCGACGTCGTCGCCTGTGCAAACGGTCGATTGCTGCGGATTCAGGTCAAGACATCGACACAGCAGATCAAGACGTCTGGTGGCCAGCTGCGCTGTGCGGTGGCCCTTGCTACGAGGGGTGGTAATCAGAGCTGGACCGGGGTGGCGAAGAGGATCGACCCGGCGAGCTTTGACTATCTATATGCCCATATCGGGGACGGCCGGCGCTGGTTCATTCCGTCGCCGGCACTCGAGGGGCTGAGTGGGATTACGCTCGGGGGACCTAAGTACTCGGAGTTCGAAATCGAACCGGGGCGCCCCATCGACTGCCTCGTGTATGGCGAGACTCCCTCTATAGAATCGAGCGCCGCGACGGGGGAGTATCCAAGCGGTCAACGGATGGCGACTGTAAATCGTCCGGCTCAGCCTTCGCAGGTTCGAATCCTGCCTCCCCCATTTCGCCCACGGAGCGGCTTCGCTCTCACTAAATACGAGCGAAGCCTTGGGCGCGCCGGCGAAGCAATCGTCAACCAAAAACGACGGGTGACGTTGCCCCAGGGGGTATGTGTCGAGGCGGGCCTCCAGAACGCCGACCGCCTTCGTGTGCGAAGTGATGGCGACGGCCGCATCACATTGGAACGCATCGATCCTCCACCGTCCGCGATAGCGTCCTCTGAGTGAACGAGCTCGAGGGCCGCGTGATCGCAATCGCCGGTGTGGGCGGCGGGCTGGGCCCCGTCGTCGCAGAGCGCCTGGCTGGAGCCGGCGCGATCGTCGCCGGGACAGATCGCGACGCCGGGACGCTGGAGGCGGTCGGCGCCGGCCTGGATCGGGAGCGCTGGGACGGCCGCGTCGTCGACCTGCTCGACGAGGAGGCCACCCGCGACTGGTGTGCGGCGCTGGTCGAGCGCTTCGGGCAGGTGGACGGCCTCATGCACCTGGTCGGCGGCTGGCGCGGCGGCACGCCGCTGCACGAGGCGCCGCTCGCCGACTGGGACCTGCTGCACGACCTCCTGATCCGCACCGTCCAGCACACGACCCGCTCCTTCCACGACTCGCTCGCCGCCTCGCCCAACGGCCGCTTCGTCCTCGTCTCCGCCAAGCAGGCGCAGGCGCCCTCCAATGAGAACGCGGCCTACGCCGCGGCCAAGGCCGCCGCCGAGACCTGGACCCTGGCGCTCGCCGACGCCTTCGCCGGCACGAGTGCCACCGCGAACGTGATCGTCGTCGACGCGATCCTCACCCGGCGCATGCGCGAGGAGAGCCCGGGCAAGGACTTCCCGAACTTCACGCCCGCCGAGCACATCGCGGACGCGATCGCCTTCCTCTGCTCGGACGGCGCGGCCGAGATGAACGGCCGGCGCCTGCCGCTTACCATGCGCTGAGATGGCCGAGCCTGCCGACGGCGAGATGACGATCAGGGAGCTCGCCGAGCGGACCGGGATGACGGTCCGCAACATCCGAGCCCACCAGACCCGTGGCCTGCTGCCGCCGCCGGTGGTCCGCGGCCGCACCGGCTACTACAACGAGGAGCACGTCGCCCGGATCGAGCTGACCCGGGAGATGCAGGCCGACGGCCTCAACCTCGAGGCGATCCGGCGCGTGCTCGAGACGGGGGAGGGGTCGGCGGCCGAGATCTTCGACTTCACGCGCGCCCTGCGCATGCCCTTCGAAGACGAGGCGCCCGAGATCTACGAGGCCGCGGAGATAGCGGGCACCTGGAAAAACGACGAGGTCGACCCGAAACTGATCGCCCGCGGCGAAAAGCTGGGGCTGATCCGCACGCTTCCCGACGGCCGCATCGAGGTGATCAGCCCGCGCATGCAGCAGGTTGCCGGCGAATTGGCCGCGCTCGGGGTGGGGGCCGAGGCGGCGATGGCGACGGCGGAGTCGATCCGCCGCCACGCCGACGGCACCGCCCGCGCCTTCGTCGACCTCTTCGTCAAAGAGATCTGGGAGCCGTTCAACCAGGCGGGCCGCCCGGAGGACGAATGGCCGCGCATCCGCGAGGCCCTGGAGCGGCTGCGCCCGCTCGCCTCGAAGGCGCTGCTGGCGACCTTCCAGATCGCGATGGAGGAGGAGAACGAGAAGGCGAGCGAGCGCACCCTGCGCAAAGTCGCCGCCAAGCCCGCTCCCAAAAAGCGGAAAAAGCCCGCCGGGCGAAGCCGTGGCCGGGGCGGCCGCGCATAGTCTCCGTCAGATGAGCGAGGCGGCAGTCGGAGTCGCGGACGGCGTCTTCCCGGCACAGGAGCTGGCGAGGGCGATCGAGGCCGAGTGGATCGGGTCCGGTGACTACCGGATCCGGCCCGAGGCGATCCAGCCCGCCAGCGTCGACCTGCGCCTCGGCGACTTCGCCTGGGCGCTGCGCTGCAGCTTCCTCCCCGACGTCGACTCGACGGTCGAGGAGAAGATCGAGGGGCTCGCCTTCCAGAAAATAGACCTGCGCGACGGCGCCGTGCTCGAGCGCGACCGCCCCTATCTGGTGCCGCTGATCGAGGAGCTGGCGCTCCCCGACGAGGTGCGGGCGAAGGCGAACCCGAAGAGCTCCACCGGCCGGCTCGACGTCTTCACGCGCGTCCTCACCGACCGCCACCACCGCTTCGACGAGATCCGGGCCGGCTACCGCGGCAAGCTCTACCTCGAGGTCGTGCCGCGCTCGTTCGCGATCCAGGTGCAGACCGGCCTCTCGCTCAACCAGCTGCGCCTGGCGCGCGGCGACGTGCGGCTCAGTGACGAGGAGATCCGCAGCCTCCAGGCCGAGTTCCCGCTGCTCTATCTGGACTCGCACGCCCTGCGCGAGTCGGAGCTGGCCCTCGCCGAAGGGCTCTTCCTCAGCGTCGACCTCTCCGGGCCGAGCGACCGGATCGTCGGCTACCGGGCGAAGAAGAACAGCCTGCCGATCGACCTCTCCAAGATCCGCGCCTACCGCTGGACCGACTACTGGGACCCGGTGCTGCCGGAGCGCGGCGGCCGGATCGTGCTCGAGCCGGAGATCTTCTACCTGCTGCTCTCGGCGGAGGGCGTCTGCATCCCGCCCCAGATCGCGGCCGAGATGATGGCCTACGACCCGACCGCCGGCGAGCTGCGCACCCACTACGCGGGGTTCTTCGACCCCGGCTTCGGCTACGACCCGGCCGGCGACCGCCACGGCAGCCGCGCGGCGCTCGAGGTGAGGGCGCGCGACGTCTCCTTCATGGTCGAGCACCGCCAGCCGGTCTGCAAGCTGGCGCTGGAACGGACCAGCGCCCCCACCGAGCGCCTCTACGGCGCCGACCTCGGCTCCAACTACCAGGGCCAGGTGACGATGTTGAGCAAGCATTTCGAGGAGCAGACCCCGGGCTGAGCGCCCGGCTTGGACGTTCGTACGTCACCTTTAAGGGATCTCCGGTCCCTGCCGACAAAGACGTGGATGACTGCACCTCTCGCCCAGCGGATCCGCTGCCTGTTCTCCGGCCACGACTGGCGCCGCGCGATCGGCCCGCGCCAGGGTTACTACCTGCGCTGCCGTCGCTGCTGGATCACCGAGCAGGAGGAGACCGAGCCGCAGCCCGAGTCGGATATCCAGTCGACCAGGCTGCAGCACCACGCCTAGCCTCCCGGCGTAGGATGCGCTCGATGAGCGAGCGCACCTGGCAGGTCTACCTATCCGGGGAGATCCACTCCGATTGGCGGGAGCGGATCGAGTCCGGGGCCCGCGAGGCGGGGCTGCCGGTCGCCTTCTCGGCGCCGGTCACCGACCATGCCGCGTCCGACGACGCCGGCGTCGGCACGCTGGGGGAGGAGGCCGAGCCGTTCTGGCGCGACCACATGGGCGCCGGGGTCAACGCGATCCGCACCCAGACGCTGATCCGCGACGCCGATCTGGTCGTCGTCCGCTTCGGCGACAAGTACCGCCAGTGGAACGCTGCCTTCGACGCCGGTTTCGCCGTCGCCCTCGGCAAGCAGGTCCTCACCCTCCACGACGGCGAGCTCGACCACGCCCTCAAGGAGGTCGACCGCGCCGCCCAGGGCACCGCGCGGACCGCCGAGCAGGTCGTCGACGTCCTCCGCTACGCGATTCGCGGCGAGCTCCCCGGCCGTTGAGGGCGTAGGGTGGGCGCATGGGGGCAGAGGCAGAGGCCAATCGCGCGCTGATCGAGCGCTTCTACGAAGAGTTCGGCAGGTGCAACGGCGCGGCGATGACCGCCTGCTACGCCCCTGACGCCCACTTCCGCGACCCCGCCTTCGGCGACCTCGAGGGCGAGGAGATCGGGGCGATGTGGCGGATGCTCACCGGCCGCGCCTCCGACCTGAAGATCGAGCTGCGCGAGCACGAGGCCGACGAGGACTCCGGCTCGGCCCACTGGATCGCCCGCTACACCTTCTCGACCGGCCGGCCGGTCGTCAACGACATCCAGGCCCGCTTCCGCTTTCGCGACGGCCTGATCGCCGACCACGTCGACGAGTTCGACTTCCGCCACTGGGCCAAGCAGGCGCTGGGTCCGAGCGGCCACCTTGTCGCCCTGCTGCCGCCGCTGCGCAAGAAGGCGCGGGCGAAAGCCCTCGACCAGCTCGCCGCCTTCCGGCTCGAGGAGACCGGCTCCAGCACCTAGCCCGTCCGGTCGCCATGCGAACGTGTGTTCGCATGAGATGGGATGAGCAGCGAGTCGAGAAGGACCTGCGGCTGCCCGGCGTCGGCGACGGCACGGTCGTCCGCACCTTCGACGCCCCGGAGGCGATGGGGATCAACTTTCACGAGGTCAGGGCGAAGTCGGCGCTCAACCATGTGCCCGGAGGGCGCTACGGGTTCAACTGGACGATCAACACGTACAGGGGTTGCACCCATGCCTGCGTGTTCTGCTTCGCCCGAAGCAGCCACACCTACCTCGACTTCGACGCGGCGCGGGACTTCGAGCGTGAGATCGTGGTCAAGGTCAATGCGCCCGAGCTGGTCCGGGCGGAGCTGGCGCGGCCGTCCTGGAAGCGCGATCTGGTCGCCCTGGGGACGAACACCGACCCCTACCAGTGGGTCGAGAGCCGTTACCGGATGATGCCCGAGATCCTCACCGCGCTCGAGGAGGCGGAAACGCCGGTCTCGGTGCTCACCAAGTCGCCGCTGGTGATGCGCGACGTCGAGATCTTCGAGCGGATGGCGGAGCGGGGACTGCCGGTCTCGGTCAACCTCTCGGTGCCGACGCTCGACGAGGAGGCCTGGCGGGCAACCGAGCCCCACACACCCAGCCCGAGCGCCCGGCTCGACGCCGTCGCCGAGCTGCGCCGCCGCGGGATCGACTCCGGCATCCTGATCGCGCCGCTGATGCCGGGCATCAACGACACGCCCGAGCAGGTCCAGCCGATCGTCGACCGCGCCCGGGAGGCCGGCGCGACATTCCTCGGCGGCGTCGCCCTCCACCTGCGCGGCGAGGTCCGCGGCGTCTTCTTCGGCTGGCTGAAGGAAAAACGCCCCGACCTCCTGCCGAAATACGAAGAGCTCTACAGGGCCGGTCGGGGCAACATGCCCCCCAGCGACCGCGTCCGCCTCACCAAGGTGGTCCGCGGCTGGGGCCGCTCCCGTCGAAGCGCCGCTGCTCGCGATGGGAGTCGCCGGCTCGGAGGAGGAAGAGGTGCGGACGGTCGGGAGGGTCGGGTGCCGCCTGACCAGACACTTGGAGCGGCCGAAGGCCGCGGGTCTGGACAGGTGGTGCCCGACCCTCCCGTTCAACCCCGCCTCTTCTAGCTCACCCTTCGTCGAGGTCAGCGAATAGGCATTCGCGCGGGTCCTTGTCGTCTCTGAACCGGCGGAAGCGGGTGCCGTGCCTGATGCGACCCGCCGACGCGTGGTCGTAGCCGACTTCGATCACCAGCTCGGGGCGCAGGGCGACCCACTCGAGGTCGCGGCCGCCGGCCCAGCGGCTCGGCTCGGCGGTGCCGCTCTCGCCGGACTCGAGCGGCTCGAGCAGCGTCCGCAGGCTGCGTTTCGCCTCCGTGCTGAAGCCGGAGATGTGGCCGACGGGCCGCAGCTCGTCGCCGTCGTAGAGGCCGAGGATCAGCGAGCCGACCGTGCCCTCCTCCTTGCCCGGCCGCCAGCCGAGGACGACGCAGTCGATCTCCCGCTCCCGCTTGACCTTCGCCATCCCCTTGCGCTTCCCGGGGAGGTAGGGGGCGTCGAGCTGCTTGGCCATCGTCCCCTCGGTCGTGCGCAGCCACTCCTCGGCCCGCTCGGTGTCCCGGCTCAGGGTGGAGAGCTCGAGGTCGCTCTTCCCGGCGAGCCCCTCGAGCCGTTCGCGCCGCTCCCCGAACGGGGTGTCCAGCAGCGCCCGGTCGCCCTCGGCGAGCAGGTCGAAGGCGACGTACTCGGCGGGGATCTCCTTCGAGAGCAGCTTGATCCGCGACTCGGCGGGGTGGATGCGGCTCTGCAGCGCGTCGAATTCGAGCTCGCCCTCGTCGTCGCGGATGACCAGCTCGCCGTCGAGCACGTAGCGCCCGGGGGCGAAGCTCAGCTCGGGGAAGTAGCGCGAGAGCGCCTTTCCCCCGCGGGACTGGATGTAGGCCTCCTCGCCGTCGACGAAGACGATCGCCCGGAAGCCGTCGAGCTTCTGCTCGTAGGCCCACTCGTCGCCGAGCGGCAGCTGTTTGCGGGTCAGCGCCAGCTGCGGCTTGATCGGCGGTTGGAGGGGGAGGCTCACCCGGGGGAGACGCTAGCGCGCCGGGCCCGGCTCCTGCGCGGGTCCGGGATCGGCACCGCGTCGAGCAGCGCCCGCGTGTAGGGGTCGGAGGGCTGCGTGCAGACCCGGTCGGCGGGGCCCTGCTCGACGATCCGGCCCTCGTGCATGACGGCGATCCGGTCGGAGACGTGGCGGACGATGCCGATGTCGTGGGCGACGAAGACGAAGGTGAGGCCGAGCTCCTCGCGCAGGTCCTCGAGCAGGTTGACGATCTGCGCCTGGATCGAGACGTCGAGCGCGGAGACGGGCTCGTCGGCGACGATCAGCTTCGGCCGCGGCGCCAGCGCCCGCGCGATGCCGATCCGCTGGCGCTGGCCGCCTGAGAACTCGTGCGGGTAGCGGTCGTGGTCGGCGGCTGAGAGGCCGACCCGCTCGAGCAGCTCCTCGGCGGTGCGGCGGTCCTCGCTGACGATCCGGCCGGCGCGCCGGCGGGGGTTGAGCGAGGCGTAGGGATCCTGGAAGACCATCTGCATCTCCTGCCTCAACGGCTGCATCCGTCGCCGTGAGAGCCCGGTGAGCTCGCGGCCGTCGAACTCGACCGAGCCCGAGTCGGGCCGGACCAGTTGCAGCATCGCCCGGCAGAGGGTCGACTTGCCGCTGCCGGACTCTCCGACCAGGCCCAGGGTCTCGCCGCGGCCGACCTCGAGGCTGACGCCGTCGACGGCCCGCACCCGATCGACCTCGCGGCTGACCAGGAGTCCGCGCCTGACCGGATAGTGCTTGACGAGGTCGGTGACCCTGAGCAGGGGCTCGCCGCTCACGCCGGCTCCTCCAGCCCGAAGCCGCCCTCGACGCGGCGCAGGACCTGCTTCTTCTCCGGCGGCAGCCAGCAGCGGTCGGGGTGGGCGCCCGACTCCGGCGCCCGCGGCTCGAGCGGCGGCATCTCGGCGCAGCGGTCGAAGGCATGGGGGCAGCGCGGCCGGAAGGCGCAGCCGCCGTCGAGGGCGCGCAGCGAGGGCGGCGCCCCGGGGATCTGCGGCAGGCGGCGGGGGCGGGGCCCCTCGATCCGGGGCAGCGAGCCGAGCAGGCCCCAGGTGTAGGGGTGGCGGGGGTCGTAGAAGATCTCGTCGAGCGTCCCCTCCTCGACCACCCGCCCCGCGTACATGACCAGGACGCGGTCGGCGACCTCGGCGACGACGCCGAGGTCGTGGGTGATCAGGATCGTCGCCAGGCCGCGCTCGCGATTGAGGCGCGCCAGCAGCTCGAGGATCTGCGCCTGGACGGTGACGTCGAGCGCCGTCGTCGGCTCGTCCGCGATCAGCACCTCGGGCTCGAGCGCCAGCGCCATCGCGATCATCGCCCGCTGGCGCATCCCGCCCGAGAACTGGTGCGGGTAGTCGTCCACCCGCCGCTCGGCATTCGCGATCCCGACCGTGTCGAGCATCCGCACCGCCAGCTCGCGGGCCTCGCCGTCGGTGATCCTCTCGCGGTGGGCCCGGATCGCCTCGACGATCTGGTCGCCGACGCGGTAGACGGGGTTGAGCGAGGTCATCGGGTCCTGGAAGACCATCGCCACCCGCTCGCCGCGGACCTTCTGCAGCGCCTGCTCGCCGGCGTCGATCAGCTCCTCGCCGGCGAGGAGCACCGAGCCGGAGATCTCCGCGTTCTCAGAGCGGGTGAGGCCGATGATCGTCTGCGCGGTGACGCTCTTGCCCGAGCCGGACTCGCCGACGATCGCGACGACCTCGCCGGCGGCGAGGTCGAAGGAGACGCCGCCCACCGCCTGCAGGCGACCCCCCTCGGTCGAGAAGGAGACCGAGAGGTCGGCGACCGAGAGCAGGGGGGCGCTAGCCATTCGCCGACTCCCCCAGCCGCACGCGCGGGTCGAGCTTCGCGTAGGCGATGTCGACGAGCGTGTTGAAGAAGACGATGAAGAACGCCCCGAAGAGGGTGACGGCCATCAGCGGCGGCAGGTCGAGCTTTTCCACCGCTTCGGCCGCGTACTGGCCGACGCCGTGGAGGTCGAAGAGTTTCTCGGTGAGGATCGCGCCGCCGCCGACCACGGCGCCGAAGTCGAGCCCGAAGAGGGTGACGACCGGGATCAGCGAGTTGCGCAGCACGTGCCGGACCCGAACCTGGCGCTCGGGCAGGCCCTTCGCCCGCGCCGTCCGCACGTGGTCCTCGTTCATCGTGTCGAGCATGTTCGAGCGCAGGACGCGGCTGTAGAAGCCGATGTAGAGGACCGCGAGCGTGATCCAGGGGAGGATCAGGTGGTAGGCCCAGTCGACCGGGTCTTCGGTGATTCCGACGTAGCCCCCGGCCGGGAAGAGCTCGACCTTGAAGGTCAGGTAGATCAGCAGCATCCCCGCCAGCCAGAAGACCGGCATCGAGATCCCGACCAGCGCCAGGATCGTCAGCAGGCGGTCCGACCACCCCCCGGCCCGGACCGCCGAGAGGTAGCCGAAGACGATCGCGAAGAACATCCAGATCACCGCGGCGCCGACGCAGAGCGAGAGCGTGGCCGGGACCCCGGCCCAGATTTCTTCGACGACGTCGGCCTGGTTCTCGTAGGAGACCAGCTCACCTGTGAAGACCAGCTCCATCATCGTCAGGTACTGGACCGGCAGCGGCTCGTCGAAGCCCCATTCCTCGTTGACGTTCTCGATCAGCTGCTTGTCGCCGGCGCTCTTCTGGCCGACGATCCGCGCCGCGGGGTCGGAGCTGGGGATGACGTTGAAGATCAGGAAGACGACCACGGAGACGGCGAAGAGGACGACCAGCATCCCCAGCAGGCGCCTGACCGCGAAACGGGCCATCAGGCCCTCTCCGCCTCTGGCTCGTAGGTGCCGGCGTGGGCCTCGACCTCGAGCCGCACCTTCGACTTCGGGTCGAGCGCGTCGCGCAGGCAGTCGCCGAGCACGTTCAGCGAGAGCACCGTGAGCAGGATCATCAGCCCCGGTGCGATCGTCAGCCATGGGGCGCTGTAGAGGAGCTCGTTGCCTTTCGAGATCATCGAGCCCCAGGAGGACTCCGGCGGCTGCACACCGGCGCCGAGGAAGGAGAGCGCCGACTCCAACAGCAGGTTGTTGGCGATGTTGAGGGTGAAGAAGACGATGATCGTCGACCACAGGTTCGGCAGCAGCTCGCGGAACATGATCCGCAGCGGGCCCGCACCCTGGGCGACGGCGGCCTCGACGAACTCCTTCTCACGCAGGGCCAGGACCTCGCCGCGCAGCGGCCGCGCCATGTAGGGGGTGTAGACGAAGCCGATGATCAGGATCGGGATCCAGAGCGAGCCGCCGGAGAGCTCGATCGGCCCGATCTTCAGCCCGCCGAGGGCGAGCGCCGTGCCGAGCGCGATCCCGAGCAGGACGACCGGGAAGGCCCAGATCACATCGAGCAGGCGTGAGATCACCGAGTCGGTCCAGCCTCTGAAGTAGCCGGCGAGCAGGGCGAGGAAGACGGCGAGCAGCGTCGTCAGGACGGCGGCGGCGAGGCTGATCAACAGCGAGGTCCGCCCGCCGTACATCAGCCGCACCATCTCGTCGCGCCCGAGGCGGCCGTCGGCGCCGAGGAAGAACTTGCCGCCGGCCCCGAACCAGACCGGGCCGATCGGGGTCCCGTCCGGGCTGACCACGTCGCGCTTCTCGCCGCCGACCTCGATCCGTTCGAGCGTGTGGGGCTCATTCGGGCCGGTCTCGGCGACGTGATCAGCCCAGAGCGGGGCCGCCAGCACGAAGACGACGATCGCGACGAACAGTCCCAGGGAGGCGAGCGCGACGGGGTTGGCCCGCAGCCGGCGGTAGGCGACGTACCAGGGGCTGCGGCCCGCCACTACTTGAACTGGAAGCTGGTCAGGTCACCGGAGAAGATCGGGTTCCAGACAACGCCCTCGAAGTCGATGTCCTCGGACACGAACAGCGACCCCGAGGGGTTTCCGTAGGGCGCCCACGGGGCCAGTTCCATGAATTCGCGGTCGAGCGCCGCGTACTCCTCTTCCTGTTTCGGGCCGAGGGTCTCGGTGGCGAGGCGTTCGATCTTCTCGGTCAGCTCGGGGACGTCGGTGCGTGAGAGGTTCGTGCCGTTGGCCGGCAGGACGCTCGCCCCCGAGAGCAGCGGTTCGAAGAACGCGTTGGGGTGCGGGAAGTCCGCCGCCCAGCCCGCGAACCCGAGATCGAGGTCGGGCGTTTTCTCGTTGCCGACCACCGTGAAATAGGTTTCCGAGTTGATCACTTTGAGGTTGGCGTCGAAGCCGATTTCGTCGAGCATCGTTTCGAAGTATTCGCCCGCCTCGGCGTTCAGGCTTTCGGTCCAGAAGGTGACGTCGAGGTCGGCCGGGTCGGCCTCTTTGAGGAGGTCCTGCGCTTTGGCCATGTCGAAGGGGTAGAGGTCGAACTCCTCGTAGCCGGGAACGCCCGGAGGAATGATCTGGTGGGTCCCGGCCATTTCGCCGGCGTAGATGCGTTCGAGCTGCCGGGTGTCGATGCCGTGGTTGACGGCCTGGCGAACTTTCAGGTCGTCGAAGGGGGGCTGGGTTTCGTTCATCCAGACGAAGTCGACCGCGACCGAGGGCTCGACCCGGTACTGGGTGCCGTCGTATTTGCCCTTCACCTCGGCGAGGCGGTCGGCCGGCACGGCGTCGTACATCCAGTTCGTCCGGCCCTGGATCACGTCGTTGACCTGGGTCGACTGGTTGCTGACCACGGTCGCCTCGATCTTGTCGACGTGGCCGCGCGGGACATCCGGGATCAGAGCTTCGTTCGTTTTCTCCCACTGGGGATTGCGCGCGTATGACCAGGCGCGGCCCGGTGTCATCGAGACGATCTCGTAGGGGCCGGTCGCCGGGATCGGCTCTTTCGAGACCGGTTTTGCCGGTGTGTCGGCGGGGATCGGCGCCGCGAAGAGGAGGGCGAGCAGGTCGTTGAAGGAGCCGGATGGTTCCGTCAGCTCGATCACGATCTGGCGGGTCTCGCCGTTTGTCGTAATTCCCGAGATCCCGCCCGATTTCGTTTTCGCGAACTCTTCGGCGCCTTGGATCACCGTGTAATAGGGCGAGCCGCCGGAGTTGAGGCGGAACGTCCGTTCCACCGCGGCCTCGAAGTCCGATGCCCTGACCTGCGTCCCGTCGGAGTATTTGAGCCCTTTGCGCAGTTTCAGCGTGTAGGTTTTGCCGTTGTTGGTGATTTTCGGCAGGCTCTCGGCGAGGCCGGGGACGATCCTGCTGCCCTCCTCGCCGTCGGCGTGCGCGTAGGTGAGCAGCGGGATGTAGGTGTTGTACATCGCCGTCCAGCCTTCGAGCGTGTAGGAGAACTGGGGGTCGAGCGCGTCCGGATAGGTGGCGAAGCTGACGGCGAGCGCACCGCCCTCTTTGCCGGATGACGACTTCCCGCATGCGGCGAGGCCCAGAGCCATCACGGTGCCCAGCCCAACGATCGCCAGCACTGCGCCAATCTTCCTCATCGAGACCTCCAGGTAGGGCTGGACACTCCGTTCGCACGCAGTGCGGGAATCAGTTCCACCATAACGTCGCCCTCGGCGGCAGCAGGGGCCTCGCTGGCCGCTTGTTCGGGCCATCTGGAGCCGAGTAGCGGGATCGCGAGGAGCAGGATCGCCAGCACCCCGACGCCGGCGAACGCGAATGTCGCGCGCGGGCTGTAGGCGGTCGCGATCAGGCCGCCGATGACGAACCCGATAGCCGGCATCGCGGAGGCGAACGATTCGAGCACGCTGATCACCCGCGCCTGCATCGAGGAGCTCGTCAGCTCCTGCACGGCGCTGATCGTCGCGACCCACTGGACGCCGTTGCCGGCACCGCCGACGGCCGACCCGACGCAGGCCAGGGCGAGGACCGGGGCGACCGCCATCCCCAGATAGCCCGCCGCGATCGCCAGTGTGCTGAAGAAGAGGAGCAGCGGCAGCGGGGCGCGCCGCAGGGTCGCGAAGACGACGCTGCCGAGCAGCATCCCGACTCCCCAGCTGCCGAGCAGCAGGCCGTAGCCGGTGTCGCCGACCCCGAGCGAGTCCTTCGCGTAGACGACCTCGATCGGGACCACGGCGGAGAAGAAGACGAGGGCCACCGCCTCGATCCCGATCAGGCGCTTGAGGGTGACGTTGTCGCTGATGTAGGTGAGCCCGGCGCGGACCTGCTCGCGCAGGCGGCCCGGCTCGGGCTCGCCATGCGGAAGCGGCCTGGCGGTGAAGAGGATCCAGGCGATCACGTAGAAGGAGACCGCGTCCAGGAGCAGAGCGGACTGGACGCCGAGGGTCGCGACCAGGAGGCCGCCCGCCGCCGGCCCGACCGCGGCGCCGCCGGTGAAGGCCACGTTCAGGATCGCGTTGCCGGCCCGCAGCTCCCCCTCGGGCTCGAGCATCGCCGCGGTGACCGCGCGGGTCAGGGTCTTGGCGGTGAGCGCGAGGACGCCGTCGATCGCCGCGACGATCACCACCAGGGAGAGCGAGAAGTTGTCGACGAGCAGCGCGAGGACGCCGAAGGTGGCCGCCTCCAGCGCGTAGACGGTCGGCAGCACGAGCCGGGGCGGGGGCCGCTCCAGCCTCGCGACCACGACCGGCGTCAACAGCGCGGGAAGGATTCCCGTCCCGAGGAAGAGCAGCGTCGTCGCCATCGCGCTGTCGGTGAGCTCGAAGACGAGCACCGAGAGGGCGACGATCCCGAGCCAGTCGCCCATCTCGTTGATCGCGAAGGAGATGGCGAGGCGGCGGAATGCAGGCCTGCGGAGGGGGTCCCGCAGGCGTGGGCTACTCACTTCTGGCCCATAAAGACTGGACGTTTATGCACAACTTTCCTTGCACCTGCACAGCTTTTCGGCAACTTGTGCTACAACCTTTCCAGGCAATTTAAGAAGTTCTCGCCGAAAGCTTGTGCGAGACCTCGTAAGCGGGCTTCAACGAAGGAGACGTGACATGGCTTGGAAAAGGTAAGACTTAGATAGAAGCGGGACGCCTCCTCTATTGGGGCGCGCCGTTACCAGTCAAGGGGCGCCTGCGGGCGTCCTTTGCCGTTTTAGGGCCCGCCTGCCCGCAAATTGCGACATTTGGCACCAATTTGCACGAGGCTGGCCAAGTGGTCTAGACGTGTTGCCTGTGCCGCGGGGAACCACTACCTTCAGGTTGAGGCTCCAGCGGCGAATATCGGCTGCCGGTCGCAGGAACAGCGGGATTCCGCGGGAAGATTCCAAAGGCCGGGGACCGATCATGCGATGGGGCCCCATCCGCAGACTCCACGACCCCATGGAAAACGAGCGCCCCACACGGTTGAGCACGCTGCTAGTGGCGGTTGGCGTCGCCATCGTCGTCGCCGGCGCTTACCTGCGGGCGCCGAGCGCCGAGTGGAACCTCGCCCTCTTCGCGATCCTGCTCGGCTTCTCCGCCTTCAGCGACGTGATGTCGATCGAAACGGAATCGCATCTCAAGATCTCCGGCAACTTCCTCGCGCTCGTCCTCGCCATGGTCCTGCTCGGAGGAACCCCGGCCGCGCTGATCGGCCTGATCTCCATCCTCGCCGGCTGGGTCCGCTTCCGCGAAGGCCTGCACGACCTGCTCGTCAACGCGCTCACCTTCATGACCTTCCCCCTGGTCGTCGGAGTCGCGTTCCACGAACTGATCGACGCCACCGGGATCACGCCCTCGGACCCCGCCTTCTACGTCTTCGTCTTCGCCGCCTTCGTCGCCGCGCTGGCGATCAACTTCTCGATGATCGGCGCCTACACCTATTACCTGGAGCGCAGCTCCTTCCTCGAGAAGGTCCGGACGGTCCTGATCCCGCTGCTGCCGTCGGAGCTCGCGGCCGCCCTGATGGCGGTCGGGGTCGCCTTCATCTACTACGAAATCGGCCTCGCCGGGGTCGCGATGTTCGGCATCGTCCTGGTCACGTTCCAGTACCTGCTCGGCGCCCTGCTCCAGTCCTTGGAGCGGGCCCGGGAGCTCGAGGTGCGGACCAAACAGCTGGCCAGCTTCCAGGTCGGGATGTTGAGCGCCCTGCTGCGCACGCTCGACCTGCGGGATCAGATGACCGCCCGCCACTCCGCGGCCGTCGCCCGCTACTCGCGGGCGATCGCGAAAAAGGCGGGCTTCTCGAAAGAGGAGGAGGAGCTCGTCCACATCTCGGCGCTCCTGCACGACATCGGCAAGTTCATCCTTCCCGACCGGATCCTCAAGGCCAACGTGCCGCTCACCGACGAGGACTGGATGCTGATCAAGCGCCACCCGCAGCAGGGCGCCCGCGTCGTCTCCGCGCTCGACGGCTACGGCCCGGTCGCCGAGGTCATCCTCGCCCACCACGAGCGGATCGACGGCAAGGGCTATCCGCGCGGCCTGGCCGGCGACGAGATCCCGAAGCTCTCGCGGATCATCTCCGTCTCCGACACCTACGACGTGATGACGGCGCGCGACTCCTACCGCACGCCGATGTCCTCTCACGACGCGATCGTCGAGCTGCGCCGTGTCGCCGGCAAACAGCTCGATGCCGAGTACGTCGAGATCTTCGTCGAGCTGATCGAAAGCAACGACGTCACCTTCCAGCACTCCGAGGCCTCCGACTTCGAGAAGGAGCTCTCGCTCGAGTCGCGGATCGCGGTCACGGCCAGCCCGACCGGCAGCTCGGACCGCTTCCAGGTCCAGCACGCCTGAGGCCGGCTCGGGCTGACGGCCCGGCGGGGCGCGATACGGTTCGCGCCCGATGAGAGCGGTCACCTTCCAGGCCCCCAACGAGGTTCGCATCGAGGAGAAGCCCGACCCGCGGGTCTCCACACCCGACGAGGCGCTGATCCGCGTCGAGGCGAGCGGCATCTGCGGCTCGGACCTCCACATCTACCACGGCCGGGTCCCGGTCGAGCAGGGCTTCACGATCGGCCACGAGTACGTCGGCACCGTGCTCGACATCGGCTCGGACGTGGAGCGGGTCGCGGTCGGCGACCGGGTGCTGGGCTGCTTCCACACGGCCTGCGCGACCTGCGCGGCGTGCCTGCGCGGCGACTACCACCGCTGCGAGCGGCAGCGCACCTTCGGCCATGGGTCCCACCTCGGCGATCTGCAGGGCGCCCAGGCCGAGCAGCTCCTCGTCCCGCGCGCCAACCTGACGCTGCGCCGGGTCCCGGAGGGAATGTCGGACGAGGCGGCGCTGTTCGCGGGCGATGTGATGGGGACCGGCTACCACGCGGTCGCCCACGCCGGGATGCGCTCCGGCGACACGGTCGCGGTCCTCGGGCTCGGCCCGGTCGGCCTCTGCGCCGTGCAGGCGGCGCTCGCCGGCGGCGCGGTCCAGGTCTTTGCGATCGACTCGGTCGAGGCGAGGCTGGAGATGGCGGAGTCCTTCGGCGGCGTCACCCCGGTGCACCTGACCGAGGAAGAGCCGAAGAAGGCGGTGCGGGCGGCGACCGGCGGTGGCGGGGTGGACGTCGTCGTCGATGCCGTCGGTGACCCGGCGCCGCTGGCGATGGCGATCAGCCTCTGCCGGGATGCGGGCGTCGTCTCCGGGATCGGGGCCTACGCCGGCAAGGGCGAGGTCCCGCTGGGGCTCGCCTGGCTGAAGGGGCTCCAGCTGCGGCTCGGCCTCGCCAACGTGATCGCCCACGTGGACCGGGTCCTGGGCCTGATCGAGGCGGGAAAACTCGATCCGGCGCCGCTGGTCACCCACCACATGAAGCTCGATGAAGCCGCCGAGGCCTACGAGATATACGACCGGCGGGAGGCGCTGAAGATCGTCCTCACGCCCTGATCGGCACTGTGCTGCTTGACTAGAACACCTTTGCTCGTTACTGTGTCAACAGATGGCACAGTCGCAAGCCACCTCCGACCGGGCAGCCGCGAGCCCCTTCGCGATCGATCCGGGCGATGAGCTGCCGGTCGGGGTGCAGTTGGGCTGGCGGCTCCGAGCGCTGATCTCCACCGGGCGCCTGCCGGCGGGGGATCGCCTTCCCAGCTTCCGCCAGCTCGCCGAGTGGGCGGGCGTCAACGTCAACACCGTGCGCGCCGTCTACGCCGGCCTCGAGGACGAGGGGCTGGTCGTCAGCAGCCAGGGCCGCGGGACCTTCGTCGCCGAGGGCATCGCCGCGGCGCCCGAGCTGGAGGAGATCGTCGCCGACGCCCTGCGGCGTGCCGGCGAGGCGGGGCTCAGTCCCCGCGAGCTGGCGATCGTCGCCACCGCCTGCGCGAGCATTCCCGCCGCGCCCGGGGAGGAGGGCACGCCCGCGCCGAGACCGGCGCCGGCCGGCCTTCCCGAGCTCTCCGTGGAGTCGGGCGAAACGATCGAGGTCCGCCACGAGCTGCGTCGCCAGATCGGCAGGCTCGAGGCCGAGCTCTCCTCCTACACCCGCGACCTCCCGGACGAGATGCCGACGGCCCGCCGCAACGCCCTGGCCCACGTCGCCAGCGTCGAGGAGCTGGAGCAGACCCGCGACACCCTGATCGCGAAGCTCTCGGAGGCCCAGAAGGCGGCGGAGCAGCGCGCCCGCGAGGAGGGGCGGGCACGCGCCCAGCGCCAGGAGATGCTCGAATCGGGTGAGCCGCCCGCCCGCGGGCCCGCCGCCGGCGAACCGCTCGGCAGCGCGATGAGCTGGTGGCGGAAGAGGTCTTAGGGTGGGCCTGAGGCGGATATCGGCCCGGGCCTTGGTCCTCGCGGCGTTGTCGGTGCTCGCCGTCACCGGCCTCGCGCAGGCTCGCTGGGATGTCTTTCGCGCCGGCAACCTGATCCTCAAATTCGACGGCGGGGTGACGCCAAAGGTGCTCCCCAAGGACGAGATGATTCCGGTCGGGGTTTACGGCAAGGTCCGGTTCGAGACCACCGATGGGACGCACATGCCCGCCTTTAGGGGCGGGACCTTCGAGGTCGACCGCAACGTCGCGTTCGACGCCAAGGGGCTGCCTGTCTGCCGCCGCGGGGCGCTCGAGGCGAGTGACAGCGCCGCCGCGAAGGCCGCCTGTGGCGACTCGATCGTCGGCACCGGCAACGGCACCGTGGACATTGCGTTCCCGGAAAGCACACCGATCCGGGTCGAGAGCCCGATCACCTTCTTCAACGGCGGCGTCAGGAACGGAACCACGATGCTTTTCGTCCACATCTACATCACGGTGCCCGTGCCGACGTCTGTCGTGACGAAGGTCAAGTTCCGCAAGGTCGGGGGTGGTCTCTACGGCACTCGTATCGTCTCCGAAGTCCCGGTGATCGCCGGCGGCAGCGGCTCGGTCGTCGCCGCCTCGTTCAGGTTGAAGAGGCTTTTCGAGTACCGGGGCGCGGAGCGCAGCTACCTGAAGGCGAAATGCCCCGACGGCCTTTTCCGGTTCCGCGTCGTCGAAGCCGACATCAGGGACGAATCGGCCGGCCCGGCGGCGCCCTCTTCGGGCCTGGCGCTCAGCGGCACCATTTCCCGCCCCTGCACCCGAGGGAGCTGATCGGTGGCGGGGATCGCCGTGCGGCGGGCGCTTATGCCCGCCAAGTCCGCCTTCGAGCAGGCGGGGGAGATGATGATCCTGACGGCGAGGACGATCTCCGCCGCGATCGCCCCGCCCTACCCCTACGGCGAGGAGCTGATCGGCCAGTTCCTCTTCGCGCTCAAGCTCTGCTGGTTCCCGCTGCTGGTCTCGACCGTCGCCTTCAGCTTCGGCGCTCCCGGGTTGCAGGCGGCCAACTTCCTGACTCTGATCGGCGCCCTCGACCGGCTCGGCGGCTTCTTCGTGCTCGCCGCGATCCGCCAGATCGCGCCGCTGGTCACGGCGGTCGTCGTCGCCGGGGTCGCCGGCACCGCGATCACCGCCGACCTCGGCGCCCGCAAGATCCGCGAGGAGCTCGACGCCCTCCAGGTGCTCGGCGTGGACCCGATCAAGAATCTGGTGGTGCCGCGCTTCCTGGCGCTGATGGTGGTCACCGCTCTGCTCGACATCTTCGCCCTGGTCTTCGGCATCACCGGCGGCATCCTCACCGAGATGCTCTACAACCAGCCACTCGGCGGCTTCACGGCGACCCTCTTCACCAACGCCTCGATCACGGACCTCTGGGGGTCGGTCGTGATGTGCACGGTCTTCGGCGCGATCATCGCGATCGTCTGCTCCTACAAGGGGATGTCAGCGTCCGGCGGGGCCGCCGGCGTGGGCCGGGCGGTCAACCAGGCCGTGGTGATCTCCTTCTCCGGCATCGCCGCCTTCAACTTCGTCTTCACCTCGACGCTCCTGGCCAGCAATCCCGAACTGCAGAGCATCAGGTGAGAGGGGCCCGGCGATGATCGGCTGGCTCGACGTGCCGCGCAACTGGCTCGACTCGCTCGGCGAGATCGCCCGTTTCGGCGGTCGCGTCGCCGGCCTCGTCTACTCGGGCCGCGTCCTGCGCTTCTTCGGCGAGGCGCTGCGCCAGGCCGGCATCCTGATCCTCGGCTCGGCGCTGATCATCTGGCTCTTCGTATTCGTCTTCGGCCTCCAGTGCGGGATCCTCGGCGCCTACCTGCTGCGGGCGCAGGGAGCGCCCGCCTACGCCGGCGTCTTCTCCGCCTGGTGCGACCTGCGCGAGGTGATGCCCTACGCCTTCGGCTACATGCTCGCGGCCAAGGTCGGGACCGGGATCGTCGCCGAGATCGGCGCGATGCGGATCTCCGACGAGATCGACGCGCTCGAGGTGATGGGGATCCCACCGGTGACGTTCCTCTGCGGGACCCGCCTGCTCGCCTGCTGGCTCGCGTTCCCCTTCATCTACCTGGTCGGGATCGCGGTGATGTTCCTCGCCAGCTACATCTCGGTCGTCGAGCAGATCGGCGACGTCTCCTCCGGCGGCTACCAACTGATCTTCTGGATGTTCCAGAACCCGCCCGACCTGATCTTCAGCCTGGCCAAGGGGATGTTCATGGCGACGGCGATCGTGCTGGTCGGCTGCTACTACGGCTACACCGCCTCGGGCGGCCCGGTCGGGGTCGGCACCGCGACCGCTAAATCGATGGTGCTGAACGTCATCCTCGTCCACATCATCGGGATGCTCGGCACGCTGATCTTCTGGGGCGCCAACCCGAGGGCGCCGATCGGCGGCTAGGCCGGACAGCTAGCCGCCTTTGACGAGGATCGCGACGATCACGCCGACGAGGGCGACGACGACCGCCACCCAGCCGCGGTTGATGACCGCGTAGAGGCCTCGAAATGCGCCATGGAGATCCTCGACGGAGGACTCCACCCGCTCCAGCCTGCGATTCATTTCGTCGAACCTGCGATCCGTCTTCCGGTCTGCCTCAACGAGCCTGCGATCGACTTCGTCGAACCTTCGGTTCACCTCGTCGAAGCGCTGGTCGATTCCGTCGAAGCGCTCCTGCAGTCTCTCGTCTGTCCAGGCCACCTGCTCCATGATGGCAGCTTCGCAGACAAAAGATTTCTATTTGTGCGCCAAATGTGCCGATTCGGGGGCGGGCTTGCGGTGGCGGCGGTACATCTCCTCCACCCACTTGAAGCCGGGGTGCTCCAGCAGGGGCTCGCGGAACTCGGCGAGCCCGCGGGGCGGCGGCTGCTCGTTGGGGATCGGGCCTCCGTCCGGGAGCACGATCGGGTTGAGCAGCGAGGCGGCTGTGAGGTCGGCGACCGTGAAGTCGTCCCCGACCAGGTAGTCGCCGGCTCCCAGCTCCTCCTCGAGGCGGTCGAAGGCGGCGAGGATCCTCGTCCCCGCCAGCTCCGCGGCCTCGGCGTCGTCGACTTTGAAGCGCAGCTTGGTGTAATTGCGGGCGTAGGCGGCCGCCGCCTTCGGCATCTTCGACATCGGCGGCGGCGCCGTGCGTTTTATCAGCGCTTCGAAGCGCTCCGGGTCCTGGCGCAGCTGGTAGAAGGCGAAGAGGCGTACGTGCGGCCCGAGCTCCTCGTCGAAGAAGTCCTCGAGCTCGAGCGCCCGGCGCCGCTGCTCCGGGGCGGCGGGATAGAGAGCCGGCTCCGGATGGCGCTCCTCGAGGGCCGCGATCACCGCGCTCGAGTCGCCGATCGTGCGGCCGCCGAGCTGAAGGATCGGGAAGGTGGCGTGGGAGCCGCGGGTGAGGAACAGCGCGACCGGGATGTGGGCTCCGGGAACCGGGGCGCGACGTCGGTGGGCGACATCCTTGTGGGCGAGGGCCCAGCGCGCCTTCTCGCTGAAATGCGAGACCTCGAGGTGCCAGAGGGTGGGGAGGGAGTCGCTCATTGCGTCCTCATCGCTGCCGTGGCAGCATAGTCGGCGGTGGCACTGCTGAGCGACACGGAGATTGAGGAGCGGCTGGGTGCGCTGCCCGAATGGGAGCGCGCCGGCGTCGCGATCCGCAGGACCTACGAGTGCGGCGACTTCGTCGGCTCCACCAACTTCGTCGCCGACATCGTCGAGCCGGCCGAGTCGATGGGCCACCACCCGGACCTCGAGGTCTCCTGGGACAAGGTGACGGTCACGATCTCGACCCATTCCGAGGGCGGCCTGACGAAGGCGGACTTCGGGCTCGCCGCGGAAATCGATTCGCGATACCCGAACGACTGAGAATCGACGACCGGCTCGCGATCCCGCTGGCGGAGATCGAGCTGCGGACGAGCCGCTCGTCCGGCCCCGGCGGCCAGCACGCCAACGTGACCGCCTCGCGGGTCGAAGCCGTCTTCGACGCCGAGGCGTCGGCGAGCCTCGACGACGCGCAGCGGGCGCGCCTGCTGGAGAAGCTCGGCTCGACCGTGACCGCGGTCGCCCAGGACGCGCGCAGCCAGGCGCGGAACCGGGAGCTGGCGCTGGAGCGCCTGGCGAAGCGGATCGCCGCCGCCCTGGTGGTGCCGCGCCGCCGCCGGCCGACGAAGCCGACCCGCGGGGCGCGGGAGCGGCGGCTGCAGAGGAAGCGACGGACGGCGGAGCGCAAGCAGGACCGGCGCAGGCCGTCGGCGGAGGACTGAGGTGGCGAAGCGCAGGAAGCAGAGGAAGGCGCGTGGGCCGCGGGAGAAGGCGCCGGCGGTCGAGTACGCGGATGGCGACGGCAACGTGCTGGCCCTGCGTCAGTCGCTGAGCGCCGGCACCGTCAGAAAGCTCCGCGAGGGGCCGGCCACCGCGGCGACGTCCCAGGACGATGCCTGGCGCCGCCGCCAGGAGCTCCTCTTCGAGCGGCTGGCGGTGAGCTGGGAGATCGCCGGCCTGCCCCTCGACAACCAGAAGATGCTGCTGGGGCGCTACCGGATGGCGGACCCGGCGACCCAGCAATGGGTCCGCGAGACGATCGCGGCCCACATCGACCGCCACATCCCGGAGCTCTCGGACTAGGACGGCGATATTCGCGGCCTGTCCGGGTAGGAGGAGGTGAGCGGCAAACCCGACGAGAGGAGAACCATGTTGGCCGACACCGAGGCATTCAGCGGCTTTGCCGTCGACGATCTCGACGAGGCGGCGCGCTTCTACGGCGAGACGCTGGGCCTGAGCACGGAGATGCTCGACGACGGCCCCGGCCTGCTCACCCTGCACCTCGCCGGCGGGCGCGACACGCTCGTCTACGGCAAAGAGGACCACGTCCCGGGGAACTACACGATCCTCAACTTCTCGGTCGACGACATCGACGCGGTGGTCGACGGGCTCACCTCGCGCGGCGTCGCCTTCGAGCGCTACGAGGGGTTCGACCAGGACGAGAAGGGGATCTCCCGCGGGATGGGGCCGGACATCGCCTGGTTCAAGGATCCCGCGGGGAACATCCTCTCGGTGCTCAGGGAGCCGTAGGCCCGACGGGCCCCGCCGGTATTTTCGGGAGCGATGCTGGCGGTCGCCCTCGCGCTCGGCTCGAGCCTCGTCTACGGCGTCTCCGACTTCCTCGGCGGCCTGAAGAGCCGCTCGCTGCCGCTCCTCTCCGTGCTGTTGGTGTCCCAGGGCGCGGCCCTGGGACTGCTGGTCGCGGCGACGCTCGTCGCCGGCGAGCCGCCGCCCGCGGGCGAGTACCTGCTCTACGGGGTCCTCGCCGGCCTCTTCGAGGCGATCGGGCTGGCGGCGCTCTACCGCGGCCTCGCGGTCGGGGTGATGAGCATCGTCGCCCCGGTCGCGGCGATCGCGCCGCTCTTCCCGGTGCTCGCCGCGATCGCCCTCGGCGAGGCGCCGGCGCCGCTGCAGGCGGTGGGGATCGCGGTCGCGCTCGGCGGCGTCGCGCTGATCTCGTTCGAGCCCCGCGAGGCGGGCTCGCCGGCGGTGGGTCGCAGCGTCGTCTTCGGTCTGCTCACCGCCGCGGGCTTCGGCGGCTTCCTCGTCACGATGGACGCGGCGAGCGAGGGCAGCGTGCTGTGGGCGCTCCTGGTCGCCCGCCTGACCGCGGTGGCCGCCTACGGGGCGGTCTTCATGGCGCTGCGCCGGCGGCTCGGTGTGGGGCGTGAGGCGCTTCCCCCGCTGGTCCTGATCGGCGTCCTCATCGTCGTCGCCGACTCCCTCTACGCGATCGCCTCGACCAAGGGCCTGCTCAGCGTCGTCGCGGTGCTCAGCTCGCTCTACCCCCTGGTCACGATCGCGCTGGCGCGGCTCTACCTCCATGAGCGGCTGAGGCCGCCGCAGCGGCTCGGCGTCGCGGCCGCATTGCTCGGGGCGGTGGCGATCTCGGCGGCGTCTTGAGCGGCCCGTGGCCGGGGCCTATGATCGGGCCATGTGCAGAAACATCAGGACACTCCACAATTTCGACCCACCGGCGAGCGGCGAGGAGGTCCACGAGGCGGCGCTGCAGTACGTGCGCAAGATCAGCGGCTACAACAAGCCCTCGCAGGCCAACACCGAGGCCTTCGAGGAGGCCGTCGCGGAGGTCACGGCGGTCTCGGCGAAGCTGCTCGACCGCCTCGTGACCTCGGCGCCGCCGAAGGACCGCGAGGTCGAGGCGGCGAAGCGCCGGGCCCGGGCCGAGCAGCGCTTCGCGGCCTGACCTCGTTCAGCCGACGCGCTTGATCACGACGACGATCCTGCCTGCGATCGTGCAGCGCGTGATGTACTCGGAGAGCCGGCTGGACGTTGCCACGGTGGGGGAGGCACAGCCGCCGCCGATCTTGATCGTGCGCGAGATGCGGTCGTTCCGCTTCAAACTGGTGAATTTCGCGCTGCTGGATCCGAGCGGCACCGTCAGCGGGCCCAGCGGGGCGGTCGTTTCGATGCTCACACCCTTGTCTTCCAGAGGCGAGCGCAGTCTCGGGCGGTCCTTGAGGCATGACTGCGACGCGAGGCCGCCGCCTTTCCGTATGAGCGTGAGGTTCACGCCATGCCCGAGCGGGACGAGGGCGTCATCGCCCCCCTCCGTCGGCTCCGGGAGCAGCGTCGCCCCCAGCTTGCCCGTCAGAGTCCTGCAATCGGGGTCGGGTGGCTCCGGGTTGGGGGCGGTCGGCGGGCAGTAGTTGGTCGTCTGGAACCCGCCGGCCTTCACTTTCACCTTCGCCTCCCCACCGGTCGCGTAGGGCATCGTGACGGCCCCGTCGAAGACGTTGACCGAGGTGCGAACCGGCCTACCGAACTCGAACGACAGCTCCTCGGTGACCGACTTCGCGTAGCCGGGGTAGCAGTCCGACCGGTTGTCGAAGGTCCACTCGAAGTCGACGTAGCCGGCGACGTCGACCGTGACCGGGTACGAGGTGATTTTCGGCGTTTTCGGCAGTTTGGGGATCTTGAAGCCGCTGCCGGTGGCGGGCCAGACGGCCACCGCGAGGATCACGAAAGCCGCAAGGAGTCCGAACCGCATCTCTCGATCTCGCCCTCTCACCCGCATCGAGGCTAGCAGCGGCTCCTAAAGGGTCGGGCCTGACAAACCGCCGCCGCCCTCGTTGAACGGGTGCCCGCACTCTCGGGCACCCTTCGATGACCGCGCGCAAGAGAACCGACCTGACGGTGCTGATTCCCGCCTACAACGAGGCGGCGTCGATCGCCGACTCGATCCGCTCGCTGCAGGAGCAGACGGTCGTCCCGGCGGAGATCGTCGTCATCGACGACTGCTCGACCGATGAGACGGCAGAGGTGGCTCACTCCCTCGGGGTCACGGTCCGGCGCCCGCCGCGGAACACCGGCTCGAAGGCGGGCGCGCAGAGCTTCGCCCTCGGCGACGTGGAGACCGAGATGGTGATGGCGCTGGACGCCGACACCACCCTCGCCCCGGATGCGATCGAGCTGCTGCTCGCCGCCTTCGACGACGAGGACGTCGCCGCCGCATGCGGCTCGGTGCACCCCCGCCACGTGCGCACGCTCTGGGAGCGGGGGAGGCACATCGAGTACATGCTCGCCTTCAGCTTCTTCAAGCGCGTCCAGGACAACTTCGACAAGCCGTTGATCTCCTCAGGCTGCTTCTCGGTCTACCGGACAGAGGAGCTGCGCGCACTGGGCGGCTGGTCGACGAGGACGATGGCGGAGGACATGGACCTGACCTGGACGCTGTACGAGGCGGGCCGGAAGGTCCGCTTTCTGCCGGAGGCGCTCTCCTACCCGATCGAGCCTCACAACTTCAAGTTCATGAGCGACCAGCTGCGCCGCTGGTCCCACGGCTTCGTCCAGAACGTCCGCCTGCACCGGCTGGGGCTGCTCAGGCTCGGCTACCTGCGCTCGGTGGTCGCCGTCGCCTTCTGGGACGCGCTGCTGGCATCGCTCGCCTACCTGGTCCTGATCCCGGTCCTCGCCATCGCGATCGACCCGCTGATCCTCTTCGCCTACCTGATCGACGCGCCGGTGGTGATGGTGCCCGTCCTCTGGCTCGCCGTCCAGCGGGGCGAGGTCGGTCGCGCCCTCGCCTCGCTGCCGAGCTTCTTCGTCCTGCGCGTCGTCAACGGCGTCTTCATGCTGCGCGCGCTCTGGGACGAGATCGTCACCGGCCGCTCCCTCGCCGTCTACGAGAAGGGGCACTGAGGTGTCCGCCGGACTGCCGGGCCTCGGCCTCGGCGGCCTCTTCTTCATCTTCTCGGCGCTGCTCGCGCCGTTCCGCGAGCTGTGGAGGACCCTCAGGGGTCGTACCCGCCCCGGTGAGTGGCGGGTCGTCGGCCGCCAGTTCGCCCAGGCGGTGACGATGGTCGTCGCGATCGACCTCACGCTTCGCCTCACCTATGTCCTGCTCTCGCTGGTCGGGGTCGGGGACGTCCCCTCGGCGGTCTCCGGCACGGTTCTCCCGCTCACCCTGATCGGGATCACAACGGCGCTGCTGCTGGTGGTCCTGGCCGCGGCGAAGCTCGCCGAGCTGCGCTTCCGCCTGCGCGGCGCGGCGCTTCCCCGGATCCCCCAGACGCTGCCCCGGCCCACCCCGGTGCGCGCCCTCGCCTACGGCGGCGCCGCGGCGATCGCATGGGTCGCGCTGCTCTCCGCCGGCGCTTCCGAGCTGAGCCCCCTTTCGAGGCCCCCAGCCGCGCCGGTCACGGTTGAGCGCCCCGCCGAGGAGGGCCGTCCGTCGCCCGTCCCGGCGAGGGCGAGCGGGGTAGAGGCCGCACCGGTGATCGCCGCCGCCCGCTTCGCCCCCGAGGCGCGCCAGGACGGCGTCGAGGCCGAGCCGCAGAGCGAGGGAGCCCACCGGCAGGACGGCGCCCAGCCGTCCGCCCCGGCGCCGTCGCCGACCGCGATCTCGGCGCCTGCCGAGGTCCACGCCCCCGCTCCCTCTCAGGCCGGTGGAGGCCGGGGGACCGGCCCGCAGGGGAAGGCCGCCCAACCGGCCGCTCCCAGCTCGCCCGGCCGCTCCGAAAGCGCGGGGCCTCCCGAAGGCTCCAACGCCCCGGAAAGCGCGGGGCCTCCCGAAGGCTCCAACCCCTCGGAAAGCGCGGGACCGCCGGAAGGCTCTCCGGCGCCCGAACACGCCGGGCCGGAACGCCCGTAGGGGCGTCGCGACCTACCAGACGGCGTCGTGCTGCTCCATCACGCCGAAGCCCTCGGCGAGCTCGACCCCGTCGAGCGAGCCGTGGAACTCGCCGAAGCGATGCCTGTAGCTCGAGCGGACGACGAGGAAGTTGTCGTCGCGGACCCGCTCGGAGCCGGGCTCGAAGTCGAGCAGGGCGCCACCCGCGAACTCGACCGCCTCCAGTCCCCTGAACGAGACCGGGCCCGGCTCGACCGGGGCCCCGTCGGTCCAGATCGCCCGCTCGCTGTCCCGTGGCGGGTCGTTGATGCCCTCGACGAGATTCCAGGCGAGCGGCCGGCCGTCCGCCGCCGTGCCCACCCCCGCCGACCAGTGCCAGCTGGTGCGCCGCTGCTGGTAGCCGGCCGACTGGTCGTCGACGCCGAGGCCGTCGACCTCCCAGCGGCCGTCCGCGGTCTCGATCGTCCCCCTGATCGGAATGCCGGCCCGCTTCCGGGTCCAGCCCCAGCCCGACCCGCTGGGGCAGATCGCCTCGACCGGAGCACAGTCTCCGAGCGTGAGCCGGGCCCGCAGCCCGCGCGCGGCGATCTCGATCCGGGACCCGTCCATCCGGACCTCGCGGCTGCCCGGCCGCAGCCTCGTGTTGGCGAGGCTGCGGTCGCCCTCGCGATCCCAGAAGGCCCAGAAGCACTGGCTCAACGGGCCGATCTGGGCGCGGGCGGCGCAGAGCATCACGCTCCGGTCGTACAGGCCGACGTAGCGCCAGCGCTTGCGGGTCTGCCCGCTGCTGCGCATGGGCATGCGGGCGGGGGGGACCGGCAGGTCGGGGCGGTCGCCGCCCGGACCGCGCCAGGGGATCTGCTCGTCGGCCCTCATCTCGTCGAAGCTACTCGAATCGGGCGGCTCGGGATCGGACAGTAGGTTTACGCGGTGCGACCGCTTCGGTATTCCATCAACGTCACCTTGGACGGATGCTGCGATCACCGTGCGATGTCTCCGGACGAGGAGACACATCGTCACGCAACGGAGATTCTCGCCCAGGCCGATGCTCTCCTCTTCGGCCGGGTGACCTACGAGATGATGGAGTCAGCCTGGCGGCCGCCGGGGCAGGCGGACGCGATGCCCGCTTGGACGGCGCCTTTCGGCCGGACGATCGACGCGGCCAAGAAGTACGTCGTGTCGAGCACCCTGGACCGGGTCGATTGGAATGCGGAGCTCGTGCGTGGGGATGTCGGGGAGGCGGTTCGGAAGCTGAAGCAGGAGTCGGGTAGGGGACTGCTCGTCGGAGGCGTAACGCTCCCGCTGGCGTTGGCGGAGCTCGGGTTGATCGATGAGTACGAGTTCGTGGTGCATCCCAGGCTGGTGGGCCACGGGCCGACCTTGTTCGCGGGGCTGTCGAAGCGTGTCGACCTGAGGCTCGTGGGCCGGCAGGAGTTCGCCTCAGGGGCGGTGGCGATGCGGTACGAGCCTCGGGTTGCCTAGAGGCGCCTGCCAAGAGCTTCGGAATGGGCGCGGCTGGTTTCGAACCAGCGGCTTTAGCCATGTCGCGAACGGAAAGGGCCAGGCCCGCTTGCTGCAATCAATCTACCTCATGACGAGGTGGCTTCCCCGAACCGGACAATGCAGTGCATCGCCCTCCAAGCGCCAGCCGAGCGACGCTCGACACATGGCCGCAAACCTGGCCTGGACCACGCGGCGTCTTACCGAAGTCGGCCTCCCAGATCATGGGCACAAGGCCCCCGATTGAGACTTGAGTACGTCTCGAATCTAAGCCGAGAACGCGGTCGTTGCAGTCGGCTAAAGACGAGCTAGGATCGTCGTCCCGTGGCCTGTGGGAACAACAACGTCAGCAGCTCATACCTCTCCTCTCAGCCTTCCGGGCAGGGTGTGCGGAACAGTGTCAGGGAGCGACTTGCAAGAGGACCTGCCCGTACCGCCAAGGCGGCTAAAGGGAGGAAGGGCTACAAAAGCGTCCGTATGTCGCCGGCGCAGGTCAAGGCCGCGTCTGAGAAGCGGCTCCGAGAAGCGCAGTCCGCGACATCGAGTAGGCAATACCCCACTGCGCCGAAGCGTGGGAAAAAGCAGGACTACTACTCGAAAACTGACGAAAATCGGCCAAAGGAGAGCGCCGGTTTGTTCGACCATTACATCAGCCCGGACGGTGATCTGACCTTCTCACGAGCGCACGTTCACGTCTTCCATGACGAGCTCAATGACGAGGTTCGACTTCACATCTCCCTCGGCGAGGAAAATCGGCATAGTGAGAAAATCGCTCTGGTCGGTGCCACCGGCAACGAGGTCAACGCGGCGGTCGACCTCCTGACGGATGCCCTGAGAGCGCGCATGCGATGACCGAGCCTGACGATGTCAGGTACGCACTCGGCGCCATCTACGCCAACAAGTGGTCGGATGAGGTTCGGGACGTGCTCTTTACGCCCGCGCCCGTCAACGGGGAGTTCAGCCTCGAGCAGGGGTTCGATCTGCTCGACTCCGGAACGGACCCTGCTCCGGAGAGCCTGATCCCCCTCTGCGCGATCGACGAGGCGTCGATCGCCGTGGTCGTGGCCGACGGACCGGAGTCTGGAACGGTGCGTCGCTGGTTTCTGGACCCGGTCGCGCCCGAGTACCAGGCGGCGCTTTTGGATCTGCACCCCTTGCTCTACGTGTCGGGGCTCGACCGGGAGCTGAAGGCTCGCAAAGCCGGCTACGACCGCATTCTCGACGAGATCGGGCCCGCCTACTCGGAGTCCCACCTGACGCACGAGAAGCGGCCCCGCACGTTTGTCCTGAGGCCGATTCGCGTTGCCTGCCAAAACGTGATCGTGGCCCTCGCCGCGATCGCACAGGACGCGAGCATCGACGGGCTCGCGGTGCTGGCCTGGCAGACCTGCGAGGTGGCACACGTCGCGACGCACGAGGGCAACCGGGCTCTCGCGGTGATCACGCTGTGCGACGCCTTTCAGAACGGCGGGACGATGGAGATCCGGTTCGACCGTCCGGCAATGGTGTCCGTGGAGAGAAAGAAACGCAAATACAGCGGTCATCCCGAGCGCGGCGTGCCGGCAAGCTTGCAGCGGTTTGCGCGGACCGTGGGGGTCGACATCGGTGTCGATGACGAGGCCTCGATCTCACCCCGGGAGGCCCGCGAGTTGTTCCGTGCGGTCACCCCGATGCCGGCCGAGTTGCGCAAGCGGGTCGATACCGCCATCGCGACCACTGGAGTCAAACCCGAGCGCCTCTACTTCACGCTTCTCAAGCCGATCTGGCGCGACATCGAACTCGACTGGCTCCTCGCGGTCTCCCCCCGGGTGACTTCGATCTTGGAGGGAGGGGCGAACTGGGAACACCGTTCGGCCCGGCAGGCCGAGGCGGAGGCCTGCCGGACAGCGCTGATAGCCGGCATGTTCTTCCGGTGCGTCAACGGAACGGACGCCGCGGCCGCCGACAAGGGTGCCCGCGTGGTCGAGGATCGTGCCCGCGGGGTTGTGTGGTCGGTGGACGGCGAGACGGCGACCGTCGCCTTCACTGGCCTCGCAGAGGATGAGCAACTCCCGTGGGTTGCGAACCGCCGGGCGGTGCCGTCGACGGGACGCGTTGTCGCCGCGTTCCGTTCGCTGCTCACCCCCGACACGGTCGAAGCGCTCCTGACCGCCGCGGGCGAGGATCTCGCGGTGCTGGCCGTGCCGCGAGGCACCGATCTGCCCGACGATCTGCCCGACGAGGTCGTCGTCGCCTACTGCCCCGATCGGCTGGCCGATCTCGACAAGGCGGTGGAGGCCAACCTCACTTCCTCCCGGATCTCTCGCGCATGAGCCGGGAGCAGGTCATCGCCGTCGCCGCCCCCATCGACGGAGATCGCCGACTGCTCGTCGCGGACATCGCGTCTGCTCGGGCGAGGGCAGGGAAGGCGGTTGCCGGCGATCGAGCCGACGTGGCGCGATTCGAGGCGCTCTCCGCGCAGCTCGAGCAGTGGGCCTACGTACGGCGCGACGACGACGACGCGGTGTCGGTCGCCGTCTCGACCACGGTTGATGCGCCCGGGGTGCTCACCTCCACCGACGCAGACGACCTGGCGTTCATCCCTCCCGCCTGGCGCGAGCGATTCCAGGCGGTGCTCGACGCCGATGGCATCCTGGCGACGGTCCGCACGCCACTCCTCTCCGGCGCCGCGCCGGCCGCCACGAAGCCGAAGGCCAAGCCGATCCCGGAGCCGATCGAGGTCTGGAAGTCGAAGACCGGGGCGAGGGGGGCGCGCGCCGTGCAAGAGCGCTTCGAAGCGCAGATCAAGGAATGCCTGGCCGGCGGCACCGGATCGGTTTCGCCGAGCGACATCCAAAACACGGTCCTGACCGAGACACTGCGGTTCTACGTCGGCCAGCGAGGCCAGCGTGCGGACGTGCCGATCGAGTACCGGGACGGATCCCGGTCCAAGCATCCCTTTCCGTTGCGCTCGCTGAAACTCGCTGCCGGCGCTCCGTCCGGCTTCGAAGAGCTACGCCTCGCGTTGCTCTCGATCCGCCACACCGAGATGGACGCCGTCGTCGACGGCGCCTTTCTGCGCAACGCGGAGATCTCCCGGCCGCGACCGGCGGCGGACACCGATGACCTCGTGTTCGATACCAGCCGCGAGCAGCTGCTCGCCCTCACCGGCGATGGCTCCAGGCCACTTCACCTGCGCATCTACCAGACGGGGCTGGACACCGCGATAGTCGGTTTCTACCGCGCGGTGGTCCACCACCTCATCGACCATCCGGGGACCCTCGCGGTCACGCCGATGTTCTTTCAGAGCCCTCGGCCGCCCAGGCCGCGCCGTGGAGGCCGCGAACAGAATCGGCAACCGAAGCCGGAGAGCCGGCGCGTAGGCCCCGTCACCAGCGCCGGGTTTCGCGAGGGAGCGGTATGGGCGACGAGGTAGCCGAGCCCCGGCGGGGACGCTCGCACACAGCGATGCGGGTTGCTGTGTGCAAGGACTGCCAGCGCGAAATCGAGGCGCTCGAGCGCGAGGTGGAGGCAGCCGATCCCAAGCGCGCGAAGAAGCTGCGCAGTGCGCTTCGCGGAAAGTCGGCGACGTTCACCTATCCGGAGAACGATGCAGTGCGAAAGCTCGACCGGGGCGGCTCGCGCTCTGACCGCTGCATCGAGCATCGGCGCAAGCACGGCAGGCACACGGAGGGAATGGCGGTGGCATACGTCGACCTGGCGACCGTCGGCGAGGTTGCCGATCGCGAGAACCCGACCGGCCCGCTCGGAGGCCTGGGGCCACTACCCGGTTCCCACGAGCCCGACCCGGCCGAGAAGAGCCTCTCCAAGTTCGAGTTCGGCATGAACGATCAGGACATCGTCGAGATCCTCGATCTCCTGCGCTCCCACAGGGTCTTGGTCCTCAAGGCCGGGACCGGGACCGGCAAGTCGACCTTCGGCCCGTATCGGCTGATGGACCCTCCGTCCGAGGAGGAATGCGAGAAGCTCGGCGTCCCCGTACCCCCGCGCGGGATCTACCAGTTAGCCGCGGCGGGCCCGATAGTCGTCACCGAGCCGCGGGTGGCCGCGGCCACGGGTGTGGCGACGTTCGTCGGGACCAAGTTGTCCGGCACCGGTGTGGGACCCGGATACCCGGTCGGCTACCAGGTCTCCGGCGATCGCAACCATGACGAGGGGTGCCAGCTCGTCTTCGTCACCGACGGCACCATGATTAATTGGCTCCGGGATGGTCGCCTAAGCCGGATCGGGACGGTGATCGTCGACGAGGCCCACGAGCGGAACACCAACATCGACTTCATCATGGGGTACCTACGCCGGGACCTCAGCAAGTACCCCCACCTTCGGGTGATCATCACCTCGGCGACGTTCAATGTCGACTTCTACGAGGAGTATTTCGGCGGCCCGGACGTCGTCGCCGTAAAGGAAATTCCGGCTGTCAAGAGCGTCGGCTACGGGATGCCGCTGTTCCCTGGGCTCGACACGCCGACCGACAGGGAGAAGGCGTTCTTCTCTGACAGCGGGTGGGACCCCGAGCTCTGGCCGGTCGTCGAGGAGCCGGTCGTGGACGAACAGCGGTTCATCCGCACCCATTGGCCCACCCGTCTGGCTCCGCCCCTGAAGGAGCAGGAGGTGGAGAACACCAAGCCGGTCTCCGAGGGAGGGGACGTCGGCTACGAAGAGGATCTCCATGAGACCACCAAGAAGCTCCTCGGGCTGCGGTTCGAGGGGTACGTAGCCGTCGAGGACTGGAAGACCGAGATGCCCGACGTCCTCGCGGACTTCGTCATCAAGCTCGGCACGGAACTCGACGAATTCAAAATATTTGGCGACATCCTGGGATTCCTTCCCACCGGCAAGAAAATCGGATACGCGTGCGACAAGATCAGGGCCGCGCTCGGGGATCGCGCCGACGTGTTGGGGCTGTTGTCGTCGTTGTCCGACAAGGAAAAGGACGACGCGCTTTCCGCACGCAAGAAGGGTTCGAAACGGAAGATCGTGATCTCCACCAATCTCGCCGAGACCTCGTTGACGGTGGAGGGTGTGAGGTTCGTCGTCGACTCCGGTCTGATAGCTCAGTCCGAGTGGAATCCCGAGCTGGCCGTCGGTGGCATTCCGACCAAGCCGCATAGCCAGGCGGGCATCAAGCAGCGATGGGGACGCGTCGGTCGCAAGGCACCGGGTTGGGTGTTCCCTCTCTACACCAAGGAGCAGTTCGCCAAGCTCGACGAGGACACGCCGCCCGGCTCCGCGCGGGAGAACCTCGAAGCGCTGATCATGACCGCCCGCGTCGGCGGGATCGACGACGTAAAGGCGTTCCCCTGGCCGGCGGCTTTCAGGCCCACCAACTCGACCCTCGACGCCGCCGGTGAAGCGGCGCGCGAAACCTTCCTGCGTGAGCTCGACCGCGCGGACCTGGCGCTTCGCGGTGGCGGCGCCGTGGACATCGACGGGCATCCCACCACCTTTGGTCGAGAGGTCTCCCGCCTCTCCGGCTTCGGGTCGACGGCGAGCGCGATGTCGATCCTCTACGCGGACCGTCTCGCGTGTGTCCCCGAGGTGGTGACGATCCTCGCGCTGCTCGAGAACGAGCGGCTAGTCGGGCAGAAGGGACTTCTCGTCGATGACTACGATTGGCCCGTCGAGTGGCGCCTCGAGGCGGCCCGTCGTCACCGCGGCCTGGCGAGCCTTGCGGAAGACGACGCAGAGCTCGTCATGCTGATCTGCGCAGGATGGGAACGTGCCGACCAGGAGGCGCCACCCTGGCAGGACTCCGAACGCCGGCGCGCGTGGGCGCGGCAATGGTGGGTGAGCAACGAGGTGCTGCTGGGCGCCACCCAACTCCGCCAGGAGGCACTGGGGGCCCTATCTCCGGCGATGAAGGAGGAGGTGAAGCGATTCATCGAGCCCGCGCTTCTCGACCGCGCCCGTCGCGTGATCGGCCGAACCATGGGGGCCATGGCGTACCGACGGGAGAGCAACGGCGCCTACGTCCCGATCGACGCGGAGGGCGAGGCCGCCCTCCCTCACGAGCTGGAGCGCGACGCCCTCACCGGCCGCGATCACCCGCTCGTCATTGCCCTGCGCCGCCGCGACGACGATGGCGAGCGGTTCATCTCCAGCCTGATCGCCGTGCCCGATGCTCGTGCCGAGGACCAGGCGACCGGTGTCCGCGACGCGATGAACCTCGTCCTCGAGTTCCACAAGTCGGCACCGCCGGATCCGCGGCGAAACGGAGCGCTGACCCTGATGGCGCGCCACCCCGTCGGCAGCCGGCTGCGCATCTCCGCCGACTCGGATGACGTCGGCCTCGTCGACTCGGTCTTGGAGGCCGTCGAGCCGAGCGAGCGGCCACCTACCGAGCTCGAGCTCGAGCAGGATGGGTCCGCGCGCCGCAAGAAGCGCCGGCGCCGGCGCTTTGACGCCGAGGACACCGATGGGACCAAGGCCGACATAGACGGTGAGATCCAACGAGTCGTCAAGCGAGGGGTCGACGACGACGCCGCCGAGCAGCGCCGGTTCGCCAACGCCGATGCGCGAAGCGGCGATGCGGTGTCGTGCGGAGCCTGTGTGTACTGCCGCTCGGGGCGTGAGGCGCAATGCCGCGAGAAGATGTTCGTTGCCGGGCACGGGAAGTCGGTCGACGTGCTCGCCGGCTGGGTGCAGGAGACACGGGATCCGCTCGGCGGCGTCGCGATCGAGCTCAGGTCAGACGAGCGGATCGTCGACGGAGAGTGGTACGAGGTGGTCTCCTACGAGATGGATGGCGGCGAGCCGCGGGTCCGCATCATCAGATGCAGGGGGATGACCGAGGTCGACGAGGAGGATCTCGGGGGACACGACGAGCTCGTCGCGGGCCAGGCCGTCGAGATCGAGGTGGGGGAGGCCGACCAGACCCATTCCGGCGAGGTCCGGGTCTTCTACCGCGTCGACGGTGGTGGGCGCTTTGTGATCGCCGAGGCCGGGAAGGGTACGCAAGAGCGCCATGGCGCGATCGGGATGTCGCTGGACCGGTCCGCGTTTGGTCTCTTGGACAGCCTCGAGCCAGGGGCCCGATTGGCCGCCACCGCCGTCCCGGCCGGAGCCAAGGGGCAGATGACGATCACCCTTCTCGAGGGGCTGCACGCACACCTGCGAAGAGCCGGGGACACGCCGGCACAGTCGATGCTGCCCCGAGCCCGCGGCAAGGGCGGGCACGAGCCATGGGCGATCGGCAGGGTGATAACCGCGCAGGACGATCGCGGAAAGGCCCTGATCGAACTCGCGCTCGTCGACAAGGCGAGCGGCGTCCGGCATTTCTTCGAGTTGAGCGCCGGACAGGGCGAGGAGTCAGATGAGGACGAGGAGGGATCGGCCGCCCCGGCCTTTTCCGAGGGCGACCCGGTGCGCCTTCGGCTCAAGCAGAGCGTCGTGCCGTTGGCGGTCGGCGGTGTCGGCCTCGAAGCACTGGCAGAGGTCTTGAGACAGGCAGATCGCCAGCTGCGCTTCAAGGGCGCAGAGGATACGCAGAAGCAGCTGCGTGAGATGAGCCGACGTGGACGTAGCGGGGGTGACGGCAAAGGTGAGGAGGAGGAGGCAGCCGACGAGGACGCGCCCACGGCGGGTCCTGAGGATTGCATTCTTCCTAAAGCCGGCACCCCGGTCCATCGATCGATCGCGGAGATGTTGGCCGCGCTCGACGAAGCGCCTTCCTGGCAGCGCGACGTCTGGGCGTTTTGGGCCCGCAGCCATCACCTGTGGCCGGTCGAGAGCGCGCCCGCCGAGAGCATCACCGAGGTCGACGTCAGCGCCCTCGCCGTCAAACGGACGGACGAGACCCCGCTCGAGCAACGCCGCAAGCGCTTCGAGGCGTTCGTCTCCGAGCACCAACCGGGCGATCGCCTGACCGGGACCGTCGCGTCGATCTCCCGCTCCGATGTCTACGTCGAGATGGAGGCGGGTCTCGAGGTCAAGATCCCCTCGGGGGAGCTGCGCTGGGGAGATCGCAGTGAGGACCCCGCCGATCATGTCGCCGTGGGCGATGAGATCGACCTCGAGTTGACCGCGATCAGGGCTGATGAACTCAAGCTGATCGGCTCGGCGCGCGCTCTCGTGCCGGATCCGGCGCCCGAGTTCATCGAGGCGCATCCGGCCGGCGGCACCGTCAAGGCCACCGTCAAGAAGATGCCGGACAGCGGCAACGTCTGGGTGGAAATGGTCCCGGGTCTCCAGGTCCAGGTTTCGAAGCGCGAGATCAGCTGGGAGCCGGGCGTGAAGGCGCCCGATCTGATCGAAGTCGGGCAGGAGATCACCCTGAAGGTGCTCTCCGGGAACCCCGAGCAGCGAACGATGACGCTGTCGCTGCGAGCGTTGCAGCCGTCGCCGTTCGAGCGATTCTCCGCCGAGAATCCGGTCGGGTCGCACTTCACGGGCACCGTCGCCAAGCTGGTCTCGGACGGGCGCCTGGCGATCGTCGATCTCGGCGCCGGGCTTGAGGGACGGCTGCCGATCTCCGAGGCGAGCTTCGACCGGCTCGATTCGCTCGAGCAGGTCGTCTCCGTGGGTGAGGCGGTCGACTTGGAGATCCTGAGCCTCGATGCCGAGAAACGGCGGATTTCGGTGTCTGCAAAGAGGCGCCTCCGCGACCCGTGGTCCGAGCTCGTCTCAGCGCCCCCGATCGGGCAGACCGTGACCGGGGAAGTCAGGAAATTGATTCCTGCGTTCGTATTTCTCGATCTCGGTCGTGGCCTCGGTGGCGCAATCCACGTGCGGCACCTGGCCGCCCGACGTATCGCGCATCCAAGCGAGGTGGTCCGCGAAGGGCAGCTGATCGATGCCCGGGTGCTGTCTCTGGACATGCAGCGCAAACGCCTCGACCTGGCGTATGTAGGCCCGGCCACCGGGTCGGTGCCACCCCCGGAACGGATCGGCAAGAAGCTCCAAGCCCCGAAGGGTCAACGTGACAGCGTCTCGGACCGCGTCACCTCGCAGGCAAGCAAGTCGAAGGCCCCAAGGCCCGCCCGGCGGAAAGCCTCCGCTCCCCGCACCGAGGCGCCTCCTGCGCCGCCACGGGTCATCGAGGTCGAGGGCTCGTCGGTCGAAGAAGCGGTCGAGCGCGGGATGAGGCAGCTGAACGTCTCCGATCCGAGCCTGGTGCACGTCCAGGTGATCCAGGACCCCGTGACAGGTTTCCTCGGTCGGCTGAAGGAGCCCGCCCGGGTACGGCTGACGTCGCGTTCGAGCCCAGGCGGGTCTCGCTAGCCGAGGGAAGTCGGATGGGCACGGCTGGTTTCGAACCAGCGGTTTCCGCCTAGTCGCGAATCGAAAGGTCCAGACTCGCTTTCGACAATCTTACCGGCTGGGTCCAACCCCGATTGAGAACCGTGGCCCTCGAGTTGGAGTTCAGGCCGTCACGGCGGTCCTAACTAGCTTTCTATTCCCTAGGCGTCCTCGCGTTCGAGGGACATCACATATTCATCCAGTGAGTCTTCGAGACGCCAGCACGATTCGATAACTAATCCCACTAGGGCCAGCGCCGCTACGCGGCCGTCCAAGTCCTCAGCGTTGACTGTTTCGAGCGTAAAACTCAAGACCATGTCGCGGTACAAGCTCGAGCTGAATGGAACATGGCGAATGTTCGGCGCATAGGACTCTGCTGAGCCGGCGAGCTCGGAGGGCTCCTTCTCCCACCCCCCATGTCGATACAGGTAAGCGACGGCGACTCCGCCGAGCTCTAGGAGTTCTCCTAGGACCTCTTTCCAATACTCGAGCTCGTCGCCCGAACTTGCTTTCTTGAGCAAGCGGAGAAGTTCATTGCTCCTCTCTAGAATCTGCTCGGTCGCCTCGTCGTCGTTCTCCGGTAGCGGCTGCTGCCGTTCGAGAAGTTCTTGGGCAACCCGCCGCTTTTCCTCGCGAATCGCCTCTTTCACGCCCCTTCTCCCTCGACTGTCCCCCGCTCTTGGAACCTGGGGCTCACGTTCTGAAGCGTCGTCTGGCTGGGAGCTGTACCAGCCATGGTCCTCAACGAATCCGCAATTGGCAAGCAAGCTAGATCTCCGACGGAGAAGGAGCTCCACTACGTCTGCGTTTGACTTGAGCTCGGCAAGGTCAGCGCCGGTGATCACCAATATTTCGCGGCCCTTACTCAGTTCACTCGATAGCACATGCTGAGCCGCCCGAAGCTTCTCTGGGTCGCCCGTAATTCCGAAACGGGTGAAAAGGATCCCCAACCGCGTATTTCGGCTCTCCAGCTTGCGTGCGAAGGTTCCCAAGCCCTTGGAGTCGACTGGACCCTTCGTGTTCTTGCACTCGGCGAATATGAATGGCTCGAAGACATCGAGACCGTCCGCATGCTGACGATTGAGGAGCGCAAGGTCAATCTCTTCACTTCCGTGGACATTGATGACATCTCGGTCAGTGACTTTGACACCCGGGATGCTGCCAAGCACGTGCGCTGCTAGCTCCTCCAACAGATTCCCGCGCTCTTTCGCGACCGTGACCTCTTCTGTTGCCTGGAGCAACCGTTCGATTCGCTCGGGTGAGAGCTGGCTCACGAATGGATGCGCTCGTTACGAAGGGTCCGCACGATGTCTGCGAAAGACTCGTCGCGCATACGCTCCAGAAGCTCGGCGATCGGAATGACGAGCACCGGTCCGCCTTCGGCTGACGCTCGAGCTGTGTGCCCGTCGACCGAATCGGTGGCCAAGACGAGGAGTGCCCATCGTCCCGCCGGTAGCTGCCCAACGAACTCCGAGACTTGGCGAACCTTGAGCTTCAGACGTTGCTCCGACAGCTTTCCTGCCGCGATGTCAACGAGAAGCGGAGCGCCGACAAACGGCTGCAAGCTGGCGTCCCAGACTACGAAGTCTGCCTCTGAGGAGCCACCTGTTGGCTCTTGAATCGCACGCAGTTTGGCGTAGCGGAAGGCCTCCGCAAGAATGGCCTCTGCGCGAACTCCGCTGTTTCGCGGCCCTGTGGTGGAAACTTCGGCCTCTTGTTCCGCGGATAGTTGCGACCACTCGCTCAGCAGGCGGTCTGCGTGCTTTCCAAGGGTGTCGCCCCCATGCGTTCGGCCTCTGCTTGATGGGGTAGCGAGGTCCTCGATCGCGCTTAGTGCCTGGTCCAGTGCGCTCGAATCATCGAGCGGCATGCGAACTACCGGAAGACTCGAAGCAATCGTCGGCAGTTCGATGCCCGAATCGACGACGATGAGTGTCGGTAGGCCGGCGGCCAACGCGATCCCCAGCTCGACCGCAGTGTTCAGCGCCTCTTCCTGGCTGCCGATGACGAAGACCGCAAAGTGTGCCGTCCGCATCTCGGAAAGAAGGGCTGCGAGGTGCGGCTTAGAGGCCGGAAGATCGTAAGTGCTAAACGGGCGAAATCCCCTCGCCTCTATCGCTTCCGAGACCTGAGAGATCGGGTCGAGTCCGGAGTAGGAAATAAAGACGCGAGGCGTCCCTGGGTCAACGGTCATTTGAGAATCGTAAGCATCTGTTTCGAGCAGCGTCATTTGACCGCCGCGGCCGAGGTCGTGACGTTGGAAAATGCGCGTTCTGGCGCCGCGCGCTGTGCTGCAATCGCACTCTTACACCGGTAGTAGAGAGCAGGAGAGGGCGCGAGCATCCGCAGGTAGCTGCCCCTTTTTGCGTCGTCGTTCGCGGAATATGTCGAATTCCAACTAGAAGGCACAAGTGGAGCAAGGTTCATCGGATAAAGACGGGCTGCTGCGACTGCAAATCGCGGCGATGCGCTGGGATCGCTTCGAGCAGCTTGTCTTCGAGCTCGCCAAGCGGGACGATCAGCGTGTCGAGCGCCTGGCGGCGCCCGACGGCGGGGCCGACGTCCTGCTGCGTTCCGACGGTGAAACGCTCCGCGTCTGGCAGGCAAAGCACTACAGCTCGGGGCAGATCAAGTGGAAGACCTGCGAGGGCTCGTTGCGCCGCGCGGACTCGGTTTGGGCGACGAAGCGGGTCACCTTCACCTTCCCGGTCGAGTTCACCGAAGGCAGGATCAAGACATTTGATCAGCGGCTGGTGAGGCTCGGGAAGGAACTCGGGATCACGGTCGACCGCTGGGGGCTCAGCGAGATCATCTCCCGTCTCGATCAGCACGCCGAGCTCAAGGTCAGGTTCTTCGGCTCCTCCCAGGAGGCGGTGATCGACTCGGTCGATCGAACCATTCAGGCGGGGGGCCGTCTCGAGGATGGCGGAGACCTGATCGAGCGCGCCGAGGCGATCGCGAAGTTCACCGAGAACACCGATCCCGACTTCACCTACCAGACGATCGCCGGGGGAGTTGAGGGTCCCGCTCCCAACTGGGAGGAGCTGCCCTACATGTCAGTGAGAGCCAGCGGGGGCGGCAAAAGGGTCGAGCTGGCCAGCTGGAGCCGTGAGGGCTCGGAGGTCGCGATTCCCGAGTTCGGATTCTCCGCGGATGAGGCGGGACGGCAGGCACGTGAAGAGGTCGTGCGAGCGCTAGCCGCGGGCGAGGAGGCGGTGATCAGGTCGGGCGCCCACCTACGCTTTCAGGCCCCCGATCTCTTCAAGGAACTGATCGAGGAGTCAGAGCTTGAGAAGGGTGAGCTGCGCATCGCCCCCGGTGAACCGATCAGGGCGGAGCTCTCGATCCGCACCGATACGGAGGAGCTCGCCTCTGCGGTCTCCCTGCGCCCGGTCCCCTGGCCCGAGGGCGCAAACGCGTCCTTCGCCGGTTTTGTGGGCGCCGCGCTCCTGGAGCTGAACGTCACCCTGCTCGAGGCCCCGACGGTCAGCTTCAATTTGAGGCTGGGCGGGCAGTTCGGGCGCAGCGCTGCCGAGAATCTGGAGCTGGCCGGATGGATGGTCGCCTTCCTCGATCATAAGGAGCTCTGTCTCGCCAGCGAGAATCTGTTTCCGGGGACCCGCGAGCTGCGCGGCGACTTCTCCGGAGGGGGCGAGGGCGAGCTGCTCGAGGCGATCCAAATGCGGCGCGATTTCTACGCGGACCTCGTCACGATCGAAGAGCGGACCGGGCATGGCTTCGAGATCCCGGATGAGTTCATTGCCTATGACATCGACTCTGCGGCGACCGCCGCTCGAGTCCTTCGGGACGGCGGCGGGACCGCCACCTTCGAGCGCACCGAGGGGTATGTCGATAACCCCCAGGAGATTCCCCACCTGCCTGAGGAATTCAGGCGGCAGGGCTCGGCCGATCGCGAGGTGGTCTACGTGATCTTCGGCGAGCGAGTCGAGCTTGGCATGGGTCGCTATGAGATTCCCGAGCTACGAATCGTCGAGATCGCCGCACAGGGTGATCGCCCCGATGTCCCGGCGAGGGTGGTGCTGGAGGCGGCCGAAGATGACCAGATCCGCTTTTCGCTGATCGAGGATGCGGCTCCGCAGGGCGGACCCCCAGCGTCAGCAGCTGATTGATGGGCGCGACCCTGACCGCCCGGCTGGAGGCGAAGATCCGCCGCAGCCTACTTATGGAAATGGCCGAGGGGGTGTCGGAGTCTCTGGAGGAGCTTGATCTGAGCGAGCTCCTCCACCTCTACGGCAACTGGCGCTCCCGCTTTATCTCGGCGAGGCCGCGCCGCGTCCACCGCGCTGCCGAGTTCGAAGCTGGAGCCTTCCTCGACGCATTGGAGCTGATCAGCGAGAAAATCAGGACGGGCGAGGAACTGACGCCTCACCTGAGCCGCGATGTGAGGGTGATCCAGACGCGGAAGGATGGAGAGCACCGAAAGGGCAGCGACCTCGACCCGATGCTGGCCGAATGGGGCGTGCATCACCTCCACCTCGGCTCCGAGATCGATGAAGAAGGATTCGTAACCCGTAGCGGAGAGCTGCTTTTCGTCGGCTTCGGTCCCGAGGACGCCTATCTGATCGGCATCTACCCCCACGGCGCTTGGGTGCTCCGCGATGTGGTTGAGCGGCTGGCCCGAAACTGGGACGGCGCCGGGATCCTGATGGCCTCCGAGTACGCGACCGGAGTGACCCAGACCTTCGATGAGAAGGACCACGCGGCCCTGCGAAAGGCTGGCGTCACCGTGATCTTCGAGGTCGAGGGCCGCGTCTACTCCCCGCCGGGCCAGACTCTCGGCGGCACCCCGGGGCGCGTGACCAGGCAGGTCAGCGTCCTTTGCTGGTCGCTCGAGGATTGGAGCGGCCGTGAGGCAGGGCGGCTGCCCACCTCGCTCGAGGGCCGCCCTGCTTACTGGATTCCCGCGGTCCGCGAGGGCAGCTGCGGCTTTGCCTGCGGTAACAGCTTCGTCGAGGTCGGCTCGCTACCGGAGGTGGCATGAAGGCGCCGTGGATGGATGGGCGATGCATCCTCTGCCTCTCTGAGGGCGAGCGCCTCACCCGCGCCCACGTGATTCCCAAGGCGATCGGAGGCACTCTGCTCGCGTCGTTTCTGTGCGAGCGGTGCAACAGCGAGCTGGGAGCCGGGGTCGAGGCGCCATTGAAATCCGACCCCGCGATTCGACTCGCGATAGCCGCCACCGAGCACGCGGTGCCTGCGGTTGCCGCGCTTGCCGTGGGTCAGAGGTTCTACTCAGAAGACGAGCGTCGGCGGATCCGCGCGGCCCGCAGGAGAAAGGGGTACGCCGTGCTCGACTCCCCGCAGAGCGACGGCTCGATGATCAAGAGCGATGAGCGCGCGATCGATCAGGTCGAAACGATGTTGCGGCGAAGCGGCGCCTCCGCCGACGCGCGCGCCGCGGCGCGCAGGAGGGTGGAAAGCGCGGGGCGCGGCGAGCTGGTGCGTTTGAGCCCCGAGCTCTCGATCCGAAAGGACAGCACCGCCGAGTTCAGGCCGGACCTTGGCGCCCCGCTTGCGCCGGAGCGCTGCTTCTTGGCGATCGCCTATCTCTACGCGGCGCTGCATCTCGCAGGGGCGGTGTATGACGAATCGCTGCAGCCGGTGCGCGATGCCATGCGCGGAGGGGACGGCCCCGGCCTGTGGCGGGTCGAGGCGCTGATGGCGCGGGGTGAGTATGAGCCGCGCCACAGGCTGCTCTTCGACCCCGGCTCGCCCAAATTGCTGGTCGAGATCCAGCTCTTCGGCGTCTTGGTCTGGCAGGTAACCCTCGGTGAGATCGCGGTGCCGCGCTCCACTCCGGCCTTCGGGTACGAGGTGAACCTGGCCACGGGTGAGGATCGCATCGGCCAGATCTCTAGTCCTCGTCCTGGAGGGGCGGGCGATGGCTAGGGAGGCGAGATCGACGACCCAGAAAGGGACGATCGGCGAAATCGTCGCCGCCCTCGCCTTCGAGAAGCTCGGCTGGGGCGCGGTCTACAACGCCCGCCACGACATCGGCACCGACCTGCTCCTGCACGCGAAGACCGAGGGCGACGTCGACCCCCTGCTCTTGGTCGGCGCCCAGGTCAAAAGCGGTGCCTCCTCATTTAGGGAGCCGGCGAAGGAGGGAGAGCCCGGCTGGTGGTTCAGAGACTCCACCGGGAAGCACATAGCGACCTGGCGCGACCATGTCTTGCCCCACCTGATCGTCCTCCATGACCCAGCCGATGACGCCTGCTATTGGGTTCACGTCTGCGCCGAGACAATCGTCCCCACCGGAAAGGGGGCAAAGGTCCTGGTGCCCAAGGCAAACCGGATCGCCGAGGACTGCAGGGAGGCCCTGGAAGAGGTCGCCAACACCGCTCGGGCGGGGTCGGGCTGGGAAGGCAGCGCCTGGAGCGGGGCGGCGCCCGCCAGGCACGAGGACGGTCTGCGCTATGCGCTGATCGCCCCGCGCCTGATCGCGCCCCATCCGAATGCAGGGATCAAGTCACCAAGCCCGGTCGAGACGATCGCGCTGCTTGTCCAGGGGCGCCTGCGCCAGTACGAGCACTTTGCCGAAAGGGACGCAAAGGCCCCTGTGCTCGACGAGCTTCAAGGTTCCGCGGACTGGACGCTCCGGCTGGCGGGCGCGATCACGAGGCGCCTGCTGCACGGAGAGGTCGATCAATTCTCCGATTTGCTCGCGAGCGCTTCGGACTCTGCGGCCCGCGCCGCCGCTGCGGTGGCCTTCGCCTGTGCCCTGCTGGATGACGACCGCGCCGATGAGGCGCTTACCTGTCTCGAGTCGGCGCTTGCCGGCGACGGCGAGATCGCCGCCGTCGATCTGGCCTGGCTCCGAGTTCAGCAGGCGCGCCTCTGCGTCGAGGTTGGCCGGATCGGCGAGGCTCGCCAGGCAGCTATCAGCGTCCTCGCCGTGCGCGCGGCGGCGGGTGAGGACGTGACTGCCGGTGCGATCGCCGGGGCGGCGGCGACCCTCCTGCTTAGCACTTCGCGCTGGGATGAAAAGGACTTCGCCAATGCGATCAAGCTCGGTGACACCGCCACGGTCTGGTGGCGCTGGCAGACGACGCTGCGCGGCCTCGATGCCCTGGCCGAGCGTCAGTTCAAGGAGTGGGTCCGGGAGACATCGGTCACGATTGGCGCCGAGGACGTGGTCGGGGTGCAGTTCCTATCCGCCTCGATGCTCGCCAACCACGCCGCCGATCACGGTGGCTGGCGCAATCTCTCCTCGCTGACCGGGCGAGCCCGGCTTTCAGAGCTCGATCGCCGCGCCGTCCCGGAGGCGGCCGCCGCCGGTCTCGCCTCGCTAGTGCAGGCTGGCGACACGAAAGCAGTGCAGGCAGCCGTCGCCCACTTGCTTGCCGACGGCCCCGCCGCTGCGATCGCGATTTGCGCCGATGGACTGAGGCTCGAGCGGGCGACGCGAAGCTCGGCCCAGGCGGAGCTGACCCTGCTCCAGTACGGCGGCGATGTTCTGCCTCAGGCCGCGGCGAATCGCGCGGCGCGCTGGATCCTCTCCTGCCTGCGTAGCCCGAAGATCTATGCCGCCTTTGTCGAGCGGACCACTCCGCGTTACCTGCTTGATCTGCAGCTGCTCGAAACCCTCGCCGGCGTCTTGCCCTCTACCTCGAGACGTTGGCAGCGAGCGGTGGTCAAGCGGCTCGGCGCTCTCGATCTGGTCAAGGACCAGCTTCAGGCGCGGGCATGGTGCAAGGTCATCGATGCGATCCCTGAGGCGGCTTGGACCGAGAAGAGCGCCCGGGCAGCAAAGCCGGCGCCGCGTGCACATGACCACTACCTCCAGGTCGCGCTTCTCGGGATCGCCGCGCCGCACGACGCCGGGGCCCGCCGATCCCTCCTCTCAAGGGCCAGGACGGGCTCGATCGGGGCTCTGGGTGAGCTCGGCGATGCGGACGAGATTCCGAAGGGGATCGCGGCGACCCAGATCAGGCGGCTCGCGGGCACGATGGAGGAGAAGGTCACTGAAGCCCGCAGCGGCCGGTACGGCTTCGGCGTCCGAGACCTGCCCCGTGCTCTCGCGGTGCTGAACCTCTGGCATCCCGAGCTCGCGGAGTGGGACTCACTCGCCAAACTGCTGGGAGAGGTGCAGGTTCCCGCCGAGGACAAGCGCGGGGCGATTGCCGCGCTCAACTCCCACAGCGACCGGATCCCAGAGCGGGGGCGAGCGAAGCTGACGCCCGCAGTGCTCGCGATCGCGGCCGGTGAGATCGGGGAGCCGACGCTTTTTGACGACGGTGCCGGGCTCATCCCCGGGGCAATCGCTCTCTCGCTCGCCCTCGGAGCCATCGACTCCGATCAAGACCCAGAGCCCCTGCTCGATCTGCTGCAGGGCGACTTTCGGCATCGCGCCTGGGCGGCCCACATCGCGGCCAAGAGAATCGAAGATGAGGGAATCGGCCTTCTGGTCACACTTCTCGAGGACACCCATCCCTCGGTGCGCGCCGCCGCCGCCGCGGAGCTCTCCCGCCTCGTGGCCGAGAACGGGTGCGGCCCGGTAGCAACCCGAGCCCTTCTGCGCGCCGCGGGCGAGGGCGGTACCTGGGTCCCCCTGGCGATCGCCAGCTCGCTCGCCCCGATCGCGAACCCGAGCCCTGACGCAAAGCGGCTCAGAAATGAGCTGAAGCGTCATTCCTCGGCGCGGGTGCGGCGGACGGCAAAGGAAAGGCCGGCGCGGTGAGGCCCTCCTTGGAGCCAGGATGAGCGGCGAGGTCCCGCTGCCAGGGCCCCGCCGGTCAGCGCCGCCGCTGAGCTCGCGGAGCCTGGTCGAGGTGATCGATTATCTCCTCGTCACGACCCACAGCCAGGCCGGCGCGGTGCCGGCCGGCTCGCAGGGGCCGATCGAGCTTCCCCGCGGAATTCGGATCGAGCGCCTCAATGCGGGATTCGCCGAGCGTCTGATGGAGGCGGCAGAGCCGAAGGGAGAGTGCTGGGAGCCGACCCGCCAGTTCCACGTCGTACACGCCTACGTCTGCGCTTTCGATGAGGAAGACGGCGAGCTCCCCGAGGAGATCTTCACCTGGGACTCCGAGCGACGCCTCTATCCGTGCGTTCAGCTCTCAAGGCTGATCCGCGACAACAACACCGGCACCGAGTACGCGATCCGCCGGCTGATCCGCGCGGACGGGAGCGAGACGCTGATCCCCTTTAACGGCTATGACAGCCATGTCGCCTACCGCCTTTATCCCGAACGCCGGGCCTGGATCGACATCGCGGAGGCAGTTGAACTTGGGGCACTTCTACGCGCTTTCTGGGAGGGGCCTACGCGGCCCGATCGGGTAGGGCGGGCCCTGCGGCGTGCCGACTCGGCTACCGCCGAGCGCTTTCTCCAGGATGCGCTTCCGCTGGTCGTCGCGGGTCTCGAGTCCCTTGTCTCAGTCGGATCTGATCGGGTTACCGCGCAGTTTGCCCAGCGCGTCCCCCTGCTCGCCGTCGAGGCGGGCGTCGAGGAGCTCGATGAAGCGAGGTGCCGCGCGCTCTATCGCAACCGCTCGGCACTGGTCCACGGAACCGAGATCGATCTCTCCCGCGCTCAGGACCTCGACGAGTTCGGCCAAGGATTCGTCTTGTTGCAGGAGACGCTGCGCCGCATTGTCCGCCGGGCGATCGAAGAGGAGGCATTCGCCGCCCGCTTCGCCGACGGCGAGCGGGTGAAGTCGGCCTGGCCTGCCTCGGTCCAACGCCGCGGCGAGACGATCGCGATCTAGGGCTCTCGGCCGCGGCTACCTCAGATTCATCCCAATCACGGCGGCGCGAGCCCGATCCGACTTCGTTGGTGCGTAATGGCGGCGCGTCGTCGCGATGTCTTTGTGCCGCAGCACCTCCGAGACGACATCGATCGGAGTCGGGTTCTTCTCGTTGTTCAGGGCGATCGTCGCCCAGGCACGCCGGAAGCAGCGCGGCGTAACCCTCGAGGTCATGCCGTTGACGGAGTCGATGCCGGGCGTTGCCTTCTTCAGGCCGACGCCAGCGCGGATCCCGTGCCAGGTCGCCAGCTTGGTGACCGTCGTCGGGCTCACCGGTTTCCCGTTTCGGGTCATCAGCACGTAGGCGGTCTCCGGAATGCTCAGCGCGTCGTGCATCTCCAGCCGGTGCTCTGCCTCGGCGAGCTGCCAGCGCCGGTAGACGCGGAAGGCACGGATCAGTGGCGGCGCGAGCGGAAAAACATCCACCTTGCTGTTCTTGCCGACGACTTCCCACTCCGCGGTGTCGAGGTTGATGTCAGACCAGCGGGCATGGGCGTAGGTCGCCCGCCGCGACGGCGCATAGAAGAGCCAGTGCACGAGGAGCAGCGAGCGGGGAGGACCCGGCGTCTCGAGCAGCTTCTTGATGTCGGCCTTGCTCGGGGTGTATCCGCGCCGCACGGTGACCCGCGGTGCCGACTCGAGGACGGTCGGGTCGATGTCTGGAAGCTCATCGTCGGCCTGGAAGTGGTGGTAGAGGAAACGCAGCGCGGAGAGATAGCTCTTGCGGTAGGAGGGCGACCAGCCGGATCCCTCGCGCCCGTCCGGGTAGCCGCGTGCCTTGCACCAATCACAGCGCAGGCGGACGGGGTCCGGCTTGGCGCCTCCTTTGCCTTCCAGGTGCCCCATGAAGAGCCGGACCTGCTTCTTGTTGGCGCCATAGAAGTCCGACCCGTACGCGCTCGAGAGGTACTGCGAGAAGTGCCCGAGGTGCTCTCGGTAGCGCCTGAGGGTCGAGCGCCCGACGCCGGCGTGGTTGCATTCGACTGCCTCGCAGATCAACTGCTCGTTGCTTAGTCCCATTCGTAGCTCCTCGGCCTGATCGAGGAACCGAGCTGGGGCGGCGTCGAGTTGTGGGAGCGCTAGCGACTTCGCGGCCACGAACTGGATGTCCAGCTAGGCCTCAGCTGCATCGGCCCCAGCTTGACCGCTTCGCTCGAATCCACTCTCTGCCTGTTTGTCTTCCCGTTTTCGAGCCTGGCCCGTTCGAACCGCAGGAGAAGGCTGCGACTGGTTTTGAACGACTGGGGTTTCCTCGTGTTGCGATTTGGCTTGGCCAAACGCTTTGCATGGGCGCGGCTGGTTTCGAACCAGCGACCTCTCGCGTGTGAAGCGAGCGCTCTCCCACTGAGCTACGCGCCCGAGGTGCGGATCATAAGCCCGCTCGTCGCCAGGCACGGGGGTCACGCCTTTTGATGAGGCCGCACCCGGACATGCGGCTAGTGCGGGGAATTTGAGCATTGGCGCCCTGTACAGCTAGACGGGCCGATATGTCCCGAAAGAGCGATCATCGCCGCGTCCACGCCCGCCTCGCCGCCGGCGCCGGCCTGCTCGTGACCGCACTCGTGCTCGTGATCGCGACGCCCGCGCCGGCGTCCTTCGACTACGTCACGAAGTGGGGCGGCCCCGGGCCGGCCAAGGGCCAATTCGAATTCCCCCGCGGGGCGGCGACCGACTCGCAGGACAACGTCTACGTCGCCGACGCCTTCAACCACCGGATTCAGGTCTTCGACCCATGCGGGGCGTTCGTCAGCAGCTTCGGCAGCCTCGGCTCGGGGCCCGGTCAGCTCAACGCCCCCCTTGGCGTCGCCGTCGACTCCCAAGACAACGTCTACGTCGCCGACACGAACAACAACCGGATCGCGGTCTTCGGCCCATCCGGCGCCTTCCTCCGGTCCTGGGGCGCCTCGGGTGCCGGCAACGGCCAGTTCCGGCACCCCTTCGACGTCGCCGTGAACGGGCTGGACAACGTCTACGTCGCCGACACCGACAACAACCGGATCCAGAAGTTCGGCGCCGACGGCGCCTTCCTCGGCAAATGGGGCCGCTTCGGATCGGGAAACTCCCAGTTCGACACTCCTTTCGACCTCGACACCGATCACCTCAGCAACGTCTACGTCGCCGACACCGGGAACAACCGGATCCAGAAGTTCTCCTCCACCGGCGCATTTCTCGGCAAATGGGGCGGCTTCGGCTCGGGCGACGGCCAGTTCAACACCCCCACCGCCGTCGCGGTCGGAGGCGAGGACCGGGTCTACGTCGCCGACACCGGCAACAGCCGGATCGCGGTCTTCGATCCCACCGCCGCCTTCCTGACCGCCTGGGGCTCGCAGGGCGCGGGCGACGGCCAGTTCGAATTCGTCTTCGGGCTCGCGGTCGACTCCCAGGAGACCGTCTACGTGGTCGAGAGCGACCCGAACAGCCGCGTCCAGGCGTTCAGCGCAGACGAGCCGCCTCCCACCGTCGCCGACGTGATCGGGTCGGTCGAGGAGCTGGGTCTGCCGCACGGGATCGAGAGAAGCCTCACGGCCAAGCTCGGCGCCGCGCAGCGGAGCCTCGCCCGCGGCGCCGAGAGCGCCGCCTGCGGGCAGCTCGGCGCGGCGACCGCCGCGCTCGAGGCGCTCGCCGGCAAGAAGATCGACGACGGGCCGGCCGCCGCTGCGATCGCCGAAATCCGTGAGGCCTGGGCGCCGCCGCGCTGCGCCCCGGCGAGCCTCCCCGCCTGCCACCGGCTCTGAGCCGCACGCCGCGACCGCGCCGGTGCGGAGATCTGGACCATTCGTCCAGGGGTCCATAGTTTTAGGTAGAGGCCGGGTACCTGATTGCTCGGCCCGCTCCACCGGGCGGGCCCGTCGATCAAAGGAGCAGACCAATGACCCGGTTCCCATTCTCGCGCCAGCTCGCAGCGCTCGCGGCCTGCGCGCTCTGCTTCTGCGCGGCCTTCGCGACACCCGCGGGGGCCGACGAGAACGACTGGACGAGCAGCGCCTCATTCGACGGCTCGTGCATCGCACCGGTCGTCTGCCCGACGGTCACCAACGCCTTCGTGCCCGTGGGCGGCGCCGACGGGGACGGCTACCTCTCCACCGCCTTCACCGGGGTCGTCGGGGCCACCGCGGTCGCCGGCACCTCGACCAGCGTCTGGGAAAGCCCCTCGTTCGTCTATGCCGGCAACACGAGCGCACGCCAGGTCACCCTTAACCGCCGGTCCAGCGTCGACCAGCTGCTCGCGGTCGAGGGCAACTCGGCCGAGTACTCGGTCCAGTTGCTCAACATGAGCTCCGGCGGCGCCGGGCCGACCGTGATCGGGCCGGCCACCGTGGCCGGGGCCGACACCTGGAGGCCCGTGCCCGCAGGGCAGATCAAGGCGGTCACGCTGACGCAGGGGGACAGCTACCGGATCCGGATCGTCACCCGCTACACGACCGGCACCAGCGTCCTGGTCAGCGGCACGTCCGACTACGACAGCGTCGGCCTGACCCCGGTCGGCGCCGGCGGTGCCGGCAACGGCAACGGCGGCGACGGGCGCGATTCCCTGCGCTCCTCGCGGCTGCTCTCGCTGTTCAGCGCCGGCCTCGCGAACACGGCCGTCGTCCTCAACAAGGGCAAGCGCCTGATGGTCAGGGTCAAGTGTCCGAAGACGATCGGCACGAGCTGTCGGATCACCGCCCAGGGCCTGCTGCGCAAGCGCAAGCCGGTGACGACGAAGCGCACCGTCAAGGTCGGCTCCGGCAAGACCCGCAAGGTCGTGCTCCGGGTCAAGCCGAAGTTCCGCGCCAAGGTCGCCAAGCGCAAGCGGCTCCTCGTCAGCGAGAAGGTCCGCGCCGGCGGCACCACCGCGACCGCCTACAAGGTCCGCAAGCTCATCCGGAAGCGATAGCCGCAGTCCCCTCGTCCGGCCTGGCGCTGTCCGTCCGACGCAGCGCCAGGCCGACGAAGGGGAAGACCAGAGTCGAGAGCATCGCCGCGCCGACCAGTCCCGCGGCGGTTGAGCTCTCCATGTGCCCCGACTCGACGGCGATCGTCGTGATCGCCACCACCAGCGGCAGCTCGGTCGCCGAGTAGAAGGCGAGGGCCGCGCGGTCGCGGAGCGCCGAACACGCTGCGGTAGAGCAACATCGCCGGGACGCCGCGGACGAACAGGAAGAGGAGGAAGAACATCGCCAGCTTCGCGATCGCCGCGGCCGAGCCGAGCGCCGAGAGGTCGAACTCGATCCCGCTGGTGACGAAGAAGAAGGGGACGAAGAAGCCGAAGCCGACCGCGGTCAGCTTCGACTCGAAGACCTGGAGCTCCTGTCCCCGGAGCGCCAGCCGCACGATCATCCCGGCGACGAAGCCGCCGATCAGCACGTCGAGGCCGAGCTCGCCGGCGAGCAGGACGAGGCCGAAGACCATGACGACGGTGATCCGCACCGCCAGCTGGCTGCTCGCCTCGAAGGTCCGCTCGAGCGCCGGCCAGCCGCGCCACGCCAGCCGCACCGAGACCAGGGCGAGGGCGATCGCGAGTGCGACGAAGGCGACCAGGATCGCCGCCTCGTGCAGCGGGTTGCCGGTGGAGAGGACCAGGGTGACCAGCAGGATCGGCCCGAACTCGCCGACGCCTCCGGCGGCCAGCAGGTAGGTGCCGAATCGCGTCTTCAGCTCGCCGCTGTCGCGCAGGATCGGGATCAGCGTCCCGATCGCGGTCGTCGCCATCGCCGAGCCGGTGTAGAGGAAGGAGACGATGATCCCCGCCGCGGCGAGCGCGCCGCCGATCCCGTAGGCGAGCGCGACGGAGAGCAGCCAGCCCACGCCGGCGAGCTTCAGCGGCCTCCCCCTGACCCGCTCGAAGTCGATCTCGTAGCCGGCGAAGAAGAAGAGCATCCCGAGGCCGAGGTTGGCGAAGAAGTCGATGAATTCGTCGGTTTCGGCGAGGCCGAGGACCTCCGGCCCGACGACGATGCCGAGCAGGAGCTCGACGACGACGACCGGGGGCGCGAAGCGGCGCGGGACGATCGCCACGGTGACCGCCGCCACGGCGGCGATCACGACGATGACGAAGAAGGACGCGGTGTCGACCTCGATCAAGGAATCCGATCCTATGGCCGCGGCCGTCGCCCGCGGCCCGATAGGATCGTCATGGACCGTGCTAGGCGGGGAATCAGCGGTGCCCTGTAACCCGCAATCCGCTCTAGCGGGGCCGAACTCCGTTCTGAGGGGCCGGCCTTCGGGGTCGGTGCGCCGCAGGAGGCGTTGACGGCCGGGTCCTGCGCGACGTGGGCACGCGAATCAGGTCAGGTCCGGAAGGAAGCAGCCTTAAGCGGATGCCGCGGGTGCCGCAGGCGAGCCCGGCTTGAGCCAAATGAGGTGGACACGCCCGGAGATCGCGCTTCGAAGGCGGGCGCACGGTCCATTTTCAAATCCCATCACGTTTGCCATGTATTGCATGGTGAACCTGATGGGATTTCCGAGGGCGGCTGGCGCTAATCGATCAGGCGCTTGGACATGCGGGCGCAGGCGATCCGCCACATCACCGTCGCGAAGACCAGCAGGAAGGCGAAGCGGGCGATGTCCACGGCCTCGAAGCCGAAGGCGCCGCCGCGGACCAGTTCGACAAGCTGCAGCAGCGGGTTGAGCTGGGCGACGATCTGGATCCCCTCCGGGCAGCCCGTCGATCGGGAAGAAGGTGCCGGCGACGAGGAAGAGCGGCGTGACGAAGAGCGCGGTCACGTAGTTGAACTGGTCGATCTTGGCGACGGTGGCCGCCATCGCGACGCCGAATCCGGCGAAGCCGAGCGCGGTCACGAAGCAGAAGACCGGCACCAGCAGCATGCCCGGCGCGGGGTCGAGGCCGAAGGCGATCGTGACGAGCAGCGGGGTGCAGCCGTAGACGCCGGAGCGGACCCCGATCCAGAGCATCTCGGCGGTGACCAGCTCCTCGACGTCGACCGGCGCCGCCAGGATCGCTTCGTAGGTGTTCTGGAAGCGGTGCTTGACGAAGGTGCCGAACATCGAGGGCAGGGCGCTGGAGAAGATCACCGCGGTCGCCACCATCCCGGTGCCGACGAACTCGATGTAGGGGACGCCGTCGACCTCGTCGACGAGGGTGGCGCTCAGCCCGAGGCCGAAGGCGAGCAGGTAAACGATCGGTTCGAGGACGCTGGAGAAGGTCGTCCCCTTCCAGTAGGTGCGGAAGTTGGCGAGCTCGCGGCTCATCACGCCGGCGATCGCCGCCGGTTCCAGCCGCCGCATCTCCCGCGCCTCCGCCGGCCCGCCGCTCGCCTCCATCACTCCGCCTCCTCGCCGGTGAGCAGGACGAAGACGTCCTCGAGCGTCGCGGCGCGAATCACGGCCTCCTCGGGAATCCCGCCGTTGCCGGCGCGCTCGGAGCCGACGATCGCAACCGCCGGCCCGGCCGGCCGCACCATCAGGCCCTGGGCTTCGGCCGCCGCCCGCACCTCGACGAGCCGCTCCGGCGGCCCGTAGACCTCGGCGGTCTGGTCGCCGGCGTGATCGTCGATCAGCTGCGCCGGGCGGCCTCGGGCGATGATCTTCCCCTTCGCCATCACGGCGACCTCGTCGGCGAGGCGCTCGGCCTCCTCGATGTAGTGGGTGGACATCAGGATCGTCGTGCCACGCGCTTTGAGCTCGCCGATCAGGGTCCAGAGCTCGGTCCGGATCTGCGGGTCGAGCCCGACCGTGGGCTCGTCGAGGAGGACGAGCTGGGGCTCGTGGACGAGGCCGCGGGCGAGCAGCAGCCGGCGGCGCATCCCGCCGGAGAGCTCGTCGACGGCGTCGCCGCGCCGCTCCCGCAGCCGCGCCAGGTCGAGCGCCCGGTCGACGGCCGCGGCGACGTCCCGGACCCGGTAGAGGCGGGCGTAGACCGCGAGGTTGTCCTCGACGGTGACGTCGATGTCGAGGTTGTCGAGCTGGGGGACGACGCCCATCACCGCCCGCGCCGACTTCGACTGGCGCGGCAGCTCGCGGCCGAGCACGGTGATCTCGCCGGCGTCGGCGATCGCCTGCCCGGTCAGCAGCCGCATCGTCGTCGACTTGCCGGCGCCGTTGGGGCCGAGCAGCCCGAGGCAGATCCCCTCGGGCACGTCGAGGTCGAGCCCGTCGACCGCCGTGATCGGGCCGAAGCGCTTTACGACTCCACGGAGCTCTATCGCCGCCATGCCCTGATGATTAACAGGGTCGGCCCGTCGGCCGGGGCGCGGCCCTCGCCCGGACTGCTATTTCGTGCAGTAGATGCTGGTGAACCCTTCGTCGACCGGGTTCTCCAGTTCGATCTCGTAGATCACCGGGGTCGTGTCGCTTTTCTCCCATTTGCCCTTGTAGCCCTTGAAGGGGCCGGTCGTGAACTTGATGTTCCGACCGTTGGAGGTGAATTTCCCGGTTTTCCCGAAGCGTTCGTACTTGTTGTCCTTCTTGATCTTGACGTCGCCGAAGAGGCCGACGCCGCTGATCGTGCATTCGTAGAGGCCGCGGGGTGGTGGACCGGCCGTCGCCGGTGCCGCGATTGGCAGGAGCATGGCGACGGCCAGGACCAGGACTGGGAGCGAGCGGCGCATTGCGCGATTCTAAACATGCGATTGCTCGAGTTTTCCGAACCGTCGGGGCGCCTGGAAGACTCTGCCGATGCTCGACGAGCGCTGGATCCGGGCCCTGCACGTCGAGACGATGCGCCAGGAGGAACTGCACGCCGGGCGCGAGCCTCACGTCCTCTTCCAGGCCTCGACGATCGGCGCCCTGCTCGACGGCGCCTACGACGGCGACCTCAGCTTTGCCGAGCTGGCCGAGCACGGCGACCTCGGCCTCGGCACCCTCAACGGCCTCGACGGCGAGATGATCGCGCTCGACGGCGGCTTCCACCGGGCCGACGTGGACGGTCGCATCCACCCGGTGGGCCCGGAGGAGAGGACGCCGTTCGCGGTCGTCACCCGCTTCGAGCCGGCGGTCGAGGCGGAGATCGACGGCCCCCTGACGCACGCCGGGCTCCTCACCCGGCTCGACGAGCTGGTCCCGGTGGGCGCCTCGACCTGCGCGATCCGGCTCGACGGCAGCTTCGAGCTGGTCCACGCACGCTCGGTCCCGCGCCAGAGCCCGCCCTACAGGCCGCTGACCGAGGTCGTCGCCGAACAGCACGAGTTCGAACTCGAGGACGTCAGCGGGACCATGCTGGGCTTCCGCTTCCCCGACTACGCCGAGGGCATCGAGGTCGCCGGCTACCACCTGCACTTCATCGACGACGCCCGTGAGCGCGGCGGCCACGTCCTCGACTCGCGCCCGGCGCACCTGCGCGCCCGCCTCGACCCCTCCGACGACCTCCATGTCGAGCTCCCACCGGAGGTCAGCCTCGGCGACCCCGGCCTCTCGGCGGAGACCCACGCGGCGTTGGAGCGGGCCGAGAACGGCTAGCCCAAATGGCTACTGGCAAATGGAAAATGTCGTCGGGTCCCCTGAATGTCGTCCGACAACTGCGATACTCTGCCTGAGGCCAGCATGGAGACGAACCGAGTCACAGCCAATGAGGTGCGCCTCCCCCGACCGAGTCGGGGCATCGCGACCCGTGTCACCCGCTATCACGAGGACCATTCGGTGATCCTTCATCCGGACGACTTCCGGCAGCTCGAGGCGCTCGACGAGCTCGCCAGCGGAGCCGCCCGCCTCGATCGCCTCATGCCCAGCGACGTCGGCGTGCGGGTCCACCTCGAGGATCGCCCCAGCCGGCCGATCGAGGATGCCGACACCCTCAAGCGTCTCTTCGGCTAGTGCTGGACGCGCCGCTCGGCAGGGTGTACCGGGCCGTGGCGCCGTTCGCGCCCGAGCCCCCCTACCGACTGTACGCAGGCGAAGGTCACCAGCCGGTGGCGGTGCCGGACACATCCACCCTCGTCAAGGTCGGAGAAGAAGTCACCGCGCTCGTCACGGTGAAGCCGCGGCCGGTCCTGGTCATCACCGAGCCGAGCTTTCGCTACAACGAGGTCCTGGCTCTCCGCCTGTGGCAATTCGGCAAGCTGCCATCCGAGGAGCAGGCGACCGTCCGGGAGGGCAGGGCCGAGGATCTCTTCCACCTGCGCCCGGAGTCGTGCAAGGGATTGGAGGAGGAGAACGCGGCGCGGATCAGCTCCTCGCTCCGCCTGCCGCTGTCGGCCATCGACATGAGCGAGCCGCTCGGGTCGATCAATGAGAACGAGTTGCGCGTCATCCACGAGCGACTCGTTCGCATGCACGACCTGGACCTCCGCAACCTGATCCTCGGCAGGGCTCGCGACCTGATCGAGGACCTGGGATCGAACCGCTGAGCCCGCACGCTCAGCAGCGCCGGTACAGCACCCAGGACTCGTTGCGGGCGATGGGGCGGAAGCCGGGGGGGACGGGGGTCTCGAGCCGGGCGGGGTCGTTGGGGTCGAGGACGAAGTTGTGGAGGACGAAGGGTCCGGAGGGGTCGAGGAAGTAGCCGCGGCGGGGCTGGCGCTGCTCGCTGAAGCTGACGATGCGGCTCGGGGGCAGGTCGAGGTCGAAGGCGAGGCGGGGGACGGCGCGGTGGTTGGGGACCGAGATCGGCCCGCAGTCGCGATCGAAGGCGCCCGAGTTCGCCAGGTCGTGCAGGTCCTCCTCGATCTCGGCCTGGTTGGTGAGGTCGACGTCCACCCTGTGCAGGAGGTCGTACTGGTTGGGCGCCCAGGCGACGGCCATCAGGGCGACGAGCGCCGCGAACACCTGCCAGCGCCCTCGCCAGGGATGGTCGCGCTCGAGCAGGCGCCAGCCGAGCAGGCCGAGCGCGGCGAAGATCGCCAGCACGGCGGCGGCGAGCATCGTGTAGCGGGGGATGATCGCGAGGCCGGCGCAGGCGAGGATCGCGAAGGCGCCGAGGGCCAGGGCTGCGGCGGCGACCCCGATCGTGCTGCGCCTGCGCAGGAAGGCGAGGCCGAGGACGACCCCCCCGAGCGCGCCGACCATGCCCGGCCACTGCAGCACCTCGCCGAGGCGGCGAGGGCCGTAGAGGACGAGGTCAACCGGGCCGGTCTGGCGGTCGAGCGTGTCGACCGTCTCGCGGGTGCCCGTGAACGAGTAGGTCGGGCTGCCGGCGGTGATCCAGTCGAAGAGCGCCCAGATCACCGGACCGGCAAGGGCCAGGGCGATCAAGCCCCGGGCGCGGCGGGTGGAGAGGAACTCCTTCGCCCGTTCGAGAGGGGTCCTCGTCTCCTCATCGGGCGCCAGTGCCAGGTATGCCAGGTAGGCGAAGGAGAAGAGCCAGGCCTCGGGACGGAGCAGGCCCGCCAGGGCGAGCAGGGCGAGGACCGGCCAGCCGGCGCGGGGGCGCCGGCTCTCGATCGCCAGCGCCCCGAGGCAGAGCACGATGTAGGGGAGGTCGATGTAGGCGCGCAGCCCGTTGGAGAGGAAGGGGGCGCGGGTGAGGACGATCAGCGCCGCGACGGCGCCGATCGGACGGTCGAACCAGAGCGAGCCGAGCCGGTAGACGAGGTACCCGACCAACCCGAGCGAGAGGTAGGCGAGGACCATCGACACGTCGATCGCGCCGTCGCCGAGCGGCGAGGTCGCCAGGCCGAGGAGTTCGTAGAGCGGGTGGGGGGTGGGGGGAAGCGCCGCTCCCCGGTCCGGGCTCAGGCCTTCCGCCATCTCCCTGCCCCAGAGCAGGCTGTAGATCGTGTCGTAGTTGGGGAAGCCCAGCGGGAAGAGCAGCAGCAGGACCGCCGCCACGGCGGCGACCCAGGCGGCCGGCGTCAGCCAGTTACGGGCCCCGGATGGCACCGGCGCACGGTATCGGCGTAAGTACACTGGCCGCAGTGCCGTCCTCCAGCGATTCGACCTCCCTCTACCGCCGCCACCGCCCCGGCTCCTTCGACGAGGTGGTCGGCCAGCAGCACGTCGTCCGCACCCTGCGAAACGCGGTCGAGCAGGACAAGGTCCACCACGCCTACCTCTTCGTCGGCTCGCGGGGGACGGGCAAGACCTCGATGGCCAAGATCCTCGCCCGCTCGCTGAACTGCGAGCGCGGCGGGCCGACCGTCTCCCCCTGCGGGGAGTGCGAGTCGTGCACGACGATCGCCTCCGGCACCTCAGTGGACGTGATCGAGATGGACGCCGCCTCCAACCGCTCGGTGGACGACGTCCGCGACCTGCGGGAGCGGGTCGCCTACGCCCCGGCCGGCGGCCGCTGGAAGGTCTACATCCTCGACGAGGCCCACATGCTGACCAAGGAGGCGTGGAACGCCTTCCTGAAGACGCTCGAGGAGCCGCCGCCGAACACGGTCTTCGTCCTCGCCACCACCGAGTCGCACAAGGTGATGGCGACGATCGCCGACCGCTGCCAGCGCTTCGACTTCCAGCGCCCGTCGCTCGAGCAGATCTCCGAGGTGCTGGAGCGGGTCTCCGCGGCGGAGGGGATCGAGGCCGAGGCCGGCGCGACGGCGATGATCGCCCGCTCGGCGTCGGGCAGCTTCCGCGACGCGCTCGGCACCCTCGACCAGATCGTCGCCTTCGGCGGCGAGCGGGTCGCGCTCGAAGACGTCATGGAGATGATCGGCGCGGTGGACGCCGAGCTGCTGTTCGAGACCGTTGACGCGGTGATCGCCGAAGACCCCCGCGCCGTCCTGCTCGGGGTCGAGCGGATGGCCAGGTCCGGGCGCGACCCGGGCCAGTTCACCCGCGACCTGCTCGCGCACCTGCGCCACCTGCTCGTCACCCAGACCGTCGGCGAGGTGCCCGAGACGTTCGTCGTCACCGCCACCGACGAGGGCCGGATCTCCGCCCAGGCCGCCGCGATCGGCCCGGCCACCCTGGTCCGCACGATCGACGAGCTGGCGGCGGCGCTGACCGCGGTGCGCGAGGGGGACGACGCGCGCATGGCCGTTGAGATCGCGCTCCTGAAGGCTGCGCGGCCCGACCTGGATCCATCGGCCGAGGGTTTGCTTAGGAGGGTCGAGAAACTCGAAAAAGACTTGGGAAGCGGTGGGCCGCGGGCGGCAGAGAATGAGGGGGGTGCTGCGGGCGGGGGCTTCGCCTCCGTTCTCGACCCCCCTCATCCTCCGCCACCCGCGGCAGCCCCCGCACCCCAGGACGCTGCGACTCCGACCGCCTCGCAGGAAGCAGTCGCCGGCGATCCGGGGCCCGCTGAAGAGGAAGAGGCGGAGCCGGCCAAACGTTCCTCGCCATCTGGCAAAGCGGACCCCGCCACGGGTGGTGCGGGCTCGGGGGGGTCGAGAACGGAGGCGAAGCCCCCGCCCGCAGGCCCCCCCGAGTCCGTGCCGCCCGTGGCCGACCCCGCCCTGTCCTTCGACGAGGTACAGCGAATCTGGCCCGCGGTGATCGAGAAGCTCCGCGAGACGAGCCCGGCCTTGGCGGCGACCTTCGACGGGGCCCGCCCGGTCGGGATCGACGAGGAGGGGCTGCGGATCGGGTTCCCCGCCGAGCTGACCTTCAACAAGCGCAAGGCCGAGGCGAAGGACAAGTGCGAGCAGATGACCGAGGCCCTGGTCACGGTCACCGGCGCCCGCCTGCGACCCGTCTACGTGCTGCTCGAGGGCGAGGACGCTCCCCGCAGCAAGGAGGCGGAGGACGTCGACCACGAGTCGCTCGTCGAGAAGCTGAAGAGTGAGTTCAACGCGGAGGAGGTCGGTTGAGCCTCGACGAACGTCAAAAGGAGGAGTGCTAGTGGCAAGAGGTGGAATGCCCGGAGGCTTTGACGTGAACGCGCTGATGAAACAGGCGCAGCAGATGCAGACCGAGATGGCGCAGGCCCAGGAGCAGCTCAAGGACGAGGTCGTCGAGGCCAGCGCCGGAGGCGGCATGGTCAAGGTCAAGATGGGCGGTGACCTGACCCTGCGCGAGATCACGATCGACCCGGACGCGATCGACCCGGAGGAGGCGGAGCTGCTCGCCGAGATGGTGCAGGCCGCGATCAACGAGGGCCTGCGTGCCGCGCAGGAGCTCGCCGCCTCGAAGATGGGCGGGATCACGGGAGGCCTGGGCGGCATGGGCCTGCCCGGGATGTGAGCGGCGAAGGGCCGGCGCCGCTGGCACGACTCGTCGCCGAGCTCGCCCGCCTGCCGGGGATCGGACAGCGCACCGCTCAGCGTCTCGCCTTCCACATTCTGCGGGCGCCCGACGAGGAGGCGGAGGGGCTGGCCACCGCGATCCGCGAGGTGAAGGAGAAGGTCGGGCTCTGCGAGCGCTGCTTCAACCTCGCCGAGGGGCCGCTCTGCCGGATCTGCGCCGACTCCTCCCGCGAGCAGTCGATGATCTGCGTCGTCGAGGAGCCCGCCGACGTGATCCCGATCGAGCGCACCCACGAGTACCGCGGCCTCTACCACGTGCTCGGCGGCGCCCTCTCGCCGATCGACGGCATCGACGCCGACGATCTGAAGATCGCCGAGCTCGTGCGCCGGGTCGAGGAGGGCGACGTCGGCGAGGTCGTGCTGGCGACCAACCCGACCACCACCGGGGAGGCGACCGCGCTCCACATCGCCGAGCTCCTGCGCGGCAAGGTCGCGGTGACGCGGCTGGCGAGCGGCCTGCCGGTCGGCGCCGATCTGGAGCATGCCGACGAGGTCACGCTCGGCAAGGCATTGGCCGGGCGCCAGAGCCTCGCCTAGACGAAAATGCCGGACGATTGTCGCGCCGCAAATTGCGGCTTTTTCCAATGCTGGCGTCCGCCGCTTTCGGCAAGGTCCGGGTGTGGCTCGCACTGGCGTGAACGACACCGACGACGAGCCGCGCGAGCCCACCTCCGCCGGGCGCCTGGCCCGCGACGTCTCGGCCATGCAGGCGGCGCTTCTCGGCAAGCTGCGACTGGAGATGCCGGACGCCGACGTCGACGCCTTCGCCGGCGCCGCCCAGCGGCTCGCCGAAGCGTTCGGAAGCGTCACCGCGGCCGCGGTCGATCCGGTCGCGTCGCCCGCGCCCGGGGTCGCTCCCGCGCCCGAGCCATCCCCGCCCGACCCGCCCGCTCCCGACCCGCCGCCCGCCGCCCCCGCGCCGTCGCCACCGCCCGGCGAGGCCCACCCGAGCCTCTACTGGCCCGGCCATATGCGCAGGCGCCTCGACCAGCTGATCGAGTCCCATCGCCGCTACGGCCACCCGTTCTGCCTGGCGGTCTTCGACGTCGACGGCCCCGGGGCGCGCAACGGCAACGGGGCGAGCTCGGAGGCGGCGCTCGTGATCGCCGGCGCGGCGCTGCAGGACAGCGTCCGCCTCGTCGACGAGACCTTCAAGCTCGAGGAGGACGCCCTCTGCGTGCTGGCCCCCGAACAGAGCACCGTCGGCGGCGTGCAGATGAGCGAGCGGCTGCTCAGCGCTCTGGCCGAGCTCGAGGCCGCGGGCGGCCTGCCGATCGGCATATCGGCGGGGGTCGTCGCCTGCCCGGAGCACGGCTGCAGCGCCGACGGCCTGCTGCACAAGGCCGACGAAGCGATGTGGCGGGCCCGCGCGGTGGGCCAGCCGGTGGGCGTCGGCCTCTTGCAAGATCGCTGACAGAATCGCGAAATCCGTCCATAACCTGCGTAAATCTGGCGATCCGGTGGGAGAATCCTGCGCAGCGGAGAACAAACTCTTCCGCGATCGATCTGGAGCCAAGCGAGCGAACATGCCCGGGATAAGAACCAATGCGGCGGCCGAAGTCCTCGGCGTCAGCCCCAACACGCTGCGCAGCTGGGAGCGCCGGTACGGCTTTCCCACGCCGAAGCGCACCCCCGGAAACCACCGCAACTACGAGCTGGTCGAGCTGCAGACCCTGCGTGACGCGCTCGCCCAGACCGGGAACATCTCCTCGGCAATCGAGCTCACGCGTCAGCGACAGGCCGCCCCGGCGAGCAACGACGTCCTGATCGCCGCCTTCGAGGGATTCGACGAGGAGGCCGCCGACCGCGCGGTCGAGGAGAGCCTCGCGCTGCGGCCGCTCGAGCGCACCGTCGAGGAGCTGGTCCTGCCGACGATCGACGCTCTCGCCGCCGACCCCGACCGGGAAACGGAGTATGAGTTCGCGGCCCGCTGGGCGATGGGCTGGCTGCACGGCGCCCGCCGCCTCGCCTCCACCGCCTCGCGCCCGGCCGGGATCCTGCTGCTCGACTCGAGCCGGGGCCAGGACGTCGAGGCCGTCCACTCCCAGGCGCTCGACCTGACCCTGCGCCGCGCCGGATTCCGCGTCCTGATGCTCTCAGCCGAGCTCGGCGACGAGCGCCTCGAGCGCGCGCTGAGCGCTCTCGAGCCGACCGCGCTCGTCCTCTGCGGCCCCGGCGCCGACACCGCCTCCGCCGTGCAGCTGATCCGCAGGATCCGCGAGGCCGGCTTCGACACCCCTCTCTACGGATTTCGCGCCCGCGGCCTGATCGGCGACGCGATCCCCTCGGCCGGCGAGCTGCCGAGCCAGGTCACCGGCCTGCTCAACGCGGACATCCGTCGCCGCACCGCCCAGGCCATCGCCTAGGCAGGCCACCGCCTATTCTCAGTCGCCTATGCCGGGGGCGACACCAAAGAACTCCGACATCGTCGTGATGAAGTTCGGCGGCACCTCGGTTGCCGGCGCCGAGCAGATCAAGCGTGCCGCCGGCCGGATCGTCGCCGCGCGTGAGGCGGGCAAGCGCGTCGTCGCGGTGCTCTCGGCGCGCGGCAAGACGACCGACGAGCTGGTCGCCCAGGCGATGGAGATCTCCGAGCGCCCCGTCGCCCGGGAGATGGACATGCTGCTCTCGACCGGCGAGCGGATCTCCTGCGCGCTGGCGGCGATGGCGATCCACGACATGGGCCACAAGGCGATCTCGCTGACCGGCTCCCAGGCGGGGATCGTCACCGACTCCTCCCACACCAAGGCGCGCATCATCGACGTCCGCGCCGACCGCATCCGCGAGACGCTCGGCGACGACCACATCGTCCTGGTCGCCGGATTCCAGGGCGTCTCCACCGACAGCCACGACGTCACCACCCTGGGGCGGGGCGGCTCCGACACGACCGCGGTCGCCCTCGCCGCGGCGCTGAGAGCCGAGGTCTGCGAGATCTACACCGACGTCTCCGGTGTCTTCAGCGCCGACCCGCGGATCGTCGCCACGGCGCGCAAGCTGCCGATGGTCTCCTACGAGGAGATGCTCGAGATGTCGGCGTCGGGGGCCAAGGTGCTGCAGCTGCGCTCGGTGGAGTACGCGCGCAACCACGGCGTCCGCATCCACTGCCGCAGCAGCTTCGAGGACGGCCCCGGTACCCTCGTCGTAGCCGAGGAGGAAACCGTGGAGCAACCATTCGTGACAGCCGTGACCCACTCCGACGACGAGGCTCGGGTGACGCTGACCGGCGTCCGCGACGAGCCCGGCGTAGCGGGTCGGATCTTCACCGCGCTCGCCGACGCCAACGTCAACGTCGACGTGATCATCCAGAACGAGCCCGTCGGCGACGAGGAGCTGGCCGACCTCTCGTTCACGGTCGACCGCTCCGACCTGGCGACGGCGACCGACACGATCGAGGGGCTCGGCGGGGTCAGCCGCGGCGTCGCCACCGACGAACGGATCGGCAAGGTCTCGATCGTCGGCGCCGGCATGCGCTCGCACCCGGGCGTCGCCGCCAAGGTCTTCGCCGTCCTCGGCGAGGAGGGGATCAACATCGAGATGATCTCCACCTCGCCGATCAAAATCTCATGCGTCATCTCGGCCGACCGCGTCGCCGACGCCGTGAAGACGCTGCACGAGGCGTTCGAGCTGGGCTCCGACGCCGTCAAGCCCGAGGACCCGACCGGGGCCGAGCACCGCCCCACGGTCGGCAGCTGAGCGCGGCCGGCTGAGATGGCGGCTGACGGATACAGAGTCGGAGTGCTGGGCGCCACCGGGCTGGTCGGGACGACGATCCTCGGCGTCCTCGCGGAGCGCGGCTTTCCGGCCGCGGAGGTGGTCCCCTTCGCCTCGGAGCGCTCGGTCGGCAAGCGGATCGAGTGGAACGACTCGATCCTCGAATGCCGCCCGCTCAACGAGGAGACGATCCAGGGCCTGGACGTCGTCCTCTCCTCCGCGGGCGGGTCGGTCAGCGCCGAGTGGGCGCCCAGGCTCGTCGAGGCCGGGGCCGTCGTCGTCGACAACACCAGCCATTTCCGCATGGACGACGAGGTGCCGCTGGTCGTCGCCGAGGTCAACCCCGATGCGGTCGACGGCCACAGGGGCATCGTCGCCAACCCGAACTGCTCGACCATGCAGATGGTCGTCGCGCTCAAGCCCCTGCTCGACGAGGCCGGGATCGAGCGCCTGGTGATCTCCACCTACCAGGCGGTCTCCGGGACCGGCAAGGCCGCGATCGACGAGCTGACCACGCAGTCCGAAGCGGTGCTGGCCGGGCAGGACCCGGTCGCCTCGATCTACCCCCACCCGATCGCCTTCAGCGTCCTTCCCCAGGCGGGAAGCTTCCCCGAGGGGGACGACCACACCGACGAGGAGCGCAAGCTGATCAACGAGACGCGCAAGATCCTCGGCGACGCCTCGATCCGGGTCAGCGCGACCTGCGTCAGGGTCCCGGTCGTCACCGGCCACTCGGAGGCGGTCAACGTCGAGACCCGCGAGCCGCTCTCACCCGAGCGCGCCCGCGAGCTGCTCTCCGCCGCGCCCGGCGTGACCGTCGTCGATGACCCCGCCGCCGCCCGCTACCCGCTCGCCACCGAGGCCGCCGGCCGCGACGACGTCTTCGTCGGCCGCATCCGCCGCGATCCCGGCAACGAGCGCGCGCTCGACATGTGGGTCGTCTCCGACAACCTGCGCAAGGGGGCGGCGACGAACGCCGTCCAGGTGGCGGAGCTGCTGGTCGAGCGCGGGCTGCTCAGGGTGCCGGCCGGCCGTTCGGTCTGACCACCAGCCAGAGCCCGCCGAACTCGGCGACGTCGTGGCAGAGGATTTCGCCCGGCGCGTCGTGCACGTAGTAATAGAGCGGGTTGCCGGCATAGGTCACCTGCAGCCTGCCGTTCCTGCGCTTGGTCGTGCCGAGCAGCTCCTGGGCGGCGCCGGCGACGGCGACGGGCCCCCCGGCCTTGGCGAGCACCGGGGGCCAGGCCTCGGCGCAGGCCCCGTAGCAGCGGCTCTCGGTTCCCTGCTCAGCGCCGAACAGGTAGAAGGCCTCGCCCCTGCCGTCGGCGATCACGCGGCCGTAGTCGGAGTCGATCGCCTTCACCCGCGGCCCCCGTCTCGCCGCCGCCGCCGTCTTTCTCGCCACGATCTCAGCGCTCGCCTCCTGGGCGGCCGCCCCTCTCTCTGTCGTGGTCGAATCGACCGCAGAGCCGTACCCGCTGCTCTCGCCATTCCCGCAGCCGACCGCGGTTGCGGCCGTCGCGGCGATCGCCAGCAGGATCAAAGGTCTCATCGCTACAAACCGTACGCCCTGCAGGGCCGATCGGATCATCGAGGTCATCAGCCGAGGTCCTCCGCGATCGAGCCGAAGCGCTCGACGAGGGCGGCGAAGAAGTCGTGGCGGGTGACCACCGCGTGGATTCGGCCGGCGGTTGCGATCGGGACGATCAGGACCCTGTGATGGAGGAAGATCTCAGCCAGCTGGGTGTCCGAGTACTCGTCCTCGACGACCACGCGGTCGGCAGTCAGGTATCGCCGGATCGGCTCATCGGCGCACTCGCTGCGGCGCTCGATCGTCTCGTCGACGGAGCGCCTCACCATCGCCGCGGAGGCGAGCTCCCCGACGTATCCCGGGAACAGCGCTTCGAGGAACTCGCGCTCGCCGAAGATCCCGGCAAAGCGACCGTCCGACTCGACCGCCGGAAGCGCGGGCAGGCCGGCATCGATCACCCGCCGGGCCGCCGGGCCGATCAGCTCGTCCGCTGCCAACGGCTGGATCTCGCGAATGGTTTGGTTGACGATCGAGTCAGGCATCTGTCGCTCCTCAGATCACGATGTAGCGGATGGCGATGTAGGCGGTTGCCAGCCCCACCGAGAGAATCGTGACGGGTATGCCGACACGGAGAAAGGCCATGAATCCGATCGGCGTCCCGGCTCGCTCCGCCATCCCGGCGGCGGCGACGTTGGCGGCGGCGGCGATCATCGTGGCGTTGCCGCCGAAGCAGGCCCCGAGCGCGAGAGACCACCAATAGGCATCGTCGCCGCCCGCGCCGGCTCCCGCCTGGAGTTCCTTGACGACGGGAATCATCGCGGTGGTGAAGGGAATGTTGTCGACCACCGCCGACCCGGCGGCCGCGACCCAGGTGATCCCGATCAGCTCCGCGGTCCGGTTCCCGCCGGTCACGTCCTTGACGGCGTCGGTCACGTGTCCGATCGCCCCGGTGGCCTCCAGCGCCCCGACCATCACGAAGAGGCCGATGAAGAAGAAGAGCGTCGTCCACTCGATGCCCGACAACGCCTGCTCGAGGTCCACTCGAGTCACGAGCAGGCCGATCGCGGCGCCGGTCAGCGCGACGGTCGCCGGCTCGATGTGGAGCGCCTGGTGGGCGAAGAAGGCGAGCACGGTGAGAATGAGGACAGGTCCGGTCCGGCGCAGCTCCGCGGCGTCGCGGATCGACGCAACCGCGTCGAGCTCCATGACCGCTCGGCGGTTGGCCTCGTCCACCTGGAGACGCTTGCGGAAGAAGAGGTAGAGCAGGGGCATAACCACCACGAAGGTGACCAGCACGATCGGCGCCAGGTTGGCGATGAAGGCGTTGAAGCTGAGCCCGGTGGCGCCGGCGATGATGATGTTCGGCGGGTCTCCGATCAGCGTCGCCGTACCGCCGATGTTGGACGCCATCACCTCGATGATCAACAGCGGGATCGCGTCTATGTCGAGCGCATCGGCGAGCAGGAAGGTGATCGGGGCGACGAGGAGGATCGTGGTCAGGTTGTCGAGGAAGGCCGAGAGCAGCGCTGTGACCCCTGCCAGGCTCATCGTCAACGCGAATGAGCGCCCGCCTGAGAGCTGCCCGGTGCGGATGGCGAGGTAGTCGTAGACGCCTGTCTGTTGCGTCAGGTAGACGAGGATCATCATCCCGACCAGAAGCCCGATCGTGTTGAAGTCGACCGCCTCGATCGCCTGCTCCTGGGAGAAGTCGCCGACGAAGAGGACGACGATCGCCGCGCCCAGCAGGGCGACGTTCGTGCGGTGCATCCTCTCGCTGGCGACAATCGCGATGACGATGATGAAGGTGGCTACTGCGATAGCCATGGGGGCCTTTCGGGGTCGGCGACGAGTGTTGCCGACCAGTCTTCCCGGCTCACCGTGTTGAACCCTAGCGAGTCGACCGTTGCACAGTTTTCACACTTTCGTGCGCCATTCGTGATTCCAGGTCCGTTACGCTCGGTCGAGCATGGAGCAGGAGCGAACCAACTGGAACGACGACCGTCTCGATCGGCTCGCGGATCAGGTCGACCGCCTTGCGGGTCAAGTGACTGCGCTCGGGGAGCACATGGACGCTCGCTTCGACCGGCTCCAGTACTCGATGATCATTGCGCTGGCAAGCATCCTCGCCGCCTTCGGCGGCGCGCTCGTCGCTATCCAGGTCTAGCTGTCTGGCACTAGGCGGTCGCGCCGGCGCCCGCGAGGCGCTCCTCGACCCAGTTGGTCGAGGCGATGTGCTTGCTCATGCCGAGCTGCTTGGGCTCCGCCCCGAGCGCCAGGCCGACGAGCTGCGGCAGATGGAGGACGGCGAGGCCGAGGTCGCGGTTGACGACCTTCGCCGCCTCGGGCTGCTGCAGGTCGAGGTTGAGGTGGCAGAGCGGGCAGGGGGTGACCAGGCAGTCGGCGCCGGCGTCGATCGCGTCGCCGAGGTGGGTCCCGGCCTGCTTGAGCGAGGTCTCTTTGTTCATCGTGATCACCGGGAAGCCGCAGCATTTGCGGGCGCCGTCGTACTCGACGACCTCGCCGCCGAGGACCTTGATCACCTTCTCCAGGTAGATGTCGCGGTCGGGGTACTCGCCGTATCCGAGCCGGTCCTTGGGGCGGACGATGTAGCAGCCGTAGAAGGGGCCGACCCGCAGGCCCGAGAGCGGCCGCACGACCTGCTCGGCGAGCTTGTCGAGGCCGTAGTCCTCGACCAGGACCCAGAGGAAGTTTTTGTTGGTCCAGCCCCCCTTGCCCTTCTCGTAGGAGAGGCCCTGCCCGCTCAGCACCTCGTTGATGTGGGCGCGGTAGGCGGAGTCGGCGTCGAGCCGCTGCTGGCACTCGGACTGGGCGCCCTGGCAGGTCGAGCAGATGTTCATCATCGCCAGCCCGGTCTCCTGGGCGAGGGCGAAGGTGCGGGCGTTGAGGGTGTCGGCGAGCTCCTGGTTGTGCTCGGCGATGACGCCGGCGCCGCAGCAGTTCGCGCGGTCGAGTTCGACCAGCTCGATCCCGAGCTTCTCGGCGACGATCGCCATCGAGCCGTGAAGCTCGGTGGTGAAGCCGCGCGAGACGCAGCCGGGCCAGTAGGCGAGCTTCATGGCGTTCCCTCCTCGGCCGGGATATTGGCTGCGTCGACATTGGTCTCATCGGGCTCGGGCTCGACGTCCTCCTCGCCCTTGATGTAAATGTTGAATTCCTCGCGGTGCTCCTCGGCGTGCTTGTAGATCGCCTTGACCTCGTCCTGGGCGCCGTCGGGAAGCTTCGGGTGGATGCCGGGGATCAGCTTCGGCAGCGAGCGCATCTTGCCGGTCCTGATCCCGCGCAGCGCGGTCGGGAGCGAGCCGAGCATTTCCCTGATCGCCTTCTTGCTCGGTTTGAGCTTGCCCTTGATCCCGGGCGCGAAGGACTCCTGGAGCAGCAGCGCCTCGTCGTTGGTCCCCTTCTTCTCGATCATCTTCACGAAGGCCTGCTCGTGGGAGTGGCCGCAGTTCGGGTCCTCGATCTCATGCTCGCCGGCTTTGCGGCGCAGGCGCATGATCTGGTCCATCGGCGCCACCCCCTTCGGGCAGGCGTCGATGCAGCTGAAGCAGTGGGTGCAGTCGTAGATCCCGTGCGGGTCGTCGGCGAGGTCGTGGAGGCGCTCGACGGTCTCCGCGTCGCGCGGGTCGCCGACGAAGCGGTAGGCCTTGGCCAGCGCCGCCGGCCCGATGAAGTCGGGGTCGGCTTCCATCGAGAGGCAGGAGGAGACGCAGGCGCCGCACTGGATGCAGGCCATCGACTGGGTGATGTCGATCATCGACTCGGGCTCGACCACGTACTCGCGCTCGGGCGGGTCGCCGTGGGGGAGCAGCCAGGGCGTGACGCGGCGGATCTTGGCCCAGTGCGTCGACTCCATGTCGGTGACCAGGTCCTTGATCACCGGCATGTTGCCCATCGGCTCGACCACGATCGGGACGTCGCCGCCGACGGTGCCGCCGTTGGCTCGGCTCGCGACCTTGTTGGCGAGCTCCTGGGCCTCGCCGATCTGGGTCTTGCAGCCGAGGCCGGACTGGCCGTTGATCTTCATCCCGCAGGAGCCGCAGATCGCCGCCTTGCAGGAGCAGCGCACGGTGAGCGAGCCGTCCTCGCGGTCCTTGGCCTGGAGGATGCCGTCGAGGACCGCGAGCGAGGGGTCGAGGTCGACCTTGAACTCCTCCCAGTAGGGCCCCTGGCCGCTCTCCGGCTGGTAACGGCGGACTTTCAGCGTGTACTCGGCCATTAGTAGGTCCTCTCCTGGGGCTCCCACTGGGTGATGGTCACCTCTGAGTATGAGATCTCCGGCCCGTCGTCGCCCTGCTGGAGGTCGATGTGCTTGAGCCACTCCTCGTCGTTGCGCTCCGGGAAGTCCGTCCTGTACTGGGCGCCGCGGCTCTCCTTGCGCTCGAGCGCCGCCAGGCAGGTGGCCTCGGCGTTGTCGATCATGTAGCCGAGCTCGATCGCGCCGAGGATGTCCTGGTTGAAGATGCTGCCGCGGTCGTCGATGTAGGCCTGCCCGGCCTCCTCCTTGAGCCGGCGGACCGCCTCCAGCGCCTCCTGGATGCCGGCCTCGTCGCGGAACACCGAGACGTTCTTGTCCATCGCCGTGCCGAGGTCGAGCTTGATCTCCGAGACGCGGCGGCCGGAGCCCTTCTCGCGGGCGGAGATCGCGTCGATCGACGCCTGCTCGTCCTCGAGGACCTTCTTGGACGGCTTCGCGCCCTCGACCCGCTTGGCGCGGGCCGCGGCGTCGGCGCCGGAGCGGCGGCCGAAGATCAGCGTGTCGAGCAGGGAGTTGGCGCCGAGCCGGTTGCCGCCGTGGACGGAGACGCAGGCGGTCTCGCCGGCCGCGTAGAGCCCGGGGATGTCGGTCCTGCCGTCGACGTCGGTCTTGACGCCGCCCATCGTGTAGTGATTGCCCGGCTTGATGTGGATCGGTTCGCGGGTGATGTCGACCCCGGCGAAGTCCTGGCCGACGAGGACGATCTCGCGCAACGCCTCGTGGACGCGCTTTTTCGGCACGACCGTGATGTCGAGGGCGACGGTGCCGTCGGGGAAGCCGCGACCCTCGTTGATCTCGGTCTGCTCGGCGCGGGAGACGACGTCGCGCGAGGCGAGCTCCATCTTGTTCGGCGCGTACTTCTCCATGAAGCGTTCGCCGTTCTTGTTGAGCAGGTGGGCGCCCTCGCCGCGGGCGCCCTCGGTGATCAGGAAGCCCTTGCCCGCCAGCGTCGTCGGGTGGTACTGGATCATCTCCATGTCCATCAGCTTCGCGCCGACCCGGTAGGCCATCGCGATGCCGTCGCCGGTGCAGATCAGCGCGTTGGTGGTCGGCTTCCAGACCTGGCCGTTGCCGCCGCAGGCGAGGATCACCGACTTCGCCTCGAAGAGCTCCATCGAGCCGTCGGCGATGTTGCGCGTCACGACCCCGCAGCACTCGCCGCTCTCGTCGATCGCCAGCGCGGTCGAGAACCACTCCTCGTAGCGGCTGACCGCGTCGGAGTACTTCATCAGCTGCTCGTAGAGGACGTGCATGATCGCCTGGCCGGTGATGTCGGCGACGTAGTAGGTGCGGGCGGCGGAGGCGCCGCCGAAGGCGCGGGTGCCGAGCCTGCCCTCCTCGTCGCGGTGGAAGGTGACGCCGAGGTGCTCGAGGTGGAGGATCTCCTCCGGCGCCTCGCGGACCATGATCTCCACCGCGTCCTGGTCGGCGAGGTAGTCGGAGCCCTTGATCGTGTCGAAGGCGTGCGACTCCCAGGAGTCACCGGGGTTGAGCGCCGCGTTGATCCCGCCCTGCGCCGCATTGGAATGCGAGCGCACCGGGTGGACCTTGCTGACGATCCCGACCGAGACGCCCTCCTCGGCGGCCGCGAGGGCCGCCCTCTGTCCGGCAAGGCCGGCGCCGATTACGAGCACATCATGAGTAGGCACGGGCGCGGACTCTATAGAGCGCAAATCCGACGGCGCGGTCGGATTTGAAAGTGGCCGGATCGGAAGCCCCTACCATTGGGCGATGCTCGGCGGCGGAAGCACCATCACCCTGTTCCACGTCCGCGGGATCAAGATCGAGGTCGACTGGTCCTGGTTCCTGGTCCTCTTCCTGGTGATCTTCTGGCTCTCGGATTTCTACGGTGAGATCCTCGGCGAGTCGAGCTCCTCGACGACGCCCTTCCTGCTCGCCGTCGCCAGCGCGGTCGGCTTCTTCGGGTCGATCGTCCTGCACGAGCTCGGCCACGCCTTCGTCGCGATGCGCAACGGGATCGGCATCACCAGCATCCAGCTCTGGATCTTCGGCGGCATGGCGAAGATGGACCGCGAGAGCGACGGCCCGGGCACCGAGTTCAAGGTCGCGATCGCCGGGCCCGTCGTCACCCTGGCGATCGTCGTCCTGCTCACCGGGATCGGCCTCGCCGCCGCCGGCCCCGACGAGTTCTGGCAGGCGGCTCTGGTCGAGAGCGACGTGGGCATCTCCGGGGTGCTCGCGATGGTCGCCTGGCTGGCCACGATCAACTTCCTCGTCCTCGTCTTCAACCTGCTGCCTGCCTTCCCGATGGACGGCGGCCGCGTCGTCCGCGCGATCGCCTGGCGGCGGACGGGCGACCGCACCGCGGCGACCCGTTTCGCGGCGAAACTCGGTCGCGTCTTCGGCTACCTCTTCGTCGGCGTCGGCCTGCTGATGATCTTCAACGGCCTGATCTTCGGCGGCATCTGGCTCGCGATCATCGGCTTCGTGATCAACGGATCCGCCCGCGCCGCCTCGCTGCAGACGGCGCTCACCGAGCCGATCGAGGGGGTCCGCGTCTCCGACGTGATGGATCGCGAGCCGGTCGCGATCCCCGGCGAGCTGAGCGTCGAGCGGGCCCTCGACGAGTACTTCCTGCGCTACCGCTGGCCGTGGTTCCCGGTCGTCGGCGACGCCCACCGCTTCCTCGGGCTGGTCCTGCGCGACCGCGCCGACGAGGTCCCGGAGGTCTCGCGCTCGACCGCCCTGATCACCGACCTGCTCGAGAGCGGCGACGGCCTCTACCAGGTGCGCGACGACGCGCCCCTGGACACCCTGCTCGGCAACCAGAACCTGCGCCGCTTCGGGGCCCTGATGGCGGTCGACGCCGACGGCCGCCTCTCCGGCGTAATCACGATCGAGCAGGTCGGCCGCGCACTGCGTGGCAGCGGCTGACCGGCGCATCTCCGCGTCCTCGGTCGCTCGCGTGCAGAGCACGCCACGCTCCCTGCGTCCTTGATCTGCTTGGTCAGGCGCCGCCACGCAGTGCGCGGCAATGTGGTGCTGCCGCGGCAGCTGACCGCCCCGCAGAATCGCATCACGTTTGCCATGCATAACATGGCGAACTTGATGCGATTCTGACTAGCCGGCTAGCGGAGTGTGGCGCTCGATGATGCGGCCGAAGTCGGTGCCCGCGGGCAGGGTGCCGAAGGCGTGGCCCCAGTCGCCCGAGAGGCGCGAGGCGCAGTAGGCGTCGGCTACCGCCTGGTCTCCGTGGCGGACGAGCAGCGATGCCTGCAGGGCGATCGCCATCTTCTCGACCATCCTGCGGGCGCGCTCCTGGATCGTCTCGACGTCGCCGGGTAGCTCCTCGCGGAGGGCGGACACGTAGGCGTCGAGGCGCGGCTCGGCGCCGGCCCCCTCGAGCACCTCGGAGAAGAAGGCGTCCACGGAGGCGGGGCTCTTCACCATCGCCCGCAGCACGTCCAGGCACTGCACGTTGCCGGAGCCCTCCCAGATCGAGTTGAGCGGGCTCTCGCGGAAGAGGCGGGGCATCCCCGACTCCTCGACGAAGCCGTTGCCGCCGAAGCACTCGAGGCACTCGACCGCGTGCCACGGCGCCCGCTTGCAGATCCAGTACTTGAGGACCGCGTTGGCGACGCGCTTCAGGGCCTGGGCCTCCTCGTCGCCCGCGACCGCCTCGTCGTAGGCGCGCGCCAGGCGCATCGCCGAGATCGTCGCCGCCTCCGACTCGACGCAGAGATCGGCGAGCACGTTGCGCATCAGCGGCTGGTCGATCAGCTCCTTGCCGAAGACCGAGCGCTGCGCCGTGTGGTTGAGCGCGTGCGCGACACCCGCGCGCAGCCCGGTGGCGCCGCCGATCACGCAGTCGAGCCGGGTGTGGTTGACCATCTCGATGATCGTCGGCACGCCGGCGCCCTCCTCGCCGACCAGCCAGGCCGAGGCGGAGTCGAACTCGATCTCGCTCGACGCGTTCGACCTGTTGCCGAGCTTGTCCTTGAGTCGCTGGAGCCGGAAGCGGTTGCGCTCGCCGTCGGGTGTCCAGCGCGGGAAGAGGAAGCAGGAGATGCCGCCGTCGGCCTGGGCGAGGACGAGGAAGGCGTCGCACATCGGCGCCGACATGAACCACTTGTGGCCGGTCAGCTCGTACTCGGCGCCGGGCCCGCCGCCGTTCACCGGCCTGGCGACGGTGGTGTTGGCGCGGACGTCGGTCCCGCCCTGCTTCTCGGTCATCCCCATTCCGGCCAGGGCGCCCGGCTTGTCGGGCGCGGGCCGGTTGGCGCGGGTCGTAGCTCGAGGAGAGGAAGCGCGGCTCCCACTCGGCCGCGAGGTCGGGCTGGGCGCGGAGGGCCGGGATCACCGAGTAGGTCATCGAGATCGGGCAGCCGACCCCGGCCTCGGCCTGCGACATGCACATGAAGGCCGCCCCACGGGCGACGTGGGCGCCGGGGCGCGGGTCCTTCCAGGGGGAGGAGTGGAGCTCGTGCTCGACGGACGCCCCGAGCAGCTCGTGCCAGGCGGGATGGAACTCGACCTCGTCGACGCGGTTGCCGACCCGGTCGTGGGTCCTCAGCTTCGGCGGGTTCTCGTTGGCCAGGGCGCCGAGCTCGATCATCCGGGCGCTGCCGGCGACCGCCCCGACGGCGGAGATCTTCTCCTCGGCCCAGTCGGCGCCCTCGCGCCTGACCGCCTCGCCCAGGGCGGTGTCCGCCTTGAAGACGTTGTAGTCGACGAGGGGGGCGGCCTGGTTGAAGACCTCGTGTGTGCTCCCCGTCTTGCGCTCGGCGGTGGCCACCCGCCCATTCTCGCAGGAGTCCGGGCCCCGGGTCAGCCGGAGGCGACCTCGGGCTGGGGGTCCGGCCTGATCACGACCGTGTCGGCAACCTCGAGGATCTCGTCGGCGGGCATCTCGACCCGGCCGGCGTGCTCACGGACCGCCTCGATGCCGCTCGCCTGGTAGATGCAGACGGTGCCGAGGCTCCCGCCCGGCTCTGCGATCACATAGCTGCGTATCCAGGCGATGTCGTCCGGGAAGTCACTCTCGGCGACGTCCTTCGAGCGGGCGGCGGTCGCCTCGAGCTCCTCCGCGTTCTGCCATGCCTTCTCCCTGCGGATCACGTAGGTGTTCATCGATATCCCTCTCCTCGTGGACCGAATTACAGACTGTTAGTCGGTAATATATGCGATATCGGTGAAAAGCGAAATGGGAAGAGTGCGGGGGCGGCCGAGCGAGGGCGCGAGGGAGGCACTGGTCGAGGCGGCGCACGCGTTGTTCGTCGAGCGCGACTACGACCGGGTCTCGACTGAGGAGATCCTCGAGCGCTCGGGCGTCAGCCGGGGGGCGCTCTACCACCACTTCCCGACCAAGCTGGATCTCTTCAGGGCTGTCTTCATTGCCAGCGAGCGCCGTGTGATCGACCGGATCGCGGCCGAAGCCCCAGCCGCGGCGACGCCGTTCGAGGCGATTCTCTTCCTCTGCAAGGCGTACATGCGGGCGGCCGAGAAGGACGACGAGCTGCGGCGGATCGGCCTCGGCCAGAGCCGCGCCGTCCTCGGCTGGGAGGGGTGGCGCGAGGCGTGCGCCGAGCTCGGCATCGGGCTGGCGCTCGCCGCGGCATCCGCGGCGATCGAGGCGGGCGAACTCCCGCCGCTTGATCCCGAGACGACGGCCATGATCCTTCTCGGGACGATGATCGAGGCGGCGATGCTGATCGTCGCCGCGAAGGACCCGGCGGCGCAGCGGGAACGCTCGGAGGCGGTGGTCGTCGATCTCCTCGAAGGCCTGCGTCGATAGCATCGCCGACCGCATGGCGGAGAAGATCAAAGTCGCGAACCCGATCGTCGAGCTCGACGGCGACGAGATGACCCGAATCATCTGGTCCTTCATCAAAGAGCAGCTGATCCTGCCCTACCTGGACGTCGAGCTCGCCTACTTCGACCTCGGGATCGAGAGCCGGGACGCGACCGAGGACCAGATCACGGTCGACGCCGCCAACGCGATCAAGCAACACGGGGTCGGCGTTAAGTGCGCGACGATCACCCCCGACGAGGCGAGGGTCGAGGAGTTCGGCCTCAAGAAGATGTACCGGTCGCCGAACGGGACGATCCGCAACATCCTCGGCGGCGTGATCTTCCGCGAGCCGATCGTGATCTCCAACATCCCGCGCCTGGTGCCGGGCTGGACCAAGCCGATCGTGATCGGCCGTCACGCCTTCGGCGACCAGTACCGCGCGACCGACATGGTCGTTCCCGGCGAGGGGACGTTGACACTCACCTACACGCCGAAGGACGGGTCCGAGCCCGTCGAGCTCGAGGTGTACGACTTCCCCGGCGGCGGCATCGCGATGGCGATGTACAACCTCGACGACTCGATCCGGGACTTCGCCCGGGCCTCGATGCGGTACGGCCTGGAGCGGGAGTACCCGGTCTACATGTCCACCAAGAACACGATCCTCAAGAAGTACGACGGCCGCTTCAAGGACATCTTCCAGGAGATCTACGACGCCGAGTTCAAGGCGGAGTTCGAGGCGAAGGGGATCAGCTACGAACACCGGCTGATCGACGACATGGTCGCCGCGGCGATGAAGTGGGAAGGCGGGTACGTGTGGGCCTGCAAGAACTACGACGGTGACGTCCAGTCCGACACGGTCGCCCAGGGCTTCGGCTCGCTCGGCCTGATGACCAGCGTGCTGATGAGCCCCGACGGGAAGACGGTCGAGGCCGAGGCCGCGCACGGCACGGTCACCCGTCACTACCGTCAGCACCAGGAGGGAAACCCCACCTCCACGAACCCGATCGCCTCGATATTCGCCTGGACCCGCGGGCTCGCCGCCCGCGGCCGGCTCGACGACACCCCCGAGGTGTCGCGGTTCGCCGAGACGCTCGAGCGGGTATGCATCGAGACGGTCGAAGGCGGAAAGATGACCAAAGACCTGGCGCTGCTGGTCGGCGACGGTCAGGAGTACCAGACCACTCAGGACTTCCTCGGCTCGATTGACGAGAACCTGCGCCAGGCGATGGCGTAGTCCCGTTCCACGATTCACGACTCCAGGAGACGATTCAGTGAGCACCCCCGTCAAAGTCACAGTCACCGGTGCGGCCGGGCAGATCGGCTACGCACTCCTGTTCCGGATCGCGAGCGGCCAGATGCTCGGCTCCGACACCTCCGTCGAGCTCAGGCTCCTCGAGATTCCCGACGCCGTGAAGGCGGCGGAGGGGACGGCGATGGAGCTCGAGGACTGCGCCTTCCCGCTGCTCACCAAGGTGGACATCTTCGACGACCCGAAGGCCGCGTTCGACGGCTGCAACGTCGGCCTCCTGGTCGGCGCCCGCCCCCGCGGGCCCGGCATGGAGCGCGCCGACCTGCTCGAGGCGAACGGCGGCATCTTCAAGCCGCAGGGCGAGGCGATCGCCGCGGGGGCCGCCGACGACGTGCGCATCCTGGTCGTCGGCAACCCCGCCAACACCAACTGCCTGATCGCGATGTCCAACGCCGACGGCGTGCCGCGCGAGCGCTTCACGGCGATGATGCGCCTCGATCACAACCGCGCGATCGCCCAGCTCGCCGACAAGCTCGGCGCGCCGATCCCCGAGGTCACCAACATGACGGTCTGGGGCAATCACTCCACCACCCAGTACCCCGACCTGATCAACGCCAGGGTGAAGGGCTCCAGCGCCTGGGACGCCGTCGACGACGAGGCCTGGGTCTCCGACGAGTTCATCCCCACCGTCGCCAAGCGCGGCGCCGCGATCATCGATGCGCGCGGCGCTTCGAGCGCCGCCTCGGCCGCCAACGCGGCGATCGACCATGTCCACGACTGGGTGCTGGGCACGCCGGACGGGGACTGGGTCTCGATGGGCGTTCCCACCGACGGGTCCTACGGTGTGGCTGAGGGAATCGTCGCCGGCCTGCCGTGCAGCTGCTCGGGTGGCGAGTGGTCGGTCGTCGAGGGGCTGGAGATCCCCGAGTTCTCGCGCGCCCGGATCGACGCCAGCGCCGAGGAGCTCCAGGCCGAGCGCGACGCGGTCGCCGGGCTCGGCCTGCTCTAACCCCTCTTATCCAGCTGCGCCCTGCGGCGCCCCGCTCAGGAGGCGCTGTAGGTGCGGCCTTTCTTCTTGACCTTTTTCTGTTTCTCGAGGTCACTGAGGACGCGGTACAGATAGTTCGGCTTGATTTTCATCGTCTTGGCGATGTCCGAGGCCGTGATCCCGGGGTTCTGCTTGATCAGGTTCACCGCCTGGTCGGCGCGGGTGCCACCACGACGTTTGCGACGCCGCCGGGTTGCTTTTTTGGCCGCGGCCGGTTTCGATTTCGAGCTCGAGCCTTTGGGGCGGCCCGGCCGGCGGCCGGCTTTCTTGGCTTTCCCACCTAGCTCGGCGAGCGCGCGCTCGAGTCGCTTGCGCTCGTCGTCAAGCTCGGCAAGGCGCCTCGTGACCAGGTCACGGGCCTCATCGAGCACTTTGCTGGTACTAGGCATTCTGTGTTTTCCTTTCGTTCCCTTACGCATTCGCCTCCGAATGCGCGCGGCTGATCTGCCTGCGGCTCAGTCTTACACAGTCACAGTCACTGTGACCATCACCACTAGACGGCTTTCTGAGACTGCCGCTCCTCGGAGATGCGGATCACGTTCCAGGCGATTCCGAGCTTCTCCATCGCGGTGATGATCGCCGCCGACGGGTCCAGCTCACCTCGCCTCAGGCCGTGCCTCGCGGAGCGGGGGAACGCATGGTGGTTGTGGTGCCAGGACTCACCGAGCGAGGGCACGGAGAGCCAGAACACATTCGTGGAGTGGTCATCGGTGTCGAAGCGCCTGCTGCCGAAGAAGTGACACACCGAATTGACGCTCCAGGTCACGTGGTGGACGAAGAAGATGCGTACCAGTCCGCCCCAGAGCAGCCCGGTCGCGGCGCCGGCGAGGGTGCCGCTGACGAGGTATCCGGCGACGGCGGGCAGCGCCAGGCTGGCGAGGACGAGGGGGACGAAGTTGCGGCTGATCGCGCGCATGCCCGGGTCCTCGTAGAGATCGGGCGCGTGACGCTTCCAGTCGGCCCGCCCCTGGCTCGACATCAACCAGCCGGCGTGCGCGTGCCAGAGGCCGGCCAGCATTCCCCTCAGGCCGCCGTCGTGGCCGACGTGGGGGCTGTGGGGGTCGCCCTCTTCGTCGGTGTGGGCGTGGTGCTTGCGGTGGTCGGCGACCCAGGAGATGACCGGGCCCTGCACGGCCATCGATCCGAAGACGGCGAAGGCGTACTCCAGCGGCTTGGACGTCTGGAAGGAGCGGTGGGTCAGCAGCCTGTGGAAGCCGACCGTGATCCCGACCGCGGTGAGCACGTACATGACCGCGGCGATCACGAGGTCGGCGGGGCTTACCAGCTCGTTCCAGAGCAGGGCGACGGCGGCGATCGTCGCCGCGAAGGGGAGGACGACGGCGCCCAGGTTGGCGCCCTTCTCGAGGTTGGACATGCTTGTCGTGTGCATAGAGCCAAGTTACGCTGACATCCCCACGATGAACTAGCCTCTATGTCACTTTTTTGGGCCAGTTCTTATAAGACAAATGACAAGTTCTCTCGACAACGAGCCCTGGCGCGGGCTTTCCGAGCGGGTCGCGGCGACGATCGAGCCCGAGCTCGACGCGGTCGCCGCCGAGACCCTCGCCGCGATCGCCCGCGAGGTGCCGGAGTACGCGAGGCCGCTCGAGGGCAACTTCGGGCGCGGGATCAGGACCGGGGTGGAGGAAGCGCTGCGCCAGTTCGTGGCGCTGATCCGCGACCCCGAGGGCGGCCGCGGTCTCGGCCGCGAGGTCTACGTCGCCCTGGGCCGGGGCGAGCTGCGCCAGGGACGGACGCTCGACTCGCTGCAGGCCGCCTATCGGGTCGGCGCCCGGGTGGCTTGGAGGCGGATCTCGGCCGCGGGCCGCGGCGCCGGCCTCGACCCCGAGGAGCTGAGCCTCCTCGCGGAGGCGATCTTCGCCTACATCGACGAGCTCTCGGCCGACTCGGTCGAGGGCTTCGCGGAGGCTCGGGCGGAGGCCGAGGACCGCCGCCGCCGGCTGCGGCAGGAGCTCGCGGCGATGCTTGTCCGCGAGACTCCGGCCGCCGAGGCGGACGTGCGGGCGGCCGCCCGCGATGCCGGCTGGGCGCTTCCGAACACCGCCGCCGCCCTGGCCTGCGCGGAGTCGGACCTGGGGGCGATCGCCCGGCGCCTGCCGGCCGACACCCTGGCCACGGTGCTCGAGGGAACCGGCTGCCTGCTGGTGCCCGATCCCATGGGCCCCGGCCGCGCCGCGGAGATCGGGCGCGCCGCGGGCCGCCGCGCCGCCGCCCTGGGGCCCGCCGGAGGGACCACCGAGCTGGCCGCCTCCTGGTCGCTCGCCCGCACCGCCCTGCACGCGGTCGAGGAGGGGGCGCTCCCCGGGGGAAGCCTGCTGGTCGCCGAAGAGCACCTCGCCGACCTCATGGTCCTGCGCAGCGGTGAGATCTCCGAGCGGATCGCCGCCCGTCGCCTCGCGCCTCTGGAGGCGCTCACCGAGAAGGCCGGCGCGCGGATGCGCGCCACCGCCCTCGCCTACGTGCGGCGGGGCGGCAACTCGGTGGCGATGGCGGAGGAGCTGCACGTCCACCCGCAGACCGCGCGCCATCGGGTCGCCCGCCTGCGCGAGCTGCTCGGGGAGCAGCTCGACGACCCCGATGCGCGCTTCGAGCTGGAGCTCGCCCTGCGCGGCCGGGCGCTCGGCCTCAGCGGCGGCGGATCCGCGGCAGGGTCCTGAAGACCGCGTCCCAGAGGGGCGAGGAGACGCCGAAGCCGTAGCGGTGATCCTGGAAGTGGTGGCGCATGTGCTGCTCGCGCAGCTGCTTTCCGAGCTCCGATTTGGGCACGAAGTGGTGGACGTAGTAGTGCGTGTAGTCGTAGGCGAGGTAGCCCGCGATGAACCCGGCGAAGAGCGGGAACGCCGTCGGCGTGCCGAAGACGAGGACGAAGGCGCCGAGGAAGAGCCCGGCCAGCGGGATCGCGACCGCCGGCGGCATCACCAGCCGCAGCTTGTCGTTGGGGTGGTCGTGGTGGATCCCGTGGATGATGAAGTGCATCCGACGGCCGAAGGCGTTGTCGGGCTCCCAGTGGAAGATGAGGCGGTGCAGCCAGTACTCGGTCAGCGTCCAGATCACGACGCCGCCGAGGGCCAGCAGCGCCATCTCCCAGCCCCCGATCCCCCCGTCGACGCCGAGCCACACCATCGCCACCACGACGGGGATGAAGACGACCGCCGGAATCGCCGGATGGACTCGCGAGAAGAAGTTGAGGAATTCGCTCTCGAACAGCTGCGGCGAGGCTGCGAGATCGTCGGTTCGCTTGTGAGCCTCCATGCGCCTGCATGGTAGCGGCGGGGGTCGTCGGGCGATGACTCCCGCAAGACGCGGGGAAGCTGTGACGAAGCTGTTTCAAAGACGTTGCGCTTTGCGGGAATGACCCTCACGAAAGCGTGCCCACGGTGCCAACATGCGCCCGGATGCCGCGCAAGCCAAAAGCGCCCACCTGCGAGGACTGCTACTTCCGCAAGAACCTCCTCTGCGCGCTCGAGGTCGACGAGCCCTGCACGACCTTCCGGCCGAACCGCCCCGAGGGCCTCGTCCCGCCCCGCCAGCCGGTTCTCCTCATGCGCCCGCCCCGCTGGGCGAATCAGTCGCAGGCCGCCTAGCCACGGGCTCCGTCCCGGCGGCGGAACGCCCTCGGTGGCTATGTTCTCCCCATGCCACGCCGTGATCTGCTTGCACTGACCTTCGGCGACACGTGGAGCCGCACCACCTACGTCAGCCGCCGCGCGACCGGGTTCTCGCCCAACGTCGACGTCTTCTACTGCGGGGAGCCGAAGCGGGCCGTGGTCAAGGTCGACCTCTCCGGGGTGAGCCTCGACGGGATCGGAATCGAGGTCAGCGGCCGCCGGCTCGCGATCGTCGGGGAGCGACCCGTGCAGGAGACGGAGGGGCGCGTCTACCAGCAGATCGAGATCCCGTCCGGCCCGTTCCGCCGCGTCGTCGAGCTCCAGGTGGACGTCGACCCCGACGGCGCGAGCGCGAGCTACGACGACGGCGTGCTGACGATCGACCTGCCGCTGCGCGACCCGGCCGAGACCACCCGGCGGGTGCCGATAGGCCGGGACTGATGGGTCGGCACTGATGGAGGGCAGCCCCGTGCTCGAAGTGGTCGAGGCGCCGCTCGACGCCGAGGACGCGATCCGCGCCAACGCGCCGCTGCCGGACGCCCTGCCCGTCCTGCCGCTGCGGGAGACGGTCACCTTCCCCGGCGCGATGACTCCGCTGGCGGTCGGGCAGGAGCGCTCGATCAAGCTCGTCAACGACGTGCTCGGCGCCAACCGGATGCTGGTCATGGTCGCCTCCCGCGATCCCGAGAACGAGGAGCCGGGGCCCGACGACCTCTACGAGGTCGGCGTGGTCGGCGTCGTCGCCCGGATGATGAAGATCCCCGACGGGACCCTTCGCATCCTCGTCCAGGGGACGCAGCGGGTGCGACTCGGCCCCTACGTGGCCGAGCAGCCCTACCTCGTCGCCCGGGTCACCGAGCTGCCCGACAGGGAGGCCGAGGAGAGCCCCGAACTCGAGGCGCTGTCCCGCAACGTCCAGCGCACCTTCTCGGAAATCATCGAGCAGATCCCCTACCTGCCGGAAGAGCTGCAGCTCGCGGTCGCCAACATCGAAGACCCCTCTGCGCTCTGCTACCTGATCGCCGGCGCGCTGCGGACCACGATCGAGCAGAAGCAGGAACTGCTCGAAGAGGACGACGTCACCGCCCGCCTGCGCCTCCTCGTCCAGATCCTCAACCGGGAGCTCGAGGTCGTCCAGCTCGGCTCCCAGATCCAGTCCCAGGTCGAGTCCGAAGTGGACAAGGGGCAGCGTGAGTTCCTTCTCCGCCAGCAGCTCAAAGCGATCCAGGACGAGCTCGGCGAGGGCGACGAGGAGCAGGCCGAAATCAACGAGCTGCGTGAGCAGATCGAGGCCGCCGACCTGCCCGAGCACGCCCTCAAAGCCGCCGAGCGGGAGCTCTCACGGCTCGAAAAACTCCCCCCGGCGGCGGCCGAGCACGGGGTGATCCGCACCTACCTCGAGTGGCTCGTCGAGCTTCCCTGGTCGAAGCAGACCGACGACAACCTCGACATCGCCCACGCGCGCGAGGTGCTCGACGCCGACCACTACGACCTCGAGAAGGTCAAGGACCGGATCCTCGAGTACCTGGCGGTGCGCAAGCTCAACCCCGACTCGCCCGGGCCGATCCTCTGCTTCGTCGGCCCGCCCGGGGTCGGCAAGACCAGCCTCGGCCGCTCGATCGCCAAGGCCCTGGGCCGCGAGTTCGAGCGCATCTCGGTCGGCGGCGTCCGCGACGAGGCCGAGATCCGCGGCCACCGGCGCACCTACATCGGCGCCCTGCCGGGGACGATCGTCCGCGCCCTGCGCGACGCCGGCTCCCGCAACCCCGTGTTCATGATCGACGAGATCGACAAGATGGGCTCAGATTTCCGCGGCGACCCGGCCTCGGCGATGCTCGAGGTCCTCGACCCCGCCCAGAACGATTCCTTCCGCGACCACTACCTCGACCTCGAGTTCGACCTCTCCGACGTGATGTTCATCGCCACCGCGAACATCCTCGACACGATCCCCGGGCCCCTCCAGGACCGGATGGAGACGATCGAGCTCGCCGGCTACACGCTGGACGAGAAGAAGCACATCGCTCGCCGCTACCTGGTCCCCCGCCAGATCGACGCCAACGGCCTCAAGGCCTCCCAGATCGAGATCGCCGACCCGGCGCTGGTCGCGATCATCGAGGAGTACACGCGCGAGGCCGGGGTCCGCAACCTCGAGCGCCAGATCGGGACCGTCTGCCGCAAAGTCGCCCGCGAGGTCGCCGAGGGCAGGGCCAAGAGCAAGGTCCGGGTCTCGGCGAAGCGCGCCCGCGAGCTGCTCGGCCGCCGCCGCGTCTTCGCCGAGCAGCGCCGCCGCACCAAGGACCCGGGGGTCGCGACCGGCCTCGCCTGGACGCCCACCGGCGGCGACGTCCTCTTCATCGAGGCGACGGCGATGCCCGGCTCCGGCAAGCTGACGATCACCGGCCAGCTCGGCGACGTGATGAAGGAGTCGGCGCAGGCCGCGCTCTCCTACGTCCGCGGCCACTGGAAGGAGGTCGCCGCGGAGCTCGACGAGGACTGGTTCGCCACCCAGGACATCCACATCCATGTTCCCGCCGGCGCCGTGCCCAAGGACGGGCCCTCGGCGGGCGTGGCGATGACGGTCGCCCTCGGCTCGCTGATCAGCGGGCGCCCGGTCCGCAACGACGTGGCGATGACCGGCGAGGTGACGCTGACCGGCCAGGTGCTGCCGATCGGGGGCCTCAAGGAGAAGTCGCTGGCCGCGCAGCGGGCCGGGATCAAGCGGGTGATCGTCCCGGAGCGCAACAAGGGCGACGTCGAGGAGATCCCCGAGCACGAGCGCAGCGAGCTCGAATTCGTCTACGTGGACGAGGTCTCGAAGGCGATCGAGGCCGCGCTCGCCTGATCGCGATGGAGGCGGCTGAGGCCCTCGGCAGGGGAGCCCGGATGACGAGTGTCGCCGCCCGGGTGGGCGAGTGGGCGGCGGCGCGCTCCCGCGTCTTCTGGATCGTCTCCGGCCTGACCGTCCTCGCCGCCGGCCTGCGCTTCGCGACGATCGGCGATCAGGCCTACCACCACGACGAGGTCGTGACCGCCGGCCGCGTCCTCTCCGGCGGCTTCGGGGACGCGATGCGCCAGGTCTCCGACGGGGAGTCGGCGCCGCCGCTCTACTACGCGCTCGCCTGGCTCTGGACCCAGCTCTTCGGCACCGGGGAGGCGGGGCTGCGCTCGCTCTCGGCGCTGGCCGGGGTGGCGACCGTGCCGGTCGCCTACCTGCTCGCCGCCGAGCTGCGCGACCGGCGCGCCGGGATCGCCGCCGCGGCGCTGGTCGCCGTCAACCCGATGCTGCTCTGGTACTCGCAGGAGGCTCGCGCCTACGCGCTCCTCGTCCTCCTGATCACCGCCTCGGCGCTCTACTTCGTCCGCGCGCTCGAGGGCGGCCGCCGCCGCGACCTCGTGGCCTGGGGGGCGCTCTCGGGGCTCGCCCTAGCGACCCACTACTTCGCGGTCTTCCCGATCGCGCTCGAGGTCGCCTGGCTGCTCTGGCGCCGGCGCGGGCAGGCCCTCCCCGGCGTCTCGATCGTCGCCCTCGCCGGCATCCTGCTCGCTCCCCTGGCGGCCGGCCAGCAGTCCTCCGGCCACGCCGAGTGGATCAGCACCCATGCCTTCGGGCACCGGCTCTGGGAGACCGGGGCCACCTTCCTGGTCGGCGAGACCGGCGACATCGTCGCCCGGCCGGAGCCCTTCCCGCCGCTGTTCGCCCTGGTGCCGTTCTTCCTCGCCGCCGCCGCCCTGCTCCTGGTCCTCTGGCGTGGGACGGCCTCCGATCGCCGCGCGGCGGGCATCCCGCTCGCCCTCTGTGCCGCGGCGGTGGGGATCCCGGTGCTGGTGGCGATCGCCGCGCCGAGCAAGGACTACGTCCTCGCCCGCAACCTGATCGCCGGCCTCGTCCCCCTCCTCGCCGCCGTCGCGATCGGCGTCACCCTGCCGTCGGCGCGCCGCGCCGGCACCGCGATCGGCGCCGCCCTGGTCGCCTACTCGCTCGGCTTCTGCGTCGTCGCCGGCACCTCGCAGGATCTCCAGCGGCCCGACTGGGACGCCGTCGCGCAGAGGCTCGGCACGCCGACCGAATCGCGGGCGATCGTCACCTGGACGCTCGGACAGGCCTCGCTGCGCCGCTACCTGGAGCGCGGCTCTTTCCAGAGCTACCCGTCCGAGGGGTTCAGCTGGTTCGTCCACGAGGTGGACTTCGTCTCCGACGGCCCGGCGCCACCCGTTCCCCGCCGTCACCTCGGCCCGGGCCTGCGCGAGGTCGCCCATGAACAGGTGGGCCGCCTGTACGTGCGCCGCTACGTCGCCTCCGGCCCGGACCTGGTGCCGCTGAGGCTGCGCACGGTGCGTCGCGCCGACCTCAACTTCGGCAGCAACGCGGTGCTCGTAGACGGCGTCGGGCCGGGATAGAGCTATTCTGAGCGGACACCGCAGATCCATCGAGGAGAGAAGGGCATGGCCAAGACCAAGGCGACACAGACAGCTGACCGCGCCTCCGACATGTATTCGGCCGCGCGCGAGAACCCCTACGTGCAGCGCCTGATCGAAGACGACGAACTGCGCGACAGCCTTCGCAACGCATTCGAGGCCGCACGCGGCGCCTACGGGCGCGCGACCGGCAACGGCAAGGGCACGGTCAAGGCCGTGACCACCGACCGCAAGGTCCAGAAGGACCTGCGCACCGCCGCCGAGAACCTGCGCGACGCCAGCGAACAGCTGCGCTCGCCGAAGAAGAAGAAGCGCGGCAAGCTCGGTCGCCTGCTCATGCTGGCGATCGTCGGCGGCATCGTCGCCCTCGTGGTCAGCGAGGACGCCCGCAAGGCCGTGCTCGATGCCCTCTTCGGAGCCGAAGAGGAGTTCGAGTACACCGGCAGCGGCTCCATCAACGGGGCGTAGGCACTAGTTGGAGGCGGCCACAAAAGAGCGGGAGCTGAGCGGCGAGAAGGCCCAGCGCATTGTCGACGCGATGCGCGTCAGCGTCGCCAAGCGCGGCGCCGCCGGCTCCACCTTCGAGCAGGTCGCCTCCGAGGCCGGCGTCAGCCGCGGGCTGCTGCACTATTACTTCGGCACCAAGGAGCGGCTCCTGGTCGAGGTCGTTCGCCGCGACACCGAGCTCCGCGTCGCCCGCCTCGACGCCGCCCTGGAGAAGGCGACGACCGTGGACGACGTCCTCGACGTCCTCGTCTCCAGCCTCACCGACCTGATCGAGAACGAGCCCGGTTTCTTCCTCCTCCTCTACGAGCTGTTCAGCGCCGGGCGCCAGAACTCCGACATCCAGCGTGAGGTCGGCCAGCTCTTCGACCGCACCCGCTCCCACGTCGCCGAGGTGCTCGAGGCGAAGGAGGGCGAGGGGGTCCTCAAGCTCCGCCACGATGCCGACGCGATCGTCTCATTCCTCTTCGCGGTCGGCGACGGCTTCGCGCTTCAGGCCCTCTCGGACCCGGGCCGCAGCCTCGACGATGCCCTCGCCGTCGGCACCGCCTCGGCGCGCTTCCTGCTCGTCGACGAGTAGCTCGCGAGGCCGGCGGTCAGATGGCCGAGGATCGCAAGTCGGGGAAGCGGAGGACCGCCTCCGATGGGATCCACATGACGACGGGCGAGCTCGACGAGAGTCTCGCCACCCCGGCCTCGAAGCGGTCCCGGTTCTTCGGGGCGCTGCGGCGCGCGGCGAGGGATGCCGTCGTTCGGCGGACGAGCACCAAGGGATAGGCGTGACCGTCCTCACACACCCGGGGTGACCGCGCTCACAGACGCTGGCTGAGCCATCGGCGAGGCTGGTTGACCAGCCAATGCGTGAGTCGATGATTCAACTCTCAGGGTTTCTCGGACGCCGTCGACGTTGGGTATTGGCCGCCTGGGTCGTGATCCTGATCCTCGCCCTGCCGCTCGCCATGAAGCAGACCGAGCACCTGACCGGCGGGGGGTTCGACGTCCCCGGCAGCGAGTCGAAGGCGGTCGGCGACGCGCTCGAGACGGACTTCAGCTCGAGCGCCAACGGCATCGCCGTCGTCCTGCGGGCGGAGCCCGGCGCGAGCCGGGCCGATCGCGCCGCCGCGGTCGGCCGGCTGCGCGACTCGGTCGAGGGGATCGACGAACTGGCGCTGCCCGCCGCCGCGGCACGCCGCGGGGAGGCGCAGCTGCAGCGGAGCGGCGAGGCGCTGATCGCGCTGCGCAGCGAGGCCTCCCCCGACGAGCAGATCGACCAGGCGGTTGACCTGCGGGCAGACCTCGATCCCGGCGCCGCGCAGGGCGGCGTCACCACCTACCTCGCCGGCCAGCCGACGATCTGGGCCGGCATGCAGGAGCTCTCCAAGGAGGACCTGGCGAAGGCGGAGGCGAGCGGCTTCCCGATCGTCGCCCTGATCCTGCTCGTCGTCTTCGGCTCCCTCGCCGCCGCGGCGCTGCCCCTGACGCTCGGCTTCGTCAGCGTGATCGTCACCGGCGCGCTGATCTACTTCATCTCGCTGCAGATATCGACCTCGGTCTTCGTCACCAACATGGCCTCGATGATCGGGATCGGGGTCGCGATCGACTACTCGCTCTTCATCCTCGCCCGCTACCGGGAGGAGCGCCGCGCCGGGCGCGACCCCGACCAGGCCCGCGCCCAGGCCCTCTCGACCTCGGGCCTGGCGGTCACCTTCTCCGGGCTCGCGGTGATCGTCTCCCTCGCCGGCCTCTGGATGGTCGACAACCAGGCCCTGCGCTCGATGGCGCTCGGCGCGATGACCGTCGTCGCCGTCTCGATCCTGACCGCGACCACGCTGCTTCCCGTCCTGATCGCGATGCTCGGCGACCGCGTCATGCCGGGCGGCGTCGTCGCCCGCGCCCTCTCCTTCGTCAAGCACCGGGTCCTGCGGCGCCCGCAGCGTGCGCGCGAGGAGCGCGTCGCGTTCTGGGAGCGCTGGGCGAAACAGGTCATGGCCCGTCCCTGGACCGCGGTGATCGGGACCAGTGCCGTGCTGCTGGCCCTGGCGATCCCGCTGCTCTCGATCCAGACCGGGACCGAGGCGATCGGCCAGTTCCCCAAGGACAGCGACGTCCGGGTCGGCAACGAGCTCGCCTCCGCGCAGCTCGGCGGCGGCACCGACCCGATCCAGATCGTCGCCGCCTTCGAGGGCGCGCCCGACCGCGCCGCGGTCGCCGCCTTCGAGCGCCGGCTCGCGGAGACGCCGGGCATCGCCTCGGTGGCGCCCCCGTCCTACGCCGGCGACAGCGCCCTGATCCAGGCGACACCGAGCGCGGAAAGCGAGTCCGACGCGGCGAAGGCGCTGGTCCACCGGCTGCGCGACACGATCATCCCCGCCGTGGCGCTGAGCGAGGTGGCGACCGTGGCCGTCGGCGGCGAAACGGCGCGCGGCGACGACGTCCAGGTCCAGGTCAGCGGCTCGATGTGGAAGATCGTCCTCTTCGTCCTCGCGCTCAGCTTCCTGGTGCTGATGGTGATGCTGCGCTCGCTGCTGCTGCCGCTCAAGGCGGTGCTGATGAACCTGCTCTCGATCGGGGCGGCCTTCGGGGTCCTGGTCGCGATCTTCCAGTGGGGCTGGCTCGACAGCCTGCTCGGCTTCGAAAGCCAGGGGGCGCTGGAAACGATCAACGTGCCGCTGATCTTCGCGATCGTCTTCGGGCTCTCGATGGACTACGAGGTCTTCCTCATGTCCCGCATCCGCGAGCGCTACATGGCCCACGGCGACAACGACCGGGCGGTGGCGGAAGGCCTCGCGTCGAGCGCCAGGACGATCTCCTCGGCGGCGCTGATCATGTCCGCGGTCTTCGCCTGCTTCGTGCTGACGGGCGTGCCCTCGATCAAGGAGCTGGGGCTCGGGTGCGCGGTCGCGATCGCGCTCGACGCGACCCTGGTGCGGCTGATCCTCGTCCCCGCGGCGATGAAGCTGATGGGCGGCTGGAACTGGTGGATGCCCTCCTGGCTCGACCGGGCGCTGCCGAATCTGAACTTCGAGGACGGACGCTCCGAGCCGAAGCCCGCCGAGGCCTAAGTCCACCACCCGCCCCTCCTCGGGAGCAGAGGAGATGGCGGATTATTGTTCTTCGGGTGAGCAGGCGTGTCGGCCGCCGGGTTGTTCCGCAGATGCGCAGCGCGCAGAGCTCGCGGTCGCGCGCCGTGCCCGCCGGCGTCGACGGCAGGCCCAGCATCCAGCAGCGCCTCCGCTACGCGTTCGACAACACGATGGCGCGGGGGACCCCGGCCCTGGTCGGCTGGCTCGCGCTCGTCACCCTGGCGCTGATCGCCGTCTTCACCGCGGTCGTGCTGATCGCCGACCTCGCCCCCGACGACGGGTCGTCGCGGTCGGGCCCGATCGGTCAGGCCTTCGACAGCCTCCTGCACGCGCTCGACCCGGGGACGATCGCGGGCGACGACGGCCACTGGACGTTCCTGCTCGTGATGCTGCTGGTCACGCTCGGCGGCCTCTTCGTGGTCAGCGCCCTGATCGGCGTGATCGCGACCGGGCTCGACTCGCGGATCGACGAGCTGCGCAAGGGCCGCTCCGTCGTGCTCGAGGAGGACCACACCCTGATCCTGGGCTGGTCGGACACCGTCTTCACCGTCCTCGCCGAGCTCGACATCGCCAACGAGAGCCGCAAGCGGCCCTCGGCGGTGGTGCTCGCCGACCGCGACAAGGTCGAAATGGACGACCTGATCCGCGACAAGGTGCAGCCGACGCGGACCCGGGTGGTGACCCGGACCGGCTCCCCGATCGACCTCGGCGACCTGGCCCGCGTGCGCCCGGAGAAGGCGCGCTCGATCGTCGTCCTCTCACCCGAGGACGACGAGGAACCGGACGCCCAGGTGATCAAGGTCGTCCTCGCCCTGACCAAAGGAAGGGGACACCGGGGCCGCCGCGACCACATCGTCGCCGAGATCCACGACCCGGCCAACCTGAGCGCCGCCGCCCTGGTCAGCGGCGACGAAGCGGTGCTGATCGACAAGCGCGAGACGATCGCCAAGCTGGTCGTCCACTCGGCGCGGCAGTCGGGGGCCTCGGTCGCCTTCATCGAGCTGCTCGACTTCAAAGGCGACGAGATCTACTTCCGGGAGGACCCCGGGCTCACCGGCCGTCCCTTCTCCGAGGCGCTGCTCGCCTACGAGGACTGCTCGGTGATGGGCTTGATCGACGAGTCCGACAGGGTGGTGCTCAACCCGCCGGCGGAGCGCACGATCGAGGCGGGGGAGAGGCTGGTCGCGGTCGCCGGCGACGACACCCACCTGCTCGCCGCCAAGGCGCGGGCCGGCGAGGTCGAGGAGGAGGCGATCGCCGACACCCGGCCGGCGGGTCGCAGCCCCGAGAGCATCCTGGTGCTGGGCTGGAACGACGGCGCGCCGGCGGTGATCAACCAGTTCGACCAGTTCCTGCTCACCGGTTCCGAGCTGCTCCTGGTGACCGACGAGCCCGGCGCCAGGGCCTGCGTCGAGCGCAACTGCGCCGAGGTCTCCAACACGCGGATCGAGTGCCGCGAGGGCAGCATCACCGACCGCGAGACGCTCGAGGGGATCGGGGTCGAGCGCTTCGACCACGTGATCGTGCTCACCCCCGAGGGAATCGACGCGCAGCGGGCCGACGCCCGCACCCTGGTCACGCTCCTGCACCTGCGCGACATCGCCGAAAAGAACGACGCGACCTTCACGATCGTCAGCGAGATGATCGACGAGCGCAACCGCCAGCTCGCCGAGGTGACCCGCGTCGACGACGTGATCGTCAGCGACAAGATCATCAGCCTGATGCTGACCCAGATCTCGGAGACCCGCGAGCTCGCCCAGGTCTTCGACGAGCTGTTCGCGGCCGAGGGCAGCGAGATCTATCTGCGGCCGGCGAGCGACTACCTGTCGTCGGACCGCGAGACCAGCTACGCGACCGTGGTCGAGGCGGCGATCCGGCGCGGCGAGTGCGCGATCGGCTACCGGGAGACCGCCGGCGGCGACGACCCGGAGAGCGACTTCGGGGTCCGCATCAACCCGCCGAAGTCGGCGCGGGTGCGGCTCGGCGCCGAGGACCGCGTGATCGTGCTCGCCGAGGAATAGCGACGACGGCCCCCGACGCATAGGATTGGCTCCGTGGCCAGTCCGACGCAGACGCCCGTGGACGCCGACGAGGCGGTCGCCTTCGCCGGCGCCGCGCGTCAGGCCGAGATGGTTCGCACAGGCGAGGTCTCGCCGACCGAGCTCGTGCGGCTGCACCTGGGGCGCATCGAGCGGCTGAACCCGCAGCTGAACGCCTTCCGCAAGGTCTTCGCCGAGAAGGCGATGCTCGAAGCCGAGCAGGCCGAGGCGCGGCTCAAGGCGGGAGAGGACCGCCCCCTGCTCGGGGTGCCGATCGCGATCAAGGACGAAGTCGACGTCGCCGGCGAGGTCAAGACCTGGGGCACCGACGCCTTCACCGAGCCGGCCCGAGAGGACTCGGAGATCGTGCGCCGCCTGCGCGAGGCGGGGGCGATCCTCGTCGGCCTGACGCTGCTGCCGGAGATGGCGATCTGCGGCTTCACCGAGTCGGCGACCTACGGTGTGACGCGCAATCCGTGGAACCCGCAGCGCACTCCCGGCGGCTCGAGCGGCGGCTCCGCCTCCGCGGTTGCCTCGGGGATGGTCCCGATCGCCTCCGCCGGCGACGGCGCCGGCTCGATCCGGATCCCGGCGGCGTCCTGCGGCCTCTTCGGCCTCAAGCCGACCCGCGGCCGCGTCTCCCTCGCCCCCGACCTCGAAGGCTGGGACGGCCTCGCCGTCCTCGGCTGCCTCAGCCGCAACGTGATCGACACGGCGCTCTGGCTCGACGTCGTCTCCGGCGGCTCGAAGGAGCCGGAGGCGCCGCCGCCGCCCGAGCGCCCCTTCCTCGAGTCGGCGCAGAGCGCGCCCGGGAGGCTGCGTGTTGCCTGGTCGACCGCGCCGCCGCGGGCGATGGCGCCGCCGACCGTCTCCGACGAGGTCAAGGCGAATGTCGCCGAGGCCGCCGGCCTGCTCAGCTCATTGGGCCACGACGTGATCGAGCGCGACCCGGACTGGGGCGGGATCAGCAACAACATCAGCGCCCGCTTCCTGCACGGCGTCGCCAAGACGATCGACGAAGTCCCCCATCCCGAGCGCCTCGAACGCCGCACCAGGGGCTTCGGCAGGCTGGGGCGGATCCTCCCCGACCGCGAGTTCCAGCGGGCCGTGGGCCGCGGTCGCGCCGCCGACAACGCCCGGATCAACTCGCTCTTCGACACCCATGACGTGCTGGTGATGCCGACGATCGGCGGCACGGCGCTGCCGGTGCGGCGCTGGGAGGGCATGGGCGCGATCCGCACGGTGCTCGGGATGAGCCGCTTCTATCCCTTCTGCGTCCCCTGGAACCACCTCGGCAACCCGGCGATGGCGGTCCCCTTCGGCTTCGGCGCCGACGGCATGCCGCTCTCGATCCAGGTCGTCGCCGCCCGCGGCAACGAGGCGACCCTGCTCTCGCTCGCCGCCCAGCTCGAGGCCGAGCGCCCCTGGGCGGACCGCCGCCCGCCGATCTCCTAGCCCTCAGCCCGGGAAGACCTTGCGCATCCGCATCAGCTCGCGGACCTTGCCGCGGGGGCGGATCTTGCCGCGCATCATCGACTTCACCGGGCTGCTGCCGGGCCGGGTCGAGAGGACCCAGTCGGCCCAGCTCGTCTCGAAGGTGACGGTCGGGCTCGGGGCTTCGCCGGGCTCGGCCCGGGTCGAGCCGTTGTCGACGACCATGTGCCAGGGGTCGGCGTCGCTGAAGCGCCACTGGTAGACCAGCGGCCCGGAGCCGTTGGCGGCCTTCGGGTTGGCGGAGCGGGCGACGATGTCGAAGAAGATGCGCTGCAGCTCCGGCGAGGACTGCGGCTCGACCAGGCCGGGCTGGCCGACGACGCCGGCTTCCAGCAGCTTGAGCTGGTTGGTGGCGATCTCCTCCTCCGACATGTCGTGGTCGAAGGGGAAGACGCCGGGAGGCATCTCCTCGGTCGGGAAGCCGATCGTCCGCCAGCGCTGGCGGATCAACTTCAGCCCGAAGGCGAAGATCTCCTCGGGCGAGAAGCCGTAGCACTCGGTGTACTCGCGGTCCCAGTTCGGCGGGGTGAAGACGGCGACGCCGTAGGGAAGGGTCTCGCGCAGCAGCTCGATCACCGCGGCGCGGTTCTCCTCCCAGCCGGGGCTCCCCTCCTTGAGGAGCTCGGAGAGGACCTTGACGCCGAAGCCGATGTGGCGCTGCTCGTCGCGGGAGACGTTGACCATCCCGGAGCTGAAGCCGGGCATCGTGTCCTCGGCGGCGAAGAAGTCCTCGATGAAGTGCTGGCCCGGCTGCGCGAGGCTGCCCTCGACGATCAGGTGGTAGAGGGTGATCGCCTGCGCGTACTTGGGCATCGAGCGGTCCTTGCGCAGTTCGTCGGCCATCACGTCGAGGCGGTCGAAGATGCCGTGGTAGCCCCAGTTGAGCTGGGGGAGGGTGGAGGCCAGGGTCGCCTCGAGCGAGGTCCCGTCGACGCCGATCACCTCTTTGAAGAAGCGGTGGAAGAAGACCGAGTGGCGGACCTCGTCGACCTGCTGGGTGGCGAGGAAGTAGGACTGCTCCTCGGTCGGCGCGGCGGTGATGTACGGGGCGAGCGTGTCGGCGACCCGGTCCTCGCCGTAGAAGAACATCGAGTAGATCCACATCGCCGAGCGGCGCTGGATGTCGCTGAGCGCGTCCCAGCCCTTGCGGTCCTCGGAGAAGTCGATGTCGTAGGCGCTCCAGTTGCCCCCCTCCCAGCGGCGGTAGAGGTCCTCGTAGCTGATGTTCTCCATCAGGCTCTGGGCGGCGACGCTCATCTCTGCTCCTTTTGGTGTTGCATTCCCTGGAGGCCTGAGCCTAGCGCGATCTTGGCTGGACAGCCAGGCGGACCGAGTGTGATTCGGTCACATTCACCCGACCCGTTTGGAAGCGGGCCCTACCGGGAATTCGGTAGGAGTGAGCGTCCATGCAGAGGTCCCCATAAAGGTCAACGCCTGGGTCGACGAGGGCGTCGCCCCGCTGGTCGAGGCGCTCAACCGCTTCCCGAGCGTGCGCACGCTGACCTCCTCCTCGGAGGACCGCAGCGGCGACCTCGGACACGGCGCCTTCGTCACCTTCGTCCACACCGACCAGACCGACTCCGGCAGCTTCATCGCCGGCCTGGCGAGGACGCTGCGCGACGGGCCGGACGCCTCGGCGCGCCTCCAGGTGGACTGGCGCTTCGGCGAAGGCGACTACGAACCGCTGCTCACCCTCTCCTGCGACCCGGAACTCGTCGGCGAGGTGGCCCACGCGGTCGCGGGCAGGTCGCCCGCACGCCTGAGGGCGCTGCGGGCCGGCGTGGTCTGAGCCCGACCCCGCGGCCCGGATAGGCTCGGCCGGTGCCGATGCCGTGGAAGACAGAGCGCAGCAGGCTGTTCGAGGTGGAGTGCGAGTGCGGGGAGGAGTTCCGGGTGCCCTACGACCCCGAGACGGCCGCGCCCCGCCCGGGCGATCGCTCGCTGCTGGTCCCGCTCGAGGGCCGCTGCCCCTGGTGCGGCCTGCGGCTCGAGGAGATCGAGCCGTTCAGGCCGTCGCCGGAGGCTCGATCTCGCGCTTGAGGATCTTGCCGGTCGGGCCCTTGGGCAGGTCGTCGATGAACCAGACGACCCGCGGGTACTTGTAGGCGGCGATCCGCTCCTTGACGTAGGCGCTGACCTCCTCGGGTGGCAGCTCCTCGCCGTCGTGGAGGACGACGGCGGCGCCGATCTCCTCGCCCCACTCGTCGTGGGGGATGCCGACGACGGCGGCTTCGCGGATCTTCGGGTGCTCGTAGAGAACCTCCTCGACCTCACGCGGATAGACGTTGTAGCCGCCGCGGATGATCAGGTCCTTCTTGCGGTCGACGATGTAGAAGTAGCCCTCCTCGTCGGTCTTCGCCATGTCGCCGCTGTGGAACCAGCCGCCGCGCATCGCCTCCTCGGTCGCGTCGGGGCGCTGCCAGTAGCCCTTCATGATGTTGTGGCCGCGGATCACGATCTCGCCGACCTCGCCCTGCTCGACCTCGTTGTCGTCCTCGTCGACGACCTTCATCTCGACCCCCTCGATCGGGGTGCCGATCGATCCCGGCTTGCCCCCTTTGTCGGGGTGGTTGGAGGAGGCGACCGGCGAGGTCTCCGAGAGGCCGTAGCCCTCGAGCACGATCGCCCCGAAGGCGTCTTCGAAGCCACGCAGAACCTCGACCGGCATCGAGGCGCCACCGGTGATGCAGGTTCGCAGCGAGGAGGTGTCGAATCCCTCGCGCTCGGGATGGTGGAGCAGGGCTCCGAACATGGTCGGCACGCCGTAGAAGTGGGTGACGCCGTCGCGCTGCATCGTCTCCAGGGTGTCGCCGGGGTCGAATTTCGGCACCAGGGTGAGGCAGGCGCCGACCATCAGCGAGGCGTTCATGCCCACGGACTGCCCGAAGGAGTGAAAGAGCGGCAGGGCGCCGAGGACGGTGTCTCCGGGGCCGACCTCGCATGTCGTCCGCGAGGAGATCTCGGCGTTGCGCTGCAGGTTTTGATGAGTCAGCTCGGCGCCCTTCGGCTTGCCGGTCGTGCCCGACGTGTAGAGGATGACCGCGGTGTCGTCCTCGGCGGTCTCGGCCAGGCCAGGGGTGGGCTCGACGTCCTTCAGCAGCTCGGCGAAGGACGACGGCTCGACCTCGATCAGCTCGGCCCCGGCGTCGGCGGCGCCGTCGCGGGCGTCCTCGGCGAAGCCGTGCCAGGCGAGCAGCAGCTTGGCGCCGGAGTCCTCGAGGTAGAAGGCGATCTCACGCCGCTTGAGCAGCACGTTCATCGGCACGACGACGGCGCCGGCCCGCAGGACGCCGTAGTAGGCGACCGGGAATTCGGGCACGTTGGGGAGCATCACCCCGACCCGGTCGCCAGGCTCTATGCCCCTCTCGGCGAGCAGCGTCGCCAGCCGCGCGGAGAGGTCGTCGAGCGCCCCGTAGGAGAGCTCGGCGTCGCCGAGGCGGATCGCCGGGCTCTCCGGGCTGCGGGCGGCGCTGTCGGTGAGGATCGATGCGAGGTTGAGGCCCATCCCGGCGGGTCCTAGGGCTTGATCATGTTGTGGACGGGGAACTCCTTGACCTCGGGCGGGCCGGGCAGCGCCGCATCGCCGAGCGCGGCGATCGCCGGGCCGATCCGGCTCTCCTGGAAGGCGTCGAACTGGGCGCGGGACTCCCAGAAGTCGAGGATTCCCCAACCGTCCTTGATCGGGCCGGCGGCGTGGAAGATCAGCCCGTCCGGCGGATCGGCCTCGACCCCCATCTCGGCGTGGACAGCCTCGTACTGCTCCGCTGTTCCGTCGCTGAACCTGATGCTCAGTCCTACGGCCATGTCGATCTCCTCTGGTGGGGTAACCGGTCAGCCGAGCATAACGTTGCGGCGGCTCATCGCCCAGGCGAAGGCGCCGCCCGTGCCGAGCATGAAGGAGGCGTAGACGGCGGCGGGGATCGTCACCTCGGTGGCCAAGGTGGCGCCGACCGCGATCGCCAGCGCCGCGTTGTGGATCCCGAGCTCGAGCGAGATCGCGGTCGCCTGGCGGTTGTCGAGCCGGGCCAGCCTGGAGATCCCGAAGCTGAGCGACATCGCCGCCACGTTGAGCGCCAGCGCCGCGCCGCCGACCTCGGCCGCGTTCTCGGCGACCGTGTCGTACTCGCTGGCGATCGCGCCGAGGATGACGAGCGCGAATAGCGCCAGGGAGATGTTGCGGACCCGCGGGTAGATCTCCTGGATCCGCTCCGGATTGCGCTGCTTCAGCCACATCCCGAACGCGACCGGGACGATCGTGATCGCGAAGACGCGGGCGACGACGCCGACCATGCTCGCGTCGCCGACGTCGCCGGCGTCGAACCAGCTCGTCGAGATGGCCAGGAAGAGCGGCACCGTGACGATCGCCCCGACGCTGCTGATCGCGGTCATCGTCACCGAGAGCGCCGTGTCCCCCTTCGCGAGGTGGGTCAGCATGTTGGCCATCATTCCCCCGGGCGAGGCGCCGAGCAGGACGAGCCCGACCGCCAGCTCCGGCGATAGCCCGAAGAGGGTTGCGGTCGCCATCGCGAGCAGGGGCGAGATCAGCGCCAGGTTGAGCATCCCGATCGCGACGCCGCGGGGGGCGACCAGGACCCGGCGGAAGTCGGCCGGGGTCAGCGTCATGCCGAGGCTGCACATGATCACGGCGATCGCCGCCGGGAGCACGACGGATGTGAGGACGGGGGTGTCCACTCGCTCGGACGCTAGCCGACGGCGCTCGATCGGGCGGGGGCCGTCCGTTAGGGTCGGCTTATGGAGGACCTGGGCGGGCCGACCTCATACCTCACCCTCGAGCCGGGGGCGCCGGTCTACTCGAGCGACGGCAAGAAGCTCGGTGAGATCGAGCACGTCCTGGCGGAGCCCGAGGAGGACATCTTCGACGGGATCGTGCTCGACACGAGCATCCTGCCCGGCGGGCATCGGTTCGTCGACGCCCCCGAGGTGGCGGACATCCACGAGCGCGGCGTCGTGCTCAGGCTCGACGCCGCCGCGGCGGAGAGCCTGCCCGAGCCGAGCCCGAACCCGGGCGTGCTCGAGGCCGGCCCGGACGACCTGGCCCCGAGCGGGACGGAGGACAAGCTCCGCCGCGCCTGGGACCTGATCTCCGGGAACTACTGAGTCGCTAGCCCTGCTGGGGCGGTTCCGCCTGCGTCACGGCGGTCGGCGGGGTCTCCGGCACGGCGCTTCCCGTCCCGAGCTGGCCGCCGCCTCCGGCGCGCACGTTCTCCCAGACCTTGTTCATCTCGCTCTGGATGTAGCCGGGGATGATCAGCCCGGCGACGCCGATGATGAAGGACCCGAGGATCAGCACCAGGACGATCCACCCGTTGAGGGTGACTTCGCCGGTGGTGACCTCCTGCGCCCTCTGCATCCGCTTGATCCCGTTGTAGAGCGAGACGTAGGGAGGAACGATGATCAGGAAGCCCGGGAAGACGGCGAGCAGCGAGGTCGTCGCGTTGTCGCCGAGGCCGTCCACGTTGCGGGACTTGCCGAGGTCGACCATCTCGCGGTTGATCTGGAACCACCAGTAGATCCCGTAGATCCCGAGCGTGATCACAGACAGGACCGGAACTGCGACTGGATGCCGGAGCTTCGCTGTGCGCTCGATCGAATCCGGGCTTATCTGGACCTCTTCGGCCATACATCTCTCCTCTTTGTGACTTCGGATAGGGCTGCGCGAGCCTACTTCCTCGGCAGGCGCATTGCTAGCCCTGGGGCGAGATCTGGGCTTCCATCGCCGCCGCCAGCTTCTTGTTCGCGCCGAGGATGCCGCCCCAGCCGAGCATCGCGCTGCAGACGAAGTAGGCGTCGCGCAGCTCGCCGCCCTCCTCGTACTGGGCGTGGACCCAGTTGGTGAACCCGCTCGGCCGGATTCGCACCGAGCGGATCGGCCCGGCGGCGCTGCCCTTCTTGCCGGAGAAGTCGATCGCGCCGCCGGCGACGGTCAGCGTCCCCCGGTCCTCGATCTTCGAGCCCTCGCTCGAGCGGTACCAGACCTTCTTCGTCATCTCGCCATCCTAATCGCGACTGTGTACGATCCGGCGCCGTGAAGGTCCTGGCCTCGATAATCGCCCTCGTTCTGGTGCTCGCCGCGTTCGGCTGCGGCGACGACGACGAGTCCACGAGCGCCTCGACCGACGCGTCCGTCCCCGTCGACGAAAGCGCCTCGGCGGAGAAGACGAAGCCGAAGGTGACGGTGCCGAAAGGCGCCCCGCCGACGAAACTCGTCGTCAATGACATCGAAGAGGGAACTGGCGCGGAAGCGGTCGCCGGCGACGAAGTGACGGTCCAGTACGTCGGCGTCAACTACAAGAACGGCAAAGAATTCGACTCCTCCTGGAGCCGCAACGAACCGTTCGCCTTCCAGCTCGGGGCCGGCATGGTGATCCCCGGCTGGGACCAGGGCGTCGAGGGCATGAGGGTCGGCGGGCGGCGCGAGCTGATCATCCCGCCGGACCTGGCCTACGGCCCGGAAGGCGCGCCGCCGGCGATCGGCCCCAACGAAACCCTGATCTTCGTCATCGATCTGGTCGAAGCCGGCTGATTCTCGCCGCTCAGGTCCCTCCCGCCCCCGGCGGGCCGACCGGTCCGGTCGGGACCAGGCCGCGGTGGCGGCGCACGAGGACGAGCAGCCCGATGAGCCCGACCAGGGCCGAGAGGCCGCCCGCGTAGGCGACCGTCCCGCGGGCCCCGACCAGCGCGACGAGCACGCCGCCGGCGGCGAAGGCGCCCAGCTCGGCGGAGTTGCGGATCCCGTTGTAGGCGGCGAAGGCCCGCCCGTGGAGGGCGCCGGGGACGTGGCGGTGGATGAGGCTGCGATACATCACGTTCTTGAGCCCGTGGGCGACCCCGCCCATGAACGAGCAGACGAGGTAGAACGCGAGGCTGAGCCAGAGGGCAGGTAGGGCGAGGGCGAGCCCCTGGGCCGTGGCCGCGACCAGCCCCGCGGTCGCCAGGGCGTAGTAGGCGACTCGGCGTGAGAGCAGCAGCGCCCCCATCGCCATGCCCGCGGTCCAGATCGAGAGCATCGCCCCGTAGGCGAGGTCGCCGCGTCCGAGCACGTCCTCGACGAAGAAGAGCTCGGCCACCCAGACGGCCGACATGAACAGCAGCGAGGCGAAGGCGGCGGTCATCACCAGCGAGAGGGTGCGGTCGCGATAGAGGAAGGCGACGCCGTCGCGGGCGCGCGGCGCCTGCTCGCGGGCGTCCGGGCGGACGGGCTCCCGCCTGGTCCGCAGGGCGAGGGCGGCGAGCGCGACCATCGCGAAGGTGGCGGCATCGACCGCCATCGCCAGCTGGAAGCCGCCGGTCGCGACGAGCAGCGCGCCGAGCAGCGGCCCGATGCCGAAGCCGATGTACCGGATCGTCTCCATGTGTCCGTTCGCCTCCTCGATGCGGTCCTCGCCGGCCAGGGGCGGGACCAGGGCGAACTCCGCCGGCTGGGAGATCGCGAAGACGAGGCCGAGGACGGCGGTCAGCGCGAGGACCGGCACGAGGCCGTCGAGGAAGCCGAGGGCGAGGGCGGTCACGGCTCCCGTGGCCGAGACCGCCGCGAGCAGGCGCGTGGCCTCGATCCGGTCGACGAGAAGCCCGGCGTGGCCGGCGGCGAGCACGGAGGGGCCGAAGAGGCAGATCCAGAGCGCGGCGACGGCGAAGCCGCTGTCGGTCTCCTCCTTGATGTGGAGCCCGAGGGCGACCATCGCCACCCAGTCTCCGAGGGCCGAGAGGCCGACGGACCCGGCGACGAGGCGAAAATCGCGATTGCGGAGCAGGCTCCCCTCCACCGCCGAGAGAATATTCCGCAATGATCGACCTGTGGCCGACTCCCGTCCGATACTCGAGGAGCGGCTGACCGGCCAGGGCCTTGCCGGCCCGCCGCTGGCCGACCCGGTCGCCGTCGCCGAGCGGCTGCTCGCGGTCCAGGCCCAGGACCCGCGGGGGGTGCGGCTCGCCGTTCGGGCGCGCACGGCCGGCCTCTCCGCCGCCGATGTCGACTGGGCGCTGACCGACGAGCGCTCCCTGCTGGTCACCTGGCTCAACCGGGGAACGCTGCACATGGTGCGCAGCGAGGACTACGCCTGGCTGCAGGCGCTGACGACGCCGCCGCTGCAGACGGGGAACGCCCGTCGCCTCCGCCAGGAGGGGGTGACGCCCGCCGGCGCCGAGCGCGGCGTCAAGACGATCGAGCGGGCGCTCGCGGCGGACGGCCCCCGGACCCGCCTGCAGCTGCGCGACCAGCTCGATTCCGCCGGCGTCCGCACGGAGGGCCAGGCGCTGGTCCACCTGCTGATGCTGGCCTGCCTGCGCGGGATCGCCGTGCGCGGTCCGATGGTCGACGGGCAGCACGCCTACGCGATGGTCCGCGACTGGCTCGGGCCGCAGAGGGAGGTCGACCACGAGGCGGCCCTGGGCGAGCTCGCACGCCGCTATTTCGCCGGCCACGGGCCGGCCGGCGAGCGCGACCTGGCGCGCTGGGCGGGGCTGCCGCTGCGCGACATTCGCAAGGGCCTGACGATCCTCGGCTCGAAGCTGGAGGAGCGCGACGACGGGTTGCTCGCCCTGAGGCGGCGCGGACGCCAGGGGGCCGAGCCGCCGCCGCCCCGCCTGCTCGGTCCCTACGACCCGGTCCTGCTCGGCTGGAACTCACGCGAGGAGATCCTCGGCCCCCACAAGCAGCTCGTCACCGTCAACGGCCTCTTCCGGCCGTTCGCGATGGTCGGCGGCCGCGCGGTCGCGACCTGGAAACTGGCGAAGGGGAGGGTCGCGATCGAGCCGCTCGGGCCGATCGCGAGGGGGAACCGCGCGGCGCTGGACGCTGAGGCCGCCGACGTCGAACGGTTCCTGGAGAGTGCCTGACCGGTCAAGACCTGCCCTCGAACCTGACACATTTCGAGCGAGTTTCGTGCGTTCCGGCGGGCTATCCTGAGCCGATGGAGCGTGTGGCCTGGACCGACGAGCGTTTGGACGACATGTCTCGGCGGATGGATGCCGGTTTCGAGAAGGTCGATCTGGAGCTGCGCGACCTGCGCACGGAGCTTCGGGTGGAAGTCGGAGGCCTGAGGGGTGAAATCGGCGCGATGCGGAACGCAATGACCCGCGTCGGCGGCGGCATCATGGTCGGCCTTGTCGGGGTGATTGCCGCCGTGGTGGCGAAAGGCGGCTAGCTCGAGGTGTCGGACCAGGTCACGATTCCAGCGCGCTTCAACGGGCCGTCGCGGAGCGGCAACGGCGGCTACGCGGCGGGTGTCGTCGCGAGCCTCCTCGACGAGCCGGCGGAGGTCTCGCTGCGCAGTCCCGTTCCGCTGGACAAGCCCCTGGATGTGGTCAGGGAGGGGGATGGCTCCGTCACGGTCCTCTCCGGCGAGGTCCTCGTCGCCGAGGGCCGGTCGGTCCCGGAGATCGGAATCGAGGTCCCCGAGCCGGTCTCGGTCGAGGAGGCGCGGCAGGCGTCGGGGAGCTACCGCGGCATGCTCGGCGGCGAGTTCAGCCGCTGCTTTGTGTGCGGCAGGGAACGCGAGGACGGATTCGACGTCTTCGCCGGGGAGGTCGGAGGCCGCGACCTGGTCGCCTCGCCGTGGGTTCCGCCCGACTGGGCCGCCGACCAGGCGGGAAACGTGCGGCCGGAATTCGTCTGGGCCGCACTCGACTGTCCGGCCTACTTCGCAACCCACATGCGGACCGAGCTCTCGACGGCGATGCTGGCCCGCTTCACCGGCAGCGTCGACGGCCCCGTCCGCGCGGGCGCCGAGCATGTGGTGATCGCCTGGCCGATCGAGATCGACGGCCGCAAGCAGCACGCCGGGTCGGCCGTGCTCTCCGCGGACGGCGAGGTGCTCGCCTCGGCGCGGGCGCTGATGATCGAACCCCGGCAGGAGTAGGGCTCAGCCCAGCTTCGGGCTCTGCCAGGGCTGGCCGAGGCGGGCAGCGAGGTCGTCGGCGAGGCCGGCGATCGGGACCCGGGACTGCTCGAGGGAGTCGCGGTCGCGGAGGGTGACGGTGTCGTCCTCCATCGTCTGGTGGTCGACGGTGATCCCCCACGGGGTGCCGATCTCGTCCTGGCGGCGGTAGCGCTTGCCGATCGAGCCGCCCTCGTCGAACTCGGCCTGGATGCCCCTGCGCCGTATCTCCTCGAAGGCCTGGCGCGCCTTCTCCGGCATCCCCTCCTTGGAGACCAGCGGCAGGACCGCGACCTTGACCGGCGCCAGGCGGGGATGGAGGCGGAGAACGGTGCGCTGGCGGCCCTCGACCTCCTCGACCTCGTAGGAGTCGACGAGGAATGCGAGGGTCGCCCGGTCGGCGCCGGCGGCGGGCTCGATCACGTGGGGGACGTAGCGCTCTTTGGTCTGCTGGTCGAAGTACTCGAGCTTCTCGCCGCTGAACTCGGCGTGCTGGGTGAGGTCGAAGTCGCCGCGGTTGGCGATCCCCTCGAGCTCCGACCAGCCGATCGGGAAGAGGTACTCGATGTCGCTCGTGCCCGAGGAGTAGTGGGAGAGCTCGTCGGCGCCGTGGGCGCGGACCCGCAGGAACTCGGGACGGATGCCGAGGTCGGTGTACCAGCGCTCCCGCTCTTCCATCCAGACCCCGTGCCAGCGCTCCGCCTCGGCGGGCGGGACGAAGAACTCCATCTCCATCTGCTCGAACTCGCGGGTGCGGAAGATGAAGTTGCCCGGCGTGATCTCGTTGCGGAAGGACTTGCCGATCTGGGCGATCCCGAACGGCGGCTTCTTGCGGGCGAAGCTGAGCACGTTCTTGAAGTTGATGAAGATCCCCTGCGCCGTCTCCGGCCGCAGGTAGACCTCCGACCCCTCGCCGGCGACCGGGCCGATGTGGGTCTCGAACATCAGGTTGAACTGGCGCGGCTCCGAGAGCTCGCCGCCGCACTGGGGGCAGCGCAGCTCGCCGCCGGCGTCCTTGCCCTCCTTTTCGAGGTCCTCGCGCAGATGGTCCTCGCGCCAGCGCTTCTTGCACTTGCCGAGGCACTGGACGAGCGGGTCGGTGAACCCCTCGAGGTGGCCGGAGGCCTCCCAGACCCGCGGGTGCTGGAGGATCGCCGAGTCGAGCGCGACGATGTCGTCGCGCTCCTGCAGCATCGCCCGCCACCACTCGGCCTTGACGTTGTTCTTCAGCAGCACGCCGTAGTGGCCGTAGTCGTAGGTCGAGCCGAGGCCGCCGTAGATCTCGGAGGAGGGGAAGACGAAGCCCCGCCGTTTGCAGAGGGCGACGATCTCGTCCATCGAGACGTCCACGGGCGGGCTTCCCTGCTCGGCTGCGGCCATCCGGGAAACCTACCGGCTGCGATAATCGCCGACCGCGATGCCGATCTACGAGTACAAATGCGAGAAGGGCCACGTCTTCGACGTGATCCAGAAGTTCGCCGACGAGGCGCTCACCGCATGCCAGGAGTGCGGCGCCCCGGCCGTGCGCGTCCTTCACTCGCCGGCGATCCACTTCAAGGGCTCGGGCTTCCACAACACCGACTACGGCAAGAAGAAGACCGGCGGCAACGGCGGCTCCTCGGAGGGCGGCGACTCGAAGTCCTCGGACTCCAAGTCGTCTGACTCGAAGTCGTCTGACTCGAAGTCATCGGACTCGAAGAGCTCCGACTCCGGCTCGAGCGATTCCAAGGCGACGGCCACCGCCGGCGACTGATCTAGGGGCGCTTGATCCTGAGCTTCCGGCTCAGGGTCGCGGGCTCGCTGCCCGGGGCGGTGCCGGTCACGGCCAGTGCGATCGGCACAGGTTTCGTCGCGACGTCGATCGCTTTGCGCGCCTTCGCGCTGAGCTTGGCTTTCAGCGTTCCGGGCTCGTCCCCGCCCTTCACGGCCAGGGAGCCGCTGCCGACCGTCGCGGTCTTCGCCCCTTTGCCGAGTTTCAGGCCGAGGCGTTTGGCGACCTGACGGGTGACGGTCGCCTTCACCGAGCAGGTGCCGGCCACGTTGAGGCCGCAGAGCAGGCGGATCGCCTTCGCCTTCTTGATCTTTTTCCAGGCCTGTTTCGGGACCGTGACCGTGAGAGCGACCACCTGCTTCTGCGTGCCGGCTCCGCCGTTGCCGCCGGGGCCCGGTTCGCCCGGTCGCGGGGTCACCGAGATCGTGCGGGTCTGGGAGGTGGTGTTGCCGACGGCGTCGGTCGCGGTCACCGTGACCGTCCTGTCGCCCGGTGTGGCATAGGCGTGGCCGACCGAGCCGCCCGTCGCGCTCGCTCCGTCACCGAATTCCCAGGCGAGGCTCGAGGAGGACCAGGTGTCGGTCGCGCCGGCCGACATCGCCGCGCCGGCGCCAGCCTCGACGGAGGAGGAAACCGAGATTGCCGAGAGCACCGGCGGCGTGACGTCGTCGATTGCGACGGCGATGTGCGTCGGTGAGGTGCCATCCGAGGACCATGTGGCGAGCGAGTCGCCGCCGTCGCTCATCGCCACCTGCGGCTCGCCGAAGCCGGCATGGGCGGCGTTGGAGATCGGGACCGCCGGGGAGAAGGCTCCGGGCCCGGTCCGCTTGGCCGCCGTCGCGGTGACCCCGGCGCGCCAGACGACCGTCGCCGCGCCCGCCGGCCCGGCGGCGACGTCGGGTGCGGTGGCGAAGGTCAATCCGTCCGGCCCCCCGAGGGTGGCCGGGCCCGACCACGCGCCGCTCAGGGAGCTGGTGGTCGCAGCCTTGACCAGGAGCACTCCGCCGGCTTCGCTGCGCCAGGTCGCGACCCCGAGGCCTCCGGCGTCGAGGGCGATCTGCGGGAGTTCGACATGGGCGGAGGCCTCGATGACCGACTGAGCCCCGCTGACCCCTGACAGGTCCGTGAACGCGGTGCGCGCCTGCATGAAGTCCTTTGTCGCCGCCGTCGACCAGGCCATCATGCGATCGGCATCTGCATTGATGTCGATCTGCGGTTCGCCTTTGGTGACGGGAGTGACCGCGCCGTCCAGCGTCAGCGGGGAGGGCGTGTTCCACGCGGCGCCATGGAGCTTGTACGCGAGCATGACGGAGATCACGGGATCGCCCGGGGTCGGGCCTTCGCGTTTCTCCCTCCAGATCGCGTAGGCATAGCCGGCTGGGCTCATCCCGACATTCGGGTTGAAGGCCGTTTTGGCTGGTGTGCTGACCTGCCCGGCCGCGACCCAGGTTCCGGTGGCGGCCGGCCGGTAGGCCGAATGGACCGTCGAGGCGGCGCCCGCCCAGATCGCGACCGCGTTGCCGGCGTCGTCGATCCCGACGCGCGGCTCTTCGCCGGTTCCCGAGCCCGGCACACCGACCGCGACCGCCCAGGCCCCGCCCGCGGGGCGGTATGCCGCCTGCATCGTCGCCGAGCCGCTGCCGCAGTCGGCGCCGAGGACGGCGGCACCGAGTGGGTTGACGGCGAGCCGTGGCTGTTCGCAGTTGACGCCCGGCGAGGAGATCAGGCTGGACGACGGTTCCCACGGGCCGCCCGCCGGCCGATATGCCGAGCGGATCGCGCGGCTGCCTTCTGCGCCGCTCGTCCAGACCGCGGTCAGGTTGCCGGAGGCATCCACCGCGATCTGTGGATCGCTGGAGGCGACGCCGAGCTGGGAGATGCTCACCGGGTCGATCCAGGCGGCACCGGCGTCAGAGGCCAGGGAGCCGGTAAGGGCGCAGATCAGCGCGGCCAGGGCGGCCGCATGTCGCCTCACCTCGGACCGACTCTCACCCGACCGAGGATAGACCCTGCGGGCCGGCCCGCCCGCGGAACGCTCTGCTAGCCGTCCATGAGGCGGTCGACCGCCTTCTGGCGTAGAGACTGGGGGACTTCGATGCTGACGCCCGGCCCGTCGCCGCAGCCTTCGAGCTCGCCGGCGCAGAGCACGTCGGTCGGGCCGCTGCCGCCGATCGCCGCCGAGAGGACGAGCTGCGGCATCGTGAAGAAGCCCATGTCGCTGACGAAGGCTTTGGGCGCGTTCCAGCCGATGATCGGGCCCTTGACGAAGTTGTAGGGGAGGCGGAGCGGATCGGTGAGCCGGCCCTTGATCCCGTTGATCACGGCCTGCTGGGCCGCCTCGCGGTCGTAATCGCTGTAGCCCAGGGTGTAGGCGCTCGGCCCGGTGCCGGGGCATTCGCTCGGCTTGCGGGTGCGGGCGTAGGTGAGCGCCTGCTCGCCGTCGAGGGTGTTCTCGCCCTTGCCCAGCCTCAGCGAGTAGCCGCCCTGGCCGCCGCCGGCGCCGCCGGCGATGTCGGTGCAGATCTTCTCCGGGACGTCGACGGTGACCCCGCCGACCGCGTCGATCAGGTCTTCGAAGCCGGTGAAGTCGACGATCGCGACGTGGTCGATCTCGATGCCGAGGAACTGCTCGACCGATTCGACCTGGAGCCCCGCGCCGCCGTAGGCGTAGGCCCCGTTGATCTTCTGCGGGCTCTGCCCGGGGACCTCGGCGTATGCGTCGCGCGGGATCGAGAGTTTGCGGAAGGCGCCGGCGCCGGCCCGGATCAGCATCAGGGTGTCGGCGCGGAATTCACCCTCGGAGCAGCCGTCGTGGGGGGCGTCGCCGTGCGCCTGCTGCTCGAAGCACTCCTCAGACGGGGCGGCGCCGGGCTCCTTGGTGTCGGGCGGGCGGGCGTCGGTGCCGATGACGAGGATCGTTTCGGGGCTGAACAGCATCAGCGGCCCGCCGCTCAGCGCCGACTTCGCTTCGCCGGAGAGCTTGAAGGCCTGGAGCTGCGAGGAGACGGCGAAGGCGAGGAAGCTGAGCGCGACCCACCCCAGCGCCGCCAACCCGACCCATTTGAGGATTCGCCTGCCGCGGGTCCCCGGCCTCGGCAGGCGCCGCTTCCGTGGCTCGCGGTCGCCGCCGGGCTTCTTCGGGCCGCGGTCGCGGAGGTCGCCGAGGCTCGGCACATCCGGCTTGCGAAGGCGCGAGAAGACGCCCCGCTTGGAGCGGAAGACCTTGTACTCGGGCGGCCCTGAGGGCTGCTGCTCGCCGTTCTCGGGCATAAAGGGCTAGAAATCATGGCGATGCCCGCGGTCGCCTGCCTCCAGCTATGAGCCCAACCGAGGTCATCGGCGTCGATCTCGGCGGGACGAAGATGGCGGTCGGGGTCCTCGACGCCGCCTCGAATGTGGTCTACGTGGACCGCGAGCACTCGACCGGGCAGAGTGAGGACGAGCTGATCGAGCTGCTCGTCCGCGAGGTCGAGGAGGCCCGCGAGGCTCGTCCGGGGGTCGCCGCAGTCGGCCTCGGGATCCCGGCGACGATCGACCACGACCGCGGCGTCGCGATCTCCGCCGTCAACCTGCCGATCGACGACGTCCCGATCCGCGACCTGGTCGGCGGGCGGACCGGCCTGCCGGTCTTCGTCGACAACGACGCCAACGTCGCCGCCCTCGCCGAGCACCTGCTCGGCGCCGCCCGTGGAGCCGACAACGCGGTGATGCTGACGATCGGCACCGGGATCGGCGGCGGCCTGATCCTCGGCGGCGAGATCTACCGCGGCGCCACCGGCGCCGGCGCCGAGCTCGGCCACATCTCGATCGCGATGGACGGCCTGCCCTGCCAGGGCAACTGCCCGGGTCGCGGCTGCGTCGAGACCTACGCCTCGGGCACGGCGCTCGGCCGCGAGGGTCGCGAGGCGGCAGGGCTGGAGCCCACCTCCGCGCTCGGCAAGATGCTCGCGGAAGGCCGCGAGATCGACGGCAGGGCGGTGACCGAGGCGGCGCTCGCCGAGGACCCGACGGCGCTCGGGGTCTTCGACCTGGTCGGGACCAGGCTCGGGGTCGCGCTCGCCAACTACGCCAACATCTTCGAGCCCGAGGTGATCGTGATCGGCGGCGGAGTGGTCGCCGGCGCCGGCGACCTGCTGCTCGACCCGGCGCGCAAAATGCTGCGTGAGCGGGCGCTGCCGCCGATGAGCGGCACGCCGGTCCTCACCGCCGAGCTCGGCGGTGGGGCGGGGATGATCGGCGCCGCGGCGATGGCGCGGATCGAGCTCGAGCAGGCGGGCGGCCCCTGATGCCCGGCGAGCTGATCGTCTGCCCGACCCCGATCGGCAACCTCGAGGACCTCACGGCGCGGGTCCGCGAGGCCCTCGTCTCCGCCGACTACATCGCCTGCGAGGACACGCGACGGACCGGCGGCCTGCTCGACAAGCTCGGGATCCGGCCGGCGCCGCCGCTGATGTCCAATCACGAGGGCAACGAAGCGGCGCGCGCGACCGAGATCGCCCAGCTGATCGAGCGGGGGGCCCGTGTCGCGCTTGTCTCCGATGCCGGCATGCCCGCGATCTCAGACCCGGGGTATCGACTGATCCGGCGCTGCATCGAGCGCGCGCTCGACGTCACCGTGCTGCCCGGCCCCTCGGTCGTCCCGGTCGCGCTCGTCGCCTCCGGCCTGCCCACCGACCGCTGGCGCTTCGAGGGCTTCCTGCCGAAGCGCTCGGGGGAGATGGAGCGGGTGCTGCGCTCCGCCGAGACGGTCGTCGCCTTCGAGAGCCCGCGCCGCGTCGGCGACTCGCTGGCGGCGCTGGCGGCGATCGCCCCCGACCGGCCCGCCGCCGTCTGCCGCGAGCTGACCAAGATGCACGAGGAGGTCTCGCGCGGCTCGCTGGCCGAACTGGCGCGCCGCTTCCGCGGCGACGTCAAGGGGGAGATCGTGCTCGTGATCGGGCCGGCCTCCTCCGACGAGCACGACAAGGACGTCGGCTTCGCCGTCGACGCACTCCGCCACCTGGTCCAGTCGGGAGCGCGGCCGCGGGCGGCGGCCAGCGTCGTCGCCGCCCTCACCGGGACCCGGGCGAATGACCTCTACCGGGGCCTGACGGGCCGCGAGCCGAGGGAGTGAGGGCGGCGCGATGAGCTACTACGTGACCACCCCGATCTATTACGTGAACGCCGAGCCGCATCTCGGCCATGCCTACTCGACGATGGCGGCGGACGTGCTCGCCCGCCACATGCGCCAGCGCGGCGAGGACGTCTTCTTCCTGACCGGGACCGACGAGCACGGCGAGCCGATCGAGACCGCGGCCGAGCGCGAGGGGATCAGCCCGCAGGAGCTGGCCGACCGCAACGCCGAGAAGTTCCGCGAGCTGATGCCGATCATCGACGCGACCAACGACTTCTTCATCCGCACCTCCGACCCGCGCCACAAAGACCGGGTCGCCGAGGTGATCCAGCGCGTCTACGACAACGGCTGGGTGAACAAGGGCACCTACGAGGGCTGGTACTGCCCGCGCTGCGCCGACTTCAAAACCGAACGCGAGCTGGGCCCGGGCCAGACCTGCCCGATCCACGAGATCGAGCTCGAGAAGGTTCGCGAGGAGAACTGGTTCTTCCGGCTCTCCGCCTTCCAGGAGCGGCTCGAGGCGCTGTACGAGGAGCGACCGGACTTCGTCGTCCCCGACTCCCGCCGCAACGAGGCGGTCGCCTTCGTCAAGCAGGGCCTCGAGGACGTCTCGCTCTCGCGCCCGACCCTGAAGTGGGGGATGGAGCTGCCCTGGGACCCCTCGCAGCGGATGTACGTCTGGTTCGACGCGCTGCTCAACTACTACACGGCGCTCTCATTTGCGCGCCCGCGGGAGGATCTGACAAGTCGCTATTGGCCACCAGACCTGCACGTGATCGGCAAGGACATCCTCAAGTTCCACGCCGTGATCTGGCCCGCCCTGCTGATGGCCGCCGAGCTCGAGCTGCCGCGCCGGATGACGATCCACGGCTTCCTGCTGATGGGCGAGAAGAAGATGTCGAAGTCGCTCGGCAACGTCCTCGACCCCTTCGTCGTGATCGACCGCTTCGGCGCCGACGCGCTGCGCTTCTACCTCTTCCGCGAGGTCAGCTTCGGCCAGGACGGCTCGATCTCGACGGCCGGGTTCGAGGCCCGCTACGAGACCGAGCTGGCCAACGACTACGGCAACCTGGCGAGCCGGGTGCTGGCGATGGTCGACCGCTACCGGGACGGCGTGGTGCCGGAGGCGGCGCTCGACGCGGTCCTCGGCGAGGACTTCGAGGGCGTCCTGCCGCGCTTCGAAGAGCTGCTCGACCGGGCGGAGCTGAGCCAGGCGCTGGAGGAGGCCTGGAAGCTGGTCCGGCGGCTCAACCGCTACGTCGAGGAGACGAAGCCCTGGGAGCTGGCCAAGGACGAGGCCGACCCCGAGCGCCTCGACGAGGTCCTCTACAACCTCTGCGAGGGAGTTCGGGTGACGACCCTGATGCTCGTCCCCTACCTGCCGCGGGCGAGCGAGAAGCTGCTGGCCGCGCTCGGCGAGGAGTCGACCGCCCTGGCCGAGCTCGGCTCGCGCCCGGGCGGGCAGCGGGTCGAGCGGGTCGCGCAGCTCTTCCCCAAGATCGAGGCCTAGAACAGGTTCTTAGGCGAGGGCGTCGGGGCCGAGCTCCCCGGGCCGGGTGTGGCCGGTCAGCGCCATCGTCAGGTCGAGCTCGGCGAGGACCATCTTCAGCACCGTTTCGACCCCCGCCTGGCCGTCGAGGGCGAGGCCCCAGACGTAGGGGCGGCCGAGGCAGACGGCGTCGGCGCCGAGGGCGAGCGCCTTGTAGACGTCGGCGCCGCCGCGGACGCCGCTGTCGAAGAGGACGGCCAGCTCCTCGCCGACCGCCTCGGCGATCGGGGCGAGCGCGTCGAGCGAGCCCAGCGCCCCGTCGACCTGGCGCCCGCCGTGGTTGGAGACGACGACCCCGTCGACGCCGCGGCTCGCCGCCTCGCGGGCGTCGTCGACGTGCTGGATTCCCTTGACGACGACCGGGAGCTCGGTCAGCTCGCGCAGCCGGGCGAGGTCGTCCCAGGTGAGGGCGGGGTTCGCGAGCACGCCGAGGTAGTGCCCGGTCGCCGCGCCGAGGTCCTCCTCGGGCGTCTGCTCGAGCGCCGGCGCGGAAGACCGGGTCCTGGAAGTAGTTGGCGTTGCCGCTGCCTTCGAGGAAGGGCAGCCAGGCCTGCTGCAGGTCGCGCGGCTTCCAGCCGGGGATGAAGGTGTCGACGGTGACGACGATCGCCCCGTAGCCGGCCGCCTCGGCGCGGCCGACGAAGCTCTCGAGCAGCTCGGGGTCGTTGGGCCAGTAGAGCTGGAACCAGCGCGGCCCCTCGCCGCTCGCCTCGGCGATCTCCTCCAGCGTGTGGTGGGAGGCGGTGCTCGCGATCATCGGCAGCCCGATCGCCGCCGCCGCCCGCGCCGAGCCCAGCTCACCCTCCTCGTGGACGGCCTTCTGCACGCCGATCGGGGCGAGCAGCAGCGGGGCCGGCATCTCGGTCCCGAGCACCGTGGTCGAGAGGTCGCGCTCGGCGACGTCGCGCAGCATCCGCGGCACGATCCGCCGCCGCCGGAACGCCTCGCGGTTGGCGGCCATCGTGTCCTCGGTACCGGCCCCGGCGAAGACGTAGTTCGCAGCCTTCTCCGGCATCGTCTCGCGGGCGAGTCGCTCGAGATCCTCGACCGGCACCGGAATCGCCGGCGTCTCGCCGGCCATTCCCCTGCCGTAGATCTCAACGTAGAAGTCCGCCGGGTTGGGCACGGGGGCAAGGCTATTCGAGCCTAGACTGGCGCGAGATGATCGACTCCCACACCCACCTCTTCCTCTGCGAGGGCGACGAGGAGGATCTCGTCGCCGCCGCGCGCGAGGCGGGCGTGACGCGGATGCTCAACGTCGGCCTCGGCGCCGACTCCAACCCGACCGCGATCGCCCAGGCCGAGCGCCACGAGGAGGTCTTCGCGTCGGTCGGCTCGCACCCGACCTCGGCGAACGAGTTCGGCGACGAGCTCGAGGCCGAGATCCTGCGCCTCTCCGGGCACGAGAAGGTGCGGGCGATCGGCGAGACCGGGATCGACCACTACCGGGAGTCGGCGACGAGGGCCGAGCAGCGGCGCGCTTTCGAGGCCCAGATCGAGATCGCCCGCGAGCGCGCCCTGCCGGTCGTGATCCACGCCCGCGACCCGGATGGGGAGACCAGCGCCACCGACGAGGTCTTCGAGATCCTCGACGCGCGCGCCGCCGGCGTCACCGTGATCCTCCACTGCTTCCTCGCCCCCTGGCGCGTGGACGACGCGATCGAGCGCGGCTGGTTCTGCTCGTTCTCCGGGATCGTCACCTTCCCCAAGTCCGACGCGCTGCGCGAGGCCGCCGCGGCGCTCCCCTCCGAGCTGCTCCTGGTCGAGACCGACGCCCCCTACCTGGCGCCGCAGCCGGTGCGCGGCAAGCCCAACGAGCCCGCCCACGTCGTCTCCACCGCCCGCGCGGTGGCCGAGGCCCGCGGCGAAACCTACGAGCAGCTGGAGCGGACCGTCGAGGCAAACGCCCGGGCCCTCTTCGGCTGGTGAGGCGCCGGCGATGGTGAGGCTCGGCCAGAACTTCCTCGCCGACCCGAACCTGCTCGACGCGATCGTCCGCGACGCCGCGCTCGGCCCCGGCGAGGTGGTGCTCGAGGTGGGGGTCGGCGAAGGGGTGCTGACCGAGCGCCTCGCCGCCGCGGCCGCCACCGTGCACGCCGTCGAGATCGACCGCGGCCTCGCTCCCGCTCTCGGCGAGGTGGAGGCGATGCCGAACGTCGAGCTGCACTGGGCCGACGCGATGAAGCTCGACTTCGGCGCGCTCGACCCGGCGCCCACCAGCGTCGTCGCCAACCTTCCCTACGCGGTGGCGACGCCCGTCCTGCTGCGCACGATCGAGCAGCTGCCGTCGGTGGCGAGCTGGACGGTGATGGTCCAGCGCGAGATCGCCGACCGGCTGCGCTCGGCGTCCGGGCAACCGCACCTACGGCTCGCCCAGCGTGATCGCCCAGCTCGCCTGCGAGGTGCGGCTGCTGCGGACGGTGGACCCGGCGGTCTTCCGCCCGAGGCCGAGGGTCGAGTCCGCGATCCTCTCCATGCGCCGCACCGGGCCCGGCGCCGACGCGGCGACCCACGAGCTCGTCCGCGCCGCCTTCGCCCACCGCCGCAAGTCGCTGGCCCGCTCGCTGGAGCACGCGCGGCCGGGCTCGCTGGCGCCGGCGCGGGCGGCCCTCGCCGAGCTCGGGTTGCCCGAGGACGCCCGCGCCGAGTCGCTCGCGCCCGAGCAGTTCGCCGCGCTCTCGGCGAAGCTCCCATGATCCTCGCCCCCGCCAAGCTCAACCTCTGCCTCTTCCTCGGCCCGCGCCGCGAGGACGGGCTGCACGAGCTCTGCTCGCTGTTCGAGCCGCTCACACTCGCCGACCTGATCGAGGTCGGGGAGGCGGAGCGCGACGAGGTCGTCTGCGAGCGCGTCGAGGGCGAGAACCTGGCCGCGCGGGCCCTGGCCGCGCTGCGCGAGCACGGCTGGGGGCACCCGCCGCTGAGAATCGAGATCGCCAAGCGGATTCCCGTGGCGGGGGGCCTCGGCGGCGGGTCCGCCGACGCGGCGGCCGTCCTGCGGCTCGCCGCCGGCGAGGTCGCCGGCCTCGAGGAGCTCGCGGCGGGGCTCGGGGCCGACGTGCCCTCGCAGCTCGCGCCCTCGCTTGCGTTGGTGCAGGGGGCGGGGGAGAGGGTGGCCCGGCTGCCCGACCCGGCATCGCACGCGGTCGTCCTCCTGCCCGGCGGCGGCGGGCTATCCACCGCCGAGGTCTTCGCCGAGGCCGACCGCCTCGGCCTCGGGCGCGGCGCCGAGGAGCTGGAGGCGCTGGCCCAGCGGTCGCTGACCGCCGCCGGCGCCGGCGCCTCGCCGCTCGAGTACGCCGAGCTGCTCGAGAACGACCTCGAGCCGGCGGCGCGGTCGCTGCGCCCCGAGATCGGCGAGGCCCTGGACGCGCTGCGCGAGGCGGGGGCTCCCCTGGCGCTCCTCACCGGCTCCGGCCCGACCGCCTTCGGCCTCTTCGACGACCTGCCCTCCGCCCGGGCCGCCGCCGAGCGGATCGACCGGGACGACGTGATCGTCTGCGAGGCTGGCGCACCATGAGGCTGCCGGGGGGCGCGGAGAAAGGGTGGCGGAAGTGGGCGCTGAGGGTCGCGGTCGTCGCGGTCGCGGTCGCGGTCTATCTCGCCTTCACCGAGCTCGTCGACATCGAGAAGCTGCTCGAGGACGTCGCCCACGCCCTCGGCGCCTGGAGCTACCTCCTGGTCGGCTTCTTCGCGTTCGCGGAGACCGGCGCCTTCGTCGGCCTCGTCGTCCCCGGCGAGACGGTGATGATCCTCGGCGGGGCGGTCGCCGGCCAGGGGGAGACCAACATCTATCTGCTGATCGCGATCGGCTGGACGATGGCCTTCTGCGGCGACAGCACCAGCTTCTTCGTCGGCCGGCGGCTGGGCAGGGAGTTCCTCAGGAAGAACGGGCCGCGTGTCGGGGTCAGCCACGAGCGCCTCGACCAGATCGACGACTACTTCTCCCGCCACGGCGGCAAGACGATCTTCCTCGGCCGCTTCATCGGCTTCGTGCGCGCCTTCGCGCCCTTCGTCGCGGGCAGCTCGGGGATGCCGTATCGCGGCTTCGTCCCCTACAGCATCCTCGGCACGGGCCTCTGGGCCAGCAGCGCGCTCATCGTCGGCTACGTCTTCTCACGAAACATCGACGCGGCGCTCGACTACGCCGGCAAAGGCGCCTTCGCGCTCGGCACCCTGATCGTCCTCATCATCGGCGTGATCGCCCTGCGCCGCCATTTCCGCGTCGCCGAGAACCGGCGCGCCGCGGTGCGCTGGATGGAGGCGCACGTCGCCACTCGCTGGATCGTCGTCCTGGCGCGCCGCTTCAGGCCGCAGATCCGCTTCCTCTGGGAGCGGGTGACGCCGGGGGGGACCTTCGGGCTGGAGTTCACGACGCTGATGGCCGTGCTCGCCGTCTCCTCCTTCGTGCTCGTCGCCTACGTCGTGATCGTCGGCGAAGACCCGGGGCCGACCCCGGGCGACCTGACGGCGCGGGACGTCGTCGAGAGCCTGCGCACGGACTGGCTGGTCGACATCGCCAAGGGGGTGACCGGCCTCGGCTCGGCCTGGGTCGTCCTCGGGCTGGGGGGGATCGGCGCCGCCCTGCTCGCTTACGGCAGGCGCTGGGCGGAGGTCTGCGTGCTCGTCTTCGGGCTGGCGGCGGTGTTCGCCGGCGTCCACGAGCTCAAGGACGCGATCGACCGGCCGCGCCCGGACGGCGGGCTGGTGGAGACCTCGGGCTCGTCCTTCCCCAGCGGGCACGCCGCCTACTCGACCTTCTACGTCTGGCTGGCCGTGGCGATCGTCATGCGCCTGCGCCCGGGGATGGCGCGCGGCGCCCTGGTCGTCGTCGCCGGAATCGCCCTGGCAGCGCTGATCGGCCTCTCACGGGTCTATCTCGGGGTCCACTACCTCAGCGACGTCAATGCCGGCTGGGCGCTCGGAGCCGCCTGCTTCTCGCTCTGCGCGGCGGTGGCGCTGATCATCTCGACGGTCCGGCACAATGCCTTCGACGATGCTGCCGCTGGCGCTCCAGAACATCGAAGATGAGTACCTGCTGTTCGGCGTCGCGGCGCTGATCACGCTCGTCGCGTTCGTCGGATTGATCCTGGTCCCGGCGGTCAGCGCCTACGGCCGGATCTGGGAGAAGGCCGCCGCCGGCGTCCTCTCCCTGGTCGTCCTCGCCGCGCTGGTCGTGACCGGGGTGATCGTCGGGCTGGTGATCGTCTACTACTACCCGCAGATCATCAACTTCCTCAGCGGCTAGCCCGACTGGGGATAATGCGCGGATGCCGGCGGCCTCCAAAGGAAAGAAATCCCCTGCAAAGCAGGGTGATCCCGGGAGCCTGGACGCGCTCGCCGAGGCGATCGAGTCGGGCGCCGGCCTGCCCGCCATCGCCCGCGCCGCGGCCAGGGCGCTGGATGCCAGCGTCGCTCTGATCGACCGCTCCAGCGCGGTCCTGGCGGTCGCCGGGGCGTCGTCGGACCAGGAGAAGAAGCTGATCGCGGGAGGCGAGGGAGTGACCGCGGTCGAGCTGCGGGTCGCCGACAACGTCGTCGGCGAGCTCCGCTACCGCAGCCCGGCCGAGCCCGACCCCGCGATCTCCCGCATGGTGACCACGCTGCTGGGGCTGGAGCTGGAGCGGGCCCGCTCGCCCGAGTGGGAGAGCGAGGAGGTCGCCGGCGCCTTCGTCGAGGCCGTCCTCGCCCGCGAGGTGACCGACCGCGGCGACATCCTCGCCCGCGCGGCGGAGATGGGCGCCGACCTCGAGCCCGGGGCGGGAGTGATGATCGTCCGCGCCGCTCCGCGCGCCGCCCAGACCGGCGAGTGGCGCGCCCGCGTCATGACCCTGACCCTGAGGGCGCTGCGCTCGCTCGCCGCCGGGGCGCTGGCGAGCGCCGAGGAGGGCGACGCCGCGGCCCAGCTTGCGGTGATCGTCCCGGCCGCGGACGACGACGGCCTCGCCCGCGCCGCCGTCGGGCTCGCCCGTGAGCTCGATGACGGGCTGCCGGGCTTCCATCTGACGATCGGCCACAGCCGCCGCGCGGCCGATCCCGTCGACCTCTACAGGGCCGGCAACGAGGCCCGGCTCGCCGCCAACGTCGGCGAGGCCGAGGCCCGCCCCCTGCTCGCCTTCGAGGACACCGGCGCCTACCGGCTGCTGCTGCCCGCGATCAGCGAGGACCCGCGGGAGCTCGAGCGCTTCTATGCCGAGACGGTCGCGCCCCTGTCGGCCTACGACGAGCAGTACGAGACCGAGCTGGTCGCGACGGTCGAGGCCTACCTCGACAACGACGGCAACGTCGCCGCGACCGCCAAACAGCTCTTCACCCACCGGCACACGATCCGCTACCGCCTCGAGCGCGTGAAGGAGCTCTGCGGCCACGATGTCTCCGCGACCGAGGGCCGCGAGAAGCTCGGCCTCGGGCTGAAGGCGATGCGCGTCCTCGGCATCGCCTCGCCGCGCGGCCCGGCGCTCGAGCCGGGCGCCGAAGCGGGCAAGGTGCCGCGCTCCACCGAGGAGTAGCTGCCCAGGGTCTGTGGCAATACGCTTTGGGTTCGATGGGGAGTCGGCTAATCGGTAAGCCTCTGGCCTTTGGAGCCAGCTATCCCGGTTCAAGTCCGGGCTCCCCAGCTGCCGCACCGCTGCTCTGCGGTTGACCCCGTCCGGGACCCTGCATAGGGTCGTCGCATGGAGATGGGTGGAGCGTCTTTGGACCCGGAGGTGCGCGAGGGTCTGGCGAAGAGCTGGAAGCCGCTGATCTGGATCGGCGCGATCGCGATCTTGATCGGCGTCGTCGCGATCCTGGTGCCGGCCGTCGCCGCGGTGACGACCGCGATCCTCGTCGGCTGGGTGCTGCTTATCTCGGGCGCCTTCCTGATCGCCGCGGCCTTCATGGCGCACTCGATCGGCTCGGTCGTCCTGCGCCTGCTCTGGGCCCTCCTGACCGTCGCCGTGGGCCTCTACTTCATCTTCGAACCCGACGACGGGACCAGGACCCTGACCCTGATCCTCGGCATCTACTTCGTGTTCATGGGCCTGACCCGGGTCGCCGCCGCCTTCATGGCCCGCGGCCAGACCAACGCCGGCCTCGTCGGCCTCAGCGGCTTCGCCGGCCTCCTGATCGGCCTCCTCATCCTCGTCGAGTTCCCCAGCTCCGCCGACTGGGCCATCGGCCTCCTCGTCGGCATAGACCTGATCTTCGCCGGCTGGACATTGGTCTCCGTGGGCTTGGTCGGCAAAGACCTCTCCCGCGCCTAGCACTCGAGGATCGCATCAACTTCGCCAGGTGATGCATGGCGAACTTGATGCGATTTCGCGAGGCGGACGACAAAACGCGCCCGCGGCGGCGCCGGTCCACCGGGGATGGCGACTTCCCGTCTACGATTCGACGGTGAGCTCACCCCTGGTCCTCGTCATGGCGGCGGGTGCTGGAACGCGCATGCGCTCCTCGCTGCCGAAGATGCTGCATCACGTCTGCGGGCGGCCGATGGTCGCCTGGCCGGTCCTCGCCGCGCGTGAGGCCGGCGCCGGGCGCGTCGCGGCGATCGTCTCTCCCGACCTCGACCTGTCCGCCGGCCTCCCCGAGGGGGTCGAGACCGTGGTCCAGCCCGAGCCCGACGGGACCGGCGGCGCGCTGCGCGCCGCGAGCTCGCTGGTCGAGGAGAGCGAGACCGTGCTGGTCCTCTCCGGCGACCACCCGCTGATCTCGGCCGGCGACATCACCGGGCTGCTCGAGGCCCACGCCTCCGCCGGGGCCGCGGCGACGATGCTGACGATCGAGCTCGACGACCCCGGCTCCTACGGCCGCGTGGTGCGGGGAGAGGGCGGCGAGGTCGAGCGCGTGGTCGAGGCGAAAGCCGCCGGCGACGCCGCCCCGGAGGAGCTCGCGATCCGCGAGATCAACGCCGGCGCCTACGCCTTCGACGCCGCCCCCCTGGCCGAGGCGCTGGCCGGGCTCTCCAACGACAACGCCCAGGGCGAGTACTACCTGACCGACCTCTTCGCCTCGCTGCGCGAGGCGGGCCACACCGTCGCCGCGCATCCCTCCGCGGACATCGCCGTGACGATGGGCGTCAACAACCGGGCGGAGCTCGCCGCGGTCGAGGCCGTGGCCCGCCGCCGCATCCTCGAGGCCCACATGCTCGCCGGGGTGACCGTCGTCGACCCGGCCTCGACCTGGGTCGACGCCGACGTCGAGATCGCCGCCGACGCCAGGATCGAGCCCGGCACGAGCCTGCGCGGCCGCACCGAGGTCGGTGCCGGCTCGGTGGTCGGGCCGCTGACGACCCTGACCGACACGAAGCTCGGCGAGTCGGTCTCGATCCCGCACTCCTTCCTGGTCGAGTGCGAGGTCCTCGACGGCTGCGACGTCGGCCCCTTCGCCTACCTGCGCCCCGGGACGCGGCTCGAGCGCGAGGCCAAGGCGGGCGCCTTCGTCGAGATCAAGAACTCGCGGATCGGAGAGGGGTCGAAGGTCCCGCACCTCGCCTATGTCGGCGACGCCGAGGTCGGCCCCGGCAGCAACCTCGGCGCCGGCACGATCACCGCCAACTACGACGGATTCCGCAAGCACCGGACTGTGATCGGCGCCGGGGCCCGCATAGGAGTTGACACGATGCTGATCGCCCCGGTAGAAGTCGGCGACTCCGCCTACACTGGCGCTGGCGCAGTGGTCTCCGAGGACATTCCCGACGGGGCGCTTGCGGTGAGTCAGAACGAGCAACGGAACATCGAGGGATTCGCGGAGCGCAAAGCCGCGGAGTCGAAAGAGAAGGACGAACGGTGAGCACGATCGAGCAGCGCTCAGAGGCGGCACCGGACACCGCGCCGACCGCGATACCGCACGACTACTCGAAGCGGCTGATGGTCTTCGGCGGCCGCAGCTCGATGGAGCTGGCCGCGAAGGTCGCCGGCAAGCTCGACCTCGACCTCGGCCAGGTGACGCTGACGACCTTCGCCAACGGCGAGGTCTACTGCCGCTACGAGGAGTCGATCCGCGGCGCCGACGTCTTCCTCGTCCAGTCCACCTGCGCCAACGAGCAGAGCGGGATGACGCCCAACGACGCGCTGGTCGAGCTGCTGACGATGGCCGACGCGGCCCAGGGCGCCTCCGCCCACCGGATCATCGCCGTCATGCCCTGGTACGGCTACGCCCGCCAGGACAAGAAGTCCGCCCCGCGCGAGCCGATCACGGCCCGGATCGTCGCCAAGTGCCTCGAGGGGGTCGGCGTCGACCGCGTGCTCACCATGGACCTCCACGCCGGCCAGGTCCAGGGCTTCTTCCACGTCCCGGTCGACCACATGACCGCGATGCCGATGCTGACCCAGTGGTTCGCCGACCAGCACCTGACCGAAGAGCTGGTGATCGTCTCCCCGGACGCGGGCCGGGTGAAGACCGCGCGCAACTTCGCCCGCCGCGTCGGCACCCACTGGGCGGTGATGGAGAAGGAGCGCCCCGCCCAGCAGGTGGCGGAGATCGGCTACGTGGTCGGCGACGTCAAGGGCAAGACCGCGGTCCTCGTCGACGACATGATCGACACCGCCGGCACGCTCTGCGCCGCCGCCCAGACCGTGCTCGACGAGGGCGCGGCGCGGGTCATCGCCTGCGCCACCCACGGCGTCTTCTCCGGCCCCGCCTACGAGCGGCTCGCCTACGAGAACTCCGGCATCGAGCAGATCGTCGTCACCGACACGCTCCCGCTGCGCGAGGGCGCGCCGCCGACAACATCAAGGTGCTCTCGACCGCCGAGCACCTTCGCCGACTCGATCCGCCGCATCTTCACCGACGACTCGGTCTCCGAGATCTTCGCCGGCGAGAACCAGCTCTTCTGAGCGCGCACGGGCTGCAGGCTGCGTCGGCCACAAGGGCGCCGACCTGATCGCGCCCGGCAACACGCTGGAGAGCTTCCACGCCGCGGTCGAGGCGGGCGTCGACACGATCGAGCTCGACGTGCTCTGGCTGCCCGACGCGCACCTGCCGCTGGAGCAGCGGACGCCGCTGGTCGTCGCCCACGACTGGCACGACGCCGGGCAGCGCACCCCGCTGTTCCTGACCGAGGCGCTCGACGCCTTCCTCGAGCCGCCGCTCGACAAGGTCGAGATCGACCTCGACATCAAGCTGCCCGGCCGCGAGGAGGAGCTGGTCGGCGGCGCTGCGCGAGCGCGGCCTGATCGAGCGGGCGATGGTCTCGACGATGGAGCTCTACAGCCTCGGGAAAGTGCTCGAGCTCGAACCGGCGCTGCGCCGCGGCTGGACCTATCCGAAGGTGACCAAGGACTGGACCTCGAAGCGCTGGGCGCAGGGGGCCGATGTTCGGCGGCCCTCGTCGTCGATGCGCCACCGCCTGCCCGGCCTGGCCGCCGCAGAAGCTGCCGAAGATGGGGGTCGAGGCGATGTGGGTCTACCACCCGCTGGTCACGACCCGCCTCGCCCGGATCACGCAAGCTCGCCGGGGTCGAGCTGATCGCCTGGACCGTCGACGACCCGGCGCAGCATGCGAGCGCCTGGTCGAGCCGGGCGTCGACGGGCATCTGCTCCAACGACCCGCGGCTCTTCGCCGAGCTCACTCGTTGAGGTCGCGGCGCATCGTCAGCAGCGTGCCGACGGCGAAGAGGCCGGCGGTCCAGGCGGCGAGGACGAGGCCGCCCGCGACCTGGCCCAGGCCCGTCGCCTTCGGTTTCGTCGTGCAGTGAGCCGATCGCCTGGGCCGGGAAGTAGTCGCCGATATCGCCGGGGAGCAGTTCGGGCAGCGGCGAGAGGACGAAGAAGAAGGCGATCGCGGCGATGATCGCCCCGACCTGATTGCGGACGATCGCCCCGACCGCCGAGGCCGAAGGCGCAGAGCAGGGCGAAGGAGACGACGACGCCCGACGTAGATGGCGACGAAGCTCGCCGGTCGCCGGCAGCTCGATTCCGCGCGGCCGAGAACTGGGCAGCGCGAGGCCGGCGTTGACGGCGACGAAGGCGAGGCCGGCGACGAGTCCGAGGAAGAGCGCGGCGCCGAGCTTGGCGACGCAGGACCGGCCAGCGGCGCGGGGTCGCCAGGAAGGTCGAGCTGGCGGTCCCGTGGCGGAACTCGGTGGTGATCGCAGCACGCCGAGCACCAGCATCATGACCATCAGCAGCCCGGTGCCGGTCGATCGCTTCCCGGATGTCCGCCGGGACGGTGTCGTCGGACGCCAGGCGCGACGTAGAGGCCGGCGAAGAGCGCCTCCGCGCAGCAGGCCGACGCCGAGCATCACCCAGGTCGTGCGGACGGTGGTCAGCTTGAGCCACTCGCGTTCGGACCAGGTTCACCCCGGCGCGCCTCCTCGCCGATCACCTCGAGGAAGCGGTCCTCGAGGCTGGAGCGCAGCGGCGCCAGTTCGTGGATCGCGATCCCGGCGGCAGAGCGCGAGCGCGCCGATCGCTTCGCCGTCGAGGCCGCTGACCAGCAGCGCAGGGCCGCCCTCCTCGGTTTCGACCGTCCCGCCCCGCCCGCGCAGGGCGGCGGCCAGCGTCCGGGAGTTGGAGGCGCGGACCCGCATCTGGCTCGTCGAGCCGGTGGTGAACTCGTCGAGCGATGTCTTCGCGACCAGCTTGCCGTCGCGGATCACGATCAGCTCGTCGGCGGTCTGGGCGACCTCGGAGAGCAGATGGCTGGAGACCAGCACGGTGCGCCCGGCGGCCGCCTGCTCGCGCAGCAGGTCGCGCAGCCAGCGCATCCCCTGCGGGTCGAGGCCGTTGGCGGGCTCGTCGAGGATCGAGGATCCGCGGCTCGCCGAGCAGCGCGGCGGCGAGCGCGAGGCGCTGGCGCATCCCCAGCGAGTAGCCCTTGACGCGGCGCCCGGCGTCGTCGCTCAGCTCGACCATCCCCAGCACCTCGTCGACGCGGCTCTCAGGCAGGCCCGCCGACGTCGCCAGCACCCGCAGGTGGTCGCGACCGCTGCGGCCGGGATGGAAGGCGGTCGCCTCGAGCGCGACGCCGATCGTGCGCAGCGGGTCCGACATCTCAGCCGGCGGCCGGCCCTCGACCAGGGCCTCGCCGCGGGTCGGCGCGATCAGCCCGATCAGGGCCCGCATCGTCGTCGTCTTGCCGGCCCCGTTGGGGCCGAGGAAGCCGGTCACCTGCCCGGCGTCGACCGAGAAGGAGAGGTCGTCTACGGCGAGGGTCTTGCCGTACCGCTTGCTGAGACCCCTGACCTCGAGGTCGCTCAAGCGGCGCCCGGCGCCGTCGCGCCCTTCTTGACCTTGACCGCCGACTCGAGCTCCTCCTGGCGCTGAAGCCGCCGACCGCCTCGCCCTCGGTCGCATAGCGGTAGAGCGCGACGCCGAAGATGCCGCTCAGCGCCTTCGAGATCAGCAGGGCGACCGACAGCACGATCGCGCCGACGATGACGAGCAGCGCCCCGATGAAGGGCGCCGAGGCCCAGACCATGACTCCGGCGACGACCATCAGCGTCGCGGGCAGGATGCCGAGCAGGCCGACCGCGCCGCCGATCGCGAGGTTGCCGGTGATCTGCTGGCCCCAGCGCTCGCGGAAGATCGAGGCCGACCGCTTCAGCGTCTCGAGGGCGCCGGTGCCCTCGATCGCGATCACCGGCACCGCGAGGAAGGTGACCAGCGCCCAGGCCATGCCGACGAAGCGGGCGGCGATCGTGCCGCCGATCCCGCCCTGGTTTTCGAGCACGCCCATCACCACGCCGATCGCCGTGCTGACCGCGGCCCAGCCGCAGATCTGGGAGAAGCGGCTGCGGGCGACGGCGAGGCCGTCGGCGACGGTCGCCTCCTGTCCGCGGAAGATCATGTCGGCGGCGGCGGCGAGCCCGACGCTGAAGTAGAAGCCGACGACGCTGAGCAGGTAGAAGCCGACGATCAGCAGCGGGATCGCCCCGGCCAGCTGGTCCTCCTCGAAGAGGTAGAGCCCCGGGCCGAGCGTGACGATCGCCAGCGGCACCGTCGCGACCGCGCCGTAGAGCGGAAAGCGGATCAGTTCCGGATGCTCGCGCAGCAGCGCGCCAGCTTTTCTTGGTCAGGGCCCAACCGCGTCGGATCTTGCTCATCGTCGCCTCCTCAGGCGTTGCTGGCCAGTCCCGGAACTCGCACCAGTCCTCTTCCCTCGAAATACTCCCACTCCTGCTCGCCGAGCTCGGTCGCCGGTTCCTCCCCGTAGACCCACTCGCGCATGATCCTGTGCCAGTTGCGCTTGGCGCGGAGCTGGCCGAGCACGGCGACGACGCCGATTTCCATCCGCCTCCCCATCAGCTCCTCGGCGGGGATCGACTCGCGGCGCATGAGGTCGTAGTACTCCGAGCGCGGGTCGTGGGTGGACTCGATGATCTTCATCACCCGTTTCGGCGAGATCTCGATCTCACGGTCCTCGATGTACCAGCCGCCGACGGCGCCCATGTGCTCGAGCAGCCGTTCGGCGTCGAGCTTCGAGGGCTTCTTGACGAAGCCGAGGTCGTGGAGGGCGCCGCGGAACATTTCGGGGTCGTCGCGGGAGGCGGCGTCGAAGGCGCGTTGCTCGAGCTCGATCTGCTCGCGGTCGAGCTTCTTGGTCATCCCGAAGTCCAGGAACGCGACGCGGCCGTCGTCCATCAGGATGTAGTTGCCGGGGTGGGGATCGGCATTGAAGTGCTGGAGGTTGAACATCGAGCCGAGGTTGCCGCGGAAGACGATCTCGCCGAAGCGGCTGCGCTCCTCGTGGGGCAGCTGCTTGATCTGCTCGAAGCCGAGGCCCTCGACCAGCTCGGTGACGAGGACGCGGCGCCGCGAGAGCCGCGTGATCACTTCCGGCACGTAGATGAACGGGTGGTCGAGGTAGGCGCGGGCGAAGCTGCGCTGGTTCTGGGCCTCGTACTCGTAGTCGAGCTCCTCCATCATCCGCTCGCGGATCTCGCCGGCGACCGCCTTCGCGTCGAGGCCGGGGGCGAGGGCGCGGGCGAGGCGGACGATCGTCCCCATGTTGCGCAGGTCGGCGTCGAGCGCCTCGGCGATCCCGGGGTACTGGATCTTGACCGCGACGCGGCGGCCGTCGAGCAGCACGGCGCGGTGGACCTGGCCGATCGAGGCGGCCGCGAAGGCCTCCTCCTCGAACTCGGCGAAGAGCTCGGAGACCGGCTCCCCGTCGTACTCCTCCTCGAGCACCTTGACGACCTTCTCCCAGGGCATCGACGGCGCGTCGGTGCGCAGCTTTGCGAGCTGCTCCTGGTAGATCTCGGCGTACTCGGGCGGCAGGAATTCGGTGTCGATGAAGGAGGCGAACTGGCCGAGCTTCATCGCCGCGCCCTTCATCTGGCCCAGCGCGCCGACCATCTTCATCGCCGTTTCCAGGTGGCGCTGCTCGAGCTTCTCCTTGCCCGACTCCTCCGAGCGCGCGACGTTCGTCGCCTTGGTCCCCGCGTAGCGGGCGCCCTGGGTGCCGACGATCGATCCCAGCTTGGCCGAGCGCCGGACTCGTCCCTTGGGGATCTTGTTCTCGTCGCTCATCGCCCGGGAAGGTTGCCACAGGCCACCTTTCTCTATCCTCTCCCGTTCGATGGCCGCCACCAGAGAAACGCTGAAGGCCACTCCGCGCACGGAGTTCGGCTCCCGCACCTCCCGCCGCCTGCGGCGCGAGGGCTTCGTCCCCGGCGTCGTCTACGCCGGCGGCTCGGAGGCGCGCGCCTTCCAGGTGGTCGAGCGCGAGGTTCGCCACGTGCTCGCCGGCGGCCAGGCCCTCTTCGACCTCGAGCTCGAGGGCGCCAAGGGCGTCCCGGTCGTGGTCAAGGACCAGCAGCTGCACCCGGTCCGCGGCAGCCTCGAGCACATCGACCTCCAGGAGGTGAAGCTCGACGAGGCGATCCAGGCCGAGGTCGCGGTCGAGCTCGAGGGGACCGAGACCGCCCCCGGCGTCAAAGAGGGCGGCGTGCTCGAGCACGTCACCCGCGAGGTCACCGTCGAAGCGCTGCCGACCGAGATCCCCGAGCGCCTCGTCGCCGACGTCTCGGCGATGGAGATCAACGACACACTCCAGCTCACCTCGGTCCCGGTGCCCGATGGCGTCAAGCTCGTCGCCGACGATCCCGAGGAGGTCACGATCGCGACCCTCTCGCCGCCGCGCGTCGAGGAAGAGCCCGAGCCCGACGTCGAGGAGGAGGCGGAGCTCGTCGGCGAGGAGGGCGAGGCCCCGGCCGAGGGCGAGGGCGAGGGCGAGGCCCCGGCCGAGGGCGACTCGGGCGGCGACTCCGACGGGGAGTAGCTCCTGTCCCTGTTCCGCCGCCGCGACTCCGATCACGGCGGCCGAATCCTGATCGTCGGCCTCGGCAACCCCGGGGAGCGCTACGCCCGCACCCGGCACAACGTCGGCTTCGAGGTCGGCGCCGAGCTCTCGCGCCGCTGGGACCTGCCGCGGGCGAAGAGGAAGTTCGGCGGCGAGCTCGCCGAAGGCCGCACCGGGCCGGGCGGGCCGCGGGTGGCGATCCTGCTGCCGCAGACCTTCATGAACGACTCGGGCGGCTCGGCGGGACCGGCGCGGGGCTCGCTCAAGGTCCCGCTCGACCGTGTCGTCGTCCTCCACGACGAGATCGACCTCCCGTTCGGCGAGGTTGAAACCAAGTTTGGAGGCGGATTGGCCGGTCATAACGGCCTGAAGGCGCTCAGGTCCGGTTTCAACAGCTCTGACTTCTGGAGGGTCAGGGTCGGCGTCGGGCGGCCCGACTCGACCGACCCCGAGATCGTCTCCGCCCACGTGCTCGGTCCCTTCCGCGAGCCGCGGGACGAGGTCGCCGGCCTTGTCGAGCGCGCCGCCGAGGAGGCCGAGCGCCTCGTCGAAAGGCTAGGTTCAGAGGATGAGCGAGATGAGTGAGCTGCGGACCGGATACGAGGTGGACGAGCGCGGGGTCGCGGTGCTGCGCCTGCAGCGCCCGGATGCGCGCAACGCGATGGACACCCAGATGCTGGCCGAGATCCTCGAGCACCTGGCGGTGGCCCGCGACGACGACGCGGTGCGGGCGCTGGTGATCAGCTCCTCCGACCACATGGGACTCTCCGCCGGGGCCGACATCAAGGAGGTGCTCGACGAGGAGGGCAAGGTGAAGCGGATGCAGCTCTTCGCCGACGTCTACGACGGGATCGTCGGCTTTCCCAAGCCCACGATCGCGGTCTGCCACGGCGACGTCGTCGGCGGCGGCGCCGAGGTCGCGATCGCCTGCGACATGCGGGTCGGCGGCTCCAACCTGCGGATGCGCTTCCCGGGCGCCGCGCTCGGCGTCCCGGTCGGCCCGGCGCGCCTCGTCACCCTCTGCGGGCTGGCCGCCGCCAAGTACCTGCTGCTCTCCTCGCGCACGGTGGGGGCCGACGAGGCGCTGCGGGTCGGTTTGGTCAACCGGGTCGCTCCGGCTGCCGGGACCGAGGACGCGGCGCTCGGGCTGGCGGGCGAGGTCGCCGCCAACCCGCCGGAGGGGGTCGCCCGGCTGAAGCGGATGCTGCACGAGTGGGACGACGTCGAGGGCCGCTCGCGGTCCGAGGGCGAGGGCCAGGTCGAGTGGCAGCGCACCGGCCCCGGCCTGCCCGGGGGATAGGGCCCTGGCCGGGCCGCAACAGGGTCTGACCGTCGCCGTCACCGGGCCGACCGGTGAGATCGGCAAGCCCTTCATGGCCGCGCTCGAGCGCGTGCCGGAGGTGGAGCGGGTGATCGGCATGGCCCGCCGCCCCTTCGACATCGCCGCCCACGGCTGGGAGAAGGTCGAATACCGGCGCGGAGACGTCCTCGACCGCGAATCGGTCGAGGCGCTCGTCGAGGACGCCGACGTCGTCGTCCATCTCGCCTTCGTGATCGTCGCCGGCCGGGAGGAGAGCCGCGAGATCAACCTCAGGGGCTCGCGCAACGTCTTCGAGGCGGCGGTCGCCGCCGGCGCCAGGCGGCTCGTCTACACCTCCTCGGTCGCGGCCTACGGCTTCGATCGCGACCTGCCGCCGCTGCTCGACGAGGACGAGCCGGTCAGGGGCAGCTCACGCCATCCCTACTCCGCCCACAAGGCCGAGGTCGAGGAACTCCTGGACGAGGTCCTGGCGAGCTCCGAGGGCGGCACCGACGCCTACGTCTTCCGCCCCTGCATCGTGGCCGGCCCGGAGGCGACGATGCTGCTCGACCTGGTCCCGCTGGTCGCGGTCGGGCGGGCGATGCCGGGCCCGGTGCGCTGGGCGCTCGGCAGGGTCCCCTCGCTGCGGCCCGTCCTGCCCGACCCCGGCGTGCCGTTTCAGCTCGTCCACCACGACGACGTCGCCGCCGCGCTCTCGGCGGCGGTCATTGGCAGCGGCGAGCCGGGCGTCTACAACCTCGCCGGCCCCGGTGAGCTGACGGTCTCCGACCTCGCGCGTGAGCTGGGCTGGCACTCGGTCCCGGCGCCGCGGCTGGCGGTCAGCGCGACCGCCGAGGTGCTGGCCCAGCTGCCCTACCTGCCGGACGAGGCGGCCTGGATCGAGGCGATCCGCCGGCCGGTCCTGATGGACACCGCCCGCGCCCGCCGCAAGCTGCACTGGATGCCCCACCACGACGCTCGGGGGACCCTGCGTCAAACCGTCGCCGCCGTCCGCGCCAAGTAGCCGGGCGGCGCGGGTCGCCTTTGTTCGGCTATTCCGAACAAAGGCGACACAAGGGATTAGGCGGACCAGCTGGTCGCGTCGAGGGTCGTGGCGCCGTCGAAGGCATCCCCGTTTGCGAGCACGTGGCGGGCGACGTCGCGGCAGGGGGCCACCCAGATCTCGCCGGCGTCCTTCGCCGCGGCCACGCGGTCGAGCAGGGCGCCTAGCCGCTTTTCTCCGAACCAGGAATCGATCGTGACCGGGTGCAGGACGGTGGTCGCGAAGCCGCCGCCGGCGGAGAGCCTCTCCAGCTCACCTTCCAGGTAGGTGAGGAAGTCGTCGGGCTCGATCGGCTCGGGCGAGCCGGTCATCCGCTCTCGCACCGGGGCCAGCCCCGGCAGGAGGCAACTTGCGTCGACATGGAGCCACTGGAAGGGGAGCAGGGCCAAGCCTCCATCGACTCCGGCTCCTTCGCCGGCGGGTGAGCAGTAGGAGAGACCCGCGTCGCGGAGGGCGCCTGGACCACCCTCGCCGAGCCCGCCGCCCGGGGGGCGGAGGCCGGCCGGCTCCAGCCCGAGCTCGCCGAAAGCGGTGACGCCACGGGCGAGGTTGTCCGCCTGCTCGGCGGCGCTCAGATCTCCCCACTGCTCATGGCGCCATGCGTGGTAGGCGACCTCGTGGCCGGCGGCGTCGATCCGCTGCAGCAGGTCGGGATAGACCACCGCGTTCAAGCCCTCGACGAAAAAGGTCGCCGTCAGGCGCCGCTCGGCGAGGGCTTCGAGGATGGCGGGCACGACTCGCGTCGCGGTGGGATGAGTCCCGTGAGGTGCGGCGATCGCCCCCATCTCGATCTCCGCCGCCTCGCCGAGGTTGTCGAAGCTGAGGCTGAGCGCGGCGCGGGCGCCGTCGGGCCACTCGCTCATTCTCGCAGCGCCGGGCTCCACCGCTCGGGCTCCATCTCGGCCTGTTCACGGGCCCACTTGAAGTGGTGGCGCGCCGAGGCGAGCAGGATCGGGAAGTTGATCGCCCCCACGATCAGGCCGAGGCGCCGCGACCCCGGGCTCGCCTCGCGGGCCAGGCTGAGCACGCTGGTCACCAGCCAGAACCAGAGCACCGCGTTGTAGGCGGGGAGCTGCTCCTCGGTCAGCCCCTCGGCTTCGTCGAGCATCGGCAGGCCGCCGTGCAGCGACCAGGGCCAGGCGGCGAAGTGGACCGCGACCCCGGCGGCGCCGATTCCCGCGTTGACCGCCGAGAGGCGCTCGTTCAGGCTCCCCGGCCTGGCGGCGCTGAGCAGCATCGCCGGGAAGAGGGCCCCCCAGAGCGCGATCGCCCCGCGCCGGCCGAGCTCGGGCTCGAAGACCAGGCCGACCCCGGCCCTGGTCTCGAACGAGTGGTGGGCGAGGGCGCCGAGCGCCGAGCCCGCGGCGAAGGGACGTCGGAACCGCATCGGGGAGAGCTTAGACCGCCGGTAACTAGAATCGTCAGACCGGCCCGGATCCCGCGATCCGGGCTCTTTCCATGCCATGAGCCTCCGCCCTCTAATCGAGATAGCCGCCGAGAACGAGCGCCTCCACGCGCTCGCCGGCCGTGCCAGGGATGCGGTCGTCGGCAAGGAGCCGCAGGTGAGCGTCCGCGCCTCGGCGATGCTGCGGCCGCTGCTCCTCGCCGCCCTGCTCGAGGACGACCGCGGCCTCGCGGGGCGTCCGGCGCTCCTGGTCAGCCCCGACGACCGCTCGGCCCGCGACCTCGCCGCTGATCTGCGCGCCTATCTTGGGGCGCCGCGCCGGGTTCGCCTCTATCCCTCGCGCGGCACCGGCTACGCGTCGCACGTGACGCCCCCTCCGCACCTGGTCGGGCTCCGCATCGACGCTCTCGACGGGCTGCGCGGCGAGGACGACGCGATCGTCGTCGCCAGCGCCACCGCGCTCGCCGAGGCGGTTCCGGACTCCTCCCTGCGGCCCGCCGGATTCAGCCTCGGAATGGGGGAGGAGGTCGACCTCGAGCGGGTCACCCGCGACCTCGTAGCCGCCGGCTACGAACGGGTCGAGCAGGTCGAGGAGCGCGGCCAGTTCGCGCTGCGCGGCGGCATCCTCGACGTCTTCCCGGCGACCGAGGAACGCGCGGTGCGGATCGAGCTCTTCGGCGACGAGATCGACTCGATGCGCTGGTTCTCGACCTTCACCCAGCGCTCGCTGGGCGACGCCGAGCGGGTCGAGCTCTCCCCGGCGGCGGAGCTCGACGTCGAGCACCGCGAGCTCGCCGAGCTGGCGGCGATGGAGGCCGAGGAAGTGGGCAGGGAGGCGCCGAGCCTGGCCGAGGTCCTGCCGCTCGACCGCTTCGGCGCGCCGCTCGACCTGGTCCCCGAGGAGGCGGCCGTGATCCTCGTCGCGGCCGAGGAGATCGAGCCGGCGCTGCGCGACCACTGGGAGGACGCGACCACCGCGATGCACGCCGACGACGCCCGCCACCTCTACGTCGACGTCGCCGCGCCGCTCGCCGCGCGTGCCGCGCTCGCGCTGGCCGACGCCGGCGAGGACGACGAGGACGCCTTCCGCGCCGCCCGGGCCGAGTCGCCTGCGCGCAGCATCCAGGAGGCCGAGGGCGAGCTGGAGAAACTGGTCCGCTCCGGGTACCGCACCGTCGTCGCCTTCGACAACATCGGCGAGGCGGAGCGCTCGCGCTACGGCATCGACCGCCTCGACGTCTCGATCCTCGACGGCGTCCGGCTCTCTCCCGACCCGGGGCTCTCGTTCGCCGAGGCCCGCCTGCGCGAGGGGTTCGTCAGCCCCGAGCTGAAACTCGCCGTCTATCCCTTCCGCCGCCTCGTTCACCGCCGCAGGCGGGCCGAGGACCGCGCCCCCGGCGCCGCCCGCGGGCGGCTCGCGTTCAGCGACCTGCGGGTCGGCGACCACGTCGTCCATGAGGACCACGGCGTCGCCCGCTTCGCCGGCTTCGAGACCCGCGAGGTCGGCGGCGTCACCCGCGACTACCTCTACCTCGAATACAAGGGCGAGGACCGCGTCTACGTCCCCACCGACCAGCTCGCCAAGCTGAGCCGCTACGTCGGCGCCGCCGGCACCCCGACGCTCTCGGCGCTCGGCGGCAAGCGCTGGCAGAACATGAAGGCGCGGGCGCGCCGCGCCGCGGGCGCCCTCGCCGGCGAGCTGCTCAACCTCTACGCCGAGCGCCGCACCCGCCGCGGCCACGCCTTCGCCCCGGACGGCGAATGGCAGATCGCGATGGAGACCGCCTTCCCATATCGGGAGACGGCGGACCAGATCGAAGCGATCGAGGCGGTCAAGGGCGACATGGAGTCCGAGCAGCCGATGGACCGGCTGGTCTGCGGCGACGTCGGCTTCGGCAAGACCGAGGTCGCCCTGCGCGCCGCGGTCAAGGCGGCCTCCGACGGCAAGCAGGTGATGATGCTGGTGCCGACGACGATCCTCGCCCAGCAGCACCTCGGCACCTTCCGCGAGCGGCTCGCCGACCTGCCCTTCGTGGTCGAGGGCGTCTCGCGGCTGCGCAAGCCGGCCGAGGTGAAGTCGGTGCTGGCGGGCTTCGAGGCCGGCAAGGTCGACGTCCTGATCGGCACCCACCGGCTGCTCTCGCGCGACGTCCGCGCCAAGGAGCTCGGCCTCGTGATCGTCGACGAGGAGCAGCGCTTCGGGGTCAAGCAGAAGGAGCTGCTGCGCCAGCTGAAGCTGAAGGTTGACGTGCTCTCGCTCTCGGCGACGCCGATCCCGCGCACCCTGCAGATGAGTCTCGCCGGGCTGCGCGACATCTCGGTGATCGAGACCCCGCCGGAGGGCCGGCGCCCGGTCCGCACCTACGTCGGGCCCTACGACGAGGAGCTCGTCCGCCACTCGATCGAGCGCGAGCTCGAGCGCGGCGGCCAGGCCTTCTTCCTCCACAACCGGATCGACTCGCTGCCGGAGACGACCGAGCGCCTGCGCGCCCTGGTGCCCAAGGGCCGCTTCGCCGAAGCCCACGGGCAGATGGACGAGCGCCAGCTCGAGGAGACGATGCTCGACTTCCTACGCGGCGGCGCCGATTGCCTGGTGACGACGACGATCATCGAGTCGGGCCTCGACATCCCCTCGGCCAACACGCTGATCGTCGAGCGCTCCGACCAGCTCGGCCTCTCCCAGGCGTACCAGATCCGCGGACGGGTCGGGCGCTCTCGCGAGCGCGCCTTCGCCTACCTGCTCTACCCCTCCGCGGAGGCCCTCACCGAGGACGCGGCGGCCCGCCTCTCGACCCTCGCCGACCACACCGAGCTCGGCTCCGGCTTCAAGATCGCGATGCGCGACCTCGACATCCGCGGCGCCGGCGACCTGCTCGGCGACGAGCAGTCCGGCCACGTCGCCGCGGTCGGCTTCGAGCTCTACTGCCAGATGATCGACGAGGCCGTCGCCGAGGCGGCGAGCGCCGAGGGCGAGGGCGAGGAGGCGCCGGAGCCGGTCCGGCTCGACGTCCCGGTCGACGCCTACCTGCCGGCCGCCTACGTCCCGTTCGAGGCGGCGAAGATCGACATCCACCGGCGGATCGTGGCGGCGCGGGCCTCGGGCGAGCTGCGCGCGATCCGCGACGAGCTCGAGGATCGCTTCGGCCCGCCCCCGCCCGAGGTCGAGAACCTGCTCGCCCTGCAGCGGGCGCGCATCGAGCTCGGGCTCGCCGGCGCCCGCAGCGTCGAGCTGCGCGGCGGGCGCCTCAGCGTCACCGGGATCGAGCTCGACTCCGAGCAGGCGGGGGTGCTCGGGGAGCGGGTCGAGGGGGCGCTCTACGAGTGGCGCGAGAAAACCGCGTCGGTGCGCGTCCCGGACGAGCCGGCCCCCCGACTGGCCGCAGTCTTAACGATGGCTAAGGGCCTGCGGGAGGCAAAAGGGTCTCCGAGCGCCGAAGCGGATATGCTGCCCGCTTCGTGAGTCCGAGCAAGGGACAGAGGCCCACGACCAAGGGCGGGGCGAAAGCGGTCAAGCGCGGCCCGGGTCGTGATGAGGTGCGTCGGCTAGGCCTACTGGTCTTCGGCTCCCTGTTCATCGTCCTCTTCCTGATCTTCGCGATCACCGAGGGGCTCGGCAACCCGAGCATCCCCTCCAGCTCGATCGCGGTCGTCGAGGAAATCCCCGACGGCGCCGAGGAGCCCTTCAGCAAGCCGTACAAAGACTGCGAGGGCAGGGAGGCCACCCAGGACCTGGGCGAGGTCACCCAGGAGGAGTACGACTGCGCCTTCGCCCAGGTCGTGGCGGCGGCGGGCCTCAAAAAAACTCCGAAACCGGGCGACAAACAGTACGACGAACTCAAAGACACGACGGTCAACAGCCTCCTCGAAACGATCTGGATCCAGGGCCTGGCGGCGGAAGAAGGGCTCAAGGTCAGCGAGGAGGACGTCGCCAAAGAACTGAAAAAACTGAAGGACCAGAACTTCAAATCGGAGAAAGAGTTCCAGGACTTCCTCAAAACCTCGAAATACACGGATCAGGACGTCAGCGAACGGGTCAAGATCCAGATCCTCAGCACCAAACTTCAGGAGCAGCTCGGGGAATCCTCGACTGAGCCGAGCAAGGGCGAGATCGAGGAGTACTACGAAGAAGCGAAGTCGACCGAATTCACGACGCCGCCGACCCGCGACGCCCGCATCCTGATCGTCAAAAAACCGCAGGAAGCCGCGGCCGCCAAGGCGGCGCTGCTCAAAGACCATTCCGAAGACGCCTGGAAAGAGGTCTTCAAAAAATTCTCCGAAACGCCTTCGACGACCGGCGGCCTGCAGCCCGGAGTGACCGAAGAACAGTACGCGGGCCCCGTCGGGGACGCGATCTTCAGCGCCAAGGTCGGCGAGGTGCTGGGCCCGATCGATTACTCGACCGGCGGCCAGGTCGTCTTCGAGGTCGAGAAAATCACTCCCGAGAAAACCCAGCCCCTGGGCGAAGCCGAAGCGCAGATCAAAGCCCAGCTCAGCCAACGGAACCAGGAAGAAGCCTTCGGCCAGTTCGTCGGCGACTTCCAGAGCCTGTGGCGCTCACGGACCTTCTGCGCCGACGACTACCTCGTCGAAAAATGCGCGAACTACGAGAGCGACGGCCGTCCCGCCGAAGCCGACCCGGCCTGCTACGAAGAGAATCCGAAAAAAGAGCCGGAAGCCTGCCCGGCTCCCGTCGCCCAGGCCAAACCGGCCCTGCCGGGCAGCATCAGCGTGATCACGCCCAAGGGCCAGGCGCTGGCGCAGCGCCCCCGTCCCGTCGGCCTCGAAGAGGCGCCCGAAGGCCTGCCGAGCCTCGAAGGCCTGCCGCCGGGCGTCACCGAAGGCGCTCCGCCGCCCGCCGCTCCCTAGATGGGTTGTTCCCCTAGTTGAGCGCGATCGAGCGCATCCACGCGCGCCAGATCCTCGACTCGCGTGGCAACCCGACCGTCGAGGTCGAGGTGACCCTCGACTCGGGCGCAGGTGGCCTCGCCGCCGTCCCCTCGGGGGCGTCCACCGGTGAGTTCGAGGCGGTCGAGCTGCGCGACGGGGGGGACACCTGGGTCGGCAAGGGGGTGAGCGCCGCCGTCGCCAACGTAAACGGCGAGATCGCCGCCGCCCTGAGGGGCGCGCGAGCCGCCGAGCAGGGCGCACTCGACCGCACGATGATCGAGCTCGACGGCACGCCCAACAAGGGCAGGCTCGGCGCCAACGCGATCCTCGGCGTCTCCCTGGCGGTCGCCAAGGCCGCCGCGGCCGACTCCGACCAGCCCCTCTACCGCTATCTCGCGGAGCTCTACGGGGGCGGTGAGCCGACCGTGATGCCGGTGCCGATGATGAACGTGCTCAACGGCGGCGCCCACGCCGACAACTCGGTGGACTTCCAGGAGTTCATGGTCGTGCCCGCCGGCTCGCCGACCTTCAGCGAGTGCCTGCGGGTCGGGGTCGAGGTCTTCCACGCGCTCAAGAAGAGCCTCGCCGCGAAGGGCCTGGCGACCGCGGTCGGCGACGAGGGCGGCTTCGCACCCGACCTCGAGTCCAACGAGGCGGCGCTCGAACTGGTGCTCGCCGGGGTCACGGCGGCCGGCTACGAGCCGGGCTCCGACGTATTCATCGCGCTCGACCCGGCGACCAGCGAGCTCTACGAGAACGGCGCCTACGAGCTCGAGAACGAGGGGCGCACACTCGCGCCGGAGGAGATGGCCGCCTACTGGGACGAGATCTGCTCGCGCTATCCCGTCGTCTCGATCGAGGACGGCATGGACGAGGACGACTGGGACGGCTGGAAGCTCCTCACCGAGCGGCTCGGCGCCCGCACCCAGCTCGTCGGCGACGACCTCTTCGTCACCAACCCGGAGCGGCTGCGGCGCGGCATCGAGCTCGGCGTCGGCAACTCGATCCTGGTCAAGGTCAACCAGATCGGCACCCTGACCGAGACCTTCGAGGCAATCCGCATCGCCCGCGACGCCGGCTACACCGCGGTCATCTCCCACCGCTCGGGGGAGACCGAGGACACGACGATCGCCGATCTCGCGGTCGCGACCGGGGCCGGCCAGATCAAGACCGGGGCCCCGTCTCGCTCGGATCGGGTGGCGAAGTACAACCGGTTGCTGCGGATCGAGGAGGAGCTCGGCGAGACCGCCGAGTTCCCCGGCCTGCAGGCGTTCGCCCAGGCGTCCGGGTAGTGCAGGAATGCGGGGCCCGGCCGCGTAGGACCGGGCATGACGGCACGCGCCCACGCGGCGAGCTCGACGGCCACCCGGCGCCGCCCAGCCGCCCGCCGCCGCCCGGCCGCCAGGCGCGGCGCGAGCCGGATCCAGTGGGACCGCGTCGGCCGCATCGCCCTCACCCTGGTCCTCGCCGCGGTGATCTACTCCTACCTCAACCCGCTGGTCGATTTCGTCAAGACCTACACGGCGACCGGCGACGCCAAAGTCAAGCTGCACGAGGTCCTCGACGAAAACAAGCGCCTCCACTGGCGGGTGCAGAACTCGGACAACCCGATCGTCCTCGACGCCAAGGCGCGCAGCCAGGGGATGGTGCGCCCCGGCGAGACCCCGGTCGTGATCCGCGGCCGCAGCAGCCGCTAGCCACCCCCGCCCCCGCCCGGCCATGATCGGCGCCGGCCCTTACATCCACAGTTCCCTGGCCCTCGCGGCCCTGGCCCTCAGCCTCGGCTTCACGGCTTATCGCGTCCGGCAGCGCCTGATCCCGGAGTGGGAGGGGGCACCTGCGCGTCTCGTGGAGGCCATAACGGCCATCGCCAGCCTCATCTGGCTCAGCGAGCTCCTCGGTACCTTCGGAGTCCTGCACGCCTGGACCCTGCTGCCGTTCAGCTTGCTCCTCTCCGGCCTGACCCTGCTGCTGTTCCCCGTCCCTCCCGGGGGTGGCGCTGGTGGAGGGGGGCCGAGAACGGACCCAGTTAGGCCCGCCCGCAGGCCCCCCTCCACCAGCGACGGGACCCCCGGGCCGGGAGGCTGGTCCCTGCTCGTCATGACCGGCGTAATCGCCCTGGTCGTCGCCCACTGGGGCATCTGGACAGACTCCGCCCTGAACCGAGGCATCTTCAACTTCGACTCCCTCTGGTACCACCTCCCCTTCGCCACCGAGATCGCCCAGAGTCACTCGACGACCGGCTTCCACCATCCCGAGACGGTGTTCGCGAACTGGTTCTACCCCCAGAACTCGGAGCTTCTGCATGCCGTCGGGATCCTCTTCGCCGAGCGCGACACCCTCTCGCTTTTCGTCAACTACGGCTGGCTGGCGATCGCCTTCCTGGCGGCCTGGTGCATCGGGCGGCCATACGGGCGCGGCCACCTGAGCGTCGTCGCCGTCGCGATCCTGCTCGAGTCGCACATCCTGATCGTGCGCGAGCCGGCCGCGGCCAAGAACGACCTCGCCGTCGCCGCCCTGCTGCTCGCGGCGATCGCGATCCTGATCAACGCCTGGGCGGCGCGCGAGGCCGCGAAGGGGGAGGGGAGGCCCGCGCTGCCGGTCGGCTGGCCGCTCGCCGCGGCCGGCCTCTCCGTCGGCCTCGCCGCCGGCACGAAGGTCACCGTGCTCGCCCTGGCCGGGGCGCTGAGCGTCGCGGTCATCGCCCTCGCGCCCGCCGGCCGCCGCCGCGCCGCCGCGGCCTGGTGGTTCGTCCCGGCCCTGCTCGGCGGCGGCTACTGGTACCTGCGCAACCTGATCGCGGTCGGCAACCCGATCCCGGAGATCGGCAGCATCGGCCCGCTCGACCTGCCCCACCCCAAGCATCTGCAGACCGCCAGGCCCGACTTCGACATCGCCCACTACGCGACCGACACCGGCGTCTGGAGCGATTACTTCTTCCCCGGCCTCCACGACGCCTTCGGCGGGCTCTGGCCGCTGGTGGCGCTCGCGGCCCTGGGCGGCGCCGTCCTCGCCCTGGGCTGGGGGCGCAATCGCGCGATCCGCTGGAGCGGCGGGGTGGTGCTCTTCGGGGTGCTCGCCTATCTGTTCACGCCGCTCAGCGCCGCCGGCCCGGAGGGCAGGCCCACCGGTTTCGAGCTCAACATCCGCTACGTGCTGCCGGCCCTGCTCGCCGGCCTCGCCCTGCTCCCCCTGCCGCGCCTCTTCGACGACCGACGGCGCCAGTGGGCCCTGCTCGCCGGGCTGCTCCTCCTGCTCGTCCTCACCGACCGCTCCGACGCGGTGCTGCGCGACCCCTCGCGCCTCTTCGGCATCGGCGTCGCCGTCCTCCTCGTCCTGGCCCCCGCTGCGCTCCTCGCCCTCAGGGGCGCGCGCCGGATCTCGAACGGCGCCCTGGCGGCGGGCCTCGCCGCGCTGGCGCTGGCGCTGGTCGCGATCGGCTATCCGGTCCAGCGCGACTACCTCGGCGACCGCTTCCGCAACGAGGGGCCCGTGGAGGAGCGACTGCCCGGCTACGGCCTCGACTTCGCATACCCGTGGGCGCAGGACGTCCGCGACGCGCGGATCGGCCTGGCGGGGACGACCGCGGGATTCCTCGCCTACGGCTTCTACGGGCCCGACCTATCGAACCGGGTGACGTACCTCGGCGAGGAGGGCGAGGACGGCGCCTTCAACGCGATTCGCACCTGCAACGGCTTCCGCGACGCCGTCAACGACGCCGAGCTCGACTACCTGGTCACCTCGCCCTTCCTCGACTTCGTCGACACCGGCAGGCCGGTCCCCTCCCCGGAGGCGAGGTGGCTTCGCGGCGCCGGGCGGGTGGAGCCGATCCGACGCAACGGCGAGATCACGATCTGGAGGGTCGGCGGCCCGCTCGCCCCGGCCTGCGGGCCGGCCAACGCGCCCCTGCGCGAGCTGCCCGACACTCCCGGCATCTGACGCCAGCTACGATCGCCGCAGATGAGCGGAGCCGGCGACCAGTTCGAGAACGCCCTCTTCCAGTGGGAGGAAGGGCGACGCCGCCTGAGCGCGATCGGCGAGGACCCCGCCGCGCGGCGCCGCGCCGACCGGGTCGTCGACGCGATCCGCGAAGAGCTGCGCCGCCGGGTCGGGGCGACGTTCAGCTCGGCCGAGCTGGCCGAGTGCTACGGCCAGGGCACCGAATGGTGCCTGCAGGTGGCGGGCGAAGTCTCCACCGGCGTCGCCGACGCGCAGACCCTCTCCGACGCGGCCTTCTGGCTGCACCTGCAGGGCGCGACGGACTTCGCCGGGGGGCGGCGCCTAGTCGTCTGAGTCGTCGCTGCCGGCGTTTTCGCCGGCGCTGCCCGGACGCCTGATCACGATCTGATCGGCGTCGATCCGCACCGTGACCTCGCGCTGCCCGGCCCAGTGCTCGGTGTAGACGGGGTTGTCCTTGACCGCGGGGTCGAGCCAGAGGCCGTAGCCGTCGGTCTCACCGTGGTCGAAGGTCGCCTCGAGCTCTTTGCGCCGGCCGCGCCCGCCGCGCCGGCCGCGCCGCCGCCTGCGGGGCCGCTGGGGCGCGCCGTCCTCATCGCCGTCGCCGGCCTCCTCGCCGTCGCCGGCCTCCTCGCCGTCGCCGTCGCCCTCACCGGCATCGGCATCGGCCTCCTCGGTGTCCTCGGCCTCCGCCTCCTCGGCGGTCGCCGCCTCGATCTCGGCCTCGATCTCGTCGCGCAGGTCGACTTCGCCGGTGCCGGCCTCCTCCTCGTCGGGGGTGAAGCCGTGCTGTTTGCGGAACTCGCGCAGCTCCGAGGCGCTGACCTCGAGCTGGTGGGCGATCCAGGCATCGGTCCGACCCTGGCGCACCCAGGCGCGGATCTGGTTGAGCTGCGGCTTCAGGGACCTTCGGGCCATCGGCGCGCGAGTCTATTCAACCGAGGCTGTCCGGCGAGGGCCGGTCACTAGGCCATCAGGAAGGCGAGCGCCTCGAACATGGCGACGACGACGACGATCACGGTCACCGTGAGGCAGACCGCGAGCACGCTGAAGCGGACCTTGCTCTGCTGCTCGGTCCGCGTGATGCGGCGCGCGCGTGAGCGGTTGGCGGCCCGGCGGCGCAATTGCTCGCGGCGCCGGCGCTCGAGTGATGTCTCCTGCTCGAAGGCCGTCTCGAACTGGGAGATGCTCTGTCTCATTCGCATGGGAACGGCCCCCGGGGGGCCGCGGAGGACCGTAGCAAAGCCTCATGGGCGTTTGCAGGGAAAGAATGTGGCAAGGGTCACACGAGGCTCACGGCCGGCAGGCGCCCCAGAGGCCTCGGGCGGCACGGCCCGCCTTCAACTCGAGGCGGCGGAATAGGGGCGCGAAGCGGTCGTTGGGCGGGATCGTCAGGGTGCGGGCGAGCCCCCGCCGGACGAGGGCCGCGTTGACGAAGAGGCGGCCCCGGTGGGCGTAGGCGAGCAGGCGGCCGTAGACATCGCGCCGCTCGACTCCGAAGCGCAGGCGGGCGGTGCGGCCGTCGAGGACGCTGTGGGTGAAGGCCGAGGCCTGCTCCCCGAAGCACTCCACCGGCTGCCCGGGCGCGACCGTCTCCGGCGTGTCCACCCCGATCAGCCGTACGTCCTCCCGCTCCCCGTCGAGCTCGACTTCGATCGTGTCGCCGTCGACCGCCCTGACCACCTCGACCACCGCGGTCGCCGGGTCCTCGGCGGCCCCTCGGGCGTCCTCCCAGGGGCGCAGGACGACGAGCGCGACGATGATCAGCAGCAGGACACTGCCGATCGAACCACCCCTCATCTCAGCTCAAGGCGCGAGACTTTCGCCACCCACCCCCGCGCTACGGAGTGCGGCTGACGCTGGAGACGAGCGTCTCTTTGATCTGGCCGACGATCTCGAGCGCCTCGCTCCACTCGCGCTGCCAGACGTTGCGGCCGAAGATCACGCCGGAGCCGCCCGCCTGCATGACGTCGCGGGTGTTCTGCAGGACGGTCTCGTCGTCGACCTTGGAGCCGCCCGAGAGGACGACCAGCGCCCGACCGGCCGAGGCGACGCAGTGCTGGATCGCCTCCGCCTGGCTGACCTCCATCTCGTTGTAGGGCGCCTGGGCGTCCTTGTCCTTCTCGGGGTCGATCTTCGGCATGTTGAGCTTGACCACGTCGGCGCCCATCTCCATCGCCATCCGCGCCGCGTAGTCGATCGCGTAGAACGAGCCGGCGCCGCCCTTGGCGTCGATCGCCTCGCCACGCGGGTAGGACCAGATCACCAGCGGCATCCCGAAGCGGTCGCAGTCCTCGCGCACCCGGCGCAGCTGGGCGAGGTCCTCGTCCTGGCGCGGCGAGCCGACGTAGAGCGTGTAGCCGACCGCGTCGGCGCCGAGCCGCACGGCGTCCTCGACGCCGGCGTTGCAGCTCGAGAAGGCCTTGGCGGAGGAGGGGATGTCGGTCTTGCCGTTGACCTTGAGGATCAGCGGCACCCGGCCCGCGTAGTCCGGGTAGTACTTGCTGGCCATCCCGATCTGGCAGGCGAGGGCCGAGTATCCCGCCTCGGCGGCGAGGCGGAACTGGTAGTCCGGGTCCTTCGAGTCGGGGTTCGGGAAGAAGTCGCGGGGGCCGTGCTCGATGCCCTGGTCGATCGGCAGCAGCATCAGGGTTCCGTTGCCGGGCCCGAACTCGTAGAGCAGGCGGTGCAGCCGGGTTCGTTTGCCGGGGGCCAGCTCGGCAAGAAGCGATTTCTGCTCGATCAGGGTGTCGACTGCCACGCGTTATTCCTCCTCAGAATGGGTGTTTGGGGAGTATGCCACCGGCGCGGGGGCGTGAGCGGCCTCGCGCCGGGCGGTTATCCTCGCTCTATGAGCGAGACTGAGCTCCGGGTCATCTGCAAGAACTGCGGGTCCGAGGTCAGTCCCTACGTCACCGAGTGCCCCTACTGCGGCGCGCGGCTGCGCAAGCGGGCGCCGAAGCTCGAGCGCCGGGGCGACGCGCTGGAGGCCAAGCCAGGCCGCCGCGCGGGCGGCCGGCGGGTATTCGCGATGCTGCGCCAGGGCGACGGCGAGGGGGCCGAAAGGCCCTACGCGACGCTGGCGGTGATCCTCGGCTCGGCCGCCCTTCTGCTCCTGCAGAAGGCGAGCGGCGACCCGCTGTCGACCTTCGGCGGCCTGATCATCCCCTTCGACGGCGAGTGGTGGCGGTATCTGACCGCCTCCTTCGCCTACGTCGACGTCGGCTACCTGTTCGTGGTCGCCATCGCCCTGGCGATCTTCGGGGCCGGCCTCGAGCGCCGCCTCGGGACGGCGGCCACCGCCATCCTGCTGCTCGCCGCCGGCGCGCTCGGGATGCTCGCCGGCGGCGGGATCGCCGAGTCCCGGGACGAGATCGACGTGATCGCCGGCGGCAACGCGCTGGCGCTCGGCGCGGTCGCCGCCTGGTGGGCGATGCGGCGCGCCGAGGCGGGCAGGGCGATCGACCAGGAGTACGACCGGATCGGCGTCGCGGTCGCCGCCGCGGTGCTGCTAGCGCTGCCGCTCTTCGAGTCCACCGCGGACCCCTTCGCCGGCGTCGTCGGCGCCCTGGTCGGCGGCCTCGCCGGCTTCCTCGCGGGCACCCGCCGCAAGTAGGCTGCCACCAATGTCCCCCGGCGACGAGCGGCTCGAGGCCGCGATCGAGCGACTGACCGACTCCGAGCGCTTCTCGGAAGCCGAGCAGATCGTCTCGAGGGCCGCGCCGCAGCTCCAGCGCGTGCTCGCCACCGCCCTCGCCGAGGGCGGCTGGTTCGGCGAGTCGCACCAGGCCGAGGCCCTGAAGGCAGCGACCGCCCCCGACCCCGAGGAGCGGATCGCCGCCGTCAACTCGCTGCTCGCCGAAGAGGCGCGGATGGCGATGATGGTCGGGGTGACGGTCGGCTGGGCATTGCACGGGGAGATGACCGAGACCCAGGACCCGCAAGGAGAGGACTGAAGCGATGGAGATCAAGTTCCACGGGCATTCGTGCTTCGAGCTGAGCGAGGGGGAGACGACAGTCCTGGTCGACCCGTTCCTCAAGCCCAACAACCCGTCCGCCGTGGCGACGGCCGAGGAGGTCGACCCGACCCATATCGTCGTCAGCCACGGCCACGCCGACCACATGGCCGACGCGGTCCCGGTCGCCAAGCGCACCGGCGCTCACTGCGTCGCGATCGTCGAGCTCGCCAAATGGCTCGAGGCGCGCGGGGTGGAGGTCAGCGACCCGAACCTCGGCGGCACCGTCGAGTTCGACTGGGGCTGGGTCAAGCTCGTCCCCGCCTGGCACACGAGCACCCTGCCCGGCTCCGAAGAGTCCCCGTTCAGCGCCGAGCACGGAACGGCGATCGGCGCGGCGACGGGGCTGCTGATCAACCTCGGCGGCGTGACCGTCTACCACGCCGGCGACACCTGCCTGTTCAGCGACATGAAGCTGATCGCCGAGCGAAACCCGGTCGACGTCGCCCTGCTTCCGGTCGGGGGTCATTACACGATGGACCGCCATGACGGTGTGGTCGCCGCCGAGATGGTCGGCGCCGGGACGGTGATCCCGATGCACTTCGACACCTTCCCGCCGATCGAGATCGACTCCGCGGCGTTCAAGGAGGAGGTCGAGTCGAAGACCTCCTCGAAGGTGGTCGTGCTGGCCCCCGGCGAGAGCCACGCGGTCTGATGACCGGCACCCAGTCGAGGACCGAGCGGGCCGACTTCCAGGCGACCGCCGACCCGGCCCTGATGGAGGCGGCCGACCGGACGGCGGAGGTGAAGCTGCTCACCTACGAGGAGCTCTACCTGCTCTGGGAGCGCCAGCAGTGGCAGACCCAGGAGCTCGACTTCACCCGCGATCGCGAGGACTGGAACGAGCGGATCCCCGAGGAGGAGCGCTTCCAGCGCATGTACGGGCTCTCGGCCTTCTTCATCGGCGAGCAGAAGGTGGCCGAGGAGCTGGGGCCGATCATGCGAGCGGCCCCGACCGAGGACCAGAAGATCTTCCTCTGCACCCAGATCGCCGACGAGGCGCGCCACGTCCGCTTCTTCGAGCGCTTCTACCGCGAGGTCGGCGTGCTCGAGTCCGACCAGCTCTCGCAGATGCTCTCCGAGACCGCGCAGCACCTGAACGAGGACTTCGGGCGGCTCTTCGACGGGATGCTCAAACAGCGCACCGACCGGCTCTCGGTCGAGCCCGAGGACACCGAGGCGCTGGTCGAGGCGGTGACGATCTACCACATGGTCATCGAGGGGATGCTGGCCCTCACCGGACAGCACTTCATCATGGACTACAACGAAAGCGAGGGGACGCTGCCGGCCTTCGTCGAGGGCTTCCAGAACGTCGCCCGCGACGAGCACCGCCATGTCGCCTTCGGCTCCGTCTTCCTGCGCGAAAAGGCGAACGAGGACGAGCGCTACAAGCGGGCGATCCAGAGCACCCTGGAGGAGGTCCTGCCGGTCGCCGACAAGGTGCTGACGCCGCCCTGGGCGCCGGAGGGCGACGATTGGGAGCTGTTCGGCTACTCGCTCGCCGACACGCGGCAGTTCGCGGGCACCAGCCTGATGCGGCGCCTCAAAGTGATCGGCCTCTCCTAGGGAGAGGCCGAGAGAAGCTGGTCGCCGGCGGGGCGGGCTACGGTTCCGTCGGGGCCGGCGGGGGAGGCGGTTCCGTGGGCGATTCGCCGCTTGCGGGCGGTTCGCTCGGCGGCGGGGATTCGGCCGGCGGGGCGGCTTCTTCGGCGGGCGGGTTCGTGCCGCCGACCGTGACGACGAGGGTGCCGCCGCTCGCCGTGGTCCCGTCCTGCGGCTCGGCGTCGGTGACCGCGGTCGTCTGAGGTTTGGTCGCGTTGGCGTCGCCGGTCTCGACGACCGGGACGGTGGAGGACTGGTCCGCCGCGTCGGTGGCGGGCGTCGCCGGCTCCGGCGGGGCGTGGACCGGCTCGGGTTCCGCCGTCGGAACGGGCTCGGCGGCGGGCGGCTCGGCGGTCTGGGTGGTGGCCGTGACGACCGGCGCGGGCGCTGCCTGGGCCGGATGGGCGCTGGCGACGGCGGGCTGCCTCGGCGCTTCGCGGACGAGCGGGGCGGCCTGGTTGCTGGAGCTCGGTTCGACCTGGTGCTTGACCTCGACCGCGCCGGCCGTGAGGACGGCGGCGGTCACCACGCCGGCGACCGCCTTCGCTCCGACCGCTCCGCCCACCGCGCCGATTCCCCCTGCGGCGCCTCCGCCCCCGAGTGCTGCGCCGACGCCACTGACCGCGCCGGTCGCGGCCCCGCCGGCACCCGCTCCTGCGGCGCCCGCTCCGGCGCCGCCCGCGGAAGCCCCGCCGAAGCCGAGCTTGCCGGCGATGAAGCCCTTGAGCGCGAGCAGCGGCCCGGCCGGGAAGAGCGCCGCCAGGACCTTGTCGTTGGTGCGGACCTGGGAGCGGAAGTCGGAGCACTCGTCGCAGTCGCGCACGTGGCGGCGGACCGGGCCGGAGACCTTGCGCAGGCCCTCGGCCGCCTCGGCCAACTCGAGCCGGACCTCGCCGCAGGTCAGCAGGCGGGCCTGGCTCGCCTCGGCGAGGGAGATCCGGGCGCGGACCAGGAGCGACTTGACCGAGGGGACGCTGGTGTCCATCGCATGCGCGATTTCCTCGTAGGTCATCGCGTCCATCTCACGCAGGAGAAGTGCCGAGCGCTGGGTCTCGGGAAGCTTGCTGACGTCGGTGAGGAGCTGGCGGAACTCCTCCCGGTTGTGAACCTTCTCGGCGGTCGAGCCGGCCTCGACCATCGGCACCATGTCCATCGATTCCTGCGAGTCGGCGGTCGGTTTGCGCAGGTGGTTCAGACAGCGGTTACGGGCGATCCTGTAGAGCCACGGCCGCAGGTTGATGTCGCGATCGTCGGCGAGCATCGCCCGGTACGAGTTGACGAAGACCTCCTGCAGAACGTCCTCGGCATCCTCGGTGGAGCCGAGCATCTGACGGCAGAAGCCGAGCAGCCTGCCCTGGTAGCGGTCGACGATGATCTCGAAGGCGCCGGCGTTGCCGCTGCGGACCATCGCGACGAGGCGGCTGTCGCCCTGCAGTTTGAGCAGCGGGGATCGCCGGGCGAGAAGTCCGCGTTGACTGGCATGTGTTAGAGCGGATGCCTCCAAGCTATCTCTCCAGGGAAGGCGTTTGCGTGACTCTTGTGACTAATGACACCGTAGCAGCGGGGTAGTTGCGGTCAACCGGATTATTTAGTGCGGATTTAGGAATCCCGATCCCCCTGCCAGGACTACTATCCGGCTGCCCGGGTGGCGAAACTGGCAAAAGCGGCGCCCTTAAAAGGCGCTGCCTCTTCGGAGGCTTGCGGGTTCGAATCCCGCCCCGGGCACTCAGGGGTCCCCCGTGACTCGCGCCGGCGAGGATAAATCGAAGTACAGGGCTCTTCCCTAGGCTGCTGCCTTATATGGAGCACGGAGGGCGGGTCGTCGCCAAGGTCTTGAAGTCGCGGGGGGTCACGAACCTCTTCACGCTCTCCGGCGGGCACCTGTTCTCGATCTACGACGGCTGCAAGGAGGAGGGCATCGGGATCGTCGACGTCCGCCACGAGCAGACCGCGGCGTTCGCGGCCGAGGGGTTCGCGAAGGCGACGCGGGGGGTCGGGGTCGCGGCGCTGACCGCGGGCCCGGGCGTCACCAACGGGGTCAGCGCGATCGCCGGCGCCCAGGCCAACTGCTCGCCGATCTGCGTGCTCGGCGGGCGCGCTCCCGAGATGCGCTGGGGCTCGGGCTCGCTCCAGGAGTTCGACCACGTGCCGGTGGTCGAGCCGCTGGTCAAGTCGGCGGAGACGGTGCGGGACACGGGGCGGATCGCGGCCGGCACGGCGGCGGCGCTCGATCTCTCCCTCGCCGCCCCCTTCGGGCCGACCTTCGTCGACTATCCGATGGACCTGGTCTTCAGCGAGGCGGATGCGGACGTCCCGGCAGCCGCGGCCGGCGACGCCGTCCCGGCGCAGGGTGTCGAGGAGGCGGCGGCCCTCCTGGCCGGCGCCGAGCGGCCCGTCGTGATGGCGGGCTCCGGCCTCTACTGGGGCAGGGGGGAGGGCGAGCTGCAGAGCCTGGCCGAGGGGCTCGGCATCCCGGTCTTCCTCAATGGGCTCGGCCGCGGCTGCCTGCCCGCCGACCACGAGCTGAGCTTCAGCCGCGCCCGCGGCGCCGGCCTCAAGGGCGCCGACGTGGCGCTCGTCGTCGGCGTCCCGCTCGACTTCCGCCTCGGCTTCGGCGGCAGCTTCGGCGAGGAGACCAGGATCGTCCGCCTCGACCCCGCGCCCAACGCCCTGACCGCGAACCGCCTGCCGGACCTCGACCTGGTCGGCGACGTGGCCGCGAGCCTCGCTGCGATCCGCGAGGCCGCCGCCGGGGACCCCGGCCGCACCGCCGCCTGGGTCGAGCAGTTGAAGGGCGTCGAGGAGGAGAGGCGCGCCGCGGAGCGCGAGGAGCTCGAGGACCCGCGCTCGCCCCTGCACCCGGTCCGCATATACAAGGAGCTGGGCGAAGTCCTGGACCGCGACGCGATCGTCGTCGGCGACGGCGGCGACTTCGTCTCCTACGCCGGCCGCTTCATCGACACGTATCAGCCCGGCTGCTGGATGGACCCGGGGCCGTTCGGGTGCCTCGGCGCCGGGCCGGGGCAGGCGATCGGGGCCAAGATCGCCCATCCGGACCGGCAGGTCTGCCTGCTGCTCGGCGACGGCGCCTTCGGCTTCGCCGGCATCGAGTTCGACACGATGGCGCGCCACGGCCTCGGCGTCGTCGGGGTGATGGGCAACAACGGGATCTGGGCGCTCGAGCACCATCCGATGAAGTTCCTCTACGGCTACTCGGTCGCCGCCGAGCTGCGGCCCGAGACCCGCTACGACCAGATGGTCGAGGCCCTCGGCTGCGACGGCATCCTCGTGCGCGAGCCCGGCGAGCTGAAGCCGGCACTCGAGCGGGCCTTCGCGTCCGGACGGCCGACGCTGGTCAACGTCCTCACCGATCCCGAGGTCGTCTACCCGCGCAAGTCGAACCTGGCCTGACCGCGGGCCGAAGCCGAAGCGGGCTCCGCAAAAGAATCGACCGCCCACGGGGGCGGCCGATTCGAGTTGGCCCCTCAGGACGGGCAGGGGTACGTCTTCAGGGACCAGTTATGTGACGGACCCAGACGGCGGGAGGCGCCATGATGCGGCAATCGCCCGAGCCCGTTATTCGAGTGGGCGGCGGGTTATGTCCCACCGCTTTCCCGATGAGGCGATTATCTGTCCGACTGTCCGTTGCGTCTAGTCGCCGATTTCACGCCTACTGAAAAATCCTATGCCCGGAATACCGAGTTTTTAAGGTTCGCGGCAACCTTTCGACCATCTGTACGGGTCTGGGGAGCCGTTCTGTCCAATGAGTCCCGCGGATTATCGGAAATTGCGAAGATCAGCCGAGTTCGACACCCGCCTCTGCCGCCGAGATCGCCGCCCCGTACAGGATGTCGTGCTCGGAGACCTCGGCCTGATCCAGACCGAAGGCCCGCATCGTCTCGATCAGGATCACGACCCCGGCGACGATCGTCGGCGCGCGGTCGGGGTGCAGGCCGGGGATCTCGCGGCGCTCGGCGAGCGGCGCCGAGGCCAGGCGGGAGAGCAGGCGCTGGATCTCGTGCAGGGCGAGGGTGTGGCCGTGGACCCGTTCCGAGTCGTAGGGCTCCAGCTCCATCTCGATCGCGGCGAGCGAGGTCGGGGTTCCGGCCACCGCGATCCCGGAGTCCGGACGGGAGCCCAGCTCTGTGGCCGCGGACTCGATTGGGCCGCGGACGTCGTCGACGAGCTCCTCGAGCTCGGTGGCGGCGGGCGGGTCGGAACCGATGTGGCGCTCGGTATGGCGGACGACGCCGACCTGGAGCGAGGCGCGGAAGTCGATCTCCGACCCGGCGCCGACGATCAGCTCGGTCGAGCCGCCGCCGATGTCGATCACGAGGGTCGGCTCCGCCGGCGGTCTCTCGGCGGTCGCGCCGAGGTAGGTGAGGCGCGCCTCCTCCTCACCGTCGAGGACCTGTGCGGAGAGCGCGAAGCGCTCGCGCAGCTCGGCGATGAAGGCGTCGCCGTTGGAGGCGTCGCGGACCGCGCTGGTGGCGATCGCGACGACGGTTCCGGCATGCGCCTCCTCGTACAACGCCGCGTAGTCGCCGACCGCCTCGCAGACCGCCTCGATCGCCTCGGCGGAGAGCTGGCCGGAGAGGTCCACTCCACGACCCAGGCGCGTCACCCGGCTGCGACGCTCCACCTCGGTTACGCGCGTCCCGGAAACGTCGGCGACCAGCAGGCGGGTCGAGTTGGTGCCGATGTCGATCACCGCGACCCGGTTGGCGTCAGCTTGCATGGGGCGGCACTCTATTTGCGAGCCCCCTTTCGTTGCTAGCATTGCCGCACCGCCGCGGGGTGGAGCAGCCAGGTAGCTCGTCGGGCTCATAACCCGAAGGTCGCGGGTTCGAATCCCGCCCCCGCTATTCAGCAAGGTCCCCGGCGATTCGCCTGCCGGCTTGCGACCGAGCTCTCTCGGCTCTACTCTCACCGGCACGGTATGGCCCAACCCTCCAGACTCGTACGGGGTTCGCGCCGGGGAATTCTCCTCGCGGCGGCTGCCGTTGCGCTGGCGGCGGCGCTACCGGCACCGGCATCCGCCGAGATCGGCGTCCTTGGCGGCTGGGGTGAACTTGGTACGGGCAACGGCCAGTTCACGGGCGCGAGCTCTCTGACGATCGACTCCGCCGGCGACGTCTATGTGGTCGACGGCAAGAACTCCGGCCTCGACGCCTACAACCGCGTCCAGAAGTTCACGCCCGCCGGTGCCTTCATCACCAGCTTCGGTAATAAAGGCTCCGAACCCGATGGGTTCTATGGCGCGGGCGTGGCCGCTGCCACGCCCTCCAACATCTACGTCGTCGATACGTTCAACAAGCGGATACAGCAGTACACCTCGACCGTGCCGCCAACCACCTATGCGTACGCAGCAACGCTGGCGGGCGCCGGTTCTGGCGACGGCCAGCTGGTCTCGCCGCTGGGCGCGGCCGTCGACCCCGTCGGCAACGTCTACGTTGCCGACAATGGCAATGAGCGCATCCAGAAGTTCGACGGGAATGGCGGCTTCATCGCGAAATGGGGTGTCCAGGGCTCGGGCCCCGGGGAGATGAACTGGCCAAGTGACGTGAGCGTCGCCCCCGACGGCAGCGTGTACAACACGGACACGACGAACCATCGAGTTCAGCGATGGACCTCGGCCGGCGTGTTCATCTCCCAATGGGGAAGCGCGGGCTCGGGCGACGGCCAGTTCGTCAATCCCTCCGCCGTCGCGACCGACGCGGACGGCAACGTCTACGTTGCCGACGCCGACAACGACCGCATCCAGAAGTTCTCCGCCACCGGAGCGTTCATCACCAAGTTCGGCAGCTTCGGAGCCGGGGCGGGTCAGTTGGACTATCCAACCGATGTAGCCGTCAACGCCTCCGGAACGATCTACGTCCTCGATTCGGGGAACAACAGAGTCCAGACGTTCGGCGAGGGAGGCGCACCGATTTCGAACAGCGGAGTGGCAGGCCCCCCTGCGCCTCCTGCGACGGCCAAACCCAAACCGGTATCGGTTTGGGCCTTTGTCCCGCCGGGCCCTCTCTGCGCGAGCAAAAACGGGCAGACCTGTTACGTCGAGATCCTCATCCCCGCGCCCGGCCAGGTGGTCGCGAACACGCCACTGCGCGGCGCCGGCGCCTCGATGGTCGCGATGCGCGGGCAGGCGAAGCCGGGCATCCAGCCCGTGAGACGCCAGTTCGGCAAGGCGGGAAAGATCCGCCTCAAGCTCCAGCTCAACAACGCGGCAAAGAAGATCGTGCGCCGCACGGGCAAGGTCGCGGTCCGCGCACGGCTCACCTTCACACCGAAGGTGGGCAAGGCGGTCAGCACTACGCGCACCTTCACCTTCAAGAAGAAGCCGTAGAAGCAGCGCGTCGGCTGACGTCGCTGAGATTCCTCGGCTACTGGAAGCAGGGTTCGGGTTTGAAGCCCGGAGGTAGGGGGCGGCAGGTCCCAACGGGTGGGAGCTCGGTCAGCTGGCCCACTCGGAAGTTGAAGGTCGCGGGCGGGCTCTTGACGCCTCCCTCGGCGATGGCTCGGACCTTGAACGAGTAGGCCCCCTCTCCAAGCCGATAGCGCCGTGGCGACTTGCATTTGCGGTAGCGCCGGCCATGGAGCCTGCAGAGGAAGCGGACGGGCTTCGTGGTGGCCCGAAAGCGGAAGGTGGCGCGTGCGCCCCCCTTCCGGGGATGGACGCGTTTGGCGGGATGGTGGGTGATGGTCACTCTCAGCCGCTTCGAGCGTCGCGACTCGTCCTTCGCATTCTCGCGGGCGAAGGGATCGCGGGAGAAGATGATCTGTTCCATCGCTCCGACGCCTACACACAGCGAGAGCGATGGGCAGGAGATGCCGAACATGCCGTTCTGACTCCCGTCCGGCGTCGAGGGAGCGGGGATCACGTTGACGAATGGCCAGGCGGCCGCCCCTCCGGTCGGATCGGTCGAGACCATCGCATCCGAGTTGTTGTCGACGGCCGCGCAGGCCGATGTCGTCGGGCAGGAGACGCCTTTCACCGGCAGCCCCGTGCCGGCGGCCCTGGCCGTCCAGCTGCCGGCATCGCGGGCCGGCTCGGTGGAGGTGATCATGTAGCCGGCGTTGCCGGTGACGCAGAGATCCAGCGACGGGCATGAGATCCCGTTCAAGCTGCCGGGCCCACCGGGCCGGCCGACGAATTGCCAGGCCGAGGCCGGGCCGGTCGGATTGCTGGAGGTGACGATGGCGCCTTCGTTGTCGACGGCCGCACAGAAGGAGACGCTCGGGCAGGAGACGCCACGGAAGTCGAAGCGATCGCCGAGCTCGACCTCCGTCCAGGCGGATGCGTCACCGGTCGGGTTGGTCGAGGAGACGATCCTGCTGCCGTAGGCGACCGCGATGCACAGCGTCGGAGAGGGACACGAGATGCCCGTCATGTGGGTGTGCCGTTCTTTCTCGCCGCTCCGCTCGACGATCTTCCAGGCGGTCGCCCCGCCGGCCGGGTCGGTCGAGCTGACGACGCGATCGTCAAAGGTGACGCCGATGCAGAGGCGGGTCGTCGGGCAGGACATGCCGCGAATCTGCGCGCCGGGGAACATGACTCCGGCGGCCCCCGGCGGGACTTCGATCTCCATGGCCCCGCCCGGATGGAAGGTCCGCCAGGCGGTGCGGTCGCCGCTCGGATTCGTCGAGGTGGCGATGAGCGTGTCGCTCCCGGCCGCGACGCAGAGGTCGTCGGAGGGACAGGAGATGGCGAACAGGTGCCCATCCACCCCGTCGTCCCTCATGTCGGTGACGGACCATGTCGCCGCCGGCGCGGTGGCCGGCAAGAGGGTGAGGAGCGCGAGGGTCACCGCGATCGCCGCGCCGATTCCCGTTTGGAGTTTCATTCGACCTTCAAACACGCCTCGCGGAGAAAGTTCTCGCAACCCGAGGCTGTTCCTGCGCGGGTCGCGGACGTCGGAGGTCCGTAGGATTGCGCCGTGCCGTTCACTCTCAGGAACCTCAAGGAGGATCTGGAGGACGTCGGGTCCAATTTCGACGGCGCTCCGGACCTGGAGTTCCGCTTGGCGACCGTGGCGCTCGAGCTCGACAGATCCGGCCTGAGCTACCAGCGCATCCCGCCCGACTATCGCTTTCCGTACGGCCACACGCACGAGAAGCAGGAGGAGGTTTACGTGGTCCTGCGCGGGAGCGGGCGGATGAAGCTCGACGACGAGATCGTCGAGCTCAGGGAATGGGACGCGGTGCGCGTCCCGCCCGGCACGTGGCGAGGCTACGAGGCCGGGACGGAGGGCCTCGAGATCCTCGTCATCGGCGCGCCCAACCTCGGCGAGGATCCGCGCGGGGACGTCGATGGCCGGCGCGACTGGTGGGATGACTAGTCGGAGGTTGAGGCGCGGCCTCTTCAGCTGCATGGTGCTCGGAGCGATGTTGCTCGGGGCTGTGCTGTCCACCCCCCCGGGCGGAGCCACCGCCGCGGCCGATAGGCCTTCCGCCTTCTTCGGGATCGTTCCGCAGACCAGCCTGCACGGCAAGGACCTGCGCATGATGCGCAGGACTGGGGTCGGCTCGCTGCGCTTTGGCATCTACTGGTCCTCGACCGAGCCTGCGCCGGGCTTCTTCGACTGGGGGGCCACGGACGCCTTCCTGACGTCGACCTCGGGCCACGGCTTCGAACGCCTGCCGGTCATCTGGGGCTCGCCCTCCTGGGTCTCGCGGGCTCCGCGCGCGGGTTGTCGCTTCTCGGCCGCGCGGTGCTCGGCGCTGCAGCTGCCGGTGCGCACTCCCCACCAGCGCCGGGCCTGGTCGAGGTTCCTGCGGGCCCTCGTCGAGCGCTACGGCCCGGCCGGGACCTTCTGGGAGCTGCACCCGGAGCTGCCCAACCGCCCGATTCGGGCCTGGCAGATCTGGAACGAGGCGAACGATCATCGCTTCGCCGAGGCCTCGGTCCGCGACTACCTCCGTCTGCTGCGCGGCACGGCCCCGGCGATCCGCTCAGTGGACCCCGATGCCCGCATCGTCCTCGGCGGGCTCTATTCGACGCCGCGGATCGAGCCGGCAATGGACGCGACGGAATTTCTCTCCCGCCTCTATGGCCACAGGGGCGTCAAGGGGCTCTTCGATGGAGTCGCCCTGCACCCCTATGCCTTCAACCCGAGCCTGATGGCCGCGAACATCACCGCCCTGCGCGCGGTGATGAGACGCCACGGCGACGGCCACAGCGACCTCTACATCACCGAGTTCGGCTGGGGCTCCCAAACCCGGGCCGAAGGGGGAGATGGGTTCGAGAAAGGCCCGATGGCGCAGGCCGACTACCTGGAGCGGGCCTGGGCATTGCTGCTCGCGAACCGCCGGCGCTGGAACCTCCGAGCCGCCTTCTGGTTCACCTGGCAGGACATCCCGGCCGCCACCACCCGCTGCGGCTTCTGCGATTCGGCCGGCCTGCTCGATTTGGATGGCCGGCCGAAGGGGGCCCTGAACCGCTTTGCCCGGCTGGCGCGTCGCTGACGGGCCTTCGGGTCTTTCACTGCCTCATAGCAACTCTGCTATACATAGCAAGCTTGCTATGGCGAAGGCCCGGGCCAAATCCTCGCATCGGCTGGACGACCGGCTCGCGTCACTTCGCGAGGCGGTTCGCGGCGCGGCCGACCCCGATGATCGGGATTTGTTCGGCCTGATCGCCGAGCGCGTCGCGGAGCGACGGAAGGCCTGGGGGATCTCCCAGCGTGAACTGGCCGAGCTCTGTGGGACGACGCAGTCCGCGATCGCGCGGGTCGAGCGAGGAGCCAGGCCACCTCGCATCGACACCCTTGCGCGCATCGCCGCGGCCCTCGACTGCGAGCTGGTGATCGAGCTTCGCCCCCGGACGAATCCGCCTCACGGCGGCAGAACAGGAGAGACACGATGAGCGAGAGCAAGAGCCGGCCCCGGCCGGCGGGAGCGCGGGTGGACGACGGAGGGATCGAGACGAGCGGCAGCGAGAAGATTCTCGCCGTCGTCCTGGCGGTCTTCATCGCGATCGGCGCCATCTGGGGCTACGTCAAGCTCGACGAGGTCGGCAGTGACGAGCCACCCGCCTACGTGCCGGATCGCAGGCTCATCGAGCCCGCAGAATTCTCGGCGATCGAAACGCACCGGCGGGCGTCTCGTTCGGTCCGCGAGGCCCGGCAGGACCAGCGTACGGCTACCCGCCAGTTGGAGTTCCACCGCGAGGCCTACCGAACGGCGCTGGACGCCGGCGAACCGTCGGCCGAGCTGCAGGCCGAATACGAGTCCGCACAGGCGAGGCTCGCATCCGCATCGAGGGAGCTGGCGGCCGCCGTCGCGGTCGAGGCGAAGGCTCGTCCGCAGGCGGCGGAGGCACGGCAACGGCTGACCGAGCTGCGGCAGGACGCCGCGGCGAGTGCGGACGAGGATCGCGCCCGGCACGACCGGATCGTGTTCTTCCTGCGCCTGGGCCTGCTGGCCCTGATGCTCGGAGGCGCCTACCGGTTGCTCAGCCGGCTTCGGTCGCGGAACTCTCGCTACCTCCCCGCGGCGCTCGCCTGGATCGGGGCCACCGCGGTCCTTGCCTGTGTCATGGCCGTCGACTACACGGACAGCTACCTCGAGTTCGAGGAGGTGGGGCCCCTGGCGATATCAATCGTCGGAATAGCCCTGACGCTGGTTGCCTTCGTGGCCCTGCAGCGCTTCCTCGCGAAGCGCGTTCCGGTCCGGCGGGTTCGTCGCGGGGAGTGTCCGTTCTGCGGATTCCCCCTTCGCGGCAAGCCTCACTGCGAGGGGTGTGGGCGTGCCGTGGTCGCCAGTTGCTCGAGCTGCCGGCAGGATCGCCGGGTCGGCACGCCTCGCTGCGGCCATTGCGGCAATGCCTAGCTCAGGGAGGGGAGTTCGCGTCTACGAGCGCCCCTCCGCGGGTAGGGAGCCGGCATGACCGGAAAAGCAGATTTCTCAGAGCAGGAATGGGAGACGGTCCTCGAGGGGCCGACCAGCGCGGGCCTGATCGTCTCGACCGCCGAACGGGGTGGCACGTTTCGGGAGACGTTCTCGATGGCGAAGGCCTGGACCGAGGCGCGCGGCGCGGCCGGGGCGTCGTCGCTCGTCGACGAGATCGCCCAGTCGAAGCCGAAGGTCGACCGGGACGGCGGCTCCGGCGAGGGGATGAGAGAGCAGCTCCTCGGCAATATCCGTGAGGCGGTCTCTGTGCTCGAGGCGAAGGCCTCGCCCGATGAGCTTGCCGACTACCGGCGCTTCACGCTCGCGATCGCGGAGCGCGTCGCCGGCGCCAAGACCGAGGGCGACCAGCCGGTCAGCTCCGCCGAGCAGGCGGCGATCGACGAGATCTCCGCCGCCCTCGGCGAGACCGCCTAGCCCAGGATCCGACCGACGGGCACGACCCTCACCGCCGAATCGTCAGCGGCACTCCTGCGCCGAGTCGCCTCGCCATCCAGTTGATGGCCCGTGTCCCGAGCCTGATGCAGCCGTGGGAGACGGCGCTGCCGAGCTCGCCGGAGAGATTGTCGGTCCCGTGAAGCGCGACCTGGCCCGGGCCTCCCTCGAATTCGCGCAGGACATGCGATCGGGCACTGCTCGCGAGGGCGAAGGGCCCACCGGTGGAGCTGGAGGAAAGCGCCAGCGCCTCCTCGATGAAGAACCTGCCCCGTGGAGTCGGCGTCGAGGGCTTGCCCACCACGGCTCGGAACTGGCGCCTGAGCCGGCCGTTGCGGTACACCGAGACCCGGCGGGCGGAGAGTCGGACCGAGATGCTCCACTCCGTCGACGTGCTCTTGGTGCGCTGGGTGGAGATCCACCCGGTGTGCCCGTTGGGACGCCCGGGCAGCCTGACGCGCAGCCACGTGGCCTCGCCCTTTCCACCGGCGCGGCCGAGCACCGGGAGGACGGTGCGGACGCGGGTCAGCGGCCGCCGAGAGGCGACGGCCTCGAGCCGGTGGGCATCCGCATTCGGCTTGGCGCGGACGATGTGATCGGCCAGCAGGATCACGAGCGGCTGGCTCGCCGTCGCCCTCGGGTCGCTCGCCCCCGAGGGGGCCGAGAAGATGCAGGCGGCGATGCAGAGGAGGAGTGCCACCGCCGACGCGGCAACCCCCCGGCGAGAGCCGAGGGGCTGCGAGACGCCGAGAGCGGCAGAGGTCATCCGGTGAATTGCGACGGGCCCGGACGCGGGGTGAGAACCGCCGAGGCGCAGGCGCGGTAGGGGAGGGTCATGGTCTTGGCGCGCGTGTTGTCTTTGAACGTCACCCGCACCCCGATCACGTGCCTGCCGGGCGCGGCGCGCACGAACACACGGAACGGTGAGCGACGCTGGCTGTCGATGCGCCTGCCGTCGAGCCGGAAGACGACGCGGTCGATCTTGTGGCCGCGGACCGTGGCCCGGAAACCGGCGGTGCAGTCCATCTTCGGTATGTCCCGATCGGGGGCGTCGATGTTCGGGCCACGCGCATTCGGGACGCGCCTCGCGATCGCCGTGCCGTTCGTGCGATCCACCCGAGGCCTTCGCCTGCGATCGACCGGGACGGCAACGCCGGGAGACACGCCGGGAGACACCCCGTCATCCGAGGCGCCGGGGTTGACCGGAGTCGCGTCCGGGGGCGTCGTGTTGGCGCCGCACATCGAGGCGTCGAGGACGTTGTTGATCAGGCTGACCTGCCCGTTGCGGGCGAGCATGCGTCCTTTGACCGAGGCGCCGCTGTTCAGCGTGATGTCCGTCAGCGCCATCAGGTTGCCCTGGAAGGCGGTGGTGGTGTCGATCGTCGCCGAGCTGGTCACCTGCCAGAAGACGTTGCAGGGAGATGCTCCGTTGATCAGGATCACGGAGCTTGCAGGAGCGGTGGTCAGCGCCGAGCCGATCTTGAAGACGAACTGCGCGCCGGCATCCCCTTCGGCGTCGAGGGTCAGCGCGCCGGTCAGCTGGGCGGAGGAGGTGTATTCGTAGGCCCCTGGCGCCAGGGTCCTTTCGCCGAGGTTGGTTCCGGTGAGGACGTTCCCGGGCGGGACCGGCTGCCCTTCCGCCGCGGTGTAGGCGATCGTGAGGTCGGCCTGGGCCTGCTGGGCGACGCCGTTGTTGGCATGCGTGGCGCCGTTGACGACGGCGGGGAGGCCGAAGCCGACCAGTGCGGTCCCGGGGGAGACGCCGAGGTTGCCGTTGAGGACGGATGGGCCGCTGTTGGTGACCGTCGAGCCGCCCAGCACGACGAAGGGGCTGACGGTGGCGAGGCTCACCGGTGCCGCAGGTGCGGCGACGGGGACCGCGACGAACGCGAGGAGCACGGCGACGAACGCGATGCCGGCACGCTTGCCGCGCCTGAGATGGGTGAAGTTGGACATGTCGCCCTTCTTATGGAGCGAACAGCCCGAGACAACGTCCATGGCTGCTGCCGACGGGGGTGGATGCAGATGGTCGGCTGTGACAGTCCTTCTGGTGGCCCCGGCGAACTCCAGTGGAGTTCCGTGGCCCTGCGGACCCGCCTCGCGGCGAGGGTGCCTGAGTCGAGAGGGCTGCTCTCGTGTCCGATGTGCATCGACACAACGAGACCGAAGCTTGAGCCGCGGCCGCGCCGGCCGGCTGGAAGGTGGACGGATTTCGATAGTCGGCGGGATCGGCGGGTAGGCATACGAGATGAGCGACCCGCAAGAGGGCTTGATCGCGCCCGGGGCCCTGCTGAAGGACCGCTACCGGCTCGAGCGGATTCTCGGGCGCGGTGGAATGGCGTCGGTGTGGCTGGCGACCGACCGGGTGCTTGAGCGTGCCGTGGCCGTCAAGGCCCTCTCGGACACGATCGCCTCCGATCCGGAGTTCCTGGCCCGCTTCCGCCGCGAGGCGAGGGTCGCGGCGGGGGTCTCGCATCCCAACCTGATCGGCGTCTACGACTACGCCGACGGCGCCGAACGGCCGTATCTCGTCATGGAGTACGTCCCGGGCCCGAACCTCGCCGAGCGGACGTCGCAGGGAGCCTCGATCGATTGCGAGAGGCTCGCCCGCGAGCTGCTCGGCGCCCTCGCTCACATCCACGCCGCGGGGATCGTGCACCGCGACATCAAGCCTCAGAACGTCCTTGTCGCCCCCGACGGGAGCGCCAAGCTGATCGACTTCGGGATCGCGCTGCCCTCGGATGCGACCTCGCTGACGCAGACCGGGCAGCTTCTGGGCACGGCCCGCTACATCGCGCCCGAGGTGATGAGGGGCATGCCGGCGACCGAGCGCGCCGACCTCTACTCCTGCGGGATCGTGCTCGCCGACTGCCTGGGGGGCGAGCCCCCGGCTGCTCTGCGTGGCCTGGTCGAGAGCCTCTCCAACGCGGAGCCGGACGACCGCCCGCGCTCAGCCGAGGAGGCGCTCGCCGTGCTCGGCCAGAGGCCCTCCGCCCTGGGCCGGCCGACCCGCAGACGGCCCGCCCCGGAGCAGCCGACCGAGCCGTTGGACGCCCTGCCCGGGACAGGTGGCGCCGGGACCGGCCTGACGCGTCGAGGCCGGGGGAGGCAGGTGGCCCTCGCCGTCGCGGTGGTGGCGGTGGCTGTCGTCTCGATCCTGGCGGCCACCGATGGCCCCGAGGGGGAGGACGGGAAGGCCGACTCGAGCGTGGCCAGGGGCGAGGGCGAAGGCGCGACCGCCGGCGAAGGATCCGGTGGGGCCGCCTCGGTGCCGGAGCCGGCCGGCTCCGACCCGGCGCTCGGCAGCGCCCTCAACCAGGAGGGCTTTGAGCTGATCCAGGCCGGTGGCCACGAGGAGGCGATCCCGGTGCTCGAAGAGGCGGTCGCCAGCTTCCCACCGGGGACCGAGGAGCTCGACTACGCCTACGCCCTCTTCAACCTCGGCAACGCGCTGCGCCTGAGCGGCCGCCCGGAGGAGGCGATCCCGGTGCTTGAACGTCGCCTCGAGATCCCGAACCAAACCGCGGTCGTTCGCCAGGAGCTGAGTGCCGCGAGGCGGGAAGCTCGATGATTGGCCGGCGCTTCGAGGATGCGCGCTGCGGGTACCGGTCCTCGGCAGCCATTCGACCAGGAGAGCCGATATGAGACGCGGGGGGATGTTCAGGAGAGTGCTGATCTGGGCCGCCGTGCCCGCGACCATCTGTGCCGGGCCGGCCCAGGCGGGGACCCTGACGGCGGGTCCCGGCGGGACCAAGATCTTCAGCGAACCGGAAGGTCTTGTGACCCAGAACTCGATCTTCGTCGGCGATTCCGGCGGCCCCTTCATCCAGGACTCGGCGGCCAGCATGACCGTGGCTCCGGGCAGCGGCTGCGGCGGAGAAGGCACGACCGTGGCCGCCGGGACCGTCGTCCTATGCCCGGGCGCCACCTCATTCACGCTGCTCCTCGGCGGGGGAAACGACGTCCTCAACGCGCCGGCCATCGCCCCCTGCCCCTGCTTCGCCACCTTTCCCCTGCTGATCGACGGCGGGGCCGGGGGGGACGCACTCTTCGGCGGCGGGAGCAGCGGTGACTTCGTCACCTATGAAACCCGCTCCGAAGGCGTGAGCGTCGACCTCGGAGCCGGCGGCGGCGGGGACGGGTCGAGCCTCGACGGAGCCCCGGGGTCGCGCGACGCACTCGACGCGGCGACGATCGAGGGCGTGATCGGCACGCCCGCAGCCGACCTGCTCGAGGCGGGGCCGACGGCGGCGACCCTGCTCGGCGAAGGCGGCAACGACGAACTTCTCGGCGGGGCCGGAGGCGACCTGCTGGAAGGCGGCGGTGAGAACGACACGCTCAACGGCCGCGGCGGCTCGGACGTCGTCAGGGGCGACGTGGGGGTGGACAGCATCGAGGCTCGCGACGGGGTCGCAGACGACATCGACTGCGGGCCCGACGAAGACGCGGCTCTCACCGACGCGATCGACACCCGGGCAAACTGCGACCCGCCGGCCACGCCGACGAACCCCGCGCCTCTGCCGACCGGCCCGGGCGCGACCGTGCCCTCGGACACCTCCGCGCCGGACACGAGGATCACGCAGAAGCCGCCGAACCGGACCACGAAGCGCAGGGCCCGATACGGGTTCTCCTCGACGGAGACGGGATCGACATTCGAATGCAAGCTGGACCGGCGCCCGTTCCGGGCCTGCGGGCCCCGAGCTTCCTTCGGCGGGCTGAAGCCCGGCCCTCACCGGCTCCGGGTGAGGGCGGTCGACGCGGCGGGCAACGTGGACGCCTCCCCCGCGAGTCACCGGTTTCGGGTTCTCGACTGACCTCCCCCGCGGGGCTGACGATCCGCCGTTCGGTCAGAGAGCATTGAGCCGATGAGCGACGCGCCGGCCTGGACGATCTATGAGTGCCCGCTGGGGCCGCTGACCCTGCGCGCCGGGCAGGAGGGCCTGAGGGGTGTCGGCTTCCCGGGCCGCCCGCGGCGGCTCGACGAGTCGCTGCGACGCCCGATGCCGTCCGTCGTCGAGCAGATGGATGCCTACTTCGCCGGCGACCGCCGCGAATTCGACCTCGCCCTCGACCTCCGCGGAACGCCGCTGCAGCTGCTGGTCTGGGAGCAACTGCGCGAGATCCCGTACGGGACCACCGTCTCCTACGGAGAGCTTGCCGGCAGGATCGACCCGGCCGCCTTCCCGCAGGGCATCGAGCCGTACGAGCGCGTGCGCGCAGCCGCCGCCGCGATCGGGCGGACGCCGACCCCGATCGTCGTTCCCTGCCACCGGGTGATCGGCGCCGACGGCTCGCTCACCGGCTACGGCGGCGGGCTCGAGCGCAAGCGGGCGCTGCTCGACCTCGAGCGGCGGGGCTCGGGAGGGCCCGCGGCCGCGACCGCCGGAACGACGGACCAGCTGGCGCTGCTCTGAGCCCGCGGCGTAGGCTGAGCGGGATGCGACCCGAAACCAAGTACGCGCGCAGCGGCGACGTCGGGATCGCCTATCAGGTGTTCGGAGAGGGCGAGGTGGACCTGGTCGTCGCCTTCCCGTTCGTCTCCCACCTCGACGTGATCTGGGACAACCCCACGCAGGCGAGGTTCATGGAACGCCTCGGCAGCTTCGCCCGCGTGATCCCATTCGACCGCCGCGGCGTCGGGCTCTCCGACCCGGTTGACGGCAGGACCTCGCTGGAGGAACGGATGGACGACGTGCGCGCGGTGATGGACGCCGCCGGCTCCGAGCGCGCCGCGCTCTTCGGCATGTCCGAGGGGGCGACGATGTGCATGCTTCATGCGGCGGCGCATCCCCAGCGCACCTCGGCCCTCGTCCTCTGGGGCGCAATGGCGCGGACCACCGAAGCCCCCGACTATCCCTGGGCGCCGCCGATGGAGGCGCTGGTCGAATCCGCGGAGGAGTTGAACGCTCCCTTCTGGGGGACGGGGGCATCGCTCGAGATCTTCTCCCCGAGCCTCGCCGACGACCCGCGGGCGCGCGAAGCGCAGGCGCGCCTCGAGCGCCTGACCGCGAGCCCGATCCGGGTCCAGCAGCTCTTCCAGACGTTCATCGAAACCGACGTCCGCCACACCCTGCCCCTGATCCGCACCCCGACCCTCGTCCTGCAGCGGCGCGGCGACTTCGCCGTCAACTACCGCGCGGCGCGCTGGCTGGCCGAGCAGATCGAGGGCAGCCGCTACGTCGAGCTCGAGGGGGTCGACCACTTCCCCTGGGTCGCCGACGACGACGGCCGCGCGCTCGACGAGATCGAGACCTTTCTCACCGGCGTGCGTCCCGCCCCGCCGGTCGAGCGGGTCCTCGCGACGGTCCTCTTCACCGACATGGTCGACTCGACGAGGATGGCGGGAGAGGTCGGCGACAGCCGCTGGAGGCGGCTGCTCGAGGACCACCAGGCGCTGACCCGGGAACGCCTCGCCCGTTTCTCCGGGCGTGAGATCAAGACCACCGGCGACGGCTTCCTCGCGACCTTCGACGGGCCGACCCGGGCGGTCGAGTGCGCGCGCGCGATCGTCGCCGACATGCCCACGCTGGGGATCGGGGTCCGCGCGGGCCTGCACGCCGGCGAGGTCGAGCTGATGGGGGACGACGTCGGCGGCATCGCCGTCCACGTCGCGGCCAGGATCTCGGCCCTATCGGGCGCCGGCGAGGTGCTGGTCTCAAGCACCGTTCGCGACCTGGCGTCCGGCTCCGGGATCGAGTTCGAAGCGGCCGGGCGCCACGAGCTCAAGGGCGTCGCCGACGAGTGGGACGTGTACCGGGTCGGATCGACCCCGCTGTCCGCCGGGCCGGCCTAGCTCCCGCCGTACTCCCGGTAGGGGTACCACCATTCCTTGCGCTCGATCCGCGACTCCATGTGGACGTGCTTGGTCTCCTGGAAGGCCTCGAGGCCCTCGCGGCCCAGCTCGCGGCCGAGCCCGGACTGCTTGAAGCCGCCGAAGGGGCCGGCGTCGTTGTCGGTCAGGGGGTCGTTGATCCAGACGGTCCCGGCGCGCAGCTCGCGCATGCAGCGGACCGCGCTCTCCAGGTCCGCGGTGTAGACGTTGGCGCCGAGCCCGAACTCGGTGCCGTTGGCGAGCTCGATCGCCTCGTCAAGCGAGCCGACGGGGACGATCGGGGCGACGGGGCCGAAGGTCTCCTCGCGCAGGAGGGCGCTGTCGGGGCCGGCGCCGGTGACGACCGCCGGAGAGAGGAAGTGGCCGCGCTCCTGCCCACCGGAGTCACCGCCGACCAGGACCTCGGCGCCGCCACCGGTCGCCTGCTCGAGCTGGGCGACCACCTTTGCGCGCTGCGGCTCGGAGACCATCGGGCCGATGTCGGTCCCGCGCTCGAACGGGTCGCCGAGGACGAGGCCGCGGGTGTGGTCGACGAAGGCGGCGACGTAGTCGTCGAACAGCTCCTCGGCGACGTAGAAGCGCTCGGCCGAGGTGCAGACCTGGCCGGCGTTGAGGAACGCGGCCCAGGCGCCGCCGCGGGCCGCGACCTCGATCTCGGCGGCGACGTCGGCGCAGACGATGAAGGCGTCCTTGCCGCCCATCTCGAGGTTCATGCGGGCCATCCGCGGGGTGCAGGCCTCGGCCACCTTCCTGCCCGTCGCGACCGACCCGGTGAAGGCGACGCAGTCGACGTCCGGGTGCGAGGCGATCGCCGCGCCGACGTCTCCGGCCCCCGCCAGCAGGTTGACCGTGCCGGGCGGCAGGTGCTCGAAGCAGGGGGCCAGCATCAGGGTCGAGAGCGGCGTCAGCTCCGAGGGCTTGCAGACCACGCAGTTGCCGGCGGCGAGCGCCGGCGCGACCTTCCAGGCGAGCAGCAGCAGCGGGTAGTTCCAGGGGACGATGCAGCCGACCACGCCGAGCGGGTCCTTGACCACCATCGCCAGCTGCGTCGCCTCGATCGGCGGGATCACGCGGCCCGCGTGGTCGCGGCCGATCTCCGCGTAGTAGTCGAAGGCGGCGGCCGTCCAATCGAGCTCGTCGCGGTTCTCGATCAGCGGCTTGCCGCCCTCGGCGGTCATCGTGCGGGCGAGGTCGTCGGCGCCCTCGCGCAGCCGCCGCGCCACCTCGTGCAGCAGCTCGCAGCGCTCGCCTGCCGGCGTTCGCGCCCACCCCGGCCAGGACCTTCGGGCGGCCCCGACCGCCGCCTCGACCTGTTCGGGCGAGGCGGCAGGCAGCTCGACGATCGTCTCGGTCGTGAAGGGGTTCTCGACCGTGAGCCGCTCGCCGGCGCCGGCCACCCGCTCGCCGCCGATCAGGAGCTCCGGCGGGGTCTCGCTCTCGGTGGTCGCCGGCATCCGCTCAGGCTAGCCCCTGGCCTTCAGGACCACCACCTTGTTCAGCTTGCGCTTGCCGCCGGTCGCGTCGGTGAAGGTCAGCGAGACGCTCACCGGGACGGTCTGCGCCTCGGCCAGCCTCTCCGCGGCCCTGCCGGTGAAGTCGATCCTGACCCTGCCGTTCCCGGCCCTGGCGAGGGCGCCCCTGCCGGAGCCGGCACCGCTGGAGACCCCTACCTGGGGGTGACGGGCCTCACGTTGATCGCCCTGGCCGGCGCCGGCTCATGACGCCTGGACGGCGCCCGCTCGCGGGCGACGATCCGTTCGATCGCAGCGACGCAGCGCGGGTCGAAGCCCGTCCCCGCCTCGCTGCGCAGCAGGTCGAGCGCCTTCTCCTCGGTCCAGGCCTCACGGTAGACCCGCCGTGAGATCAGGGCGTCGAAGACATCGCAGGCGGCGAGGACGCGCGTCTCGAGGTTGAGCTCCTCCGCCTTCAGGCCGCGCGGGTAGCCGCTGCCGTCGAGGCGCTCATGGTGGTCGAGGACGAGGCCGATCACGAGGGGGGAGAAGCCGCTGATCTCCTCGAGCAGTTCCGCTCCTGAGCGGGGATGGCCCATGATCACCTCGAACTCCTCGTCGTCGAGAGCGGCGGGCTTCTGCAGGATCGAGTCGGGGACGGAGAGCTTGCCCACGTCGTGGACCATCGCGCCGATCGCGAGGTCGCGGAGGCGGCCGGGGGCGAGGCCGAGCTCCTCGCCGACCTGCGCGGCCCGCAGGGCGACGGCGCGGGTGTGGGCCTCGGTGTAGGCGTCCTTTTCCCCGAGGCGGACGAGCAGGGCCCGGACCGTGGGGCCGAGGAAGGCATCGGCGGCGCGGACGAACTCGGCGCCGCGCAGGTCGCCCGAGAGCGGGCGGGACTGGGCCCCGCGGTGCAGGTCGACGGCGACCGGGATGCAGACCAGGCCGATTCCGATCAGCTCGAATCCGTGCCCGAGCCACCAGCCGAGTTCCGAGTAGCTAAGCAGCAGCGCCGCCGGCAGCGCGACGCAGAGGAGAACCGTGCCGAAGACGACCAACAGGTCGCCGATCCGCCGGGTGAGGAGGTAGGTCCGGGCCGCCCTGAAGGCGAGCGTCCCGTAGAAGGCGAGGCCGACGCCGAGCAGGATCCAGGCCGCGGTGCTGCCGGTCTCCGGCACGCTCGGGACGATGTCGGGGGCGAGGATGCCGGCGAGCCCGAGGCCGGCGATCAGCAGGAGCAGGACGGCCTGCAGCCAGAGCAGTGCCCTGACCTTCTCCGGACGCCGGATCGAGGGCAGCGCCGAGAGGGCGAGCACGGCGCCGCCGACGGGCAGGGTCGCGGCGCCGGAGAAGGCGACGACGCCGTTTTCCCCGGCCAGCAGCCCGGGGGTGGTGAGGCCGTGGACGGCGAGCAGCGCGGCCATCGACGAGAAGGCGGTCCCGACCAGGACGGCGCGACCGTCGCCGCGGCGGGCGCCGGCCACCGTCAGCGCGACGGCCGCCGCCGCGGCGAGCCCTGAGCTGATCGCGATCGGCAGGAAGTGGGCCTCGGCGGCGAAGTGGACTTCGGTCGGGCCGAGGTAGTGGATCACGGCGGCGGGCACGATCGCGCTGGCCGCGAGCAGCGGAAGCACGGAGACGATTCGTTCCCGCAGGTGCGTGTACATCGCTTGACTATCGAGCGATTCGGCCCTCGACTTGAACCCTGAACCGCTTTCTTGGCCGTCCCGCCGGGCAGGCGGTGAGGGGCGGCGCTATTTTTTGGGGCCGGCGCCCGGGGGAGGCCCGCCGCCGCTGGAACCGCTGTTGCCCGGGGGGGCGCTACTGGCCGGAGGAGGGCTGCTGGCCGGGGGAGCGCCGCTGCCCGAAGAGCTGCCCGACGAGCCGCTGTTGCCCGGAGCCGAGCCGCTGTTGCCGGGAGCCGAGCCGCTGTTGCCGGGAGCCGAGCCGCTGTTGCCGGGAGCCGAGCCGCTGTTGCCGGGAGCCGAGCCGCTGTTGCCCGGCGAAGATCCGCCCTGGCCCGGGGCCGATCCGCTGTTGCCGGGCGAGGAGCCGCCCTGGCCCGGGGCCGAGCCGCTGTTGCCTGGCGATGAGCCACCCTGGCCCGGGGCCGAGCCGCTGTTGCCGGGGGAGGAGCCGCCGTGGCCCGGGGCGGAGCCGCTGTTGCCGGGCGAGCCGCTGGGCGGCGCGCCGCCTTTGCCGGAGCCGCCGCTGCCGGAGTTGCCGCCGCCCTGCCCGGAGTTGCCGCCGCCCGAGTTGCCGCTGTTCGTCGGCACGGGGGCGCTGCCGGAGTCGTCGTCGCCTCGAGTCGGCTGCTCGCTCCTGCCGGGCGCGTCGTCCGCGGCCGGCGCGGGCTCCCTCGATGGACCGCTCGCCGTCGGGACCTCGCCGGCACCGCCCTCGGAGTGAGCGCCCGCGGTGGCATGCTCGCTGTCGGAGTGCCCGCCGGCCGCAGGGGTCAGGGGATGCTCATAGCTCCCCGTCGGGCCGGGCCCGAGGTCGTTCGCCGTCCAGCCCGAGCCCGGCGCCAGCTTCCTTCCCGGCCCACCCGCCGGCGACTCGCCTCCCGCGGAACCCGCTTTGATCATCGTGCTCGCGAGGGTGCGCCCGGGAAACCCCGGGATCGGGGTCGAGGAGAGGGCCGGCCGCGCCCCACCGGAGCTGTCATTGCCCGTATGCGGGTTCGCGATGCCCATCGTCTGGGACGCGGCGGCGCCGGCGACGACGGTCGCCGTGGTCGCGGCCATGACTTTGGAGGCGGAGGCGACCCCGGCTCCGAGCTCGTCGAAGATCCCTGAGAACAGGCGTTGGGGAAGGTTGGCGATCACGGCCCAGATCGCGACCGGGCGAGAGCCGGAGTAGTAGCTGCGGAAGGCCTCGACGGCGTCGGGGTCGAGCTGGCTGCCCGATTCGGACCGGAGGACGTCCAGCGCCTTCTTGTGAGCGGTGGCGGGGCGATACGGCCGTGACGAGGTGATCGCGTCGAAGGTGTCGGCGACGGCGATGATGCGGGCGCCGAGCGGGATCCCCTCGCCGCTCAACCCGTCCGGGTAGCCCTTGCCGTCGAGTCGCTCGTGGTGGTGGCGGACCATCTCGGTCAGCTCCGGGTCCTTGAGGTCGGAGGCCATCACCGCCCCGACGACCGGATGCTCCTTGATCACCTCGTACTCGTCGTCGGTGAGGCGGCCCTCCTTGCCCAGGACCTTGCGGGGGGTGTCGACCTTGCCGACGTCGTGGATCGCGGCGGCGGTACGGATTTTCGCGATCTGCTCGCGGGAGAGGCCCATCCGTTTCGCCATCGTCGTCGAGTGGCGCGCGACCCTCCTCGAGTGGCCGTGGGTGTACGGGTCGCGGGCCTCGAGGGCGCTGGAGAGCTTCTCGAGCAACTCCACCTTCTCCGTGGGGGAGAGCTCCTCGCCGCCCTCGTCGCTCTGCCCGAGGATCTTCGTCGCACTGGAGAGGCGACGATCGACGAGCCAGCGACGGACGAATCCCCAGATGATCAGGTCGCCGAAGAGGATGTCGCCGGACCCGGGCCTGGTCTTCCAGATCGCCGCTCCCAGCGAGGAGAACGAGATCGAGAGGGCCAGCCCGGCGATGAGCAGCGGCGCGATCCCGTCGACCAGTCCCCGCTGGCGCAGCAGCGTGACGATGAAGACGGGCAGCACGACGACCGCGAAGGTCGTGAAAATCACGTGCGGGAGATACCGCCAAAGACTGGCTGTGTGGTGCTTGCCGATGGGGTGCTGCCTTTCAGGCTCGGAGTTCCAGCGTCGAATCCTCATCGGCATCCGTTCAGGCCCAGGGGAACGAAATCGTCTTTCTCACGTCGATTTCAAACAGACGTCCACCTGATAGCGGGTAATTTCGGGGCTCAGGCGGAGGTTTGTGCTGGATCGCACTCAGTCACGGAGCGCGAGCGCCTCGTCCACGTGGCTGAGGAGGACGTCGACTATCTGGGGGTCGAAATGCGTTCCGCGCCCCTTTTCCATCAATGTGATCGCCTCGGGCACCGACATCGCGGGCCGGTAGGAGCGGTCGCTGAGCAGGGCGTCGAAGACGTCGGCGACCGCCGTGATCCGACCCTCGAGCGGGATCTCCATGCCGACCAGGCCCTTCGGGTAGCCGCTGCCGTCGAAGCGCTCGTGATGGGTGAGGGCGATCATCGCGGCGGTCCGCAGGAGCTCGCTTTCGGAGTTGGTGAGGATTTCGTGCCCGATAACCGTGTGGCGCTCCATCTCCCGGCGCTCCTCGGCCGTGAGGCGCCCGGGCTTGCGGAGGATCTCGCTCGAGGTTCCGATCTTCCCCACATCGTGCATCGGAGCAGCAGCGCGCAGCAGTTGCACGTGGGCGTCGCTGAGCCCCAGATGGCCCCCCAGGAAGGAGGCGATCACGGCCATCCGGTCGACGTGTTCCCCGGTGGAGCTGTCATGCAGCTCGAGGGCTCTTGCGAGTCGCTCGGCGGTCTCCCGGCGCGACAGTCGCAGCTCCTCGATCGCCTGCTCCTGGGCCGCCGCCAGCTCGTCGCGCAGGCGGATCGCCTCTTTCTGGGCTGTGATGTCGATCGAGATTCCGCAGACGGCGGTGATCTGGCTCTGCGCGTCCGTGAGCGGGAACTTGACGGTCTGGAAGGTCCGCTCGGCGCCCTCGACCACCATCATCTCCTCGGCCTCATAGACCGATCCCCCGTCGAGGACGCGGCCGTCGATGCCGCTCGCCGACTCGGTCTCCCCGGGCGACATGATCGACGCATCGGCCCGGCCCACCAGCCGGCCGCGCTTCAGGCCGGCGAGCTCATCCGCCTTGGCGTTCGCGACCACGTAGTAATGGGAGGTGTCCTTGGCGTAGATCGGAATCGGCACCATGTCGATGATCGTCTGGAAGCGCTCGGCGAGGTTGAGTCGGAGGGCGCTGGCGGCGATCTCCAGGTTGCGTCTGCGCAGCGCGCTCGTCACCGTTATCAGCAGCTGCCCCGGCTGGAGCGGCTCGACGAGGTAGCCGTGCACGCCGAGCGCGAACGCCTTCCTCGCCACCTCCGGGTCTTCCTCGCCCGTGACCAGGACCACCGCCGTGCCGGGGTGGTCCTCGATGATCTCCTCGGTCAGGGCCAGTCCCAGCTCACCGGCCGCATGCACGTCGCAGAGGGCCAGCTCGTACGTTCCGGCGGCCAGCTTCTCACGGGCCTCTTCGACGTTGCTCGCGAATTCGCACATGTACGTGGTGCCGAGCGCGTCGAAGATCGTGTGCAGCATCTCCGGCCGGTCGTCGGTTACCAGGATGCGGGCGAGCATCCCGTCCGCGCCGTCCGTGGCGGCGGGGGCACCCGTCGCCACGGACCATGGATCCGGGGCCGCCTTCGGCATCAGTTCCATTGGGCGAGGCGCATGCCCCGGCGCCCCCCGGCGTCGATCATCGCCCCGCGGATCCTGGTCATCGCGAAGGTCTCGAATCTGGCCTCGCGCTCCGGGTCGTAGCGCTCGATCGCGCTCATCAGCCCCGTCACCCCTTGACCAGTGAGGCGTAGTTGAGGATGAGGTTTTCGCGCGCCCTCTCGTCGCCGTCCGCGTAACGACGCCAGCGCTCACGGACCGCAAACGCCGAATCCCCGATTGCGCGATGGGGACCGTCGACGGTGGAGGGATCGGACTTGGTGGGGAGCGCAGTCATCTCGCGTCGCCTACCCCACTATTCAGGTGGCGGCCGCGGATCGCAATCCCCCGGACGTACGAGGCGGTCCCACATACTTCCAATAAAGCGCTGCATATATGGCGAAAACAAACTAGCGAGGACGAGTGAGGGGCCGCTACGCCTCCCAGGAGATCTGACCGGTCACCAGTGCGATCGTCACAGCATGCGCTCGGGTGTGCGCCCCGAGCTTCCCCATCGCGTTGTGGACATGTGACTTGATCGTCTCCGGAGAGAGGAATAGGCGTCCGGCGATGTCGGCGCTCTGCAGGCCGGAGGCGACCAGCGTCATCACCTCGCGCTCGCGATCGGTGAGCTGCGACCCGCCGCCCTTCGCCGCAATCAATGCCCACGGGTCCCTGAGCGCCAGGGCGTCTCTGACCTCCTCGCCGGAGATCTCGTCGGCCGGGATGAACACCGACAGGTGACGCGCGGGCAGCACGTTTGCGGTCGCGCTGAACTCGACCGACACCGCTCCGCGGTCGGGGACATAGAGCTCATACCAACCCTCGGCGGTCCCGTCGGCAAGGAAGGACTCCCACAGCTCCTCCAGCCTCCCGCGGACGCTCCTCGGAGTGAATTCGTCCATCGTGTGCCAGGGGACCTCGTCTCGCGGGACCCCCAGGAGGTCACAGGCGGCCTCATTCCCCGCCACCCAGCGCCGCTGGTCGTCGAGGATCAGCATCGGGTGCCGGGACCGCTCGAACACGGTGCGCACACGGGCGACCGCCTCGGGTCCGAATCTGCTTTCAGAGAAAACTCGCGCGCCTGCTGCGCGCGGCGGATCAGAAGGTGCCTCCATGCCCCCGCTTCCGTTATCTGCCGACAGGCCAAATCTATGCGCTGGGTTCGAGGCCGGACAAGAAGTTTTGGTTAATGGGGATTGACCGATCCTCAAAACTTTGATCCGTGGAGAGCAGGGATTTCTGGGTCCCAGACGAGCATCGCAATAAAGACTGTATGATAATTCATGAAAATGAATTCAGGAAAAATAGATAAGTCTCTTGATAAAGCTCTTGATAGGGCTCCCCGCTGGGACTTCCTCACCAACCACGCCCATGTCCTGCTCTGCGTCTATCGCGACTCGGGCATCCGGCTGCGCGATATCGCCGCAGCCATCGGCATCACCGAGCGCAGCGCACACAAGGTCCTCTCCGAGCTGGTCGAGGAGGGCTATGTCCTGCGCGAGCGGAAGGGGCGTCGCAATAGCTACACGGTCAGGCCCGACCTGCCGCTGCGCCACCCGCTCGTACAGGAGCGGGCCCTGGGGGACCTGCTCGAGGCCCTCGTCGGGCAGGGGGCGCCCACCCGGAGGGCACGGCGACGATGACGCCGACAGGAGATCCGGGCGGGACCGCGGCGGTGTGGCGGGAGTCGATCGCCCCGCATGAGGTGTCGTCGCTGAGGCGCAGCCTTTTCGACGTGGCGACGTCGGTGGTTCCGTACCTGACGCTTACTGTACTTATGTACCTCTCCCTTACTGTCTCGGCCTGGATCGCGATAGCCCTGGCGGTGCCGGCGGCGGGGTTCCTGCTTCGGACGTTCATCGTCTTTCACGATTGCGCGCACGGCTCGTTCCTCTCGACCAAGAGGGCGAATGTATGGCTCGGCCGTCTCACCGGGCTGTTCGTCTTCCAGGCCTTCGCGGACTGGCGCCACAAGCACGCCGTTCACCACGGCACGGTCGGCGACCTCGACCGGCGGGGGACCGGTGACGTGTTGACCCTCACCGTGGAGGAGTACAGGTCGCGCACCCGGAGGCAGAGGCTCGGATACCGCCTCTTCCGCAACCCACTGGTGATGTTCGGCATCGGCCCGATCTGGGCGATGATGATCGCGCCCCGCTTCTGGTCGCGCGGAATGCGTCCACGCCAACGCCACAGTGTGATCGTGACGAACCTGGCCCTGGCGGCGATCGTCGCGGCGATCGTCTGGCTCGTCGGGGTCCAGGCCTGGGCCCTGGTCCAGTTGCCGGTCTTCGCCCTCGCCGGGACCGCGGGGGTCTGGATGTTCTACGTGCAGCATCAGTTCGAGGACGTCTACTGGGAGAGCTCGGGCGAGTGGAGCTACTCCGCCGCCGCCCTGCGGGGGAGCTCCCATCTCAGGCTGCCGAAGGTGTTCCAGTTCTTCACCGGGAACATCGGCCTGCATCACGTCCACCACCTCAGCGCCAAGGTCCCGAACTACAACCTCCAGCGCGCCCACGATCAGCTCCCGATCTTCCACGACGTCCCGGAGCTGAGCTTCCGCGACGGCCTCAGGTCGATGCGGCTCAAGCTGATCGACCCGCCGAGCGGTCGGATGCTGACCTGGAGAGAACTCCGTCCTGGGGGTGCTGTTGCATCCAGGCCGTGATCGCGGCCGCCCCCTCGCTCGAGAGCGTCAGGCTGAGCCTGGCCGACGGGGCCGGGACCACCCTCCAGGTGGCTCGCTTCGACCGCTCCCGCTTCTCCGCCCGGGTGGTCGCGATCGAGCCGCGCTCGACGCTGCTCCGCTGGTGCTCGGCGAACGGCGCCGAGCATGCCGTGATCGGCGGCTTCTACGTGCGGCCCGGCGGGCCGCCGCTGGGTGACCTGCGGATCGACGGGCACGCCCTGCCCACCGTGCCCTTCGACCCGCCCTGGGGCGCCATGCGCGCCTGCGTCCACATCGACGGCGGCGGGGTCGCCCTGGCTTCCCGCCGCGACCTTCCCGCCGAGCCCGCCGGCGACCTGCTCCAAGCGGGGCCGATGCTCGTCGCCGGCGGCGCCTCGCTGCGCCAGGGGCAGGACCCGGAGGGATTCTCGGCGGGCTCGCGCCAGTTCGACTCCGACATCTGCGCCGGCCGCTACCCGCGGGCGGCCCTCGGCCTCTGCGAGGAGGAGCTGATCGCGGTCGTCTCCGAGGGTCGTGCCGACGACGAGGCCGGCCTCACCCTGGCGGAGCTGGCCGATGCGATGCGCGGCCTCGGCGCCGTCGAGGCGATCAACCTCGACGGCGGCGGCTCGGCCTCGCTGGTCGTCGGGGGGCGCCTGCGCAACACGCCGCGGGAGGAGCACGGCAGGGAGATCGCCGGCGGCCGCGAGGTCGCGACCGCCCTTCGGTTCTTCGTGCGCTGAGCCCCCGTGCCCGGCGACGGGCCCTCACCAGTAGCCTCGGTGTCGATGCTCGCTACTCCGACAAGGCTGTTGATGGGCATCTACTTCTATCCGCGCGGTGGCTCCGCGCACGTCTGCAGGGCCCTCGCGCACGAGTTCGAGCGCAACGAGACGGAGGTCACGGTGCTCTCCGGCTCTCGGTCGGACGTCGGCGAGCACGCGCTGGCCTCGCGCTTCTACTCGGGGCTGGACCTGCGGCCCGTGGACTTCACCGCCGCGCTGCGCGGCGAGGACCCGCTCCGCTTCGAGGGCCCGGCCGGAAGCGCGCCGATGCACGGCTCTTATGAGGACCGCGCCGATGCCGAGGACCCGGTCCTCGCCTCTCTCGACGACGATGCCTACGAGCTCCAGGTCGAGGCCTGGATGCGGGAGCTGCGGCTGGCGGGCGCCGGCGACGCCGACCTTCTCTACCTCCATCACCTCAGCCCCCTGAACGAGGCGGCCGCGCGCGCCTTTCCGGAGGTCCCGGTGCTCGGGCACGTGCACGGCACCGAGCTGCTCATGCTGGAGCGGATCGCCGCCGGCCCGCCGGCGAGCTGGACGCACGCCGAGCGCTGGGCGGAGCGGATCAGCGACTGGGCGGCGGAATGCGGGCGGATCGTGGTCAGCAGCCCGAAGGGGCGCAGGCGGGCCGCCGCCGCGCTCGACCTCGACCCGGATCGCTTCGTCTGCGTGCCCAACGGCTTCGATCCCGCCTTCGCCCCCGGCGAAGGCGACCGCCGGTCCCACTGGCGCCGCCATCTGGTCGAACGGCCGCAGGGGTGGAGGCCGGGCTCGGCGCCCGGCAGCGTCGCCTACGAGGAGTCGGATCTCGAGGCACTGGACGGAACGGTGCTGCTCTATTCGGGCCGCTTCACCGAGGTCAAGCGCCTGCCGCTGCTGATCGAGGCCTACTCGCTGGCGCGCCCGCTCTTCGACGAGCCCACCGCCCTCGTCCTGCTCGGCGGCTACCCCGGCGAGTGGGAGGGGGAGCACCCCGCCGAGGTGGTCGAGCGCCTCGGCCTCTCGGACGTCTTCCTCGCCGGATGGCACTCCCACGAGGAGCTGCCCGGCTTCATCAACGCCGCCGACCTGCTCGTCCACGCCTCGGTCAGGGAGCAGTTCGGCCAGGTCCTGGTGGAGGCGATGGCCTGCGGGCTGCCTGTGGTCGCCGTCGATCGCGACGGCCCGGCCACGATCGTCGACGACCCCGAGACCGGTTGGCTGGTCCCGCCCGACGACGTGGACGCCCTCGCCGGGGCGATGGTGGAGGCGGTCAACGACGCTCCCGCGCGCCGCCGCCGCGGCCGCAGCGCCCGCGAGGACGTCGCCGACCGCTATTCCTGGCGCCAGATCGGCCTCGAGCTCGCCGGACGGGTGGACGAGCTCACCGCCGTCACTCGCTGATCGCACGCATGAAGAACCGCGGGGGCGGGCAGGAAAGGGGAATGGCGGAGATCCGTGTCGGCCCACTCTTGCGCTACGTCTCGGAAACGGAGGCGACGGTCTGGGTGGAGACGACCGATGCCTGCGAGGTCGAGGTGCTCGGCCGCCGCGAGCCGACCTTCGGCGTCGCCGGCCACCACTACGCCCTGGTCTGCATCGAGGGCCTCGAGCCCGGGGGGTTCCACGAGTACGGGGTCACGCTCGACGGGGAGCAGCGCTGGCCGGAGCCCGGCTCCGACCAGCCGCCGAGCGCGATCCGCACGCTCAGCCCCGGCCAGCCCGTCGACATCTGCTTCGGCTCCTGCAGGGTGGCCCTGCCCCACGAGGAGCCCTACATCCTGACCAAGGACGAGCACGAGGACGGCCGCGACCTGGACGCGCTCCACGTCCTCGCCCAGCAGATGATGCGCGACGACCGCAGCGAGTGGCCCGAGCTCCTCTTCCTGCTCGGCGACCAGGTCTACGTGGATGAGGGCTCGCCCGAGGCCCGCGAGCGGATCCGGGCCCGCCGCGACACCAGCCGGCCGCCGGGCGAGGAGGTGGTCGACTTCGAGGAGTACACCTGGCTCTACAACGAGTCCTGGAAGGACCCCGTGGTCCGCTGGCTGTTCTCGACGGTCTCGCTCTCGATGGCCTGGGACGACCACGACATGAGCGACGACTGGAACATCTCGCGATCCTGGCACGAGGAGATGAAGCGCAAGGAGTGGTGGCACGAGCGCGCGGTCGCGGGGATCATGAGCTACTGGATCTACCAGCACCTGGGCAACCTCTCCCCGCGTGAGCTCGAGGAGAACGAGGTCTACGAGAAGGTGCGCGGCAACCGCGACGCGACCGGCGTGCTGCGCGAGTGGGCGAGGGAGATCGACTCGACCGGATCCGGAACGCGCTGGAGCTTCTGCCGCGACGTGGACGGCGTGCGGGTCGTCTTCATGGACTCGCGCGCCTCGCGGGTCCTGACCGAGGAGCGGCGCTCGATGTTCGACGACGACGTCTGGGACTGGATCGTCGAGCACTGCAGCGGCGACTTCGACCACCTGCTGCTCTGCACGACGGTGCCCTACCTGCTCTCGCCGGCCTTCCACCACCTCGAGGCCTGGAACGAGCGCCTCTGCGACGGCGAGTGGGGCGGGCCGGTCTCGCGCGCCAGCGAGAAGCTGCGGCGGGCGCTGGACTTCGACCACTGGGCGGCCTTTCAGTTCTCGTTCCAGCGGGTCCGCGGTCTCCTCGAGGAGGTCGGCTCGGGCCAGCGGGGGAAGCCGCCGGCCTCGATCGGGTTCCTCTCCGGGGACGTCCATCACGCCTACCTCTGCGACGTCGCGTTCAGGCGCGGGACGGGGGTCGAGAGCAAGGTGTTCCAGATGGTCTGCTCGCCCTACCGCAACCCGCTCGACAAGCGCGAGCGGACGACGATCAGGGCGGGCTTCACGGCCGCCGCCGAAACGTTCGCCCATCTCCTGGCGCGAATGTCGGGGGCGCCGGACCCGGGCCTGCGCTGGCGCCTGCTCGAGGGCCCCTACTTCGACAACCAGGTAGGGACGCTGCGCCTCGACGGGCGCGAGGCGATCGTGCGGCTCGACAAGACGATCCGCGGCGAGCAGGACGAGACTTCCCTCGACAAGAGCTTCGAGCGGCGCATCGCCTGAGGGTCAGGCGACGCGGTCCGGCGAGCCGCCGGGCCCGAGCAGCGCCCCGACCGCGCCGCCGAGGCCGGCGGCGAGCGCGATCAGCATGATCAGGGCCGACTCCGAGCGCCGGACCGGGCCTCCCGCCGAGGCCTCCCGTGCCTCTTCCAGCAGGCGGCGCGGAATGCCGCGCAGGGTCCAGCGGGCGATCGCCCGCTGCCGCCAGGACGCCAGCGCCCGGTAGCGGTATCCGTAGGAGGAGCGGGCGCTGTCGTAGGCGTTGCGGATCGACCAGAGGCTGCCGTTGTCCTGGTAATGGTCGACGGTGATCCGCCCGTCGGCGACCATCAGGCCCTGGGCGAAGAGGGAGGGGATCAGCTCGGCCTCGACCCAGCCGAGCGACTCGGCCTCGATGCCGCGCAGGGCGTCGCGCTTGATCGTCACCGCAGAGGAGGGGGGAGGGCGACGCGGCGGCAGCTCCGTCATCGGCGGCTGCCAGGCCGCGGCGAAGGCGAGGAAGTTGGCGCGGCCGGCGAGGGTCGAGTCGGTCGCGTTGACGAGGCAGCCGACGACCGCGGCGGCGCCCGGGTTCTCCTCGTGGGCGCGTATGACCGCCTCGCACCACCCCGGTCGTGGAATCGCGTGGTCCTCGCCGATCGCGACCACCTCCCCCGCCGCCTCGGCCATCCCTCGTCGCCGCATCGCGTAGATGTCGGCGCCCGGCATCGGGATCAGGCGCACCGCGTTCGAGGCCGGCTCCTCGCCCTCGACGCCGCCGACGACCACCACCTCGACTCCGTTCGCCTCCGCTTCGGGGAGGAGCGCCTCGAGCGGGGAGTCGACCTCCGCCATGCCCTCGCGTGCGGGGATGACCACGGAGAGCGGCGGTCGCTGGCGCTCGGCGTCGGGCACCCGGCCAGCATATGAGCCGGGCAGCCCAGTCAAAGCTGTGGCGAAACTACGGGTGGGAGCGGCCGAACGCCCCGCCCATCATCACCAAGACGACCATGGCGACGAGGACACCGGCCAACAGGTCATATCCCTCGGGCATGCGCAACCTCCTTTGTGACAGGAGTTACTTTACCCCGGATTCGGGACACCGCAAGAATTTCCTTGCGGAAATGCCCGGTCGGTACCCTCAAACCCAGGGTGGCAGGGAGCCAGACGGGGTTCATGAGAGTGGCGATCGGGGCAGCGGCGGCGCTGGTCGTGCTCGCTCTTGCGGCAACTCCGGCGCTCGCGGCCGGGTCGCATGTCTTCTCCTTCGCGATCGACGGGGCAGGGCTCACCCCTGAGCTGGACCCCAGGGCCATCGCCGTCGACAACTCCGCCGGACCCGCCGCCCACCAGCTCTACGTCACCGACCCATCGAGCCATCGCGTCGTCAGGTTCGACCCCTCCGGCCGGTTCGTCCTCATGTTCGGCGACGGTGTCAACGGGACGACGGGCGGCGACGTCTGCACGGCCTCCTCCGGCCACATCTGCAGAGCGGGCCGGGCGCCGAGCTCGATCGGCCGGCCGCCCGGCGCGCTCGGCACGCCCGCGCTGATCGCCGTCGATCCGGCCGGCGGCGCCGTCTACGTCGGTGACTGGGACACCATGTTGGCCTCGAAGTTCGCCTCCTCGGGGCAGCTCGACCCGATCTGGGGCATTGAAGGCCAGGTCGGGCCCGTCGGGGGGTCGGACCCGGCGATCTGGGGCATCGCCGTCGCCCCCGGCGGGCACCTGTTCGCGCTCGATCCCGACTTCGGTGACGAAGACCCCCAGACGTCGAAGATCCACCGGTTCGACCCGGACGGCGACGCGGTCTCGACGATCGTCACTCGCGGAGGGGGGACGGAGGGATTGGCGATCGACGCGGACGGGAGCTACTACCTCGAGCAGGGCTGGGGCCTGATCAAGACCGGGCCGGCGGGCGCCGACCTCGGAACCCTCGAGCTCGATAGTCAGGTTCGGGGTTTTGCGATCGACCAGCCGGGCGGTGACCTCTACGTCAGCGGCAACGGCGGCAACGGCAGCATCGAGCGCTACTCGCTGGCCTGCCCCTGGCCGAGCTGCACCCCCCTGGAGACCTTCGGCGCCGAGTATCAGTCGTTGCTCGGCGGCGCCGAGGACCTGGCGGTGGATGCCGTCAGCGACACCGTCTACACGAGCCGCCCTCGCATCTGGGGGGGAGCCGGAATGGTGGGCGTGTTCGTCGCCCCCGGCATCGTGCCGGAGGTGGCCACCGGTTCGAGCACCCTGGTCAGCCCGCGGATGACGACCATCGCCGGAAGCGTCGACCCCGCCGGCAACGGGGTCGTCACCGGCTGCGGCTTCGAATACGTCAAGGTCCAGCCCTACCAGTACCCCACGTTCCTGGACGCGCAGACGGTCCAGTGCGCTCCCGCGCCGCCTTTTCACGGGCCGACCGAGGTCGGCGCCGCGCTTCCCCATCTCGAGGGCGGGTCGCTCTACAGATATCGCCTTGTCGCATCGAACTCCGGCGGGAAGCGGACGGGCCTGGAACGGACCGTCCAGACCGGCAGCCGGGCGGAAGCGGTGACCGGCGCCGCCGAGGCCATCCAGCATTCGTCGGCGGCGGTCACCGGTCATCTCGACCCCGACTCGTCGCTGCCCGCGACCGGCTGCTACTTCGAGTACATCCCGGCCGCGGACTACCAGAGCGGGGGGTTCCTGAGCGCCGAAACGGCCCAGTGCTCACCCGACCCGCCGTTCCCGGCGCCGGCCGGCGTCCGTGCCGTGCTGCCTGGGCTGAAACCCCAGACGACCTACCAATACAGGCTGCGCGTCTGGGACGCCAAGGGCACCAACTCCGGCGCCGTCCGCGACTTCACGACCGCGGCGAAGGGCGTCCTGCAGCCACCCGTGGAAGAAGAAGAAGGGGAAGAAGCGCTCCCGAACGGCAAGCCGCCGAAGTGGTGGAGCAGAGTGCGCTGCACGAAGAGGGCCTGTTCGCGCGTCTTCCAGGGGACCGCGCGGCCGCAGACCTGGCGTTCGCCGAAATTCCCGACCGTATTCGGCTGGCTCTTCAACATCTACCGAAGGGGCGAGCCGCTCGAGCACACGAAGCTGGTGCGCGGCTGCGTCGCCACCTTCAGCGCGGAGGACATGCTGGCGACGCTGAACGCCTGCCACGGGCGCTTCAGGCTCACCTATCTGGGTACGGGGCCCTTCAGGATCCGCTGGCGGGTCTTCGAATACTGCAAATGCGCCGAGCACGTGAAGCGCCCGGCGCTTCCGCCGCTCAGCGTGCGAGGACTTCGTCCAGCCGCTCGTATGTCTCGCTGAGGCCACCCTCCATGCCCGAGTCGATCATCCCGTCGCGTTCCTCGGTCCTGTAGAAGAGCGAGGTGGTGACCACCCTGGTCTGCTCGCCGAGGTCGATGAACTCGGAGGAGTCAACCGAGACGTGGCCGGGCATCCCGTCCCATTCGAAGGTCTGGGAGATCCTCTCGGGCGGCGTGACCTCGCGGTAGGTGCCGCGGAAGACGGTCACGCTCCCGTCGGAGCCCGTGACCCTGTAGCGCCAGTCGCCTCCGGTGCGGGCGTCCATCTCCAGGACCTCGGTCCTGGTGCCACGCGGCCCCCACCACTCGGGGATCAGCTCCGGGTCCGTGTAGACCTCGAAGACGCGCTCGCGGGGTGCGTCGAACACGCGCTCGATGTGTATCTCGCGGTCGCCGCGGGCGGTGACCGCGGTCTTCCGGGGTGTCTCTTCGCTCATCGTGGGTCTCCTTTTGTCTTTTCGAGCAGCTCGCCCAGCCGGTCGAGGCGCTCGTCGAGCATCCGCCGATATGCCTCCGTCCACTCGCGGACGTCCTCGAGCCGGCGCGGGCCGATGCTGCAGACCCGCGTCCGCCCGACCTTCTCGGTACTCACCAGGCCCGCCTCCTCGAGCACCCGGATGTGCTTCTTCATCCCGGTCAGCGTGATCTCGAAGGGCCCGGCGAGCTCACTGACGCTCGCCGGGCCGCTCCCGAGGCGCTCGAGAACCGAGCGGCGGGTGGGGTCGGCGATAGCGGCGAATGACCTGTCCAGGTATTGATGCTGAGCTTGATACTGAACCATTAAGTTCAGTATTGCACACGATATAGATTGGCCGCAAGGCAACCAAGGGAGGCCGGTTTGGACCGCACCACGCTGCTCTACGAGGTCGAAGACTCAGTCGCGACGATCACCCTCAACCGGCCCGACCGGCTCAACACGATCGTGCCGCCGATGCCCGAGGAGTTCGAGGACTGCATCCGCGAGGCCGGCGGCGACGACGCGGTGAGGGTGGTCGTCGTGCGCGGCGCCGGGCGCTCCTTCTGCGCGGGGTACGACTTCGCCGACGGGTTCCACCACTGGGACGAGCACCTGTACACCGACGGCGAGTGGGACCCGGGCAAGGACTTCATCGGCACCGGGGCCTTCGGCCCGACCCAGCGCTTCATGAGCATGTGGCGGCTGCCGAAGCCCGTGATCGCCCAGGTCCATGGCTGGTGCGTCGGCGGCGGCAGCGACATGGCCCTGTGCGCGGACCTGGTGATCGCTTCCGAGGACGCCAGGATCGGGACGCCGTACTCGCGGATGTGGGGCTGCTACCTCTCCGGGATGTGGATCTACCGGCTCGGCCTGGCCCGGGCCAAGGAGCACGCTCTGACCGGCAGGCCGCTCTCCGGCGTCGAGGCCGCCGAGGTCGAGCTGATCAACGCCGCCGTCCCCTTCGCGGAGCTCGAGGCCGAGGTCGGGCGCCGGGCACGGGAGCTGGCGCGGATCCCCGCCTCGCAGCTGGCGGCGATGAAGATGGTCGTCAACCAGGCCTACGAGAACATGGGCCTGGCCAGCACCCAGGCGCTGGGCCCGATCCTCGACGGCCTGATGCGCAACACACCGGACGCGAAGCGCTTCATCGACCTCGCCTCGAGCGAGGGGGTCGGCGCGGCGACGGCGGAGCGCGACGGGCCCTTCGGCGACTACAGCCAGGCGGGGCCGGAGGACAGGCCCGACCCGGAGAACGTCATCCGGCCGTAGGGGCGGGCCCGACCATGCTCCGCGCGGTTTCGACGATCGTCTCGTCTCTCGGGCGCGGGGACCAGCCGAGCAGGGCCGTCGCCTTCGCGCTCGAGTAGCTCGACCTCCTGCCGAGCTGGCCGACTATCGAGCGGACGCCGGGGTCGAAGACGCCCATCGCCCGGACCACCAGGTTGGGCACGTTGCGCGTCGGCACCTTCTCCGCCGCCGGCCCGAGGTGCTCGCGCAGCACCTCGGCGACGTCCGACATCCAGGCGAACTCGCCGACCGCCACGAAGCGCTGCCCGCCGGCCGCCGGGGCGGTCATCGCCCTGATCTGGAGATCGGCCACGTCGCGGACGTCGACGATGCTGAAGCCGATCCGCGGGATTCCCGGCGTGCCCTCCAGCAGCCGTTCGACCATCTGCAGGGAGAAGGAGCGGTCCTCGGCGAGGACCGGGCCGAGGATCGCGCCCGGGTTGACGACCGCGAGGCGGTCCACCTCGCCGCGCTCGCGGACCAGGTCCCAGGCGGCCTGCTCGGCGATCGTCTTCGACTGCACGTAGGGCGAGAGGGAGGTGTTGCCCAGATCGGTCCAGTCTTCCTCGTCGAGGGGCTGGTCCGAGGGCTTGGCGCCGCCGCCGACCGCCGCCACCGATGAGGTGACGACGACCCGCTCGGCGCCGGCCTCGAGCCCGGCGCGGAGGACCCGCAGCGTCCCGTCCCGGGCCGGCACGATCAGCTCGTCCGGGTCCTTCGGCTGGGAGGGCGGGAAGGGGGAGGCGACATGGAGGACGTAATCGCAGCCCGCGGCGGCCTCGGCCCAGCCGTCGTCCTCGAGCAGATCCGCGACGAAGAACTCGAGACGGTCGCCGGCGTCGACCTCGGAGGCGACCGCGGCCCGCACCTCCTGTTCGCGGGCGAGGTCGCGGATCGTAGTCCGCACGCGGTGCCCGCGCCGCAGCAGCTCGATCAGGCACCAGCCGCCGAGGAAACCCGACCCGCCGGTGACGAGGACCGTCGTCGTCTGCTTCGCGTCGGTCATGAAACGCGAACGGGTCTCAGGCCCGGATGTTCTGGATGATCGATTTCGACATCTCGTGGAAAGCCTTGTTGAGCGTCGAGATTCCCTGCGCGAAGGTGTCGGTCTGCCTGGCAACCCTGCGCACCAGCCTCATCCACTTGCGAAGCGCGCGCCTCTGCTCTTTGTCGAAGCCGCCCAACGAGATGTCGCCGTCGAGCGCGTCCACCGCCTTGGAGAGCTCCTGGGCGGTCTGGCCGTTGGCGGCGACCGCCGCCTCCAGCGCGCCGAGTTGCGCGACGATCGCGGCCCGGCCGGCGCTTGTGATCGGCGGCTGGTTGAGGTCGAGCGGGGTCTCGCCGCTGCCGCAGGCCCCGTCGGGGTGGACCACGACCTGGTGGCGGCTGTCGACGCAGGCGTGGACGATGCCGTCCGGTCCGGGGTTGTCGGTGGCCGCGACCGCGAACGCGCCTCCGGCAAATGCGGCCGCTGCGATCAGGACTGCGAGTGAGCGGCGCATGGTTGCCAGTCTATTCCTCCGCAGGGGGTTTGCCGGCGATCCTGTTTGGTGCCGCTGCTAGCGTGTCTCACAGTGCCGAATCCCCCGAACAGCGGCGCCCCGCTGCGCCGCACTCTTCGGAGTTGGGGGTTGTGGATCGCGCTGGGGTGCACGCTCGGCCTGCCGGCCGGGGCCTCCGCTTCGGTGACGATCGGGCCGCCGGTGCCGAACCCCGATCCCCCCGCGGCGCAGGCGATCAACTGGCCCGACGGGACCCTGCTGTTCACCTCGGCGGCGACGCCCGGGATCCAGCTGACCGCCCCGAGCAACGGGGTGATCACGCGCTGGAGGATGTACACGGACGACGTCGGCGAAGAAGCCTTCGTCCAGTTGCGCACGCTGGCCCCGGGAGCGGGCGCCAGCTACACGCCGATCGCCTCGGGCCCGCGGGAGCCGGTCGCCCCGGTCGACACGGGGGCGGGCAACTCGAAGAACGTCCGCCACGAATTCTCCGCCAGGGTGCCGATCTCCGCCGGCCAGCTCGTCGGCTACCAGATCCACAAGCCGCCGACCAGCGCGTTCAAAGCGGTGGCTCCATATCTGCCCGGGTCCGGGTGGAAATACGGCTGCCTGGGCTGCTTGGCCGCGGCGCCGCCCGACGGCACCGCGGCAACCGCCGCCATCAGCAACGAACTGTGGGTGGCCCTCAGCGCCGACGTCGAGCCCGACGCCGACGCCGATCTCTTCGGCGACGAGACCCAGGACAACTGCACCGGCCTCTCCAACCCCTCGCAGGCCGACGGCGACGGGGACGGCGCGGGAGACGCCTGCGACAGAGACCCGACGCTGGTTGTCACCGTCCCTGGGGTGCAGGTTCCAGCGACCGTGAAGCCCAGGAAGAAATGCGCGAAGGGCAAGGTGCGCAAGCGCGGCAAGTGCGTCAAAAGGAAGCGGAAACCGCGCCGGTAGCTACTCGGTCGGCGTCACGACTTCGCCGCAGCCGCACTCCCGCTCGAGCGCGGCCGTGAACTCCTCCGAGTCGAGCTGGACCGCGGTCGGGTCGCCGCCGGCCGGGTCGACCTCGATGTCGCCGTTGACGAAGACGTGGTCGGCAGTGGTCAGGCCGGGGATCAGCTCGTCCGTCTCGTCGGACTCCAGGTCCCGCGTGTAGGTGAAGATCGGGGAGTAGGTTTCCTCGCCGTCTTCGGTCAAATAGCAGTCGAGGCCCTTCTGTTCGAGGTCTTCGCTGCTTTCGTCCTCGGACTTGAATTCGCAGCCGGAGCCGGCGAGCTGCTCTTCGGCGATCGCCTTCGCCTGTTCGAAGGTGGGCTCGGTCTGCTCGGTCTCCGAAGAGCCGCAGGCGCCGAGGGCGAGGGCGCAGAGGGCGAGGGCCGGGATCGCGATGGCTCTCATCGGGGGAACTCTATGACGCTGCGGATCCCGTCCTGGGCCTCCATCAGCTCGAAGCCGCGGTTGACCTCGTCGAGCCCGATCCGGTGGGAGATGAAGGGGGAGACGTCGATCTCCCCGGCAAGGGCGCGGTCGATCAGCTTCGGCACCTGGTCGCGGCCCTTGACCCCGCCGAAGGAGGAACCGGCGATGCGGCGGCCGGTGATCAGCAGCCGCGGGACGACGTCGAGCGTCTCACCGCGGCCGGCGACGCCGGCGACGGTGCACAGGCCCCAGGCCATGCGGGCGGCTTCGACCGCCTGGCGCATCACCGCCACATTGCCGGTCGCCTCGAATGTGTAGTCGGCACCGAAGCCGCCTGTCATCTCGAGGATCTCCTCGACGGCTCCCTCTCCTCCCCCGACCAGGTCGGTCGCCCCCTGGCCGCGGGCGAGCTCCAGCCGCTCGTCTGAGAGGTCCACGCAGACGATGCGCTCGGCGCCCTGCAGCCGGCAGCCGGCGACGGCCCCCAGCCCGACCATGCCGGCGCCGAAGACGGCGCAGGTGCTCCCCGGCTGCACCGCGGCGGTGTTGATCGCCGCGCCGAGCCCGGTCGAGAGGCCGCAGGCGAAGAGGCAGGCATGCTCGAAGGGGGCCTCGGGGTCGATCTTGGCCAGCGCGATCTCCGGCATCACCGTGTACTCGGCGAAGGTCGAACAGCCCATGAAGTGGCGGATCCCGTCGCCGTCGCGCGAGATCCGCGTGCCGCCGTCGGGCATGAAGCCCTTGTTCTGCTGCTCGCGGATCGCGAGGCAGAGGTTGGTCCTGGGGTCGAGGCAGTGGACGCACTCGCCGCACTGCGGCGAGAAGAGCGTGACGACGTGGTCGCCGGGGGAGAGGGAGGTGACGTCGGGGCCGACGCTCTCGACGACGCCGGCGCCCTCGTGGCCGAGCACCGTCGGCGCGTAGCCCGAGGGGTCGGCGCCGGAGGCCGTGTAGAGGTCGGTGTGGCAGACGCCGCAGGCGACGAGCCGGACCAGGGCCTCGCCGGCCCGGGGCTCGGAGAGCTCGACCTCCTCGATCGCGAGCTCCTGCCCGAACTCCTCGAGCACCGCGGCGCGCATCCTCATCGGAGGCTCAACCGCCCTTGAAGCGAGCGGCCTCCTCGGACCCACCCGTGGCGTCGCCCTCGCTGTAGGAGTGGGCGCCGGCGCCGGCCAGGCTGCCCCCGTCGACGATCAGGTACTCCTCGCGGAGCCCCCGCCCGTCGAACCAGCACTCGAGGATCTCCCGCGCCCCCGCCGCGTAGCGGGCCTGGGCGGAGAGGCTCGTGCCGGAGGTGTGGGGGGTCATGCCGTGGTGCGGCATCGAGCGCCAGGGGTGGTCGCGGGGCGCCGGCTGCGGGAACCAGACGTCGCCCGCGTACCCGGCCAGCTGCCCGCTCTCGCAGGCGCGGGCGACCGCGTCGCGGTCGCAGATCTTGCCGCGCGCGGTGTTGATCAGGTAGGAGCCGCGTTTCATCCTGCCGAGCATCTCCTCGTCGAAGAGGTTCTCGGTCTCCGGGTGCAGGGGGGCGTTGATCGTGACCACGTCGCAGGCTTCCACCAGCGAGCCGGCGTCGTCGTGGAAGCTGACGCCGAGCTCCTCCTCGACCTCGTCCGGCAGGCGGTGTCGGTCCGTGTAGTGGAGGCCGACCTCGAAGGGCTTCAGCCGCCGCAGCACGGCGGACCCGATCCTGCCCGCGGCGACCGTTCCGACCTGCATCCCCTCGAGGTCGTAGGAGCGGGAGACGCAGTCGGCGATGTTCCAGCCGCCGTCGAGGACCACCTGGTGGGACGGGATGTAGTTGCGGACCAGGGCGAGGATCATCATCACGACGTGCTCGGCGACGCTGATGCTGTTCGAGTAGGTGACCTCGGCGACCGTCAGGCCGTGGTCCATCGCGGCCTGGAGGTCGACGTGGTCGGAGCCGATGCCCGCGGTCAGAGCCAGCTTCAGCTTCGGCGCCTTCTCGATCCGCTCGGCGGTCAGGTAGGCGGGCCAGAACGGTTGTGAGATCACCACCTCGGCGTCCGGAAGCTCCCGCTCGAAGACCGAGTCCGGCCCGTCCTTGTCGGAGGTGACGACCAGCTCGTGGCCGAGTCCCTCGAGGAACTCGCGCAGCCCCAGCTCGCCGGAGACGCTGCCGACCAGCTCGCCGGGGGCGAAGCCGAGGCCCTCGGGGGTCGGCGCGGTCTGGCCGTCGTGGTAGCGCTCGATCCTCGGCACCTCGTCGCGGGCGTACGCCGGCGGGTGGCCGCCGGCCGGATCGTCGTAGAGGACGCAGAGCACCTTTGCCATCGCTGCGGCCATCCTCCCCCAGTCAGGGGCTGGCGGTCAAGGCACTCAGCAGCGCCAGGGCCCGATCCCGGTGACCGGCGCCCGGCCGGTGGCGGGGTCGAGCGCGATCCTGATCTTGCGCTCGCAGCGGTAGGTCCCCTGCGCCTCGGTGCTGCGCTGGTCGAAGATCCGGCAGAGCACGATCCGGGGGCTCTGGCGGTTGCAGTTGAGGACCCCGTTGCGCACGCAGTGCGGGTCCCTCTCGCAGAGGCGCTCGGCGAATTCGGCCGACTTCGCCGCGGCGCGCTCGGCCGTCAGCGTGGGGGATGCGATCGCGAGGGCGGGGAGGGCGATCGCCACGCCGGCCACGAGGACGGCGGCGAGTGGGCGGATCGCTCTCATCGCTACGGCAGGCGGGGGGTCGCGCGCTTGGTCACGTAGCTCTGGCCGGCTCGCAGCACGATCGAGGCCCCGCGCACGAAGTCGCGCACGCGGACGGTGCCCTGGGCGACCTTGAAGGCGGTGACGCCGTCGCAGCGATCGACGACCAGCCAGGTCGTGCCGCGCACGGTCGCCGCCCCGTGGCTGCCGACGGTCTTGTAGCTGCCCGAGCCGCTGCCCCAGAGCTTGCGTCCGCCCCTGCCCTTGCGCGGGCGGACGGCGCTCGAGGAGGCCCTTTTCTCGCAGCGCATGCTGCCGGCCAGCGTCGCCACCGCCTCCTGGTTGTCGCCGACGTTCTGGAAGACGGCGAACATGCCGCCCCAGAACAGCGCCGACTGGGTCTCGCCGCTGCTTCCCTTCGAGGCCGTCAGGGAGACGGTGCCCCGGGTGGAGTCGATCTCGCAGTCGATCGTCACCTGTTCGGGCTTCTCCAGTTTGCTGAAGGCCTCGTCTCCCTCGCAGCGGGTCGCGGTCGTGCCGTCGACCGGCTCCAGGTTGAAGGTCTTCCCCGCGCTCGGCGGCGGCAGCTCCGTTTCCAGGCTCCTCGTCCCGCTGCGAATCGCCGTCGGGCTGAGCTCGTTGTCGGCGGCCAGGCGATAGGCGTATTCGGTCCCGGGCTCGAGGCCGGAGACGAGGCTGCCGACGCCGACCGGGGCGAGGCCCTTCGGCAGCTGTCCGGTCTCGGTCCAGACCGGGATCTGGAAGACGTCGAGGACCGGCCACCATTCGAACCAGGCGTCCGCCGGCAGGTTGCGCGGGTTGACCGAGCCGGTCAGCTCGGCCGAGGTCGGGGTGACCGACCCGGCGGGCCCGAGCTCGATCAGCGGCGAGCCGACGACCTCGAGCGTCATCTCCTGCTCGGCGTCCGGGTCGACCCCGTTGGAGGCCGTGATCGTGAAGGTGGAGGCGCCGGGCACGATGGGCGTGCCGCTGAGCAGGCCGTCGTCGCCGAGCTCGATCCCGTCGGGGAGCAGGCCGGCGGAGACGGAGAAGACCGGGGGCGGGTCGGAGATGTCGGTCTCGAGCTGGTAGGAGAACGGGTCGCCGATCACAGCCTGCGGGAGGACGGCGCCGCCGAGCACGTGCCGCGCCTGCGGGCCGGGGGAGGCCTGGGAGCCCGCCGCGACCGAAAGCGCGACGACTATGATCGCCAGCATCGATGCGGTGCGGCGTCCCCCGAGCATTCGAAGCAAGCTAGCGCAGAAATCCCCGTCCATTGACACCATCCCCCTCGCGGAGCCAGAATCGATGACGAGATGACCGAGTTCTTGGTAAAGCGCGACGACCTCCGCGATTGCCGCGTCGCCGAGTCGGACCCGCCCGAGCCCGGCCCCGGCGAGGCCGTGCTCCGTGTCGGCAGCTTCGGGATGACCGCCAACAACGTGACCTACGCGGTCTTCGGCGAGGCGATGTCCTACTGGGACTTCTTCCCGGCCGAGGAGGGATGGGGCAACCTGCCGACCTGGGGCTTCGCCAAGGTCGAGCGCAGCGAGGCCGACGGGGTGGAGGTCGGGACCCGCCTCTACGGCTACCTGCCCGCCGCATCGCACCTGCTCGTCACCCCCGGCGGCGCCGGCCCCTCCGGGTTCGTCGACGCGGCTCCCCGCAAAGCCGCGCTGCCCTCCGCCTACCACCGCTACCTGGCGACCTCGGCCGACGCCTTCTACCGGGAGGACACCGAGGAGATCCAGATGCTGCTGCGCCCGCTCTTCTTCACCTCCTTCCTGATCGACGACCAGCTCGCCGACGAGGGCCTCACCGAGCGCGGCCCGATCGTGATCTCCAGCGCCTCGAGCAAGACCGCGATCGCCGCCGCCCACATGCTGGCCCAGCGCGAGGGCATCGATCTGATCGGCCTGACCTCGCCACGCTCGGTCGAGTTCGTCGAGGGCCTCGGGATCTATGGCGGCGTCGTCGGCTACGACCGGATCGACTCGCTCGAAGGGGGGCCGGCGACCTTCGTCGACATCGCCGGCGACGGCGACGTCAGGCGAGCGGTGCACACGCACTACGGCGACGACCTCGTCCACAGCATGGCGGTCGGGGTCACCCACTGGGAGGAGCTCGGGGCCGGGCAGGACGGCGGCGAGCTGCCGGGGCCGACGCCGGCCTTCTTCTTCGCCCCCGACCGCGTCAACAGGCGCGCCGAGGACTGGGGCCGCGCCGGCCTCGAGTCCAGGGTCGCCGACGCCTGGCATCCCTTCTGCGAATGGATCGGCGGCTGGCTCGAGACGATCCCCGGCGAGGGCTTCGACGCCGTCCGCGACGCCTACCTCGACGTGATCGAGGGCAGGGTCGAGCCGCGGCGCGCCCACGTGCTCTCCGTCGCCTAGCTTCCCTTCAACTTGCCAGCCAACGCCGCTCCTTCGAGCGGATCGTCGGCGTCGCGATGAGGCTGCCGACACGACGCCGCGCCCCCTTCAGCCGCGAGTCGTGCCCGGAGGGGAGCAGCGCCGCGAGCTGGCGGTACTCGCGCGCGACCCGGCTCTCCCTGAAGATCCCGGCGAAGGTCGCCAGCAGCTCGCCCTCGCTGGCCACCGTCGTCCGCGCGATCTCCTCGCCGGCGACGGAGACGCGCAGCTCGGCCGGGTAGGAACGCGGCGGGGGAGGCCGGACCGGCTCGGCCAGCGCCGCGCCGACGGCGCCGGCGAGCTTCTCCCGGGCCTCGGCGGCCCCGATCGAGGTCGCCCGCGCCCGTCCATCTCCCTCCTTGACCGGCACCAGGCGGGCGCCGCCGAGCTCGCCATCGCCCATTTCCTCGAGCAGCCAGCGGTCGCCGGAGGCGGCGAGGATCGGGACGCCCTCGGCGGCGAGGCCCTGGGCGAAGAGCTGGGTCTCGCTGAGCGAGTCGCCGTCGAGCTCGACCTCCATTTCCCAGATGAAGCTGTGCGAGGAGAAGCCGCGCGGGCTCGGCGTCTTGGCGTGGTGCCCGATCAGGACGACGCCGTCGAGGGGCGCCCCTCCCGCCGCCTTGGCGAAGGACGGCTCGGCCTCGTTCAGCGCCAGGTCCGCGATCGGCCGGACCTCGACGCCCTCGGGCATCCGCTCGCGTTCGATGTTGGTGCCGACCATGTGCCAGTCGCCGACCGAGATCCGCTCGACGCCGCCCTCGCGCAGGGCCTCGACCACAGCGAGGACCTCGTCGGTCATCAGCTTCCGCCCACGGGCGTAGGCGGCGGGGTGGGACGGGAGGCACTCGCCGTAGTCCTCGATCCCGGCGATCCCCTCCATGTCGGCTGCGATGAGGACGTTCACTTCGAGGCTTTGAACGGCCCGGAAACCTGGGTCCAGGTGAAGCGCGCGGGGGTCGGGTCGGCGTTGCCCGCGGCATCGACGGCGCGGACTTCGAAGGTCCGTCGCCCGAGACCCGCGGCCGGGTAGGCCCGTGGCGAGACGCAGGGGGCGAAGGCGGCCGGCCTGCGCTTTTTCTTCTTCTGGGCGTGGGCACGCTTTGCCGGGCGGGTCTTGCGGCATTCGAAAGTGGAGCCGGCCTCGCTGGAGGCGAAGCCGAATTTGACCTTTTTTGCCCGCGCCCTCTTCTTCGGCTTTTGCGTGATGAAGGTGTCGGGCGCCTGCGTGTCGGCACCCTGGGAGCCGCCGCCCGGGGTCGACCCGCCGCCCGACGGGCCCGGAGACGTCTGCGGTGCGAGGTAGGTCCACTCGTACGGAGACGACGTCGGCCCCGGGTTGCCGAACGGGTCCAGCGCCCGGACCTCGAACGTGTTGCCCGCCGTCGTCACGCCGCTGTAGACCTTGGGGCTCGTGCAGGGCTCGAAGGCACCGCCATTGAGGCTGCATTCGAAGGCCGCGCCCGGCTGGGTCGCGTGGAACTCGAAGGTCGCCGCGCTTTCGCCGGTCGAGCCGCCGCTGGCCCCGCCGGGGCCGCTGTCGATGACCGCTTCCGGCGTCACGACCACCTCGAAGGCGCCGATCTCACAGCGCCCGCCCTGCGGCCGGGGGACGCCGCGGCCGTCGGTCGTCTCACAGCGTCGTTTTTCGGCGGCCTCGCCGCCGTCGGCCGGCGCGTCCGGGTTGCCGGCGTCGAGCGCCGGGCTGGCCGCGGGAGTCGCCTCGATCGCCCACGTGTCGACCGGACCGCCGTGGTTGCCGAAGCCGGCGAGCCCCGGGTTGATCATCGCCGCGATCGTGCCGAACTGGTCGCCGGTCGTCGCCGTGATCGTGCAGTTGTCGATGCGGGTGATCAGGTTGTACCCCTGAGAGGTGATCGGGCCCGAGCAGTCGTGGTTCGGGTCGGTGGGTTCGTTGACGTCCTGGTTGAGGGCGACGAGCGTGTTGGCGATCCGTAACGGATAGGCGGAGCCGTTGGCGAGCCCGCCGCCGCTGCCGGCATGGTTGCCGATGATCGACGAGTTCGAGATCGTGGCCGACGGCGTCACCCCGGGTTCGCCTCCGCTCAGGTAGATCGCCCCCCCGGCCGAGAAGTCGTCGCCCCCGTTGTTGTTGGTGACGATCGACGAGTTGCGGACGATCAGCTGGTTCTGATTGAAGATACCCGCCCCATACCCCGGGATGGTGAAGGGGACGTAGACGGCGAGGATCTTGTTTTCCCGGATCAGGGAGTCGACGACCGTCAGTTTGCCGGCGTTGTAGACGCCGGCGCCGAACGGCCGGGCGAGGTTGTCCCTGATGTCCACCGCGCGAAGGATGAGGTCGCCGTCGATGTTCTGGACGCCGCCGCCTGTGAAAATCGCACCGCCATGGATGGTGCCGCGTTCGATGGTCAGCCCCGAGATTTCGACCGCCATCGTCGGCGGCGGGTTGGGGGGGCCGGGGGCGTTGATGAGGAACACGCCTTTTTCGTTGTCGTTGCCGTCGATCGCGAGATCGCGCGCGCCCGGGCCGGTGATCTGAAGCGGGTCGGTGATCGTGACCGGCGGCGCCGTCGCGACCAGCTCGATGTCGCCGCCGGCGAGGCCTGCCGCGAACGTGACTTTGTCGGCGCCGGGGAGCGCGTTGGCGTCGGCGACCGCCTGGCGGAGGGAGCCGGCGCCCGGGTCTTCGCTGCTGGTGACGACGAAGGTTTCGGCTCCGGCTCCGGCCGAGAACGCCAGGCTCGTCGCAGCCGCAAGCATCGCGACCCCGAATCTCTTCCTCCCCCAGGAACCCACGGTCCGAAGTATGGACATCCGGTGGCAACCCGTGGGCGGGAAAGTCCAATTATTCGGGTCAGGGCTGATGCTCGGCCAGCTCCATCTGGATCGCCTCGCGCAGGGCGGCGAGGGCAGCGCCCCGGACCCGCTCCTTGGTCGCCGCGTGGGCGTCCATGTTGAGCTCCGCCAGCTCCGTGGCGGCCGCCAGGCTCGCGTCGCGCAGCTCCTGGGGCGGGACCACCCGATCGAGAAGCCCGGCGCCGACGGCCTCCTCGGGCCCGTACATCGCGGCGGTGACGAGGGAGCGGTTGTAGTCCTTTGGGGTCAGCCTCTGACGGGCGAGCTCGACCACGTAGAGCGGGACCGTGAGCCCGATCTTGACCTCGTTGAGGCCGAGGCGGTAGTCGCCTTCGACTCCGATCCGCAGATCGGCGGCGAGCGGCGGGAAGGTCCCGGCCGCGATCGCGTGCCCGGAGCAGGCGACGAGCACGGGGGTCGGGAAGGAGAGGATGCGCTCGGAGAGCCGCGCGCCGAGGGTCAGCATCTCGACGATCTCCTGCGGGCGCTCGGAGAAGACCTTGAGGTCGAAGCCGGCGGAGAAGTACTTCTCGCGCCCGGTGAAGACCACGACCGCTCCGTCGCCCTCGGCCTGGTCGAAGGCGGCGAGGACCTCCTTCAGCATCGCGATCGAGAACGCGTTGACCTTGCCGTCGTCCATCGCGATCGTCGCGATCTTCCCCTCGAGCTCGTACGTCGCCAGGTCCGCCATGCCGCCTCCTCCTAGTCGGTCGCCCTTGTGGCGAAGCCTATGATGCATCGCCAGGGATGAGCTCCTTCGCGAAGAGAACGGGACTGTGCGCGGCGCTGCTCTGCGCGATCGCCGTCGTTCCGGCAGGCGCCAGGTCGGTGGTGACGACGCCGCAGACGACGATCGGCAAAGAGCCGGATGTGGTGAGGGCCGCCGCGGCGAAGGCCCCGGTCAAGCTCAGATTCTCCTCGAGCGAGACCGCCGTCAGGTTCGAATGCTCGGTCGACATCAAGCCCTACCGGCCCTGTGTCTCGCCGAAGACCTACCACCTCGCGGTCGGGCGCCACACCTTCAGGGTGCGGGCGATCGGCGCCGGCGGCGCCGACCCGACGCCGGCGACCAAGAGCGTCAGGGTCAAGAGCGCCTGAGGCTCCGGTGCCCGGCGAGCGCGAGGACCTCGACGAGCTCCTGCGCCGCCGCGCGCGGACCGAGGACGCGGCTCGCCCGGAGGCGGTCGGCCGCCGTCACGACGCCGGCGGCCGCACCGCCCGCGAGAACATCGCCGACCTCGTCGACCCCGGCTCGTTCGTCGAGTACGGCCGCTTCGCGATCGCCGCCCAGCGCGGCCGCCGCGAGCTCGAGGACCTGATCGACCGCACCCCCGCGGACGGCTTCATCGGCGGCACGGCGAGCGTCAACGGGGAGCTCTTCGGCGACGGCGGCGCCTGCGCCGTCCTCTCCTACGACTACACGGTCCTGGCGGGCACCCAGGGGGCGCTCGGCCATCGCAAGAAGGACCGCCTCTTCGAGCTGATCGAGCGGATGCGGCTCCCCGCTGTCCTCTACGCCGAGGGCGGCGGCGGCAGGCCCGGCGACACCGACTACCCGGTCGTCTCGGCGCTCGACGCCCGCGCCTTCGCCCTCTGGGCGAAGCTCTCGGGGCTGGTGCCGCGGATCGCGGTCGTCGCCGGCCGCTGCTTCGCCGGCAACGCCGTCCTCGCCGGCTGCTCGGACCTGATCGTCGCCACCGAGAGCTCCTCGCTGGGGATGGGCGGGCCGGCGATGATCGAGGGCGGCGGCCTCGGCGTCGTCGCCGCCGACGAGATCGGGCCGCTGGAGATGCAGTCCCGCAACGGGGTCGTGGACGTCGCCGTCGCCGACGAGGCGGAGGCGACCGCCGTGACCAGGCGCCTGCTGTCCTACTTCCAGGGAGCCGTCGCCGAGTGGGAGGAGCCCGACCAGGAGGCGCTGCGCGACGCTCGTCCCCGAAAGGCAGCGCCGCGCCTACGCGGTGGCCCCGATCGTCGAGACGATCGCCGACCGGGGCTCGGTCACCTTCCTGCGCGAGCGCTTCGCCCCGGAGATGGTCACGGCGCTCTGCCGGATCGAGGGACGCCCGCTGGGGGTGATCGCCAACGACACCCGCCACATGGCCGGCGCGATCACCAGCGACGCCGGCGACAAGGCGGCCCGCTTCCTGCAGCTCTGCGACGCCTTCGGCCTGCCGATCGTCTCACTCGTCGACACCCCGGGGATGATGGTCGGGCCGGAGGCCGAGGCGACGGGGTTGGTCCGCCACGCCTCGCGGCTGCTGATCGCCGGGGCCGCCCTGCGGGTGCCGCTGGTCGCCGTCGTCCTGCGGCGGGGCTACGGCCTCGGCGCCCAGGCGATGGTCGGCGGCAGCCTGCACGAGCCGCTGCTGACGCTCGCCTGGCCCTCGGCGCACCTCGGCCCGATGGGCCTCGAGGGCGCGGTCAGGCTGGCGCTGCGCAAGGAGCTCGAGGCGATCGCCGACGAGGCCGAGCGCGAGCAGCGGGTGCGCGACCTGACCGCGGCCGCGGAAGCCAACGCGAAGGCGCTGAACGCCGCCGCCCTCTTCGAGCTCGACGACGTGATCGACCCGGCCGAGACCCGGGCCCTGGTCGCCGCGACCCTGCGAGCGGCATCTGCGACGGGCGAGCCGCGATCCGCCCGGCGCTTCGTCGACGCCTGGTAGCTCAGCCGTAGCGCCGGACCATCGGCTGGAACGCCTGCCACCAGCCCGCATCGAGCAGGGCGTGGTCGACCTGCTCGAGCACCGTGCCGTCCTCGTCGGCCAGCTCGTAGGAGACGACGCCGCGGTCACGGTGGAGCTCGACGGAGAGGACGTGCGCCACGAGCAGATACGGGGGCCGGCTGAGCCAGAGGTCCCCGGGCCGCGGTGTCCTCGATTCGAGCTGTGGCATATGCGACGCAGATACCCACGAGGGTTCCCTCGAAAACGCCCGAATCGCTGTTTCGCCGGTCGTCAGCGAGCTCGCGTCTCGCGTTCGAGCTGCGAGTTGAATGCGTGGCCGAAGAGGATCGCGAGGTTCGTGATCCAGAGCCAGACGAGCAGGGCGATCAGGCCGCCGAGCGTTCCGTAGGTCTTGTCGTAGGAGCCGAAGTTGGCGACGTAGAAGGCGAACCCGACCGAGGCGATCGCCCAGACGACGAGGGCGAGGGCGCCGCCCGGGGTGACCCAGCGGAACCCGCGCAGCTCGGCATCGGGTGAGAGGTAGTAGAGGACGCTCAGCATGAGGATGAAGATGGCCGCCATCACCGGCCACTTGGCGACGTTCCAGAGCGTCACCGCGGTCGAGCCGAGGCCCAGCGGGTCGGCGATCGCGTCGACGATCGGGCCGGTCAGCAGGAGGCCGAGGGCGAGCACGGAGGTCATCAGCACCATCGCCAGCGTGATCGCGATCTGGAGCGGGCGCAGCTTCCAGAACGGGCGGCTCTCGTCGGTTTCGTAGATCACGTTCGAGGCGCGGATGAAGGCGCCGATGTAGCCGGAGGCGGACCAGAGCGCGATCGCGAGGCCGAGGACGAAGGCGAAGCCGGCCGTGCCGCGGTCGGAGGCGATCGACTCGACCGGGCCGGCGAAGGTCTCGGCGGCGGAGTCGGGGCCGATCTCGGTGATCACCTCGGTCACCTCGCGCGTGGTCGTCGCCGGGTCGCCGACCAGGCCGATGATCGAGACCAGCGCGATCAGCGCCGGGAAGAGGGCGAGCAGGCCGTAGTAGGTGAGCGCCGCCGCCCAGTCGCTGAGATTCTCGGCTCGGAACTCCGAGAGGGTCCGCTTCAGCGCCGGGACGATCGTTTCCATCGAGCCGGATTACCCGTTTCGCCGAGCGCTTATGCGGGGTGCCGCCGCGCGCCCGGTTGCCGGGGGTCGATCCCAGGCGATCGAGTAAAGGGGCGGCCCTACGTCAGGTTTTGCGCTCGAGGTCCGCGACCTCCTCGGCCTTGCGGTCGGCCTTCTCCTCGGCGTGGTTGAGCTCCTCCTTCTTCTCTCCCTTGCGCTCCTCGTCCTTGCCCTCGCGGCGGAGCGAGCCGTCGTCCGTGATGTCGCCGGCGGCCTGCTTCGCCTTGCCTGTGAGCTTGTCGATGATGCTCATCGTTTTCCTTTCGTCCGTTTTCGCTGTCAGGCCCGCAGTACCCAGGTGCGGGGTGGGAAAACGGCAGGGCGGTGCTACGGCCTACCCTTCCTCCAGCCCGTCGTCGCCGGGCCAGGCGCCGGACATGCGCTCGAACCCGGCGCGGGTGCCGTGGTCGACGAGCCCTTTGACGACGCGGAACAGGGCGCCCTGGAGCGCCAGCGCGGCGATCAGCTTCGGATAGGAGATGTTGCGGTTGTCGGGCTCCGGCGGGTCCTGGTCGTCGATCATCGACCAGACCTGGTCGAAGGCTTTCTGAGCCGCGAATCCGGCAGCCAGGCCGGCCAGAATCCCGATCGGGGCGAATGCGAACTTCATCACCCGCGACTTACCCCCGGTAAGGACGGGTAAACGGGTTGGCGTGAAACAACCCTCCTCATCGCGTGGCCGTCTCAGGCGCTCCGACTGCTCGGGCACCGGCATCAGCCGGCGCCGGCGCGGGCGCGGTTTCTCCTTCGTGGACGCCGGGGGAGAGGCGATCGACGACGAGGAGACCCTGGAACGGATCCGGGGGCTGGCGATCCCTCCGGCCTGGAAGGACGTCTGGGTCTGCCTCGACCCCCTGGGCCACATCCAGGCGACCGGGGTCGACGCCGCCGGCCGCAAGCAGTACCTCTACCACGACCGCTGGCAGCGCCGGGCGGCGGCCCGCAAGTACGAGGAAATGCGCGAGTTCGCCGACGCCCTGCCGCGTCTGCGCCGCGCCGCGGCGAGGGACCTGAAGCTCGACGGGATGCCGCGCGAGCGAGCCCTCGCCTGCGCCGTGCGCCTGCTCGACCTCGGCTTCTTCCGGATCGGGGGCGAGGAGTACGCGGAGACAAACGAGAGCTACGGGGTCGCCACGGTCCTCCGCGAGCACGTCACGATCGAGGGCGACGAGGTCGTCTTCGACTTCCCCGCCAAGAGCGGCCAGCGCCGCGTCCAGTCGATCCGCGACACGCCGGTGCGCAGGGCGATCGAGGCGATGCGCCGGCGTCGCAGCGGCCCCGACGACCTGCTCGCCTTTCGCGAGAAGGGGGCCTGGCGCGACGTCCGCTCCGACGACGTCAACGAGTACATCCAGGAGAAGATCGGGGACCGGTTCTCGGCCAAGGACTTCCGCACCTGGCACGGCACCGTGCTGGCGGCGGTCGAACTCGCCCGTGAGGGCCCGCCGAGCTCGAAGGGCGGCGGGGAGAGCGCGATCCGTGCGGCCGTCAAGCGTGTCGCCGAGAGGCTCGGCAACACGCCCGCGGTCTGCCGCAGCTCCTACATCGACCCCAAGGTGCTCGACCGCTTCCGCAACGGCACCACGATCGAGCTGCCCCACAGCTACGGCAGGGGCAGGCTGACGCAGAAGCAGCGGCTCGGGATCGAGCGCCGCGTGCTAGACATGATCGAGTGACCGGAGCAGGGATTGAGGCGCCTGGAAGCGGGTAGCGTGCAGGCATGAAGATGAAGGTGTTGCTGGTCCCTGCCCTGGTCCTGATCGCGCTTGCGCTCGCCTCCTGCGGCGACGACGAGGACACCACGGTCACCGAGACGGAGCCGGTGGCGACGGCGCCCAATCCGGAAGACGAATCCTCTCCGGCCGAAACCGAAGCTGCGCCGGAGCCGGCGCCGAAGGGCGATCTGGAACGCTCGGCGAAAGTCGAGATCGTCAACTTTCTCTACGAGCCCGACCCGGTTCGGGTCGAGACCGGCGGCAAGGTGACCTGGCAGAACATGGACGCCGCGCCGCACACCGCGACCGCGGACGACGGCAGCTTCGACACCGAGACCCTGGAGGAAGGCAAGCTCAAGTCGGAGAGCTTCAAGAAGGCCGGGACCTACACGTACTTCTGCGAGATCCATCCCGACATGCGCGGCACCGTCGAAGTCGTCGACACGGAATAGCCCCGCGCGCTCAGGGGACGGGCGTGTCCGGCTTGTCCCAGCGCGAGTCGACCACCGTGTGAGCGACCTGCTGGCTGCGCTGGTGCCCGGTGACGGCGGTGATGAACTGGTCGCGCTCGAGCGCCAGGAGCCGGGAGCCGACCTTGGCCCGGACCGTGGCCGTGCGCGGCACGTCGCGGAGCAGGGCTATCTCGCCGAATGATTCCCCCGGGCCCTCGGTCCGCTTGAAGACCCCGTCTTCGAAGACCTCGACCTCGCCCTCCTCGATCACGTAGAAGCGGTCGCCGGCGTCGCCCTGGGTGATCACCTCTTCGCCGAGGCCCGCGGTCACCGGCACGAGGTCGTGGCTGATCCGCTCCAGGGTCGCCACCGGCAGCGGCGAGAAGATCGAGTTGCCGCGCAGAAGCTGGAACTGCTCCTCGGCGACCGGCGCGCCGACCTCGAAGGCGCGCAGCCGCGCCCAGTTGAGGGCGACGATGATCGGCAGCAGGGCCGCCAGCAGGAGAAGCGCTCCCTCGATCCCGAGCAGCTCGAAGAAGAGCGAGGCGCTGATCGAGCCGAGGGCCATCGCCGCCAGCCGCGCCGACTCGAGCGAGCCGATCACCCGGCCCAGGGTCTCGTCGGAGCCGAGCCGCTGCAGCAGGGTCTTGGCGGCGACCTCGGCGACCGTGTAGCCGAGCCCGATCACCAGCCAGCCGACGTAGGCGGCGACGGCGGTGGTCAGGAGCGCCGGGAGTGCCGTCGCCACCGCGACGATCCCGCTGCCGACCGCGAGCCCGATCGCGAGGCGGCCGCGGCCGAGCATCGCCGAGAGCGTGGCGCCGCCCAGCAGCGCGCCTATTCCCCAGGCGGCGTTGAGGTAGCCGACGCTGCCGTGGTCGAGGTGGAGCAGGTCGAGGGCGAGGATCACGACCAGGACCTCGGCCGTGCCCTCGAAGAAGACGACGACGACGAGCAGCGCCCCGAGCAGGCGCAGCCCCGGGTCGGCGAACAGGGTGCGGAAGCCGAGCACCGACTGGTGCAGGAGGCCGGAGAGCTCGCCTTCGGCGACGTAGCTGGGCCGCTCGTCGCGCTCGATCAGGGTCAGGCCCACGGTCGTGATCAGGGCGACAGCGGCGCCGACGCCGAAGACGGTGGCGGGCCCGGCCGAGTGGAGCAGGATGCCGCTGGTCAGGGCGGCGCCGAGGAAGCCCGCGTTGTCCATCGCGCTGTGGGTGACGTTGGCGGCGGAGAGCTCCTGCGGGCTGCGCGCGAGCGCCGGCAGCAGCGCCGACTCGGCCGGGACGTAGCCGCTGACGGCGACCGTGAAGACGCCGGCGAGGATCGCGACGAGCCAGGGCTCGCTGTCGATCGCCGCCGCGCCGCTGGTCGCGGCGAGCACCACGGTGACCGCGATTCCGCTGCCGATCAGGACGTTGCGGCGCGGGAAGCGGTCGCCCAGGAGCCCGGCGAAGGGCGAGGCGAGCGCGCCGGGCATGAGGCGGACGAGGGCGACCACGCCGACCGCCACCGCGCCCCCGAACTCGAAGCCGTAGACGCCGAGCGCGATCGCCAGGCACCAGCTCGCGTAGGAGATCCCCACCCGGGCGATGCCGAGCAGGCCGAGGTCGCGATTGCCGAAATCCACCGCGAGTGCCCGCAGCGTCGTCGCGATCCTCCCCGCCACCCCTTCCATCACGCCGCGAACATATCGATTGGCGGCGGCATCGCCCCTATCCCAGCGTCCAGACCTTGATCCCGGCGCTTCGCCCGCGCACCGGGAACTCGTCGACGAAGACCAGCCCGCCGGCGTCGGCCAGCCCGGCGCGGGTCGATTCGGCGATGAAGACGTGGTGGGGGGTCCCCTTGGTCATCCCCTCGAGCCGCGCCGCGGTGTTGGTCGTGTCGCCGACCGCCGTGTACTCGATCCGGCGCTCGGAGCCGACCTGCCCGGACATGACGCTGCCGCTGTTGAGGCCGATCCCCATCTGGAAGCCCTGCTCGGCGATCCCCTCGGAGCGGATCCACTCGTTGAAGCGGTCGAGCCGCACGGTGAGCATCTCCCGGGCCGCGGCGACGGCGCGCTCCGCGTGGTCGCCCTGCTCGATCGGGGCGCCGAAGACGGCCATGATCCCGTCGCCCATGTAGGCGACGAGCGTGCCGCCGTGATCCATGATCGCGTCGCTCATCTCCGAGAGGTAGTGGTTGAGGACGTCGATCACCTGGTCCGGCGAGAGCGACTCGGCGACCGAGGTGAAGCCGCGCAGGTCGCTGAACATCACCGTGCCGTCGCGGCGCACGCCGCCGAGCCGCAGGTCGTCGTCGGTGCGGTCGAGGACGTCGCTGACCACGGACTCGGGGACGAAGCGGGCGAAGGTGTCCCGCACTTTCTGGCGCTCGTAGGCGGTGATCAGCGTCGTCACAACGAGAGCGCCGACGGCGGAGAGCGCCAGCGCGCCGAGCGGGTAGGCGACGGAGACGACCAGGCCCTCCTCGAAGGCGATCTGGGCGCAGATCGCGAAGAGCAGGCCGACGAGGACCGCGACCGCGAAGGCGACGAGCGGGCGCAGCCGCAGCTGGGCGGCGGGAGCGAGCATCCCGAAGAGCAGGATCAGGGCGACGTTGAGGGCGCCGGGCGCAGCCTGCAGGGGGAAGACGTGCTGGACGGTCCAGATCGCGTTCGCCTGTACCTCGACGCCGGCCATTTCGTGGCCGCCGCCGACCGGCGTCGCGTGGAAGTCCTGCAGCGAGGGCGCCGAGGCGCCGACGACGACGATCTTGTCGCGGACGGCGCCGGCGGGCACCTTGCCCTGGAGCACCTTCGAGAACGAGTGGGACCGGATCGTGCCGGGCGGTCCGCGGTAGTGGATGTAGGCCTCGCCGTCTTCGGCCTCGCCGCGGTCCACCTCCTCGCCCGTCGACTCCTCGACCGTGGCGACGGCGAAGCCGACCAGCCCGTCGAAGGAAACCGGGAAGCGCCGCAGCACGCCGTCGGAGTCGGCCTGCATGACGGCGTTGCCGGCCCGCGCGCCGATCTGCCTGACGACGGCTTCGCCGCCGAAGACGCCGCTTTCGCCGCGCTCGTTGACTTCGGTGGCCGCGAGGACGACGCCGTCGGCGCGTTCGACCGCCCGGATCAGGGCGTTGTCCTCGCGCGGGACCGTCGGCTCGGTGAACTGGACGTCGTAGGCGATCGCCCGCGCGCCTCCTTCGCGCAGCCTGTCGATCAGCCTCGCGTGGAGGCTGCGGGGGAACGGCCACTGCTCGTCGAGGGCGTTGAAGGTGACGTCGTCGATCCGGATCACAACGAGGTCGTCGGGCCGCTCCTGGGTCCCGCGGATCGAGAAGCGCGTGTCGACCGTGCTCAGCTCGAGCGAGCGCAGGGCGTCGGTCGCGTAGGCGAGGACGCCGAGGCCCGCGGAGATCAGGGCGACGGAAAGCAGGCCGATCAGACGGGCGCGCCGCACCTGGCGCGAGCGCATCAGTCGCTGGGCGCCAGGTACTTCTGGCCGGCGGTGAGCTTCAGGGTTTTGCCGCTGGTGAAGTCTTTGATCGTGACGACGCCTTTTTTGACTTTGAAGAGCGTTCCGTCACAGCGGTCCTGCGCCCACCAGATCGTCCCCCGCACCGTCGCCGAGCCGTGCCGGCCTTCGGAGCGGAAGTTGCCCTTGCCGCTGCCCCAGAGCCCGCGACCCTTCTTCTTCGACGCTGTCGCCATCAGGTGATTGGCTTTCCCGCAGACGGGCGGGTCCAGCAGCTTCAGCACCGTGACCGGTTTGCCGCCTTTCGGCTGCAGCACTTTGAAGATGCCGGAGTAGAAGTCGGCGCTCTGGGTCCCACCGCCCGGCCCCTTGGCCGAGGTCAGGCGCACCTTGCCCCTGGAGGCGTCGATCACGGTGCCGACCGGGATCTGCTGGTCGGCGCTCAGCAGCACGAAGACCTTGCTGCCGGGGAGCTTGATCTTCACGATGCCGCTGACGAGGGCGAGGTTCACCGTTTTGCCGAAGACCGGGGCGGGGAGCGGGCCGGGCAGCGCCGGCGGCGGGAGGATCACGGGGGAGGCCGGGTCGAAGACCTGGATCCTGTTGTTGCCCGTGTCGGCGACGAAGATCTTGCCGCCCGCGGCCGCAATGCCGACCGGACCGTGGAACTGGCCGGGCCCGGTGCCTTCGGATCCCCAGTGCGAGAGAAAGCCGCCGCTGGAGTCGAAGGCCTGGACACGGTTGGCTTCGTGGTCGGAGACGTAGACGGTGCCGGCGCTGTCGACGGCCAGCCCGGTGGGGAAGCCGAACTGCCCGGGGCCGGTGCCGGCGCCGCCGAATTCGTCGAGGAAGCCGCCGATGGAATCGAATTTCTGCACCCGGTGGTTGCCGGCATCCGACACGTAGACGTTGCCGCCCGCATCGACGGCGATCGCGTTCGGGCCGAGGAACTGGCCCGTGCCGTTGCCCGGCTGGCCCCAGTCGCGGGAGAAGGTTCCGTCGGAGGTGAATTTGGACACACGGTTATTGCCCGTGTCGGCCACGTAGACGTATCCGGCCGTGTCGACGGCGATCCCCTCGGGTTCCACGAATTGGAGGTCGTTTTGGCCGGTGGTGCCCCATTCGGTCACGAAGACGCCGTCGACGGTGAATTTCTGGATCCTGTCGTTGCCCCGGTCGGCGACGTAGGTGAAGCCCGCCGGGTCGACGGCGATTCCGGCAGGCGCGAAGAGGCTCGATTCGCCGCCGCTGTTGCCCCAATCGTCCAGGAAGGCTCCGGCTCCGCTGAATTTCTGCACGCGGTCGTTTCCTGTGTCGACCACGTAGACGTTGCCGGACGGGTCGGCGGCGACACCGAACGGGCCTTTGAACTGACCCGGGCCGCTGCCGAAGCCGCCCCACTCCTGAAGGAAGGTGGCGGCGCCGGCCGCGGGCGCGCCAGCGGCCGCGACCAGGGCGCAGGCGACGAGGAGCGCCGCGAATCCGGCCAGGCAATGCCTCGACCCCGTCCCTGCCGAAATGGTCCTCACCTCACCCATCGCCCTTCCCTCTCGGAGGAGGGTACCGCGTGCATCACTCGCTGGGCGCCAAATACTTCTGGCCGGCGGTGAGCTTCAGGGATTTGCCGCTGGTGAAGTCCTTGATCGTGACGACGCCTTTCTTGACTTTGAAGAGCGTTCCGTCACAGGTGTCCTGGGCCCACCAGATCGTGCCCCGCACCGTCGCCGAGCCGTGCCGGCCTTCGGAGCGGAAGTTGCCCTTGCCGCTGCCCCAGAGCCCGCGGGCCTTCTTCTTGGACGCCGTCGCGAGTCGATTGGATTTCCCGCAGGCGAGGGGGCCCTGGAGCTTCAGCACCGTGACCGGCTTGCCGCCCTTGGGCTGCAGAACCTTGAAGACGCCGGAGTAGAAATCGGCGCTCTGGGTGCCGCCGCTCGGGCCCGTTGCGGAGGTCAGCCGCACCCTGCCCCTGGAGGTGTCGAGCACGGTGCCGACCGGGAGCTGCTGGTCGGCGCCGAGGGCGGTGAACCCGGTCGAGCCCGGCAGGCGAACGCTGACGAACCCACTGACGACCCCGACGTTGAACGATTTCCCGAACTGCGGCTTCGCCAATTGGCCGAAGACCTGGATGCGGTCGTTGCCGGCGTCGGCGACGAAGATCCTGCCGGCGAGTGGAGAGACGCCGAGCGGCGTGTCGAGTTGGCCGGGGGCCCTGCCGTGGACGCCCCACTCGTCGATGAACCCGCCGCCGTCATCGAAGACCTGGATGCGGTCGTTCCCCGTGTCGGCGACGTAGACCCTCCCGGCCGCGTCGCCGGCGAGCGCGAGGGGGGAGTCGAGCTCGCCCGGGTCCTCGCCCGTCTTGCCCCATTTGGCGAGGAAGGCGCCCGAGGTCGTGAACTTCTGGATCCTGTCGTTGCCGGTGTCGGCGACGAAGACACTGCCTTCCTGGCCGACGGCGACACCGCTGGGGGAGCTGAGCTGGCCCGCGCCTTTGCCGGCGCCGCCCCACTGGGTCACGAAGGCACCGCTCGACGTGAACTTCTGGATCCTGTCGTTGCCGGCATCGGCGACGTAGACGTTGCCTTCATGGTCGGTGGCAAGACCCTCGGGGGCCTCGAACTGGCCGGGCCCGGAGCCCGCGCTGCCCCACTGGCCGACCCATGTCCCGTCGCCCGTGAATTTCTGGATCCGGTAGTTGCCCTTGTCGGCGACGTAGACGTTGCCGAAGTTGTCCACCTCCACCGCCTCCGGCGTCGCGAACTGGCCGGGCCCGGTTCCCGTCCCGCCCCACTGGCCGAGAAGGGCGCCGTCGAGGTCGAAATACTGGATGCGGTCGCCCGATGAGTCCGCGACATAGACCGTGCCGCTGCCGGTGGCCGCCACCGAGACCGGGAAGCTGAACTCTCCCGGCCCCGAGCCTGTCTCCCCCCACTCGTAGAGGAAGCCGCTGTGCGGCGGCGACGTGGAGCCGGCGGCGACGGCGAGGCCGAGGCAGAGCATGGCGATTGCGCCCGCCGTGGCGATCAACCTGCCCAGGCCGGCCCCCCTCTTCGCCGTGAGGCCCTTGTCCTCCATCCCCGGCCGAGCCTACCGGCTCAGTTGCCGACCAGCAAAGCGACGAGGAAGAGAGCGAACAGATGCCAGGATTGGTCGACCGCGAGCAGCAGCGTGCTGCCCACCTGCGGCTCGACCCCCTTCACCCGCCGCATGTAGGCGTCCAGGATCCTGCCGTCGTCCTGGAGCATGTGGGGGAAGGCGATCAGGGCGGCGACGCCGAGCGTCTCGGGGACCCCGATGTCGCCGGCGATCCAGATCAGGGCCGGGACGAAGGCGAGCGTGTAGGTGACCGTGTGGGAGACCAGCCCGAGGGTGGACTCGCCGCCGCCGAGTCCGCCGCGCTTGCGCATAGCCTGAAGGTCGGTTTGGAGCAGGAAGTCGCCGACCAGATGAGAGACCACGAAGACGGCAAATATCTCGACCCACGCCATGAGGGGCGGCACCGTATCGCTACGCGGTCCCCACGCGCTCGTAACCGTCCTCTAACGGGGTCCGGCTCAGCCGTGTTGCGGGAGTGCTACCGTCGTCTATCGGCCGGCTGAGGCGCCGGCGAAACGTGGCAACGACGGGGAAGAAGCAAGAAAGGGTCATCGTCCGGTTCGCCGGGGATTCAGGCGATGGCATGCAGCTGGTCGGCGGCCGCTTCACCGCCGCCACGGCCCAGGTCGGCAACGACCTCTCGACCCTTCCCGACTTCCCGGCCGAGATCCGCGCGCCGGCCGGAACCCCGCACGGGGTCTCCGCCTTCCAGATCCACTTCGCCTCGCGCGACATCCTCACCCCGGGGGACCACCCCAACACGCTGGTCGCGATGAACCCGGCGGCGCTGAAATCGAACCTCGCGGCGCTCGAGTCGGGCGGCACGCTGATCGTCAACGAGGACGCCTTCACCGACAACAACCTGCGCAAGGCGGGCTACGAGGAGAACCCGCTCGACGACGGCACGGTCGACGGCTACCAGGTCTTCCAGGTGCCGATGACGCTCGATCGCGACGCGGGCGACCGAGGGGATCGAGGGCCTCAAGCCGGCCGAGGGACAGCGCACCAAGAACGTCTTCGCGCTCGGGCTCGTCTCCTGGATGTACGGGCGCCCGCCGGAGCCGTCGATCTCCTGGCTGGAGGCGAAATTCGCCAAGAAGCCGGCGATCCGCGACGCCAACGTCGCCGCCTTCAAAGCCGGCTACAACTTCGGCGAGACCACCGAGATCTCGGTCACCCCGATCGACGTCGAGCCGGCGCCGCTCGACGCCGGCGAGTACCGCAACGTCGACGGCGCCCAGGCCCTGGCGCTCGGCCTGATCGCCGCCAGCGTCAAGAGCGGCCTGCAGCCGTTCTTCGCCACCTACCCGATCACCCCCGCCTCCGAGCTCCTCCACCACCTCGCGCGGCACGACAACTTCGGCGTCCACACGGTCCAGGCCGAGGACGAGATCGCCGCCGTCAACATGGCGCTCGGCGCCGCCTTCGCCGGCCACCTCGGGATCACCGCGACCAGCGGCCCGGGCATGGACCTGAAGGCGGAGACGATCGGCCTCGCCGCGATGCTCGAGCTGCCGCTGGTGATCGTCGACGTCCAGCGCGCCGGGCCCTCGACCGGGATGCCGACCAAAACCGAGCAGACCGACCTGCTGATGGCCCTGCACGGTCGCCACGGCGAGTCGCCGCTGCCGGTGATCGCCGCCGCCACCCCCGCCGACTGCTTCGACTGCGCGGTCGAGGCGGTGCGCGTCGCGGTCCGCTACCGGACCCCGGTGATCCTGCTCAGCGACACCTTCCTGGCCAACTCCTCGGAGCCCTGGAAGATCCCCGACTCGGCCGACCTGCCGGAGATCGACCCCGACTTCGCGCAGAAGCCGAACGCCGGCGACGAGTTCCTGCCCTATCTGCGCGACGAGAGCGGCGCGCGCCCCTGGGCGATCCCGGGCACGCCGGGCCTCCAGCACCGGATCGGCGGCCTCGAGAAGGACAACGGCAGCGGCAACATCAGCTACGACGCCGCCAACCACGCGCTGATGACCGAGCTGCGCGCCAAGAAGCTGGAGAAGCTCGCCGAGGAGATGCCCGAGCTCGAGGTCGAGGCCGACGAGGGCGCGGAGCTGCTCGTGCTCGGCTGGGGGTCCACCTACGGCGTCGTGCAGGCGGCGGCGCGGCGGATCCGCGAACGGGAGATCCCGGTTGCGACCGCCCATCTTCGCCACCTCGACCCGCTGCCGCGCAACACCGGCGAGGTCGTGCGCGCCTTCCCGAAGGTGCTGATCCCCGAGGTCAACACGGGCCAGCTGCTCGGGATCATCCGCGGCCGCTTCCTGGTCGACGCGACCGGCTACAACAAAATGGAGGGCCTGCCGATCTTCGCCGAGGAGCTCGAGGGTGCGATCCTGGAGGTGCTGCCATGAGCGAGAACGGATCTTCCAACGGCGGCTCGGCGCTGCCGATGCTGACCAAGAAGGACTTCCAGTCCGACCAGGAGACGCGCTGGTGCCCGGGCTGCGGCGACTACGCGATCCTCGCCAGCGTCCAGGCGCTGATGCCGGAACTCGGTGTGCCGCCGGAGAAGACGGTCTTCATCTCGGGGATCGGCTGCGCCGGGCGCTTCGTCTATTACATGGACACCTACGGGATGCACGGCATCCATGGCCGGGCGCTGGCCCTGGCGACCGGGATCGCGACCGCCCGCGACGACCTCTCGGTCTGGGTAGTGAGCGGTGACGGCGACGCGCTCTCGATCGGCGGCAACCACCTGATCCACGCCCTGCGCCGCAACGTGCCGATCAAGCTGCTGCTCTTCAACAACCAGATCTACGGCCTCACCAAGGGCCAGTACTCGCCGACCAGCGAGAAGGGCAAGATCACCAAGTCCACGCCCTTCGGCTCCGAGGACCATCCGTTCAACCCCGCCGCCCTGGCGCTGGGCGCCGAGGCCTCGTTCGTCGCCCGCACGGTCGACGTCGAGAAGAAGCACCTGGCCGCCACCGTGCGCGCCGCCGCCGAACACGAGGGCTCGGCCTTCGTCGAGATCTACCAGAACTGCAACGTCTTCAACGACGGCGCCTTCGATGCGGTGCGCGGCAAGGAGGGCCGTCCGAACCAGATCCACCTCGAGCACGGCGAGCCGATCCGCTTCGGCGCCGAGAACGAGCGCTGCGTGATCCGCGAGGCCGACGGCAGCCTCGCCGTCGTCAAGGTCGCCGATGTCGGCGAGGACGCGATCGTCGTCCACGACTCCCACCGCGCCGACCCGAGCTACGCGACGGCCCTGGCCCGGCTCGCGGAAGCGCCGGTGGGGCCGACACCGCTCGGCGTCCTGCGCGACGTCAAGCGCCCGGTCTACGGCGCCGGCCGCCAGCAGGAGCTGGCACCCGCCCACGCCGGCGCCACTCTCGCCGACGTCGACGAGCTCCTGCGCTCGGGCGACACCTGGACCGTCGCCTAGGCCGGTTCCCTAACCTGGTCGGGGCGTGAGCAATCTTCGCCTCCAGATCTCGGTCTCGATCGACGGCTATGTCGCCGGGCCGAACCAGAGCGAGGAGGACCCGCTCGGCGAAGGCGGCGAGGAGCTGCACCGGTGGGCGTTCAAGACCGACGCCTGGCAGGCCTCGCACGGCCGCGAGGCCGGTGAGCGGAATGCCAGCTCAGAGGTCGTCGAAGCGATGTTCGAGAACGTCGGCGCCTCGATCATGGGCCGCAACATGTTCGGCGGCGGGCCCGGGCCCTGGCCGCAGGACCCGCCCTGGAAGGGGTGGTGGGGAGACGACCCGCCCTACCACCACCCGGTCTTCGTCCTCACCCACCACGAGCGCGAACCGCTCGAGATGGAGGGCGGGACGACCTTTCACTTCGTCACCGAGGGGATCGAGCCGGCCCTCGAGCGGGCCCGGGAGGCGGCCGGCGACAAGGACGTCGCGCTCATGGGCGGCGCCGACGCCTGCAACCAGTACCTGGCGGCCGGCCTCGTCGACCAGATGACGCTGAACGTGGCCCCGATGATCCTCGGTGCGGGGGAGCGGCTATTCGAGGATGTCGCCTCCTCGCCGCGAGAGGTCGAGCTCGTCGAGGCGATCGACGCCCCCGACGTCACCCACCTCCGCTACCGCTTCGCCTAGTCGCTTTTGTTCGGCATATCCGAACAAAAGCGACATGCGCCGTTTAGCCGGCGTCGGTGAGCTCTCCCGTGTCCGGGTCGTAGATAACGCCGCGGACCCGGTCGCGGGCGACGAGCTCGGGGCTCGTCCGCAGGCGCCTGAGCCCGTCGCGAAGGGCGGTCTCGAGGTTCTCGAAGCCGCCGAACTCCGGCCGTCCCTCGATGCCGCAGTCGCGGTGCATGATGACGACGATCTCCTCGGTGCCGAGCAGGCGCTGGGAGGCGCTCAGCGAGCGCAATGCGTCGTCGGTGACGAGGCCGCCCGCGTTGCGGACGATGTGGGCGTCGCCGCGCTCGAGGCCGAGCAGTGAGAAGACGTCGATGCGGGCGTCCATGCAGGCGAGCACGGCGAGCTTCCTGCGCGGGCGGGGGCCCAGCCCGGTCACCTCTGCCCCATCTCGATCATCCGCTCGGCGAGGTTGCGCATCCCGCGTTCGAGCGCGGCCTTCGCCGCCCCCTCCCAATCGGTCCCGCGGTCCGGCGGAGGCTCCACCCCGGCGTCGCGCAGCGTCGCGATGTCCTTGAAGGCGAGCAGCTCCTCGCGCTGGCCGATCAGGGCGTCGCGCAGCTTCGGCCTCCTCTCGCGGATCGCGTTGTCGAGCAGGGTCTCGAGGTCTCCGTGCCTGCCCAGGAGGTCGGCGGCCGTCTTGGCGCCGACGCCCTTCGCGCCGGGCAGGCCGTCCGAGGGGTCGCCGCGCAGGGCGATGAAGTCGGGGACCTGCTCCGGGTCGATCCCGTAACGCTCGCGCACGCCGTCCGGCGTCACCTGCTCGGCGCCTTTGCCGCCGGTGCGCACGTAGAGCACCGTGACCGCGTCGGTGGCGCACTGGTACATGTCGCGGTCGCCGGTCAGGATCAGCGCCCGGCCGCCCCGCTTGGCGGCCTCGCGCCGGGCGTAGGTGCCGAGCAGGTCGTCGGCCTCGAGGTCCTCGCTGGCGCTCACGGTCCAGCCGAAGGCCTCGAAGAAGGCGCGGCAGTCGGCCCACTGGGGCGAGAGCTGGTCGGGAACCTCGGGACGGTCGGCGTGGTAGGCCGGATAGAGCTCGGTCCGGTAGGAGGCGGCGTCGGGCCCGAAGCAGAGGACGACCGCTCGCGGCTCGTGCGCTTCGACCTCGCGCAGGATCAGGTTGGCCGCCCCGAGCAGGGCGTTGACGGGCGTCCCGTCCGGCCCGACGATCGTTTTCGGCAGCGCGTAGAAGGCCCGGAAGAGCATCGAAGGGGTGTCCACGACGAGCAGGGGCGCGCTCACCGGGTCTAGACTAATTGCCGTGCTGCACCCGATCGTCAAGCGCGGCGTTGTCCTGGGAGCGCTCGCCGCGGCCCTGCTCGTCCCGCAGCCCGCCGCCGCGGTCCCGACCGTCGACGGCGAATTCCCGATCGCCTCCGAATTCGACACGAACAACAAGATCGCCGTCGGGCCCGACGGGAACATGTGGATGACCGCCAACACGCCGGACAAAGACGTCGTCAGGATCACGCCCGCGGGCGCCGTGACCGAATACGACATCGATGCGGTGACCGCGAAGGGGATCGCGGCGGGGCCGAACGGGAAAATCTGGATCACAAGGGGCGGCGGCGTGATCAGTTTCGACGCCGCCGATCCGGAGGGGACTTTTCAGGCGACGGGGATCGCGACGATCATGGGTTTCCACTCGATCGCGCTCGGCCCCGACGGCAACCTCTGGGTGGCGACGGAAGGGAACCTGGTGCGGATCAACCCGGCCAACCCGGCCGAAAATAAATCCTTCGCCGTCGCCGGCCTCGGCCCGCGCGACATCGACGTGTTCGGGAGCGGCCTTGTGGTCGCCGATGCCGGGACGCCGCGGATACTGATCGCCTCGACCGCCGACCCGCCGGTCATCTCCGAAGTCAAACTCAACGGGAGCAGCCAGGGCGTCGCCGGCGGGTCGAGCGGCATCCTCGCCTTCACCGAACCGGGAGCCAACCCGGAGACCTACGGGCTGCTGACCCCTCCCGGGCCGCCGCTGCGGACCGAGGCCCAGACCGACCCGTTCGGGGTCACGCCCGGCTCCGACTCCGCCTTCTGGATCGCGCAGTTCACGACCGACAGCCTGATCCGCCTGGCGCCGGACAACAAATCCACGGAGCTCAAAGGCTTCGCCCCCGAATCCGGCCCGCGCCAGATCGCCGGCGGCCCCGGCCACACCCTCTGGGTGACCCTGCAGAAATCGCAGAAAGTCGGCCGCGTCAGCGGCCTGGAACCGCCCTCGAACGGGATCAAGGGGCCGCCGCCTCCGGCTGCGCCGGAGACAAAGATCGACGGCGGGCCGAAGGGGAAGGTGACGGCGAAAGGGAAACGGAAGAGGGTCAAATTCCGCTTCAGCTCTCCCAGCGCCGGCGCGACGTTCGAATGCCGCCTGGTGCGCATCGTGAAAGTCCCCGTGCCGAAAAAACGAAAGGCGCTGGCCGTCAAACTCCCGGCCTTCAAAGGCTGCAGCTCGCCGAAGCGCTACCGGCTGGGCCCCGGTCGCTACCGCTTCGAGGTGCGAGCCGTGCTCGCGGGGCAGGTCGACCCGACGCCCGCCAAACGCTCGTTCCGGATCGTCCGGGCGCCTGGCCCTTAACACGCTCCCAAGCTAAGCCCTCGGCCGGTCCCGCGGCTCTCGGCTACGGTCGGGCGATGGCAGCCGAGCGGAAACCCCGCATCGCCCCGGGCGGCAGGCGGGAGATCGGGCTTCTCAACACCGGGATCGCCAGGGCGGCGGGTCTCGCCACCCGCGGCCACCCGCCGCACATCTTCACCACCCTCGGCCGCCACCGGCGCCTCTTCCGCCGCTGGCTCTGGTTCGCCGGCGCGCTGATGCCCGGCGGCAAGCTGCCCCGCGACGAGACCGAGCTGCTGATCCTCCGCGTCGCCCACAACACCGGGTGCGAGTACGAGTGGAGCCACCACGAGCGGATGGGCCGTCGCGCCGGGCTCGGCGACGAGGAGATCGCCCGGGTGCGCGAGGGTCCGGGCGCGTCCGGCTGGTCGGAGCGCCGGGCGCTCCTGCTCGCCGCCGCCGACGAGCTGCACGACCGCGGTCGGATCGGCGACGAGCTCTGGGCGAGAGTTGAGCGGGGAGCTCGACGAGGTCAGGCTGATCGAGCTCTGCATGCTGGTCGGCCACTACGAGATGCTGGCGATGACCCTCAACACGCTCGAGGTCGAGCCCGACGTCGCGGCCCGGGCGATGAGCGTGCCGCGATCTGCGCGGCAAGCGCTGCCTGATCACCGGCGCCGCGAGCGGGATCGGGCGCGCGACCGCGCTCGCCGCCGCCGCGCGCGGGGCGCCGAGCTCTTCCTGACCGACATCCAGGCCGAGGCCCTGGAGGAGGTCGCCGACGGAGATCCGCGAGGCGGGGGCAGGGTCGGCCATGCGGCCGCCGCCGACGTCACCGACCACGAGGCGGTCGTCACCCTCGCGGAGGAGATCCACGCCGCCCACGGCAGCATGGACGTGGTGATGAACGTCGCCGGGGTCTCGACCTGGGGGACGATCGAGCGGCTCGAGCACCGCGCACTGGCAGCAGATGATCGACGTCAACCTGATGGGCCCGATCAGCGTGCTCGAGTGCTTCGTGCCGCCGATGATCGAGGCCGGCCGCGGCGGGCACGTCGTCAACGTCTCCTCGGCCGCCGGGCTCTTCGGCCTGCCCTGGCACGCCGCCTACAGCGCCAGCAAGTTCGGGCTGCGCGGCGTCTCCGAGGTCCTGCGCTTCGACCTGCGCCGCCACCGCATCGGCGTCAGCCTGGTCTGCCCGGGGGCGGTCAGGACGCCGCTGGTCGGCACCGTGGAGATCGTCGGCGTCGACCGGGAGAGCCCGCGAATGAAGAAGCTGATCGAGCGCTTCGAGGGCCACGCGGTCAGCCCCGAGCACGTCGCCGAGAAGATCGTCGACGGGGATCGAGAAGGACCGCTACATGGTCTACACCTCGCTCGACGTCCGCATCGGCCACTGGGTCCAGCGCAAGTTCGCGCCGCCCTACGAGCTGACGATGCGGATCTTCGGCCGCGAACTGAACCGCGCCGCCCGCCGCGGCTGAGGCGCCGCGCCGGCCGAGACGGTCGCTCCAATACGGTTAGCGGCCGGTTTGAGCGACAACGCCCTACAGATCAAGGACCTGGTCAAGCGCTACCCGACGGGCGTGGAAGCGCTGCGCGGCGTCTCGCTCGAGATCGAGCCCGGTGAGCTCTTCGGCCTGCTCGGCCCCAACGGGGCCGGCAAGTCGACGCTGATCCACTGCACGACCGGCCTCGCGCAGGTGACGTCCGGGTCGATCGAGGTCTTCGGCCACGACGCCCTCGGCAAGGACTACGGCGATGCGCGCCAGGCGGTCGGGCTGGCGCCGCAGGAGGTGAACCTCGACTGGTTCCTCACCGTCGAGGAGACGCTCGACTACCACGCGGGGTACTTCGGGATGCCGAAGCGCGAGCGCCGCGAGCGGACGAAGGAGCTGCTGGAGACGTTCTCGCTGACCGAGAAGCGCGACGAACGCACGCGGACACTCTCGGGGGGGATGAAAAGGCGCGTGGTCCTGGCCAGGGCGATGATGCACCGGCCGCGGATGCTGATCCTCGACGAGCCCACCGCCGGCGTCGACGTCGAGCTGCGGCTCGAGCTCTGGCACTACGTGCAGCGGATCAACGAGGAGGGGACCTCGATCCTGCTGACGACGCACTACATCGAGGAGGCCGAGCAGCTCTGCGACCGGATCGCCTTCATCAACGAGGGCCAGATCGTCGGCCTGGGCACCAGCGCCGAGCTCGCCGAGCGCTACGGCGTCGCCAACCTCGAGGACGCCTACCTGGCCCTGGTCGGCCGCAAGGAGCTCTCCCGCTCCCACATCGAGGTGGCGGCCCCGTGAGCACCGCCCAGATCCGCTTCGCGACCCTCTGGCGCCGCGAGGTCAACCGCTTCATGAAGATCAAGAAACAGACCCTGGGCGCCCCGCTGTTGGAAACCTTCCTCTACATCTCGGTCTTCGGCGCGGCGCTCGGCTCGCGGATCGACAAGCTGCACGGGATCGACTACGTCGTCTTCGTCATCCCCGGGCTGATCATGATGGCCTGGTCGATCAACGCCTTCACCAACAACTCCTCCTCGATCCTCCAGCAGAAATTCCAGGGGGCGATCCAGGACCAGCTCTCCTCGCCCGCCTCGCCGCTGGAGCTGCTGCTCGCCTTCAGCCTCGGCGGGTTCGTGCGCGGCATGATCGTCGCCGGGCTCACCTTCATCGCGTCGTCGTTCCTGGTCGACCTCCCGGTCGAGCACATCCTCGTCCTCGTCCCCTCGCTGTTCCTGGTCGGGTTCTTCTTCTCCCAGCTCGGCGTCCTGATCGGCGTCCGCGCCGAACAGTTCGACGACGTCGCCTTCGCCCAGACCTTCGTGCTCCAGCCGCTGATCTTCCTCGGCGGCGTCTTCTACTCGGCCTCGCTGCTGCCGGAGCCCTACGAGACCCTGACCCACTTCAACCCGATCTTCTACATGATCAATCTGGTCCGCTACGGATTCGTCGGTTACTCCGAAGTCAGCGTCGCGCTCTCGCTGCTGGCCCTGACGGCGGCGACCGCGGCGCTCTTCCTCGTCAACCTGCGCCTCTTCACGAAGGGCTACCGGCTGCGCGCGTAGGGGCGGCGGCAAAGAAAAAGTTCGCGGGACCTGTCGATTTCGGGAATCCCGTTCGTCGTTAGGGTGAAAGGCGGCGCAAAAGGAGGCCGCCACGACGAAGGAGGAACGCCATGCTTTACATGCTTTCGCTGATCGACGAGGAGCCCAACTGGGAGGACGTCAAGCCCGAGGACATGCAGGCGATGGTCGACGAAATGGGCAAGTACAACGACGAACTGAAAGAGGCCGGCGTCATGGTCGACGGCCACGGCCTGCGAGGCCAGGAGACCGGCAGCGTCGTGCGCTTCGCCGAGGGCGGCGAGACGACCGTCACCGACGGTCCCTTCGCCGAGACCAAGGAGCAGCTGATGGGCTTCTGGATCATCGAGGCCGCGAACTTCGACGAGGCGCTCGAGTGGACGCGGAAGGCGCCGCTGCAGGAAGGCGCGATCGAAATCCGGCCGCTGGTCGAGGAACAGGGCGAGGAGGAGGAGAAGTTCTCCGGGGAGAAAATCCTCTCGCGGGTCAAGGACCCGACGCGCTGAGCTCCCCTTCGGGACCCACAGCACAGGACCGCGACAGCGTCGTCGACCGCGCCTTCCGGGAGGAGTCCGGGCGGGCGGTCGCGACGCTGATCCGCGTCCTCGGCGACTTCGACGCCGCCGAAGAGGCGGTCCAGGAGGCGTTCGTCACAGCGCTCGAGCGCTGGCCCCGCGACGGCGTCCCCTCCAATCCCGGCGCCTGGATCACCCGGGTCGCCCGCAACCGCGCGATCGACCGCCTGCGCCGCGAGAGCACCCTGCGCGACAAGAAGGAGATCCTGGCGGGGCTGGAGGCGCTGCGCCCCCCGGTCGGCGAGCCCGAGCTCCCCGAGGAGCAGGCGGCCGCCGCCGAGATCGAGGACGACCGCCTGCGCCTGATCTTCACCTGCTGTCACCCGGCGCTGGCGATCGAGGCCCGGGTCGCGCTCACCCTGCGCAGCCTCGGCGGCCTTGAGACGCCCGAGATCGCCCGCGCCTTCCTCGTCTCCGAGGCGACCATGGCGCAGCGCCTGGTCCGCGCCAAACGCAAGATCGCCGGGGCCGAGATCCCCTACGAGGTCCCGCGCGCGGACCAGATGCCGGAGCGTCTCGGCGGCGTGCTCGCGACGCTCTACCTGATCTTCAACGAGGGCTACCTCGCCTCCGGCGCCGAGAGGGGCCTGGTCCGGGTCGAGCTCAGCGCCGAGGCGATCCGCCTGGCCCGGATCGTCTCCTCGATCCTGCCCGAGGAGCCCGAGGCACGGGGCCTGCTGGCGCTGATGCTGCTGGTCGACTCGCGGCGCGAGGCGAGGGTCGATGCCGGCGGCGACCCGGTCCCCCTCGAGGAGCAGGACCGCGGCCTCTGGGACGCCGGGCGGATCGCCGAGGGGCTCGCCCTCTCCGAGCGGGCGGCGGCCGGCGGGCCGGTCGGCCCCTACACGGTGCAGGCGCGGATCGCCGCCGCCCACGCGGTCGCGGCCCGCCCGGAGGAGACCGACTGGGAGCGAATCGTCCGCCTCTACGAATGGCTCGCCCGCGTCGCGCCCGGGCCCGTCGTCGATCTCAACCTGGCGGCGGCCGTGGCGATGAGCGAGGGGCCGGAGCGGGGCCTGGAGATGATCGACGCGGTCGAGGGCCTCGACGCCTACGGCCCGCTGCACGCGGCCCGCGGCGACCTGCTGCGAAGGATGGGCGGCCGCGACCCCGAGGCCGTCGCCGCCTTCTCCCGGGCGCTCGAGCTCTCGACGAACCCGGCGGAGCGCCGCTTCATCGAGCGGCGGGTTCGGGAGCTCAGCCCACGTTCTCGCTGACCCAGGCGAGGTAGCCGGCGCTGCCGGCGACGATCGGCGATCGGCCCCAGCACCTGCAGGTGGCCGGTCATCTCATTTGCCTGCTCTAGCCGGGGTCGGCGACCAGCTTCTTTTCGCCCTCGGACTCCGGCATGACGAGGATCGCGCCCTCGCCGGTCGGGTAGGCCTCCTCGCCGTGGTAGACGACGTCCATGCCGATCGCCTCGTCGTGCTCGGTCGCCCGCAGCGGCATCACCGCGCTGACCAGCTTGAGCAGGATGAAGGTGACGATGAAGGCGTAGGCCGGGGTGACCGCCGCCGCCACGACCTGCGACCAGAACTGTCCCCCGTCGCCGTAGAAGAGGCCGTCGGCGACGCCGTTCCAGCCGATTTGGGCGACCAGGCCGAGGAAGAGGATGCCGGTGAAGCCGGCGATCCCGTGGGCGGCGAGCACGTCGAGCGTCTCGTCGACCCGGGTCCGCGGCCGCCAGGCGACCACCGCGTAGCAGGGCAGCGCCCCGAGGAAGCCGAGCACCATCGCCCAGCCGGGGCTGATGAAGCCGCCGGCGGGGGTGATCAGCACGCAGCCGACGATGATCGCCGTCGCGGCGCCGACCGCGGTGACCTTGCGCCCGCGGATCAGGTCGAGGGCGAACCAGGTGAGCAGCGCGCAGGCCGGGGTCAGCAGCGTGTTGACGAAGGCGAGCACGCTCTGGTCGCCGGTGCCGATGCCGCTGCCGCCGTTGAAGCCGAACCATCCGAACCAGAGCAGGCCGGCGCCGACGCAGGACGTAGACGGCGTTGTGGGGGAGGAGCGCCTGGCGCCCGTAGTCTTTGCGCGCGCCGACGACCAGCGCCGCGGCGAGCGCCGAGAACCCGGAGCCCATCTCGACCGGGACGCCGCCGGCGAAGTCGAGGGTCCCCTGCTCGGCGAGCCAGCCGCCGCCGAAGGCCCAGTGGGCGAGCACGGCGTAGACCAGGACCGACCAGAGCGCGGCGAAGACCATGAAGGCGCCGAAGCGCATGCGCTCGACCACGGCGCCGGCGATCAGGGCGACGGTGATGATGCAGAACGTGCCCTGGAAGGCCATGAACAGGAGGTGGGGGATCGTCCCTTCGCCGCGCGGCTCGAAGCCGACGTCCTGCAGGGCGAAGTGGCCGAGCCCGCCGATCAGCGCGCCTTCGCCGTCGAAGGCGAGCGAGTAGCCGATCAGGGCCCAGGTGACCCCGGCGATCGCGATCGCCGCGACGCACATCATGAAGGTGTTGAGGGTGTTCTTCGAGCGCACGAGGCCCGCGTAGAAGAGCCCGAGGGCCGGGGTCATCAGCAGCACCAGCGCCGTCGCCGCGAGCATCCAGGCGGTGTCGCCCGTGTCGATCGCGGAGGCGGCGGCTGTCAGCGGGGCGCTCATCCGCCCACCGGGGTGACGGCCGCCGTGGTCGGTCTCACCGGTTCGGATCCGGACCGCCCGCTCGAGCGGCAGGACGAAGATCTTGCCGTCGCCGACTTCGCCGGTTCGCGCCGCCCTCGCAGAGCGCGTCGACGGTCGCGTCGGCGAAGTCGTCGGAGACGGCGATCTCGAAGCGCATCTTGTCGGAGAGCCCGACCTGCACGGTCGTCCCGCGGTAGGTCTCGACCCGCTCCAGCTCGCCGCCGTGGCCCTGGACCCGGCTCATCGAGACGCCGCGGACCTCAGCTTTGTAGAGCGCTTCCAAGACGTCGTTCGCCTTCTCCGGGCCGCACGATGCCGATCACGAGTTTCACAGGCCTCCTCCGTCTCCCTCGGAAAAATGTGGCGCGAGCCTAACGACCTGTCGAGCCTGGGGGAGAGCAGCGCGCCGCTGAGGCAAACGAAATCGCGCTATTCGCGATGCACTTCGGTCGCGGTCGCCTGGGCTCGCGGGCGGACGACCACCTCGTCGACGTTGACGTGGGAGGGCAGCGAGGCGACCCAGCGCACGCACTCGGCGACGTCCTTGGCCCGCAGCGGCTCCATCCCCTCGTAGACGCGCCGCGCCGCCTCCTCGTCGCCGCCGAAGCGGACGACCGAGAACTCCGTCTCGACCATCCCGGGGGCGATCTCCGTGATCCGCACCGGCTCGCCGAGCAGCTCCAGCCGCAGCGCCCGCAGGGTGGCGCGCTGCCCGGCCTTGGCGGCCATGTAGCCGGCGCCTCCGCGGTAGGCCTCGAAGGCGGCGATGCTGGTCATGCCGACGACGAGGCCGTCGCCGGAGCCGGCCAGGGCGGGGAGGAGGGCGCGGGTCATCCGCATCGTCCCCAGCACGTTGGACTCGTACATCCAGCGCCACTGCTCTTCGTCGGCCTCGGCGAGCGGGTCGAGGCCGAGGGCGCCGCCGGCGTTGTTGACCAGCACGTCGCAGCGCGGAACCCCGCCGGCGAAGCTCGCGACCGAGGCGGGGTCGGTGACGTCGAGGGCGTGCGCCTCGGCTGCGCCGATCTCCCCGGCGAGCGCCTCGAGCCGCTCGATCCGCCGCGCGCCGAGCACGACCCGGAAGCCGTCGCCCGCCAGGGCCCGGGCGGTGGCCGCCCCGATCCCGCTGGATGCGCCTGTGACGACTGCGGTCTTACTCACCGGTGGCGAGCTTACGCACCTTCGGCAGGTGGACCCGCTGCAGGTAGTCGTCCCAGTCGATCGCCGCCGTGTCGAAGGGGAGGGCCTCGCGGTCGGCGGCCGGCAGCGAGCGGAAGAGCTCCTGCGCGTTGGTGTCGTCGAAGGCGCAGTCGAGCTCGGTGTAGGCGCCGTAGATCTTGACCATCCTGGTAACGCGTTCGGCCAGGGTGCGGTTGCCGCGCAGCATCCGCTCCTGGGGGATGCGGATCGGCGAGGCGGTCGCCAGCCCCGCCAGCGCTCCGGCGAGGCGCTCGCGGCGGATCGTCTTGCGCAGCGCCACCCGCCGCTCGACGAAGCGCAGCTCGCCGATCGTGACCGGCTGTCCGTCGCGGCCGGGCAGGGGCTCGCGGCGGAAGTAGGCGCGGATCTGGTCGGCGAGCCCGCCGATCGCGAGCGGGTTGCGGGAGCTGCTGGCGATCGCGATCGCCCGCAGCTCGCCCTCCGGCGGGTGGGCGGCGGCGGCCACGCAGGCGTGGGCGACGTGATCCACGGGGACGATGTCGATCCGGTTCTCGCGCCTGCCGGGCAGGTGGGTGAGGCCGCGCGCCGCGTAGGCGAGGATCAGCGGGTCGGCGACCTTTATCCCCTCGAGCCAGCCGGGCTCGGGCAGGCTCAGCGCCGACTCGATGATCGTCGGCCGCACGATCGTCGTCTTCCGCGAGCGCTCGGTCAGCAGCCGTTCGCCGAGCGCCTTGGAGAAGGCGTAGGTGTCGGGCCAGCCGGCGGTCTGCGCGTAGCGGCGGCCCCGCCGCGCGAGGCGTTCGAGGACCCAGCGGCGGCGCAGGTCCTCGGCCCGCTCGCCGGCGTCGAGGTCGGCGCGCCGCGAGGCGTCCCGCTGCGCCGAGCGGGCGAAGCGCGAGCGCTGCGGGTCCTCTCGCGACTCGCGCTCGGCGGCCTCGCGCCACTCGTGCGCTTCGGCGAGCATCCACTCCGGATTGAGGGCGGCGAGCGCGTGGTGGGTGAGGCCGTCCTCGCTCACCTCACCGCTCTGGCGGTCGGCGACGTAGGCGGTCGAGACGTGGACGAAATGGGGGCGCGAGCCGTGCTCGAGGAGGCGGTCGAGCAGGCGCACGGGGCCGAAGGCGTTGAGGTCGAGGGCGACGTCGAGCGGCTCCTCGAAGGAGACCGTCGCGGCGCAGTGGATCACGGTGTCGATCCCGGCCCAGGTCGAGTCGGGCGCGTCGGAGAACTCGTCCCGGCCGAGGTCCGCCGCGACGACGGCGATCCCGCCGTCCTCGAGCCGGCGCCGTGCCGCGGCCGCCTCCTCGGCGTCGCCGGCGAAGGCCCCGTCGGCCAGGACCTCGTCGAGCAGGCGCTGCCGGGCGGCCCCGGCCGAGGGCGCCCTGAGCAGCACCGTCACCCCTCCGACGTCGGGCGCGGTGCGCAGCAGCGAGGCGAGCACCAGCTTGCCGAGGAAGCCCGTCGTCCCGGTCAGCAGCACCCGCTTTCCCGCAAGGCGGTCCCGAACCGGTTCCCTGGTCGCAGTCACCGCGCGAGTCTAGGCACGGAGGGCCGCCACCCGGCTTGGCGGCGCCCCCTCACGCACGTGAACTTGCGCCGCCGCGGGGGCCGGAATGGCGGCGCCGCGCCCTCAATACAATTCGGCGCTCATGGCGCGTCGAACGCGACGGCGGCGACGCTTGTCGCACACCTCGAAGTGGAAGAAGGTGCTGGTACCTCTCGGCACCGTGTTCGCCGTGCTCGCGGTGGCCGGCGGGGTCGGCGCCAGCTGGGCGCTCGACGTCTACAACTCGGCGCCGCCGCTCTCCGACCCTGCAGCCGGTCCAGAAGGGCCGCTCCTCGGCGATCTACGCCGCCGACGGCAGCTGATCGGCTTCATCCGCTCCAGCAACATCCGCGAGCCGGTCTCGGAAGAGAACCTGTCCCAGGACCTCAAGGACGCCACGGTCGCGATCGAGGACCGCGGCTTCTTCGAGCACGGCCCGATCGACGTCGGAGGCGATCGTGCGCGCCGCTCTGGAAGAACATCGAGGCCGGCAAGACGGTGGAGGGGGCCTCGACGATCACCCAGCAGCTGGTCCGCAACCTCTACATCCAGCATCCCGAGCAGACGATCAAGCGAAAGCTGATCGAAGCCCACCTCGCCGCCGACATGGAGAAGGCGCACTCCAAGGAGTGGATCCTCACCGAATACCTCAACACCGCCCCCTACGGGACGGTCGAAGGCCAGACCGCGGTCGGGGCCGAGGCCGCCGCGCAGACCTACTTCGCCAAGCCGGCCAAGGACCTGAACCTGATCGAGGCGGCGCTGATCGCCGGCCTGCCGCAGGCGCCCTCCGAATACAACCCGTTCCTCGACCCGAAGGCGGCGACCGAGCGACGCAACGACGTGCTGCGCGCGATGGAGGAGGAGGGCTACATCACGCCGGTCGAGCTCGCCGGCGCCCTCAACAGCGGGCTGGGCCTGCATCCCGGCCACAAGTACCAGGGTGATCCGCGACCCCTTCCTCTTCGACCTCGTCCAGCAGGAGCTGATCGACAACTACGGGATCAACACCGTCCGCAACGGCGGCCTCAAGGCCTACACGACGATCGATCCCGAGCTCCAGGAACGGGCCCAGGAAGCGGTCGAAGCGTGCGGCGTCTGCTACCCCGAAGGCGGCCCGGCGGCGGGGCTCGCCTCGGTGGACCCGGAGACCGGCGCGATCGTCGCCCTCGCCGCGACCGAAGGCTATGCGACCGAAGACCAGTTCAACTACGCCTGGCAGGCGCACCGCCAGCCCGGCTCGTCGTTCAAGCCCTTCGTCCTCGCCGAGGCGATCAAGCAGGGCATCGACCCCGACTCGACCTACTACGACGGGAGCTCGCCGATGACCCTCGAGATCCCCGGCGGCGGCCCGCCCTGGGAGGTCAACAACTCCGAGGGCGGCGGGCGGCGGCGTGGTCGCCCTCGACGACGCCACGGTCCACTCGGTCAACGTGGTCTACGCCCAGCTCGACCTCGACGTCGGCCCCGAAAACGTGACCCGGATGGCGCGTGAACTGGGCATCGACGCGACCCTCGACTCGGTTCCGGCCGAGGGCATCGGCGGTCTCTACGAAGGTGTCACGCCGCTCGAAATGGCGAGCGCCTACGCGACCTTCGCCACCGGCGGCATCCACCGCGAGCCGACCGCGATCAGCCGCGTCGAGTTCCCTGACGGCGAGATCGACGAGCCCGATGCCGAGGACGGCGAGCGGGTCCTCACCGAGGGCCAGACCTACGAAGTGACGCGGATCCTCGAGGGTGTGATCACCGAAGGGACGGGTGCCGGCTACACCTACATGGGCTGCACCGACGCGGCGGGCAAGACGGGGACCTCGGAGGACAGCTCGGACGCCTGGTTCGTCGGCTACACACCGCTCTTCTCGACCGCGGTCTGGGTCGGCCACCCGCAGTCGCGCTCCTACACCGGCTATGGCGGCCCGACGGCGGGCCCGATCTGGGCCTCGTTCATGTCGGCGGCGACGGCAGGCGACTGCCCGCGAATTCGAGGTGCCGGAGAGCCTGCCCGAGCTCGAGGGCCTCGAGAGCGAGCACACCCGCTCCTCCACCGAAGTCGCGCCCGAGGTCGAGCCGACCGAAGAAGAAGACGAGGAGAAATCGAAGAAAGACGAGGAGAAGGAGGAGGGCGGCGAGGGAGGCGACGAAGGGGGCGACGCGCCTGCTCCCGATCCAGGCCCGGCGCCCGCTCCGACCCCCGATCCCGCACCCGCGCCGGAACCCGCCCCCGCGCCTCCGCCCAGCACCGGCGTCGGCGGCGGCGTCGCCGCGCCGACCGCCGGAGCGCCCTAGTTACCGATCAGCTCGACCCGGTACCCGTCCGGGTCGCGGACGAAGGCGATCCGGTGGCCCTCGGTGCGGCCGCCGGGGCGGTAGGGCGGCTTCTCCGGCTCGATCCCCTCGCTCGGCGAGGCCGGCGAGGGTGCCGTCGATGTCGTCGACCGCGATCGCGATGTGGTTGTAGCCGGTCCCGAGCTCGTAGGAGTCGACCCCGTGGTTGTAGGTCAGCTCGAGGCGCGGGTCCTCGCCGGGCAGGTTCATGAAGACGTTGATCGCCTCGTCGCCGATCGGCATCCGCGCCGTCTCCTCGAAGCCGAGCCTCTCGTAGAAGGCGACCGAGCGGTCGATGTCGCCGATCCGGTAACAGGTGTGCAGGAAGCTCGGCATCGCTGCCGGCAAGCCTAGCGTCCGCGGCCGGGGCGGATCGATCATGCTTGGGCCGTGAACGATGCCTTGGTGCGGCGTTACCGGGCCGCGCGCCGCGACCCCGGCCTGGCGGTGTTGGAGGGCTTCCACGCCCTCAAGCACGCCCTGCGCTTCGGCGCCGACGTCACCGAGGCCGTCGCCTCCGACCCCGAGGAGCTGGGGCGCCTCGCCGCCGAGCTGGCGCCCGACCTGGCGGCGTCGCTGCCGGCCCGCGTCACCCCCGTCGGCGAGGACGTGATCGCGCAGCTGGTGCCGCAGGCGCCGCGCACCGGCGTGGTCGCGATCGCCCGCCGGCCCGAGGCCGACCCCGCCGCCGTCCTGGCCGCCCCGGGCCCGAACCCGGTCGTCCTGCTCGAGGACCCGCGGACGATGGGGAACATGGGCGCCTGCGTGCGGGTCGCGGCCGCAGCCGGCGCGGCCGGCGTCCTCACCACCGGCGGCAACGACCCCTGGCACCCGGACGCGCTGCGCGGCGCGGCGGGCCTGCACTACGCGCTCCCGGTGGCGGCGGTCGGCGAGCTGCCCGACAGCGATCGGGCGCTGATCGCGATCGACCCCGGCGGCGAGGACCTGCGCCCGGGCGAGCTGCCCGAGCGCGCCGTGCTCGCCTTCGGGACCGAGCGCTACGGCCTCAGCGACGAGCTGCTCGCCCGCGCCGACGCCCGCCTGGGGATCCCGATGCGCGAGGGCGTCTCCAGCCTCAACCTCGCCACCTCGGTCGCCGCCGTGCTTTTTTCGCGGCGCTTTTGAACCTTCCCGCCGGTCGCTTCGTAGAAAGGGGCGATGCAGGCAATCGCCGGGAATCTTGGGATCAGGGCACGCGTGGCGGCCCTCGTCGCGATCGTCGCCCTCACCGCCCTGCTCCTGCTCGTGACCGGCGGCGCGTTCTCGGCCCCGGCGTCCGGAACGGCGACGGCGAGCAGGACGGTCACGGTCTCGATGAAGAACTTCTTCTTCGCGCCCAAGAACGTGAGCATCTCTCCGGGCGACCGGGTCGTCTGGTCCAACGTCTCCAACAAGAAGCACACCGCGACCAAGGGCGGCAGCTTCGACACCGGCAGGATCAAACCCGGCGCGGCGGCGGCGGTCAAGTTCAACGGCCGCGGCACCTACCGCTACGTCTGCTCGCTGCACCCGGAAATGACCGGCAAGATCGTCGTCGACTGAGGTAGGTTTGGGCGAAGCGATCTTCGTGGTCGCGCCGCCCCCGCCGAAAGGACCCGACTTTGTTCTTCGCCGACATCGAGTTTGGAGAAGCGCTGCTCGTCGCCTTCCAGGTCTTCTTCTTCGTGATCTGGATCTGGATCATGATCACGATCCTCAGCGACCTCTTCCGCGATCACGAGATCTCGGGGTGGGGGAAGGCGGGATGGGTCATCTTCCTGGTCTGCATCCCGTTCCTGGCCGCGCTGGTCTACCTGATCGCCCGCGGCAGCGGGATGCGGGAGCGGGCGCTCACGGCCCAGGCGGAGGCGAAACATCAGATGGACTCCTACATCCAGCAGCAGGCGCACGGCTCTCCCGCGGACGAACTGCACAAGCTCAACGAGCTGAAGGAAAAGGGCGCGCTCTCACCCGAGGAGTTCGAGAAGGCGAAGGGGAAGCTGCTCGCCTAGTGCGGGCAGCTCGTTTTTCCTGCAAGCCGCCGCTTTTGCAACCTTGGTTGCAGGTTATTAGCAACCATTAACAGTCTTTAGCCGACTCCGTTAGCCTGCGCCGTCGATGTACGCCTCTCTGTCGGGTAACCCCAGGCGCCTGCTCTTCTGCGCGGCGCTCGTGCTCACGATCGTCTGCGCGATGGCCGCAGGCGGGTCGAGCGCACCCGCGGAGACGCTCCAGGAGGAATACGACGAGACGCGCGGCAAGCTCGACGAGGTGCGTGAGAGCGAAAGCTCGCTGACCGCGACGATCGCCGAGCAGAACCGCGCGATCGACTCGATGATCGGCGAAGTCTCGGCGCTGCGCCAGGAACAGGCGGCGATCGAGGCCGAGCTGGAGGAAAAGCAGCGCGAGCTCGACGCCGCGACGAAGCAGCTGGCCGCCGACAAGCGCCACCTGGCCGAGGTCCGCGACCGGCTCCAGCGGGCCCTCAAGGTATTGAGCGACCGGCTGGTCGCGATCTACGAGAGCGGCAGCCCCGACATGCTGAACGTGGTGCTGGACTCCTCGAGCTGGTCCGAGGTCAGCGCCCGCGCCGACTACCTGAGCCAGATCCAGGACTACGACGACGCGGTCGCCGCCCGGGTCAAGGGGCTGCGCGACGAAGCGCGGGCCGCGGTGAAGCGGATGACGGCGGTCCGCCTGCGGATCAAGGACGCCCGCGACACGATCGCGGTCAAGGAGCGCGAGGTCGCGGCGGCGCGCGATGAGGCGGAGGCGCGCTTCGCCGAGCTCAAGGACGCGCAGGCGGCGCGACAGCGGGCCCTCGACGAGCTCTCCTCGCGCTCGGAAGCGCTCGGCAACGACCTCGCGGCGATCTCCGAACAGATGGCGAGCACCGGCGCGCCGGTCCCCTCGACGCCGGCGCCGCTGACCCCCGGCCAGCAGGCCGAATTCATCTCCGAAAGCCAGGCGAGCATCCCGGCGAGCGCGCCGGCCGCGGTCAAGGCCGCGATCGAAGCGGCCAACGCGATCGCCACCACGCCCTACGTCTGGGGCGGCGGCCACGGGTCCTTCGAATCCTCCGGCTACGACTGCTCGGGCGCGGTCAGCTACGCGCTGCACGGCGGTGGCTTCCTCGAAAGCCCGCTCGACTCGACCGGCCTGACCACCTGGGGCGAACCGGGCGCCGGCCAGTGGATCACCGTCTACGGCAACTCGGGCCACGCCTGGATGATCATCGCCGGCCTCGCCTTCGACACCTCCGGCGGCGCCGGCCCGCGCTGGCACTCGGAACCGGTCTACACCCCCGAAGGCTTCATAGCCCGCCACCCACCCGGCTACTAGTCTGCGGGGCATGAGCCTCGAGGAGAAGCTCAACGAGCTGCTGGAGGTCGAGAGCTTCGCGCCCCCGGCGGAGTTCCGCGAGCGGGCGCTGCTTTCCGACCCGGCGATCTACGAGCAGGCCGCCGCCGACCCCGAGGCCTGGTGGATGCGCCAGGCGACCGAGCTGCTCGACTGGGCCGAGCCGCCTTCGCAGGGGCTCGACGACTCCGACCCGCCCTTCTACAAGTGGTTCGCCGACGGCCGTCTCAACGCCTCGGCCAACTGCCTGGACCGCCACGTCGACGCCGGCAACGGAGACCGCGTCGCCTACCACTGGCGTGGGGAGGAGGGCGAGGAGCGCGACGTCACCTATGCGCAGCTGCTGGCCGACGTGCAGCGCTTCGCGAACGGCCTGCGCGACTGCGGGATCGAGAAGGGCGACGTGGTCGGCGTCTACCTGCCGATGATCCCCGAGGTCGTCGTCGCGATGCTCGCCTGTGCCCGGATCGGGGCGATCCACAACGTCGTCTTCGGCGGCTTCTCCGCCGAGTCGGTGCGCGAGCGCATGGAGTTCTCCGATGCGAAGGCGCTGGTGACCGTGGACGGGGCGCGCCGCAAGGGCAGGACGGCGCCGATCAAGGAGCAGGTCGACGAGCAGATGGGGGGCCTGGCGAGCCTGGAGACGATCGTCGTCGTTCGCCACACCGGGATCGAGTGCCCGATGCGCGAGGGGCGGGATCGCTTCTACGACGAGCTGCTCGCCGCCGCCGATCCGGTCTGCGCCCCCGAGCCGCTGGACGCCGAGCACCCGCTCTTCATCCTCTACACCTCGGGCTCGACCGCGAAGCCGAAGGGGATCCTGCACACGACCGGCGGCTACATGACCGGCGTCACCGCGACCCACCGCCACGTCTTCGACGTCAGGCCGGAGTCCGACGTCTACTGGTGCGCGGCCGACGTCGGCTGGGTCACCGGCCACTCCTACATCGTCTACGGCCCGCTCAGCAACGGCGTCACCAGCGTGATGTGGGAGGGCGCGCCCGATTACCCGCACAAGGGGGTCTGGTGGGAGCTGGTCGAGCGCTGCGGGGCGACGATCCTCTATGCGGCGCCGACCGCGATCCGCACCTTCATCAAGTGGGGCGCGGAGATCCCCGCCGAGCACGACCTCTCCTCGCTGCGCCTGCTCGGCTCGGTTGGCGAGCCGATCAACCCGAAGGCCTGGCTCTGGTACCACGAGGTGATCGGCGGCGGCCGCTGCCCGATCGTCGACACCTGGTGGCAGACGGAGACCGGGGCGATCATGATCACGCCGCTGCCCGGGATCACCGCGACCAAGCCGGGCTCGGCGACGATGCCGTTCCCGGGGGTCTCTGCGGATGTCCTCTCCGAGAGCGACGGGGAGCCGGTCGAGACCGGCCAGGGCCTGCTCGTCCTGACCCGTCCCTGGCCCTCGATGCTGCGCACCCTCTTCCGCGAGGACGACCGCTTCGTCGAGACCTACTTCTCGAGGTTCGGCCCCGAGACCTATCTTGTCGGGGACGCGGCGCGCCGTGACGAGGACGGGTACCTCTGGGTGATCGGCCGCATCGACGACGTCGTCAACGTCTCCGGGCACCGGCTCTCGACGGCTGAGGTGGAGTCGGCGATCGTCGCCCACGAGAAGGTCGCCGAGGCGGCCGTGATCGGCCAGTCCGACGAGGACACCGGCCAGGCGATCTGCGCCTTCGTCACCCTCTCCGGCGACACCGAGCCGAGCGACGACCTGGTCGAGGGAGTCCGCGCGACGGTCGCCGAGCGGATCGGCAAATTCGCCCGCCCCAAGCGCGTCGTCTGGGCCGAGGACCTGCCGAAGACCCGCTCCGGCAAGATCATGCGCCGCCTCCTGCGCGACATCGCCGAGGGCCGCGCCCTGGGCGACGTCACCACCCTGCGCGACCCCGACGTGATGGCCCAGCTGGAGGCCAAGATCGCCGAGGAGCGGGCCGCCGGCGACTGAGTCCCTCGGTCCCCCCGCCCACCTCACCCTCCCAGCCTCATGCCCCCAGCAGACATGTGAGCACTGATACGACTCTGTCGGGTTCCTGTTCGATTTGCCTTTCGGAGAGCCTCACCACATCGAATCCGAGCTCGCGCAGTGTGAGGTCTCGTTCGCGGTCGTTGTCGAAGGCGACGCGACCGCGGTGATAGCGCCAGCCATCGGTTTCGACGATCGCCTTCCGCCGGCGCCAGAAGAAGTCGACCTCGATTCCCCCAACTTTCACATTGACCTCCGGCCGGGGCAGGCGATGCCGTATGCAGATCTCGAGGAACGCGAGCTCCAGATCGCTTCTCGTCCCCTTCGTCTCCGAGGCCTCCTCGGCCGGCAAGCCGACCGCCGCGGCCTGCCTTATCGCCCGTCTCAGCTGTTCGGCATTGGCGCCTCCGCGGCTCGGCTTCGCTCGCCGCAGATCGGAAATCGTCCGCACGGGAGTCGTGACCGGAATCCCATACCGACGCGTCGTATCGGCACGCTCCAGCGTTCGGGAGCGGTGAATCCGGATGCCCCCCCGCCGCCTGGCTCCGCCCTCGCCGGCAAGAGTCACGTCGAACAGCCCTCGGCTGACATCGAGAAAGCCCCACAGTTCAGCGGCGCTGCGGTGGCTCAGGTGCGCCTCGCGTCCCTCCTGTTCGCCGGCGAGCACGGCGGCCATCCATCGGCCTTTCTGCGAGGGGTTCGGATGTCCGACCGCGTAGACGCCCCTATGCATCCGGTGCAGTCGGGCGAGCCGAACGCGCCCATCTATCTGCCCTGCGCTCAGACCGGCCTCGAGCAGCTGCCTCCTCGAAACGACCCCGTGCTGGGCGGCCGCGATATGCGCCACCACGCCATCCGCTGTGGCTCCTTTTCCTTCCATATGGACGAAAAGGAGCCACAACCCGAAGTACCGCCCCCGGAATCGGGTGGCCCGGCCGCGCTCACCCTTCGCGTACCATTGCCGGGCAATCAACCGATCAGGAGACGCATTACCGATGACCGTCAGCACTCCCACGCAGGATCACAAGGTCGCCGACATCGGCCTCGCCGACTTCGGGCGCAAGGAGATCGCCCTCGCCGAGGTCGAGATGCCCGGCTTGATGCAGACGCGTGAGGAGTACGGCTCCAAACAGCCGCTCAAGGGCGCCCGGATCACCGGGTCGCTCCACATGACCGTGCAGACCGCGGTCCTGATCGAGACGCTCGTCGCGCTCGGCGCCGAGGTGCGCTGGGCGAGCTGCAACATCTTCTCCACCCAGGACCACGCCGCCGCCGCGATCGCCGCCGCCGGCGTCCCGGTCTTCGCCTGGGAAGGCGAGACGCTCGAGGAGTACTGGTGGTGCACCGAGCAGGCCCTGCTCTGGCCCGACGGCGAGGGCCCGAACATGATCCTCGACGACGGCGGCGACGCGACCCTGCTCGTCCACAAGGGGGTCGAGTTCGAGAAGGCGGGCGCCGTCCCGGACCCCTCGACCGCGGACTCGGAGGAGTTCCGGATCGTGCTGGAGACGCTGCAGCGCGGCCTCGCAGAGGACCCGCAGCGCTGGACCAACGTCGCCGCCGCGATCCAGGGCGTCACCGAGGAGACGACGACCGGCGTCCACCGGCTCTACCAGCTCGCCGAGACCGGTGACCTGCTCTTCCCGGCGATCAACGTCAACGACTCGGTCACCAAGTCGAAGTTCGACAACCTCTACGGCTGTCGCCACTCGCTGGTCGACGGCATCAACCGCGGCACCGACGTGATGATCGGCGGCAAGGTCGCCGTGATCTGCGGCTACGGCGACGTCGGCAAGGGCTGCGCCTCATCGCTGCGCGGCCAGGGCGCCCGTGTGATCGTCACCGAGATCGACCCGATCTGCGCCCTGCAGGCCGCGATGGAGGGCTACGAGGTGCGGAAGCTCGACGAAGTGGTGGAGACCGCCGACATCTTCGTCACCGCGACCGGCAACAAGGACATCATCACCCTCGAGCACATGTCGCGGATGAAGCACAACGCGATCGTCGGCAACATCGGCCACTTCGACAACGAGATCGAAATCGCCGCGCTCGAAGAGAGCGACGCCGAGCGGAACAACATCAAGCCGCAGGTCGATGAGTGGAAATTCCCCGACGGCCACTCGATCGTGATGCTCTCCGAGGGCCGCCTGCTCAACCTGGGCAACGCCACGGGGCATCCCAGCTTCGTGATGTCGAACTCGTTCACCAACCAGGTGATCGCTCAGATCGAGCTCTTCAGCCAGCCTGAGGGGATGACCCCCAAGACGGTCACCGTCCTGCCCAAGCACCTGGACGAGAAGGTCGCCCGACTGCACCTGGACGCTCTGGGCGTCCGCCTCACGGAGCTGAGCGAAGACCAGTCCGCCTACCTCGGCATCCCGGTCGAGGGCCCGTACAAGCCCGAGCACTACCGCTACTAGGCCGCGTCGGTACCCGCCTGTCGGTCCCATTTGCCTGCCCCGGGGACAGGTGGTCGCTTGGGCGGCAAAAGTAGTTTGCTAAACTAATTATCAACGCTAATGAATATCCGCGTCCCGACCACCACCCCGGACACCAGGCTCGCCGAGTCCGCCGCGAGGCTGCGGTTCGCGATCGTGCGCACCGCGCGGCGGCTGCGTCAGGAGGCCGCGGGGGCGGGGACCGAGCTCTCGCCCAACTCCGCCTCGACCCTGGCCACGGTCGAACGCCACGGCCCGCTGACTCCGAGCGAGCTGGCCGAGATCGAGCGGATCAAGCGGCCGACCGCGACCCGCACGCTGGGCGTGCTCGAGGAGGCAGGGCTGATCGACCGCGCGCCGGATCCCAGCGACGGCCGCAGCTCCCTGGTCAGCATCAACGCCGCCGGCCGCGAGCGCCTGCGCCGCCTGCGCGGACGCAAGAACGCCTATCTGGCGCGCCGCATGCGCGATCTTCCCGAGTCCGACGTCGCCACCCTGGAACGCGCCGCCGAGATCCTCGAGGGGATCTTGGAGGAGCGCCGTTGAGCGCCGCCGTCCGCCGCAGCTTCGACTCCCTCACCGTCCCCAACTACAGGCGCTACTTCACGGGACAGCTCGTCTCGCTCTCGGGCACCTGGATGCAGACGGTGGCGGCGGTCTGGCTGATCCTCGAGCTGACCGACTCCGGCGTCGCCGTCGGGCTGACCACGGCCCTCCAGTTCCTGCCGATGCTGCTGATCGGGGCCTGGGGCGGCCTGCTCGCCGACCGGATGTCGAAGCGGCGGCTGCTGATCCTGACCCAGGCGCTGATGGCGATCCCGGCGATCGGCCTCTTCGCGGTCACCGCGACCGGAGTAGTCGCCCCCTGGATGGTCTATCTCGCGGTCTTCGCGATGGGCAGCGTCAACGCGGTCGACAACCCGACCCGCCAGAGCTTCGTCTTCGAGATGGTCGGGCCGGACCGGGTCGTCAACGCGGTCAGCCTCAACAGCGTCATCGTCCAGGCGGCGCGGCTCGCGGGCCCCGGGGTCGCCGGCCTGCTGATCGCCGGCTTCGGGGTCGTCCCCTGCTTCGCGATCAACGCGCTCACCTTCGTCGCGATGATCGTCGCGCTCTGGGGGATGGACCCCCGCGGCCTGCACGCGGCGCCCGTCGCGCCCCGCGAGCCGGGCGCGATCCGCGCCGGGCTGCGCTACGTCCGCGCCACCCCGGAGCTGGCCGTGCCGCTGGCGCTGATGGCGCTGGTCGGGACGCTCGGCTTCAACTTCCAGGTGGTCCTGCCGCTGCTGGCGAAGTTCAGCTTCGACGGCGGCGCGACGACCTACGGGGCGCTGGTCTCGGCGATGGCGGTCGGCTCGATCGCCGGCGCCCTGGTCAACGGCGCCCACGGCAGAACCGGCCCGCGCCTGATCGCCGCCGGCGCCCTCGCCTTCGGGGTCCTGGCGCTGCTCTCCGCGGCGATGCCCTCGCTGGCGCTTGCGCTCCCGATGCTCGCCGGGCTCGGCGCCGCCGCGGTCACCTTCGCGGCGACGATCAACTCGACCCTCCAGCTCGCCGTCGCCCCGGAGATGCGGGGGAGGGTGATGGCCCTCTACTCGGTGGTCTTCCTCGGCTCGACCCCGATCGGCGCCCCCCTCGTCGGCTGGCTCTCCCAGGCCTACGACCCCCGCGTCGCCCTCCTGCTCGCCGGCATCACCGGCATCTCCGCCGCCTGGGCGGCCCGCATCTGCTTCGCCAGGCTCCGCGAAAGCGAAACCCGGCGAAGCAGCACGGCTCCTGCTCTCGTTTAGCCGGTGTACCCCGCTTCACTGAGGTACGCCGCCGCGGCCTCCTTGGCCGTCTGTTTTTCGAGTTCGACCCTGGCGTCGAGCTCCTGCATGACCTCGAGGGTCAGCCCCTCCTGGACCTCGACGATCGTCCCTTCGAGATCGGGCCCGGCTTCATTGGCGACCTCCTCGGTGGTCACGAACATCACGTTGCCCGCCGGGAAGACTTCCTTGTCGTCTTCGAGGATCACGAATTTGTCGCTCTCCGCCGCGAGCTGCGGGTCGGTGGTGAACAGGATCGAGAGGTCGGCCTGGCCTTTTTCGAGGACCGTGTAGCGGAGGCCGATGTCGACCGGTTTGAACGAGCCGAATTTGAGCCCGTACAGTTTTTCGAGCCCGGCCAGGCAGTCGATCCGCTGGCGGCACTCGGGTGAGCCGTACAGGGTCAGGTCTTCGGAGCGGCCCTCGAGGTCGGAGACCGTTTCGAGTTCCAGTTCGTCAGCCGTCTCTTTCAGGGTCCCGACGGCGTTGGCGCTGGCGAACGGGGTGGGCGGGAACGCGGTCAGCCCTTCCGTTTCGAATTCGGATTTCGATTTCTCGTAGGCCTCCTGGGCGTCGGCGGGCACTTCCTCGGGTTCGAGCCCGAAGAACGAGGTCAGCGCCGTGCTGGCGTACTCCGGATAGCCGGAGATCTGACCCGCCTTCAGCGTTTTCAGCGCCACCGTTTCGGAGCCGAGGTTGAGGTCGGTCTTGGTCTTGTAGCCGGCCGCGGACAGGGCCTGCGCGTAGATCTCGCCGAGAATTTCCTGTTCGGGGAAGTTCTTCGACCCGATGGTCAGGGTCACCTTGCCGTTGTCGGGGTTGGAGACGATCGCCCCTCCTCCGCCTTCGGCGCTGGTCGTGTCTCCTCCGTCGGTGTCGTCATCGGAATCACCGCATGCGGCGACGCCGAGGCTCAGGACGAGCGCGAGCCCTAAACAGGTCACCCATACGCTCAACCGGGTTGTCTTGGTCCTCATCGGTTCATCTCTCCTGTCGTTGGATTGACACATCGCCTACGCGGGGCTCTCCTCGAGTCCCTTTGAAGTCATGCGGCGCTGCAGCAGCGCGAGCAGCAGCTCGAGGGCGAGCGCCATCAGGGCGACGACGATCGCGCCCGCGATCACGCCGTTCTCGCCGTATACGTTTTCGTTGAGGATGTAGTCGCCGAGGGTTTCGACGCCGGCCAGCGGCGCGATTGTCGCCGTGCTGATGATCGCGATCGTCGCCAGCCGGACCCCGGCCATCAGCGTCGGGATCGCAAGCGGCATCTCGACCTTGAGCAGGATCCCGAGCTCGCTCATCCCGATCCCACGCGCCGCTTCGACCGGCGCACGCTCGACCTGGCGGACGCCGACGTAGGCGTTGGTGAGGATCGGCGGCACGCCGAGGACGGCGAGCGCGATCGTCAGGTTGCCGACGCCGACGCCGATCCAGGCCGCCATGAAGGCGATCAGGGCGAGCTCGGGGATCGCGCGCCCCGCGTTCCCGATGCCGACCGCGAGGAACCCGCCGACGCCCCGGTGCCCCAGGTAGAGACCGAGCGGCAGAGCGACGACCAGCGAAAGCGCCAGCGCAAAGACCGTCACTTCGAGCTGCGTGAGCGCCAGCTCCACGGTCTGGTCGAATCCCCCGACCAGCTTGCCGCCGGTCACGTTCGAGGGCTGCGGCTCGAAGATGAACTCGATCGCGCCCTCGATCGAGGCCTGGGGTAGGAAGGCCGCGATCATGTGCGGGAAGCCCTTTCCCAAGGTGTCATGAAACGCTGGATTACGTTGAGGGCCACGTCGAACGCGAGCGCGATCAACATCACGATCGCGCTGGCCAGGATGATGTTGGTCTTGAAGTCGATCCCGTTGGCGAAGATTGGCTGCCCGAGGCCGCCGCCGCCCGCGAAGACGGCGAGGGTCGCGATCGCAACCGTGCTGACCGTCGCGATCCGCAGGCCGGCGACGATCTCCGGGGTCGCCAGCGGCACCTCGACGCGCCAGAGAACCTGGCGATCGGTCTGGCCCATGCCTCGCGCGGCTTCGACCACCGACCGCGGCACGTTGGCCAGCCCGACGATCGTGTTGCGGTAGATGATCTGGAGGTTGAACGCCGTCAGCGCGATGACCGCCGTGTCCACTCCGCGACCGGTGAACGGCAACAGGAGGAAGAAGAAGGCGACGCTGGGGATCGTGTACAGGACTCCGGTCGCGGCCCCCAGAGGCGTCAGCAGCCAGCGGCGCCGGTGGGCGAGCAGCGCCAGCGAGAAGGCGATCGCGAAGCCGAAGAGCACGGCCAGCCCGACCAGCTTCAGGTGCTCGACGGCGGGTGTGCCGTAGCGGTCGAGGTTTTCCCAGGCCCAGTCCGCGCAGAAGAAGTTGGCGTTGTCGGCCTGGCAGGGAAGGGTGTCGGAGGTCCGTTCTTTGAAGAACGATTCCGGCAGCTCGCCGGCCGCCAGCGGCAGCGCCCGGTCAGGCATCGTCGCCCGGCCCCTCGCTGAGCGGCCGCTCCGCCGCCCCATGCTCCTCGACCCTGGCCGCCGGCGAGCCGAGGAACTCGGAGATGATCTCGACCGAGAGGACCCCGGCGATCCGCCCGTCGCCGTCGGTCACCGCCGCGTACTGGGCGCCGGCCTGGAGGATGTCGGCGAGCGCGTCGCGCATCACGTCGTCGAGTTCGAGCACCGGGCCGAGCGGCGAGTCCGGCCGGGCCGGCACCGTCTCGGCCTCCAGGTCGCGCTCGGAGAGCCAGCCCAGCGGGCGGCGCTCGCTGTCGACGAGCAGCGGGTAGGCCACCTCGGCCCCCTCGAGCTTCGCCCCCACCTCCGCGGCGGCCTGGCCGACGTAGGCGAGCGGCGCCTCCCAGAGGTCGATGTCGGAGACCCGCATCAGCGCCAGCCGCTTCAGCGCCCGGTCGGCGCCGACGAAGTCCTCGACGAACTCGTCGGCGGGCGACATCAGGAGCTCCGCCGGGGTCGCGTACTGGGCCACCTTGCCGCCCACCCGCATCACCGCGATCCGGTCGCCCATCTTGATCGCCTCGTCGATGTCGTGGGTGACGAATAGGACCGTCTTCTGGATCTCGGCCTGGAGGCGCAGGAACTCGTTCTGGAGGCGCTCGCGGTTGATCGGGTCGATCGCGCCGAAGGGCTCGTCCATCAGCATCACCGGCGGGTCGGCGGCCAGCGCCCGGGCGACGCCGACGCGCTGTTGCTGGCCGCCAGAGAGCTGCGCGGGGTAGCGGTCGGCGAGCTCGGGGTCGAGGCCGATCAGCTCGAGCAGCTCGGCGACGCGGGCCTCGGTCCGGGCCCTGTCCCAGCCGAGCAGATGGGGCACGGCGGCGACGTTCTGGCCGATCGTGCGGTGGGGGAAGAGGCCGATCTGCTGGATCACGTATCCGATCTCCCGCCGCAGCTGCGCGGGCGGGCGGTCGCGAACCGAGCGGTCGCCGATCAGGACGTCGCCCTCGGTCAGCTCGACCGTGCGGTTGACCAGCCGCATCGCCGTCGTCTTGCCGCAGCCAGACGGCCCGACGAGGACGCAGATCTCGCCGGCGGGCACGTCCAGCGTCAGGTCGTCGACCGCCGCGACCTCGGAGTCGCCGTAGCGCTTCGTCGCGCCGACGAAGCGGACCGCCGAGGCCGCCTGGCCGTGCGGGGACGGGTCATCGGTGACCTTCCGCGTAGGCACTGAGGCGAGCCTATACCCGGATGCCCAGCCCTTTAGCCCTTTCCGCCGCCCGCGCCACCACCTCGGAGGCGCCCTCGACGATGCCCTCGCGCATCAGCACCCGGCCGGCGACGACGGTGGTGTGGACGACGGAGCCCGCCGCCGCGTAGACTAGGTCCGAGGCGAGCTCGCCGAGGCCGACCTCGTAGGCGCCGGGGCGCAGCAGCAGGAAGTCGGCCGGCGCGCCCACCGCGAGCGGCTCGACGCCGCCGCCGAGCAGCGGGGAGCGGGCGCCGGTCGCGACCCCCAGTGCCTCCGCCGCCGCGACCACGGTCGGGTCGCCGCTGGCGTGGCGCTGGGCGAGCGCGAAGGCCTTGAGGTCGGCGAGCAGGTCGAGCGAGTCGTTGGATCCGGCGCCGTCGGTGCCGAGCCCGACCCGCACCCCGGCCTCGCGCGCCGCCGGGTAGGGGAAGACGCCGCCGACGGCGAGCTTCATGTTGGCGACCGGGTTGGTGACGACGGTGCAGCCGCGCTCGGCGATCAGCTCCAGCTCCTCGCGGTCGAGCCAGACGCCGTGGGCGAGGACGGTCGTTTCGGTGAGCAGGCCGAGGCGGTCGAGGTAGGCGGCCGGGCGCACCCCGTGGCGCTCGAGGCAGTCGGCGACCTCCTGCTCGGTCTCGGAGAGGTGGATGTGGACGGCGACCCCGCGCTCGGCGGCGGTCTCGGCCGCCCAGCGCAGCAGCTTTTCGCCTGCGATGTAGATCGAGTGCGGCGCCAGCGCCCGCTCGATCCCGGCCGGCTCGAACGGCTTCTGCGCCTCCAGGTTGGCGAGGGCGGCCGCCTCGATCTCGGCGGTGTCCTCGCCGAGTCCGAAGAGCGGCCCGCCGATCGTCGCCCGCATCCCGGCGTCGCGCACGGCCCGGGAGGTCGCGTCCGGGTGCCAGTACATGTCCCAGAAGCGGGTCGTGCCCGTGCGGACCATCTCCAGGCAGGCGAGCCGCGTCCCCCAGTAGACGTCCTCGTCGGCGAGCTTCGCCTCGACCGGCCAGACCTTCTCCTGCAGCCAGCGCATCAGCGGCAGGTCGCCGCCGTAGCCGCGGAAGAGGGTCATCGCGGCATGGGTGTGGCCGTTGACAAGCGGCGCGATGAGCGGCGCGCCGCCGGCGTCGATCGTCTCGTCGCCGGGCTCGGCGGCGACCCCCGGGCCGATCGCCGCGATCGCCCCGCCCTCGCAGCGCAGGCCGACGGCCTCGCCGTCGAGCGTGGCGCCCTGCACGCAGAGCGTCCTCGCCCTCATCTGTCCAGCTCCGCGACGACGGCGCCGATCGCCTCCCGCAGGCGGCCGGCGTTGTGCTCCCGATTGGCCCTCAGCTCGTCGACGTCGAGCGCGCTGCCGATCCCGTTGGCCATGTTGTCGACCACGCAGACCGCCGCGTAGGGGAGCTGTAGCTCGCCTGCGACCACGCACTCGGAGGCGATCGTCATCCCGACCACCTCGGCGTGCTCCGCCATCAGCCGGATCTCCGCCGGGGTCTCGAAGCGCGGGCCGGTGGTCTGCCAATAAACGCCTCCGTCGAGGATGTCGCCGGCCACCTCCCGCCAGGCGGCGAGGACCTGGGCCCGCCATCCGAGGTCGAACCCCGGGGTGGTGTGGCCGCGCCACTCGTCGAACGGCGAGGGCGCCATCCCCAGCGCGATGAAGTCATCGGGGCAGATGACCGCGCCGACCCCGATCTCCTCGCGCAGGGAGCCGACCGAGCCGATCGCCAGCACCCGGTCGCAGCCCGCCTCGCGCAGTGAGCTCAGGTTCGCGGCATGGTCGACCAGATGGGGGAGGACGCCCCCGTCGCGACCGTGGCGCTGCAGGACGAGCGTCTCTCGGTCGCTGCCCATTCGCGCCGCGACGTCCGCCGCCATCTCGGTGGCGCCGCTGCCGAGGACCACTGCGAGATTTCCCATTGGTTCCGATCCTATGCCTGACGGGTAGGAGGTCGCCCATGGCGGATGAGAAGGAGCGCTCGTCAGGTCGCGACGAGAGCGAGGCCGAACGCCTCGACCGCAACCTCAGCGAGCTCCTCCAGGAGCTGCGCGTCGCCCTCCCCGGAGTCCAGGTCCTCTTCGCCTTCCTGCTCGCCGTCCCCTTCCAGCAGAACTTCTCCACGATCACCCCGTTCCAGGAGAGGGTCTACTTCGCCACCCTGTTGCTGACCGCGATCTCCGCGGTCCTCCTGATCTCCCCCTCCGCCTACCACCGGATGACCTTCCGGATGCAGCAGAAGGACGACCTGCTCTACCTCGCCAACAAGTTCGCGATCGCCGGCATCGCGGCCCTGGCGCTGGCGATGACCGGCGCGATCATGCTGATCACCGACGTCCTCTTCGGCAGCACCGCGACCGTCGTCACCAGCGCCGCCGCCTTGGTCCTCTTCGTCGTCTTCTGGTTCGCGCTGCCGCTGCAGCGGCGGGTCAGTCTCGGGAGGGAACTGCCCGAGACCGATCCTCGGCAAGACTCCTGAGCTGCGCCTCGAGGCTCGAGGCGAGCGCCCGCACCGCCGGGTTCTCGGCGGCATTGCGGCGCAGCATCTCGAGGTCCTGCTCCCAGACTCCGATCTTTTCGTCGAGTGGCACCTTCAGCTCGCCCTCGACCGCCTCCTCGCCTTCCTGGCGGTGGGCGTCGCGCAGCATCTTCACGTTGGCGAGCTTGTCGGCGGCGAAGATCGCCAGGGTCTCCTCGTCGCCGGTCCCCTCGACGCGCTCGCGGTGCTCGCGCTTGCGCGCCTCGTAGGGCTCGAGGGCTTCGTTGTCGGTCAGCGCCGCGACGATCTCGGCGACGCGCTCGCCGCAGCGCTCGCGCACGTCCTCGATCTCCAGCTCGCTGTCCTCGACGACGTCGTGCAGGAGCGCCGCAGCCAGCACCTCTTCGCCCGAGAGGTGCTCGGAGAGATGCTCGGCGACCGCGACCGGGTGGTCGATGTAGGGCCTGCCGCCGCTGGCGTTGCGGATCTGCCCGGCGTGGGCTTCGCGCGCCATGTCGTACGCGGCACGGACCAGCGGCGAGCGCTCCGCGAGAGCATCGATGCCCGGGGAGTTCGGCACGCGGGCAGGGTAGCGGCCGCCCGCTGCTCAGGCGGTCGCGACGGTGTGCGGCTCGGCGACGGGAAGCACGTACTCGTCCCCCTCCGCCGCCAGGGCCAGATCGCCGCGCCCGCCGATCTCGCGCCAGCGCTCCTGGGCTTCGACCCCGAGCCGGTCGAGCCGCTCGTCGGAGTGCAGGGGGTCGTGGTGGAAGAGGAGCGTTCGATCGGGGCCGGTGCGGTTGGCGAAGGCGAGGGCGTGGGAGATCGCCGAGTGCCCCCAGCCCACGTGCTCGGGGTACTCGGAGTCCGCGTACTGCCCGTCGTGGATGAGGAGCGAGGCGTCGCGCGCCAGGTCGAAGCCGGAGATCCAGTCCTCGTCCAGGGCCTCGATGTCGGAGCCGAGCGCCGGCTCGTGGTCGGGGATGTAGGCCAGGGAGCTGTCGCCGTCGTCGATCCGGTAGCCGAGGGTGGGGCCGCGGTGCGTGACCGAGGCGGCGCGGATCCGCGCCGGGCCGATCTCCCACTCGGCCTCCGGGCAGTGGCGGAAGGAGACGTCGCAGGGCAGCTCGCGGACCTCGACCGGGGAGAGCGGGGCCGAGATGTAGCGCGCGATCCGATCGCGCAGCGAGGCCTCGGGCGAGGCCGGGCCCCAGATCACGATCTCGGTCTGGGCGCGGAAGGCGGGGGCGAAGAAGGCGAGGCCCTGGATGTGGTCGAGGTGGAGGTGGGTGAGGAGGATGTGGAGCCGGGCCGGCTCGGCGGCGAGGGAGAGCCCGAGGCTGCGGATCCCGGTGCCGGCGTCGAGCGCCAGCAGCGAGCCGTCGGAGAGGGTGACTCCGACGCAGGAGGTGTTGCCGCCGAAGCGGATCGTCTCCGGGCCGGGGGAGGGGATCGAGCCGCGGGTGCCCCAGAGCTTGACCCTCATCTCGGTCACGGGCGCCCGGCCCCGTTCTCGCCGGCGCTCGGCCAGAAGACGGCGATCGCGCCCTGCGAGCCGTGCGCGGTCAGGATCGGGAAGGCCGAGACCTCGACCGTGTGCAGGGCGCCGTCGCCCGTCCGGATCTCGAAGTCGGCGTGGGCGGGGCGGCCGTTGCGCACGGCGATCACCAGCGGCAGGTCGTCGTAGGGGAGAGGCTCGCCGCTCTCGTCGAAGGGGCCGAACATCGAGCCCCACTCCTCCGGGCCGACGGTGCCGAGCTCCTCGAAGCGCTTGCCGAGGAACGCGCCTGCGGCCTCGTTGTAGAAGACCAGCACGCCGCCCTCGTCGACGAGGAACGCCGGCGTCGAGAGAGCCGACATCAAGTTGCGAGCGAGGATCAGCTCCAGGGGGCGTTGCGTCACAGATGACACTTTAGATCGTCGGATTCGCCATGGGCCAATGGAGTCGGTCCGGGCTCCCCTCCAGCGACCCGGATAGGGAACCCTCGCCTCCGGGCCTGAAATGCTGCGTGATCTTCATCACAGACTCGGAAATGCAAGGCAAGGAAGGGATATCCGGATGGGACTCGATCAAACCAAGATGGGCCACGTCGTCGCCAAGCAGATGGAGGCGCTCGAAGCCGACTACGGGGACGACTGCGAGATCGGCGACGTCTGCACGATCGTCGAGGTGCTCGGGCCCCACGGGTCGCATCTGCGGGTGCGCAGCAGCGACATGCGCCCCCACATAACGATCGGCCTCCTGCGCGCGTCCGAGGGCATGTTCCTTGGCGGCCTGCGTCCCGGCGCGACGGGCGAGTGAGCGCACCGGCTAGGTCGCGTCGGGTGCGTTCACGGGGGCGACGAAGCGCCGCCCGCCGACCCGCACTTCCATCGCCTCGGTCTTCGAGAGGTCGAGGGCCGCGCTGAGGGTCGGATAGCTGCCGTCCCCCCAGCGGTAGCGGAAGGTCCCGGCGGAGAGCTGAGTGCCGTCGCGACTGCGCAGGTAGACCCGGCAGAGCGTCCCGGAGCTGACGCCCTTCACGTACATGTGGATCTCCGTGCCGAAGGCGTTCGGGATCAGCTTCGCCGAGATCTTCTGTCCCTTCGGCAGCGAGGAGAAGGTGACCAGCTCCTCGGGAGACGAGGGCTCCTCGCCGCCGGGCAGGACGAACAGGACGAGGACCGCGGCGGCGGTCGCGGCGGCGCCGCCGAGGGCGATGCCGAAGCGGGTCGTCCGGCGTCTGCGCTGTTCCCTGCGCTCGCGGCCGATCGCGGTCGCGACGCGACCGGCGAGCGATGGGGGCGGCACGGGGGCGGACTCGAAGCGGGCCGCGTCGGCGAGCGAGAGCGGATGGACGAGGGGGGCGATCTGCTCGAGCTCGGAGCGGCAGCTCGGACAGCCCTCGAGATGCGCCTCGAGGCCGGCACGCTCCCCGGTCTCGAGGTGGTCGAGGGCATATGCGCCCAGCGACTCTCGCCACTCGCGGCAGCCGTCAGTCTTCATAGCCCATCTCCTCGAGGGCGATCCGCAGCGCGCGCAGCGCGTAGTAGACGCGGCTCTTGACGGTCCCCACGGGAATGCCCAGCTCGGCCGCGACCTCCGCATACGGCCGCCCGCGGTAGTAGGTCTCGACCAGGATCTGGCGGTGCTGGTCGCCGATCCGGCGCATCGCCTCCTCGACCTGCCAGGCGAGCAGGGTCTCCTCGATCGGTTCGACCGAGGGCTCCGCCTCCCGGTCGCTGAGGCCCGGCCGCGCGGCGCGGGCCCGGCCCAGGTCGATGACGACGTTGCGAAGGATCGCGAACAGCCAGGTGCGCAGGGAGCCGATCTCCGGGTCGAAGCGCTTGCCGGCCCGCCAGGCGCGGACGAAGGTCTCCTGCACCGCCTCTTCCGCGGTGCCCGCGTCGCCCAGCGAGCGCATCGCGAATCCATACAGCTCGCCCGCGTGGGCCGAGTAGGCCTCGCGGACTTCCCGTTCGCGGATTAAAGCGCCGGCCGGCATACGCCCCGATGTACGCGGCGCATGCCGGCCGGGTTCAAGCTCGGCCTAGAGTTTCCCAATCTTGAAGATCTTGGTGCCGCAGTCCGGGCACGTCCCTTGGATCGCCGGGCGACCATTTTTCATGGTCACCTGTTTGGCGTCTTTGATCTCGACCTTCTTGCGCTCTTTTACGCAGTAGCCCTCGGGCATCGGTGGCTCCTTTCGCTGCTTTAGCGACGAATGCTCGCGCCAATGAACGCGAGGTGGATTGAGCCGAATGTAACGGAGAGCGTGGACGACGCACGGAAATTAAGTGTGTTTCCGCACAAACGTCGATTATTTGGCTTCAGATTCCGGGATTTTGTTTTCGCCCGAACCGGCGTCTTTATCGGCCCCGGGGTCGTCCGGCTCGGCTTCGACTTTGAGGTCTTCGATCTGCGTCCGCAGTTCGATGATCTGCGATTCGAGGCTCGTTGTGTCGGTGCCGGCGCCGAGCGTGTTGATCTGTTCCTGCAGCGCCTGCACTTCCTCGACGCTCGCGCCTCCGCCTCCGCCACCTCCGTCGTCGGCCTCGAGCGCCAGGTAGATGCCGGCCCCCGCGCCGCCGATCGCGATCGCGACCAGGACCAAGAAGACACGGGTACGAGCGCCGAGCCTGCGCTCGACCTCCCCTATCCATGCCCGCAGACCGTCGAGCCCCATCGCCGTTACGTTAATCCACTACCCTGCGGCCCGCACTTTTCCCCCGAGCCTGCAAGGAGATGCTCCGAATGCCCGATGCCGTGATCGTCGACACCATCCGCACGCCGATCGGCCGTGCCTTCAAGGGCTCGCTGGCCCAACTGCGCCCCGATGAGATGGGCGCCTTCGTCGTCGACGCGCTGCTCGAGCGCAACCCCGAGGTCGACCCGGCGCTGGTCGAGGACCTGATCTGCGGCTGCGGCATGCCGCAGGGGCTGCAGGCGTTCAACATCGGCCGGATCATCTCGCTGCTCTCCGAGAAGCTGCCGCAGACGGTCAACGGCGTCACCGTCGCCCGCTACTGCTCCTCCAGCCTCGACGCGATCCGGCAGGCCGGCAACGCCGTCCAGGCCGGGCAGGGCGACGTCTACATCGCCGCCGGGGTCGAGTGGGTCAGCCGCTACAACGAGCGCACCGAGCCCGCCGGCGCCGCCGACCAGAACGAGAACCTCCAGGGCAACGACGGCCAGCCCAACGCCTACATCGAAATGGGCAACACGGCGGTCAACGTCGCCAACCACTACGAGGTCAGCCGCGCCGACATGGACAAGTACGCGCAGCGCTCGCAGGAACTGGCGGTCAGGTCGCAGGAGGACGGCTTCTTCGACCGCGAGATCGTCCCGGTGACGCTGCCCGACGGCACCGAGGTCGCCAAGGACGACGGCCCGCGCGCCTCCTCGACCCTGGAGAAACTGAGCGAACTGCCCGAGGCCTTCGGCGGCGGCGGGGTCACCGCCGGCAACTCCTGCCCGCTCAACGACGGCGCCGCCGCGGTGCTGGTGATGAGCGACACCAAGGCCGCGGAGCTGGGCCTGACCCCGCGCGCCAAGATCGTCACCGCCGCGACCTGGGGCAACGAGCCCGAGTACATGGGCGTCGCCCCGATCGGCGCGATCAAGAAGGCGCTCGACCGGGCCGGGATGACGATCGGCGACGTCGGCGCGGTCGAGCTCAACGAGGCCTTCGCCGCCCAGGTGATCCCGATCATGGACGAATGCGACATCCCGCTGGAGAAGATGAACACCCACGGCGGCGCGATCGCCCTCGGCCACCCCTTCGGGATGACCGGCGCCCGCATCATGGGCACCCTGCTCAACGTGTTGGAGACCGACGACCACCAGGTCGGCCTCGAGACCATGTGCGTCGCCGGCGGACAGGGCAACGCCATGATTGTCGAGCGCCTGAACTAATCAGCCAGACGAAATAGGGTCGTCGCATGGAGACCCTTACGTATAAGACCGACGGGCGGGTCGCCCGCATCTCGCTGAACCGCCCGGAGCGGGGGAACGGGATCACGCCGCGGATGCCGGCTGAGATCGCCGCCTGCGTCGAGCGCGCCAACCTCGACCCCGAGGTCCACGTGATCGCCCTCGCCGGCAACGGCACCGGGTTCTGCGGCGGCTACGACCTGGTCGCCTCGGCCGAGGGCGACATGAGCGGCCTCGACGGGGGGGAGGCGCCGCCGGGCTCGCCGCTCGACCCGGCGGTGATCGGCGCCAACCACGCGCCGGAGTCGAACTGGGACCCGGTCACCGACTTCCAGTTCATGTGGCGCAACGTGCGCGGCTTCATGAGCCTCTTTCACTCCGAGAAGCCGGTGCTTTGCAAGGTCCACGGCTACTGCGTCGCGGGCGGCACCGACATGGCCCTCTGCTCGGACCTGCTGGTGATCGGCGAGGACGCCAAGATCGGCTATCCGCCGGCGCGGGTCTGGGGCTCGCCGACGACGGCGCTCTGGACGGCGCGGATCGGCGCGATGCGCGCCAAGCGGCTGCTCCTGACCGGCGACTCGCTGACCGGCGAGCAGGCGGTCGAGTGGGGCCTGGCGACCGAGGCCGCGCCGCCGGACCAGCTCGACGCCCGTTTCGAGAGCCTGCTCGAGCGCGTCGCGCGCATGCCGCTCAACCAGCTCGTGATGATGAAGATGCTGGTCAACCAGTCGCTGTACGCGCAGGGCCTGCATCAGACCCAGCTGCTGGGGACCTTCTTCGACGGCGTCGCCCGCCACACCGAGGAGGGCCACGGCTTCGTCCGCAAGGCGGCTTCCGAGGGCTTCAGGGAGGCGGTCCGGGAGCGCGACGAGCCCTACGGCGACCACGGGTTGAAGGGCTTCGGCGTCGAGTAGGGTGCCGCCGGCATGATCGACGACGACGCCCCGCACCCCAGCTCGGCGATCACCCCGGAGAGCGTCCGCGCCTTCCTCCCCGGCAGCTTTCCCGGCGACCTCGGCATCGAGCCGCTCGAGGTCGAGGACACCCATTCGCGGGGCAGGATCGTCGTCGACCAGCGCCACCTGCACCCGGGCGGCTTCGTCCACGGCGGCGTCTGGACCGCGCTCGGCGACACCGTCGCCGCCTGGGCGACCTTCCGCAGCATCCCGCCCGAACACAACTTCACGACGATCGAGCTGAAGCTCAACGTCTTCGCCGCCGGCCTGCTCGGCGACGAGATCGTCGCTGTCGCCGAGCCGCTCCACACCGGCAAGAGCACGGTCGTGATCGAGGTCCGGATGGAGCGCCTCCGCGAGGGCGCCGAGCCTCGCCTCGCGGCAAACCTGATCGTCAGCCAGTTCGTCCTGCCGCCACGGGGCTGACCTCCGCGGCCTCGGCCGCGTCCGCCGGATCTTCTTCGAGGCGTTCGACCTGGGGGAGGCGCCAGATCGCGCTGGCGATCGTCAGGCCGGCCGCCGCGGAGAGCATCGCGAGGAACCACTCGGTTGCCGTCATCAGCTCCATCTCGAAGAAGCCGCGCAGCGGCCCGATCGCGAGGATCCCGGCGAAGAGGGCGCCGAGACCGGCGACCATGGCCAGCATGTAGCTCTGGATCGCGATGTGCTCTCGCCCGGGGCCGCGCTCCAGCAGGAGGACGAAGGCGAGGCCGAGGATGATCAGGGTCGTCGTCGCCGCGGTCCTGCCCGCCTCCAGGGAGCCGCCGAACATCGTGTCGACGAGGAAGAAGGAGAGGATCGAGCCCAGCGCCGTCGCCACCCCGGCCGGCACCGCGAAGGCCGCCAGCGCACGCAGGAGCCTGCCTCGGTAGAGCGGCCCGTCGGAGGGCAGGAGGGCGAGCACGAAGGAGGGGATCCCGATCGTCAGGAAGACGGCCAGCGTCAGGTGCCTGGGGAGGAAGGGGAAGACGAAGCCGGGCACGGCGACGAGCAGGATCAGGGTCGCGGCGTAGACGGACTTGGTCAGGTAGAGCCGCCCCAGGCGGTGGATGTTGCGGGCGATCCGCCGCCCTTCGGCCACCGCTTCGGGCAGCCGCGAGAACTCGTCCTCGAGCAGGACGACGTCGGCGACCCCTTTGGTGACCTGGGTCCCCGAGCCCATCGCGACCGCCAGCCGGGCCTGCTTCAGGGCCGGGACGTCGTTGACCCCGTCGCCGATCATCGCCGTGTAGCGGCCGGACTCGCGCAGCGCCGCCACCAGTTCCTTCTTCTGCTCGGGCGCGATCCGGCAGAACACCGTGTTCTCGTTCGCCACCCGGGCCAGCTCCTCCGGGTCGGTGGGCAGGTCGGGCCCCTCGACGACGCCGGCGTCGCTTGGAACGCCGACGGCGGCGGCGACCGCGGTCACGGTCGAGCGCGCGTCGCCGGAGATCAGCTTCAGGTCCACCTCCTGCTCGCGCATGAAGGCGATCGTCTCCGCCGCGTCCGGGCGCAGGGTCTCTTCGAGCACGACCAGCGCCAGCGCCCTCAGCCGCGGCGGCCCGCCCTCGGGCGGCGAGGGCGGCAGCGCCTCGCCGGACTCGCCGAAGGCGACCACCCGGCGCCCCTTCTCCGTCTCCCGCTCCAGCACCCGGGCCAAACCCGGCGGCAGCGCCAGCGCCCCGCTCCGCTCGAGCACGTCGGGGGCGCCCATCACGTAGCTCCTGCCGCCGACCCGCAGGCCGCTCCACTTCCACTGCGATGAGAACGGCACTTCGCCGCTGACCCGCCCGGCCTTGCCGGGGAAGCGCTCGGCGATCGTCTCCAGCGTCCGGTTGCGGTCGCCGGCGCTGGCCGCGTACGTCGCCAGCGCAGCGTGGACCCCGGCCTCCTCGACGCCGTCCGCGACCGCGACCTCGAGCAGGCGCAGCTCGCCGTCGGTCAGCGTCCCGGTCTTGTCCACGCAGATCGTGTCCACCGACGCCAGGCTCTCCGTCGCGCTCATCTGCTGGATCAGCGTCTTGCGCTGGGCGAGTCGCATCGCGGCGACCGCGAAGGTGACGCTCATCAGCAGGACCAGGCCCTCGGGGATCAGCGTGATCAGGCCGGCGGTCGCCGTCTGCGCCGCCTCGACCAGGTCCACCGAGCGCAGCTGGAAGGTGATCAGCAGCAGCACGGCGAGCGGCAGCATCGCCCAGGTGCAGACGATGATCACCTGGTTGACCTCGGCCTGCAGCGGCGAGGGCGGGTGGCGGAAGGCGCGCGCCTCGCCCGCCAGCTTCCCCGCGTAGCTCTCCTCGCGGACCGCGTCGACGACGTAGCGGCCGGAGCCGGTGATGCAGAAGGAGCCGGAGAGCGTGCGGTCGCCCTCCTCCTTGGGGATCCCGTCGGCCTCGCCGGTCAGCATCGACTCGTCCAGGGTCAGCCCGCGGCTCTCGATCACCTCGCCATCGGCCACCAGCTGGTCCCCGGGCTCGATCACGATCACGTCGCCGGGGACGATCTCCTCCGCCCGCAGGCTCGCGACCGACCCGTCGCGCAGGGCCTTGGCCTGGGGGGCGACCAGCACCGCCAGCTCGTCGAGGGTGCGCTTCGCCTTCAGCTCCTGGCGGATCCCGATGTAGGAGTTGAGCACCGCGATGAACCCGAAGACCGCGTCCGCGAAGAGGCCCAGGGAGAGGATCAGGACGAAGAAGCCGCCGATGATCGCGTTGAAGAGGGTGAAGATGTTGCCGGCGACGATGCTGGAGATCGAGCGCGACGAGGTCTCGGGCGGCGGGCCGAGCTTTCGCAGGCGCGCGGCGGCCTCGGCGCTCGAAAGTCCCTGGTCGGCTGAGGCTGCAATCACGGCACCATTGTTTACCGGGTGGCCCGGCAGCGGTACTCTGGGGGCGTGCGCAGACCTGGGGAGGATCGCGTCGGAGGTATTCGCAACCGTGTCCTGTGGCGGCTCGTGCCGGCGCTGGCGCTGGTCGCCGTCGCCTCGTTCCTCGCCGCGGGCGCCGTCCTTGGCGCCGAAGAAGAAGAAGCGCCGGCCAAGGCACCCAAGTGCCTCGGCAAGGTGGCGACGCTCGTCGGCACCGAAGGAGCGGACGACCTCGAAGGCCGCCAGAAGGCCGACGTGATCGTCGGCATGGGCGGGCCGGACGATCTGCGGGGGCGCAAGGGCGCCGACGTGATCTGCGGCGGCGACGGCGACGACCGCATGGCCGGCGGCAAGGGCAACGACAAGCTCTTCGGCGGCGACGGGCGGGACGGCCTCAAGGGAGGCCCCGGTAAGGACACCCTGCTCGGCGGCAACGACCCGAACAAAATCGTCCAGTAGCTCAGCAAGTCAACTAGGGGAGGCATTGACATGAGGTTCCGTTTGCTCGTACCGGTCGCGACCGTGGCGATCGCGCTGCTGCTGCCCAGCTTCGGCTCCGCAGCCACAGGCGAGTTCGACCGCTGGACCGGCACCTGGGTTGTCGGCGCGAAGAACAGCAAGGGCAAGTTCTACTCATTCGGGAACATGGAGCTGACTCTCCAGAAGGACAACAGGACCATTGTGGGCGGATACGCCTTCTCGGGGGGCGGCACGATCAACGGCCTCCTGAACCAGACGTTCGGCCGCAAGCTCAAGGGCACCTACAGACAGCCCGGCCCCGGTGGGAAAGGCACCGTCAAGGGCGAATTCGAATTCGAAATCGCCAAGGGCGATCCGGATAAGTTCACCGGCGAGTCCTGGCAGACGAAGCCGGGGTGCGGGGTCTTCGGCTGCCCCGAGCACTACCGCGAGGGGCACAAAGCCTGATGACATAGGCTTCGCGTCGCAATGGCGCTGAAGCTCGGATTGAATCTCGGCTACTGGGGCATCGGCCCCGCCGGCGAGGATGCCGTCGAGGTCGTGCAGGCCGCGGAGAAGGCCGGCTTCGAGTCGGTCTGGGCCGCCGAGTCCTACGGCTCCGACGTCGTCAGCGTCCTCGCCTGGCTCGCCCCCCAGACGACGACGATCAAGCTCGGCGCCGCGATCCTCCAGGTCCCGGCCCGTCCGCCGGCGGCGGCCGCGATGGCCGGCGCGACGATCGACAAGCTCTCCGGCGGGCGCTTCATCTTCGGCTTCGGCCCCTCCGGCCCGCAGGTCTCCGAGGGCTGGTACGGCGTCCCCTACGCGAAGCCCTGGGGGCGGACCCGCGAGTACATCGAAGTCGTGCGCGAGATCATCGCCCGCGAGGGCCCGGTCAACCACCAGGGCGAGCACTACGAGCTGCCGCTGCCCGGCGGCGAGGGCAAGCCGCTGAAGCTCAACTTCCACCCCGAGCGCGACGAGATTCCCGTCTTCGTCGGCGCGATCGGCCGCAAATCGGTCGAGATGGCGGCAGAGATCTGCGACGGCTGGATCCCGATCTTCTTCAGCGTCGACGCCTTCGCGGAGACCTGGGGGGAGCACCTCGAGGCCGGCTTCGCCAAGGGCGGCCGCCAGCGCTCCGACCTCGAGGTCAGCCCCTCGCTCCAGGTCGCGATCGACGGCGACCTGGAGGCGGCGAAGAGCGTCGTCAAGGCCGGGCTCGTCCTCTACTTCGGCGGGATGGGCAGCCGCAAGACCAACTTCTACGTCGATCTCGCCCACCGCTTCGGCTTCGGCGACGTCGCCGACGAGGTCCAGAAGCGCTTCCAGGACGGCGATCGCGGCGGCGCCTTCGAGGCGGTGCCCGACGAGGTGGTCGAAGCGACCTCGCTGGTCGGCACCGAGGACGAGGTGGCGGAGCGGGTCGAGCGCTTCCGGGGAGCGGGAATCGACCGGCTGATCGTCTCCCCGGTGCACCTCGACCGCGCCGAGCAGCTGCACACGCTCGACCGTCTCGCCTCGATGGCGGGCGTCGGCACACCGGCCTGACCGGTTGTCGTAATCTCCCGCGCCGGATGAAACTAGGAGTTCCCAAAGAGACGGCAGACGGAGAGCGCCGGGTGGCGCTCGTCCCCGACGTGGTGCGCTCCCTCAAGCAGAACGAGAAGGTCGAGGTCGCGGTCGAGCGCGGCGCCGGAGAGGCCGCCGGCCACCCGGACTCCGAGTACGCCGACGCCGGCGCCGAGGTCACCGACGCCGGTGCCGCCTGGGGTGCCGACGTGGTCCTCCAGGTGCGGGCGCCCGGCCTCGAGCAGATCCGCGCCCTCGGCAACGGCCGGCTGCTGATCAGCCATCTCTCGCCGCTCACCGCCGCCGACTCGAACAGGGCGCTGGCCGAGGCGGGCGTGACCGCCTTCGCGATGGAGGCGATCCCGCGCACGACGCGCGCGCAGGCGATGGACGCGCTCTCCTCGCAGGCCAACCTCGCCGGCTACGCGTCCGTCCTGCTCGCCGCCCGCGAAGCGGGCCAGATCTTCCCGATGATGACGACGGCCGCCGGCACGGTCGCCCCGGCCAAGGTCATGGTCCTCGGCGCCGGCGTCGCCGGACTGCAGGCGATCGCCACCGCCAAGCGCCTCGGCGCGATCGTCACCGGCTTCGACATCCGCCGCGCCGCCTGGGAGCAGATCGCCTCGCTCGGCGGCCGCCCGCTCGAACTCGACTTCATCCCCGACGCCGAGGACGAGGGCGGCTACGCGCGGCCGCTGACCGACGAGGAGAACGCACAGGTGCGCGACGCCCTCGCCGAGGCCGCCGCCAGGCAGGACGTGATCATCACCACGGCGCAGATCCCCGGCCGCGACGCGCCGGTCCTGATCACCGAGGCGGCCGCGCGCTCGATGCAGCCCGGCTCGGTGATCGTCGACCTGGCGGCCGACTCCGGCGGCAACGCCGAGCCCTCGCGCCCCGGTGAGACCGTGGTCGTGGACGGCGTCAAGGTGATCGGCCCCTCGAACCTGGTCAGCGACATGGCCGCCGACGCCTCCCAGCTCTACGCCAAGAACGTCGAGAACCTGCTCGGCCTGCTGGTCGGCGAGGACGGGGAGCTGACCGTCGACTTCGAGGACGACATCGTCGATGCCGCCTGCATCGCCCACGGCGGCGAGATTCGCGGAGAGAGGACAGCCAGGTAGCTATGGACCTGATGACCGAGATAACAATCTTCGTGCTCGCCGCATTCGTCGGCTTCGAGGTGATCTCGAAGGTGCCGACCACCCTGCACACGCCGCTGATGTCGCAGACCAACGCGATCCACGGCATCGTCATGCTCGGCGGCCTGATCGTCGTCGGCTTCGCCAACGACGGCCTCGAGTACACGATCGGCACGATCGCGATCGCCTTCGGCGCGATCAACATCGTCGGCGGCTTCATGGTCACCGACCGGATGCTCGGCATGTTCTCCAAAAAATCAAAGCCTTCCGCCTCCTCCGCTTCGCGTCCGGGGGCGAAAGGGTCGGATAGGGGATGAGCATGGAGTTCTTCTCACTCGTCCCGGCAGTTCTGGAGCCGGGTGGCGACGGCGCCACCGCCCTCTACATCGTCGCCTTCTCGCTCTTCATCATCGGCGTCAAACGCGGCACCCACCCGACCACGGCGAAGCAGGGCAACCTGGTCGCGGCCTTCGGGATGGCGATCGCCGTCGTCGCGACGCTGCTGCTCGACGGGATGGGGAACTGGGGCCTGATCGCGCTCGGCCTCGCGGTCGGGACGGCGGTCGGGGTGATCGCCTCGATCCGGGTCCAGATGACGGAGATGCCGCAGATGGTCGCCCTCTACAACGGCGTCGGCGGCGGCGCCGTCGCGCTGATCGCCTGGTCGGAGATCCGCCACGGGATCTCTCTCGGCCACGAGATCCCGCTCGACGTGCTGATCCCGGTCCTCTTCGCCGCCGTCGTCGGCTCGGTCTCCTTCTGGGGCTCGAACATCGCCTTCGCCAAGCTCCAGGACCTGATCCCGACCCGCCCGCTCGCGGTGCCCGGCCAGCAGGTGATCAACGTCCTGCTGCTGATCGCGATCGTCGCCGCCTGCATCAACCTGGCGCTCAACAACGACGGCCCCTCGCAGGCGCTCTTCATCGGCGTCCTGATCGCCGCCGGGATCCTCGGCAACCTCGTAGTGCTGCCGATCGGCGGCGCCGACATGCCGGTCGTGATCTCCTTGCTGAACGCCTTCACCGGCCTCTCCGCGGCCGCCGCGGGCTTCGCCCTAGACAACGTCGCGCTGATCGTCGCCGGCACCCTGGTCGGCTCCTCGGGAACGATCCTGACTATGGAGATGGCGACCGCGATGAACCGCTCCGTCGCCAACGTCCTCTTCGCCGGCTTCGGCGGCGCGCCCGCCGGCGGTGGGGCGGGCGGCGGCGAAGAGCGCCCGCACGTCTCGATCGGCGCCCAGGACGCGGCGATCAAGCTCGCCTACGCCGACTCCGTGGTGATCGTCCCCGGCTACGGCCTCGCCGTCGCCCAGGCCCAGCACGCGATCAAGGAGGTCGGCGACGAGCTCGAGAAGCGCGGCGTCAGCGTCAACTACGCGATCCACCCGGTCGCCGGCCGCATGCCCGGCCACATGAACGTCCTGCTCGCCGAGGCCGACGTCCCCTACGAGCAGCTCAAGGAGATGGAGGAGATCAACCCGGAGATGCCGCGCACCAGCGTCGCCGTGGTCGTCGGCGCCAACGACGTCACCAACCCGGCGGCGAAGAACGACCCGGACAGCCCGATCGCCGGGATGCCGATCATCGAGGTCAACGAGGCCCAGCAGGTGATCGTGATCAAGCGCTCGCTCAGCCCCGGCTTCGCCGGCATCGACAACGACCTCTTCTACGAACCGAACACCTCGATGCTCTTCGCCGACGCCAAACAGGCGGCGGCGGAAATCGCCACCTCGATCCAGGAGCTCTAGGTGGCTGACTCCACCTAGGGGAGAGAATCGGCCCCTGATCCCTTGGCCGCCATGTGCGGCGAGCGGAGCGGGGACAGTCGACGGTGGAGTGGGTCGCCCTGCTCGCGCTCGTCGCGCTGCTGCTGGCGGCGCTGGTCGCGGCCGGCGTCCGGGTCCCCGGCGCGGCGCTGGCGCGGGCCGTCGCCTCGCGGATCCTCTGCGCAGCGTCGGGGGCCGGCAGCTGCGGCACCGGCGAGCCGGCGCTGATCGCCGCCTACGGAACCGAGGTCGGCAGGCTCGTCCGCGACCACATGCCGACCCTCGCCTTCGAGGACGGCTCGCGGGCGCTGCCGGTCGATTTCCGCCGCTGCCGCCGCCCCTCCTGCGCGGACGGCGGGGAGGAGGGGATCGTCCGGCGCACCGAGGCGGGGCTGCCGGTGACGGCCTTCGTCCACGTCTTGGACCGCCGGCCGCGGGGCGACCTCTACATCCAGTATTGGCTCTATTACGTCGACTCCGCGACCCTCCGGGGCGTCCCGGTCGCCGGCTCCCGCGGCTACCACGCCGACGACTGGGAGTCCTTCCAGGTCCGTATCGGCGCCGAGGGCGAGGTCGAGTCCCGCGCCTCCTCCCACAACGGCTACAACCACCGGCCCACCGTCGCCAACTGGGGCTCGGACGCCGGTGTCGGCCCGCTCCGCGACCTCGCCGAGGCGCTCGGCGCCCGCGCCGAGAACGGCTGGGGCTCGGCGACGGGCATCCTCCTGGTCTCCGGCGGCAGCCACGCCGGCAACCTCGGCGACGACCCCGGCGGCCGTTTCACCCCCGGCCACCGCGTGCACCTGATCCCCCTCGAGCCGATCGCCGCCGCCGACGCGACCCCCTTCGCCGTCTCCCCGCCCTGGCTCAAGAGAGTCTGGAGCGACCCGGAGGCCGAGGAGACCGACTAGCCGAGCTTGTAGGTGACCAGGCCGGTGGCGACGAGGGTGTCGTCGGCGGCGCCGTTGACCTTGACCTCGCAGAAGCAGAGCGACTTGCCGCGGCGCAGGACGCGGGCGTCGGCGAGCAGCTCCTGGGCACGGGCGGCGGCGAGGAAATCGACGGTGAGGCCGACGGTGGTGCCCTTCGGCGGCACGCCGTCGTACTCGATCGCCGACCAGGAGGCGGCCATCGCCGCGGTGTCGATCAGGGCCGAGACCGCACCGCCGTGGACGACGTCGCCGATCGTCACAACCTTCTCCTCGTCGTATGGCAGGGCGAGCACGGCGCGGTCGTCCTCGATCTCGCGCAGTTCCATCCCCAGATGGAGGACGAACTTCGAGTGTTCGAGGAAGGCCGAGATCAGCTCGGAGCCGCGCATGCCTACCTGGGCGGCATGCGGAGGGCGCCGTCGAGCCGGATCGTCTCGCCGTTCAGCATCGTGTTGCCGGCGATGTCGGTGACCAGCCGGGCGTACTCCTCGGGCCTGCCGAGCCGTGAGGGGAAGGGGATCCCGGCGCCCAGCGCCTGGCGGTGCTCCTCCGGCAGCGCGGCCAGCATCGGGGTGTCGAAGAGCCCCGGGGCGATCGTCATCACGCGGACCCCGCGCGAGGCCATGTCGCGCGCCGCGGGCAGCGTCATCCCGGCGACGCCGCCCTTCGAGGCGGAGTAGGCGATCTGGCCGATCTGGCCGTCGAAGGCGGCGATCGAGGCGGTGTTGACGCAGACGCCGCGCTCGCCCTCCTCGTCGGGCTCGTTGGCGCTCATCGCCGAGGCGGCGTGGCTGAGCACGTTGAAGGTGCCGATCAGGTTGATCGAGATCACCTTCGAGAACATCTCGAGGTTGTGGGGGCCGCCCTTGTGCGCGACCCGCTCGGCCCAGCCGACGCCGGCGCAGCAGACCGAGATCCGCAGCCCGCCCTCGCCCTCGGCCGCCCGCCCGACCGCGGCGGCGACCGCCTCGGGGTCGGTGACGTCGGCGACGACGAACTCGGCGGCGTCGCCCAGCTCCGTCGCCAGCGCCTCGCCCCTCTCGGCGTTGAGGTCGGCGATCGTCACCGAGGCCCCGGCATCGACCAGCGCCCGGGCCGTCGCCTCGCCAAGCCCGGAGGCCCCGCCCGCCACCAGCGCCGATGTCCCCTCGATCCGCATCGCCGGGCAGCCTATCCGTCGAGCCGTCAATTGACCCCCTATACGAGGGTCAATTGACGGCTCGGCCCGCGGCAGAGGTCCGGAAGTCCAATTTCTTGGGCCGGTGATCCGACCTGTATAGGGTTTTCGCATCGCCACCGAGGTGAGGGCAAGCTCCAGGGAAGCGATCGCGGACCGCCTGGCGGAGGCGCGGCACCGGACCCTTGCGCTGATCGAGCCGCTCGACGACGAGCAGCTCAACCGTGTGTACTCGCCGCTGCTCAGCCCGCTGGCCTGGGACCTCGGCCACATAGCCAACTTCGAGGAGCTCTGGCTGGTGCAGACGATCGGCGGCCTGGAGCCGCTCCACGGCGACCTCGGCCGCTTCTACGACGCGATCGAGAACCCGCGCAGGACGCGCGGGGAGCTGCCGATCCTGCGCGACGCCGAGCTGCGCGCCTACCTGGCCGACGTCCGCGAGCGCGCCCTCGAGGTTCTCGAGGGGGTCGAGATCGGCGACGACGTCGAGGACCCGCTGCTGCGCGGCGGATTCGTCTACGAGATGCTGCTCGCCCACGAGCTCCAGCACAACGAGACAATGCTGCAGCTGCTGCAGATGGTGGACGGATACGAGCCGGTGGAGGGCGCTCCGGCCCCCGGGGGAGAGGCTCTCCCCGAGCAGCCGGAGACGATAGCGATCGAGGCGGGCGAGCATGAGATCGGCGCCGGGCCCGACGGCTTCGCCTACGACAACGAGCGCCGCCGCCACACGGTCGGGCTGGCCGCCTTCGAGATCGACCGCACCCCCGTCGGCAACGCCGCCTACGCGCGCTTTATGGAGGAGACCGGCGCCGAGCCGCCGCTCAACTGGGATCGCGCCCGGCCGGATGCGCCCGTCATCCACGTCTCCTGGCACGAGGCCGGCGCCTTCGCCCGCTGGGCCGGCAAACGGCTGCCCACCGAGCACGAGTGGGAGGCGGCGAGCGCCCGGCTCGACGGCGTCGGCCGGGTCTGGGAGTGGACCTCGTCGCACTTCCTCGCCTATCCCGGCTTCGAGGCGTTCCCCTACCCCGAGTACTCACAGCCCTTCTTCGGCGACGCCCACCGGGTCCTGCGCGGCGGCTCCTGGGCGACGCACGCGAGCGTGATGCGGCCGAGCTTCCGCAACTGGGACCTGCCCGAGCGCCGCCAGATCTTCTCCGGCATCCGCTGCGCGAGGGACGCATGATCGCGATCGAGGTCCATCTCGATGCCGAGGCCTCGGCGACGATGGCGCGCGACGTCCGCCGCGGCCTGAGGACGATCCCGAAGGAGCTCTCGCCCAAGTACTTCTACGACGAGCGCGGCTCGCAGCTCTTCGAGCGGATCACCGAGCTCGACGAGTACTACCCGACCCGCGCCGAGCGGGAGATCCTCAGCGAGCGCTCGGCCGAGATCGTCGCCGCGGCGGGCTCGCCGACGGAGCTGGTCGAGCTCGGCTCGGGCTCGGCGGCGAAGACGCGCCACCTGCTCAGCGCGATGCGCGACGCCGGCTGCCTCGAGACCTACGTCCCGATCGACATCTCCGAGGAGATCACCCAGCAGACCGCCGAGCGCCTCGTGGCGGAGTACCCCGGCCTCGAGGTGCGCGGCCTCGTCTGCGACTTCGAGCATCACCTGGAGCGCATCCCCGACGCCGGCGAAAAACGGCTGATCGCCTTCCTCGGCGGCACGATCGGCAACCTCTACCCCTACCAGCGCCGCTCTTTCATGTGCCGGATCGCCGCCCTGATGTTCCCGGGCGACCACTTCCTGCTCGGCACCGACCTGGTCAAGGACCCGGCTCGCCTCGAGGCCGCCTACGACGACGCCCGGGGGGTCACGGCCGAGTTCAACAAGAACGTGCTCGAGGTCCTCAACCGCGAGCTGGGCGCCAACTTCGATCTCGACGCCTTCGCCCACGTCGCCCGCTACGACAGCGGCGAGGAGCGGATGGACATCCGCCTGCGCTCGCTCGCCGACCAGCGGGTCCGGCTCGAGGGGATCGACCTCGATGTCGAGTTCGCCGCCGGCGAGGAGCTGCGCACCGAGATCTCGACCAAGTTCACCCGCGAGCGCCTCGAGGAGGTCTACGCCCACGCCGGCCTCGAGCTCTGCGGCTGGTTCACCGACGCCGCCGGCGACTACGCCCTCAGTCTCGCCCGTAGACCGAACTAGCGAGCATCGCTATCTGATTCTGTGCGAGCGCCGCCCTTATGGCGCTAAGTCTGTGATCAAGTCGCCGAGTTTGTCCGGCGTCGTGATCGGGGTCAGGATCGGCAGCGTCACGCCGCCGGCGACGAACTGCCCGAGCCGCTCCTTCATCTCCTCCGGCGAGCCGAAGATGAACATGTCCTCGATCAGCTCCCAGGGGGCCGCCGCGGCCGCGCCCTGACGGTCGCCCGACTCCCAGGCGGAGACCATCGCGTCGATCTGGTCGCCGTAGCCGAGCCAGCGGTAGAACTCGGCGTAGACCGGGACGGTGATGTAGGAGGAGAACATGAAGCGCGCCAGCGGCTCGACCGCCTCGCGCTCCCCCGGGATGCAGAAGAAGCGGCAGAGCAGCTCGAAGCCCTCGGGCGCGTTCTCGAGCTGGCCGGCGACCTTGGGCAGGCCGCCGAGCGGCAGGAAATTGGTGAAGGCCCCGTCGCCGCGCTCGACCGCGAGGTCGAGCATCTTGCCGCGCAGCGCCGCGAGCACGATCGGCACCCGCTCAGCCGGCGCCGTCTCCAGCTTGAAGCCGCTCTCGGTGCGCTCGCCGTCGAGCGCCGTGCGCAGGAACTCGAGCGTCTCGCGCACGCGGGTCAGCGGCTTCTCGAAGGGGATCCCGTTCCAGCCTTCGACGATCCGGTCCGAGGAGGAGCCGATCCCCAGCACGAAGCGCCCGTTGGAGGCATCGGCGAGCGCCGCCGCCTCCTGCGCGAGTAGCGCCGGGCCGCGCTGGAAGACGCCGACGATCCCGGTGCCGAGCCGCGCCCGCTCGGTCCAGGCGGCGCTCAGCGCCAGCGGCGTGAAGCCGTCCGGGCCGTTCGTCTCACCGCTCCAGATGTCGGTGTAGCCGCTCGCCTCGGCCCGCCTCACGTGCTCCTCGCTGGCGCCCAGCGGCGTCGCCGGCAGCGGCAGCGTCAATCCCCATCGTTGAGCCATTCCGCGACCTTATAGGCTGCGCCGCGCATGGAGGGGACTTCGCCCACGAAGCCGGATCGCAACATCGCCCTGGAGCTGGTGCGCGTCACCGAGGCCGCGGCGCTGGCCGCCGCCCGCTGGGTCGGGCGCGGCGACAAGCTCGCCGCCGACGGCGCCGCCGTCGACGCGATGCGCCACGTGCTCGACTCGGTCGCGATGGACGGCGTCGTCGTGATCGGCGAGGGCGAGAAGGACGAAGCGCCGATGCTCTTCAACGGCGAGCAGATCGGCGACGGCAGCCCGCCCCAGGTGGACATCGCCGTCGACCCGCTCGAGGGGACGACCCTATGCGCACGGGGGATGCCGAGCGCGCTGGCCGTGATCGCGCTCGCCGAGCGCGGCACCATGTTCGACCCGGGCCCCTGCGTCTACATGGAAAAGATGGCCGGCGGCGAGGAGATCGCCGACCTGCTCGACCTCGACCGCCCCCTGACGGAGACGCTGAAGCTGATCGCCGAGCGCAAGGGCGGGGCGATCGGCGACGTCACCGTCGTCATGCTCGACCGTGGGCGGCACGAGGACGCGATGCGGCAGGTGCGCGAGGCGGGCGCCAGGATCCGCCTGATCTCCGACGGCGACGTCTCGGCCGCGATGCTCGCGGTCAGCGAGCGCTCCCCGGTCGACCTGCTCTGGGGGATCGGCGGCACGCCCGAGGGCGTGCTCTCCGCGGCGGCGCTGAAGTCGATGGGCGGCGAGCTCCTCGGCCGCCTCTGGCCCCGCGACGACGGCGAGCGCCAGGCCGCGATCGACGCCGGCTACGACCTCGACCGCGTGCTCTCCGCGAACGACCTCTGCTCGGGCGAGGACGTCTTCTTCTCGGCCACCGGCGTCACCGACGGCGACGTCCTCCAGGGCGTCCGCTACCGCGGCCCCGGGGCGACCACGGAGTCGCTGGTGATGCGCTCCCGCTCCGGCACGGTCCGCCGCGTCCACGCCACGCACGACCGCTCGAAGCTCCGGGAGATAATCGGCGAGCGGTACGGCTGACGCCGGCTACTCGGAGTCCTCGCAGCCACAGGGCTCCTTCGCCGTCACGCCCTCGGCATAGGGCATTTCACCGGTCTCATGCAGCTCGTGACGGAGGCTGTTGATCACGGCGCCGGCGAGCAGTGCCAGGCTCAGCGCGTAGAACCAGACCAGCGCGATCAGGATGAAGCCGACGGTCGAGCCGAACTGGGAGAGGCTGGAGACGTTCGCGAGGTAGAAGGGGAACGCCCAGTTGGCGATGCTGACGGAGATCGTGACGAAGGCGGCCCCCGGCCAGACGTCCCGCCAGGGCATATGGCCTTTCGGCACCGCCCAGAAGATCACGCAGCAGATCGCGAAGACGATCAGGACCGCGGCGAGCAGCAGCAGCAGCGTGTCGATCGCCTTGATGTTCGAGAGCCCGAGCGGCAGCCGGTCGGTGCTCGAGACCAGCGTGCTCTCCATCGCCGGCAGGAAGATGCTCGCCGCGATGAAGAGGAGGACGACGCCCAGCATCGCGAAGGAGAACCGCTTCTGCTCGACCCAGCTTCGGCACTCGACGTGGTAGATGCGGCAGAAGGCGGTGTCCATCGCCCCCCAGAACGAGGCCCCGATCCAGAGCGATGCGAAGAAGGCGGCGATCCCGATCGTCGTCGAGTTGCTCTCGATCCGGTTGAGGACGTCGGTCAGGGTCTCCTGCTCCGCATTGGGGAAGAGGCGCTGGAGGTCGTCGAGGACGCCGGTCTCGACGCCGCCGATCCTCAGGACCTGGCCGAAGACGAAGAGCACGAGGAGCGCGAAGGGGAAGACCGCGAGCAGGAGGTTGTAGGCGACCATCGCCGAGAGGCCGGTGACGTTCTCCCTGTAGGCGCGATTCCAGAAGGCCCGCAGCCATGGGAGGGGATGTCGCAAAGGGCTTGTCATTGACTTCAAAAAGTGAAGCGCTAGAATGCGAACAGGCGTTTGAGTGGCCTGGTACGGCCCCAAAGGACCTCGCAGTGCAGACTATTTCGACTCGCGGACCTGTTCGCCGGTCCGCTTTCATCGAGACTTTCGGCCCCGCGGGGCCTTTCATTTGCAGGACTAAAACTTCCAACGCGAGGGAATGAGTAGAACACGATGCTAGTTGCAGAGCTTCAGGAGCTTGAGGAGGTCAAAGGCCTGATCACCCGCGGGCAGCAGCTCGGGGTGCTCACTTTCGGGGACATCGGCACCGCCGTCTCCGAGGTCGATCTGGACGAGTCCGACATCGAGGACCTCTACGGCCACCTCGAGAAGTCGGGGATCGAGCTCGTCGAGGACATGGACCCGGCCCAGAAAGCCGCCGCCGAAGCGATGCCCGAGCCGACCGGCAAAAAAGGCCGGCGCCGCCAGAAAGCCGCGCTCGACCTGAAACCGGACATGACGACGGACAGCCTCCAGCTGTTCCTCAAGGACATCGGCAAGGTCCGCCTGCTCACCGCCCAGGAGGAGGTCGAACTCGCCAAGCGCATCGAGCGCGGCGACCTCGACGCGAAGCAGAAAATGGTCGAGTCGAACCTGCGCCTGGTCGTCTCGATCGCCAAGAACTACCGCAACCAGGGCCTGCCCTTCCTCGACCTGATCCAGGAGGGGACGCTGGGCCTGGTCCGCGCGGCCGAGAAGTTCGACTACCGCAAGGGCTTCAAGTTCTCGACCTACGCGACCTGGTGGATCCGCCAGGCGATAGCCCGTGCCCTGGCCGACAAGGCGCGGACGATCCGCATCCCGGTCCACGTGGTGGAGAAGCTGAACAAGATCGGCCGGGCCGAGCGCAAGCTGGTCACCGAGCTGGGCCGCGAGCCCACGCCCGAGGAGATCGCCGAGGTCACCGGGATCGACCCCGAGGAGGTCGACTCGATCAAGCGCTCCGCGCAGGCCCCGGTCTCGCTGGAGAAGCCGGTCGGCGACGAGGAGGAGTCGGAGTTCGGCCAGTTCATCGCCGACGAGAAGGCCGAGTCCCCCTTCGACCGCGCCGCGGACCTGCTCACCAAAGAGGCGCTCAAGGAGGCCCTGGAGAACCTCTCCTACCGCGAGCGCCGCGTGCTCGAGCTCCGTTACGGGCTCGGCGGCGAGCATCCCCGCACGCTCGACGAGGTCGGCAGGACCTTCAACGTCACGCGTGAGCGGATCAGGCAGATCGAGAACCAGAGCCTGAAGAAGCTCCAGCAGCTGGGCGAAGCGCAGAAACTCAGAGAAGTCACCTGAGCGAGAGGGGATTGGGCACCACCCTACGCTCGCAACAGCGACGCTCGCCGGGCGGCGCCCAATCCCCTCACTCAGGCGTCTTCCCAGTTTTGTAGCCAGGCGTGAAGCAGGCGTTGCAGGTGCCCTAAGGGTTTCTCGCACGCCGCCGATACATCGGGGGAGATGTTCGACATCGACACAGCGCTGCGCACTCTCGTCGAGTCGGGAGGCTCCGACCTGCATCTGAAAGTCGCGACGCCGCCGACGATGCGCCTCCACGGAGAGCTGACGCCGCTCCCGGGCACGGAGCCGCTCGACGGCGAGGACACCAAACGAGCCTTCAACCACATCGCCGAGACGCGCTCGGTGGACGAATTCGAAGAGGTGGGGGAGGCCGACTTCTCGTACTCGATCCCGGGCTTCTCCCGCTTTCGCGTCAACGCCTTCAAACAGCGCGGCTCGACCTCGATCGTCTGCCGCGCGATCCCCTTCGAGATCCGCTCGGTCGAGGATCTCGGGCTGCCGGAGGCCGTCACCCGGCTGGCCGAAGAGCAGCGCGGGATCATCCTCGTCACCGGCACCACCGGCTCGGGAAAGAGCACGACGCTCGCGGCGATGATCGACCACATCAACCGCAACCGCACCCATCACATCGTCACGCTCGAGGACCCGATCGAGTACCTGCACAAGGACAAAGGCTCGATCGTCAACCAGCGCGAGGTGGGTTCGGACACCCAGAGCTTCGCGCGGGCGATGCGCCGGGTCCTGCGCCAGGACCCCGATGTGATCCTGATCGGGGAGATGCGCGACGAGGAGACCGTCCGCACGGCGCTCTCGGCGGCGGAGACCGGCCACCTCGTCCTCTCGACCGTCCACACCCTGGACGCCACCGAGACCATCAACCGGATCATCGACTTCTTCCCGCCCCACCTCCAGCACCAGGCTCGCGTGATGCTCGCCTCGACGCTGAAGGGGGCGATCGCTCAGCGCCTCGTCCCCGACGTCACCGGCGACGGCCGCGTCCCGGCGTCGGAGATCCTGATCGTCACCGGACGCGTCCAGGACCTGATCCTCAACCCGGAGGAGACGAGCAAGATCTCCGAGGTGATCGCCGAAGGCGGCTATTACGGGATGCGGACCTTCGACCAGTCGCTGCTCACCTACGTGATGGAGGGCAAGGTCGCGGAGGAGGTCGCGCTGAGCTACGCGTCCAATCCGCACGACTTCAAATTGATGCTCGCCGCCGGGGGCCAGCGCGCGAGCGGCATCGAGCAGCTCGCCAAGGCCGGCGAGGATCACTAGAACAGACGTCCGCCCGCGAGCGGACGCCGGCCTGCGGCGCTCAAGCAGGCCGGCCCACGGGCCGATCAATGGGCGATGGACTCGGCTTCCGGACTTCGGCGCCTGCTCGGCAGGCTTTGCTCCAGCGAGGAGGGCATCGCGCTGCCGACGGCGATGCTCGGGACGGTCGCGGCGCTGGCCCTCGGCGGGGCGGCCGTGATGTCGTCGGTCTCGGTCCAGCAGGGCTCCCATCGGGACACCGGGTCCAAGGGCGCGATCGGGGCGGCCGACGCCGGCGCCAACGTCGCCCTGATGAGGCTCGCCCGCGACTCCCAGGAGCTCGCGACCGAGCCCTGCCTCGACGGTGCCACGCCGAGCGGCGGCTGGTGCCCGGCGGTGACCGGCGACGTCGGCGACGCGACTTACAGCTATCAGGTGAGCGAGGCCGGGGTTGAAAATTCCTGCGGCGCGTACGACCTCTGCGTCGTGGCGACAGGAGTGGCCGGCGAGGTCACCCGCAGGGTGTTGATCAGCTTCGACCAGGGCTCCGGCGGGCCGGTCGGCGGCGGCCCCGGCGACGAAGGCGACGAAGGCGACGAAGGCGGCGGCGGCGGCGGCCCCGAGGGCCTGATCGGGGTCGAAGACGTCGAAATCGACAACAACGCCGACGCCCGCGTGAACGTCGGCACGAACGGCAACATCCACGTCCACAACAACGGCAACGTCTGCGGCAACATCCGCCACGGGATCGGCAAAGAAGCCAAATTCGAGAACAACGGGACGCAGTGCGACGGCTTCGCGATATCGGAGGGCAACATCACCGTTCCCCCGGTGAGCAGCTTCATACCGTCCAACATCGCCACCGTCAATTCCAATTACCGGCTTGCGCGCTGCACCGGGACCAACACCCCCAGCGGCTGCCAGACCGACGGCTACACGGGGAAATGGTCCTCGACCGAGCCCTGGAACCCGAGCACGCGCACGATCTCGACCTCGAACAACCAGACCATCACCCTCGGGGGCGGGGACTACTTCATCTGCAGGCTCATTCTCAACAACAACTCGCACATGGTGATGAAAGCCGGCACGCAGGTGCGGCTCTTCTTCGACACCCCCGAGAACTGCGCACTGGCCGGCGGCTCGAAGCAGATCGACATCCAGAACAACGCCAACATCACCGCCACTGGCTACCAGGCGGAGAGCGGGAACTTCGAGATGCCCGGACTCTTCCTCATGGGCTCGACCTCGCTCGAAACACGGGTCGAGTGGTCCAACAACAGCGGCACGAACGAGCTCGTCCTCTACGCGCCGAACAGCGTCGTCGACCTGCAGAACAACGCCGAATTCTTCGGCATGATCGTCGGCAAAAAAGTGCATCTCCACAACAACGCGATCATCGTCCAGGACGACGGCTTCGTGCTGCCGCCGGAGCTGAACCCCTGGCACGAGGACCCGGAGCCCGAAGAAGAACCCGAAGAAGAAGAAGAAGGCGTGGTCGTCTTCACCCCGCAGTACTACGTCGAGTGCAGCGGGCCGGCGACGCCGACGCCCAGCGCCGGCTGCTGAGGGCTCCGTCGGGTCGGACCGACTGAACCGGGACTCAAGGTCGGGGCGTTCGCTGTCGAGCTAGTAAGCGAACGTATGAGAGACGCGATCAACAACAACCCGAAGGTCAAAGCGGGGATCGTCGTTGCCCTGCTGCTCGTCGCGGTGCTCTTTTTGATGAGCAAAGGCGGCGGAGAAGAAGAAGCCGAAACGGCCGTGAGCGAGGAAACCGCGGTCGCGACGACCACCGAAGCGGGCTCCCTGCCGGCGGAAGTCGCGGTCGGCGAAGCCACCGCGGGCGCGAGCGCCACGGGGGTCGAGGAAGTGCTCGCCGGCGCCCCGGCCCCGGCGCCCCCGGCCGCAGTCGTCGACGCCTACGAGGCCGGTCGCACGATCGTCCTGCTTATCGTCAACAACGACGGCATCGACGACCGCCTGGTCCGCGACTCGACGACCGCCCTGGCCCGCTTCCCCGAGGTCGCCGTCTTCGTCGTCCCCGCCGCCGAAATCTCCAAGTACACGACGATCGTCAGGGGCGTGGGGGTCGAACAGGTCCCCGCCCTGCTGGTCGTGACGCCGAGAGATGCCGGCGAGCAGATGCCGACCGCGTCGGTCAGCTACGGCTTCCAGAGCCCGGCGAGCGTCGCCCAAGCGGTGATCGACGCCGGCTATGAGGGCCCGATCCTCGATTACCACCCCTGAGCATGGAGCCCCACGACTACCCGAGCCACCTGCGGCCGGTTCCCGAATCGGGTGACTCGACGGCGCCGGCGCTCGAGCCGGAGGCCGAGGGGACGCTCGGCCTCACTCCCCCGATCGCCAGGAACCGCTCCAGCGGCTTCGTCACCGACGTGCTCGTCGACCTCGGCTTCGTCACCGACGACGTCGCCCGCGTCGCGATCGAGCAGGGCCGCACGGCCGGCTACGCCCCCGAGCGCCTGCTGCTCGAACAGGGGACGATCACCTCGCAGCAGCTCTCCAGGGCCGTGGCGGAGCGCTACGGCCTCGACCACGTCGACCTCTCCGAATACCACGTCGACATGGCGGCGGCGAACCTGATCCCCGTCAACACGGCGCGGCGCTACAAAGCGCTGCCGGTCGGCTTCGTCGACACGGAGACGCTGCTCGTCGCGATGGCGGACCCGACCAACGTCCTCGCGGTCGACGACATCCAGATCGCGACCGCCCTGGACTGCCAGGTCGCGGTCGCCGCCGACGAGGACATCGAGACCCTGATCGGCCGCCTCAACTCCCTGCAGAGCGCCGTCACCGACGCGGTCACGGAGGGCGAAGCCGAGGAGGAGGAACTCGCCGCCGTCAGCGACATCGAAGTCGGCGCCGAGGACGCGCCGGTCGTCAAACTCGTCTACAGCATCCTCGGCCAGGCGGTCAGCGAAGGCGCGTCCGACGTTCATTTCGAGCCCGAGGACGCGGATATGCGAATCCGCTTCCGGGTCGACGGGGTGCTGCGCGAGGCCGCCCACGTCCCGAAGCGGATGGTCAACGCCGTCGTCTCCCGCGTGAAGATCATGAGCGACCTCAACATCGCCGAGAAGCGTGTGCCCCAGGACGGCCGCGTCAGCATCACCGTCGAGGACCGGCGGGTCGACCTGCGCGTGACGACGCTGCCGACGCAGCGCGGCGAGGGGGCGACGATCCGCATCCTCGACAAAGACAACGCCCAGCGCTCCCTGGACGACCTGGGCATGGACGGGACCGGCCGCGAGCGCTTCGCATCCGCGTTCAATCAGGCCTACGGGGCGGTGCTCGTCACCGGGCCGACCGGCTCGGGCAAGTCGACCACCCTCTACGCCGCTCTGGGCGAGCTCAACGACGTCGAGAAGAAGATCATCACGGTCGAGGACCCGGTCGAGTACAGGCTGCCGGGCGTGAATCAGATCAACGTCAACCGCAAAGCCGGGCTCGACTTCGCGACCGGGCTGCGCTCGATCCTCAGGGCCGATCCCGACATCGTGATGGTCGGCGAGATCCGCGACGGCGAGACGGCCCGGATCGCGATCGAGGCGGCGCTCACCGGCCACCTCATGCTCAGCACCCTGCACACGAACGACGCCCCCGGCGCGATCACGAGGCTGACGAAGATGGGGATCGAGGCCTTCCTGACGGCCTCCGCCGTCGATTGCGTCGTGGCACAGCGCCTCGCGCGCAAGCTGTGCACCCACTGCAAGCGGCGCACCATAATCCCTCCGCAGGCGCTCGCCGAAGCCGAATTGAGGGTCAGTGCCGAGGTCGAGGCCTACGAGCCGGTCGGCTGCTCGCGCTGCAACCAGAGCGGCTACAAAGGGCGCATCGGCATCTTCTCGGTGATGGCGCTGAGCGACCGGATCAAGGAGATGGCGGTCGCCAACGCGCCCGAGGCCGAGATAGCCGCGATGGCGCGCAGCGAGGGGATGTTCACGCTGCGCGAGGACGGCATCGTCAAGGTCCGCGACGGGCAGACCAGCCTCGAGGAGGTCGTCCGTGTCACCGCCTGACCCGCGCCTGAATACCGGCGACCAGGTATCAGGAAATTCGCCCGAACGGACGATCTAGACCCATGGACTTCGATTTCTCACAGGTGCTTTCGACGATGGTCTCCTCGCGGGCCTCCGACGTGCACATCACCGCCGGGGCTCCCCCGTCGATGCGTGACAAGGGCAGGATCACGCCGATGGAGGGCTTCCCGGTCCTCACCGCGCAGCACACGCGCGAGGTCGTCTACAGCATCCTCAACGACGACCAGCGCAAGCGCTTCGAGAACAAGAAACAGCTCGACTTCGCATACGCGATACCGGGCGTCGCGCGCTTCCGCGTCAACTGCTTCTTCCAGCGCGGCTCGGTCAGCGCCGCCTTCAGGCTCGTCCCGCAGGAGATCCCGGCGCTCGACTCGCTCGGCGTCCCCCAGGTCCTCCGCGAGCTGGCGGCGAAACCGCGTGGATTCGTCCTCGTCACCGGCCCGACCGGCTCCGGCAAGAGCACGACCCTGGCGGCGATGATCGACGTGATCAACGCCGAGCGCCCCGACCACATCCTCACGATCGAGGACCCGATCGAGTTCCTGCACAACCACAAACAGTCGATCGTGAACCAGCGCGAGGTCGGCTCCGACGCGCCCGACTTCGCGCTCGGCCTGCGCGCCGCCCTGCGCGAGGACCCCGACGTGATCCTGGTCGGCGAGATGCGCGACCTGGAGACGATCTCGACGGCGCTGACCGCCGCCGAGACCGGCCACCTGGTCTTCGCCACCCTGCACACCCAGTCGACGGCGCAAACCGTCGACAGGATCATCGACGTCTTCCCGCCCCAGCAGCAGGGCCAGGTCCGCACCCAGCTCTCGATCGCCCTGCAGGGCATCGTCACGCAGCAGCTGCTGCCCACCGCCGACGGCCTGAGCCGGTGCGTCGCGACCGAGGTCCTGGTGCCGACGCCGGCGATCCGCAACCTGATCCGCGAGGGCAAGACGCACCAGATCTACGCCGCGGTGCAGACCTCCGGCGCGGTCGGCATGCAGACGATGGACTCCGACCTGGCGCGGCTCGTCCGCGAAGGTCGGATCACGCGCCAGCTCGCCGAGCAACGCGCCTCGGTGCCCGAGGAGCTCAAACGGATGCTCGGCGGCGTCCCGCAGCAGCCCAACTACGCGCAGGTCTAGGCGATGGCCGCCTCGAACACCTTCGCGTTCCGGGCCATGGACGTCGGCGGCGCCGCCACCGCGGGCGAGCTCGAAGCCGAGTCCAAGGCGCAGGTCACCGAGCAGCTGCGCCAGCGCGGCCTGATCGTCCTCGACGTCAGCGAGAAGAGCAAACCGTTCCGGCTCGAGGACATCTGGCGCAGTTGGAAAGGCGTCGACATGCGGGAGCTCTCGGTGTTCTCGCGCCAGTTCGCCACCCTGGTCGCCTCGGGGATGCCGATGCTGCGCACCCTGCACACGCTCGAGGAGCAGACCCAGGACGACCGCATCGAGGAGGCGATCGCCGGCGTCCGCGCCGACATCGAGGCCGGCAGCACGCTGGAGCAGGCGATGGAGCGCCACCCGGAGGTGTTCGACCGCCTCTACCGGGCGATGGTGAAATCCGGCGAGGAATCGGGCCGGCTCGAGGACGCGCTCGACCGCGTCGCCTTCCAGGTGGAGAAATCCGACGCCCTGCGCCGCCAGGTGAAATCGGCGCTCATGTACCCGGCGCTCATCTTCGGCTTCGCGATGGTCGTCCTGATCGCCGTCGTCGCCTTCGTGATCCCCGTCTTTGCCGGCATCTTCGAACAGATCTCAAAAGAAAACCCGGATGAAGCAGCCGGGCTGCCGCTGCCGACCCAGATCTGCGTGACGATGTCGGAAGCGATCACCGGCTACTGGTTCATCCTGATTCCAGCGTTCGTCGGCAGTTTCGTGCTCTTCTTCCGCTGGAAGCGCACCGACTCGGGCAAATCGACCTGGGATCGCTTCCTGCTGCGGCTGCCGGCGCAGATAGGCGACGTGATCCAGAAAGTGGCGCTCGCCCGCTGGTCGCGGACCTTCTCGGGCTCGGTCGCGGCCGGCGTGCCGATGCTGCAGGCGATCAAGCTGACCGGGGACACCGCCGGCAACGTCGTGCTCAAGGACGCGATGGAGGACGTCTACACCTCGGTCAAGCGCGGCGGCTCGCTGGCCGGCCCGATCGAGCGAAACGCGATCTTTCCGCCGATGGTCGGCCACATGGTCGCGGTCGGCGAGGAGACCGGCCAGCTCGAGCACATGCTCAGCAAGGTCGCCGACTTCTACGAGGCCGAGGTCGACGCCAAGGTGAAAGCGCTGACCTCGCTGATCGAGCCGATCATGATCGTCTTCGTCGGCGGCGTGGTGGGCTTCATCGTGGTCGCGATGTACCTGCCGATCTTCGCCCTCTACGACAAGATCCGCTAGCGCGCGGGGGCAGGTTCCGGTTTACCGGTTATCCGCCAGCACGGCCGATTACCTGAAAATTCCCGACTTTTCCGCCAACGCACTGCAAATTTCGGGGATTCAGTTTCTGCTCCAGCTGCCGATGACGGGTCTGTGATGAATCTGCCAGTGCTCCGGTGCAAAAGGCAAACCTGCCGTGAGGCGGGGGCGCAAAGCCCATGGGGCTTCCTTCGGGGAGCCAGCCGGGTTACCACCGGGGTCGACAGACACCACGTGGCTTCACACGGGGCTCTGGCGCAAACGATTAGGACCATAGGAGGTACCTAATGTTTCTCCAGAATCTCCGGGCCAAAATAGGCGCCCGGCTCAACGGCGACAGCGAGGGCGGCTTCACGCTGATCGAGCTTCTCGTCGTCATGCTCATCCTCGGAATCCTGGCCGCGATCGCGCTGCCGGCGTTCTTCAACCAGAAAGACAAGGCCGGTGACGCCGAGGCCAAGGAGGTCGCGCACACCGCGCAGGTCGCCATGGAGACGTGCTACACCGACCTGGGCACGTACGACGGTTGCGACTCGATCGCCGTGCTCGACGACATCGAGCCGACCCTGACCGGTAGCACCACCGTCACGTTCCCCGAAGGTGTGGCTGACGGCGACGGCTACAGGATCGACGTGGAATCGGATACGGAAGGGCAGGAATTCTCGGTCGTGAACGCGGCCGGCGCGCTGACCTACCCGTGCACCGTCGAAGGTGAGGGCGGTTGTCCGACGGGCGGTTGGGGAGGCTGATCCCCTGACCGCATCGCTCTGGCCTGGCCAGAGCGCGAATTCGCCGAGGGGCGGGCCGGTCGGCCCGCCCCTCGCGCGTTCGGTCAAACGTCCGGCCCGGGGCTAAACGAAAGACCGATGACGGTCGATACCCAACCAATGCTCGCGAAGCTCAAGACTCGCCTCTGCCTGGCAGCGCTGCCGGCGCTCTGCGCCGCGCTCGCCGCCTCCGGCGCCCAGGCCGCCGAGCCCCGCTACGAGGGGATCTCCGCCGACGGCGCCGTCGCCTTCTTCAGCACGACCGACAAGCTCGTCCCCGGCGACACCGACATTCGCAGGGACGTCTACGAGCGATCCTTCGACACGGCGGTGGGCAGCTACGTCACCCGCCAGGTCTCCTTCGGCCCAAAAGGGGGCAACAACTCCTTCGACGTTCAGTTCCTCAGCAACGACGACGCGGGCTCCCGCGCCTTCTTCTCGACCGTCGAGCGTCTGACCGCGACCGACACGGACATCACCTCCGACGTCTACGTGCGCGACCTGGCGGCCAGCACGACGACGCTCGTCAGCGCCGGCGATCCCTCCTGCCAGGCGTCCGGATGTGGAAACGCCAACCAGCCGGCGATCGCCGCCCCGGAGGGCGTCGTCGCCGATGGCGACCTCGTCGTCTTCACCAGCGAGGAGCGGCTCTCGACCGCCGACGTCGATGACGTCGAGGACGCCTACGTCCGCGATCTCGCCGCCGGCACGACGACGCTGGTCTCCGTCGGCGACCCCGCCTGCGTCGGGCCGGCCTGCGGCAACGGCCCCGAGCCGGCGGGGTTCGAAGGGGCCGCCCCCGACGGCAGTCGCGCCTTCTTCGTCACCTCCGAAGCGCTCGAGCCAGGCGATTCCGACGCGCTCCCCGACATCTATGCCCGCGACCTCGCCGGCGCGGCGACCCACCTCGTCTCGCTCTCGGGCACCTGCCCCGGTGTGCTCGAGTGCACGCCCGTTCTGGCGGGAAGCTCGAACAGCGGCTCGCACGTCTTCATCGAGACCAACGAGCGGATCTCCGGCCTCGACCTCGACGAATCCCAGGACCTCTACGACTGGTCGGCCGGCACCGCCCTGCTCGCCTCGCAGGGGCCGGCCGGAGGCAACGGCGCTCCCAATGCCCTCTTCGCCGGCAGCTCGCCCGACGGCAGCGCGGTCTTCTTCGAGACCAGCGAGAGCATGGTCGCGCTCGACGGCGACACCGGGCAGGACGTCTATCGGCGTGCGGCGGGGGAAACGAGCCTGATCTCGGTGAGGGCCGCGGGCTGTGAACCGCCCACATGCGACGGCGGCAACCTGGACGCCTCGATGGTGCGCAGCAACGGCAGCGTCGGCATCCCGCGCGGCGTCTTCGCCAACGGCGCCAAGGTCTTCTTCTTCAGCGCCGAACGCCTCGCGGTCGAGGACAGTGACGATTCCTTCGACGTCTACGTGCGCGACGTCGGCGCCGAAACCACGACCCTGGTCTCACGCCCCGACCCGAGCTGCTCGATCCCGGAATGCGGCGAGGGCGAGCATCACGCCAACCTCGCCGGCGCCTCGCTCGACGGGAGCCACGCGCTCTTCGTCACCGAAGAGTCCCTCGTCGACCAGGACACCGACGGGAAAAAAGACATCTACGACCGCACCGGGGGCGCGACGGTGCTCGTCTCGACCGGGACGATCAACGGCAACGAAGCCTTCAACGCGCCCCTGCAGGGCGTCTCGGACGACGGCCTGCGCGCCTTCTTCCTGACCCCGGAGCGCCTCACCGAGGAAGACGACCTGCTCAAAGAAGCGGACATCTACATGCGCTCGCCCTCCGGGACGCTGCTCGTCTCGAGGGGGAACGACCCCTCCCTGGAAGCCCTGCTCGTGCCTCCCGCGCCGCTGCTCGAGAGCACAGACCCGGCCTCTCCCGGCGCCTCGACCGAACCGCGGGTGATCGGCAGCGAGGACGTCGCCGGCGCCACGATCAAGCTCTACGCCACAGGGGACTGCTCGGGCGAGCCGCTTGCGATCGGGACGACGGAGGAGCTGGCCGCGCCCGGCATCGCGGTCACTGTCACCGCCGAATCGACGACGGCGCTGCGTGCGACCGCCGAGTCGGATGGCTTCGTCTCCGGGTGCTCCCAGCCGCTGCTCTACACGCACGAGGACTCCGTCCCGCCGCCGCCGCCTCCGCCTCCGCCGGACGGAGAAGGCGGCGGCAGCGGCGACGGCGGAACCGTGACGCCGGCCCCCGATGTGCCCAGGCAGCCGGGCGGCCGCCCCTACGTGACGCCGGTGACCCGGATCACCTTCGGGCCCGCCTCGAAGACCCGTGCCAAGCGGCCCGTCTTCCGCTTCACCGACACCACGGGCCAGTCGGACACGCGCTTCGTCTGCAGGGTCGACCGCGGCAAATGGAGCGGCTGCAGCTCGCCGGTGCGGCTGAAGTCGATGAGGCGCGGCAAGCACGTCTTCCAGGTGCTCGGGATCAACGCCGTCGGAGTCCGCGAGGAACGACCCTCCGCCCGCGCCTTCAAGCTGGTCTCGGCCCAGCCGGCGCGCCGCCCGAAGCGGGGCTCGCGATGAGGAGGCTGCGCGGCAGGCTGCGCCCGGCCGGCCGGGAGGCTGGCATGACCGTGATCGAGCTGCTCGTCGCCGCCGCCATGAGCACCGTCCTGGTCGGGGCGGCCGGGGCGATGGTGGTCAGCGCCGTCAAAACCCAGCCGGAGATCAGCGAGCGGACGCAGGCGATCTCGACGGCGCGCTTCGTCCTCGAGCGGATGACGCGCGAGATCCGCAACGGAACGGCGGTCAACGAAGCGACCGGAGCGCGTGTCTCCTTCGAGACCCAGGTCCGCCGCACCACCTGCGGCGGAGGCGTTCAGGCCGACGCGACGAAATCGGCGATCGACTGCCGTGTCACCTACGCCTGCACGATGACGACGACCGCGACCTGCACGCGGACCGAGAGCCCGATCGGTTCCACGTCTGGGACGCCCACGACCCTGATCGGCGGCCTGGCTGACGACGACGTCTTCAGCTACTCCCCGAGCGCCGCCGAAGCGAACTACATCGGCGTGACCCTGCAAATCCCGGATTCAGACGGCGAGGGCAGCCTCACCGTCTCCGACGGCGCCGGGCTCCGCACGCTCGGCCTCCAGGGATGATGCGCGCGGCGGCCGACAGAGTCGGCGCGAGGTCGGAGACCGGCCTGACGATCGTCGAGGTCATGATCGCCGCGCTGGTCCTCGTCCTCGGCGCCGCGGCGACGTTCGGCGTCCTGGGCGCGGCGACGAAGAACGCGCAGCGGGCGAAGGCGACCCAGGTCGCCCTCGACCTCGCCCAGGAAGAGCTCGAGCGCCTGCACGGCATCCCGTACTCGAGCCTCGCTCTCAGCTCGGCGCCGAAACCGGCGACGGGCGCGCTGAACCCGGGCAGCAGGGTCAGCGGGTCCCAGTTCGCCGTCAAACGCAACCCGCCCTCCGACTACGCCGTGCTCGCCTACAACACCGAAACCGGCATCAGCCCGGAATCCGAATTCACCGCCGGCAACCCCGGAGAGGGCGCGATCGAGGGAACCCTCTACCGCTACGTCGTCTGGCGCAACGACCCGACCTGCACCGAAGCCGCATGCCCGGGTGTCGAGGACTACAAGCAGGTGATCGTCGCGGTCAAGCCCGATTCCCCCGTGCAGCAGCCCGGGGGCAGCGGCTACGTGGAAGTCCAGTCGGAGGTCACCAATCCGGAACCGGCCGAAGTGGAAGCGCCGGAAGAAGGCGGCGAAGAAAACGAAGAAGAAGAAGAAGAAGAAGGGCCCTCGGCCCAGCAGTTCTACCTCTCAGACACGCCCTGCGCGGCGAGCGGGCCGACCGTGCGGGCCGAAATCACGGAAGACCACCTGCTCCATAACACGCTCGGCACCTGCGCGAGCGGCCTGAAAACAGGGACAGCGGAACCCGGCGCCCCCGATGCGCTGATGCTCAGCGTCCCGCCGGACCCGGCGCCGGAAAACGAAGCCCTGCCTGTCCTGCACGATTACGCCGACGACTTCTACCTCGAGCCGACCCCCGACACCGACCGCGGCGTCCAGATCCGCCGCGACGACACCACCGGCTGCAACTACGACCCGACCGGCGCCACCAATCCCGAGTCGCAGGTGCACCGCTGGGTCACCGACCCGATGGCGGCCTCGTTCGAGATGGAAGGAGAGGCGACGCTCGAGTTCTTCACCAGGACGCTCAACGACGCGATCTACAAAGGCGCCCTCTGCGTCTACCTGTTCGACCGCTCGGAAGCCGGCGCGCCGCCGGAGGCCACGGACAGATTCCTGGCCGACGTCTCGACCGCGAACTCCTACTGGCTGTACCAGCCGGAGGGAAACGGCTACTGGCCGCGAAACGTGTGGACGAGGGTGCGGCTGACGATGAACTTCGCGGCCGACTCCATCGAAGCGGGCCAACGCCTGGGCATAGCCCTCGGGGTGGACCGCGCAGGCACTCCGGCTGACGCAATCCCGATCATGTACGACCACCCGAACTACCCCACGCGGCTCGAGGTCGAGACCTCCACGCCGATCGAAGGCAGCTAGCCGTGGCAGGCGCCGTGGTGTTCGCCTTCCTCGGAGGGCTCCTCTTCGGCAGCTTCGCGACGGTCGTCGCCCACCGCGTGCCCCGCGGCGAGTCGATCGTCGGCCCGCGGTCGCGGTGCCCCGGCTGCGGGGCCCAGATCGCCGCCCGGGACAACGTCCCGGTCGCCTCCTGGCTGCTCCTGCGCGGCAGGGCGCGATGCTGCGGGGTGCGGATATCCCCCCGCTATCCCCTGGCCGAGCTGGCCCTCGCCTCGCTCTACGCGGCGACCGTGCTCATCCTCTGGGACGACCCGACCGAGGTCGCTCTCGGCCTGGTGTTCGCCACCGTGCTGGTCGCGGTCACGCTGACCGACCTCGAGCGCCGCGTGATCCCGAACAAGATCCTTGCCGTCGGGGCGGTGCTGGCGCTGGCGATCTCCGCCGTCGGCGACCCCGCCAGCCTGCCCGAACGGGCGATCGCCGCGGCTGCGGCGGGTGGCCTCTTCTTCCTCGCCGCGCTCGCCTATCCGCGCGGAATGGGCCTCGGTGACGTCAAGCTCGCGGCGACGATGGGGCTCTTCCTGGGCCGCAACGTCGCCCCGGCGATCTTCGTGGCCCTGGTCGCGGGCTCGGCGGTGGGCGTGGCGATGATCGCCCGCCGCGGCGCGGCCGCGCGCAAGGAAGCGATCCCGTTCGGGCCGTTCCTGGCGCTGGGCGGTGTGGTCGGCCTGCTGGCCGGCGACCAGCTCCTCGATTGGTATTTGGACGCCTTCTAGCACCGATCCGCCTAGGAATCGGAGTTTGCAGGGCGAAAGTTTCCGAGCTGCCCTGTCGATGAAAGAAACGGCACCCCGCCGTCATCGCCCGCCATGCCCAAATTTACCCTGACAAAGCCGAAGACCACGAGCATCGTCGGCCTCGACATCGAGGCGGGCAGCATCGCCGCGACCGAGGTCAGCCTCGTCAGGGGCGCGAGCGTCACCGGCTTCGCGATCCGGCCCCTCGACCCGGGAGCCTTCGCCGATGGCGAGGTGGCCGACGCGGATGCCCTGTCGCGGAGCCTCAAGGAGCTCTTCGCGGAAAACAAGCTCTCCAAGCGCGTGCGCATCGGGCTCGCCAACCAGCGGGTCATCGTCCGCACCCTGCGCCTGCCGGTGATCGAGGACCCGAAGGAGATGGACGCGGCGGTCCGCTTCCAGGCGCAGGAGCAGATGCCGATGCCGCTCGACGAGGCCGTCCTCGAACACCAGCTCGTCGGCGGCGTCCCCGGCGAGGAGGACGCCGCACCGCAGGTCGACGTGATCGTCGTCGCCGCCCGCCGCGACACCATCGCCTCCTTCCTCGAGCCGGTGCGGCGCGCGGGGCTGCAGCCGGTCGGGGTCGACCTGAGCGCGTTCGCGATGATCAGGGCGCTGGCGGGCCGCGGCGACGGCGGGAGCGATGCCGGCGGGCCGGCCAACGGCAACGGCAACGGCAACGGCGAGGCGACGCCCGACGGGCCTCCCGAGACGGGTCAGGCCGCGGACGGGGCTGTCCTCTACTGCAACATCGGCGACGTCACCAACCTCGCCATCGCCCGCGGGCGCTCCTGCCTGTTCACCCGCGTCTCCTATGCCGGGCTCGAGTCGATCGCGACACGGCTGCGCGCGACCCGCGGCCTGACTCCCGAGCACGCCGCGCAATGGCTCACGCACGTCGGCCTCGACGCTCCGCTGGAGACGATCCCTGGCGACCCCGAGACGGTCGCCGAGACGCGGCGAGCCCTCCTCGACGGGACCACCGCGGTGCTCGACGAGCTGCGCCTCTCGCTCGACTACTACGGGGCGCAGGAGGCGGTCCTGCCGATCAAGCGGGTCGTCATCTGCGGTCCCGGCTCGTCGATCCCGGGCCTCGCCGAGCGCATGGAGTCCGGCTTCGACCTGCCGATCTCCGTCGCCCGCCCGGCGGCTCTGGAGGGCATGGACCCGCCGGTCGCGGCTCGACTGACCCTTCCCTTCGGCCTGGCGCTCGAGGACTAGGCATGCGCCCCGTCAACCTGATCCCGAAGGACGAACGCCGCGGCGACGCTGCGCCCCTGCGCACCGGTCCCGTTTCCTACCTCGTGGTCGGCGCCCTGGTCGCGCTGCTGGCCGCGGTCTGCGCCCTGGTCCTGACCGGGAACCAGATCTCCGAACGCGAGACCGATCTGGCCAGGCTGGAGAGCGAAGACGTCGCCGCCGCCCAGCAGGCCAAAGAACTGGCGCCCTACACCTCCTTCAGCCAGCTCAGCGAGGCCCGGGTCGCGACGGTGCAGTCGCTCGCCGACAGCCGTTTCGACTGGGAGCGGGTGATGCGGGAGCTCTCGTTGATCCTCCCCGGCGACGTCTGGCTGTCCGACCTCGGTGCGAGCGCGGCGGCGGGCGTCTCGTCGGGAGGCGGCGGCGGGTCCTCGTCGGGGCTGCGGTCGGCCATCGCCGGGCCGGCGCTGGAGCTGAACGGATGCGCCGCGGGACAGGAGGCGGTTGCCGCCTTCGTCACGGCCCTGAAGGACATCGAGGGAGTGACCCGGGTCGGCGTCCAGTCCTCCGAGCTCAGCGACGAGAAAAGCGGCGCCGGTGTGGAAGCCGACGCCGAGGCCGGCGGCGGCGGCGCCGGATCCGACGACTGCCGGACACGGAGCTTCATCGCCAAATTCTCGATCGTGGTCGGCTTCGACGCCGCCCCCGTCCCTCCCGAAGCGGATGAAGGCGCTCCCGTCGAAGAAGAACCCGCCGAAGGCGAAGAACCCGCCGAGGAACCGGAAGGCAGCTGATGAAAGGCAAAGCCTCCGAGAACCTCACTGCGATCGCGATGATCGCCCTCGTCCTGCTCGGGATACTGTTCTGGGTCCTGCTGCTCAGCCCGAAGCGGGAGGAAGCGGCGAAACTCGGCAAAGAGGTGGAACGGGTCGAGACGAGCCTCGCCGGCCACCGCGCGGAAGTCGCCGAAGCCGAGGCCGCCCGCCGGGAGTTCCCGGCCGACTACCAGGAGCTCGTCCTGCTCGGCAAGGCGGTTCCGGGCGACGACGACACCGCCTCGCTCCTGGTCCAGCTCGAGCGCGTCTCGCGGCGGGCCGGCGTCGACTTCAACAAAATCGAACTCAGCGCCGAGGGCGGCGACGAAGAGTCGGCTCCGGCGCCCACCGTGGCGGTCTCGCCGACGGAGGCCGCCGCCTCGCTGATGCCGCTCGGAGCGCAGGTCGGGCCGGCCGGGCTCGGGATGATGTCCTACGCGCTGGACTTCAAGGGGACCTGGTTCGAGGTCGCCGACTTCGTCGAAGGGCTCGACTCCCTGGTCAAGACCCGGGCCGCCGGGGTCGCCGCCGACGGCCGCCTGATCACGATCAGCAGCTTCACGCTCGTGCCCGCCGAGGAGGGCCTGCCGATGCTGGAGGCGAACTTCTCCGTGGGCACGTACCTGGTCCCGCCCGGACAGCCCGTCGCCCCCGAACTGGAGGCGGCGCCGCCGGCCGAACCGACCTCGACCGTTGAAGGGACGCCATGAAGCTCGAGATGCCCGACCTGGGCTCCCTGAAGAGCTCCCTGAAGAAACCGAAGCTCGGCGGCGGGTCCTCTCTGAAAAAATTGAAGGTCGGCGGGTCCTCGGTGCAGCTGCCGCCTTTCGTCAACGACCTCTACAAGGACCTGCGCGACCGCCGGCTGCTGCCGTTCGTCGCCGTCCTGGTCGTCGCCATCGTCGCCGTGCCCTTCATGTTCTCCGAAGGCTCCGGCGAGTCGAGCCCCGCGATCGCCGAAGAAAGCGCGATCGAAGCGATCAAAGGCGCCTCGCCGAGCACCTCGACGTTGAGCGTGGTCGAGGCGACCCCCGGCCTGCGCGACTACCGCCGCCGGCTGCGGGCGCGGCAGCCGACCGACCCCTTCGAGCAGCGCTACACCGGACCGATGCTCGATGGCGCCGAGCTCCCCGAGGCGCAGGGCTCCAGCACCACGACCAGCGGCGGCGACGAAGGGGGGGCGACCTCCACCAGCCCGACCATCGTCGACTCCGGAGGCGGGCCGAGCCCTGCCGGCCCTGCGCCTGAAGGCGGCGGCGGAGGCGGCGGCGGCGGTGCCGCCGGCGGTGGCGAGGGCCCGAGCGAGGATGACCAGGAGGGCACGCTCTTCACCTTCGCCGTCGATGTGAAGATCGTCCACAGCAGCGGCAGCGCGGCGGACGGCGACAAGCGGAAGAGCGAGCCGGAACAGCGCGAGCGGGTCCTGCCGACGACGCCGCTGCCGGGGAAGAAGACCGAAGTCGTGAATTACCTCGGGCTCAGCCCCAAGACCCGCAAGCCGCTCTTCCTCGTCTCCACGGACGTGACCGGGGTCTTCGGCGAAGGCAAGTGCGCGGCGGGCACGGATGTCTGCCAGCTGATCGAACTCGCGCCGGGCTTCCCGCAGACCTTCGTCCACGGCACCGACGGCGACCGCTACAAGATCACCGTCACCGATGTCGAGGTCGTCCAGCCGGGCCCTCGCTAACCGCATCCCAGCGCATAACTTCAGTTAGTGAAGCGGCAGCGCTACACTTCTTGAAGCGAGTCGATCGACGACCTCGCACAGGAATATGAGCGCTCTCAGCAACTCCCGATGTCCCGTCTGTCGCACCGCCGACGTCGTCTGCGGCAAGTGGACCCTCCTCGTGATCCGCGACCTCGCCGAGGGCTCCAGCCGCTTCTGCGAGCTCGAGCGCTCGCTCGAGGGCATCAGCCCACGCACGCTCTCGCTGCGCCTGCGGGCGCTGGAAGCCGAGGGGGTCGTCGAGCGGCACACCTTCCCCGAGGTCCCGCCGCGGGTCGAGTACGCGCTGACCGAGAAGGGCGAGGCGCTGGTGCCGCTGATCGAGGACATGCGCCGCTACGGCCGGCGCTGGCTCGCCGACGACGCCGAGCGCGTCCCGGCCGCGGTCTAGAACAAACCTTCAGACCCCGTTCCTGCAAGGCCTCGTGCAGGCGCAGGAGCGCCCGTGGGCGAGCTGAAGCGGGGGACGTGCGCGACTTTCTCCTGACCGAGGCGATGAAGCGGCTGGCGGCCGACGCGGCCGTCCGTTACAGCGCCCTCGTCGCCGGCGGCGAGCAGATCCCCTTCGACGTCGCCGAGGAGGACGGCGAGGACTCCGCCTTCTATCGCTACGTGCCCCTGACCTCGCGCTTCGTCCGGGAGCGCGAGGATGAGCTGCGCTCGCTTCCCTCCTTCGTCCCGGCGCGCGATGCGGTCGACGCCGCCGGCGTCGCCGCCTCCTACCTGGAGGCGCGCGGCGAGCAGGTCCCCGCCGACCCCAGGGAGCGCGCTTCCAAGCTGCTCATCGTCTTCATCTCCTCGCTCTGGGACGGGTGCACCGAGTTCTCGCTCGACCGCGAGCGCCTCGACAGGGCGCTGGCGGTGCTCGACGCCGAAGCGCGCGACGCCGACGACGCCGAGGTCGTGATCGCGCCGCTCGTCGGCCTGCGCATGGCCCAGGCCAGCCTTCAGCTCCCGCACGGGGTGCGGGTCATCCGCGCCGACGCGGTCGAGGCCCCGATCGACGCGATGCGAAGCGAGGGCATGGGACGCGCCGCCTGGGAGCCTCAGTTCCTCGCCGTCGCCGAGCAGGGCGAGGGCCCCGAGAGCGCCGAGACCGCGATCCACCAGCTCGGCGAGCTGATCAGCGTGATGAGGCTCTTCAAGTCCGGCGGCATCGGCCTCGGCCCCTACGCCTTCGCACCCACCGGCGAGGGCAGCTGGCGCCGGATCCCGACCGGCGCGCCCGCCGCCCGCCCCGGCGGCTACAGGCTGAGTGAGGAGGAGGGCGCCCGGCTGGCCGAGCTGGCCGCCGTGCTCGAGGCGCTTCCCGACCCCGACGGCGCCCTCTCCTGGGCGGTCGCGCGCTTCGAGATGGGCTGCGCGCGCGAGAACGCCCTCGAGGGCCTCAGCGACCATCTTTTGGCTCTGCGAGCCGTTCTCGACGGCCACGGCCCGGTCGGCGCCTCGTTGCCGATGCGCGCCTCGGCCCTGATGTCCTGCGACGAGAGCCTCGACCGGATCGAGGCGCGCGGCAGGGTCGAGCGAGCGCTCGAGCTGGAGCGGGCACTGATGAACGGCACCCCTGTGAAAGGCGGCCTCGAGCTGGCGGTCTGGATCGAGGAGGGCGCGCGGCGCATACTGCGCGAGGCCGCCCTCGGCGAGCTCAGCGCCGACCTCGGCACCGCCGCCGACGAGACCCTGATCGCCGCCGGCCTCGGCGCCGGCGACGGCGCGATCGTGGGCACGACTTCCGACTGGGAGACACCCGACACCGGAGAGGTGGAGATAGCCGTGGCCCGACCACACGAAGACCATGAGAGCCGGATTCGCCCGCGTGAGGACGAGCCGGAGATTCGGATCCGTGCCCTCGAGCGCGACTCCGAGATCGAGGTTCCCGAGTTCGAGATGGACGTGCCGGAGTTCGATCCCGGCGCCCGCGCCGACGACCAGGACACCCGGATCATGGAGCCGGTCCCGGGCGAGGACGAGATCAGGATCACCGCCACCAACTGGCTCGACGAGGTCTCGGTCGAGAGGGGCACGATGGAGTGGACTGCCGCCGAGGGCGACGGGGTCGGACACCGCGAGCGGCTCGACAGTCCGCGCGTCCGCCATCTCTTCCAGGTCCCCGAGGACGCGGACTGGGAAGTCCGCGAGCTCAACTACGACCACTACAACCGCCGGACGGCGGGCTAGGCCTCGATTCCGGCCGCGAGGGCGCTGCGCTCCTCGCTGCTCGCGAACAGGTAGCGGTTGATCTGCGCCAGCCCGGCGAGGTCGTGGACGTCCTCGTCGAGGTAGGGGACCCGGATCACGCCCTTGCTGCGCATCTCCCGCGCCAGGCGCTCGATGTTGGCCGCGTCGCGCTCCGCCAGCGCCTGGTAGTCGACGAAGTTGTCGACGACGCGCCGGGCCAGGTCCTCGTCGTCCAGCTTCGTGCGCAGCTCGGCCTCCAGGTCCTCGCCGTCGCCCCGCAGTCGCTCCGCGGAGTAGTGGACCTTGTTGACGATCACCCCGCCGAAGGGCAGCTTCGCCTCGACCAGCTTGCGGTGGAAGTAGACGGCCTCGTCGATCGGCTCGCCCTGCGGCCCGCAGACGACGAGGAAGCAGGTGTGCGGGTCGGCGAGCAGGCTGTTGACGCGCTTGGCGCGCGCCTGGAACCCGTCGACCATGCCGCTGAAGGCGTTGAAGAACTCGGCGAGGTCGGCGAGCAGGTCGAAGCCGACGATCCGCTTCAGCACGCTCAGCGCCACCGTGGCGCCGCGGCCGGCGACCTTCGCCGCCAGCCCGGTCGGCTTCATGAAGACACGCAGCGATTTGCCCTCGATGAACTGGGTCAGGCGTTTCGGGGCGTCGAGGAAGTCGAGCGCGTTGCGGGTCGGCGGCGTGTCGAGGACGAGCAGGTCGAAGCCGCCCTCGCTGTGCAGCTCGAAGAGCTTCTCCATCGCCATGTACTCCTGGGAGCCGGCGAGCGCGCTGGAGATCTGCTGGTAGATCCGGTTTTCGAGGACCCGGTCGCGCGACTCCTCGTCGGGGGCCTGGCGGGCGACGAGCTCGTCGAAGGTCGCCTTCGCGTCGAGCATCATCGCCCAGAGCTCGCCCTCGATCTCGACCCCCTGGGACTCGAACAGCTTCGGGTCCACCCGCTTCGCCTCGTTGCCGAGCTCCTTCAGCCCGAGCGAGTCGGCGAGCCGCTTGGCCGGGTCGATCGTCAGCACGCAGACCCTGAGGCCGCGCGCCGCCATCCCGGTCGCGATCGCCGCCGAGGTCGTCGTCTTGCCGACCCCGCCCGAGCCGGCGCAGATGCAGATGTCCTTGCCCTCGAGGATCTCGTCGACGGCGGGCATCAGCCGAGCCTCTTGGCGAGCCGGCGGGCGGCGTCGACCCCGAGCTCGGGCTCGAAGAGGAAGGGCAGCGTCTTGACCGGCGTCTCGACGCGGCGGCGCAGTCGCGCCAGCTGCGCGCGCTGGGAGCGAGCCCGGCCGTGCTCGGAGACCGCCGCCCGGGCCGCGGCCTGGACGCCGCCGCCCTCGCCCGCGCGGACCAGCTCGGCGAGCCGGGCGGCCTCGTCCTTGCTGAAGCGCTCCGGGTAGAGGCCGTTCATGTAGACGCGGTCGACGGCGACGCCGACCTCGTCGCGCAGGTCGTGCTCGAGCGCCGCCGTCTCGTTGACCGGCATCTCCTCCGGCAGGGAGACGATCGCCGTGCCGGTGTGCTTGTGGTCGGTGATCAGGCGGTCGAGCTGCTTCGCCTGCGAGTGGATCGGGCCGACCCGGGCGATCGCGGCGAAGGTGCGCGGCGTCTGCAGGAAGCCGATCCCGTGCCCGGTCGCCGGGGCGTCGACGATCACGAGGTCGTACTTGCGCCCTGACTTGACCTTGCGGTCGAGCTGCGCCAGCTCCCAGATCTTGCCGATCGTGACCAGCTCCTTGAGGCCGGGCGTGGCGGCGGCGAGGTAGTTGAAGATGCGGCTGCGGAAGAGCATGTCCCGCATCGCCCGAACCTTGAGCTGGAGCAGCACGTACTCGCGCATCGACTCGTCCGGGTCGATCGAGATCGACCAGAGGTTCTCCTCCATCTCGACCTCGTGGAAGCCGACCTCGGTGTGGTCGAAGATCTTCGAGGTCGTCTCCTGGGAGGAGACCTCGCAGACGATCGTGCGCTTGCCTTCGGCCGCCGCGCGCAGGCCGAGCGCGACGGCGACCGTGGTCTTGCCGACGCCGCCCTTGCCGGTCACGAAGACCAGGCGCTTGTCGAGTAGCTCTTGGATCGGGTGATTCCTAGCAATTTCGTGGTGTGGCAGGAAATGGGACAGGTCATGCGAATACCCGCGCAATGGGATTCCTCAGCCGCAAGACCAAGTCCGCGCCCGTCGCCGTCGAGGAGACGCCCTCTGACACGCACCCTATTGTCGAGGAGCTGGAGCAGATGGAGCAGGCGCTCCCTGAGCAGGGTACGGAGCCGCCTCGGCCCGCGGGTCCTGTCGCGGAGGAGAGCACGTCGTCCTCGCAAGCTGCGGGCGACGTCCCCTCCTCCACGCCACCCACGGGAGAGGCGTCTGCACCTGTTCAGGTATCGACCGAGCAGCCGGCCGATGCCGAGGAGCCGGAGCGGATGATGGCCAAGGACCTGATCGCCCCCTCCCGGCATGAGAAGCCGGAGGAGAAGGCCGAGGCGCAGACTTCCACCAAGCACCCCGACGTGATCGTCTTCGCCAACCAGAAGGGCGGTGTCGCGAAGACGACGACGACCCTCAACCTCGCCGTCGCCTTCGCCGAGACGGGCCACCGGGTCCTCTGCATCGACCTCGACCCGCAGGGCAACCTGACGATGAGCCAGGGGATCGACCCGGACAAGGTCGAGAAGAGCCTCTACGACGTGCTCGTCAACGACATGCCGATCAGCGAGATCATCCAGCAGCGCGAGATCGACATCGCCGTCTCCTCGATCGACCTGGCCGGGGCGGAGATCGCGATGAGCACCAAGATCGGCCGCGAGCGCTCGCTCGAGAAGGCGCTCAAGGAGGTCGCGGGCGACTACGACTTCGTCTGCATCGACACGCCGCCCAGCCTCGGCCTGCTGACGATCAACGCGCTGACCGCCGCGAACAAAGTGATCGTCCCCGTCCAGTGCGAGTATCTCTCGATGCGCGGGCTGGTCCAGCTCCAGAACACGCTGAAGATGATCCAGGAGAACCTCAACCCGGACGTCAAGATCGAGGGCATCCTGCCGACGATGCTGGACTCCCGCACCGTGCACGCCAAGGAGGCGGTCGAGATCCTCGAAGAGAACTTCGGCGACCTGGTCTTCAAGTCGCGGATCAAAAAGGCGATCAAGTTCGCCGAGGCCCCGGTGAAGGGCGCCTGCGTCCTCAAGTACGATTCCGAGAGCAGCGCCGCGAGCTACTACCGCGACCTGGCGAAGGAGGTCTTGGCGAATGAGTCGGCGTAAGCGGGCGAGCATGCGCGAGGGTCCCCTCGCCGACCTCTTCCGCTCCACCTCCGACGACCCGCCCGCGGATCCGCCCGAGGCCCCTGTCCCCGGGCAGCGGTCCGAGCGCGAGGATCGCCCCGCGCCCGCCCCGGATCAGCCCCGCTACGGTCGCGAGGACCCCGCCGAGGTGGCCGCCCGCGACGAGGAGCCCGCTCCCGTCCCCGAGCCCGAGCCCCCCGCGGTCAACGAGGGCAGCACCGAGCCCGCTCCCGAGCGGCTCAAGCGCGTCTTCTCCGAGGAGCCCCGCCCCCAGCGCCGTGAGCTCGAGCCGATCGTCGAGACGCCGCGCTACGGGCGCGAGGAGCCCGAGTACGCGCCGCCGGGCAGCGGCGAGCCGCACACCCCGGTGATCCGCGTCGTCGGCGTCGGCGGCGCCGGCGTCAACGCGGTCAACCGCATGGTCGAGGCCCGCATCCCCGGGGTCGAGTTCATGGCCGTCAACACCGATCTTCAGTCGCTCCAGGTCTGCGTCGCCGACGTCACCGTCCACATCGGCGACGAGCAGACGCGCGGCCTCGGCGCAGGCGCCGACCCCGAGGTCGGCCATCGTTCCGCCTTCGAGGAGCAGGACAAGATCAAGCGCCTGCTCAAGGGCTCCGACATGGTCTTCGTCGCCGTCGGCGCCGGCGGCGGCACGGGATCCGGCGCCGCCCCGGTCGTCGCCCGTCTCGCCCGCGAGGTCGGCGCGCTGACCGTCGGCATCGTCACCAAGCCGTTCAGCTTCGAGGGCAGCCGCCGCGGCAACCAGGCGAACAAGGGAATCGACGCGCTCGCCGCCGAGGTCGACACGCTGATCGTCGTCCCCAACGACCGCCTGCTCGAGGTGCTCGACCAGCAGACCTCGATGGTCGAGGCCTTCCAGGTCGCCGACGACGTCCTGCGCCAGGGCGTGCAGGGGATCTCCGACCTGGTCACCCTCCCCGCCGTGATCAACCTCGACTTCGCCGACGTGCGGACGATCATGTCCGACGCCGGCCGGGCGCTGCTCGGGATCGGCATGGGGACCGGCGAGGGACGGGCGATGCTCGCCGCCGAAAAAGCGATCTCCTCGCCCCTGCTCGAGACCTCGATGGAGGGCGCGCGCGCGATCCTGCTCTCGATCACGGGCGGTTCCGACCTCTCCCTGGTCGAGGTCAGCGAGGCGGCCAAGCTGGTCGGCGAAGCCGCCCATCCGGACGCCAACATCATCTTCGGCGCAAACGTCGACGAGGCGCTCTCCGACCAGGTCTGGGTGACGGTCGTCGCCACCCGCTTCGACGGCCGCCCGGCGCCGCCGCGCCGCGCCGAGCCGACGATCACGCGCACCAAGGACACGGGGCGTGGCCGTCCGCCGGCCCGCTCGGACACCCTCGGCATCGACGTTCCAGAGTTCCTCCCCGGCTAGCTCTACCCTGCGGCAGATGAAGCAGGGCGTCGTCGCCGCCGGCCACCCGCTCACCGCCGAGGCCGGGGCAGCGGTCCTGCGCGAGGGCGGCAACGCCGTCGACGCCGCCGTCTGCGCCGTGCTCGCCTCCTTCGCGGTCGAGAGCCCGCTTACCGGGTTCGGCGCCGGCGGCTTCATGATCGTCCACCAGGACTCCGGCAAGACCTCCCTGCTCGACTTCTTCGTCGCCGCTCCAGGGAAGGACGGGGTCGAGCGCAGGGCGGAGCTGGTTCCGGTCCCGGTCCACTTCGACGCCGAGACGACGCAGACGTTCTACGTCGGGCCGGCCTCCTGCGGCGTGCCGGGAACCGCCGCCGGCCTCGAGCTGGCGCTGGCGCGCTTCGGGACCGCCGCCCTCGCCGACCTGGTCGGGCCCGGGGTTCGCCTCGCCCGCGAGGGGGCGCCGGTCAACGCCGAGCAGGCCTACATCCTCGACATCCTCAACCCGATCCACGCCCGGCTCGAGGGCACGCGGGAGCTCTACGCCCCCGACGGGCGGCCGCTGCGCGAGGGAGACGAGTTCAGCTTCCCCGAGCTGGCGGAGGCGCTCGAACGGTTCGGGGCCGAGGGCGCCGAGCCGTTCTACCGTGGCGATGTCGCCGCCGCGATCGCCGAGGCCGTCGTCGCCCACGGCGGCATCCTCGGGCCCACCGACCTGGCCGGGTACGAGGCGATCTCGCGGCGGCCGATCCGGATGCCGTTCCGCGGCACCGAGGTCCTGACCAACCCGCCGCCTTCCTCAGGCGGGATCCTGATCGCCTACTGCCTCGGCCTGCTCGAGCGGCTCGGGAAGGAGAGCGGGACGGAGCAGCTGGTGGCCGCGATGGGGGCGGCCAACGAGGCCCGAGGGGAGGAGTTCGTCGAGGCCCTCTACGGCGACCAGGTCGAGGCGGGGCTGCTCGACCCGGAGGCACTCGACCTCGCGGCGGGGGACCTGCTCGGCTCGACCACCCACATCTCGGTGCTCGACGCGGACGGGATGTGCGCGAGCGTCACCTGCTCGAACGGCTCCGGCTCGGGGGTCCTCGTCCCGGGCACGGGGGTGATCCTCAACAACATGCTCGGCGAGGAGGACCTCAACCCGCTCGGCTTCCACCGGATCCCGCCAGGGCGCCGCGTGACGTCGATGATGGCGCCGACGGTCGTCCTCCGCGACGGCGAGATCGAGCTCGGGCTCGGGAGCGCCGGCTCGAACCGGATCCGCTCGGCCATCCTGCAGACGATCGTCCGGGTCGTCGAGCAGGGAATGAGCGCGGACGAGGCGGTGCGGGCGCCGCGGCTCCACTTCGAGCAGGGGTTCCTCCAGGCCGAGCCGGGGATCGACGAGGAGGCGCTGGCCCGGCTTGAGGCGGGCGGCCTGCCGGTCGCCCGGCGGCCGGCGATCAACCTCTTCTTCGGCGGCGTCCAGGCCGTTGCCTGCGACCGTGAGACCGGCGCCCACAGCGGCGGCGGCGACCCCCGCCGCGGCGGGGCGGTTGCGCTTGCCTGAAACAGGCGACAATGGCGCGCATGTCCGAGGAAGGCGCGATCGACTTCGGGGCCGAGGGGCTGCTGGAGGGAGTCGAGGGCGAGGCGTGCGAGGCGCGACTCGCCCTGCTCGAAGAACTCGCCGCCGAGGGGGCGACGCTCCAGGAACTGCGTGACGCGGTCGGCGCCGGGCGGCTGACGCTGCTGCCGGTCGAGCGCGCGCTCGCCGGGCCCGGCCCGCGCTACACGCTGCGCGAGGTGGCCGAGAAGGGGGGCATCGAGCTCGACCTCCTGCAGCGCTTCAGCGCCGCCCTCGGCGTGCCCTACCCGGACCCCGACGAGCGCACCCTGACCGAGGCCGACGTCGGGGCGGCGCAGCGGATCAAGGCGTTTCGCGACGCCGGCCTGCCGGAGGACGGCATGCTCCAGGTGGCGCGGACGATCGGGATGGGGATGTCGCGGATCGCCGAGGCCAACCGCGAGATCATCGTCCGCACGCTGATGCAGCCGGGCGACACCGAACGCGACCTCGCCCGGCGCTTCGCGGCCGCCGCCGAGTACATGCTCCCGCAGCTCGGCCCGACCCTGATGTACACGTTCCAGGCGCACCTCCTCGAGCAGATCCGCCGCGACGTGATCGGCGACGCCGACCTCGCCTCGGGTGAGATCAGGGGGACCGCCGACCTCGCGGTCTGCTTCGCGGACCTGGTCGAGTTCACGCGGTTGGGCGAGGAGATCGCGCCCGAGGAGCTCGGCTCGGTCGCCGGGCGCTTCGAGGAGATGGCGAGCGCCGTCGCCCAGCCGCCGGTGCGGCTGGTGAAGATGATCGGCGACGCCGCGATGATGGTCTCCGCGGAGCCGGAGCCGATGCTGGAGGCGGCGACGCGCCTGATCGAGGCGGCCGACGAAGAAGGCGACGAGTTCCCCTTCCTGCGCGCCGGGCTCGCCTACGGGCCGACCCTCTCCCAGGCCGGCGACTACTACGGTCGGGCGGTCAACCTGGCGAGCCGGATCACCGGCGTCGCCAGGCCGGGCAGCGTCCTCGTCGACTCGACCACCAAGGACCGGGTCGACGGCGCCTTCGACTACTCGTTCGCCGGCGAGCGGAAGCTGAAGGGGATCGACTCTGGCGTGAAACTCTTCCGCGCTCGGCGCAGGCGCTAGGCCGGCTTGCGGCCGGAGGCGAGCAGGTTGTAGAAGAGCTCGGCCGGCAGGCGCGGCTCGAGCAGCCGGGTGTCGACCTTCTGCAGGGCGAGGTAGCTGCGGAAGGCGAAGTTGCGCCAGCTTCCAGGAGACCGATTCGGGCTCGGCGCTCGCCTCGACGGTGCGCAGGCCCCAGCCCCAGGCGTTGGCGAGCAGCTCCTCGCCGCCGACGCGGCGGTCCTCGAAGCCGGCGTCGCGCAGCAGGCGCCGCAGGTCGGCGGGGGCGAAGGCGTGGACGTCGACCTCGGCCTCGAGCGCGTGGCCGTGCGACTGCTCAGCCTCGGGGACGAGGCGCCGGCGGGCGCGGATCAGCTCGCGCCAGGCCGGGGCGAGGACCAACCCGGCCCGCTTCGGCAGCGCCGCAAGGCGGTCCCCGTAGCGGGACGGCTCACCGCAGAAGACGATCGCGCCGCCGGGCCGCAGCACGCGTCGGAATTCGGAGAAGGCGCGGTCGAGGTCGGGAATGTGATGGAGGACGGCGTGACCGAAGACGAGGTCGAAGCTCTCGTCGTCGAAGGGCATCTCCTCGGCCTCGGTGACGACCGTCTCCGCCTCCAGGCCGAGGCCCGCGGCGGTTGTCGAGAGGCGCTCGAGCATCCCCGGCGAGATGTCGGTCGCGGTGAGGCGCCCGATCACCCCGAGCTGCAGCAGGTTGAGCGAGAAGTAGCCGGTTCCGGAGCCGATCTCGAGCCCGTCCCCGAATCCTCCCAGGTCGAGCCGGCCGAGCGCCTTGACCAGCTTCTGGCGCACCTGCTCCTGGCCGGTCTCGCCGAAGTCGATCCCCCACTTGGCGTCGTACTCGTCGGCCGCCGCGTCGTGGTAGCGGGTGTTGACGTCCTTGATGTGGTCCGGCGTAGCTGTCGGCGAGGCTGGCATCGCGGCGGAACTCTACGCGGATCGACGCAACCATCGCTCCCCACCGCCGAGGTCGCTTTTTGTTCGGCATACCGGAACAAAAGGCGAACTCACTACGGTGCCGGGTGAGCCGACCGAGTACCTGCAGGAAAACCAACCCGATGGCGTGCCGCCGCTGCCGCTGACCGGCGAGCGGACGCTGCCCGACGTGCCGGAGGAGAACTACTGGTACCGGCGCCATCTGGTCGTCTACGAGTGGATCGCCGGGCAGGTGGCCGGCAGGCGGGTCGTCGACATGGCCTGCGGCGAGGGGTACGGGTCGAACCTGATGGCGGAGCGCGGAGCGGCGGGAGTGGTCGGCGTCGACGCCAACCCCGAGGCCCACGAGCACGCCCGGCTGCGCTACGTGCGGCCGAACCTGCGCTTCGAGCGGGACCTGGTCGAGGGCTTCTCCGAGCCCTGCGACGCGGTCGTCTTCCTGCAGACGATCGAGCACGTCCAGGACCCGGGGGCGATCCTCGAGCACTTCAAGTCCATGCTGGGGTCGGGCGGCATGGTCTTCGTCTCGACCCCGAACCTGCTCACCCTCGCGCCGCCCGGAGCGGAGAAGTCCGACAACCCCTGGCACGTGCAAGGAGTACCGCGTCGAGGAGTTCCGCGAGCTCTGCGAGGCCCACTTCGAGCGGGTCGAGATGCTCGGCCTCTTTCACGCGCGCAAGCTGCGCGCCCACGAGATCGCGATCAGGCTCGGCTGGGACTCGGTCCACAAGCGGCTCGGCCTGACCAAGCCGTTCTACGACCGCTTCACGCCGGCGATTGCGAGCAGCGACTTCCGCCTCGGCGACGACGGGCTGGAGAAGGCGCTGGACTTCGTCGCCGTCTGCCATGCCTGAGGACTCCGCCGGCGACCTGGCGATCGTCCTCCACTCCCACATGCCCTACGTCGAGGGCTTCGGGACCTACCCGTTCGGCGAGGAGTGGCTGTTCGACGCGGTGATCCGCTCCTACCTGCCGCTGCTCGAGGTGGCGCGGGACCTGACGATGACGGTGACCCCGGTCCTCGCCGACCAGCTCGAGGACCCGGGCGTGCGGGAGCGCCTGCGCGACTTCCTCGTCCGCTGGCGGATCGGCGCCGCCGAAGCGGACGCGCCCGAGGTGCCGCCCGAGTGCCGTCCCGCCTGCGAGGCGGAGCTCGAGCGCTACCGCCGGGCGCTCGAGCTGCTCGACCGGGCCGGCGGCGACCCGCTGGCGCCGTTCCGCGACGCCGCGGCGGAGGGCAGGGTGGCGCTCGCGGCCTCCGCGGCGACCCACGCGGTCCTGCCGCTGCTGGCGACCCGCGAGGGGCTGCGGCTGCAGATCGACGCCGGCACTCGCTCGCATCGCCGGCGCTTCGGCTGGGACGGCGGCTTCTGGCTGCCCGAGTGCGCCTACGCGCCGGGGCTCGAGTGGCGCCTGGCCGCGCACGGCGTGCGCTGGTTCTGCGTCGATCAGAGCGCCGGCTCCGACCCGCTGGACGCGCTGACGCCGGTCGCGACCGAGGCCGGCCCGGTGGCGCTGCCGATCGACTGGGAGGCGATCGAGCTGGCTCTGGTCGCTCGACGGCTACCCCTCGGACCCCGCCCACGCCCAGTTCGCCGGCAAATCGCTGCGCGGGATCCGGATCTGGAAGGTCGGCGGCGGCGCCTACGACCCGGCCGCCGCGGCCGAGGCGGCCCGCCGCCAGGCGGGGGAGTTCCTCGACGCGGCCGCCGAGCGCCTGCGCGCCTTCGCGGCCGAGCGGGGCCGCCGCGGCCTGCTCGTCTTCGCGATCGACACCGAGCTGCTCGGCCACTGGTGGTCGGAGGGCGCGATCTGGCTGCGGGAGGTGCTCTCGCGGGCGGCGGCCGCGGGGGTGCGGATGGTCACGCGTCCCGCGGGCGCTGGCAGGAGCACGACGCCCGAGGCCGCGGCCGCTGAGCGCCTCGACCTGGGGCGAGGGCAAGGACTTCCGCACCTGGGACTCGCCGCCGGTCGCCGACATCGCCTGGGCGGCGCGGCGGCTCGAGCTGCGCCTGCTGCGGCGCGCTCGCGAGCGGCCTGCCGGGGAAGCCGCGCGGCGCGCGCCGCGCGCGAGCTGCTCGCGGTCCAGGCGAGCGACTGGGCCTTCCTCGACGGCCGCGGCGAGGCGGGCGACTACGCCTACCAGCGGGCGACCGACCACGCCGAAGCGATGCTCGAGGCCATAGACTCCCCGGCCAGTACCGACCCGCGTATGCGCTCGCTTGCCCCGGACCTGAGTCTCGCTCCCCTGCTGGAGCCCTAGCCCGAACCGGATGACCCGCATCCTGATCCTCTCCTGGGAGTACCCGCCGCTGATCGAGGGCGGCCTCGCACGCCACGTCCGCAAGCTCTCCGAGGCGCTGGTCGAGCACGGCGTCGAGGTCCACGTGCTGACCCGCGGGGGCGAGGAGTCGCCGGCGGAGGAGCGCAGCGGCGGGGTCTGGATCCACCGCATCCGCGAGCCGAAGCGGCCGACCGACCTCGGCGAGTTCGTCGCCTGGGTCGAGCGGATGAACTCGGACATGCTCGCCGCCGGGGTCGAGCTCGGCGACCGCTTCGACTTCGACCTCGTCCACGGCCACGACTGGCTGGTCGCCAACGCCTGCGACCACCTCGCCAAGCGCTTCGATGCGCCGCTGGTGACGACGATCCACGCGACCGAGCACGGCCGCCACCAGGGCTGGGTCGACAAGCACCCCCAGACCTACATCCACGGCGTCGAGCGCTGGATCACCAACCGCTCGGAGCGGGTGATCGCCTGCTCCCACTACATGCGCGAGCAGATCGCCGACATCTTCGGCGTCGAGGAGGAGCGGGTGACCGTGATCCCCAACGGGATCGACCCCGACGACCTCCAGCCCCAGGACCCCGCCGAGCTGCGGCGGCTGCGCTCGGAGTTCGCCGAGCCCGACGAGAAGCTGGTCCTGCTGATCGGCCGGCTCGTCTACGAGAAGGGCTTCCAGCTCGCGCTCGAGGCGATGCCGCGGATGATCGAGGAGGCCCCCGGGACGCGCTTCCTGGTCGCCGGCTCCGGCACCCACGAGGCGGAGCTGCAGCGCCAGGCCGAGGAGCTCGGCCTGATGGAGCACGGCACCTTCCTCGGCTGGATCGGCGACGACGTCCTGCACTCGCTCTACCGGATCGCCGACCTGACGGTGGTCCCCTCGATCTACGAGCCCTTCGGCCTGGTCGCGCTCGAGGCGATGGCCTCGGGCTGTCCCTGCATCGTCGCCGACACCGGCGGCCTGCGCGAGGTCGTCCCCCACGAGGAAGGCGGGCCTGCGCTTCCCCGCGCACGACCCCGAGGCGCTGGCCGAGGTCGCGATGCGCGTCCTCTGCGACGACGAGCTCGGCCGCCGCCTCGTCGCCGAGGCCTACGAGCACCTGCGCCGCTTCGACTGGGCCGACGTCGCCGAGCGGACCGCGGCGGTCTACGCCGGGCTGGTCGGCGTCGAGACGGGCCCCGCCGAGTCGGCCTAGCCGGGCGGGTCGAGCGTCGTCTCGGCTCCGGGGTCGGGCTCGACCGGGTCGCTCCAGCGCAGCTCCGCCGGCGCCTCGCGCATGCGGATCACCCTGGCCGGGACGCCGGCGACGACCGCGTTGGCCGGCACGTCCTTGGTCACCACCGAGTTGGTGCCGACGATCGAGTTGTCGCCGACCCGCACGCCGCGCAGGATGCAGGCGCCGTAGCCGATCCAGACGTTCGAGCCGACCTCGACGTCGCGCTTGTAGATGCCCTGCTGGCGGATCGGGCGCTCGACCTCGACGACGCCGTGGTCGAAGTCGATGAACATCGCCCGGTCGGCGATCACGCACTGCTCGCCGATCCGCACCCGCTGGTAGGCGGAGATCGTGCACTCCTGGCCGATCACCGTCTTCGCCCCGATCTCGACGACGCCCTCGTGGCAGCGGATCTTGGTGCCGTCGCCGATCCAGACGAAGCGGCCGAAGTCGACCCTGCCGCGCTTGGCGATCTGGAGCTCGAGCCCGCGGCCGAGGAAGAGCAGCCCGTCGGTGCGCCAGCGCCAGCCGGCGCGCGTCAGCAGCCGCCGCCACGCATAGCGCAGCAGCAGCCGTCCGTACTGGAGGTTCAGCATCCCGTTGCGGGCGCAGAAGCGGATCGTGCGGATCACGGGGGCCGGAACTCTAGACTCAGGCACGTGGTCGTGGAGCGAGGACTCACCATTGGCTGACACCGCCAAGGCGGCGTCGCTCGCGGAGCGCCTCGTCGCCGGGGACAAGCGGGCGCTGGCGCGCGCGATCACCCTGATCGAGTCCGACGACCCCGCGGGCTGGGAGCTGGTGCGCGAGGTCTACCCGCGGACCGGCACGGCGCGGATCATCGGCTTCACCGGCCCGCCCGGAGTCGGCAAGAGCACCCTGATCGGGGCGCTGACCGCGGAGCTGCGCAAGGCCGACCGCCAGGTCGCGGTGCTCTCGATCGACCCCTCGAGCCCGTTCACCCGCGGCGCCCTGCTCGGCGACCGCATCCGCCTCTCCGACCACTTCCTCGACCCCGGCGTCTTCATCCGCTCGATGGCCTCGCGCGGCGCCCTCGGCGGCCTCTCCGAGGCCGCGCTCCAGGTCGCCCTGGTGATGGACGCCGCCGGCAAGGACGACGTCCTGATCGAGACGGTCGGCGTCGGCCAGGCCGAGATCGACATCGTCGACCACGCCGACACGATCGTGCTCGCGCTGATGCCCGGCTCCGGCGACTCGATCCAGGCCCTGAAGGCGGGGGTCATGGAGATCCCCGACATCATCGTCGTCAACAAGGCCGACCACCCGATGACCGACACGATGGTGCGCGAGGTGCGCGGCGTGCTGGCGCTCTCACACGACCCGGAGGGCTGGAACGTGCCGATCCTGCGGACCGAGGCGGCGAGGGCGAGGGGGTCGAGGAGCTGGCGGAGAAGATCGACGAGCATCGCGCCCACATCGAGGAGGCGGGGACCCTGGATGAGCGGCGGGCGCGCAACCTGCGCAACGAGGTCCTCGGGATCGCCGCCTCGCGGATGCGCCGCCGGCTCGAGGCGACCGCCGCCGAGGACCCCGAGACCCAGTCCCTCCTCGACCGGGTCGTCAGGCGGGAGCTCGATCCCGCCAGCGCCGCCGCCGAGCTGCTCGAGCGGCAGGCCGATGACTGAGTCGCTGATCGGCTTCGAGGTGGACGATCGCGACGGCTCCCGGGTCGGCGTCGTCCGCGGCCTCTTCACCGACACCGAGAGCGGGGACCCGGCCTGGCTGATCGTCGCGCTCGGCCGCCGCCGGGCGCGGCTGGTCGCGGTCCCCTTCTCGGACTGCGCTCCGGCGGCCGGCCGGGTCTGGGTCGCCCACGGGCGCGACGCGCTGCGCTCGGCGCCGTCGATCGACCCGACCCGGCCCCTGTTGCGCGAGCACGAGCTGACGATCTGCGCCCACTACGGGATCGGCCGCGCGGTCGGCCGCGCGGCCGCCGTCGCGGGCAGGACCGAGGGCACGACGACCTCGGGCCCCGCCTGACCCCGATTCGCTGACTGCCGCCGAACTCACGCCTGGGCCACGCCTGCCAGGCACGATTCGTCCGTTCGTCCACTCATTATTAATTAGGGTTGCTTTACCATTAATTTTAGGTAGGGTAAGAACCCAGAATGAATACTCAAACCGGACACCAGTCCCTCATGCCCTTCTCACGAGGACTTCGGTAAACCTCGGATCGCGCCGCGGCTCTGAGCCTGTGGCTCAGCAGCCGAGCTGGCGGGCGATCACCATCTGCTGCACCTCGTCGGTGCCCTCGCCGATCGTGAGGATCTTGGCGTCGCGATAGAAGCGGCAGACCGGGTACTCCTCGATGTAGCCGTAGCCGCCGTGGATCTGCACCGCCTCCTCGGTGGCCCGGACCGCGAGGCGGCCGGTGATCAGCTTCGCCTGGGCGGCGGTCAGCGTGAACGACTGGCCGGCGTCCTTCTCGAGCGCCGCGCGCTAGGTGAGCAGGCGGGCGGCCTCGATCTGGGCCGAGAGGTCGGCGATCTTCGCCTGGATCGACTGGAACTTGGAGATCGGCTGGCCGAAGGCGCGGCGCTCCTTGGCGTAGGAGATCGCCTCGTCGAGGGCGCCCTGGGCGAGTCCGACGCCCATCGCCGCGACGCCGATCCGGCCGCCGTCGAGGATGTGGAGGAAGTTCTTGAAGCCGTCGCCGCGGCGGCCGAGCAGGTTGGACTCCGGCACCCGGCAGTCGTCGAAGGAGAGCGGCCGGGTGTCCGAGGCGTTCCAGCCCATCTTGCGGTAGGGCTCGCCGGCCTCGTAGCCGGGGGTGCCCGTTGGGGACGATCAGGTTCGAGATCTCCTTGCGCCCGTTCGGCTCGCCGGTGACCGCGGTGATCGTGACGCAGCCGGAGATATCGGTGCCCGAGTTGGTGATGAACTGCTTGGCGCCGTCGATCACCCACTCGCCGTCGTCGAGCTTGGCCGTGGTGCGGACGTGTTGCCGGCGTCCGAGCCGGCCTCGGGCTCGGTCAGGCCGAAGGCGGCGAGCCGCTCGCCGCTGCAGAGGCGCGGCATCCACTCGGCCTTCTGCTCGTCGCTGCCCCAGAGGTGGATCGGCATCGTCCCCAGCGAGGTGTGGGCGGCCATCGTGATCGCAGACCGAGGAGTCGATCCGGGCCAGCTCTTCGACCGCCAGCACGTAGGAGAGCGTGTCGGCGCCGCCGCCCCCGTACTCCTCCGGGAACGGGATCCCCATCAACCCGAGCTCGCCCATCTTGCCGACGATCTCGTAGGGGAACGCCTTGGTCCGATCGAGCTCCTCCGCAACCGGCGCTGACCTCGTTCGCGCGCGAAGTCCCGCACCGTGTCGCGCAGCAGCCGCTGCTCGTCGGTTAGCTCGAAGTTCACGGGCGGGAGACTATGCGCTGCCACTCGGGGAGGGTTTGCTGTTCATGCGTCAGTCTCTGGCGACTCTGCCGGTGGGTGGCCCGGGCGAGGGGGCCGAGAACGGACCCAGTTTGGCCCGCCCGCAGGCCCCCTCGCCCGGGACGGGACCCGCCGGCCCGAACCGCTAGAGCTGCAGGCTCTTGACCTGCAGGAACTCCTCGATCGCGTAGCGGCCGTTCTCGCGGCCGTGCCCGGACTGCTTGTAGCCGCCGAAGGGGGCCAGGGGGTTGAAGGCGCCGCCGTTGATCTCGATCTGGCCGGTGCGGATGCGGCGGGCGACGCCGATCGCCCGCTCCTGGTCCGCCGACCAGACGCCGCCGGCGAGGCCGTAGTCGGTGTCGTTGGCGATCCGGACCGCGTCCTCCTCGTCCTCGTAGGGCTGGATCGAGAGCACCGGCCCGAAGATCTCCTCCTGGGCGATCGTCATCTCGGTCGTCACCTCGGAGAAGACGGTGGGGCGGACGAAGTAGCCGCGCTCGAGGCCCTCGGGCGGCAGCGGCGCCCCCGGTGAGCAGCTTCGCGCCCTCGGCCTCGCCCTTCTCGATGTAGCCGCGCACCCGCTCGCGCTGGACCTCGGAGACGAGCGGCCCGAGCGTGGTCCCCTCGTCGAAGGGGTCGCCGGGGGTGAAGGCCTGGGCGGCCGTGCGGCGATCTCCTCGGCCTCGGCGAGCTTCTCGCGCGGGACCAGCATCCGGGTCAGGGCGCTGCAGGTCTGGCCCGAGTTGAGGAAGCACTTGCCGACGCCGTCGGGGATCGCCCGCGAGAGGTCGGCGTCGTCGAGGATCACGTTCGGGGACTTGCCGCCGAGCTCCATCGCGACCGGCTTGACCGTCGCCGAGGCGAGCTCGGAGACGCGGCGGCCGGCGCGGGTCGAGCCGGTGAAGGAGACCATGTCGACGCCGGGGTGGCCGGCGATCGCCTCGCCGACCTCGGGGCCGACGCCGGTGACCATGTTGAAGACGCCCGCCGGCAGGCCGGCGGCCTCGATGACCTCGGCGAGGATGAAGGCGTTCAGCGGCGACGACCTCGCTCGGCTTGAGGACGACCGTGCAGCCGGCGGCGAGGGCGGGGGCGACCTTGGCGGCGATCTGGTTGAGCGGGTAGTTCCAGGGTGTGATCGCGCCGAGCACGCCGACCGGCTCGCGCAGGACGCGGGAGTTGCCGATCTCCTCCTCCCAGGCGACTTCCTCCATCAGCCCGGGCATCGCGGCGAACTGGCCGGTGGGCAGGCCGGCCTGGATCAGCTGGCTCAGTTTCAGCGGCATGCCCAGCTCCTGGGCGATCGTCGCCGCGATCTCCTCGGAGCGCTCGCCGAGCCCGGCGGCGATCGCCGAGAGGTAGCCGGCCCGCTCCTCGCGCGAGGTCTGCGACCAGGCGTCGAACGCATCGCGGGCGGCGATCACGGCGCGGTCGGCGTCGGCGGCGGTGCAGGCCGGGATCGTGCCGATGACCTCCTCGGTCGAGGAGTTGATCACCTCGAGCGTCTCGGTGGCCTGGGGCTCGACCCACTCGCCGCCGATGAAGATCTTGTCGCGTGCCTGGAGCTCCGCTGCGGTTGCCATCCGTGTTCCTCCTCTGATCGTCAACGCCGACTGGCCGGTTGGCCAACGTTAGACGATCGGGCTGGGCCGCCGTGCGTCAGGGACAGGGGGCGAAGGGGCTGCTGTCGAAGACCAGGCCGTTCGGAGAGGCGGACTGGGGATTGAAGAAGATCTTCAGCCTCTCGCAGGGAGCGAGCTGGGTCGGGAGCGGCTGCATGCGCGCCGTCGATTTGACACCGGCGGCCAGCGTGCCTCCCTCGCAGAAGAGCCAGAAGCGGTTTGGGCCGATCGTCTGGTTCACGCATTGCGGCAGCTCGGGCGGGGGGATGAATCCATTGGCGAAGCGGCCGCCGGGCAACTCGAATCCGAGGCTGGTCGCTGCTTTGTTGCAGGAGAAGGAGATGTCGTACTCGGTCGCTTCAAAGGGGGGCGGCGAGGCGGCGAGAATTCCGGTGCAGGCGACCGCCGCCTCCGGGACCGGCCCCGGTCCGGGCCCCGGTGCCGTCCAGCCTGCCTGGTCGAAGAGCCCTTGTGCCAGGGCGGGGTCGGAGAAGGCAGGCCTGTCGCACAGCAGGTCCTGAGCGAGGGTGAAGTACTTCTCTCCCCGGCTCTTGGGGACGTTGCCGCCGAGCGCAGCGGCGTTGTGGAGGGCCGCGAGGGTCAGGGTGACGTACCCGTCCCCGTCCCCGCCGCAGATCGCCGGCTGCGGCGGGTTGTCGCCGTTGATGTCGCCTTCCCGGACGACCTTCCCGGTTGGTTTGCCGATCAGGGCGGTTCCCGGCGCCGGAAGCCGGTTGAAGAGAACGAGGTCGACGAAGTCGGTGGTCGTCTCGAACTGATCGGGGTATTCGGCGCCGAACGGGGGGATCGCGCTGGCGCGGGCGCTGCGCCCTGCACCGGGCGGCTTTGTGCTGCCGATGATCAGGACGTCGGCGGAATACGTGCTTTGCCTTTTCTTCGACCTGCTGACGCGGACGAGCACGATCGCGCTGCGGGGCACGTCGGAGAGGTTGCTGATCTTCGCCGTGACCGTGGGCTTCGGGCCTTTGCCTCCTTTGGCCGACGCGCCCGCTTTCTCACCCGCCCTCTTCGTGGTGAACTCGGCGTGGGTGAACGAGGCGTGGCCGAACGGCGGCACCTTCGCTTTGAGCTTGAACGTGGGCTTGAGGGCTCCTTTGCGCTTCGCCTCGACGGGCGCCGCGGCGAAGACGACCAGCACCGGTATCGCAATACCGATGACGATCAGGGCCCCACGTAACCTCCCCAAGGGCACGCTACGAAGCTACCAGCGCCTCCGTGGTCCGCGCAACCCCCGGCCCCGGGAGCGCCCGCGCGTCCCGTGCGTGCAGGACCTCTCCGCAGGACTCGCAGAGGCCCCGGTCGCTGACGCGGCCGCCGCACTCCTTGTGGACGATCAGCATCGGCGGTCCCGCCGGGGTGGGGGAGTGGCGGTCGCCCCAGGCGAGCAGTGCGACCAGCGCCGGCCAGAGGTCGAGGCCCTTCTCGGTCAGGAAGTACTCGTGGCGCGCCGGGTTGGTCTGGTAGGGACGCCGCTCGAGGATGTCCTCGTCGATGAGGCGCTGGAGGCGCGCCGCGAGCGTGTTGCGGGCGATCCCGAGGCCGCTCTGCAGCTCGTCGAAGCGCCGCCGCCCGTTCATCACGTCGCGCACGATCAGAAGCGACCAGCGCTCGCCGACGACCTCGAGCGCCTTGGCGATCGAGCAGACCTGTCCCGGGTAGTCGTGGCGCAGCACGTATGTGATCTTTGCACATTGAGTTGCTTCAAGCAACTCACTGCGCTAGGGTCGGCCCATGAAGATCAACGCGAGTCGAAACAGGCATCAGAACCGGGACAAGCCGCCGCGGATCTCGATCAGCCAGGCGGAGATCACCGCCGACCTGCTCTATCCGGCGAGCCCCCGTCCCGTCCCCGCCGCCGGCGATCGCCGGGCGCGCGGCGCTCGTCGATGAGCGAAGAGGCGGCGAGCGCAGCGCGACGCGCGGGCGCGTCGAACGCCGTCGAGGCCGCTGAGGCGATCGCCCGCGAGAACCCCGAGGACAGCCGCAGCCGCACCCTTGTCTGGCAGGACCCGCTGGCGACCGCGGCCGCCGGGGCGACGATGACGGGCATCGAGTACATGCGGGCGATCGTCGCCGGCGACGTGCCGCCGCCGCCGATCGCGGTGACCCTGAGGTTCGGCCCGGTCGAAGTGAGCGAGGGCCGCGCGGTCTTCTCCGGCGAGCCGGGCGAGGAGCACTACAACCCGATCGGCGTCGTCCACGGCGGCTACGCCGCGACGCTGCTCGACTCCGCCCTCGGCTGCGCCGTCCACACGACGCTGCCGGCGGGCGTCGGCTACACGTCGCTCGGCCTCGAGGCCAAGTACGTGCGGCCGATCACCCGCGACACGGGCAGGGTCGTCTGCGAGGCGAGCGTCCTCTACAGGGGACGCAAACAGGCCACCTCGGAGGCGACGCTCACCGCCGCCGACAGCGGCAAGCTGCTCGCCCACGGCACCGCGACCTGCATGATCCTCGGCGAGGCCTAGCCGGGAGGCGCACCCGCCGGCGCCGCGCCCTCCGGGGCCGATCGCGCCCTCATGAAGAGCAGGACGCTGACGATCAGCGTCCAGACGCCCAGGAGGAGGAAGGCGAAGAAGCCGAGCGGGGTGATCGCGAAGACGCCGAGCACGATCGCCCCCCAGCTCAGCCACGAGGGCAGTGCCCCGGTCCTCAGGGTCCCGACTCCGGCCCCGAAGAGGAAGGCGGCGACGCCGACCGCGAGCGGGAAGAACATGTTCATTTCGAGGGCGTGGAAGGTCTCGATCGTGCCGATGCCGACGTCCTCCACCGATTCGGCGGCGCTGAACGAGATGCCGGCGAAGATCGTCAGGCCGACGGCGAAGATGATCCCGCCCGCGAGGGTCAGGCTGGCCGATGACGCCGTCGTCTCCCGGACCCCGCGGACCAGCGCGGCGACCGCGGTCGAGAAGACCAGGAAGAAGAAGGCACCGAGTGCGAGCAGCGCCGAGCCGAACATCATCTCGTCCTCGTTGTCGGCGTAGTAGGCGAGGATCTCGGCGTTCGGAGCATCGAGGTCCGGGGGTTCGCCCACGATCAGGAACGAGACGAAGATCAGGACCACCGAAAGGACGCCGCTAAGGGGAAGGAGTTGCCTTGCGCTCATGCTCTCTCCTCGGTCGGGGCCCCGCTGGTCGGGCCCACCGAACCGACCCTACATCCGCGAGGCGATCTCGACCAGCAATCGGACGCCGTAGCCGCTGGCGCCGCTGCCGGTGTACTCGCGGCCGACGTCCCAGGCCGTGCCGGCGATGTCGACGTGAGCCCAGGGGGTCTCGCCGACGAACTCCTCGAGGAAGGAGCCGGCGTAGATCGTCCCCGCCTTGCGCTTCGCCGAGGCGTTGGTGAGGTCGGCGACGGTGCCCTTGGTCAGCGCCTTGTACTCGGCGTGGAGCGGCAGGCGCCAGACCAGCTCGCCGGTCCGCTCGCCGCTGTCCTCGACCGCGGCGGCGAGCTCGTCGTCGTTTGAGATCACCGCGGCATAGGTGGAGCCGAGCGCGACCAGGACGGCGCCGGTCAGGGTCGCGAGGTCGACGATCCGCTCCGCCCCGAGCTCGACCGCGTAGGCGAGGGCGTCGGCGAGGATCAGCCGCCCCTCCGCGTCCGTGTTGTTGACCTCGACGGTCTTGCCGTTGTACTGGGTGATGACGTCGCCGGGCTTGATCGCCGTCCCCGAGGGCATGTTCTCGGTCGAGGGGATCACCGCGACCAGGTTCAGCTCGAGCCCGAGGTCGGCGATCGCGCTGACCGCCTCGAGCACCGCGGCGGCACCCGACATGTCCATCTTCATGTCCTGCATGCCCGCCGACGGCTTGATCGAGATGCCGCCCGTGTCGAAGGTCACGCCCTTGCCGACCAGCCCGAGCGTCGGGCCCGACCCGCCGCCCGCGTAGCGCAGGACGATCAGCTTCGGGTCCTCTTCGCTGCCCTGGCTGACGGCGACCAGGCCGCCCATCTTCTTCTCGACGAGCCAGTCGCGGCCGTGCACCTCGGTGGTGACTCCCTCGTGGTGGGAGGCGACCTCGCGTGCCCGGCGGCCGAGATAGGCGGGGGTGGCGACGTTCGAGGGCAGGCTCTGGAGGTCCCGGGCCCGGTTCTGGGCCTCGGCGCAGATGCGCGCCGCCTCGGCGCTGTCGGAGACGCCCTCGGGAGCCAGCAGGACCAGCGACTCGAGCGCCGGCGGGGGAGGGTCCTCCGGATCCCTGGAGAGGAAGCGGTCGAAGCGGTATGAGCCGAGGATCGTGCCGGTCACGATGCCCGCGGCGATCTCGCCCGCGTCGCCATCCGCGTCCGGCGGCAGCCAGGCGACCGAGGTCGCCTCGACCCTGCCGGCGTGCTGGGCGGCGAGCGCCGCCGCGACCCTGGCTCGCTCGGCGTCCATCTCCTCGCGTTTGCCGAGGCCGACCGCGAGGGCGCGGCCGGGCCGCTCGGGGTGAAGGACCGAGAGCTTCTTGAACCCGCCCCGGGCGTCCGCGGCGCCGGCGGCCCCCGCCAGATCCCCGGGCAGCTCCTCGCCCTGGAAGAGCCCGACGACGAGCAGGTCGGCCTCGACCTCGGTGACGCCCTGCTGTGTGACCGCAACCTTCATCACCGGTAATCTTTCACTTCAGGGCCATGCGGCCCACGTTCGAGCCGAGACCCGGCATAAAACCAAGACGAAAGGTCCGCGATGCCCAGCACAGTCATCCTCGGAACAGCACGTACCCCCTTCGGCAAGATGGGCGGCACCCTCTCCTCCCTCGACGCCACCGACCTCGGGGGCCAGGCGATCTCCGCGGCGCTCGAGCGATCCGGCGTCGACCCCGAGCAGGTCGACCAGGTCGTCTTCGGCCAGGTCCTGCAGGCCGGCCAGGGGCAGATCCCCTCGCGCCAGGCCCAGATCAAGGGCGGCATCCCCAAGGAGGTCCCCTCGGAGACGATCAACAAGGTCTGCGCGTCGGGCATGCGCACGATCGGCCTCGCCGACATGGCGATCCGCGCCGGCGACACCGAGGTCGCCGTGACCGGCGGCATGGAGTCGATGAGCGGCGCCCCGCATCTGCTGCCCGGCGCCCGCTTCGGCTACCGGATGGGCCACGTCGAGACGATCGACGCGATGGTCCACGACGGGCTCACCAACCCCTTTACCGAAAAGCAGATGATCAACGAGGCGAGCGAGGTCTCCAACGAGCTCGAGATCACGCGCGCCGACATGGATAAATTCGCCGAGCGCTCGCACCGGCTCGCCGCCGAGGCGACCGACGCCGGCCGGCTCGCCGACGAGATCGTCGGCGTCACGGTCAAGTCGCGCAAGGGCGAGAGCACGATCGAGGCCGACGAGGCGATCCGCGCCGAGACCACGGTCGAGACCCTGGCCGGGCTGCGGCCGATCGGCGGCGAGGACGCGACCCACACCGCCGGCAACGCCCCGGGCGTCAACGACGGCGCCGGCGCGATCGTCGTCGCCTCGGATGAGTGGGCGGAGAAGGAGGGCAGGCAGGTGCTGGCCCGCGTCATCTCCTACGGCACGGTCGCCGACGACTTCGCCTACCTGGCGAAAACCCCCGCCAACGCCGCCAAGCAGGCGCTGGAGAAGATCGGCAAGAGCGCCGGCGACGTCGACCTCTGGGAGATCAACGAGGCCTTCGCCTCGGTCGCCCTCAACTCGATGCGGATGCTCGGCGTCGAGGAGGAGAACGTCAACGTCAACGGCGGGGCGATTGCGCTCGGTCACCCGATCGGCGCCTCCGGCTCGCGGATCGTCGGCTCGCTCGTCCATGAGCTCGGCCGTCGTGGCGGCGGGCTCGGCGTCGCCGCGATCTGCAGCGGCGGCGGCCAGGGCGACGCGATCGTGATCGAAGTCCCCGGCTCCTAGGCAGGATCGGAAGGGGTACATGCCCCGCGCAGCGGCTTTCTTCGACCTGGACAAGACCCTGATGGCGGGGTCGTCGGGGATGCCGTTCGCGCGGGTCGCGGTGCGGCACGGGATCATCGGCCGCCGCCAGCTGGTGAGCTGGGGCGTCGAGCACATGCGCTACCGGCTGCGGGGGACCACCGACGCCCGCACCACCGAGGTGCTCAAGGTCGCCCGCGACCTGATCACGGGGGTGCCCGCCCGCGCCGTCGAGCGGATGACGCCGGAGGTGATGGCGGCGATCCTGCCGCGCGTCTACCCGCAGATGCTGGAGGAGGTCCACGGCCATCAGGACGCGGGACGCGCCACCTTCATCGTCAGCGCCGCCGGCGACGGCGTCGTCGGCCACCTCGCCCACGTCCTCGGCATGGACGGCGGCATCGGCACGAAATACGAGATCGACCCCGAGGGCGCCTTCACCGGCCGCTTCGACGGCCCCTTCGTCTACGGGCCCGGCAAGGTCGAGGCGATGGAGGCCTTCGCGGCCGGGCACGACATCGACCTCGCCCAGTCCTACGCCTACTCGGACTCGCTGTCGGACCTGCCGATGCTGGAGGCGGTCGGCCACGCGGTGGTCGTCAACCCGGACCCGGCCCTGGCCGCGATCGCCAGGCGCGAGGGCTGGCAGTCGATGCGCTTCGAGCGCCTCGGCCGTCGCCTCGCGATCGGCGCGACGGCGCTGCTCGCGGCGGCGGTTGGATGGGGCGGTTCACGCTACGCCGCGCGCCGGGCCTAGACTTCTCCCATGGCCGCGGACCCCAAGCAACGGCCGGAGCTCGAGGAGCGCGAGGCCGAGTTCTCGACGATGTCCGGGCATCCGATCGAGCCCCTCTACACGGAGGAGGACCTGGTGGCCGACGCCGAGGAGCGGATCGGCCGCCCCGGCGAGTACCCGTTCACACGGGGCCCCTATCCCTCCATGTACCGCGGCCGGCTCTGGACGATGCGCCAGTTCGCCGGCTTCGGCACGGTCGAGGAGACCAACGAGCGCTTCCACTACCTGCTCGACCACGGCCAGACCGGGCTCTCGACGGCGTTCGACATGCCGACGCTGATGGGCTACGACTCCGACCACCACCGCAGCCTCGGCGAGGTCGGCCGCGAGGGCGTCGCCGTCGACAGCCTCGACGACATGGAGCAGCTCTTCGCGGGCATACCGCTCGGCGGAGTCAGCACCTCGATGACGATCAACGCGCCCGCCGCGATCCTGCTCGCCTTCTACGTGCTCGTCGCCGAGGAGCAGGGGGTGCCGGCCGAGAAGCTCGGCGGCACGATCCAGACCGACATTCTCAAGGAGTACATCGCCCAGAAGGAGTGGTGCTTCCCGATCGAGCCGGCGATGCGCCTGGTCACCGACATGATCGAGTGGTGCTCCCAGAACATGCCGCGCTGGCATCCGGTCTCGATCTCCGGCTACCACATCCGCGAGGCCGGTTCGACCGCCCAGCAGGAGCTCGCCTTCACGCTCAAGGACGGCTTCACCTACGTCGAGCGCGCCCTCGAGCGCGGCCTCGACGTCGACGACTTCGCGCCCCGCCTCTCCTTCTTCTTCAACGCCCACATCGACTTCTTCGAGGAGGTCGCCAAGTACCGGGCGGCGCGCCGGATCTGGGCGCGGGAGATGCGCGACACCTACGGCGCCAAGCGCGAGGAGTCGATGCGCCTGCGCTTCCACGCGCAGACCGCCGGGGTCTCGCTGACCGCCCAGCAGCCGCTCAACAACGTCGTCCGCACCTCGCTTGAGGCGCTCGCCGCGGTCCTCGGCGGGACCCAGTCGCTGCACACCAACTCCTACGACGAGGCGCTGGCGCTGCCGACCGAGGAGGCGGTCCGGGTCGCGCTCCGCACCCAGCAGATCATCGCCTTCGAGTCCGGGGCGCCGAACACGCCCGACCCGCTGGCCGGCTCCTACTTCGTCGAGAAGCTGACCGACGAGATGGAGGCCGCCGCCTACGACTACTTCGCGCGGATCGACGAGCTGGGGGGGATGGTCGAGGCGATCCGCCGCAACTTCCCGCAGCGCGAGATCGCCGACGCCGCCTTCACCTACCAGCGCGAGCTCGACGAGCGCAGGCGGATCGTCGTCGGGGTCAACGACTTCGTCCAGGAGGACGAAGACCCGACGCCGATCCTGCGCATCGACCCGGCGCTCGAAGCCAAGCAGGTGGACCGCCTCCAGGCGACCCGCGCCCGCCGCGACGGAGCGGCGGTCGAGGCGAGGCTCGCCGAGCTGAAACGGGCGGCCGCCAGCGAGGAGAACCTGATGCCGGCGATCATCGAGGCCGCCCGTGCCCGCGCCACCGAGGGCGAGATGATCTCCGCCATGCAGGAGGTCTTCGGCACCTACACCGAGTCCCCGGTCTTCTGATCCTGGGACGCGCTCGGAGAGCGCTGCTGCTCGTCCTCCTGGTCGCGGGCCTGCAGCCGGCGACTGCGCTCGCGGTCGACGGCGACGGGGAAGTGACGTTCGCGATCCCGCTCGAGGCCACCAACGGCCTCACGGCCGAGCTCGAGGCTGACGAGGATGACATCGACCTGACGATAAGCAGGAGGGGGCAGCAGGCCGTCTACTTCGCACGGGGAAAGGTGAGCGAGGAGGGGATCGGGGTGAGGTTCGCCCGCTTCGGCGAATTCGTCGTCGACTACGAGCCCTTCCGCACGCTGAAGACGCGGGAGCCGGGCCCTCGCTGCGAGGGCGAGCCCTGGACGACGACGGAAGGCTTCTTCCGGGGCACCCTGCGCTTTCGCGGCGAGGGTGGCTACGTCCGCATCGAGGCGACCCGGGCGAAGGGGACGCTGGTCCACCATCCCGGATGGAAGTGCCGATACGGGCCCGCCGCCGCGGCCCGCGCGCGCGGGCGCCAGTCGGGCGGGGGTGAGGACGAGGCGACGCTGGTCGCGGCCTCCCGCCGCGACTCGATCCAGTTCGCGGCGTTCGGCTCACGCGAAGCGGGGGAGAAGCCCTTCACCGGTTTCTGGGCCGTCGGCTCGGAGGTCCGAGAAGGAGTCGGCATCACCCGCTTCACCCTGGCGGCCACCGCTGCCGCCGGGTTTCGGTTCCACAACCGCCGTGGGACCGCCTTCGTCGACCCGCCCGCCCCGTTCGCCGGCTCCGCCCACTACGTGCGCCGGCCGGATGCCCCCGACGGCTGGAGCGGCAACCTCACCGCGCCGCTGCTGGGGCTCGGCCGCGTCCCCCTCACCGGCCCGGGCTTCAACGCCCGCATGGTGCCGCGGTATCCCAACTTCGGGTGAGCGGCCCGAGCGGCCCGGAGCCGTCGGGTACGCTTCGCCGCGCCATGGAGGCCGCAACTGCAAGGAAGATCCGTGTCGTCGTCGCCAAGCCCGGGCTTGACGGGCACGACCGGGGCGCCAAGATCATCGCCCGCGCCCTCCGCGACGCGGGCATGGAGGTCATCTACACCGGCCTGCACCAGACGCCGGAGCAGATCGCCGAGACGGTGATCCAGGAGGACGCCGACGCGGTCGGCCTCTCGATCCTCTCCGGCGCCCACATGACTCTGGTCCCCAAGGTCGTCGCCCTGCTCGCCGAGCAGGGAATCGACGACGTCCTGGTCACGGTTGGGGGGACGATCCCGGCCGAGGACATCCCGGAGCTGAAGAAGCTCGGGGTCGCTGCGGTATTTACTCCGGGAGCGGGTACAGACGAGATCGTCGACTTCATCCGCGAGGGCGCCACCGAGCGCCACGCGGGTTGAGCGCAACGCCCATTAGGGTGACGAACGCCACACTTCTGAACGCATCACCGCCGCGTGTGTAGATAGACTGATTGACTAGTCAGTCAACCAGAGAAACCGACGCCCCAAGGAGCTAAATCTTGAAGATCTGCGTCCTGGTCAAGGAGGTTCCGGACGCCGCCGTCCAGAAGCGCATCGACCCCAGCACGATGCGACTGGACCGCGGCGGCGAGAAGAACCTCAACCCCTTCGACACCCACGCGATCGAGGCTGCGATGCAGATCAAGGAGGGTGGCGCGATCCCGGTCGAGGAGGTCGTCGCGGTGACGATGGGCCCCGACTCCGCGGTCCGCGCCCTGCACAAGGCCGTCGCGCTCGGCGCCGACCGCTCGGTGCACCTCTCCGACGACGCGCTCGCCGGCTCCGACGTCTGCGCCACCGGCTACTCGCTGGCCAAGGTGCTCGAGTCCGAGAGCCCCGACCTGGTCCTGCTCGGCCAGCAGTCGGATGACGGCGAGTGCTACACGATCGGCGCGGTCGTCGCCGACCACCTGCAGATGCCGTCGCTGACCCAGGTGATCAAGATCGACGTCGCCGACGGCAAGCTGCGCTGCGAGCGCCAGGCCGAGTACGGATACGACACGGTCGAGATCGAGCTGCCCGCGGTGATCAGCGTCGGCGACGCGATCAACGAGCCGCGCTACCCGAGCCTCAAGGCGATCATGGGGGCGAAGAAAAAACCCCTCGACGCGAAGGCGACCGGCGACGTCGGCATCGACGGCGGCATGGTCGGCGAGGGCGGCTCGAAGACATCGGTGCTCGGCCTCAACCCGCCGCCCGCCAAAGAGGCCGGCGAGATCATCGAGGACGAGGACACAAACGAGACGGTCGAAAAGATCGTCGCCTGGCTCGACGAGAGGAAGCTGATCTAGATGGCAGGCATCCTGACCTACGCCCTCCACGACGACGAGGGCAACTTCAACAAGAACTCACTCGGAGCGATCTCCGAGGCGGCCCGGCTGGCCGGTGAGATCGGCGGCGACGCCGGCGTCATGGTCGTCGGCGACATCGCCGACGACGCCTGCGCGTCGCTCGGCAACTACGGCGCCGCCAAGGTCTACCGCGCCAAGGACGTCCCCGAGGGCCTCGCCCAGCCGATCGTCGACGCGATGGCCAAGGTGATCCAGGACGAGGGCTTCGGCTACGCGCTGTTCGGCGGCGGCCTGCTCGGCTTCGAGATCGGCGCCGGCCTCACCGCCCGCCTCAACGCCGGCGTGACGATGGAGGTCACGAAGGTGAAGGTGGATGGCGGCAAGCTCGTCGCCGAGCGCCCGATCCTGCAGGACTCCCAGATCGCCGACGTCGGCTACGTCGCCGAGCCGGGAATCATCATCGGGCGCCTCAACGCGTTCGACGCCAATGAGACCGGCGGGACCGCCGAGGTCATCGACGTGGACGTGGAGCTCTCGCCCTGGTCGACGAAGGCCAAGATGGTCCAGCGCGGCGAGCAGCGCGGCGCCGACGTCAACATCGAGGACGCCGACATCCTCGTCGGCGGCGGTCGCGGCCTCGGAGCCAAAGAGGGCTTCGAGCTCTGCGAGCAGCTCGCCGACTCGATGGGCGGCGCGGTTGCGGCGACCCGCGCGGTCGTCGACGCCGGCTGGTACCCGTACGCGGCCCAGATCGGCCAGACCGGCAAGACGGTCGCCCCGAAGCTCTACCTGGCCGCCGGCATCTCCGGCGCGATCCAGCACAAGGTCGGCATGCAGAGCTCGGAGAACATCCTCGCGATCAACAAGGACCAGAACGCGCCGATCTTCGAGTTCTCGGACCTGGGCGTGGTCGGGGATCTGCACAAGATCCTCCCCAAGCTGACCGAGGCGATCAAAGCGAAGAAGGGCGGCTGAGCCTCGGGCTCGGCCTCCCCGAAGGAGAGAATCGAATGCCGGACGTCGCCCCGATCGAGTTCCCGCCGCCGTTTGACAGCGCCGATGTGATCGGTCCGCCGACCGATCCCGAGGACGAGCGCATCGAGGTGGGGATCGCGATCGTGGGCGGCGGGCCGGCCGGGCTCGCCTGCGCCAACAAACTGATGCAGCTGCTCGAGGACGAGCCGGAGCTGACCGAGAAGCTGGGCGAAGTACCCGTTGCGGTTATCGAGAAGGGCAAAGTCGCCGGCGCCCACCTGCTCTCCGGCGCCAACGTCGACCCCTCGGCGCTGACCCGGCTCTTCCCGGACCTCGACCCGGCCGACTGGCCGCCGGTCTACCAGGAGGTGACCAAGGACGCGACCTACTTCCTCACCTCGAAGAAAGCGTTCCCGCTGAAGCCGGCGCCGCCCAACTTCCGCAAAGAGGGCACCTACACGATGTCGGTCTCGAAACTGGGCCGCTTCCTCGCCGAGAAAGCCGAGGAGGCCGGCGTCTACATCCTCTCCGAGACCGCCGCGACCAAGCTCCTGGTCGAGGATCGGATCGTCCGCGGCGTGCGCTCGGGTGACCGCGGCCGCGGCAAGGAGGGACAGGAGCTCGGCAACTTCGAGCCCGGCTCCGACGTGGTGGCGAAAGCCACGGTGCTCGCCGAGGGCACGATCGGCCACCTCACCTACGCCGCCTACGACTACTTCGACATGCACGGCTCCGACCCGCAGGCCTGGGAGCTCGGGGTGAAAGAGATCTGGGAGGTGCCGAAGCCGCTCGACCGGGTGATCCACACGCTCGGCTGGCCGCTGCGCTGGGGCCCCAAATACAAGGAGGCCGGCGGCAGCTTCATCTACCCGCTGGGCGAGGACAAGGTCGGCTTCGGGCTGGTGGTCGGGCTCGACTACACCGACGCCACCTTCTCCGTCCACGACGAGCTGCAGAAATTCAAGCAGCACCCCTTCATCGCCAAGATCATCGAGGGCGGCAAGCGGGTCGGCTGGGGCGCGAAGACGATTCCCTCGGGCGGCTACTGGGCGCTGCCGAAGCGCTTCTCGGTGCCCGGCATGATGGTCGCCGGCGACGCCGCCGGGATGGTCAACATCGCCGAACTCGCGGGCGTCCACTACGCGATGCACGCGGGGATGTACGCGGCGGAAGCGATCGTCGAGTCGCTGAAGGCGGACATCGACACGGTCAACTTCGAGAGCTACGACGAGAAGATCCGCAAATCGGAGATCGAGAAGGACCTCTACCGCTCCCGCAACATGAAGCAGCCGCTGACCCGGGGCCTGATCTTCGGCGGGATGATGGGCTCGGCAATGGTCGCCACCAAAGGAGCCTTCCCGGGCGGGCACTGGAAGGTCGAGGACAACGCCGAGCCGAAGATGCACCTCGGCACGGCCGGCGACAAGTACCCGAAGCCCGACAACGAAATCACCTTCAACAAGCTCGACTCGGTCTTCCTCTCCGGCAACGCGACCCGCGACGACGCGCCCAATCACGTCCGGATCCAGACCAAGGTGCCGCTCGAGATCGCCCAGACCTGGGTCTCGATGTGCCCGGCCCAGGTCTATGAGATCCCCGAGGACCAGCTCGGGAACGGCCACGGCGAGGTCGACGTCCACGTGACGGCTTCAAACTGCGTTCAGTGTGGCGCTATAACGGCCAAGGGTGGGCGGTTGACGCTGCCCGAGGGCGGCGACGGCCCGCTCTACCAGGAGACCTAAGCGCTCCTAGCCGGCTCCGTCGGAAATCGCATCAAGTTCGCCATGCATAGCCTGGCGAACTTGATGGGGTTTGAAATGAAGGGCACCGGGCAGTGGTACTGCCGCATATGGAGGCTTCGACGGCGCGTGCCGAGACCTCACCCGGGGAGGCGCTGAGGGAATTCGGACGGGACCATCCGGAGGCGGTCGCGTTTGGCGTGATCGGGCTGATCGTGCTGGTGCTTACCGCCTCCTACGGGCTCCACGATGTGGCGCAGTCGACGCTGAACGGCCTCACGCTCGGCGTCATCTACGCGCTCGGCGCGGTCGGGCTGACGCTCGTCTACGGGATCCTGCGCCTGGTCAACTTCGCGCACGGGGACTTCCTCACCTTCGGCGCCTACATGGCCTACCTGGTCAACGTGACCTGGGGGATGCCGCTGGTCGCCGCGATCTTCCTCGCGATGGTCATGACCGCGGTGCTGGGGCTGCTCTCCGAGCGGGTGATGTGGAGGCCGATGCGGGCCAAGGGCGCGGGCTGGCTGCAGCTGATGCTGATGACGATCGGCCTCGCCTTCCTGATCCGCTCCGCGATCCAGTGGTTCTGGGGGACCGAGATCCGCACGCTGGACGTCAACATCACCGATTCCGTCGAATTCTTGGGGCTGCGGATCGGGCAGACCGAGCTGGTCGTCGTCGTGGTCGGCATCGCCGTCCTCCTCGCGGTCGGGCTGATCGTCCGCTTCACCCTCCTCGGCAAGCGGATGCGGGCGCTCTCCGACGACATGGCGCTCGCCGAGGTCGCCGGCATCGACACGCGGCGGGTGATCCTCTACACCTGGATCTTCGCCGGGGCCCTGGCGGGCCTGGCCGGCGTCCTTTCCGGCGCCCTCACCAACCTGCGCCCCGAGCTCGGCTTCGAGCTCCTGCTGCCGATCTTCGCCGCGGTCATCCTGGGCGGGATCGGCAACCCGTTCGGGGCGCTCACCGCCGGGCTCGTCCTCGGCATCGTCACCGAGTGGTCGACGCTCGTGATCGAGCCGCGCTGGAAGGTGACGATCGGGTTCGTGGTCCTGATCATCGCCCTGATCATCAGGCCGCAGGGGATCTTCGGCCGCGCCAAGGAGATATGACCGTGCCGGCGCCCGCATTCACCCTCGAGGCCTTCACCAACCTCGGCTTCTGGAGCGGTGTCCTGGTGATCGCCGGCATCTACGCCGTCGTCACCCTCGGGCTCCAGCTCAACGTCGGCTACACCGGGATCGTCAACTTCGGCCAGGCGGGCTTCATGGCGGTCGGCGGCTACTCGATGGCGATCCTCGTCCTCGAGGCGGGGTTCTCCTTCTGGCTGGCGCTGCCCGCCGCGGTCCTGATCACGATGGCCTTCGGGGTGCTGATCGGGTTGCCCTCGCTGCGGCTGCGCGCCGACTACTTCGCGATCGTGACGCTGGCGATGGCGGAGGTGGTGCGCCTGATCGCCCAGAACGCGCGCACCCTCACCGGCGGCAACAAAGGCCTCTACTGCGAGTACGAGGGGGCCAGCCAGACCTGCTTCGACGACTCCTGGCGCTCGCTCTCGGACTCGATCCTCGGCTTCGTCGAAAACTTCTGGTCGGACCCGGAGGTCCTGCTGCCGCTGCTGTTGGTCGTCTGGGCCACGGTCGCGATCGGCATCGTCGCCCTCGAGTACGTGCAGAGGACGCCTTGGGGCAGGGTCCTGCGGGCGGTCCGGGAGGACGAGGACGCCGCCCGGGCCCTCGGCAAGAACACGCTCCTCTACAAGCTCCAGTCGCTGGCGATCTCCGCCCTGCTGGGGGCGCTCGCCGGGTTCTTCCTCGCCCTCTTCCTGGCCACGATCCACCCGGACGACTACGAGCCGATCGTGACCTTCTTCGCCTTCGGGGTGCTGATCCTCGGCGGGCTCGCCAGCTATCGGGGCGTTGCGGTCGGGGCGATCCTGCTCTGGACGCTGCTCGAAGGGACCCGTTTCGTCGAGCTGCCGATCAGCGAGGAGAAAACCGCCGCCCTGCGCTTCGCGATCGTCGGCCTGGTCCTGATCCTGCTGATGGCATTCCGGCCGCAGGGGCTGTTCGGCAAGCGCGAGGAGATGGTCCTCGGTGACTGAGCGCCCGGGAGGGGAGACGCTGCTCGGCGTCGAGGGCGTCGTCAAGCGCTTCGGCGGGATCCGCGCCGTGGACGGCGCCAGCTTCGAGGTCGCCGCGGGCTCGATCACGGCGCTGATCGGCCCCAACGGCGCCGGCAAGACCACCCTCTTCAACGTCCTCACCGGATTTCACCGCGGCGACGCCGGCTCGGTCCGCTTCGCCGGAGAGGAGGTGCTCGGCCGGCCCGCGTATGCGATCGCGAGGAGGGGGATGGTGCGCACCTTCCAGATCACCAAGGCCCTCGGGGCGATGCCGGTGATCGACAACATGATGCTCGCCGCGCCCGAGCAGCCCGGCGAGCGCTTCCGCAACCTCCTGCTGCGCCCGCGGGCGGTGCGCGCGCGTGAGCGCGAGGTGCGGGAGGAGGCGCTCGAGCTGCTCGAGGTCTTCAACCTCACCGACCTCGCCGACGACTACGCCGGCACGCTCTCCGGCGGGCAGCGCAAGCTGCTCGAGCTCGCCCGGGCGCTGATGGCGCGGCCGACGCTGCTGATGCTCGACGAGCCGATGGCCGGCATCAACCCCAGCCTCGGCAGGCGGCTGCTCGACCACATGCAGGCCCTGCGCCGCGACCGGGGGATGACCTTCCTCTTCGTCGAGCACGACATGGAGGTCGTGATGAACCACTCCGACACCGTGGTGGTGATGGCGGAGGGCCGCGTGATCTCCGAGGGCGAGCCGAAGCGGGTGCGCGAGGACCCCGCGGTGATCGACGCCTACCTCGGCGGGGGAGAGTCGTGAGCGAGAACGGCGCGATCCTCGCCACCGAGGACCTGGTCGCCGGCTACCTGCCGGAGGTCGACATCCTCAACGGCGTCTCGCTCAGCGTCCGCGAGGGCGAGATCGTGACCCTGGTCGGGCCCAACGGCGCCGGCAAGTCGACGCTGATCAAGACGATCTTCGGCCTGCTGACGCCCCGCAGGGGGCGCGTCGTCCTGCGCGGGGAGGAGATCTCCGGGCGCGAGCCGCACTCGATCACCCGGCGTGGGATGAGCTACGTGCCCCAGCTCGACAACGTCTTTCCCAGCCTCACTGTGGAAGAGAACCTGGAAATCGGCTCCTTGGAGCGCTCGCGAACCCGTTCGCGGATCGGCGACATGTACGACGTCTTCCCGCGACTCGGGGAGCGGCGCTCGCAGACCGCGGGGACGATGAGCGGCGGCGAGCGCCAGATGCTGGCGATGGCCCGGGCGCTGATGCCGAAGCCCCACGTGCTGTTGCTCGACGAGCCCTCCGCCGGCCTCGCCCCGGCCTTCGTCGAGGCGACCTTCGACAAGGTGCGGGAGATCAACGAGGTCGGCGTCACGATCGTGATGGTCGAGCAGAACGCGCGCCGGGCGCTCGCCATGTCGGACCGCGGCTACGTCCTCGACCTCGGCCAGAACCGCTTCCAGGGTGCCGGCCGCGAGCTGCTCGAGGACCCGAAGGTCGCCGAGCTCTACCTCGGCGGCACCGCGCGGATCGACGCCGGCGAGTAGGAGGCGGAACGAGAAGAGGCGCGGCCGGGGCCGCGCCTCTTCGAACCGCTCCGAACGATGCGCCGCTATTCGTCGGCGCTCACCTCGACGGTGTCGACTTTGACGAGCTCGCCGCCTTTGAACTGCGAGATGTCGTAGATGTAGCGCGACAGGTCGCCGTTCTCGTCCCAGTCGACCGGGCCCGAGGCGCCTTCGTAATCGATGTCTTCACCGTTTTCGAGTGCGTCGATCGCCTGCGGGAGCTCCTCGTAGGTGAACTTCTTCCCAGGCGGGCCGGTGACGTCGACGACCGCCTCGGCCATCGCCTCGCCTTCGCTGGAGCCGGCGGCCACGCCGGCCAGGTAGCAGAGGATCACGTCGTCGAACGTGGTCGAGTCGAACAGGTTGCGGGGCGGGCCCGGCGCGCCTTCGTAGAGTTTGTCGAAGGCGCTCGGAGCGTCGTTCGTGGCGTCATCCGCGAACGTGCCCGGGGCGGTGCCCAGCATTCCTTCGGTCGCCTCGCCGCCGACTTCTTTGACCAGGTCGGTGGAGCTGAGGCCGTCGGTGATGAACGTTTTGCTCGACTCCCAGTTGCCGGTCCGGACCAGCGCCGGGCCGAGCTTGGCGAACGTTTCCGGGAAGTCGATGATCACGAAGTTGTCGGGATTGCCCGACGTGATCTGCTCGGCCTCCGAGTTGTAGCTCGGCTGTTCGGGGTCGTAGATGACCTTCTCGGCCACCGTCGCGCCGCGGTCTTCAAGCTCGACCTCGAGCGAGTCGGCGAACCCGGTGCCGTAGAGGTCGTTGCGGGCGCCGATGTTGATCGTCTTGCCTTTCAGACCGCCCAGCTCTTTGTCCATGCGGTCGGCGAGCGCCGTCCCCTGGAGCCCGTCCGGCGGAGCCGTGCGCGCGAAGAGACCGTCGTCGTCGAGGTCGGAGAGCGCGTCGGCGGTGGACGCCGGCGAGATCAGCAGCACGCCCTCCGGGATCGTCACCGAGCGGGCGACCGCGACGGTCGCCGTCGAGGCGTAGTCGCCGGAGATGCATGTCGCACCGTCGGCGATCAGCTTGCGCGCGGCCTGCACGCCGCCCTGATCGTCGGAGGCGCCGTCCTCGGCGACGACATCGACCGTGTGGTCGACGCCCGCTTTTTTGATCGCGGCGTCGATCTCCTGGCCCGCGAGGTCGCCGGCCTTCTCACCGGCGGCGCCGTACGGAGCGAGATCGCCGGTCAGCGGCACGAGGTTCCCGATCACCAGGTCGAGCTGGCCGTCACCACCTCCTCCGGAACCTCCGTCGTCGTCGCTGTCGCCACAGGCCACGAGCCCCAGCGCCATAACGAGCGCGGCCACCGCGGCGGCCAATGCAAGGCTTGATCTCCTCACGAAATCCTCCTTTGACGCCCGGCCCCCTCGAGAACCGGCCGATCCGTTTCCCCGCCCCTACCCAGCTTCGGCGGTTCCAACCGTCGCTTCCAGGCAATTCGGGCGCTGCGGCTATCGTCGCCGCGTGCTCGTCCTGGGAATAGCGGCGGCGATCGCCGCGTCTTGCCTCTACAACACCTCGATCGCGCTGCAGGCGCTCGAGGCGCGGCGGCTCCCCGACGAGCACGCGCTGCGGCCATCGCTGATCGGCAGGCTCCTCCGCAACCGGCGCTGGCTCGGGGCGACGGCCATCGGACTGTTGGGCTGGCCGCTGGAGATCGCCGCTCTCCTGCTGGCGCCGCTGACCGTCGTCCAACCCTGCTTGGCCGCCGGCCTGATCCTGCTTCTCTGGCTCGGCGCCACGCGGCTGGGGGAGGCTCCGGGGCGCAGGGAGGCCGTCGCCGTGGCGGCGATCGTCGCCGGGGTCGCCGGCGTCGCCCTCGCCGCGCCCGAGCGCACCACCGACCACGCCGGAACCGCCGCGATCGCCCTGGCGCTGGGCATCGTCGCGGTGCCGGTCGCGATTCCCTACCTGCTGCCTCGTCGCGGGGCGGCGATCGGGATGCTCGCCGTCATCAGCGCCGGCTGCGGCTACGCCTGGACCGCGATCGCCAGCAAGCTCCTGACCGATGAGCTCGCCGCCGGCGCCCTCCTGGTCGGGCTCGCCTGGGTGCTCACCGCGGTCGCCTCGGAGGGGCTCGCCCTGCTCAGCGAGATGACCGCGCTGCAACGGCGGCCGGCGACCCGGGTCGCCCCGGTGATGCTCGCGGTCCAGGTCATGGTCCCGGTGATGCTCGCGCCGCTGATCTTCGGCGAGGCGTGGAGCACGACTCCGCTCGGCGGGGCCGTCCTCCTCGTCTCGATGCTCGTCGCGCTGGCCGGCACCGTTCTGCTCGCCGGCTCGCGAACCGTCGGCGCGGTCCTCGACGCCGCGCGCTAGCCTGCGCGCCGTTGGGAGCCGCAGAGACAACCCGCTCCGACGCCGAGAGCTTCGCGATCGGGTTCGACCACCGCGACCGCGCCAGGCTCTTCGAGCTCTGGGCTGAGGTCCTCGACTCCGAGCGCTGGTCCGAGGGGCCCAAGCTCGAGGCCTTCGAGGCCCGCTGGGAGCAATGGAACGGCCTGCCGAGCCTCGGCCTCGCGAGCTGGACCGGGGGCGCCCTGGCGGCGCTCGAGTTCGCCGGCGTCCGCGGTGAGACGGTGCTCTGCCCCTCGAACACCTTCATGGCCGGCCCGCTGGCCGCGATCCACGCCGGAGCAGAGGTCGAGTTCGTCGACTGCAACCGCACGGATCTATGTATGTCGTTCGAGGACTTCGAGCGCAGGGCCGAGCGCCACAGGCCCCGCGCGGCGATCCTGGCCCACATCGGCGGCCACATCGCGTTCGACGCCGAGCGGATCGCGGCCTACTGCCGTCAGCACGGGATCTTCCTGCTCGAGGACTGCGCCCACGCCCACGGTGCCGGCTGGGAGGGCCGTCCCCGTCCCGGCGGCTTCGGCGACGCCGGCGTCTACTCGCTCTACGCGACGAAGACCGTCTCGACCGGCGAGGGGGGCGTGCTCGTCTCCTCGAACCCCGACCTGATCGAGTTCGCGCGGAGCTTCCGCGACTACGGCAAGCCCGACCACCGGGTCGCGGGCCTCAACTTCCGGATGAGCGAGTTCAGCGCCGCGCTCGGCCTGGTCCAGGCGGAGCGGATGGAGGAGATCGTCGCCTGGAAGAACCGCCACGCCCGCGAGCACCTGGACCCCGCCCATCCCGCCCGGCTCGAGCTGCCGGAGGGAATGACCTCCGGCCTCTACAAGTACGTGGTCTTCGACGAGATCGAGAGGAGCACCGGGCGCGTCTACGAAGAGCCGTGCCATCGGATCATGGGCCGTCCCGACGAGCTGCCCAACACCGACTGGGTCGCCGGGAGCCACTGGTGCGTGCCGCTCTACTACCGGCCCGGGGGCCAGGAGCCGGGGGACGGCGCATGAGGGTCCTGGTCACCGGGGGCGGGGGCTTCATCGGCTCCCATGTCGTCGACCACCTGGTCGCGCGCGGCATCACCCCGCGCATCTTCGACCTCAGCGCCTCGCCCCACCACTCGCCGCTCGAGGTCGAGACCTTCACCGGCAGCATCACCGAGCCCGCCAACCTCGACCTGGCGATGCGCGACTGCGACGCGGTCGTCCACCTCGCCGCCGTCGCCGACGTCGCCCACGTCCACGCCGACCCGGTGCTCGCCGAGGAGGTCAACACCCGCGGCACCCTCAACGTGCTCGAGGCGGCCTGCCGCGCCGGCGTCGGGCGCGTCGTCTACGGCTCGACGACCTGGGTCTACAGCGACTGCGCCGAGCGCGAGGTCGACGAGGAGACGCCGATCGCGGCGCCCCGCCACCTCTACACGGCGACGAAGCTCGCCGGCGAGACCTATTGCGCCGGGTACGCGGAGCTCTTCGGCCTCGAGTCCACCGTGCTGCGCTTCGGCATCCCCTACGGGCCGCGCGCCCGCGCCGCCGGGGTCGTCGCCAGGTTCACCGAGCAGGCGCTCGAGGGGAGGGCGCTGACGATCGCCGGCGACGGCAGCCAGAGCCGCAGCTTCGTCTACGTCGAGGACCTCGCCGCGGGCATCGTCGCCGCGCTGCGTCCCGAGGCGGCCAACCGCACCTACAACCTCTCCGGCGACGAGCTGGTGACGATCCTCGAGATCGCCGAGCGGGTCCAGGAGAACACGGAGGGGTGCGAGATCGTCCACACGCCGCCCCGCCCGGGGGACTTCCCCGGCAAGTCGGTCTCCAACGAGCGCGCCCTGCTCGAGCTCGGCTGGAGGGCGGAGACCAGCTTCCGCGACGGGGTCAGGCGCTACGTGGAGTGGGCCCGCGGCTCCGCCGGGCGCGCCCCGGACCCGGTCCCGGGCGGGCTGCGGGAGCGACCGCCGAGGGTCCTCGTCCTCTCGGCCGACATCGGCGAGGGACACGACCTGCCCGCGCGCATGATCAGGGCCGAGCTGGAGCGGGCCGAGCCGGAGGCCGAGGTCGAGGTCGCCAACGGCCTCGAGGCGATGGGCGGCCTCTACTCCTCGGTCGTGCGCGGCGGCTCGCGGGTCAGCTTCCGCTGGCTGCCGTGGCTGTTCGACGCCCAGTACTGGCTGGTCGCCAGGTTCGCGCCGACCCGCTGGCTGGCGCACCGGCTCTCATACGGGCTCGGCGCGCGGGGACTGCTCGAGCTGATCGCCGCGCGCGAGCCCGACGTGGTCGTCTCCACCTATCCGGGTGTCACCGCCGTGCTCGGGATGCTGCGCGAGCGCCGCCGCCTGGCGGTCCCCGTGCACTCGGCGATCACCGACCTCGCCGGCCTGCGCTACTGGGCGCACCCCGGCATCGACCTCCACTACGTCACCCACCCGGAGTCGGTCGAGGAGGTCGAGCGGCTCGTCGGCCGGGGGACCGTCGAGTGGATGCGGCCGCCGATCTCACCCGAGTTCCTGATGCCGCGGACCCGCACCGCCGCCCGCGAGGCGCTCGACCTGCCGCCGCACGCGCGCATCGTCCTCGTCTCCGGCGGCGGTTGGGGGGTCGGGGACCTCGAGGGCGCGATCCGGGCCGCGCTCGGCGACGGGGAGGCGCTCGTCGTCTGCGTCACCGGGCGCAACGAGCCCGCCCGCGAGAGGCTCGAGCAGCGCTTCGGCGACGACGGCCGGGTCCGGGTCCTCGGCTTCACCGAGCGGATGAGCGACTGGATGGCGGCGGCGGACGCGATGGTCCACTCGACCGCCGGCCTGACCGTGCTCGAGGCCCATATCCGCGGTTGCCCCGTCATCTCCTACGGCTTCTCCGCCGGCCACCTGCGGGCCAACAACGCGGCCTTCGAGCGATTCGGCCTGGCCGAGGTGGCGCGCTCCGAGCACGAGCTCGAGTCGATGCTGCGGCACGCCGTCCGCGAGCGGCGCTCCCCGGACTCGTCCTTCGCCTCGCTGCCGCCGATCTCCTCGCGGCTGCTGGCGGAACGGCCGCGCCCGCTCCCGCAGCCGGTCCTGGGGGCGCGCCCGGAGAGGGCCGCGCCCGCGACGGCGGCAGGGGGCGAGAAGGCCGTCGCCCCGGTGCCTTGATCGGCGCGCTGGCGGGCGCCGCCGCCGCGGGAACCGTCGTGCACGCGGGGCCCGCCCTCGCCCCGGTCCTGCCGCCGATAGCCGGCGCGCTCGGCGTCGAGCGGCGCCAGGGCGGGGCGGAGGGGGTGGCGCTCACATTCGACGACGGGCCGCACCCTGAGGGAACGCCGGCGGCGCTCGAGGCCCTGCGCGAGGCGGGCGCCCCCGCGACCTTCTTCCTCGCCGGCGAGCAGGTCGAGCGCCGCCCGGCGCTGGCGGCGGAGATCGTCGCCGCCGGGCACCGGGTCGAGCTCCACTGCCACCGCCATCGCAGTCAGCTGCGCCTGTCCCGTCGCCGGTTGCTGGAGGACGCGGAGCGGGGGAGGGCCGCGATCGAGGACGCGACTGGTCGCGAGGTCGCCGTCCACCGGCCCCCGTACGGGGTGTTCAGCGCCTCCGGCCTGCGCGCGGTCCGCGGGCTCGGCCTGCGGCCGTTGCTCTGGTCGCTATGGGGAAGGGACTGGCGGCGCGACGCGACCGCGGAGTCGATCGCGAGGCGCGCGACGGGCAGCGCCACGCCCGGCGACATCCTGCTCCTCCATGACGCCGACCACTACAGCGCGCGCGGCTCCTGGGCTCGCACCGCGGCCGCGGTGCCGCTCATCGTCGAGACGCTCGACGGCCAGGGGCTGAGGCCGGTCTCGCTGCTGCGCTGAGGCGGTGGGGCGATTGTCCACTGATCACAGCCGGCAAATGCTTCGTCGAGCCTCCTCGCCATCGCACTGCGCGGCCTGTCCTGGTCGAAGATCTCCTTGGGCATAGCTCTCCGTCCTCTGTGGGGTGGTTCACATAAGAATGGCCCCCCCGTCAGACGAAAAGATGCACATTGCATGAAAAACGCCCCAATACGGGGCGTTTTTCCGCTCAGGCGGCGTTCACGAAGCCCGCGATCTCATCCGCCAGGCGCTGCGGCTGGTCGATCGGGACGAAGGTGCGGGCGTCGGGAATCTCGACGATCCGGGCATCGGGCACTTCGGAGGCGAGCCGTTCCGCCCACTTGATCGGGAAGAGGCGGTCGCCGGGGGCCCAGGCGAGGAGGATGGGAAGGTCGGAGTCGCGGAGCTTCTCGGCGGCCTCGAGCGTGTAGCGCTTGTTCATCCCGACGGTCACCTTCTTGAGGTCGCGTTTGACACCGGGGTCGTTGAGGCCAGGCTCCATCCAGGAGGCGACGAGGTCGGCCGGCAGGGGCTTCTTCGTGAACGGCCTGAAGGCGCCGCGGGCGACCGGCCCGATCCTGAAGGGCACCGCGAGCGCGGTCATCCCGCCGGGCATCTTCGCGATCGGCACCAGGGCCTTGAACGGCCCCGGCGGGAAGTTCTGGTGGGTGTCGCAGTTGGTCAGCACCAGGCGGCCGATCCGCTCCGGGTGCCGGGTCGCGAGCACCTGCGACATCGCGCCGCCGCTGTCGTTGCCGACGATCGTCACGTCCTCGAGGTCGAGCTGCTCGAGGAAGCTGGCGATCGTCGCCGCGATCCCGTAGGGGGTCAGGTCGGCGTCGGGATTCATCGCGATCCGCTGCGCGCCGATCGGCCAGTCGGGCGCGAAGCAGCGGCAGCGGTCGGAGAGGCTGTCGACGACCCCGTCCCAGAGCCGCCCGTCGACCAGGTACCCGTGGACGAAGACGACCGGCTTGCCCTCGCCGGCCTCGCGGTAGCGGATGCGACCGGCGGGTAGGTCGATCTCGGAACGGGGTGGGGACTGGGTGGCGGTCATGTTTCGTCCTCCTCGAGGGCTTTAGTTCAGGCTCGGAGACGGGTAAGGTAGATACAAACAGTATGAATGTCAATAGAGAAGACACAGGTGTCACGGCGCCCCGGGCCCGCCGCAGCCAGGCGGAGCGCTCCGAGGCGACCCGCGGAGCGCTGATCGCCGCGGCCCGCCCGCTCTTCGCCGAGCGCGGCTACGCCGGCGTCGGCACCGAGGAGATCGTCCGCGCCGCCGGCGTCACCCGCGGCGCCCTGTACCACCACTTCGACGGGAAGCGCGAGCTGTTCGAGGCCGTCTACGAGCAGATCGAGAGCGAGCTCACGGTGCGGATCGCGACCGAGGCCCTCGGCGACGGCCGGCCGCTCTCGCCGCTGGCCGCGATGCGCGCCGGGGCGGAGATGTTCCTGCGCGCCTGCACCGACCCCGAGGTGCAGAGGATCGCGCTGCTCGACGGGCCCTCCGTCCTCGGCTGGGACCGCTGGCGGGAGATCGGCGCCGAGCACGGCCTCGGCCTGATCAAGGGCATTCTGCAGGCGGCGATCGAGGCAGGGGAGATCGGCGAGCAGCCGGTTCTGCCCCTCGCCCATGTGCTGATGGGCGCGCTCGACGAGGCGGCGATGCTGGTCGCACGGGCGGAGGACCCGGAGGCGGCGCGCGAGGAAGTGGGTCGCACCCTCGACACCCTGCTCGGCGCCCTAAGCCTCGAGCGTTCCCGCCTCTAGCGGGCTCGCCGGGTAGGCCTCGCGGGAGACGCGTCGCGACTCCTTCTGGGCGTACATCCGCAGGTCCGCAAGTTGCAGCGCCTCGCGCGGTGTCGTCGCCTCGTCGGGCACGGCCGCCATTCCCCAGGAGGTGGTCACGTCGACTCCCGCCCAGCGGGTGGAGAGCGCCATCGCGGCCCCCCTCACCACGTCGGCGACGCGGCTCTCCTCGCAGGTGAGGATCAGGCAGAACTCGTCTCCGCCGACCCGGTAGGCGCCACCGTCCTCGCTGACCACGGACCGGATCCGGCTGCCGAAGTCGGCGAGCAGTTCGTCCCCCGCGGGGTGGCCGAAGGTGTCGTTGAACCGCTTGAATCCGTCGAGGTCGAAGAGGACCACAGCGAGCGGCCGCTCGGCGCCGGCCCTCGCGCAGTGGGCCTGGAGGTCGATCTGCATGCCGCCCTGGTTTCCGAGGCCGGTCAGCTGATCGGTCCGGACCTGCTCCATCAGTTCGTTGTTCTCGCGGACGGCGACCACCAGCCGCAACAGGATCGTGATCATCACCGCCGCCCAGATCAGCGTCCCGGTCCCGACAGCAGCGTAGGCCCAGAGCGCTACGAGCACCGCCACCACCGCCAGGAAAAGCGCGAAGATCACCGGCGGCTCTCTCTCTGATGTCGCGTCACCCGTTATCTATCGGCACGGCGCGCGCACTTCTCTAGACTGAATGGCGATGAAGGCAGAGATTCACCCGGACTACGTGCTGGCCAACGTGCACTGCTCGTGCGGCAACCAGTTCTACACGCGCTCGACCAGGGACGACCTCCACGTCGAGCTCTGCTCGGAGTGCCATCCGTTCTACACCGGCAAGCAGAAGCTGGTCGACACCGGCGGTCGCGTCGAGCGCTTCCAGCGCCGTGCGGCCAAGCACGCCAAGGCCGGGCGCTCCTAGGGCATGAGCCCGGAGGGGGGCTCTCCGACGGATAGCGCGGCCTCCTCCAACGGGGCGGACCCGCTGCGCATGCCCGACGGCGCCCTCGTCGCGAAACGCGACGCGCCCGTCGGCGGCCAGGCCGTGCTCGAGGGCGTGATGATGCGCGGGGTCTCGACCTGGGCGGTCGCGGTCCGCAACCCCGCCGGCGAGGTCGACATCGAGTCCGAGTCGCTGGTCCCGTGGGCAAAGCGCCATCGCCTCTGGCGAGTGCCGGTCCTGCGCGGGGTCGTCGCCCTCGGCGAGTCGCTGAAGATCGGCTTCAAGGCGCTGGCGATCTCCGCCAACGCGCAGCTCGAGGACGACGAGGACGGCGAGCCCGAAGAAATCGGCGGCTGGATGTGGGGCCTGACGATCGCCTTCTCGATGGCGCTGGCGGTCGGGCTCTTCTTCGTGATCCCGGTCGGGCTGACCAGCCTGATCAAGGACGAGCTCGGCTCGGCGCTGCTCTTCTGGCTGGTCGAGGGCATCCTGCGCACGGCGATCTTCATCGCCTACATCGTCGCGATCAGCCGCCTGCCGGACCTGCGGCGGGTCTTCGAGTACCACGGCGCCGAGCACAAGACGATCTCCTGTTACGAGGCCGAAGACGAATTGGTCCCCTCGCGGGCCAAGCTCTACTCGCGCCTGCACCCGCGCTGCGGGACCAGCTTCCTGCTGATCGTGATGGTGCTGGCGATCTTCGTCTTCGCCCCGATCGGGTTGCCCGCCTGGTACTGGCTGCTCGCCTCGCGCATCCTCGGCATCCCGCTGATCGCCGGCCTCTCCTACGAGGTGATCAAGTGGGCCGGTAAAAACCGCCGCAAACGGTGGGTGCGGGCGGTGATGTGGCCAGGGCTGATGCTCCAAAACCTGACCACCCGCGAGCCCGACGAAGAGCAGCTCGCGGTCGCGATCGCCGCTCTCGAGAAGGTGCTCGAGGAGGAGACGCCGGGCGCCGAGTCCGACTCTCCGATCGAGATCGTCGCCTAGGCCGCCGGCCGGGCGCCCGATATTTTCTGAGCCGTGTTCGAATCGCTGGTCGAGCAGATCGAGGCCCGCTTCGCCGAGCTCGAGCGCCAGATGTCCGACCCGGATGTGATCGGCGACCGCGAGCGCTACGCCGAGGTCGGCCGCGAGTACCGCGAGCTGCAGGCCGCCCGGGCGCTGAGCGCCGAGTGGCGGACCCTCAAGGACGACCTCGAGGGCGCCCGCGAGCTGCTCGCCGAGGACGGCGACGACCCGGAGCTGCGCCGGGTCGCCGACGAGGCGCCAGCCCGCCTCGAGTCGCTTGAAGAGGAGATCCGCCTGGCGATGGTCGAACGCGACCCCAACGACGCCAAGAACGTCCTGGTCGAGATCCGCGCCGGGACCGGGGGGGACGAGGCGGCGCTGTTCGCCGGCGACCTCCACAAGATGCTCAGCCGTTACGCCGAGGAGCGCGGCTTCTCGACCGAGCCGCTCTCGCAGTCGGCGGCCGAGGTCGGCGGCTTCAAGGAGGTGACCTTCGCGGTCAAGGGCGAGGGCGCCTATTCGATCTTCAAGTACGAGGGAGGCACCCACCGTGTGCAGCGCGTGCCCGAGACCGAGTCCCAGGGCCGCATCCACACCTCGACGGCGACCGTGGCGGTCCTGCCCGAGGCCGAGGACGTCGACGTCCAGATCGACCAGAACGACCTCCAGGTGGACGTCTACCGCTCCTCGGGGCCGGGCGGGCAGTCGGTCAACACGACCGACTCCGCGGTGCGGATCACCCACAAGCCGACCGGCGTCGTCGTCTCCATGCAGGACGAGAAGTCGCAGCTCCAGAACAAGGACAAGGCGATGCGGGTCCTGCGCGCCAGGCTCCTGGAGCGCGAGCTCGCAGAGCAGCAGGCCAAGGTCGCGTCCGAGCGCAAGGCCCAGGTCGGCAGCGGCGAGAGATCGGAGAAGGTCCGCACCTATAACTTTCCCCAGGGGCGGGTAACCGACCACCGCATCAAGCACACCTCCCACAATCTCGACGGCGTCCTCGGCGGCGCCCTTGGCGAGTTCACCGACGCCCTCGCGGCGGAGGAGAAAAGACGCCGGCTCGAGGCGGCCACCGAGGGCGACGACCAGGGTGGGGCCGCGGCCTGAGCGGTGTGGGGATGAGCGGGGTGGGCACCATCCGCGAGGCGCTCGAGGCGTCGGTCGACGCGCTCGCGGCCGCAGGGGTCGAAAGCCCTCGCCTCGACGCTGAAGTCCTGCTCTCCGAGGCGACCGCACGGGGGCGCGCCGAGCTCGTCGCCGACGCGGGAAGCGAGGTTTCGCCGCAGGCGGCGCGCGCCTTCGGCGAGATGGTGCGGAGGCGGCTGCGGCGCGAGCCGGTCGCCTACATCCTCGGTCGCAAGGGTTTCCGTCACATCGAGCTCGCCGTCGACCGCCGGGTCCTGATCCCGCGGCCGGAGACCGAGATGCTCGTCGATCTGGCGCTGGAGATGCAACCGCGCTCGGTCCTCGACGTGGGCACCGGCTCGGGGGCGATCGCGCTCGCGATCGCCGACGAGCTTCCCGGCTGCGAGGTGACCGCGACCGACACCTCGGCGGCGGCGCTCGAGGTCGCCCGCGCCAATGCCGCGCGCCTCGGCCTCGCCGACCGCGTCCGCTTCCTCGAGGTCTCGCTGCCCGGCGAGGGAAGCTCCGACCTCGTGATCGCCAACCTGCCCTACATCGCCGAGGACGACTGGGCCTCGCTGGCGCCCGAGCTGCGCGACTGGGAGCCCCGCGAGGCGTTCCGCGCGGGCCCGGACGGCCTCGACGCGATCCGCGCCTTCCTCACGGAGATATCTGGTCGAGGTCGCCCTTTGTTGTCCATAGCCGAACAAAAGGCGACCTCGGCGGGGGCGGTGGCGCTGGAGGTGGGGGAGGGTCAGGCCGGGGCGGTGGAGGGGCTGGTGCGGGAGGCGGGTTTCGAGACGACCGAGGTGCGGCCGGACCTGGCCGGGATCTCGCGAATCGTGATCGGCAGGCGCGGGGAGGCCGCGTGAGCGAGATCGTCTCGGTCAAGATCGACGGCGCCGCCGCCGCGCGCTCGGCGCTCGAGCGCTCCATCGCCTCCGGCGGGGTCGCGGTCTTCCCCGCCGACGGGCTCTACGGCCTCGCCTGCGACCCGCTCGACGAGGCGGCGATCGAGCGCATCCACCTGATCAAGGGGCGCGACGACGGCAGGCCCTCGGCCGTCCTCTACTTCTCGCCGCTCGCGATCCGCGAGCTGCTCGGGGACCTCGGGCCGCGCACGGCCGAGGTGGCCGGAGCGCTGCTGCCCGGCCCGGTGACCCTCGTCGTCGCCAACCCCGAGCATCGCTACCCGCTCGCCTGCCGCGAGGACCCCGAGCGGCTCGGGATCCGCCTGATCGAGGGCCCGCTCGCCGGCGCGATGTGCCCGCTCTTTCAGACCTCGGCGAACTTCAGCGGGCTGGAGGCGACCGGGGTCTTCGACGACGTCCCGTCGACGATCGTCGACGCGGTCGACCTGGCGATCGACGGAGGGCGGCTCACCGGCCTGCCCTCGACCGTCGTCGACGTCACCGAGATCGAGGACGGCGGCGAGTGGGAGATCCTGCGCGAGGGCGGCCTCTCGGTCGGCGACCTGACCGCGGCGCTAGAGCACCGGCTCTAGCAGCGCTGCGGGCCGTCGCGGTAGGGGAGGCGGATGATCCGCACCGAGCGGTTGTTGCGCTCGTTGGACTCGTAGAGCAGGTTCTGCGGGTCGACCCTCATCACGAAGGCGTGGCAGCCGTGCAGCCCGGCGACGCTCACCCACTGGCGGTCGTAGTTCGACGGGTAGATGTCGGACCAGCCGACCGAGGTGCCGAGGGTCAGGCGCTCGCGGCCGGGGTCCTGGCTGCAGGAGCCGTACACGCGGCGGGGCGGGGAGCGCCTCATCGCCTTGGTGCGGACGAGGTCGCGGAAGCAGTAGAAGACCTTCGGCCCCTTGCGCACCCGTTGCTCCGGCCTGCGCCGCTTATCTAATGTCCAGATCTCCATGCTCAGCGGGTCGTGGACTTTCCAGTAGGAGCCGCCCCACTCGTAGCCGACGTCGTAGAAGTGGAATTTCATCTCGGTCTGGAAGACCTCGACCCCGCCGCCGGCCCTGTAGATCGCCTGGTTGGCGCGCATCCAGTTGCGCTTGTACTTCTGGCCGCGCAACTCCATCGGCCCCCGCCCGCGCGAGCGGATGTCGTTGGCGGCGTGCAGGATCGCGCCGCGCCCTCTCGCGTAGTACTCGGAGCCCTCGTCGTGGCCGCCGTCGCGGCGCTCGACGTAGAGGTCGGCGGCGGGCCCGACCCTGAGGTCGGGGCAGAGCAGGCGCCCGGAGCCCGGGCCGGCGCAGGGGTTCTCCGTCGCGGTACCGACGCCGCCCGGCGCTCCGCTGACGGTCGCCGCCGGGATCGCGACCAGGACAAGAAGGGCGGCGAAAGGGAGGAGACGACGGGCCTTCACGGGCCGGAGAGTATCCCGGTCCGTTGGTATCGTCGGACGCACCTTGAGCGAGCTACCCGAAAACTTCCAAACGGCACCCCTGGCCGACGTCGACCCCGAGATCGCCGCGGTCCTCGAGGCCGAGCTGCGGCGCCAGCAGGGCACCCTGGAGATGATCGCCTCGGAGAATTTCGTGCCCCAGGCCGTGCTCGACGCGGTCGGCTCCGTGCTCACCAACAAGTACGCCGAGGGCCAGCCGGGACGTCGCTACTACGGCGGCTGCGAGGAGGTCGACGTCGCCGAGCAGCTCGCCATCGACCGGGCGAAGGAGCTGTTCGGCGCCGAGCACGCCAACGTCCAGGCCCACGCCGGCGCCCAGGCCAACAACGCGGCCTACATGGCACTGATGGAACCGGGGGACACGTTCCTCGGGATGGCGCTCGACCACGGCGGCCATCTCAGCCACGGGATGAAGATCAACGTCTCCGGCAAGCTCTACAACCCGGTTCCCTACCACGTGCGCCGCGAGGACATGCGGGTCGACATGGACGAGGTCGCGCGGCTTGCCGAGGAGCATGAGCCGGCGCTGATCGTCGCCGGCTGGTCGGCCTATCCGCGCCAGCTCGACTTCGCCGCCTTCCGTGAGATCGCCGACTCGGTCGGCGCCCGGCTGATGGTCGACATGGCCCATTTCGCCGGGCTGGTCGCCGCCGGCGAGCACCCGAACCCGGTCCCGCACGCCGACGTCGTCACGACGACGATCCACAAGACCCTCGGCGGCCCCCGCAGCGGCATGATCCTCTGCCGTGAGGAGTATGAGAAGGCGATCGACAAGGCGGTCTTCCCCGGCCAGCAGGGCGGGCCGCTGATGCACACGATCGCGGCCAAGGCGGTGGCGCTCAGGATCGCCGCAAGCGAGCCCTTCCGCGCCCGCCAGCGGCAGACGATCGCCAACGCCCAGGCCTTCGCCGCCGGTCTCGAAGAGAACGGGGTGCCGGTGCTCACCGGCGGCACCGACGTCCACCTGGTGCTCGTCGACCTGACCCCGTCCGGGCTCGACGGCCAGACCGCCGAGGACCGGCTCGACGCGGTCGGGATCACCGTCAACCGCAACGCGATCCCATTCGACGAGCGCCCGCCGATGAACCCCTCGGGCCTGCGCATCGGGACGCCGGCGCTGACCACCCGCGGCCTGGTCGAGGACGACATGCGGGAGATCGCCGCCGTCATCGTCGCCGCCCTCTCCGAGGACTTCGACTCCCAGAAGGACGCCCTCGGCGAGCGGACGAAGGCGCTGATGGACCGCTACCCGCTCTATCCCCAACTCTCCGCGGCTGCCGTCTAGCGGTCCGGGATGAACTGGAAGGAGCTGCCAGCGGCGAACCGGCGCTGGCTGATCGTCAACGCGATCCTCGTCACCGCGCTGATCAACGCGATCGTCAACCTGCTGATCGCCTACGGCGCGGTCGGCGACCGCGACTCGGTCCCGATGTGGGGCGTCCCGCTGGTCGAGCCGAGCATCTTCTGGGACCTCGTCGGCACCCTCTTCATCCTGCCCCTGATCACGTCGGGGCTGATTACCGCCTCGATCCGGCGCGACATCCGCCGCGGCACGCTGTCGCCGCTCAAGCAGGGCGCCGGGGGCGCGACGGGCTGGCGTCGCGGCGCCGAGCTCGGCGTGGTCGCCGTCTTCAGCGTCACCCCGCCGCTCCTCCTCATCTTCGCCGTCCTCGGCTTCCCGGAGATGAGCGACTCGACCTTCGTGGCCTGGCACACGGCGCTCGCGGTCGTCCTCGGGATCGTCGTCACGCCGCTGCTCGCGGTCCTGGCGATGGCCGAGCCGCAATGAGGGTTTGGGTCGACTGCACCGCCGCCGCGCACCCGCTGGTGCTGCGGCCGCTCGTCGAGCGGCTCGAGGCGCGGGGGCACGAGGTTTTTATCACCGCCCGCCGCTACGGCCAGACCGAGGGGGTGCTCGAGCGGCTCGGCATGCCCTACACCTCGGTCGGCAGGCACGGCGGCGCCTCGACCCTGCGCAAGGGCGCTGCCCTCGCCGGGCGCTCGGCGGCACTGGCGCGGCTGATCTGGCGGCGCCGGCCGGACCTGGCGATCGCGCACGGGTCGGTGGACCTGGCCGTCGTCTCCGCCCTCTTCCGCATCCCATCGGCGCAGATGCAGGACTACGAGTACGCCGGGCTCCAGCGCCGGGTCAGCTTCCGCGTCGCCCGCCGGGTGCTGGTCCCCGACTCGATCCCGCCCGAGCGGCTGCGGCGGATCGGAGCGGGGGAGGCGAAGCTGGTCCGCTTCCCCGGGCTCAAGGAGGAGTACTACCTGGCCGGGTTCGAGGCCGACCCCGCCGTGCTCGACGAGCTCGGGGTCGACCGCGAGCGGGTGCTCGTCGTCGTGCGGCCGCCGCCCGAGACCTCCGAGTACCACGCCCGCAACGACCTCTACGGAGAGACGATCCGGCGGCTCGCCGGCGAGGAGACGGTGCAGGCGGTCGTCATCCCCCGCACCGGTCGCCAGGGTGAGGAGGCGCGGGCCCTCGGCGCCGCCAACCTGATCGTCCCCGAGCGGGCGATCGACGCGCAGAGCCTGATCGCCTTCGCCGACCTCGTGGTCAGCGCCGGCGGCACCATGAACCGCGAGGCCGTCGCCCTGGGCACGCCCGTCTACACGACCTTCTCGGGCCGCATGGGCGGCGTCGACGAGGCGCTGATCGCCGACGGCCGGCTCCAGGTCCTCGACGACCCGGGGGCCCTGCCGCTGCAGAAGCGGGAGACCCCGGTGGGAGTGCTCCATACCCGCGATCCGGGCTTCCTGGTTGACGCTGTCCTGAGCGCGGTTGCGAATGAGCCAGATCATGCATAAAGGCCAATTTACTTGCCAAGAGCAGCTATTTGCCTAAATTGGCAAATATGTCGCTAAGGCAAATAAAGCTTCCAGACCTCCCCTTCGAGGTCGATCTGCGGGGGCGGCGAGCGACGGTGCGCTGGATGGGTGCCGAATCGCGGCGGTGGAAGTTCCGCTTGTTTGAGGTCCATGATTTGACCACTCGTACCGTCAAGTCCGAAATCCTGCCGATCTCAGACCCGGATCCACTGCCGCTCATGGTGCACTTCGTTCATGCCTCTCCGGAAGCCAGAACCCTCCTGCGCACTAAACAGATCTCCTTCATCGGCGACGAAGGAGAGTGCTTCCTGTTCGACCCGCCTCTTCTGGTCGACCGCAGGTGGACCCCCTCCGCTCTTCGAGAGGAGGGGTGGGAGTCGGAGATCGCGAGAACATCTGCCGTCCGCAATCCGTTCGCGCGTACCGCAAGTCGCGTCCTACGCCTGCTTCTGTTGTACCCCGAGGAGGAATTCACCATCAGCGAGCTGGCCCGGAAGGCACGAATTAGCGACGCCCTGGCCTCACGGGTGATTCAGTCTCTTCACGAGCAGTCGTGGATCGATCTCAATCGGGACGCCGGCGACAATCGCGCCCGACGTGTTCGTCTCAGGCGCCCTCGAGAGGCCCTTTCGGCATGGCGCAGCACTTGGGAGCGTCGCCGGATCCAGGTGGAGCGCTGGGACATTCGCACGGACTCCGCAGCGTTGATCTTGAAACGGCTGCGCTCGACCGGGAAGCGCCACCCCGATCTTCGCTGGGCACTTGGAGGGGTGGCGGGAGCGTCTCTCCTGCATCGGGCGGTCGAGCCAGCGAACGTATTGGTTTGGACCACGAAGAGCCAGATCCAGACCTGGGAGAAGACTCTGCTGCCGAGACGAGCCGGACGGGCTGCCGCGTCCCTGAGCCTCGCGATTGCTCCCGACGACTTCATTTTCGACCTCGCGGAGACGCGGGCCGGGGTCCCCGTCGCCGACCCGGTGCAGCTTTGGTTGGACTGCAGCAGGGAAGGGGAACGGGCACTCGAGGCGGCCGACGCAATAGCGGAGAGCATGGGCTGGTGAAGATCGTCGAGCCCAGCGCGCTCCTTCGAGAGGCGGCTGAGGCGCTGAGGCCGATACGGGACGATGTGGTGGTTGTCGGGGCGATGGCCGTCGACGTCGCATTGCAGGGCAAGGAGGCAGCTGTCGCGCAGACCAGGGACGTGGACTTGGTCGTGGGCGCCGAGGATGTCAACGACGTCGTCGGCCACCTCGAACGAGCCGATCTCAGGCCCAGCACGATCGAGCATGAGAAGGGATTCACCTGGGTGAGAGACGACTTGAAAGTACAGCTGATTCAAGGCTTCCATCCATTTCCGAAGGGCGCGGCCAGGGGGTTGCCGGCCAATCCGGCTATGGCCACTGCCGGCAAACTTCCGCATCGGGAAAAAATCGCGTTCGTAGAGAGTCCAAAGCAGGCGGAGTTGTGGGTGGCAACCCCAGCCTGCGTGGTCGCGCTCAAGCAGCATGCATTCGGTCGCTCGAGGCACGATGGGAAGGTGGTGCAGCGGGATTACTACGACGCCTTCCTCCTTCTCGAGTATGCGTCAGAGGAGGTGCTCGACACCTACAACGCCGCTGACGCAGCCGTCAAGGAAAGGGTCAGGCTGGCCGTCGCCACGCTGGCCGTGGAGGGGGATGAGATCCAGCTGGCGGGCCGAGAGATGGTTGAGCTCGGAGCCGCCGAGAACCAACGAGACGCCGAAGCCGAGATCTTGTTGGGGGCAAGGGCATTCGGGGAGCGGCTCTGAGGAACGGAACAATGGACCCGACGACAACCGACGCAGTCCTTGCCTTCATCGCGGCCGCCGCAATCGCCTGGCTGCTGGTTCCCTACGCCGAGCGCCTCGCGTATCGGATCGGCGCGATCGACCCGCCCAAGGAGCGCGGCCTCCACGACACGCCGATGCCGCGCCTCTCCGGGCTCGCGATCCTCGCCGGGGTCGAGGTGGCGGGCTGGGTCTTCCTTCCCTCCGACGGCGAGACGCGCTCGATCCTGATCGGGGCGGCGGCGATCGCCGCGGTCGGCGTCGTCGACGACGTCCGCGGCCTGCCGGCCCTGCCGAAGCTGGTCGGCCAGGTCGCCGCCGCCTCGATACCGGTCGCCGGCGGCGTCCACCCCGACGTCCTCACGCTGCCCTTCGTCGGCGGCTTCGAGCTCGGCTGGGTGGCCTATCCGCTGACCGTGATCGGGATCGTCGCCGTCGTCAACGTCGTCAACTTCATCGACGGGGTGGACGGGCTGGCGGCGGGCGTCTGCGTGATCGCGGCCATCACCTTCGCGGTGATCGCGCTCTCGCTCGACCGCAACGCGGCCGGGGTGCTGGCGGCGATCACCGCCGGCGGCGCGCTCGGCTTCCTGCGCCACGGGTTCCCGCCCGCCTCGAGCTTCATGGGCGACACCGGCTCCAACCTGCTCGGCTTCCTGCTCGCCACCGCCGCGGTGCAGGGATCGCTCAAGACCAACGCCGTGGTCGCCCTGGTCCTGCCCCTGGTCGTGCTCGCGGTGCCGATCCTCGACACCGGCTTCGTGATCGCCAAGCGGCTCAAATACCGGCAGCCGATCTACCAGGCGGACAGCTGGCACTTCCACCACCGGATGGCCAACATCGGCTTCTCCCAGCGCCGCACCCTGGCCTATCTATACGGCTGGACGATGGTGCTGGCCCTCCTGGCGCTGGCGCTGCGCTTCGTCCCATACAGCGACGACCGGGGCAACTTCGACGCGCTCTGGACGACGGTGATGGTCGCCTGCGGCCTGCTGGCGGTCGCCTCGAGCGTCTATTTGATCTACGTGCTCGAGATCCTGAAGCTGCGCCGGGGGCGGCTCAACGTGGAGACCGGGGAATTCGAGGCGATCGAGATCGAGGACCCCGACGTCCCGCCTCGAGACGTTAGTAACAGGTAGTGACAAACCTCACGAATCGGCTTCAGAAAGCCAATATCCGGCCCTTCGGATATAGTCGCTTATCCGCCCGATCCCACCGAGGAGGGCGGATTTTATGTCTCCTCTCAAGTACGTCGACCTGGTGGTCCTGGTAGCCGCGCTCGCGGTTTTCGTGCTTGCCGGGCTGCCGATGATCGGCTATGCCGCCGCCGCCGCGGCCTGGCTGGCGCAGCGCGGCATCCAGGCGATCGCCGTCCGTCGCGCCAACGCCGAGCTCGCCGCCGGAGAGCGCCAGCGGGCGATGGGGATCGTCGCCGCGACCACGCTCGGCCGGGTCTGGTTCATGGCCACGGCGATCCTCATCACCGGCCAGGTCTCCGAGCGCGAAGACGGCCTCGCCGCCGCCCTGCTCCTCGTCGTCCTCTTCACGGTCGCCTTCGCGGCCCAGGGCCTCGCCCAGCTCTTCGAGCCCGAAGGCGAGGGTGCGAGGTAGATGGAGGCCGCGACCACCACCGCTCCCGCTCCCGCTCCCGCTCCGGAGAAGTCCGGGCTGAGCACGAAAGCCAAGGTCCTGATCGGCCTCGGGGCCTACTTCGCGATCACGATCCTGATGCTGCTGATCTTCGGCAGCGACGGCAAAAACGAATCCTTCCAGCCCCAGAACGAGTTCAAACTGGAACCGTGGCTGACGCTGGAGATCGGGCCGCTCGACATGAGCCTCAACAAGGCGGTCCTCTACCTCGGCCTGGCCAGCGCCCTGACCATCGCCACGATGATCTGGATCGCGCGCCGGATGGAGGAGAAGCCGAACCGCGTGCAGACCGCGGTCGAGGTCGCCTATGAATTGACCAAGAACAACATCACCGGCGGCAACCTCGACGGCAAGCTGGCGGCCCGCTGGTTCCCCTTCCTCGCCGCGCTCTTCTTCTTCATCTGGTTCTCGAACATGATCGGCTTCCTGCCGCTGCCGACGAACACGGAGCACCCGGTCAACATCCTCGGGGTCGAAGTCCCGGCGTTCGCCCTCTACGCGGCGACGGCCAACATGTCGATTCCCCTGGTCCTGACGCTCGTCGTCTGGGTCTCCTACCACGTCGAAGGGGTGCGGGCGAAGGGGTTCATCCCCTACCTCGCGAGCTGGCTTCCCCCGGGGCTGGAGTCGATGAACCCGATCGCCAAGGGCGCGATCTTCATGATCGAGGTCATCTCCCACTTCGTGCGGCTGATCTCGCTCTCCGTGCGTCTCTTCGCCAACATCCTCGCCGGCCACCTGCTGCTTCTGTTCATGGGAGGCGGGCTCGCCGTGCTGCTCGGAATCGCCGCTCTCGGGGCCCTCACGTTCCCGATGGCGTTCGCATTTTTCATCTTCGAGGTGGGGCTCGTCGCGACGCTTCAGGCGTTTATCTTCTCGACCCTCACTGCGATCTACATCGGCGGAGCCACCTCCGCCAGTCACTAGAAAAGGAGCGCTGTACTAAATGGACGTTTCCCCAGTTGTGGCCGCGATCTCTGACGAAGGGATCGAATCCGCCGGCAAGGCGATCGCGCTCGGCATCGGTGCCGGCCTCGGCTCGATCGGCGCCGGAATCGGCGTCGGCTTCATCTTCGGCAAGGAGATCGAGTCGGTCGCCCGCCAGCCCGAGATGAAAGACGAGCTTCAGAGCATCCGCTGGCTCGGCTTCGCGCTTACCGAGGCCGTCGCCTTCTACACCTTCATCTTCGGGCTGATCGCCTTCTTCCTCTAGGCCGATCGAGTGGACCTCACCAGCGCAATAGCGGTACTGCTCCCCCTCGCGGAGACCGCCCACGAGGAGGAAGGCGGCAGCTTCCTGGTATCGCCGGGCCTCGGCCTGATGATCTGGACGCTGATCCTCTTCCTCTTCACGATGTGGGTGCTGAACAAGGTGGCCTTCCCGAAGATCCAGGAGGCGCTCGACAAGCGCGCGAAGACGATCGCCGAGTCGCTCGAGGCGGCCGAAAGGCAGCGCAAGGAGTCCGACGAGCTGCTCGAGGAGTACCGCCAGCGGCTCTCCGAGGCCCGCGAGCAGGCCGACGACATCATGGCCCGCGCCCGCAAGGCGGCGGAGGTGGCCGAAGCCAAGGCGACCACGTCGGGCAAGGAGAAACGCGAGGAGCTCGTCTCCCAGGCCAAGCGCGACATCGAGGCCGAGACGCGGCGCTCGCTGCAGCAGATCCGCAAGGAGGTCGCCGACCTCACCGTGCTGGCGACCGAGAAGGTCACCCGCAAATCGCTCACCCCCGACGACCAGCGCCGTCTGGTCGAGGAGGCGCTCAGCGAGGTCGACTTCACCAGCCTCTCGGGCTCGGAGAGCAGCAACTAGCCATGGAGGTCGCCCGCGTATACGCCGAGGCGCTCTTCGACGTCGCCAAGGGGAAGGGCAGGCTCGACGAGATCGGCGGGCAGCTCGGCCAGTTCGCCGACGTCCTCGACTCCGACCGGGAGATGCAGGTCTTCTTCTTCAGCCCCCACTTCTCCTCGGCGGAGAAGGTCGAGGGGCTGGGGCGCGCGGTCGACGGGGCCGACCCCGAGCTGTCCAACTTCCTCGAGCTCCTGATCGAGAAGGGCCGGATGACCGAGGTATTCCGCATCCGGCAGCAATTCGAGCAGCTCTGGAAGCAGGAGAACAAGCGGATCGACGTGACCGTGACGAGCGCGGTCGAGCTCGACTCGGCGGTCGTCGAGAAGATCGGCGAGGAGATCGAGCGGCAGACCGGCAGCAAGGTCGAGCTCGCCAGCCGCGTCGACGACGAGATCCTCGGCGGCATCGTCTTGCAGGTCGGCAACATGGTGCTCGACGCGAGCATCCGCAGTCGCTTGGACAAACTTCGAAAGAGCGTCGCGCAGGCGGCGTAAGGAAGGAACTGGAGCAACCAATGGAGATCAAGCCGGACGAGATCGCATCGATTCTCAGGGAGAGGATCGAGGGAATGGACACGGCGAGCGCCGACCTCACCGAGGTCGGCACCGTGCTGTCCGTGGCCGACGGGATCGCCCGCATCCACGGCCTCGACAACTGCATGGCGCTGGAGATGCTCGAGCTGCCGCACGGGGTCACCGGGCTCGCGCTCAACCTCGAGACCGACAACGTCGGCGCCGTCCTCTTCGGCGAGTGGGACAAGGTCGTCGAGGGCGACACGGTCAAGCGCACGGGTCAGTTGCTGCGGATCCCGGTCGGCGACGAGCTGCTCGGCCGCATGGTCGACCCGCTCGGCCGCCCGCTCGACGGCAAGGGCGACATCGCCACCAGCGAGACCCGCCCGGCCGAGTTCAAAGCCCCGGGCGTGGTCGAACGCCAGCCGGTCACCGAGCCGGTGCAGACCGGCCTGATGTCGATCGACGGGATGATCCCGATCGGCCGCGGCCAGCGAGAGCTGATCATCGGCGACCGCCAGACGGGCAAGACGGCGATCGCGATCGACACGATCATCAACAACCGCGACAAGGACATGGTCTGCATCTACATCGCGATCGGCCAGCGGATGTCGACGGTCGTCCAGCTCAAGGAGGTGCTGGAGGAAAACGGCGCGATGGAGAACACGATCATCGTCGCCGCCCCCGCCGACGAGGCCGCCCCGATCAAGTTCATCGCCCCCTACGCGGGCTGCGCGATGGGCGAGCACTTCCTCTACAACGGCAAGCACGCCCTCTGCGTCTACGACGACCTCACCAAACACGCTTATGCGTATCGGCAGATGTCACTCCTCCTGCGGCGGCCGCCGGGTCGCGAGGCCTACCCGGGCGATGTCTTCTACCTGCATTCGCGGCTGCTCGAGCGCTCGGTGAAACTGAACGACGAGCTCGGCGGCGGCTCGCACACGGCGCTGCCGATCATCGAGACCCAGGCCTCCGACGTCTCCGCCTACATCCCGACAAACGTGATCTCGATCACCGACGGCCAGATCTTCCTCGAGTCCGACCTCTTCAACTCGGGCGTGCGGCCGGCGATCAACGTCGGCATCTCGGTCTCCCGGGTGGGCGGCAACGCGCAGACCAAGGCGATGAAGAAGGTCGCCGGGAAGCTGCGCCTCGACCTCTCGCAGTACCGCGACCTCGAGGCGTTCGCCCAGTTCGGGTCGGAGCTCGACCCCGAGACCCAGAAAACGCTGAACCGCGGCGAACGGCTGGTCGAGATGCTGAAGCAGAAAGAGCGCGAACCGCTCGAGGTCGCCGACCAGGTGGCCGCGATCTACTCCGGCACCGGCGGCTATCTCGACCGGATCAAAACCGAGCGGGTGAGCGAGTTCCTCCGCGACCTGCGGATCAGGCTGCGCTCCGAGAAGACCGACCTGCTCGACCGCGTCGCCGATACCGGCAAGCTCGAGGAAGCCGACGAGGAGGAGCTGGGCAAGGCGATCGCCGAGTTCGTCGACGACTTCGGCGCCGACTTCGACGAGCACGGCGACCCGGTCGAGGCCGGCGAGTCCGACCGGATCAAGTCCGAGGAGGAGCGCGCCAAGCCGAGCCGCGTCGAGGAGTCCGAGGGCGCGGAGACCGAGAACGACGAGGAGAAGGAGGCCGCCCCCGCCTGATCGGGGACGGTTCTTTCACCAGCTAATGGCCTCTCAGAAGGACGTCAAGAATCGCATCTCGTCGATCAAGAACATCAACAAGATCACGAGGGCGATGGAGATGGTGGCCGCGGCGCGCCTGCGGCGTGCCGAGCAGCGGATCGCCGCCCTGCGCCCCTACGCGGAGGGGATGCGCAAGCTGACCCGCCGCGCCGCCGAGCAGGCGGGCGGCATGCCGCGCGTTCCGGTCATGGTCGAGCGCGAGGAGGAGAAGCGGGTCGGCGTGGTGCTGATCACCGGCGACCGCGGCCTCGCGGGCGCCTTCAACACCAACATCATCCGCGACGGGATGCGCCTCGGCAAAGAGCTGAGCGGGAGCGGTGTCGAGCCGGTCTACTCGGCCGTCGGCCGCAAGGGCGTCGGCGCCCTCACCTTCCGCAAACAGGAGGTCAGCGGCGCCTACACGGGCTTCACCGATCGACCGGCGTTCGCCAACGCCCGTGAGATCGGCGAGGAGCTGACCGCCCGCTACGTCGACGGCGAGGTCGACCGCGTCGAGCTCGTCTACAACCGCTACGTCTCGCCGCTGACCCAGCACGTCTGGCGCCAGACCCTGCTGCCGATGCAGCAGGCCGAGGTGATCGGCGAGGGCGCCGCGGCCGAAGAGGCCGACGCCGAGGAGACCGAGATCGAGAAAGCCCATTCCGCGGCGCTCTGGGAGTACGAGCCCGAGGCGGAGGAGCTGCTCGCCCAACTTATCCCCGAGTACGTGAACATCTCCGTGTACCGGGCGCTGCTCGAGTCCGCCGCCTCCGAGCTGGGGGCGCGGATGACCGCGATGCGGAATGCGGCGGAGAACGCCGAGACGATGATGGAAGACCTGACCCTGGAGATGAACCGGGCAAGGCAGGCGGAGATCACACAGGAGATCCTCGAGGTCGTCTCCGGCGCCGAGGCACTCGGATAAAGAACTTGGATACGAGAAAAGGAACCCATGGCTGAGAGCAACGGAAGCAACGCAGGACGAGTGGAGCAGGTGACCGGCGTCGTCGTCGACGCCGTCTTCCCCGACAAGCTGCCGGAGATCTACTCGGCGGTGAAGATCGAGATGGCCGGCGACGACGACCGCGAAGCGCAGGAGCTGGTCTGCGAGGTCCAGCAGCATCTCGGCGACGACCGCGTCCGCACGGTGGCGATGGACGCCACCGACGGCCTCCAGCGCGGCGACAGGGTGATCGACACCGGCGCGCCGATCTCGGTCCCGGTCGGCGACGCGACCCTGGGCCGGATCTTCAACCTGCTCGGTGACCCGATCGACAACGGGCCCGCGGTCGAGGCCGAGGAGCGCTGGCCGATCCACCGCCCGGCCCCGGAAGCCTCCGACCTCGCTCCCACCCAGGAGATCCTCGAGACCGGGATCAAGGTCATCGACCTGCTCGCTCCCTACGCCAAGGGCGGCAAGGTCGGCCTCTTCGGAGGAGCCGGCGTCGGCAAGACCGTTCTGATCCAGGAGCTGATCCGCTCGATCGCCGAGGAGCACGAAGGCCTCTCCGCCTTCTGCGGCGTCGGCGAGCGCTCTCGAGAGGGGAACGACCTCTGGCTCGAGATGAAAGAGTCGGGCGTGATCGACAAAACGATGCTCGTCTTCGGCCAGATGAACGAGCCGCCGGGCGCCCGCCTGCGCGTCGCGCTCTCGGGGCTGACGATGGCCGAGTACTACCGCGAGCAGGGTGGCCAGGACGTGCTGCTCTTCATCGACAACATCTTCCGCTTCGTCCAGGCGGGCTCCGAGGTCTCGGCGCTGCTCGGCCGGATGCCCTCCGCGGTCGGCTACCAGCCGACGCTGGAGACGGAGATGGGCGAATTGCAGGAGCGGATCACCTCGACCGAGCGCGGCTCGGTCACCTCGATCCAGGCGGTCTACGTTCCGGCCGACGACTTCACCGACCCGGCCCCGGCCTCGGTGTTCGCCCACCTCAACGCCACCACGGCGCTCTCGCGGGCGATCTCCGAGAAAGGCATCTACCCGGCGGTGGACCCGCTCGACTCGACCTCGACGATCCTCAAGCCGGACGTCGTCGGCGAGGAGCACTACCGGACGGCGACCGAGGTCCAGGAGGTCCTGCAGCGCTACAAGGAGCTCCAGGACATCATCGCCATCCTCGGCATCGACGAGCTCTCCGACGAGGACAAGCAGACGGTCTCGCGGGCGCGCAAGATCGAGCGCTTCCTCTCGCAGCCGTTCTTCGTCGCCGAGCAGTTCACGGGGCGCGGCGGCGAGTTCGTGCCGGTCACGGAGACCGTGCGCGGCTTCCGCGAGATCCTCGACGGCGAGCACGACGACCTGCCCGAGGGCGCCTTCTACATGCAGGGCGGAATCGACCAGGTCACCGAGAACGCCGGCAAGGCGACGGCAAGCGCCTAGGAGCCCAGCTTGGCCGGCGACACAAAGTTCGAGGTCGAGGTCCTCACCCCCGAGGGTGAGGTCTTCAGCGGCGAGGTCCGTCAGGTCTCGACGCGCACGGCGGTCGGCGAGATCGGCATCCTCGCCAACCACGCGCCGCTGCTGGCGGCGCTGAAGCCGGCCGAGCTGCGCCTGCACTTGACCGACTCGGAGACGAAGACCTACGCGCAGGCCCACGGCTGGCTGCAGGTGTTCGGCAACCACGCCCGCCTCCTGATCGAGGAGGCGATCGCCCCCGAGGACCTCGACTCCGCCTCGCTGAAAGAGCAGCTGGCGGACGCCGAACAGCGCTTCTCCGAGGCCGAGGAGGGCAGCGGCGCAGCCGGTCGGGCGACAAAAGACCGCGAACGCGCGGAAGCATTCCTGGCTATAAGTCAGGGATGAGCGACCACCCCCGACGCGGGAGAACCATCGGCACCCCCGCCCGGCTCGCGAAATCCCATCAAGTTCGCCATGCATCGCATGGCAAAGTTGATGGGATTTCGGCGGGGGCCGAGGAGGACGGGGCATGAGCGATGAACTGGTGGCTCTCGCGACCCGGTTGATCGCTTACGACACCTGCGAGCCCGACGGGGTTCTGGAAGCGGCGGGGTTCGTCAAGGGATGGTTGGAGGCGCGGGGGATTGAGGCAGCCGCGGACGAGGTGCGGGGGCTGCCGGTGCTGATGGCCGAGGTCGGGCCAGAGGAGGCGCCCACGGTGGTCCTCCACGGCCACCTCGACGTCGTCCCGGGCCTGCCGGGGCAGTTCGACCCGCGGATCGAGGGGGACAGGCTCTATGGGCGCGGCGCCTACGACATGAAGGGCGCGCTGGCGGCGATGCTGATGACGACCGCCTCGATGCGGGACCAGGACCGGGTCCGGGTCCGCCTCGGGATCGTCGGCGACGAGGAGGCCGAGGTGGAAGCGGAGCGCGGCAGCGACCACATGGTCGACTCGGGCTTCATCGGCGACTTCGCGATCACGGGGGAGCCCACCGACCTGCAGATCGGGGTCGAGGCGAAGGGGGTCCTCGCCCTGCGGCTCGAGGTCTCCGGGGTCGCGGCGCACGGCGCGACGCCCTGGCTCGGCGACAACGCCGTGCTCAAGGCCCACGACGTTTTCCGCAGCATCGAGTCGCTACCGTTCGCCAGGCAGAGCTCTGAGCTGTTCGACCGCCCCTCGATCAACCTCGGCCGGATCGTCGGTGGCGACGCTCTCAACAAGGTGCCCGACCGATGCGCGATCGACGTCGACATCCGCTACCTACCGGAACAGGACCCGGAGACCGTGCTGGAGCAGGTGCGGGGGATCCCCGACGCCGAGGTGCAGGCGCTCTTCAGCCGCCCGCCCGCGGTCGTCGACCGCAACTCGCCCTTCGTCCGCGCCCTCAGCGAGGCCGCGGCCGAGCACCACGAGGGCGAGCCGATGAGCGTCGGCCGCGACGGCGCCTCCGACGCGGTCTCCTTCCTGCGGGTCGGGGTCCCGGCGGTCGAGTTCGGGCCGCTCGGCGCCGGTCACCACGGCCCCGAGGAGTGGGTCTCGATCGCCTCGCTGAACGCCTACGGCCAGACGCTGGACACCTTCCTGACCTCGCTTCCGGAGCACCTCGAAGGTGACTGAGCCCGTCTTCAAGAAACCGCCTCCCGAGGGCGACCACGAGCCTGCCCCGAAGCCGAGCCGGTTCTGGCTGCGCTTCTCGCTGGGCGCGGTGCTGATCGTGATGGTCTCGGCGGCGGCCACCTCCTCCAGCATCCTGCTCTTCATCGACAGCGTCGCCGAGGCGCTCTCCCACAACAACGTGCTGAAGAACAAGGTCGACCGGTTCCTCGCCCAGACCCACGGCGGCGAACCGCAGAACATCCTCATCCTCGGCTCCGACAAACGCGCCGGCGCCGAATTCGAAGAAGACCCGGGCCGCTCCGACACGACGATGCTGCTCCGCCTCGACCCGGACAGCGACGCGATCGCGCTGATGTCGATCCCCCGTGACCTGAAGACCGAAATTCCCGGTGTCGGCACGGCGAAGTTCGCCGAAGCGTATTCGTACGGAGGGCCGAAACTGGCGCTGCAGACGGTCAAGGAACTGACCGGACTGCGCATCAACCACGTCGTCAACGTGGACTTCCTCGGCTTCGTGCGCGCCGTCTACGCGATCGGCTGCGTGTACGTGGACGTCGACCGGCGCTACTACCACTCGAACGTGGGGGTGGCGGCCTCCGAACAGTACGCCGAAATCAACGTCAAGCCCGGCTATCAGCTGATGTGCGGGAAAAAAGCGCTGCAGTACGTGCGCTACCGGCACACCGACACCGACCTGGTTCGGGCGGCGCGCCAGCAGGACTTCATCAGCGCCGCCCGCGAGCGCGTCCCGGTCCAGGACCTGGTGCTCGGCCGCAACGACCTGCTCGAGATCTTCACCGAATACACCACATCCGACATCAGCGACACCGAAACGATGGTGGAAGTGCTGAAGCTGTTCATCGCCTCCCGCAACTCGGAGATCAAAGAGGTCCGCTTCCCGGCGACCCTCGGCCCGAGCTTCGTCTACGCGACGCCGACGGCGATCGAAGGCGCGGTCGACCAGTTCCTCGGGATCGAAGCCAGCGGCGGGCCGCGGGGCTCGATCGAACGCACGGACCCGGGCGGGGGCGAGAAGAAGAAGGGCAAGAAGGGCAAGAAGAAGACGACGAAGGAGAAGAAGCCGAAGGTGGCGGCGAAGCCGCCGGGCGAAGACGGGCTGGTGCCGGCCGTCGAATCCGGCGTCGTCGAGGCGCAGGCGGTCGCCCGCCAGGTCTCGCAGGGCTTCCCGATCTTCTACCCGACGAGGCTGCCCTCCGGCGCCGCCTACGAGGAAAGCAACCCGTACCTGAAGATCAAGGACCCGCGCGTCTACCACTTCAAGGACACCGACGACAACCGTCACGTCGCCTACCGGATGGTGCTGCAGCTCGAACTCCCGGACGGGCTCCATTACTTCGGTGTCCAGGGGATCAAGGGCTGGTCGGACCCGCCGATCCTCGCCGACGCGAGCGAAACCAAGTCGATCGGCGGCCGCGAGTACGACATCTTCATCGACGGCGACCGCGTCAAGCGGATCTCCTGGACCCGCGGCGACAACAGCTACTGGATCGCCAACGACCTGCTCAACACGCTGACCAACGACCAGATGGTCGGCATCGCCCGCTCGGCGAAGGCGCTGATCCCCAACCCGAAGCCGAAGAGACGAGGGGCCGCGAATGCCGGACCGTGAGCCGATCGGCGTGATCGGGGCCGGCTGGGTCGGCCTGGTCACGGCCGCCTGCTTCGCCGAGCTCGGGCACAGGGTCGTCGCCCGCGACATCGTCGCCGAGAAGGTCGATGCGCTGCGCCGCGGGGCCAAGATGCCGATCCATGAGCCGGGCCTGGCCGAGCTGATCGCCCGCAACACGGAGCGCCTCACCTTCACGACCGAGATGGGCGAGGTGCTCGAGGCCGCCCGCCTGCTCTTCGTCTGTGTCGACACGCCGCCCACGCCTTCCGGCGACGCCGACCTCTCCCGGGTGCGCGCCGTCGTCTCCGAGCTCGGCGAGGGCGGCGATCGGGTGCTGATCATGAAGAGCACGGTTCCCGCCGGGACCGGCGCCGCGATCAAGCGGGACCTGACCGGCGTCGCCTACGTCTCCTGTCCCGAGTTCCTCAAGGAGGGGTCCGCGGTCGAGGACTTCATGCACCCCGATCGCGTCGTGATCGGCGCCGACGAGGGCGACGAGCAGGCCGCCGACGCGGTTGCGGCGCTCTACGAGCCTTTGGGCGGCGCGATGGTGCGGACCGACGTGACCAGCGCCGAGATGGTGAAGCTCGCCTCCAACGCGTTCCTCGCGACCAAGATCTCCTTCATCAACGAGATCGCCAACGTCTCCGAGGAGGTGGGCGCCGACGTCGCCGAGGTCGCGAGGGGGATGGGGCTCGACGAGCGCATCGGCCCCGCCTTCCTGCGCGCGGGCATCGGCTACGGGGGGAGCTGCTTCCCCAAGGACGTCAGCGCGCTGAAGATGCTGGCCGGCAACACCGGGTACCACTTCCAGCTGCTCAACGCGGTGATCGAGGTCAACGAGCTTCAGAAGCGCCGGGTCGTCGGCAAGCTGCAGAAGCATCTCGGGTCGCTGCTCGGGCGCCGGATCGCTCTGCTCGGCCTCGCCTTCAAGCCGGACACCGACGACATGCGCGAAGCGTCGAGCCTGGTGCTCGCCGCGCGCCTCGAGGGCGAGGGGGCGGAGGTCGTCGCCTACGACCCGGTGGCCGCCGAGCGGGCCCGCGACCTGCTCGGCTCGGTGACCCTGGCCGGCTCGGCCAGCGAGGCCCTCGACGGCGCCGACGCGGCGATCCTGGTCACGGAGTGGGCGGAGTTCGCCGAGATCGACTGGGCCGACGCGGCGAGGCGCATGGCCCGGCCGCTGCTCGTCGACGGTCGCAACTTCCTCGACCCGGGCGCGCTGCGCGCCGCCGGCTTCGCCTACGAGGGCATCGGCCGCGCGACCGAGTCATCGCCCTCGCCGACGGCCGCGGACTGACCGTGCAGGCGATCGTCCTTGTCGGCGGCGAAGGGACGCGGCTGCGCCCGCTGACGGCGGCCCTGCCCAAGCCCGCCCTGACGCTGGTCGACAGGCCGTTCATCGCCTACATGGTCGAGTGGCTCGAAGGCCACGGCGTCGAGGAGGTGGTGCTCGCCTGCGGGTTCCTGCCGGACGCGCTGCGCGAGGCGCTCGGCGACGGCGAGGGCGACGGGCACGGGGCCCGGATCAGGTACGTCGTCGAGCCCCGGCCGCTGGGGACCGCCGGCGCGATCCGCTTCGCCGCCGACGAGCTGGGCGACGACCTCGACGACCGCTTCCTGGCGCTGAACGGCGACGTGCTCACCGACCTCGACCTCGGCGCCCTGCTCTCGGCCCACGAGCAGCACGGCGCGCGCGGGACACTGGGGCTGCACGCGGTCGAGGACGCCTCCGCCTACGGCCTGGTCAGCACCGACGAGGAGGGGGAGGTCCTCGCCTTCCTCGAGAAGACAGGGGAGCGGGCGCCGGGGGTGGTGAACGCCGGGATGTACGTGCTCGAGCGCTCGGTCCTCGAGCTGATCCCCCCGGGCGAGGCGGTCTCGATCGAGCGCGACGTCTTCCCGCGGCTGGCGGGCGAGGGCCTCCACGGGGTGCGCCTCGACGGCTACTGGATGGACATCGGCACCCCGGAGCGCTACCGGCAGGCGACCTGGGACATCCTCGAAGGGGTCGTCGAGACACGGGTCGGGCCGACCGGGCCCGGCATGCACGTGGACCCGGGCGCCGAGATCGCCGAGAGCGCGGTCCTCGGCCCGCGCGTCGTGCTGGGGCCGGGGTGCCGGGTCGAGTCCGGGGCGGAGGTCCGCGAGTCGATCCTGCTCGACGGCTGCACCGTCGGGCCGGGGGCGACGATCGCCCGCTCGATCCTCGCGCCGGGGGTCGAGGTGGCGCCCGGCGCCGCCCTCGACCGCGCCGTGATCGGCAGGGATGAAAGAGTCCCGGCCTGAACCGATGAGCTCAGCGCAGATGCACGACGACGTGGTGGCGATCCCCGACCACCTTCGCGACGCCCTCTGGAGGGTCGACTCGGCGCGGCTGGAGGCGGCGGAGAGCGCCGGGCTTCTGGTCTGCGGGATGGGCGGCTCGGCGATCGGCGGCGACCTCGCGCCGGCCGCCCTCGGCGACCGGCTCACCCGGCCGGTGGTGACGATCCGCGGCTACGGCCTTCCCGCCTGGGCGACCGGGGACTGGACCGTGCTCTGCTCGAGCTACTCGGGCGGCACCGAGGAGACGCTCGCCTGCTTCGACGCCGCCGGCGTCCTGGGGGCCCGGCGCGTCGTGGTCAGCACCGGCGGCGAGCTCGTCGACCGGGCCCGCGAGGCCGGGGTCCCGGTCGTCGGCCTGCCGGGGATCCTGCAGCCGCGCGCGGCCGTCGCCTACATGTTCGTCGCCGCCGCCGAGGTCGCCGCGCTCGCCGGCGCCGCGCCGCGGATCGCGGCGGAGATCGAGGCGGCGGCGTCCGAGCTCGAGGCCGGGGTCGGGGAGCTGGAGGCAAGGGCCGCGGAGATCGCCGCGCGCCTCGTGGGCACCCTGCCCGTCGTCTACGGGGCCGAGCTGACCGTCCCGGTCGCCCGGCGCTGGAAGACCCAGGTCAACGAGAACGCGAAGCTGCAGGCCTTCTTCTCCGAGCTGCCGGAGGCCGACCACAACGAGATCGCGGGCTGGACGGGCATCCCCGACGGGGTCAGGCTCTCGGCGGTCCTGCTCGAGGACGCCGAGCAGCACCCCCGGCTGCGCCGCCGCTTCGACCTGACCGCGGAGGCGATCGCCGCCGCCGGGGTCGAGGTCATCAGGTCCGAGGCGGAGGGCGAGTCGCGCACGGCGCGGCTCTTCCACGCGGTGATGCTCGGCGACCTCGTCTCCCTGAAGCTGGCCGAGGCGCTCGGGGTGGACCCGCTGCGGGTCGAGGCGATCGACTCGCTCAAGTCGGCGCTGGCGCGTCCCTGAGCCGCTTGCGCCGTTCCCACCAGGCCCAGGCGGCCATCACGCCGGCGGCGTAGAGCCAGCCGAGGATGACGTCGAAGAAGTAGTGCTCGCCGGTCGCGATCAGGGTCAGGCCCATCGCCAGCGGATAGGCGGCGAGCAGCGGCCGCCAGATCGGGCGGACCCGGCCCCAGAGGAACATCGCGACGAGGGCGACGAAGGCCGAGTGCAGGGAGGGCACGGCGGCGACGAGGTTGACCGCCCCCTGGCCGCGGGAGAACATCGCCGCCATCTCGACGTCGAGCACCTCCCAGCCCTTGCCGGTCGTTCGGTGGACGTCGATCAGGCCCTGCTCGCCGGCCATCCAGGGCGGCGCGGCGGGGTAGAGGATGTAGGTCGCGAGACCCGCCAGCGCGAGGCTGACAAGGCGCTTGGTGAACTGGAGGAAGGCGGCTCGTTCGCGGGCCCAGAGCACGCCCGCGACCGCGAACGGGACGATGAAGTACGAGGTGTAGACGAGGGTGAAGGCGACGTCCCACCAGTGGACGACGCCCGGGTCGTAGAGCCGCTCCTGGAGCCACTCGGTCGGCGTCTCGCCGAAGAAGACGGCGCGGTCGAAGTCGATCATCGGCGTGACGTTGACCGCGATCCCCATCGAGTCCGCGACGCCGCGGGTGACGTCGTAGACCATCAGAACCGCGACGATCGGCAGCCAGTCGAGCACCAGCTGGAGGATCTCCCGCGGCGGGCGGCCGATCGAGGCGCAGGCGAGCGCCCCGCAGGTCCAGGCGATCACCAGCTCGCGCTGGACCGGGACCCCGTAGGCGATCGTGTAGGCGACGAGGGCGACGACGTAGAGCGAGAGCGCGCAGAATCGGACCACCCCCCAGTACTGGAAGCCGGCGTTCGGAATCTGCTCTGCTCGGGCCTCTGCGTATTCGGCAGTGGTCATGCCCAGGTCACCCCCTCTCTCGAAACGGGCAGCTTACGTATTCTTCGGGACTGTGCGGGCAATGGTCTTAGCGGCGGGGTTGGGCACGCGCCTGCGCCCGATCACCCTTGCGGTGCCGAAGCCGATGGTGCCGGTGCTGAACCGGCCGGTGATGGAGCACATCGCCCGCCTCCTCGCCCGCCACGGCTTCACCGAGACGATCGCCAACCTGCACTGGTTCCCGGAGACGATCGAAGGCCATTTCGGCGACGGCTCCGGGGTCGGCCTCGAGCTCGCCTACAGCCGCGAGGAGCAGCTCCTCGGCACCGCCGGCGGCGTCCGCAACGCGGCCCGGCTTCCTCGGCGACTCCTTCCTCGTCATCTCCGGCGACGCGCTGACCGACATCGACCTGGCCGCGATGAGGGACTTCCACGAGTCCCATGACGGGGTCGCGACCCTGGCCACCAGGCGGGTCGCCGACACCGACCCAGTTCGGGGTCGTGATCACCGGCGAGGACGGCCGCATCCAGGGCTTCCAGGAGAAGCCGGACCCCGCCGAGGCGCTCTCCGACCTCGCCAACTGCGGCATCTACATGTTCCGCTCCGAGATCTTCGACTTCTTCCCCGCGCTCGGCACGAGCGCCGCCGCGGGGGAGGGGGACCCTCCCGGTTTCGCCGACTGGGCGATGGACGTCTTCCCGGCGCTGCTCGAGGGCGACGTCCCCTTCTACTCGCACGAGGCCGAGGCCTACTGGAACGACATCGGCAACATGGCCGAGCTGCGGCAGGGCAACCTCGACGCGGTCGGCGGCGCCGTCGAGCTCGAGCGGGGGGCGCCCGAGGTGGCGGAGGGGGTCTGGTCGGCGAGCGACCTCGACGGGGTCGAGGTCGGGGCGCCGGCCCTGATCGGCGTCCGGGGTCGAGTTCGGCGAGGGCGTCGTGATCGACGGGCCCGTCGTGATCGGCGACGGGTGCAGGCTCGGCGACGGCGCCTACGTGCGCGACGCGATCCTGCTCGAGCGGGCCGAGCTCCCCGCCGCGGCGATGCAGGTCGGCGGCGTCGCGGTCGCGTGACCAAGGCCTGAGCCCGCTCTGAGGATCGGCGCGCCACCCGTGCGCCGGACCGGCCCAGGATCGGCGGCGTGCCGCTCGCCGACCTCCCTGCTATCCCACCGCTCTGCGCCGCCTGCGGCCGGCACTGCCCCGACGGCGGTCAGCTATGCGCTCGCTGCAGGGGGCGCCTCGCGGCGGCCGGCCCGCTGCGCGGCGTCGGGCCCCAGGGTGTCGACCGCGCCTGGTCCTCGGCGCCGCACGAGGGCGTCGCCCGCGACCTCGTCGCCGCCCTCAAGTTCCGCCGCCTGCTGCCGGTCGCCGAGCTGATGGCCGACCGGATCCGGCGCCTGGCGCCCGAGGCCCTGCTGAGCGGGGAGGTGGTGCCGGTGCCGACGGCGCCGCGGCGCTCCTTCGTCCGCGGCTTCGATCCCGCGGCGCTGCTCGCGGCGGCCCTGGCGGCGGGGGCCGGGCTCCCGCTCAGCCCCTGCCTCGCCCGGCGCGGCGGCGGGCGCCAGGTCGGCCGGCGGCGGGCCGAGCGGGTCGGCCGGCCCCCGGCGATCCGTGCCCGCGCGGCGGTCCCGGCCAGCGTCCTGCTCGTCGACGACGTGCTGACGACCGGCGCGACGATCTCCGCCTGCGCCCGCGCGCTGCGGGAGGGGGGCGCCCGGCGCGTCGTCGCGATCACCTTCTCGCGCAGGTTGTGAACCCTTGCCCTCGGGTAGGCGCAGGCGTAGCATCGGAGGACACCCAAGGAGGCCATAGATGCGGATCGAGATACGTGGGCGCAACATCGATGTCGACGATGAGCTGCGGGATCAGGTGTACAAGCGATTTCGCCGGATCGGCCAGCAGGTATCGGAGCTGGCGACGCTCGACATCGAGCTCTTCGAGGAGCCCAACCCGTCGATCTCCGACCGGGAGGTGGCGGAGGCGACCCTGAGGCTGAAGGGCAAGACCCTGCGGGCGCGCGAGGCGTCGCCCCAGATGATGCACACGATCCACGAACTCGCCGAGGACGTCCGGCGTCAGGTCAAGAAGCACCGCGAGATGAGGCGCAAGCGGACCCGGACGAGGCGCGCGGTCAACAGGATGCGGGGCCGCACCGCCTAGCACCCGGCCGAAGGGGGGGAAGCCCCCATCGATACCCTTGACCGATGGCGAACGCCAGGGACATGGTCACCCGTGCGCTGCGGGTCGGCGAGGGACGCAAGTTCAAGAGCTACGAGAAGCGGGCCGAGGCGATCAACCGCTTCGAGCCCGAGATGGAGCTGCTCGACGACGAGGAGCTCCGCGCCGAGGCCGACTCGCTGCGCGAGCGGGCCCGTGGCGGCGAGTCGCTCGACGACCTCCTGCCCGAGGCCTTCGCGCTGACCCGCGAGGCCGCGCGCCGCACGCTCGGGCAGCGCCACTACGACGTGCAGCTGATCGGCGGCATGGTCCTCCACGACGGCTCGATCGCCGAGATGAAGACCGGCGAGGGCAAGACGCTGACCGCGACCCTGGCGGTCTTCCTCAACACGCTCGGCGGCGACAGCGGTCCACGTCGTCACCGTCAACGACTACCTCGCCCGCCGCGACGCCGAATGGATGTCGCCGATCTACGAGGCGCTCGGGGTCAGCGTCTCCTGCGATCCAGGAGGACGACGACCACGAGGCCCGGCAGCGGAAATACGCCTGCGACGTCACCTACGGGACCAACTCCGAGTTCGGCTTCGACTACCTGCGCGACAACATGGCGACGGCGCTCGAGCACTGCGTCCAGCGCGGCCACCACTTCGCGATCGTGGACGAGGTCGACAACATCCTGATCGACGAGGCGCGCACGCCGCTGATCATCTCCGGGGCCCCCGAACAGGCGGCGCAGACCTACTACACCGTTCGCCCGCCTGGCCAAGCAGATGAAGGGCGAGCCGGCCAAACAGAAGCTGAAATCGCTCGGGCGAGTCGAAGGACACCTCCGAGGTCGACTACGACTACGAGTACGACGAGAAGCACAAGACCGTGGCCCCGACCGAGAGAGGCGTCAAACGGGCGGAGGAATTCCTCGGCGTCGACAACCTCTACATGAGCGAACACGGGAGCCTGGTCAACCACCTCGTCCAGTCGCTCAAGGCCGAGTCGCTCTACAGGCGCGACAAGGACTACGCCGTCGTCGACGGCGAGGTGATGATCATCGACGAGTTCACCGGCCGCATCCTCGAGGGCCGGCGCTGGTCGGAGGGCCTGCACCAGGCGGTCGAGGCGAAGGAGGGCGTCGCGATCCGCGAGGAGAACCAGACCCTGGCCACGATCACCCTGCAGAACTACTTCCGCCTCTACGACAAGCTCGCCGGGATGACCGGTACCGCGCTGACCGAGGCGACCGAGTTCATGAAGATCTACAAAATGCCCGGTGGTCGAGGTGCCGACCAACCAGCCGATGGTCCGGGCCGACCGCAACGACCAGATCTTCAAAACCAAAGACGGCAAGTGGAAAGCCGTGCTCGAGGAAATCTTCGACCGCCACGAGACCGGCCAGCCGATCCTCGTCGGCACGGTCTCGGTCGAGGTCTCGGAGATGATCTCCGATGAGCTGAAGCGCGACGGCGTCGAGCACGCGGTCCTCAACGCGAAGCCCGAGCACGCCGAACGAGAGGGCGAGCTGATCGCCCAGGCCGGCCGCCAGGGCGCGGTGATGATCGCGACCAACATGGCCGGCCGCGGCGTCGACATCAAGCTCGGCGGCGACCCCGAGCAGTCCGCGGTCCACGAGCTGAAGAAGAAGGGCATCGCACCGGGCGACGAGGCCTACGAGGAGGCGCTGGCGGAGAAGATCGCCGAGCTCGAGCCGCAGTGCAAGGCCGAGGCCGACGAAGTGCGGGAGCTCGGGGGCCTCTTCATCTGCGGCACCGAGCGCCACGAGTCGCGGCGCATCGACAACCAGCTGCGCGGCCGCTCCGGCCGCCAGGGCGACCCCGGCGAGTCCCGCTTCTTCCTCTCCGCCGAAGACGACGTGATCCGCCTCTTCGCCGGCGACCGCATCTACAAAATCCTCGACAAACTCGGCCCGGTCGACGACGAGGGCGAGGAGATGCCGCTCGAGGCGAAAATGCTGACCAAAACCGTCGAGAACGCCCAGAAGAAGGTCGAGGAGCAGAACTTCCTGATCCGCAAGCGCGTGCTCGAGTACGACGACGTGATGAACGAGCAGCGCCGGGTCGTCTACAAATACCGCCGCGAGATCCTCGAAGGGCGCGACATGTCCGACGTCGCCCGCGACGAGCTCGAGGGCGTCATCGACCGCCTCGTCGACGAGTACACCCCGGGCGACGAGCTCGAGGAGTGGGACCTGCCCGAGCTCGAGACGCAGCTGCGCCAGATCTGGCCGGTCAGCGTCGAGGTCGGCGGGATCGCGCCCGAGAAGCTCGATCGCGAAAAGCTCAAAGACGACCTCGACGACGACGCGATGAGCGCCTACGACGAGCGCGAGGAGCAGCTCGGCGAGGAGCTGATGCGCTACCTCGAGCGCTCGATCCTGCTGCAGGTGATCGACAACCGCTGGCGCGAGCACCTCTACGACATGGACTACCTGCGCGAGGGCATCCACCTCCGCGGCTTCGCCCAGATCGACCCGCTGGTCGCCTACAAAAACGAGGGCTTCACGATGTTCGAGGAGCTCATGCACTCGATCTGGGAGGAGTTCAGCAAGCTCGTCTTCCACGCCGAGGTCGAAGTCGAGCCGCGGGCGCCGAAGCGGTCCTCGCCAGCAACGGCGACGGAGCCCCCGAGGAGCTCGACTACTCCGGCGGCACGCTCGAAGGCCAGCCCTCGGCGCTCCAGCAGGTCGCGGCGGCGGGCGGGGTCCCGGCGGCCGCCTCGGCCGCCGAGCTCGCCGAGGAGGCGATCGGCGGCGGGCCCGGCGAGCCGGTCGAGACCGTGGTCAAGGACGAGCACGACAAAATCGGCCGCAACGACCCCTGCTGGTGCGGCTGCGGGCAAGAAGTACAAGAAGTGCCACGGAGCCTGAGGGCGTAGCCCTCAGATGCCCGCCCACCACGACCCCGTCCGCGAGTTCATCCGGGCTTTCAACGAGCGCGACCTCGACGGCTTCGTCGCGGTCCTCGATCCCGAGGTCGAGCTGCACTCGATGCGGGGGCTGCGCAAGGGGCTCGAGGCGGCGCGGATCTGGGCGACGCGGCCGCCGGGCGGCGTGCAGCAGACGATCGAGCTCGAGGAGCTCTACGAGGACGAGGCCGCCGGCGCCGGCACCGCCCTCGCGCTGATCCGCCGCCACTGGCACTGGGAAGAGGACCGGAGCCAGGCGGGCGTGGACGAGATGGCCTGGTGCTTCGAGCTGCGCGACAACCGCATCCTCAGCTGGCGCCCCTACGACGACCGCGACGAGGCGCTGAAGGCGTACCATCGCCGGTGATGGAGATTTCGGCCGAGCAATCGCGAGGCGACGGAGGCCTGGAGCGGGCAGCTCTTCGAGAGCTTCACCGAGTTCCGTGAGCTGGTCGTCGACGGGCTGGGCGCGCACGGCGAGGCGGCGCTGGAGACGGACCCGCCGCGGCCCGGCGACCGCGTCCTCGACCTCGGCTGCGGCTGGGGCGACACGACGCAGCGCCTGGCGCAGATCGCCGGCGCGGAGGGCGAGGCGTTCGGCCTCGACGTCGCCGCGCCGTTCATCGACGTCGCCCGGGAAGAGGCCGGGGCGGCGCCGCGAACGTCCGCTTCGCGGTTGCCGACGTCCAGGTCGAGGATCTCGGCAGCGGCTTCGACTACGCCTTCTCGCGCATGGGCCTGATGTTCTTCGCCAACCCGGTCCAGGCGCTTCGCAACATCCGCTCCTCGCTCGTCCCCGGGGGCAGGCTCGTCGCCGTCGTCTGGCGCCGCAAGCCCGACAACGAGTGGCTGCACTGCGCCGAGCAGGTCGTCGACCAGTATCTCGAGCACCCGGAGGAGAGCGACGTGCCGACCTGCGGGCCCGGCCCGTTCTCGATGGCGAACGCCGACACCGTCAGCGAACAGCTGAAGATCGCGGGCTTCGAGGACATCGCGCTGCGGCGCTGCGACCTGCCGCTCAGGATCGGCGACGACCTCGACCACGCGGTCGCCTTCAACATGGCGATCGGCCCGGCCGCCGAGGTCCTCCGCCTCTGGGGCGACAGGGTCGACGAGATCCGGCCGAAGATCGCCGCCGAGCTGGGCGAGGCGCTGGCGCAGTTCGAGGGCCCGGACGGCCTCTACGCTCCGGCCTCGACCTGGATCGTCACCGCCTCCAACCCCAGGTAGTCTGCGGCCATGGCCGACGCCGCCCCGACCGAGTCCGTAGCACCGCGCCTGGCCGCCGTCCGCGAGCAGCTGTCCCTGCTCTCGGACTACCTTTGACCCCGCCGCGCTGAGCGCCGAGGTGGAGCGGCTCGAGGCCGAGATGCAGCGCCCGGGCTTCTGGGACGACCAGGAGGCGGCCGCCCGCACCTCGGCGGCGCACGCCCGCGCCCAGCGCAAGCTGAAGACCTTCGGCGAGCTCGAGTCCGACGTCGCCGACCTCGACGAGCTGGCGGAGATGGCCGCCGAGGACGAGGAGATGGCGGCGGAGCTGGCGACCCAGCTGGCCTCGATCGAGCGGCGGCTGGCCGAGCTCGAAGAGGCGCGCCTGTTCAGCGGCGAGTACGACGCCGGCGACGCCGTCGTCAGCGTCCACGCCGGGCGCCGGCGGCACCGACTCCCAGGACTGGGCCGAGATCCTGCTGCGGATGTACCTGCGCTGGGCCGAGCGCCGCGGCTTCGAGGTCGAGATGAAGGAGGCCTCGCCGGGGGAGGAGGCCGGCCTGAAGTCGGCGACCTTCATCGCCCGCGGCGAGAACGCCTACGGGCTCTTCGCCGCCGAGCGCGGCGTCCACCGGCTGGTCCGGATCTCGCCGTTCGACTCCTCCGCCCGCCGCCACACCAGCTTCGCCCAGGTCGACGTCGGCCCGCTCGTCGACGACGGGGTCGAGGTCGAGATCGACGACGCCGACCTGCGCGTCGACACCTACCGCGCCTCCGGCGCCGGCGGCCAGCACGTCAACAAGACCGACTCGGCGGTGCGGATCACCCACATCCCGACCGGCGTCGTCGTCCAGTGCCAGAACGAGCGCTCGCAGACGCAGAACAAGGCGGTGGCGATGCAGCTGCTGCGCTCGAAGCTGATCGAGCTGGAGGAGCGCAAACGCGCCGAAGAGCTGGCCAAGGAGCGCGGCGAGGTCAAAGACGTCGCCTGGGGCTCGCAGATCCGCAGCTACGTCCTGCATCCCTACACGAGGTCAAGGACCACCGCACCGAGCACGAGGTCGGCGACGCCCAGCGGGTGCTCGACGGCGACATCGACGAGTTCGTCCGCGACTACCTGAACAAGACCGCGGCAGCCTCCCCCGCGAGCTAGGGCCGATCGAGCCGCTGGCCTACATCGAACGGCCGGCGAGCGGAGAGGCCGAGGGCCTGCTCGTCCTCCACCACGGCCGCGGCACCGACGAGCGCGACCTGCTCGGCCTCGCCGACGTCCTCGACCCCGAGCGGCGGCTGCGCGTGGTCTCGCCGCGGGCGCCGCTGCAGCTGCCGGGCTCGCCCGGCTACCACTGGTACCTGGTCCCGCGGGTCGGCTACCCCGACCACGACACCTTCCACGCCGCCCGCGCGGCGCTCGCCGAGCCTTCACGACGGCCTCTGGGAGGAGACCGGGGTCGGGCCGGAGCGAACCGTGCTCGGCGGCTTCTCGATGGGTGCGGTGATGAGCTACGCGATGGCGCTCTCGGAGGACCGCCCGCCGGTCGCGGGGATCCTCGCCTTCAGCGGCTTCGTCCCGGTCGTCGAGGACTGGCAGCCGTCGCTGGACGACCGCACCGGCGACGCGGGCCTTCATCGCCCACGGCCGTGCCGACCCGATCATCGAGGTCGGGTTCGCGCACCGCGCCCGCGAGCTGCTCGAGGAGGGCGGGCTCGAGGTCGAGTACCGCGAGTCCGAGGTCGGCCACCAGATCGACCCGGCCGGGCTCGTCGCGGCGACCGAGTGGCTGGCCGGCGCCTAGCGCTTCTTTGTGCCGAAGATCGAGTCGGACTGGAACCAGACGACCTGGTTGTGCGCGGTTTTCCGGATCGTCAGGTGCCGGGTGTCGTAGCGGTGGCAGTAGCGCGGGGGTGCCGGGGATGCTCATCATCACCGTGAAGTCGCTTGGCGGCGCGCACCTTCTCCATCTGCGACTCGGTCAGCCGCGCGATCGTTCGGAAGGTGCCCTTCTTGGCGAAACGCTGCTTGGCGGGGCCGAGATGGAGGCCGCCGCTTGCTGCCGCGCAGCCTGTAGGCGACGCTGACGTCGGCGGGGGCGAAGGAGGTGTAGCGGATGACCAGCCGCACCTTGTCCTGCGCGGAGTATGTGAAGAGGCGCGCCTCGGCGCTGCGCAGCAGGCACTCTTCGGGCGGCAGGACGGTGTCCTCGTCCTCTTCTTCGCATTCTTCTTCGACGAAGCCTTCTTCGTCTTCGAATTCCTCGCATTCCGAGTCTTCTTCGACGACCGAGAACGTCCGCCGGCCGGCTCGGGATCCGCCGTGAAGCTCTGCGGGTCGGAGGCGTAGACCGAGAAGCTGTGGGAGCCCTCTTCGAGCGGCCCGATCATGATCGGGCTGGTGCAGGGCTGGGCCGGGGCGCTGTCCACCGAGCAGTGGAAAGTGGCGTCGGGGAAGGGCTGGCCGTCGCGGGTCGCGGAGAAGGCGAAGGTCGGGCGGTCGATTTCGATCGCGGCGCCCTCGGCGGGCCCGTCGGTGATCGCTGTGTCGATCGTCGGCGCGAGCACGATCGTCAGCGAGTGGGCCGGCGTCGCCAGGCAGAGCAGCGCGAGCAGGGCGAGGGCAGCGGTGAGGCCGGTCAGCCGGCTGGCCTGGGCGGGGCGCGGGGACGGGACTGGCTGGCGCATCGTGGGGAGATCGACCCTCCAGGCCGATTTCTTTAACCAATGAGTTATACGTCCAGCGCGCCCTCGAGCTTCAGCAGCGCTTCCTTCATCGGCAGCCCCCCGCCGTAGCCGCCGAGGCCGCCGCCGCTGCGCAGGACGCGGTGGCAGGGGACGACGATCGGGAGCGGGTTGGAGCCGCAGGCGGTGCCCGGCCGCCCGCACCGCCCGCTCGTTGCCGGCGCTGGTCGCGACCTCGGTGTAGGTGCGGGTCTTCCCGTAGGGGATGCGGGCGATCGCGCGCAGGACCCGGCGGCGGAAGTCCCGGCTCAGACGCCAGTCGAGCGGCAGGTCGAACTCCCGCAGCCTCCCCTCGAAGTAGAGGTCGAGCTCGCGGCGCGCCTCGTCGAGCTTCGCGGGGGCCTCGAGCACGCGCGGGGAGACCCGCCGCGCCAGCTCCTCGAGCAGCTCGTCGCCGTCCTGGGTCGGCAGCCCGACGCGGACGAGGCCGCGCTCGGTGGTCGCCAGCAGCAGCGGGCCGAAGGGGGAGTCGGCGGTCGTGTAGGCGACGTCGAGCAGGCCCTCGGCGTCGGCGCGGGCGGCGAGGGCCTCGCGCAGCTTGGCCTCCTTGGTCGGCGGATTCATGCCAGCTCCTTTCTCAGTCGCTTGATTCCCTCGTGCAGGCTGCGGCGCGCCGCCTCCGGAGAGCAGCCGAGGGCGGCGGCGATCTCGGCGTGGGGAAGGTCGCAGGCGTAGCGCAGGGTGACCGCCGCGCGCTGCTTCGGCGGCAGCGCCCCGACCGCCGCCCAGAGGCCGGCGTCCGCGGCTCGGGCGCCTCCGACCGCCACCTCGGTCACCTCGGCGACGGGGACCGGGCGGCGACCGTTGGCGCGATGGTGGTCGACCGCCTTGCGGTGGGCGATCGTCATCAGCCAGCCGCGCAGGTTGTCGCCGTCGCTCGAGCCGCGGGTAGGCGCGCAGCGCGGCCAGGAAGGTCTCCTGGAAGCAGTCGTCGGCGTCGACCCGCCCGACCGCCCCGCGCAGCACCCCCAGCACGTCGCCGGCGTGCCCGTCGAGCAGCACCTGGAACGGAGGTAGCGATCCCGTGGCCACGTCAGCAATTAAACGCCTCGAACCACGGCGACGTGAGATCGAGCCGTCAATTGACCACCCTATGGCCGGTCAATTGACGGCTCGCCGGTGATCTAGGCTGGCGAGATGGCTGAGGCCCCCGGCGAGACTTTGAGCGAGATGGTGGCGCGGGCGCTGGCGGAGGACGTCGGGACGGGGGACGTCACCTCGGAGGCGACGGTGCCGGAGGACGCGCGGGCCAGGGCGCGGATCGTGCAGAAGCAGCCGGGCGTCGTCTTCGGACTCGCGGCGGTCGCGGAGGCGATGCGCCAGTGCGGGGTGGAGGACGTCGACAACCTCATGGTCGAGGGACAGTGGCGGGAGGAGGTGCCGGCCGAGGTCGTGCTGGCGAGCGGGCCGGCCCGCGCCCTGCTCGCCGCCGAGCGCACGGCGCTCAACTTCCTCGGCCACCTCTCCGGCATCGCGACCCTGACCGCCCGCTACGTCGAGGCCGTCGCGGGAACGGGCGCCGCGATCCTCGACACCCGCAAGACGACCCCGGGCCTGCGTTCCCTGGAGAAGGCCGCGGTCGCCGCCGGCGGCGGTCGCAACCACCGCATCGGGCCTCTACGACGCGATCCTGATCAAGGAGAACCACATCGCCGTCGCGGGCAGCCTCGCCAAGGCGGTCTACGGCGCCCGCAAGTCCCGACCCGACCTCGCGGTCGAGGTCGAGTGCCGCAACCTCGACGAGGTCTCCTACGCGCTCGGGACCGGCGCCGACCGCCTGCTGCTCGACAACATGGACGCCGAGACCCTGCGCGAAGCGGTCCGCCTGCGCGACGAGAACTCACCCGCCGGCGAGGGCCCTCTGCTCGAGGCCTCCGGCGGAGTCACCCTCGACACCGTCCGCGGCATCGCCGAGACCGGCGTCGACCTGATCTCAATCGGCGCCCTCACCCACTCAGCCCCGACCCTCGACTTCAGCCTCCTCCTAGAGCCCGCATAGCTTCAAGCGCTCAGGGTCCCACCCGCTACCGGCGACTCGAAACGGCTGAGGTGAGGGTGTTAGGGAGGGGTTCTCCAGAGCCTCCCCGCTGTTGCTCTGGAGAACCCCTCCCTAACACCCTCCTCACTTCAACAGTTTCGACAACCGCCGATCCTTGAGCACCCGGCCCCCGTCTGCTCCTCGGGGCAGTAGTTCATCTGGTGCTCTGAGAAGAAGACCGCCTCGATCGTCGTGCCGCAGCGCGGGCAGGGCTCGCCCTCGTGCTTGTGGATGCGCAGCGGCATCGGGGCTTTGTCCGGGAGCTGCTCGCCCTCGGGGATCGTCTCCTCGTAGTGGTCGATCGCGTCGCCGAGCACGTGCAGCGCCGCCAGCAGCCGCGCGACCTCCTCCTCGTCCAGCTCGGAGCCCTTCTTGAAGGGCGAGAGGCGCGCCTCCCAGAGGATCTCGTCGACCCAGGAGCGGCCGATCCCGGCGATGTCGCCCTGGTGGCGGAGCAGCGGGTGCAGGTGGCGGGGCTGGTCGATCGCCGCGGCGAACTCCTCGAGCGGCGGCGGCGGCCAGGCTTCGGGCCCGAGCCGGGCGACCATCTCGTCCTCGTCGACCGCCCCGGCGGGCAGCAGCTTCGCCCAGGCGCGCTGCTTGGTCCCGAACTCGCGCAGCCGCAGCTCGCGGCCGTCCTCGAGCCGGATCAGGACCCGCGAGGCGCGGTCTTTGGGCGAGGCCCGTTTGTCGAAGGCCCGCAGCCGCCCGGCCGACATCAGGTGGATCAGCAGCGCCAGGTCGCCGAACTCGACCACCGGCAGCTTGCCGACTCGCCGCACCGCGGTCAGCTCGCGCCCGGCCAGCGCGTCGAGCGGCGGCTCGAAGGTCTTCATCACGTTCATCCCCGGCGCCAGCGCCGACTCGACCCGGGCGCCGGCCAGCGCCGCATCGAGGCGGCGCACGATGATCTCGACCTCGGGCAGCTCCGGCATCGCCCACAATCTTCGCTGTTCGCCCGGGTGGGCGGGGAGGTAGACTTCGTTCAGTTCATTCGACTGGTTCGAGGCGGGTTCCGCCGGGCCAGCGAACATCGGAAACGAGGAAGGCTCCACATGCAGGAGTTGCCGACGATCCAACCCACGATGGCACCGGGCCTCTCACCGGAGGAGATCGCCGCGATCTCCGACGAGGTGCGGGCGTTGGCGCGCGAGCGCAACGCCGTCATCCTCGCCCACAACTACCAGCTGCCCGAGGTCCAGGACGTCGCCAACTACCTCGGCGACTCGCTCGGGCTCTCGCGCCAGGCCGCCGCCACCGACGCCGACGTGATCGCCTTCTGCGGAGTCCACTTCATGGCGGAGACCGCCTCGATCCTCTCGCCGGACAAGACGGTGCTGATCCCCGACCTCGACGCCGGCTGCTCGCTCGCCGACTCGATCGACGCCGACCAGCTGCGCGCCTGGAAGGCCGAGCACCCCGGCGCCCTCGTCGTCATGTACGTCAACACCTCGGCCGAGGTGAAGGCGGAGACCGACTACTGCTGCACCTCCTCCAACGCGGTACAGGTCGTCGAGCACATCTGGGCCGAGCACGGCCCGGAGACCGAGATCCTCTTCGGCCCCGACATGTGGCTGGGCGCCTTCGTCGAGCGTGAGACCGGGCTGCGCGACGACCCCGAGCGCCGCGACCGCTTCCACATCTGGGACGGCGAGTGCCACGTCCACGCCGGCATCCGCCCCGGCGACATCGAGCGCAGGCGGGCCGAGCACCCCGAGGCGGAGTTCCTGATCCACCCGGAGTGCGGCTGCTCGACCCAGGCGATGGAGTACGTCGCGGCGGGCGACATCGAGGCCGACGGCGTCCACATGCTCTCGACCTCGGGGATGCAGCGCCACGTCGAAGAGAACCCGGACGGAACCTTCATCGTCGCCACCGAGAACGGCATGCTCTACCCCCTCCAGCAGGCGGCGCCCGGGGCCAACCTGATCGAGGCCAACCGGATGGCCGTCTGCCGGTACATGAAGATGATCACGCTGCCGAAGCTGCGCGACAGCCTCCGCGACCTCAAGTTCGAGGTCGGCGTTCCCAGGGAGATCGCCGAAAGAGCGCGGATTCCGATCGAGCGAATGGTCGCGATCGGATAGCCTCGCGGCCCCGTGGAGCAGGTCACAACCGATGACACCCTGAGTCGCGAGCAGCTTCACGAGCTCGCCCAGCAGCTGCGCGTGGACTCCGTCCGCAGCGCGGCCGCCGCCAACTCCGGCCACCCGACCTCGTCGATGTCGGCCGCCGACCTGATGGCGGTCCTGCTCGCCAAGTACCTGCGCTACGACTTCGGGGCTCCCGACAACACGGCGAACGACCACCTCGTCTTCTCCAAGGGACACGCCTCGCCGCTGCTCTACGGCATGTACAAGATGGCCGGCGCGATCGACGACGAGGAGCTGCTCACCTTCCGCGAGTTCGGCTCCCGTCTCCAGGGCCACCCGACGCCGGAGATCCCCTGGGTCGACGTGGCGACCGGGTCGCTCGGCCAGGGCCTGCCGATCTCGATCGGGATCGCGCTCGCCGGCAAGCGGCTCGAGCAGGCCGACTTCCGGGTCTGGGTCCTGTGCGGCGACTCCGAGCTGGCCGAGGGCTCGATGTGGGAGGCCTTCGAGCATGCCGGGCAGGCGGACCTCGACAACCTGATCGCGATCGTCGACGTCAATCGCCTCGGGCAGCGCGGCCCCACCATGCACGAGTGGGACACCTCCTCGCTGGCGGCTCGCGCCGAGGCCTGCGGCTGGGACGTGCAGGAGATCGACGGCCACGACCTCGACGCGGTCGACGCGGCGTATGCGCGCGCAATCGACGCCGGCCGCCCGGCGGTGATCTTCGCCCGCACCAAGAAGGGCTCCGGGGTGGCCGCGGTCGAGGACCAGCCCAACCAGCACGGCAAGCCGCTCGCGGACCCCGAGGCGGCGGTCGAGGAGCTCGGCGGCGAGCGGTCGCTGCGGGTGGAGGTGCACTCCCCGCCCGAGCCGCGCCCCTACGAGATCGCGACCGCGCAGGTCGAGCGGCCCTCCTACGAGATGGGCGAGAAGGTCGCGACGCGCGGCGCCTACGGCGACGCCCTGGCCTGGCTCGGCTCGATCGACGAGCGGGTCGTCGCGCTCGACGGCGAGGTCGGCAACTCGACCTACGCCGAGCGCTTCGCCGCCGAGCACCCGGACCGCTTCTTCGAGATGTACATCGCCGAGCAGCAGATGGTCGCCGCCGCCGTCGGCCTGCAGACCCGCGGCTGGAGGCCCTTCGCCTCCTCCTTCGGCGCCTTCCTCAGCCGCGCCTATGACTTCATCCGGATGGCGGCGATCTCCGACGCGGACCTGAAGCTCTGCGGCTCGCACGTCGGGGTCTCGATCGGGCCGGACGGCCCCTCGCAGATGGCGCTCGAAGACATCGCCGCCTTCCGCGCGGTCCTCGACAGCGTCGTCCTCTACCCGAGCGACGCGAACCAGTCGGTGGGGCTGCTCGACGCGATGCGCGAGCACCGCGGCTTCAGCTACATGCGTACCACCCGCGAAAAGACCCCGGTCATCTACGGGCCGGACGAGTCGTTCGAGATCGGCGGCAGTCGCACCCTGCGCTCCGGCGACGGGGACGCGGTGACGCTGATCGGCGCCGGGATCACCCTGCACGAATGCCTGACCGCCGCCGAGGAGCTGGCCGGCAAGGGGATCGAGACGCGGGTCATCGACCTCTACTCGGTCAAGCCCGTCGACGCCGACGCCCTGCTCGCCGCCGCCTCGGAGACGAAGGCGCTGGTCACGGTCGAGGACCACTGGGCGGAGGGGGGGATCGGCGAGACGGTCGCCGGCGTCCTCGCCAGGGCCGGGTCGGGGACGCCGCTGGTCAGCCTCGCCGTCACGGGGCGGCCCGGAAGCGGTCCGCCGGAGGCCCTGCTGGCCGCCGCCGGAATCGACGCGGCCCATGTCGTCGCCGCGGTCGAAGCGATCGCCTGAGCGATTACTAGCGCACGCTAACAATTCGCTAAGCTGGCCCTCATCCACTTTGGGCGGGGGATTGCGCGAGATCGGGCGCGGAGGAGTCACCCTGTTCCCGGAGAAGGACCAGCGCGCATGGCGAGACGTAAAAAGCAGAACACCGAAGGTGGCAACGAGCCGCGGCGTCCGCGCCGTGGCGGCGCGCCGATCATCGAGCTGCGCGACGTCACCAAGGTCTACCCCGGCGGCCACATGGCGCTCGACCGCGTCTCGCTCGCGATCAACCGCGGCGAGTTCGCTTTCCTCGTCGGCCCGACCGGCTGCGGCAAGTCGACGCTGATCAAGTCGCTGATCCGCGAGGTGGACATCACCGAGGGCAGCGTCAACATCGCCGGGCGCGACATCGCCGCCCTGCCGGAGAAGAAGATCCCGCACCTGCGGCGCAACATCGGCACCGTCTTCCAGGACTTCAAGCTGCTGCCGGACCGCACGGTCTACGACAACGTCGCCTACGCGCTGCAGGTGATCGGCGCCCCGCGCTCGGAGATCCGCCGCCAGGTGCCGGAGATCCTCCGCCTCGTCGGCCTCTCGACCAAACTCCACAACTACCCCGACCAGCTCTCCGGCGGCGAGCAGCAGCGCGTCTCGATCGCCCGCGCCTTCGTCAATCACCCGCCGCTGCTGCTCGCGGACGAGCCGAGCGGCAACCTCGACCCGGTCACCTCGATCGGCGTGATGCAGCTGCTCTACCGGATCAACAAGACCGGCACGACGGTGCTCGTCGTCACCCATGACCGCGAGATGGTGGACAACATGCAGCGCCGGGTGATCGAGCTCTACGAGGGCCGCGTCGTCCGCGACGAGGTCAGCGGCGGCTACACGGAGGAGTCCACGACCGAGTTCGGCCTGCGCATGAAGGCCGAGATGGGGGTCGGGGCCGAGGGCGGCACCAACGGCCACGACACCGACAGCCTCTTCTGATGTCCAAGCTCTTCTTCTTCATCCAGGAGGCGTTCCGCGCCATGCGCCGCAACGCCGCGCCGAGCACGGCGGCGATCGTCACCACCGGGGTCACCGTGATCCTGCTCGGCGTCCTGATCCCGATCTTCCAGACCGCGCAGGCGAAGAGCGACGAGGTCCGCGACCAGCTCGAGTTCCGCGTCTCGGTCTTCGACGACGCCACCCACGCCGAAATCGCCGGCCTGCGCAAGGAGCTGGAAGCGATCCCGCACGTCACCTCGCTCGAGTTCATCAACAAGGCCGAGGCGCTCCGTGAGCTCGAAGACGACCTCGGCAAAGACAAGAGCGACGACCTGCTCGCCCAGCTTCGCGACAACCCCCTGCCCCGAAACTTCATCGTCAAGGCCGACGACGCCGCCAACCTCGCCGCGGTGCGGGCGGCCGTCACGCCGCCTGGCCCGAACGGCAAGCCGCAGCCGATTTCACCGATCATCCCCGCCGAAGACGGGGTCTTCGACCGGCGCGAGGACGCCGAGGAGATCGTCGAGGTGACCGGGGCGCTGAAGATCGTCCTCTCGGTGATCACGGCGCTGCTGATCATCGCCTCGCTGATGCTGGTCGGCAACACGATCCGGCTCTCGATCTACACCCGCCGCCGCGAGGTGGAGGTGATGAGGCTGGTCGGCGCCACCCGCTGGTTCATCCGCTGGCCGTTCATGATCGAGGGGGTCGTGGTCGGCTTCGCGGGCGGCGTTGTGGCCATACTGATCCTGTGGCTGGGCAAGATCACGATCGCCGACCCGCTGAGCGACAAGTTCGAGTTCCTCGCGGCGCAGGACAACCTCGCCTTCCCGGCGCTGGTCGCGATCCTGTTCGCGGCGGCGGTGCTCGTCTCGGCGATCGGCTCCGGCGTCACCCTGCGCCGCTTCCTGAAGGTCTGACCGCTCGATGAGAGCGGTACGGATCGGGGCGATGCTGCTCGCCCTGCTCGCCACCCTGTGCGCCGGGCTCTGGCTCGGCGGCCACCCCTCGAGCCTGCCCGCGGGCCTGCGCGACGCCTTCGTCGGCGGCAATGCCGGCCTCAACGTCGAAGCGACGGAGGCGATCGAAGACAACTACTACCGCGACGTCTCGCCCGACGAGCTGACGAACTCCTCGCTCCAGGGCATGGTCCGCGGCCTGCGCCAACGCTATGACGACCGCTTCTCCGAATACTTCTCGCCGGAGACCCTGGAGCGCTTCAACGAAGCGATATCGGGTCGCTTCTCGGGGATCGGCGTCGCCGTCTCGGAGGTCGAGCGGGGCCTGCGGATCGAGCACGTCTACAAACGGACCCCCGCCGAGCGCGAGGGACTCGAGGTCGGAGATGTCATCGTCTCTGTCGATGGCGAGTCGATCGCGGGCGTCAACAGCGAGGTCGCGGCCGGGATGATCAAAGGCCCGGAAGGCACCGAGGTGACGCTCGGCGTGCGCGGGCGCGGAGGGGACACCCGTGAGCTGGAGATCACGAGGGAGGAGATCGAGCTGCCCGTCGCCACGTCCAAGGTGCGCACCGTCGGCGGGCGCAAGCTCGGCCACGTCCGCCTCACGGCCTTCAGCGCCGGCTCCAACTCCCTGCTGCGCAAGGCGGTGGAGAAGGCCGAACGCGAGGGCGCGGAGGGGATCGTGCTGGACCTGCGCGGCAACGGCGGCGGCCTGCTCGACGAGGCCGTCTTCGCCGCCAGCGTCTTCCTGCCCGAGGACGAGGTCGTGGTGACCACCGACTCGCGGACCCAGGGGCACGCCGAGTACGAGACGGTCGGCGGCAACCTGCCGGCGCAGCCGATCGTCGTCCTGATCGACGGCAGCACGGCCTCCGCCGCGGAGATCCTCGCCGCGGCGCTGGCCGACCAGGCCGGGGCCGAGGTCGTCGGGTCGCAGTCGTTCGGCAAGGGCGTCTTCCAGCAGGAGGTCGGCCTCTCCAACGGGGGCGCCCTGAAGCTGACGATCGGCGAGTACTTCACGCCCGACGGGACCAATCTCGCCGGCAACGGGATCAAGCCCGACCTGCCGGCCCGAGACAAGCCCGGGACCGCGAGGGACGAGGCGCTCGAGCGCGCCCTCCGCGTCCTCGCCGCCGAGACCCCCGAATGAGCCCGCGCAGTTCCAGCGCCCGCGGCAAGAAGCCGAAGGCCGGTGGCAAGAAGGCGAAGGCCGGCGCCAAGAAGCCGAAGACGGGCGGCAAGAAGCCGAAAGCCGGCGGCGGGCGCCGCGGCAGGCCGCAGGGCGGGCGCGGCAAGCCGAAGACCGCCCGCGAGGCGGTGGAGGCTCTCCTGCGCGAGGAGATCGGCCGGCGCGGGTTCCGCCCGCCGATCGAGGTCGAAGCGCGCAACGCCGCGCAGCGGGCGGAGGAGGACTCAGTCCCCCGCCGCGACCTGATCGACCTGCCGACCTTCACCGTCGATCCGGCGACCGCGCGCGACTTCGACGACGCGATCTCGGCCAGCCGCGAGGGCGACGGGATCCGGCTCTGGATCCACATCGCCGACGTCTGCGCCCACGTCCGCCCCGGCTCGGCGCTCGACCAGGAGGCGCGGGCGCGGGCCAACAGCACCTACGTGCCGGGCGACGTCGAGCCGATGCTGCCCCACGTGTTGAGCTCGGACGCCTGCAGCCTGGCGCCGGGGGTCGAGCGCCTCGCGGTCACCGCCGAGATCGAGCTGGACGGCGAAGCGGTCCCGCGCGGGGCGAGCTTCTACCGCAGCCGGATCCGCTCCGACGTCCGCCTCGACTACGACGAGCTCGACCGCATCTTCGCCGGCCGCGAGCAGGCGCCGGAGCTCGTCGCCGAGCCGCTCGCGATCGCCCGCGAGGCTGCGGCCGCGCTCGGGGTCCCGCGCCGCACGACAAGCCTCGACGTCGAGTCCTTCGAGCCCGAGTTCAGCTTCGATCGCGCCGGCAACGTCGTCGGCGCCCGCGGGGTCGAGCAGACCGAGTCCCACGTCCTGATCGAGCGGATGATGATCCTCGCCAACGAACAGGTCGCCGAGCTGCTCCTGCGCAAGCGCGTGCCGGCGATCTTCCGCGTCCACGACCGGCCCGACCCGGCCCGCGTCGAGCGGCTGGTCGAGCAGCTCGACGACCTCGAGGTGCCGACGCCGCCGCTGCCCGAGGGGCTGATGGCGGCGGAAGCGGGCGAGCTGGTCGCGCAGGCGAGCCGCCTCGTGCGCCGCGAGGCGGCGAGGCGCGGGCATGGGCGGGGCGCCTACACCTCGCTCGTGCTCCGCTCCCTGCAGCAGGCTCGCTACAGCGAGGAGAACATCGGGCACGCCGGCCTCGGCAGCCCCGCCTACTGCCATTTCACCTCGCCGATCCGCCGCTACCCCGACCTCGTCGTGCACAGGGCGCTGCTGGCGGCGCTGGGGGAGGGGGAGGAGGCGCCACGGGCCGCGGAGGTGAGCGAGATCGCCGCGCACTGCAGCGAGCGCGAGCGCGAGGCGATGAAGATCGAGCGCACCGCCGACGACATCTGCGCCGCCCACCTGCTCGAGCGCGAGCTGAGCCGGCGCGGCCCGGAGACGCGCTTCGAGGGCGAGGTCTCGGGAGTGATCCGCTCGGGCGCCTTCATCGCCTTCGGCGGCGAGCTCGGCGACGTCTACAGGGGCTTCCTGCCGGCGCGCCGGATGGCGGGCGACTACTTCGAGCTGAACGAGACCGAGACCGCGCTGGTCGGACGTTCGTCCGCCGTGAAGCTGCGGCTGGGCGACCCGATCACCGTGCGCGTCACGGGGGTCGAGGCGGCCCGCGGCCGCGCCGACCTGGAGCCCGCGGAGGGCTGAGGCGTGGCCAAGAAGGTGAAGAAGAAGCGGGCGCCGGCATCGGGCGACGTCGCGACCAACCGCCGCGCCGGCCACAAGTTCGTCCTGGTCGAGAAGATGGAGGCCGGGATCGAGCTGCGCGGCTCCGAGGTCAAGTCGCTGCGCAACGGGAAGGCGCAGATGAGCGACGCCTACGCGGCCGTGGAGAAGGGCGAGGTCTGGCTGCGCAAGCTCCACATCCCGCCCTACGAGCCGGCCAGCCGCGAGAACCACGAGCCCGAGAGACCGCGCAAACTGCTCCTCCACCGGGCCGAGATCGAGCGGCTCGTGGGGAAGACCGCGCAGAAAGGCCTGACCCTGATTCCGACCCGGATCTACTTCAAGGGGCGGCGGGCGAAGGTGGAGCTGGCGCTGGCTCGCGGCAAGGAGGGACGCGACAGGCGGCGCGAGATCGCGGAGCGCGATACGCGGCGGCAGGTCGAGCGCGAATTCCGGGGACGGATGAGGTAGCTTCGGGGATATGAGCACCTGTCTGGGCGTACTTCTGCCCGCCGGAAACTTCGTCAGCGACAACATCAAATACATCGCCGCCGCGCTCGTCCTGGCGATTCTGATCCTTCTCCTCGTCGTCAGCGTGAGCCAGCGCCGCAACAAGGAAAAGGGGCCGCAGGCGCCGAAGCCGCCGAAGCCGCCCAAGGCGCCGAAGCCGCCCAAGCAGAAGCGGGAGGGGAGGCGAGGACGCCGGGCGAAGTCCGCGCTCAAGCCCGCTCCGACCAAGGGGCCGCCGGTGGCGCCGCCCCAGCAGCCGCAGCAACCGCAACCGCCCGCAGGGGCTCCGACGACCCAGATGGCGCCGGCGCAGCCGGGCCCCGTCGCTCCGCCTCCGCCTCCGCAGCAGGCCGGCGCGCCGCAGTTTCCGCCGGGAGCGCCGCAGCCTCCGCCCGGCGCGATCCAGCCACCGCCGGGTGTCACGCCCGTCCCGCCCCAGCCGCCCTTCGCCCAGCCCGGAGGCGCCGGCAAGCGCAACCAGGCGAGGGACCAGCAGCGCAATGCTCGGGCCGAGCACCGCAAACGTCGCCAGGAAGAGGCGAAGCGCCGCAAGGAAGAGCGGATGCGCAAACGCGCCGAGCGCCGCCAGAAACCCGGCCTCACCGGCGGGGGGCGTTCGGCGAAGCGGGCGCGCAAGGAGTCGGCCAAGGCCGAGCGACAGCTCAACGCCGCCCGCGCGGCCCATGAGCGTGAGCTGCTCGAGCGCGGCCAGCAGCCGCTCGGCGCCCCACCGCTGACCCCGCCGCCGCCTCCCGCCGCCGCTCCGCCGGGGCCGGGCGGCCAGCAGCCGCCTCCGCCGCCTCCGCAGGCCCCGCTGGGCGCGGCCCCGCCGCCTGCGCCGGCCGGCTACGACCCGGCGTCGGCCGAACAGCGCGTGCGCGCCAAAGTCGAGGAAATCCAGCGCGAGGAGGAGCGGATCCGCGAAGAGGCGGACCGCCGCATCGAGGACGCCGGGCGCATGCAACGCGAGGCCGAGGCGCGGGTCGCGCAGGCCCAGACCGGCCAGACGACGCAGCCCATGGCGCCGCTCCAGCCCCCCGCGCAGGCGCCGCCGCCTCCTCCCGCCGCCATGCCACCGTCTCCGCAGACGCCGCCGGCCGACATGCAGACGGCTGAACACTCGATCCAGCAGGAGCGCGAGCTCCAGGAGCGCTCCCTCGAGGAAGCGAAAGAACGTCTGGCGCAGATCGAAGAGCGGACCAAGTCGGCCGAGAAACGCGCGGCCGAGGCCGCCCGCCTGGCGCAGCTCAAGTCCGAGGAGGGGGAGAGAGAGGGTCGCCTGCGGGAGATCCGCGACTCCGTCGCCCAGGCCGAGGAGCGCGCCCGCGAAGCAGAGCGCAGGGCCGTCGAAGCCGAGCAGGCCGTCGTGCGCGCCGTCCAGTCGCCGGCCTCGGCCCAGCCGCCCCCGGCGCCTCCGGCGGAGCCGAAGCCCGCGTCACCCCCACCGCCACCGGCCGCCGCCGCACCCCCTCCGCCTCCTCCACCACCGCCTCCGGCGCCGACGCCTCCGCCGGCCGCGGCGCCACCGCCACCGCCACCCGCGGCCGCGCCGCCCCCGCCCCCGCCCGCCGCGTCTCCGCCACCCTCTCCGCCGCCGCCTCCGGTGCCTTCCGGCCCGCAGCCGCCGCCGGTCCCCCCGCTGCCGCCGCCCACGCAGCTGCCGCCCTCGGAGCCGCCTCCGAGCGCCCCGCCGCCCGCAGCGGCGCCTGCGCCTCCGCCCCCGGATGCGACGCCACCGCCGCCGCCCGCAGCCGCACCCTTTCCGCCTCCGGCGCCATCGGCCGCACCGGAACCGCCGTCGGCCGCGACGCCGCCGGCACCCCCGGCGCCGGCTCAGCCGCCCGCGGGGGAAGCTGCGATCAACCTCAACACGGTCACCTTCGAGCAGCTCCGCTCGGAGAACCTCTCGGTCACGCAGGCGACGCGACTGCTCGCGCACCGCGAGCGCCTCGGCCGCTTCGGCTCGGTGGACGACCTGGACCAGGTTCCGGGGTTCCCCCAAGAGGTCTTGGACGACCTGAAGAGTCGTTCGAGCGTCTGACTAGCCGGCTTCCCACTTCTCAATCAACTTGAGCCACAGCTCGCTGCGAGTGGGGTAGGCGACCACGGCGTGGCGGAGCCGGCTGAGCGGGACCTCGCCGACGATCGCGATCGTGGCGGCGTGCAGGAAGTCGGCGGTCTCGAAGCCGGTGAAGGTCGCTCCGACGATCGTCCCCGCGGCACGGTCGACGACGATCCTCGAGGTGCCGCCGGTGTCCTTGCCCTGGAAGCTCGCTCCCGCGCTGCCGTCGGTCGGGACGTCGATGGCGATCGCGTCGATCCCGGCCTCCCGCGCCTGCGAGAGCGTCTTGCCGGCCGCCGCGACCTGCGGGTCGGTGAAGGTCACCCTTGGGGAGCCGATCCCTTCCGCCTCCGCCCTGACCTCGCGCCCGAGCATGTTCTCGGCGGCGACCCAGGCCTGGTACTTGCCGGTGTGGGTGAAGAGCGCCCTGCCGTTGACGTCGCCCACCGCGTAGAGCCACTCGCGACCGCCGACCCGCAGCCGGTCGTCGGTCTCCAGATAGCCGCCGTCGCCGGGCTCGACCCCGACGGAGTCGAGGCCGATCTCGCCGGTGCGCGGCCTGCGCCCGACTGCGACCAGCAGCTCGTCGGCCTCGAGCCGGCTGTCGTCGTCGAGCTCGACCGAGACGCCGGCGTCGGCGGGGGCGACCCGCCGCGCCTCGAAGCCGGTGCGGACGTCGACGCCGTGCTGCTCGCGCAGCGCCTCGGCGACCTGCTCCCCGGCGAACGGCTCCTCGCGCGAGAGGATGCGCTCGCCGCCCTCGACGAGGGTGACCTCGGTGCCGAGCGTCGACCACGCCTGGGCCAGCTCGGTTCCCACCGGGCCGGCGCCGAGGACGATCATGCTGCGCGGGATCTCCTTCGCGGTGGTCGCCTGCCGGTTGTTCCAGGCCTCGACCGAGTCGAGCCCGTCGATCGGGGGCATCGCGGCGGCGCTGCCGGTTGCGATCACGACTGCCCTCGCCGCCGTCAGTGCCAGGTCTCCGGCGAGGACCCGGCGCTCGCCGTCGAGCCGGCCCTCACCGCGGAAGAGCTCGATCCCGTGCTCCTCCAGCCAGGGCAGCTGGCCGGAGTCGTCGAGGCCGTGGATCACCTCGTCGCGGCGCTCGACGACGGCCTGCGGGTCGAGGTCGCCGGTGACCGCCTCGGCCACCCCGGGCACACGCCGCGCCTCGGCGAGCAGGTCGGCCGGCCGCAGCAGCGCCTTCGAGGGCATGCAGGCGTAGTAGGAGCACTCGCCGCCGACCAGGTGCGCCTCGACCAGCGCCACGGAGAGCCCGCCGTCGGCGAGCCGGCCCGCGCAGACCTCGCCGGGGGCGCCCGCGCCGACCACGATCACGTCGAACTCGGTCTCGGTCATGCAGGGAACCTACCCACAGTCCCTACAATCGATCGGACATAAGTGAAAGCACGGGGGCGACAGGCTTCGACGTAGTCGACTCGTGCGAACGGTTGCAGGTCGAGGTTGCCGGAGGCCTCGTTAAACCCCGGCACCAACCAATACGTGCGGACCATGAGTTCGCCCTCGCCGCTTAGTCAATAGCTAAGTGATGTGAGAGTCGGCCCATTCCCGCCCGCGGAATGGGATCCCGGCTTCAATTGCGGGCTTACCCGGGCGGATCGCCCCGTCCACCAGGGGAAATCAAAGAGGGCTGGTTCTTCCGCAGTGCCCGCCGGCGCGGACCCCGGAAGACGAGACTCAAGCGCCGGCTATGCCTGTAGAGACCCTCGCACCACGGCCGCGGACCCGAGTTCAATTCTCGGCGCCTCCATCAACCGGGCGGGACGACCTCGAAGAGGTCGGCCGCCTGGTGCTCGTCCCCGCGAACGCGCGCCCGGTACTGCCCCGGCGGTGCGTCGGCGGGCAGCGGCAGCGGGCGCAGCTCGGTCGAGCGCGCTGCCGGAAGGACGAACGCCTGCGCCGTGCACACCTGCGGCTGGGGGAGGAAGGGCGCCGGGACCCAGCCCGCCGCGGGGTCGTTCCATTCGTAGGCCGGTTCGCAGGCGCCGAAGACGAAATCGGCGGTGCCGACGTTTTCGAGGCAGGAGCGAACCGATTCGCCGGGCCGGTAGGTCTCCGAGTCGAGGGTGAGACGAACGCTCGTGGACGGTCGCACGTTTTGGAAATACGCCCCGAAGCGACCCAGGCGCTTGCCGGAGCGCTTGCGGAAGGCGATTTCGAGTCGGTAGTCGCCCTCCTCCCGGTCGAGCTCGAAGCTGAACAGCACACCCTCGCCCCCGGACGTGCGCCTGGCGACGCGTCTGGTGATCCGTCCGACCTTCGACACGGCTCTGCCCCGCCCGTCGAGGCCGTCCAGTCGTGCCGTGACCGACCACACGAACCGGGGCAGCTTCGGGTTCGCCCAGGCACCGTTCCTGGGGACGAAGATCCGGTATCCGACGTTCGAGACTTCGGCGTCAACGATGGAGGAGCCGACGAGGCCCGGCGGCTCGAGCTCACGGACGTAGACGCCGCGTGGCCCGAAGGGGAGCTGTCGCGGTGCCTCGCCGAACGGGAGCCCGCTCGCCGGCGGCAGCGGCCGGACCGGCGGCATCGAGGCGAAGCGTTGCATGGGGTCGTAGGCGACGCCGGTGTCGCAGGTCCCGACCGCGAGGCTCGGGGCGGGCGTCAGGGCAAGCAACAGGCCGGCGGCGATCCCGGCCAGCATGACGCGGCGGCCGCGGCGCGGTGCCCGTGTCCCCTGCTCACCCACGGCTCCGAATATACGCCAGGGCCTCGGATGCGTCGCGGTCAGGCGGGAAGACCGGGTAGATGGCCTTCACGATGCGGCCGGCCTCGGCGACGAGGGTGAGCCGCTTGTAAAGGGTCATGCCCTCGACCTCGAAGGTCGGCAGTCGCAGGGCGGCGCACAGCTCCAGGCGGGGGTCGGCGAGCAGCGGGAAGGGGATGTGCTCTCGCTGCGCGAACCCGGCCTGTTCGGAGGGGCTCTGGGCGCTGATTCCGATGACCGAGGCGCCGAGGTTGTCGAACTCGTCGAGCGCGTCGCGGTAGGCGCAGCTCTGTGGCGTGCAGCCGCGGGCGCCGGGGATGTCGTCCCAGCCGGCCGGCAGGGCTTCTCCCGGCGTCCCGGTCCGCGGGTAGACATAGGCGACGAGACGGCCCGACGCCGCCTCCTCCAGATCAACCTCGCCACCGAGCGTCGAGGGCAGCGAGAGCCCGACCGGGATCTCGAGGCCCTCGAGGTGGTCGGCGGCGCCGTCGTCCTCGGGAGCCGGCAGGCCGGGGGGGAGCCGGGTGAAGTTGTCCACGGGGCGCACGCTAGCGCGGTTAGGCTGGGTGCATGTCGCTCTTTGTCGCCTTTCTGCGGGGGATGAACCTGGGCGGTCGTCGGATCACGAACGAGGAGTTGAAAAAGGCGTTCGAAGATCTCGAGCTGACCGACGTGGCGACCTTTCGGGCCAGCGGCAACGTCGTCTTCAGGGGTCCCGACGGCGTCGGCGAGGAAGACCTCGCCACCAAGATCGAAGCCGGCCTGGGGGGATCGCTCGGTTACGACGTTCCCGCCTTTCTGCGCTCCTGCGCGCAGGTGGCGGCGATCGCCGCCCGCGAGCCCTTCGACCCGAAAACGGTCGCGGCGTCGAAGGGAAAGCTCCAGGTCGCATTGCTCCCCGACAAGCCGGGCAAGCACGTCCGCAAGGAGGCCCTGGCGATGGCCACCGACGAGGACCTGCTGGCGATCGAGGGCTCCGAGCTCTACTGGCTGCCGAGCGGCGGGGTCTCCGAATCCGACCTCGACCAGAGGACGCTGGAGGCCGAGCTCGGCCCCTGGACGATGCGGACGATGGGCACGATCGAGCAGATCGCCGCCAAGCACTGCGGCTGAGCGGAGCAGGCTCAGAGGTCGGCGCGGGGGAGGGCGGCGATCTCGATGTCGCGGCTGACGGCGCCGATCTCCTCGGGCAGCTCGGTGAGCTGGACGTTGGAGACGAACTCCAGCTCCTGGCCCAGGGGCCTGAAGAAGTTGTCGTAGTGGGTCGGGACGACCGTGCGCGGCTCGAGCAGCGGCAGGATCCGCTTCCAGTAGTCGCGGGTGAAGCTGCGCCCGGCGATCCCGGCCAGGAAGACGTCCACCTCCCCGACATCGCGCTGCCGAATCGCGTCGTCGATCAGGTTGGCGCTGCCCTGGTGGTAGAAGGTCACCCCGGCGACCCGGATCGTGATTCCCCAGACCTGGCCGCAGCGGTAGGCGTTGGGGGAGAGGCCGTCGAGGTGCTCGCAGGTGAGGTCGCCGTCGTAGGGGACGGCGAGGCCGAGGATCAGCTTCGAGTGGACGCTCGGCGTGAAGCTGACCTCGAAGGGGCCGAGCTCATACGTCCGGTAGGGCTCGACCTCGACCGTCCGCTCGGCGAGCCCGTGAAGCGCCATCAGCCTGACCAGCGAGTCCGAGCCGTAGGCGGGGCAGCCGAAGCGCCGGGAGATCGCGGGGGCGTCCACCGCATGGTCGAAATGGGTGTGACCGACGAGCACCCCGACGACCTCGCCCGGGGCGCTCGCGAAGCGGTCGAGCGCGGCCGGGTCGGGAAGCGTCGTGCGGCGCAGCAGCAGGCTGCGCAGCGGGACCCGTGAGAGGTAGGGGTCGATGAAGATCGTCCGGCCCTCGTGGGTGAGGCGGTAGCCCGAGACCCCGAGCCACTCGACCTCCAGGCCCGCGGGCAGGCCGGCGGGCCTGGTCTCGAGCTCGGCCAGCGCCTGCCCGTCCTCGCGCTCGCTCGTCCGCTTCCGCGCCCGCGCCCTCGCGAGTTCGCCGATGTGCGAGAGGGGGCCGGCCATCGGCTCGGCTAGGCGGCCTCGACGGTGGCCGAGAGGCTCGGGGGAGAGGAGAGGGTCTGGAAGACGACGCAGTAGCGCTCGGTGAGCCTCAGCAGCGTGGCCAGCTTCTCCTCGGAGGCGTCGCTGTCGAGCTCGAATGAGACGCGGATCGAGGAGAAGCCCACCGGCGCGTCGCGGTCGACGGCCAGCGTGCCGCGGAAGTCGAGGTCGCCGTCGGCGCGGACGCGCCCGCCGCGAACCTCGATCCCGAGCGAGGTCGCCACGGCGCGCAGGGTGACCCCGGCGCAGGCCGCCAGCGCCTCGAGCAGCATGTCCCCCGAGCAGAGCTGGGAGCCGTCGCCGCCCGAGGCGGGGTGGAGCCCCGCCTCGGCGATCGCCCGGCCGGTCTCGATCGAGCAGGAGACGCCCTCGCCCAGCGTCCCCGTCGCGGAGAGGGTGAGGAGCGCTGCGCCGGGCTCGGCCTCGTAGCGCTCCTTGAGCGGAGCCTGCACCTCCCGAAGCGCCTCGCGGTCCATGCGCAGAGAGTACGCGGCCGGCTTGGACTAAGTTCAACCGTCCGATGGCGATCGCGACCGCGACAACCCTGGACATGCACGTGGGCGGCAGGCTGCTGTTCGAAGACGTCTCCTTCAAGCTCGAGCCCCGCGAGCGGATGACGCTCTCCGGCCGCAACGGCGCCGGCAAGTCGACCCTGCTGCGCATGCTGGCCGGCGAGCTCACGCCCGACGCGGGCAGTCTCGTGCTCCAGAAAGGCGCCCGCGTCGCGCTCCACGACCAGCGGCCGCCGCGCGACTCGCGGGCGAGCCTCGGCGAGTACGTCTTCTCCGGCCGCACCGACATGATCGATACCGAGGCCGAGCTGGCCCGGCTGGAGCAGGAGATGTCCAGCGGCGAGCCCGACGAGGAGAGGCTCGCCGCCTACTCGGCGGCCCAGCAGCGCTTCGACCACGGCGGCGGCTACCGCTGGCGCGACGGCGTCCTCGAAGTGCTGCGCGGGCTCGGCTTCGACGAGGCCGCCGCCGAGCGGGGGATCTCGACCTTCTCCGGCGGGGAGCTGACCCGCGCCTCGCTCGCCCGCGTGCTCGCGTCGCGGCCCGACCTGCTGCTGCTCGACGAGCCGACCAACCACCTCGACATCCCCTCGCTGGAGTGGCTCGAGGGCTACCTCCAGGAGCTCGACGCCGCCGTCGTTCTCGTCGCCCACGACCGCTGGTTCCTGGAGGCGGTCGGCACCTCGGTGCTGGAGCTGGAGGCGAACCGCGCCCGCTTCTTCGCCGGCCCGTGGCACGCCTGGCGCAAGGAGCAGGCGGCGCGGGAGATCGCCCTCGGCAAGGCGATCGACCGCCAGCAGGCGGAGATCGAGCGCATGGAGCGCTTCGTAGAGCGCTTCCGCTACAAGGCGACGAAGGCGAAGCAGGCGCAGTCGCGGCTGAAGCAGATCGACAGGATCAAGCGCGACGGGGCCAAATCCGAAGAGAAGGACCGCCGGCGCCTGCGCTTCTCCTTCGTCGAGCCGGAGCGGCCGGGGCGCGTCGTCATCAAACTCGTCGGCGCGACGATCGCGGTGCCCGGGCGGACGCTGCTCGCCGGCGCCGAGCTCGAAGTCGAACGCGGCGAGCACGTCGTCCTCGTCGGCCCCAACGGCGCCGGCAAGACGACCCTGATCGAGACGCTCTCCGGCCGGCTCGAGCCGGCCGAGGGCTCGGTGCGGCTCGGCCACAACGTCAAGCTCGGCTACCTCTCCCAGCACGCCGACACCGCCGCCGGCGAAGGGACGGTGCTCGCCGCCGCGCAGCGCGAGACCGGGCTGACCGGGCCGAAGGCGCGGCACCTGCTCGGCGGCTTCCTCTTCTCCGGTGCCGACGTCGAAAAACAGCTGAAGGACATCTCCGGCGGCGAGCAGCGGCGGCTCTCGCTGGCGATCCTCGTCTCCTCCGGCGCCAACGTCCTGATCCTCGACGAGCCGACCAACCACCTCGACGTCGAGAGCCGCGAGGCGCTCGAGGACGCGCTGCTCGCCTTCGAGGGCGCCGTCGTCCTCGTCTCCCACGACCGGGCGCTGCTAGAGGCCGTCGGCAGCAGGACGATCGTCTGCGAGGACGGCGAGCTGCGCAGCCACCCGACCCCCTGGGCCACCTACCAGCGCGAGCGCGACGAACGCCAGGCCGCCGCCGCCAGGCCCGCGAAGTCGAAGGGAGGCGGCGGCCGCTACAGCGCGACCAAGCCGGCGCAGAAGGCGAAGCGGCGGGCGGGCAAGCTGGCTGCGGCGATCGAGCTGGCCGAAGCGGAGCTGCGCGAGCTCGAGGAGGAGCTGGCCGACCCGGGCGTCTGGTCGACCCCGGAGAAGGCGGAGCGCGCCGAGCAGCGGCACGCGGCCGCGAAGGAGGCCCTGGCAAAGCTGTTCGTGCGCTGGGAAGAGGCCGAGGGCCAGGTCAGCGCAGCGGGCGATCCAGGCTGACGCGGGTGCCCCGGCCGGGGGCGAGGGTGATGTTGCGGACCTTGGCCTTCTCGGGCTTCGGGTCGGGGGCGCTGAGCTCGGCCCGCTCGAGGATCGTCCGCAGGACGATCCTCATCTCGTATTCGGCGAAGGCGGCGCCGATGCAGCGGCGCACACCGCCGCCGAAGGGGATCCAGGCGTAGGTGTCGGCCCTGCCGTCGAGGAAGCGCTCCGGGTGGAAGCGCTCCGCTTCGGGGAAGAGGTCCTCGCGGTAGTGGATCGCCGCGATCGCCGGCAGCACGTAGGTGCCGGCGGGCAGCTCGTAGCCGCCGATCGCGAAGGGGGCGGTGAGCTTGCGGGCGACGTCGACGATCACCGGCCGGGTGCGCAGCGTCTCCTTGACCGTGGCCTCGAGGTAGTCCTCCTCGCCGGCGGCGATCGACTCGCGCAGCCGCGCCAGCACGTCCGGGTTGCGAAGCAGCCGCTCCATCGCCCAGGCGAGGCCTGTGGCGGTCGTCTCGTGGCCGGCGCCGAGCACGGTGACGAGCTCGTCGCGCAGCTCCTCGTCGCTCATCGGGCTGCCGTCCTCATGGCGGGCGGCGAGCAGCAGGGAGAGCACGTCGTCGTGGTCCTCTCCCGCCTCCACCTCGCGGCGGCGCAGGGCGATCTCCTCGAAGATGAACTCGTCGAGGTTCCTGCGGGCGCGGAGGAATTTCCCCCAGGGGCTGAGCGGGCCGAGGTTGCGGCGCAGGAAGGGGAAGGCGATCACCAGGTTGACGCGGCGGCTGAACTCCTCGATCAGCTTCTCGAAGCGGACGAGGCGCTCCTCGTCGTGGACGCCGAAGACCGCGCGCATGATCACCGCGAGGGTGATGCGCTGGGTGTGGGGGCGCAGCGCGAAGGGCCTGCCGACCGGCCAGCTCTCCATCTCCCTGAGGGTGACCTCGCGCATCAGCTCGCCGTAAGCGGCGATCCGGTCGCCGTGGAAGGGGGGCAGCAGCAGTTTGCGCTGGCTCATGTGCGGCGCCTCGTCGAGCGTCAGCACCGAGTTCGGGCCGACCGCCGGCTCGAGGATCGTCGCGTTCGCCTCGCCGGCGTGCATCAGGCCCGGGGAGCCGGTGAAGATCTGTTTGACCAGCTCCGGCGTGGTCACGTAGACGAGGCGGCCGAAGAAGGGGAAGCGGACCGTGAAGATGTCGCCGTAGCGGCGTTGCAGCCGGACCAGGAAGTTGAGCGGGTCGCCGGCGTAGCGCAGCGCCTGCAGCGCCGACGGCATCCTCGACCCGGGCGGGAGGCCGGCGGAGGATTCGAGCGGGGGGTGCGGGACGGTCGCCTGCTCCATCCCGCGGGACAATACTGGCTAGCCAGCCAGTCGGCGGCTAGAAGACGATCGTGCGGTCGCCGTCGAGGAGGACGCGGTCGTCGAGGTGGGCGGTGACGGCGCGGGCGAGGACGAGCCGCTCGATGTCGCGGCCGATCCGCTTCAGGTCGCCGACCTCGTCGCGATGGCTGACCCGGGTTACGTCCTGGTCGATGATCGGCCCGGCGTCGAGGTCCTCGGTGACGTAGTGGGCGGTGGCGCCGATCAGCTTGACGCCGCGCTCGTGGGCGCGGAGGTAGGGGTCGGCGCCGACGAAGGCGGGCAGGAAGCTGTGGTGGATGTTGATCGCCGGGGCGTCGAGCCGGCGCAGGAAGCTCGCGCTGAGGATCTGCATGTAGCGGGCGAGGACGAGCAGGTCGACCTCGCCGAGCAGCTCGAGGACCCGGCTCTCCGCCTCCTCCCGCTTCCCGTCCTCGACCGGCACGTGGTGGAAGGGGAGGCCGAGCGAGGTGACCTGGTCGCCATGGTCCGGGTGGTTGGAGACGACGGCGGTGACGTCGGCGCCGAGCTCGCCGCTGCGCCAGCGCCAGAGCAGGTCCGAGAGGCAGTGGTCCTCGCGCGAGACCATGATCGCGACCCGCTTGCGCTGGCTCGACTCCTCAAATCGGTGGTCCATCTCGTTCGGTGTCCCGATTTCCTCCTCGAAGCGCCGGTAGATCGCCTCGCGGTCGGCCTCGGGCACCGAGTCGAACGCCATCCGCATAAAGAAACGGCCCTCGTCGCTGGAGTGCTGGTCGGCGTCGACGATGTTGAGCCCGGCGTCGGCGAGGAAGCCGCTGACGGCGGCGATCAGACCGGGCCGGTCAGGGCAGGCGAGCAGCAGGCGCGATGTCGGTTGGTCGGCGATCCGCGAATGATGGCGGGTGCGGGGCCCTTCTCATGCACGCGCGCTGGCACCGGCATCCTGGGGAAGCATGATCTCGGCGGCGTCCTCCGGGCCGATGTCGGGGTAGAGGGCCCGGATGACGCCGATCGCCACCACCCCGCCGAGCAGCTGCACGAGGACGAAGGCCGGGACCGACGCGGGGGCGATGCCGGCGAAGGTGTCGGAGAAGATCCGCCCGATGCTGATCGCCGGGTTGGCGAAGCTGGTCGAGCTGGTGAAGAAGTAGGCGGCGCCGATGTAGGCGCCGACAGCGGCCGGGGCGAGGCTGCCGCGGCGGGTCCGGGCCAGGGAGAAGATGACCAGGAGCAGGCCGAGGGTCGCGATCACCTCCGCGAAGAGGTGGGACGTGGAGGCGCGGTGGGTGGTCGAGATGCTGATCGCGGTCAGGCCGAACATGACGTTCGCGGTCACCGCGCCGGCGATGCAGCCTCCGACCTGAGCCGGGATGTAGGCGAGCGCGTGTCGCCAGCGCAGGCCGCCGAAGCTCGCGTCGACCAGGGACACGACCGGGTTGAAGTGGGCGCCCGAAACCGGCCCGAACATGAGGATGAAGGTGAACAGGCCGGCGGCCGTCGCCGCGGCGTTCTCGAGCAGCTGGAGGCCGACGTCGTCGGGGCTGAGCTGGGCCGCCGCGACTCCCGAGCCGACCACGGTCGCGGCGAGGAAGGCCGAGCCCAGGAACTCTGCGAAGAGGCGCCGAGGGAGCGGGGCGGGGTCCATGCGGGCGATGCTATGCATTGACAAACTTGATTTCAATAGATATATATAAATAGATGATCGTCGATCTGGAGTTGGCTCCGAAGACCAAGCGCCCCGCCGGCGAGCCCTGCTGCGAGCCGGTCGCCTACCCCGACGTCAAGCGCGAGCAGGCCCAGCGCATCGCGGCGGTCGCCAAGGCGTTGGGGGACCCGATCCGCCTGCAGCTGGTGGACGTCCTGCGGCAGCACGCGGGCAGGGTCTGCGTCTGCGAGCTGGTGCCGCTGTTCGACCTCTCCCAGCCGACCGTCTCCCACCACCTCAAGGTCCTGCGCGACGCAGGCATCGTCGCCTCCGAGCGCCAGGGCCTCTGGGCCTACTACTACGTGATCCCCGATTCCCTGAAGGAGTTCTCCGCATGGCTGAGCTGACAGACACCACCGCCGACGCCCCGACCTCGACCTGCTGCGCGCCCGAGCAACAGGCCGATTGCTGCGAGCCGTCCGAGAAGGACGAGTGCTGCTCGTCGGAGTCCTCCAGCTGTGGCTGCTCGGCGGGCCAGGTCGATGGCGAGGAGATTCGGGAGGCCGTTCGCGCGCGCTACGCCGCCGCCGCCGAGAGCGTCGCCGGTGCCACGAGTGCGGAGGGCGGCGCATGCTGCGCACCGAGTGCAGCCCTCAGCGACGACGAGGCGCGGGTCTTCGGCGCCGGCCTCTACGACGAGAGCGAGCGCGGCGAGCTGCCGGACACGGCGACGATGGCCTCGCTCGGCTGCGGCAACCCCACCGCGGTGGCCGAGCTCAACCCGGGGGAGACCGTGCTCGACCTCGGCTCGGGGGGCGGAATCGACGTCCTGCTCTCGGCCCGGCGGGTCGGCCCGACCGGGAAGGCCTACGGGCTCGACATGACGGACGAGATGCTCGCCCTCGCCCGCGAGAATCAGCGCAAGGCAGGCATCGACAACGTCGAGTGGCTGCGCGGAGAGATCGAGGAGATCCCGCTGCCCGCCGAATCGGTCGATGTCGTGATCTCCAACTGCGTCATCAACCTCTCGGGCGACAAGCCGCGGGTCCTGGCCGAGGCGGCGCGGATCCTGCGCCCCGGCGGCCGCTTCGCCGTCTCCGACGTGATCGCCGACGAGGACATGAGCGCGGCGACCCGCGCAGACATGGCCGAGTGGACCGGCTGCATCGCCGGGGCACTGACCCGTCGCGAGTTCGAGCGGGCCCTGCTCGCCGCGGGCCTCGAGGACGTGACGATCACCGAGACCCACCGGGTCCACGACAGCGCCGGCTCGGCGATCGTCCGCGCCCGCAAACCGGGATAGGCGGCGATGGCGAACGCGCTCTTCGTCTGCCTCCACAACGCGGGCCGCTCGCAGATGAGCCAGGCGCTGTTCGAGCGCGCGGCGGAGGGACGTCACGACGCGCGCTCGGCCGGCACGACTCCCGGCCAGCGCGTTCACCCCGAGGTCATCGAGGTATTGGACGAGCTCGGGATCGACCTCCGCGAACGCCGCCCGCGGCTGCTCGAGACCGAGGACGCCGAATGGGCGGACGTGGTGGTGACGATGGGCTGCGGCGACGAGTGCCCCTTCATACCCGGCAAGCGCTACGTCGACTGGGACCTGCCTGACCCCAAGGACCAGGCGGTGGAGGCGGTCCGCGCGACCCGGGATGAGATCGCCGACCGAGTCGAGGCGCTCGTCGCCGAGCTCGACCGCGCCTGACTAGGCGTCCGGAGTCGAGCGCTGGCGGCCGAGCAGCGGCCAGGCGAGCGCCGCGGCCCCGAAGGCGACCGCTGCGCTGACGGCGAGCACGGCGTCGAGGCCCTCGACTATGCCCGTCCGCGGATCGAGCGCGCCGACGGCCCGGTGGCTGAAGATCGCCCCGAGGCCGGCGATCCCGACCGCGATCCCGAGCTGGCGGAAGGTGTTGTTGATGCCCGAGGCGAGGCCGCCGCGCTCGACCGGCAGGACGCTGACCATCGCGGCCGCCAGCGCCGGGCTGATGATGCCGACCGCGAGCCCGCCGACGAGCAGCCCGGGGATCAGCGCGGTCCACTCGCTGGTCGGCGTCAGCCCGCTCATGAAGAGCAGCAGCGAGCAGCCGATCAGCACCAGCCCGGTGACCAGCGGGATGCGCAGCGGCCAGCGCGAGGTGAGCTTGCCGGAGATCGGCGCGATGGCGAAGAGGACGAGCGTCAGCGGCAGCACCCGCAGCCCGGTCTCCGTCGCCGAGAGCCGGAGCGCCTCCTGGAAGTAGATCGCCAGGAAGAGCAGCAGGGGGTAGAGCGCGACCGACTGCGCGAAGGCGACCAGCGCGGTGCCGGTGAAGGCGGGGATGCGGAACAGACCGAGGGGCAGCATCGGCGCCTCGGCGCGGCGCTCGATCGCGAGGAAGGCGATTGCCAGGAGCGCGGCGGCCGCGAAGGAGCCGACGATCAGGGGGCTGCCCCAGCCCTCGGCGTTGCCGCGGATCAGCGCGTAGGTGGCGAGGAAGCAGGCCCCGCCGAAGCTGACCATCCCGGCCAGGTCGAGCCGCCGCGGGGTGGGGTCGCGCGACTCGGAGAGGAAGCGCGGCGTCAGCCAGATCAGGAGCAGGCCGATCGGCAGGTTGACGAGGAAGATCCAGCGCCACGAGAGCCCGTCGACGAGCAGCCCGCCGACCAGCGGGCCGATCGCCAGCGCGCCGCCGGTGATCGCGCCCCAGACGCCGAGCGCGAAGCCGCGCTCGCGTCCCTGGAACTCCTCGGCGAGCAGCGCCAGCGAGGCGGCGAACATCGCCGCGGCGCCCACCCCCTGGGCGGCGCGGGCGAGGTCGAGGACGACGGCGGAGGGGGCCGCGCCGCAGAGGGCCGAGCAGACCGTGAAAACGGCCAGGCCGCCGGCGAACACCCGCCGCCGCCCGCTGCGGTCGGCGACCACCCCGGCGCCGAGCAGCGTTGCGGCCAGGGTCAGCGCGTACGCGTCGATCACCCACTGCAGCTCGGCGAAGCTGGCGTCGAGATCCGCCCGGATCGCGGGCAGGGCGACGTTGACGACGGTGACGTCGAGGAGCAGCATCGCCGTCGCGGCCGAGACGACGGCGAGTGTGAGCCAGCGCGAGCGGGTCAAGGCGGACAGGCTCTCATCAAATCGATCGCGTTACCCGGCTTTCACCACTTGGTAGCACCCTAGTTACATCTCTGACACCGGCGCGCGGGAACGTCCAGGGCGCATGCGGCAACCATCCCGACGCCCGAATCTGCGACCGGTAGCGGCCGCCGCCGCATGCTCGATCGCGCTGCTTGCGCCTGCGAGGGCGCCGGCGATCGTCTTCGACGTGCAGCCGATCGACGGCCCCGGCGCCGAGGTCCTCGACCTCGGCGACGCGGCGATGTCGGAGGACGGCACGGGCGGGGTCGTCTACCTGAGAGAGGTCGCCGGTCGCTCGCACGTCTTCGCCGCCCAGTTCCGGGCAGGCACCTGGGGCCCGGCCCGGCGCGTCGACGTCGGCCAGGAGTTCGACTCGACCTGGCCGCGGATAGGCGCCGGCGACGGCGGCCGCCTCGTCGTCACCTGGGTGCAGGAGTTTGGAGTCGAAAGCGACCGGATGTTCTCCGCCAGCCTCGATCCGGGCGCGAACGGTTTCCAGGCGCCGGTGCCGATCGACTTCAACGTCGGCGAAGCGACCGCCACCTTTCCCGACCTGGCGATGAACCGTGGCGGCCAGGCCTACCTCGCCTACCGGGTGCTCACCGACGTCAGCAACGCCAACCCGCCGGGGTTCGTCGGCGCCGATGTCAGAGTCGCTCGCTACAGCGGCCGGCTCTGGTCGGTGCTCGGCACCCCCGTCGACCGCAGCATCGGTACGCCGGTCCGCCAGGCGACCGAGTCCAGCTCGCCGCGGGTGGGCATCGACGTCCAGGGCGGCGGCATGGTCGCCTGGCAGGAGCCCGACGACGAGTTCGTCGATCGGATCTGGGCGCGGCGCCTGTTCGGGTCGAGTTTCGGCATTCCGCTGCAGGTAAGCCCCTCGAGCTGGGAAGGCGCGCCGCTGCGAGGCGCCGCCGACTCGTTCGCGCTCGACGTCTCCGGCTTCGGCCAGGCCGCGGTCGCCTTCCGCCAGCTGCCCGGCCAGGCGAGCGGGCTCGACGCCCCGCGGGTCCTCGTCAATCAGGCGCCCGACGTCTTCTCCGAGAAATCGGGGAGCTTCGGCACGGCGCACCTCGCCGACGGCGGCACCCTCGCCGGCCTCGGCGCGCCGAGCATCGGCGTCGACCCGCGCGGCCTATACGTCTCGGGCTTTGCCTCGGAGACCGCGACCCTGCTCGGCTCCGGGGACGACGTCGCCGGCGGCGAGGTCGAAAGGCTCGACCGGGGGACGAGCGCGGTCGCCGGCGAGCCGCTGGTCGATCTGGCCGAGACCGGCGCGGCGGTGGCCGCCTGGCGGGAGCTGCGCGGGGCGGCCGGCGTGGTCGGCGTCCGCGAGCGACGCGCCGACGGGGTCGTCGAGCCGACCGAGCTGAGCGCCCCGCGCGGGGGCGCCGTGGGGCGGATGGCGATGGGCGGCTCGGGGCTGGGCGACGCGATCGTCGCCTGGATTCAGGGGAGCGGCGCCAACTCGCAGGTCGTCGCGACCGTCGTCGACGCGCCTCCCGACCCGTTCCTCGTCCTCCTCCCCGAAGGCTGGCAGCGCAAGGCCAGGGTCCGGGTCGCCTGGGACCGCGCCCGCAACGCCAACGGCGCCGTGCGCTACTCGGTCAGCGTCGACGACGAGCCTGTGGTCGAAGGTCGCCGCGCCCTGAACGCGCTCCTCGGCCGCGACGACGTCGGCGACGGCCGGCACAGGATCCAGATCTTCGCGGCCGACCCGGGCGGGCAGGAAACCGGCAGCCGGGTGGGGCCGCTGCTGGTCGATCGCACCGCTCCCAGGGTGAAGCTGAGGCGCCGCGGCAGAAGGGTCACGGTCACGGTCTCCGACGGCCGCGACGCAGCGGGGTTGCGCGCCAGCTCGCTCGCGGTCGGCTTCGGCGACGGCAGCGGGGGGAAGGGGCAGCGCGACGACGGCGCTCCGGGGGTCATCTCGGCCAAGGGCGGCAAGGGCAAGGGGAAGGGGAAGCCGGTCGTGATCCGCAGGTCCCACGTCTTCGAGCGCCCCGGCCGCTACCGGATCCGGGTCAGGGCCCGGGACAGGGCCGGCAACGCCGTCAGCTTCGATCGCAGGGTGCGGATCGGATGATCCTCGGACGCGCACTGGCCGCCTGCCTGCCGGTCGCGGCGCTGCTCTGCCTGCCCGCGGCGGCCGGCGCCGCCTGGGGCAACGTGGCCGACGAATCGGCGGGCGCCCTCCTGGTCTCCGCCGACTACGAGCGCCTCGAGCAGGGCGACGACGGCACCGTCTTCGCCGCGATCTCCGCCGACGGGCGCTACGTCGCGATCCAGACCCGCGCCCGCAACTTCTTCGCCGACGACGATCCCGACCCGCCCGGCCGCTACCGGGCCGGCGGCGTCTTTCGCTTCGACCTCGAGACCGACGCGCTGGAGAAGGTCGCGGACGGCGATCTCTTCGACGAAGCGACCAACGACTTCCTCAGGCGCGGCGCCTCCAACCCTTCGATCAGCGGGGACGGGCGCCACGTCGCCTTCGCCACGGCCGAGCCCCTGCTCCCCGCGGACACGAACGAGAACGTCGACATCTACGTGCGGGACATGAGCCTCCCCGAGGCCGAGCCGGGCGCCTTCGACCTGGTCTCGGCCCGCGACGGCACCGACCTGCCGGCAACCTACGGGCCCGCCGCATTTCCCTTCCCGGGCAGCGAACCGGGGGCCGACGTCTCCAGGGGCGTGGCGCTCAGCAGCGATGGCCGCAGGGTCGTGTTCCGCACCGAAGTGTCATCCGACCTTCCGGCGAGCGCCCTCGCCGACGTGCCCGCGGGCCAGGTCTTCGTCAGGGACCGGGCGACCGACTCGACCACGCTGGCCACCGCCGAGCGGGACGTCGGAACCGGCGAGATGACCGCTGAGCCGGCGGGCGGGGCGGTGAACGCCGCGATCAGCGCCGACGGCTCGACGGTGGCATGGACCGGCCGCAACGCTGCCGCGCAGACCCGATTTCTCCCCGGCGAGGGCCAGGAGCCGAGCTTCCTCTACTACCTCTGGCGCCGGGTCGCCGACGGGCCCACCGCCCAGACGCGGCGCGTCACCGGCCTCTCCGACCCCGACGACCCGGGCTGTCCGCCCGCGCCGGAAAGCTTCTTCGACCAGACGTCTACCGGGCCCTGCTTCGGCCCGCTCACCGACCAGGAGGCGAACCGCTCCGGCATCGCCCCGCAGCTACCGGCGATCAGCGGTGACGGCTACACGGTCGCGTTCCTCACCGGGTCGGGGCCGCGGCCGCTGGCCTTCACCGGCACCGCGCTCGACCTCTACATCACCGACATGACGCCGGGCGTCAGCCGCAAGGACGCGACAATCGAGCTGACCCGAGACCCCCCCAACTTCGACATCGCGACCAGCTCGCCGTTGAGCAGCATCGCGATGTCCGCCGACGGCCGGCGCCTCGCGGTGGCGACGGTGCGGACCGACTTCACGCTCCCCGCGCTCACCCTCCTCGGCGAGCAGCGCGCGGTTCCGGGCCCCCGCGAGCTCTACGTCGTCGATCTCTCCGACCGCACCGTCGAAAGGGTGACCGGCTCCTACGGCGGGGGAGACATCGACGGCGACGTGCAGAACGGGGTCAGCATCGACGCCGCCGGAAGCGCGGTCGCCTTCACGTCATTCGCCGGGAACCTCTACTTCGGAGACGCCAATCAACGGACCGACGCCTTCGTCGCCACCAGGCAGCCCGACCCCGAAGGCGGGCCGCCCGAAGACGGCCCGGGCTCGGGAGGGCCGGCCGGGACAATCGAAACGGAGAGCGGCGGCCCCAACATCGCGGCGCGGGCGAGGTCGATGGCCGGCGGCGTCGTCGTCCTCACCGTCTCGGTTCCGGCGGCGGGAGGCATCAAGGCGGTCGCCAGCGCGCGTGCGGGCGAGCCGCGAAAGCCCCGGACCCTGGCGAAAGACGAGACGCGCGCCGCGGGCGACGCGCGCAGCGAGGTGAAGCTCACCCTGCGCCCGGTCGCGCGCTACGGCGCCGAGCTGCGCGAGCGCGGCGCCATCGCCGGCCGCGCCCATGTCACCTACGTCGCCTCGCGCGGAGGAAGGCGCGCGACGGCGTCGCTCAGGGTCGTCTTCCGACAGGCGCCCGCCTCGAAAAGACGACCCGGCAGGGGCCGGAAGTGAAGGCCCGGTCACCGTTTGGTGACGATTTGGAGACGCCGTTGATAACCCCATGTAACGCAAACGTAGAAGTCCTGTGAAGCGGCTTGACAGAGCCATATTCCGGCCACAAGTGTGGCGCCCGACAGTCAAGTCGATGAAAGGAATAACTCTCATGAGTCGCACTCTCAGCGCCCCGCGGTGGGGCATGAGCGCTGTCCTGGCAGGGGCTGTCGCCCTGCTTCTGGCGGCGCTGGCGGCGGCCGGCCCGGTTCCCGGGGCGAACGCCGATTTCACCACGAGCAAATGCGCGGGCGCCGACACTCTCGGTCGCGGTGCGTCATTCGCTCGCGATGCCCACACCTGGTTCAACGGGACCTTCAAGAACTTCTACTGCGCCGGGACCCCCGGAGCGGGGGTGATCGACGTCGCCTACGACGCCGCAGGCAGCGGCGGCGGCAGGAACTCAATGAAGACCCGCACCGACACCCCCCGATTCGGGATGACGGACGACCCGCCCAGCAGCACCGAAATCGAACAGATGAACAAAGGGACGGGCAGCAAAGCCCCGGGCGAAGACTCGAACCCGAACGACAACGGGAAAATCCAGGTCGTCCCGGCTGCCGTCGGCGCGGTCGCGCCGCTGGTCAACCTTCCCCAGAACTGCGACCCCGAACTGCTCGGCGACGAATTCAGGACCGTCTCGGCGGCAGAAATCGCCGGGGACGCGACGAAGAAAGCGCTGCTCCGGATCCGCTTCTCGAAGGCAAAGTTCGAGAAAGCCTGGGCGCAGGGCGAAGCCGACGCGCCGATGGTGGACTGGCATCAGCTCTTCCCGGAACTGGCGACCGACGACGACTGCAAAAAACCGGTGATCCGCGTCGTCCGCCAGGACGAGTCGGGCACTTCGTACGCGTTCAAGGACTACCTGCGGACGATCGCCCCGGCCCGCGGCTGGACCGACAAATACGCGACCGAAGACACCACTGCCCTGACCCGCAAATGGCCGGGCGCGGAATACGGCAGTGCAGGCCAGTGCGGCGGCACCAGCGCTCCGGGCAAACAGGCGGATGCCACCGACCACCTGACCAGCGGCTGCGCCAGCGGCAATGGGCCCCTGGTGGCGAAACTGGTCGAAGTCGACGGCTCGATCGGGTACTCGGACATCTCGACCGCCCGCACCAACAGCCCGACGCTGGCGGTCAATCCGGCGCTGGCGGTGGCGCCGACGACCCCGTACTGGACCCAGGTCCCGAACGGATCGGAGCAGTTCACGGAGCCGACGGCGAACCCGAACGGGTTCCGGATCGACGGTGCCAAGGGCGCCAACTGCAAAACGACGGAATTCAAAGGCGTGCCGGCCAATACCTACGGGAACTGGTCTCCGGTCACCGGCGTCAACTCGCTGGACGGGTTCGGCATCTGCACGATGACCTACGGGCTCGTCTTCCAGGACAACTCCGCCGCCTGGGGTGACTCGCCGGCCGAGGAGGCGAAGGCGAAAACGGTCAAGGACTACTGGCTGAACATCATCACCACCTCGACGCAGAACGGCCTGACGCCGGCCGATTACGCGCCGCTTCCGACCGACATCCTGGCGATCGCCAAAACCGGCATCGAAGGGATCGGCTGGAAAGGCGGCACCGGCGAACCGGGGGGCAAAGAAGAAGAAGTCAAAAAAGACCCTCCCGTCGACAACGGCAAAACCACACCGCAGAAACCGAGCAACGTCTTCTCGCTCCTGCGCAAGAGGATCTCGTCCAAAACCGGCGGCGCGACCATCTCGGTCAAATTGCCGGGGGCGGGGCAGCTCGTACTGGTGGCGACGGCCAGGGTCGGGAAAAAACAGGTCAAAGTCGGGCGCCTGGTGCTCAACGCGAGCCAGGCCGGTTCGTTCGACCTGAAACTGACCCCGAGCGCCGCCGCGAAACAGCAGCTCAGGAAAAAAGGCAGCTTGAAAGTGAGCCTCGCGCTCACCTTCACGCCGACCGGCGGCGACGCCAACGCCGACACCGACACGGTGACGCTGAGGCTCGCCAAAAAACCGAAAGGGTAAGCCAAGAAACCGCACACGTTCCAGCCGCAAACGACGCCCGGGCTCCGATGAGCCCGGGCGTCGTCGCGGTGAAGGGGGGTGTTGCAGAAACGGACAGAGGGGCAGATGACGAAACAGGAGGGAAGGCAGTCAGGACGAAGGATCGGGCCGATACCGGTGCGCACGCCGCAGGTCAGCGCCCGCGAGGTCGCCGGCTCCGTCGGCGAGCGCCTCGCCGCGATCGGGAGATGGTTCCTCAAGGACCCGATGAACACGGCGCTGATCCTCGCCTCGCTGATCCTCACCTTCCTCTTCTTCAGCCTGCTCGGCCAGATCCAGCCGAGCACGAGCGGTGAGCGCATCCCGCTCAGCGAAGTCTCGAGGCTCTCGCAGGAGAAACTGATCTCCGAGGCGACGCTGCTCGACCAGGACGCGCGGGTCCTGCTGCGCACCAAGGACGGGGACACGCTCTACGCCGCCTACCCGGAGTCCGACGCGCAGACCTCGCAGATGGTGAGGGGGCTGGCCGAGGGGGGCGCGATCGTCGAAGTCGATCAGCAGTGGGACAAGCCGGCGAAGCAGATCGTCGTCCAGTTCTTGATTCCGATCCTGCTCCTCGTCTGCCTCTTCGTGCTCTTCACCAGAATCGGACAGGACGGCGGCGCGGGCGCCTTCGCCGGCTTCTCCAAGTTCACCGGCAAGGGCCGTAAGCGCGGCGACGACGCTCCCGGGCGGACGACGTTCGAGAACGTCGCCGGCGCCGGCGAAGCGGTGGCCGAGCTGCGCGAGATCCGCGACTACCTGGCCGATCCGGGCAAATACGCGACGGTCGGGGCACGAGCACCGAAGGGCGTCCTCCTCGTCGGCCCGCCGGGAACCGGGAAGACCCTGCTCGCGAAGGCGACCGCCGGCGAGGCCGACGCCGCCTTCTTCTCGCTCTCCGGGTCGGACTTCGTCGAGTCCCTGGTCGGGGTCGGCGCCGCCCGCGTCCGCGACCTCTTCAAACAGGCGCGCAAGATGGCCCCGGCGCTGATCTTCATCGACGAGCTCGACGCCGCCGGGCGCAAGCGCGGCGCCGGAGTCGGCCAGGGCAACGACGAGCGCGAGCAGACGCTGAACGCGCTGCTGGTCGAGATGGACGGCTTCGGCGGCGACGCCGGCCTCGTCGTCCTCGCCGCCACCAACCGGCCCGACGTCCTCGACCCGGCGCTGCTCCGTCCGGGGCGATTCGACCGCCAGGTCACGGTCGACGTGCCCGACGTCCACGGACGGCTCGAAATCCTCGGGCTGCACTGCGGCAACCGCCCGCTGGCGCCCGACACCTCGCTCGACCAGATCGCGAAGCTGACCTCCGGCTTCAGCGGCGCCGAGCTCGCCAACGTGATCAACGAGGCGGCCCTCCTGACCGTCCGAGAAGGCCGGGTCGAGATGGACCAGGCGACGCTCGAGGAGGCGATCGACCGGGTCGTCTCCGGGCCCGCTCGCAAGAGCCACGCGCTGACCCCCGACGAGCAATGGGTGATCGCGATCCACGAGGCCGCCCATGCGGTGGTCACCACCTCGATCGGCCAGAAGGTTTCCGCCCAGAAGCTCTCGATCGTCGCCCGCGGCCGCCAGCTCGGCACGGCGGCGAGCATGCTCACCGACAAAGACGCCGTGGTAATGCAGGAACCCGACCTGCGCCGCCACCTGATCGCGATCGTCGCCGGGTTCACGGCCGAGAAGCTCGAGTTCGGCGTCGTCTCGACCGGAGTCCACGACGACCTCCACGCCGCCACCGGGCTCGCCCGCCAGATGGTCACCTCCTACGGGATGTCGGACGAGCTGGGCCCGGTGACGATCGGCGAGAAGGCCGGCGAGGTCTTCCTCGGCGCCTCGCTGCAGGAGCTGGGCCAGGTCGGGCCCTCGACCCTGGACCTGATCGACCGCGAGGTCGAGCGGATCGTCGGCGACTCGGTCGAGCACGCCGAGGGCATCCTCGGCGTCAACTGGAACGCGGTCTACGAGATCGCCAACTCGCTGATCGAGCACGAGACGCTCTCCGGCGTCGCGCTCGAGGCCCTCCTGGCGGGGGTCCGCCCGACGCTGCTCGATCTCGGCAGCACCGACATGCACGACTCGCCGACGACCGAGCAAGAGGCGCAGTCGAGGGAAGGTGAGTAGGGGGCGGACAGCAGCGCGCGCGGCCCTCGCCGTCCTCGCGATCACCGCCGCCTTCCCCGTCGGGGCGGGCGCCGAACCGATCTGGCGCCTCGAGCAGCCCCCGCCGCCCCAGGGCGTGCCCTTCAAGGTGCCGCTCGGCGCGCCGGGCGACCTCTCCTTCTGGTCGGTCAACAGGGGCCTGCTCACGGTCAGCGGCAACGACACGATCCGGCGCGGGATCTTCAGCTGGGACGGCGAGAGCTGGCATCAGCTCGCAACCGTCTGCGGCGGGCCCGGCGACACGGCGCGGATCGCCTGGGCGGGCCCAACCGAGTTCTGGGTCGTCAGCGTGCCGAGCCTGCCACGCGCCGGCTCGGGGCTGGCGCTCTGCCGCTTCAAGGACGGCCAGGTCGTCGGGTCCTGGAGCACCCGCGTCGACGCCGCCGACCCGTTCCAGCAGATGATGTCGGCCGCCTGCAACGGGCCGAACGACTGCTGGTTCGGGGGCATCGGCGCCCAGGACACGCTCGGGGAACGGATCGGCGCCTTCCACCTGCACTGGGACGGCGCCGATCTGCAGACCTTCTACGGGCCGCAGGGGCGAGGGGTGACGGACATGCTGTTCCGCGCCGGTGAGCTGTTCGAGACGACGCTCGTCGGGGGCTCGCCGGAGAACCGGACGGAGCCGGTGCACCTGGCCGAACCCGAGCCCGTCCCCCGGCTGATCCACGCCTTCGACGGCGAAACCTTCGTCAACGACCCGTTCGAGCCGGCCCCGCTGGGCGGGGTGCCCCCCGACGGCACCGAGCTGCTCGCCCTCGACGAGGCTGAAGGCGACCTCTGGGCGGTGGGCGGAGGGGCGGCCTCGGGCTCCTCGGCGCCGGCATCGGGCTCGGTGCCCCGGCCGCCGATCGCCCTGCGGCTCGTCGGCAGCGCCTTCGTCGAGCTGCCGCTCGACCCGAAAGCCTTCGGGCCGACCGACCGCTTCGTCGACGTGGCCGCGATCCCCGGCGCCGAGGAAGCGTTCGCCACGGTCGTTCCCTTCGACGAGCGTCGCAGCGCCAACAGCAAGGCGACGGTGGCGCGGATCGAGGCCGACGGGACCGCGACCCTGACCCGGCTGCCGGCGGCGGGCAGCGGCCGCGGCTCGGCCGCCCGTGTCGCCTGCCCCGAGCCGACCGAGTGCTGGATGGCGACCTGGGGGGGCTGGCTCTTCCACTACACGGACGGCGCCCTGCTCGAACGCGACACCGAGCCGGCCTTCCAGGGGACGATCGAGTTCCGCCCGAACGAGTCGGCGGAGCAGTTCGTCCCCGACCGGCTCCCTGCCGACGACTCGCAGCTGTTCGCGCCGCCGGAGCTGCCGCTCACCCCCGAAGCGGCGAAAAAGGCGAAGGTCAGGCGGCTGCCGCCGCTGCTGCGCAGGGTCCGCTCCCGTCTGCAGGGCATGCGCCTGAGCGTCAGCTTCACGCTCACCCGGCGGGCCCGCGTGCAGCTCCTCGCCAAGCGGGGCAGGAAAACGGTCGCCCGCACCCCCGACCGCCTGCTGCGACCGGGGAGGCGGACGCTGACCCTGGCGCTCAGCCGCGAGACCTACCCGACCGGTCTCAAGTTCAGGATCAGAGAGGTGGGGAGGCGTTGAGGCGGCGCCGCCAGGCCGCCGGCTTCGCCGTCCTGCTCGCGGCCCTGCTCGCGGTCGCCACTCCGGGCAGCAGCGCGGTCGGCGTCTCCACGGTCGGGCCGTTGCCGCTGCTCGGCAGCGCCGACTCGGAGATGACGCTGATGGGGGCTGCCCCCGACGGCGAGCCCGGGGAGGCCTGGGGGTACCGCAGCCTGCCGCTCGACGTGGCGGGCGCGCGGGCCGGCAACCGGCAGCTCGAGTTCGGAGCGCCGGCGAACCCCGCGCAACCGGCGCCCCAGCTCGCCTTCCTCCTCCACACCGACGCGATCGGCTGGCTCGTCTTCGACACCCCGGTCGACGAGCTCGGCAACCCCTACCGCGGCCCCGTCCCGAACCGTCTCTCGGCGCGGATCACCCGCGAGGGCGGCGGGGTCCTGGTCGGCCGCGACCTGAACCGGCCCTCGGGCGAGCAGGTCGTCGTCCTCGCCCACGACCCCGGCGGCACCTGGCGCGCGCTCGAAGCGCCGCCTCCCGACGTCCTTCTGCCCGCGGAAGGCGGGCTGCCCCGAGAGGTCCTCGCCGACGAACAGGGCCAGGGCGCGGTCGCCGTCGCCGCCTTCGGCGAGGGCCCGCACACGGGACTCCTCTTCGGCCCGCTCGGCCGCTCGGTCGCCGGCGGGATCGTGCATTGGGACGGCGCCGGCTGGACCCGGGAGCCGATCCAGGTCCCGGCAGGCTCCATGGGTCGCCTGCGGATCATCGCCGTCGACGCGACCGGGATCGGCAACGCCTGGGCGATCGCCGAAGGCGAGGAAAGCCTGGGCCAGTCGCTCGTCCTCCTGCAGAGGACCTCGACCCCGAAAGGCCCACTCTGGGTCGAGAGGCCGCTGAGCGGCACCCCTTTCGCGGCCGCCGACGACCCGGGCGAAGGGATCGCCGGAGCGGCCCCGATCGGCGGTGCCGCCCAGCCGCTGACCGTTACCGCCGACGGCCTCTGGATCGATCTGACGGCGACGAACAACGGGGTGGAGGAGGACGTCTCGCTGCACTACTCGATCGGCTCGGGGACGGTCGACGGATCCTGGTGCGACACCGGGCCCTGCGGCGGCGAGCTCGGCGTCGGGCTCTCACGGCAGATCGGCTACCGGAGCTTCGCCTGGCCGGGCAGCGAATACGGCACCCGGATCGTCACCAACCCGCTCGATCCCGGCGGCGGCGACGAAACCAATCGCGGCACCTACCTGCGGTTCGCCGAAGGCTCCTACCGGAGGCTGCCGGGCGGCGGCAGCAACTTCCGCGCCGGCGGCGCCTTCTCGAGCCCGGACAGCGGCTGGCTCGAGGGCCTGGTCGAGATCTCCTCGAAAAGCCCGCCGCCGCGCCCCCGTCCGTGGCCGGTCTCGTTGCGCGCACCCCTTGTCGACGTGACCCCCGCCCCTGGCGCCCCGCGCGGCGCGATCGACTCCGGCGCCCTCGCTGTGGGCTCGGCGGGGGGCGTGGCCCGTTACGTGCCCGGCCGCGGCTGGAAGCGCGAGTTCCTGCTCTCCTCCAGCGGCAGCGTCAACAGGGCGAACCTGCGCGCGGTCGCCTGGCCCGAGCCCTCTCGCGCGCACGCGGTCGGCGACGTCGGCGCGATGTGGCAGTGGAACGCCTCCGACGAGCTCTGGGTCCAGGACCCGGGGATCCCGATCGGCTTCGAGGGCAATCTCATGGACATCGCCTTCGACCCCGCCGACCCGTCGCGGGGCTACGCGGTGGGCAAGGGCGGCGCCCTGCTCTCCTACGGGAAGAGCTGGGACCAGGAGGCGCTGCCGCCCGGCTTCGAGGGAGCGAACCTGACCTCGATCGCCTTCGCCGGCAGCCAGGCGATCGTCGCGGCCGGGGGGGACCTGCTTGTCAACGAGGGGGGCAGTTGGCACGTCGACGTCTCGGCCCAGGCGTTGCTCGACGCCGTTCGCGTCGGTAACCCGCAGCTCTTTGCGGTCGCCGGGCTGCCCGACGGCGGGGCGGTTGCCGCCGGGCGCGACATCGTGATCGAGCGCGACGGCCAGGGCTCCCCCTGGGAGTTCAGCAAGCAGCCCCTGCCGGGCTCGACGGCGATCGCGGCCGCCGCGATCAGGGCCGGCTCCGAGGTGCGGGCGGTGCTCTCGATCGTCCCCAGGCTCGGCTACCCGCCCGCCGACGACATTCCCGAACCCGACCCGACGGTCCCGCCGCCGATCCTGCCGCCCTTCAACCTGCCCGGAGACGGGTACCTCGTTCGCGAGACGGCCCTGGGCTGGGAAGACGCGGAACGGACCGCCTTCGTCTCCCCGAGCGAGGACCGGCCGCTGAAGAGCGACCCGGTGCTGGCGCTGCTGCTCGACGAGGCGGGACGCGGCTGGGCGGTGGGGGGCTGGAGCGGCGACGCCGACTCCGCCGGGCGCGGCTCCTCGGCGCGGAACGGGATCGGCCGCTCGATCCGGGAGACGGTTCGCACCGCGACGATCTTCCGCTACGGCGACGAATCCGCCTCCGCCCCCTCCTCGACCGGCGTGCGACCCGTGCCGATGGCCGCCGGCCCGGTGCGGCTGGCGGTGGCCGGCAACGCCGAGTGCGACACCTCCTGCGCGGACCTGCTGCCCCAGTCGATCGGCCCCGACCGGACCCTGGCGGCGGCGCTCGACTCGGTTCGCGCGATGCTCGGCGGCTCCGGCCCGCGCGCGCTGCTCTACACGGGGAACAGGGTGAGGACGGGGCTCGACGGGCCCAACGCCGAACGCTACGCGGAGATTCTCGGCAGCCGGCCCGGCCTGCCGGTCTTCCCGGCGCTCGGCTCCGCCGACGTGTCCAGCCCGGTCGGTGCAGCGGCCTTCCGGTCGGCCTTCGCCGGCTTCCCGGCGCCCTTCGGCTCGGGCCCGGCGCTCGCCGGCATCTCGACGGCCGGAATCCCGGGCGCCATCCCGGTCTCCGAGGCCCGCACCCATTACGCCTTCGACAGCGAGGGTTCGGGGGGGACGGTGCGGGTGATCGTGATCGACAACTCGCTCGGGTCGCTCGCGGCAAGCGACCCGCACCAGAACCCGAAAGAGCCGCAGTTGCCCTGGCTGGAAGCCGTGCTCGCCGACGCCAGGGCGCGGGGGGTCCCGGCGATCGCGATGGGCAGCCGCAGCCTCAACACCGGCTTCAGCCCGAAGCTGAACGTGGCGTCCGACGGCGACCAGGTGGCGCGGGCGCTGGTCGACGGCGGCGCCTCCGCGTACTTCTTCGACCGGCCCGAAGAGAACAGGGCAATGCGGATCCCGGCCGGCGCCGGGCGGACGATCCCCAGCTTCGGCACCGGCACGCTCGGCTACCGCTCGCCGATCTCCGGTGCGGTCGGGCTCGAGGTCGCGGACTCGCTCTTCGGCGACAGCGGGATCCTGCTCGCCGAGATCGACGCCGCCAATCGCGATCCGGCGACCAACGTCGCCCCGGTCGGCGTGCGGCTGATCCCACTGATCGAAGACCTCTCGCTGGAGGCGACCGACGGCACCCTCCTGCGCCGCTCGCGGCCGGCGCTCTTCCGCGGCCTGGGTCGCCGCCCGCGCGGCGGCGACCGCTGGGGCCGCGCCTCGGCCGGCACCGGCAACCCGGACCCGTCCGGGGCCAGCCCCTACGTCTCCTTCCCGCCCGACCAGTGCCTGGTGGCCGGTTGCGCGGCGCGGATAGCCCCCGAGTACAGCTTCACCTCCTCGGACCCCGACATCGCCGACTTCGTGCGCCAGGACCCCGCCTCGAGCAACCTGCGCAAGCCCCATCTGGACGCAAACGACAAGGTCGTCACCGACAACGCCTCCGGCCTGCTCTGCACCTTCAACGCCGGCTCGACGACGGTCACGATCAGCTCCGGCGGGTTCTCGTACTCCGAAGAGGTGAGGGTGCTGGGCGGCAGCGTCCAGCGCCCCTGCGGGACGCGCCCGCTGCGCCCCGACCGCTTCAAACGCGCCGCCGTCGTCGCCCCCCCGCCGGCGCCGCCGCCACCGCCGGCGAGCCCACCGTCGAGCCCGCCGGTCGAGTTCTCTCCGCCCCCACCGCCGCCCGTGGCCCCGCCGCCACCGCCGGCAGCCGCGCCGAGCCCGCCGCCTCCGCCGCCGAGCCCGCCGCCACCCGCCGCCCCGCCGTTCCTCACGCCGGCCTCGCTGGGGATCTCCCAGGTGCCCGCGATCGTGCCGCCGCCTCCGCCGCCGATAGTGCGGCCGCTGCCGCCGGGCGGCGCCCCGGCGCGCACCTACCAGGTCGAGGAAAAGCGCGAAGAGGAGGCGGCGATCGAGGAATCGAAGGCCTTCTCCCGCCACCACCCGGCCGAAACCGGTCTCACGGTCCCGCCCTACCTGCTCGGGCTCGTCCTGCTCGCGGCGCTTGCCGGCGCCTCGGTTCGGGGCGGGCCCGGCGCCAGCCGCCGCACGCAGCCGGTCCCCGCGCCGGCCCTCGCCACCGATCGAACCCGAAGGAGTCGAAGATGACCAACCCCCGCACGCTCGGCCTCGTCGCCTGGTCGGCGCTCGCCCTCTCCGTCGGGGCGCTCGTGATGTCGGGCGCCGGCGAGTCGATCGCCGCCAAGATCCTCCCCGGCCCGAGCCTGACGCCGAAGAAGTTCGGGATCCTGCGGCTGAACAAGAAGAAGAAGTTCCCGACCAGCGTCCTGCCGTCGAAGGTGTTCGACCGCTGCTCGCCGGAGACGGTGCGGATCGGGACCGTCTGCATGATGACCAGCCCCTACCCGCTGGAGAAGGACGACGTCGGCAAGAACGACTTCTTCTTCGCGACCCAGAAGTGCGCCGAGCTGGGCGGCTACCTGCCGACCGCGGCGCAGCTGATCGGGGCCGCGCCGCGGGTGAAGCTCGCCGGCAGGGTCGACGACAACGAGGTCACCGCCTCGACCGACGTCGACGCGACCGACGGCCTCAAGGACCGGCGCGAGATGAGCGCGACGCTGACGACGACCGCCTCCGGCGGCCGGGCGGCCGGCTCGCAGGGCGTCAGCGAAGGCTCGCGCGGCGACCCGAAGGCGGGGGAGCCCGACCCGATCCCCGTGCCGGCCGACCCGGCGCCGGAAACGCTCCAGTACGTGACCGTCTACGACAACGGCGACCACGGCGGCTTCGCCGGCGGCAAACCTGTCGGCCAGCCCGAGAACTTCCGCTGCGCCTTCAACCGCGCCCAGGGCAACGCCGGCGCTCTGGGCTGACTCGTGACGAGTGGCGAGATACCGGGGCTATAGACCCGCCAAGTCGCCACTCGACGAAATCTCGCAGAGCGAGCATCGCAATCTGATTCTCTGCGAGCGTCGCCGATACGGCGCGCAGCCGTCACGCCCGGACGCGAAGCGGAGGACGTGGCGGTTTAGCTAGAGCTCTTCGGGGGTGAAGCGGTAGCCGATGCCGAAGTGGGTGTGGATGTAGCGCCAGCCGGGCGCAACGGCCTCCAGCTTGCCGCGCACCTTGCGCACGAGGACGTCGACCGAGCGGTCGCGGCGCGGCATCTCGCCGCCCCACATCAGCTCGTAGATCTGCGGCCGCTGGACGACGCTGTCGATGCGGTCGGAGAGGAGCAGGAAGAGCTCGAACTCGCGCACGGTGAGGCCCGAGCGCTGTCCGTCGGCGAGGACCTGCAGCTCGGCCGGGCGGATCTCGAGATTGGCGATCGTCCTGCTCTGGCTGTTCGGGCGGGAGGCCGCCGACACGCGATGCACGATCCGGCAGCCTCGCCGAGATCGGTTTACGGGCGGTGAACTCGTTGTATCGATCTGGAGAAGATTTGGATAACGGCGGCGGACGCGCGCCCGGTAACCAGTTTTTCTCCAAACAGTTACGCCGCGTTCACTTTGTGGGGCGCCATCGATCCGAGACTGGCCGGGATAGATAACCGAACCGTCTCAGGAGCGACCCAGATGACCCGCACCCGTTTGCTTGTGCTCGGCGCGCTGTTCGCATGCGCCTCGCTGACCGCCACAGCCTCGGCCACCGCCGCGACGATCACGATGAGCGGCTCGACCTCGATCGCCCCGCTTGCGACCAAGCTCGCCAAGGCCTTCGTCAACCAGCCCGGCAACAAGGGCGAGGTCAAGTTCGTGATCCTCCAGGGAGGCTCCGACATCGGCATCACCGACGTCTCCCGAGGCCGGGTGACGCTCGGGATGTCCTCCCGCGACCCGAAACCGGCCGATCCCGGCGGCATCGTCTTCAACAAGATCGCCCGCGACGCGGTCTGCGTCGTCACCAACAGGTCGAATCCCGTCCCCAGCCTGAGCCAGACCCAGATCCAGGACATCTTCGCCGGCCGGATCCGCAGCTGGAGCCAGGTCCCGGGGGCGACCGCGACGGGGCCGATCGACCTCGTCGTCCGCACCGCCGCCTCCGGAACGCAGGACGCCTTCCAGAACATCTTCATGGGGCAGACCCTGAGGGTCGCCGGCAGCGCGACGACGAAATCGTCCAACGGCCTCCAGGCGCAGGCGATCAAATCCGACCCGAACGCGATCGGCTATGCCTCCTTCCACTACGCCGCCGGCCTGCACAACGTCCCCTACCAGGGCGTCCCCTGCACCCTGCGCAACGCCAAGTCGGGCCAGTACGCGGGCAGTCGTAACTTCTACCTCGTGACCCGCGGTGGGGCGACCGGGATCGCCAAGGAGTTCATCAACTTCGTCCGCAGCGACCCGACCGCCCAGTCGCTGGTCGCGAGTAACTGGGTGCCGCTGCGCTAGTGCCCGGCAAGGCCACCTGGAGTGACGACCGCGTCGAGAAGATCCTCGGCGCGGTTGCATGTCTGGTCCTGGTGATCATCGCCGGGATGATCGGCTTCGTCTTCGTCAAGGCGTGGCCCTCGTTCGCCGCCAACGGGCTCGCCTGGTTCGGGGCCGGGGGCGACGTCGACCTGCAGCTCGAAGACATCTTCGCCTCGCCCGCCAACCCGGCGGATTACGTGTACACGATGCACGCCTGGCCGCTGCTCTGGGGGACCTTCGTCGTCACCGCCGGCGCGGTCCTGATCGGGATCGTCTTCGCCCTCTTCGCGGCGATCTTCATCGTCGAGTTCGCGCCGCCCCGGGTCAACCGGGTCCTCGAGCCGGTCGTCAGGCTGCTGGCCGCGGTGCCGTCGGTCGTCTACGGGCTGATCGGGATCCTCGTCATCGTCCCCTGGGTCGGTGAGACGCTGATCAGCGTCGAGCGCGAGGAATCGGTCTCCAACGTGGTCCAGCTCGACGGCGCCTGCATCGCGGTCGGGATCGCGATCCTGACCGTGATGATCGTGCCGATCATGATCGCGATCGTGGTCGACGCGCTGCGCGCCGTCCCGCGCAGCTGGACCGAGGGGGCCTCGGCGCTCGGCGCCAACCGCTGGCGGGTGACCTGGACGATCGCCGTCCGCACCGCCCGCCCGGCGATCGTCGCCGCCGCGGTGCTGGCGACGGCCCGGGCCCTCGGCGAGGCGATCATGCTCTCGATGGTCGCCGGCTCGGCCAGCTTCGCGCCGAACCCGATCGACGGCGTCACCTTCTTTTTCGAGCCGACCCGGCCGCTCGCCTCGGCCCTGGTCGAGAACGTCGAGGGGCTCTCGGTCGTCCCCTTCGGGCAGACCCTGTTCGCCTTCGCCGCCGTCCTGCTCGTCTCCAGCATGTTCCTCTCGCTGGCCGGCTTCGCCGCCAAGCAGCCGATGCGCAAATACGGGATCCGGCCGTGAGCACGGCGCCGATCGACAGCGTCGGCAGCTGGCCGATGCGGGACCGGCTCGGCTACTTCGCCGCCTGGGGCGCCGGCCTCGCGCTGATCGCGATCGCCGCCGCAATTCTGATTTACATGGCCTACCGCGGGGCGCAGTACTTCGACCTCGGGTTGCTCTTCGAGAGTCCGAACTCGACCCTCAACCAGGCCAAGAGCGGCGGCGTCAAGGACCCGTTGATCGGCACCGCGGTGGTGCTGGTGCTGTCGACGCTGATCGCCGCGCCGCTCGGGGTGACGATTGCGATCTGGCTGACCGAGTACGGCCGCCCGAAATGGCTCGCCCGGACGGTCGAATCGGCGGTCGAGGTCGTCGCCGGCACGCCCAGCATCGTGCTCGCGATGTTCGGCCTCGTCTTCTTCCAGCAGCAGTGGCTCGGCATCCTCACCTTCGATGCCGAAGGCGGCGCGGTCCTCGGCCGCTCGTTCATCGCCGCCTCCTCGATGATGGCTCTGATCGCGCTGCCGCTGGTCGTCGGCGCGACCCGCGAGGCGCTCAACGCGGTCCCGGGGCACGTGCGCGAGGCGTCCTACGCGCTCGGCAAGACGAAGGCGGCGACCATCCGCCGCGTCCTGCTGCCCGCCGCCCGGCCCGGGATCGGGACCGGTGCCGCCCTCGGGATGGGCCGGGTCGCCGGCGACACCGCGATCGTCGTCGTCCTCCTCGGCGCGACCCTTCACATCCAGAACGGCGCCGACGGAAGCGCCTTCGGGTTCCTGCGAGGCACCGGCAGCACCCTGACCAGCTACGTCTATTACAACTCGCCGGCGGGAGAGGGCCTGGCGCCCGAGAAGGCGTACTTCGCCGCCTTCGTCCTGCTCGTGCTCGTCATCGTCCTCAACCTCGTCGTCGCCCGCGCGGCGCGGCGCCGGGAGGCCGCATGGACCCGCTGAGCCCGCCGCCCCCGGTTCGCCGCATCGTCGTCGACAGCGACCCGACCGTCGTCCAGGCGCCGTCCCCCGGCAACGGCGCCGGGCCGCAGCACGGCGCCGGGACGATCGGAATCGCCTCGCCGCTGCGGCGCCGTGAGCCGAGCCGGGCGCCGAAGGTGGAAAGGATGCGCACCGAAGACGTGACGATCGCCTACGGCGAGAAGCTCGCGGTCGCCGGCGTCACCCTGCCGGTCCGCCAGGGAGAGGTCCTCGCCCTGATCGGGCCCTCGGGCTGCGGCAAGACGACCCTTCTGCGCTCGCTCAACCGCCTGGTGGAGATCACGCCGACGGCGATCCGCGGCGGCAGGATCACCCTCGACGGCGAGGACATCGACGCGATGGAGGTGACCTCTCTGCGCCGCCGGGTGAGCATGGTCTTTCAGCAGCCCAACCCGTTCCCGATGAGCGTCTTCGACAACGTCGCCTACGCGCTCCGCGAGCAGGGCTCGGGAAGGCCGCGCCGGGAGGAGCTGCGGGCGCCGGTCGCCGACGCCCTGGTCCGGGCCGGGCTCTGGGATGAGGTCGGCGAGACCCTCGACCATCCCGCCCTGCGCCTCTCCGGAGGCCAGCAGCAGCGGCTCTGCATCGCCAGGGCGCTGGCGGCGCGGCCCGAGGTCCTGCTGCTCGACGAGCCCTGCTCGGCGCTCGACCCGCGCTCGACCCAGGTGATCGAGGACCTGATCATCCGCCTGCGCGACGAGGTCGCCGTCGTCATCGTCACCCACAACATGCAGCAGGCGCTGCGGATCGCCGACCACGTCGGCTTCATGTACCTGGGGGATCTGGTCGAGTACGGCCCCGCCGAGCAGGTATTCGGCTCCCCGCGCGAGCAGCGCACGCGGGAGTACGTCGGGGGCGCGTTCGGATGATGCCGCTGCGCGCCGCACCCGCCCTGATCGCCCTCGCGGGTGTCGCTCTGGTCGCCACCGGTTGCGAATCGACCCAGGACAAAAGCGCCAGGATCGGCGAGGAACTGGGCCCGGTCAAGCAGGAGGAGGGGCTGAAGATCAGCCGGCGCAGCAGGGACGTCGAGGTCACCTCGACCCAGGTCCTGACCGACGTCAACGGCAGCGCCGTCGTCGTCGGCCTCCACAACGGCTCCGACCGGGACCTGGTCAATGTCCCGATCGCGATCGACGTCCTCGACGCGAAGTGCAGGAGCGTCTACCGCAACGACATCCCGGGGATCGAGCCCGCCCTGGCCGCGGTCCCGTTCATCGCCGCGGGCGGCGACGTCGAGTGGGTGCACGACCAGGTCCTGGCGACCGCCAGGCCCGCCTCGGTGAAGGTGACGGTGGGGGAGGGGGGCGTCCCATTCAAGGGCGAGGCGCCGGCGATCTCGCTCACCGCGCCGAAGATCGACGGCGATCCGTACTCGGGCCTGCTCGCCGGCGGCAACGTCGTCAACGAGAGCGGCGAGGACCAGGGGCGCCTGCTCCTCTACGCCGTGGCCCATGAGGGCGACCGGGTCGTCGCCGCCGGTCGCGGCGCGATCGAACGGCTCAAGGCCGAGCCGAAGCCGCTCGCCTACAACATCTACTTCATCGGCGACCCGGGCGGCGCCGAGGTGACCGTGACCAAGTTCCCGACCCTGCCCGGCTTCGAGGAAGAATGAGCGAGCGGTCCGAGCAGCCGACCCGGATCCTCGGCAATGCGGGCGAGCCCTGCCGTGCCTGCGGCGCCGCGCTCGCCGCCGACCAGCGCTACTGCCTCAACTGCGGCGAGCGTCGCGGCGGCCCGCGGATCGATTTCCGCAGGCAGCTCGGCTCCGACCGAGCCCACGGCGCCGAGAACGGCAGGCCGCAGCCGCAGGCGGCGCCCGCCCCGAACGTGGCGGAGGGCGGCGAGAGGCCGCAGCGCGACTACGCGCCGCTCGCCGCGGTCGGCGGCATCGCCGTGCTCGGGCTGATGCTCCTGGTCGGGGTGCTGATCGGCAGGGGGGACGGAAGCGGCGACGCGGCCCCGGCCCAGGTCGTGGTCCCCGGCGTCGAAGCGAAGCAGGGGAATGAGAGCGAGCCGACCGCGGAGAAGGCGGTGCCGAAGAGAAAGGCGGCGCCGAAGAAGGCCGCCGCCCCGTCCAAGAGCGCGAGGAAGGCCGACGACGCGGCGGCGCTGACGACGGGCGGCCAGGGTGGCGGGCCGGTTGAAGCCAGCGACGAGGCGCTTCAGGAACTGGAAGAAAAAAGCCCTGGCGAATACTCGAAGGAAAGCGCCAAACTCCCCGACGAAATCGCGACAGGCGGGGCGCCTCCCCCGACGGACAGCAAGGCCCCGGGCGGGGGCAGCAAGGGCACGGCGATCGAATGAGCGCCGGCCCGGACCTGAGCCAACGGCGCGACTCCCTCGCGGCGCAGCTTGCCGAGCTGCAATGGGACCTGGGCGGGATCGCCTATGAGATGGCGATCCGCGATCACTTCCGGCTCGACGTTCTCACCCGTCAGGCGGCGAAGCTGCAGCAGGTCGACGCCGAGCTGGCGGAGGTCGAGCGGGTGCTGAAGCTCGAGGACGCCTCCGCGGCCGGCGCCTGCCCGGGCTGCGGCGCGCTCCACGCCCGCGGCTCGGTCTACTGCTGGCAGTGCGGCGGCAGCCTCATGCCCCAGGTGGACGCGGGCCCCCGGGTGCCGCGATGAGCGGCGCGGGGGCGATCCTCCACCGCGTGGCGCGATCGACGGCGCTGGTCGTGACCGACCGCCGCTGGGCGGCGACGCTGAGCGCGACGGCTCTCGGCTTCGGCCTCTTCATCGGCGTCGCGATCGGGCCCGGGGCGGACGGCGGGCTGGCGACCCCCGTTCCTCAGATCGTCCAGGTACCGGCTTCGGGCGGGGACACGTCTGTGGAGGCCGGAGCCGGAGCCGCGGTCCCGGTACCCGCCACTCCTCCTGACGGAGGCGGAGCAGTCGCCGAGGCGCCGCTTGCGGCCTCCCTTCCCCCGACCGTCCCCTTCCCCACGCCGGCCGAACCGGCGCCTCCGGCAGAGCCCGCGCCCGCCGCCGATGCGCACGAGCCGCCGGCGGAGGAATCGGCACCGGAAGCGGAACCGGAACCGGGACAGACGCTCGAGGGCGTCGTCGTCCAGGCCAACGCGGCCGCGGGCAGCTACGCCCTGGCGATCGAGGGCGGCGAACTTGTCGCCGTGCACGCCGCGACGCTGCCCCCCGCCGGGACCAGGGTGGGCCTGCCCGTCAGGCAGCTGGCGAACGGCACCTTCGCCGAGAAGGAGAGGCCCGCGCGGGACGGCCGGGCATCGAAGACCACCTTCACCGGCACCGTCACCTTCGCCGACCCGGACCCCGCGGCGCCCGCCTACGCCGTGTCGGGGCGGGGGACGTCGGTCCTGGTGCGGGTTCGTCCGGACCCCGCGGGCACCCTCCCCGAGCTGCCCCCGCTCGGCTCCTTCGCGACGGTCGAGGCGACGATCGCGAAGCCGGCCCCCGCGCCCGTGGCCCCCGAGCCCACGCCGCCCCTCTGCGAAGCGCCCGTCCTCCCGCAGGCCCCACCGCCGCCGGCTTCGGCGCTCTGGCAGGCGAGCCTGAAGGTCGAGGACGTCGAGCCGTCCACCTACCTCGAACTGGCGGGAGTCGTCTCCGGGGTCTGCGCCGACCGCGCCGCCGTGCTCGTCTCCGCCGACGGCACCAGGGACGGAGGCGCCGACCTGCTCCTGGCGCTGCCGGCCCAGGTCAAGGCGGGTCGCCTCGAGGTCGGAGCCTCCGTCCTCGCCACCGCCGAAGTGGGCGCCGACGGGGCCCTGACGCTAGCCGGCATCGCCAGCGACGAGATGGCGAAGGGGGCCGACGACGCCTCCTCCGCCCAGGGCGACCTGGCCAGAGAATAGGCCTCCGCCGCGGCCGCTTTCGCCGCAAGATCGAATTCAAGCGCCAAGTGGCATCGGCCACTAGGCGCCTGGATGCGTGGCGATCCGCACCAGGTATGTGAAGGGTGTGATGGGGGTCACGCAACTGCGGGGCGGAACTCGCCACGGTCCCGCGCTTGCTCACAAAACGCACATATCTCGTTCCTGCCCTCGCGGCGGCCATCACCTTCCCCGCGGCCGCCCTCGCCGCCGACTCCGCCCAGCCGCGAATCGGCGTCTCCGAGGCGAAGCCGATCAGCATCTCCCGGATCGCTCCCTCGGTCGCGCGCTTCCACCGCACGATCCGCGTCGTCCGCACGCAGATCCGTGCCGAACGGCGCGCCGAGCTGCGCCGCCAGCGCCGGGAGCTGTACGCCAGCCTGCCGGGTGGAGTCGACCGCGGCACGCTCGAGGCGATCGCGGCATGCGAGTCCGGCGGCGACCCGACGATCGTCTCCTCCGACGGCAGCTACCGCGGCAAGTACCAGTTCAGCTTCGAAACCTGGGCCTCGGTCGGCGGCAGCGGCGACCCGGCCGCGGCGCCGGAGGCCGAGCAGGACTACCGGGCGGCGCTGCTATATGCGCAGTCGGGGTCCAGCCCCTGGCCCGTCTGCGGCCTGTAAACAGGAGGTTCACGGGCGGGCCCCGATCGTCGGGCTAGAGTCAGCCGCGTGAGCGACGCGGTTCCCCCCAACGACGAAGAGCGGGTGCCCGCGCCCGACCCGGAGGGGCCGCAGCGCAAACCTCCGCGCGAGGCGGTCGCCGAGGCCCGGGTGCGCGCTCCGACCCGCGGCAACCGCAGGCTCGAGGGCTTCCTCGAGGCGGTCAACGGCGACGAGCAGGTCAGGGCCTGGTGGTACATGACCCAGGTCCATTCCGAACGGCTGGGCATGTCGGACCACTCCTGGGTCCACATGCAGATCGTGCTCAACATCGGGCTGCGGCTGCTGCGGCTGCTGGTCAAGGCCGGGGTCGAGCCGGCGGTCGTCGCCGACCACGGGTTGAGGGACCGCGACGCCGAGGTCGTCGTCGCCGGCGGGGCGCTGCTGCACGACGTCGGCATGTCGATCCACCGCGCCGACCACGAGGCCTACAGCCTCTTCCTCGCCAACGGCGCGCTCGAGCGCCTGCTCGCCGACTGCTACCGGGAGCCGGAGCGGACGATCGTCGCCTCGGAGATCCTGCACTCGATCATCGGCCATCGCCGCCGCGGCGAGCCCTACACGGTCGAAGCCGGCGTCGTCCGCGTCGCCGACGCGCTCGACATGGCCCAGGGCCGGACCCGGATCCCGCTGCAGGCCGGCCAGGAGGGGATCCACTCGATCTCCGCCGCGGCGATCGACGAGGTCCGGATCGAGGCGGGCGAGGAGAGGCCGGTGCGGATCGAGATCGACCTCAACAACTCGGCCGGGATCTTCCAGGTGGACGACCTGTTGGCGACGAAGATCCGCGGCACTCCGCTCGAGGGCCGGGTCGAAGTCGTCGCCCAGATCGAGGGCGAGAGCGAGAAACGCCTACTCAGTGGGTTCAGGCTCGGCTGAGCGGCTCAGCCGAGGCGTTGGAGGCTGTCGTAGCGCTGTTCCTTGCGCTTCTCGAGTCGCCACTGGAGCAGCGAGAGCACTATCGGGAGCAGCGCGAAGAAGCCGATCACCCCGAAGCAGAAGAACGTGACGGTCTTGTCGGTCGTCGGCCCCATCAGCCCGACGCCGTTCTCGGCCAGCGCCACCGGGGCGGCGACAAGCATCAGGGCCAGCGACGCGGCGAGGGCGCAGAGGACGGCCATGCGGCGGGACGGGGCGATCACGCCCGGGAATCTAGCGCAACTCGTAGATGCGTTATCCGGATGTTCACCCGGGGCCGCGAGGGCGGCGGGAGACTCCTGGCGTCACGAGACTCCCTCTCTCGTCGCGGACGGCCCACTTCCCGGGGCCGTTCGCCTTTTAGGCGGGCCTTCGCTGTGGGCGCGAAGTGCCGCTTTCCCGCAATTTGCACGAGGAGGGCTGTGAAAATCCTGTGAACGCAGGGGTTTTGCCCCCGCTCCGACTCCGCTCCCGCTTACAATCGATCCACTTGACCTCCCCGCAGACCATCCGACTCGCGGTGATCGACGACGACAGCGGCTTCGTGACCGTCCTCGCGAAGCGCACAGAGGCCGCCGGCTGGCAGCAGCGGCAGGTCTCCAGCGCGATCCCGCCGGAGGAGCTGATCGCGATGAAGCTGAACGCGGTCCTGCTCGACATCTCCGTGCTCGGCGACGAAGGCTGGGCCTACGTCGAGCGCGTCTGCGGGATGCTCCCCGACCTCGGGGTGATCGTCTGCACAGGACGCTCGACAGTCGCCCAGCGCGTGCGCGGCCTGCGGCTCGGCGTCGACGACTGGATCTCGAAGCCCTGCCATCCCGAGGAGGCGATCGCCCGCATCGAAGCGGTCGCCCGCCGCCGCCGTCGCGGCAACTCCAACCCGGAGGCCGGGCCGCTGGTCGCCGGCGAGCTGGAGATCCGCGCCGACCAGTTCCAGGCCTTCGTCAGCGGCGGCAGCCTCGACCTGACGCGGCGCGAGTTCGAGCTGCTCCACCTGCTCGCCGAGGCCAAGGGCCAGGTCCTCGAGCGCGAGGCGATCTACCAGCGGGTATGGGGATACGCGATGGCGCACGGCGACCGCTCGGTGGACGTCTTCATCCGCAAGCTTCGCCAAAAGCTCGAGCGGCGCTCGCCGGGATGGGGCTACATACACACCCACTTCGGCGTCGGCTACCGGTTCGACCCGGAGGCCGCCTCGTCGGGCGCCGCGGAGGACGTCGCGCGGCCCGCGGGCGTCGAGGTCGAGGCCGAGGTCGCGGCCGACCGCGTCGCGGCGCTCTAGGCCGGAGGGCGCAATTTGCGCCCGTTTTCGTCACAAGCCGTTCACAAGCGGTTCACGTCGGGATAACCGGGGAACGGTGCCACGGCGCCATCCTGCTCGAGGATGGCGGGCGAGACCGCACAGCAGAGCGAGGCGCTCGAGGGCCGACTGGAGATCCGGCCCGAACAGCACGCGGCCCTGGTCGACGGCCGCCCGCTCAGCCTGACCATGCGTGAGCTGCAGCTGCTGACGACGCTGGCATCCCACCCGCAGCGGATCATGACCCGCGAGGAGCTGTACGCCGAGGTATGGGGCGGACGGCCCCGCCACGCCGACCGCTCGGTCGACGTCTACGTCAGCCGCCTGCGCTCGAAGCTGGGGGAAGCGCTGCCCGACCGCTGCCTGATCCACACCCACAACGGGATCGGCTACCGCTTCTCGCCGGACGGCTGAGGCGCTTTTACATCTTTTTCACATCCTCGATACAGGCAGGTAACAAGCTGCCACCGGGCCACTGAGAGCCTGCCCGCGAAGGTCGGTCCAACCGGGCCGGCGACCAGAGTCGAAACGACCAAAAGGAGTCTTTGTGTCCAGTTCAAAGTGGCTTGTGGCGCTGGCCCTGACCGCCGTCCTGGCGCTCGGCGTGTCGGCATGCGGAAGCAGCGACGACGATACGAGCGGCAGCAGCGGCGGCGGCGACCTCTCCGGGTCGATCCGGATTGACGGATCGAGCACGGTGGCGCCCCTGACCTCCGCGGTGGCCGAGGAATTCGAAGCGGCGAACTCCGGCGTCAACGTGACGGTCGGGACCTCCGGCACCGGCGGCGGCTTCGAAAAATTCTGCGCCGGCGAGACCGACATCTCGGACGCCTCACGGCCGATCGAGCCCGAAGAGGTCGAGACCTGCAAGAAGGACGGGGTCGACTTCGAGGAGGTGCGGGTCGCGACGGACGCCCTCACGGTCGTGATCAATCCCGAGAACCCGGTCAGCTGCCTCACCGTCGACCAGCTGGGCGCGATCTGGGGCCCGGATTCCAAGCTCTCCAACTGGAGTGAAGTCCCCGACCTGAAAGAGGACTTCGACGAGGAGCTGCAGCTCTACGGGCCGGGCACCGACTCCGGCACGTTCGACTACTTCACCGAAGAAATCAACGGTGAGGAGGGCGCCTCGCGCACCGACTACAACAACGTCGGCGAGAACGACAACACGACGGTCACAGGCGTCCAGGGCTCTCCCGGCGGCATGGGCTACTTCGGCTACTCGTTCTTCGTCGAGAACGAAGACACGCTGAAGGCGCTCGAAGTCGACGGCGGCAAAGGGTGCGTCGCCCCGTCTGCCGAGACCGCTCAGAACGACGAATACGTCCCGCTCAGCCGGGCGCTCCTGATCTACCCCAGCGCCGCGGCGCTGAAGAAGCCCGAGGTGAAGGCGTTCGTCGACTTCTACCTCGAAAACGTCAACGCGGTCGCCGAACAGGTCGGCTTCATCCCGCTCACCGACGAGCAGCTCCAGGAATCTCAGGCGGCCACCGCGAAGCTGCACGGCTAGCGGAGGTCACCGAAGTCGCATGGAGGCGGGGGCGAGCAGCGGGCCGATCGGGCCGGCGGGGGGACCACCCCGCCGGCTCCAGGCCTCCAGCCCCCGCTACGGCGAGAAGGTCATCCAGGGCCTTCTCGCCGCCTGCGGCGTCCTCTCGGTACTGACGACGACGGCGATCGTCCTCTCCCTGATCGGGCCGACAATCGGCTTCTTCGAGGTCGTTCCGATCGGCGAGTTCGTCGGCACCGAGTGGACGCCTCAGTTCGAACCGCCGAGCTTCGGCGTGCTGGCGATCGTCGCCGGGACGCTCAGCGTCACCCTCTGGGCGATGCTCTTCGCGATCCCGATGGGCCTCGGGGCGGCGATCTACCTGAGCGAGTACGCCAACCCCAAGGTGCGCAAGACCGTGAAGCCGATCCTCGAGATCCTCGCCGGGATCCCGACCGTGGCGATCGGCTTCTTCGCGGCGACCTTCATCCTGCCCGAGATCATCGTGCCGCTCTGGCCCGAGGGCTTCCACGGCGGCGCTGCCGGCAAGCCCTTCATGGCGCTCGCCGCCGGACTCGGCATCGGCCTGATGATCGTCCCGATCATCGCCTCGATCTCCGAGGACGCGATGTCGGCGGTGCCCAAAGGACTGCACGAGGGCGCCTACGCGCTGGGGGCGACGAAAGCGAAGGTGGCGCTGCGCGTCATCTTCCCGGCGGCGCTGTCCGGGATCGTCGCCTCGATCGTGCTGGCGACCTCGCGTGCTGTCGGCGAGACGATGATCGTCCTGCTCGCCGCGGGCAACACCCCGAACCTCAGCTTCTGGCCAAACGAGTCGATTCAGGCGATGACCGCCTACATCGCCAACACCGCGACGGGCGACATCGCGACCGGCTCGCTGGACTACAAATCGGTCTTCGCCGTCGGCACCGTGCTCTTTCTTATGACGCTGGTGATGAACCTGATCAGCATCAGGCTGGTCCGCAAATACCGCGAGGTCTACGAGTGACCGCGGGGCCGGGAGCGCCGACCGAGCGCACGCGTCTCGCGGTGGCGGGCGCGCGAGCCACCACGGCGGCGAAGCTGGGCAGCCAGCCGCGCCGGGACGTGATCCTCAACGCCGCCTTCGCCGGGGTGCTGCTGCTCGCCGTCCTGATCTCGCTCGCCGGGCTCGCCGCGCTCCTCATCCAGGCCTTCGTCAAAGGGGCGCCCGCATTCAGCACCGACCTCTTCACCAACGGCCCCTCGACGCTCCACCCGGAGGACGCGGGCTTCCGGCCCGCGATCATCGGCTCTCTGTTGCTGATCGGCGGCGTCTTCCTGTTCGTCGTCCCGGTCGGCGTCGGCGCCGCGATCCACCTCGAGGAGTACGCCGACAAGACCCGCTGGTGGAACCGCCTGATCGAGGTCAACATCCAGAACCTCGCCGCGGTCCCCTCGATCATCTACGGGATCCTCGGCCTCGCCTTCATCGTCAGGGGCCCGCTCGACCTCGGGTTCATCCTCGTCGCCGGCTCGCTGACCCTGGCCCTGCTCGTCCTGCCAATAGTGATCATCGCCGCCCGCGAGGCGATCCGGGCGGTCCCCGACTCGATCCGGCAGGGCTCGCTCGCGCTCGGGGCGACCAGGTGGCAGACGACCCGCCGGCAGGTGCTGCCGGCGGCGATCCCCGGCATCGCGACCGGGGTGATCCTCGCCATCTCCCGCGCCCTGGGCGAGGCGGCGCCCCTGCTGCTCGTCGGGGCGACGGTCTTCGTCACCTTCGACCCGACTCCGTTCTCCAGCTATTCGGCGATGCCGGTGCAGATCTTCAACTACGCGGTGGCGCCCCAGGAGGAGCTGCGGGCGCTGGCGGCGGCCGGGATCATCGTCATGCTCGCCGTCCTCCTGGCGATGAACTCCTTCGCAATCTGGCTACGAAATCGTTACGAGCAGAGGTGGTAGGTGATCTACTGTGAGCGAGCGGACGATGATGGACGAGAGCAGACCTGAGACGGCGCGGGAGACCCGCGAACACGCTGCCGAGCGGGCGTCGATCGCCGTGCGGCCCGAGTTTCGGGCGTCTTCCGGCCTCGCCGCGGAGCAGGTCTTCGAGTTGAAGGGCGTCGACGTCCACTACAGCGGCGTCACCGCCGTCAAAGGGGTCTCGATGGACATCGGGCGCAAGGACGTGACCGCGATGATCGGTCCCTCGGGCTGCGGCAAGAGCACGCTCCTGCGCTGCTTCAACCGGATGAACGACCTGATCCCCGGCGCCGAAGTCGAAGGCGAGATCCTCTACCACGGCGAGGACCTCTACGGGGCCGGCGTGGACCCGGTCCAGGTCCGCAAAATGATCGGGATGGTCTTCCAGAAACCGAACCCCTTCCCGAAGTCGATCTACGACAACGTCGCCTTCGGACCGCGTGTCCTCGGCCAGAAGGACGGCCTAGACGAGACCGTCGAGAGGGCGCTGCGCAGCGCCGCGCTGTGGGAGGAGGTCAAGGACCGCCTCCACGACAACGCCTTCGGCATGTCCGGCGGCCAGCAGCAGCGCCTCTGCATCGCCCGCTGCATCGCCGTCCAGCCCGACGTGATCCTGATGGACGAGCCCTGCTCGGCACTCGACCCGATCTCCACCGGCAAGATCGAGGACCTGATGATCGAGCTCAAAGAGGAGTTCTCGATCGTGATCGTCACCCACAACATGCAGCAGGCCGCGCGGGTGTCGGACCGGACCGCATTCCTGATGGTCGAGCTCGACGCCGACGAGCAGAACCGCTGGGGCCGGCTGGTCGAGTACGACGCGACCGAGACGATCTTCACCAACCCGACCGACAAACGAACCGAGGACTACGTCTCCGGGAAGGTCGGCTGAGGTGGCGGACACGGTCCGCGTCCAATACCAGGAGGACCTCGAGAAGCTCGAGGCGAGCGCGCTGGGCGGCCTCGATCTCGTGATCGCCGCCCTCGAGCGGACCCTGGAGGCGGTCGAGCACCAGGACGTCGAGCTTGCCCAGCTCGTCGTCGCCGACGACGATCGCATCGACGGCCGCTACCTGGAGGTGCATCAGGCGCTGATCACCCTGCTCGCGACCCAATCGCCCGTGGCGACCGACCTGCGCCTGATCTCGGCGCTGCTGCACGTGCTCAAGAACGTCGAGCGGATGGGCGACCAGTGCGTGAACATCTGCAAGATGATCCCGCTGTCGGGGAACGACCCCCCGGCAGACCGGGAGATGGTCAAGATGATCATCGCCATGGGCCGCCAGACGCGGACGCTGATCAGCCAGGCGAAGCGCTCCTTCGAAGACCGAGACGTCGACCAGGCTCGCGACCTGGTCCGCCAGGACGACGTCGTCGACAATCTCAACCGGGACTGCTTCCGCCTCGCGCTCGAGATCGGCGACGACGCCGACCGGCGCGAGTGGGCGATGACGATGCTGCTCGCCGCCCGCGCGATCGAGCGGATCGGCGACAACGCGGTCGACATCGGCGAGCAGGTCGCCTTCGTGGTCACGGGCCTGTTCCGGGAGTTCGAGGACGCCTCACACCCGTAGGCGTAGCGAATGATCCGAGGGGAGGGACCTGCGGGCGAGGTTTACGTTCTCGGCCCCTCCCCTCGGATCATTCACAACCCGTGCGTGTGAGATCCGAGCTGTCTGGGAAGATCGGGAATACCCCTGCGATGCTCTGCGCCGCAATAGACATCGGTTCGAATACCACCCGAGTGCTCGTCGCCGAGCCGGTGGACGGGCAGTTGAAAAAGGTGATGGAGCAGCGCGCCTACACCCGGATCAACAAAGCGCTGGACGACGACGGGGCGATCTGCCCGGACAAGGTCGAGGAGGTCGCCGAGGTCGTCGCCACCCAGGTGCGCCTGGCCCGCGAGCTCGGCGCCGAGACGATCCGCGCGGTCGCCACGGCGGCTGTCCGCGATGCCCCGAATGGGGAGCAGGCGGTGAAGGAGATCGGCGATGCGGCGGGGGTCGAGGTCGACATCCTCAGCGAGGAGGAGGAGGGGCGCCTCTCCTTCATCGGCGCGACCAAGACCCTCGGCCATCCGGTCTCCGGCAGGGTCGGCGTCGTCGACGTCGGCGGCGGCTCCTCCGAGGTGATCCTCGGCACCGTCCACGGCGGCGCCAAGGAGGTCCGCTCCTGGAAGGTCGGGTCCGGCGTCCTCGCCGACGAGCTGATCGCCTCCGACCCGCCATCGGCATCCGAGATCCGCAAGATCCGCGACCGCATCGACGACATCTTCGAGGGGGTCGAGGTCGAGCACCCCGAGCAGGCCGTGGCCGTCGGCGGCTCGGCGACCTCGCTGCGCAAGCTGGTCGGCGCCGTGCTCGAGTACGAGACCCTGGAGCGCGGGATCCGCGTCCTCTGTAGCGACCCCGCCGCAGACGTAGCCCGCCGCTTCGAGCTCGACCCCGAACGGGTCCGCATCCTCGCCACCGGCGTCCTCCTGCTCGAGAAGCTCTCCGAGCTGCTCGGCCAGCCGCTGCAGATCGGCAAGGGCGGGCTGCGCGAGGGGGTCATCCTCGACCTTCTCAACGGCAGCGCAAACGGCTCCTCGCCCGAGCGCGTCGCGGCCTAGACGGGATCGTCCAGACGGTAGCCTCGGCCGGTGGCACGGCCGCGTGAAGTCCCCGGATTGGACTGTGAGGAGCCGTTCGGCTCAGCGGCGGCGAGAGTCGTCGAGGTCAGGGCCGGTGAGGTCTTCGCCCACTCGGAGAAGGCGCTCGACCTCGAAGACATCGAGGGGGTCCACGACATGCGCGTCGCGACCCGGCGGCTGCGGGCGGCGATGGAGATGTTCAGGCCCTGTTTCCCGCGCAAGCGCTACCGGGCGGCGATCGGGCCACTGAAGGCGCTCGCCGACGCGCTCGGCGAGCGCCGCGACCGAGATGTCGCGGTCGAGTTCCTCTCCGGGTTCCTCGACGACGTCCCGGCGGGCGACCGCGGCAGGCTCGAGATCCTGATCGCGAAGCTGCGGGAGGAACAGCGCGAGGCGAACGACGACCTCGCTCCCTTCGTCTCGGAGCAGAGCCTGGGAGACCTTCGCGACGCGCTGCGGCGCCTGGCCGAGGCGGCGCGGAGGTGAAGGCCCGCAGGATCAAGGGCCTCGACGCGCGCGAGGCGCTGCGCCCGAACGCCGCCCGCATCGCCGCCACGCGGCTCGAGGAGCTGCGCGAGCTCGCGCCGGCGGCGCTGGAGCCGGGCGGCGCGACCGCCCAGCACGACATGCGGATCGCCGCCAAACGGCTCCGCTACGTGCTCGAGGTCACGGCCGGGTGCCTCGGCCCACGGGCGGCAGCGGCGCTGGTGGTGGCCAGGGACCTGCAGGACGTCCTCGGCGAGATCCACGACTGCGACGTGATGCTGCCCCGCGTGGCCGGCATCGCCTCGGTCGAGGCCCTGCTGCGAACCCGCCGCGACCTCCTCTTCCTCCGCTTCCGCGAGCTCTGGTCGGCGGGAGAGACCCAGGACGCGCTCGAGCTCAACCTGAGCCGAGGCGCCTGAGGCCCTCGCCCTCGAGGCGCAGCATCTGCCATTCCTCCATACGGGTGGCGCCGAGCCGGTCGTAGAAGCCGAGGGCGAGCTCGTTCCAGTTGAGCGCCGCCCACTCGACCCGCGGGCATCCGCGCTCGACCGCGATCTCGGCGACCCTGGCGAAGAGGGCGCGGCCGATCCCTCCCAGGCGGCTCTGCGGCCGCACGTAGAGGTCCTCGATCCAGATCCCGGCCCGGCACTCGAACGAGGAGAAGGTGCCGCAGAGGATCGCGTAGCCCACCGCCTCGTCCCCGACCTCGGCGAGCAGCGCCTCCGCGGTCCGTTCCTCGAACAGCGACCTGCTCAGGATCTCGGGGTCGCCGTTGACCCGGTCGCTGAGTTTCTCGTAGGCGGCGAGCTCGAGGATCAGCCCGTAGAGGGTCTCGACGTCCTCCTCGCCGACCGGCCTGATCGTCAGCTCCTTCGCGGGCCCCACGTCCATGGCCGCACGGTACACAGGATGTTCACCGGGCCTTCCCCGTCCATTCACAAGATCTCCCTGCTGGTGGCGAATTCTGCAGGGGACTAGAGGAACGAGATAGGGAGACACCGATGACTTCCCGCGTAGACATGCATTGCCACTCCAGCACCTCGCAGCTCTCGCGGCTCGGGGTTCAGCGTTCGCTGGGTCTGCCGGAGTGCGCGACCCCGCCGCAGGAGGTCTACGAGCTCGCGAAGCGGCGCGGAATGGACTTCGTCACGTTCACCGACCACGACACGATCGACGGCTGTCTGGAGCTCGCCGATCGCCCCGACTTCTTCGTCTCCGAGGAGCTGACCGCCCGCTTCGCCGGCGAGCCCCAGGCGGTGCACATCCTCTGTTACGGGATCACTCCCGGAGACCACGAGTGGCTGCAGGCTCATGCCGGCGACGTCGAGGCCTGCGCCGCGTACCTTCACGAGAACGAGATCGCATGCGCCCTGGCGCACCCGTTCTACAACGTCGGGGCGCCGCTGGAGCGACGTCACCGCCGTCGCCTGGCGGAGCTCTTCCCGGTCTGGGAGGTGCGCAACGGGTCGCGCGCCGCGGAGCTCAACATGCCGGCGGTCATCTACATCGAGACCCACGGGGGCGCCGGGATCGGCGGCTCCGACGATCACGCCGGCGTGGACATCGGCCGCACCTTCACCGAGGTGCCGGCCGCCTCCACGCCGGAAGAGCTTCTGGACCGCCTGCGGGCCGGCGAGGCCGAGCCCGGCGGCGAGCAGGGGTCCGCGGCGAAGTGGGCGCACGCCGCGATGGCGATTGCCACCCGCGCCCTCGTCCTCGACCCGGACGCCGAGGGAGACCCCGACGACGTTGTCCCCGGCATGCGGGGACAACTGCGCACGGGGGCGCCCGACCCGGCCGCCGTGATGAAGATGGCGCAGCGGGTGATCGGCGAGGGCGCCAAGCGCGAGGGCAAGATCGCGGCGGACATCGGCCCCGACGACGCCCGCGCGCTGCTCGAGTCTTGGTTGGCCTCGATGGGGATCGAGCTGCGCGGGCGCGAGCTGATCTCCTATCTCCAGTCCGAGGAGTTCTCGCACGCCGACCTGTACCGCCGCGCGCGCCGGATTCACGAGCGGCGGCTGCGGGTCGCCGTCGAGCAGGGCGTCGAGGCCGCCGCGGCGGGAAACGTCCTCGCGGCGGTCGGCGGCCTCTTCGACGCCGTGCTCCCGGCCGTGCCATACGCGCCCGCGACGGCGTTCCTCGGTGCGGAGAAGCGCAGGCTGGCCGGTGACTCCGAGCGTCCGAGGGTCGCCCTGATCGCCGACGGGATCGAGGCCATGCACGGCGTGACCCGCACGATCGAGCAGATCCGCGAGCGCGGGGTTCCCGGCTTCGAGGTCGAGGTCCTCGGAACCGATCCCGGGGTCGACCGGCGGCTGCCGGCGGCCGCTTCCCTCGAGGTCCCCTTCTACGAGGGAATGACCCTCGGAGTGCCCGGCATCCCGGATCTGGTCGAGACCCTCGCCGAGGGGCGCTACGACCTGGTCCACGTCACGGCACCCGGCCCGTCGGGGGTGGCGGCGACGCTGCTCGGCAGGGTGACGGGGATGCCGCTGGCCGGCAGCTACCACACCGAGCTGGCCGCCTATGCGGGCCTGCGCAGCGGCGACGCCTCGCTCGAGGGGCTCGCACGGATGGCGCTCGGCGCCTTCTACGCCGCACCCTCCGTCGTCCTCTCGCCGAGCCCGGCGGCCGACCGCTCGTTGATCGGCCTCGGTCTCGATCCCGCCAGGATCGGTCGCTGGGAGCGCGGCGTGGACATCTCCAGCTTCGACCCCGCCAAGGCCGACCGCGATGCATTTCCGGGCGAGCTGAAGGTCCTCTACGCGGGACGCCTCACGAGCGAGAAGGGCGTTCACCTGCTCGCCGAGAGCTTCCTGCGCGCCCACGCCCACGACCCCCGCCTTCATCTTCTGGTCGCCGGCGGCGGGCCGGAGGAGGGCGAGCTGCGATCGCTGCTCGGCGAGCGCGCCACATTCCTCGGCTGGCTCGAGGGGGAGGCACTCGCCCGGGCCTATGCAAGCGCCGACATGTTCCTCTTCTGCTCGAGCACCGACACCTACGGCCAGGTCGTCGTCGAGGCGGGGGCGAGCGGCCTGCCGGTCGTCGCGGTCGCCGAGGGCGGCCCCGCCTCGCTGATCCAGAACCGGCACAACGGCCTGCTCTGCCGGCCCGACCCCGACCACCTTGCGGGCGCGGTCCTGCAGCTCGCCGCCTCGCCGCCGCTGCGCCGCAGTCTCGGCGCGGCGGGCGCCCGCGCGGCCGGCCGGCGCTCCTGGGAGCGCGCCCTCGACCAGCTCGCTGCCGGCTACGGCAGGGCGCTGGCGGCGGGCGCCGGGCAAGCGGTCGCCCGGGCCGCCTGAGCGGGCCGGGGCGTCGAGGGTGCCCGGGTACGATGGCCGGATCGACGATCCGGCCCTTTACTTCAACCGAGAGCTCTCCTGGCTCGACTTCAACCGGCGCGTCCTCGAGCTGGCCGAGGACGAGTCGGTTCCCCTGCTCGAGCGCCTCCGCTTCTGTGCGATCTACGCCTCCAACCTCGACGAGTTCTTCATGGTCAGGGTCGCGGGGCTGTTCGACCAGCTCGACGCGGGGATCGACGCCCGCGGGCCGGACGGCTATGCCGCAGGGGAGCTGATCGACGCGATTCAGGCCCGGGTTCTGGAGCTTGACGGCCGCCTGCACCGCTGCTTCGACGGCGTCCTGCGCCCCGAGCTCGAGCAGCGGGGCATCCGCATCGTCTCCCTCGACACCGCCACCGAGGAGGAGCGACGAGAAATCGACATCCGCTTCCACGAGCAGGTCTTCCCGGCGCTGACGCCGCTCGTGATCGGGCTCGGCCGGCCCTTTCCCTACATCTCCAATCTCTCGCTCAGCCTCGGCGTCCTGCTCCGCGACCCGGAGAGCGGCACAGAGATCATCGCCCGCGTCAAGGTGCCGAAGGAGCTGCTGCGGCGCTTCCTGCCGCTCGGCGAGGAGGGCACCGCCTTCGTGCCGCTCGAGGAGGTGATCGCCACCAACCTCGACGCGCTGTTCCCGGGCACGGAGGTCGTCGACCACGGCTACTTCAGGGTCACCCGCGACGCCGACTTCAACGTCTCCGACGAGGCCGACGACCTGCTCCAGGCGGTACAGGACGAGATCCGCCGCCGCCGCTTCGGCGAGGTGGTGCGGCTCGAGATCGCCGCCGGGATGAACCCGAAGCTGCGCGAGCAGCTGATCGACGCCCTGCGCCTGGAGGAGCGCGAGGTCTACGACGTCGACGGGCTGATCGACCTCGGCGACCTCGGGGACGTCGCCGAGGGCCCCGGCCACGGCGAGCTGCGCTACCCGCCCTGGACGCCGGTGACCCAGCCCCGGCTGCAGGGGGAGGACGAGGAGCAGGTCGACCTCTTCTCCACGATCCGCAAGGGGGACATCCTCGTCCACCATCCCTATGACTCCTTCGCGACCTCGGTCGAGAGGTTCGTCGAGCAGGCGGTCGCCGACCCCGACGTGCTGGCGATCAAGCAGACCGTGTACCGGACGAGCGACGACTCCTCGCTGGTGCCCTCCCTGATCCGTGCTTCAGAACGCGGCAAGCAGGCGGTCTGCATGGTCGAGCTCAAAGCCCGCTTCGACGAGGAGGCCAACATCCACTGGGCCAAGTCCATGGAGGAGTCGGGGGTCCACGTCGTCTACGGGATCCCGGGGCTCAAGACCCACGTCAAGGCGATCCTCGTCGCCCGCCGTGAGGGCGACCGGGTGCGCGAGTACGTCCACATCGGCACCGGCAACTACAACCCGAAGACCGCGCGCCTCTACACCGACGTCGGCCTCTTCACCGCCGACCCGGAGATCGGCGCCGACGTCGCCGAGATGTTCAACTTCCTGACCGGCTACGGGCGCCCGGCCGAGTACCGCAAGGTGCTGGTGTCGCCGACGACGATGCGGGTCCGGATCATCGAGGAGATCGAGTCGACCGTGGACGCCCATCGCGCCGGCGAGGAGGCGCGGATCGCGCTGAAGATGAACTCGCTCGTCGACGCGCGCTGCATCCAGGCCCTGTACGAGGCCTCGCAGGCGGGGGTCCGGGTCGACCTCAACGTGCGCGGGATCTGCTGCCTGCGCCCCGGGGTGCCGGGGGTCTCCGAAAACATCCGGGTCGTCTCGGTCGTCGGCCGCTTTCTCGAGCACTCGCGGGTCTACGCCTTCCGGCGGGGCGAGGAAGCGAGGGTGCTGATGGGCTCCGCCGACCTGATGCCGCGCAACCTCGACAGCCGGGTCGAGCTGGTGGTCCCGGTCGAGGACCCCGAGCTGCGAGCCGAGCTGCTCGACGTCCTCGAGCGCAGCCTCGCCGACAACGCCAACTCCTGGGAGCTCGACTCGAGCGGCGTCTGGACCCGGCGCGAGGCGCCGGACGGCGCGGCGCGCGGCGTACAGGAGGAGCTGCGCGATCGTCATTCCGCAAGGACCGCGGAGCATCTCGCCGCCGCCACCGCCTGAGCGAACGACACCCCCCTCCTGCGACTAGGATTGCGGGGTGCCGCGCCTCTCCCTCCTTCCTCGCGACCGGACCTTCTTCGACCTCTTCATCCTGGCCGGCCAGAACGCTCTGCACGCCGCCCGCCTGCTCGACCAGATGATGGGCAGCTGGCCCGACGACGAGGGCATCGGCCGCGAGGTGCTGAAGGCCGAGCAGGCGGGCGACAAGATCACCCATGACATCATCAAGCGGCTCAACTCGACCTTCGTAACGCCGATCGACCGCGAGGACATCTACAGCCTCGCGACCCAGATGGACGACATCGTCGACTACGCCGAGGAGGCGGCCGACTTCCTCGCCCTCTACAAGATCGAGGCGCCGATGTCGCAGGCCAACGACCTCACCAAGGTTCTGGTCAAGTCCTGCGAGCAGCTCGCAAAGGGGCTCGAGCACCTGCCCGACTTCAAGGACCTCGACCAGTATTGGATCGAGATCCACCGCCTCGAGAACGAGGGCGACCGGATCTCCCGCGACGCCGTCGCCTCGCTCTTCTCCAACGGGATCGACCCGATGGTCGTGATCCGATGGAAGGACATCTTCGCGGTGCTCGAGAACGCGATCGACGCCACCGAGACCGCGGCCCAGATCATCGAGGGCATAGTCATCAAGAACTCGTGACGGTGCTCAGGCGTCGCCATACTGCGTCCTCGGTCGCTCGCGTGCAGAGCACGCCACGCTCCCTGCGTCCTTGTCTGGCAACGCCTGAGCACCGTCACGATGTCGGCTGACATCATCCTCGTGATCGTCGTCTGCACGGCGCTCGCCTTCGACTTCACCAACGGCTTCCACGACACCGCCAACGTCGTCGCCACCTCGATCTCGACCGGGGCGGCGCGCCCGCAGGTCGCGATCGCCTTCGCGGCGCTGCTCAACTTCGTCGGCGCCTTCATCTCGATCTCGGTCGCGGCGACCGTCGCCAACGACGTCGTCAACGCCGAGTTCGTCACCCCGACGGTGGTATTCGCCGGGTTGATCGGGGCGATCGCCTGGAACCTCGCCACCTGGTACTTCGGGCTGCCCTCGAGCTCCTCGCACGCGCTGATCGGCGGGGTCGTCGGCTCCGCCGTCGCCGCCGCGGGGTTCGAGGCGGTCCTCGCCGACGGCCTGGTCGGCAAGGTTCTGGTGCCGGCGGTCGTCGCCCCGGTCCTCGCCTTCCTCGTCGCCGGGCTCTCGATCGCGATCATCTACAGGATCGTCGGCAAGCAGCGGCCGGGCACGGTCACCCGCGGGTTCCGGTACGGGCAGATCGTCTCAGGCGGGACTGCTGGCCCTTGCGCACGGCACGAACGACGCCCAGAAGACGATGGGAATCATCACCCTGGCGCTGATCGCGAACGGCAGCCTCGCGGCCGGCGCCGACCCGCCCTTCTGGGTGATCGCCTCGGCGGCGACGGCGATCGCGCTCGGCACCTACAGCGGCGGCTGGCGGATCATCAAGACCACCGGCACGCGGATCATCAAGATGGACGCCGCCCAGGGCTTCTCCGCCCAGGGCGCCGGCTCGGCGGTGATCCTCGCCTCGACCCACTTCGGGTTCCCGCTCTCGACCACCCACGTGATCAACGGCGGGGTGATGGGAGCCGGCGCCGGCAAGCGCCTCTCGGCGGTGCGCTGGGGCGTGGCCGGCAACATCATGATGGCCTGGCTGCTGACCCTGCCGGCGGCGGCCTCGATCGGGGCCATCACCTACGGGGTCACGCGGATCTTCGGCACCGGCGCGGTCGGCCCGGTGCTGGTCTCGATCGTCGCCCTGCTCCTCGTCGCCTACGCCTTCGCACGACGGTCCCGCGAAGGGGCCCCGGTCTCGGCGAGCTGACCGTGCTCGCGGTCCTGGTCGAAACCAAGCCGCTGCTCGAGACGATCCTCGCCTCGGTGGTCGCGGGAATCGGGGTGACGGTGATCTTCTCGGTCGCGATCTGGGGGGCGGCCCGCTTCGTCGACCTCAGCCGCAACGAACAGCCGCTCGCCGCCGCCTGCGCCGCCGCGGTCGGGATCGCCGCCCTGCTGGCGACGCTCGCCAGCGTCGTCCTCGCTCTCATCGTGATGACCGGCGAGTGAGCGTAGGGTTCTGACCATGCGCCACACGCGCAACCTGCGCAACGCCGCGATCGTGATGCTGCTGGCGCTGGTCGTCGCCTTCGCCCCGGCCGGCGGCAACGCCGCAGAGGTCGTGATGACGCTGATCACGATGGGCTTCCTGACCGCGATCGCCTGGACGGTCTACGTCCTCAGCCGCCAGAACGAGCTGACCCTGGCGACCCTGAGCGACGGCCGGCGGGCGATCCTCTACGGCGCCCTGGGGATGCTCGCGCTGCTGATCGCCGGCAGCGACGAGCTCTTCCAAACCGGCGGCGGCACCGTGGCCTGGGTCCTGCTGCTGGCCGCCTCGGTCGCGGCGATCTGGAAAGTCTGGACCGAGGCCAACACCTACGGCGGAACCGGCGTCTAGCCGTCACGGAATCTCTCCTTTGAGCGCGTAACACGCGCGCTCGCGGCTGCGACGGTGCGGCTGTGACGAGACGAAGGGCGGTTCGGGCTGGAGAGGGCGAGCGGGGAACCGCCTCGATCGAGCTGGTCGGCGTCCTCCCCTTCCTGATCGTGGCGGTGCTCGTCGCGGCCCAGCTGGCGCTCGCCGGCGCGGCTCTCTGGTCGGCGGGGATCGCGTCGCGTGCGGGGGCGAGGGCGGCGCTGGTCGGGGGCAGCGGCACCCGGGCGGCACGCGAGGCGCTGCCGGCGCCGCTGCGGAGGGGGGCGGAGGTCGGCGAAGGCGACGGGGTCTCCGTGCGGGTGCCGGTGCCACTGCTGCTGCCCGGCATGCCGGAGGTCGAGGTCGGAGCGCGGGCCTCGCTCGGAGGGTCGGGCGGTGGCTAGGGAGGGAGGCCAGGCGACGGTCGAGCTGATCGCCGCCCTGCCGGCCCTGCTGCTCGCCGGCTACGTCGCCTTCCAGCTGCTCGCCGCGGGCTATGCGCTGACCCTGGCCGACGGCGCGGCCGAGGCGGGGGCGCTCGCCCTGGCCTCCGGCAGGCCGGCGGTCGCCGCGACAAGGCAGGCGCTGCCCGGCTGGGCCGCGGAGGGCGCCCAGGTGACCGTCCGGGGCGGCCGGGTGACGGTGAGGCTGAGGCCGCCGTCACTGGCGCCGGCGATCGGCGACCGGCTCGCGGTCACCGGGTCCGCGGTGGCGAGGCCGCGATGAGCGGCGGCGCGACGATCCTCGTCACCCGGGTCGGGGCGGCGGAGGGGTCGAGGGCCGCGGCGGCGGCGCTGGCCTGCGCCTGCTCGGACCCGGATCGGGCCGCGCTCCTGATCGACCTCGGCGAGGGGCGCGACCCGCGGCCGGCCCTGATCGCGTCGGCCGCGGCCCGCGAGCTCGAGCAGAGATTGGCCGCCCACGTCCCCGAGGCGCGGGTCGCCGCGCGCGGCCAGATCTGCCACCTCGCCCTGCCGGCCGGCCCTGACTCGATCGAGCGGCTTCCCGCCGCCCTGGCCCTGGCCCGCGAGGCGGCGGGGGTCGTCCACCTCCCACCCGGGCTGCTGCGGCCCGCGCTGGCGGGGGAGAGGGTGGAGCCCTCTGCCGCCATGCTCCGCGCCGACCTGGATCGCGACCGTGCGCTCGCGGCCCTCGCCGTCCGCGACCTGGTGACCGAAGGCCTGCGCGTCGCCGTCATCAAGCGGCCGCTCGCCTGGGTCGCCGCCCGGCGGGCTCTTTTCGGGGTTCTCCCGGCCGGCGCACCCGGTGGGCTGCCGCCGCAGGCGTTGAGGATCTGCCGCCCGCGATCCGCTCAGGCGGTCGGCCCCCCGACCCGAGTCCTGCTGGGAGAGGGGTGATGGATTCGCGAGGAGAGAGGGGCCAGGCGCTGCCGCTGGCCCTGGGCGGCCTGCCTGGTGCTGATCTCCGGGGCCCTGGCCCTGGTCGCGATCGCCGGAGCCGTCACCGGGAAGGGGAGGGTGCAGCGTGCGGCGGACCTGGCGGCGATCTCGGCCGCGCGCTCGATGCGCGACGACCTGCCGCGCCTGCTGGCGCCGCCCGTCCTCCCGAACGGCATGCCGAACCCGGCCCACATCGAGAAGCCGGTCTACCTGTGGCGGGCCCGTGCCGCAGCGACCGCCGCGGCACGGGCGAACGGGGTCGGTGCAGGCCGTCTGCGAGTCGGCTTCCCCGACGCGCTCTCGTTCGCGCCGGTGCGGGCGAAGGCGACCGTGCTCGCCAGCCTCGAGGTGGGGGCGGGCCGCCGGCCGGTCGAGGCCTCGGCGGTGGCGGAAGCGGCGGCGCCGGCCACCGCGTCGGGGTCGATGCCGGCGGTCGCCAGCGGTGGCGGCTACTCCGGGCCGCTCGTCCATCGGAACGGGGAGGGCATGCGACCTGACGTCGCCGTCGCCTTCGACCGCATGGCCGCCGCGGCGGCGAGGGCCGGTGTGACCCTGGTCGTCAGCTCGGGCTTTCGCTCCGATGAGGAGCAGGCGGCGCTCTTCGCCGCCAATCCCGACCCCGAATGGGTCGCGCCGCCCGGGCAGTCGCTGCACCGCTGCGCGACGGAGCTCGACCTCGGCCCGGAATCCGCCTACGGCTGGCTGGCCGCCAACGCGCCGGGCTTCGGTTTCGTGCAGAGGTACGGGTGGGAGCCGTGGCACTACGGGTTCGAAGCCGGACCGGAACCCTGCTCCGCTGCCGCCAACACGGCCGCGAGTCGACTTATTCCCTCCCGTGGGGGAACAAGTCGACACGGACCCGGTGGGGGAGACGGATCGCTCTCCGGCGGCGCCGGACTGCCGGGGTTCGTCCCCACCCGTTTCCGGGCTCCGCTCCTGCGCGCGGCCGCCCGCTGGAACGTCTCCGCCGCGCTGCTCGCCGCGCAGCTGATGGCGGAGTCGAACTTCAACCCGCACGCGACCTCCTCCGCGGGTGCCCAGGGCATCGCCCAGTTCATCCCCGGCACGGCCGCCGCCTACGGGCTCGACGACCCCTTCGACCCCGAGCAGGCGATCGACGCCCAGGCCCACCTCATGCACGACCTGCTCACCCAGCTCGGCTCGCCCCAGCTCGCCCTCGCCGCCTACAACGCGGGCCCCGCCCCGGTCGAAGCCTGCGACTGCGTCCCCGCCTACCCCGAGACCCAGGCCTACGTCAGCCGCATCCTCGCCCTGCTCGGCGGCGCGGGGGTGCTGGCGCTGCCGGCGTTTGAGGTGCGGCTGGTGGCGTAGCCGGACTCGACTGCTTCTCATACACTGCAGCCCGATGGCAACCGTCGAGGTACAGGGCGTCGAGGGCATGCAGGCCCTCCTCGGGCAGACGATCGGCCCGAGCGAGTGGCGCACCGTCACCCAGGACGACATCGACACCTTCGCGCGGCTCTCCGGCGACGACCAGTGGATCCACGTCGACGTCGAGCGGGCCAAGACCGAGAGCCCGTTCGGGACGACGATCGCCCACGGCAACCTGACCCTCTCGCTGGTCGACGGCTTCCGCAAGGACCTGATCTCCTCGACCGGCTTCGCCCTCGGCGTCAACTACGGCTGGAACAAGATCCGCTTTCCCGCCCCGGTCCCCGCCGGCGGCAGGGTACGCGGCAGCGCCGAGGTCGTCACCGTCGACGAGGTCGGCGGCGGCTGGTGGCAGGTCGTCACCCGCTTCACCCTCGAGGTCGAGGGCAACGAGAAGCCCTGCTTCGTCGGCGACTCGGTCACCCGGGTGATGGCGCCCGCCGAGTAGCGGGCGCCGCCGGCCCTACTCGACGGTCAGGGTTCCTTCCATGCCCGCTTCGCGGTGGCCGGGGACTGAGCAGTAGAAGGTGTAGTCGCCGGCTTTCACGCCTTTGATCGTCTCGATCGCCTTGGTGTCGGCGACGATGTCGGTCTTGCCGATCGTCTCGCCCTGGGAGTCTTCGATCGCGACGTCGTGGCTGAGCGACTGGGGGTTGGTGAATTCGATCGTCAGGTCGCCCGCCTTGGCGGTCGCTTCCGTGCTCGTGTAGGCGAGGTCGGTCCCCTCGGCGGCTTCGAATTTGACGACCGAGCCGCCGGCCGCCTTGTCGGTCCCTTCGGGGCTGGGCGCCCCGGCGCCGCCGCCCGCTTCCGTGGTCTCCGCGGCGGTCGTGCCGGCGGTGTCGTCGTCGCTGTCGCCGCAGGCGGCGAGCAGGAGCGGGGCGAGGACTAGGAGGAGCAGGGCGGCCTTCTTCATGGGGAGTCCTTTCCTGGAAGGGGAGCTGGGGAGACTCTATCCCCGCATACGGGTCGCCCGGCGCCCGGGTTCAGCGGCCGCTGAATTCGGGCTTGTCGCCGCCGAAGAAGGCTTCGACCCCGGCGCGCAGGTCCTCGGTCGCCATGCTGTCGGCGATCCCGTGGCGCTCGAGCTGGAGGTGCTCGGTGAGGTTGTTCTCGATGCTCACCCCGACCAGCCGTTTCGCCATCTTCACGTAGTGGGGGGCCTTGGCGGCCAGCTTCTCGGCCCGCGCCCGCGCCGCGTCCATCAAGCTCGTCGGCGCGCGACCACCTCGGTCACCAGGCGCTCCTCGAGCGCCTCCGCGGCGGTCATGTTCGGGTCGTCGAGCAGCAGCTCCAGGGCCCGGCTCGGGCCGACGACCCGGGGCAGGAAGTAGGTCATGCCGCCGTCCGGCGAGGCGCCGATCCGCCCGTAGGCGCAGGCGAAGAATGCGCTCTCCGACGCGATCCGCATGTCGCAGGCGAGGGCGAGCGAAAAGCCGGCGCCCGCAGCGGGTCCGTTGACCGCGGCGATCACCGGGAAGGGGATCCGGCGCAGGTCGACGATCGCCTGGTGCAGGGCCTCGGCGCCCCGCCGCACCTCGGAGGGCAGGTCGATCTCGTCGGCCTCGCACGCCGTCTTTGAAGGTGTTGACGTCGCCGCCCGCGCAGAACGCCTTGCCGGCGCCGGTGACGATCAGGCCGCGCAGGCCGGAGCGGTCCGCGAGCCAGGCGAAGATCACCGTCATCTCGAGGATCATCTGCGGGCTCATCGCGTTGAAGGCGTCGGGCCGGTCGAGGGTCAGGATTCCGATCTCGCCGTCGATCTCGAGCTTCAGCGTCTCCAGCTCGGGCGGGCTCAGGGTCTGGGTGCTCATTCTTTGCGCTCTCTCCGTCTCTGCGTGAAGGTTTGGCCGAGTGGCCAGGAGCCTACTCTTTGACCCGTGGCCCAGGACGGCAGCGAAAGCGGCACCACGCGCGAGGAGCGGATAGCCCAGCGCCGCCGCGAGCTGCCCGATTCCCCCGGCGTCTACCTCTTCTACGACGAGGGGGGCGAGCTGCTCTACGTCGGCAAGGCGCGCTCGATCCGCAAGCGGGTCGGCTCGCACTTCTCCGGCGGCGAGACCAGGCTCACATCGCGGGTGGACCGCTTCGACGTTCTGGTCACCGCCAACGAGGCCGAGGCGCTGCTCGCCGAGCAGAGCTTCATCAAGCGCCACAGGCCGCGCTTCAACATCCGCCTCCGCGACGACAAGTCCTATCCCTACGTCGCGGTCAGCCTCGACGAGGACTACCCCCGGGTCTACTTCACCCGTGAGAAGCACCGCTCCGGGCGCGCCTACTTCGGCCCCTTCTCGAGCGCCAAGCGGGTCAGGGAGACACTCGACCTGCTCGGCAAGCTCTTCCAGTTCCGCACCTGCGAGGGCGCGGAGCCGGGCCGCCGCTCCGGCAATCCCTGCCTCGACTACTACATCAAGCGCTGCGGGGCGCCCTGCGTCGGCTACGTCAGCCAGGAGGAGTACCGGCGCAACATCGACGCGATCGTCGACTTCCTCTCCGGCCGCTACCGCCAGGTCGAGGCCGCCGAGCAGGAGAAGATGGACGAGGCCGCCGCCGCCCACGAATTCGAGCGCGCCGCGATCCACCGCGACCGGCTGGCCGCGATCAAGTCGTTGTTCGAGCGCCAGCGGATCGCCGGTGGCTCGGTCGGCACCGCCGATCTGATCGGGGTCGCCGCCGAGGGCACGGACGCCAACGTCCAGGTCTTCCAGGTCCGCGACGGGATCCTCGCCGAGCGCCAGAGCTTCTACCTCGAGAACCAGGCCGAGCGCGACCTGGCCGAGGTCGCCGAGGAGTTCATCGGCCAGTACTACTCGGCCTCGCCCTCGATCCCGAAGACGATCGTCGTCGGGCCCTATCTGCGCGAGCGCTCCGGCCTGCTCGCCGAGGCGCTCGGCGAGCGCCGCGGCGCCCCGGTCGAGGTGCGGGTGGCCGAGCGCGGCGACAAACGCCGCCTGCGCGAGCTGGCCGAGCGCAACGCCCGCCTCGCCCTCGACCAGGACCGCCTGCGCCGCGAGCATCGCCGCGCGCGCCGGGTCGAGTCGCTCGCCGACCTGCGCGACGCGCTCGGCATGGAGGAGCTGCCGGTGCGGATCGAGGGCTTCGACATCTCCAATATCGGCGGCGAGCACACCGTCGCCTCGATGGTCGTGTTCGAGGGGGGTGCGACGAAGAAGTCCGACTACCGGCGCTTCAGGGTTCGCGGCGAGCGTCCCGACGGCCCCGACGACTTCGCCTCCATGGAGGAGGTCCTCGGCCGGCGCATGAACCGCTACCTCGAGCAGGTCGACCTCTCGCCGCACGACGGCAAGCGCGACGACAGCTTCGCGGCGCTGCCGGGCCTGGTCGTGATCGACGGCGGCAAGGGCCAGGTGGCGGCGGGGACGCGGGCGCTGCGGCCGTTCATCGAACGCGGGGTGACGGTGATCAGCCTCGCCAAGCGGCTCGAGGAGGTTCACGTGCCGGGCCGCGCCTCGCCGATCGACCTGCCCGCCGACTCGGAGGCCTCCAAGCTCCTCCAGCGCGTCCGCGACGAGGCGCACCGCTTCGCGATCGACCACCATCGCGGCAGGCGCGACCGCGCGATGACCGGCTCGGTGCTCGACGAGCTCAAGGGCGTCGGGCCGGTGCGCAAGCGTGCCCTGCTCCAGCACTTCGGCTCGCCGGAGCGGTTGCTGGCGGCCAGCAGGGAGGAACTCGAGGCGGTGCCCGGCGTGCCTGGCAAAGTAGCCCGTGAGGTCCACGAGCAGCTCAACAGGATCGGCTGAGGAGCGAGTTGGCGGAAGCCGCGAAAAACGAGGTGACGCTGATCGTCATCACCGGCCACTCGGGGGCCGGGAAGTCGGAGGCGATCGCCGCCTTCGAGGACGCCGGCTACTTCTGCGTCGACAACCTGCCGCCGCGCCTGATCGGCAGCCTCGGCGAGCTCTTCCGCCATCCGGGGAGCGGGGTCGAACGGGCCGCCGTCGTCTCCGACGTGCGCGGCGGCGACTACTTCGACGACCTCCTGCACGTGCTCGACGAGCTCGGCGCCGACGGGCTCAGCCCGAAGGTCCTCTTCCTCGAAGCCGACGAGGAGACCCTGGTCGACCGCTACAAGGAGACCCGCCGCCGCCACCCGCTCGCCCAGGACCGCAGCATCACCGAGGGCATCCGCGCCGAGCGCGAGCTGCTCGGGCCGCTGCGCGAGCGCGCCGACGTGGTGATGTCCACCAGCGACCTGAGCGGGGCGATGCTGCGGCGCCGCATCGGGGAGGAGCTCCTGGGCCAGGACGAGAGCCCGAGGATGGCGCTGACCCTGCTCACCTTCGGCTTCAAGAACGGCCCGCCGCGCGACGCCGACCTCACCCTCGACGTCCGCTTCCTGCCCAACCCGCACTATGTCGACGAGCTGCGCCCGCTGACCGGCCTCGACGCCGAGGTGCGGGAGTACGTCGAGTCCGGGACCCAGGCGGGCGAGTTCTACGGGCGGCTGCTGCCGCTGCTCGAGTTCCTCGTCCCCGCCTACGTGACCGAGGGCAAGAGCCACCTGACGATCGCGATCGGCTGCACCGGCGGCCGCCATCGGTCGATCACCGTCGCCGACCGGATCAGCCGCGACCTCGTGGGCCGCGACGACATCTCCCTCCGAGTCAAGCACCGCGACGTCGAGCTCGACTGATCCCGTCCTCGTAGAATCGCCCGCCCGTGTCCGACCCAGTCATATCGATCCGTGGCCTGCGCAAGAGCTATGGGGACCTCGAGGCCGTGCGAGGGATCGACCTCGAGGTGCGCGCCGGGGAGGTCTTCGCCTTCCTCGGCCCGAACGGCGCCGGCAAGACGACGACGGTCGAGATCCTCGAGGGGTACCGCGACCGCGACGGGGGAGAGGTCGAGGTGCTCGGCGAGGACCCGCGGCGCGCCGGGCGCGAGTGGCGCGAGCGGATCGGGATCGTCCTGCAGAGCTGCCGCCTCGACCCGTATCTGACCGTCGCCGAGTCGCTCTCCCTGTTCGCCGGCTACTACCGCTCGCCGCGGCCGGTCGAGGAGGTGATCGCCGCCGTCGGCCTCGAGGGCAAGGCCGGCATTCGAACCGGCAAGCTCTCCGGCGGCCAGCAGCGCCGGCTCGACGTCGGCATGGCGCTGGTCGGCGACCCCGAGCTGCTCTTCCTCGACGAGCCCACGACCGGCTTCGACCCGAAGGCGCGGCGCCAGGCCTGGGACGCGATCGCCGCCCTGCGCGACCTCGGCAAGACGGTCTTCCTCACGACCCACTACATGGACGAGGCGCAGCGCCTCGCCGACCGGGTCGCGATCATCGCCGGCGGCGAGGTGGTCGCGCGCGGCACGCCCGAGGACCTCGGCGATCGCGAGGCGCAGCCGGCGACGATCTCCTACCGCCGCGACGGCGAGGAGGTCTCGCTGGAGACGGCGACCCCGGTCCGCACCCTCAACGAGCTGACCGGCGAGGCGCTCGCCGACGGGGTCGAGCTCGAGAACCTGGAAGTCAGGCGCCCGAGCCTCGAGGACGTCTACCTGGAGCTGACCGAGGCGGACCCGGCGGAGGCCGAGTGACGCTCCTCCTGCATCAGCTCCGCTACGACCAGAAGGTCTTCTGGCGCAACCCGGCCGCCGTCTTCTTCACTGTGATGTTCCCGGTCGTCCTGCTGCTGATCTTCGCGACGATCTTCGGCGACCAGACGATCGACGGCAAGGACGGGATCGAGGTCACCACCTACTACGTGCCGGCGATCATCACGCTCTCGATCGTCTCGGCGACGATGCAGACCCTGGCGATGTCGCTGGTCATCGCCCGCGACGACGGCCGCCTCAAGCGCGGCCGGGGCACGCCGATGCCCGCCTGGGTCTTCATCGCGGGGCGGATCGGCAACTCGTTCGTGGTCGCGGTGCTGATGCTGGCCCTCGTCTCCGTGATCGGCAGGGTCCTCTACGGGGTCCCGATCCCCTGGAGCCGGGCCCCCGAGCTGCTCCTGGTCCTGGCCGTCGGGGCGGCATCCTTCTGCTGCCTCGGGGTCGCGCTGACCGCGCTGATCCCCTCCCAGGACGCGGCGGCGCCGATCGTCAACGCGCTGCTGCTGCCGCTCTACTTCCTCTCCGGCGTCTTCGTCCCCGACGACGAGCTCCCCTCCGGGGTGATCGACTTCGCCAACCACTTCCCGATCCGTCCCTTCTTCCAGGCGATCTACGACGCCTACCTGCCCGGCAACGGCCCGGCGCTGGCCTGGGACCACCTCCTGGTCGTCGGGATCTGGGGGATCGCGGGCCTCCTGCTCGCGATTCGCTTCTTCCGCTGGGTGCCGCGGCGCGGCTGAGACGACACCGCCCGACCTTCCGCCCCTGTGCCGGTATAGCCTCTCGCCCCCGATGTTGCACCACGTTCTCCTGGAGGTCTCCGACCTTGAGCGGAGCGCCTCGTTCTACGACGCGCTGCTGGCTCCGCTTGGCTGGCGACGCCATTTCGAGGAGGACGGGACGATCGGCTGGGGCATCGCCAAGCCGGTCTTCTTCATCGCCAACCACCACGATCCCCGGCCGGGATTCGGGCTGCTCAGCTTCTCCGGGTTGGGGATCGTCGCGGTCAAGGCCTCATGGGAGCAGGGCGTCGGAGCCGGCGGGACGAGCGTCTCCGAGCCCGGTGAGACGCGCTCCTACGGATCCGGCTCGTACTCGGCGTTCCTGAAGGATCCCGACGGGTACGAGATCGAGGTCACGATCGGCACCGATTGACGGGCACCGGCGGTCACTAGCATCGACTACACCACGCGAATTCAGGAGGAGTTGACTTCATGGCTGTGAAGGTCGGCATCAATGGTTTTGGACGGATCGGGCGCAACGTCTTCCGCGCGGCGCACGCCGCCGGGGCGGACCTCGAGTTCGTCGCGGTCAACGACCTGGTCGACACCGCCACGATGGCCCATCTGCTCAAGTACGACTCGATCCTGGGCCGCTTCCCGGGCGAGGTGACGGTCGAGGGCGACTCGCTGGTCGTGGACGGCAAGGAGCTCAAGTCGCTCTCCGAGCGCGACCCGGCTGACCTGCCCTGGGGTGACCTCGGCGTAGACGTCGTGATCGAGTCGACCGGCTTCTTCACCGCTCGCGCGGATGCCGCCAAGCACCTCGACGCCGGCGCCAGGAAGGTGATCATCTCGGCCCCCGCGAAGGAGCCCGACGTCACCGTCGCCCTCGGGGTCAACTTCGAGTCCGACTACGACCGCGACAGCCACCATGTCATCTCCAACGCCTCCTGCACGACCAACTGCCTCGCCCCGCTGGCGAAGGTGATCCACGAGGAGTTCGGGATCCAGCACGGGCTGATGACCACGATCCACGCCTACACCGCCGACCAGCGCCTCCAGGACATGCCGCACAAGGACCCGCGGCGCTCGCGGGCGGCGGCGCTCAACCTGATCCCGACCACGACCGGCGCGGCGAAGGCCGTCGGCCTGGTGCTTCCCGAGCTGAACGGCAGGCTCAACGGCTTCTCGGTGCGGGCCCCGGTCGCGACCGGCTCGGTCGTGGACCTCGTCGCCACGCTCTCGAAGCCGGCCGACCCCGAGGCGGTCAACGCCGCCGTCAGGGCCGCCGCCGAGGGCCCGATGAAGGGCATCCTCGCCTACACCGAGGACCCGATCGTCTCGACCGACATCGTCGGCGACCCGCACTCCTCGGTCTTCGACGCGCAGTCGACGATGGGGATCGGCGACGGCTCGATGATCAAGGCGATCAGCTGGTACGACAACGAGTGGGGTTACTCGAACCGCTGCGTAGAGCTCGCGGGCAAGGTCCTATAAAACGCCTCGCGCTCCAATCGCCACGGATTTGAATAACCGGAGATCACCGTGACGATTGAATCGCGAGGCGGTGAGTTCCGGAAGGCAAGCGTTCGTGATGCGGATGTCGCCGGCAAACGGGTCCTGGCCCGAGTTGACTTCAACGTCCCGCTCGAGGACGGGCGGGTGGCCGACGACATGCGGGTCCAGGCGGCGCTGCCGACGATCGAGCTGCTGCGCGAGAGGGGCGCGGCGACGATCCTCGTCTCCCACCTCGGGCGGCCGAAGGGGGTGGACCCGGCGCTCTCGATGGCGCCGGTCGGCGAGCGGCTGGGAGAGCTGCTCGGGGCCGACGTCGCCCTCTCCCCGGCGGTCGTCGGCGAGGAGGTCGAGCGGATGGCCGCGGACCTCGGCGCCGGCGACGTGATGCTGCTCGAGAACGTCCGCTTCGAGCCGGGCGAGACCGAGAACGACCCGGCGCTCGCCGACGCCCTGGCGGCGCTCGCCGACCTCTTCGTCAACGACGCTTTCGGCGCCGCCCACCGCGCCCACGCCAGCACCGAGGGCGTCGCCCACCGGCTGCCCGCCCACGCCGGCCTGCTGCTCGAGCGCGAGGTGACCGAACTGACCCGGGTGGTCGAGTCGCCGCGGGCGCCGCTGGTCGTCGTCCTCGGCGGGGCCAAGGTCTCCGACAAGATCGGCGTCATCGACCGCTTCCTCGAGGTCGCCGACCGGATCCTGATCGGCGGCGCGATGTGCTTCAGCTTCTTCCGGGCGCAGGGAATCCCGACCGGCGACTCGCTGGTCGAGGAGGAGGGGGTGGAGCTGGCCGAGAAGGCGCTGCGGCGCGCCGGGGGGAGCGAGTGCGAGCTGAGCCTGCCGACCGACCTCGTGCTCGGCCGGAGCTTCGACGCCGACACGGAGGTCCGCGAGAGCGACGGCGTCGAGGTCCCCGACGGCTGGATGGGCCTCGACATCGGCCCCGCGACGGCCGCGGGCTACGCGGCGGCGATCGCCGCCGCGGGCACGGTGCTCTGGAACGGGCCGATGGGCGCCTTCGAGCTGGAGCCGTTCGCCGCCGGCACGCGCACGGTCGCCGAGGCGGTCGCCGCGGCGCCCGGCACGACGGTGCTCGGCGGCGGTGACTCGGTCGCCGCGATGCAGCGCTTCGGGCTCGGTGAGAAGGTGGACTGGCTGTCAACAGGAGGAGGAGCGTCCTTGGAGCTGCTCGAGGGAAAGAAGCTGCCGGGAGTGGAGGCGTTGCTGGACGCGGAGGCCGCCGATGCCTGACCGCACGCCGTACCTCGCCGCGAACTGGAAGATGCAGAAGACCGTCGCCGAGGCGGCCGCCTACGTGGACGCGCTCCTGCCGCGGATCTCCGCGACCCAGCACGACGTCGTCATCTGCCCGCCGTTCACGGCGCTCGGCGCCGTCGTCGAGCGCCGCTACGGCACCGCGATCAGGGTCGCCGCCCAGAACATGCACGAGGAGGATTCGGGGGCGTACACCGGCGAGGTCTCGGCCTCGATGCTGGTCGAGCTCGACGTCGAGGCGGTGATCCTCGGGCACTCCGAGCGCCGCCAGCTCTTCGGCGAGACCGACGAGGCGCTGGCCCGCAAGGTGCCCGCCGCGCTCGCCGCCGGCCTCGAGCCGATCCTCTGCGTCGGCGAGAGCGAGGAGGCGCGCGACGGCGGCCAGACCGAGGGGGTGCTGGAGCGCCAGCTGCACGCCGACCTCGAGGCCGTCGGCGGGGCCGACATCGCCCGGGTGGTCGTCGCCTACGAGCCGATCTGGGCGATCGGGACCGGCCGCACCGCGACCCCCGAGCAGGCCCAGGAGGCATGCGCCTTCATCCGCGATGTGCTGCGCACGCAGGGCGGCGCGGCGAACGAGGCGCGCATCCTCTACGGGGGCTCCGTGAAGCCCGCCAACGCGGAGGAGCTGCTCGCCCAGCCGGACATCGACGGCGCCCTGGTCGGCGGCGCCAGCCTCGACCCCGAGGAATTCGCGGCGATCGTGGGGGCGGCCGGGTAGCTTGGCCGCCCCGACCGTCCCCTCGGTGGCACTGGTCATCCTCGACGGCTGGGGGCTCGCCGAGCCCGGCCCGGGCAACGCTATCTCGCTCGCCGAGACCCCGGTCTTCGACTCGCTCTGGGACCGCTTTCCCCACACGCAGCTCTCCGCCCAGGGCCGCGACGTGGGCCTCCCCGACGGCCAGATGGGCAACTCCGAGGTCGGCCACCTCAACCTCGGCGCCGGCGCGATCGTCAAGCAGGACCTGGCCCGGATCGACGACGCGATCGCCGACGGCAGCTTCTTCGACAACGAGGCGCTGCTCGCCGCCTGCGACCGCGCCCGGCGCAGCCCGCGCGGCCGCCTGCACCTGCTCGGCCTGGTCTCCGACGGCGGCGTCCACTCCGGCTGGGAGCACATCGAGGCGGCGATCGAACTCGCCACCCAGGAGGGCGTCCCCGATGTCGTCTTCCATGCCTTCACCGACGGCCGCGACACGCTTCCGCATGGCGGCCGCGAGTACCTCGCCGAACTCGAGCGCTGGATGCGCCAGGCCGGCCGCGTCGCGACCGTCGGCGGCCGCTACTACGCGATGGACCGCGACACGCGCTGGGAGCGCACCAAGCTCGCCTACGACGCGATCGCCCACGCCGAGGGGCTGCGCGCGATGAGCGCCTCCGAGGCGATCGACGCCGCGTATGAGCGCGACGAGACCGACGAGTTCGTCAGGCCGACCGTGATCGGCGACTACGACGGCGCCGCCGAGGGCGACGTCGCCTTCTTCATCAACTTCCGCCCCGACCGCGCCCGCCAGATGACGCTGGCGCTCGCCAACCCCGACTTCGCCGAGTTCCCGCGCGCCGGCGGGCCGGTCCTCGACCTGGCGACGATGACCGAGTACCGCAAGGGGTGGCCGTACCCGGTCGCCTTCCCCGAGCAGCGGCCGACGACGACCCTGGGCGAAGTGATTGCGGAGAGCGGCGGCCGCCAGCTGCACGTCGCCGAGACCGAGAAGTACGCCCACGTCACCTACTTCTTCAACGGCGGCCGTGAGGAGGAGTGGGACGGGGAAGAGCGCAGCCTGGTCCCCTCGCCGCGCGACGTCCCGACCTACGACCACCGGCCGGAGATGAGCGCCCGGGAAGCGGCCGACGCCTTCGCCGGCGCCTGGCGGGAGGGCGGCCACCGCTTCGGGATCATCAACTTCGCCAACCCCGACATGGTCGGCCACACCGGGGTGATCCCGGCCGCGGTCGCCGCAGTCGAGGCCGTCGACGCCTGCCTCGGCGACGTCGTCGCCGCCGTCGAGGCCACCGGCGGCGTTTGCATCGTCACCGCCGACCACGGCAACTGCGACCACATGCTGGAGCCCGACGGCTCGCCGAACACCGCCCACTCGCTCAACCCGGTGCCGCTGATCGTCACCGCAGAGGGCCTCGAGCTGCGCGACCAAGGCATCCTCGCCGACGTAGCCCCCACCGCCCTCGCTCTCCTAGGCATCCCCCAACCCGACGCAATGACCGGCACCTCCCTGATCGAAGGCCGAGTGCTGAATAAATGACCCCATAGGGTCAGAAATTCAGCACTCGACGAGATGAGGGACGCTGGGGACAGGCTGAGGTTTGAGGTCGAGGCGCGGGATGGGGGGGCGCGGGCCGGGGTGATCCACACCGGCCACGGGCCGATCGCGACGCCGGCCTTCATTCCCCTGGCGACCAAGGGCACCGTGCGCGGACTGGAGTCGGCGGAGGTCGCGGAGATCGGCTACGAGCTGATCCTCGGCAACACCTACCACCTGTTCGTCTCACCGGGCCCCGGGCGGATCGCGGCGGCCGGCGGCCTGCACTCGTTCATGGGGTGGGAGCGGGCGCTGATCACCGACTCGGGCGGCTTCCAGGTCTTCTCGCTCGCCCACGGCGGCGTCGCCGACGAGGTCAAGGGAAGCGGCCGGCCGGGCGGCGAGCACGGCTCGGTCGTCTCGATCGCCGAGGAGGGGGTGCGCTTCCGCTCCTACCGGGACGGCACCGAGCTCTTCATCTCACCCGAGGTCTCGATGCGGGTCCAGGCGGAACTGGGCAGCGACATCGCCCTCGTCTTCGACGAGTGCACGCCCTACCACGCCGATCGCGAGTACACGGCGCGCTCGACGGAGCGCACCCATCGCTGGCTCGAGCGCTGCCTCACCTGGCACGCCGAGGAGGGCCCCGCCCGCCAGGCGGTCTTCGGGATCGTCCAGGGCGGCGTCCACGAGGACCTGCGGCGCGAGTCGGCCCAGGCCGTCTCCGAGGCGGGGGTGGACGGGATCGCGATCGGCGGCACCCTCGGCCGCGACAAGGAGGAGATGGCCGGCGTCCTGGCGATGACGGCGCCGCTGCTGCCCGAGGAGGCCCCCAAGCACCTGCTCGGGATCGGCGAGGTGGACGACCTGATGATGGGTGTCGGCCTCGGCCTCGACGTCTTCGACTGCGCCGTCCCGACCCGCCTCGCGCGCCACGGCGGAGCGCTGGTGCCGGACCCGGAGCGGCGCTTCCGCATCGACCTGCGCAAGGGCGGCTGGGAGGGCGATCGCGCTCCGCTGGTCGAGGGCTGCCCCTGCCCGGCCTGCCGCCGCCACGACCGCGACTACCTCAGCTACCTCTCACGGGCGGAGGAGCTGACCGCGGTCCGCCTGCTCTGCGTCCACAACCTGACCTACATGCACCACCTGATGGCCAACGCCCGCGCCGCGATCGTCGCCGGCGAGTTCGAGTCCTACCGCGCGAAAATCCTCGCCGGCGGATCACCCTTTTCTTAGCTGGCGCACCTCGAACTCCGAGTAGGCGCGCGAGTGCCGCGGGGTGAGGGGGGCCGAGAACGGACCCAGTTTGGCCCGCCCGCAGGCCCCCCTCACCCCGTGGCCCACAACCCCGTGCCTACTCAGTGTTGCGGGAGAGCGTGTCCTTCAGTTCTTCGACCACCTTGTCGACGGTGTCGCCGGCGATTTCGCCCGCCCGCACCCCGGTCGCTTTGTCGGTGCTGACGATGACCACGGTGGCGACGGTGGCGGCGATCAGGACCAGGGCGACGACCGCGAGCACCAGGCGCACGAAGCGCGAGAAGGCGCCCCGTTTCGCCGGCCGGGCGGGCGGTCGCGGCGGGGCTGCCGGGGCCGGCGCGCGCCGGGGTGCCCGTGCCACCGGGCGGCGTGTGTGCGATGGGGACTGGCGGAACTCGGTCTGCCCGGTGCCGGGGTCGAGGCGGCGGGTCGCGGTCTCGCCGCCGGGCAGCACGCTGGTCGGCGTCGAGCCCTCGCCGAGCGGCAGCGTCACGTCCTCGCCGTGCAGGCCGCGCTGGAGGCCGCCGGCGAGCTCGTCGGCGCTCCCGTAGCGCCGGGCCGGGTCGCCCTCGAGCGCCCGCAGGACGGCCGCGCCGAGGGTCTCGGGGACCTCCTCGTTGTATGCGCTGGGCGGCAGCGGGCGCTCGTTCTGCTGGCGAACCGCCAGCTCGGCGAGCGTCGACCCCTCGTACGGGAGCCGCCCCGTCAGAAACTGGTAGAGGACGACGCCGAGCGCGTAGACGTCGGTCGCCGGGGTCGCCTCCTCGCCGCGCACCTGCTCGGGAGCCAGGTAGGCGGCGGTGCCGACGACCGATCCGACCTGGGTGATTCGGGTCTGCTCGAGGGCGCGGGCGATCCCGAAGTCGGTCAGCTTCACGACCATCTCGCCGCCGCCCCCGACCGGGCCGCCGTCGATCATCAGGTTCCCGGGCTTGACGTCGCGGTGGATGATCCCGCGCCGGTGGGCGTAGTCGAGGCCGGCGCAGGCCTGGGCGCCCGCCTCCGCGGCGGTCTCCGGGCCGAGCGGGCCCTGGCGCTGCAGGACCTGGGCGCCGGAGCGGCCTTCGACGTACTCCATGACGATGTAGTGGCGGTGGTCGTCGACCCCGGAGTCGTAAACCTGGACGATGTTGGGGTGGATCAGCTTGGCGACGGCGAGCGCCTCGCGGCGGAAGCGCGCGACGAAGCGCTCGTCGTCGGAGAGGTGCTCGGCGAGCACCTTGACCGCGACGGTCCGCTCCAGCGTCAGGTCGGTCGCCTTGTAGACGTTCGACATCCCGCCCGAGCCGAGGCGGTCGCCGATCTCATAGCGCCCGGAGAGCGTTCCCGACGCCATCAGTCGTCGTCCTCCGTGGCGCTGCCGGGGCCGATCCCGCCGGAGGGTTCGTCGCCTTCTTCCACTTCTTCGACCGGCGGCGGGTCCTTTTCGTGGCCTTTGGCTTTGCCGTTGGCCTGAGGCGGAAGTTCTTTTTCCGCCTGCTCTTCTTCCTTCGCCTGCTCCTCTTCTTCCTTTTCGGCCTCCCTTTCTTCCTTCTCCTGTTCCTTTTCTTCCTTCTTCTCGTCCTCTGACTCCTCCGGCTTGTCCTCGGTCGTTTCGGTCGTCTCCGGGATCGTTTCCTCGACCGTGTCTTCGGCCAGTTCGGCTTCGCAGTCGTCGACGACTTCGTTGAGCCGCGCCGCGCCTTCCTCGAGCGTCGCCTTCAGCTTCGCGTCGATCCCCCGCAGCCCCTCGATCTGGGTGCCGACCTCTTCGGCGGCTTCCTGCGCCTCGACGCATTCGCCTTCGTCCACCAGCGTCTGCACGGAGTCGAGGTTTTCGCTGATCTCCTGCGCCGTTTCGCCGGGCAGCAGCTTCGCGTCCTCCCCGCCGCAGGCGACGAGGGCGAAGGCGAGGCCCGCGCCGAGGGCGAGGGCGAGAAGGGATGCGGCTAGTCGAGCCATGGGGCGAGTCTAGACAACGGCCTCGGGTGCGGAATTGGCCTGCATTTGAGCGTCACTGCCCGACCCGGAGCCGGTCGGCGAGGCGCTGCGGGAGGCCGGCCCCGGCGATCGCCGAGGCCGCGCGGTCGATGTCATAGGGGACGCGATGGAAGGTGGCGGCGAGCGCCTCGGTGTCGAGCGAGAGCCAGGCGGCCCGGGGATCGCCGTCGCGCGGCTGGCCGACGCTGCCGGGGTTGAGCAGCCAGCGCCCGTCGTCGAGGTCGAGCTCGACGCCGTCCGCGGTCTGGCCGCCCCTCACGTCCCCCTGTCCGCCGTCCTCCGGGTAGCGGGCGAAGAAGAGCGAGACATGGGAGTGGCCGATCAGGGCGATCCGATCGGGCTGGGCGTCGAAGCAGGCGTCGGCCTGCTCGATCGAGAGGACGTACTCCCAGACCGGGTCCCGCGGCGAGGCGTGGAAGAGCCCGAAGTCGCGCCGCCGGGCGGCCGGCTCGAGCTCGCGCAGGAGCTCCAGCGTGGCGGCGCCGACGTTGGCCCTGGTCCACTCGACGGCATCGGCGGCGGCCTCCGAGAATGACGAGATGTCGAGCGCGCCGAGCACCGCGAGGTCGTGGTTCCCGACCAGGCAGATGTCGCATCGCTCCCTGACCAGGTCGGCGCAGCCGTCCGGCTCGGCCCCGTATCCGACCACGTCTCCCAGGCACCAGATCTCCTCGACGCCGCGCTCGTCGGCGTCGGCGAGGACGGCCTCGAGGGCGGGCAGGTTGGAGTGGATGTCGGTGATCACGGCGACCGGCACGGCGGATCAGCGTACTTCCTGCCCGTTCTCTCCCTACGATGCTCCCGTGGGCGACTCGATTACGGAGCTGCGAGCGGCGGTGAGCCGGGCCGCACGGGCCGTGCGCGAAGGCGAGCCGAGCAGCCAGGAGCCATCCCTGGACAGGCCGCCGAAGCCGGAGCTCGGCGACTACAGCTCGAACGCGGCGATGCTGCTCGCCGCTCCGCTCGGCGAAAACCCGCGCGACGTCGCCGGGCGCCTCGGCGCCGAGCTGGAGCGCGACCTGGGCGCCAGCGGCAGCGTCGACCGGATCGAGATCGCCGGGCCCGGCTTCGTCAACCTCTTCCTCGCCGACGCCTGGTACCGGCGGGCGATGGAGCGGCTCGCCGGCGCGGGGGAGAGCCTCGGCCCCGTCCCGACCGAGTCGCCCGAGCGCATCCTGGTCGAGTTCGTCTCCGCCAACCCGACCGGCCCGCTGCACGTAGGCGGCGGTCGCCACGCCGCCTACGGGGACGCCCTGGTGCGCCTGCTCGAGGCGGTCGGCCACGAGGTCGAGCGCGAGTACTACGTCAACGACGCCGGCGGCCAGGTCGAGCGCTTCGCGCTCTCGATCGCGGCGCGGATCACCGGCGCCGACCCACCCGAGGACGGCTACAGCGGCGAGTACGTCGCCGAGCTGGCCGAGCGGATCGAGTCCGACGGGATCGACCCGTCCGACACCGACGCGGTCGGCGCCCGCGGCGTCGAGCTTGTCCTCGAGCGCGTTCGCGCCACCCTGGAGCGCTTCGGGGTCCGCTTCGACACCTGGTTCTCCGAGCGCACCCTGTATGAGAGCGGCGATGTCGAGAAGGCCCTGGCCCGGCTCGAGCAGGGGGGGCACTCGTATCGCAGCGAGGGCGCGCTCTGGCTGCGCACCACCGACTTCGGCGACGACAAGGACCGGGTCCTGATCCGCGCCAACGGGGAGCCGACCTACCTGGCCGCCGACGTCGCCTACCACTGGGACAAGCTCGAGCGCGGGTTCGGCCGCCTGATCGACGTGCTCGGCGCCGACCACCATGGCTACGCGCCCCGGGTGCGCGCCGCGATCGCCGGGATGGGCGCCGACCCCGACGACGTCTTCGAGTCCCTGATCATGCGCCTCGTCCACGTCGTCGACGGCGGCGAGCGCTCGCAGATGTCGAAGCGCAGCGGCGACTTCATCTCGCTCGACGAGCTGCTCGACGACATCGGCGTGGACGCGACGCGCTGGTTCATGCTCTGGCGCAGCCACGACACCACGGTCGACCTCGACCTCGAGCTGGCGCGGCGCGAGTCGAGCGACAACCCCGTCTACTACGTGCAGTACGCCCACGCCAGGATCGCCAGCATCCTGCGCAAGGCGGGCGCCGACGCGGACGCGGCCGCGATCGGCGCGGCGACCCCGGGCACGGCGCTCGAGCCCTCCGAGAAGGCGCTGATCAAGCGCCTGCTCGAGTTCCCCGACGAGGTCCGCGAGGCCGCCGAGCGCCGCGCCCCGCACCGAATCTGCGCCTACTCGACGGCGGTCGCCGCCGACTTCCACGCCTTCTACCGCGACTGCCAGGTCGTCGGCGCCGAGGGCGAGGGAGTCGAGAGCTCCCGCCTGGCGCTCTGCCTGCTGACCAAACGGACGATCGCCGGCGCCCTCGGGCTGCTCGGGATCTCGGCGCCGGAGCGGATGTGAAGCCGCTCGCCGAGCTCGCGGCGCGCGCGCCCAACGAGGGCCGCAGCGGCGCCCTGCGCCGCGCCGACCTCGATGCCTTCGCGACGATCCTCGGCGAGGTCGGCGGCGGCGCCGTGCTCGTCACCGGCGCCGGGGAAGGGCCGCGGGCCGCCTCCATGGGACTGGCCAGCGCCGCCACCGCGCGGGGCACGCACACGGTCCTGGTCGACTGCGACCTCGCCGAGCCCAGCCTCGCCGGCGCCCTCGGGCTCGCGGAAGAGCCCGGTCTGCACGAGTACCTGCGGGCGCAGGCGAAGGCGCCGGAGATCCTCCAGTCGCTCGTCCTCGCCGGGCCCGCCGCGGCGAAGGCGACGAGCCCGCTGGTCTGCGTGAGCGCCGGCGCCCCGGCCGAGGACGGCGCGGTCCCGGTCGACTCCGAGCACTTCCGGCACGCGGTCTCAAAACTGCGCAGCGGCTACGAGCTCGTCGTCCTCCACGGCCCGCCACTCGGGGATCGCAGCGGCGCGCTGCGGGCGATCGCCGAGCAGTCGGACTCGGTCCTCGCCTGCGTCGGCCGCGGCCTGGCGAGCGGCCGCGCCGGGCGCAAGCTGAAGCGCTCGCTGCGCGACCTGCCGGCCGCGCGCACCGCCGGCATCGTCGTCTACGGCTAGAGGTCGTAGCGGGCGATGTCGGCGTCGAGGCGCTCGCCGTCGCCGCCGCCGGGCCGCGGCGGCGCGGGCGGGCCCGAGCCGGCGCGCCGGCGCCAGCGGGCGACCCCGATCGCGAGGGCGAGGACGGCGATCGCAAACCCGACGGCCGGCACCAGGTAGGCGGAGAGGTCGAAGCCGGAGCCCTCGGGCTCGGCCAGGACCTCGCTGCCGTACTCGGCGACCAGCGCGTCCTTGATCTCCTCCTTGGTCCGCCCGGCGGCGATCATCTCGGCTATCAGCGCCTTCTGCCGTCGCGCCTGCGGTGAGTCGGCGAGCTCCAGCAGCGTGCCGCAGATCGGGCACATGACCTCGTCTTCGACGTCGGAGATGCTGGTCTGCGGAGCCGCGGCCGAGCCGAGCGCCGGGGCGGTGAGCGCGGCGAGCGCGACCAGGAGGCAGCCGAGCCGCGCGGCGCGCCCCATCACCCCTCCTCGATCAACGGGACGAACTGCTCCCGGATCAGCTCGTCGTCCACGGGGCCGCGCCAGATCAGGGCCAGCCGGCCGCGGGGGTCGACGAGGAAGTTCTCGGGCACGCCGGTCGAGCCGAAGGCGTCGCTGCGCTCGTCGCCGACCGAGCGAAGCTGCGGGTAGGTGGTCTCGAACTCGCGCAGGAAGTCGAGCGCGTCGCCGCTGTTGTCCTGCACGTTGATTCCGAGGACGGTCACCCCGCGGTCGGCGTAGCGGTGGGAGAAGCGCTCCAGCGCCGGCGCCTCCTCCCGGCACGGCTCGCACCACGAGGCCCAGAGGTTGACCAGGACCCAGTCGCCGCGGTGGTCGGCGACCTCGCCCTCGCCCTCGCCGCCGAGGACCGGCAGCGCGCGGTCGGGGACGGGGTCGCCGACCTCGATCGTGGCCGCGCCCTTCGAGAGCAGGCCGAAGCCGAGCAGGCCGATCACGGCGGCGACGGCGAGGAAGACGAGGAAGGAGCGGGCACCCACGGGCCGGGAAGGTTAGATCCTCGCCGTCGGGATCGAAATCGGGGACTAATCGGACCCCCCGCTACCGAGTAGTGGGAAACCCGGTCGCAGAGCCGAAGACAGGGGAGGGATCTGTGGGACCCTGAGTGCGGATGCTCGGGGAGACCATGCCAGCCCGGCGGCGCCGGACGTCGCTCGCGATCGCCGGTGCGCTGCTGCTCTCGGCGGCGGCGCTCGCCGCCGCCGCGACTCCCGCCGCCGCCGCTCCGCAGGCGAAGACCAACATCATCAACGGCTACTACCCCCACCCGGCGCAGTGGCCGTGGATGGCGAGCATCGTCCCGACCTCCGAACCGGCCAACAGCATCTGCGGCGGCGCCGTGGTCGCGCCGACGCGGATCCTCACCGCCGCGCACTGCGTCGACGAATATCCCTCCAGCCGCTGGCAGGTCGTGGTCAGCCGGCGACAGGCCAGCAACACCGCGGTCGGCGAGTCGGTGCCGATCGCGAGAATCGTCATCCACCCGCTGTGGAAAAACACGGCGAGCGGTCACGACGTCGCGGTCGTCACCCTGGCCCGCGCCGTCTCCGCGCCGGCGGCGACCCTGGCCACGGAAACCGAATGGGGCTCGGCCGTGACCGCGATGGGCTGGGGCCACACCGACCATGCCGGCAACGTCGACTCCGACTTTCTCCTGGCGACGGACCTCGCGACCTGGAGCGACGCACAGTGCCAGGCAGCGGTCGGCGTCAACTACATCCCCGCCGTCAACCTCTGTGCCGGCGGCGCGGGGAGCAGCGTCTGCCACGGCGACAGCGGCGGCCCGGCCATGATCACCCCGGACGGCGGCGTCAACTGGAGGTTGATCGGCGTCTCGAGCTGGGTGGCGTACGGAAAATGCTATACGGACTACCCGAGTGTCTTCGCCTGGGTATCCGGGCCGACGCTGCGGCCCTGGATCCTCGCCGCGATCGCCGAACCGCTTCCCCCGCCTCCCCCGCCGGTCATCCCCAGGGCCGCGATGGCCTCGAGCGAGGCCGCCGGCTACCTCAGGTACCTGGTGAAGAAGAAGACCAACGGCAAGATCCGCTCCCTGGCGACCACCTGCACCCGCACGGGAGAGGCGTCCTTCTCCTGCAAGGCGAGCTTCCTCGCCGGGGGGAAGTTCTTCAAGGGCCGCTTCAACGTCAGCAAGTACTACGGCAGCAACGGGGTCCTCTACTGGACGGGGACCTTCACCGGCCGCAGGCCGGCGACGGGGCGCAAGGTGAGGTGGTCGGTCTGACGGCCCTCCGCCTCTGCGCCCTCGCGTTCGCCCTCCTCCTCGTCGCGTTCTCGGCCCCGGCCCAGGCGAGCGCCGTGCCGGCAATCGGCCCGGTCGAGGCCGCCGCCCCGACTGCGCTCCCGGTGCCGCAGGCCCACGAGCGCCGGGGCAGGCGCTGCCCGAAGGGCTACCGCAAGGTCTTCCGCAAAGGCCGCTGGGTCTGCAAGCGCAAGCAGGTCTCCACGACTCCGACTCCGACGCCCACGCCGACCCCGGACCCCGCCGCGCTCCAGCAGGAGATCCTCAACGACACCTTCTCGCTCGCGACCGAGTACGCGGAGGAAAAAATCCACGGGCCGTCGTCGCTGCCGCGCTGGTATCGCTACCTGATCTACCCGGAGGACTGCAAGATGGTCAGCTCCGACACCGGCCAATGCCTGGTCTACGTCTGGCAGGAAACGTACGCCTCGGGCTACGGCTGGGGCGGCTACGAGCGGGCGATCTGGCGCGAGCACTACATGGCGACCCGGATCGCGCCGCGCCTCTACCAGCCGAGGATCGTGATGATCGACTTCCTCGACCCGTATCGGTGGGAGTGCGCGGACCCCGGCTACCAGAACGTCCCGCCCTGCTCCTGACCGCGCCTCGGGCCTCCGCTTAGAATCCCCGACTGGCGCGGACGTAGCTCAGTTGGTAGAGCGCGAGCTTCCCAAGCTCGAGGTCGCGGGTTCGAGACCCGTCGTCCGCTTGTCCGGGTGATGGCCGTTTCCGTTGCCGTTGCTGCCGCGACTGCCGTTCGAGCGCGAGTGATCGATCAGCCGGTAGAAGTGCTCGGTCGCGCCGCGGACCTGGCGCTGGCGGGCGAGCTCGATCAGGTCGGACTTGACCAGCTCGGTGACGTGGTAGTTGACGTTGCTCAGCGGGACCCGCAGCTCGAAGCTGAGGTCGCTGGGGGAGAGGGTCCTGCCGTCGTCCATTGCCAGCACTTCCAGCACGGAGATTCGGAGGGGATGGGTATTCGCTCGAGCAAGGCGTTGCCAATCCATTGCTGCCTCCGATTTAGGGGCTTATAGAGAAGTCGGGAAATACAATACCTAAAAATTTTACCCCAACTCATTAAAATCGGGTACAGTTCCGCCGATGGGTTTTAGGAAAGAGTTCCAAACGGGTAGGAGATCGCCAATGAACGCAGGTTTGCGGCGCCTTGCTGTAGCTCTCACCGCAGTCGCAGGTATTTCCCTTTTCGTCTTCGTCCCGGGCGCGGGTGCGGCCACCGAAGACATCATCGCCGACTCCAAACCGCCGCACACCGCGAACAGCGGCTGGCAGGCCGGTACCTGCATCGAAGAACCGCCCGAAAAACCCGCCTACTGCTCGATCGACACGCCGGCGCAGTTCTACGAAAAAGCCGCCGGGCGCCCGGTGTGGGGGTTCACCCAGTTCATCATCAGGAGCAATCCGGCCCCGCTGCCGCCGATGGGCCCCGAACCGATCGACGATCTCCAGCAGGTCATGGTGGACCTGCCGCAGGGCCTCAGCGTCAACCCGGAGGCGACGCCTCAGTGCACGCTGGCCGAATTCGAAGGCCTGGGGTGCTCGCCGACCGCGCAGGTCGGCGAAAGCCTCGTCACCGGCGCGGCGCCGCTGACCGGAGTGCACGAGCAGCTGCCGGCCGCCTCCGTCTACAACCTGGTCCCCAAAGAGGGACAGCCCGCGCTCTTCGGATTCAAACTCGGCCCGGAGAAAATCTTCATCGAAGCCTTCGTCGTCTGGGAGGGCGACTACCACGAGGGCTTCTACATCGACGTCCCGGAGATCCCGGTGCTCGGCAGCCTTGCCGGCGGCCTGATCTACAAACAGCGGCTCCGCTTCAAAGGCCGCTCCGGCGACGGCACCTACATCACGACGCCGACCACCTGCTTCGAGTGGGAGAAAGAAGCGCAGTACAAAACGATCTACTCGACATATCTGCGCGCCTCGGGGGTCAAAGAGGAGGAAGAAAACCCCGGATACAAATTCCCCGCGGACTCCGAACCGGCAATCGAATCGCCCCTGCCGGCCGGTAAAAAACCGCTCGACTGTCCCGGGATCCCCTATGACCCGACGACCGGCATCGACCCGAAAACCGCGGAGGCCAACTCGCCCTCCGGCGCGCTCACCGAAGTCAAAGTTCCGCACGTCGTCCCGGCCGTGCCCAGCGAAGACAGCCGCTCCAACTCGATGACCAAAGAGGTGAAGGTGGGGCTGCCGCTCGGCATGGGCCTCAATCCCTCGGCCGCCACCGGCCTGGTCGCCTGCACCGACGCGCAGTTCAACAAGGGCTCGCGCGGGCCGTCGACCTGCCCGCCGGCCTCGCAGATCGGGACGATCGAGATCGAAACCCCGCCGCTGCCGGCCGGCAGCATCAAAGGCAACGTCTACGTCGGCGAGCAGAAAAGCCGCGACCCGGCCTCCGGTGAGGAGTACCGGATCTTCGTGGTCGCGGACGCGGTGAGCCCGGAGACCGAAAAAGAATTCGCCATCTCGGTGCGGCTCGTGGGCAACGTCAGCGCCGACCCGGTAACCGGGCAGCTGACGACCCGCTTCGCGGGACTGCCGCAGGTCCCGTTCAGCGCCGTCACGCTGAAGATCAACGACGGTCCGCGCTCGGCGCTGACCAGCCCGCCGACCTGCGGGCCCCACGTGATGACGACGACGATGACGCCGTGGTCGGGCAACCCCGATGAGGCGCCGACCGACGAATTCGTCCTCACCTCGGCGCCCGGCGGCGGCCCCTGCGCCAAAACCCTCGGCGAGCGGCCGTTCGCGCCCGGCTTCCTGGCGCAGGTCACCGACCCGCGGGCCGGGGCCTTCACCAACATCAACATGGACATCGCCCGCACTCCGGGCAACCAGGAGCTGAAAGGCGTCGAGGTCACCCTGCCTCCTGGCCTGACGGCGAAGCTCGCCGGCCTGCGCTACTGCCCGGAGGAGGCACTCGCCTTCGCCCGCAACAACGCCGGCACGGCCGAGGCCGCCGCGGCCAGCTGTCCGAGCGACAGCCTCGTCGGCAGCGCCTCGATCACCTCCGGCAGCGGCCCCGAGCCGCTCAAAATCGACGGCGGCAAGGCCTTCCTCGCAGGCCCCTACAACGGGGCTCCCCTGTCCCTGGCAGTGATCACCCCCGCCACGGCGGGGCCGTTTGACCTCGGCACCGTCGTGGTGAGGGTGGCACTGTTCCTCGACCCGAAGACCGCCCAGGTGCGCGCGGTCAGCGACCCGCTGCCGCACGTCTACGGCGGCGCCCTGCTCGACGTCCGCACGGTCTCGGTCAAGGTCGACCGCTCCGGGTTCGCGCTCAACCCGACCGGGTGCTCGGCGAAGACCTTCGCCGGCGTCCTGCGCGGCGGCGGCTCGGACCCGACCAACCCCGCGGCGTTCAGCTCCGTCGCCGCCTCCTCGCCCTACCAGGCGACGAACTGCGACCTGCTCGGCTTCAAGCCGAAACTGACCCTGCGGGCCTTCGGTGCGACCAAACGGACGAAGAACCCGAAACTGCGGGCGACGCTGTTCGCCAGGCCCGGGGACGCCAACATCTCGCGCGCGGCGGTCACCCTGCCGCCGGCGCTGATCCTCGACCAGGCGAGCATCTCGAAAGTCTGCACCCGGGTTCAGTTCGCCGCCAAACAGTGCCCGTCGAACTCGATCTACGGCTTCGCCGAGGCGACGACGCCGCTGCTCGACGGCCCGCTCAAGGGCCCGGTCTACCTGCGCTCGTCCGACAACACCCTGCCGGACCTGGTCGCCGCGCTCGACGGGCAGGTCAGCGTCGAGCTGGCGGGGCGCACGGACACAGTCAAAGGCCGCATCCGCAACACGTTCGACATGGTCCCCGACGTCCCGGTGACCAAATTCGTGCTGACGATCCGCGGCGGCAAGAAGAAGGGACTGCTGGTCAACTCACGCAGCCTCTGCGCCCGCAAGTGGTTCTCCAAGATCGACCTGACCGGGCACAACGGCAAGCGGATGCTGAAGAAAAAGTCCCGCCTGCAGGTCAAATGCAAGAAGAAGGGCAAGCGCGGCAACAAGCGGCGCTAGCCCGGATTTGAAACGAAACTCGTTGGGTAGATGCCAGCCATGGTGAGGAGACTCCTGTGCGCCGCCCTCGCGGCTCTCTGCGTGGCGGCGCTGGCACCGGCGGTCTCCCAGGCCGACACGGGCGACATCATCGCCCCGCAGAACAACCCGCCGACGGCGGCCGACGGCTGGCAGGCGGCCACCTGCAACACGGACGTGCCGGAATGCAGCCCGCAGAGCCCGCCGGCGCAGTTCTCGACTCAGGCGGCCGCCCACCCGCCCTTCGGCTACACCCAGTTCCTCATCAAGGACGGCCCCGGCATCGGGACCGACCCGGTCGGCGTTCTCAAGAACGTCAGGGTCGATCTTCCCGTCGGCCTCAGCGTCAATCCCCAGGCGACGCCCCAGTGCGAGCTGGCGACGTTCCAGCAGGACGCCCTCCTCTGCTCTCCCGCTTCGGTGGTCGGCGTCAGCCTCGCCGGCGCCGCGCTCGGCGGGCTGCCGAGCCCGCCGGTGCCCGCCCAGGTCTACAACCTGGTGCCCCACCACGGCGAACCGGCCCTCTTCGGCTTCGAAGCGGCCGGCTCCGAGGTCTATCTCAAATCCGACGTCGAATGGAACGGCGACTACCACGAGGGGTTCTCGATCGCCGTGCCGGCGGTGCCCCTCGGCGCCCGCATCTACAAGAACCGCCTCCTCTTCAGCGGCCTGGCCGGCAACGGCACCTTCCTGACCAACCCGAGCACCTGCCACGACCCGGCGAACCCCGCCTTCGCTCACACCTACTCCACCTATCTGCGCGCGGACTCGGTCGAGGTGCCCGACCCGGCGTTCCCGAATGGGTCGAGCCGCTTCGAGGCCGCGCTGCCGCCCGGCATCAAGCCGGCCGGCTGCCAGAACGTGCCGTTCAAACCGGGGATGACGGTGATCCCCGGCACCGACCGCACCGACTCGCCCGACGGAGCCACCGTCGACGTCACCGTCCCCTTCGAACCGCTGACGCCGATCGCCAACTCGAATGTGCGCACGGCGAGGACCCTGCTCCCCTTCGGCGCCGGGCTCAACCCTGCCGCCGCCCAGGGCCTCGTCGCCTGCGACGACCCGCAGCTCGGCAAGGGGACCAGGAACCCGGTCAGCTGCCCGCCCGCCTCCAAGATCGGCACCGTTGCGATCGAAACCCCGCCCCTGCCGCCCGGCTCGCTGAAAGGCGACGTCTTCGTCGGAAAACAGCTCAGCCGCGACCCTGAATCCGGCAACGAGTACCGGATCTTCGTCGACGCCGAGTCGCCTCGCTACGGCGTCTCCGCGCGGCTGGTCGGCAACGTCTCGGCCGACCGCAAGACCGGCCGCCTCAACACGACCTTCGCCGAGAACCCGCAGGTCCCGTTCAGCTCCTTCAAGCTCCAGTTCAACGGCGGCCCGCGTGCGGTGCTGAGCAGCCCTCCGACCTGCGGCCCCAACGACTCGATCCTCTCGGCCGACCCCTACAGCGGCACGGTGACGGCGACCGCCCCGCACAGCTACTCGCTGTCCACCGCACCGGGCGGCAAACCCTGCGCCAAAACCCTCGGCCAGCGCCCCTTCGAGCCTCGCTTCGCGGCGAAATCGAAGAGCAGCAAAGGCGGCGCCTACAGCCCCTTCACGGTCAGCCTCGACCGTAACGACGGCCAGCAGGAGCTCAAGATCGTCGACGTCACCCTGCCGGCCGGCGTGAGCGGGAAATTGAAGGGCGTCCCCTACTGCACGCCCAAACAGATCGCCGCGGCGGACGACCGCGCCGGCGAGGCGGAGAAGAAAAACTCGAGCTGCTCGGCGAAGAGCCTGGTCGGGACGGCGACGATCCGCTCCGGGACGGGTTCCGAACCGATCCAGATCGAGGGCAAGGCCTACCTGGCCGGCCCCCACAAAGGCGCGCCGCTCTCGCTCGCGGTGATGACGCCGGCGATCGCGGGCCCCTTCGACCTCGGCACCGTCGTCGTCCGAGTCGCCCTCTTCGTCGACCCGGAGACGGCGCGGATCCGGGCCTACTCCGATCCGATCCCGGATGTCTTCGGCGGCGCCAAGCTCAGCATCCGCTCGATCGACGTCGACGCCAACCGGCGCAACTTCACGGTCAACCCGACCAACTGCGGAAAACTCGAGAGCAAGGGCGTGATCAAGGGAGGCGGCTCTGATCCGACCAGGGTCGCGGCCTTCGACGACTTCCCGGTCACCGACGGCTACCAGGCCTCAGCATGCAAGAGGCTCAAATTTCGCCCGCGGCTGACGACCACGGTCCTCGCCAAAGGCAAAGCCCTCGGGCGCGCGCAGAACCCGAAGTTCCGCGCGGTTCTCAGGGCCCGGAAAGGCGACGCCAACCTGCGGCGGGCTGTCGTCACCCTGCCGAAGGCGCTGATCCTCGACCAGGCCCACATCAAAACGATCTGCACGCGCCCCGACCTGGCAGCCGGCAAATGCCCGAAGAGCTCGGTCTACGGCCACGCCTCGGCGACCTCGCCGCTGCTCTCCGGGCGACTGAGAGGCCCGGTCTACCTGGTGCCGTCCACACACATCCTCCCCGACCTGCTCGTCGACCTGCAGGGCCAGGTCAACGTCCGCCTGCGCGCCTCGACCGAATCGGTCAAGGGCGGCCGTCTGCGCAACGTCTTCTCCGGCGTCCCGGACGTCCCGGTCACCAAGTTCGTGCTGACCATGAAGGGCGGCAAGCGCGGCCTGCTGACCAACACGAAGGCGCTCTGCGGCCGCAAGTTCTTCTCCAAGTCGACGTTGCGAGCCCAGAACGGCAAGAAGGTCCGCAGCAAGCGCCTCAGGCTCAAGGTCCCCGGCTGCGGCAAGGGCAAGAAGAAGGGCAAGGGCAAGAACCGCGGCTGACGCCGCGCCCGGCTCAGAGCGGCTGCCGGGTCGGCCGGATCAGGATCTCGTTGACGTCGACCCCGGGCGGCTGCTCCAGCGCGAACATCACCGAGCGGGCGATGTCCTCGTCCTTCAGCGCCCACTCGCCCGGGCGGTTGTCGAAGAAGGGCGTGTCGGTCATGCCGGGCTCGATCACCGTCACCCGGATCCCGTAGTTCTCGTGCATCTGCCGCAGCTCCTGGCGCAGCGCCTCGCCGATCGCCGTCGCCGCCCACTTGGTAGCCGAGTAGAGCGAGCCGGGGAGGGCGCGCCGGCCGGCCACCGAGCTGGTGACCACGAAGTGGCCGTCGCCGCGCTCGAGCAGGTGGGGGAGGGTCGCCCGGATCGTCAGCGCGACGCCGTAGACGTTGGTCAGCACCATCGAGCGCCAGTGCTCGGGCGACTCCTCGAGGAAGCCGCGGCCGGCGCCGAAGCCGGCGTTGGCGAAGACCGCGTCGATCCGCCCGAAGGCGCCGATCCCGGCCTCGACCATCGCCTCGACCTGGTCCCACTCGGTCACGTCGCAGCGGACCGCCAGCGCCCGCTCCTCGCCGCCGAGCTCGGCGGCGAGCTCCTCGAGCGGCTCGGCGCTGCGGGCGGCCAGCACCAGCCGGGAGCCGCCGGCCGCGGCGCGAGCGGTGGCGGCCCCGATGCCGCTGCTTGCGCCGGTGATCAGCAAAACCGGGTCGTCTGAGCCAGCCACGCCGCGATTCTCCCAGGTCGAGGTCGCCTTTTGTACGGCATACCCAAACAAAAGGCGACCTCGGCCCCCGGGGCCGGGCTTGCGATAATCCGCGGCTCGTGGACCCGCAACGCAAACGGACGATTCGGCTCGTCGCTGCGCTCAGCGTCGCCGTGCTGCTCTCGGTGGGCCTGATCTACACCTCCTTCAGCGCCTCGACCGAGGCCAGGGAGCCCTCGGAACTGGTCAACGCGGCGCCGGGGACCGGCTACGAGCTGACCGGGCGGGTCGTCAAGGGCTCCGTGCGGCGCGGGGAGGACGGCATGCGCTTCGTCGTCTCCGACCGCGACGGCGGTGGCGAGAGGCTGCCGGTCACCTACAGCGGGGTCGTTCCCGACCCCTTCCGCGGCGGGCGCGAGATCATCCTCGACGGGGAAGTGGTGAACGGCGTCTTCGTCGGCGAGCCGGACACCCTGGTCACCAAGTGCCCGTCGAAGTTCACGACGGCGAATGACAGCTAGCCTCGGCAGCGCCGCCCTCGCGCTCGCCTTCCTGACCGCGGCCTTCGCCGGCGCCACCGCGCTCTCGGGGGCCCGGGGGGACCAACGGCGGGTGGACCTCTCGCGCCGCGCCGTCTACGCGCTCTGCGGATTGCTCACCGTCTGCGTCGCGATCGTCGAGGTCGCCTTCGCCGGCGACGACTTCTCCTTCGAGCTGGTCCAGCAGCACTCCTCGATCGAGACCCCGCTCTTCTACAAGCTGGCCGCGATGTGGTCGAGCCAGGAGGGCTCGCTGCTGCTCTGGGCCTGGGTCCTCTCGATCGCCGCCTCGGCCGCCCTCTACGCGACCCGGGGCAAGCTGCGCGAGCTGGTCCCCTACGCGACCGCGGTGATGGCGGGGGTCGCGGCGTTCTTCACCGGGCTGATGCTCTTCGCCGGCGGCGTCAACCCGTTCGCGACGCTCGACCCGGCCCCCGTGGACGGCGTCGGGCTCAACCCGCTGCTCCAGCACCCGAGCATGATGATCCACCCGCCGATGCTCTACTCGGGGTACGTCGCCTTCACGATCCCCTTCGCCTTCGCGATCGGCGCCCTCGTCACCCGACGCATCGACGCGGACTGGATCCGCGCCACCCGGCGCTTCGCGCTGATCGCCTGGGCCCTGCTCGGCTTCGGGCTGTTGCTCGGCGCCCGCTGGTCCTACACCGAGCTCGGCTGGGGCGGCTACTGGGCCTGGGACCCGGTCGAGAACGCGGCGCTGATGCCCTGGCTGGTCGGCACCGCCTTCCTGCACTCGATCATGGTCCAGGAGAAGCGCGGGATGCTGAAGGTCTGGAACGCGACCCTGATCGTCGCCACCTTCACCCTGGCCCTGCTCGGCACCTTCCTCGTCCGCTCCGGCGTCCTGCAGTCGATCCACGCCTTCGGCGACAGCACCGTCGGCCCCTACATCCTCGGCCTGATCTCGGTCGTCCTGCTCGGCTCGACGGCGCTGATCGTCTCGCGGCTCGACGATCTGCGCTCGGAGAAGCGGATCGACTCGCTGGCCTCCCGCGAGGCCGTCTTCCTGGTCAACAACCTGCTGCTCGTCGCGATCACCGTCGTGATCTTCTGGGGCACCTTCTTCCCGCTGATCTCGGAGCTCTTCACCGGCGAGAAGGCCTCGCTGGCGGCGCCCTGGTTCGACCGCTACACGACGCCGCTGGCGATCGTCCTCGTCCTCTTCACCGGGATCGGGCCGCTGCTCGCCTGGCGCCGGGTGAGCTGGGAGAAGGCGAAGGGAGTGTTCCTGGCCCCCCTTCTCGTCGGGGCCGTCGTCGGGGCCGGGCTGGCGCTCTTCACCGACGCAGCCGACAGCCTCTGGGCGCTGGCCCTCTTCGCCTTCGCCGCCTTCGCCCTGACCGGCCTCACCCAGGAGTTCTGGCGGGGCGCGGTGGCGCGCCGCAAGCTCGCCGGGGGCACCCTGCCGGCGGCGCTGGTCGGGATGGTCGCGCGCAACCGCCGCCGCTACGGCGGCTACGTCGTCCACGCCGGCATCGCCCTGCTTTTGATCGGGATCGCCGCCTCCTCGAGCTTCCAGACCAACCGCGACGTCAGGCTCGAACCGGGGGAGAGCACGGTGATCGACGGCCGCACGGTCACCTACGTGCGCCCGACCGTGGCGGTCGACGGGCGCTCGTTCGACTTCGGCGCCCGGCTCCGGGTCGAGGAGGACGGCGAGACCTTCTTCCTGCACCCGAGCCGGCGCTATTTCCGCCCGACCGGGGAAGAGGTCGGGACGATCGCGAAATTCTTCGAGGGCGAGGCGACCAGCGAGGTCGGCCTGCAGGCGGGGCTCGGCAGCGACTTCTGGGTCTCGATGCAGCCCGACCTCTCGGGCGTGATGAAGAGCGTGAGGGGCGCCGACGAGGGCTTCCGCGCCTGCGTCCGCGGCGCGCCCGGCTCGCCGCCGCAGTGCGATGCCGTCGCCGCCCTGATGCGGGCCGCCTTCGCCGACCCGAGCCTGCGGCCCGCCGCGCTGGCGCAGATCGCCGAGCTGCAGGCGGCGACCGCGACCGAGATCGCCAGGAGCTACGTCGCCGACGGCGCCCCCGCGACCTTCAGGATGATCGTCGACCCGCTGGTCACCTGGATCTGGATCGGCGGCCTGGTCGCGCTGACCGGCGCCGCGATCGCGCTCTGGCCGGCCCGCAACCCGCGGCGCCGGATCCCCGCCGATCGCGACCTCGAGGCGCTCAAGCTCGCCAAGTACCGGGAGATCCGCGACGCCGAGCTCGACCACGCCGCGGGCAAGCTCTCCGACGAGGACTTCGCGCTGCTCGACGCCGAGCTGCGCCAGGAGGCGGTCGAGATCCTCGACCGCGAGCCCGCCCCGCGCGCCTAGGAGGGCCTAGCGAAACCCCCGCGCACGTCTGGCGGCACCGGACATACTGCGCGGTGCGGCGTCCTCGGTCGGCCAAATAGCGTTGCTATTCGGCCTCCCTGCGTCCTTGCCCCGCTTGGTCCGGCACTCGCCAGTCGCACACGCGGGTTTCGCTAGGCCCTCCTAGGAGGGCCCTAGAGCTTCAGCAGGACCAGGGTGTTGATGGCGAAGAGGACGGCGAAGAAGACCGTCGCCCTGTCGAGGTTGCGCTCGACCATCGAGCCACCGCCGAAGGAGCTGCCGCCGCCGCCGATCCCGAAGGCGCCGGAGAGGCCGGCGTCTTTGCCCGAGTGCAGCAGGATCAGGAAGATCAGGATCCCGGAGATGATCACCTGGAGGATGGCGAGGAGCGTGTACACGGCCCGGCAGTCTAGCGAGATCCGAGCCGCTGACATTTTTAGGCTGAGTGTTGCGCCGGTTGACAAATTCCGTTAGTTTGTAAACCGCAGAGACGTTACCCGCCCATTTGACAAGGAGGAGCGCGCCCATGGAGGCAGCAGCACACTCGCATCACGAGCATGAGCACCATCACGACCACGGCTCGGACGTGGAGCTCAACCCCGCAACCTGGACCGACACCAAGCGCTACGCCTGGCTGCTCGGGCTGATCATCCCCTTCGGCCCCTTCATCGCCTGGGGCTCGGTCGAGCTGAGCGGCTTCGAAGCCTTCTGGTTCTTCGGCCCCCTCCTCGTCTTCGGCATCTTCCCGCTGCTCGACATCGCGATCGGCGTCGACCCCTCGAATCCGCCGGACAGCATTCTCAAATGGCTCGAGCAGGACCGCTACTACCGCTGGTGCACCTACCTCTACATCCCGATCCAGTACATCGGCCTCGTCTTCGCCTGCTACCTGTGGGGAAGCGGCGACCTCTCGGTCTTCGCCAGCCTCGGGCTCGCGGTGACGATGGGCGTCGTCGGCGGGATCGGCATCAACACAGCCCACGAGCTCGGCCACAAGCGCACCGGCTCCGAGCGCTGGCTGAGCCGCATCGCCCTCGCCCAGACCGGCTACGGGCACTTCTTCATCGAGCACAACCGCGGCCACCACGTCCGCGTCGCGACCCCCGAGGACCCGGCGAGCTCCAGGCTGGGGGAGAGCTTCTGGGCCTTCCTCCCGCGCACGGTCTTCGGCAGCCTCACCTCGGCCTGGGGCATCGAGGCCGCCCGGCTCGACCGCATGGGCAAGTCGCACTGGAGCCTGCACAACGACCTGCTCGGCGCCTGGGCGATGACGGCCGTGCTCTTCGGCGTGCTGGCGATCGTTTTTGGACCCGTCGTCCTGCCCTACCTCGCAATCCAGGCGATTCTCGGCTTCTCCCTGCTCGAGGTCGTCAACTACCTCGAGCACTACGGGCTGCGGCGCCAGAAAAAGGAGGACGGACGCTGGGAGCGCTGCCTCCCGGAGCACAGTTGGAACAGCAACAACGTCGCCTCCAACGTCCTCCTCTACCACCTCCAGCGCCACTCCGACCACCACGCCAACCCGACCCGCCGCTACCAGGCGCTGCGCCACTACAAGGAGGCGCCGCAGCTTCCCACCGGCTACGCCGGGATGATCGTGCTCGCCTGGTTCCCGCCGCTCTGGCACCGGGTGATGGACCATCGCGTGCTCGAGCACTACGAGGGCGAGGTCGAGCTGGCCAACATCCAGCCGCGCAAGCGCGACCGGATCCTCGCCCGCTACGGCAGGACCGCGGCGGCTTAGGGGCGAAGGGGGACCGATGAGCGCCTACCGCTGTCCCGGCTGCGGCTACACCTACGACGAGGAGGCGGGTCACGCCCGCGAGGGCTTCCCGCCGGGAACGCCCTGGAGCGAGGTCCCGGACGACTGGGCCTGCCCCGACTGCGGCGTGCGCGACAAGGTCGACTTCGAGCCGGTCGGCGAGGGCGAGTGAGCGGTCCGGTCGCCAGCCCCGAGGCCACCAACGGCGCCCGCACGCCCTATCCGGAGGCCGCTCGCAACCTCTTGCGCGAGACCCTCTTCGGCGCGATGCGCGACGAGCTCGAACGGCGGACCTGGTCGGAGGTCACGATGTCCGACGTGGCGAGCGCCGCCGGGGTCAGTCGCCAGACCCTCTACAAGGAGTTCGGCAGCCGCGACGAGTTCGCCCAGGCCTTCGTCATCCACGTCGGCGAGCGCTTCCTCGACGACGTCGACACCGCCGTCCGCGAGCATCTCGACGACCCCCGCGCCGCGATCGACGCCGCGCTCGGGACCTTCCTGCGCACGGCCGGCGAGGACCCCGTGGTCCGCGTCCTGCTCAGCGACGACGGCACGGGGGGGATGTTGCCCTTCGTCACCACGCAGGGGATGCCGGTCGTCGTCTTCGCCACAGCCCGGCTCTTCGAGACGATCCGCTCCGGCTGGCCCGAGGCGCCGCCCGAGAAAGTCCAGCTGCTCGCCGAGTCGCTGGTGCGGCTGGCGATCAGCTACATCACGGCCCCCGGCGACGCCCCCGACCGCACCGCGGCGAGGGCGGGCGAGCTGCTCGGCCCCTTCATCGATCGGGCTCTGGGCGTCGCCGGCTGAGCTGGTTTGATCCGGCCCGGATGACGACCTACGACCGCACCGGGGTCGGCTACGCACGGGTGCGCCGCGCCGACCCGCGGATCGCGGCCTTCGTCGAACGGGGGTTGGGCGACGCCCGCACCGTGCTCAACGTCGGCGCCGGCACCGGCTCCTACGAGCCGGCCGATCGGGAGCTGACGGCGGTCGAGCCCTCCGAGGTGATGATCGCCCAGCGCGCCGCCGATGCCGCCCCGGTGGTGCAGGCGACGGCGGAGGACCTGCCCTTCGACGACGACAGCTTCGACGCGGCGATGGCGATGATCACCGTCCACCACTGGCGCGACCTCGCGGCCGGCGTCGCCGAGATGCGGCGCGTCGCGCGCGACCGCGTCGTCATCCTCACCTTCGAGCCGGAGCCGCTCTCCGAGTTCTGGCTGCTCGACTACTTCCCGCAGGCCTTCGACATCCACGCCGGCTTCATGCCGCCGCTCGAGGAGCTGCGCGCGATGCTCGGGCCCGGCGCCGCGGTCGAGGTCGTGCCGATCCCGCGCCTCTGCACGGACGGCTTCTTCCTCGCGATCTGGGACCGGCCCGAGCTCCACCTCGACCCGGAGGTGCGCCGCGGCAGCACGGTCTGGCACGAGATGGAGCCCGACCGCATCGCCCGCGGCCTGGCGGCGCTGCAGGCCGACCTCGAGAGCGGTCGCTGGGACGAGCGCCACGGCCACCTGCGCGAGGAGACCCCGGAGCTAGACCTCGGCCTGCGCCTGCTCGTCGCCGAGCTCGGCTGAGCCACCCGCTCCTTCGCTCCGGGCCTCAAAGAACATGTACAGGCCGGAGCGGCCGCTGCCGGTCAGCTCGAGGCCCGCGTCCGCGAGCCAGGTGAGGATCTCCCCCTCGGTGCCTATCGGCCCGAAGTCGCCCCGGTGCGGACGCAGCATCAGCCGCTGCCGCAGGCTCGGCCCGCGGACGAAGGAGGCGCCGATCAGGCGCCCGCCCGGTTTCAGAATGCGGCCGGCCTCGGCGACCGCCGCGGCCGGGTCGGGGAAGCAATGCAGGCCCCAGAAGGAGAGGAAGAGGTCGGCGCTCGCGTCCTCGAGGGGAAGCTCTTCGGCCTTCGATTCGACGAACTCGATCCCGTCGAGCCCTCGCTTTCGAGCCCGCTCGCGCACCCGGCGAAGCATCGCCGGCGAGAAGTCGGCGGCGACGTAACGGACGTCGCGTCCCGGCTCTAGGGCGCGCAGCGCCGGCCCGGCCCCGCAGGGGCAATCGACGATCGTCGCCCCGTCGTCGACCTCGCCGATCGCGTCCATGCTCTCGTAGTAGGCCTTGGTGTCGCCGCCCCAGACGACGCGGCCGAGCACGCGGCTGAGGCGCGGCCGCTCCATGTAGGCGCTGTAGGCAGCACCGAGCGGAGAGGCGTAGAAGTCGTCGCGAGCCACGGCCAAAGTCTAATTTGGTCGAGTGGCGAGTTACCGTCCCCATAGGAACGGTAACTCGCCACTCGAGCGCTATTCGGCGGGCTAGGCGGTGGCTGTCGACTCGGCGCCCGTGCTGAGCGGCGCCTGGCCCTTGATCAGGTCGGCGGCGCGCTCGGCGATGGCGATCGTCGGGGCGTTCGTGTTGCCCCGCGGCACGGTCGGCATGACCGAGGCGTCGACGACGCGGATGCCGTCCAGGCCCTCGACCCGCAACTCGGTGTCGACGACCGAGCCGATCGCGCAGGTCCCGACCGGGTGGAAGATCTCGTAGGTGGTCGCGGCCGCGTGGGCCCTGAAGTCCTCGTCGGACTCGCCGGCCGCGGCGTTGAAGCGCTCGGCCGCGTAGGGCCCGAAGGCCGGCTGGGAGCAGATCTCCTCGCAGAGCCGCAGCGCCGCGATCATCCGGGTCATATCGGCCTCCTCCGCGTAGAAGGCATTGCGGACGACCGGGTTGGCGGTCGGGTCGTTGGAGGCGAGGCGGACCGAGCCGCGGCTCTCCGGGGTCAGGATGCAGGGGGAGACCCAGACGCCGTGCGCGGTCGGGTCGCCGACGCCGTCTTCGACGATCTGAATCGGCGCCACGTGGACCTGGACGTCGGGCGCCTCGGCGCCGGGGCCGACCCGCGCGAAGCAGCCCGACTCGGCGAAGTTGGAGGCGAAGGGGCCGGTTTTGGTCGCCCCGTACTCCTCCATCGCCGCCGGCTCCAGGGCCTGCAGGAGGCTCTCCGGCTCGGGCGTGTTGTAGACGCTGTAGGTCGCGGTGTGGTCGCTGAGGTTCTCGCCCACCGCGGGCTGGTCGAGCAGCACCTCGAGTTCGCGCATCGCCAGGTGCTCGGCCGGCCCGACCCCCGAGAGCATCAGCAGCTTCGGCGAGTTGTACGCGCCCCCGCAGAGGATCACCTCGCGCTCGGCGCGCAGCTCCTGGGCCTGGCCGAGCTGGCTCGCCTCGACGCCGACCGCCCTGGTGCCCTCGAAGAGGACCCGGTTGACGTGCATGTGGGGCATCACGGTCAGGTTCGGGCGCTCCATCGAGGGATGCAGGTAGGAGACGGCGGCGCTGGCGCGCATCCCCTCGCGCTGGGTGACCTGGTACATGCCGACGCCGTCCTGCTCGGCGCCGTTGAAGTCGTCGTTGCGCGCCAGCCCGGCCTCGACGCCGGCCTCGACGAAGGCGGGGGTGATCCTGTTCCCGGAGCGCTGGTCGGAAACGGCCAGCGGGCCGCCGACGGCATGCCAATCGGACTCGCCGCGCTCGTTGTCCTCGGCCCTGAGGAAGTACGGGAAGAGGTCGTCCCAGGCCCAGCCCGCGACGCCCCATTCGTCGTAGTCGCGGTGGTTGCCGCGGATGTAGACCATCGCGTTCGTCGAGGAGGAGCCGCCGAGCACCTTGCCGCGGGGGAGGGTGATCCGCCGGCCGTTGCAGTTGGGCTCCGGCGCGGAGAGATAGCCCCAGTCGACCTCGGTGCCGCCCAGCGAGAGCATGCCCAGGGGCACGTGGATGTTCTCGTTGACGTCAGGCGGGCCCGCCTCGAGCAGCAGGACGCTGACGTCGGGGTCCTCCGAGAGCCGCGCGGCGAGCACGCACCCGGCCGAGCCCGCTCCGACGATCACGTAGTCGTACATCCGGATCCTCCTCCTCCGCCGATCCCCTCGGCCGGTTTCGCCTTGGGCCAGCCTACCTTGCTGGCGTGCCAGCCAGGCGGCGCCGGAGGTTGTCCCGGACCGCCGGCCACTCGGCGTCGATCACGCTGTAGTAGGCCGAGTCGCGCTGCCCGACGCCGGGGACGATCATGTGGTTGCGCATCACTCCCTCGAACTGGGCCGGGAGCGCGGCCAGGGCGGTGCGCGAGCGCTCGTTGCGGGCGTCGGTCTTGAACTCGACCCGCACGCAGCCGAGCGTCTCGAAGGCGTGCTCCAGCATCAGCAGCTTCGCCTCGACGTTGGCTCCGGTGCGCCAGGCCTTCGGGTTGAGCCAGGTCCAGCCGATCTCGACCACGCGATCCTGGGGACGGACGTTCAGGTAGCGGCTGCTGCCGACGATCGCGCCGTCCTCGCGCCGGCAGGTCGTGAATGGCCCCTCCTCGCCGGCCCGCGCCGCGTCGAGCGTGAGCTGCAGCCAGCGGTCGTAGGACTCGCGGCTGCCTCCGACCGGCGCCAGCCACGACCAGATCTCGTCGGCCTGGGCGGCCTCCCAGAGCCCCTCGGCGTGATCCTCGGTGAGGGGCTCGAGAACGACGATCGACCCCTCGAGGCGGGTGGTCAGCGGTTCCATCGGAGCCTATTATTGATGGATCGCCTTTTTCAAGCGTTCGATCGGCTGCATCGCGCTGACGGCCGCGATCCTCGCGACCGGCGCCTCGCAGGCTGCCGCCGAGCCCGCCGTCGGGCTCGTCCCCGGCACCAACACCGTCGTCGTCCTCGACACCGCCGCGCCCGCCGCGCCCGTTGGCTCCATTCAGGTCGCGGGCCTGGGGCCGGGCGAGGTGCTGGCCGGCCTCGACTTCCGCCACCACGCGAGCCCCGCCACCGAACCCTTCCCACCCCCGCAGCTCTACGGGCTCGGCGTCACCGACGGCTCGCCGTCGGACACCTTCCGCCTCTACGTGGTCGATCTCCACAACGCTCTCGCCACGCCCCTCGGCGCCGGGTTCGCACTGCCGATCGGCGGCGACCACTACGGGATGGACTTCAACCCGACCGTCGACCGGGTCCGGGCCGTCAACGACAACGGCGAGAACTTCCGCATCAACCCGAACAACGGCGCCCTTGCCGGCGACGACACCGACCTCAGCCCGGCGGGCGAACGCGTCTCCGGCCTCGCCTACGACCGCGTCGACATCCCCCCGGTGATCCCGCCTCCTCCCGGCGCCACCACCGCCTACGCGATCAGCGTCACCAGCAGCACCCTGCTGACCGTCGGCGGGATCAACCAGTCGCCCTCGCCCAACACCGGCTTCCTGCAGAACGCCAAACCCCTGGGCGTGGCCCTGGCGCCCGGGTCCTCGACCGGCTTCGACATCTCCACCACGGGCGCCGCGTACGCGACGATGGTCGACGCCGGCGGGCAACCGGCCCTCTACGCGATCGACCTCAGCAGCGGCGCCGCGACCTTGCTGGGGAAGCTGGCAGCGCCGCTCGGCGCCCTCGCCGTCGTTCCCCCGGGCATCCTGCCTCTGTTCGCGGTCCCTGACACCGCGGCGCCGGCCCTCACGCTCGCCGGGGTTCGGAAGAAAATGTCGTTCGCCGCCTTCCTCAAAGGCGTCGTCGTCAAAGTCACGCCGAGCGAGGCGGCGAGCCTGACCGGCGAGCTGCTCGGCGCCGCGAAAAAAGCGAAAGCCCGGAAGCTGGCGTCGTTCACGAAGGTCCTGGCGACTAAATCGCTGCCGCTCGGCGCCGGTGAGCGGGCCCTCACGCTGAAGCCGAAGAAGAAGAAGGTCGGGCGCCCGGCGAAGGCCTTCAGGGTCGAGTTCCGGATCACCGCCACCGACGCGGCCGGCAACGTGGCGACGACCTCGAGGACGATCGCCGTCAAACCGCCGAAAAAGAAGAAAAGAGGCTAGGGCGCCTCGAGCATCAGCGTCACCGGGCCGTCGTTGACGAGGGCGACGCCCATGCAGGCGCCGAAAACGCCCTTCTTCGCATCGAGCCGCTCGCAGAAGCGGTCGTAGAGCGGCTCGGCGACCTCGCCCGGCGCCGCCTCGCCGTAGCTCGGCCTGTTGCCCCGGCGGGCGTCTCCGTAGAGGGTGAACTGGCTGACGCAGAGGACCTCGCGCTCACCGAGCGCCTCGTTCATCCGGCCCTCGGCGTCGTCGAATATGCGCAGCGCCCGCACCTTGTCGGCGAGCCGGTCGGCCTGCTCCTCGGTGTCGTCCGCGGAGACCCCGAGCAGGACCAGCAGGCCCGGCCCGATCTGAGCGATCCGCTCGCCCTCGACGTCGACGGCCGCCTGGTTGACCCGCTGCACCAGCGCCCTCATCGCCCGCCGGCAGGGGTCAGGGGCGTCCCTCCGCTGTGCCGACCGCGACCCGCTCGACGTCGAGGCGGGGCAGGAGGTTCTCCAGCCAGTCGGGGATCCACCAGTTGTACTTGCCCAGAAGCTGCATCACGGCCGGGACGAGGACCATGCGGACCACGGTCGCATCGAGGAAGATCGCCGCGGCGAGGCCGACGCCGAAGAGCTTCAGGAAGACTTCGGGGGAGGCCACGAAGGCGAGGAAGACGACGACCATGATCGCCGCCGCGGCGGTGATCACCCGGGCGGTCTTCGCGAGGCCGTCGGCGACCGCCCGGCGGGTGTCGCCGTCCTTCAGGTACTCCTCGCGGATCCGTGAGATCAGGAATACCTCGTAGTCCATCGAGAGGCCGAAGAGGATCGCGAACATCATCACCGGCATGAACGGGGCGATCGGCACCTCGTGATCGATCCCGATCAGTTCGCCCACGGGGCCGCCCTGCGCCACCAGCGTCATCACGCCGTAGGCGGCGCAGACCGAGAGCAGGTTCATGACGCCGGCCTTGAGCGAGATCAGCGGCGAGTGGAAGGCGATCAGCAGGAGCAGGAACGAGAGGCCGACCACGCCGCCGATGAAGAGGGGCATGCGATCCACCATGTAGGTGCTCTGGTCCTCGAGCGCGGCATTCAGCCCGCCGACCTCGGCGGTGACCCCGGTTCCCGACAGCGCCGCGGGCACGATCGTGCTGCGCACGCTCTTGACCAGCACCTGCGTCGCCTCGTCCTGGGGGGAGGTGGTCGGGATCGCGGTGATCAGCGCAGCGGTGCCGTCCCTGTTGTAGACCGGGGGAGGCACGAAGTCCACGCCCTCGTCGGCGCGCAGGCTCGCCGCCAGCTTGGCGACGTCGCCCTTGGCGCTCGCGTCGGGGAGCTCGGCGACGATCACGATCGGGCCGTTGGCGCCCGGCCCGAACCCCTCCGAGATCAGGTCGTAGGACTGGCGGGTCATGGTGTCGGGCGGGTCGTTGCCGGCGTCGGGGAAGCCGAGGCGCATGTCGAGGGCGGGGACGGCGAGCGCGAGCAGCAGCGCCGTGGCGACGATCACTGCGGTCCAGGGCCGCCGCTGCACGGCATGGCTCCAGCGCGCTGCGGGGGATTCACCGTCGCCTTCGGCCTTGTCCAGAGAGCGCCCGAGGAGCGGGACCCGCAGGCGGTCGACATTCGGGCCGAGGTAGGAGAGAAGCGCCGGCAGCAGCGTCACCGAGGCGAGCATCACGACCAGGACGGCCATCGACGCCGAGAGCGCGACGCCGTACATGTAGGGCAGGCCCGTGAGGAACAGGCCGAGGACGGCGATCACGACAGTGCAGCCGGCGATGATCACGCTGCGCCCGGCCGTGGTCACCGCCTCGACCACCGCGTCGTGGCGGTCCTTGCCGTCCTTGAGGGCGCTGCGGAAACGGGTCAGCACCAGCAGCGAGTAGTCGATCCCGACGCCGATCCCGATCAGCCCCGCAACCGCAAGGGTCCAGTCGGGGACGTCGATGACGTTTGCCAGGAGGGCGATCAGCCCGCCGCCGGAGATGCCGAGGCCGACCAGGGCGATCACCAGCGGCAGCCCCGCGGCGATCAGCGACCCGAACGCGATCAGCAGGACGATCGCCCCGCCGAGCAGGCCGACCCCCTCGGGGCTCGCCCCTTCCTGGGTCCTGTAGATCGGATCCCCGCCGAGCTTGATCTCCAGCCCGTCGCCGCTGTTCTCCTCGGCGGCGGAGACCAGCTTTTCGCCGTCCTCTTTGGGCACCTCCCACCCGGGAACCGTCAGCGGCAGCGTCGTCGTCGCGATCGTCCCGTCGTCGGAGACGCGGATAGGGGTCGCTCTCTCGATGTCGTCGATCCGCCGTACCTCGGCGAGGAACGCGTCGACTCGCTCGCGGGCCGGGGGGCTCATCGCCCCGCCCTCGTCCTTCCAGACGACGAACACTTCCTGTCCCGAATAGCCGCCGAACTCTTCTTCGGTGAGCTCGCTCGCGGCCTTCGACTCCGACCCCGGGGTGTTGTAGTCGGCTTCGTACTCGCCCGCCAGCGATGAGCCCAGCCCGATGATCACGACCGTCGCCGCGATCCAGAGGAGGACCATGCGGCCGCGACGGCGATATGAGAGGTCGGCGAGGCGGGCGAGGCTGCGAGTCATTCGAGGCTCCCTTTCCGGACTGGGAATTTCCATATCAGTAGCAAACCGCCGACCCCGGGCAGGGCTACCCTTGGACGACCGTGACCTCGCGTTGGTACCGCATTGCGATGTTCGTCTTTGCCGCCTTCTGGGCCTTCTTCGGAATCTGGTCGTTCGCCGATGGCGACTACGTCCAAGGCGGGTTCCAGGTCGCGCTCGGTGTCGGATACCTGCTGATGGGCTTCTTCGGGGACAGGCTTAACGCCAGGTTTCAGCCCACACTGGAGCGACAGCGCGCTCGCGTCACAGGTCACAACGCGATTTCCTTCCCCGCTGATCGCCCGTCCCGCTCCCAGAGCGAATAGGGCCTCCAACGCAAAAACCCCGCCGGAGCGGGGCCTTTGCTTATGCGGCTGAATGGAGTCGAACCATCACGGGTGTTTCCACCCACAAGGCCCTCAAGCTTAAAAGCCGGGGCTTGGTAGAGCCAAATCCGCTTTCTAGAGCCAAAGTCGATCCGGTTACGTCCGGTTGATTCCGGCTGATTTAGGGGCTGACTGGCGCACAACTGGCGCACGGGGTAGCGTGGCCGGGGGAGGATCGATGGCAACTCATTCGCACAGCGCCGCGCACCAAGCGCTCGGATATCTGTACCAGTCGCACTGGCCTCTGCTGCAGCTTATCCAGCGCACCGGGGAGCATCCTGATTTGGCCCTCGCGTTGGAGTTGCACGACGACGTCAGTTGGGAGCAGGACGGCACTCCGGTCGAGTTGCTGCAGCTCAAGCATCACGTCAATCACCAGCGCGGACTCGGCGATAAGGATGTCGATCTCTGGAAAACCCTCGGGGTGTGGATGGACGCCCACGTCCCGGCTGATCCACTGGGGCCGTTGTTGACCCTGGTTACGACCAGCACTGCGACGGAAGGCGCAGCGCACGCATTGCGACCAGATTCCCGATCGGTGGAGCTGGCTCGCACGCTTTTGGATGCGGCGGCGGCTGGCTCGACTAGCACCTCCACCTCTGATGTTCGGGAGCGCTACCTAGCGCTTGGCGAGGCAGAACGGGAGGTCTTCGTGAGCCGGATCTACGTACTAGATGGAGCACCCCAAGTGGGCGCTGATTTGGAGACCGCCGTTCGGCAGTCCCTCTACGTCGCGCTGCCCCCCAACCATGAGGATTCGTTCTTGGATCAGTTGTGGGGATGGTGGAACCGTCAGGCCGTGGAGATTCTCCAACGCGAGCGCGACACCATCAGCGGCATGGATGTTCGACTCAAGATCCAAGAAATCGCTGATGGTTACAAGCCGGACAACCTGCCGACGCTTGTGGACCGCGATGACGTTGATATCGACCTCGAGACGACCTACGGCTCCCAAGTCTTTGTCGAACAGCTGAGGTGGATTTTGCATAGTGCGGCGATGCTTCAGAAGGCGATGGTCGACTACTACCGCGCCTATGTTCAGCGGGCTCAATGGGTTGAGCGCGACCTCATTGGGATCGGAGAGCTCGAAACTTTTGAGGACAATCTCGTCGACGAGTGGGAGCGGACCTTCGATGCGATGCAGATCCGGCTAGGTGGTAACGCGGACGACGAGGCAAAAGAAAAAGCCGGACATGCGCTTTTCCAGGAGGTATCCAACCAGACGGCCGTGAGAGTCCGCGAGCGTTATACGGAGCCGTTCTTCATGCGGGGCCGCTTGCACGAGTTTGCAGATGTAGGCCGTGTGGGGTGGCACCCCGACTTTTCGGATCGAGTCAAGGAGCTGCTTGAGCAATGAAGCCCTGGGCGGAGCGTCCCCGTGTAGAGGCGACCTTGCTTAACCCCGCACTCTTCGCGTCTCTGCTTTCCGTTTCAGCACTAGCGTACGAGTCAAAGAGAGAGGAGCCAATGATTTGGCCGTTGGCGTTCTTGATCCCTCCCTTGGTGCTGCATCGCCCCACGCGTGAAGTGTTGCCAAAAACGGTGGCGACTCACCTGCCAACCTGGGTGCGCCGCGAGCCTCTGGTTCGCGCCGGGTTTCCTCAGAGAGCTTCGCGGCTTACGCCCCTCACGCGTGAGGGGTTCCGACTCGGACTGCGCTTCGGTGTCTTGGAGACCAATGACGGTCGGTTGACTGGGAGACTGACGATTCCAGATGGCCCCGAGGAACTTCACGAGATTCTCAGTAGTGCCTCTTTCGTGGGCCGTTGGCTGGCAAAACTCGATCAGCCAAGCAGCGCATTCGCTCTGCTGGGGGTAAGGCCTTAACGATGCAGATTCGGTCGATAGTCCTCTACAGCAACTCAGGGAAGCGGCGGGATATTGAGTTCAATGCAGGCGCACTCAATGTCGTGACCGGTGTCTCGGCGACGGGAAAGAGCGCCTTGCTGGACATCGTTGAGTTTTGTCTGGGGCGCGACACGCTTGTCATGCCTGTTGGACCCATCACTGAGACGGTTGCCTGGTATGGGCTTCTTCTTGATCACGGGGCAACTCGTGTCTTCATTGCGCGACCTGCGCCCAAAGAGGGGAAAGCATCGACGCAACGCGCGATGGTGGAGATCGGCTCGACTCTTGAGCCCCTTGAGTTCGATCAGTTGGAGGTCAACGCTGACACGGCGTCAATCCGTGATCAAGTCGGTCGTCTGATTGGAATCGACGAGAACGCTGGGGAGCCGGCAACCCCATGGGCCACCGCCGGACTAGAGGCCAATTTGGGCCACGCGACTTGGCTCTGCCTCCAGCGCCAGAGCGAGATCGCCAACAGAGAGTTCCTCTTTCACCGTCAGGGTGAAGATGGTATCGCCGCCGCACTGCGCGACACCCTCCCGTACTTTCTCGGTGCAGTTCCGCGGGACCAGGCGGTAAAGCGGCAGCAGCTTGTCTCCGCTCGCCGCGATTTGCGTCGCGCCCAGGCGGATCTGGATCGGGCCACGGTAGTCAATGAGGAGATCGATGTCAGCCTGCTCTCGATGATCCGCGAGGCCGCCGGGGCTGGGTTGCTCCCCGAGCAGGAGTCTGAGGGCAGAGCGGAGATGTTTGCCACCCTCCGCACGGTGCTCCAAATCCAGACCGCGCCAATCCCCGAGTCGGACGATGTAACCGCTGGCCGTCGGGAGACGCTGGAACGCGACCGCAGCGAGCTTCGGATAGCCCTTCGTGCCGCCGGGGAGCAGGCGGAGCTCTTGCGAGTGATGGGATCGGATGAGAACGCCTACGCCGAGGTCGTTGACCAACAGCTCTCGCGCTTGGCAAGCATCGACCTTCTCGACGGCACCGGTGACGCCCAAGTCTGTCCGGTCTGCGAGCAGAACCTTCCGCACGACGATCCCTCGATCGAGCAAATGCAGCAAGCCGTTCAGGCACTTGCAGCACAGTTGGAGGGCGTGGAGGACATCCGCCCGCGTCGAAGTCAAGCCTTGGCAGGCCTCGCGGGCACGATTGATCAACTGCGGGAGAAGCTGCGGGCGGTTGAAGAAGCCCTGGCAGGACTTGCCGAGCAGGATGAGATGGCCGGTACCGCCCGTTCCTCCGCTGAGTCACAGGCATTCACCCGCGGGCGTATTCAGCACTTCCTCGACACGAGCAGGACGGCAGAGCCGGAGGAGCTCACGCGTCTCGCTGATGTTGTGAAGGTGCGTCAGCGCGCGGTGGATGCGCTCGAACAGCAACTCGATCCGGACGCGACGCGAGAGGAACTCACCGCTCGACTAGCCGTTGTCGCAAACGACATCACTGGCTATAGCCAGCGCTTGGAGCTAGAGCATCCGGATGCGGTGTGGCTCGATCTTCAACGGCTCACCGTGATGACCGACACAGACCAAGGCGCGGCCCCTCTCTTTCGCGTCGGGAGTGCCGAGAACTGGGTCGGCTATCACCTAGCCGCTCATCTAGCGCTCCACCGGTATTTCACTCGCCATGATCGACCGGTCCCGCGTTTCCTGATGTTGGATCAGCCGACCCAGGCCTACTATCCCTCGGACGTTGAGCAGCAGGAGGGGCTTCCGGCTGGTGAGGACGATCGCGCTGCCGTCCGGAGAATGTTCGAGTTGATGCGAGATGTCGCCGTGGAGCTTGCACCCAATTTCCAGATCATCGTCTGTGACCACGCAAACTTGCCCGAGGACTGGTTCCAGGACGCCGTGAGCCACAACTGGCGAGATGGAGAGAAGCTCATTCCCCAAGAGTGGATCGATGAAGTCGTAGAGGAGGATTGATTCGGAGCGGGGCGCTGAAGGATGAATCGCTTGCCAATCAACTGACCCAGTCTGGTCTCAACCAGGTCCAACCTCGAGGGAGTGGTGGCCTTTCATTTCCCAGACATTCTTTTGGCTGGATAGCTTCAATTAGGATTTGGCTCTTGCAGTGCCCTCCGGGGGCTAGCCAACGGCTATGCGCGCGGTCTCCAAAACCGTAAAGTCGTTTTCAGCGACTTTTTGCCGCGACCGCCTTCATTCCGCTTGAGGACTGGAAAGCCCGCATGGCAAGCGGGATTCCGCGCCTTCAACGAGAATTTTCCAAAAGGTCAACGCGGGTCAGAGGAGGTCAACAAAAGGCCCTCATTTGGGTATTTCGTTCCCTAGCCGTTCCCTAATCACTGTGGGCCGAAGGGGGTGGGGGCGGCCTTCGTCGGGCCGACGAGTACCGCCCCCGCCAGCGATGAGATGAGCCGGTCGTCGGCTCACTAGGAGAACAATCGCGCCGAAATCGCAGGGACTACAACGCTTCGCGCAACTGCTCTGCATAGGCAAGGCAGATGGCGTGAACTCGCTCTTCGGGCATGCCGCCTCGCAGTGATCGGGCTGCCATCTCGATCCCGACGCCGGCTCGCGTTCCAAATAGCTGGCTGAACCCCTCGATCGCCGTGCGGGTGGTCGCACCGGCATCGGGGTGGCTGGACAGATCAGTCAGCGTCTCCGCGACCGAGCTGGCTTTCTCGGCGCCCATCAGCCGCATGACATCGGCTGCGTCCTTGTCCTTGATCCGATCGGAGCGGTTGTCGGCGACCCGGTCGGTCAACTTGTGGATCTTGGCCACAAGTAGAGCCGCAACGCCGGCGACCTTGACTGTCTTGGAACGGTTGTCAGCCGGGTCGAGCGCGGATATTTCCAGCGCCTCGTTGTCCACGAGCGCAGCCTCGAGGCCGACGATCTTGCGAGCCGCGAGTTTGCCGTGTGGCTCATCAAGTGCCCCTCTTCTGCCTCGCCGAGGTGCAACGGCCTCTGGGACGATCAAATCGATTGCAATGTCTGCGGTCGCATCAGCGACCAGTACCTCCACGGTCCATATTCCTGGCTCCCTGCTGCCCTGCTTGACGGCAAGCTTGAACCCAGCCTCCTTCATCAACTCTTCTAGCTCTGGCTCATCGAGCAGGGCAGCAGGGTCGAGTGTCAGGTCGCCGTCGACCGTGTAGTCGGAGACGGGCAAGCTGTTCGCCCCAGCCCGGATGTAGATCGCCTGCGCGCCGGCGAGGACCACTGCATCTATCTGGGGCGTCAGAGCATCGAGCGCGTCGAGCAGGACTCGCCGCGCTTCCACGTATTGCGGATCAGGGGTTTTGTCGCTCATTGCCACTCGAGTCCGAAGTCTGGAAGCTCTGGTTGTCGCCAGACATCGTCGTTCTCGACCATCCAGTCAAGGACCGCCTCGCCCTCCTCAGGCATCCTGCCCGTCCCTGTAAGGCAATCGACCGCAACCTGCGCGGGTGCGACGAAACGCAGACCGGATTGGGTCAGGGTGCGACGCCAAACTACGTCGTCGAACGGCTCAAGAAGGATTACGTTCGCGCCCTCGCTCGCGGGGAGCAATCCCAGATCGCTTGCGAGCGCGTCGGGGTCGTCGCAGTAGGCCAAGAGGAGCGCTGGCGCGGTGATGGGCGCCAGACGGATGGCGGCAACCGAGCCGGTTATCGCGAACCGGGTCTTCTCGGATGGGTAGTTTGAGAGTTCATCTGTTGTGAATTTGACCCCATTAGGGGCGATGAATGACTCGGGTCGATTGGACTGCAAGACGTCGTATGAGTTGGCCCAGCGGCGAATCAGCCCGGCGATGTCGACGACCTCGACTGGTCCGCGGGCGCCCCGCTCGATCAGTGCTTCGTCATAGAGCGTTTCGAGCAAGCGCGATACGTAGGCCGGAGCGAGGTCCGCGGCAGCTGCGAGCTCCCCAAGCCTGTAGGGGGGGCGGACATCGGTCAGTAGCCTGATCAGCCGTGCGGCCTTCGGCCCACGCAGTTGGGCTTTGCCCTGTTTCTTAGGAGCAGGATCGCGCTCTGCTCCTACGGTCTCCAGGTAGAACGGCGGATTGTTGGCAAGCACCCTCGCATTGCCGGTCAGGTCGATGTAGCCGATGCCATTTTTGGTCAGCAGAGCTTGCGTCTTCCTGCTCAACCAGGGGGCCACAACAACGAGCGGATGAAACCCGCCCATGTTGCGGGCGGTGTGAAGTCGAGGAAGCAACAGATCATGAACGAAGCGAGGCGAAACCGATTGCTTCGCCTCTATGGCGAGGGTGGTCCCCGTGCTATGAGGCCCTTTGAGAGTAATTCTCAAGTCGTCGCGGGGGACGTTGAGATCAAGGCTCTGGGCAGGCGTCTTTTCTACGCCCCAGCCTTCAGGGAGCCGGCCTTCCAACCAGCTAATTGCTTGGTCGAGGAGAGATTTCTCTATATCGGCGGGTTTCGCCTCCATTACGAATACATAATATCAGAGAAATTTCCCGATTTCCCCATAGTTCGCTACTACAGCGAAATATGCGAAAGAGGGAAGACACCCTGGTGACATCTGCCCCGCCTCGTCCGCAAAGGATGGGCAGCCGCGGCGGACGCCATCTGCTCGAAGAGGCAGTCCGCGCCGGAGCTTTGGTGCAGCAGAGGGAAACTGCATCCGACCCGGCTGGAATCGAACGGCTCGCGCCATAGGATGTCCGCATGGCGGCTGGGGCGGTCCGGGTAGTCGATCAATTCGTTCGCCCCACGGCCGAGGCACTTGCCGACGGCTTCCACGACGACGAGATCTGGAGCTGGTTGTTGCCCAGGCGCTGGCAGTTGCGGCGGGTCCTGCCCCGCTACTACGAGGCACTGATTCGGCGCGTCTTCGTTCCGCGTGACGCCGCCTGGACCACCGCGGACGCTGCCGGGGGCGCTCTCTGGTTCCCACCCGGAACCGCAGAACTGAATCTGGGCGAGCAATTGCGCACCGGCTTGACGCTCTTGCCCGAGGGTGCGGGCAGCCTACGGAAGGGGGTGCGGTGGGAGAAACTGATCCACGACAACCTTCCGCGCGAGCCTCACTGGCGGCTGAACAGCCTCGCCGTGAGAACCTCCGCGCAGCGCCAGGGCATCGGCAGCGCCCTGATCGAGCCGGGTTTGCGCAGAGCGGAGGCCGATGGCGTGGCCTGTTACCTAGAGACTCAGCGCCGCACCAACATTCCCTTCTACCGGCGGTTTGGCTTCGAGGAGATCGGAGAAATCAGTCTGCCGGGCTCCCCGCCGGCATGGCGCATGTTGCGCCCCTTCTGATGGCCTCTGCTGGCATCGACCAGGAACGAGATGGGCACCGATCACCGATAAGCCCCTACGATGATGTTCGCCGCTCGCTCTGGTCGATGCGGGGAAACAACGGCGCGCCACGCAGAACGCTGTAGTCGCCCGTCCCGCCGGCGATCGCGATCGTCGCGACCAGAGCCAGGAAGACGCCGACTTCCCGACTGGCGCCAGTCGGGAAGTCGAACAGGATCAGCCAGGCGAGAAGGATCGCTGCCACCAGGCCCAGCAGATCGGCCGCCCCGTTCAGGGACAGATCGGGGCGAAAGAGCCCGTAACGCCCCCACGTGAGTGCCGCCACGATCGCGACCAGTCCGACGATCAGCAGGAGGACATCGCCGATGGTCAAGAGCTCGAATCCGGTTCGGTGTGTCTCCCCGGCTCCCACCCAGGGAAGAAACATGGAGACGATCAGCAGCACACCCCCTGCGCCGGTGATCAGCTGCCCGGGTACGGGCTTCTTCTTGCTCATTCTGGCTCTCCTTGATTCGTGTTTCTTCATGGCGACAGTTCAGTGCCTTCCCATCGTTCGGCGCGCCATGCGCCACCGCCGGAGTTCGTCGACCGCAGCCGTCCCCGCCTCACGCATGATCGCCTGACGGCGACCGCGACCGTGACGTAGCGCTTGCGCCATCGTGGTCACGGAGAAGGCTGGCGTGAAGGCCTCCGAGGGACGTAACTCGTGGTTGAGGACCCGAACCATCGCGGTGGTCAGCGCAGGGTCTGCGGCGATCCGCCGCTCCGCCTCGCGGCGCAGGGGCGGGGTTGGCCCGGCCTTACCCATGTCGTGAGCGAACCAGTACATCTCCCAGGCATCCTCGTCGCGCCAGTGCCACCAATCGCGCAGGATCTGGTCTGCTTCGCCGGGGCCGCCACCGAGCGCGCGCGGAGGTGTTATCGCGGTAGGTCCAGACATCCGCCCGCAGGTAGCCCAGCGAGCGGCCTGAGTCGAGAACATGGAGGACAAGCGAGCTACCGACCCCTGTCCCCTGCGTGGCCGGGTGCACGAAGACCATCGAGATATGCAGGAGCGTCGGATCGAGCCCGCCAGCGCCACCATCGAGGCGGCCAGGCTCGGCGAGCGCCATGCCTACGATCTCCGGTCTGAGCGCCACGAACGCCAGGGCATCTGAGGCCGAGAGTTTCGCGCGGATGCGGGCGGTGCGCTCGGTCCCATGCGGAGCACCTCGGGCGATGTTCGCCGCACGCCACACGCTGACCGCGGCATCAATCTCATGGGGACGCATGCTCCGCAAGTTCACCGACGGATCGTACGCATCAAAGTCACCGGCGAAGTGACGTAGAACTAGTGTCTGACTGGCGCATCAACTGGCGCATCACGGGTCTAGACGCTTTGTGCAAAAGACCCATAAAAACAGGAAAACCCCCGACTAGCGGGGGTTTTCCAATGCGGCTGAATGGAGTCGAACCATCACGGGCCGTTTCCAGCCCACAAGGCCCTCAACCTTGCGCGTCTACCAGTTCCGCCACAGCCGCTCGAGGGCGCTCGATTCTAGATGTTCCGCGGCGGCGGCCGCCCGCGGCTTGAAAGCATCCGTGGGAGCCGCTAGCCTGCGAACAGGTGTTCGAACCATTGAATCTTGCGCCGGCACTGGTGCCCGGGCCTACGAGGAGGAACGGATGGTGGACCTGGATCTGACCAAAAGGCAGAAGGAGATCTTCGACTTCATCGGCAAGTACGCGGCCAAGACCGGCTACCCGCCGACCGTGCGGGAGATCGGCAAAGCGGTCGGGCTCGCACTCCTCCTCGACCGTGCACGCGCACCTCGCCAACCTCGAGAAGATCGGGCTGCTGCGGCGCGATCCCTCGAAGCCGCGGGCGATCGAGCTGCTCTTCGACCGGGCCAAGAAGACGATCATGCCCGGCAAGGGCCTGCCGCTGGTCGGCCAGGTCGCCGCCGGCGAGCCGATCCTGGCCGAGGAGAACGTCGAGGAGTACATCGAGATCCCCGACGTGATCGGCGGCGAGGACGGCGACTACATCCTCCACGTCCGCGGCGAGAGCATGAAGAACGCCGGCATCTTCGAGGGCGACTACGTCGTCGTCCGTCCCGCCGAGGAGGCCGGCGACGGCGAAATCGTCGTCGCCCTGATCGGCGAGGAGGCGACCGTCAAGCGCTTCTTCCGCGAGAACGACCACGTCCGCCTGCAGCCCGAGAACGACGCGATGGAGCCGATCCGCACCACAGAGGCCCGCATTCTCGGCCGCGTGGTCGGCGTCTTCCAGGAAAGTCGTCTAGCGCCCGACGGCGCTCAGGGCCACTTGCCTGATTCGATCAGCGTTTGTAGCGCCGCTGGCGGCGGCGGGCGTCTCGCATCACCAGCGGCAGCAGTTGCAGGGCGAGGCGCGGGAAGAGGTCGAAGAAGCGCAGGACCGGGCCGCGCCAGCGCGGCAGGACGAGGACCGGCCGCGGGCGCTCGGTGAGCCTGCCGACCTCGGTCGCCACCTGCTCGGGGGTCAGCAGCCGGCCGGAGAAAGAGCCCGCCGCATCGGGGTCGTCGAGCTTGTCCTCGAGCATCGGGGTCCAGATCCCGTCCGGGCAGACGGCGCTGAGCTCGATCCCGCGGAAGCCGGCCCGGCGCAGGTCGAAGAGGGTTCCGAGCGTGAACGCCATCGCGGCGTGCTTGCTCGCCGAGTAGGCGACCTCGCCCGGCGCCGCGACGAGGCCGGCCGAGGGAGACGACGTTGACCATGTGCCCGGTCCCGGCTCGGTCATCCGCTCGAGCGCCGCGATCGTGCCGTTCATGATGCCGACGGCGTTGACGTCGAGCATCGTCTGCCGCGCCTGCTCGTCCTGCTCCCAGGCGTTGCCGGTGAAGAAGACGCCGGCGTTGTTGACCCAGAGATCGAGCGAGCCGCCGCGGGTGATCGCGACCGCCGCGGCCGCCCGGCAGGCCTCCTCGTCGCGCACGTCGAGGCCGACGAGGTGGCGCCGACCGCCGATCGCCTCCGCGGTCTCGGCGGCGGCGCTCTGGGTCGATGTCGGTCGCGAGCACGACGAAGCCGCTGCCCGCGAGCTCGACCGCGATCGATCTGCCCCAGGCCGCTTCCCGCTCCCGTGACCACGGCTCCCGGCATTCCCGCGGCCAGGATATTCGATGCGATTGCAACGATGCGGCGCCCCGGCGCTACCATCTGGCGCGGGCCGAGCGGACCGCGGGGGGAGAGAAAACCCCTCGAGGAAAGTCCGGACACCGAAGGGCAAGGCGGTGGGTAACGCCCACCCGGGGAAACCCGCGGGAAAGTGCCACAGAAACACACGGCCGATGGCGCGGCCACACGTGAGTCGCGCACAGGCAAAGGTGAAATGGTGCGGTAAGAGCGCACCGGCGTCGCGGTGACGCGGCGGCCAGGCAAACCCCGCCCGGTGCAAGGCCAAGCAGGACCGTCGACCCGGCCCGGCGAGGTCCAGGTAGGCCGCATAGATAGATGGCCGCTCAAGACAGGATCCGGCTTACAGGCCCGCTAAAGGAGAGGCCCCGCGAGGGGCCTCTCCCATTTCAGCGACCCCTGCACCGTTTTCTGTCTTAGCGTTTGCTAACCTGGTGCCCACTTCGCTGAGTCTCCGCTCACAAAAGCGGGAATCGGGGGACCCAATCAGTTGGGGCGAATCGCCGGCATCTGCCGCGTAGCGCAGCTCTTTGCAGCGCGAGCCCGTCAGCTAACCCCGTAAGCGTCGCAAAGAGAAATGAAGGCGGGAACCACCACACGAACACGCTTCGGCGCGCGCTGCGCGGCCGTCCTCGGCGTCTGCGCGATCGCCGCGCTCGGCGCTGCGCCGGCCCCCGCCGACACCGGCGGCGCCGACCGATCGCCTCCACCGACGCCCAGACGGGGGCGGGAATCGCCTTCACCGCGCTGCGCTCGGCGGGCGCCACCTGGTACGGCCCCGGCCTCTACGGGCGCCAGACCGCCTGCGGCCAGATCCTGCGGCCGAAGACGCTCGGCGTCGCCCATCGCAGCCTGCCCTGCGGGACCGCGGTCAAGTTCGTCCACGACGGCCGCGCGATGGTCACCAGGGTGATCGACCGCGGCCCCTTCACCCGCGGCTTCTCCTGGGACCTGACGAACGGTGTGCGCGAAGCCCTCGACTTCGAAGGGTCCGGGCGGATCCGCTACGCGGTCCAGATCCAGCTGGCGCGACCCTAGCCCGGTTCCCGTGTTACGGCCGTTGCGACGGCTAATCTGCGCGCCACTGCTTTGACCATTCGAGAGAGGAACGGCATGTCGACGTCTTCGCAGAAGTTGCGTCCTCGCCCTGCTGGCGGCTGCCTGCCTGGTCCTCGCGGTCGCCCAGTTCGGCTCGAGCGCGGGCGCGGCGACGAGCTCGAAGACGACGGTCGTGCTCGGCGCCACCGCGACCACCCCGGACCCGTCCTGCCCGGCGCTTCCCTGTCAGGCCGTCGGCAGCGTCACCGGCTTCCAGGTCAGCAACGACCAGACGCAGCTCCCGTTCCGGGTCAACCGCAGGAGGCAAGATCAAGTCCTGGACGCTGACCCTGGCCCAGCCGACCAACAGCCAGCGCTCCTTCTTCAACGGCTTCTTCGGCACCCCGCCGCAGGCGCGCCTCTCGATCCTGCGCCGCGTCGCCGGCACCAACCCGCCCCGCTACAACCTGCGCAGCCAGGGCTCGGTCCACATCCTCACGCCCTACCTCGGCCAGACCGTCCGCTTCGGGGCCAATCTCAGGGTCGAGGTCGGCGACATCGTCGGGATCAGCGTGCCGACCTGGGCGCCCGCCTTCTCCCAGGACCTGGGCGCCAAAAACGTCTGGCGCGCCAGCCGCGAGCCGGGGATGTGCACCAACTCCACCGACGTCCGCCAGGGCGAGCCGCACATGAAGGTGGGGACCCGGGCGACCTACGGCTGCAAGTACTCGACGGCGCGTCTGCTCTACACGGTCACTGTTGTAGAGGACTAGGGGCCGGGGGCGGGGGCCCCTGTTCTCTCAACTTCTTCTGGAGAGACGCGGCCTGCGGCCGCGCCGGATCTCTAAATCGAGGAGTCCCCGGCTCTGCCAACCGCTCGGGCGAACCTCGGGTTCTGCCGCTCGTTCGAGCTGAGGAGGGGTCGGGTGCCCCTGCCGGCGGCTTGTACTTTTTCGCCGTGAGCTCGCGGCGTCAGCCGCCAGCTCTCCACCGGAAAAGTTGAGCCGGCAGGGGCACCCGACCCCTCCTACACCTAAGCCGCGTTCGGCAGAACCCGCGGAGTCGCCTGATCTTTAGGCAGCGCTGCAGCGCTGGCGATGAGACTTTGGAACTCGTTCAGCGCCAGGTGCGCGACCGCCTCGAGGATCTCCTCTTCGGTCCAGCCGATCTCCATCGCCTCTTCCTGGAGGTGGTGGGGGGGATGGCCGCCGGCTTCGAGCGTCGCCCTCAGGTAGGTGAGGAGCGCCTTCTCCTTCGGGTCGCCGGACTCGAAGCTGCGGGCGCGGGAGACCTCGTCGAGGCCCAGCCCGGCCTCGCGGGCCGATTTCGCGTACTGGGCGATGCTGTAGTTGTCCTCGCGGTGCTCGGCGACCGCCAGGGCGATCCGCTGCCGCGTCGCCTGGAGCAGGACACCGCCGCGCAGCTCCGAGCGCATCCGGGTGTATGCGCGCAGCACCGCCGGGGAGCCGGCGAGGACGCCGACGAACTTGTTCACCGCGCCGCCCGCCGCCTGGATGCTCTTGATCAGGGGAGCACTGTCCTCAGGGGCCGTCAGCTCGTCGTGAATCTGGAATCTGCTCACATCTGTTTTAACTGTCATCTGCGGCCTTTACTTTACTTTTAGCTATTAACTTACCTGAAGTAAGTTATACCGGGTTCCGGCGGAACCTTCAAGCCTGGGGATGGCCTTCTCTACCCGCTTGTACGGCAGTTCGCACCTCACCGGTTCACTTCGCCTATCGTTCCGGCCTCGCTTCGACACCCGCCCAGGAGGCAGCGCATGGCAGAGCAACCGACGACCGCAGCCGACGTCGCCAAGATCGTCAAGGATCACGACGTCCGCTTCGTGCGCCTCTGGTTCACGGACGTGCTCGGCCAGCTCAAGAGCTTCTCGATCAACGCCGCCGAGCTCGACGACGCCTTCGACGGCGGCATGGGCTTCGACGGGTCCTCGATCACCGGCTTCAACCCGATCGAGGAGTCGGACATGATCGCGATGCCCGACCCCTCGACCTTCGAGCTCCTGCCCTGGCGCCCCGAAGAGGAGAACGCCGTCGCCCGCATGTTCTGCGACGTCCAGGTCCCCGGCGGCGAGGCCTACGAGGGCGACCCCCGCTGGATCCTGCGCCGTGCCCTCGACCGGGCGCAGGAGCTCGGCTTCGACGCCTACAACATCGGTCCCGAGCTGGAGTTCTTCTACTTCAAATCCTCCAGCCCCGAGGGCGGCGTGCCCGAGGTGCTCGACGAGGGCGGCTACTTCGACCTGACCACGCTCGACGCCGGCACCGACGTGCGCCGCGAGACGATCCTGGCGCTGGAGAAGATGGGCATCCACGTCGAGTACGCACACCACGAGGTCGGCCCCTCCCAGCACGAGGTCGACATGCGCTACAAGAACGCGCTCGAGATGGCCGACGACTGCATGACCTACCGCATCGTGGTCAAGGAGTACGCGATGAAATACGGCTGGCACGCGACCTTCATGCCGAAGCCGCTCTTCGGCGAGAACGGCTCCGGGATGCACGTCCACCAGAGCCTCACGAAAGACGGCAAGAACGCCTTCTTCGATGCTGATGACCAGTACTTCCTCTCGGCGACCGCGAAGGCCTTCATCGCCGGGCAGCTCAAGCACGCGCGGGAGATCTCGCCCCTCTTCGCCCAGTGGGTCAACTCCTACAAGCGCCTGGTCCCGGGCTACGAGGCGCCCGTCTACCTCGCCTGGTCGAGGCGCAACCGCTCGGCGCTGATCCGGGTGCCGCTCTACCACCCGGGGAAGGAGGGGGCGACCCGGGCCGAGCTGCGCTGCCCGGACCCCGCCGCCAACCCCTACCTCTGCTTCGCCGGAATGCTGCAGGCCGGCCTCGAGGGCGTCGAGAAGGGCTACGAGCTGCCCGAGCCGATGGAGCAGAACCTCTACCACCTCTCGCCGGAGGAGCTGGCCCACCAGGGCATCGAGCAGCTGCCCTCGACGCTCGGCGAGGCGATCGAGGTCGCGGCCGACTCCGAGCTGGTCCTGCGCACGCTCGGCGAGCACACCTTCCGCCGCTTCATCGAGATCAAGCGGCAGGAATGGGACGAGTACCGGGTGCAGGTGACCCCTTACGAGATCGAAAACTTCTTGCCGGTGCTCTAGCGCCTCTGCGCGGGTCCTGACACAGCCTGAGGGGGGCCTGCGGGCGGGCCGAACTGGGTCCGTTCTCGGCCCCCCCTCAGTCTGCGCCACCCGCGCGAGGGACGTTGGGAGCAAGACGAGGAGGGTTCGAGGCGCTGGCGCCTGGACGCCGGAACTTGTTGCGGTTGCGTCTCTAGCTGCCGGGGGTTGAGTCGCCGGCGGGGGGAGCTGGGGTGTTGCCGGGCTTCGAGAGGGCGGAGGGCCACCAGAAGTTGTCGGCGCTCATCAACGCCAGCGCCGGGACGAGGACGCTGCGGACCAGGAAGGTGTCGAGCAGGACGCCGAAGGCGACGACGAAGCCGATCTCGGTGAGGAACGTGAGCGGTACCACGGCGAGCGCCGCGAAGGTGCCGGCAAGGACGATGCCGGCGCTGGTGATCACGGCGCCCGTCACGGCCAGGGCTCGCAGGATCCCCTGCTGGGAGCCATGCTGGATCGTCTCCTCGCGGGCGCGGGCGATCAGGAAGATGTTGTAGTCGACCCCCAGGGCGACCAGGAAGACGAAGGCGAAGAGCGGCAGCGAGGGGTCGGAGCCGGGGAAGTCGAAGATGAACTCGAAGGCGAAATAGCCGACTCCGAGCGCAGCCAGGAAGCTGAGGATCACCGTGCCGATCAGGATCAGCGGCGCGACCACGGCGCGCAGCAGGCCGATCAGGATCAGGAAGACGACGACCAGGATGATCGGCGGGATCACGATCGAGTCCCAGCCCGCGGCGTCGCGAACGTCGAATTCGATCGCGGTCGGCCCGCCGACGAGAGAGCTCGCCGCCGTCTCGTGCGCGGCATCGCGGATCGGGTCGATCAGGTCGAAGGCCTCGGTCGAGTAAGGATTCGGCTCCAGAGTCGCCTGGACCAGGGTCCCCGGCGGGCCTTCGGCGACGGACTGCGAGACCGCCTCGACCCCGTCGACTTCGATGATTGCGGCTCTGACCGCCGGCACGTCGGCGCGATCCTCGACGACGATGTCGGTCAGCGCGGTCGTGCCCGAGGGGAAGCTCTTGTTGAGCAGATCCTGGCCTTCGACCGATTCGACTTCCGTGCGGTAGGTGTCTTCGGCGGTGAGGTCCGTGGAGAAGGTGGCGAGGCCGGCGCAGAGCACGAGCAGAATCGCGACCGAGCCCAGTGCGACACGCTTCGGCGAGGCCGCGACCCGGTCGCCGACCCGTTTCCACATGCCGTGGGTGGCGTCCGCGGTGTGCTCGAGGTCGTGGCGGCGCATCTCATAGGGCGTGAAGACCCTGCGGTCAAGCGGGCCGACGATCAGCGACGGGACGCGGCGGCCGCTGAGGATGCGCAGGACCCAGTTGAGCAGGACCAGGGGCAGCAGGACGAAGACGAGGACTGAGGCGAGGATGACCTTGATCAGGGCGACGGCACCCGAGCCCTCGAGGAAGCTGCGGCGCGCCTTCTCGGATACCGCGTCGGCGGCCGGGGTGGTCTCCGGCGTGTGCGGGACGAAGGGCCAGAAAGCGCGGCGGCCGAAGATCGTCAGCAGCGCCGGCAGCAGGGTGAGCATCGCCAGTGCCGCGCAGGCGATGCCCAACGCCGCGATCGGCCCCATGCCCGCGGTGCCGTTGACCTTGGCCACGACCAGGCAGAGCAGGGCGGCGATCACAGTCGCCGCCGAGGCGAAGATCGCCGGGCCCGCCGAGGCCAGGGCGGTGCGCATCGCCTCGTGCTTGTCGACCGTGTGGTGCAGCTCCTCGCGATATCGGGCGACGAGCAGCAGCGCGTAGTCGGTCCCCGCTCCCAGGACGAGGATCGACGTGATTGAGCTCGACTGGCCGTTGACGGTGATGCCGAGCTCGGTCAGGCCGTAGCCGAGGGATTGCGACAGGGTCTCGGCGAAGACCACTGCGATCAACGGGATCAGGAAGAACATCGGCGAGCGGTAGATCAGGATCAGCAGGAAGATCACGAGGCTGAGCGCGGCGACCAGCAGGGTCCCGTCGAGGCTTTCGAAGACTTCGATCGCGTCGGCCGAGAAGCCGGCGCCGCCGGTGATCTTCGCTTCGAGGCCGCCCGCTTCATCGCTGATCTCGTCGCGCCAGAACTGGACCGGGTCGACGATTCGTTCGCCCTCGCCGTCGCCCTTGATGTAGGCGTTGACGATCGCCTCCTTGCCGTCCGGCGAGCAGATCGGGCCGACGAAGGGCGCGTAGCCCGCCGGTTGGCCCGGCACCTCGGTGGTCAGCGTCCCGCACCCGACCGGGGACGGAGCCCGGCCCGGAGGCGGCGCGGCGGCATCGCCGCCGCTCTCCCTGCCGGTCGAGCCCCCGGAGGCGGCGGTCGCGCCGCCGGCGATCACGCCTTCGAATCGCTCCTCGGTCATCGCGGCGATGTCTTCGCGGATCGTGCGGCCGTCGGCCTCCGTGAGGCCGGAGTCGCGCCGGTAGACGATCACGGCGGTCGCGATTTCGCCTTTCTGGAGCGACTCGGTCGCGTCGAGGGCGTGGGTGGATTCGGCGTCGCCGGGAAGATAGGAGGACGCCTCGTTGGTTTCGGCGTCTTTGTACTTGCCCGGCAGGTCGAAGACGTTCGTGGCAGCGAATATCGCCACGAACCAGACGGCAAAGATGATCCACTTGGCGCGACGGCCGGCGGCGAAGGTGAAGAGTGAGCCCCTCATCGGCCCACATCCGTATCAGAGAAGCGCGACCAGCTCCTGTGCGTTCGTCACAGGCGCCCTGCACGCGAAGCGCTCGCAGACGTATGCGGCGGGCCTGCCGTCCACGGTCGTCCGCTGCGCGAGCAGCTCGGGCAGGGGGCTGCCCTCGGGGCCGCCGGCGAGGACCAGGTGCGGGCGGTGCTCGGCGCGGACCGCCGCCGCCAGCGCGGAGAGGTCGTCGCCGACGAGGGCGACCTCCCTTGTGGGCGAGAGGTGGAAGTCGAGCGCGCGGAGCAGATGGGCGAAGGCGTCGGGGTGGCGGGTGGCGGGGGTCGCGAAGAGCCGGAAGACCGCCTCGGCCTGCTCCTCGTGGGCGCGCGATCCGCTGAGCGCGGCGAGCCGCAGCAGCCCCATCGCCGCCGAGGAGTTGCCCGACGGGATCGGGTGGTCGCCGATCTCCTTGCGGCGGGCGATCAGCTCCTCGTGGTCGTCTGAGGTCGAGAAGAAACCGCCGCGCGCCGGGTCGCCGAAGCGGGCGACCATCGTCTCGGCCAGCTCGCGGGCCCGCTCGTACCAGCGCGGCTCGAATGTCGCTTCGTAGAGCCCCAGCAGCGCCTCCAGCAGGTACGCGTGGTCCTCGAGGTAGGCGTTGAGCCGGGCCTCGCCGTCCTTGTAGGTGCGCAGGAGGCGCCCCTGCGGGTCGGTCATCTCGCCGAGCACGAACTCGGCGCACTCGCGCGCCGCCTCGAGGTAGTCGTCCCGGCCGAGCACCGCCCCCGCCTCGGCGAGGGCTGCGATCGCGAGCGCGTTCCACGACGCGAGGCGCTTGTCGTCGAGGCCCGGCCAAACCCGCGCCGACCGCGCCTCGTAGAGCGCCTGCCGCATCTCCGCAAGGTTCTCCGGCGCCTCCGCGTCCGCCCCCTCCGCCAGGTGGAGGATGTTCCGCCCCTCGAAGTTCCCCCCCTCCGTCACCCCAAAAAATCTCATCAAGTTCTCCATGTCATGCATGGCGAACTTGATGAGATCCGGGTCCGCCTCGCCTCCCGAGAGGACGTAGCGGATCTCGTCGGGCGTCCAGACGTAGAAGCGCCCCTCCTCGCCCTCGGAGTCGGCGTCGAGGGCCGAGTAGAAGCCGCCCTCGGGCCCGCGCATCTCGCCCAGCATCCAGTCGAGCGTCTCCTCGCAGACCCGTCGGTAGCGGTCGTGGCCGAGCGCCTGCCAGCCGTGCAGGTAGGCGCGGGCGAGCAGGGCGTTGTCGTAGAGCATCTTCTCGAAGTGGGGGACGAGCCAATCGGCGTCCACCGCGTAGCGGGCGAAGCCGCCGCCGACCTGGTCGTAGATGCCACCCGCCATCATCGCGTCGAGCGTGCGCTCGACCGGCTCCCTCTCCCCACGGGCCAGCAGCAGCTCCAGCGCCGAGGCGGGGGGAACTTCGGCGCCCCGCCGAAGCCCCCACGCTCGAGGTCGGCGGCGGCCCGCAGTCGTTCGACGGCCTCCTCCAGGATCGTCGCCTCCGGCGCCTCGCCGGCCGGCTCGACCCGCCCGATCGCGCCGAGGCGCTCGCGGGTCTCCGCCGCGCGCTCGCGGATCTCGTCGCGTTTGCCGACGAAGGCCTGGACGACCGCTTCCATCACCATCCGGAAGCTGGGCATGCCGCGACTCTCGTCGGGCGGGAAGTAGGTGCCGCCGTAGAAGGGGACCCCCTCGGGATCGAGGAAGACGGTCATCGGCCAGCCGCCGTGGCCGCTGATCGCCTGCACCGCCTCCATGTAGATCGCGTCGACGTCGGGCCGCTCCTCACGGTCGACCTTGACGTTGACGAAGTGCTCGTTCATGTAGGCGGCGGTCTCCTCGTCCTCGAAGGACTCGCGCTCCATCACGTGGCACCAGTGGCAGGCCGAGTAGCCGACCGAGAGCAGGATCGGCCTGTCCTCCTCACGGGCGCGGGCAAGCGCCTCCTCTCCCCACGGGAACCAGTCGACGGGGTTCCGGCTGTGCTGGACCAGATATGGACTTGTCTCGCGGGCGAGTCGGTTGCTCATCCCTCCAGCCTACTTTTCGTCGGTGGGGGGTCAGCGATAGTGGGCCGGATGCGTCGTCCGAACGTCCTGATTCGGCATTGGGAAGCGAAAAAGGACTAGGGTTCACGGATGCCTGGAGAGAGAGATCCGGTGGCGAGCGAGCCCTCTGTCGAGGCGGTTCTCGAGAAGCTCGACGCCGGAGACCGCGAGGTCGTCCTCGGCGCCTTGGAGCGCGCCGAGAAGACCGAGGCGGAGCTTCGCTACCTCGCCGACCACGACTCGCTGACCGGCCTGCTCGACCGCCGCCGGTTCCGGGCCGAACTCGACAACTACGTCGCCTTCGCCGCCCGCTACGGCGGAATGGGCGCGGTGATGATCATCGACATCGACGGCCTCAAGGCCGTCAACGACAGCCTCGGCCATCACGCCGGCGACAACCTGATCCGCCAGATCGCCAGGATCATGCGCGAACGGGTGCGCAACACCGACATCGTCGCCCGTCTCTCGGGCGACGAGCTGGCCGTGCTGATGCCGCAGACCGACACCGAGGGCGCCCTCCAGCTCGGCGAGGACCTGCGCGCCCAGGTGGCGGAGCACGCCCGCCCCTCGCCGGAGGCCGACCCGGTGACGATCAGCGTCGGGGTCACGATGTTCGGCGGCGAGCAGACCGAGAGCCCCGAGTCGGTCCTGGTCGCGGCCGACCAGGCGATGTACCGCGCCAAGGAGGACGGGCGCAACCAGATCGCGCTCTACCGCGAGCCCGGCGAGACGGAGGCTCCGCGGCGCCGTCAGACGACGAGCGCGCGGATCCGCGACGCGCTGACCCAGGACCGGCTCAGCCTCCATACCCAGCCGATCCGCAGCCTCGCCTCGGGCGGGATCGAGCGCTACGAGCTGCTGCTGCGGATGACCAGCGACGACGGCCAGCTGCTGCCGGCTGCGGACTTCATCGGCGCGGCGGAAAGGTCGGGGATGATCCAGGAGCTCGACCGCTGGGTCGTCGCCCGCGCCCTCGAGCTGCTCGGCAGGCGCGAGCGCGAGGGCCAGCCGGTATCGCTCCACGTCAACCTCTCGGGCGCTTCGCTCTCGGACATCTCGGTCATGGAGTTCATCGAGCGGCGCCTCGACGAAGGCGACGCCGACCCCTCGCGCTGCACCTTCGAGATCACCTCGACCTCGAAGCCCCAGGACTACGCCAAGGCCGGCGGCTTCGCCGACCGGCTGTCCGAGTTCGGATGCCAGGTCGCGATCGACGACTACGGCACCGGCTTCGGCCCCTTCCACTACCTGAAAGCCCTCCCCTTCGACCTGATCAAGATCGACGGCACCTTCATCCGCGACATGCCACGCAGCGACGCCGACCAGCTCACGGTCCAGGCGATCGTCCAGATCGCCCGCGGCCTCGGCAAGGCGACGATCGCCGAGTACGTCCAGGACGACGAGACGACGACGATGCTGCGCGACTACGGCGTCGACATGGCGCAGGGCTTCCACCTCGGGAAACCCGTCGACGTGGATGAGGCGCTAGCGGCGTAGAAGCCGGGCCGCGCGCGTCTTCAGGTTGACCGCGCCGATCATCGCCTTCTCCTGGCCCGACCCCTCGGGCGGGAAGACGCCAAGCTGTCGCGCCATCTGCATGCCGTTCATGTAGGCGTCGTTGTGGACGATCCTGCCGTCGCGGACGGTGAGCACGTCGCAGCCGGTGATGTCGATCGTCTCCCCGGTCGCGATCGCCCCCTCGAACCTGGCGTCGCCGCTGAAGGTGCCGGTCATGTGCCAGCGGACCGCGACCTTCTCACCGGAGGCGATCAGGTCGAGGATCTCCATCTGGAAGTCCGGCACGGCTCGGAAGGTGTTCGAGAACCACTCGCGGATGCCCTCGGGGGCGCGCATCGAGGCCAGGCCGTGGATCTCATCCATCGTCCCGGGCTCCCAGAGCGCGGTCATCGCATCCAGGTCCCTCGCGCCGACGGCCTCGAAGTAGGCGCGCCCGACGGACGCCGCGTCGGCGGGGCTCGCGGCCGTGGGGCCGCCGCCCTCGGCGACCGCCTGTTCCTCGCGTAGGGTCGGCATCGGCCGATCCTACCCCGCGGTCACGTCTCGGGCAAACGCCTCGAACGCGTCGAGGTAGCGCTGTCGGTCGGCTTCGTCGTGGGCGATCGAGAGCGTCCACTCCTCCTCGACGCCGGGCGTCATGAAGATGCCGTTGTTCATGTGGTAGAGCCAGGCCAGGGTCGAGAGGTCGTCGTCGACCTTGGTCAGGTAGTCGCGGTACTCGTGGATCCGCTCGGGCGCGAAGATCACGCAGCCCTTGGCGCCGAGGCCCTCCGTGTAGGCGGGCAGGCCGTGCGCGTCGATGATCGCCTGGCAGCCGTCGAGCAGCGCCCGGTTGGTGCTCTCGAGCCTCTCGTAGGCGTCGTCGGTCAGCACCTCGGTCAGCGTCGCCTCGGCGGCGGCCATCACCAGCGGGTTGCCGTTGAAGGTCCCGTACTGCTTGACGGTGCCGTCGGCGACGATCGCGGCCAGCTCGGCGCTCATCCCGATTGCCCCGCCCGGGTAGCCGCCGCAGCTCGCCTTGGCGAGGGTGATCATGTCCGGGACGACGCCGTAGCGGGCGGTGGCGCCCCCCGGCGCGATCGTGCAGCCGGTCTTGACCTCGTCGAAGATCAGCTTGATGCCGTGCGCCGCGGTCAGCTCGCGCACACGCTCGAGGTAGCCCTCGCGCGGGGGGATGATGTTGATGTTCATCATCGCCGGCTCCATGATCAGCCCGGCGACCTGGTCGCCGATCTTGCCGAGCACGGTCTCGAGTGCCTCGGCGTCGTTGAAGGGCACGGAGCGGGTCAGCTCGGTGAGCGCCCGCGGGGTGCCGCCGCCGTAGGGGACGCTGACCGGGTCGTCGCGCTCGCCGAGCTCCTCGAGCTCCGGGTAGACCGAGACCATCACCGCGTCGTGGTGGCCGTGGTAGGAGCCCTCGATCTTGAGCAGCATGTCGCGCCCCGTCGCGCCGCGGGCGAGGTGGACGGCGTCCATCGTCGCCTCGGTGCCCGAGTTGTTGAAGCGCCACTGGGGAAGCCCGAAGCGCCGGACCAGCTCCTCGGCGACGGCGATCGAGCCGTCGGTGGGGGCCGCGAAATGGGTGCCGCGGTCGATCTGGGCCTTGACCGCGGCGCCGACGGTCGGGTTGGCGTGGCCGATGCACATCACGCCGAAGCCGTTGTGGAAGTCGACGTATTCGTTGCCGTCGACGTCCCAGACGCGGCTGCCCTCGCCGCGGTCGATGTAGACCGGCCAGGGGTCGTTTTCCTGGAAGGAGGAGGGGACGCCGCCGGGCATCGACCTGACGGCGCGCTCGAAGGTCTGGGCGGAGCGCCCGGTGCGGTTGCGGAACTCCTCCTGCTGGGCCTCGGTCAGCGAGGCGATCCGCTTGCGGTCGATCTCGGTCATCGAGACCAGCCTAGACGGGTGGGGTCGTCAGCCCCAGCGCTCGCGCAGCTCGGCTCGCCTGATCTTGCCGCTGCTCGTCTTCGGCAGCTCGGCCGCGAACTCGACGATGCGCGGGTACTTGTAGGGCGCGGTCTGGGCGCGCACGTGCGACTGCAGCTCGGCGGCGAGCTCCTCCGACGGCTCGCTGCCCTCGCGGAGGACGACGATCGCGCGGACGACCGAGCCGCGCTCGGGGTCCGGGGCGGCGACCGCCGCCGCCTCGGCGACCGCGGGGTGGGAGACGAGGGCGGACTCGACCTCGAAGGGGCCGATCCGGTAGCCGGAAGAGAGGATCAGGTCGTCGTTGCGGCCCTCGAACCAGAGGTAGCCCTCCTCGTCGGAGCGGACCAGGTCGCCGGTCGGCCACCACTCCCCCTCGACTGGATTGGCGCCATCGAGGTAATGGTCGAAGAAGGTGGGGGAGGAGGAGGCGAGCAGCTGCAGCTCGCCGTCCTCCGTCACGCGGGTGACGATCCCCGGCAGCGGCCGGCCCATGGAGCCGTCGCGGCTGGGGTCGTCCTCGCCGGGGCGGATGCCGGTGATCGCTCCGGTCTCCGTTTGACCGTATCCGTCCGCGATGGGCACGCCGAGCCGCTCCCGGAAGAGGCGGATCACCTCGGGCTCGATCGGCTCGCCGGCGGAGACCAGGCGCCGCAGGCTCGGGACCGGCTCGAGCTCGCCGCGCCCGGCCAGCATCCGATACTCGGTCGGCGCCTGGCAGAGGACGTTGACGCCGAGCTCCGCGCACAGCCTCAGCCGCTCCTCGGGGTCGAAGCGCCCGTCGTGGAGGACGGCGACCGCGCCCGTCGCCCAGGGGGCGATGAAGGAGTTGCGGGTGGACTTGGCCCAGCCGGGCGCGGCGGTGCACCAGGCGATCTCGCCCTCGGCGGAGCCGAACCAGTGCCTGGCCTGCGCCTCCTGGCCCGCGAGGTAGCGCTGCGGGTAGACGACGCCGCGCGGCTCGCCGGTCGTGCCCGAGGTGAAGACGATCGCCGCCGGGTCGCCGGGGGAGAGGTCCTCGATCGCCGCCGGCGCCTCCTGCTCACGGTCCTCGTCGAGGACCCGGGCGACGTCGTCCATGTCCATGTAGGGGATGCCGTCGGGCAGCTCGCCGAGGTAGCGGGCCTCGCCGACCGCCAGCTTCGGCGCGGCGGCCCGCGCCCGCAGCTCGAGGTCGCTGCGGCGCAGCTGCGGGTTGCAGGGCAGCGCCACCGCGCCCATCCGCCAGCAGGCGAGCATCGCGACGACCCACTCGGGGCGGCTGCCGGTCAGGGTCATGACGACGTCGCCGCGCGCCACCCCGCGCGCCGCGAAGGCGCCGGAGAGCCCGGCCGAGCGGGCGAAGAGCTCGCCGAAGTGGTGCATTCGGCGGGAGCCGTCGGCGGCGACCTCGATCAGCGCCGGCCGCGCCGCCGGGAACCGTTCGACCACGTCCTCGATGAAGTTCACGGGGCGGCAGTCTGCCGCAACGGAGGCCCGGGCTAGGTCTCGGAGAAGCCGAAGCGCTCCTGGAAGCGGCGCAGCGGGGCCGGCGCCCACCAGTTCCACTCGCCGAGCAGGCGCATCAGCGAGGGGACGAGGAGGGCGCGGACGATCGTCGCGTCGAGCAGGACGCCGACCGCGACGCCGACCGCGATCTGCTTCATGAAGAAGATTTCGCTGACGCCGAAGGCGAGGAAGACGACGGCGATGCAGACGGCGGCGGCGGTGATCACGCGTCCGGTCTTGCCGATCCCGATCGCGACTGCCTCCTCGTTGCCGACGCCGAGGTCGTACTGCTCTTTGATTCGGGCCATGACCAGCACGGCGTAGTCGGTGGCGAGGCCGAAGATGATCGCGAAGAGGAAGACGAGGCTGGTCACCTCGACGGCCGACGGCCCGCCGTAGTCGAAGACGCCGTTGAGCCATCCCTCCTGGAAGGCGAGGACGACGATGCCGAGGGTCGCGCCGAGCGTCAAAGAGTTCATCAGCAGCGTCTTCAGCGGCAGCAGGACCGAGCCGGTGAGCAGGAAGAGGATCAGCAGGGTCGTGGCGGCGATGATCGAGACGACGAGCGGCAGGTGGTCGAGGAGGCTCTGCTTCTGGTCGATGAAGCCGGCCGTGTTGCCAGAGACAAGAGCCTCGCTCGCGGCCGGCGCCGGCAGGTCGCGGATCTCATGGACCGTGTCCTGGGCGCCGGCGGAGACCGCCGGGTCGGCGAGCGCGAAGTTGGCGTAGGCGACGGCGCCCGGGGCGGGGGAGAACGGGGTGCCGCGCACGACCCCTTCGACCGAGAGGACCCTGCGGTTGAAGGCGGCGAGCTCGGCCGGGCTCGCGGCGCCGTCGACGGTCACCGTCACCGCCTCGATCACGTCGCGCGGGTAGTTGGCTTCGACATAGCTGTTGGCAATCTCGGAGGGCTTGCCCTCGGGGACGAAGTCGGAGTTGGGGCCGGTCAGCGTGGTCCAGAGCAGGGGCGCCGCGGCAGCGAGCAGGAGGGCGGAGCTTGCAAGGGCGACGCCGACCGGGCGGCGCATGACGCCGCGGGCGAGGCGGTACCACCCGTCGGATTCGTCGGAGACAGAGGCCCCGCGACGGATCGAGAGCGCGTCGATCCGGGAGCCGAGCAGGGCGAGCAGGGAGGGGACGACGAGGATCGCGATCACCGCCGAGAGCACGCCGACGCTGGCGCCGGCGACCGCCATCGAGTAGAGGAAGCGCTGCGGGAGGACGACCAGCGCCGCCATCGCCGCGGCGACCGTGAGGCCCGAGTAGACCGCGGTGCGTCCTGCCGTGAGGACCGTCCGGCGATGCGCCTCGCGGGTGGGCCCATGGCGGCCGATCTCCTCCCGGTAGCGGGAGACCATCAACAGCGCGTAGTCGACCGCGAGCCCGAGGCTGAGACCGGTGGCGATGTTGAGGGCGAAGACCGAGGTGTCGACGAACATCGACATGACCCTCAGCACGAGGAGGGTGCCGACGATCGAGATCACCCCGAGCAGGAGCGGGATCCCGGCGGCGACGACCCCCCGGAAGATGAAGAGCAGGAGCAGAGTGAGGATCGGGAAGGCGATCAGCTCGGCCTTGGTCAGGTCGGTTTTGGTCTGGTCGTTGACCTCGTTGAAGCCGGGCGCGTAGCCGCCCATCAGGACTTCGACGCCGCGCGACTCGGTCAGCGGCGCGATGTCCTCGGCGACGATTCCGCCCTTGTCTTCGGTGTCGCCGCCGCTCAGATCGATGAGCAGGACGAGCGAGCGGCGGTCCTCGGCGACGAGCTGGGCCGCGGCGCGGCGTTCTCGCAGCGGGTTGACGACCTTGCCGACTCCCTCCACGGCGGCCACCTCGCCGGCGAGCCCGGCCACCTCGCGGCGCAGGGCGGGGCTGTCGACGGCGAGCTGCTCGCCGTCGGGCGCCCGTACGACGAGGAAGATTGCCGGGTTCGGGTCATAGCCCAGCGACCCGCTGAGGATCTCCTTCGCGCGCTCGCTCTCTGAGGCGGGATCGGTGAAGCCGGCGGCCTTGAGGTGGCTCTCGACGTCTTTGCCGACCGCGATCGACACAAGGAAGAAGACGCCGACGACGGCGAGCACGAGCTTCGGGTGCTTCCAGGTCAGGTCGGCGGCGCGGGTGAACATCCGGCGAGACCGTACCAGATTTCAAAGTAAGTGCTTTGGAATTCAAACGCCACTGCTACCATCAGCCCGATGGGACGCCGCGAATACGGCCAGCCGTGCAGCCTCGCCTCGGCGCTCGACACGGTCGGCGAGCGCTGGTCGCTGCTGATCGTGCGTGAGCTGGTCCTCGGCCCGCTGCGCTTCTCGGAGCTCGCCAGGCTGGTGGGCGGCGCGCCGACCGACGTCCTCACGAAGCGCCTGCGGGACCTCGAGGAGGCCGGTGTCGTGCGCCGGGTCGACCTCGACCCACCGGCCTCCGCCTCCGCCTATGAGCTCACCGAGCTGGGGCGCGGCCTGGAGCGGCCACTGGTCGAACTTGGCCGCTGGGGGCTGAACTTCCACGACCCGGCGACCGTCGCGGAGATGCCGCCGCAGATGCTTCCCAATGCGATCCGGGTGACGCTGACCCCGGACCCGGCGGCACGCGTCACCCTCGGCCTCCACACCGGCGGCCAGGATTACGTCCTGCGCGTGGCCGACGGCTGGATCGAGGCGCGGCGGGGACACACGGAGGACGCCGACGTGACGCTCTCCGGCACGCCCTGGCAGGTGATGGCGACGCTGATCGCCGAGGAGGAGCTGGGCGACCTCGGCGCCGAGGTCGAGGGCGACCGCGGCGCCCTGGAGGCGCTGCGGGCGATGGTCGTCCTCCCCGAGGCGCACCGTCGGGGCGCCGCCGAGGAGGTGGCGGCCGCGGTCGCGGCCACCACCGCTCCGGCTTCGTCTACCTGAGTTCGGAGGAGCTCTTGCCGAGCAGCTGGCGGGCGACGATCAGCAGCTGGATCTGCTGGGTGCCCTCGAAGATGTCGAGGATCTTCGAGTCCCGCGCCCACTTCTCGAGCAGGTCGTTCTCGCCGTAGCCGACGCTGCCGCAGAGCTCGACGCAGCCGAGCGAGACCTCGACGCAGGTGCGCCCCGCCTTCGCCTTCGCCATCGAGGCCTGCAGCGAGTTCGGCTTGTTGTTGTCGGCCATCCAGGCGGCGTGCAGGGTGAGCAGCAGCGCCGCCTCGTAGTCGGCCTCCATCTCGAGGAAGCGGGCCGCGGCGGCGTGCTGGGAGAGCGCCGGGCGGTCGTAGTCGATCTCGACCCCGGCCTCGGCGAGCCGCGTGCGGGTCTCCTCGAGCGAGGCGCGGGCGACGCCGCACGCCATCCCGGCGACCAGCGGCCGGGTGTTGTCGAAGGTTTCCATCACCCCGGCGAAGCCCTTCTCCTTCACCTCCGGATCGCCGAGCAGCGCCTCCTTCGGCACCCGGCAGTCCTGCAGGGTGAAGTTGGCGGTGTCGGAGGCGCGGATCCCGAGCTTGTGCTCGAGCCGGTCGAGCTTCAGCCCCGGGTTGTCGCGCTCGACGATGAACGACTTGATCGCGGCGCGGCCCTTGGAGCGGTCGAGCGAGGCCCAGACCACGATCAGGTCGGCGCGGTCGCCGGAGGTGACGAAGATCTTCTCGCCGTTGAGGACGTACTCGTCGCCGTCGAGCTCCGCGGTGGTGCGGATCGCGGCCGAGTCCGAGCCCGCTTCGGGCTCGGTGATCGCCATCGCCGCCCACTTGCCGCCGTATTTCTCGAGCTGCTCCTCGGTCGAGACCGAGGCGATCGCCGAGTTTCCGAGGCCCTGGCGCGGCATCGTCAGCAGCAGGCCGACGTCGCCCCAGCAGAGCTCGATGATGCCGAGCACGGTGGAGAGGTTGGTGCCGTTGCGGTTCTCGCCGTCGCCGCCGGTCTCACGCCGCACGCCGGCGGCGCCGGAGGCCCCGTGCTCGGAGGCCTCGTTCATGCCGTCGATCAGCGAGGCGAGCATGTCGAGCTCCTTGGGGTACTCGTGCTCGGCGACGTCGTACTTGCGGGAGATCGGCCGGAAGACCTCGGTCGCGACCTGGTGGGCCTGGCTGGCGAGGGGCTTGAACTTCTTGGGTGTCTCGAGGTTGATCATGTTCTCTCTTTCGCTCGTGGAGTCGGTGCGGACGGGCCGGCCGCCGGCTAGACGAGCAGGGCGCCCTCCATGACGCCCGCTGCGCGCAGGTCGCGGTACCAGCGCTCGACCGGGTGCTCCTTGACGAAGCCGTGGCCGCCGAGCAGCTGCACGCCTTCGGAGCCGATCTGCATGCCCTTGGCGGAGCAGAGCCTGCGGGCGAGCGCCGCCTCGCGGGCGAAGTCGTCGCCGTGGTCGGCGCGGCTCGCCGCCCGGTAGGTGACGAGGCGCATCCCGTCGGTCTCGATGCCGATGTCGGAGACCGCGAAGGCGACGCCCTGGCGGTTGGAGATCGGTTCGCCGAAGGCGCTGCGTTCGTTGACGTAGGGGATGACGTAGTCGAGCACCGCCTGCGAGGTGCCGACCGCGAGGCTGCACCAGGCGATCCGCGAGCGGTTGACGCACTCGACGTAGTCCTCGCTCCGGCCCTCGCCGAGCAGGGCGTCGGCAGGCAGGCGGACGCCGTCGAGCAGGAGGCGGCCGGTCGCCGCCGGCCGCAGCCCCATCGCCGGCTCTGGCTCGACCGAGAGGCCCTTGGCGCCCGACTCGATCAGGAAGAGCGCCGGGCCCTGGCCCTCGCGCTCGGCGGCGACGAGGAAGAGCTCGCAGTCGGCGGCGCGGGCGACCAGCGACTTGACGCCGTCGAGGACCCAGCCGCCGCCGTCCTGGCGGGCGCTGGTCTCGAGCTTCAGCGGGTCGAAGAGCGGTCGCGGCTCGAGGATCGCCAGCGCCGCGGCCGGCACGTCCTCACCGGTGAAGGAGGGCAGGTATTTGGCCTCCTGGTCGGCGCTGCCCCAGTGCCCGATCGCGGTGGCGACGGCGCCGGGGGCGAGCGCGGCGTAGGCGATGCCGAGGTCGCCGTGGGCGAGCGCCTCGCCGATCAGGACGCTGGTCACGGCCGCCTGCTCGTGCATGACGCCGCCGAGCTCCTCCGGGACGCCGAGCATGTTGACGCCGAGCTCCGCGGTCTGGTCGAGCAGCTCCTTGGGCGTCTCGCAAGCGGCGTCGGCCTGGAGCGCCGCGGGGCGGATCTTCTCCGCGGCGAACGAGCGCCCGGCCTCCTGGAACATCTGCTGCTCGTCGTCGGGGGTGACGTCGAAGAGGCCCTTGGACTTGCCCTTCGGCTGCCTGGCGGGCTTGCCCAGCTTCTGAGCGGCCTTGAAGGTGCGCCCGGCGGCGGTCGCGGTGCGGAAGCCGCCCTTCGTCGACCTGTAGACGACCCGCTCGACCGGCTTGCGGATCTTCAGCTTGTCGAGCATGTCCGACCCGGCGAGGCGGTTGAGCGCCTTCAGGCCGAATCCCATGCTGCGGTCGGCGACACTCCTGTCGGTCTTCGTGGTGCTCACTTGAGGTTCCCTTCTAGGTGGGGGGTGTGCTTCTTCGCATCGCGGACGGCGAACTCGATCGTCGCCTCCGCGTCGCGGCTGGTGAACTCGACCTTGCCCGGAAGCAGGATCGGCTGCCGGAAGGCGACCTCGACCGCGAAGGCGTCGGGCAGGCGGCTCTCGAGCGCCGCCAGGCAGCGGGCCTTGGTCCACATCCCGTGTGCGATCGCCGCCGGGAAGCCGAGCGGCTTCGCGGTCAGGGAGTGCATGTGGATCGGGTTGCGGTCCCCGGAGACGGCCGCGTAACGGCGACCGAGGTCGCCGCCCAGCCGCCACTCCGCGGAGGCGCCGTCGTGGCCGCCCTCCTGCGGCGTCCGCTCTTTGTAGGACTTCGACTCGCCCGAGCCGCCGCCGCGGCGCAGCATCGTGCTGGTGCTCTCCCAGGCGAGCTCCTCGCCGGCGAACGCCTCGGTGACGAGGCTGAAGGTGCGGCCCTTGGCGTGCGGCTGCAGCGGGGTCGGCCGCACCCGCAGGGAGATCTCCTCGGCGATGCCGATCGGCCGGTGCTGGACGATCCGGTTCTCGAGGTGGACGAGCCCGACCGCGCCGAACGGGAAGGCGCTGTCGGCCATCACCGCCATGTGCAGCGGGAAGGCGAGGACGTGCGGGTAGGTGGGGGGCAGGTGGTCGCGGAGCGTGAAGCCGCAGACCCTGTCGTAGGCCGCGACGTCCCCCGGCTTCGCCACGACCCCGTCGAGCGTGAGCTCGAGCTCCGGGATCTCACCGCCGCCGCCGGGCAGGAAGGGCAGCCGCCCGGCGCCCGGGATCAGCGGCGCCGCCGCCCGCGCGTAGAGCGGCAGGATGCCAGGGGGGCCCTTCAGGGCACGGGTCTCCATCAGGCGCCCAGCAGGTTCTGGCCGCAGACGCGGACCGTGTTGCCGTTGACCCCGGTCGAGGCGGGGCTCGCGAACCAGGCGATCGCCTCGGCGACGTCGACCGGCAGGCCGCCCTGGGCGAGGCTGCTCATCCGCCTGCCCGCTTCGCGCACGCCGATCGGCATCGCCGCCGTCATCTGCGTCTCGATGAAGCCCGGGGCGACGGCGTTGATCGTCGCCCTGCGCTTGGCAAGCTCTGGCGCCATCGCTTCGACCATCCCGATCACGCCGGCCTTCGAGGCCGCGTAGTTGGTCTGGCCGGAGTTGCCGGCGATCCCCGACATCGAGGAGACGCAGACGATGCGACCGTTCTCGGCGAGCCTGCCGCCCTCGAGCAGCGCGTCGTTGATGCGCTCCTCGCTGGAGAGGTTGATCTCCATCAGCGTCGCCCAGCGCTCCTCGGGCATCTTGGCGATCGTCCGGTCCTTGGTGACGCCGGCGTTGTGGACGACGACGTCGAGGCCGTCGGCGAAGCGCTCGGCGATCCGCTCGGGGGCATCGTCGGCGGTGATGTCGAGCTCGATCGCGTCGCCGTCGATTGCGGCTGTGACTCGGCCGAGGTCCTCGGCGGCCTGCGGGATGTCGAGGCCGACGACGATGGCGCCGTCGGCGGCGAGCGTCTCGGCGATCGCGGCGCCGATCCCGCGCGAGGCGCCGGTGACCAGCGCGGTCTTGCCGTCGAGCGGCCGGTCCCAGTCGATCTCGGGGGCGGGGGCGACGCCCTTGCCGACCGTGATCACCTGTCCCGAGACGTAGGCCGAGCGCGGCGAGAGCAGGAAGCGCAGCGTGGACTCGAGCTGGTCCTCGCCGCCCTTGGCGACGTAGACGAGCTGGGCGGTCGCGCCGCGCCCGCCGATCTCCTTGGCGAGCGAGCGGGTGAAGCCCTCGAGCGCGCGCTGCGCGGTGTGTGCCCGGGCCGAGCCGGCCTCGGCGGGCGGCGTGCCGAGCACGACGACGCGCCCACTGCGCTCGAGCCGCCCGACGGCGGGGTAGAAGAAGCGCTGCAGCTCGACCAGCTCGGTCGAGTCGGAGATCCCGGTGGCGTCGAAGACGAGCGCCTTGGCCCTGCCCTCGGCGCCGGCCCTTTCGACCCTGAGCGCGTCGAGCACCCCCTTCACCTGTCGTTCGATGCGGCTGCCCGGGGCGGCGCCGGAGAGCAGTTTGCCCTTGAGCAGCGGCCCGCCGTCGCGGCGCCGTTCGAGCTGCGCCGGCTGCGGCAGGCCCAGCTGGCGGGCGACCGTCGAGAGGCCCGGCGAGTTGACGAGCTGTCGCGTAGCGGTCGCTCATCCTTTTCCTCCGGCGCTCTCGAGCGTCGCCACGACTCCCTGGCCCGCGGCGGCGCAGATGCTGATCACGCCGCGCCCTTTTCCGTCTTCGTGCAGCTGCTTGGCGAGCGCCGCCACGATCCGGCCGCCGGTCGCGGCGAACGGGTGGCCGGCGGCGAGCGAGCCGCCGTTGACGTTGAGCTTCTCGCGGTCGATCGAGCCGAACGGGCCGTCGAGGCCGAGCCGCTCCTTGCAGAAGCCGGGGTCCTCCCAGGCCTTCAGCGTGCAGAGGACCTGGGCGGCGAACGCCTCGTGGATCTCGTAGTGGTCGAAGTCGCTGCAGGCCGAGGCCGGCGCGGTCGAGCATGCGCGGCATCGCGTAGGCGGGTGCCATCAGCAGCCCCTCGCGCTTGTGGACGTGGTCGACGGCCGCGGTCTGCGCCTCGCTGACGTAGGCGAGCACCGGCAGGTCGCGCTCCTTCGCCCACTCCTCGCTGGCCAGCAGCACGGCGGTGGCGCCGTCGCTGAGCGGGGTCGAGTTGGCGGCGGTCATCGTCCCGTTCTCGCCGCCGAAGACCGGCTTCAGCTTCGCCAGCTTCTCCGGGTCGGAGTCCGGGCGCAGGTTCTGGTCGCGCTCCTGGCCGAGGTAGGGGGTGATCAGGTCGTCGAAGAAGCCGCGGTCGTAGGCCGCGGCGAGGTTCTTATGGCTCTTGACCGTGAGCTCGTCCTGCTCCTCGCGGCCGATCTCCCATTCCTCGGCCATGATCGCGCAGTGCTCGCCCATCGAGAGGCCGGTGCGCGGCTCCTCGTTGCGGGGGATCGCCGGCACGACGTGGCCGGGCCGGATCCCCGTCAGGGCCTTCAGCTTGCCGCCGGTCGAGCGCTGGCGGTTGGCTTCGAGCAGCGTCTCGCGGAGCCCCTCGTTGAGCGCGATCGGCGCGTCGGAGGTGGTGTCGGCGCCGCAGGCGATGCCGGAGTCGATCTGGCCGAGCGCGATCTTGTTGGCGATCAGGATCGTCGTCTCGAGGCCGGTGCCGCAGGCCTGCTGGACGTCGAAGGCGGGCGTCTCGGCGGCGAGCCGCGTGCTCAGCACGCTCTCCCTGGTCAGGTCGCGGTCGCGCGAGTGCTTGAGCACGGCGCCGCCGGCGACCTCGCCGAGGCGCTCGCCGTCGAGGCCGAAGCGGTCGATCAGCCCGTCGAGGGCGGCGGTCAGCATGTCCTGGTTGGAGGCGTGGGCGTAGGCGCTGTCGGAGCGCGCGAAGGGGATCCGGTTGCCGCCGACGACGGCGACGCGTCTGGGTTTGGCGATCACTTGCTCTTGCCTTTCGATTTGGCTTTTGAAGTGGACTTGGCGACGGGGGCCCAGCGCAGGCGCAGGCCCGGCTCGATCGTCGCGATCAGGAGGTCGGCCGCTTCGCGGGCGGTGAGGGCCTCGGTGCGCAGCCACCAGTGGGCGAGCGCCTCGGCCGCGCCGAGCAGGGCGACGGAGAGCGCTTCGACCTCGACCTTCGCCGCCGGCCTCATGCGCGGCGGCACCTGGCCCATGATCGAGGCGGTGACGAGGTCGAGGATCCGGCCGCGGTAGGCGGCGACCCGCTCGGCGATCTCCCCGGCGCGGGGGAGGGTCTCGTCGAAGAGGACCGCCCAGGCCGCGCGCTCCTCGTCGAGGAAGGCGAAGAAGGCGAGGCCGCCGGCGCGCATCGCCTCCTCCGGCGTCGTCGAGGAGGCGACCGAGGAGGCGATCGTCGCCTCGAGCGCGTCGCCCGCGCGTTCCATGCAGGCGACGTAGAGGCCTTCCTTGTTGCCGAAGTAGTTGTAGAGCAGCGGCTTGGTCACCCCGACCTGAGCCGCCACTTCGTCCATCGTCACCGCCGCGTAGCCCCGCTCCGCGAAGAGCCCGCGCGCCACGGAGAGCGTCTGCTCCATCCGATCCTCACGGGTAAGTCGGGTACGGGTGGCGGGAGAGGCCATACCCGTAAGTTACCCAGATATAAATTTATATACCAGTAACGTGACCAACATCACACGCAGCACCGAGTGGCGAGTTACCGCCCCTTGGGGGGCCGTAAGGCGCCACTCGATCGGAGTTAGCTGAGTTCGGTGCCGTCGTAGAGCTTCTTGACGTGCACGGCGCCCGAGGGGGCGGCTTCGATGCAGAGGCGGCAGAGGACGCACTCGTCGAGGTTCTCGTCGACGATCTCGACTCCGGCCGTCCGTCGCCTTGAAGATGTCGACCGGGCAGACCTCCTCGAGCTTCGCCGCCAGCTCGACGTCGCTGGCGGCCGGCTCGTCGACCTCGACGTCGATGAAGACCTTGGTCAGCGCCTCGCTCATGCGGCGACCCCCAGCTTCTCCTTGACCGCGTCGGGGATCTCGTCGATCCGCTCGACGACGCGGATGCCGGCGGCCTCGAGGCGGGCGATCTTCTCGGTCGCGGTGTCCTCCTTGCCCTCGACGATCGTCCCGGCGTGGCCGAAGCTCATCCCCTTCATCTCCTCGTCGTCCATGAACTTGCCGGCCATGAAGGCGACGATCGGCAGGCGGCGAGTCGTTCTCCTTGACCCACTCGGCGAGCTGCGCCTCCATGCGGCCGCCCGGCTCGGTGTAGATGACGATCGCCTCGGTCTGCTCGTCGGCCTCGAAGTAGGGCATCAGCTCGGCGTAGGTCGAGCCGATGATCGCGTCGCCGCCGATCGAGACCGCGGTCGAGACGCCGAGCCCGGCCTGGGTCAGCGAGGAGGAGATCTCGGTGGTCATCCCGCCCGAGCGGCTCATCACCCCGACCGGGCCGGGGGCGTAGGCCTTGGCGGCGTCCTTGGCGGGGCCGCCGATCCCGCCCATCTTGCAGACCTCCGGGACGATCAGGCCGAGGCAGTTGGGGCCGATGATCCGGGCGCCGCGCATGTCGGCGAGCTCGACCATCTGGGCGACGTCGCGGCGCGGGATGCGCTCGGTGACGATCACGATCAGCTTGATCCCGTTCTCGATCGCCTCCAGGACCGCGTCCTTGGTGAAGGCGGGGGGGACGGTGACGACCGAGCCGTCGATCGGGCCGCCGTAGTTCTCGACCGCCTGGGCGACGGTGTCGAAGACCGGCACGCCGTGGACCTCGCGGCCCTTGCGGCCCGGGGTGACGCCGCCGACGACCTTCGAGCCGTAGTCGAGGCACTCGCGGGTCAGGTTGACCGCCTCGCGGCCGGTGATCCCCTGGACGATGAAGGTGGTGTCCTTGTCGAGCAGGATGCTCATCAGGCGGGCGCTCCCTGGATCTTCGCGACGCGCGGCCGGCGGCCTCCCACATCGGGACCGAGCGGTCGCAGTACTCGACGCCGTAGCGGTCGAGGATCTTGAAGCCCTCCTCCTCCCAGGCGCCGGGGATGCGGAAGATCGCGATCGTCTCGCCGGGGTCCTTGCCGAGCTCCAGGCAGGCCTTGATCACGCCGCGGGCGACGATGTCGACCCGGGTGTTGGAGACGATCGACATCATCACCGCGATCTTCTCGACGCCGTCCTTCTGCAGCACCTCCTTGGCCAGGCCGCAGGCCTTGGCGACCGAGGGGTTGCCGCCGATCTCCGAGTAGTTGGCGGGCTTGCCGCCCTGGCTGCGGACCGCGTCGGTGAGCGTCAGCGAGCCGCCGCCGGCGCCGATCACGAGCCCGAGGTTGCCTTCGAAGCCGTGGTCCTTGCCCTGGATCACGCCGCGGTGGTCGGCGGCGTCGATCGCCGCCACGTTGCGCTCGAAGGCTGCAGGGCTCGTAGGTCTCGCGGGTGTCGTCCTCTGCGATCTCCAGGTGCTCGCGAAGCAGCGCCTTCTGCCGCGGCCGACCGCCTCGTCCTCCATCTCCATGTGGGCGTCGAGGGCGACGAAGCTGCCGTCGGTGAGCTCGGCCAGCGGGTTGATCTCGGCCAGCGTCATGTCGTTGTCGCGGAAGAGGCGGGCGAGCTTGGCGAGGACCGGCGTCGCGCGGTTGAGCTGGCGAGCCGGTCACCCCGGTCGCGGCGACCATCTGCTTGGCCTCGAAGTCGGAGACCGGAAGCAGGTTGGAGAGGTGGCCGCGGCCGACGTGGTCGGGATGCTTCTCGGCGACCTCCTCGATGTCGATGCCGCCCATGTCGCTGAACAGCATCAGCGGCCGCTTTGCGGTCCCGTCCCAGACGACGCCCGCGTAGTACTCCTGCTTGACCTCGGCCTTCGGGTCGACGAGGACGCCGCGGGGCATGTGGCCGTTGATCTCCAGCGCGAGGATGTCGGCGGCGTGCTCGGCCGCCTCCTCGGGCGTGTCGGCGAACTTGACCCCGCCGGCCTTCATCCGGCCGCCGCTGAGGACCTGGGACTTGATCACGACCGGCCCGCCGATCTCCTCGGCGGCCGCGCGGGCCTCATCGGCTGTCGTGCAGAAGCCGTACTTGGTGACGGGGATCCCCGCCAGCTCGACGATCTTCCGGGCCTCGTACTCGTAGAAGCGCATAGGCGGCGCGGAACCCTACCCCAAAGGCGAGGTCACGCCGTCGGGTGGCGGTTGAGATACTCCCGCCATGAGGAAGATCTGCCTCCTGCTGGCCGCCGCCGCCGCTCTCGCCGTCGCCGGCTGCGGAGAAGTCCTCGACGCGGCAAAGACGGAGGACCAGCTCGAATCGATCTTGAAGAAAGAACAAGGGGTCGCCGTCATCTCCGCCGAATGCCCGGATGACGTCGACATCGAGTCGGGAGAGACCTTCACCTGCACGGTGAACGTCAAAGGCCTGGAGCCGCACACGGCGACGCTCGAAATTCGCAACGAGGACGCCGACGTGGACGTCATCGATTTCTCCGAATCCAGCACGGAGCCCGACTCGGACCAGGGCGGCGACGACGCCGATAAGTAAAGTGCCGCGGATGACGAGCCAAACCACCGCGGCCACAGCGCCCACAACGCACGCAAAGCTCCTCAACTGGGTCGGGGAGATCGCCGATCTGACCCAGCCGGACGCCATTCATTGGTGCGACGGCTCGGCCGAGGAGTACGACCGCCCTGGCCCAGGCCCTGATCGAGGCCGGGACCTTCGAGCGCCTCTCCGACGCGAAGCGGCCCAACTCCTACCTCGCCCTCTCCGACCCCGGCGACGTCGCCCGGGTCGAGGACCGGACCTTCATCTGCTCCGCGCAGGAGGAGGACGCCGGGCCGACCAACAACTGGTGCGACCCGGCCGAGATGCGGGCCAGACGCTCGACGGCCTCTTCAAGGGCTGCATGAAGGGGCGGACCATGTACGTGGTCCCCTTCTCGATGGGCCCGCTCGGCTCGCCGATCGCCCACATCGGCGTGCAGCTGACCGACTCCGCCTACGTCGCGACGTCGATGCGGATCATGACCCGGATGGGCGCCGGCGCGCTCGAGGTGCTCGGCGCCGACGGCGAGTTCGTCCCCTGCGTGCACTCGGTCGGGATGCCGCTGGCCGAGGGCCAGGAGGACGTCCCATGGCCCTGCAACGCCGACAACAAGTACATCGTCCACTACCCGGAGACGCGCGAGATCTGGTCCTTCGGCTCCGGCTACGGCGGCAACGCCCTGCTCGGCAAGAAGTGCTTCGCGCTGCGGATCGCCTCGGCGATGGCCCGCGACGAGGGCTGGATGGCCGAGCACATGCTGATCCTCAAGCTGACCTCGCCCGAGGGCGACGTCAAGTACGTGACCGGGGCCTTCCCCTCGGCCTCGGGCAAGACCAACCTCGCGATGCTGATCCCGACCCTCGAGGGCTGGACCGCGGAGACGATCGGCGACGACATCGCCTGGATGAAGTTCGGCGAGGACGGCCGCCTCTACGCGGTCAACCCCGAGGCCGGCTTCTTCGGCGTCGCGCCCAACACCAGCCACAAGACCAACCCGAACGCGATGGGGACGATCGAGCGCAACTCGATCTTCACCAACTGCGCGAAGACCGACGACGGCGACGTCTGGTGGGAGGGGATGACCGGCGAGCCGCCCGCGCACGCGATCGACTGGCACGGCAACGAGTGGACGCCGGACTCCGAGGAGCCCGCCGCCCATCCCAACTCACGCTTCACGACCCCGGCCTCGCAGTGCCCGTGCATCGCGCCGGAGTGGGAGGACCCCGCCGGGGTCCCGATCGACGCCTTCCTCTTCGGCGGGCGCCGGGCGACGGCGGTGCCGCTGGTCGCGGAGGCGTTCGACTGGGAGCACGGCACCTTCCTCGGGGCGACGATGTCGGTCGAGACGACCGCCGCCGCCGCCGGCGAGGTCGGCAAGCTGCGCTTCGACCCGATGGCGATGCTGCCCTTCTGCGGCTACAACATGGCCGACTACTTCGGCCACTGGCTGAAGATCGGCGAGCGCGAGGGCGCCCGGATGCCGAAGGTCTTCCTCGTCAACTGGTTCCGCAAGGACGAGGACGGCAAGTTCATCTGGCCCGGCTTCGGCGAGAACAGCCGCGTGCTCGAGTGGGTCTTCCGCCGGACTGCACGGCGAGGGCGAGACCGTCGAGACGCCGATCGGCCTGCTGCCCGCGAAGGGCGAGCTGAACACCGAGGGGCTCGACATCGCCGAGGAGCGGATGGACGAGCTGCTCTCGGTGGACAACGAGCTCTTCAAGCAGCAGCTGCCGCAGGTCCGGAGCACCTGGAGCGCTTCGGCGACCGGCTTCCGGCCGAGATCACCCAGCAGCTCGAGGCGCTCGAAGAGCGCCTAGGCTGAGCGCTTCCGAAAATCGCATCAAGTTCGCCATGCAATACATGGCGAACTTGATGGCCTGTCGTCCTCAGGCGTCGATGAGGTACGCCTCGAGTGCCCGGTGGACGTCGTCGGGGATCTCGGTCTTCTCGCCGCTCTCGGCCGTGACGAAGACATGGCGAAGGTCGCCCTCGGCGACCCGCTCGCCGTCGCGCTCGATCCAGAGCGAGGTCTGCAGCGACGTGGTGCCGATCCTGGCCACGGCGGCGCAGATCTCGAAGACCTCGTCGAAGCGGAGCGGCGCCAGGTATCGGACCGTCGCCTCGGCGACGACCATGTCGTAGCCGCGCTCGACGAACTCGTCCCAGGGCGCGATCGCCTCGCGCCAGAGCTCGGTCATGCCGAGGTCGAAGAGGGTGAGGTAGTTGGCGTTGAAGACGACGCCCTGGGCGTCGCACTCCGAGTAGCGGACCCGCTCGGCGTGGCGGAGCTGGCGCGCCACCTCGCCGGCCTACAGCCCGTACTGCTCGGCCAGCTCCGGGTCCTTCTCGGCCAGCATTTCGGCGAGCTCGACCATCACCTTGCACTGCTTCCAGGTCGCGTCGTCCTGCATCTTGCCGTCGATCATGTGGACGCCGGCGCCGTCGGGGATCGCCTCGAGGACCTTCTTGGCGAAGATGACCTCCTCGGGCGGCGGGCTGAAGACCTTCTTGGCGATGTCGATCTGCACCGGGTGCAGCGACCAGGCGCCGACGCAGCCCATCAGGAAGGCGGCGCGAAACTGGGTCTCGCAGCCGGCCGTGTCCTTGATGTCGCCGAAGGGGCCGTAGAAGGGCAGGATCCCGGTCGCCGCGCAGGCGTCCACCATGCGCGCGATCGAGTAGTGCCAGAGGTCCTGCTGGGCGCTGACCCGGTCGGCCTCGGGGCTCTCGGGGTCGGCGGGGTCCTCCATCACGCGGTAGCCGGGGTGGCCGCCCCCCACGCGGGTCGTCTTCATCCGCCGCGAGGCGGCGAGGTCGGCGGGGCCGAAGCTCATTCCCTGCATGCGGGGGCTGGCCGCCGCGATCTCCTCGACGTTGACGACCCCCTGGGCCGTCTCGAGGATCGCGTGGACGAGGATCGGGCGCTCGAGCTTCGCCTTCGCCTCGAGCTGGGCGAGCAGCCGGTCCACGTAGTGGATGTCCCAGGCGCCCTCGACCTTGGGGACCATTACGACGTCGAGCTGGTCGCCGATCTCGGCGACCAGGGTGGTGAGGTCGTCGAGGATCCAGGGGCTCTCCAGCGAGTTGACGCGGGTCCAGAGCGAGGTGCTGCCGAAGTCGGACTCCTTGGCGGCCTTGATCAGGCCCTGGCGGGCGGCCTCCTTGCGGTCGACCGGGATCGCGTCCTCGAGGTTGCCGAGCAGGATGTCGGTCTTGCCGGCGATGCCCGCCGCCTTTTCGACCATCTTCTCGTTCGAGAAGTCGAGGAAGTGGATCATCCGCGACGGGGTCACGGGGATCTCGCGAAGGGGCTCGGGGGCGCCGATCGCCTGGGGCTGGAAGAAGTCTCTTGGGTTTCTCACGGGCGGAAATCTAACGGCCGCGGCGATCGGGGGAGGCGGGGGGCGTCGTCGAGTCCCGTTAGGGTGAGGATCAGGCACTTCGCCTTCTCGTCCGAAGCGGAATGCAAGTTGAGCTCAGCCCCATATCCGATCCGGACGTGCCGCTTGTCGCGCGGTTCCTCGACGCGCACATGGACTCGCCCCTCTCCGAGTGGGACTCCGCCCTCGCTGTCCCCTGGACGGCGGACGCGCCCAACCGCGGTTTCATGCTCCGCGAGGGGGAGCGGATCGTCGGCGCCTACGTCGCCTACTACTCGTCGCAGTCGGTCGGCGGCCGCGAGGAGACCTTCTGCAACCTGGGCACCTGGTTCGTCCTGCCCGAGTTCCGGACGCACAGCCTGCGGCTGCTCGACGCGATGCTCTCCCAGGACGGCGTCAACTTCACCGACCTCACCCCGAGCAAGGCGGTGACCCGGATCAACGGGCGCTTCGGCTTCCGGACGCTCGACGCCGACGCCGGCGTCCTGCTGCGCTGGCCGTGGCCGGCCCGCTCGAAGGGGGCGAGGATCGCGATCGCCCGGTCGGAGATCGAAGCGGCCCTGGAGGGGCCCGACCTGCGGGCCTACCGGGACCACGCCGGAGCGCCCGGCGCGATCCACGCAGCGATCGAGCGCGGGGGCAGGTCCTGTTACGTCGTCGCCCGCCGCGACCGCACGCGGGGGCTGACTGTCCTCCGCGCCCTCCACGTCAGCGACCCCGGCCTCTTCCTCGACGCGCACGCCCCGCTGACCAGGCGGCTGCTCACCGCGCACCGGGCCCTCGGCCTCGTCGTCGAGGACCGGCTGGTCGGGTCCCTGCCGCGCGGGGCGTTGCCGCTGCGCTCGAGGCAGGCCCGCATGTTCCGCGGCGATCACCTCGAGCCCGGCGACGTCGGCTACCTCTACACGGAGCTGGTCTGCCTGCCGAGTGACTGAGCAGCGCCGCCCCAGACCCTCTCCGGCGGCGCCCGCCCGCCTCGACCACCTCGTCCTCGACGCGGCCCGACGCGACGCCGGCGCGCCGGCGCTCGCCTTCGAGGAGCGCTCGCTCGGCTACGGCGAGCTGGCGGAGGCGATCACGGCGTTCGCCGGGTCCCTGGAGGCGCTCGGCGTCGGCCGCGGGGAGCGGGTCGCCGTCTACATCGACAAGCGGGTCGAGGCCGTCGTCGCGATGCTCGGGTCCGCCGCGGCGGAGGCGGTCCTCGTGCCGGTCAACCCGCTGCTGCGCCCGGCGCAGGTCGGGCACGTGCTCGGCGACTGCGAGGCCGCCGTCCTGGTCACCACGGCCGAGCGCCTGGAGCTGCTGCGCGAGGAGCTCGGGCGCCGGCCGTCCGTGCGCATCGCGATCGTCGTGGGGGACGCGGACGGGGCCACCCCCGACGGCGACACGCCCCGGGCGGTCGCCTGGGCCGACCTGCCCGTCGCGGAGGGCGCCCCGCCCCGGCGCGAGGGCGAGGGGAGCGAGCTCGACCCGGCGGCGATCTTCTACACCTCGGGCAGCACCGGCAGGCCGAAGGGCGTCGTCCTCTCCCACCGAAACCTGATCGCCGGCGCGCAGAGCGTCGTCGAGTACCTGGGGAACGGGCCCGACGACCGCATCCTCGCCCTGCTCCCACTCAGCTTCGACGCCGGCTTCAGCCAGCTGACGACGGCGTTCGCGTCCGGCGCGCAGGCGGTGCTCGGCAACTTCCTCCTGCCCGGTGACGTGGTCCGGCTCTGCGAGCGGCACCGGATCACGGGGCTGACCGGGGTGCCGCCGCTCTGGCTGCGGCTCGCCGAGCAGGACTGGCCGGCCGCGGCGACCGCCTCGATGCGGTACTTCGCCAACACCGGCGGGCGCATGCCGCTGGCGACCCTGACGCGGCTGCGGGAGGTCTTCGAGGACGCCGAGCCATATCTGATGTACGGGCTGACGGAGGCCTTCCGCTCGACCTTCCTGGACCCGGCCGAGGTGGACCGGCGACCCGACTCGATCGGGAAGGCGATCCCGAACGCGGAGGTGACGGTGGTGCGCGAGGACGGCTCGCGCTGCGACCCCGGGGAGGAGGGGGAGCTGGTCCACCGCGGCCCCCTGGTCGCGCTCGGCTACTGGAACGACCCGGAGGCGACCGCCGAGCGCTTCCGCCCCGCCCCCGACGGGGACGCCGGTGTCTCGACCGCCGAGATCGCCGTCTGGTCCGGCGACAGGGTCAGGGAGGACGAGGAGGGCTTCCTCTACTTCGTCGGCCGCGCCGACGAGATGATCAAGACCTCCGGCTACAGGGTCAGCCCGGGTGAGGTCGAGGAGGCGGTGCACGAGACGGGCCTGGTCGGGGAGGCCGTCGCCCTCGGGGTCGAGGACCCCGAGCTCGGCCAGCGGATCGTGCTCGCGGTCGGTGCGCCCGGCGGCGGAGAGGTGGACTCCGCCGCCCTGATCGGGGCGCTGGGGAGGCTCCTGCCCCGCTATATGCTCCCGCAGCAGGTGGAGACGCTGCCGGACCTTCCACGCTCTCCGAACGGCAAGTTCGACCGCGCGGCGATCCGCGCCGCGCTGGGCGTCGGATGACCCGCCTGGCGCCGGGGTTCGAGGTCGAGGACGGCTCGCTGCTGGTCGGCGGGATCGCGCTCGAGCGCCTCGCCGAGCGGGTCGGCTCGACGCCGTTCTTCGCCTACGACCGGGCCCTGCTCAGCGGGCGGGTCGAGAGCCTGCGCTCGGCCCTGCCCGACGCGGTCGAGCTCAGCTACGCGGTCAAGGCCAACCCGATGCCGGCGGTCGTCCAGCGCCTGAGCGGGCTCGTGGACGCCTTCGACGTCGCGTCGACCGGAGAGATGCGGGTCGTCCTCGACACGCCGATGGGCCCCGACCGGGTCAGCTTCGCGGGCCCGGGCAAGACCTCGGCCGAACTGAGCCAGGCGGTCGCCGCCGGGGTCACGATCGAGATCGAGTCGGAGGGCGAGGCGCGCCGGATCGCCGCGGCCGCCGATCGGCTCGGGGCTCGGCCGCGGGTCGCCGTTCGCGTCAACCCGGACTTCCAGGTCAGGGGCTCGGGCATGCGTCTCGGCGGCGGCCCGCAGCAGTTCGGCATCGACGCCGAGCGCGTTCCGGCGGCGCTCGCCGAGCTCGCCGCGCTCGACCTCGACTTCCAGGGCTTCCACGTCTTCGCCGGCTCGCAGAACCTCGACACCGAGATCCTCTGCGAGGCCCAGGGCAGGACCGTCGACCTCCTCCTGCGCCTGGCCGAGGACGCTCCCGCCCCCGTCCGCTACCTCAACCTGGGCGGCGGCTTCGGGATCCCCTACTTCGAGGCCGACTCGCCGTTGGACCTCGACGCGATCGGCGAGAGCCTCGCCGGCCTCGTCGGCGAGCGGATCCGCCCCGGCCTGCCCGAGGCGCGCGTGGTGGTCGAGCTCGGCCGCTACATCGTCGGCGAGTGCGGGGTCTACGTGACCCGGGTGGTCGATCGCAAGGAGTCGCGGGGCAGGACGTTCCTGATCGTCGACGGCGGCCTCCATCACCAGCTTGCCGCCTCCGGGAACTTCGGCCAGGTGATCCGCCGCGACTACCCGGTCGCGATCGGCAACCGGGCCGGCGCCGCGGAGGAGGAGAGCGTCACCGTCGTCGGCTGCCTCTGCACCCCGCTCGACCTGCTCGCCGACGACGTCTCCCTGCCGGCGGCCGACGTCGGCGACCTGGTGGTCGTCTTCCAGGCCGGCGCCTACGGCCTGACCGCGAGCCCGACCGCCTTCCTCAGCCACCCGGCGCCGCTCGAGGTCCTCGTCTAGGAATACGGCAATGACCGAGCCCTCCGTACAGATCGACGATGTGAAGGCGGTGCTGGTGGAGACGCTCGCCATCGAGCGCAGGGCCGACTCGATCGGCCCCGACACGCCGCTGCTCGGCGCCGTCCCCGAGCTCGACTCGATGGCGGTGCTGGAGCTGATCGTCGACCTCGAGAAGCGCTTCGGGATCCGAGTCGCGGACGAGGACGTGACGGCCGAGGTTTTCGAGACGCTGGCCGCCCTCACCGACTTCGTCCGCTCCAAGACCTAAATTGACCTCGATGGAGGGCTCCGAGCGGGACAGCACTCAGGACTGGCTGCTCACTGACGAGGCGGCCCCGCCGCTGATCGACGAGCTGGTCGAGAGGATCGAGGAGGCCCTCGACGTCGCCTACGCGTCCGAGGCCGCGGTCGCGGCGGTCGGCGATCTCGCCGTCACCGCCGCCGAGAGCGCCCGCGGCGCCGCCCAGCAGGCCCACCGGGCGGCCGAGCAGGCGCACCGCTCCGCGGTGCTCGCCGAGCAGGCGAGCGCCTCGATGCTGGAGGACCGCCGCCGCCGCACCGTCGCCGGCGCGGTGCCCGAGCAGGAGTCCGGCCTGCGCAGCTTCAGCGAGCGGGCCGACCGGGTCGTCGCCCGCCTGCGCGCGCTCGAGCGCATCCCCCTGCAGGGCCGGGGCCGCGCCGGCGTGACGTGAGCTCCGCCGAGGTCACGGTCGAGCGCGCCGGCCGCCTCGAGGACCTCGAAGACGACTGGATCGCGCTCGCCGAGGCCGCCGACCACCCCTTCGCAACCTGGGAGTGGAGCTCGGGCTGGTGGCGGCATCTGGGCGGGGCCCTCGACCTGCATGCCCTCGCCTGCCGGGACGCGGAGGGCGACACCGCCGCGATCCTGCCGCTATACGCCGGTCGCACCGGCCCGCTGAAGGTCGCCCGCTTCTTCGGCGAAGGAGACCTCCGCGGCCCCGTCTGCTCGCCGTCGGGCCGCCCGGCCGCCGCCGCGGGGATGCGCGAGGCGATCGGCCGGGGCTCGGGCTGTCAGGTGCTGATCGCCGAGCGGCTCCCCGGCGGCCAGGGATGGGAGGAGCTGCTCGGCGGCCGGCGGCTCGGCACCCACCCCGACCCGGTCCTGCCGCTCAAGGGGGTCACCTGGGACGACCTGCTCGCCTCGCGCAGTCGCAACTTCCGCCAGCAGGTGCGCCGCCGCGAGCGCAAGCTGGTCGAGGAGCACGGCCTCGTCTTCCGGCTATGCGACGACCCGGCGCGGCTCGAGGCCGACCTCGACGCCCTGGTCCGGCTCCACTCGCTGCGCTGGGGCGGCGAGTCCTCCGGCGTCTTCGACGGCGCCCGCGGCGAGTTCCAGCGCGAGTTCGCCGCCGCCGCCCAAAGGCGCGGCTGGCTGCGCCTCTGGATCGCGGAGATCGGGGGCGAGGCCGTCGCCGCCTGGTACGGCTGGCGCTTCGCCGGCTCGGAGTGGTACTACCAGGCCGGCCGCGACCCGCGCTTCGACGACCTCTCGCTCGGCTTCGTCCTGCTCGCCCACACGGTGCGCGAGGCGGCCAACGACGGCGTCGACGCCTACCGCTTCCTCGACGGCGCCGAGGCCTACAAGTGGCGCTTCGCCAGCGAGGACCTGGTCGCCGAATCGCTGGTCCTCGGCCGCGGCGCGGCCGGCGGCATCGGCGCGCTCGCCGCCTCGGCGGCGGCCAGGGCGCCGCGCAGGATCCGCCGCCGCATCTCGAGAGGGCCGGGCGGGTGAGGCTCGGTCTCTTCGTCGACGCCGCCTTCCGCGCCGACGCCGGCAGGGTCTGGTCGGGCTCCGAGCTGCTCGGCTTCGGGACCTTCGCGGCGGCGGTCGGGGAGCGCTGCGATCGCTTCCTGCTGATCTCACGCGCGGGCGCGGTGGAGGCGGACACCCCCTACCCGCTTCCCGAGGGGGTCGAGCACTTCCCGCTGCCCCATTACCGCAGCCTCCGGCATCTACCCTCGCTGCTCGCCGCCGCGCCGGCCACCGCCCGCGCCCTCTGGCGCTCCCTCGACGAGGTGGACCTGATCTGGGTCTCCGCCGCCAACCCGGTCGGCCTGCTGCTCGCCTGGATCGCCCGCCTGCGGCGGCGGCCGGTCGCGATCCTGGTCCGTCAGGACACGATGGCCTACTACCGAAGCCGGCTGCCGAGTCGGGCGTGGGCGCCTCTGCTTGGCCCGCTCCGCCTGGTCGAGTGGGCGTTCCGGCGCCTTGGCCGGCGCCATCCGACCACCGCGGTCGGGGCCGAGATCGCCGCCCGCTACGGCGCTCCCCGCCCCAACGTGATCGAGTTCGAGGTCAACCTGGTGCGCGCCGGCGAGATCCCCGCCGCGCCGCGCGAGGGCGGCTGGGGCGCCCCGGTCGAGACCCTGACGGTGGGCCGGATCGAACCCGAGAAGCAGCCGGAGCTGCTCGCCGAGGCGCTGGCGATCCTCGATCGCGCCGAGCCGGGCGGGTTCCACGCCACCTGGGTCGGGGAGGGGAGGCTGCGCGAGCAGCTGCGGGAGCGGGCCGATGGGCTCGGCGTCGGCGACTCGCTCGATCTGCCGGGCTTCGTCGCCTTCGGCGAGCCGCTCCTGCGCCGCTACCGCGAGGCCGACGCCTACGTCCACGTCGCCGTCACCGAGGGGGTGCCCGGGGTGATCTGCGAGGCGATGGCGAGCGGCCTGCCGATCGTCGCCACCGAGGTCGGCGGGATCGGCGCCGCCACGGGCGACGGCGAGGCCGCCCTCCTGGTGCCCCCGGGTGACGCCGAGGCGCTGGCCGCGGCGATGCTGCGGCTGAAGGAGGACCCGGCCCTGCGCCGGGAGCTGGCGAGCGCCGGGCTCGAGCGCGCCAGGCGCACGGCCCTCGACGTCGAAAGCAGGCGCGTGGCCGACTTCCTCCAGAAAGGCGCATAGGGCGATGTGCGGGATCTGCGGGATGCTCGACCTGGGCGGCGGCGGCGCGCCGGATCCCGGGCTGCTGCGCGAGATGAACGCGACGCTCGAGCATCGCGGGCCCGATTCCGCCGGCGAGCTGCTCGACGGGCCGCTGGCGATGGCGATGCGGCGGCTCTCGATCATCGACCTCGAGGGCGGCGACCAGCCGCTCGCCAACGAGGACGGCTCGGTGCAGGCGATCCAGAACGGCGAGATCTACAACCATCGCGAGCTCGCGGAGGAGCTGCGGCGCAGCGGGCACGAGCTGCGAACGCGCAGCGACACCGAGGTGCTCGCGCATCTCTACGAGGAGCACGGCACCGGCTTCGCCGAGCGCCTGCGCGGGATGTTCGCGGTCGCGATCTGGGACGCCCGCCGCCGCCGCCTGGTGATCGCCCGCGACCGCTACGGGATCAAGCCGCTCTATTACCGGGAGAAGAACGGGACTCTCTCCTTCGCCTCGGAGCTGAAGGCGCTGCTGCGCCAGCCGGATTTCTCGCGTGAGGTCGACCTCGGCGCGCTCGAGGCCTACCTGGCGATGAACTTCGTGCCGGCGCCGCTGACGATCTTCCGCGAGGCCCGCAAGCTGCTCCCCGGGCACCTGATGGTCTGCGAGGGCGGGAAGGTGACGATCGAGCGCTACGCGAGCCCCGGGCCGGTGCCGGCGGACGAGGTGCGCACCGAGAGCACCGAGGAGCTCGCCGAGGAGCTGCGCGAGCGCCTGCGCGACTCGGTCGCGGCCCACCTGGTCGCCGACGTCCCGGTCGGCGTGCTGCTCTCCGGCGGCGTCGACTCCGGCACCCTGGCCGCGCTCGCCAGCGAGCAGGCCTCCGACGCGGTCAAGACGTTCACGGTCGGCTTCGCCGACTCCGACTGGTCGGAGGCCGAGCCGGCGCGGATGGTCGCCGAGCGCTTCGGGACCGACCACCACGAGCTGATCGTCGAGCCCGACGCGGTCGAGATGCTGCCGCGGATGGTGGAGATCTTCGACGAGCCCTTCGCCGACAACTCGGCGCTGCCGACCTACCTCGTCTCCAAGCTGGCCGCCGAACACGTCAAGGTCGTGCTCTCCGGCGAGGGCGGCGACGAGCTCTTCGGCGGCTACTTCGCCTACGTCGGCGACGTCTGGGCGCCGCGTGTCGGCGCCCCGGTGAGCGCGATGCGCTCGCTGATCGAACGCCTGCCGAGCGGCTCGGGCAGCGCCCGCCTCGAAGACCGGCTCAAGCGCTTCGCCCGCGGCGCCCACCTCGAGCAGCCCGAGCGCCACGTCTCCTGGAGCCAGGTCTTCTCGCCGGAGGCCCGCGAGCGGCTCCTGGTCGAGCGCGAGGAGGGCTTCGACCCGCTGGCCGCGCACCGGGCGCGCTGGGCGGCCTCGGCCGGGGCGGAGGAGCTCAGTCGCGCCCAGGACCTCGACTTCGGCATCTACATGGTCGACGACATCCTGGTCAAGACCGACAGGACCAGCATGGCCTGTTCGCTGGAGGCGAGGGTCCCGTTCCTCGACCCGGCGGTGACTGAGTTCGCCTTCGCCCTGCCGGCGAAGCAGAAGATCGGCCTGCTCGCGAAGAAGAAGCTGCTGCGCAAGGCGGTCGAGCCGTTGCTGCCCGACGAGATCGTCAACGCCCGCAAGCGCGGCTTCGCCCTGCCGGTCGCCGGCTGGTTCCGGGGCGAGCTGCTGCCCTTCGCCCGCGAGGTGCTCTCGCCCGATCGGGTCGCATCGCAGGGCCTGCTCGACCCCGCCGCGGTGACGGCGACCGTCGACCTCCACGTCTCCGGCAGCGAGGATCTGAGCCGCAACATCTGGGGTCTGATCTGCCTCTCGCTCTGGTACGAGCAATACGGCTCCTAGAGCCAAAGCTGGCTCTGCAACAGGATTTGCAGGCCGCGGCTAGACGGTTGTACTAATGCGGGGCGCAGGGACGCCCTGGACTTCCGTCTAGACAAACGGCGTTTCTTCGCCCGATCGCGGCTCGCGGTCGATCACCCCGGGGATGGCAACTCGGACCATAAGCTCCTCCTTCACCCGCCTCGCGGTACTCGCCGCCCTCCTGGTGGCCGCGGTCGCGCTGCTCGGCACCGCCTCGACCGCCTCCGCCTCGGAGAGCTGCGGCCGCATCGACGTCAGTGTCTCCAAGCACCGGGTCAAGCCCGGCCAGACGCTGCGGGTCAGCGGCATGACCTGCAGGATCGCCGGCGAGCGTCCCCGCTTCGTGCGGATCAAGCTGCGCACGAAGAGCGGCTGGCGCCAGATCGGGATCTCCCGCACTCGCGCCACCGGCCGCTTCACCCGCCGGGTCAGGATTCGGGTCCCCGAGGAGCAGCTGCCGAGCCCCGCGACCAGCTCGACGCGCCTCCGGGTCGAGGCCTCCGACGCCCTCTCTCCCGGCGTCCCGCTCGAGGTCAGCGACGAACCCGAAGGCTCCTCCACCTGCCCTCTGACCGATCCCGGCTATGAGGTCGGCGAGACGATCCAGGGCTGCCGGGTCCTCAACTCGGACACCGCCTCGAGCGCCAGCCCGACCTCCTTCTGGGGCGCCACCGAGTGCGGCACCATCGCCAACCCCGAGCGGGAGCGCGCGATCCGCCCGACCAGCGGCGGCGACACCCACCCGACGGCAACCGGCGAGGCGCAGGGCGACGACGCCTATCGCCGGATGACGGTCTTCGACGGCGACGACTTCTGGGGCGAGCGCTGCGAGCTCGGCAAGAACGACCACGAGGTGGGCCCGACCGCCTTCTATCGCGAGGGCTACCGCCGCGTCACCTACGTCTCGCTCCGCCTTCCCGACAACTTCCCGCTCGACGCCGAAACCTGGCAGACGGTCCTGCAGATGAAGCAGGCGCAGCCGTCCAACAACGGCGGCGGGGTCCCGATCCTCTTCATGGGCGCCTTCGAAGACACCTTCTTCGTCGACTCGGAGAACGGCGTCCACTGGACCTTCCCGGCCGAGAAGAACGTCTGGACGCGCTTCATGTTCGACGTCACCTACTCCCAGGACGAGGACAGGGGCAGGATCCAGGTCGCCGCCGACATCGACGGCGACGGCGACTTCGACGACGAGGGCGAGCGCAGCCCGCGGATCGAGGCGCCGACGCTGCGCGCCGAGACCGCCGGCCCGGAAGACAACTTTGCCCCCGGCGCCTCGATCCCCTCGCACCTCCGCGCCGGCCTCTACCACGACCCGAGCGTTCCCTGTCCCCGCCCGGTCGGCTGCTCGACCGAGGTGGACAACGTCCAGGTGGTCGCTCCCTAGCGCAGTTCAGGTCCGCATCGTCGCCGCCGATACTGGTTTAGTGATGCACATGCAGGCCGCCGATATCTCGAGCACCTGCAGGCGGGGCGCGATGGCGCTCGCCTGCGCTTTCGCATGCCTGCTGGCGCTCGGCGCGGGCACAGCGCCGGCGCTGGTGCTGCCGCCAGGCTTCCAGGGGAAGAACCTCGACATTCCCAAGGCGGAAGCCCCGAGCGACTTCGCGACGGCGATCTACCACCCGACCGCGATCGAATTCGGCCCCGGTGGGCGGATGTGGGTCGCCGAGCAGCACGGCGGCATCAAAGTCTTCGACGACGTCGACGACGCGACGCCGACGCTCGCCGCCGACCTCACCGCCGACGTCATGGGCCGGGGGGACCGCGGCCTGCTCGGCCTCGAGCTCGACCCCGAATACCCGGCCCAGCCGTACATGTACCTGGCGTACACGCACGACGCGCCGATCGGCGGCGAAGCGCCCTTCCCGCCGGGTAACCCCGGCGAAGGGGACTTCTGCCAGGAGTCGGCTCCCTACACGGACTGCGTCGCCAGCGGCCGCATCGTAAGCATCGAGCTCAACCCGGCAACCGGCATCGCGGTCGGCGGCAGCGGCGGCGGCGCCATCGACCCGCCGCAGAATGAACTCGTCGAATCGTATTGCCAGCAGTTCATGAGCCACTCGATCGGCGACGTCGAGTTCGACTCCGAAGGCGCCCTGCTCGCCGGCGGCGGCGACGGCGCGATGTGGGACTTCCCCGACAATGGGACCCGGGACGAGGCCGACAACGTCTGCCAGGACCCAGAATTCGAAGGCGGCCAGTTCCGCTCCCAGGACTTGCTCACGCCCGACTCGCTCGAAGATCCGACGGACTACAACGGCACGATCATCCGCATCGACCGCTTCACCGGCGAGGCCCTCCCGACTAACCCGCTGTTCGGCGGCGCCGACGTGCCCGCTCGCCGCGTGATCGCCAGCGGCCTCCGCAACCCCTTCCGCTTCGAGTTCCGCCCCGGGACCTCCGAGGTCTACATCGGCGACGTCGGCTGGGCGACCTGGGAGGAGATCAATCTCCTCACCTCACCACCGGGTTCGCAGGCGCTCAACTTCGGCTGGCCCTGCTATGAGGGCGAGGAACGGCAGCCCGAATGGGAGGCGATCGCGGGCCAGGGCGAAGCCCCCCTCTGCTCGATGCTCTACGGGATGGGCCCGGGAGCCGTCACCTCGCCGCTCTTCAAATACCTGCACGACCTCGAAGGCTTCGTCGCCCCGGGCGACACGTGCGCGCCGCCCTATGGCGCCTCGATCACCGGCATCGGCTTCTACGACCCGGGGGCCGCCCTGCCCGAGAACGCCTTCCCGGACTTCGACGGCTCGATGTTCTTCGCGGACGCGTCGCGCGGCTGCCTCTGGTCGGTCGATGCGGCCCCCGACGGCAAACCGGACTTCACCGACATCGCGACCTTCGCGACCCCGGAGGAAGGCGAGCTGTTCACGCCGGTCGACGTCACCGTCGGCCCCGACGGCGCCCTCTACATCCCCAACTTCTTCGACGACACCATCGTCGTGATCAGGTACTTCGTCGAGGGCAGCCGTCCGCCACGGGCCAGGCTCAGCGCCGACAAGACCTTCGGCGCGGCATCGGTGGGAAGTCCGCTCCAGATCCAGTTCGACGCCTCGGCCTCGACCGATCCCGAGAGCGAAGCGCTCCATTACACATGGGACCTCGACGGTGACGGCGCATTCGACGACGGCTCCGACGCGCCCGTTGTGAGCCGGCAGTACACGGCATCGGCAAACGTCGCGGTCCGAGTCCGGGTCGAAGACGGGACCGGCAACGCCGACGTCTCCAAGCTCACCGTCTACCCGGGTGACCTCGCACCTCCGGTCCCGGAGCTGACCGTGACCGGAGACAATTGGGAAGTTGGCCAGCTGATCTCCTTCGAAGCCGAGGCGGCCGACTCGGAAGCGGTCTCCGTCCAGGTCTCGGTGAACGTTAGGCACTGCCCGACGGTGACGGCATGCCACTCGCACCCCCTGACCAACTTCTTCGAAGACGGCACGACCCCGGGCCAGCTCGCGGGCCAGCTCTTCGGCCCTCCGCACGAGCTTCCCTCGCACCTGCTGTTGACCCTCACCGCCCGCGACCAACGCGGCCTGACCGCCACGGTCTCGCGTCAGGTGCATCCCAACGTCGTGGACGTCGAACTGGCCTCCACGCCCGCCGGGATACCGCTCAGCCTCAACGGCAAATCGACACCCGCCCCCTCCTGCGGGCAGGTGATCGACGGTGGTAACGCGACCCTCTCGGCACCGCTCCTCGCCGAAGTCAACGGTGCCCTCTACGAATTCGAAGGATGGTCCGACGAAGGCGCCCGCAGTCGCACGATCACGGTCTCCGCCGATACCGCGCTGACCGCCACCTACAAATGGATCGGGGGTGACGAACCGCAGCCCGAAGAGAAAGCGCCCGCCGCCTGTGCGCCGCCCGAAGAAGAAGAACCACCGACGGAAAAACCGCCCGGCGAAAAACCGCCCACCGAAACACCGCCGGGAGGCGAACAGCAGCCGCGGACCAACCTGGTCCCAATCCACGTGCGCTCGAAGCCGCCGGGCGTCCGCCTCCAGGTCGACGCGTTCCGCCGCCGCGCCCCCTTCGAATTCGCGATCGCCGAGAGCGCCCGGTTCTTGGCCGTGGCGCCGAAGCGGGCGACGGTGCGCGGCAAGCGGCTCCACTTCCGACGCTGGAACAACGGCGGCCCGCGCCGCCAGTGGGTGACCGTCGGTGGCGTCAAGATGCTCTGCGCCATCTACCGGGTCGAGCGGCCCGGGCGCAAAGCCAGATAAGTCCTTGCGGATACTCCTGATCAGCCAGTACTTCGCGCCGGAGGTGACGGCGGCGAGCTTCCGCATGGTGCCGATCGCCGAGATGCTGGCCGAGCGGGGCCACGAGGTCGAGGTGATCTGCGAGGCCCCGAACCATCCGGAGGGCGTCTTCCACGATGGGTTCGGGCGCCGCCCGCTACAGCGGCGCGAGGCCTCCGGATACTCGGTGCGCCACGTCTGGGTGCGGACCTCGCCGGTGAAGACGACCCGCACCCGCCTCGCCTTCTACGGCAGCTTCGCCTCGGCGGCGACCCTCGCCGGCCTCTCCACCCGCCGCCCGGACGTGATCTTCTCGACCTCGCCCCCGCTGCCGGCGACGGCGGCGGCGATGGCGGTCGGCCGCCTGCGGCGGGCGCCCTGGGTGATGGACGTGCGCGACCTCTGGCCCGAGGCCGCCGTCGCCCTCGGCGAGCTCACCAACCCGAGGGTGATCCGTGCCATGGAGCGCCTCGAGCGGCGGCTCTACGGCAGCGCGACGGCGATCACGACCGTGACCGAGCCCTTCCGCGAGCGGATCGCCGCCAAGACCGATGAGCCGGGGAAGATCTCGGTGATCCCGAACGGCACGACCCGAATGTGGGTCGAGGCCGGGGAGCAGGACCCCGAGCGGGAGGCCCTCGGGGTTCCGGCCGAGCCCTTCGTCTGGACCTACGCGGGCAATCTCGGCATCGCCCAGGGCCTCGAGACGGCGGTCGGCGCGGCGCGGCTGCTCGGCGACGGTTTCCGGCTGGAGCTGGTCGGCGACGGGCCCCGCCGGGAGAGCCTGAAGGAGGCGGCTGCCGGCCTGCCGGAGGGCGCCGTTGCCTTTCGGGGCCTGGTGGCGCCGGCGGAGGCGGCACGCCGTCTGCGGGCCTCCGACGCGATCCTCGTCTCGCTCGGGGATGAGCCGGAGCTGCGCATGTTCGTCCCGTCGAAGATGTTCGACGGCTGCGCCGTCGGGCGGCCGGTGATCCTCGCCGCCGAGGGCGAGTCGCGCCGGCTCGGCGAGGCGGCGCAGGCGGTGCTCCCGGTGGGGCCGGGGGACCCCGAGGCGCTGGCCGGCGCGGTGCGGAGGCTGCGCGAAGATGCCGGCCTGCGCGAGCGCCTGGTCGAGCGGGGCCGGCCCTTTGCCGCCGAGCACCTTCGGGAACGCCAGGTCGAGCGCCTCGAGCAGGTGCTGGTCGAGGCCGCCCGCGGCCGGGCCGGCGCCGTCACTCGCTGACGATCGCCACCTGGACGTTGTCGACGTCGATCGCGCAGGCGATGCGCCCGGGCGGCGCCGGGCAGGGCCATGGGTCGGGCCGCTCGGGTTCGGGGCAGGCGTTGGCCGAGCCCGGCAGCTCATCGCAGTGGTAGATGCCGACCCGCAGGTGGCCGGGAATCGAGTCGCCGGGGTCGAGGCCGTCCTCGCCCCCGTTTTCCCCGTCGACTTCGGTCCCCAGGGTGATCACCCCCCGCACCTCGGCGTGCTCGCCGGCGTCGAGGAAGTCGCCGTCGGCGTTGAGGTCGGCGTGCAGGCGGACCGAGCCCAGGTCGGCGTCCTGGGAGAAGACTCCGTCGAGGACGAAGCGGGTCCAGCGGTTCCGGGTCACGGGCGCCCGCCAGACCGTGCCCTTTTCGACCTGGTCGAGCCGCCACTCGCCTTCGGTGACGTGCATGGCGAGCACCGGCGAGGTGAACTCGCCGCCGTCGGAGGGCTGGGCCTGCTTGATCTGGAACACGGTCTGCCAGCTCTCACCGTCGCTGACGGCGGTGCTCGGGACGCGCAGCGAGACGAAGGTGAGGATGCGGCGGCCCTCCCGGTAGAGCGCGGTGGGGCCCTCGTTGTGGTCGTTCTCGCCGAGCTCGCAGCGCTCGCCGGAGATGTCGTCGCCGTCGCGGACCGTGAGGCGGCGGTAGGCGGAGCTCTCCTGGGGCGCGCCGCCGGCGTCGGGCGCCGGGTCGCCGCCGGCCTCGACCCGGCGCTGCCGGCTCGTCTCCTGGCAGTCGATCCTGCCCCAGACGCCGCCCGGGTCTCCGTCCTCCCCGGTGTCGGAGAAGAGGACCTCGGCCGGCGTCAGCGAGATCGCGTCGACGTAGACCACCTCTCCCGCCGAGACCTCGGTGTCGCGGTTGAGGACGACCTCGAGCTGGTCGCCGTCGCTCAGCGCCGTGTACGGGACCGCGGCCCCGGTGTAGGCGGTCGAGGACATCGCCAGGGCGACGCTCTCCGAGTCGACGACCCGGTCGCCGTCCCACTCGCGGACGGTGAGCCGCGCGATCTTGCCGTCGTCGCCCACGCCCGCGCGGACGAAGGCGCGAGCCGTGTAGACCTGGCCGGCCGCGGCCGAGCGGACCGTCCTGCCGCGGTCCGCGAGCGAGTAGGGCCGGGGCGCCTGCCGGGGCTCCAGACGGGCGACGCTGCCTCCGTGGGGCGCTGCCTCGTCCTCCTGTAGGGAAAGTCCGGCGCCCTGCCCGACCCAGCCGGCGTTCCCCGACTCGAACGAGGGGTTGGTCGTGAGGCTGCTCTCCGGCAGGACCGTGGTCTCGACCGCCGAGTCGTCGCCGGAGAGGAGGACGACCAGGCCGGCGACGACCAGCCCGGGCAGCAGCACCCCGACGACGAGTCGGTAGAGCCTGCCCCTCAGCGGTTTTTCCGGCGTCGCGTCCATTCCTCCCTCGGGAATGCTGACGCAAGAGGCGCCGGAGTGCGCCGGTGCCATGCGGTGTGGCGTCGCAGCCGCCCGCGGGCGCGCCTCACCAGCCCGAGTGCCCGGGCCGCCGCCGAGCGCATACCGCCGGCATCCCCCTCGAGCAGATCGATCTCCGCCGCCAGGCGCCGCGAGCGGCCGGCGGCGGTCCGCCTCACCTCCTCGTCGTATGCGGAGTCCTCCGCGACCGAGTCGCAGACGCGCTTCAGGTTGACGAACATGTTGCGGAAGTCGGTCGTCATCGCCCCGGGCCGCTCGCGCTTGATCGCCGGCCGTCCCCCGACCCGCGCCGCCCCGAGCCCGGCGCCGAGGATCCGCAGCCAGAGGTCGTAGTCCTCGCAGGCGGTGAGGCTCTCGTCGAAGGTCCCGGCCGCCTCCAGGGCTCGGCGGCGCACCGTGGTCGAGACGAAGATGAAGTTCGACTCGATCAGGAGCCGCATGAAGGCGGTCGGGTCGGCGGGCGGGTCGGCGGGGGGCCCGTTCCACGACATCGCGCTGTCACGGGCGAAGCGGCCGCTGTCGTCGTCGAGCAGCCAGGCGTCGGTGTAGGCGAAGCCGGCCTCGGGCGCCGCCTCCAGCGCCGTCCCCATCTTCTCCAGGTAGTCGGGCAGGAGGAGGTCGTCGCTGTCGAGGAAGGAGACCAGTGCGGCTCGCGAGCGGGCGATGCCGGCGTTGCGGGCCGCGGAGAGGCCGCGGTTCTCCTGGCGCACCAGCCGCAGGCGGGGATCCGCGGCGAACTCGCCGACGACCTCGGCGGTGCCGTCGGTCGAGCCGTCGTCGACGACGATCAGCTCGAGGTCCTCGACGCTCTGCGCGAGCGCCGAGCCGATCGCCGAGCCGACCAGCTCCTCCTCGTTGAAGGCGGCGACGACGATGCTGAACGCCGGCGCCGCGCTCACCCCGCCCGCCCCCGGCGCAGGAGGATGCGTGCCGCGAGCGCCCGCAGGTCGCGGGCGGTGTCCCTGGAGATCAGCGCCAGGGCGCCGGCGTAGACGGCGAGGCCGGCAAGCGTCTCGGCGGCGAGCAGGCAGAGGCCGAGCCCGGTGCTGCGCTCGGAGGCCTCGAGAACCATGAACTCGCACGGCGTCATCACGGCGACCATGACGAGGGCGGCGGCGGCCGGCAGCGCGATCGCCCTCAGCGTCGCGCCCGCCGGGAGGCCGATCATCCGCACCGCGCGCGTGATCCCGTAGGCGGCGGCGAAGCTCAGCCCGACCGAGATCCCGGCGGCGACGCCGATCAGGTCGAAGGGGAGCAGGGCGACGACCGCGACCGTGGTCGCGGCGACGCTGACGACGTGCAGGCGGGCCAGGAGGTCGGGCCGGCCGTCGGCCTTGAACGCCTCGGAGGCGAAGGAGACGATCGTCCCGGCGACGGGGATGCCGACCAGGGCGATCGCCGCCTCGCCGGCTTCGCGCCAGACCTCGCCGAAGAGCAGCACGGCCGCCGGCACCCCCAGCGGCACCAGCAGCATGCCGAGCGGGAAGGCGAGCGCGCACATCGTCTGCAGCGAGCGCAGGGTGGCCGCCCGGAAGCGCTCCCGGTCGTCGGTGATCCGCGCGAAGGCCGGGAAGAGCACGTAGGAGGCGGCCTGGACGATCAGCGCCAGCGGGGTGGAGGTCATCCGGTCGGCGTAGCGGAGCTGCCCGAGCGCGCCGGTCCCGACGTAGCGGCCGAGCAGGATCACGGGTACCTGCTCACCGGCCCTCATCAGGACGTTGGAGGCGAGCACGAAGCGGCCGTACCCGATCAGCTCCCGCCACATCGCCATCGACGCCTGCCGCAGCCTCGGACGCCACTGGACAAGCGCCCAGGAGAGGACGACGTCGGCCGCCGCTCCCGCGTAGAAGCCGATCACCAGCCCCCAGGCGCCCATCCCGTTGGAGCAGGCGATCACCGCGGCGACGCCGAAGGCGAGGACTCCGACCGGCTCGACGATCATCCGCCGCAGGAACGAGAAGCGCCGCTGCAGCAGCGCCTCGGGCACGACGGGCAGGGAGCGGACGAGGAGGAGCCCGGAGGTCGCGGCGGCGATCGCCCCGATCGTCTCGTCGTCGAAGAGGAGCCCGATCAGCGGCGAGGCGGCGAGCGCGAGCAGGGCGAGGAGCACGCCGGCGGTCGCGGTCGCGATCGTCGCCGTGCTCGCCGCCTCGTCGATCCGGTCCTCGCGGTGGATCAGCGCGGCCAGCATGCCGGACTCGGTGAAGAGCAGGCCGACGCTGACCAGGATCGAGCCGGCGGCGAACTCGCCGAAGTCCTCGGGCGCGGCGAGCCGGGCAAGCGCCAGGTAGAAGCCGAGGGTGAGGATCTGGGCGAGGACGTAGCCGGCGCCGGCCAGGCCCGCCCCGCGGACGACCGTGTCGGAGAGGCCGGAGGGCTCGACCTCGGGCTCGGTCAAGATCCTCGGCCCACGGCCGGCGCGCGCGGACGCAGGGGCCGCGCGACGGTGTCGATCGCATCCCAGGCATGTGAGCGGTGGAGCCGCCGCAGGGGCCGGGATATCTTGAGCCGGAAGACCCGGTCGTCGTCGACGTTGTAGACGCCGACGCGCGGCACCAGGTAGGAGCCGGGACGTTCCCTGATCGCCACCGCGGCCGCACCCGAGTAGCCCGCGGCCATCGCCGCCGCCACCACCCGCTGATCGACGTCCCCATAGGGGTAGGCGATCGTCTCGCAGGGGATGCCGAGCCGCTCCTCGCACTCCAGCCGCGACTGCGCCAGCTCGCGGGCGAGCTCCTCGTCGCCGAGCTCGGTCAGTCGCGGGTGCGAGCGGGTGTGCGAGCCGATCTCCCAGCCGGCCTCGACCAGCGCCCTCGCCTCCTCCCAGGACATCGGGATCAGCTCATCGGCATGGGGCCCGTCGAGCCAGTGGTCGATCCCCGGCCACGACATCGGCCTCTCGCTGTCGATCAGGTCGGTGGGGACGAAGACGGTCGCGCTCAACCCGTGGGCGTCGAGGATCGGCTTCGCCAGCCGGGCGACCGAGCGGTAGCCGTCGTCGAAGGTGATCGCCACCCGCCTGCCGCCCTCGTCGCGGGCGACGGCGTCGGCGAAGGTGACCGCCCTGTACCCCCGCTCCACCAGGTGGCGGAGCTGCGCGTCGAAGCGCTCGGGGGTGACCGCCAGGGTCGAGTCCCAGTCCTCGCTGATGGCGTGGTAGGCGAGGACGAGCACGTCGTCCCCGCGCCCCGCGCCCGTCGCCCGGCGCCGCGGGGCGGTGTTCCACGGCAGGCGGTGCGCGAGCGTGGGGTTGCGCGGGCTGACGATGCGGAAGGCCACCTTCTGGGCCATCGCCTTGCGGCGGCGCCCGGCCGAGCTGCGGTAGCCCTGGAAGCGGGCCCTCATCGCGCCCAGCTCGGGCCGGGGCGAGAGCCTGTCGAGGACCTCGAGCTGGCGGATGTGGAGCAGGTGGTAGGCGGGGCTGGCGATGTTGCGGACGCGGTGCGGGTAGAGGTCGTAGTACGACCAGAAGCCGGTGTCCCAGCGGTCCAGGTTTGCGACCAGCGCCGAGGTCAGCGCCTCGAACTGCTCGAGCGCCTCCGGGTCGTCGAGCCCCCTGCCCACGTCGAGGTAGCCCCAGAGGGCGAAGATCGCCCCGTTGAGCACGTAGGAGGGCGGGATCGTCGGATACTCCTCGACGAACGGGGCTCCCTCGAGCTCGGCGCGCAGCCCGCCCTCGCCGACCGGCACCGCCATCGGCGCCAGCCCGCGCCGCGCCGCCTCGGCGAAACGCTCGTCGCCGGTCTCCAGGTGAAGGCGGACGAGCAGGCTCGCCGCCTCTCCCTGGGCGATCGCGGAGAGCCAGGGCGGCCGGATCACGTAGGTGTGGGGCATCGGGAAGAAATGGCGCCAGCCGCCGTCCTGCGGGCCGCCCGAGTGCTGGGTCTCGATCAGGTGCTCGCCGCAGGCGAGCGCACCCCGCAGCCACTCCTCGCCCTCTCCCTTGACGAAGCGCTCGAAGGCGCCCAGCCCCCATTGCACGTTGGCCACGTGCAGCTGCTCGCGACGCGGGCCGAGCCAGGCGGGGGGCCATGCCGGGTCCTCCGCCTTGAAGCTGAAGTCGATGTAGTAGCCCCTGAGCGGCGCCTCGGGGTCCTCCCAATGACGGCCGACCTCGGGGCTGAATGAGCGCTCGCTGCCGAAGGCGTCGGGGTTGCCGGCGACCGATTCGATCGAGCCGCGCAGGCCGCGGCGGCCGGGCTGGTCGTCGAGTCTCATTCGTGGGGGGGTCCTGGACGCGATACGACGAAACTACAAGCTGCGCATGACCTCATCGGAACGCAGGATCAGGGTGCTGACGCTCGTCGACGGGATCGGCACCTACGGTGGCGGGGAGTCCCTTGCGCGTGAGATCACGATGGGCCTCGACCCGGCGAGATTCGAGCCCGAGTTCTGCGTCTCCCGCTGGGAGCCGCGCGAGGAGTACCAGGTCGGGCTCGACGAGCTGCGTGAGGCGAACGTGCCCTTCATCGGCCTCGAGCGCGGCTCGCGGCTCGACCTGCGCCCATGGCGCCGCCTGATCGCCCACATGAGGGAGCGGCGGGTCGACGTGCTCCACTCCCACAAGTTCGGCTCGAACGTCTGGGGCGCCCTGATCTCCCGGCGGGCGCGGGCCCCCGTCTTCGTCGCCCATGAGCACACCTGGTCCTTCGAGGGAAACCCGTTGCGCCGCACGCTCGACCGCGAGCTGATCGCGAGGCGGGCCGACGCCTTCGTCGCCGTCTCCGAGGACGACCGCCGCAAGATGCACGAGATCGAGGGGATCCCGCTCGAGAAGCTTCGCTTCATCCCCAACGGCATCCCCGCTCCAGACCCGGCCGACTCCGCGGCGGACCTGCGCGCCGAGCTCGGGATCGACCCCGGCCAGCCCGTGATCGGGACCGTGGCGACTCTGCGGCCGCAGAAGGCGCTCGACGTCCTGATCCGCGCCACGGTGCCGCTGGCGAAGCGCTTCCCGGGCCTCAGGTTGCTGATCGCGGGCGGCAGGGCGGGGGGGGAGGACGGCGGCCCCGACCCCGATCGCGAGGCGCTCGAAGCGCTGGCCCGCAGCCTTGGGGTGGGGGAGGAGGTCGTGATGCTCGGCCATCGCTCCGACGTCCCCAACGTGCTCGCCGCGCTCGACGTCGCCGTCCTCAGCTCCGACTACGAGGGCAGCCCGCTCTCGGTGATGGAGTACATGGAGGCCGCCAAACCGGTCGTCGCCACCCGCGTGGGGGGCCTGCCCGACCTCGTCGACGACGGCGTCACCGGGAGGCTGGTCGATCCCCAGGACCCCGAGGGGTTCGCCGCCGCGGTCGCCGACCTGCTCGCCGACCCGGCGCGCGCCGTGGAGATGGGCCTGGCCGGGCGCGAGCGCCGGCGCGCCGAGTTCTCGATCGAGGGGACGACCCGCCGGGTCGAGCAGCTCTATGAGGAGCTGGTCAGCCGCCGCGAACGCCGCTAGCGGCGTGCTTGACCTTGCGCAGGCCGTTCCAGGCTCCCGCCTTGATCCGGTCGCTGCCGCTGCGCTCGCCGGGTGAGCTGGGTGAGAGGCCCAGCTTCCGAAGCCGCGCGTTGACCGAGTAGACGGCCTGCTCGCGCTCGCTCAGCTCCGTGTAGAAGGTGATCGAGAAGGAGATCGAGACCTCGGGGCCGTTGTGGACGACGTGGGGGGCGTAGATCGGGACGTAGACGCCGTCGCGAGGCTGCATGTCGAAGGTGTGCGACTCGCCGACGTCGGCCAGGTTGCGGTGGCCGCCGCCGAAGTAGCGCTCGACCTCCTGGTGTTCGGTCGCGGCGTCGGGGTAGCTGCCGACGGTCATCTTCTTGCTGCCCCGGATCTGGAGCAGCAGGTTGTGCTCGGGGTCCAGGTGGGTCGGGGTCACCGAGTTCGGCGCCGAGAGGAAGACGAATCCTTCCTGGCGGGTGTAGCCGCCCTCCTTGTGGGCGACGTGGGGGACGACTTCGTCGAGGCTCTGTTCGAGCAGCTCCTTGTATGGGGGGTCGTCGTGGATCCTCTTGATCACCATCCAGCAGCCGTTGGTCTCGATGCCGCGGGCGATTTCGCCGGGCGTCTGGTCGAGCTTCGGCACCTCGCCTCCGACGACGACGTCGGGGACGTCGCCGAGGTTGTGCTCGACGTGGTCCTCGGGCAGCCTGTCCGCCAGGTCGGCGAGCGCGTCGAGGGTGAGCAGCGGGTGGTCGACGAGGTTGTGCTTGACCGCGAAGGGGCGCTTGGCGAAGCTCTCGACCAGCGTCTCGCGGTCCAGCTCGAGGATCTGTGTCAAGGGTTCCTCCTGATCATCGTTCGGGTCTGGGCGGTGGCCCGAATCATCAGCCTCGACAGGGTACCGCCGAGGCCAGGGCCTGAAACCGCGAGCGAAACCATCCGCCTGCGGTCGGGCCACACCCTGTTCGCCATCTCATTGCCGGCTTCGGCGCAGGTGTCGATCAGGTGGACCCTCTCGTTGTCCTTCTCATGATCGGCAAGAGCGCGCTCCAACTGAACCCCGGGACTGAACTCTGCAAGCGACTCGTCGAAGGAGGTCTTGAAGCAGTAGACGGCGCTTCCGGCGATCAGGTCGCACTTCATCGCGGTCAGGCGCCCGCTCCCCTCGAGGCTGAGGAACTGCAGGCGCCCCGCCTGCCGGAACTCCTCGCACATGCGTCGGAAGAACTCGGCGTGGGCGGCCGAGCTGGCCAGCGCCGTGCCGCCGCCGCCCTTCCAGCCGGCGGCCTCCAGCTCCATGAAGTCCTCGACCGCCCGCGGGTCCTCGCTGCGATCGACGACGGCGACCCCGTCCCCGAGCGCTTCGCCGAGCCGCCGCCCGAGCCTTGCGTTCTCGCGGCGCCGCTTCGAGCTCAGCCGCATGCTGAGCCCGTCCTCATCGCGGAAGAGAGCCGCCCGCTCGTGCTCCGCGTAGACGACCGTCGTCGCCCCGGTCTCGGCGGCCGCTTCCTCGAGCGCGGCGAGGACCGGGCCGCCGGCGTCGAGCAGGTCGAGGCCGAGAAAGGTCCGCACGACCCCGGCCGCCGGCTCCAGCCAGCATCTCAGCGCCTCCCGCTCATCGCCGGCCCTGACCAGTGGGGCGCCGAAGAAGGAGTAGAGGTGGTCCCAGGTCGCGGCTCCCCTCAGCGGCACGTGGTGCCAGCCCCGGCCGCGCCAGAGCGGCGCGGCCCCGGCCCAGTCGCCGGCGCCGTCGATCGCGACGAGCAGGCCGGGAGCGTCCGGGATCGTCGCCGCCGCCGGCAGCACGAACTCCGGCTCGAAGAACGGGTTCGGCTCCGTCGCCCGCGCGGCCAGCTCCCGCCAGCGCTCCCGCGCCGCGGCGTCCACCTCGTCCAGCGCGAGGACCTGTGCCCTGATCATGCGGGGGCGTCCTCGACCCTTTCCTGCCGCGAGATCGCGAGCAGGGCGGGGCCCATGCCGAGCAGCATCCAGACCTGCTTTTCGGCCTGCTGGGAGAGGAAGAGGTCGGCGGTCAGCACCGCGACGATCGCGACCGCGACCGCGGTCGCAAGGGCCATCCCCTCGTGGTTGCCGCCGAATCGGAAGTTGCGCGCCGCCCGCACCGCGGCCAGCAGGGCGCCGCCGAGGATCGTCAGGAAGAGGACCAGGCCGATCGTGCCGAGCCCGGTCAGCACCTCCAGGTAGGAGCTGTGGGCGACCTTCGGCTCGTCGATGACCTCCCTGGTGTCGGGGAGGGCGCCGGGCTCGAGCACGTATTTGCGCGCCTCGACCTTGAAGTTCCCCGCTCCGACCCCCCGCAGCGGGTGCTCTTCCGACATCCGTTCGGCGACCGTCCAGATCGTCGCCCGACCCTCGAGGAAGCGCGTCTGCCCGTCGGTCGATTTCTCGATCCGTTCTCGGTCGGCCTGCGGGGCCAGCGCGGAGAAGTAGAAGACGGCGGCGCTCGCGACGACCACGCCGGCGAGCAGGGCGCGCCCCCGCCACGGCCCCCCGATCAGGGCCGCGGCGACCAGCATGGCGCCGATCGAGACCAGGCCGCCGCGCGAGGCGGTCATGAAGGTCGCGAACAGGCAGAACGCCGCCGCTCCGAAGTAGGCGAGGCGGATGGCGGGGGAGCGGCGCGCCGCCAGCCCCAGGCCGATCGCGATCGCGACGGCGACGATCAGCACCGCCGCGAGTTCGTTGGCGCCCGTGGAGGCGCTGCGCAGCCGCTCATCGGGGTCGCCGGTGGCGAGGCTGACAATCGCCGCGGCGACGGCGCCGAGGACGAGCACGATGCAGACCGTCGAGGCCTGCTCCAGGTTGCGGACCGCGGTGATCGCCATCGCGAAGACCGCGATCGCGGCGGCGAAGTGGCCGGCGGCCTCCAGCGCGATCGCCGGGTCCGCCGCCCAGGCGATGCTGAGCAGGACCCAGCCGAGGAAGACCGCGACCAGCCGCGACGCGGCGGGGAAGGAGGGGAGCATCTCCTCGCGCTTCCAGCGCTCGCTCAGGGCCAGGCCGACCCAGGCGACGACGAGGACGATCACCGCCACCCTGGCGATCACCGACTCGTCGACGCCGATGCCGGCCGGGTCGTAGCAGTAGATCGCCAGGGCGAGGGTGAAGTTACTGAAGGCGATCCCGACGAAGGCGCAGGCGAGCGCCAGGGCGATCGCCATGGTCGGGTTGGCGCCGGCCAGGACCCCGATCGCGGCGGCCAGCCCGGCCAGCCCGCTCAGCGGGACCCACTGCCGCGAGTCGATGCCGGCGCTCATTCGCCCTCGGGGTTGCGGGAGATCGAGAGCAGCGCCGGCCCGAACCCGAGCAGCAGCCAGAGCTGCTTGTTGAGCTCCTGCGAGATGAAGAAGTCGGCGGCGAGCGTTCCCACCAGCGCGATCGCGTAGGCGCGGGCGAGGACCTCGCTCTGAGGGTCGCCACGGGCGCGGAAGTTGCGGGCCGCTCGCAGGCAGGCGCTCAGCGAGAAGACGATGATCGTGAGGAAGAGCCCGACGCCGATCACGCCGAGCTCGGCGAAGACCCCCAGGTAGGTGTTGTGGGCGACCTGGGGCGAGGAGCGCAGCACCTGGTCGCTGCGCGTCAGCGCCCCCGGCTGGAGCAGGTAATCCTTGGCGGAGTTGGGGAAGTTGCCGGCGCCGACGCCGGCGACCGGGTTCGCCATCGCCATCCGCCAGCCGAGCTCCCAGATCGTCGTGCGGCCGTCCGGGACGCGGCTCTCGCCCTGGGTGCTGGAGCTGACCCTCTCGCGGTCTTCGGGGGAGGCGAGGACGTTGAAGTAAAGGAAGGTCGCGGCGACGATCATCACGCCGGCGACGACCACCCGCATCCGCCAACGCCCGGAGAAGAGGATGGCGGCGACCATCACCGCCGCCAGCGCCAGCAGGCCGCCGCGGGAGACCGTCAGGAAGATGCCCAGCAGGCAGAAGCCGCCGGCGCCCGCGGCGGCCAACTGCAGGCCCGGGGAGCGGCGCAGGTTGACCCAGAGGGCCCCGGAGAGGGCGACGCCGGCGACGAGGACGGAGGCGAGCTCGTTCGGGTCGAGGCCGGAGCCGGAGAGCCGACCCGCGTAGACGGCCGAGCTCTGGTTGGCGATCCCGTAGAGGGTCGCGACCACCGCGCCGGCGACGATCGCCGCCGTCACCATCACCGCCTGGCGGCGGGTGCGGACCGCGGTGAAGACGATCATGAAGAGGATCGCGTTGAGCGCGAAGCGGCCGGTGACGCCGAGCGCGGCCCCGGCCTCGGCCGCCCAGGAGGCGCTGAGCAGGGACCAGCCGAGGAAGAGCCCGATCGTGGCGGACATCCAGGGGTAGACGACGATGAAGTCCCGCGCGGCGTCCTGGCGCGTCGTGAGCACGGCGAGCCAGCCGAGCGCGAGCAGGGCGCCGCCGAGCTTGCCGACGCTGACGACGCTGCCCAGTTCGAGCAGCTCGAGGAAGCTGAAGAAGCTGAAGAGCGCCAGCCCGGCGGCGAGGTCGACGAAGACGAGGAGGACGAAGCCGGCGCCGATCGCCGCCGCCAGCGCGAATTTCGGGTCGACCCCGGCGAGCAGCCCGACGAGCGCCGCGAAGAGGCCGAGGCCGCCTAGCCATAGCCCCATTGCCGGATCGAGACGAGCCGACAAGAGGGCCTCTCAGGAGTTGCGGCGGCCCCCGAGCAGGGTGCGCCCGGAGTCGCTTTCGCTCGCTTCGAAGGCGGTGGCGTAGTAGTGGTAGTCGCGCCGTTTGGGGCGGGGCACGCCGATCACGGCGAAGCCGACCGGCCGGACCCCGTTCTCACCCAGGAGTTCGCCGAGCTGGGCGAGCTTGTCGAGCCTGGTGGTGCCGAGTTTGACGACGATCAGGACGTCGTCGGCGAGCTTCGCGAGCGGCAGCCCGTCGACCACGTCGTTGAGCGGCGGGCTGTCGACGATCACGTAGTCGGCCATCTGGCGGGCGTCTTCGATCATCTGCTCGGCGCTCGGGATCGAGAAGAGGTCGGTGATCCAACCGCCTTCGTAGTCGGCGAGCAGGAGCTGCATGTTGGGGCCGAACATCGGCGTCGGGATCAGCGCCTGCGCCAGGCTCACGTTCTCGATCAGGACGCCGACGACGCCGCCGGAGTGGGGGGTGACCCCGAGGGTTTGTCCGAGCACCGGCCGGCGCAGGTCCGACTCGATCAGGATCACCCGTTTGCCGGCCAGCGCAAAGGAGGCGGCCAGGTTCACGGCCGTCGTCGACTTGCCCTCGGAGGGCGCCGAGCCGGTGACCAGGATCACCTGCGCCCTGCCGGCCTCGACCGGGGCGGTCAGGGTGGTCCTCAGCGTGCGGTAGGCCTCGCTGGTGACCGGCGAGACGGCGCTCGGCGAGAGCGGCTCTTCACTCGCCCTCGACTCCTTCGGCACCCGGCCGAGGACCGGCAGCCGGTAGAGGCGGCGGAGCTGGGCCTCGCGGCGCAGGCGGGGGTCGAGGACCTGGGCGGCGAAGGCGGCGACGATCCCGAGGATCGCGCCGGCGACGATCCCGGCGGCGATGCTGAGCACCGGGCGCGGCGAGGCCTGCGAGGTCGGCAGGGTGGCGAGGGTCTGGACCCTCATGTCGGGCGTCGGCCCGCTGGCCAGGAGCTGTAGCTGCGCGATCTGGTCGGCGGCCGATTCTTCGCCGGCCGTCGGGGTCCGGTCGCCGGTGAGCTGTTCTTCGAGCAGGGGCAGCTGCTGTTCGATCTGCGAGTGCAGGGCCGCGGTCCGGATCGCCACCGCTTCCTCGGCGAAGGCGTCGGACAGCTCCTTGGCTTCCTCGGGCGAGTCCCCGGTCGCGGTGACGGCGACGATGTTGCTCTGTGCGATCGGCACCGCGGTCAGCTTGGAAAGCATCTCCTCCGAGTCGAGCGGCGATTTGACACGGATCAGCACCGCTTCGGAGACGTTGCTGCTGGTGACCAGTTTCGAGGCGGTCTCGACGTCGCGGGTCGGGTCGGCGGAGACCCCGATCAGCCCGAGGCTCGCCAGCACCGGGTCCCCGCTGCTGACCGGGGTGACGAGGATCGTGGCCTCGGCCTCGTAGGTCTTGGCCGCCGTCAGCACGTAGAGGACGGCGATCCCGGTCGTGATCAGCATCGTCAGCAGGATCAGCCAGAAACGCTCCCTGAAGGTCTCGACATAGCGCTTCAGGCCCTCCTGCTCTTCAGGGGGCTGGAGCCAGTCTGCTTGCGGGTTTTGGTGGTGTTCTGACACTGCTGCTCTCTGTTCGGGACGCGGACCGGTCGTCCTGCGCCGCTGCGATTCTGACAGTCGGGGTCGTCGAGACCGTCCGCTAGCGTGACGAGAAATGTCAGACGCGCGCACGCGGATCGCGGCGTTACTGCTGGCCGCGGCCTCCGCCGTGTTCATCTGGTGGGGCTGGAAGCAGGGCGCCTACTTCGGCAGCGTCTTCTATCCGGGGGCCGCGATCGTCTTCATCGCGGTCTGCCTGATGGCCCTCCTCGCGCCGTTCGACGGCCGCATCGGGGGGGCCGCCGCGGTCGCCCTGCTGGCGCTGGCGGCGCTCTCCGCCCTGACGCTGCTCTCGGCGGTCTGGTCGCCCGCGCCCGCGATGGCGCTCAAGTACGGCTGGCACGAGCTCCTCTACCTGGCGGTCTTCGCCGCCGGGCTCTGGGCGGCCAACCTGCTCGGCCGCAACATGCGGGCGGCGCTGGCGCCGGTCGCCCTCGCCGGGGTCGTCGTCGGCATCGCGACCGTCGTCGTGCTCGCCACCGGCACGGACGCCGAGTGGTACCTGCACGGCGACGCGACCCTGCGCTTCCCGATCGGGTACCGCAACGCCAACTCGGCCTTCTTCCTGATCGCGCTCTGGTCGCTGCTCGCGCTGACCGTGGGCGAGTGGCCGTGGCAGGTGCGGGCGGCGCTGATCGCCGCCGGGACGATGCTGGTCGAGCTCGCGATCCTCTGTCAGAGCCGCGGCACCCTGCCCGCGATCGCGCTCGCGGCGCTGGTCTACCTGGTCGTCAGCCGCAACAGGATGAGGGCGGCGATCGCGATGGCGCTGGTCGCGATCCCGGCGATCCCGGCGCTGCCGGTGCTGCTTGACGTGTTCCGCCACGGAGAGGCGAACGCCGAGGTGATCCCGCTGCTGCGCGACTCCGCTCAGGCGATCGCCGCGAGCAGCGTGCTCTCCCTGGTCGTCGCGGCGATCGGCTACGGCGTCGTCGAGCCGCGCCTGCGGGTCGGCGAGAGGACGAGCGCGCTGATCGCCAGGGGCGCCGCGGTGGTGGCGATCATCGCCGTCCTGGTCGGCGGCGGCGCCTTCATCTCCCGCCACGGCGGCCCGGTCGAGTTCATCGACCAGCGGGTCGACGAGTTCACCAAGGTCGGCTACCCCGACCTGCGCAGCCAGGGCGTGCGGTATGGGGCGAACATCGGCTCAAATCGCCATGACTTCTGGCGGGTGGCCTACGACCAGGGGCTCGACCAGCCGCTGCTCGGGGGCGGCGCCGGCTCCTTCGAGGTCGCCTACCTCGAGAAGCGCCTCAGCGGCGAGAGCCCCGAAGACCCGCACAGCGTCGAGGCGCTGATGTTCGGCGAGCTCGGCGCCCCCGGGCTCCTGCTCTTCCTCGCCTTCGCGGTCGCGGCGACCTTCGCGGCGCTGCGCTCGAGGAAGCTGGGCCCGGCCGCCGCCGGGCTCGCCGCCGGCGCGCTGGCGGCCGGAACGCAGTGGTTCGCCCAGACCTCCTACGACTGGCTCTGGCACTACCCGGGCGTCACCGCTCCGGCGATCTTCCTGCTCGGCGCGGCCGCCGCGCCGGCCCTGCTCGACTTCGCGGCGGGCCCGGCCAGGCGCTCCCGCCTCGCGGGGATCGCCGTCCTCGTCGTGCTGGCGCTGGCCTCGATCCCGCTCTTCCTGTCCGCCCGCAACCTGCAACAGGCCTACCCGAAGATCGCGAACGACCCCGGGGGGGCGGTCGTCGACCTCGGGCAGGCCGCCGACCTCAACCCGCTCGATGCCGACCCCCTGCTGATCAAGGCGACGATCGAGTCGCGTCTGGGCAACAGCGCCGAGGCGATCGCCGACCTGCGCGAGGCCGCCGAGCGCGAGCCGCGCAGCTACGAGGCCAACTACCTGCTGGCGCGGGAGCTCGCGCCCACCGACGCGGCTGCGGCGCTGGTCGCCGCCAGGCGGGCGCAGGAGCTGAACCCGCGCGATCGCCACATCGACGCCCTGCGCCGGCGGCTCGAGGCGGCGACGGCGGGCGGCGGCGGCTGACTCAGGCGGTCGGGAGGAAGGTCGCCAGCGCCCGGCGCAGGTCGGCCTCCTGCGCCGCCGAGGCGGCCGGGCCGGCGTTGCCGACGACGAGGTAGCGATAGGAGCCGGCGAGGACGCCGAGCACGATCTCGGAGCCGCCGGCGCTGCGCACCCGGAATTCGAAGGCGGGGTTGCCGCCGACCCGGGTGCGGCTCACGGGGCCGGCCGCGCCGCCGCCGGCTCGGGCACGGGCGAACTCCACGGACTTGTCGATCATCGTCCCAATGCCCACGGCCGGGTTCTCTTCGAAGAAGACCTGGACCGACACCGGGCCCGGGCCCGGCGGGCCGATCAGGGTGCCTCCTTCGGCCGCCCGCTGCGTCCACGCCTCGGGGACGATCAGCGAGAAGCGGACCATTTTCATCTCCTTCTCGCCCGGTCCGGCGACCGGTGCTCCCGGCGCCGCTGCGGCGGGCGTCTGCCGCGGCTGCTGCGCCTGGGGCTGTTTTGCCTGGGGCTGCCGGGGCTGGGTCTGCTGCGCCTGCGGCTGTTTTGCCCGGGTCTGCTGCGCCTGGGGTTGCGGCGTCGCCTGGCCCTGCTGCGGTTTCGACTCTTTGGCCGCCGGGGTCGGGACGGCGAGCTCGTCCGAGCCCTCGCGAGCATCCAGGACCCTGATCACGGCGAAGGCGAAGGCGGCGATCGCGAAGCCCAGCAGGCCGGCGGCGACGATCCGGTCGCGCCGTCGATTGGGACCCCCGGGGGCGGGCTTGCGCGCCCGCGCCTCGCCCATGGGCAAAAGCTCGCGCGGAGGAACCCCCGACGCCGCCATGGTGACCGGCTCGAACTCGATTTCGCGCTCGATTTCGATCGTGCCGGGGGAGTACTCGAAGCTCTTGCCGCAGCCCCTGCAGGTCATCGAGATCAGGCCGTTGCCGAGCCCGGCGGGATGGTCGACGTCGAAGCCTGCGTCGCAGGCCTCGTGCTCGACGAGGAACCGACTCAGCCCCTCGAGAGAAACCGGTCCGGTCACAGCCTCCATCGATCTAAGTTAGCGGCTGGCGGTAAATACGGCCGGTGCGGAGTTCACAATGCAACCGCCGATGCCGCCGACCCCCGAGAGCGCCCGGATCGCGGCCCCCGCCGGGGAAGCCGTTGCGCGCATCCTCGCCTGCGCCGACATGGCCGTCAGCGCGATCGAGCGGCAGGCGGAGCAGCGGGTCCGCGAGCTCCGCGACGAGCGGGCGCCGGAGCACGAAGCGCTCCAGCGCCAGGCGAGGCTGGAGCTCCTGCGCACGGACCTCACCGATCGCGCCGTCGCCCTGGCCGACTCCTGGCGGGCGATCAACGAAGAGCTTGAGGCGGTCGACCGGATGCTGGCGGCGATCGGTCACGGAAGCGCCCACGAGGCGTCCCCGGCCGCGGACCCGCCGCCGGCGGCCGACCCACGCGTGGCCGCGATCAAGATGACGCTGCGCGAACGGCAGCGCATCCAGATCGGCCCCGAGGCCGCGCCGGCCCCCGCCGCCCCTCGGCAGGCGCCGTGGCACTACGAGGCTCCCGCGCCGGAGACGCGCTATCTGGAGGCGCCGGCCTACTACCAGGAGCAGGCGCCTCGATACGAGGAGCCCGCGCCCGCGTACGAGTACGAATACGAGGCACCGGTGGCGCCGCGCCGCGCCTGGCTGCCGTGGCAGCGCGCAGCGTAGACTTCGCCACGCAGGACCGCCGCCGAACTGGGCGAACCCAGTCGCTGTGCGACTCATGCCACGCCGCCAGATGAAGGACCAACCGACACCACCACACAACCAGGGGGAGTCGATGGCGCAGGTCCAGCCGATCATCGAAGCCGCCGAACAGGCGGCGACCGGGATCATCGCCGAGGCCGAAGCGAAAGCCGCGAAGTACGTCGAGGAGTCGCGCCAGGGCACCGAGCGCCTCGCGGCGGAGCGCGCCCAGGACATGTGGGCGCTGACCGACCAGCTGATCGAGCGCGCCGAGGCGGTCAAGCGCCAGTCCGACGAACTGCTGAGGGCCCTCAATCAGACAAAGCGCGGCGCCGAGGCGGCGCTCCAGGCAGGCCCCGGGCCCGCCGCTCCGGCTGCCCCCGGCCTCCCCGGCCCCTCCCCTTCCTCCGCCTCCGGCCCAACGGCCGCAGCCGGCCCGCCCGGAGGTGCCGAGGCCCTCGCCGCAGCCGCCCGAGCTCGTCCCCAGAGGCCCGGCGGTGCCACCGCCACGCGTCGATTCCCAGCCCCAGGCGCCGGCTCCGCCGGTCCAGCAGCAGCAGCCGCAGCCGCCCGCCCGGCCCACGCCCGGCCCCGGGCCGTCCTCGGTCCCGTCCGAGGGCGCGCGCCTGCTCGCGACCCAGATGGCCGTCGCCGGCAGCACGCGGGATGAGATCTCCGGCCGGCTGCGCAACGAGTTCGGGATCGCGGACACCGAGTCGATGCTCGACTCGATCCTCGGGCCCCGCTGAGTCCTAGGTGTTCCGGGCCCCGCCGCGCAGGAGCTCGCTGTGGAGCGCCTGGATGTCGGCGCCCGGCGCGCTGCCGAGCTCCTCGACCAGCAGCTTGCGCAGGCCGTCGTAGGTGCGCAGGGCCTCGGCGGTGTTGCCGGAGGCGACCAGCGCCCGCATCAGGTTGAGGTAGCCGGACTCCCGGAACGGGGCCGCCCGGATCAGCGCCCGGGCCGAGCGCTCGGCGCCGGCGAGCTCGGAGCCGCCGAGGCCGATGCCGGCCCTGGAGATCGCCTCTCGGGCGCGCATCTCGAGCTCGGCGAGTTCGCGGCGGACCTCGTCGACCCAGGGGGCCTCGAAGCCGGCGAGGAAGGGACGGCCGGCGATGTTGAGCGTCACGTGCGCCTGGGCCCAGGCCTCGCGCCAGGCCTTCGCCCTCATCGCGGCCTCGGTGACGCGGATCGCGCGCTCGGCGACCTCGACGTCGACCCAGGTGTCGCGCGGCAGGCGCAGCTCGACCGTGTCGCGGCCCGCCAGCGACTGGGGCCCGAGGGCGCTGCGCAGGCGTGAGAGCTGGGTGCGGAGGGCGGCCGGGGGGTTGGCGGGCTGGTCCTCGGGCCAGATCGCCCGGATCATCTCATCGCGACTTATCGCCCTGCCGCGTTTTATGACCAGATATGCAAGGAGAACCCTTCCCTGCCTGCCGCGCAGGGCGGGCGTGACGTGGCGGCCTTCGAAATCGACTTTGAGCCGCCCGCAGAGCTGGATGCGCGTCTGTCCGCCCAGCTCCTGCGTGGTGGCCGGTGGAAACGCTGGGGAAACGCTGTCGTCACGATAGGGCATTGGCACCCACCAAGATCGACAACAATGCCAAGCCACTTAAGCTTCGAAACTCAAGTCGCGTCGCTGGTGCTCCGATGTGAGTGTGGAGCCATGGTCACCGCGGACAGCAAAGAGCGGCTCGTAGAACTGACTCGGCTCCATTTCGGGGAGTTTCACCCGGACCTAGGGGCAAATGTACCCGCCGACCTGATCTTGGCGATGGCGGAACAGAAAGGAGACACGTATCAATGAGCGGAACCGTTGACATCAGGCGGGTCCTCCTCGCGGTGATGGCAACGGCGGCTCTCGTCGTCGTCCTTGCCGCTCCCAACCAGGCCGAGGCGGCCAATGATTGCGCCGCCGCGGGAACGGACCCCACAGCTGCCCAGTACTGCCCACCGACCGAACCTCAGGACGAATGCCTCGAGGGGGAAGACCGCAACGGTGACGGCAAGCTCACCGGCTCTGAGTGCGTCGAGGAAGAGGCGACCCCGCCGCCGCCGTCGGCCGCGCCGCCGCCGGAAGGCACCATCTCCGAAGGCGGGACCCTGCCCTTCACCGGCAGCGACGTGCTCGCGCTGCTCGCCGTGGCGTCCGCCTTCATCGCCGTCGGCATGGCGCTTCAGCGCCTCTCGCGGACCCGCATGGAGCACCGCTGATCGAATGAAGGCGGCCCCCTCGGGATTCCCGCGGTTGAGCGTGCTGCGCGCCCAGCATCTGCTGAGCGTGCTCGCGTACGGCGTGGCTCCGGCCGCGGCCGCCGCACTGATCTCGATGGGCCGTCTCGACAGCGCCGGCCGCGCCGGCGTCGTCTTCCTCGCGGTGATCGCCGCCAACTGGGCCCTGGCCCGCAGCAGGTACCCGCTCAGCCTGATGCCGCTGGCGGCGATGTTCGTCCACGCGCTCGTCCCGGTGATCGGGGCGGGTCTGGCGCTGGCGCTGTTCGCGGCCGCGGGCAACCCCGCCTCGGTGGGGCAGCTGACGGCGGCTGTCGTCGGCGCCTGGATCGTCACCGCCTTCGCCGCGTGGAGCAAGATCCGCTTCGAGGCCAGGCGCCCGGTGAGGATCGCGGTGATCGGCTCGCCGACGGTCGCGATCGGCCTCGCCCACGAGCTCGAGAACGCGAAGATCCGCAGCCACACCGTGGTCGGCTGGATCGCCGACGACCGGCCGACGACCGAACCCGGCCTCGGCCCCCGTCGCCTCGGCTCCTTCGCCCAGGTCGGCGAGGTCGTCCAGCGCCACGGCGTGGACCTGCTCGTCCACTCGCTGAAGCCCGCAGGTGCTGACGGCAAGGCCTTCCCGGGGCGCCTCGAGCTCTTCGAGGAGGTCGCCGCCCAGTGCCTCGACCTTCCGGTCCGCCTGATCGAGGTCGGCCAGCTCTACGAGGAAATGCTCGGCCATGTCCCGCTCGGGCAGTCGAACTCTGCCTGGTTCCAGTACCTGCTCCACCCGCGCTACCGGGCCGGCTCGAGCGTCTCCAAGCGGATCTTCGACCTCGCGGTCGGCGGGGTGATGGCGATCCTGCTGGCGCCCGTCCTGGTCCTCTTCGCGATCGCCGTGAAGCTGACCGATCGCGGGCCGATCTTCTACCGCCAGAGCCGGGTCGGCGAGCGCGGCCGTGAGTTCGCGCTGATCAAGCTGCGCTCGATGGTCGTCGAGTCCGAGGAGTCCGGCGCCCAGTGGTCCGACGAAGACGACGCGCGGGTGACGACGGTCGGCCGCGTGATGCGCCGCTTCCACATCGACGAGATGCCGCAGCTCTGGAACATCCTGCGGGGCGACATGACCCTGGTCGGGCCACGGCCGGAGCGACCCGAGCTGATCGCCAAGCTGGAGCGCAATCTCGCCTACTACGACCGCCGCCACCTGGTCAAGCCCGGCCTCGCCGGCTGGGCCCAGGCGCGCTGCGGGTACGGCGGCTCCGACGAGGGCACCGGCTGGAAGCTCTGCCACGACCTCTTCTACCTCAAGCACCGCTCGATCTACTTCGACACGCTGATCCTCTGCGAGAACTTCCGGGTCTCCCTGAACAAAGGCGTCCAGTTCGGCCTCGAGGCGCCGCACAAGGACTTCATCCTGCGCCAGGCGCAGGACCTGAGCGGCTGATCGCCGCTCTGGCAGCGATATTCTCCGTCGCCCTGCCCCCAACCGAGAGCTAGGAGCAATGGCCGTAGAGACCGCTGCCTACAGCGAGCAGACCGACCTTCAGCGCGACATCACCGAGATGGTGCGCCAGTTCGCCGACGAGAAGATCATCCCCAACGCCGAGCACTTCGACCACGAGGACGCCTTCCCCGAGCAGATCGTCGAGGAAATGAAAGAGCTCGGCCTCTTCGGGGTGACGATCCCCGAGGAGTACGGCGGCATGGGCCTCGACCTGACCACCTACGCGATGATCGTCGAAGAGCTCTCGCGCGGCTGGATCTCGATCTCCGGCGTCGTCAACACCCACTTCATCGGCTCCTACCTGCTGATGAAGTTCGGCACCGACGAGCAGAAGGACTACTTCCTGCCGAAGATGGCGACCGGTGAGATCCGCGCCGCCTTCTCGCTCTCCGAGCCCGAGGTCGGCTCCGACGTGCAGGGGATCAAGTCGACCGCCAAGAAGGGCGATGACGGCAGCTGGGAGCTGAACGGCCAGAAGATGTGGGTCACCAACGGGCTCGGCTCCAGCGTCGTCTTCGTGCTGATGAAGACCGACTCGAAGGCGGACCCCCCGTACAAGGGGATGACCTGCTTCATCACCGAGAAGGAGCCCTGGGCCGAAACCAACGAGGGTGACTTCAAGGGCCTCAACGTGCCGCCCAAGATCAAGAAGATGGGCTACAAGGGGGTCGAGTCCACCGAGCTCGTCTACGACGGCTACAGATGCCCGCCCGAGCGGATCCTCGGTGGCGAGGACGCCGGCGTCGGCGAGGGCTTCGTGCAGATGATGGACGCGCTCGAGGTCGGCCGCGTCAACGTCGCCGCCCGCGGCGTCGGCATCGCCCAGCGCGCCCTTGAGCTAGCTCTCCGCTACAGCCAGGAGCGCAAGACCTTCGGCAAGCCGATCGCGCAGCACCAGGCGATCCAGTTCAAGCTCGCCGACATGGCGACCAAGATCGAGGCCGCCCGTCTCGTCACCCGCAAGGCCGCGCAGATGAAGGACGCCGGCATCCGCTCCGACCTCGAGGCGGGAATGGCGAAGCTGCTCGCCTCGGAGACCGGCAAGGAGTGCGTCGAGGAGTGCTTCCGCATCCACGGCGGCTACGGCTACTCGAAGGAGTACGAGATCGAGCGCCTCTACCGCGACGCGCCCCTGCTCCTGATCGGCGAGGGCACCTCCGAGATCCAGCGCATGGTGATCGGCAAGAAGCTGCTGCAGCGGCACAAGATCTAGGCGGGCCCCGGCATCAACTAGCATCGGCATATGGCGTCGACCGCAGACCTGATCAAGACCGCCGTCGAGCGCTTCCAGGCGGAAGTCCCGGCGCTCCAGAACCTGAAGCTCATCTTCGGCCTGGAGTTGAAAGCGCGTCATGACATCCAGCTCTACCGGGTCGAGGTCCCGGGGCCGAAGATCACCAAGGACCTCTCCCAGGACGAGCGGGTGCTGGTCCAGATCGACCGGCCCGAGTTCAACGAGCTGGCCGAGAAAGGCACGATCAAGAGCTATCGCAAGGCCTTCGAGACGGGCCACATCAAGGTGAACGGCGACTCGAACGTGAAGAAGCTGATCGCCCAGGTCGTCGAAAAGCAAGAGCAGCGCGCGCGCCTGCGAAAAGTGCACTGACCGCAGCGCCCGCGCCGACTCCGCGCGGATAGCATCCCGCGCCGTCCAACAACAGGAGATTCCGAGAACGATGAGCGAGCAGTCCTACGAGCTGACCACCGACCAAGCCGAGCGCGAGGCCTCAGGCGCGCACAGCTACGGCCGCTACCTGGAGGAGTTCGAGGTCGGCGCCGTCTACAAGCACTGGCCGGCCAAGACGGTGACCGAGTCCGACGATCACCTCTTCTGCCTGATCACGATGAACCACCACCCGCTGCACCTCAACGACGTCTACGCCAAGGGGTCGCAGCAGGGCCGCAACGTCGTCGTCGGCCCGCTCGTCTACTCGCTGGCGCTCGGCATGTCGGTCTCCGACGTCTCCGGCAAGGCGATCGCCAACCTGGCGACCGAAGAGCTGAGCCACCCGAACCCGGTCTTCCACGGCGACACGCTCTTCTGCGAGACCGAGGTGCTCGACGTCAAGGAGTCCAAGTCGAAGCCCGACCGGGGCATCGTCAAGGTCCACACCCGGGTCCTCAACCAGGACGGCGTCCTCGTCGCCGAGTTCAAGCGCCTCGTGCTGGTGCCGCGCAGGGAGCCGGGCGAGGCGCCGGCGGCCGAGAGCTCCGTCGAGTAGCGATGCGCGCCGGATAGGGCGCACAACCGGCACAGGGTGGCGCAAACCCGCGCGCCACACGCGCGCTCTGGGCCGTCAGCGTTGGGTTTGTGCCCGCCGCCGGCCCCAACCCCGAATCCCATCAAGTTCGCCAGGTATCGCATGGCGAACTTGATGGGATTCGCTGTGACGAGGCGACGCAGGCGATCAGGGAGCTCGCCGAGGGGCAGCACGGGGTGGTTGCCCGGAACCAGCTTCGAGATCTCGGTATCGGCAAGGGGCTGATCGACGACCGGCTCGACAGCGGTCATCTGATCTCGGTCCATCGCGGAGTCTTCGCGGTCGGCCACACCCAGCTGACCAAGCGAGGGCGTTGGATGGCCGCGGTGCTCGCGTCGGGTGGGGTCCTCTCGCACGGGTCTGCGGCGGAGCTCTGGGACCTGCGGCGGTCGCGGGAGATCACCGTCAGCCGCATTTCCGGGGGAGCTTCCCACGAGGGTTTCCGCGCGCGCCAGGTGATGCGGCTGCCGCTCGACGACATGACCGTCGAGGTGGGGATTCCCGTGACGACGGTCGAGAGGACCCTGGTCGACATCGCGGGGGCGCTGGACGAGAAACAGCTGGAGCGCGCCCTGGTGGCGGCGTCCCGCAGCCGGCGGCTTCGCTGGCCGGAGCTCGAACGGACGATCTTCGAAGGCTTCGGGCGCCCCGGAATCGGGCGACTGCGAAAGGTCGCGAAGCGGGCCGACCCACGGGCGGACGACACGCGGTCGGCGCTCGAGGTCGACTTTCTGGGCCTTTGCCGCTACTTCGACATCCCGCCTCCTCAGGTCAATGTCCTGGCGGCCGGCAACCTCGTCGACTTCCTCTGGCCCGAAGAGCGGGTCGTCGTCGAAACCGACGGCTACGCCTACCACGAGAACCGCGTGGCCTTCGAGGCCGATCACGAGCGTGACGTCGAGCTCGAGGAGGCCGGCTACCGGGTCCTGCGCGCCACCTGGCGCATGCTCAACCATGGCCCCGGGCGATTCATGCGCCTGCTCGACCGCGTACTCGAAGATCGCATCAAGTTCGCCAGGTGATACATGGCGAACTTGATGGGATTTGATCTGCGGCTCGCTAGTGCGCTTCGTCTGAGGCGTGGGCCGGGGGGCGCGACTCCTCTGCCAGGGAGGTGATCTCGAGGGGGCCGTGGGCGGCCGACTCGAGCACCTCGCTCGCCTCCTCGGCCGAGCGCGCGTAGAGCTCGACCAGCATGTGGACGACGATCCGCTCCCCGTCGTGCTTGTGGAAGCGGACGTGGGTGAAGAACTCGCGCACCCCGGCGTCGCCGAAGGCCCCGTAGGTGAGGAACTCGATCGCGTCGGGCCCCGAGCAGGTCTCGACCCGGTCCTGGTCGACCGTCACCGTGCAGGACGCGACCCAGGGCGTGCCGGCGACCATCCGCTCCCAGCGGTCTTCGATCTGGACGACGCGGTCGCCCTGGAAGGTGAGGTGGGGCTGGTCGTGCATGCAGTCGAGGCACTGGACCACCGATTCCTGCACCTCGTCGACCCCCTCGGCCGGGATCCCGGACTCGGGGTCGACGCGGCGGATCGCGTCGTAGTGGATCTGGATCTCGAGGTTCTGCGACCAGCACCGGTAGCAGCGCAGCCAGGCCGAGCGCTCCCCGTTGAGCTCGTTCATATGCCTATTGTGGCGCTCAGCTGGCCGCGGGGGCGGGAGACCGCTTTGCGACCAGCTCGACGATCTCGCCCATGATCCGGTTGAGGTCGAAGTCCTTCGGCGTGTAGACGCCGTCGACCCCGGCCGCGCGCAGGCGATCGGCGTCGGCGGGAGGGATGATTCCGCCGGCGACCACCGGGGCCTCGACGCCCTCGGCACGGAGCAGCTGGACGATCTCGGGGATCAGCTCGAGGTGCGAGCCGGAGAGGATCGAGAGGCCGACGACGTCGACGTCCTCCTGAAGGGCGGACTCGGCGATCTCCGCCGGCGTCAGGCGGATCCCCTGGTAGATGACCTCCATGCCGGCGTCGCGGGCGCGGAGCGCGATCTGCTCGGAGCCGTTGGAGTGCCCGTCGAGGCCGGGCTTGCCGACCAGGATCTTGATCCGGTGGCCGAGCTGCTCGGAGACCTCGTCGACCCGCCCGCGGATCGCCTCCAGCTGCTCGCGGTCGGCGGGCGGCGCGGCGCCGTCGACGCCGGTCGGCGCCCGGTAGGCGCCGAAGGAGTCGCGCAGGACCGAGGACCACTCGCCGGTGGTGACGCCGGCCTTGGCGGCGGCGATCGTCGCCGGCATCACGTTGAGGCTGTCGTCGGCGGCCACCCGGGCGAGCTCCTCGAGCGCCTTCGCGACCGCCCCCTCGTCGCGCTCGGCCTTCCACTGCTCGAGCGCCTCGACCCTTTCGCGCTCGACCTCGGGGTCCGGGGTGAGGATGCCGCCGTCGGCGCCGGCGGTGAGCGGCGAGTCCTCGGTCTCGGTGTAGCTGTTCTGGCCGATCACCTTCAGCTCGCCGGACTCGATCCGGGCGACGCGCTCGCGGTGGGACTCGACCAGGCGGGCCTTCATGTAGGGGACCGCGGCGACGGCGCCCCCGTGCTCCTCGACGACCGCCATCTCGGCCCGGGCGCCCTCGGTCAGCTCCTCGACGAGGCCGTCCATGACGACCGAGCCCTCGAAGATGTCGGGGTACTCGAGCAGGTCGGTCTCGTTGGCCAGGACCTGCTGGATCCGCAGGCTCCACTGCTGGTCCCAGGGGCGGGGCAGGCCCATCGCCTCGTTCCAGGCGGGGAGCTGGATCGCGCGCGCCCGCGCGTCGCGGCTCAGGGTCACCGCCAGGGCCTCGAGCACGATCCGCTGGATGTTGTTCTCCGGCTGGGCCTCGGTCAGCCCGAGGCTGTTGACCTGGACTCCGTAGCGGAAGCGCAGCATCTTCTCGTCGGTGACGCCGTAGCGCTCGCGCCCGATCTCGTTCCAGAGGGCGCCCATCGTCCGCAGCTTGGCGATCTCCTCGACCAGCCGGATCCCGGCGTTGACGAAGAAGGAGATCCGGCCGAAGACCTTGGGGAAGTCCTGCTCGGAGACCTGGCCGCGGGCCTTGACCTCGTCGAGCACGGCGATCCCGGTCGAGAGCGCGTAGGCGATCTCCTGCACCGGCGTCGCCCCTGCCTCCTGCAGGTGGTAGCTGCAGATGTTGGTCGGGTTCCAGCTCGGGACCTCGTTGACCGTGAAGGCGACCATGTCGGCGATCAGCCGCATCGAGGGCTCCGGCGGGAAGGCGTAGGTGCCGCGCGAGAGGTACTCCTTGATGATGTCGTTCTGCGTCGTGCCGCTCAGCTTGGCGCGCTCGACGCCGTTCTCCTCGGCGACGGTGACGTAGAGGCCGAGCAGCCAGGCGGCCGTCGCGTTGATCGTCATCGAGGTGTTCATCTCGTCGAGCGGGATCCCGTCGAGCAGCTGGTGCATGTCGCCCTTGTGGGCGATCGAGACGCCGACCTTGCCGACCTCGCCTCGGGAGAGGACGTCGTCGGGGTCGTAGCCGGTCTGGGTGGGGAGGTCGAAGGCGACCGAGAGGCCGGTCTGGCCCTTGGCCAGGTTGCCCCGGTAGAGCTCGTTCGAGCGGCGGGCGTCGGAGTGGCCCGCGTAGGTGCGCATCACCCAGGGACGGTCGCGCTCGGGCAGGCGGTGGTCGCTCATCGCCTTGAATTGTATTTGCAGACGGCGGAAAGTCCCGTTTCACCCCGGTGGGGTCGCATCTTTTCCGCCGACCTGTGTTTAGGGTTGCTCCGATGAGATTGCGACTCACAGGCGCGGCCCTCGCCGCGGCGATCGTGTCGCTGGCGCTTGCCGGCAGCGCCACGGCGGCGCTGGTCGGCATCTATCGCAACGGAATGGAGACCACCGGCCAGCGCTCCGAGGCGGTCAAGCTCTCGGGCGAGCGCTGCGGCCGCGGCGGCTCCGAGCACGCCCTGAAGATCACGGTCGGCAAGCGGACCCGGGAATGCTCCTACCGGACGCCGGTGCTCGGCCGCGACCTCGAGATCTCGGCGACGATGCGGCTCCTGGACGGGACGCCGGAGAAACTTCGCAGCAGCGCCTTTCTCGCCGTCGCCCTGCGCTCCGGCGGCGGCTCTCACTACCAGCTCGCCGTCTTCCCGCTGCAGCGCAAGGCGCAGCTGCGCAAGACCTTCACCGACGGCAGCGTCAAATTCCTGCGGATCGCGAAGAAAGTCGCGACGATCAAAGGCGTCAACCGCGCCAACCAGCTGCGGCTGCGCGCCTTCAACATCACCGAAGGCCCGGATAAAGGCGACTGCAAAATCCAGGCCTACGTCGGCGCCGAGCTCGTCGCGGAGTTCACGGACCGGGCCGCCGGAGACCTGCAGGGCCGGGCCTCCGGCTTCGCGGTCGGCGCCACCAAGAACGCCAAGGGTGCGGTCGGCAGCGTCGACGACGTCGTGATCAGGGTCCCCAACCCCTTCTAGCGGTGTCGCCGGCCACGATCGAGCGGCCGCGCGGCGCCGGTCCGGGCTCCGGCCTCGGCGGCGATTGGCGGGTGATCGTCCGCAACGACAGCCACAACACCTTCGAGCACGTCGCCGCCACCCTCGCCAAGGTCATCCCCGGGGTCAGCATCGAGCAGGGCCACCGGATCGCCGACCGGATCCACAACGCGGGGCAGGCGATCGTCTGGAGCGGCCAGCGCGAGCCGGCCGAGCACTACTGGGAGCAGCTCAGGGCCGCCGGGCTGACGATGGCACCGCTCGAGCGCGGCTAGCGCCGCACCCGCCTACTCGGCGACCAGAAGGGTGTGCCAGGACGGCAGGATCGGCAGATCGTGCATGCCGATGACCGCGGCGCGGGCGACCTCGATCTCGTCGGAGAACCAGTAGCGCTCGAAGTCGGTGCGGCTCTCCCAGACCGAGGACTGGCGGAAGGAGAGCGGGTCGTCGATCGAGCGGATCAACGACCAGCTCTTGGCGCCGAAGGCGGGCATCCGCGCCGCCGCCGGCTCCCAGACGTCGAGCCAGCGGTCCGCCCGGAAGGGAGTGATGTGCCAGTCGAGCGTGCATACCTCAGCCATGGTTAAGCCCCCACCTCCGCCCGGATCGCCCCGGGTCCGTCGTCGACCTTGCCCTCGTCCTCGGACTCGGCCCCGACCAGGATCGAGATCTTGCCGAGGTGCTTGTTTTCGTGCAGCAGCTGGTGCGCCTCGGCGACTCCCTCGAAGCCCATCGTCTGCCAGATCACGGGCCGGATCTTGCCCTCCGCCATCAGCTGGTTGGCGCGCATGCACTCGTAGGCGTTGGCGAAGTGCGAGCCGATGATCTGCTTCTGGCGCATCCACAGGTAGCGCACGTCGAAGTCGAGCTGGAAGCCCGAGGTGGCGCCGCAGATCACGACTTTGCCGAACGGCTTGACGACGAAGACCGAGGTCGGGAAGGTCGCCTGCCCGACGTGCTCGAAGACGATGTCGGGGGCGTCGCCGAGGATCTCTTTGACCCGCTTGGCGAAGCCCCGCGAGGCCTTGAAGCGCTCCTTGTCGGCCGCCGGGTCGGCGAGGTTCTCCTTCGTCCGCATCATGTCGCCGAACTCGGCGCGGTTGATGTAGTCGACGGCGCCCAGCTGCTTGATCAGCTCGCCCTTCTCGTCGGAGGAGACGACGCCGACCGCGTTGGCGCCGGCCGCCTTGCAGAGCTGCACGGCGAAGACGCCGAGGCCGCCGGCGGCGCCCCAGATCAGGACGTTGTGGCCGGGCTGGAGCTTGCACTGGTCGATCAGCATCCGGTAGGCCGTGAAGTAGGTCAGCCCGTAGGAGGAGGAGTCGGCCCATGAGAGGTTCTGGGGGCGCGGGAGGAGCTGCTGCGCCTGGACTTTCGTGAACTGGGCGAAGGAGCCCCAGGTCGTCTCGTAGCCCCAGATCTTCTGGCTCGGGGCGGCGAGCGGGTCGAGCCCGTGGACCTCGACGTCCTCGTAGGAGGCCTGGTTGCAGTGGACCACGACCTCGTCGCCGGGCTTCCAGCGGGTGACGCCCTCGCCGACCTTCCAGACGATCCCGGAGGCGTCCGAGCCGCCGATGTGGTGGCCGTACTCGGGGTGGTCGCCGTAGGGGAAGACCGAGACCGGCTTGCCGAGCGCCGCCCAGACGTTGTTGAAGTTGACGCCGGCCGCCATCACGCGGACGATCACCTCGAAGGCGCCGGGCTCGGGGACCTCGATCTGCTCGAGCTGGAAGGCCTCGGTGGGCTCGCCCTGGCGCTCCTCCCGGATCACCCAGGCGGCCATCGTCTCCGGCAACGTTCCGGGCTCAACGTCCAGCTTCGAGATTGCGCTTGTGTCGACGGCCAAGATTCCTCCGCAGGTCGGTTCGAGATCGGGGCGAGAATCCTAGATCAACGCCCCATAGGGGGCCTGCGCGACGAGAAACGTGTCGCCGCCCGGCCGTCGACGCCGGGCGGCGACAGCACGCCTACGCTGCTTTTACGTCGTTTCGTTTTTCCTCTAGGCGCGCCGCGTTCTTCTCGGCCTTGGCAGGATCGAACTCGTGGATTTCGGCTTCGATCTCCCGGGGCACCTGCTCCGCGGCCTTCGCGGCCGGGTCGAGGACGTCGCGTCCGATCAGGCCGTTGGGCCCGAAGGCGGAGACGACATTGGAAAGGGACTCGCCGAGGCTGTTGTAGCGCTTGGCGACGGTGGTCATCCGGTCCATGAGATCAACACAGGCAGCGAACATCCGGTCGGCGTGCTGCGGAGTGAAGAGCTCACCGATTTTCTCGCCCCACCCCTCCTCGCGATGGACCTCGGCAAGAGCGTTCGCCATCTCGTAGAGGCCGTCGGCGGGGAGCAAGCCGACGCCATGCTCGGACGCGTATTCGACGATCTTCGGATCGGCGCTCCTCACTAGCTCCAACGTCTGCCAGTCGGGAACCACCACCAGCACGTGTCGAACCGAAACGTCGCGGCTGCCGCGGTATTCGCGCCCCCCAACGTCCTTGATGTGCGAGCGCAGCGAGTCTCGGAGTTTGCGCAGGGCGAATTCGCGAGCCTCTTCACCTCCCTCGTCAAGGACCTCGCCCAGCAGGCGAACCCAAGGGAACTTCGCGTCCAGCGCAACTCCCTGTGAGTTCGGGAGGAGCAGATAGATGTCGATTACGCCCTGCTTCTGGCCGCGAGCGGCGTCGATGTCGACGCGCTTCTGGGTCTCGAAATGGACGCTGTCCTTCAATCCCATCTGGCGTAGTGCGGCGACCAGCCATTCCTCACTGAGTTGGCCGCGCTGCTTTGGGTTGGCCCAGCGGCCGACGAGGCCATCCACGCGCTCGACAACTCGATCGCTTTTTTCTTTGATGCCAGTGAGGGCTTCGCTGACCTTCGAATCACGCGCGTCCTCACGCGCCTTGTACAGCGTGAACGCTGACTCGACCTCTTTCAGCGTCTCCCCAAACGCACGCAAGTCGTCGCGTTCCTGCTTGGCCGCGGCGACCTCTTCGTCTGACCTGCGGCTTGCCTCCGCCAGGCGCGCATTCGACTCGCGCGCCTGAAGCAGATTCCAGCCCACTACACCTAGCGCGATCACGAGGATCGCCATCAATGCCAACTCCATTTTCATTCCTCCTTCGGTGCAATCCCCGTCTTACTCCGGCTCCCGGTGGGGACCGATGAGGACGCGGTGCACGTCGTTGTGCTCCCAAATCGAGAGCCGACGGAGGGTGAACTGAGGTTCGGACGGAATGTGAGGGCCGAGCCGTCAATTCACCGTCTCCTGGGTGGTCAATTGACGGCTCGGCAGCAAACGGCCGTCAAGCCGCCGCAGCGCGCCGCCTTCGACTAGGGGAGGAGGACGTCGTTTTGGGAGGAGGCGCGGTAGGGGCCGACCGTGAGGGTCGCGCTCTTGGCGCCCGGGATGTCGGCGGCGCTGATCGTGTAGGTGCCGGTCGGCAGGGCGGTCTGGTAGCTGGCGTTGCCGTTGGCGGTGAGCAGGCCGGAGCTGGTGTCCTTCGGGCCTTCGATCTCCAGGCTCGAGTCGGTGTCGGTCAGGTTGGCCGTGACGAAGACGACGGTGAGCGGACCGCCGCCGCGGATCGCGGGCTGCGGCTGGTCCTGGTTCTGGGGGATCAGTTTGGTCGTTTCGGGCCCGATGGCGATCCGCGAGGGCTGCACGCTGATCGAGTCGCCGGAGACCGCGACGCTGACCCTGGTCGGCGGCGAGGGACGCGGTTCGTTCGCGTGCTCCTCGGCGCCGCAGCCGAGCGCCGCCAGCGCAAGCGCGCCGATGCACGCCCCCACCGCAATGCCTCTCCCGAGTGCCATCGCGGCGGAATCTAGCCGAACGGCAAGTCGACTACCCGCGCCGTAACGCCATCTTCACCTACGGCGAGCTCGTCTCCCGGCTCGGCCTCGCGGCGGACGATCGCCAGGGCGATCGGGCCGTGGGCGGGGGATACGGCGGCGCTGCCGACCCTGCCCACCTCCCTGTCGCCCAGGCTCAGGGGGGTGCCGGGCTCCGCCGGCGCGCTCAGCCGCAGGCCCCTCAGATGGCGGTTGGGCCGCCCCCGGTGGTGCAGGCGCGCAACCGGCTCCTGGCCGATGTAGCAGCCCTTGGTGAAGCTGACCGCGGCCTCGACGATCCCCGCCTCGGCCGGCATCGTCTCGGCGCTCATCTCGGCACCGAAGCGGGGAACCCCCGCCTCGATCCGGAGGATCTCCGCCGCCGCCTCGTCGACCTCCGCGGCGCCCGCTTCGCGCAGGACCGCCACGAGGCGGCCCGCCTCGGCGGCGTCCGCGATCAGGTCGACCCCTCCCGCGGTTCCGGCCGCGATGCACTCGACCGCGGCGACGGAGGTCGTTTCGTTGGCGTGGGGAGGGAGCGCGGCGGTGCCGGCCACGGCGCCGGTCGCCGGCCCGATCAGCGAGACGATCGCCCGGCTCTCGGTGACGTCCTCGACCTCGACCTCGCGGCCGATCTTGTAGGTCTCGAGGTGGCGCCGGGTGACGGCCGCGGTCTGCGGCCCGGTGTCGATCCAGAATTCGCCGGCGGCGAGGCGGAGCACCCTCATGTCCGCCTGGATGTGGCCCTTGCGGTCGAGCAGCGCCGCGTAGCAGCCCTCGCCGGGCTCGAGCGCCTCGACGTCGTTGGTCACCTGCCCCTGGAGGAACTCGGCCGCGTCGGGGCCGGTGACGAGCAGCTTGCCGCGTGCCGAGCGGTCGAGCAGGCCGCACTCCTCGCGCAGCTGGCGGTACTGCGCGTCGAGCTCGATCCGGGTCTGGGAGGCCATCTCCGGCGATTCTACGAGCGCCCGCGGCCCGGCCTGATTTAGATGGGCCTAAAAACGTCTTTTAGATGTGTCAAAATCTCACCGATGGCGGATTCCGACCCAAACGACAAGGGGATCAGCAGGCGCAGGCTGCTGGGCGGCGCCGCGGTCGCGGCGCCGGCGGTGGTCGGGCTCGGCGGATTGCTCTCGAGCCGTGGCGCGCTCGCCGAGGGCGGCCATGGCGGGGCCCACGGCGCCGTCGCCGGCGGCAACGGCCACGCCGGCCATGCGGGCTTCCCGCACGCGACCTTCGAGAAGGGCCGGGAAGTCGATCACCGGGCGAACGGCTTCAACCCGACCGAGATCCTGCGCGACTTCGACTACGGCACGACGCGGCGGCTGGCGAGCGGCCGGGTCCTGCGCGAGTGGACGATCGTCGCCCATGACAAGGAGATCGAAGTCGCACCGGGGGTCAGGTACGCAGCCTGGACCTACAACGGGCGCGTCCCGGGCCCCACCCTGCGGGCCCGCGAGGGGGAGAGGCTGCGGATCCACTTCGTCAACTCCTCCGACCACCCGCACACGATGCACTTCCACGGCCTCCACCCGGCGCTGATGGACGGGATGCCGGGAATCGGCGAAGGCCGCGGCGGGGGGCAGATCGAGCCCGGCGGCTCCTTCACCTACGAATTCGAGGCGGAGCCGTTCGGCCTCCACCTCTACCACTGCCACGTCGCCCCGCTCGCCACCCACATCGCCCACGGCCTCTATGGGGCTTTCATCATCGACCCGAAGAAGGGGCGCCCCGAAGCCGACGAGATGGTGATGGTGATGAACGGCTTCGACACCAACTTCGACCTCGCCAACGAGGTCTACGCCGTCAACACGGTCGGCTTCCACTACATCGACCACCCGATCCTGGTCCGCCGCGACGACCTGGTCCGGATCCACCTGGTCAACGTGCTCGAGTACGACCCGCTCAACTCGTTCCACGTCCACGCCAACTTCTTCCACTACTACCCGACGGGGACCTCGCTGACCCCGACGGAGTTCACCGACACGGTGATCCAGGGGCAGGGGCAGCGCGGGATCCTCGAGTTGAAGTTCCCCTTCGACGGCGACTACATGTTCCACGCCCACGTCAGCGAGTTCGCCGAGCTCGGCTGGACCGGGTTCTTCCGCGTCGGAGACCCGACCAAGATGAGCGCAGCGGCCGCCGCCGCGCTCTACTGCGACCTCCCCTGGGGCGGGGAGGGGAACCCGGCCTGATGGAGGCGGGCAGCCGGGCCGAGGGCATCGGAGGGGGCAGGGCGCCGACCTGGGCGCTGGGGCTCTTCCCGCTCCTCCTGATCGCGGTCGCGATCGGCGCCCTCGCGATCTTCGGCGGCGGGCTGGGCGAGCGCAACGGGCCGCCGGTCGAGGAGGTCTCGATCGAGGGCACCGTGCTGAGGCCGGGGGAGATCGAGCTGACGCTGCGCAACGACGGCCCCGATGCGGTCGAGGTCGCCCAGGTGGCCGTCAACGATGCCTACGCGCCGTTCAGCGCCCCCGACGGGCGGGAGATCGGCCGGCTCGACTCGGCGAAGCTGGTTATCGCCTACCCCTGGATCGAGGCCGAGGCGTACGAGATCTTCGTCCTGACCTCCACGGGCGGCACGATCGCGACAGACATTCCGGTCGCCGCCGAGACCCCCGAGGCCGACGTCGGCTTCTACGGCCTGATGGCGCTGCTCGGCATCTACGTCGGCGTGATCCCGGTCAGCCTCGGGATGCTCTGGCTGCCATTTCTGAGGCGCCTCGATATGCGCTGGATGGCGGGGCTGATCGCCTTCACCGTCGGCCTGCTCGGCTTCCTGGCGATCGACGCGGGGCTCGAGGGCCTCGAGATCGCCGCCGAGGCGCCGGCCGCCTTCGGCGGCGCGAGCCTCGTCTTCCTCGGGGCGCTGGTCGCCTACCTGGTCCTCGCCGGGATCGACTCGCACCTCTCGAGGCGCGGCGAGCGGGCCGGGGCCTCGGGCTCGAAGGGCGCCTACCTGGCGCTGCTCGTCGCGATCGGGATCGGCCTCCACAACCTCGGCGAGGGGCTGGCGATCGGGACCGCCTACGCGTCCGGGTCGCTCGCCCTCGGCGCCTTCCTCGTGATCGGCTTCGCGATCCACAACACGACCGAGGGCCTGGCGATCGTCGCCCCGCTGCGCGACGGTGAGGAGGGCTCGGGACGACCGGGGCTGGGACGATTGCTCGCGCTCGGCCTGATCGCCGGCGCGCCGGCGATCCTCGGCGCCTGGATCGGGGCCGCCGCCTTCAACCCGAGCGTGGGCGCCCTGCTCTTCGGCGTCGGCGTCGGGGCGATCGCCCGCGTCATCGTGCAGCTGGCCCCGATGATGCGGGACGAAGACGGCAACGCGCTCAACCCGACCGCGGTCGCTCGGCATCCTCTGCGGAGTCGGCCGTGATGTACGCGACCGGGCTGCTGGTGTGCGTCTGATGAACTCCCAGCGCGGTCATCGAGGACTACGCGAAGGCGATCTACGCGCTCTCCCAGAAGCGCAAGGGGCCGGTGCCCAACGGCGAGCTGGCGGAGCGGCTCGGGGTGACGCCGGCGACCGCGACCTCGATGCTGAAGCGGCTCGACGGGCTCGGGCTCGTCGACTACCTCCCCTACAAGGGGGTGACGCCTGACCCCGGCCGGCGAGAAGGTCGCGCTGGAGGTGATCCGCCACCACCGGCTGATCGAGGCCTATCTCTCCGAGGCGCTGGGCATGCCGAGCGACCGGGTCCACGAGGAGGCCGAGGTGCTCGAGCACTACATCTCCGAGGACCTCGAGCTGCTGATCGCGGCGAAGCTCGGGGAGCCGAGCCACGACCCGCACGGGACGCCGATCCCGGGCCCCGACCTGACGCCCCCTCCACCCGGGTGGTCGTAAGCTTCGCGCCGATGGCCCTCGCCGACGACTTCCAGCAGGTGCTCGACTCGATGCCGTCCGACTGGACGGACCTCGAGCTCGACCTGCGCATCGACGACGAGAGCCGCTACGTCGACTGCGCCGTCACGCTCAGCCAGGTCAACGCCCAGCCCTACTCGGGCAGCGAGTGGCACTGGCGGCTGCTGGTCGCCCACAGCTTCGGGCACGCCGCCGCGGCGGAGACCGTGAAGGGGGTGCTCGCCAAGCTCGACGCCGAGGGCGTCGGCGGCGAGCTGCAGGTCGCGCGAGGTGCGCGAGGGGCGCTCCGAGGTCGTCCAGATGTGGGGACGGCCGGAGAGCGTCCGCGAAGAGTTCCGCCAGCGCCGCGCGATCTAGCGGCCCGCCCGTGGCCCGCGTCGTCTCCGTCTCCGCCGACCTGATGCTCGGCAGCAAGGTCGAGGCGATGCTGAGCGCGCGCCGGCCACGAGGTGACGCTGCGCCGCGCGCGCTCGACGGCGCCTCGCTCGACGGGATCGAGGCTGATCGTCGCCGACCTCGAGATCGAGAGCCCGGAGGCGCTGGTCGGCGACCGGGGTGCCGGTGCTCGGCTACTACTCGCACGTCGACGCGGAGACGCGGCGGGCGGCGGAGGCGGCCGGGGTCGACCTGGTCGTGCCGCGCTCGCGGATGGCGCGCGAACTGCCGGCGCTGGTCGAGGGCCTGCTCAGCCGCCTGAGCTCGAAGGCTTCCGCGACGTCGAGCGGTCGGCTCAGCAGCCCGTGCTCGAGGTCCCAGGCCGGCCCAGGCGCGCAGGACGGCGGGATCGAACGGCGCCGGCCTCAGGTCGGGCTGCAGCGCCTCGCAGCTGGGCCGCCTGTTCGGCGCGGTCGAGTCCGGGCACCGACGGCGAGCGAGGTCGTCGAGGGCGCGCTCCGGGTCTCGGCACCGCGAGCGCGTAGCCGCGGGTCGTCGCCGCCCGACCACGGCGGCGACCAGGTCGGGGTCGCGCTCGATCGTCTCGCCGCGAGGTGACGAGGACAAGCTCCGGGTAGGGCGGCGCGCCGTAGTCGTCGACCTTGAAGATCCGGACCGGGACGTCCCGGCGGCGCAGCGCCACCCCTCGGCGTTCCAGAACCCGGTCGCCGCGTCGACCTTGCCGGCGGCCAGCGAGGAGACCGCGTTGAACCCGATCGTCACCCGCTCGACCGCGGCGGGGTCGCCGCCGTCGGCGCTCACCTCGGAGTCGACGACCGCTTCGTCGGAGGGCAGGCCGGTGACGCCGACGGTGCGGCCCTCGAGGTCGCGCGGGCGCCGCACGGCGCCGTCGGCGCGGGCGATCACGGAGGCCAGCGGCGCCTGCACGATCGGCATCACCCCGACCAGGTCGAGCCCGCGCTCGCGGGCGATCCCGAGGTCGTGGATGTCGAGGATCGCGAAATCGGCGCGGCCGGCCTCGAGCAGCTTCGGGCGCGTCGGTCGAGTCGCCGGGCTCACGGATCGTGAGGTCGATCCCGGCGTGCTCGTAGAAGCCCTGGCGCTCGCGCCGCGTAGATCCCGGAGTGGACCGCGTTGGGCGTGAAATCGAGCACCAGCGTCGCGCCGGTGGGCGCGCCCGGTTCTGCGCCGTCCCCGCCGCAACCGGCGGCGCCGGCCGCGAGCAGAGCGGCCGCCAGCAGCGCGGACAACTCGTCTCATCGAAGCGCGAAACCCTAGTCGTTCCTCCAATCCGGGTAGACTGCCGCCGCTAGTCAGTCCAGGAATTGAGGAGGAGGAGAAGTGCAGGAACGAGGACTTTCGGCATATCTCGCCGAGCTGATCGGCACCTTCCTGCTGGTGTTCTTCGTCACCAGCGTCGTCGTGCTGTACGTGGCGACCGGAGATCAGGCGCAGTTCGGCACGGACTTCGCGGTCGTCGGCCTCGTCCACGCCTTCCTTCTGTTCGGCCTGATCGTCATGTTCGGCGTGGTCAGCGGTGGGCACTTCAACCCCGCGGTGACGCTTGCCGCGGCAGCGATCAAGCGGATCTGCCGCGATCGACGCGGCGATCTACATGCTCGCCCAGCTCTCCGGCGGTGTGCTCGGCGCGCTGCTCTGCAAGGGCCTGCTGGAGGACGAGGGTCGCGCCACGAACTACGGCGCGGTCGAAGTCAGCGGCCTGCTCGGCGGCGCCATGCAGGGGATGATCGTCGAGGCGATCGGCACCTTCTGCCTCGTCCTGGTGATCCTCGCCGCCGTCTACTCGAAGAAGAGCTTCAAGGAGTGGGCGCCGCTGGCGATCGGCACGACGCTCGGTTTCGCCGTCATGGTCGGCGGCCCGCTGACCGGCGGCTCCTTCAACCCGGCCCGCTGGTTCGGCCCGGCGCTGGTCGGCAACGAGTGGGGCGACGTCTGGCCCTACCTGCTCGGCCCGATCGTCGGCTCGCTGCTTGCTGCGGCGGTCTTCAAGTTCGTGCTCGAGGCCGGTGGCCCGGCCCCGACCGAGCCGCCGGAGCCGGTCAAACCGCAGGCGCGGAAGCCCGACCCGCCGAAGAAGCCCGAGCCTCCGAAGCCGAAGGCAGAGCCCGCCTGGCTTCGACGACTGACCTGTGCCGCCGGGCCCCGCAAGGGGCCCGGCGTGTTTCCGGGGCCGGTCCGGGGGTCGATCCCTGTAGCTTGCTCAGCGTGCGGCGGGTCACCTTCTCGCGTAACTACACGCTGTCGCTCTCGCGGACCTGCCAGCTGCTACTGCAAGTACTGCGCCTTCGCGACCCACCAGGGCGCACATCCATTCTCCGGAGGAGGTCGAGGCGAAGCTCGACGAGGCCGAGCGCCGCAACGCCAAGGAGCTGCTCGTGCTCACCGGCGAGCGGCCCGAGGTCAACGCCGAGGTCGCCGTCCCGGCTCGCCGAGTGGGGCCACGACGACTTCACCTCCTACGTCGTCTGGGCCTGCGAGCGGGCGCTGGAGCGCGGCATCCTGCCTCACACGAACCTCGGGGTGCTCTCCCATGAGGATCTGGGCCGGCTGCGCGAGGTGACCGCCTCACAGGGCCTGATGCTCGAGTCGATCTCCGAGCGGTTGATGGAGACCGTTCACGCCGGCTCACCGACCAAGCACCCTGCGAAGCGCCTGGAGACGATCGAAGCCGCCGGAGAGCTGCGGATCCCGTTCACCACCGGGATCCTCGTCGGCATCGGAGAGACAGAGGACGAGCGCGTCGCATCGCTCGAAGCGCTCGCGCGCTCGCACGAGCGCCACGGGCACCTCCAGGAGGTGATCCTCCAGAACTTCGTCCCGCATCCGAAGTACTACGGGCGTGAGGTCGGCGGACATCGCGGATCAGGCTGCGCGCGACAGGTGGGCGGAGGACGGGGACTCCTCGCCCGAGGCTCCCGAAGGAGATCTCCTCGAGTTCCCCGACTGGGCGACCGAGGTCACGATCGAGGACTTGAAGCGCCTGATTCAGGAGTGCAGGCGGCTGATGCCGGACGTCGGCGTCCAGATCCCGCCGAACCTCTCGGACTGGTGGGCGGAGCTGGTCGAAGCGGGCGCCACCGACCTCGGCGGCCTCTCCGCCAATGGCGACCACATCTCTCCCGAGCATGCCTTCCCGAGCCCCCATCAGGTCCGCAAGGAGCTGGCGCCGAAGGGCTACGCGCTGACCGAGCGGCTCTGTGTCTACCCGCAGTACATGGACCCCGAGTGGATGGAGCAGGGGGTCCTCGACGTGATCAAGCTCAAGTACTGGAGCTTCATTCCGCGGCGCGGGTCCGGCAGGCGGGTCGAGGAGGACGATCGACCGGCCGCCTCGCCGAGCGGGCGATCGCCAGGGGGCGGGAGGGGGAGGAGCTGAGCGAGGACGAGCTGACCGCCCTCTTCGCCGAGACGCGACCCGAGGTGATCGAGGAGATGCGGATCGGCCGCCGACGAGCTGCGGGCCGAGCTGGCGGGCGACCGGGTGACGTTCGTCGTCAACCGCAACATCAACTTCACCAACATCTGCGTGGTCGGCTGCGCCTTCTGCGGGTTCGGCCAGGGCAGGCGCTCGCCGGACGCCTACGAGGTATCCGAGGCGGACTTCGCCGACCGCATCGGCGAAGCGGTCGACTTCGGCGCCACCGAGATCTGCATGCAGGGCGGAATCCATCCCGACCTGACCCTCGAGGAGTACGGCGAGTGGCTGCGGCTGGCGAAGGAGCGTCGCGCCCGCAGCTGCACCTGCACGCCTACTCGCCGATGGAGGTCCACTACATGTGCGAGCGCTCCGGCAAGGGCCCCGACGAGGTCTTCGAGTACCTGATCGAGTGCGGCCTCGGCTCGACGCCGGGGACGGCCGCCGAGGTGCTCGACGACGGCGTGCGCCAGCGGATCTCGCCGAACAAGCTGCCGGTCGAGCCGCTGGGTCGAGATCATCGAGGCCTCCCACCGGGCGGGCCTGCGCTCGACCTCGACGGTGATGTTCGGCCACATCGAGGAGCCGCGCGAGCTGGCTCGCCACATGCGCGTGGTGCGCGGCGCTGCAGGAACGGACCGGCGGGATCACCGAGTTCGTGCCGCTCAGCTTCATCCCCTTCAACACGATGCTCGGCCGCACCCACGGGATCGAGGAGATCTCGGCGCGCGGAGAACCTCAAGCACACCGCGGCCTTCCGGCTGGCGCTGGGCAGGACGATCCCCAACCTGCAGGCGAGCTGGGTGAAGATGGGCCTCGGCGCGGCGACCGAGGCGCTGCGCTGGGGCGTCAACGACCTCGGCGGCACGCTGATGGAGGAGAACATCTCGCGGATGGCCGGCTCCCAGCACGGCGTCCGGCTCGAGCCCGAGCAGCTGATCGAGGCGGCCCGCGCCGCGGGCCGCGTCGCCGGCGCAGCGCACGACGCTCTACGAGATCGTCGAGACCTACGAGGCCGCCGCGCCGGTCTGCAGTACGCCGCGCCCGGCGCTAGCGGAAGAGGTCCTCGTCGCGCGGGCGGCGCAGGGCCGCCGCCCCGGACCGTCCTCGGCGCCGACGTGATGCGCCCGAGGCCGCGGACGATCGCGACCGGCATGCCGCTCGCCTTGTCGCGGACGAGGTCGGCGGCTGCGGCGGCCTGGTCGGCGATCGCGATCTGGGTCGCCTCCAGCTCCCGCCCGCTCGGCGTCGCGCCGCCCGCGCCAGTCGTCGAGCGGCGCGAGCCCGGCGCAGCCGATCGCGACCTCGGCCTGGCCCAGGCGCCAGGCGCGGCCGAAGCTGTCGGCGACGATCGACGCCGACCGTCCGGGGCCGCCGGCCGCGCGCAGCTCGGCGCGGATCCGGCGGGCGGAGGCGTCGGGGTCCTCGGGCAGCAGGCAGACGCGTGCCGGCGCTCGGGCAGGTTGGAGCTGTCGATGCCGGCGTTGGCGCAGACGAGGCCGTGCCGGGTCTCGGCGATCAGCACGCCGCGCTCGGCGCGCAGCACCTCGCGGCTCTCGGCGAGCACCAGCTCGACCAGGGCCGGGTCCTTGTCGAGCTCGGCCGCGAGCGTCGCGCGCTTCGGCGCCCGGCCGCACCGAGGAGAGCCTGCGCACCCGCCCCTCGGCCTTGGAGACGACCTTCTGCGAGACGACGACGACGTCGCCCTCCGCCAGCTCGGCGCGCTCGCGCGATCAGCGCGCCGAGCGTCCATCCCCTCGCCGATCTCCGGCAGGCCGGCGACCGGCGAGGACCGGAGCAGGCCTCCGCTCATATCCCGAGCGCTCTGGCGGTCCGGCGGCCGCGGTGCCGCGGCTTCGGCCTCGAGCTTGCGGGTCAGCGCGACCAGGTCGGCGGGGGTGTCGAGGTCGAGGGCGAGCGAGGCGAGCTCCTCGACCGCGTAGGGGATCCCGCGCCTCGCGGGCGGCGTCGACGTGGCGCTCGCGGCTGCCCTCGCCGAAGGCGGGCGCGATCGCGCTCGGCGGCGCAGAGCACCAGGGCGTTGGTGCCGCTCGCCGTGGCGGTCGGGGACGATCGCCGACGTAGCGCTCGGGGACGCCGGTCAGCAGCCGGTCGAGCTCGCGCGGGTCGAGCAGCGGGCAGTCGCCGGGCAGCAGGACGACGCAGCTCGGCCCCGTCGACCTCGGCCCGGGCGATGCCGGCGAGCGCCGCCTCGACGTGGCCCGCGTCGGCGGGGTCGGGAACGACCTCGGCCGCCGGCCGCGGCGGCGATCTCCTGGGCGAGCGGGTCGCCGCTGACGACGATCGTGCGCTCGACCGTGCGCGCCTGCGCCGATCGCCTCGAGCACGTCCTCGAGCATCGCCGCGGCCAGCGCCGCGCGGCGCTCGTCGTCGATACCCCGGCGGCGAGGCGCTGCTTGGCCTCGTGGAAGCGCTTCACCGGGAGGATCGCGGTCGCCTTCAGCTCGACGAGGCTAGCGGGAGCGCCGGCCAGCTCGGCGGCGTAGTCGAGCACGATGCGGGCCAGCCGCGCGCGCCCGGCGGCGCCCTCCATCAGCGTCGCGTCGCCAGGTCGGGATCTCGGCCGGCGGCGGGTCGGGGTCGTCCTCGTCGACGACCATCGCGTCGATCAGCCCGGCGTAGAGCGAGGCGACCCCGGCGGCGGTCGAGGGCCGGCCGATCGCCGCCATGAAGCGGTCGGTCGGGCCCTTGACGACCCGGCCGGCGACGTAGGGGCTGACCGCGACGACCGGCGCGCGGGGAGGCGGCGATCGCCTCGCGCATCCCCGGCACGGCGAGGATCGGGCCGATGCTGATCACCGGGTTGGAGGGGCCGATCACGATCGCCTCGGCCCGGCGCAGCGCCTCGAGCACCTCGGGCGTCGGCTCGGCCTCGGCGATCCCCTCCAGCTCGACCCCGAGCACCTCGGGCTCGCCGCGGTCGACGATCAGGTACTCCTGCAGGCCGCGCGCGGCCGGCCGCGGTCCGCACCTGGGTCCGGACCGGCGGGTCGGACATCGGCAGCACCCGGGCGGCGACGCCGAGGCCGCGGGCGATCTGCGCCTGGGCGTCGGTCAGGCGCGCCGCCCTCGGCGAGGAACTCGCGTGCGGTAGAGGCAGGCGGCGAGGTCGCGGTCGGAGAGGCCGAACCAGTCCGGGGCGCCGAGCCGGGTGCAGGCGCTCGAAGACGGTGAAGGTGTCGTCGCGGATGCCCCAGCCGCGCTCCTCGTCGATTTCGCCGCTCAGCCAGTAGGTGACGAGGTCCGGGTCGGGGGAGACGTGGACGCCGAGCGCCTCGACGTCGTCGCCGGTGTTGGCGATCACGGACAGGTCGGCGCCGAGCTCCTCCTGCATGCCGGCGCCGAGCTTGGCGCCGCCGGTGCCGCCGGCGAGGAGCGCGACCCGCATCGCGCTACGCCCAGTGGTCGGCGTCGGGCAGGCCGGTGAGGCGGATGCCGGCGTGGGCCTTGTAGCGGACGTTGACCGAGATCAGCATCGGGGTCAGCTGCTCGACGATCCGCGCCATCTCCAGCGGCCCGGCGTTGACGGCGCGCAGGCCGGCGATCAGCTCGATCAGCCGCGCGACCCGCGCCTTGTCGGCCTTGCGGTCGCCGCAGACGAGGACGTCCTCGCCGAGCTCGGCGTCGAGGTCGGCGAGGGTCGGGGCGCCGACCGTGTGCAGGGCGGAGACGACGGTGACGCCCTCGGGCACCATCTCCTGCGCCTGCTGGGCGGCCGAGCCCTGCCAGACGCCGAGCGAGCGGGTCGCCTTGCCGCTGACCGCGGCGGCGAGCGGCACCGTGCAGTCGACCAGGATCTGGCCCGGGCGCAGCGCCTCGCGCAGGTTGTTGAGGTTCTCCGACTGGGCGCGGAAGGGGACGGTGAGGAAGACGATCTCGGCCCTGCGGGCGGCCTCCTCGTTGTCGCAGGCCCTCGACCTCGGCGCCGGGGACGGCCTCGCGGACCTTCGCCGCCGCCTCCTCGGCGCGCTCGGCCGAGCGCGAGCCGAGCACGACCGGCCCGCCGGCCGTCGCCCAGCGCCTCGCCAGGCCGGCGCCGAGGGCGCCGGTGCCGCCGATGATCGGGATCGGTTCAGCGGCACGAGCGCGCCAGTCTATGCTGCCCGCCGATGAGGCTCGAGGGAAGAAAGGCGCTGGTCACCGGCGGCGCCAGCGGCATCGGCGCCGCGATCGCGGCGCGCCTCGCCGCCGAGGGCGCCGAGGTCTGGGTCGGCGACATCGACGTCGAGGGCGCCGAGCGCGTCGCCGGCGAGATCACCGGCCACGCGCGTGAGCTCGACGTCACCGAGCCTCGAGTCCGCGCAGGCGGCGATCGAGGCGCTCGGCACGCTCGACATCCTCGTCAACAACGCCGGCACCGACGAGTTCGGCTTCTTCACCTACACGACCCCCGAGCAGTGGCAGCGGGTCCTCGCGATCAACCTCGGCGGCGTCCTCAACTGCACCTTCGCGGCGCTGCCCGGCGATGCAGGAGGCGAAGTACGGGCGGATCGTCAGCATCTCCTCGGAGGCGGGCCGGGTCGGCTCGAAGGGCTCCGCCGTCTACTCGGCCGCGAAGGGCGGCGATCATCGCCTTCATGAAGGCGATCGCCCGCGAGAACGCCCGCTACGGCGTCACCGCCAACTCGATCGCCCCGGGCCCGATCGAGACGCCGCTGCTGATGGGCGCCAAGGAGTTCGGCGAGATCGGCGAGAAGGTGATCGAGACGATGAAGGACGCGACCCAGCTCGGGCCGCCTCGGCCAGCCCGACGAGGTCGCCGCCGCCGTCGCCTTCCTCGCCTCCGACGACGCCACCTACGTGACCGGCGAGACGCTCGGCGTCAGCGGCGGCCTGGGGATGGTCTGATGGCTCCGCGGGCCGGGGAAGAGCGCAGCGAAGAGTTCACCGTCGCCGGCCACCTGCTCACCGACGTCGGCGGCACGATCGGCGCCTCGGTCCTCTCGACCCCGGCGATGATCGGGATGATGGAGCACTGCTCCTCGATCCTCGCCTACGAGCAGCTTCCTGAGGGCAGCGCCACGGTCGGCTTCGAGGTCTGCATAAAGCACGTCGCCGCGGCGGTCGAGGGAGCGACCTGCCGGGTCGACTCCAAGCTGCGCGAGGTCGTCGAAGACCGCAAGCTCCGCTTCGACGTCGAGGTCGTCCACATCGACACCGACCACCCGACGGCGAGCGCACGATCGGCGTAGGCACCCACGAGCGCCGAGTAATAGCGACCGACCACCACTCCTAACACCCACGCACCTTCCGCGAGCGCCAACACTCCGGGGGCGACCGGGCCGAGTGCTGACTTTCGGACCCTATGGGGTCATCTATTCAGCACTCGGCGGGGGTTTGGGGGTTGGCGAGGGGGCAGCATGGGGTTGTTGGGCGGGGGCAGTTGCTTGAGTTGGGGTTGAGTGAGCAGGCGATTTCGCACCGAGTTGCCAGGGGGCGGCTGCACCGGGTCGAGCATGGGGTCTATGCGGTTGGGCGGCCGGAGATCACCAGGCGGGGACGGTGGATGGCTGCCGTGCTGGGCTGTGGCGACGGGGCGGTGCTGAGTCACTGGAGCGCGGCGGCGTTGTGGGGTGTCGCTCGTGAGAAACGGCAGATCGAAGTATCAGTGCGCACATGTGCTGATCGGAGGCGCGAGGCGGGTGGGGTGTTGGTGCACCGGCGCCGCGGGCTTCGAGCCGAGGACTGTGCGATGCGGGACGGGATCCCAGTCACGGGGCCGGTCCGGATGCTGATCGACTTGTCGTCCACCTTGGACCGAGAGGCCATCGAGCGTTTAGTCAACGAGGCTGACCTCCTCGATCTCGTCGACCCCATATCTCTACTGGGCTCTTTGCGGGACTATCGGGGCCAGAGAGGTGTGGCGCGGCTGCGGGCCGTGCTCGACCCGAAGACCTTTCGGCGCACGAGGTCGGGGCTGGAGCGGGCATTTCTCCGACTGGTGGAGCGGGCAGGGCTCCCCGTGCCGCTTACCCGTGAGTGGGTCAACGGATACGAGGTCGATTTCTTCTGGCCGGCACTCGGGCTGGTGGTCGAGACCGACGGCCTCAGGTACCACCGCACCGCGGCTCGCCAAGCCGCCGACAGGCGTCGCGACCAGGTCCATGCGGCGGCCGGGCTTACAACGCTTCGCTTCACCGAAGCTCAGATCGATTTCGAGGTGGCTCACGTCATCGGCACCCTCGGCACGGTGGCGCGGCGGCTCTCCTAAGCTCCGGCTCATGACTGAGTTGCCCAAAGCCGTGCGCCTTCGCGAGGTCGGTCCCCGCGACGGGTTCCAGAACGAGCCGGAGACGATCGCGACCGCGGACAAGGTGCGCCTGATCGACCTGCTCTCCGCCACCGGCCTCGAGCGCCTCGAGGTGACCTCGTTCGTGCGGCCGGACGTCATCCCTCAGCTCGCCGACGCCGAGCAGGTCCTGGCGGCGGTCGCAGCGGCGCGACGGTGTCGCCTTCTCGGTCCTGATCCCCAACGAGCGCGGCCTCGAGCGGGCGCTCGAGGTGCGCGACCGCTTCGACGAGATCAGCGTCTTCGTCTCCGCCTCGGAGACCCACAACCGCAAGAACGTCAACCGCTCGATCGAGGACTCGCTCGCCGGTCTCGAGCGCACGCTCGCCGGCGCCCGCGAGGCGGGGCTGCGCTGCGAGGGCGTGATCGCGACCTCCTTCGGCTGCCCCTACGAGGGCGAGGTCCCGCCCGAGCGCGTCTTCGCGATCGCCGAGCGCCTGGCGCAGGCGGGCTGCGATGAGGTCGGCTTCGGCGACACGACCGGGATGGCGAACCCGCGCCAGGTGCGCGAGTTCTTCGCCGCCGCCCGCGAGCGGCTCGCCGGCTCCGAGCTGACCGCCCACTTCCACAACACCCGTGGCCAGGGTCTCGCCAACGTGCTCGCGGCGCTCGAGGAGGGCGTCGAGTCCTTCGAGGCGAGCTTCGGCGAGCTCGGCGGCTGTCCGGTCCCGCCCGGCTCGACCGGCAACGTCTCCAGCGAGGACGTCGTCTCGATGCTGCACGAGATGGGCGTCGAGACCGGCATCGACCTGCCGCGCCTGATCGAGGCCTCGCGCGCCGCGCAGGAGACGCTCGGCCGGCCGCTCGGCGCCCATGTGCTGCGCGCCGGGCCGGTCGATTGGCACGCTGCGGAATAGGCTGCCGCCCGTGACCGACTTCCACGAGGCCCTCGAGGCTGCCATCGCCGGCGGCCCGCAGCGTCACCACGAGAAGACCGACGAGCAGGGCAAGCTGCCGGTCCGCGAGCGGGTCGAGCGCCTCGTCGATCCCGGCTCGTTCGCCGAGGAGGCGCTGCTCGCCAACTGGGACCAGGAGGGCCTCGGCGCCGACGGCGTCCTCACCGGGCTGGCGACGATCGACGGCCGCCCGGTGGCGCTGATGGCCAACGACCCGACCGTCAAGGCGGGCTCCTGGGGCCCGAAGACGGTCGAGAAGATCCTCCGCATCCAGGAACGGGCGCTGCAGAACCTGGTCCCGATGGTCTACCTGGTGGACTCGGCCGGGGCGCGGATCACCGACCAGGTCCAGATGTTCCCGGGCCGGCGGGGCGCCGGTCGCATCTTCCACAACGAGGTCCGCCTCTCCGGCCGGGTCCCCCAGGTCTGCCTGCTGTTCGGCCCCAGCGCCGCCGGCGGCGCCTACATCCCGGCCTTCTGCGATGTCGTGATCATGCGCGAGGGCAACGCCTCGATGTACCTGGGCTCGCCGCGGATGGCGGAGATGGTGATCGGGGAAACGGTGACCCTCGAGGAGATGGGCGGGGCCAAGATGCACACCGGCGTCTCCGGCTGCGGGCACTTCCTGGTCAAGAGCGACGAGGAGGCGATCGACCTCGCCCAGCGCTACCTCTCCTACATGCCCCGCAACTGGCGGGAGGATGCGCCGGCCGCCGACCCGGCCGCGCCGTCCTCCGACGCGGCGATCGCCGAGATCGTCCCCGCCGACGAGAACCAGCCCTTCGACATGCGCGAGGTCCTCGACGCGCTGCTCGACGCCGACTCGTTCCTCGAGGTCCACAAGCGCTGGGCCAAAGAGCTGATCGTCGGCTACGCGCGGCTCGACGGCCGCGCGATCGGGGTCGTCGCCAGCCAGCCGCGGCAGAAGGGCGGCGTGCTCTTCGTCGACTCCGCCGACAAGGCCGCCCGCTTCATCCAGACCTGCAACGCCTTCAACGTGCCGCTGCTCTTCCTGGCCGACGTCCCCGGGTTCATGATCGGCACCGCGGTCGAGCGCCAGGGGATCATCCGCCACGGCGCCAAGATGATCAGCGCGGTCTCCGAAGCGACGGTGCCGAAGCTCTCGGTGATCGTCCGCAAGGCCTACGGCGCCGGCCTCTACGCGATGGCCGGCCCGGCCTTCGAGCCCGACTGCTGCATCGCCCTGCCCACCGCCTCGATCGCGGTGATGGGCCCGCAGGCGGCGATCAACGCCGTCTTCTACAACCAGATCCAGGCGATCGACGACGAGGCCGAGCGCGAGGCCTTCGTCGCCGCCAAGCGCGAGGAGTACGCCGCCGACATCGACATCCTCCACCTCGCCTCCGAGATGGTCGTCGACGCGGTCGTCGAGCCGGCCGGCCTGCGCGACGAGCTGGCCCGGCGCTTCGCGCACGCGGCGAGCAGGGAGCGGCCCCTCCCCGGGCGCCGCAACCCGATCACGCCCGCCTAGCCCGCTCCGCCCCCGAGCGAGCCCGCCATCTCCGTGAAGTAGTCGAGCGCCGCCGGGTTGGCGAGCGAGTCGCGGCTGGCCGCCTGCTCGGCCGGCGTCCCCATCAGGATCCGCTTGACCGGCACCTCGAGCACCTTGCCGCTCAGCGTGCGGGGCACCTCGGCGATCTGGAAGACCTCGTCGGGCACGTGCCGGGGCGAGCAGCGCTCGCGCACGCGGCGGGCGATCTCCCGGCGCAGCTCGTCGTCGAGCTTCGCCCCCTCGCGCAGGACGACGAAGAGCGGCATCCAGCCCTCGGTCCCGGGCCGCGGCACGTCGACGACGAGGGCGTCGAGGATCGCGTCGACGCTGAGCACGGCGCGGTAGATCTCGCTCGTGCCCATGCGGATCCCCGAGCGGTTGATGGTCGAGTCCGAGCGCCCGTAGATGACCGCCGTCCCGCGCTCGGTGATTTCGATCCAGTCGCCGTGGCGCCAGATGCCGGGGTACTGCTCGAAGTAGCTCGCCCGGTAGCGGCTGCCGTCCTCGTCGCCCCAGAAGAAGACCGGCATCGAGGGCATCGGCTCGGTGACGACCAGCTCGCCGACCTCGCCGGTCAGCGCGTTGCCGTCCTCGTCCCAGGACTCGACCGCGGCGCCCAGCGCCCGGCCCTGGAGCTCGCCGCGGTAGACCGGCAGCAGCGAGACCCCGCCGACGAAGGCCGTGCAGAGGTCGGTGCCGCCGCTGGTCGAGAAGAGCCAGGTGTCGGCGCCGAGGTGCTCGTAGACCCAGTCGAAGCCCTCCGGGGCGAGCGGGCTGCCGGTCGAGCCGACCGCCTTGAGGCGGCTCAGGTCGCGCCCCGCCCCCGGCTCGACCCCCTCCTTCATGCAGGCCGCGATGTAGGAGGCGCTGGTGCCGAACATCGTCACCCCGGCGCGCTCGGCCAGGTCCCAGAGCACGTCCATGTCGGGATGCCCGGGGCTGCCGTCGTAGAGCACGATCGCGGCCCGGGTGAGCAGCCCGGAGACGAGGAAGTTCCACATCATCCAGCCGGTCGTCGTGAACCAGAAGAGCCGGTCCCCGGGGTGGGCGTCGACGTGGAGGTGGAGCTTCTTCAGGTGCTCGAGCAGGATGCCGCCCTGGCCCTGGACGATCGCTTTCGGCAGCCCGGTCGTCCCGCTCGAGTAGAGGACCCAGAGCGGATGGTCGAAGGGGACGCGCTCGAAGGCGAGCTCGGCGCCCGCGCCGGCCTCGAGCAGCGACTCCCAGCGGGTAGCGTCGCGCAGCGCCGAGAGGTCGGGCTCGGCCTCGAGGTAGGGGAGGACGATTGTGCTCGCCAGTGTGGGCATCGCCTCCTGAAGCTCGGCGAGGACCTCGCGGCGGTCGAAGCGCTTGCCGCCGTAGCCGTAGCCGTCGACCGCGAAGAGGACCTTGGGCTCGATCTGCGCGAAGCGGTCGACGACGCTCGCCGGCCCGAAGTCGGGCGAGCAGCTCGACCAGACCGCCCCGATGCTGGCGCTGGCGAGGAAGGCGACGATCGCCTCCGGGATGTTCGGCATGTAGGCGACGACGCGGTCGCCGCGCCCGACGCCGAGCGAGCGCAGCCCCGCCGCGACCGCAGCGACCTGTGCCCGCAGCTCGCCCCAGGTCAGCTCGTCGAGCTCGCGCAGCTCCGAGGCGTGGAGGATCGCGACCTCGGCGTCGTCCTTGCCGGCGAAGACGTGCTCGGCGTAGTTGAGCCCGACACCCGGGAACCACTCGGCGCCGGGCATCTCGCGGGTGGCCAGCACCTTCCCGACCTCGCCGTCGGCCCGCACCTCGAAGAACTCCCAGATCGAGGACCAGAAGGCCTCGAGGTCGTCCACCGACCAGCGCCAGAGCTCGTCGTAGCCGTCGAGCCTCAGCCCGCGCTCGGCCTCCAGCCAGCGCATGTACTCGGTCAGCCGCGAGCGCTCGACCAGCTCGGCGGAGGGCTGCCAGAGCTGTTCGGGCTCGGCCGGCTTCACTCGGTCGCGGCCGCGCTGCCCGCTGCTTTCGCCTGCTCCCGCTCCAGCTCGTCCGGGTCGTGGGAGCAGAAGAGGTTGATCTCCTCGCCGTGGCGGGCGGCGAGCTCGCGCAGGCGCTCCTGGTTGGCGAGACGCTGCTTGCGGTCGGCGTTGTTGAGGTTCTGGAAGGCGCGCAGCCCGGGCGGGCAGTAGGGAGGGGTCTGCAACTCGCCGTGGTGGAAGTAGGAGTCGCCGCAATGCATCAGCCAGCCGTCGGGGGTGTTGACGGCGACGCCCGAGTGGCCGCGTGAGTGGCCGATCAGCGGGACGAGGACGATCTCGACACCGGTGCCGGGCAGGATCCTGACCCCCTCGAAGCCGAACCACTCGTCTCCCGCGACCTCGTGCCGGATCCAGTTCGGCCCGTGCGCCCAGTGCGACTTCGGGTAGCGGGGGCGGTCGCGGAGCCCGGGGTGGAGCGCCGCCTCGAGCTCGCGGGCGAAGACATGGACCTCGGCCTCGGGGAAGTCGGGGAGCCCGCCGGAGTGGTCGGGGTCGAGGTGGGTGGCGACGATCCGGCGGACGTCGCCGGGCGAGAAGCCGAGGGCCTCGACCTGGCGAACCGCCGTCTCGGCGAGATCGGCCCTGGGCCTCATCAGCTTGAAGAAGGGGCCGAGGCGGCCGAGGTCCTGGACGTCCTCGACCCCGAAGCCGGTGTCGATCAGGACGAGGCCGTCGTCGGTCTCGATCAGCAGGCAGTGGCAGCAGGTTTCGGTGGACTCGAGCCAGCCACCCTCTCCGGCGAGCAGCCGCCTCCCGTGGGGGCACAGCGTCCCGCAGTTGAGGTGGTGGACACGCACCGTGCGCGGAGCTTATTGCGCGGCGATACGCCGGGTGGGCGCTCTATCGTTGCCGGTAGGCGCCGGAGTGGCGGAATTGGCATACGCGATCGACTCAAAATCGATTGCCCTAACGGGCTTGTGGGTTCGAGTCCCACCTCCGGCATCGCAGCTCAGCGCAGCCAAATCGCATCACGTTGTCCATGCGATGCATGGCGAACTTGATGCGATTCGTCGGGCGAAGGGGGGAGGGCTGCTCAGGCCGGCTGCGGGGCGCCGTTCTCGGGCGGGGCGCCGGCGCCGTAGTCTTCGCTGGAGCCGATCAGCCGTTCCTCCTCGACGTGCCACTCCTGGTTGAAGCCGTAGAGGGCGGCGGCCATCAGGATGATCTGGAGCAGGGCGAGGACGACGACCAGGAGCCCGATCAGCGAGACCGGGATCAGCCCCTCTTCGAAGCCGCCCTTGTCGCGGGCGAACCAGCTGTTGGCGCCGACCGCGCAGAAGATCGCGAGGATCATCGAGAGCGCCGCGGCCACCGGCAGGATGCCGCGGTTCCAGCGGGCGACGAGGAAGGCGAAGAACGCGTACATCAGGCCGTAGACGAGGGAGACCACCGCCATCCCGCTCCCACCCGACATCAGCGAGAAGCCGCCGATCGCGATCAGGACTGCGATCGCGGAGGTCGCGAGCAGCAGAAAGGTGATCACGACTTTGGTCGTGACCGACTCGGCCTTCTCACGATTCGGGCGCCAGAGCTCGTACCCCGGCCTGACCTCTCCCACGCTCACGCCGACGATCATAGAATCTAGAAGTGACGACGCGGCATTTTCCGCGCGTTAAGCCCCCGTTCAGGGGCGTTCGTGCGGGCGTGGCGGAATTGGCATACGCGCCAGGTTTAGGTCCTGGTGGGCTTCGGCCCGTGGGGGTTCAAATCCCTCCGCCCGCATAGAATCGGCCGCCTGGGGCAGTGGCCCAACTGGCTAAGGCACCGGTCTCCAAAACCGGCGATTCCAGGTTCGAGTCCTGGCTGCCCCGTTCGAATCACTCAGTTGCAGGCTGTGCGCTCTGCGTATCGCGCGCGGCGTCGAGGTCCGCGGAGATGCGCACCGCGGCGGAGAGCAGCGGGGCCGAGAGGACCAGGCCGATGGTGCCGAATAGGCAACCCCCCGCGATGGTCACGATCAGGACGGCGAGTGGATGCAGGCCGAGGGCCACCCCGTAGGCGATCGGCTGAACCATCTGCTGCAGGACCCCGTTGGCCAGAAGAACGATGACCCCCAGGGCCACCGCCGTCTCCGGCCCCGTGGCGCCAAGGGCGATCAGGACCGCGAAGATCCCCGCGGTCCAGGCGCCGAGGTAGGGGACGTAGCCGCCGACGAACGTGACCACCGCGATCGTCCCCGCCTGCGGCACTCCGAGGAGCACGGCGCCGCCTCCGACGATCAGCGCACTCCAGGCCGCCACGATCGTGACCCCGACGAAGTAGCCGCGCAGACTGCTCGCCAGCCGACCCAGGATCGAGTGGCCGACGGCAGCCGGAACTCCGAGGTGGCGCTCGACGAAGGCGCCGATCGCGGGGCCGTCCTTGAGCAGGAAGAAGAGGCTGAGCGCCGTGAACGAGAGGAAGACGGCGAGCGACGCAAGCTTGTCGACCCCGCCGATCACCCCGTGGGTGAGGGCCTTGAAGCCGCCGTCGACCGACCTGTCGGCGTCGGCGGTTGCGCTCGCGGCGGTGCCCGCGCCGACGCCGAGGTCGCGGACCAGCGACTCGATCTCACTCGCCCCTTCGCGCAGCCTCTCGGAGAGAGCGTCCGCCTGGCTGGAGATCCCGGTCAGGACGATCAGGCCGACGGCGGCGGCGAGCACGAGGATCCCGAGGAAGACGAGCCCCGCCCCGACACCGCGCGGAACGCGGTGGCGGCGAAGCCAGTCGACCATGGGCGAGGCGACCGCTGCGATGATCCCGGCCGTGATCACCGGCATCACGATCGTCTGCGTCTGGGCGAGGAGCCAGATCGCGCCGATCAGCGCCGCGCCGGCCCCGACGAGCAGCCAGGAAGAGAATCCGAGGTCGCGCAACCACTTTGGAGCCGCGAAGACGCCGCTCAATGCGCCAGGCTCGATCTCGATGACCTCGTCTTCCACAGCGATACTTTCGCGGACGTGACGGCGGCAGAACAGGTCACCTACGTGGGACACGGGACCGTCCTCGTCGAGCTCGACGGCGCCCGGCTCCTCACCGACCCCGTGCTGCGGGGGCGGGTCGGGCCCCTGCGCCGTCACGGAGCCCCTCCGGCCGTAGGTCTGACGGAGGGCCTTGACGCCGTGCTGCTCTCACACCTTCACCACGACCACGCCGACGTCCCCTCGCTGCGCCGGATCGACCGCGACACGCCCTTCCTGACGGCGCCGGGCGCGGGGGAGTTCCTGAGGCGCCAGGGCTTCGGCACCGTGACGGAGCTGGCCCCCGGGGAGTCGGCCCGCGCCGGCCCGCTCACGGTCACGGCGACCGAGGCCTGGCATCCGGGCGGAGGGCGGTTCGAGCGGGGGTCGGATGCCGTCGGTTTCCTCCTGAGCGGGCGGCGCCGCGTCTACTTCGCCGGCGACACCGATCTCTTCGACGGGATGGAGGCGCTGGCGGGCGACCTGGACCTCGCCCTGCTGCCGATTTGGGGCTGGGGGCCGTCAATCGGCGTCGGCCACCTCGACCCGGAGCGGGCCGCCCGCGCAACGGCCCTGCTGGCGCCGCGGATCGTGGTTCCGATCCACTGGGGGACCCTCTATCCGCTCGGCCTGGCGCGGCTGCGCCCCGGCCCGCTGCGCATGCCGCCGCGCGAGTTCGCGGCCCGTGTGCGCGACCTCGCGCCTCAGGTGGAGGCGCGGGTGCTGGCGCCGGGAGAGGCGACCTCGCTCGCATAGCTCGAGTGCCCGAGCTGGGTGAGCCAGCCGCGGAATATCCGGTGCACCCGTTCCGCCCCGACGACCTCCTCCTCGGGCCAGGCCAGCTCGTCGGGATGGAGAACGAACGGATGGCTCTGCATCCCGCCCAGCCCGCCGTGGGAGCCGACCAGCTCCTCGAAGGCCGCCACTTCCCCGAACTGCGGCCAGAGGGTGCTGTTGACCATCAGGTCGGCGCAGTGGGGGAAGCCGTCGGTGCGCCGCAGGTGGTCGGCGGCATTGGGGCCGAAGGGCGCGAGCGGGTCCTCGCCCTCGACCCGGTCCTCGTCGAGGAACCTCGTCCCGGCGCCGCCGACCGCGATCGCCCCGCGGCGCTCGGAGCGCACCAGGGCGAACCCGATGCCGGGGTGGTCCCTGAGCGCCGGCATCAGCCGCGGGTAGAGCTCCTCGATCCGCTCCAGGCTCACCCGGCCCGGCTCGCGCGGGAAGGTGATCAGCCCGAGGCACCCCGAGGCCATCACCGACAGCTCCGGGACCTCCTTCCCGTGCGTCTCCTCGATGTCGCGGCGGGCCTCCGGATCGAGGGCGACGGCGCCGTCGGCGAGGCGGTCCCGGGTCGCGATCCGCACCGTGCGGCCGGCCGCGGTGTCGTCGCGCGCGACCTCGGTCAGGCCGGCGCTGAGGTAGGCGAGCGCATCGTCGTCGCCACCTTCGGCGGCGATCGTGCTCTCCGGGTCGCAGGCGGTGCGGACCACGTCCTCGAGCGTCTCCCCGAAGCGGTCGAGGAAGGTCTCGCCCTGCGACTGCCCGTGGTCGGAGAGCACGACGAGGCGGTAGGGCCGCGGCGCCTCGGGGCAGGCGGCGGCGATCCTCGCGATCTGCCGGTCGAGGTCGCGCAGCACGGCGAGCGCGTCGTGCCGTTCGACGCCGGAATGGTGGGCGACCTCGTCGTAGGCGAGGAAGGTGGTGTAGATCGCGGGGCGTCCCGCGAGGATGTCGCCGACCACGGCCGCGACCTGGAGGTCGCGCTGGACGATCGTGCCCCAGGCGCGGACGAGCGCGTAGGAGCGGCTGCGGGCCATGCGGGGGCGGACGTCGTCGCGGACCTGGGCGCGGGCCGCGCGGCGCTCCCGCATCACCTCGGCGAGGACGAGGACGAAGGTGCGGGCGACCGCGGAGGGGCGGGCGAAGTAAGCGGCATAGTCGCGGCCGATCGGCCGCCGCCGGTGCAGCGCCGTGCTCATCGTCAGCATCGAGTGCGGAGCGTCGCCGGAGAGGATGTTGGCGCGGCTGGCGCCGTCGGCGTGCAGGAGGCCGCGCCCGTCCGAGTGCCGCCGCTCCAGCTCTTCCGCGTCGCGCGGGTGGTTGGTGACGATCGCCGCGTCTCGGTCCTTCTCCCACCAGCGGAATGCCGGCATGTCGTCGTTGTTCCCGTGCAGGAGGCCCGCCTGGCAGGCGCCGGTCTGCGAGGACCAGTCGGTTTCCCACCCGTGCAGCCGATGGGTGCCGCTGCGCAGCCAGGCGGCGAGGTTCGGGGCGCTGCCGTCGCTCAGCGCTCGGCGCAGCACGTCGTGCGCCAGGCCGTCGATCTCCAGGAAGACGATGCCCGGGACCTCGCTGCGCACCGTCTGCTTCCGCCGCCGCACCTGCCGCCGCACGACGTGGCGGTACCAGGAGTCGTCCTCGTCGATCGCGAGCAGGGCGTAGACCAGCGCGGTGATCCCCGTCATCGCGATCGTCACCACGATCCCCTCCAGCACGCCGTCGATCCGCGCGCCCGGCAGGATCTCGATCGCGAAGGTCACGAGCACCCCGTTCAGGACCAGCGCCGCCCCGCCCAGGGTGAGGACGGTCAGCGGCAGCGCGAAGCGGGCGAGGACCGGCCAGACCAGGGCGTTGAGAAGGCCGATCAGCGCCGCCGCCCCGAGCGCGTTGGCGGCGCCATCCAGGACGAAGCCGGCCAGCACCTCCGAGAGCAGCAGCAGGGTGAGCGCGTCGAGCAGGAGGACGAGCGCTCCCCGCCGCAGAGTGCCGAGACTCACGCTCCACGCCCCCGTGGCGAAAGGTTGGCCATCGGGGGATGAGTCTAAGCCGCATGGCTACGGTGCCGGCCCCGGGCTGCGGTTGCTCGGTTAATCTGCGTCAGCCGGTTGATCCGGCTCACCTATTCGCTACGAAGGGAGCGGCTTGAGCGTCGAAGAGTTCAACGAGATGGGTCCGATCGACTACATCCTCGTCGAGTGGCCGGGCCGCCAACCGAACGGCGAGGTGGCGCCGCACCTGGTCGACCTGGTCGACCGCGGGCTGATCCGGATCCTCGACCTCACCTTCATCTCCAAGGCCGAGGACGGCTCCGTCGCCGGCATCGAGATCGCCGACGTCGGCGGCGAGGTCGCGGAGCTTGCGATCTTCGAGGGCGCCTCCTCCGGGCTGCTCTCCGACGAGGACGTCACCGAGGCCGGCAGCGCGCTGGAGCCCGGCACCTCGGCCGCCCTGCTCGTCTTCGAGAACACCTGGGCGGCGCCCTTCGCGAGTGCCGTGCGCCGCTCCGGCGGCCAGCTCGTCTCCAGTGGCCGCATCCCCGTCCAAGCCGTCCTCGCCGCCCTCGACGCGGCCGAGGCCTGAGCAGCAAAGGAGAGAAAGATGCCGGGACTACTTCGAGGTGTAGCGCGGACCGCCGTCATCGCCGGGACCGCGACCTCCGTCAGCAACCGCGTCTCCAAACGTCAGGGGGAGCGCTGGGCCGAACAGGAAGCGGCGCAGCAGCCACAGGCCGCGCAGGCCCCGCCTCCGCCCGCCGCAGCGTCGCCGATCGATCAGCTGAGGGAACTGGGTGAGCTCAAAAGCCAGGGAATCCTCACCGAGGAGGAGTTCGCCGCCCAGAAGGCCAAGCTGCTCGGCTAGGGCGGCGCGAGGAGCCCGGCCGGATCGGCCGGGCTCCCGTGCCGCGCGCGGTTACGTTCAGACGCGCTGGTCGGACTCGTCCTCGCCGTAGACGACGAGGCCGTGAATGCAGATCACGCAGAGGGCGAAGATCCCCAGCGACCAGAACGGGTAGGCGCCGCCGACCGACAGCAGCGATGCGATCGCGCCCAGGGAGGCGGCGGTCACGCCGATCATGATCCCGAAGGCCCCCCCTCGGAGAAGCGAGAGCCCGCCGAACAGCTGGAGGACTCCCAGGACGATCAGGATCCATCCCCAGGTGTTCAGGCCCGCGAACACGTAGCGGGTCTGGTCGACGAAGAAGTTCGCGTCGCCGATTGCGGCGATGCCGTAGATGACGTTGAGCGTGCCGGCGATCAGGAGCAGGATCGCAACGAAGGCAGCGCGGCCTAGACCTCTCATATGTATTCCCTTTCATAGTCGGCGCGCATGGGCGACCGAGCGAATGGAGACCAGCGCTTTCCTGATTCGACGCCGCGGGCAGGAACCCCTTCGAAGTGGCGCGGCCGGGGGGATACTTGCCGCATGCACGTGAGCACGGCGAGGGGCAGGGAGGCGAGGAAGATAGTCCCCCGTTCCTCCCACGCCCACTGGGAGCCGGGTCCTGACAGGGCCGGTCCGCTCGAGGTCCTCGCCGAGCAGGACAAGACCCGCGTTCCCGAGCTGGTCCCCGTCCGCTACGGGCGCATGCTCGCCTCCGCCTTCACCTTCTACCGGGGCGCCGCCGCGATCATGGCGGCCGACCTGGCCACGAGCCCCGACTCCGGCCTTCGGGTCCAGCTCTGCGGCGACGCCCACCTCTCGAACTTCGGTGTCTTCCAGGCCCCGGACCGCCAGCTCGTCTTCGACATCAACGACTTCGACGAGACGCTGCCCGGCCCGTTCGAGTGGGACGTCAAGCGGCTTGCCGCGAGCGTCGCCATCGGCGCACGCGATCGCGGCTTCGAGGGGCGGGAGCGCGATGCCGCCGTACTGGCGAGCGTGAGCGCCTACCGGGCCGCGATGGCCGAGTTCGCCGCCATGAAGGAGATCGACGTCTGGTACTCGCGACTGGCCGTCGCCGACATCGAGGGTCGCCTGCAGCAGAATTTGACCAAGGAGGATCGGCGCCGGCTCGAGAAGAACGTTGCCAGGGCCCGCAACAAGGGCAGCCTGCGCGCGCTCAAAAAGCTGACCGAGACCCGGGACGGCGAGCTTCGGATCGCCAGCCGCCCGCCGCTGTTGGTGCCGATCGACGAGCTCGCCGAACGCGAAGGCCAGGACGCGGCCGAGACCTCCACCCGGATGAGACACCTGTTCGACGAGTACCGGGAGACGCTCGACGACCAGGCCAGGGTGCTCGCCGGGCGCTACCACTACGTCGATGCCGCCCACAAGGTCGTCGGGGTGGGCAGCGTCGGCACCCGGGCCTTCGTCGTCCTGCTGCTGGGTCGCGACGAGTCGGACCCTCTTTTCCTGCAGGTCAAGGAAGCCGGGCCTTCGGTTCTGGAGCCCTTCGCCGGCGCCAGCGGCTTCCGCCATCACGGTCACAGGGTGGTCGCGGGCCAGCGGCTCACGCAGGCGGCAAGCGACGTCCTCCTCGGCTGGCTGACGGCAGAGGGGCTTGACGGCAAGAGGCGTGACTTCTACGTCCGCCAGCTCTGGGACGGCAAGGGCTCGGCGGAGATCGAGTCGATGCGACCGGAGGCGATGGCCGGCTACGCGGGCCTCTGCGGATGGAGCCTCGCCCGCGCCCACGCCCGCACCGGCGATCGGCAGGAGATTGCCGCGTATCTGGGCAAGAGCGAGACCTTCGACCGGGCGATCGCCGAGTTCGCAGAGGCCTACGCGGCTCAGAACGAGGCCGACTACGAGACGCTGTTAGGCGCCCAGCGAGACGGGCACCTCGCCGTGGAGAGCGGCGTCTAGCTCAGGCGAGCGCCTTCTGCTTGAGCGAGTCGAACTCCTGCTGGCTGATCGCGCCCGAATCCAGCAGCTCCTTGGCCTTGGCGATCTCCTCCGCGGTGCCTCCGCCGCCGGCGGTCGTGCGCACGTACTCGTCGAACTGCGCCTGGGCGGCCTTCGACTGCGCCAAGCTGCGCTCGGCCATTCCCGAGCCCTGCGTGCCGACGTAGATGAGCACGCCGATGTAGGGGAGGACGATCGCCACCAGGCACCAGCCCGCCTTGGCCCAACCTGAGATGTCATGGCGGCGGAAGAGGTCGCCGAAGACTTTGAACAGGAGGCCGATCCAGATCACCAGCCCGAAGAAGACGAGCATCGTCCAAACGACGTCGAGGAGCGGGTAGGAGCTGGCGACTGGAAGCATTGATCCTCCTGGTGGTGGCTCTGATGGAGACGGGCGAGGTTCGCACAGACCCCGGACCGCTGCGCTCAGGCCAGGACGGTCTCGCCGGATCCCGGCGGCTTGGGTTCCGGCAATCGCACCATGCGGAAGGAGTTGACGAGGCCGATGAGGCCGGCGAGGAGCGGGATCAGCAGGGACACCTGAAGGGCGAGCGGGCGGGCGTCGGTGTTGATGGCGATGATCTCGTCCTGGGTCGCCTGCGGCTCGCCGGCGACCAGCCTGTCCAGTTCGGTGTTGGTCATCACCTCGGCGTCCTCCTCGAGGGCATTTGCAACCCGCTCCTTCTCGGCCGGGGCGAGCACCGTGCTGTCGTCCGCCATCTGGGTGAAGGCGACCGACAGGGTCGCCAGCAGGATGGCGCCGGAGAATGCCAACCCGAAGGAGAGCCCGAACGAGCCAGCCGCCGAGTTGAGGCCGGCGGCCTCGCTGACGCGCTCCTCGGAGATCGGGGCCAGCGTGTAGTTGTTGAGCTGGGACACCAGGAGGCCCAGGCCAAGGCCCGCGATCACGAGCGGGATCACGAGGGCCCAGCCGGAGTCCGCACGCGGCACGAGGGGTATCAGGAGGCCGATGCCGAGGGAGAAGAGGGCGAACCCGAATCGGATCAGGGTGCTCGGGCGTCTCGCTCCCGCCTTTTTTGCCGCCAGGATCGCCATTCCGAACATGCTGAGCGAGAGCGGCGCCAGTGAGAGCCCGGCCTCCATCGCGTCGTACTCGAACACCATCTGCAGGTAGATCGGCAGGGCGATCATGGTGCCGCCCAGGGCGATCTGCTGGAGCGTCTGTTGGGATATCCCGAGCCTGAAGACCTTCGATTTGAACAGGTCCGGGTCGAACAGCGTCGGCCTGCCCTCGCGCTTGCGGCGCCGCAGCCAGTGGACGAGTGCGGCGAGCGCGATTGCGCCGATCGCCATCAGCTCGGCGACGGCATCGCCGCCCTCCTGCCAGACGAGGACGCTCATCACGATGCCGCCCATCGCGAAGACGGACAGGACCGAACCGACCCGGTCGACCTGCCGAGGCCCCGTGTAGGGCACGTCGCGGACCAGCCCCATGCCGGAGAGGACGACGACGATGACGACGACCTCGAGCGCGAACGCGAGCCGCCAGGTCAGGTAGGTGGTGATGAAGCCGCCGAGCAGCGGCCCGACCGCGGCGGCGATCGCCGCCGCGGCCCCGACCAGGGCGTAGGCCTTTTTCTGGGCCGCCCCGGTGAAGTTGCCGTGGATCAGCGCCTGCATCGCGGGCAGCATCAGGGACGCCCCGAGCCCACCCACGATCGCCCAGAAGACGACGACCGGGGCAAGGCTCTGGGTCAGGGCCATCGCCGCGGCCCCGGCCGCGTAGGCGAGCAGGCCCAGCGTGTAGGCCCGCTTTCGCCCGATCAGGTCGCCGACCTTGCTGCCGATCAGGATGAAGGCGGCCGAGACCAGCGCCTCCAGCGCGATCGCGGTCTGCAGCCCGCTGACGGTCGTGTCGATGTCGCGAACCACCGCCGAGATCGAGACGTTCATCAGCGAGGTGTCGACGACGAGCACGAACATCGCCATCGCCAGCAGGACGGCGAGGCGTGGATTGCCGGAATCCTCCTTCGGCGGGGACCCGCCTCCCTCGATCTCGTTCACCGGCGAGCCCTCACGGGCCGACCCTACAGGCGTTAGGGTCGGGGCCATCGCAGCCGAGGGCTCCAGCCGGGATCGCGCTTCAGGTCACCCTCGCATCGTCGCGGCGCTTCTCGTCGTCGCCACGCTGGTCACGTTCCTCGCCGTCTTCTCGATCTGGGTCAACCGCCAGGCGCTCAACACCGACAACTGGGTCGACACCAGCGACAGGCTCCTCCAGGACGAGGAGGTCAAGACCCAGCTCTCCAACTACCTCGCCGACCAGCTCTTCACCAACGTCGATGTCCAGGGCGAGCTGGAAAACACGTTTCCACCCCGGCTCGCGCCCCTGGCCGGCCCGGCCGCCGGGGCGCTGCACGAGCTCGCTCCCAAAGTTGCCGAACGGGCATTGGAATCCTCTCGGGCCGAAAGCCGCTGGAACCAGGCGAACCGCCGCGCCCACGAAGCGCTGCTGAAGATCCTCAACGACGAGGGCTCGTCGATCTCGACCAGCGAAGGTGAAGTCACCCTCGACCTCAGATCCCTCGTCTCCGAAAGCGGCGGCGAGCTCGCCGGCAAGCTCGCTTCGAAAGTCCCGCCCGACACGGGCCGGCTGACGATTCTCCGGTCCGACCAGCTCTCCGCGGCCCAGGACATCAGCTCCCTGGTCCGGAAACTGCCGATCGTCCTCACCCTTCTTGCTGTCTTCCTCTACGGGCTCGCGATCTACCTCGCCGGGCCGCGCCGCAGGGAGGCCCTGCGCGGGGTCGGCTTCGGCTTCATCGTCGCCGGCGTCCTCAGCCTCCTGCTCCGGCAGGTCGGCGGGAACACCGTGGTGGACGCCCTGGCGGGCACCGAGGCCGTCAAACCGGCCGTCGAGTCCGTCTGGAGCATCGGCACCGGGCTGCTGGTGACGGTCGCGGTCTCGGCGATCACCTTCGGCATCCTCGTCGTGATCGCGGCCTGGCTCGCGGGGCCGACCCGCATCGCGACGATCCTGCGCCACGAAGCCGCTCCCTACCTGCGCGAGCGACGGGGCACGGTCTACGCGGTGGTCGGCTTCGTCTTCCTCATGCTCGTCCTCTGTGCGCCGGTTGCGGCCTTCGAGAAACCGATCGGGCTCCTCCTGCTGGCGGCGCTGATGGTGCTCGGGACCGAGGCCCTGCGGCGCCAGGCTGAGGTGGAATTCCCGGACGCCGCCTTCGGCGACCTCGGCGACCGGATGCGGGCGTCGGCTCCGGGTCGAACGTCGTCAGAGCCTCCGGCCCCGCCGCGGGAGGGCAAGGTCGAGCAGATCGAGCGGCTCTCGGCCCTGAAGGAGAAGGGCGCCCTGAGCGAGGAGGAGTTCGAGAAGGCGAAGGCCGAAGTGCTCGGTGCCTGACCTGCGGTAAAGCTTCGTGTCGGGGCCCGGTCCTGCCCGCCCCGTTTACTTCTCTAATGCCCGAATCCCCCGTCTCGATCTTCCTCCGCTTCCTCAGGTTCGGCGCCCTGGCCTGGGGCGGGCCGGCGGCGCAGATCGCGATGATCAAGCACGAGCTCGTCGACGAGGAGGGCTGGGTCGACGAGGAGACCTTCAGGAAGACACTCGCCGTCTACCAGGTGCTGCCCGGCCCCGAGGCCCACGAGCTCTGCGTCTACTTCGGGCGGTCCCGCGGTGGCAAGCTCGGCGGCCTGATGGCGGGGCTCGGCTGGATGCTGCCCGGCTTCGTGCTCATGTTCGGGCTCTCGGTCCTCTACGTCGAGGCCGACCTCGCCGGTGACCTCGAGGAGCTCTTCTACGGCCTCAGCGCCGCCGTCGGCGCGATCGTCCTGCGCGCCGTCGTCCGCCTCAGCGGCACCTTCATCACCGACGCCTGGCTGGCCGCGATCGCCGTCGCGGCCTTCGCCCTCACCCTCTTCCTCTCGGCCCCCTTCGTGCTCGTCCTGCTCGCCGCCGGCCTCGCCTACGAGCTGCGGGCCAACGCCGGCCGCTGGGCGGGGCGGGCCAACTCGCTCGCCGCGCCGCTCGCCGTCGGGCTCGTCCTCGGCGCCGTCACCCTCTCGCTGACGGCGGAGATCTTTTTCGAGGGCCTGAAGGCGGGCCTCTTCACGTTCGGCGGCGCCTACACGGTGATTCCGTTCCTTCAGGAGGCCGCGGTCACCGACAAGGGCTGGCTGACGGAAAGCCAGTTCATCGACGGGCTCGCGATCAGCGGCGTCCTGCCGGCGCCGCTGATCATCTTCTCGACCTTCGTCGGCTACATCGCCGGCGGGGCCGTGGGCGCCCTGGCGATGACCCTCGGGATCTTCCTGCCGGCCTTCGTCCTCCCGATCTTTTTCCACCGCCACCTGGTCGCGATCGCCGAGAGCCCGCGCATCCGGCCCTTCCTGCTCGGCGTCGCCGCCGGCGTGATCGGGCTGATCGCCGCGGTCACCGTCGACATCGTCGAGGCCGGGGTCGTCGACGGCTTCACCGCTGCCCTCGCCGTCGGCGCCTTCCTCGCCCTCAACCGCTGGCACGGGCGGCTGACCGTCCTCCACGTCGTGCTCGGCTGCGGCCTGCTCGGTGCCGCCTGGCAGCTGCTCGTGCTCTGACGATCGTTGACGTCTCAGCGGTAGGTGGTACGCTCGCCAGCAAGCTCGCCGCCCCTGCAGAACAGGCGTAGGTGGTGGCCTGCTGCGAGTCAACTGGGGAGGTAACGATGAGCGACTCTGACTGTTCACGGCTTGAGCGGAGCTGGAACCGGGGAAGAGCAAGGCGCAGAGCCGCGCTTGGCGGGCTGGCAGCGTTGGTGCTTTGGGTCTTCGTGCCCTTGGCCGCGGCGTTCCACATTCCGGGTGCGACCTATACCGGCACGCACGCAGGAGGGGGAACTGTGAGCTTCACGCTGACGGCGGATGGGTCCGGCTTGACCAGCTTCGCCATCGGCGGTCCGGTGCAAGGCAATATCTGCACATTTGGGGGGAGCACGATCAGCTTCGTCCAGCCGCTGCCGATCGTCAATCACGCCTTCAGCAGTTCGAGCGGCACCACGACGCCGAGTGGTGCCTTTACCGGCGTCCAGCAGGCCAGCGGGACTTTCAGGATCAAAACGTCCCCACCCTTCTCTTGCGACAGCGGGAACGTGAGCTGGACCGCTCGGACCACAGCTTCTCCCGCCTCGAGCGAGGAGTGCAGAGGCGCCACGGCGGCGGTCGACAGCGCAGCCGCGAAGCTCAAACTGGCCGAAGGCAAGGTCAGGAAAGCCGAGAGGGCCGTCAAAAAAGCCAAAACGCCCGATGCCAAAAAGAAAGCGAGGAGCCGGCTCAGGAAAGCCAGGGCCAGCGCGCGGGCGGCCAGCAAAGCGAAAGGACTGGCAGAACAGGCCGCTGGGCCGGTCTGCGGATAGCTCAGCGCTTCGTCGGCTCGAGCCCGATCAGCTCGAAGTAGCCGATCAGGTAGAGGCCGCGGCCGTCGGAGATGACGGGGGTGTAGCCGGCCTCGTCGGTCTCGAAGTTCTTCTTACCGGTGTGGACGTCGATCCCATAGGTCCTGTCGGTCTTGAAGCTCGTCGTGTAGACGGTGTGGCCGATCACAGTCGCCGTGCCGGGCACGGCGCCGCCGACGTGGAAGCGCCAGCGCTGCTTGCCGCTGCGCGCGTCGAGCGCGTAGAAGTGCTCGTCGTAGGAGCCGATGTAGACGCTGGGCGGGGTGCCCGGGACCTGCGCCACGGCGGGCGACCCGTAGACGAAGTTGTTGGTCGGGAAGGTCCAGGCGACGCTGCCGTCGCGCAGGTCGAAGGCGAAGACGGTGCCGTCGTCGCGGGCGGCGTAGGCATGGCCGAAGGCGATCGCGGGCGAGGAGTAGAAGCCGCCCTCGCCGAACGGCTTCACCTTCGTCGTGTTGGTGCGCCAGACGACCCTGCCGGTGTCGGCGTCGAGGCTGAACATCGCGCCCTCGTAGTCGGCGACGTAGACGCGCCCGTCGTGGAAGCTGGGGCTCGCTTTGATCGCGCCCGGCGAGTTGTACTGCCAGAGGACCTTGCCGTCGGAGGCCCGCAGGGCGACCACGTTGGTCTTGTCGGTCCCGATGTAGATCCGGCCGCCGACCGCCATCGGCGAGGACTCGAGGTGCGAGCGCAGGTTGGTCGTCCATCGCGGCCTGCCGCTCTTCGCGTCGACGGCGATCAGGCGGCCGTCGAAATAGGCGAAGAGGACCAGGCCGTCGTGGTAGACGGGGGCGGTGACGTTGGTCGGGATGCCGGTGTCCTTCGGGTCGGTGACCCTTTCCCAGAGCACCTTGCGGTCGCTGAGGCGCACCGCCTTCGCGTTGCCGAACTTGTTGACGACATAGGCGACGCCGCCGGCGACCGCGGGCGGGAACTCGATCAGCGCGTGGGTGTTGACCGACCAGGCTTCGCGCAGCGGCGGGTCGAGCACCCTGCGCTCGGCGGGCAGGTAATGCGTCCGCTGCGGGACGCGGCCGAACAGGGGCCAGTCGACGAGTGGCGAAGCGCCGGCCCCGGTCGCCGAGGCGCCCTCCTCGCCGTCGCCGGAGTTGTCGGAGCCCCCGCAGGCGCCGAGCGCCACGGCGCAGGCGGCCGCGGCCAGAATTAGATGGACATGTTTTGACCGGTGGCGCATATCGCTGTAGCTTGACTTCTCAGATGATTCGACGGCTCGTCCTCGTCAGCATCGCCACGACGCTGGCCCTCGCCGTCTTCGCGCCCATCGCCAACGCGACCTTCATACCCGGGCCCAATGGGAAGATCGTCTTCACCAGCGGACGGGCCAACAGCGAAGTGGCGCTGCCGGCTGACAAAGACGACAGCAAAGCCAAGCTATGGATCGTCGACTACCCCTTCGGGACCCCGGTGCAGGTGACGACGCTGCCGGCCGGAACGCAGCATCGTCACCCGAGCTGGTCGCCGGACCACACGAAGATCGTCTACGCCGCCGGTCCGGCCTTCGTCGGCCCGTTCGCACTTTGGATAGTCGACCTGAAAACCGGCGCACAGACGGAATTCGCCCCCGCGGCTGCCATGCAGGACCGGCCCTCATGGTCACCCGACGGCACCGAGATCGCGTATGGCTCGAACGGCGAGCTCTGGGTGAAGGGTGTCGCCCCCGGCTCGGTCGCCGAAAAACTAACCAACACCGCGGGGATCACCGAGGAACGCCCCGTGTGGAGTCCGGACGGAAACACGCTCTACTACAACCGCGGGCCAGCTGGGAACCGGGACATCTACTCGAAGAGCCCGCTCACGCTGGGAGGCGCGGAGCTGCCGATCGTCACCGAACCCTTGGACAATTGGCAGCCGGCGCTCTCCCCCGACGGCAAACGTCTTTGCTATCTGCGCGGGCCGCAGGACGACGGCGCAAAACTGCGCACGGTCAACGTCAACGGGACTGGGGACGCCGCCTTCACGGGCGATGGCGTGACGGGCGCCTTGAACTGCGTCTGGTCCCCCGACGGCACACGGATCCTTTACACCGGGGGCGCCTACCACAACGGTCAGCTGCGCAGCCGCGACATCAACGGAGGTGATCTGGACATCCACGCCGGATACAACGTCGCCGAACACTTCGACGGCAACGCCGACTGGGCGACCAACTTCTCGCCGGAGTGCGAGCCGAGGAGCGCCGACATCGGCGTCAACCAGTTCACGACGATCACGCTCTCCTGCACCGACCCGGACTCCGGGTTCGGGAAAGCACCGCCGACCGCCGACCCCCTCGGCGACAGCAGCCTCGAGATCGTGACGGGGCCGAAAAACGGAGCGATCGGCGGCATCGACAACACGAAAGTCGTCTACTCGCCGAACAAAGACTTCAAAGGCACCGACACCTTCACCTACACCGGCGACGACGAAACCTCCGAGGCCCCGCCCGCGACGGTGACGATCCGCGTCGGGCTGCAGGCGGCCGACGGCGGCGACACCACCGGCCCCGTGGTCTCCTCGATCAAAGTCTCGAAAAAGCGCTGGCGCCTCGGCAAAGGCCTGGCGAGCATCTCGCTGCTGCCGGTGGGGACGGCGATCGCGTTCAATCTCAGCGAGGCCGCGCAGGCGAACGTCTCCTTCCAACGGGGCCGCCCCGGGAAACGGGTCGGCAAATCGTGCGCGAAACCGACCCCCGCGAACAGCAAAGGGAAAGCGTGCACCCGCTTCGTCGGCGCCGGCAGCCTCGCGCCCCTCGCCGCGAAGGCCGGAGGCAACAGCGTCCGCTTCCAGGGCCGCCTGAGCCGCACCCGGAGTCTCGCGCCGGGCAGATACCGGGTCCGCGTCGGAGCGCGCGACGCCGCCGGCAACAGCACGCCGCCGCGCACCGGGCCCAACTTCACGATCGTCAACGAATAGCCGTGCGACAGAACCCGAAAGGACCGGAGATGAAGAAGCTGAAGAAACGTCTGACGATCGCGGCGGTGAGCGCGCTCGGCGGGCTCCTCGTCCTTCCCGCCGCCGGCCAGGCCGCGACGAACTTCGGCAGCAGGCTGCTGAACGACCCGACCGAAAACACCTGCGACAAAGTGGCACAGCCCTGCACCCTGGTCTCCTACATCCACCCCATCGACCCCGAAGGCGACCCGTACTCGGGCGGCGCTCCGGTCGACGGCGTAATCACGAAATTCAGAGCCCGCGCCTTTGCCGTGATGACCCCCGGCACGATCACCTTTCGCGTCGCCGACATCACCCTGCCCGACCCGAATAACAACGACAGCGCCCTCGCGAGTGCCAAAGGCACCGGCCCGACGATGACCATCACGCCCGACGAAGCGGCGCTGGAAACGCCGATCACCGAGATCGCCGGGCGCCTGCCGGTCGCCAAAGGGCAGCACCTCGCGGTCGACACCACGCCGTCGATCGGGGTCATCTACAACAGCAACGGCAACACCTACAGCTACCTGTTCGCGCCACCGCTGGTCGAGGGGGCCGCGGCGCGCGGCTCCACCGAAGGCGTCAACGAACTGCTGGTCGCGGCGACGATCGAGCCCGACGCCGACAAAGACGGTTTCGGCGACGAGACCCAGGACCAGTGCCCGAGGCAGGCCACGACCCAGGGAGCTTGCGACGACACGAAACCGGCGATCGGCGCCATCTCGGTGAAAAACGGCACGCTCTCCTACGCCCTCAGCGAGGCCTCGACGGTGACGATCACGCTGGAGAGGAAGCTGCCGGGCCGCCGGGTCGGGCAGAAATGCGTCAAGCAGACGCCGAAAAACAAAGTCAAAAAACGCTGCCCCCGCTTCAAGCCGGTCGGCAAACCCCTCGCGGGCACCGGCAACGCGGGCGCCAACCAGGTCACCCTGCCCAAACTGGGCCCGGGCACCTACAGGCTGACGATCACCGCCCGCGACGCGGCCGGCAACGAGACGGTCAAACAGATCACCTTCAAAATCGCCAAAAAAGGGAAAGCGAAAGGCAAAAAATAAGCGGCGGACGGGAATCGAACCCGCGTCATCAGCTTGGAAGGCTGAGGCTCTACCGTTGAGCTACCGCCGCGAGGCGTCCTGAAAGGTACTAGCCGGCACCTCCTCCGCCGCCCGTAGAGTCGCGGCATGGACGTGGGGGAGATCGTCGCGATCCTCGCCGCCGGGCTGGCGGCGGGGACCGTCAACACGGTGGTCGGCAGCGGCACGCTGATCACCTTTCCGGTGCTGCTCGCCTTCGGCTACTCGCCGGTCACGGCGAACGTCTCGAACACGATCGGTCTCGTGCCCGGGTCGGCCTCGGGCGCGATCGGATACCGGCGCGAGCTCGAGGGCCAGCGCGGCCGGGCGCTGCGGCTCGGCGCCTGCTCGCTGCTCGGCGGCGCGATCGGCGCCGTCCTGCTGCTGATCCTGCCCGACGAGGCCTTCCGGGCGATCGTCCCGGTCTTCATCGCCGCCGCCCTCGTCCTCGTCGTCCTCCAGCCCCGGATCACCGCATTCCTCGCCGCGCGGGAGAGCCGCGCCGCCCACGAGCACGGCGTCCTGACCCCGCTCGCGATCCTCGCCACCGGGGTCTACGGCGGCTACTTCGGGGCCGCCCAGGGCATCCTGCTGCTCGGCATCCTCGGCGTCGCCCTGCCCCAGGGCCTGCAGCGCAGCAACGCGCTGAAGAACGTCCTCGCGGGCATCGCCAACGGGGTGGCGGGCCTGGTCTTCGCCCTCGCCGCCGACGTCGACTGGGGGGTGGCGGCGCTGATCGCGGCCGGCTCGATCCTCGGCGGCCAGCTCGGGGCGACCTACGGCCGCCGCCTCTCACCGGACGTCCTGCGCGGCCTGATCGTCGTCGTCGGCTCGACCGCGATCGTCAAGCTGCTGCTCGAATAAGTCCGGTTTGGTTTTTTCGACCGGCGGGGCTAGACTGGGCTCACATGGGTTTGCTGGGGGAGCACCCTTTGTGGAGGAGTTTTTTCATCTCGATCGCGCTCACGCTCGCGGGGGTGTTGGCGTTCGGCGTGTCGCAGGCCTTGGCCAAAGGCGGCCCGATCGACTTCGGCGATGCCCCTGATGGGGCAAAAGCCGGCTATCTGAGCAAACCGGCCGTCGTCGGCGCATTTCCCTCGAAGCTGGCCAGCGGCGGCCCACGCCACGCCGGGCTGGGCTCGCTGCGCCTCGGCCCGACCACCGACGGCGAGGTGGATTCCCATCAGGTCGACAAAGACATCGACGACGGCGTCAGCCTCGACGCGCCGAAGCCCTGCAAGACGGCGACGTTGACGACAGCCCTCAAGGGAAGCGCGGCCGTGGCCGCGGGCAAAACCGTCTACGTCAATGCCTGGTTCGACTGGAATCGCGACGGGGACTGGGCCGACGCCAGCGACGGCTGTGCGACGGAGTGGGGGGTGCGCAACCTGCCGGTCGCCGCCTCCAGTGTCGGCTCGGTGACGATGATCCCGATCAAGATCACCGCCGGCAAACAGGTGGTGGAGCTCTGGTACCGCGTCTCGATCACCCTCGATGAGGTCCAGATCGACCCGAGCGGGCGCGGGCGCTCCGTCCCCTACCTGAACGGCGAGACCGAGGACTACCTCCACCAGGGCCGAGCGGCCAGCCCTTGGATCATCAAGAAGCCGCCGCCCCCGCCGCCCGAAGAAGAAGAAGAAGAAGAAGAAAAGAAAAAGAAAGAAAAAGAAAAGAAAGAAAAAGAAGAAAACAAGCCTTTCAGCGTGCGCTGCGTTCCGAAGGTGAGGGTGATCGCGCACGGCGGCACCGCGTCGTTCCGCTTCCACATTTCCGACTCTGGAAAAGGCCTGATCTTCGGAGAATTCCTCGGAGGGCGCAAAGGAAAAGGCTTCGAAATCAAGTTGATCCGGGCTGCCAACCAGGGCGGCGTCCCACCTGGCTTCGTCAGGGCGCTGGGCTTCCGTTACAGGGGCAAAGAGGTCGACCCGCCGACGCGTTTTCAGACTGTGAAAGTCAAAATCGGCGTCAAACGGGGCAAAGTCTCCAAACAGGTCACCTGTACGGTGGTCATCGTCCACATCGGCAAAGGCCAGGGCGGCGGCAAAAAAGGCGGGAAAGACAAAGACAAAGGCGGGCACGAACACGTCAAACCGCCGAAAATTCCGCCGGTGAAATGCGAAAGCGGCAGCGGCTGCGGGGGGGCGATTCCCACCCCACCGCCGACCAAAGGCCCGACCCTCACTGACTACGAGCTCAAAGCCGACGGCACCGCGCGCGTGCACATCATCCCGACCGACCCGCTGAACGGCTTCACGATCCCGCTCTTCCCGCCGAACCCTGTTCCCCGAGACCCGCCGAAAGTGACGGCGGGCAGCGGCCCGATCGAATGCGAGCTGAAGCCACTCGAGCTGACCGGTGGGCCAGCGGCCGTCAAATGCAAATTGACGCCCCCCGTGCCGCCCCAGATCGACTCCTTCTTCGACGTCTTCTTCGACGTGCCGCTGGCAGGCCGGCCGATCGGCGGCACGCTCAACGCCCCGGACGGCACCCCGGTCGAGACCTTTTCCGCCCCGCCCTTCACCGGGCCTCCCTTCATCCCGCCGCCGGTCGTCGACGGGAGCGGCAACCTCATGCCCGGCCCCAACCCCCAGGCGGTCGATTTCAAAGTCAAACTCGACTTCGAAAACACGGCGCTCAACCAGTTCGTGATCCAGGTGCCCATGACCCAGCAGGTTTTCAGCGGCGGCGCGGCGGGCTTCACCTGCAGCCCCGTCAACTTCGAAGGGGTCAAACGCGCCCTCGCCTGCAACGGGCCGGTGACGAGCGGCCAGACGATCGAAGGCGGATTCGAGCTGAACGGGCCGCGCCCCGGCCAGCTCGCCGCCGGGACCAAGCTGCTCGGCTCACCCGGGGACGCCACCCTGTTCGGGCCGTTCAACCTGACCCAGACGCCCGCAACTCCCACCGGGTCTGGGACTTTCTTCGGCCCCATGGGCACCAACAGGAACTACTCGGTGATGCTGAACAGCTTCGGTGCGCTGGATCAGTTCACACTCGATTTCCCTGCGGGCGTTCAGGTCCAGGCCGGCACCGCGGCGAACATGGCGGGAGCGTTCACCTGCGTCAAAGCCGCCACGACGGAAGCCGACAACGCGCTTCAGTGCAGCGGCAAACCGATCACCAACGGGCAGTTGATCACCGGCGCCTTCACGCTCACCGCGCCGCAGCCGACCACCCTGGGGTCGAACTCGGGGCTCTTCGGCAGCGGTCCCGGGGGCGGCCCGTTCGGGCCGTTCTCGATCGCCGACAGCCCCTAGGGGCCTGACCCCTACCCGGGCGAGGCCGCGGGCTCGGCGCCCTGGGCACCCGGCAGGCTCGCGATTCGCCAGCGGCCGTCTTCCAGGCGAAGTTCGATGGACGTCCCCTCGATCGGGCCGAAGACGTCGCGCAGGGACTCCGGCGGCTCGCCGTAGGTGGCTGTGGCGGTGTCGCCGTCGATCTCGACCTCCTCGGCCACATAGCCCGTGAGGTCGTCGAACTGGGCCGCGCTGAGGGTCGGCCCGATGGCCTTGCCGATCGTCGCCCAGGCTTCAGGGCAGGTCTCGGCGCCGGTCATCGCGATCATCTCCTCCTGGATCGACGGGGTGTAGTGGGAGCAGGTGGCCGCGTACTGACCGCGCGCGAAAGTCTCGTTCGCGCCCATCAGCGCTTGCATCACGGCGGCCTCCTCCGACGACGCGGCCGGATCGCCGCCGTCCCCGCCTCCGCCGCAGCCGGCAAGAAGGGCCAGCACCGCCACCAGGGGGAGCCACGGCCTCATGCTCTGCCCACCTGAGCGGCCCGCCGAAAGAGCCAGGCCGACCCGAGGAAGAGCAGGACGAAAAACGCGTTCACGCCGAGGATCTCGAGGACCGAGGTGCTCGGGTCGTTGTGCTTCCCGGCGATCAGCGCGATGACGACGACCAGCCCCTGGGCGAGGGCGGTCGCGACCAACGCGTGTGCCATGCCGAGCGGGCGAAAGCGCGCGATCGCCGCGCCGACGATCCCGACCGCGAGCACCCCGGCGTACATCAGGTCGGCACGGTCGCCTTCCGCCCCGATCAGACCGACGGCACCCACGAGCCAGACGAGCATGAACGCCGTCCCGATCGCGACGGCGAGCGCAGCTCGGTACGCGTTCCGTGCGTTCCTCATCGCATCCGGTACGAAAGCACTACCACCGGCGTTTCGGTCGGCAGCCTGTCCGCCGGCGATCGTGAATCCGGCGACGCTGGCCGCCGAGACGTTGCCTGCCGCGTCCCTGACGGTCCCGCCCCCGTACCCGGAAATAGGTGGACGCAGGCGACGCTCCGCACATAGGCTGGTCTCGCAGTGCTCATCCAGTCGCGTGCTCACCGGCTCAGGGGGACGGTAGGCGGGGGACTCCTCGTCGCAGTCGTCGGCGTGCTGCTGTTCGCGGCCCAGGCCTGGGGAGCCCCTGTGCCGCTGGTCGTCGACACGACCACGCCGCAGATCGTCGGTAACGGGGATGACGGCAAGAAGGTTGCGCTCGAGTTCACGAACCTCACGGACGGTCCGGTCGCCCTCGGCGTGAGGACGTGGCGTAAAGACTGCCGCCGACTGAAGCTCGAAAAGAACGGGATCCCGCCTTCCCGGGTGCGCGAGGTGAGCGTCGAAATCCCGGCGTCGTGCGCAACCGACGGGCTGACGTTCAGGGTCATGTCCACCTTGGACACCGGCGCCGGCCCCGTCTTCGAAATCGAACCTGAGGCCGCGAAGGAAGAGGACGAGCCCTCGTGGGGCGCGCTCTGTGCGTTCCCGGTGTCCCTCTTCCTCTCCGGTCTCCTGGTGCTCCTCCTCGGCAGGGTCGTCTGGAGCCCGAGCGACAAAAAAAAGCAGCGGCATGACCAGCCGCTGACCTACTACGACCCGAGCAGCTGGAAGTTCAGCGATAGCTGGGCGACGAACGTGACGGCGATCGGCGCCCTGCTGACCGGTCTGCTGAGCGCCTCGACCGTGAAGCCGTTTCTCGGCGAGGACGCCGAGTCGGCGCTGGCGCTGGGCACGATCAGCGCGGCGGTCGCGATCTCGCTCGTCGGCGCAGCCCCGGTGATCCTGATCGCGACCAAGAAGCTCAAACCCTCGACGATAGGAAAAGACGATAAAAAGGTCGCGGAGGTGAACCTGTTCACCGTGGGCGGGCTGCTCGCCGCTTTCTGGCTCGTCACCTCCGCGGGCTTCGCGCAGCTCTGGGTGGTCTCGGTGATGGCCAGGGAAATGGATCTCGCCGGCATGCAGGACGCCGTGCCCTATCTGGCCGCCGGCGCGGCCGTCCTGCTGCTGGTCTATGTCTGGCGCTCGGTGCCCCACCTGCTTGAGCAGGGGACCCAGGAGCCGGACAAAAAACCGGAGTCGAAAGGGGAGGGCGGGCCGGCGGCGCTCGACTCCTCGCGCAGCCTGCTGCCCTAGATCGGGGCGACTGGTTCAAAGAGGTGCGAACACCCGCTCATAGAGCCATCCCGCCGGTGTGGTGCTACCGAGATGCTCCCCGATGACGGACTGCTGCTGCTCGTCCTAAGCGGCTATTCGGGGAGTCCTCGTCCCAAGCGGCCGAGACTCCCGTATTCACGCGGAGGGAGAAGCCGAAGCAGAGCTGAGATCCGGGGTACCCGGTGGGTGCGAAGTGACCGTGATGACGGCACCCTGGTCCTGCGGAGTCTCCACTCGGACCTTCTCAACGACGAGCCGGAACACCCACGTGTCGTTCACCGGGAGAAGCACGCCGGTGACCTCCTGCGAGACGTTCTGCGAGGTGAAGAGTGTGTCGAGGACAGGCTTGACGAAGTTGTCGAGATCGAAGGCCGGTCTATCCAAATCCTCTGAAGTCATTCGGAAGGTCACCTCGACTTCGAACTTGGTCTTCTAGGGGCGGCGCAGGGAAAGGGGCCTGCGGATAGGTCGCCTTCACCTCGTCACGTATGGCCTCCCTCCAACGGATGTCCTTGACGCGCGCTGGGTGTCCACGCACCCGAATCCGCCAGGGGTTCGGGGTTGAGTCAACTCCTTCGCTCATGGCAGCATTCTCCCGCTTTGCGCGAAAAGCAGCCGCCAGCCTTAGCGCTGCCGCTTCCCATGCAATGCAGCTACCGAGATCTTCGCGGTTGTTCGTGGTTCTGCTGCTAGATCGGGGCGACTGGATTTGAACCAGCGACCGCTCGGCCCCCAGCCGAGTGCGCTACCAGACTGCGCCACGCCCCGTGATGCTGTGTCATTCTAGGCGGGATCGTCGTGGCCATGAAGCAGAGTGCCGGCATCCTGCTCTATCGAGCCGCCGGGGAGGGGACCGAGGTCCTGCTCGTCCACCCCGGGGGGCCGTTCTGGGCGAAGAAGGACATGGGCGCCTGGTCGATCCCGAAGGGCGAAGTCGACGAGGGGGAGGACCTGCGGGCCTGCGCGCTGCGCGAGCTCGACGAGGAGCTCGGCTCGCCGCCGCCGCTCGGCGCCGAGGACCTGATCGAGCTCGGCTCCGTCAAGCAGAGCGCCAAGGTCGTCCACGGCTGGGCGGCGGAGGCCGACTTCGACCCGGCCGTCCTCGACAGCAACACCTTCTCGATGGAATGGCCGCCGCGCTCGGGCCGGCAGCAGGAGTTCCCCGAGGTGGACAGGGCGCAGTGGTTCGACCCCGAGACGGCGAAGCGCAAGGTCCTGCGCGCGCAGGCCGCCTTCGTCGACCGGCTGATCGAGCGCTTGGATTAGCGGCGCGGCTCCACTAGGCTCGCTTCGATGAGCGACGTGCCGCCGAAACCGAAACCGCTGTCGGTCCGGCTGCTCGGCGCCGGGGTGCGCGGCGCGAGGCAGGTCGGCAAGGCGACCGGGATCGACCGCGCGGTCGAGGTCGCGGCCGAGGAGGCGATGGTCGCCGCGGTCGAGAGCGAGGCCGTGGAACGGGCCCTGGTCAGGGTCCTGCAGGGACCGGCGGTCGAGAACGCGGTGCAGGGGGCGCTCGACAGCGAGCGGGTCAAAGAGGCCCTGGTCGAGGCGCTCGACAGCGAGATGGTGGACGAGGTCTGGCGCCGGCTCCTGGCCAGCGACGAGGCCCAGAAACTGGTCGAGCGGATCGCTGAGGCGCCGGAGCTGCGGGCCGCGATCAGCGCCCAGAGCATGGGCTTGATCGAGGACGTCGGCCGCACGATCGGCAAGACGACGCGCGGCCTCGACAGCGGCGCCGAGCGGGTTGCGCGCAGGGTGACGTTCCGTCCGCCGCGCACGCGCCCGACCGAGAGCGCCGGCGCCGTCACGCGGCTCCTCGCCTTCGGGCTCGACGCCCTGATCGTCAACCTCACCTTCTCCGGGCTGGCCGCGATAGCGGCGCTGATCGCCTCCGCGATCTCGGGCGACGGCAACGGCGTGTCGGGCATCGCCCTGGCGCTCGGCTCCGCGGCCTGGGCCGGGCTCGGCGCCCTCTACATGGTCACCTTCTGGTCGCTCGCCGGGCAGACGCCGGGAATGCGCTTCTTCGGGATCAGGATCGGTCCCGAGAGCGAACGCCTCTCCCCGCGGCGCTCGCTGAAACGGCTCGCCGGCCTCGCCCTCGCGGCGATCCCGTTCGGCCTCGGCTTCCTCGGCATCCTGCTCAAAGAAGACCGGCGCGGCTGGCAGGACCGGCTTGCCGCCACCGACGTCCTCTACGAGCCCGACGTGCGCAGGCCGGCGCCCTGGTCGGAGCTCGAGACGACGAAGGCCCCGGAGGTCCGGGGCCTTCGTCCACAGCAGGTGGGCGGCGAGCCGCTACGTGGCTGAGGCGCTTTCCCCCTCGACCAGCTTGTAGATCACGATCAGGCAGAGGGCGAAGACCGCCAGCGACCAGAACGGGCTGCCGGGGATCGTCAGCAGGGCCCCGATCGAGTTCAGCGAGGCGACGAATATGCCGAACCAGCGTCCGAACTCCCCGCCCGAGAAGAGCGAGAAGGCGGCGACCAGCTCGAGCACCCCGAGGATCAGCAGGATCCAGCCCCAGGTGTTGAGGCCGCTGAGGATGTAGGTGGCGTCCTCGGTGAAGAACTTCGAGTCGCCGATCGCGGCGATCCCGTAGATGATGTTGAGCACTCCGGCGATCAGGAGCAGGACGCCGGCGAAGACCCACCAGCCGCTGATAAGTCCAGATTCGTTCATAGGCAGCCTTTCCTAAGGAAATTTTGACCTGGGTAGAGCGATACTAGGACTGGGTTCGGCCTGGAGCAAGGGGCTCCTGTGTTGTGAGACCATTCGCCGAGAGGGGGAATGGGAACTCGCTTGGGATGGTTGATCGCCGGTCTGCTCGCATTTGGCTCGATGGTGCCCGCGAGCGCCGCGGCGAGCCTGAAGCTGGTCGAGCTGAGCGGGTCGCCGGGCGCCGTCGCCGGCGCGAGCAGCGTCCGCGTCGCCAACCTCGTCGAAGAGGGAACCCGGACCAACGGCCGGATCCTCGGTTTCGACCCACGTGACGGCGAGTACTCGTGCTCGGGGACGGCGCTCAACACGCCGAGCCGCTCGATCGTCCTCACCGCCGGCCACTGCGTGGTCGAGGGCGGCAGGGTGGGCCAGGAGCTCGTCTTCATCCCCGCCTACGAGCACGGCGTGACGCCCTTCGGCACCTTCCCGGTCGAAGCCGCCTATCTGATGCCGCAGTGGCGCCGCTCGGAAAATCCCGACTTCGACGTCGCCGCGCTCAGCGTCGGCCCGAGTGAGCTCGGCCTGCTCACCGACGTCGTCGGCGGGCGCGGCTACGTCACCGGGCGCTCGCGCCGCACGGTCTTCCAGATCTACGGCTACCCGGCCGCGGCGCTCGACGGCGAAGAGCTGCGCAGCTGTATCGCCCGCGGCCTCGGCAGCGACGTCCTCACCTTTCGCTTCGCGGGGCCGCCGACGGTGCCGAGCTCCTGCGACATGGCCGGCGGCTCCAGCGGCGGGGCCTGGATCGTCGAGGGCAAGTACATCGACGGCGTCACCAGCTACGGCTACACCGGCAGCGCCAACAAGGTCTACTCGCCCTACTTCGGTGCCGAGATCGGCCGCTTCCTGGCGCAGCTGCCCTGAGGCCCCGCCCCTCGTCTGGTCAGTTTTTCTAGGTTGCAGCGGCGAGATGGGTGGGGCGCCACCCGGCTTACTTGGGCGCCCCACCCGTCGCCTCTTCAGACGGCTGCAGATATCTCTGCTTCGCCGCCGTCCTCAGCACCCCGGGGAGTCGAGGCCCCGGAGTCGCCGGACGGCGAGTCACCGTTGAAGCTTTTTGTCTGGCCCGGGCGCAGGTAGACGATCTGGCCCTCGCGCAGCTCGAGCTTCTGCAGCTCGGCGCGGGTCAGCTGCGCCCAGACCTCGGTCCCGTCGCCGAGCACGAACTCGACCCGGATCTCGAAGCCGAGGGCGACGATCCGCTGCACCAGGGCCTCCTCCGTGCGCTCGTCGGCCTCGAGCACGACGTCCATGTCGTGGGGGCGGACGAAGTGCTCGCCGAGGCGGTTGACCTCGCCGACGAAGCTCATCACGAACTCGTTGGCGGGGTGCTCGTAGAGCTCGTCGGCGGTGCCGGACTGTTCGACGCGGCCTTCGTTCATCACGACGAGCTGCTCGGCGACGTCCATCGCCTCCTCCTGGTCGTGGGTGACGAAGATCGTCGTCACGTGCATCTCGTCGTGGAGGCGGCGCAGCCAGGTGCGCAGGTCCTTGCGCACCTTGGCGTCGAGTGCGCCGAACGGCTCGTCGAGCAGCAGCACCTGCGGCTCGACCGCGAGCGCCCGCGCCAGCGCCATGCGCTGGCGCTGTCCTCCGGAGAGCTGGGAGGGATAGCGGTCCGCGAGCCCGTCGAGCTGGACCAGCTGGAGCAGGTCGTGGACCCGTTTCTCGATGTCCGCCTTGTCCCACTTGCGGATCCGCAGGCCGAAGCCGACGTTGCCGAACACGGTCATGTGCTTGAAGGCGGCGTAGTGCTGGAAGACGAAGCCGACGCCGCGCTTCTGCGGCGGTTTGGCCGTGGCGTCCTCGCCGTTGATGGTCACGTCCCCGGCGTCCAGGGTCTCGAGCCCCGCGATCGCCCGCAGCAGCGTCGACTTGCCGCTGCCGCTCGGCCCCAGCAGGGCGGTGAGCGAGCCGTCGGGGACGTCTATCGATACATCGTTGAGAGCCTGAAAGTCACCGAAGCGCTTGGACGCTCCCTCGACTGCGATTCCCATTCAGGACCCCTCCTTTCGTTTGAGCAGGTTCATGAGCAACAGCGTTGAGAGGGCGAGCAGGGCGAGCAGGATCGAGGCGGCGTAGGCGCCCGCCAGGTTGAACTGCTCGAACTGCTGGGAGACGAAGAGGGGCAGGGTTTCGGTCTGGCCGGAGATCTCGCCGGAGACGACCGAGACCGCGCCGAACTCGCCGAGCACGCGGGCGGTCGTGAGCACGACCCCGTAGGCGACGCCCCAGCGGATCGCCGGCAGGGTGACCCGCCAGAAGGTCTGCCAGGCGTTGGCGCCGAGGGTCGAGGCCGCCTGCTCCTGCTCCGTGCCGATCTCCTGCAGCACCGGCACCGTCTCGCGCACGACGAACGGCAGCGAGACGAAGATGCTGGCGAGGATCATCCCCGGGGTCGAGAAGAGGACCTTGATCCCCCATTCGCCGAGCGTCGGGCCGAACCAGCCGTCGGTGCCGTAGAGCAGGAAGAGCGCCAGGCCGACGACGACGGGGCTGATCGCGAACGGCAGGTTGATGATCGCGTCGAGGAAGGGGTTGCCCTTCCACTTGTGGCGGACGAGCAGGAGCGCGCAGCCGACCCCGAAGACCGTGTTGAGGGGGACGGCGACCGCGACCATCAGCAGCGTCAGTTCGAAGGCGTGGATGCCCTCCGGCGAGGTGATCGCTTCGATCGGCGGGCCGATCCCGTCCTCGAAGGTCTTGTAGAAGATCATCGCGACCGGGGCGATCAGCAACAGGCCGAGGTAGCCCAGCCCCAGCGCGCGCAGCGAGTAGCGGCTGGTCCTGCCGGCGCCGTTCATCCGCCACCTCCGCCCGAGCCCCATTGCGAGCGGCTGATCCTTCGCCACATCCTCGCCTTGCTCTTGGCATCGCCCCGTTCGTGGCGGCGGCCCCAGCGCTCGGCGGCTGTGACGCCGGCGAGCAGGACCAGGGAGACGACGAGCAGGACGACCGAGACCGCCGCCGCGCCCGGCAGGTTGCCGCCCTCGATCTGGCTGCGGATGAAGACCGAGGAGACCTCGGTCTCGAAGGGGAGGTTGCCGGAGATCAGGATCAGCGACCCGTACTCGCCCAGGGCCCGCGCGAAGGCGAGGGCGACGCCGGCGGTCAGGCCGGGGAGGAGGTTGGGGAAGATGATCCGGCGGAAGACGGTGAGGCCCCCGGCGCCGAGCGAGGTCGCCGCTTCCTCCATCTCGCGGTCGAGCTCGAGCAGCAGCGGCTGCACCGCCCGCACGACGAAGGGCAGGGTGACGAAGAGCAGCGCCGCGACCACCGCGACCTTGGTGAAGGCGATGTTGATCCCGAACGGGCTCTCGCTGCCGTAGAGGGTCAGCAGGGTCAGCCCGGCGACGATCGTCGGCAGCGCGAAGGGCAGGTCGATGATCGCGTTGACCGCCGCCTTGCCGCGGAATTCGTCGCGGACCAGGACCCAGGCGATGATCGTGCCGAAGACCGCGTTGATCGCGACCACGATCAGCGAGCTGATCACGGTCAGTTTCAGCGCCGCGACGGATTGCGGGCCTGTGACCGCGTCCCAGAACGCGCCCATGCCGTTCTCGGTCGACTTGGCGACGACCGCCGCCAGGGGCAGCAGGACCATCAGGCTGAGGTAGAGGCCGACGAGCCCTCGGCCCAGGGCAGGACCGGCCCAGGGCAGACGCATGCCTGCCCTGGGCGGAGCCTCAACGGTTGCCGGGTGAGCGCTCATCGGTTACTCGGTGGGAACTCCGAGTTCCTTCTCGATCGCGGCGACCTTGCCGGTTTCCTCGTCGAAGAACTCGTCCGTGACCGTCTCCCAGCCGCCGAACTCGCCGATGTCGAAGAGGTCGGCGGGGACCGGGTAGACCTTCTCGTCGAGCAGCGCCTGGTTCACCGGGCGGTAGCCGTGGTCGGCCCAGATCTGCTGACCCGCGTCCGACCAGATGTAGTCGAGGAAGGCCTGGGCGGAATCCGACGAGCCTTTGGTGACGGCGATCGGGGTCTCGATCCGGATCGTCGACGGCGGCACGACGTAGTCGACGTCCTCGCCCTCTTCCTGGGCTTTGATCGCCTCGTTCTCGTAGGCGAGCAGGACGTCGCCCTCGCCCTGGGTGAAGGCGGCGAGGGCGTCGCGGGCGCTGCCCGGCTGCACGACCGTCTTCTCGAGCACGGTCTTGACCGCGGCGAGGGCCTCCTGCTCGGATTTGCCCTGATGCAGCTGGGAGCCGTAGAGCGCCATGATGTTCCAGCGCGCGCCGCCCGAGCTGAGCGGGTTCGGGGTGATGATGTCGACGTCCTCGGTCAGCAGGTCGTCGAAGGATTCGATCCCCTCGGGATTGCCCTTGCGGGTCGCGATGACGACGACCGACTCCTGGCCGATCCCCTTGTATTTGTTCTTGTCCCAGCCGGGCTCGACCTGGCCGGCTTCCTCGAGCGCGATCATGTCGCCGCCCTGCGCGAAGTGGACCAGGGAGGCGGGCTGGCCGGCTTCGACCGCCCGGCGCTGGTCGCCGGAAGCCCCGAAGGAGCCCGAGAAGCCGACGCCGTCGCCCTCCGGCGAGGCCTCGAAGCCGGGCTCGAGGGCATCGGCGTAGACGGCCTCCGGGGTGGAGTAGGCGACGATGTCGACGCTGCCTCCGCCGGAGCTGCCGGTGCTGTCGTCACTGCTGCCGCACCCCGCCGCGAGGACCGCGACCAGTAGTGCAAGCGCTGCGAGGGGGAGCTTCCGAATCAAGAGAGATTCCTTCCTATTCCGACTGCTTTAGTTTTTTGACCAACTTAGTTCTCAATGAAGTCGCGGCACCCTAGCACAATGTTGATCCGAATAGTCCAGAATCGGATCGGGATTGAGGGAATAGGGTTCTGAGCCGGATGAGCGACGACGTGGCCCGCACAGCGGAGGAGGCGACGCAGGGGCTTCCGGACTTCCCCTTCGAGTCGAGCTATCGCGAGATCGACGGCCTGCGGCTGGCCTATCTCGACGAGGGCGAGGGAAGCCCGGTCGTCTTCTTCCACGGCGAGCCGACCTGGTCGTTCCTATGGCGCAAGGTGATCCCGCCGGTGCGCGACGCCGGCTATCGCTGCATCGCCCCGGACTACGCCGGCTTCGGGCGCTCCGACAAGCCCACCGACCCCGAGTGGTACACGTACGACCGCCACGTCGAGCTGATGGCGAAGCTGCTCGAGGAGCTCGACGTGCGCGACGCGACGGCCGTCGTCCACGACTGGGGCGGGCCGATCGGCCTGCGGCTCGCGGTCGAGCACCCGGAGCGCTTCTCGCGCATCGTGATCATGGACACGGGGCCGTTCACCGGCCACCAGAAGATGAGCGACACCTGGCTCAGATTCCGCGATTTCGTGCGCCGCAACGAGGAGGAACTGCCGACCGGCTTCCTGGTCAAGGCCGGCTGCAAGAACGACCCCGGCGACGACGTGATCGCCGCCTACGAGGCCCCCTTTCCCACGCCCGAGTCGAAGGCCGGCGCCCGCGCCTTCCCGCTGATCCTGCCGACCGAGCCCGACGCGCCGGGCGCCGCCGAGGGCCAGCGGGTCGCGATGGCGCTGCGCGAGGACGAACGGCCGACGCTCGTCCTCTGGGCGGACTCGGACCCGGCGCTCCCCTTCTCGGTCGGCGAGCAGGTCTGCGAGGCGCTCGGCTACTCGCCCCCGCGCAAGATCGACGACGCCGGGCACTTCCTCCAGGAGGACCGCGGCGAGGAGATCGGCCGCATCGTCGCCGAGTGGCTCGGCTAGGCGGCGGCCTCCCGCACGATCCGCCTCAGTGAGTCGCGCGAGCGCTCGTTGAGGAGTCGCACCCGCCGCGGCGGGCCCTCGTCGTCCACCCAGGTCACCGTTCCGGGCCAGTAGGGGCTCGGCGGCGTCCCGGGGCGGTGGAAGGCGGAGGCGAAGACCCAGCTGCCGGTGTTGTGGAGCAGGCCGCCGCCCGGCAGCTCCCACGGCATCTCGCCGGCTTCCGGCCCGGCCCGGTGGGTGTGGCCGGTGATCACGTGGCGCGCGTCGAGCCGGAGCCGGCGGGCGAGCTCGGTCCCCGCGTCGATGCCGCTGCGGGTGATCGCGGCGGGGGAGAGGTCGGGGTCGAAGTCGGCGCGCAGGAGGCGGTTCAGCGTCCAGACCGCGGCCGGGATACCGCCGCCGACCGCGGCGCGGATCGCGGCGCGGCGGACCGGGCCCGCGCTGCGGTCGCGCCCGGAGATCGCCCGCCAGGTGCGCTCGGAGGGCCGGCTTGCGCGCTGGGCGAGGCCGGACTGGGCCAGCCCGTGGGCGAGCCCATAGACGGGGCGCAGCACCTGCTCGTAGTCGGCGGGGCTCGCCGGGTCCGGCAGCGCCCCGAAGGTCCGCATCACGGTCGAGGCCGCCAGGCACTCGATCCGCGGCAGGCTCATGTGGCAGTCCATGTAGTGGCCGTGGGTCGCGTAGACGTCGTCGCGCAGCCAGGCGCCCGGGTAGGCGATCGTGAGCCCGGCCTCGCCGAGCCAGCCCGCGACCAGGTCCCCGAGCCTCTCCAGGGGCGCCGCGCGGTGCTCGTCGCCGAGGGCCCCGCCCTCCATCGCGAGCGCTTCGAGCAGCGGCTCGGCGAGGCGGTGGTCGTGGTTGCCGGGGACGATCAGGACCTCGCGGCCGGCCATCGCCTCGCCGAGCTCCTCGAAGACGGCGCGCGCGGGCGCCAGCGCCTCGGGCAGCGTCAGTTCGCGCAGCTCGAGCGCGTCGCCGAGCAGGACCAGCCTGTCGGCGCCGGCGATCTCCTCGATCAGCGCCCGGCGGATGCCGGTCTCACGGAGGAGGTCCTCGCCGAAGGAGCTGCCCAGGTGCAGGTCGGAGACGATCGCTGTGCGCACCCGCGTCAAACTACTCCTGGCTGAACAGCCAGTCGGATCTCTAGACTCCCGTGGGTGAGTGCTCTCAGCGACGAGCGGCTGGTCCAGGCCAACGGGATCGAGCTCGCATATCAGGAGGTCGGCGACCCCGACGGCGAGCCCCTCCTCCTGGTCATGGGCCTGGCGGCCCAGATGCTGGCCTGGCAGGAGGACTTCTGCGTGATGCTCGCCGAGCGCGGCTTCCGCGTCGTCCGCTTCGACAACCGCGACATCGGCCACTCGACGCTGCTCAAGGAGAAGGGGACGCCGTCGCGCCTCGAGATGGTCATGGGCCGCCGCTCGACTGCTCCCTACCTGCTCGCCGACATGGCCGACGACGCGTTCGCCCTGATGGACCAGCTCGGGATCGGGGCCGCGAACGTGACCGGGGCCTCGATGGGCGGGATGATCGGCCAGACGATGGCGATCCGCCGGCCGGAGCGCGTCCGCTCCCTGGTCTCGATGATGTCGACGACCGGCAACCGCCGGGTCGGCTCACCCACCTTCCGCGCCTGGGGCCTGCTGCTCTCCAAGTTCCCGCAGGGGCGCGAGGACTACGTGAAGCGGGCGCTGAGGACCTTCAAGGTGATCGGCTCCCCCGACCATCGCGACGAAGGCGAGATCGAGGAGCTGGCGGGCGCGATGTACGACCGCGGGCATAACCCGGCCGGGATCATCCGCCAGATGCATGCGATCAGCGCCTCCGGCGATCGCACCACGGGGCTCGAAGGCCTGCGCGTGCCGACGACGGTGCTGCACGGAGCGCATGACCCGCTCGCCCGCCCCGCCGCCGGCCGCGCGACGGCCGAGGCGATCCCGGACGCGAAGCTGCGGATCTTCGAGGACATGGGCCACGACCTGCCGCGGGCGCTCTGGCCGGACTTCGTCGACGAGATCGCCGCCGCCGCCGAGCGCGGCGGCGCGACTCTCACCGCCACTCCGGCGAAGGCCGCCTGAGCGGCGCCGCTCCTCCGGGGCGGCGATGCGGCTGAGAGGAGTCGAACCTCCACGGAGTTTCCTCCACGGCGACCTGAACGCCGCGCGTCTACCAGTTCCGCCACAGCCGCGGGAGCAGGCAATCTACCGATTGGCGGCCCCCGCCACGGTCGGGACGTCAAGGCAATCCGCACCCGCGGCTCGCTAGAATCGCGCCCACCTGCCGCTATCGTCTAGGGGACTAGGACGCTGGCTTCTCATGCCAGAAACCGGGGTTCGAATCCCCGTAGCGGTACTTGGGGTGTTGGTTGAACTCTTCAAAGAACACCCGATGAACAAGCCGGATCTACGCCGCAGCCGTAGGTCTGGCTCTTTTCTCGCAGTTCGAGGCCCCGGCGACGGGGTCTCAGTCGTTCAGGGCACTTGAAAGCGCGCGAGCGCCCTGGCGGCGAGCCGGACCTCGGCCGGCCCACGCAGAAGGGCTAGGGCCGCTGCGCGGAAATGAGCCAGCTGCCAGCGCCCAGGAACTTCGCCAAGCTTTTCCAAGACCCTAGGATCTGTTCAGGTGGAGCCCTCAAAGACCCTATGATCTGTTCAACAAAAAGGGCGAAAAACCCTATGATCTGTTCAACTTTAGGCACGATCTGACCAATGAGAGAAGACGAGCGTCGAACCTATCTCCTTGAGCACAACCCATGGTGGAGGGGCGGCGGCTGGATCCGGCGAGATCCTGATCTTGCCGAGGCGAGACGCAATTCCCTGAGTGCCTTCAGTCCGAGACCCCTCGAGGACATGGTTGCTGGCTCGCTCTACCTGCTCCTCGGCCCTCGACGAGTCGGCAAGAGCGTTGCGATGAAACGGGAAATCGTGGAGCTCCTGAACGATGCCATTGATCCAAGGGCGATCACATTCTGTCCGTGCGAGGGTCTGAAAGCACAGGACCTGCGACGGATGGTCAAGATTGCCGTCGATCTCAGCAAGGACTACGACGGCAATCGCTACTGGTTCTTCGACGAGATCACGTACGTCCCGGACTGGGCCCTGACGTTGAAGCAGCTGCGCGATCAGACCGAGTTGCGTCAGGGGACGGTTGTCGCTACCGGCTCGTCAGCCGCAAAGCTCCGGCGAGCGCAAGGTGACCTCGGAGGTAGAGAGGGCCCTGATGGCGGCATCCGCCTCCTACTGCCTATGAGCTTCCGGGACTTTGCCCGCGAGCTCTACCCCGAGCTCGCTGAGTCGCTCCCCAAGGATGGTCTCGAGCTCGCCGACCTTCAGAGTGACGCGGCAAGGCGCTACCTGGAGCCACTCCAGGTCTATCTCGACGAGATAGCGACCGCCTGGGAGCGCTACCTGTCGGTCGGCGGTTTCCCGCGTGCCGTTGCAGACGCTCGGAGCCACGTCGATGTCAAAGACGTGACGCTGAGCGGTCTCTGGAACATCCTCACCGGTGACGTTCTCCACGTGGGGAGCATGAGCGACCGTGACGTGAAGGCCCTGGTCAGCAGGCTGGTGGACGGGATGGGCTCGCCATCCAGCATCAACAGCATCACCGAGGACCTCAACATCGGTAGTCGCAATACGGTCCAAGATCGGGTCGATCGCCTCTGCAGTTCCTTCTACATGTGGCGTGCCTCCGTCACCCACAATGGGGAGACCCCGGTCGAGGGCGGCACGGACAAGCTCTATGCGATCGACCCATTGGTCGCCCGGCTCCCATCCTGGCGAGATAAGAGGATCCAGCTGCCCGACATCACGCAAATCAACGAGCAGCAGATCGGCGTAAGCCTCCTCCGTGCCATCGGAGACGGCGACTTGCCGGCTGTACTCGACGAGGCGGCCCTCATGGTGCGCCGCAATCGCCGCTCCGGCGCCGAGATCGATTTCGTCGGGCCCTTTGTACCGATCCCTGTCGAGTCCAAGTACGTGAGCAAGGGCTGGAAGTCAGAGAAGAAGGGGCTGGAAGAGACCTACGGGATGGGCGTCATTGCGACCCGCGACATCCTCGACGTGGAAGAGACGGTGTGGGCGATCCCCAGCGGCCTCCTTGCCTGGGCGATCGGCAGCTAGCACCATGAGCGGCCCAGGGCAACACAGGTCCGCTCCGCTGGCCTACAGTTGGTACCGGTGATCGCTGCAGGCCTCCCATTTCTCCTCTACGCCGACACCTGGGGCATGCACGGCGACGACGTCGGTGCCGGCTGGATGATCGTGATGGCCCTGTTCTGGGGCATTGTCATCCTCGGGGTCGTCTGGCTGATCCGCTCGGCCCCGTGGGACTCGCATCACCCCGATCTCGGCGCGCCGCTGGAGATCCTCGATCGCCGCTTTGCCGCCGGCGAGATGAGCGCCGAGGAGTACCGCGAGCGCCGCTCGCTCCTGCAGGCCAAAGACGGCTAGCGCGACATCGCGCCGCCTCCGATGCCGGGGCGTGACGAACGCCGGTGCTTCGTCGCATCCGATTATTATCGCCGCGATGGGAGAGCCGATCTGCGAGCGCTGGATCGCCGAAGCCGTGGCCGGGAAGACGTTCGCGGAGGTTGGTGGCCTCTGGGGCACGGTAAACGAGCAGACCACCGCCGCCGCCCGCAACGGCGCCAGCGCGACGACGATGATCGACATCGCCCCGGAGGACGGCGGGCCGGACGACCTCTGGAGGCTGTTCCGCGAGCGGGCCGCCTCGCTTGGGGTCACCGACACGACCTGCATCAACGGCAGCATCGACGACCCCGAGACGGCCGAGCGGGCGGGCAGCTTCGACGTCGTCTGCTGCAACGGGGTCCTCTACCACTGTCCGGAACCCCTGCACACGCTGCGGCGGCTGCGCGCGATCACCCGGGAGACCCTGCTGCTGGGCACGGTGTCGATGCCGGAGACGGTGACGACCAGCGCCGGCTCGCTCTCGGTCGAGCCCGGCGCCGCCCTCCTGGTTCCGGCGCTGAGCGAGAGCCAGCGCGCCGTCTTCGCCCAGTGGTTGCGCGAACTCGGCGACATCCACATCCACGCCTTCGGCATCACCCACGCGACGGAGTCGGGATTCGCGCCCGGCGACTACGACCCCTGGTGGTGGCTGTTCACCCGCGACCACGTCGCCGCCCTGCTCCGTGTCGCCGGCTTCGAGGTCGAGGCGGTCGCCAGCTACTGGGAGGGACGCGCGACGCTCTACCAGGCCAGGGCGACGGGCGCCGCGCCACCTGCGCCTAGCGCGGATTGAGCCGTTCGAAGGCCTCGCGGCGGTAGTCGAAGATCCGCTCCAGGTCGCGGCGGACGAAGGCCCTGTGAGCGAGCGCGCCGAGCGGCCCGAGCGGGATCGCGTAGCGGACGCGATCGGTGATCGCCGTCGAGCCCTCGCCGTCCTCCTCGAACAGGTGGGTGTGCTCCCAGAGGGAGTAGGGCCCCCGGTCCTGGACGTCGACGAACCGCACCGGCGGCTCCCAGGCCTCGATCCGGGTCCGCCAGCGGACCGGGAAGCCGTGCAGCCTCAGCCTGTAGTCGAGCAGCGTCCCGGCCTCGAGCGCCAGCGGCCCCGGGGTCGTCAGCCGGAAGTGGAGCCAGGGCGGGGTCATCGGCTCGAGGTTGAGCGCGTCGGTGTAGAAGGCGAAGGCCCGCTCGACCGGCATCTCGACCCGCTGCGTGCGCTTCAGCTCGTGGACCCTCACGTGCCAGAGCTTTGCAGGGGCTCCTCGCCGGGTAGCCGGGAGGATCGCGCCGGGCATTCTCATCGCGGGGGCAACGGGCTTCGTCGGCGGCCGCCTGGCGCAGGCCCTCGCCGGCTCCGAGAGCCGCGTCCGCTGCCTGGTCCGAGACCCCGCCAGGGCGACCGAGCTGCAGCGCGCCGGACACGAGCTCCACGTCGGCGACGTCGGCGACGAGGACAGCCTCTCCGGGGCGGGGGAGGGCATCGGGGTCGCCTACTACCTGGTTCACGCGATGGCCGGGGGCGGCGGCTTCGCCGAGCGCGAGCGGGCGGGCGCCCTCAACTTCGCCCGCATGGCGAGGCGCGAGGGCGTCGGCCGGGTCGTCTATCTCGGCGGCCTCGGCAGCGAGTCCGAGTCCGAGCACCTGCGCAGCCGGCATGAGACGGCGCGGGCGCTCGCCGACGAGGGTCCGCCGCTCACCTACTTCAGGGCGGCGATGGTGGTCGGCGCCGGCAGCGAGTCCTACCGGACGCTGCGCTACCTGGTCAGCAGGCTGCCGGTGATGATCGCGCCCTCGTGGCTGCGCACGCCGACCCAGCCGATCGGCATCGACGCGGCGGTCGAGTACCTGCGACGGGCGCCGGAGGTGCCGGAGTCGGCCGGTCGCGAGGTCCAGATCGGAGGGCCCGATGTCCTCTCCTACGGGGAGATGCTCGACCGGATGGCGATGGCGATGGGCAAGCGACCGCGCCGCAAAATCCCGGTGCCCCTGCTCACCCCGTGGCTCTCGGCCCTCTGGCTGGGGCTGGTCACGCCGGTGGACACGAAGGTGGCGCGTCCCCTGGTCGAGGGGCTGACCACGGCGACGGTGGTCACCGACCCCTCCGGGGCCGAGCCGTTCGGGATCGCCCCGGAGTCGTTCGACGAGGCGCTGCGGCGGGCTCTGCGGGAGGATTCGACGCGATGAAGCGCGTGTCGATCCTCGCCCTCTTCCTCATGGCGCTCTTTGCGGGCCCCGCCGACTCGGCCCCGTTCGACGGCCTGCCGCCGAGGCTGGCCGAGTGCGACGACGCGGCGGGCGGGAACGGCGCTACGCGCCGGGGCGACTCGATCGCCGGCCCGCTTCACATGCCCGGGCCCGAGGTCCGCGGCTCGCACTGGAACCCGTCGACGAGGCGCTTCACGAGCAAGGTCCCGCTCGTCGTCGTCGGCTCGCGGCCGGTGACGGTGCGGGTGCCGGAGCGACTCGCCGGGCGGGTGGCGTTGGACTACGGCCACAGGGGCATGTCCGGCGAATACACCTTCGTCCCCTGCGCCGGGCGGCGCGCAACCTTCTGGCCCGGGGGGATGGTCTTCACCCGGCGCGAGCCGATCGCTCTGCTGGTGCAGCCGGAGGGCTGGCCGCGCGCCGAGCTCCTCCACCTCGGGGTCCTCCCGCCCTATTGATGAGAACCCGGTCAGGAATACATCCGCATCATTGGGGGTAGTCGCGTGTTTGGACCAGTGTGGGACTTGATTAGGTCTTCCGTGCGGGCTAGGTTAGATGCGGGAGATTGATCAGGCGCCACGCAGGGACGGAGAGTCGTCAATGCGTAAACAAGAGGAGAAATGAATGCCTAGGCGTTTGATCGTCGTGCTTGTGGTTGCCTTCGGCGCTGTCTTCTTCGCCCCCTCGGCCAATGCGGCCTTCGGCATCGAAGAGTGGGAAGCGCTGACCTGCAAAGAAAACGTCGACACGCCGGCCATGTCCGGCCTGGCGAATGCAGTCAAAGGCGATCCGCCTCTGGCGCAGGACCCCGGACAGTGCACCGAACTGACTTCCGAAAAATGGTACCGGCAGGCAGCCGGGCACCCGAACTTCGGGATCACCGACTTCACCCTCAACACGCTGACGACGCCCGGCGCGGTCGGGTTCCCTGACGGGTTCGTCAAAGACATCCGCGTCGAACTGCCGGAAGGGCTCGGGGTCAACCCCGAGGCCGCGCCCGCCTGCACGATCGCACAGGCCGAAGCCGGCGAAGCCGGATTCGGCGCATGCATCGGCGCGAAAGGCTTCGGCGTGATCGTCGGCACCAACTACTTCACGATCGCCGGTGAGGCGCCCGGGGCCGGGTGCCTGCCCAACGGCTGCGAACAGTTCAGGGTCAACGTGCCCGTCTTCAACGTCGAACCGTACGAAGGCGTGCCCTCGATGGTCGCGTTCCCGACGACGAGCGGCTCCACCTTCATCGTCGGCGACCTCGATCCCCTCGACCAGCACATCCGGTTCACGATCGACGACATCCACCTCCCGGAAGGCGTGATTCACCCGGCGGTGATCGGGTCGAGGCTGGTCTTCAACGGCCGGGCCGGCAACGGCACCTACCTGACGATGCCGAGCCAGTGCACCGAGGAAGAGGGCCAGGTCACGAACCTCTTCGTCGAATCCCACACTGCGGTCACCGACACGGAAGACTTCGAAACGTCCGTCGGGACGACCGGCTGCAACCTCGTTCCGTTCCAGCCGGGCCTCGCGGTCACCGCGGGCGGCGCGGTCGACTCGCCCGAACCGGCGACGATCGACGTCCAGATGCCGTTCGAAGCGGGCCCCGAAAAAATCGCCAACTCGCACCTGCTGAAGGCCAGCGTCGTCCTGCCTGAAGGGGCGGGGCTCAACCCCTCCGTCGCCAACGGCCTGCTGACCTGCAGCGCGGCCCAGTTCGGCAAGGGCACCGACGACCCGATCGCCTGTCCGGCCGCCTCGAAGATCGGTGAGATCGAAGTCGACACCAACGCGCTCGACCAGCCGCTCGAGGGCGACGTCTACGTCGGCGAGCCGACCAGCAACGACCCGAGCTCGGGCAACCTGTTCCGGATCTTCCTGCACGCGTTCAACACGCGCTACGGGGTCAACGTGCGGCTGGTCGGGAACGTCTTCCCGAACCTGCAGACGGGACAGCTGACCGCCGTCGTCGACAACAACCCGCAGGCGCCGTTCACCTCGTTCAGGGTGACGACGAATGGTGGCCCAAAGGGGCCGCTGACCTCGCCCCCGACCTGTGGGCCCAACACGACGAACGCGACCTACACCCCGTGGTCCGGCACGGCCGACGTCAACGCGGCGTCCGCCTACTCGCTGGAAACCGACCCGGCCGGGGGCGCTTGCCCGGCGTCGATGGCCGCGCGCAGGTTCTCGCCGGCCTACACGGCCAAATCGGACAACACCCAGGGCGGCGCCTACAGCCCGTTCCGCGTGCTGATCGCCCGCGGCGACGGCGAGCAGGAGCTGAAGGTCATCGACGTCACCCTGCCGGGCGGGCTGACCGCCAAGCTGGCGGGCGTCCCGTACTGCTCGGAGGCTGCCATCGACGCCGCCGCGAAAGCGACCGGCGCGGCAGAGCAGGCCGGCTCGAGTTGTCCGTCGGCGAGCCAGATCGGCACGGTCACGACCCGCAGCGGCACCGGATCGGAGCCGCTCAGCCTCGGCGGCAAGGCCTACCTGGCCGGCCCGTACAAGGGCGCGCCGCTCTCGTTGGTGGTCGTCACCCCGGCCGTGGCCGGGCCGTATGACCTCGGCACCGTCGTGATCAGGGTGCCGCTGTTCGTCGACCCGAAGACCGCACAGGTCCGGGCCGACTCCGACGTCATTCCCGACGTGTTCGGCGGCGTCAAGCTCGACATCCGCTCGGTCAACGTCGACGTCGACCGCGCGCAGTTCATGCGCAACCCGACGAACTGCGACCCGAAGACGGTCGCGGGCACGCTCAAGGGCGGCGGCGCCAATCCGGCCGTCCCGAGCACGTTCAGCTCATTCGCATTCTCGACCGCCTACCAGGCGACGAACTGCGACGCGCTCGGCTTCAAGCCGAAGCTGAGGCTGAGGCTGTTCGGCAAGAAGGCCAGCAAGCGGCGCGGTCATCCGAAGATCGAAGCGAAGCTGACCGCGCGTGAAGGCGACGCCAACATCGCCCGCACCGCGGTGACGCTGCCGAAGGGCACGTTGCTCGACAACTCGCATTTCAAGACCATCTGCACGAGGGTGCAGCTGGCCGCGGGACAGTGCCCGAAGGGCGCTCAGTACGGCAGCGCGACGGCGGTCTCCCCGCTGCTCGACAACCCGCTCAAGGGCCCGGTGTACCTGGTCTCCTCGAGTGACCTGCTGCCGAACCTGGTCGCCGACCTGCGAGGTCAGGTCAACGTCCAGCTCCGCGGCGTGATCAGCACGGTCAAGGGCCGGATGAAGACGACGTTCCCGGAAACCCCGGACGTCCCGGTCAGCAAGTTCGTCCTGAAGATGCGGGGCGGCGGCAAGGGCCTGTTGATCAACGCGAAGGACCTGTGCGACTCGAAGAAGTCGCGCCAGGCCAAGTTGAGCATGAAGGGCCACAACGGCAAGAAGCTCAAGAAGAACAAGTTGAAGATCAACGTGAAGTGCAAGAAGGGGAACAAGAAGAAGAAGTAACGCTCTGGAAGTAGGCTCCGCGGGCGATGGGAATCCTCACGCCCGCGGAGCCCCCCTTCGACGTCGAGGAGTGGAGGCGCCGGCCACACCTCGAGCGGATCAAGGCCTGCGCCCAGGACTGGGCGCTGAACGGGTTCGGCACGCCCGTCGCGGTCTATTTCCTCTACGTGCTGAAGGTCGCCCTCTACGCGGTGGGCGGGCTGCTCGTGATCTCGGCGACGACCTCCGACCTCGGCGGGCTCGGCGACCTCGGCAGCTGGTGGACCGAACCGATCGTCTTCCAGAAGGCCGTCGTCTGGACGATGCTCTGGGAGATCCTCGGCCTCGGCGCCGGCTCGCTGCCGCTGACCCTGCGCTTCTCGCCGATGATCGGCGGACTGCTCTACTGGCTGCGGCCGGGGACGACGCGGCTGCCACCCTGGCCGGACCGGGTGCCCCTGACCCGAGGCTCGACGCGCACGATCGTCGACGTCGGGCTCTACGCGGGGGTGATCGCCTGGGCGCTCTACCTGCTGCTCACCGACGGGGTCACCGACTCGACCACGGTCGCCGGCCGTCTCGACACGGCCGCGATCGGCTCACTGCTGATCCTGCTCGCGCTGCTCGGCCTGCGCGACAAGGTGCCGTTCCTGGCGGCGCGGGCCGAGATCTACGGCACGCTGCTCGTGGTCTTTCTCTTCCCGCTCGACGAAATGGTGGTCGCCGCGCAGCTCGTCTTCGTCTGCATCTGGTGGGGGGCCGCCGCCTCGAAGCTGAACAAGCACTTTCCATTCGTGGTCACGGTGATGATCAGCAACACTCCGTGGAACCGTTCCAGGCGGGCGAAGAAGCGCCTCTACCGGCGCCACCCCGATGACCTGATCCCCTCGCAGACGGGCGCCCTGGCCGCCCACATGGGCACGGTGGTGGAGTTCACCCTGCCCTTCATCCTGCTGATCTCGAAGGGCGGGACACTGGGGACGATCGCCGCCGCCGGGATGGTCATCTTTCACCTCCACATCATCTCCACGTTCCCCCTGGCGGTGCCGCTGGAGTGGAACGTGTTCATGATCTTCGGGATCCTCTTCCTCTTCGGGCACCACGGCGACGTGCCGCTGGCGACGCTCGACGACCCGCTCCTGATCGGCTTCATCCTCGCCGCCTGCGTCGGGCTGCCGGTGCTCGGCAACCTGAGGCCGGACCTGGTCTCCTTCCTGCCCTCGATGCGCTACTACGCGGGCAACTGGGCGACGAGCCAGTGGCTGTTCCGCAAAGAGGGCGAGGCCGAGCGCAAGCTCGACCGCTCGATCGTCAAGCCGGCGCCGATCGTCACCGAGCAGCTCAAGAAGTTCTACGACGACGAGATGATCGAGGTGCTCGTCTACAAAGGTCTCGCCTTCCGCTCGATGCACTCGCACGGGCGGGCGCTCAACGGGCTCGGGCTGCGCGCCGTCGACGACATCGAGGACTACGACGTGCGCGAGGGGGAGCTGGTCGCCGGGGTCGTGCTCGGCTACAACTTCGGCGACGGCCACTTCCACAACCTGCCCCTGCTCGAGGCCGTCCAGGATCGCTGCCGGTTCGAGCCGGGTGAGCTGCGGGTCGTGATGCTCGAGTCCCAGCCGGCCGGCGACCCGCGCCAGCACTACCGGATCTACGACGCTGCGGACGGCCTGGTCGAGGAGGGCTGGGTCAGGGTGGACGACATGGTCAAGCGCCAGCCCTGGCTCGACGGGAAGCCCTTTCCGGTCCAGACCACATGAGCGACGCGATCGTCGTCGGCTCCGGGCCGAACGGGCTGGCCTGCGCCGCGGCGCTCGCCCACGCCGGCGTCGCCGTCACGGTGATCGAGGCGGCGGAGACGATCGGCGGCGGCGCCCGCACCAGCGAGCTGACCCTGCCCGGGCTGCTCCACGACGACTGCTCGGCGGTCCACCCGATGGCGGTCGGCTCGCCGGCGCTGACCGAGCTGCCGCTCGAGCGCCACGGCTTCGAGTGGGCCTGGCCGGAAGTGGACCTGAGCCACCCGCTCGACGGGGGCGGGGGCGCGGCGATGCTGCGCTCGATCGAGGACACGGCCTCCGGGCTGGGCGCGGCCGGGGCGGGGTGGAAGCGCGTCTTCGGCCCCTCGGCGGCGGCCTTCGACCGGCTCGGGGAGGACATCCTGCGCCCGGTCCTGCGGATCCCCCGGCATCCGCTGCTGATGACCCGCTTCGGGCTGCGCGCCGCGGCGCCGGCGACGTTGCTGGCGCGGGCGCTCCGCACGCCGCAGGCGAGGGCGCTCTTCGGCGGCGTCGCCGCGCACGGGTTCAGCCCGCTGGGCCGGCCGCTGAGCGCCTCGGTCGGGATGGCGATGGTCTGCGCCTGCCACCGCCACGGATGGCCGGTCGCGCGCGGCGGCTCGGGCGCGATCGCCGAGGCGCTGGCGGCGGTCGTGCTGGAGAACGGGGGGAGGATCGAGACCGGCAGGGCGGTGCGCTCGCTCGACGAGCTCCCCGAGGCCGGCGCCGTCGTCCTCGACCTGACCCCGCAGGCGGTCGCCGCGCTCGCCGGCGAGCGGCTGCCGGCCCGCGTCGCCCGCGCCTACCGGCGCTACCGGTACGGGCCCGGCGCGTTCAAGGTCGACCTCGCGGTCGAGGGCGGGGTCCCCTGGACCCACCCGGACTCGCGCCGCGCCGGCACCGTCCACGTGATCGGGTCGCTCGAGGAGCTGGCGCACGCCGAGCGCGAGGTCAACCGCGGGCGGATGCCGGAGCGCCCCTTCGTCCTCGTCGGCCAGCAGTACCTCGCCGACCCGGCGCGCTCGCGCGGGGACGTCCACCCGGTCTGGGCCTACGCCCACGTGCCCCGCGGCTACGACGGCGACGCCGAGCGGGCCCTCCTCGACCAGATCGAACGCTTCGCCCCCGGCTTTCGCGATCGGATCGTCGCCGGCGTGACGCGCTCGCCGGCGGAGCTGACCGCCTACAACGCGAACTACGTCGGCGGCGACATCATCACCGGCGCCAACACTCCATGGCAGACGGTGATCCGCCCGCGGCTCGCGCTCGACCCCTACCGGACGGGGATACCGGGCGTGTACATCTGCTCGGCGGCGACGCCGCCGGGCGGCGGGGCGCACGGGATGTGCGGATACAACGCGGCCCGCTCGGTGCTGCGCGGGCTCAGATAGCCGCGGGAGCCGGCTTGCCGGGGGTGAGCCGGGCCGGGATCAGGAGCGCCGACGCGCAGACCATCGCGAAGGCGCTGACCTGGAGGGTGAGGCCGAGCGGGCTGGTCGAGAGCGGGTCGCCGAAGACGAGGACCCCGCCGAGGATCTGGGCGGCGTTGGCGACGAGGCCGATCAACCCGATCGTCTCGATTGCGCCGCCGCGCTGGAGCGCCGTCGCCGAGGCGTACTGGGCGAGGACGCCGGCGACCAGGATCATGCCGACCCATGGGGCCAGCACCGCGATCGAGACTCCGTCGGCGCCCGTCAGGCCCTTGATCGCGATGCCCGCGAGGGCGAAGAGGGTGCCGGCGATCGCCGCGAAGACGACGCGGCCGTGGGCGGAGAAGCGCTCGGAGCGGTGACTCGAGACGAGGGCCGCCGCGATCAGGGCGAGGCCGCCCTCGAAGCCGAGGATCGCGCCCGTCGAGAAGCTCGAGTGGCTGCCGTCGAAGTTGGGGACGGTGAGGACGAGCAGCGCCAGGCCGGTGCCGCCGAGGACGAGCGCCATCCACTGGCGCTTCTCGACCGGGTCGCCGAAGAAGCGCTGCGCCATCACGGCGAGGGTGACCGCGCCGCCGGCGAGGACGGCCTGCACGAGTGAGATCGGCGCCATCGAGAGGGCGGCGACGTGGACCAGCCAGGCGATCGCGGCAAGGCCCCAGCCGGCGGCGAACCAGGGCGAGGAGGCGAGCCGGCGGGCGCTCTGCAGCGGCCGCTGGATCTGGATCGGCTCGGCGAACTGGCAGCCCCGGTGCTTGAAGAGCCAGGCCAGGTTCGCGATCAGGGCGGCGACGACCGCCAGCCCGATTCCTATCTGCACGAGAACGCCACCAGGTTGTTATCGACGCGAGGCGTCCCGATCCTTAGCGCCGGCCCTCGGCGGGCGGCGGCTCGGGGATGTCGAGGCGGGCGCGGGCCTTGGCGACGGCCGGGGCCGAGGAGCGGCAGGCCCGGGCGATCTTGCTGTCGGCGAGCTCCGGGGTGCGCTGCACCTCGAACTCGATCAGCGCGGCGCGGCGGATCTGGGCGCGGACGTCGACGGGGCTGCCCTCAGGCGCCTCGTTGATCGCGGCGGTGGCGGCGCGGTCACGCCGGCAGAGCAGGCAGAAGAGCCCGGCGGGGGACTTAGACCAGGTCTCGGGGAGGGCTTTGCTGCCTCCGTCGATCTGACTGATCGAGACGGCGCAGCCGTCGCAGGTCCATTTCGTCGAGGTGAGCGTGGCGGTGCTCATGCGGCTGCTCCTTTTTTGTTGCGATTGCGATTGCGGTTGCGGCGGCGGCGCTTCTGGCCGGCGGACGCCTGCTTCTGGTGGTCCGGCGATCCGCCGTTCTCGCGACCCTGGTGCGACCGGCCCTCGTGAGGGGCGTTGCCGCGGTCCTGGTCGAACTGGGGGGAGAGGCCGAGGTCGCGGGCGATGCAGCCGCATCTCGTCGGCCTGGTCGGCGAGCACGAAGCTGACTCCGGCGCCGCTGCGCCCGGCGCGGCCGGTGCGGCCGATCCGGTGCACGTAGGAGTCGCGGTCGCCGGGGATGTCGAAGTTGACGACATGGGTGATGTCCTCGACGTCGATGCCGCGGGCGGCGACGTCGGTGGCGATCAGGGTGGCGACGGCGCCGCTCTCGAAGCGGGCGAGGGCGCGTTCGCGCTGGCCCTGGCTCTTGTCGCCGTGCATCGCGACCGCGTGCACGTCGCGGGTCCGGAGCCGCTTGACCAGCCGGTCGGCGCCCCGCTTGGTGCGGACGAAGACCAGCGTGCGGTTGCTCTCGGAGCCGCCGAGTTCGGTGATCAGGTGGTCGAGCTTGGCGCTCTGCGACTCGACGTGGACGAAGCGGTGCTTGATGTCCGCCTTCTTGTGGTCGGTCGGTTCGTGGGTGTGGCGACGGGGCTTGTGGGTGTAGGCGGCGGCGAGCTTGCCGGTCGCGCCCTCGAGGGTGGCCGAGAAGAACAGCGTCTGGCGCTGTTTCGGGGTCTGGGCGACGATCCGGCTGACCGCCGGCTTGAAGCCCATGTCGAGCATCCGGTCGGCCTCGTCGAGGACGAGGATGCGGATGTCGCCGAGCGAGATGACGCCGCGCCCGATCAGGTCCTCGAGCCGGCCCGGGGTGGCGACGACGATGTCGGCCTTGCGGGCGGCGGCGCTCTGCGGCCCGAAGCCGACCCCGCCGTAGACGGCGCAGATCCGCAGGCGGCGCGCCCGGGCGATCGAGTCGAGCTCGTCGACGATCTGGCTGGCGAGCTCGCGGGTGGGGGCGAGGACCAGCGCCGAGGGGCGCCTGGCGCCCGGCTCGATCAGGTCGGCGATCGGGATGCCGAAGGCCAGGGTCTTGCCCGAGCCGGTCGGCGATTGGACCAGAAGGTCATGGCCGGCGAGCGCGTCGCTGACGACCATCTGCTGGACGGGAAAAGGCTGGGTGATGCCGCGCTGTGAGAGCGCGTCCACGACAGGGTTTGAAATGCCGAGATCGGCAAACGACTTGATGATGTGAGCTCCTTCTGAGCGATTCGAGGGAGATCCAGCGACCCCGAAAACGCACAGTGGCGCACAGAGAAACGGAACCTCTCGGGTGGCGGTTGGCGCCAGGCCCGACCTGAACACCGTAGCAGCCCGGCTTAAAAGGCCCGCAAATCCGGCTCCCTACACTTTTCCGATGGCCTCCGACTCGGATCGGGATTCGACCTTCACGCTGTACAGGCGGGGCATCGAGCTGCTCTCCGAGGAGGACTTCGCCGAGGCCGCCGTGCCCCTCGAGCAGGCCGCCAGGCGGGCGCCGGAGAAGACCTCGGTGCGCGAGGCGCTGGGCCGCGCCTACTTCCGCTGCGGCCGCTTCGCCGCCGCCGCGGTCGAGTTCGGCGCGGTCGTCGAGACGCACCACGTCGACGACTACGCCCACTTCTGCCTCGGCCGGGCGCTGACCAAGACCGGCGACACCGAGCGCGCCCGCCACCATCTGGCGCTCGCCTCGAACCTGCGGCCCGAGCGCGGCGACTACCGCTTCTACCGGGACCAGCTCAGCGTCTGACGGGTCGCCGGGCGCCGCTACAGCCCGGCGACGACCTTGCCGACCGTGCGCTTGCTGAAGTAGGGCCCGTAGGTGTGGGTGAGGTCGCGGTTGCGGCCGTAGCTGGTCAGCCCGTTGACGATCGTGCCGCCTTCGGTCAGCCAGCCCCCGCCGCTGGCGCCGGGCAGCCAGTGGCAGCGGATCCTCACCGTCGGCGGGCCGGGCGCCTGGTAGGTGAACGGGTCGTCGCCGACCGCGGGCGATTCGCACTGCTGCATGCGCCGCGTTTTGCCGGGGTAGCCGAAGGTCTGGAAGTTCTGTTTGCGGGTCAGGTCGAGGCCGATCGTGACGCCGCCGCCGACCGCGTCGGCGACGTTGAGGCCTTCGGGGGTGGTCGGCGTGGTGAGGAAGGCGCCGATGTCGTAGTTGGGGTTGCCGAACCGGACCCAGTCGTCGGGCGCGTAGACCTCGGGCCGGCGGGCGACGAAGGTCCCGAAGGGCGCCGTCCCGTCGGTGTAGGCGGGCACGAACTCGAGGTAGCGCGACCAGGCGCTGGTGCCGCGGAGGCCGCGCGGGCCGGTGTTGACGCAGTGGCCGGCGGTCAGCACCAGCCGCCGCGTGGGGCTGTTGATCGCGGTTCCCGAGCAATAGCCTTTCGACTTGCCCTGGCGGACGAAGATGCGGCCCTCGACCACGTAGGGCGGGACGGTCGCGTCGGGCACCGGGGCGAAGCTGGCCACCGCCAGCGGGTCGGGCCGCCGGGTGCCTGGGGCGAGCAGCGGCGGCGTGTTGCGCATCCGCTCCGGCGTCCAGTAGGCGGCGATCCGCGCGACTTCCTGGTCGGCGCTGGCGCTCGCTTCGGCGGGTGCGTGGAGGCGTTCGGAGGCGCCGCCCGCGGCGGGCCAGGTGCAGAGCGCCAAGAGGGCGATCAGGGCCAGCAGCGCGACTCCCTCCGCGACGCGCGGATAGGCCGGGTTCCTCATTCCCCTGGAGGATAGAGAGCGGGGGTGACCGGATGGCGACTAAATGACGAGGGGGATTACGCAGCGGTATCGGAGGGTGCTGGTGGAGGTCAGTGAAGCAATAACTCCGGTGGGGGAGACGGTAATGACGCCGTAGGTCCCTGGGCCTGAGTACACCGGGATGTCTCCTGACCACTCATCCGATTCGAGCACTATGCCCGGCTGCTGTGCAAATGCCGCGAGTTGCAGCGCCTCAGGCAACGTCCCGCCTTGAGCAGCGCAGGAAGCCGCCGCGACCGGGGCGGTCACCGGCGTGTCGGTCGCCGAGCTCTGCCAGCAGGCGCCGGCGAAGGGCTGGGTTCCCTCCAGGCAGCCGGCGGTGTGGCCGTTGACCGTTTCCGCACCGACCGCCTGGACGGCGTTGACGGCGGTCTGGGCGTCGACGGCGGACTGGGCTGTGGCGGCGAAGTCGGCGTAGGAGGCGCTCGGGACCTGGCCGAGGCTGCGCTCGTCGATCTGGGAGCCGGTGATCGGGGTCGCCACCCGGGCGTCGAGGACCCCGGGCCGCAGGCGGTTGGCGGGAACCGAGCCGGGCTTGAGGCGGTTGCCGGGCAGCGACTTGACCCGGATCGTCTTGCCGCTGATCTTGCCCGCGGCGTAGACCGTGCCCGAGAGCGCCGCGAAGAGCGCCAGAAGCGCCACCACCATCGCCGGCGTCGGCCGGCCAATTCCATGCCTCATCGACTCTCCAGACCGTCTGGCCGAATCACATCAGCTTTGCCATGTGATGCATGGCGAACGTGATGCGATTCGGCGTTGGGGGTTGCCGGCGCGAGGGTAGGCGCGGATCGGTCAGCGGTGACTTAGCGGTAGACGCATCTTCAGCGGATTGGATCGCGCGTCTCATATGTATGCGCGACTGTTCGGGCGAGCCGCCCCCGTCGGCGTTCCGACCGGCGGGATAGACTCGCCCGCGTACATACGGTCGGTGGTCAAGGGAAGTCCGGTGAGAAGCCGGCGCGGTCCCGCCACTGTGACCGGGTCAAGGAGGTCGCGGGCGCCCGCATCAGGGCGCCGGCCACTGGGGCGTCTTCGACGCCCCGGGAAGGCGCGGCTGACCACCCCGGAAGCCAGGAGACCTGTCCCCGGCCAGCCAAGACAACCCTCGAGGAAGGGACGGCATAAATGCCAAGACTCATTCCATCCCGGCTGGGCGCCGCGTGCGCACTGGCCCTGTTCCTGATCCTGTCCACAGCAACCGCCGCGCCCGCGGCCAAAAAGGTCGAAGCCGACCTGAGAGTGGTCGGCGCCGGCGGCAAGGTGCTCGCCGAGGAGACCCTGAGGACGGGGTCGGTCACGATCCCGACCAGCCCGAAGGCGAACTGCTTCGGCAAGGGCACCGGCGGCAGCGGCCGGGGGGCGCGGATCAACGGCCCGACCGCGCTCGGCCTGCTCGGCCAGGCGGCGCAGTCCACGAAGACGCTGAGGCCGTTCCTGGTCACCGACGCCTTCGACTTCGGGCTCGGGATCTGCGGGATCGGCGGCTCGACCGCCGGCGGCAAGCTCTCCTGGTACCTGAAGGTCAACCACGAGAACCCGGAACTCGGCGGCGAGTCGGTGAAGCTGAGGGCCGGCGACGACGTGCTCTGGGCGCTGGCCGCCTTCCCGTACCCGAAGGAGCTGGCGCTGGAAGGGCCGGCCGAGGCGACGGCGGGGACGCCGTTCGAGGTCCGCGTCCTCTCCTACGACGACGGGGGCAAGCGCAAGCCGGTCAAGGGCGCGAAGGTGACCGGGGCGAGTGCCCCGACCGGCGCCGACGGCCGCACGACGGTGACCGTGACCACGGCGACGCTGCTGCGCGCGACCCACGGCAAGGACATCCCGTCCAACGGGGTCGGCGTCTGCGTCGCAGGGGTCTGCCCCTGAGGGGTTGCATGAGGTCACGCCGTTCCACGGCGGTCGCGATCGCGCTGCTTGCTGCGGCGCTCGCGACCGCCGGTTGCGGCCTCGGGCCGGGTGAGGACGTCGGCGAGTCCGGCCTGACCGTGACCCGGGACTACGGCGCCGAGCCGCTGATCGAGGCCGGCTTCGGCGAGGTGCGCGAGTCGGACACCGTGATGCGCGTGCTCGAACGGAACGCCGAGATCGAGACCCGCTTCGGCGGCGGCTTCGTGCAGTCGATCGAGGGGCTGGAGGGCGCGGAGGAGATCGCCGCGGAGCCCCACGACTGGTTCTTCTACGTCAACGGCGTCGAGTCCACCGTCGGCGCCGCCGACTACCCGCTGCGCGGCGGCGAGCGGATCTGGTGGGACTACCGCGACTGGGGGGCGGCGATGCGCGTCCCCGCCGTGGTCGGCTCCTGGCCGCAGCCGTTCACCGGCGGCTACGACGGCAGGCGGCGGGAGGTCGCGGTCGAGTGCCGCGGTCCCGGCGCCGGGGCCTGCGAAGAGGTGAGCGAGCGGCTCGAGGACGCCGGCGCGCCGGTCGCGAGCGGCTCGCCGCAGGGCGCGATCCGGGTCCTGGTCGGTCGCTGGGACCGGGTCGGGCGCGAGCCGGCGGCGGCCCTGATCGAGGACGGGCCGGAAGCGAGCGGCGTCTTCGCCGAGGTCGGGTCGGGCGAGGGGGGCTGCGCGATCGAGGGGCTCGACGAAGGCGGCCGCCCGGCGCGCACGTTCGGCCCCGGGTCCGGGCTGATCGCCGCCACCCGCCGCTACGACGCGCCGCCGGTCTGGATCGTCAGCGGCTGCGAGGAGTCCGGGGTGGCCGCCGCCGCGCGGTCTCTGGATGCCGGGCACCTGCGCGACCATTACGCGGTGGTGGTCGAAGGGGGCACCCCGACGCCGCTTCCGCTTCCGGGCCGGTGAGCCGGGGATGAGGTCGCCCTTCGCCTACGTGCCCCGCCGGGGGCCGCTGCAGGCGGCATCCCCCGCCGCCGCGGTCACCTACCTCGGCGCGCTCGCCGCGGTCGCCTTCGCCTACTCCAACCCGATCGTACTGGCGGCGGTCGGCGTCGCCGCGGTCCTCGCCGGGACCCTCGCCGGGGCCGGGCGCGCGGTCCGCGCGGCGCTGCGGATGGGCGCGGCGCTGGCGCTCCTGATCGTCGTCGTCAACGCCCTCGTCGTCAGCCGCGGCGAGACCGTGGTCGCCAGGCTCGGGGAGTGGCCGCTGCTCGGGCGTGTGGACGTGACCGGCGAGGCGATCGCCGAAGGCCTGGCGCTCGGCCTGCGCGCCGCTGTCGTGATGGTCGCCTTCGCCGTCTACTCGGCCTGCGTCGACCCCGACCGGGTCCTGCGCGCGCTGCGCCCGCTCGCCGGGCGCTCGGCGCTGACCGCGACGCTGATCTCGCGCCTGGTCCCGGTCACCGCCGCCGACGCCGCCCGCCTGCGGGACGCGGGGCGGCTGCGCGGCCCAGGGGCGGCCCCGGTCGGGCGCGCCCCGCTGGCGCGCCGCCTGCTCGCCGGGTCCCTCGACCGGGCCGTCGACGTCGCCGCCACGGTCGAGCTGCGCGGGTACGGGCTCGACATTCCGGGCGCTCGCGGCCCCCGCGACCGCTCGCGCTTCGACGCCCGCTTCTACGCGGTCGGCGCGGCGCTCCTCGCCCTCGCCCTCGCCGGCGCGATCCTCGGCGCCGGCGGCTTCGACGCCTATCCGTCACTCCGGGTCGACGCCGGGGCCGGCACCCTCGCGCTCGCCCTCCTGATCTCCCTCGCCGGCCTCGCCCCCCGCCGTGGCTGAGCTCGCCTCACAGGCTCGCGCCGCCCCGGCGCTCTCGATCGAGGGCCTCACCTACTCCTATCCGCAGGCCGCGGCCCCGGCGCTGCGCGACGTCTCGCTGGAGGTCCCCGCCGGGGAGCTGGCGCTGCTCGCCGGGCGCTCGGCCTGCGGCAAGACGACCCTCCTGCGCGCCGCCTGCGGCCTGGTGCCCCACTTCCACGGCGGTGAGATCGAGGGCCGGGTCTCCGTCGCCGGCGTCGACGCGATCGCCGCCGGGCCGGGCCGGCTTGCGGCCGTGGCCGGCTACGTCGCCCAGGACCCCGAGACCCAGGTCGTCTCGACCACCGTCGCCTCCGAGATCGCCCTACCGCTCGAGATGCGGGGAACCCCCGCCGCCGCCCGCGCCCGCGCGGTCGAGGAGGTCGCCCTCGCCCTCGCGATCCCGCACCTCTTGGGGCGCGCCGTAGACACCCTCTCCGGTGGCGAGTTGCAGCGCGTGGCACTTGCGGCCGCCCTCGTGACCCGCCCTCAACTGGTCCTCCTCGACGAGCCCACGTCGCAGCTGGATCCGGTCGCAGGCGACGAGCTGATCTGGCTCCTTCGCCGGCTCAACGAGGAGTGGGGGGTCACCATTCTTCTCGCCGAACATCGGTTGGAGCGCTGCCTCGCGGCGGCCGACCGAGTGATCGCCATGGACATCGGCGCGGTCGCCTTCGACGGCCCTCCTCGGGATTTCCTGGCGTGGGCGCAAGAGAACGACACTGCTCTCGAGACCCCTGGCGCCCGACTCTTTTCACTCGCGGGAATCGAGCCGCTCCCGGTCGGAGTCCGTGACGCGAGGACGCAACTCGGGCGGGCCGGGGCCCGCGATGAGGGGGGCCTGCGGGCGGGGGCTTCGCCTCCGTTCTCGACCCCCCTCATCACGGGCCACTCGCGCGCCGGGGCAATTCGCAGAAGGGCCGAAACGCCTTCTTCGGGAGCAGTGTCGGTTCGCGATCTGTGGGTCGAGCTCGAGCGGGACGAGGAGAAGCATGAGGTGCTGAAGGGCGTCGAGCTGCGGATATCCGCTGGGGAGCGGGTGGCCCTGATGGGACGGAACGGCGCCGGGAAGAGCACGTTGCTGAGAACGCTGGCGGGACTCGTGGAGCCGGTCAGGGGTCGGTTCGAGCTTGCTAACGAGATCGCGTTGCTGACTCAGAACCCCGGCGACTATCTCGTCCGCGAGAGAGTGCGGGACGAGCTGCCGGGGGAGCAGGGGGCGGCGGCATTGCGGGTTGTGGGGTTGGAGGAGAAGGTCGATGCGGATCCGCGGGATCTCTCGGGTGGCGAGCGGCAGCGGCTTGCGCTCGCAATCGCGCTCGCCGGACGGATGGAGGGTGATTCCATGCCTGGGCTCGTGGCCCTCGATGAGCCGACTCGGGGGATGGACCGGGCGCGCAAGGGGGATCTGATCGAGCTGATCGGGGGGCTGGCTCGCGGCGGGGCGGCGGTGGTCGTCGCCACGCATGACGTCGAGTTCGCCGCCGGCTTCGCCGAGCGGGTCGTGCTGCTCGGCGACGGGGTCGTGATCGCCGACGGCCCGGTCGCCGAGATCCTCTCCGGCGGCTGGTACTTCGCGACCGAAGTGGCGAGGGTGCTCGACATCCCCGGGGTGATCAGCCCCGAGCAGGGGGTCGCGGCCCTCGGCGAGGAGGGGCGCCCCTGATGTCCTGGGAGCTGGCCAGCTTCGTGATCCTCGGTGCCGTCCTGCTCGCCGGCTTCGCCTGGTACGAGCGCTCCCGCCCGCCCGCGCAGGTGCTCGCCCTGGTCGCGGCGCTGGCGGCGCTGGCGATCGCCGGCCGGATCGCGTTCGCCGCCTTCCCCAACGTCAAGCCGACCACCGACATCGTGATCTTCGCCGGCTTCGCCCTCGGCGGCCCCGCCGGCTTCGCGGTCGGGGCGCTGACCGCGCTCGTCTCCAACTTCTGGTTCGGCCAGGGGCCCTGGACCCCGTGGCAGATGATGGGGTGGGGGATGTGCGGGTTGCTGGGCGCGGCGCTCGGCCGCGGCGGGCGCGAGGCCAACCGCTGGACCCTCGCGGCGGTCTGCGGGTTTGCCGGCATCGCCTACGGCGCGCTGCTGAATTTCTCCCTGATGGCAACATATGGCGGTGACCTCTCACTCAGGCACTTCCTCGTGCTCGAGTCCCGAGCGGTCCCATTCGATGCAGCCCATGCGATCGGCAACATCACATTCGCGCTCGTGGCAGGCCCGGCGATGATCCGGATGCTGACCAGATTCCGCGAGCGCTTCGAGTGGCGCACCCCGGCGACCGCGACCGCGGCGCTGCTGGCGCTGGCGATCGTCGCGCTCCCCGCCGGCGCGTCGGCGAGCACCGGGCAGGCCGCCGGCTGGCTCGCCGGGCAGCAGAACTCCGACGGCGGCTTCGGCGACTCCTCCGGCTCGAGCACCTCGACCACCGCCTGGGTGATGCTCGGGCTCGAGGCCGCGGGCCGCAACCCGCTCGACGTCAAGAAGGGCGGCACGAGCGCGGTGGACTACCTGCGCAGCAACGCCGACTCGCTGGAAAGCAGCGGCGACTTCGCGCGCACGATCCTCGTGCTCCAAGGCGCCGGGCTCAATCCCCGCGACTTCGGCGGCCGCGACCTGGTCGCCGCGCTGCTCAAACGCCGCCGCTCCGACGGCTCCTATGAGGGCTGGCCGGGAAGCACCGCCTTCGCGATCATCGCCCTGCGCGCCGCGGGCGCCGGCGATGGGCTCTCCGAGTCTCAGTCCTGGCTCGGCGGGGCCCAGAACGCCGACGGCGGCTGGGGGGACGAGCCCGGGAGCGCCAGCAATGCCGACGTGACCGGCGCGGCGATGCAGGCGATGCCGGGCTCGAAGGCCGCCGATCGCGGCCTCTCCTACCTGCGCAAGCACCAGCGCAACAACGGCGGCTTCGCGCTCGGCGCCAACGGCGCCGCCAACTCCCAGTCGACGGCCTGGGCGGTGCAGGGAATGCTCGCGGTGGGGGCAGACCCGGCCTCGATCACCGCGGGCGGCAAGAGCGGCCTCGACTACATCACGTCGCTGCAGCAGAGCGACGGCCACTATCGCTACTCGAGCTCCAGCGACCAGACCCCCGTCTGGGTGACCGGCTCGGTCCTGGTCGCCGCCGCCGGCGAGGACTTCCCCGTCGCGCTCGCGCCGCGGGCGCCGAAGACGACCCCGGTGCCGGTCCCGAGCCCGACGGTGGCACCCGAGGAATTCGCGCCGGTGCAGGTGCCGGACTCGCCGCCGGTCACCCCGGTGACCCCGGTGACGCCCTCGCTCCCGGAAAGCGGCGGCGGCGCGACCGGATCCCCCGGCGGAGTGGGGCCGACCCACGCCGGCCCGCTGGTCCCGGAAAGCGGCGCGATCCCTCCGGCCACGGGCGGCGTCGTCCCGACTCTGCCGGAAGGCCTGGGCGACACGACGCTGACCGAGGCCGCGCCCGCCTCGGTGGTGGAACCGAGCGAGGACGACCCCGCCTCGCCCTGGATACCGGTCGGCATCGGGGTCGGCGTCGGCCTCCTCGCCCTCGCCCTGCCGCTGGCGCTCGGCCGGCGCTACGCCTGGTAGCCGTGGCGGGCCGTCGGCGAAGCGAGCGCGAGGGCCGCGCCTTGCGGACGGCTATGTTCTGGCCATGGATGTCGAGACCGCGATCCGGACTCGCCGCACCCACAAGGCGTTCGCCCCGGAGCCCCTGTCGCGCGAGGAGATCGCCGACCTGCTCGAGCTGGCGCGGTGGGCGCCCAACCACCACCTGACCGCGCCCTGGCGCTTCCGCGTCGTCGGGCCCGGCGCCCTCGAGCGGCTCAAGCTGGCTGCCGGGCCCGAGGGCGCCACCAAGCTCGCCCGCGCCCCGACGCTGATCGTCGCCTCCTCGGTGCTGAGCGGCGACGGGGTCCAGGACGAGGAGGACCTGCACGCGACCGCCGTCGCCTCCTACATCGTCCTGCTCGCCGCCCACGCCCGCGGCCTCGCCGGCTACTGGCGGACGCCTTCGCTGCTGCGCACCGAGGAGGGGCGGGCCGCCGTCGGCCTGCCGCCGCAGGAGCGCTTCGTCGGCCTCCTCCACCTGGGCCGCCCGCGCCAGGAGCAGGCGCCCCCCGAGCGCCCGCCGGCGGAAGAGACGACGGAGTTCCTCGACTGATGCCGGCCCGAATGGAGACCCCCGACCGATGCTGACCCGTGCCGCGGCAATCGAGGCGATCGCCGGCCGGCGCTTCGAGGTCGTCGTGATCGGCGGCGGGATCACCGGCGCCGGGGTCGCCCTCGACGCCGCCTCGCGCGGCTACTCGGTGGCGCTGCTCGAGCGCGGCGACTACGCGGTCGGCACCTCGAGCCGCTCCTCGAAGATGGTCCACGGCGGCCTGCGCTACCTCCAGAACCTCGACCTCGGCCTCGTCCGCGAGGCGCTGGTCGAGCGCCAGCTGATGGTCCAGCTCGCCCCCCACCTGGTCTACCCGACACCCTTCCTGATCCCGTCCTTCGGCGAGGGGCGGCGCGACCGCAAAGTCGGCGCCGGCCTCAACATGTACGACGTGATGGCGACGACCCGGGTCGGCCGCAGCCGTCGGGAGATGCGCTCCTCCAAGAACGAGGACGAGAGCTTCTACTGGTCGCCGGACCGCCACCGCACGATCGGCCGCGACGAGCTGCTGGAGCTGGTGCCGTCGCTGGAGCCCCGCGACCCCAACGACGCCTACCTCTTCTTCGACTGCCAGACCGACGACGTGCGGCTAGTCCTCACGATCCTCGGCGAGGCCGGGCGCTTCGGCGCCGTGATGCTGAACGGGGCGGAGGTGACCGAGGTCCTCTCCAAGAACGGGCGCGCCGACGGGGTGGCCGTCGTCGAGGCCGAGTCGGGCGAGCGCTTCGAGGTCGAGGCCGACAGCGTGATCAACGCGACGGGCGTCTTCGCCGACCAGATCCGCCCCGAGGAGGTGATCGACGAGGAGGACGTGCCGCGGATCAAGCCGAGCCGCGGAACCCACCTGCTGATCGACCGCGAGCGGCTCTCGACGGGCGCCGCCGCCTGCATCGTCCCGGCCGGCGAGGGGCGGCAGATCTTCGCCCTGCCCTGGTACGGGCGCACCCTGGTCGGCACGACCGACAACGACTACGAGGGCGACACCGAGCGCCCGCGCCCCAGCGACGGCGACGTCGAGTACCTGCTGGCGGCGGTCAACGACTTCTTCGGCGTCGAGCTCGGGCGCGGCGACCTGGTCGGCGCCTACGCCGGGGTGCGGCCGCTGCTCTCGACCGGCGACCCGAAGAAGTCCGTGGATATTTCGCGCAAGGCGGAGCTTTACGAGACCTCGTCCGGGATGCTGACGATCACCGGCGGCAAGCTGACGACCTGGCGGCGGATGGCGAAGATGACGGTGGACCGGCTGGTCGAACGCGAGGCGCGCCAGGCCGTCTGCCATACCGCCGAGCTCTCGCTCGGGATGCCGGCGAGCGCCGAGGACCTGGAGGCGCCCGAGGGCGTGGGGGAGACGTCGGTGCTGCAGCTGGCGTTCCGCTACGGGCACGCGGCGCGCACGGTGCTGAAACTCGCCCGCGAGGACCCGAAGCTGGCGGCGCCGGTCGTCGAGGGCCGACCCGACCTGATGGCCGAGGTCGTCGTCGCCGCCCGCCTCGAGCAGGCCCGCACCGTCGCCGACGTCCTCCTGCGCCGCACCCGGCTCGGGTTGCTCGCCGCCCCGCAGCTGCGGGGCGCCGACTCCGTGCGTCCCGTCGCCGAGACGCTCGGGCGGGAGCTGGGCTGGTCGCGGCGCCGGGTCAAGCAGGAGGCGGCCGCGTGGCCCGAGGCGGCCGCCGAGGCGGGCATCGACCCCGCCGCTGCGGGTTGAATAACCTGCTGCCTCGATGAACAAAGCCGAATTGGATTCCAAGCACCTGTCCGAGCTGCACGCCCTCGCCGCCGAGGCGGGGGTCGAGGGCTACCGCATGCTGCCGCGCGCAGAGCTGATCGAGAAGCTCGCCGACGGCGGCGGGTCGGGCGGTGGCTCCGGTGGAGGCGGCGGCGGCAGGGGCGAGCGCCAGCGCCAGCCCCGCGAGCGCAAAGAGCGCGGCCCGCGCGGCGGCGGGCGAGAGCGCCAGCCCCGCGGCGGCCGCGATCGCAAGTCCCGCGGTGGCGGCGGCGGAGAGCGCCAGCCTCGCGGGGGAGGGGACCGCCCGCCCCGCGGCGGGGACCGCCAGCGCCGTCGTCCCGATGCCGAGCAGCCCGAGCGCGAGCAGGCGCCGACGCCCGCTCCCCCGAGCGGCGACGAGCCCGCGCGGCCGAAACGCCGCCGACGGCGCCGTCGCTTCCGCAAGGGCGGCAAATCCGTCCGCGCCGGCGAGCTGATCCTGGCCGCGCCCGGCGGGCAGTCGATCGTCTACGGCGAGTCCCGTGAGAGCTGCACCGGGTTGCTGCGCGAGCTGGCCGCCGAGCTCTCGGGCGGCAAGGGCCCGGACCCGATCGCCCTGCTGGTGGACCCGAGCCCCGAGGAGCTCGCCGACTGGAAGCGCGAGGCGCCGAAGGCGGAGATCGTCTCGGCCGGCCAGGACCGCCATGCCGAGGACGCGCTCGCAAGCGCCTCCCGCCGCGCCGACTCGGGCGAAGCTGTGATCCTCCTGATCGACTCGGCCAGCCGCCTGGCGGAGTCGTTTGGGTCGAACGTCGCCAAGGACCTGCTCGAGGAAGGCCGCGCCGTCGGGCGCGGCGGCGGGTCACTGACGGTCGTCGCCGCGGTGGAGCGCTAGCGGCGGTAGGCGATGCGGCGCCAGGAGGGCTCTTTGGAGAGCTCGATCAGCTCCTGGCTGCGATCCGGCTGGACGTAGCCGAAGGTCTGGGTGCGCTCGTCGAAGACGATGTCGAGCTCACCCTCCTTGACGCGCTGGTCGAGCCAGGCGCCGCGGAAGACGAGGCGGCGGAGCCAGTGGACGAGGCTGCGATTGGCCGGGCCGACCAGCTCCTCCCAGTTCTCGTTGATGTGTTCGCCGAGGGCGGAGCTGGGCTCGGCGATCTCACCGCTGACGGCGAGGTCGAGGAGGTCGTCGAGCTCCTCCTGGCTGAGCCCCTGGGCGACGAAGCCGAGTTTGACCGCGGCCTGCTCGACCCGCTGCCCGAAGTCCCCCTCGTTGAAGGCGAAGCGAAGCTCTCCGTACTCCAACACGTAGTCGGAGCCAGACTCGTAGTTCCCTCTGCGGGTCGTCTTCTTATCCATTTGAGTTGAAGCCCATCACGCTTCGGCAGCCCAGCGGAAGCGCTCGAAGATCATGCCGTTCATCGTAGCCCCGTGCTTCCTCGCGACCGTGCCTGAACGAGGGTTTGCATGGTCGGCCGGCGTTTCCGGTCGGGGGGCCTTGACTGATGGGAATGCCCTGGGTACCTTGCTTTGGTGGTTCGCAAGCCAGGGGGGTTTGCCGCGACTGGGGGGTTCGCCGCGAGCTCGACAATCTTGATGATCACCTTTCTCGTCGCCCTCGCGGCGGCGGCCGGGCCTGCCTCCGCCGGGGTGCTGACGGTGCAGAAATCCTCGCCCGTGGGTTCCTCGATAGGCACCGTCGCCTCGAACCCGGCGGGGATCTCCTGCGGCGCCGACTGCACCGAGGACTACCCCTCCGAAGAAGTGTGCACCCCAAATCCGCACGTCCCTGGGGGAGAAATCTGCAACACGGTTCACCAATCCGTCGAGCTCACCGCCACCGGCCAGAGCGGGTTCGCGATCGATAGCTGGACCGGCTGCGGCTCGGTCAGCGTCGACAAAAAATGCACCGTCGTGATGAGCATCGACAAAACCGTTACCGCCAATTTCGCCGACGTCACGAACCCGACCGTTTTCCTCACGGCACCTGCCGCCGGGCCTAAGCGGGGGACGATCGAACTCGCCGCGACCGCCAACGACAACTGGGGCGTGAGCCGGGTCGAATTCCTGCTCAGTGAAGCGCTGCAGGGAAGCGACTCGGGCGGCCCGTTCCAGGTGAGCCTCGACACCTCGACGAAGGCCGACGGCGCCTACACGGTCGAAGCCCGGGCGGTCGACTTCGCGGGCCGGACCAGCACCACGGCGACGGTCTCGATCACGATCGACAACACGGCGCCGGAAGTCACGCTAGGCGGGCCCGACGGCCAAACCTTCGGGCCCGGCGCGACGCAGACCTGGACGATCGCCGCGAGCGACGAAACCAGCGGTGTCGCCTCGGTCCAGTGCAGCGTCCAGCCGAGCGGGTCGCCGCCGGTCTTCGGGCCGTGCTCCGCCGGCTCGTCCCACTCGGTGACGGGCCTGGGGGACGGCGAGCACGAGTTCGCTGTGAGGGCGACCGACGGCGCCGGCAACACGACGGACGAAACGCGCCAGTTCACGGTCGACGCCATTCCCCCGGACACGACGATCACCAGCGGGCCGGAGGAGGGATCGTCCTCGACCGCGCCCCCGGCGACGTTCGGCTTCACCTCCACGGAGGCCGGGTCCACCTTCACCTGCCGGCTCTATCGGTCGGGAGGCGCCGTCCCCGCCTTCTCCCCGTGCTCCGCGGCGGCCGGACATGGTCCCGTGCCACAGACGGCGGGCACCTACGTCTTCGAGGTCGTCGCCACCGATGCCTACGGCAACGCCGACGCGAGCCCCGCCCGGCGCACCTTCACCGTCCTCCCGCCGCCGGACTCGGGCGGCGCTGGCGGCGGTGGTGGCGGCGGCGGATCCGGGGGCGGGGGAGCCGGCGACGGGGCGCCGCGCGAGCTGAAGCCGAGCGTCGCCCGCCGCTGGAAGCTCGCCGGGGAGATGACGGAGGTCGGGAAGCTCGTCGTCAAGAAGGTGGCGAGCGGAGTCACTGTGGCGGTGCGCTGCAGGGGCGAGGGGTGCCCGTTCCGCTCCAAGCGGCTGAGCGCCAAGGGCCCCAGTGTCGCTCTGACCAAGCTCTTCGACTCGCAGCTCGGCCCGGGGTCGTCGATTGAGCTGCAGGTGACCCAGCCGGGCTACGTCGGCAAGTTCTTCCGCTTCGTGACCAGGGACGGCAAGGCGCCGAAAACCCTGGTCCGCTGTTTGCCCCCGGGCAGCACCAAGCCCGTCGCCTGCTGAGCAGCCCGCTCACCCTCCAGCGCCCCGCCGGGGGCGAGCCGTCAGTTGACCACGCATGGGAGGGTTAATTGACGGCTCGACCGAAGCGCGACGTCTCAAGGACCTGCCGACGGTGGAGGTCGGCGGGCTCACGGTCCCCGTGGCCGTCGGGCTGCGCGCCCGACTGCTCGGGCTCGCCGGCCTCGAACGCGACGAGGCGGGGCCGGGGCTGCTGATCCCGAGCTGCTCCAGCGTCCACACCTTCGGCATGCGCTTCGAGCTCGACCTCGTCTTCCTCGATCGCGACGGCGTGGTGGTCGCGACTCGCACGGGGGTCCCGCCGCGGCGATTCGCCTCCAGTCGCGCCGCCGATGCGGTGCTCGAGCTGCCGCGGCCCCGTTCGCTCTGAGCGGGAAATTCCCGGCCGCGACGGGGGAGACCCCGGTCGTGTGCGGGCTAGGCAAACGCCGATGCTTCCAGAGCGGAAAGAGATCGCGACGGTGGTCGTGTGCGAGGACGACGAGGCGACCCTCGAGCTGCTCTGCGACCACCTCGCCGCCGACCGCTTCGGAGCCCTGCCGGCGCCGAGCGCCTCCGACGCCCTCAGGCTGTGCCGGTACAACCAGCCGGACCTGCTCCTGCTCGACCTCTCGCTTCCCGATGCGGCCGGGCTGGACGTGCTCAGGGAGATCCGCGAGAGCGACGGGGCCGACGCCCGCTTCGACGCGGGCCTGCCGGTGATCGTCCTGACCGGCCGCGGCGCCGACGCGGAGCGGGTGCGCGGCATCGAGTGGGGCGCCGACGACTACCTGGTGAAGCCCTTCCATTACCCGGAGCTGCGGGCAAGGATCGGCGCCGTCCTGCGGCGCCGCAGCGGGCGACGGGCGGGCCCGCAGCGGGTCGGCGACCTGGTGATCGACCCGGCGCGGAGGAGGGTCTGGGTCGACGGCGAGGACATCGCGCTCTCCAACAAGGAGTTCTCACTGCTGCGGGTGCTCGCCTCCGACCCGATCCGCGTCTTCTCCAAGCAGGAGCTGCTGGAAGAGGTCTGGGGCTACCGGTCGACGGCGCAGACCCGCACGCTCGACTCGCACGCGAGCCGCCTGCGCCGCAAACTCGACCCCGAGCGCAGCCGCTACGTGTTCAACTGCTGGGGCGTCGGCTACAGGCTGGTCGACGGGTGACCGACCTGGCGCAGGGGTTTGCGGGCTGGTCGCTGGAGCTGACGATGACCGCCCTGGCGCTGGCGCTGGTGGTTCGCACCGGCCGCCGCCGGAGCGCGATCAACGAGGCGCTGCACGAGCTGCGGCGCCCGTTGCAGGCGCTGGCGCTCTCCGGCTCGGCGTCGGGGAGCGGTGGGGGCGGGGTGGTGGAGAGCTCGGTGCGGCTTGCGGCCGCCGCCATGGACCGGCTCGACCGGGAGGTCAACGGCGGCGCCCGGCCACCGGTCCGCGAGACGGTCAGATGCGAATCGGTCCTGCGCTCGGCCGTCGGTCGCTGGCGGGCGCGGGTGGCGCTCGCCGGCGGCTCGCTGGAGCTTCGCTGGCGGGCCGGGGAGGCGGCCGTGCTCGGCGATCGCGGCGGGATCGAGCAGGCGATCGACAACCTGATCGTCAACGCGATCGAGCACGGCGGCCCGGACATAGTCGTCGACTGCCGGTGCGACAAGGGCAGGTTGCGGGTCTCGGTCACCGACCGCGGCGCGAGGCCGGAGCCGCCGGCCGGGGGACGGCCGTCGACGGTGGTCGCCCAGCTGACCGGGAGGCGCCGCCACGGGCACGGCCTCGCGGTCGTGCGACGGGTCGCGGCCGAGCACCGGGGCCGTTTCATCCTGAGGCGGGCGGGGGCCGGGGCCACGGCGCTGCTCGAGCTGCCGCTCGCGGACGGCGCCCCCGGCGCGGCATGAGCCGCCGCGCACGCGCGCTCGGCCTGTTCGCCGCGGCCCTCTGCGCCGCCGGCGTCGCGGCGGCGATCGTCGCCGGCTACGGCTCGAGCGTGGCCGGCGGCTACGGGCCGTTGCGCCCGGTCGTCGTCCTCGCGACCGACCTGCGAGCGGGCGAGCCGATCGGCCCGCGGGAGCTCGGCTCCTCCCTGGAGGTGCGACGGGTGCCGGCCCGGTTCGTCCCTCCGGGCGCTCTGGCGGTGCCTGCCGACGCGCTCGGGCTCGTGCCCCGCGGCCCTGCTCCGGCCGGGTCCTATCTGCTCGCGACGCAGCTCGGAGCGCCGAGGCCGGACCGGCCCCGGCCGGGGCTCGGCGGCGATCGCCGTCCGGTCGAGATCGCCGTCAGCGGCGCGGAAGCCCTGCTCTCCGCCGCCGGCTCCTCGAGCGCCCGGGTCGATGTGGTCGTCACCACCGAACCGAACGGGCCGGGGCCGGGGCGGACCTACGTCGCCGCCGCGGGCGTGCCGTTGCTCTCGCTCGGCCCCGGCGAAGACGGGCCCGGCCCGGGCGGGATCTCGGCCGCCACCCTCGGCCTGACCCGGCGCCAGGCCCTGCGCCTGATCGCGGCCGAGAGCTTCGCCAGGAAGCTCACCCTGCTGCCCGTGCGCTAGCCGTGGCCGCCCGCCAGCGCCAGATCGAGGAACTCGCGGCGGCCCTGCGCGGGAAGCTGATCGAGCGCCGGCGCGTCGCCGCGGCGGGGGGAGAGCCCGGCGACGGGGAGCTGGGCGCGGAGGTCCTGCGGCTGGTCGAGGAGGAGGCGGCCGTTCTCGGAGCCCCCGACCGCGAGGCCGTCGCCGCCCGCATCGTCCGGGACACGGTGGGCCTCGGCCCGCTCGAGGACCTGCTCGCCGACCCGGAGGTCGAGGAGGTGATGGTCAACGGGCCGGGGTCGGTCTACGTGGAGCGCTCAGGGCGGATAGAGGCCACCGCCACCTCCTTCGCGAGCGAGGAGGAGCTGCGCAACGCGATCGAGCGCATCCTCTCGCCGCTGGGGCGGCGGATCGACGAGCTCAGCCCGATGGTGGACGCCCGCCTCGGCGACGGCTCGCGGGTCAACGTGGTGATCCCGCCGCTCTCGATCGACGGGCCGGCGCTCTCGATCCGCCGTTTCGGGGCGCGGCGACCCGGCCCGCGGGAGCTGGTCGAGACCGGGACGATCGGCGACGCGCAGCACGACCTGCTCGAGGCCGCGGTCGCCGGCCGGCGCAGCATCCTGATCAGCGGCGGCACCGGCTCCGGGAAGACGACCCTGCTCAACGCGATCTCCAGCTTCATCGCGCCCGAGGAGCGGGTCGTGACGATCGAGGACGCCGCCGAGCTGCGGCTCCAACAACCGCACGTGGTGCGACTCGAGAGCCGGCCGGCGAGCGTCGAGGGAAGGGGGGAGGTGACGATCCGCGACCTGCTCCGCAACGCGCTGCGCATGCGGCCCGACCGGATCGTGATCGGCGAGGTGCGGGGGGCGGAGGCCCTCGACCTGCTGACCGCGCTCAACACCGGTCACGACGGGGCGCTCTCCACGGTCCACGCCAGCTCCCCCGCCGACGCGCTCGCCCGGATCGAGACCCTGGCGCTGATGGCCGGCGTCGGGCTGCCGCACGGGGCGATCGCCGAGCAGGCGCGGCGCGGCATCGACCTGGTCGTCCAGCTCGAGCGACGGCCGGGGGGCGCGCGGCGGGTGGTCGAGATCGCGGAGGTCCGGAGCTGACCGGCGCCGGGCTGATGCCTCTGCTGCTCGGCGCCGGGGCCGGCGGCCTCGCGGTCCTCGGCGCCCGCGAGGCGCTGCTGGCGAGCCCGGCCGCGATCTCCTGGCTGCAGATGGCGGTGGAGCCGCTGCTCAGGGCCGGGCGGGAGGGCTACACGCCCTCGACGCCGGAGCGGCGCCGGCTCGCCGCGATCGGCGCGGCGGCCGCGATCGCGGGCGGCTGGCTGCTCGGCGGCATGCTGGTGGCCGTGCCGCTCGCGATCGCGGGCCCGGGACTGGCGGCCTGGGCGGTGTCGAGCCGACGGGCGCGCTACCGCTCGGCCGTCGAGCGGGCGCTGCCGGCGGTGGCCGACGCGATCGCCGACTCGCTGACGGCGGGGCGGACGCTGCGCGCCTCGGTGCCGGCCGCGGCGACGTCGCTCGACGGGCCGCCCGCCGTCGAGCTCGCCAGGCTCGGAGCGGAGCTCGACCTGGGGGCCTCGACCGGGGCGACGGTCGAGGCCTGGCGGGCGCGGATGCGCTCCCCGCGTGTGGACGCCTTCGCCGCCGCCCTGCTCAGCCAGCGCCTCGCGGGCGGCGATCTCGCCGGCCTGCTGCGCCGCTTCGCCGCCGGCGCCGCCGAGCGCGACCGGGTCGCCGAGGACGCCAGGGCCGCCACCTCCCAGGCGCGCTTCACCGGATTGCTGGTCGTCGCGATGCCGACCGGCGGTGCGCTCTTCGCCGAGCTGATCGCGCCCGGCTTCCTGCTCGGCGTGCTCGGAGCCCCGGCCGCCGCGGTGATGCTCGCGCTGGCCGGGGCGCTGCAATTGGTCGGGTTCGTCGCGATCCGGCGGCTCTCGCAGGTGGCGGATTGAAGGGGTCGACGCTCACGGCGGCTCCCGCCATGGCGGCGCGGGTCGCCTGCGCGGCGCTCGGCGTCCTGACGGCCCTGGTCGCGGCTCCCGCGGCGCCGGGCCGCCTCTCCTGGCTGGTCATGCTCGCCCTTCCGGCGGCGGGATTCGTCTTCCCGGACGCGCTGCGCGCCCGGCGGGCCCGCAGGCGCCGAAGGCAGCTCGTCGCGGCGCTCCCCGACGCCCTCGACCTGCTCGCCGTCGGTGCCGCCGCGGGACGCGGGCCCGCCGCCGGTTTCGGCGAGATCGCCAGGTCGGGGGTGGGGCCGCTGGCCGAGGAGATGCGGATGACGGTCGCCGAGGTCGAGTGCGGCCGGCCCCTCTCCGAGGCTCTGGCGGGGTTGCGCGCCAGGGTCCCGGGCAGCGAGATCGCGACCCTCTGCGCCTCGATCGAGCGCTCCCGCCGCTTCGGCTCCCCGCTCGCCGACCAGCTCCGCCGCCAGTCCACCGGGCTGCGCCGTGAGCAGCGCCGCGTCGTCGAGGAGCGCGCCGCCCGCGCCGCGCCCAAGATCCAACTCGTCGTCGCCCTCGTCCTGGTTCCCTCGGTCCTGCTGATGATCGCCGCCGGCCTGATCGCCAACGCCGACCGCCTGCTCAGCGGGTTCTAGGGCGCCGTGACCGTGCGGGAACGGACCGACTCGCAGTTGTCGAATCCCGGGACCTCGGCGTAGATGCGCTTGCCCACGTTCGCGGTCCCGCGGAAGCGGACTTTCCAGTTGCGGTCGAAGTCGGTGTAGGGGTCTTCGCCGACGAGTTTGTCGCGGCCCGGCCGGTCGAGACGGATCTTCACGGGGGCGTCGCCGTCCCCCCAGCACATATGCCAGTAGAGCGAGTCGGCGACGAGCGTCCCCCGTAGCTCCCTGGCGGCACGATCGACGGTGATCGTCAGCGCTTCGGCGCGGAGGAGAGGGTTGCGATCGCCCTCGGCGGACGGCCCTCCGGCGAAGACTCCGGCACAGACCGCCAGGACCGCGACCGACGTGAGTTTCGCCGTCCTTCCACCCATGGCCAGAAAGTAGCACCGCCGAGGCCCGACACAAAAATCAACAATTCCTCAACATCGTCTGGTTGGGAGACTGGCCGGGGGGTCCTACACTCGATTGGAATGGGACCGAGGAGGACCAGGCGATTCGCTGTTCTCGCGGCCTGCGCCGGCCTGGTGGCGCTCGGGGTCGCCGCCTCGGACGCGGCGATCGTCCGCCACGGCGATGTGGAACTGAGGGCGGAAGGCGACTTCACGCCCCACGAGCTTCCCCGCAACCATCCGGCCCCGATCGAGATCGACGGCCGGGCCAGCCTCCACACCGTGGACGGCGGGCCGCTGCCGCGGCTCGAACAGCTCCTCCTCGACTTCGACCGCGACGGGAGGCTGACGACGCGCGGGCTCGCGACCTGCGCTCCCGCCTCGATCGAAGGCGTGGGGATCGCGGCCGCCCGCCGCAAGTGCGAGAAGGCGATCGTCGGCAGGGGGACGGTGGGGGCGGTGGTCCAGATCGAAGGGCGATGGGTCCGAGTCAACGGCACGCTCACCCTCTTCAACGGCCCCCCCGGAAGCGGGGTGGCGTCCGTCGTCGCCCACGCCCAGCCGGTCTCGCTCCCCGACGAAATCTACGTCGTGACGATCCCGATCGAGCGCACGAAGGGCGACTACGGGTACAGGGCGACGATCGAAGTCCCCGAAATCTTCAACGGGACCGGGGTGCTGACCAAGGCGCAGGCCACGATCGGCCGCCGCTACCGCCACGGGGGTCGCGAACTGAGCTACACCTCGGCGCGCTGCTCGGACAGCACCCTCGCCGTGCACGGCCGCTTCACCTTCGCCGACGGCATGGTGATCGACGGCTCGATCGAGAAATTCTGCCTGCCGACGGGCTGAGCCCGGCGGGCCTCTACTCCAGCGACTCCTCGCGGATCCTCGTCGCGACGGCGGCGGTGGCGGCGCGCATGCGGTCGAGGTCGGCGGCCTTCTTCTTGTGGTCGTTGGCGTAGCAGACGAGGGTGCCGTCGACGAGCTCGAAGGCGAACTTGTTCGGCGTCTTCTGCAGCATCCAGACGATGAAGGAGGGGGAGAAGAGCTGGCGCAGCCAGTTCTGGTCCTGCTTCTCGTCGACGAAGATCTCGTAGCGCTTGTCGAGCTCGGCGCTCTCGAACTTGACCCGGTCTTTGGAGCCGCGGAACTTGTCCTCGAGCTTCTCCAGGGCCTTGAGGCCGAACTTGCGCTGGACGTAGAGCTGCGGGATGAACGCGGCGCACTCGGGCAGGTGGACGAGGCCGACGGTGTAGCGGTAGTAGTCGGTGTCGCGGTTGCCCTCGCTGTCGGTCGATTCCTCCTCGTACGTGTATAGAGCGAGGATGCCGTTGACCCCCGGGGCGAGGTCGCCGCTGAGGGTGCGCTCGGCGTAGCGGTCGTCGCCCTTCTGCAGCAGCGGCGTCGCCGGCGGCAGGGGGGTCCTCCCGCCGAGTTCGAGGCCGTTCTGCTTGGCGTAGTGCTCGAAGAAGGCGCTCTCCGCGCGCGAGTCGGCCATCAGGAATACGGCGAGCAGCGAGAGCAGGAGGACGGCGAGCGCGGCGCCCCCGCCGACGGCGGCGCCGACGAAGATCGCCGCGGCCACCCCCGAGGCGACGACGAGGATCCCGGTGATGATCCAGGTCACCTTGTTGCGCAGCAGCAGCTTGAAGTGGTAGCCGCGCAGGTCGTTGGCGTCGTCGGGCGCCTCGACCTGTTCGGAGGGGGCGGGGACCTCTTCGGTCGGCGTCTCAGGTGATGTCTGGCTGTCCATGGCTCCCATTCTCCAATGCCTCGTCTCGGAGGCGCTTTGCGACCGCGGCGCTCGCCGCGGCGACCCGGTCCAGGTCGTCGGCGTCAGCCGCGTGACCCTCGACATAGCAGCAGAGTTTGCCGCCGAAGAGCTCGAAGCAGAAGCCATCCGGCGCCTCCTCTTCCAGCCAGACGATGAAGCTGGGGGAGAAGAGCTGGCGGATCCGGTTCTGATCCTGCATTTCGCTGGCGAAGATCTCGTAATCGCGGTTGAGCTCCTCGCTCTCGAGCTCGACCCGGCTGCGCGGCCCCGCGAAGGCGTCCTCCAGCCCCTCCAGCGCGCCGGGACCGGTCCGGCGGCGCACGAACAGCTCTGGCGCGAGAGGAACGCTCTCGGGAACCGTGAGGTAGGCCAGGGTGAAGCGATGGAGGTCCTCGGCGCCGCCGCCGGAGCGCTCCACATATGTGTAGTTGCCGAGCAGGCCTTCCCGCCCGTCGTCCAGCGGCCCTTCGAGCAGGCGCTCCGCGTAGCGCTCATCGCCCCGGCGCAGCAGCGGCGTCGTGTCTGGAAGCCGCGCCCGGTCCGAGGAGATCAGGGTCATCCCGTGGTCCTTCGCGTAGGCGGCGAAGGCGGAGTCCGCCGAGCGCTTGCGGACGACGACGAGGGCGATGAGGAGGATCGCGACCCCGAGAACCGAGATCGCTGCGGCGGCCCCGCTCATGCGTCGCAACCTATCCGATGCAAGTGATCTTGCGTTTGGGGCGTTCCGTCCGACGTGTGTTGCAAAGTGGGAGGGAGTGGGTTACTGTGGCCCTCGAGTTGAAGCCCAGGGACCGGGGTGGTGAGGCTCCTCCCACCTCATCACTCCGGTCCTAACTCTTTTCGGCTTCACCAGCGGACCGCAGAAAGGAATCCACGGGAATGGCTTTTCGGGGTCTCTACGAGCACAGTCTCGATTCCAAGGATCGCCTCACGGTTCCGTCACGGTTCCGCGCCGCCCTTGCGGACGGAGTGGTTCTCTCCAAGAGCTTCGACCCCTGCGTCTGGGTGCACACGACCGAGGAGTTCGAGCAGCTCTCCGACAACTTCCTCGCGCCCCACAGCCCCTTCGGCAGGGACGCCCGCAGCCTGCGCCGCCGCTTCCACGGCGGCTCCTTCGACGACACGCTCGACTCGGCCGGGCGGATCCGCATCCCCAAGCCGCTGATCGAGCACGCCTCGCTCTCCGGCCCCTGCGTCGTGATCGGCGCCGGCGAGTACCTGGAGATCTGGAACGCCGAGGCCTGGGCCAAGCAGGAGGAGGAGCTCGACGCCTCCGCCCCCGAGATCGCCGAGGGCCTCGCCTCCGGGGGGTCGGAGTGAGATGGGGACCCGTGCCGACGAGACTCGCATCCAGCTTCGACCGATGCCGCCCGTGGTGGCCCCAGACCGCGCCGCGGACAGCCGGCGTGCCGGAAGTAGGAGCCTTGAGGTGATGCCGATCGAGCACCAACCCGTCCTCGCGACCGAGCTGGTCGAGCTGCTCGCCCCGCAGCAGGGGCAGGTCGCCGTCGACTGCACCTTCGGCGCCGGCGGCCACGCGCGGCGCGTCGCGTCCGTGCTCGGCCTCGACGGGACGCTGGTCTGCATCGACCGCGACCCGGTCGCCGAGGAGCGCTTCGAGCGCTTCTCCGACGAGGTCACCTGTAAGACGCGCTTCATCGCCGCCGACTTCGCGGAAGGGCTTCGTGCCCTCGACGGCGAAGGCATTCACCCAGACATGATCTACATGGACCTCGGAATGTCCTCGATGCAGGTCGATGCCTGGGAGCGCGGCTTCTCCTACTCCTACGACGCCCCGCTCGACATGCGGATGGACTCCCGCCAGGAGTTCAGCGCCGCCGACCTGGTCAACGAGTGGCCCGAGTCGCGGATCGCCCAGGTCCTGCGCCGCTTCGGCGAGGAGCGCTTCGCCGGCGGCATCGCCCGTGAGATCGTCCGCCGCCGCCCACTGCAGACGACCTCCGAACTGGTCGAGGCGGCCAAAGCGGGGATGCCGGCCAAGGCGCGCTTCGGCGGCGGCCATCCGGCCAAGCGGACCTTCCAGGCGATCCGGATCGCCGTCAACGGCGAGCTCGACTCGCTCGAGGACGCGCTGCCGACGGCCTGGGGCATGCTGCCGATCGGCGGCCGCCTCGCCGCGATCTCCTTCCACTCGCTCGAGGACCGCCCCGTCAAGCAGTTCCTCGCCGCCCGCGCGGTGGGCTGCGTCTGCCCGCCGGAGCTCCCGGTCTGCGTCTGCGGCCGCGAGCCCGAAGCCGACCTCCTGACCCGGCGCCCGGTCTCGCCCGGGCCCGAGGAGCTGGCCGTCAACTCGCGCTCGAAGTCCGCCCACCTGCGCGCCGCGGTGAAGATCGGGGAGGCCGTCTGATGGAGGCGGCCACGGTCGCCAATCGCGCGGCCGCACCGGCGCGCGTCCCGCGCGGCCGCCCGGCCCCGGGCCGCAAACTGCGCGCCGCCGCCGCCCCCGCTCCTGCACGCGCCCCGCGCACGCGTCCTGCGCGCCCGGCACGCCCGGCGCCCGGCGCGCGCCCCGCACGCGGCCGGCGCCCTCGCGCCGCACCGGGTCGCAGCTCACCCAGCTGATCCCGATCGCCGTCGGCACCGCCACCGCCGTCCGCCAGTTCCCCGACTCGCCCCTGATCGTGAGGATGACCCAGGGGCGGCTCTGGATCGGCGTGCTCGGCGTCCTCCTGGCGGGGATCGTCGGCCTCAACGTCTTCACGCTCAGCCTCACCGCCACCGCCGGCCAGATCGACCAGAACATCGTCGCCCTCGAAAAAGAGAACTCGATCCTGCGCAGCACGGACGCAAAGCGCTCCGGCTCGGCGCGGATCAGGCACGACGCCGCGGCGATCGGGCTCGAGATGCCCGCCGTCGACGAGCTGACGTCGCTGCAGCGCAGCCCCGACGACGTCGCCGTCGCGGTCAAGCGCCTCGCCGCCGCCGGGTCGGGCTACTAGGGCCACTATGCGGACGATCGACCGGAGGATCGGGCTTCTCTTCGCCGGATTCCTCCTCTGTTTCCTGATCATCGCCATGCGCGCCTTCTGGCTCCAGGGGGTGCAGGGCGCCGAGCTCGCCTCCGAGGCCTCCTACCAGCAGTCCGAAACCGTCACCGTCCCCGGCCTGCGCGGGACCGTGCTCGACCGCCACGGCCAGGCGATCGCGGCCTCCGAGGACGCGGCGACGATCTTCGCCACGCCCTACCAGGTGAAGAACGTGCCGGGGACCGCGGAGAAGCTGGCGACGATCCTCGACCAGGAGCCCGCCGAGGTGCTCGAGAGCCTGACCGAGGACTCGGGCTTCTCCTACGTCGCCAAGCAGGTGGACGTGCCGAGCGCGGCCCGGATCGAACGGCTCGAGCTGCCCGGGATTGGCCAGCTTCCCGACAGCCGCCGCACCTACCCGCAGGGCGACCTCGCCGGCCAGGTGATCGGCGCCGTCGGCTCCGAAAACGAGGGGCTGACCGGCCTCGAGGCCGGCGAGGAAGAGGTTCTCGCCGGCGTCGACGGCGAGCGCCGCATCGTCAAGGACGCGCTCGGCGACCCGATCCGGCTCGAAACCGTCGAGGAGGCGAGCGACGGCAACGACATCCAGCTGACGCTCGACCCGGCGATCGAGGCGAAAACCGAGCAGGTGCTGGCCGAAGTCGGCGAAACCTACTCGCCGAAGGGGGCGACGGCGATCGTCGTCGACCCGCGCAGCTCCGAAATCCTGGCGATGGCGAACTGGCCGCCGGTCGACCCCGGCGACCTCTCCGAAGCCAGCTCCGAAGACCTGCTCAACCGGGCGACCGGCTTCACCTACGAGCCGGGCTCGACCTTCAAGGCGTTCACCGTCGCCGCCGCGCTCGAGGAAAAGATGGTGACCCCGGAGTCGTCCTACACGCTGGAACCGACGATCCAGGTCGCCGACCGCACGATCGAGGAGTCGCACGCGCGCGGGACGGCGACGATGTCGCGTCTCCGAAATCCTCGCCCACTCCTCGAACGTCGGCGCCGTCACGATCGGGCTCGGGCTGGGCAGCGAGAAATTCAGCCGCTGGATCGACCGCTTCGGCTTCGGCCGCCCGACCGGGGTCGAGTTCCCCGGCAGAGGAGCAGGGGATCGTCCTGCCCCTGGAGGAATACTCGGGCTCGACGATGGGCAACCTGCCGCTCGGCCAGGGCATCTCGGTGACGCCGATGCAGATGATCGCCGGCTACGCGGCGATCGCCAACGGCGGCATCCTCAAACCGCCGCGGCTGATCCGCGAGGTCGACGGCGAGCCGGTCGAGGCCGAGCGCGGCCGCCGCGTGATCAACCGAGGGCGTCGCCGCCGAGGTGCGGAAGATGCTCGAGGGCGTGCTGGCGCCGGGCGGTACCGCCTCCGAGGTCAGCGTCCCCGGCTACACGCTGGCCGGCAAGACCGGAACCGCGGAGGTCGCCGAAAACGGCACCTACTCGGAGACCAAGTTCGTCGCCTCCTTCATCGGCTTCGCGCCGGCGCAGAACCCGAGGCTGCTGGTCGCGGTGATCGTCGACCAGCCCGCGGGGAGCGACTACTACGGCGGCTCGGTCGCCGCGCCGGCCTTCGGCAGGATCGCCGGCTTCGCCCTGCCCTACCTGGGCGTCCCGGCCGAATAGCGGATCGCCGCCCGCGGGCACCCGACCGCCAACCTAGAATCGCCGCGTGAGGCTGGAAGATCTCGCCGCCGCGGCAGAGGCACAGCGAACCGTCGGGGATCCGACGGTCGAGATCGCCGACCTCGCCTACGACAGCCGCCTGGTCGAGCCGGGGACGCTGTTCTTCTGCGTGCCCGGGAGACGGGCCGACGGGCACGAGTTCGCCGCAGAGGCCGTCAGGCGAGGGGCGGCGGCGCTGGTCGTCGAGCGCGAGCTCGGAGCTGGCGGTGCCCCAGGTCGTGGTCCCCGACGCGCGGGCGGCGATGGCGCCGCTGGCGGCCCGCTTCCACGGCGACCCGACGGCGGAGCTGCGGGTGGCCGGGATAACGGGCACCAACGGCAAGACGACGACGGCCTTCCTGCTGCGGGAGATGCTCGAGGCGGCCGGCGATCCAGAGCGGCCTGCTGGGCACCGTGAAGCAGGTGGTCGGCGCGGTCGAGGAGGAGGTCGAGCGCACGACCCCGGAGGCGATCGACCTGCAGGCCGACCTTCCGGCGCATGCTGGAGGGCGGCGACCGCGCCTGCGCGATGGAGGTCTCCTCGCACGCGCTGACCCTGCACCGCGTCGACTCGGTCCGCTTCGAGGTGGCGCTGTTCACCAACCTGACCCAGGACCACCTCGACTTCCACGCCGACATGGAGGACTACTTCGCCGCCAAGCGGCGCGCTCTTCGAGACGGGCCCGGGAACCGCGGTCGTCAACGTCGACGACCCCTACGGCCGGCGGCTGGCGGCGGACTTCGAGTGCCTGACCTTCTCCGCCGAGGGGGCGGAGGCCGACTTCTCCGCGCAGCGACGTCTGGTTCGACGCGGGCGGCGCGCGCTTCACCGTCGTCGGGCCGACCGGCGAGACCGTCGTCCGCACCGCGCTTCCCGGCCACTTCAACGTCGCCAACGCGCTCGGCGCCTTCGCCGCCGCGGTCGCGCTGGAAGTGGAGCCGGAGGAGGCGGCCGACGGGCCTGGCCCGGGCGCGCCGGGTGCCGGGCCGCTTCGAGCCGGTCGACGAGGGCCAGGCCTTCGCGGTCCTCGTCGACTACGCCCACACCCCCGACTCGCTGGAGAACGTGCTGCGGGCGGCGCGTCCGCTGACCGAGGGGCGGGTGATCGCGGTCTTCGGCGCCGGCGGCGACCGCGACCGCGACAAGCGCCCGAAGATGGGGCGGGCCGGGGTCGAGGGCTCCGACCTCGCGATCGTCACCTCCGACAACCCGCGCTCCGAGGACCCGGACGCGATCATCGCCGAGATCGTCGCCGGGACCGGCGAGGGCGGAGCGGGGTCGAGGTCGAGCCGGACCGCCGCGCCGCGATCGCGCTCGCGTTCGAGCGCGCCAGGCCGGGCGACACCGTCGTGATCGCCGGCAAGGGCCACGAGCAGGGCCAGGAGTTCGAGGACGGCCGCAAGATCCCCTTCGACGACCGCGAGGTGGCCCGCGAGGAGCTGATGCGGCGGGCCGACAGGGACTCGCGGTGAGCCCGGTGGGGTGCGCACCGTGAACCTCGACGCGGCCGAGATCGCGGAGGCGATCGGCGCCGAGGTCCTCGCCGAGGGAGGACCCGGGTCCCCGTCCCGGGCCGTGATCGACTCCAACGCGGCCGGCGAGGGCGACCTCTTCTTCGGTCTCCGCGGCGAGAACGTCGACGGCGGCGAGTTCGCGCCGGCGGCGATCGAGGCGGGCGCCTGGGGCGTCGTGGTGGGCTCCGGTGCCCGTGCGACGTTGTCCCCGCATACCGGGGACAACGTCGACGGGGTGTGGATTTTCGCGGTCGATGACCCTCTGGTGGCGCTTCAGTCGTTGGCTCGCGCATATCGGCGGGCGCTCGGGGCCCGGGTCGTCGGGGTCACCGGCTCGGTCGGCAAGACATCGGTCAAGGACATCGCCCGGGCGCTCCTGCCGGGGGCGGTCCACGCCAACAGCGAGAACCTCAACACCGAGATCGGGCTGCCGCTGACCGTGCTCGCGGCGCAGCCCGGCACCGACGTCCTCGTGCTCGAGATGGCGATGCGCGGCGCCGGGCAGATCGCCGAGCTGGCGGCGATCGCCGAGCCCGAGGTCGCGGTCATAACCAACGTCGGCCCGGTCCACGTCGAGCTGCTCGGCTCGGTCGAGGCGATCGCGGCCGCCAAGGCAGAGGTCCTGGCGGCGCTGCCCGCCGACGGGACCGCGGTGGTCCCCGTCGAGGCCGGTGAGCTGGAGCCGCACCTAGGCGCCGCGCCGAGCCTGCTGCGCTTCGGCCCCGGTGGCGACGTGGCGGCGGTCGAGCGGAGCGTCGCCGACGGGGTGACCGAGGCCGTCGTCGAGACCCCGGCCGGCGCCCAGCGCTTCCACTTCCCCTTCGTCGAGGCGCACAACCTGACCAACGCGCTGGCGGCGGTCGCCGCGGGCGTCGCGCTCGGGGCCTCGCTCTCCGGGATGGCCGACCGCGCTGCGAACATAGGGTTCTCCCGCTTCCGGGGAGAGCGCCTCGAGATCGGCGACGGGATCGTCCTGGTGAACGACTGCTACAACGCCAACCCGGTATCGATGCGGGCCGCGCTCGACCACCTCGGCACGCTCGGGGGAGCGCGGCGGATCGCCGTGCTCGGCGAGATGGCGGAGCTGGGGCCGGGCGCCTCCGAGTTCCACCGCGAGGTCGGCGCCCACGCCCGTGAGGCCGGGGTCGACCTGGTCGTCGGCGTCGGCGAGCCGGCCCGCGACTACGACCCCGACGAGCTGGTCGGCGACCCGGAGGAGGCGGCGGAGCTGCTGGCCGCCCAGCTCGAGCGGGGCGACACGGTTCTGGTCAAGGGCTCGCGCTCGGCGGGGCTCGAGCGGGTCTCCGAGGCCCTGGAGGTGCTGCTAGGCCCCCCCGGACGCGGAGCCGGGGGCGAATCCATATCTGATTCCTCTTCGCCCCCGGCGAGCAGAGGAGGGGCCGCTTAATCATGGGCGAGGTGCTGATCGCGGGAATGGCGGCGATGCTGATCTGCATCTTCCTCGGCCCGAAGTTCATCGAGTACCTGCGGGTCAAGGAGTTCGGCCAGCACATCCGCGAGGACGGGCCGCAGGAGCACCACGCGAAGGCGGGGACGCCGACGATGGGCGGGCTGATCATCTTCGCCTCGATCTGCGTCCCCTACCTGGTGCTCTCCGGCCTCGACGCCCAGAGCCTGGCCGTGTTCGGCGTCGCCCTCGCCTGCGCCGCGATCGGCTTCGCCGACGACTTCATCAAGATCGTCAAACGCCGCTCGCTCGGGCTCTCGGCGCGCTGGAAGATCATCTTCCAGCTCCTGATCGCGCTCGGCCTCTGGTGGGTCGCCCGCCACGAGGTCGGCCTCGAGCCGGTGCTCGAGTTCCGGATCGGCGACGCCAGCCTCGACCTCGGCCCGGTCCTCTACTTCGTCCTCGTCTTCCTCGTGATCGCCGGCACCTCGAACGGCGTCAACCTCACCGACGGCCTCGACGGCCTCGCCGCCGGCTCCTGCGCGATCGTCCTGCTCGCCTACACGGCGATCGCCTTCGTCACCAACCAGCAGCAGGACCTGGCGCTGCTCTCCGCCTGCCTGGTCGGCGCCTGCGTGGGGTTCCTCTGGTACAACGCCTTCCCGGCCTCGATCTTCATGGGGGACACCGGCTCGCTCGGCCTCGGCGGCGCGATCGGCGCCCTCGCGGTGATGACCCAGACCGAGGTGCTGCTGATCATCATCGGCGGCATCTTCGTGATCGAGGCGCTCTCGGTCGCCGCCCAGGTCTTCGCCTTCAAAGCCTTCCGCCGCCGCGTCCTGCTGATGGCGCCGCTGCACCACCACTTCGAGATGATGGCCTGGTCGGAGACCAAGATCATGCTCCGCTTCTGGATCATCGCCGCGGTCTGCTCGGGGATCGGCTTCACGCTCTACCAGCAGTCGATCGGCCGTTAGGCATCTCCCGGCGGGCAGGGGTCGCCCGGCTCGGCGTCGAAGAGGCCCCTCATGAGGAGGAGGATCAACTTCGAGCGCCTGGCCCTGGTGCTGATCGCCGCGGTGGCGCTTGCCGGCTTCGTCGTCTCTCCGGCACTCGGCGGTCCTGGCTTCCTGACCAAGAAAAAGGCCGACAAGCTCTACCTCAAGAAGAAGGCGGCCGACGCGCGCTTCCTCGCGAAGAGCGCGGCGGGGGGATTGGCGACCAAATCCGAGATCTCCGGCCTGCTCAGCAGCGCCGCGGCCGACGGTCGCTTTTATTCCCGCACCGAGGCCGACGCGCGGTTCATGCGGCGGGAGGGCGCAACCCGGGTCACGGCGACCCCGAGCCTCTGGCAGTCGGCTCCGATCTTCGGCGGCCCTGAACCGACCGTCGTCCGATTCGTCGACGGGTTCAGGCTGACCACGTCGGAAGAAGGCGTCTCCTCCGCGTATCTCACCCCGGAACTGCCGACGGCGCTCTACGGGAGGGCGATGAAGCTGGCCGGGGTCGAATACTGCTACTCGGCCGGAGCCAACGCGAAACTCGGCGGGACGTTTCTCGAACTCTTCTCCCAGACGTCCGGCCCCGATGTCCCGCCGGTGACCACCCAGGTGGCCACAGATCTGACGACGCGGACCGACTCCACCTGTCGCACGATCACCGCCCCGTCGCCGGTCCCGCTCGGCGTGGGCGACATCACCGTTCTCACGGTCATCGTCGAATTCCCGACCAAATCGTCGAACAGCATCACGCTCGGCCGCGCCACCTTCATCCTCGAGCCGTGAGCTGACCACACAGGTCCGGAGGCGCCGGGATCGAAGGTATCCCGGATGAGCGCTCCGCCCCCCAAGAAGCCCCGTCCGGCCCTGCCGGAGGGCCCCTTCCTGGTGGTCGGGATGGCCCGCTCGGGGCAGGCCGCGGCGCGCCTGCTCGCCGGGCGTGGGGAGGACGTGACGGGGGTCGATTCCGGGCATCCGGAGGAGGCGGAAGGGCTTCGGGCGCTGGGCGTCGAAGTCGTCTTGGATGCGGACGGAGTTGCGCTCCTCGACGGGGTGCGGACGGTGGTCAAGAGCCCGGGCGTGCCCCGGGAGGCGCCGGTGATCGCGGCGGCGCTCGAGCGGAGCATCGACGTGGTCGGCGAGCTCGAGCTCGCCTGGCGGGCGATCCCCAACCGCTTCGTCGCGATAACGGGGACCAACGGCAAGACGACGACGGCCGAGCTGCTCGGCCACGTCTATAGGACGGCCGCCGAGCCGGTCGCGGTCGCCGGCAACGTCGGCACGCCGCTCTCCTCGCTGGCGGGGGAGATCGACCCCGCGGCGACCGTCGTCTGCGAGGCGTCGAGCTTCCAGCTCGAGGACAGCGTCGCCTTCGCGCCCGAGTGCGCGGTCTTCCTCAACCTCTCGCCCGACCACCTCGACCGCCACCGCGACCTCGATTCCTACCTGGCGGCGAAGCTGCGCGTCTTCGCCAACCAGGGCAACGACGACGTCGCCGTCTACAACGCCGACGACCCGGCGCTGGCCGGGACCGACCTGGGCGGCTGCGCCCGCCGCGTCCCTTTCTGCGTCGGCGCCGTCCCCGACTGCGAGGTCTCGCTTGCCGACGAGACGATCTTCGACGGCGACGAGCCGCTGCTCGGGGTCGGCGAGCTCGGCCTCTTCGGCGAGCACAACGTTGCCAACGCGATGGCCGCCGCCGCGGCGGCGCTGGCGATGGGGATCGGGCGCGACTCGGTGCGCGACGGCCTGCGTAGCTTCGCCGGCGTGCCGCACCGGCTCGAGCTGGTCGGCGAGCGCGACGGCGTGCGCTTCGTCAACGACTCGAAGGCGACCAACGTCGCCTCCGCCACCGTCGGCCTGCGTTCCTTCGAGGGCGGCGTGCACGCGATCCTCGGCGGCAGCGAGAAGGGCGAGGACTTCGCGCCGCTCGCCGGTCCCGTCCGCGAGCGCTGCGCCGCGGTCTACCTGATCGGGGCCTCGGCCGAGCGGCTCGCCGAGAGCCTCGCGCCCGTGCTCGAGGGCGGCGCCGCCCTGCACCGCTGCGAGGACCTCGCCGACGCGGTTGGGCGCGCGGCCGCCGCGGCCGGGCCCGGCGAGGTCGTCCTGCTCTCACCCGCCTGCGCCAGCTTCGACGTCTTCGAGGACTTCGAGCAGCGCGGCGAGCGCTTCAAAGAGATCGTCGAGGGGCTGCTGCGATGACGCCGCCGAAAAAAGGCAGGGCGACCTCGAAGAAAGCCGGGGCGAAGAAAGCCAGGCCGAAGACCCGGAAGGCGACGGCGAAGGCCAAATCGAAGGCGAAGGCGAAGGGCAGGAAACGCGCCCGCGCGGCCGCGCTCCCCGCCGAGTACAACATGCTGCTGACCGCGACCCTGTGCCTGCTGGCGCTGGGCGCGGTGATGGTCTTCTCGGCCAGCTCGACGACCAAAATCCTCAACGACGGCGGGCTCTCGGACTCCGCCTTCTACCTGCAGCGGACGCTGATGTTCGGCGCCGTCGGTCTCGTCGTCATGCACCTCGTCGCCCGCGGCGGCCTCGACACGATCCGCCGCATGACCCCGGCGATCCTCGCCGGCTCGTTCTTCCTGCTCCTCCTCGTCCTCGTCGCCGGCACCACGGTCAACGGCTCGAGCCGCTGGATCGGCTCCGGGTTCCTCACAGTCCAGCCCTCGGAGATCGCCAAGCTCGCGCTCATCCTCTACGCCGTGGACGTGCTGGCGAGCAAGCCGAAGAGCGTACGCTCGCTGGAGGGCCTGATGCCGATCCTGCTCGTGGTCGGCTGCGCGGCGCTCCTGATCGTCGCCGAGCCCGACCTGGGGACGACGATGGTCGTCGCCCTCGCCGTCGCCGCGACCCTCCTCGCCGCCGGCGCCCGCCCCCGGGACCTGGCGATGATCGGCATCGTGCTCGGCTCCCTGGCCCTGCTCGCGACCGTTATCGAGCCCTACCGGATGGCCCGCCTGACCGGCTTCCTCGACCCCGGGGCCGACGCCTCCGGGGCCGGCTTCCAGGCCGCGCAGGCGAAGATCGCGCTCGGCTCCGGCGGCCTCTTCGGCGTCGGGATCGGCAACGGCGTCCAGAAGGCCTTCTACCTGCCCGAGGCCCACACCGACATGATCTCGGCGGTGATCGGCGAGGAGCTGGGGCTGGTCGGGATCCTCGGCGTGGTTGGGCTCTTCGGGCTCTTCGGCTACGCCGGCCTGCAGATCGCCAAAAGGGCCAGGGATCGCTACGGCAAGCTGCTGGTCGCCGGGCTCACCTCGCTCGTCTTGATCCAGGCGACGATCAACCTCTTCGCCGTGATGGGCCTGGCGCCGCTGACCGGAGTGCCCCTGCCCTTCGTCTCCTACGGCAACAGCAGCCTGATGACCTCTCTGTTCGCGGTCGGGCTGATCCTCAACGTCGCGCGCGGGGGGACCGCCGGCGCTGGCAAACTGCGGGTCGTCGACGGCGGGCGCTCCGGGGCCCGCAAAAGGAGCCGAGCGAGCGGTGCAAAAAGGCGCAAGAGTGGTGGTGGCGGCGGGGGGAACCGCGGGTCACGTGGTGCCCGCCATGGCGGTCGCCGACGAGCTGCGGGCTAGCGGCGCCCAGGTCTCCTTCCTCGGCACGCGGGAGCGGATCGAGGCGGAGCTGGTCCCGGCCGCGGGCTACGAGATCGACTTCCTCAAGGTGCGCGGGATCGACCGCCGCAACCCGCTGCGCGCGGCTCGCGCGGGGATCGAGGCGCTCGGCGCGGTCGGGGCGGCCCGCAGGGCGCTGCGGGCGCGGGGCGCCGACGTGGTGATGGGCGGCGGCGGCTTCGTCGCCGGCCCGGCGGGCCTGGCGGCGCTGAGCAGCCGCGTCCCGCTGGTCCTGACCGAGGCCGACAGCCACCTCGGCCTCGCCAACAGGCTGCTGGCGCGACGGGCGCGACGGGTCTGCCTCTCCTTCCCGATCGAGGGACGCACCGGCGGGCGCTACCTGGTGACGGGGCGGCCCGTGCCGGCGGCCGTGCTGGCGGCCGACCGCGGCGCGGCGCGCGAGCGCTTCGGCGTCGGGCAGGACGACCTCTGCCTGCTTGTGATGGGCGGCAGCCAGGGCGCCCGCTCGATCAACATCTGCGCGATCGAGGCGCTGGCCGAGCGCGAGGGGCGCGACTTCCACGTCGTCCACCTCGCCGGGCGCCGCGACCACGACGAGCTGCGGGAGCGGCTCGACTCGGCCGCCCACGGCGAGCGCTACACACTGCTCGCCTACGAGCCCGACCTCGGCGACTGCCTCGCCGCCTGCGACCTGGTCCTCGGCCGCTCCGGGGGGTCGATCTTCGAGGTCGCGGCCACCGGCCGCCCGGCGATCCTCGTGCCCTACCCGCACGCGACCGCCGACCACCAGAGTGCCAACGCGGCCTGGATGGCCGAGGCCGGCGCAGCGGTGGTGATCGAGGACGCGGCGCTCAGCCCCGCCCGCCTCGCCGCCGAGATCGGCGAGGCCCTCGGCGACACGGCGAGCCTGGCGGCGATGTCGGCGGCCTCCGAAGCGCTGGCGCGGCCAGATGCCGCGCGCAGGATCGCCGACGAGATATTGAGCGCGGCGGCTGGGGGGTCGCGATGAGCGAGTGGTCACAACGGCGGCTGCACTTCATCGGCATCGGCGGCGCCGGGATGAGCGGGCTGGCGCTGGTCTGCGCCCGGCTCGGCGCGACCGTGACCGGCAGCGACCGGGCCGACTCCTCCTACATAAAGCGGTTGAGGGGGGAGGGGATAAACGTCAGTATCGGTCACGACGTCGCCAACCTGCCCGAGGCGGGGGAGGTCGTCGTCTCGACAGCGATCGGCGAGGACAACCCGGAGCTCGCCGCCGCCCGCGAGCGCGGCCTCACGGTCACCCACCGGGGCGCTCTGCTCGCCGAGCTCTGCGCGGAGAAGCGCCTGATCGCCGTCGCCGGCACGCACGGGAAGACGACGACGACCGCGATGCTGGTCTGGGCGCTGCGCGCGATCGGCGCCGACCCCGCCTTCTTCGTCGGCGGCGAGGTGCCCGGGCTCGGCGAGGGCCGGGACGCGGTCAACGCGGGCTGGGGAGCGGGGGAGTGGGTGGTCGCCGAGGCCGACGAGAGCGACGCCAGCTTCCTCGAGCTGAAGCCGGAGATCGCGGTGATCACCAACGTCGAGATGGACCACCACTCCCACTGGGGGTCGGTCGCGCAGCTGCGCGCCGCCTTCGACCGGTTCGCCGCCGGCGCCCGGGTCGCCGAGTTCGATGTCTCCTCACCGGGCCCCGCCGATCTGCCGCTCGCCGTCCCCGGCGACCACAACCTGCAGAATGCGCGCGCAGCGCTGGCCGCGGTCGCCCTGGCCGGGCTCGACGTCGACGCCGCCGCGGCGGCGCTGGCCGACTTCCCGGGGGTGCGGCGGCGGCTCGAGCTGAAGGGCGAGCGCGACGGCGCCGCGATCTACGACGACTACGCCCACCACCCGACGGAGGTGCGGGCGGCGCTCGCCGCCCTGCGGGAGGTCGGCGGCGAGCGCCTGATCGCCGTCTTCCAGCCCCACCTCTACTCGCGGACGAAGGCCTTCGCCGAGCAGTTCGGCGCCGCCCTGGCCGCCGCCGACGAGGTCGTCGTGCTCGACGTCTACCCGGCCCGCGAGCAGCCGGTCGGGGAGCTCGAGGGGGTCGACGGCCTGCTGGTCGCCCGCGCCGCCGCCGATCGCATGGGCGGGCGGCGGGTGACCTGGGCGCCGACCCTCGACCGCGCCCGCGAGGCGGTCGGCCCCCGGCTCGGCCCCGGCCGGGTCCTGGTCACGCTCGGAGCCGGGGACGTGTTCAGGCTCGGCGAGGAGCTGGCGCAGGACGGGGGCGGCGCGTGAGCACCCCCGAGGGCGTCGAGCGCGACTACCCGCTGGCGCGGCTGACCACGGTCCGCACCGGCGGGCCGGCGGACTGGTTCGCGCGCCCCGCGACGGAGGAGGAGCTGGTCGGGCTGCTCGCCTGGGCCGGCGGCGAGGGCCTCGCCCTCGGCCTGGTCGGCTCCGGCTCCAACCTGCTTGTCGCCGACGAGGGCTTCCGCGGGCTGGCGATCAAGCTCGACGGCGAGCTGGCCTCGATCGAGCGCGAGGGCGAGAGCAGGATCGTTTGCGGCGGCGGGGCGCGGCTGCCCTCGGCGGCGGCGAAGGCGGCCGCCTGGGGTCTCTCCGGCCTCGAGTTCGGGATCAACATCCCGGGCACGGTGGGCGGCGCGGTGAAGATGAACGCGAACGCATACGGCGGGCAGCTCGCCGAGGTGCTCGAGTGGGTGGACGTCTGCACGGCGGCGGGCAGCGAGCGCCGGGCGCCCGACAGCCTCGGCTTCGGCTATCGAAGCTCCAACATCGGCGCTGCCGAGGTGGTCGCGCGCGCCTCCTTCGCCCTGGCGCCCGCCGACCCCGATGCGGTCAGGGAGACGCTGGCCGGGATGCGGGAGCGGCGGCGCGAGGCGCAGCCCTCGGGGATCAAGACCTTCGGCTCGACCTTCAAGAACCCCGATGACGCCGGGGCGGGGGGGAGAACCGCCGGCCAGCTGCTCGAGGCGGCGGGCTGCCGCGGCCTGCGGGTCGGCGGGGCGGCCTTCTCCGAGAAGCACGCGAACTTCGTCGAGAACGGCGGCGAGGCGACCACCGCCGACGTGCTGGAGCTGATGGCCGAGGGCCGCCGCCGCGTCCACGAGCGCTTCGGCGTCGTCCTCGAGCCCGAGGTCCAGGTCCTCGGGGAGCTGAGCTGGCCGGAGGGTTGGCGGCTGTGAGGAGGTGGGCGGCGATCGGGGCGGCGGCCGTCGTCGGGGTGGCGCTGGCCTGGTTCCTGCTGGTGCGGGCGACCACGGTCGAGCCGCGGGTCACGGTCGTCCAGCCGACCTCGGTGATCGGCTCCGGCGAGGATGCGATCGGGGTCTCGGGGAGCGGCGCCCTGCTCGCCTGGCAGCCGGCGCCGGATGACGGCACGCTGCCGCTGCTGCCCCTGGCGGAGCCGCCGAAGCAGGGTGTCCTGGCGGGGCCGGTCCTGCTGCAGGCCAGGGTGCTGGGCGCCGCTCCGCGGCCCCTCCTCGCCTGTGTGGAGCGCAGCTACTTCGGCGAAAGCGGGGTGAGCGTGGAGCTGGACTCGGGGATCGACCTGCACTTCGGCGACGCCTCCCGGGCGCCGCAGAAATGGGCCGCGGCGGTGACGGTCCTGGCCGATCCTTCGATCACGGCGCTCGATTATGTAGACCTCCATTCTCCCGGCCGTCCGGCCTACGAGGGCTCCGGTCACACTCTTCCCTCGGCTGAAGAAGCGTCGGGGGCCGGCTGCGGGGGCTGAGAGCACACCCTCGAAACCCGCGTGGCAAAGCGGTTCGCGCCGGGACGGGACGGGCGTGGCCAAACCCTCGACCAAAGGCTTAGGGGCGGGAAACCCTCAAGTCGTGGTCGAGATATCCACGCTGCAGGATGCCTTCCGGGCGTTTGACAGAGGGCCTGCAATGCCCTACGTTGAGCGCAATTTCCATGGTTCTGCAGCTAGCTTGAACCCTTAAGCATCGCTACACCCTCGGACGGAAAAAAGCCTCAACTCAAATTCCAGGCCTAACGGACTGGACAATCGCCAGGCTCACAGGGCTTGGTATGGAGAAATCGGGAGATGGAATCCACTTACCTTGCGGTCATCAAGGTCGTCGGAGCCGGCGGCGGAGGAACCAACGCCGTCAGCCGCATGATCGACGCCGGCATCCGCGGCGTCGAGTTCGTCGCGGTCAACACCGACGCGCAGGCCCTCCAGGCCTGCGACGCGGACATCAAGCTCTCGATCGGCCAGGAGCTGACGCGCGGCCTCGGCGCCGGGGGCAACCCCGAGGTCGGGGCCGGAGCCGCGGCCGAGAGCCGCGATGAGATCAAGGAGGCGCTGAAGGGCGCCGACATGGTCTTCGTCACCGCCGGCGAGGGTGGCGGCACGGGCACCGGCTCGGCGCCGGTGATCGCCGAGATCGCCAAGGAAGAGATCGGCGCCCTCACCGTCGGCGCGGTCACCAAGCCCTTCGAGTTCGAGGGCAAACGGCGGATGCAGCAGGCGCTCGAGGGCATCGAGAAACTGCGCAACAACGTCGACACCCTGATCATCGTCCCCAACGAGAAGCTGCTCCAGGCCGTCGAGCGCCGCACCTCCGTGCTCGAGGCCTTCCGCCAGGCGGACGACATCCTGCGCCAGGGCGTCCAGGGCATCACCGACCTGATCACGATCCCCGGCCTGATCAACCTCGACTTCGCCGACGTCCGCACGATCATGCGCGACGCCGGCTCGGCCCTGATGGGCGTCGGCACCGCCTCCGGCGAGTCGCGCGCCCTCGACGCCGCCAAGGCGGCGATCACCTCGCCCCTGATCGAGGAGTCGATCAAAGGCGCGACCGGCATGCTGCTCAACATCACCGGCCCCGAGGACCTCGGCCTGTTCGAGGTCAACGAGGCGGCCCAGCTGGTCCAGGCGGAGGCCGACGACAACGCCAACATCATCTTCGGCTCGGTCGTCGACCAGTCGATGCGGGACGAGATCCGCGTCACCGTGATCGCCACCGGCTTCGAGGGCTTCGAGCTCCTCGCCCGCTCGCCGCAGCGGGTCCGCCGTCGCTACGAGAGCCGCCCGCGGATCTCGGCCGAGGACACCGACATCCGCAAACTGCGGGTCAGCGACGACGACATCGACGTGCCGCCGTTCCTGAAGGGCTGAAGGCCCCTCTCAATCCCAGTGCGTCCGTCTGGCAGCGGCGGACGCTGCGCGATGCGGCGTCCTCAGTCGGCCGAATAGCGGTGCTATTCGGCCTCCCTGCGTCCTTGCCTCGCTTGGTCCGGCGCCTGCCATCCGAACACCCTGGCCTTGAGAATGGCCTTCGACCCTTCGATAAATAACCTCTGGCGACCGTGACCTCCCGACGCACACCCCTCTCCGAGCGCCATCTGGAGCTGGGGGCGAAGTTGGTCCCCTTCGCCGGTTGGGAGATGCCGGTCTCCTACGAGGGGATCATCGAGGAGCACTCGGCGGTCCGCACCCACGCCGGCATGTTTGACGTCTCCCACATGGGAGAGGTCGAGGTCGAGGGGCCCGGCGCGCTCGCCTTCCTGCAGCTGGTGCTCTCCAACGACGTCGGCCGGATCGAGCTCGGCGGGGCCCAGTACTCCTGCCTCTGCGACGAGCGCGGCGGCGTCCTCGACGACCTCTTCGCCTACCGGCTCGGCGGCGACCGCTACCTGCTGGTCACCAACTCCGCCAACCACGCCGCCGACCTGGCCTGGCTCGGCCGCTGGAGCCGCGAGTACGACGTCGCCGTCCGCGACGTCGCCGACCGCTACGCGATGCTCGCCGTCCAGGGGCCCCATGCCCGCGCGATCGCCGGCGCGACGCTCGGCGTCGAGCTGCCGCCGCGGATGAGGGTTGCGGCCGTGCGGGTCGGCGGCCGGCCGGCGCTCGCCTGCGGAACCGGCTACACCGGCGAGGACGGCGTCGAGCTCCTGATCGACCCCGAGGTGGCGCCGGCGATCTGGGAGGAGCTGCTCGACGCCGGCGTCGTCCCCTGCGGGCTCGGCGCCCGCGACACTCTGCGGCTCGAGGCCTGCTTCCACCTGCACGGCAACGACATGGGCCCCGACCGCAACCCGATCGAAGCGGGCCTCGGGTGGTGCTGCGTGGAGGCGACCGGCTTCATCGGCTCGCCGGAGGTCGCGCGGGTGCGCGCCGAGGGGCCCGCCGAGAAGCTCGCCCCCTTCAGGATCGACGGCAAGGGGATTCCGCGCCAGGGCAACCCGGTCCTCGCCGGCGGCGAGCCCGCGGGCGTCGTCACCTCCGGGACCTTCTCGCCCTCGCTCGAGATCGGGATCGGGATGGCCTACCTGAGGCCCGACCTCGCCGAGCCGGGGACCGAGGTCGAGATCGACGTGCGCGGCAAGCTGCGCCCGGCCCGGATAGCTTCCAAGCCCCTCTATGGACACGGATAAGGAGAGAGACCTTGGCTGAGGCGAGCTATCCCGACGAGCTCCTGTACCACGACCAGCACGACTGGGCCCGCCTCGACGGCGACGAGCACGCCGTCTTCGGGATCACCTGGTACGCCCAGGACAGCCTCGGCGAGGTCGTCTTCTTCGACGGGCCCGAGGTCGGGGCGACGATCGACAAAGACGCAAGCTACGCCGAGGTCGAGTCGGTGAAGGCGGTCTCCGACGTGATCGCGCCGCTCTCGGGGGAGGTCGTCGAGGTCAACGACTCGCTCGCCGACGCTCCCGAGAAGATCAACGAGGATCCCTACGGCGAGGGCTGGATGATCAAGGTGAAGCTGTCCGCGCCGAGCGAGGCCGACGGCCTGCTGGACGCCGGGGAATACCGCAAGTTGGTCGAAAAGGCCTAGCGCCCCCCCGCCACTCGCTTCCGTAGCCTTACCCAAGTGACCCGCTACACCTCCGCGACCGAGGCAGATCGCGCCGAGATGCTCGCCGCGATCGGCGTCGACTCGGCCGCCGACCTCTTCGAGCAGATTCCCGAGCCGCTGCGCCTCGGCCGCCCGCTCGAGCTGCCCGACGGGCTCAGCGAGGGCGAGGTCCACGAGCGCCTCGCGGCGCTCGCCGCGCGCAACTCCGACGCCGAGGAGCAGGTCTGCTTCGTCGGCGCCGGCATGTACGACCACTACGTGCCGGCGATCGTCGACGCGATCACCCAGCGCTCAGAGTTCCTCACGCCGTACACGCCCTACCAGCCGGAGATCTCGCAGGGCGGGCTGCAGGCGATGTTCGAGTTCCAGACCGCGATGTCGGAGCTGACCGGGCTGCCGGTCTCCAACGCGGGCCTCTACGAGGGGCCCTCCTCGCTCGCCTCGGCGGGCTACCTGGCGATGGGCGCGACCGGGCGCCGCCGCTTCGTCGTCTCCCGCGGCGTCCACCCGCACAGCCGTGAGACCCTCGCCACCTACTCGGTCGGCTACGGCGCCGAGGTCGAGGAGGTCGGGCTCGCCGAGGGCCTCACCGACGCGGCGGCTCTCGCGGCGGCCGTCGACGGCGAGACCGCCGCGGTCTTCCTGCAGAGCCCCAACTTCCTGGGCGCGGTCGAGGACGTCGAGGCGCTCGGGGCGGCGGCCAGGGAGCACGGCGCGCTGCTTGTCGTCGCCGCCGACCCGATGACGCTCGGCATCCTGCGGCCGCCGGGAGAGTGCGGCGCCGACATCGCCGTCGGCGAGGGCCAGCCTCTCGGCAACCGGCTCGACTTCGGCGGGCCCTCGGTCGGCTTCTTCTGCGCGACCGAGGAGCTGATCCGGCGCATGCCGGGGCGGATCGCCGGCGAAACCGACGACGTCGACGGCCGCCGCGGCTTCGTCCTCGCCCTGCAGACCCGCGAGCAGCACATCCGCCGCGAGAAGGCGACCAACAACATCTGCACGGCGCAGGCGCTGAACGCGCTCGCCGCGATGATCCACCTCGCCTGGCTCGGGCGCGAGGGCTTCCGCGAGCTCGGCGAGCTGCTCGCCCGCCGCACCGCCTACGCCCGCGGGCGGCTGGCCGCGGTCGAGGGCGTCGAGCTACTCCACGAGGCGCCGGTCGTGCGCGAGTTCGCCGTCCGCCTCGCCGCCCCCGTCGACAGGGTGCTCGACCGCTGCGCCGAGCGTGGCATCGCCGCCGGCCACCCGCTGGCCCGCGAATACCCCGAACACGAGGACGGCCTCCTGGTCGCGATCACCGAGCGCCGCACCCGCGACCAGATCGACGAGCTCGCCGACGCCCTCGGCGCCGCGATCGCCGCCGAGATGGTGACGGCATGACTGGGCGTGGCGCTTTTGTTCGGCCCTGCCGAACAAAGTCGACAAGGGGGGTCTCGTGATGGGGCTCTCGGAGACCCCGATGCAGCGCGAACGGGTCCAGACGATCTTCGAGAAGTCGAAGAAGGGGCGCCGCGCCGCCGTGCTGCCCGACGCCGAAGTCCCGGAGACGGCGCTTGAGGAGCTGATCCCGGCGAGGCTGCTGCGCGACGAGCCGCCGCGGCTGCCCGAGGTCGCCGAGCCGGAGATCGTCCGCCACTACAACCGCCTCTCGCGGCGCAACTTCGACCTCGACAGCGGCTTCTACCCGCTCGGCTCCTGCACGATGAAGCACAACCCGCGCCTCAACGAGCGGGTGGCGGCGCTGCCCGGCCACGCCCGCCTGCACCCTGCCCAGGACCCGCGCCGGGCGCAGGGAGCGCTGGAGCTGATGTGGCTGCTGCAGGCGAGCCTCAGCGAGATCTGCGGGCTGCCCCACGTCAGCCTGCAGCCATCGGCCGGCTCCCACGGCGAGCTCGCCGGCCTGCTCCTGACCCGCGCCTACCACGCCGACCGCGGCGAGACACGGCACAAGGTGCTCGCCCCGGACACCTCGCACGGCACCAACCCGGCCTCGGTGACGATGGCCGGCTATGAGGTGGTCAAGGTCGCGACCGACGAGCGCGGCGGGGTCGAGATGGACGACCTGCGGAGCAAGATCGACGACGACGTCGCCTGCCTGATGCTGACCAACCCGAACACGCTGGGCCTCTTCGACGAGAACATCGCCGAGATCGCCGGCCTGATCCACGAGGCGGGCGGCACCCTCTACTACGACGGCGCCAACCTGAACGCGGTGATGGGCCACTCGCGGCCCGGCGACATGGGCTTCGACATCGTCCACGTCAACCTCCACAAGTCCTTCAGCCAGCCGCACGGCGGCGGCGGCCCGGGCTCCGGGCCGATCGCGGTCTCCGAGCGGATCGAGCCCTTTCTGCCGCGCCCGCAGGTCGTGCGGCGCGAGAGCGACAACGGCGGCGGGCCGACCTTCGACCTCGACCACGAGCGGCCGAAGTCGATCGGCCGCCTGCGCGGCTTCCAGGGCAACTTCGGCGTCTTCGTCCGCTCCTACGCCTACATCCTCAGCCTCGGCGCCGACGGCCTCGCCGAGGCCTCCGAGACCGCCGTCCTCAACGCCAACTACCTGAAGGCGCGGCTCGCCGAGGGCCGCGCCGGCGAGCGCCTCCCGGTCGCCTTCGACCGCCACTGCATGCACGAGTTCGTCCTCTCCGGCAAGCCGATGAAGCGGGAGCTGGGGATCGCCACCCTCGACCTCGCCAAGCGCCTGCTCGACTTCGGCTTCCACCCGCCGACCGTCTACTTCCCGCTGCTCGTCGACGAGGCGCTGATGATCGAGCCGACCGAGACCGAGACCAAGGAGAGCCTCGACGCCTTCGCCGACGCGATCGAGTCGATCCTCGAGGAGGCGGAGTCCGACCCGCAGAAGGCGAAGGAGGCCCCCTACACGACCCCGGTCCGCCGCCTCGACGAGGTCAAGGCGACGCGCCGGCCGGTCGTCCGCCAGCCGCTGGGCTGACTCGCCGCACGGCGGCCTCGCTAGCATCGGGGCCATGCTTTTCGGACAGGAGCACGTCGACCGCTACCGCGAGACCGACGGCGAGGAGGGTCACGAATGGCAGGGGACCCAGACCCTGCTGCTGACGACGACCGGGCGCCGCTCGGGAGAGCCGCGCACGATGCCCTTGATCTACGCGCCCTACGGCGAGGACGCCTACACCGTCGTCGCCTCCAAAGGCGGCTGGGACGAACACCCGGCCTGGTACCTGAACCTGGCGGAGAACCCCGAGGTCGAGGTCCAGGTCAAGGGGGACCGCTTCAAGGGCCGCGCCCGCACCGCGAGCGCCGAGGAGAAGCCGGAGATCTGGAAGACGATGGTCGCCGAGTGGCCGGCCTACGACGAGTACCAGCAGAAAACCGAGCGCGAGATCCCGGTCGTCGTGCTCGAGCGCGCCTAGAGCTCGGGCAGATCCTGCTTCAGCTCGAGCACCGGCGCGAACAGGTCGCCGTGCTCCTCGATCCGCTTCAGCACGTCGCCGGCCTCGAAGACGAGCGCTGAGCCGTCGCCGCTCCGCGCCGCGCGCTCGACCTCGTCCCAGGTCACCGGCGTCGAGGCGGTGGGCCGCTCGCGCGCCCGCAGCGAGTAGACGGCGATCGTCGTTTTGCTGCGGTGGTTCTGCGACCAGTCGACGAAGACCTTGCCCTTGCGTTCGACCTTTTTCATCTTCGAGACGACCTCGTCGGGGGTCTGCTTTTCGAGCAGCTGGGCGATCGCTTTGGCAAAGGGTTTGGTCTTGTCGTAGCTGACCTTCGGCGTGTTGAGCGGCACGTAGACCTGCATCCCCTTGGAGCCGGAGGTCTTGGGGAAGCACTCGACGTCGAAGTGGGCGAAGAGCTCGCGCAGGCGCAGCGCCACCCGGCAGCAGTCGACGACGTCGGCCGGCGGGCCCGGGTCGAGGTCGAAGGCGAGCACGGTCGGCCGGGTCGGCGCCCGCGCCAGCGAGAGTGAGGGGTGCAGCTCGATCGCCGCCAGCTGCGCCATCCAGACCAGCGTCGGCAGCCCGTCGCAGACGCAGAAGTCGATCTTGCCGGCGTTGGGGCCGGCCCGCACCGATGCCGTCTTCACCCATTTGGGCCGGTGCTTGGGACAGCGCTTCTCGAAGAAGGCCGAGTCGAGGTCCTCGACCCCTTCGGGAAAGCGGCGCAGGGTGACGGCGCGGCCGCTCAGGTGGGGGATCATCGCCGCCCCGACCTTGGCGTAGTAGTCGACGACCTCGCCCTTGGTGAAGCCCGCCTTCGGGTAGAGGACCTTGTCGAGGTTGGTGAGCTTCAGCTCACGCCCGTCGACGTCGATCGCTATTTCTTTGCTTTGGCGCGGGATTTCTTCGCGGCTTTTTTGGCCGGTTTCTTCGGGCGTTTCTTGGCGGGCCTGCCCTTTGCCGCGGCGATGCTCTCCTCGAGCGCCGCCATCAGGTCGGGCGCCTTGGTCGCCTCGCGCTCGGGGGCATCCGGGGCGACGATCTCCTTGCCTTCGGCCTTGCGTTCGATCAGCGACATCAGTTCCTCGCGGTACTCGTCGCGGTAGGCGGTCGGGTCGAAGTCGCTGGTCAGCGACTCGATCAGCTGCTCCGCCATCTCGACCTCCTTGGCGGCCACCTTCGGCTTCTTGTCGGGGATGACGTCCTCGAGCTCGTCGGGCGGCACGACCTCGTCGGCGAAGCGCATCGTGGTCAGCGTCAGCACGCCGTTGTCGGCGCGCAGCGCCGCCAGGTGCTCCTTGTTGCGGAAGACGAAGCGGGCGATCGCGACCTTGCCGGAGCGCTCCATCGCGCTGGCCAGCAGCGAGTAGGCCTTCTCGGCGCCGTCGGCGGGGCCGAGGTAATAGGGGCTGTCGAAGTAGATCGGGTCGATCTCGTCGAGGTCGACGAAGTCCTGGACGTCGATCGCGCGGGTCTTCTCCGGTGCCAGCGCCGCCATCTCGTCCTTGGTGATCGGCACGTAGTTGCCCGAGGTGATCTCGAACGCCTTCTGGATCTTCTCGTACGGAACCTCTTCATCGGTTCCTTCGGCGACTCGTCGGTGGCGGATGCGGGCGCCGTCGGACTCGCGGATCTCGCGCAGCGAGATGCCGCGGCGGGCCACCGCGCTGTACAGCTTGACGGGCACGTTGAGGAGCCCGAAGCTGATCGAACCGCTCCAGATAGCTCTAGCCATGGGAGATCACCTACCCGGATTGTTCCAGCCGGACGCCCGACCCGGTGGGAAGATCCGTGCGTGCTCTTCGAGCTGCGCGACGTCGGCCTCACCCGCGGCGGCCGCCGGGTCCTCGATTCGGTGAGCGCCCGGATGCCGAGCGGGGCGACGGCGATCGTCGGGCCCTCGGGCAGCGGCAAGTCGACCCTGCTGCGCCTGCTCAACCGGCTCGCCGAGCCGGACTGCGGCAGCGTCTCCTACCGTGGCCGCCCGCTCGCCGAGCACGACCCGCTCGAGCTGCGGCGGCGGGTCTCGCTGGTGCCGCAGCTGCCGGCGTTGCTGGAGGGGACCGTCGGGTCGAACCTCGCCTATGCCGCACGCCTCGCGGGCACGGAGCCCGACGCGGATCGCTGCCTCCGCCTCGCCGGCCTCGACCCCGGATTCGCGGAGCGGGACGTCACGAGGCTCTCGGTCGGCGAGCAGCAGCGGGCCATGCTGGGGCGCGCCCTGGCGCAGCGCCCCGAGGTCCTCCTCCTCGACGAGCCGACCTCGGCCCTCGACCTCGATGCCCGCGACGCGATCGAGGCGACCCTCGCCGAGCTGCGCCGCGAGCTGGAGATCTCGCTCGTGCTGGTCAGTCACGACCCCGAGCAGGCGAGGCGGCTGGGCGAGTGGGTCGTGCGGATCGAGGACGGGCGGGCGGTCGCCGCAGGCCCGCTCGAGCAGGTGCTGGCGTGAGCTCCTCGATCCAGGTCGAGCTCTGGCAGGTGGCCGCCTCGCTGGTGCTCGTCGCGATCGCGATCGCGATCTCGCGCTGGCGCCGGGCCGACCTCGAGCGCGACATCGCCCTCGCCACGGTCCGCTCGATCGTCCAGCTCACGCTCGTCGGCTACGCCATCAAGCTGATCTTCGAGGCCGACACGATCTGGCTGGTGGTCGCGCTGCTTGCCGTGATGGTCCTCTTCGGGGCGCTGACCGCCCGCAGCCGGGCGAGGAACGTCCCCGGGGCCTTCTGGCCGCTGCTGAGCGCCCTCACGGTCGCGGCCGCGAGCACGCTCGGGCTCGTCGTGGCGCTCGGCGTCTTCGACCCGACCCCGCGCTACATGGTCCCGGTCGGCGGCATGGTGATCGGCAACGCGATGACCGCCTCGGCGGTGGCGCTCGACCGGCTCGGCGACGAGGTCGCCGACTCGCGGCTGAGGATCGAGGCGACGCTGGCCCTGGGCGCGACGACGCGCGAAGCGGCGCTGCCGATCGTCCGCCGGGCGCTGCGCTCGGGGATGATCGCCCTGGTCGACTCGACCAAGACGACCGGCCTGATCTTCTTCCCGGGGACGATGGTCGGGATGCTGCTGGCCGGGGCCGACCCCACCGACGCCGTGCGGCTGCAGCTGATCCTCCTCTACACGCTGCTCGGCAGCGTGGCGATTGCGGGCCTGCTGGCGACCACGCTCGCCTACAGGAACTTCTTCACCCCCGCCCACCAGCTGCGCGAGCCGCTGGAGAGCGGGGCCTAGACTCACCCTGTGTCACGCCAGCAGCGCCTGACGCTGATCGCGACGATCCTCGGCTCCACCGTCGTCTTCCTCGACGGGACCGTCGTCAACGTGGCCCTGCCGGCGATCGCCGAGGGCCTCGACGTCGGGCTCGCCGGGCAGCAGTGGGTGGTAGAGGCCTACGCGCTCGCCCTCGTCGCGCTGCTCCTCGTCGGCGGCAGCCTCGGCGACCAGTTCGGCCGGCGGCGGATGTTCGTGATCGGGCTGGTCGCCTTCGGGGCGACCTCGGCGCTCTGCGCGGTCGCGCCGACCGACGAGTTCCTGATCGGCGCCCGCGCCCTGCAGGGCGTCGCCGGGGCGCTGCTCGTGCCCGGCTCGCTGGCGATCGTCGCCGCCACCTTCGAGGGCGAGGCGCGCGGCCGCGCGGTCGGCACCTGGACCGCCTGGACCGGGATCGCCACGGTGCTCGGGCCGGCGGGCGGCGGCGCCCTGATCGGCCTCACCTCGTGGCGGGCGATCTTCTGGGTCAACCTGCCGCTGATCGCCGCCACCATCGCGCTCACGCTCCACGCCGTCGAGGAGAGCCGCGACGAGGACGCCTTCCTCGGCATCGACTGGGCCGGGATCCTGCTCTCCGCGATCGGGCTGGGCGGCCCGACCTACGCGCTGATCGAGCAGCCGGCGCGCGGCTGGGAGGACCCGATGGTCTGGGTGCCGATGGCCGCCGGCGTCCTCTGCTTCGGCCTCTTCATCCTCCGCGAGGCGACCGCCCGCCACCCGATGATGCCACTCAGCCTCTTCCGCATCCGCAACTTCTGGGTCGCCAACCTGACCACATTCACCGCCTACGCGGGGCTGATCGGCGGCCTCTTCTTCCTCACGCTCTTCCTCCAGCAGGTCGCCGGCTACTCGGCACTCGAGGCGGGGCTGGCGACGACGCCGATCTCGGTGCTGATGTTCTTCCTCTCGCCACGCTTCGGCCGCATCGCCTCGGGGACCGGGCCGCGGCTGCCGATGTGTGTGGGGCCGATCGCCGGCGGTATCGGCCTGCTGCTCCTGCTGAGGGTCGACGCTCACCCCGACTACCTCGCCGACGTGCTCCCGGGATTGCTGGTCTTCGGCGTCGGGCTCTCGGCGACGGTCGCGCCGCTGACCGCGACCGTGCTCGACTCGGTCGACGAACACCGGGTCGGGATCGCATCGGGCGTCAACAACGGCGTCTCCAGGGTCGCCGGCCTGCTGGCGATCGCGGTGCTCGGCGCCGTGATCTCGACCCATTTCGGCGCCCGGCTCGACGAGGAGCTCGGCGCCGCGCCGACCGCCGGCCCGGCGGCGGCCGCGATCGCCAAGGCCAAGGAACAACCGCTGGCCGTCCCGGAGGCCGGCGGCCTGCCGCCGCGGCAGGCGGAGCGCGTGCGCGAGTCGGCGGCCGAGGCCTCGACCGCCTCATTCCACCTCGGGCTCGGCATCGCCGGGGTCCTGATGATCCTCGGCGGGATCGTCGCCGGGCTCGGGATCGAGAACCCGCGACGGCGGGTCGAGGCGGTCCCGACCCGCGGCGCCGCCGCGGCCGGCGAGTGCGGCCACTCGGCGGACTGCGATGGCGGGGACGCCCAGTCCATCCCAGCCGCGCGTAGGGCCCCCGAGCCCGTCTGAACGCCGCTTCCGACCTTGAGCGTGCCGTAGGCCGCAAAAACCGGACAGCGGCACGCGAGGCTAGGCTGCGGCCCGTGAGCGCACCTGTGATCTTCTCCGGGATCCAGCCGACCGGCCGCAAGCACCTCGGCAACTACATCGGCGCGATCCGCCAGTACGTCGAGGGGCAGGACCGCGGCGAGCCGGCGATCTTCTGCATCGTCGACCTGCACGCGATCTCGGTCGCCTACGACCCGGCGGAGCTGCGCGAGCGGCTCTACGACACGACCGCGATCCTGCTCGCCGCCGGCCTCGACCCGGAGCGCTGCATCCTCTTCCGCCAGTCCGACGTGCGCGAGCACGCCGAGCTGACCTGGCTGCTCTCGGCCGTCACCTCCCACGGCGACCTCAACCGCATGCACCAGTTCAAGGACAAGTCGGCGAAGCAGCGCGAGCTGGTCTCCGCGGCGCTCTTCTTCTACCCGGTGCTGATGGCCGCCGACGTGCTCGCCTACCGCGCCACCGAGGTCCCGGTCGGCGACGACCAGCGCCAGCACGTCGAGCTGATGCGGGAGATCGCCCGCCGCTTCAACGAGCGCTTCGGCGAGACCCTGGTCGTGCCCGAGCTCCGGATCCCCGAGCTCGGCGCCCGGATCATGGACCTGCAGGAGCCGGAGCGGAAGATGTCGACGACCGGCGGCGGCGAGGCGGGCACGGTCTACGTCCTCGACGAGCCCGACGCGATCCGCAAGAAGCTCGGCAGCGCCGTCACCGACTCCGGGCCGGGAGATCGTCCGCGGCGAGGACAAGCCGGGGATCACGAACCTGATCGACATCCTCGCCGTCGCCCGCGGGGTGGGCCAGGAGGCGATCGAGGCCGAGTTCGAGGGCGCCGGCTACGGCGACTTCAAGAAGGCGGTCGCCGAGGGCGTCGTCGAGCTGCTGGCCCCGGTCCGCGAGCGCTACGCCGAGCTGCGCCCCGACGAGGCGGCGCTCGAGGCGGCGCTCGCCGCGGGCGCGGAGAAGGCGCGCGCGATCGCCTCCGCCACCCTCGCCGACGTGCGCGACCGCATGGGCATCGGCCCGCCGCGTTAAGTTGAGCCGGATGACCGTCGCCGAGCTGGACCTCGAGCTCGACGTCTTCGCCGGGCCGTTCGACCTGCTGATCGCGGTCGTCCTGCGCGAGGAGGTCGAGCCTGCTCGAGGTGCGAGCTCGGCGAGGTCGTCGTCGCCTACGTCGAGCACCTCGAGCGCGAGGGCGAGCTGGAGCTGGAGGTGGCGACCGAGTTCCTGGTCCTGATCGCCTCGCTGCTGGAGCTGAAGTCGCGGCTGATGCTGCCCGGCGCCGACGACGGGCTGGAGGAGCTGGGCGCCGGAGGAGGCGGTCGAGGAGCTGCTCGCGCGGATGCTCGAGTACCGCCGCTACCGCGCCGCCTCGGCCGAGCTGGTCGAGCGCTTCGAGGCCGAGCGCGGCTACCTCTACCGCTCGGCGCCGCTGCCGCCGGAGCTGCGCCGCGTCGCGGTCGACGCGGCGACCGCGGTCTACGACCCGGAGCAGCTCGGCGCCGCCGCTCGGCGACCTGCTGACCGAGCCGCCCGAAGTCGACATCGGCCACATCCGCCCGACCGTCTCGCTGGAGCGCCGCCTGCGGGCGCTGCGCGACGCGCTCCGCCGGCGCGGCAGCTTCGACTTCGACGAGCAGTTCGGCGGCGAGGACCGGCTGACCCAGGCGGTGACCCTCTTCGCCCTGCTCGAGCTCTACCGCCAGGGCGAGGCGACCTGGAAGCAGACGCAAGCCGTTCGGCCCGATCGAGATCGTGAAGAAGGTGGCCGCATGAACGACCTGGCCCGCACGATCGAGGCGCTGCTCTTCCTCTCGCCCCAGCCGGTCAGCGCCGCCGACCTGGCCGAGGCGACCGAGGCCACCGAGGGCCAGGTCGACGGAGGCGATCGAGCTGCTGCGCGAGGACCTCGCCGAGGGCAAGCGCGGCGTCGTCCTGCGCGAGGTCTCCGGCGGCTTCGCCCTCGCCAGCGACCCCGCCAGCGAGGAGGCGGCGCGGCGCCTGCTGGCGAAGCCGCGGACGCCGCCGCTGACCCAGGCCCAGGCGGAGACGCTGGCGATCGTCGCCTACCTGCAGCCGGTCTCGCGGCCCGAGATCGCCCGCATCCGCGGCGTCTCCTCGGAGTCGGCGGTGCAGACCCTGGCCGAGCGCGGCCTGATCGAGGAGTCCGGCCGCTCCCGCTTCGGCGCCGCGATCTTCAAGACCTCGGAGCTCTTCGAGCGCCTCTTCGGCCTCGCCGGCCTCGACCAGCTGCCCGACCCCTCGCGCTTCGACCCGACCCCCGAGGACGAGCGCGAGCTGCGCGAGCGGCTGCTGAAGGCCGGCGAACAGCGCGCCGAGCCTGAGTGAGGCTCGCCAAGTTCCTCGCCCACGGCGGTGTCGCCTCGCGGCGGATGGCCGAGAAGATCGATCGCCGCCGGGCGGGTGACGGTCGGGGGCGAGGTGGTCACGGACCCGGCGCGGGACGTGGGCGCCAGAGGACGACGTGCGGGTCGACGGAGGCGCGGTCGGGGTCGAGGCCCGCGAGGTCTGGGCGGTGCAACAAGCCGGCCGGGGTCGTCTCGACCGCGAAGGAGCCGGGCGAGCGGCCGGCGGTCGTCGCGCTGGTCGACTGCGAGGCGCGGCTCTACCCGGTCGGGCGGCTCGACGCCGACTCGACCGGCCTGCTGCTGCTGACCAACGACGGCGAGCTGGCCAACCGGCTCACCCACCCGCGCTACGAAGTCGCCAAGGCCTACCGGGCGCGGCTGCGGCCGGCCGCCCAGGGACGCGGACCTGCGCCGCCTGCGCCGAGGGGGTCGAGCTCGAGGACGGGCCGACCGCGCCGGCCGAGGTGAACGGATCGGCGGGCGCGAGGTCGAGATCGTCCTGCGCGAAGGCCGCAACCGCCAGGTGCGCCGCATGGTCGAGGCGATCGGCAACCGGGTCGTGGCGCTGCAGCCGCGTCCGCTTCGGCCCGATCGAGCTCGGCGACCTCGCCGAGGGCGACGCGCGCCGTCTCTCCGACCGGGAGATCGCCGCGCTCCGCGACGCCTCTAACTGACCACCTGGACGACGACGGTCCGCTCGCGGGGGCGGTCGTCGAAGTCGATTAGGACGATCTGTTGCCAGGTGCCGGTCGCCAGCCGCGCCTCGACGATCGGGATCGCCTCAGACGGGCCGACCAGCGTTGCGCGCTGGTGCGCGTGGGAGTTCGAATCGTGGTTGAGGCGGTTGTGCTCGTAGTCGCCGCGGGTCGGGATCAGCCGCTCGAGCATCTCGCGCAGGTCGTGGACCCCGCCCGGCTCGAACTCCATCGTCGCGATCGCCGCCGTCGAGCCGCGCACGAAGACCAGCACCTGGCCCTCCGTGACTCCGGACTCGTCGACGACCCGCTGCACCTCCGCGGTGATGTCGACGACATCGGCGTCGCCCCTGGTCGAGAAGCTCAGCTCATCGGTGTCGATCGTCATCGCCTCTGGAATGATGCCGCGGATGAGCGAGCGACTCTTTGCGGTGCGGGGGGCTGTGCAGGCGGAGGCCAACGAGGCCGAGGCGATCCTCGCCGCGACCGCGGAGCTGATGCGGGAGATGCTCGGCCCGCAACGAGCTGGCGCCGGAGGCGATGGTCAGCTGCATCTTCACGACGACCGAGGACCTCGACGCCGAGTTCCCGGCGGTGGCAGCGCGCAACCTGGGGCTCGACACGGTGCCGCTGCTCTGCTGCCGCGAGATCCCCGTCCCCGGCTCGATGGAGCGGGTGATCCGGGTGATGCTCCATTTCCACGCGGCCGCGGACCACGAGCCGGCGCACGTCTACCTCGGCGCGACACAGTCGCTGCGCTCCGACCTGCACGCCGCCCAGTAGGCCGCGGGTCGGCCACAATGGGTCGATGACCGTCACCTTCGCCGAGAAGCTCGCCCGCATCCCGGGCTACCAGGCCGGCGTGCCCGACCGGGCAGGCGCCGGAGGCGATCGCCGACAGTCAGATCGCCCAGCTCGCCTCCAACGAGTCGCCCTTCCCGCCGCACCCGAAGGTCGTCGAGGCGATCGAGCGCGCCGCGGGCGCGATGAACCGCTACCCGGACCCGGACGCGACCCTGCTGCGGCGCCGGATCGCCGAGCGCTACGAGACGGAGCCGGGCAGGATCGCGCGTCGGCAACGGCTCCTGCGAGATCCTGCTCGCCGCTGCCGAGGCGCTCTGCGAGCCCGGCGCCGAGATCGTCTACGCCTGGCCGTCCTTCTCGATGTACCCGTACCTGCCGGCGCTGACCGGCGCCCGCGAGATCCGCGTGCCGCTCGGCGCGGGCGACGTCCACGACCTCGACGCGATGGCGGCCGAGGTGACCGCCGCCACTCAGCTACTCGTCGTCTGCAACCCGAACAACCCGACCTCGACCCACATCCCGGCCGCCGAGATCGCCGAGTTCTGCGAGCGCATCCCGCCGCACGTGACGGTGATCCTCGACGAGGCCTACATCGAGTTCCAGACTCACGACGACGCCGACGCGACCGTCGACCTGCTCGCCGAGTTCCCGAACCTCGTCGTCCTGCGCACCTTCAGCAAGTGCTACGGCCTCGCCGGCCTGCGGGTCGGCTACTCGATCGGCTCGGCGATGTTCCGCGCCGCGATCGACGCCGTGCGCCAGCCCTTCAGCGTCAACGCCCTCGCCCAGGCGGCGGGCGCCGAGGCGATCCTCCACTCCGACGACGTCACCCGCCGCGTCGAGAGCACGATCGTCGAGAGGGTGCGGGTCGAGGCGGCTCTCGACGAGCTCGGGCTCGCCCACTCCGAGAGCCAGGCCAACTTCTCCTGGATCGACCTCGGCGACTCCGATGAGGCCGAGGTGGTCGCCGGGCTCGCCGAGCGCTCGATCGCGGTCCGCCCGGGCACGCCGCTCGGCGCCCCGGGGCACCTGCGGGTGACCTACGGAAGCGCCGCCGAGAACGGGCGCTTCCTCGAGGCGCTCGCCGAGATCCTCGGCCGCCCCGCTGGTTGATCTCTTTCGCCTTCGACTATCCGCGCCCGGCGTGGTACAAAGTCCGTGGTGATTCGCACGGGCGACACGACGAGCAGCCACCGCGCCTCCGGCGCCGCGCTCGACCTTGCCCTCTCTGCCTATTACTGGCGATTTAGCTAGGCGTCCGGCCTCCGCGGCATCGCGCCGCGACCACATAAGCGCTTTGGTCGGGCGCCGCCAACCGTGTCGGGTGACCACCCGTGCGCGGCCCCACGGGGCGGCACGGGCATCGGAAGTAGGATTTTCAGGCTTTGGAGGAAGGTGAGGACAAGATGATGATCGGAGCGGAGCAGGGCTCACGTGACCGGGTCCGCGACCAGCGGATCGGCAAAATCGTCGAGCTCGCGTCGCCGGCGGCGCTGCTCGAGGAGCTGCCGCTCGGCGACGAGCGCGAGCAGGCGGTGGTTCGGGGGCGCCAGGAAGTGGTCGACGTGCTGAGCGGCTCCGACGACCGGCTGATGGTCGTCGTCGGGCCCTGCAGCGTCCACGACGTCGAGGCGGCGCTCGAGTACGCGGGGCGCCTGGCGGCCCTCGCGGACGAGCTGCGCGGGGACCTCCTGGTCGTGATGCGCGTCTACTTCGAGAAGCCGCGGACGACGATCGGCTGGAAGGGGCTGATCAACGACCCGCACCTCGACGGCTCGGGCGACGTCAACGCCGGCCTGCGCACGGCGCGGGCGCTGCTGGTCCAGATCCTCGACGCGGGGCTGCCGATCGGCTGCGAGTTCCTCGACCCGATCACCCCGCAGTACATCTCCGACACGGTCGCCTGGGGCGCGATCGGGGCGCGCACGACCGAGAGCCAGATCCACCGCCAGCTCGGCTCCGGCCTCTCGATGCCGATCGGGTTCAAGAACCGCACCGACGGCAACATCCAGGTCGCGGTCGACGCGGTCCGCGCCGCCGCCGCCTCGCACGCCTTCGCCGGCATCGACGACAGCGGCATCCCGGCGATCCACCACACGACCGGCAACCCGGACGGCCACGTGATCCTGCGCGGCGGCAAGGGGGCGCCGAACTACGACGAGGCGGGGGTCGGCAGCGCGCTCGAGAAGCTGCGCGCGGATGGCCTCCCGGAGCGGGTCGTGATCGACGCCTCGCACGACAACAGCGGCAAGGTCCCGGCCCGCCAGATTCTGGCCGCCGACCAGATCGGCGACCAGATCGCGGCCGGCAACGCGGCGATCGTCGGGGTCATGCTCGAGTCCTTCCTGGTCGAGGGCAACCAGAGCAGCGAGGGCGACGGGCCGCTCGTCTACGGCCAGTCGATCACCGACGCCTGCATCGCCTGGGAGGACACGGTCTCCGTGCTCGAGGGTCTGGCGACGTCCGTATCGGCGCGGCGGGGCTGATGCGGGTCGCCGTCCTCGGCGTCGGTCTGATCGGCGGCTCGATCGGCCGCGCCGCGAGGGCGCGGATCGAGGACGCGACCGTCGTCGGCTACGACCCCGACAAGGAGACGCTCGCCAAGGCGGTCGGGATCCGCGCCGTCGACCGCGCCGCCGCCTCGGTCGCCGAGGCCTGCGAGGGGGCCGACCTCGTCGTCTGCGCCGCGCCGGTCGGCGGCCTGGTCGCGCTGGCCCGCGAGGCGCTCGGGGCGAGCGGCGAGGAGACGGTGGTCACCGACGTCGGCTCCACCAAGCGGGAGATCGTCACCGCGCTCGGCGACGACCCGCGCTTCATCGGCGGCCACCCGCTGGCCGGGGTCGAGACCTCCGGGGTCGGCAACGCCCGCGAGGGCCTGTTCGACGGCGCTCGCTGGTACCTGACGCCGACCGCCAGCTCGAGCGGCGTCCTCTACGACCGCCTGCAGCGTGCGCTCGCCGACCTGGGGGCGCGCCCGCAGGCGATCGAGGCCGAGGCACACGACCGCCTGATGGCGACGGTCAGCCACCTTCCGCACGTCGTCGCCAACGTGCTCGTCAGCGAGGCGCTGGCCGAGCTCGGCCGCGACTCCGAGCGCATGCCCGAGGTCGGCCCGAGCTTCCGCGACACGACCCGGGTGGCCGGCTCCAACCCGGCGATCTGGGGCGACATCTTCGCCAGCAACAGCGAGGCCGTCGCCGCGGCGATCGACGCGGTCGGCGCCCGCCTGGGCGAGGCCGCCGAGCTGATCCGCGGCGGCGACCGCGAGGCGGTGGCCGCCTGGCACGCGAGCGCGGCTGATGACCGGCGCAAGCTGCTCGAGGCGCAGGCCGGCGCCGGCGGCCCGCTGCGCGAGCTGCGCGTGATCGTCGCCAACCGGCCGGGGACGATCGCCGAGCTGGCCCTGGAGCTGGGCGAGGCGGGCGTCAACATCGAGGACATGGCGCTCTACCCGGCGCCCGACATGACCTCGGGCGCGGTCTCGATCTGGGTCTCGGGCGGCGACCAGGCCGAGCGTGCGGTTCGCCAGATCGAGAAGCTCGGGCACTCGGTCACCGTGCTTGCCGACGGGGGCTAGGCGGCGGTGGCCACCCGCTTCGATCCCTCGGGGCCGCTGCGCGGGGCGCTGCGGCCACCCGCCGACAAGTCGATCTCCCATCGCGCCGCGCTGATCGCCGCGATGGCGGAGGGGGAGAGCGCGATCGAGGGCTTCCTCGATGCCGCCGACACGCACTCGACGCTGGCCGCCGCCGAGGCCCTGGGGGCGACGGTCGAGGGCGCCGACGGGGTCGCGCCCCAGATCCGCGTCAGCGGGGTCGGCCTGCGCGGCGCCGCCGAGGCGCGGATCGACGTCGGCAACGCGGGCACCCTGCTGCGCCTGCTCCCCGGCTGGCTCGCCGGGCAGCTCGCCGGGACCTGGGAGCTCGACGGCGACGAGTCCATCCGCCGCCGCCCGGTGGACCGGGTGGTCGAGCCGCTGCGTCTGATGGGGGCCTCGCTGAGCTGCCGGGAGGACCGCCTGCCGCCGCTGCGCGTCGAGGGCGCCCCGTTGAGCGGGATCGAGTACGAGCTGCCGATCGCCAGCGCCCAGGTCAAGTCGTGCCTGCTCTTCGCCGGCCTGCTCGCCGAGGGCGAGACGCGCGTGGTTTCGCCGCTGCCGAGCCGCGACCACACCGAGCGCATGCTGGCCGCCGCCGGGGCCGAGGTCAAGCGCGAGGACGGAGCGGTCGCGATCCGCGCCGCCGCCCGCCTCGAGGCGGGCCGGATCGTCGTCCCCGCCGACTTCTCCTCGGCCGCCTTCTTCCTGATCGGGGCGCTGCTCGTCCCCGGCAGCGACGTCTCCCTGACCGGCGTCGGCCTCAACCCGACGCGCACCGGCCTGCTCTCGATCCTCGCCCGCATGGGCGCCGCCATCGAGGCCGAGCCCGAGGGCGAACGCGGAGGCGAGCCGTCCGGCAGGCTGCGGGCCCGGGGCGCGGAGCTGCGCGGCACCGAGGTCGGCGGCGCCGAAGTGCCGCTGGCGATCGACGAGCTGCCGCTGGTCGCCCTCGCCGCCTGCTTCGCCGAGGGGACGACGACGATCCGCGACGCCGCCGAGCTGCGCCGCAAGGAGTCCGACCGGATCGCAACCGTGAGCGCGGCGCTGACGGCGCTCGGCGGCAGCGTCGAGGCGACCGAGGACGGGTTGGTGATCGAGGGCGGCGGCGGCCTCCGCGGCGGGCGGATCGAGTCCCACGGCGACCACAGGATCGCGATGCTCGGGGCGATCGCCGGGCTCGCCTCGCGCGAGGGCGTCGAGGTGGACGGGATGGCCGCGGCCGCGATCAGCTACCCGGGCTTCGAGGCCGACCTGGCCTCTCTCACCCGATGACCCTCGATGTCGAGACGATCGGCGACGGGCCGCCGATCGTCCTGGTGCACGGAAGCATTGCGGGGCCGGAGCTGACCTGGCGACACCAGCGGCCGCTGGCGGAGCGCTGGAGCCTGGTGATCCCGAGCCGGCCCGGATTCGGCGCCAGCCCGCCGCTGGAGCGGGGCGACTTCGAGCTCGAGGCGCCGCTCTTCGCCGAGCTGCTCGGCGACGGCGCCCACCTCGTGGGGCACTCCTACGGGGCCGTGATCGCGCTCTTCGCCGCCGCCTGCCGTCCCGAGGCGGTGCTCTCGCTGACGGTCTCCGAGCCGGGCTCTCTGCAACTCGCCGGCACTCCGGAGGGAGAGGAGATGATCGCCAACGGCAACCTCCTCTACGGCGCGGGGGACAGGATCGCCCCGGCCGACTTCCTCCGTTACTTCCGCAGTGGGACCGGGTCCAGTCGTTCTACCCCCGGCGAGCTGCCCGGGGAGCTGCTGCGCGGCGCCGAGCTGGCGATGGCGGAGCGGCCACCCTGGGAGGCCGACGTCCCGCTCGACACGATCGCCGCGGCGGGCATCCCCGCCCTCGTGATCTCCGGCGGCCACTCCCCGGTCTTCGAGGCGGTCTGCGACACCGTCGCCGAGCGGCTCGGCGGCGAGCGGGAGGTCATCGCGGGCAGAAGGCACAACGTCACCGAGACCGGCGCCCCCTACAACGACCGATTGGAGCGATTCCTCGATGGAGTTTGAGCAGATCAGCTACGAGCGCCGCGGCCCGGTCGCGGTGATCACGATCGAGCGCCCGGAGCGGATGAACGCGATCGGCGCCCGCACCCACCGCGAGCTGGTCGACGCCTGGGGTCGCTTCCGCGACGACGACACCGCCCTGGTCGGGATCCTGACCGGGTCCGGCGATCGCGCCTTCTGCGCCGGCGGCGACCTCAAGTGCCTGGAGGACGGCGAGCCGGTCGGGCCGACCAGCCTCGAGGAGATCGAGGCGCACAACCGCGGCGAGGCCGACGGGATCCTCGGGCCCTCGCGCTGGACCGACGTCCACAAGCCGACGATCGCCGCCGTCAACGGCGTCGCCTACGCCGGCGGGCTCGAGTGGGCCTGCTGGTGCCACATGGCGGTCGCCGACGAGCACGCGAGCTTCGGCGTCACCTGCCGGCGCTGGAACATCGGCCTCGCCGACGGCGGCACCCAGCGCCTGCCGCGGATCGTCGGCTGGCGGCGGGCGATGGAGCTGATCGTCACCGGCCGGGTGATCGACTCCGCCGAGGCCCTGGAGATCGGCCTCGTCAACGAGGTCGTGCCGAGCGGGACCTGCCTCGAGCGGGCGCTGGAGCTGGCCGAGGCGATCGCGGCGCTGCCCCAGCCGGCTATCCGCACCGACCTCGAGGCCGCCGAGCGCGGCTGGGGGCGGCCCCTGGACGAGGGCCTGCGGATCGAGGCGGAATGCTTCAACCGGCTGCTGGGCGAGCCCGAGATCCTCGAGGGCCTGCGCCGCTTCAACGAGCGCGACCACCCCGATCTCCAGCGTAACTAGGCTCACGGCCATGGTGATCGCGATCGACGGCCCCGCCGGGGCCGGCAAGTCCTCCGTCGCCCGCGGCGTCGCCGCCGCGCTCGGCTTCACCTACCTCGACTCCGGCGCGATGTACCGCTGCGTGGCGCTGGCGGGGATCGAGAGCGGCGCCGACCTCGACGACGCCGTGGAGATGGAGGCGCTCGCCGCGAACCTGCGGATCGCGCTCGACGACGGCCGGGTCGAGCTCGACGGCCGCGACGTCGGCGAGGCGATCCGCGAGCCGGCGGTGACCGAGGCCTCCTCGCGGGTCTCGGTCCATCCGGGAGTGCGCGAGGCGTTGGTCGCCGGCCAGCGCCGGATGATCGCCGCCGGGCGCTACGTCGCCGAGGGGCGCGACATCGGCACCGTGGTCAGCCCCGACTCGCCGCTGAAGGTCTTCCTCACCGCCTCCGAGGAGGAGCGGGCGCGCCGTCGCGCCGCCCAGACCGGGGAGGACCCCGCGGCGGTCCTGGCCGCCCAGCGCCGCCGCGACCAACGCGATGAGAACCGCGAGCACAGCGCCCTGCGCGCCGCCGAGGACGCGGTCGAGATCGACACCACCGGCTTCTCCCAGGACGAGGTGGTCGGCCGCGTGGTCGCCCTCGCCCGCGAGCGGGGCCTGGCGTGAGCCGGCTCCCGACGGTCGCCGTCGTCGGCTTCCCGAACGTCGGCAAGAGCACCCTCGTCAACCGGCTCGCCGGCGGGCGCGAGACCGTCACCCACGCCCAGCCCGGCGTGACCAGGGACCGCAAGCGGGTCCGCTGCGAGTGGAACGGGATCGCCTTCGAGCTGCTCGACACCGGCGGCATCGACCTCGCCGACGAGGACGAGATGGCCCAGGACATCCAGCGCCAGGCGCGCATGGGGATGGCGGAGGCCGACGTCGTGATGCTCGTCGTCGACGCCCGCGCCGGCGTCCGCGCCGGCGACGCCGAGCTGGCGGCGACGCTGCGCGGCTCCGACGCGCCCGTGGTGGTCGCCGCGAACAAAGTCGACCGCCCCGAGGACGAGCACCTGACCGCCGAGCTCCACAGGCTCGGCCTGGGGGATCCGCTTGCGGTCTCGGCCAGCCACGGGCTCGGCAGCGGCGACCTGCTCGACCGCGTCGTCGAGCTGCTCGGCGACCGCGAGCCCGACGCGGGCGGCGAGGAGCCGACCCGGGTCGCCGTGATCGGCCGCCCCAACGCCGGCAAGTCCTCGATGGTCAACGCCTTCCTCGGCTCCGACCGGGTGATCGTCTCCGAGCGGGCGGGGACGACTCGCGACGCGATCGACACCGAGCTCGAGATCGACGGGCGCCCCGTCATCCTCGTCGACACCGCGGGTTTGAGGCGGCGGTCCAAGGTCGCCGACAGCGTCGACTACTACGCCCAGCTGCGCTCCGAACGGGCTGTCGAGCGAGCCGACGTCGCCCTCGTCGTCTGCGACGCCGGCGACGGGATCACCGCCGAGGACCTGCGGGTGGCGGAGATGGCGATGCGGGCGGGCTGCGCGACGCTGATGGCGCTCAACAAGTGGGACGTCACCCACACCGACATCGACGACGCGCGCGCCCGGGTCGCGCAGAAGCTGCGCCTGCGCCCGACCGTCGTCACCGCCTCGGCGCTGCGCGGGCGCAACGTCCCCAACCTGCTGCCGAAGGCGTTGTCGCTCGCCGACAAGGCGGCCGAGCGGATCCCGACCCCGGAGCTGAACCGCTTCGTCTCCTCGGTGGTGGCGAAGACGCCGCCGCCCTCGCGCCGCGGGCGCCGGCTGCGCCTCTACTACTCGGCCCAGATCGGCGAGAGCCCGCCGCGCTTCGCGATCCAGGTCAACGACCGCAAGCTGATCGTCCGCGACTGGGCCTACCACCTCGAGAACCGGATGCGCGAGCAGTACGGGCTCGAGGGCGTGCCTCTGATCATCGATTTCGTCCCGCACTCCGGCCGCCGGGGTTGAACCCGTCCATCTACTAGGCTTCCCGGCCATGTCTGAGACACAGCCACTCGCCGAGGGCGAGCACCTCTTCACGTCCGAGTCCGTAACCGAGGGTCATCCCGACAAGGTTTGCGACCAGATCTCCGACGGCGTCCTCGACGCCGTCATGGCACACGGGGAGGGGGAGGACGCCAGGGTCGCCTGCGAGACGCTGGTCAACACCAACCTCGTCGTGATCTCCGGTGAGATCCGCACCGAGGCCGACATCGACCTGACCGAGATCGCGCGCGAGACGATCCGTGAGATCGGCTACGACGGCTTCGACCCCAACTTCGGCGCCGACACGGTCGAGGTCCTGGAGCGCATGGACCAGCAGTCGCCCGACATCGCCCAGGGCGTCGACGCCGCCCAGGAGACGCGCGAGGAGGGCTCCCACGACGACGCCGACCAGGCCGGGGCCGGCGACCAGGGCATGATGTTCGGCTACGCGACGGCTGAGACCGAGGAGCTGATGCCGCTCCCGATCGCGCTCGCCCACCGCCTCGCCCACCGCCTCTCGGTGGTCCGCAAGGACGGCACGATCCCCTACCTGCGCCCGGACGCCAAGACCCAGGTCACGGTCCGCTACCGCGACAACGTCCCGGTGGAGATCGAGCGGGTGCTGATCTCCACCCAGCACGACGACGGCGTCGACCGCGACTCGACGATCCGCCCGGACCTGATCGAGAACGTGATCACGCCCGTGCTTCCCGCCGAGCTCTGCGACAGCGACCGCATCGCCGAGACGATGCTGGTCAACCCGACCGGCCGCTTCGTGGTCGGCGGCCCGGTCGGCGACGCCGGCCTCACCGGCCGCAAGATCATCGTCGACACCTACGGCGGCATGGCCCGCCACGGCGGCGGCGCCTTCTCCGGCAAGGACCCCTCGAAGGTCGACCGCTCGGCCGCCTACGCGGCGCGCCACGTCGCCAAGAACGTCGTCGCCGCCGGCCTCGCCGAGCGCTGCGAGGTCCAGGTCGCCTACGCGATCGGCGTCGCCCACCCGGTCTCGCTGATGGTCGAGACCTTCGGCACCGGCAAGCTGCCGGACCCGGAGATCTCCCGCCTAGTCGAAAACGAGTTCGACCTGCGCCCGGGCGCCTTCCGCCGCTACCTCGACCTGCACCGGCCGATCTACCAGAAGACCGCCGCCTACGGCCACTTCGGCCGCCCCGATGCCGACTTCACCTGGGAGAAGACCGACCGGGTCGACTCCCTGCGCGAGGCGGCCGGCTCGGCCGCCACCCCCGCCTAGCCCGCTCGCTCGCTAGGAGGAGACCTGGAACCGCATTCCGGCGTGGCGGAAGCGGTCGACCTGGTCGGTGCCCAGCGCCGCCGCGGGGGTGAGGAAGCCGCTGCGATCGGGCGTCGCGCCGTCCTCGGAGAGCAGCAGTCCCGCCTCGCCGAGCATCCTCGAGGTCGCCAGGTAGCCGGGGTGCCCGTCGGCGTCGAGGTCGATCCGCACGTGGTGGCCGCCGACGGTCCGCGCGTTGGTCGCCATGTGCCAGGTCCACTCCTCCATCGCCTCGCCCTGCGGCCCGAAGCCGGACCCGGGAAGGCGCTTGCGGAGGAAGTCGGAGGCATGGCTGCGGATCGAGGGGCTGGCCTTGGTGATCGCCCGGACCGCCGACTGCGTGCCGCTCATCGCCCCCGCCGCGGCGAGGCGCAGCGGCAGGGTCGCGCCGCGGCCGCCCATGGCGATGCCCTCCCGGTACCGGAAGGGGTTGAACTCGCGCCCTTCCTCCTCAGCCGCCAGCGCCGCCGTGCGCTGGATGACGGCCGGGTTGATGAAGGGCGAGGGCCCCATCGGGCCGATCACCTCGCCCTGCGAGCCGAGCCGCGGGGCGAGCGTGATCGGGCTGATCTTGCGCACCCGCTCGGCGAGCTGGGGGTCGGTGACCAGCGCGGCGGAGTCGGCGGAGAGCGCCGCGTCCTCGTCGCCGACGGCCTCGGCGAGGCTCTGGAGAGTGCCGCCGGAGATCACCTCCGAGAGCTTGACCATCCGCCCCCCCGGGGTCGGCAGCTCGGCGTCGAGGTCGGCCGCGGCCAGCTCCTCGCTCCAGCGCTCGCGGGCGGTCGCGGCGGCGAGGGCGACCGAGAGGTCGGCGGGGAGCGCCTCGAAGCCGGCGATGTTGACGATCTTCACGCCCGCCTCCTTGGCCCGCCCGTCGGCGGCGTCGATCATCTTGCGCACGAAGGGGATCTCGCCGCTGAGGTCCATGTAGTGGGCGCCGGCCGCGATGCAGGCCTCGATCACCGGCTCGCCGTGCAGCGTGTAGGGGCCGACCAGGTCGAGCACGACCTTCGTCCGCGACGCCATCTCGTGCAGGGAGGCCTGGTCCTCGACGTCCGCCCTGATCGTCTCCGGGGCGCTGACGCCGAGCTCGGCGAGCACGCGCTCCACCTTGTCGGGGTCGCGACCGGCCGCGGCCCACCTGAAGCCGTTGGTCTCGGCCCGCTTCTGCAGGTAGGCGGCGACGCCGCGCCCGGTGATGCCGGTCGCCCCGAAGACGATGACCGAGAGGTCCCTGGCCATCGGCTAGGCCGGCGGCGCGGGGGAGGTGGGCGGTTGGGCCTGCCCGAGGCCTTGCTCGCCGGCGGCCGTGGCGCCGGTCGCCTGGTCGACGCTGTGGACGACGTCGCCCGGGTCGGCGACCCCGGCGAAGACGAAGTTGTAGTCGTCGGTCGCGGCGGTGTCGAAGTCGACGTCGCCGATCTGCATGACCCGCTGGTAGACCGACTGCCTGTAGTTGACGTTCTGGACCCGCTCGAGCCGGGTCTCCTGGATCTCCCGGGAGATGATCCCGCGCTTGATGTTGAGGCGGCGGTTGGTGATCGTGTACGTCGTCGCGACCCGTTTGACGAACCCGATCAGGACCGTCAGGCCGACGATCACGAGGACGATCAGGAAGACCGTCGCGCTGCTGACGTCGAGCAGCCTGGCGATGACCCCGACGACGGCCGCGATCGCGATCCCTTTGAGGTAGAAGCCGAGGATCGCCCGCCAGGAGGGGTGCCCCTCGAAGATCACATGCTCCCCGGGGCTGAGGTTGAGGCTCGTCATCGGCGGCAGCATACATCGGCGTCCGCCATCCTCCATACCGTGAGCCGGTGTCGATAGCCAAGGTCGAGCCGCTGACGACCGCCCGCGCGCTGCGGGGCCCGTTCGACTACCGGCTGCCGGCGGAGATGGAGGACATCGAGGTCGGCGCGGTGGTCCGGATCCCGTTCGGACGGCGGCGGATCCTGGGCGTCGTCGTCGAGCGCGCCGAGAGCTCCGAGCTGCCCCCGGATCGCCTCGCCGAGCCGATCGAGGCGCTCGAGGCGGGCGCCCCGCCGGAGCTCGTGCGGCTCGGCCTCTGGATCGCCCGCGAGTACTGCTCGACCCCCTCGCGCGGCCTCGAGCTCGTGCTTCCGCCCGGCACCGGGGCGGGAGGGGAGCGGATCCGCTCGCGGGTCGAGACCAGGGCCGAGATCACCGCCGCCGGGGAGGCGGCGCTGAGCGGCGGCGAGCGGCTGGGGATCCGGCAGCGCGCCGCGCTGGAGGCGCTGCGCGCGGGTGAGATGTCCTCCGCCGAGCTGGCCGCCGCGGTCGGGGCGGGCAGCCAGGTCCTGCGCCGCCTCGGCGAGCGCGGCCTGGTCGCGACCCGCAGCTCGCGCCTGCGCCGCGTCCCGAGCCATCCCACGGTCGGCGCCGAGGGCGGCCGGCCCGAGCTGCTGCCCGAGCAGGAGAGCGCGGCCGAGGAGGTGATCGCCGCGATCGACGGCGTCGCCGGGGCGCGCCGCGAGCTTCTCCTTCACGGAGTCACCGGCTCCGGCAAGACCGAGGTCTACCTTGCGGCGGTCGAGGCGGCGCTGGCCCGCGGCAAGGGGGCGATCGTCCTGGTCCCGGAGATCGGGCTCGCCCCGCAGGCGGTCGCCCGCTTCCGGGCCCGGCTCGGCGACCGGGTCGCGGTCCTCCACTCGGCGCTCTCCGACGGCGAGCGCTACGACGAGTGGCGGCGCCTGCGCAGCGGCGAGGCCCGCGTCTGCGTCGGCCCCCGCTCGGCGGTCTTCGCGCCGGTCGCCGACCTCGGCCTGCTCGTCATCGACGAGGAGCACGACCCCTCCTACAAGCAGGAGGGGGACCCCTGCTACGACGCCCGCGCCGTCGCCCGGCGCCGGGCGCGCGAGGGCGGCGCCGTGCTGGTCGCCGGGACGGCGACGCCGCGGCCCGAGACCTGGCTGGAGCTGCCCCGGGTCGAGCTGCCGCGCCGCGTCGACGGCCGGCGGATGCCGCCGGTCCGGGTCGTCGACATGCGCTCGAGCGACCCGCGCGGCGGCCCCCTGCACCCGGCCACGCTCGAGGCCCTGGGCGAGGTCCGCCGCCGCGGGGCAAAGGCGATCGTGATGATCAACCGCCGCGGCTTCGCTCCCTGGCTCACCTGCCGCTCCTGCGGCCGCCACTGGGACTGCCCGAACTGCGACGTCTCGGCGATCGTCCACCGCCACAGCGGCCGCCTGGTCTGCCACCACTGCGCCCACTCAGAGCCGCTGCCCCGGGTCTGCGGCGACTGCGGCTCGACCACCCTCTCGCGGGCCGGAGCCGGGACGGAGCAGATCGAGGCGCTGCTCGCCGAGCGCCTCGCGCCGATGCCGGTCTTTCGCCTCGACTCCGACACGGCCTCGGGCAAGGGCGCCCACGCCGGCATCCTCGCCCGCTTCGGCGAGGCGGAGAGCGGCGTCCTGGTGGGCACGCAGATGGTTGCCAAGGGGCACGACTTCCCCGAGGTGACGCTGAGCGCGATCCTCGATGCCGACGCGACCCTGCGCTTCCCCGACTTCCGGGCGGCCGAGCGCACCTTCGCGATGGTCGCCCAGCTCGCCGGGCGGTCGGGGCGCGGGCCGGCCGGCGGCGAGGTGATCGTCCAGACCCTGGCGCCGGACGCGCCGAGCATCGTCCATGCCGCCGGCCACGACTCGGCCGGTTTCCTCGCCGGCGAGGTCGAGCGCCGCCGGCTGCTGCGCTACCCGCCCTTCGCGCACCTGATCCGGGTCGTGCTGCGCTCCGAGGCGGAGCCGCGCCTCGAGGAGGCCGCGCTGCGGCTCGCCCGGGCGCTCCCGGAGGCGCTCCCCGAGAGCTCCGAGCTGCTCGGCCCGGCGCCGATGTTCCGCGTCCGCGGTCGTCACCGCCGCCGGCTCCTGATCAAGTCCGAGGAGAAAGAGGCGGCGGTCAGCGCCGTGCGCGCGGCCGTCGAGGAGCTCGCCGCCGACCGGGCGCTGATGCGGGCGGTCGCGATCGGCGTGGACGTGGACCCGCAGTAGAACTAGGACATCCTGCCGGCGGCGCGAAATACAATCCTGTCGTGAGCGAGGAACGCACCATGGGGGCCGTTGAGCGCGAACGCCTGGAGGCCGAAACCGAACGGGCCGAACGCCGCGAGGCCGCGCTCGCCCAGGTCGTCAAGTTCGGCGACCCGGTGCTGAAGAGCAGGGCCTCGCCGGTCGGGAACTTCGGCCCGGAGCTGCGCGCCGAGGTCGAGCGCATGATCGCGATCATGCGCGACGGGCTGGGCGTCGGCCTCGCCGCGACCCAGGTCGGGATCCTGCGCCGGCTGCTCGTCTTCCAGGCCGGGCGGGACTCCGAGCCGACCGCGCTGGTCAACCCCGTCCTCGAGTGGGCCTCCGACGACCTCGTCGTCGCCGAGGAGGGCTGCCTCAGCCTGCCCCGCGTCTCGATGGACGTCGAGCGTCCCCTGCACGTCACGGTGTCGGGGCTCGACGTCGACGCCGAGCCGGTCCGGATCGAGGCGGCGGGCCTCGAGGCGCGAGTCATGCAGCACGAGATCGACCACCTCGACGGCGTCCTGATCCTCGACCACGCGCCGCGCAGCCAGCGCAAGGGCGCGCTGCGGGCGCTGCGCGAAGGCGGCACCTACAGCCCGCCGCTCGAGGACGAGCCGGAGGGCGGCGAAGAAGGGCATCGCGAGCCACGAACCGACGCGTGAGAACGGTCTTCCTCGGCACCTCGGGCTTCGCCGCCGACGTCCTCCGCCGCCTCGCGGGCTCCCCGCACCGCCCGCAGCTCGTCGTCACCCCGCCCGACCGCGCCAAGGGCCGGGGCCGCCGGACGCTGCCGCCGCCGGCGGCGGAGGCGGCCCGCGAGCTCGACCTGGAGCTGCTCCAGGCCGAGAGCGTCAACGACGAGGCCGTCCTGGCCCGGATCCGTGAGGCCCGCCCCGAGGCCGCCGCCGTCTGCGCCTTCGGCCAGCTGATCCGCGAGCCGCTGCTCTCCGAGGTGCCGATGCTGAACGTGCACCCCTCGCTGCTGCCGCGCTGGCGCGGCGCGGCGCCGATCGAGCGGGCGATCATGGCCGGCGACGACCGCACCGGGGTCTGCGTGATGCAGCTCACCGAGGGCCTCGACTCCGGCCCCGTCGCGCTCCGCGAGGAGACGCCGATCGATCCCGACGAGGACTTCGAGGCGCTCGCCGCGAGGCTTGCGGCGAGCGGCGGCGAGCTGCTCGTGCGCGCCTTCGACCAGCTCGCCGGCGACAGCCTGGAGCTGCGCGAGCAGGACGAGGGCGAGGGAGTCACCTACGCGGAGAAGATCGAGCCCGCCGAGCGCCGCCTCGACCCGGCCCGGCCCGCCGATGAGCTCTGGCGCGCGGTGCGCGCCCTGACCCCGCACGTCGGCGCCTACCTGGAGACGCCGGACGGCGGCCGGCTCGGCGTCCGGCGGGCGCGCCCCGTGGAGGGCGCCATCCCGGCCGGCGAGCTGCGCGACGAGGACGGCGAGCTGCTGCTCGGCACCGGCGCCGGGGCCCTGCGCCTGGAGGTGGTCCAGCCCGCCGGGGGCAGGCCGATGGCGGCCGACGCCTACCTGCGCGGCCACCCGCTGGGCGAGTCGTGACCCGGGAGATCTCGCCGGGGCGGGCGCTCGCCTACGAAACGATCCGCGCGACCTTCGAGCAGGACGCCTTCACCGAGAGGGCCTTCCGCGAGGCCGCGGGGGTGCGCCGGGTCGGCGGCCGGGAACGGGCGCAGGCGCAGCGGATCGCCTACGGCGCCGTGCAGCGCCGCGGGACCAGCGACGAGGCGATCGCCCGGCTCGCGGAGCGGGCGCCGCGGATGCTCGACCCGCCGGTGCTCGCCGGCCTGCGCCTCGGCCTCTACGAGCTGCTCTTCTCCGACGGGACCCCGGACCACGCCGCCGTCGACCAGGCAGTTGAGCTGGTCAAGCGGGCGGGTGCCGCCCATGCGGCGGGCCTGGTCAACGCCGTCCTGCGCCGCGCCGCCCGCGAGCGCGAGGCCCTGGTCGCGTCGCTGCTCGGCGACGACTCGACCCCGGAGCTCGCCTCGGTCGCCCACTCGGCGCCGCTCTGGCTGGCGCGGATGTGGTGGGAGGAGCTCGGCGCCGAGAGCGCCCGCTCGCTGCTTGCCGCCTGCAACGAGCCCCCCGAGATCGCCTTCCGCGTCGATGGCCCCGCCGACCGAGATTCGGTCATCGCCGCCCTGATGGAGACGGGGGTCGAGGCGCGGGCGACCGAGGGCGCCTGGCCGCTGGCGGCGGCCGACTCGATCGTGATCGAGGGCCGCACCGGCGAGTTCGTGCCGAACCGGGTCGCCGCCGGGGAGCTGACGCCGCAGAGCCGCGGCTCGGCCGCCGTGGTCGAGGTGCTCGAGCCCCTCCCGGGCGGATACGTGCTCGACCTCTGCGCCGGCCCCGGGATCAAGACCGGCCAGATCGCCGGGCGGATGGCCGGCCACGGCGAGGTGATCTCGGTCGAGGTCGACGAGGCGCGGGCGGCGGAGGTGGCGGAGCAGGCGCGGCGGCTCGGCCTGCGCTGCGTGACCGTGATCGAGGCCGACGCCGGGGAGATGGACGTCGCGCCGGGCTTCGACCGCGTCCTCGTCGACGCCCCCTGCTCGGATCTCGGCGCGCTGGCCTCGCGTCCCGACGCGCGCTGGCGCAAGTCGCCGCGCTCGATCGAGCGGCTGGTGGAGATCCAGGAGCGGGTCCTGCGCACCGCGGTCCGGATGCTGCGCCCCGGCGGCGTCTGCGTCTATGCGACCTGCACGATCTCCCGCCGCGAGAACGAGGACCGGGTCGCCGCCCTGCTCGAGTCCGCCGCCGCCGGCGAGGTCCCGGCGGTCGCGCTCGACGACCTCGGCGCGCTCGCTCCCGAGCTCGCATCGCCGCTCGACGCGCGCTGTCTGCAGCTGCGCCCGGACCGCGACTGCACGACGGGTTTCTTCATCGCCCGCCTGAGAAGGGATGATGGGTGAGTGAGCGACAGCGGCGGAAATGAGAGCGTGCTCAAACGAGCCCCCTGCCCGGGGTGCGGCGAACCGTGGCTGCGGCCGACGCAGCTGCCCGGCCGCTTCCGCTGCGTGTACTGTCTGCGCCGCTTCGAGCTGGTCTCGCAGTGCCCGAACTGCGGCGAGCACCAGACGATCGCGCGGATGAGCACCACCGAGGACATGACCTGCCAGCACTGCGGCGACTCGATGCTGAGGCACGTATGAGCGCCCGCATGGCGGAGCTGATCGGCGAGCGGCGGGTCGCCCCGTCGATCCTCTCGGCCGACTTCCAGCGGCTCGGTTCCCAGGTCGATGAGGTGATGGAGGCCGGCGCGCGGGTGATCCACTTCGACGTCATGGACGGGCACTTCGTCCCGCCGATCACGATCGGCCCGCTGATCCTGTCCTCGATTGCCGACCAGGTCCACGACGCGGGTGGCGTGGTCGACGTCCACCTGATGATCGAGGCGCCCGAGCGGCAAATCGAGGCCTTCGCCGAGGCCGGCGCCGACTCGATCACCTTCCACGAGGAGGCGACCCCGCACGCCAACCGGACCCTCGCCGCGATCCGCGACCTCGGCTGCCTGGCGGGGATCGCGATCAACCCCGGGACCCCGGTCGAGACGCTCTCCGAGCTGCGCGGGCTGGCCGACATCGCGCTCTGCATGACCGTCAACCCGGGCTGGGGCGGGCAGTCGTTCATCCCCGGCTCCCCGGACAAGGTCGCCCGCCTCGCGGTGATCGCCGGCGACGCCGCAATCGAGGTCGACGGCGGCGTCGACCCCTCGACCGCCTCCTCGGTCGCCGAGGCCGGCGCCTCCCTGCTCGTCGCCGGCTCCGCCGTCTTCGGAGCCGACGACCCGGCTCAGGCCTATTCGGATATCGCAGCTGCTGCGAGCGCTGTCTGAGTTGCGCACGCGGGACTGAGACCAAGCAGATCAAGGATCTCGCGCTTCGCGCTCGCACGCGCCTCCGGCGCTGGAGCGAAGCGTGCTCCTGCACGTGAGCGACCGAGGACGCAGAGATGCGCCGGTCTCAGCCCCGCGCGATCAGTGCCCCAATGACCTCCTGCCACCAGGAGCGGTCGGCGGGGTCGTCGCCGCTGGTCTCGGCCCGCCGCTCGCACCAGCGCGCCAGCGCCTGGCGCCCGCCGACCGCGACCACGCTCTGGGTCACGACCGCGTAGCGGCCGTCGGTGAGGGTGACCAGGGAGCTCGGTTTCTCACGCCGGCTGCGCAGCACCCCGAGCACCGGTACCCCGCCCACGCTCTGGGGCGCTGAGGGGTCGTCGCCGTCGTCGTGCACCGGCCGCACCGAGAAGACCTGCGGCGAGCCGCGCGGCGGCAGCCGCGGCGGCGGCGGGATGCCGACCGGCCCGTCGTGCCAGCGGCGGGTCAGCTCCTCGACCTCGTCGCGGAGCTCGCCTTTGACGAGGACGTGGAGCTCGTCGCCCTCGCGCAGCTCGGTCGAGCCGCGCGGCGGGATCGCGGTCCCGTCGCGGACGATGACGTTGACGAGCGCCTCGCGCGGCAGGCCCAGCTCTCGCACCAGGTGCCCCGCCGCCGAGGAGCCGGGCTTGAGCCGGTAGGAGACGACGTCGCCGCCCATGCGCCGGATCCGCCCCGACTCCAACAGTCGCCGCGGCAGCGCCGGCTCGTCGGTGGTCAGCCCGAGCCGCTTGGCGAGCGGCTCGAAGGTGGCTCCCTGGACCAGGGTCGATGTGACGACGACGAAGAAGACGATCGAGAAGAGCTCCTCTCCACCGGCGACCCCGGCGACGACCGGGAAGGTGGCCAGCCAGATCGGCGTCGCCCCGCGCAGGCCGGCCCAGCTGAGCATCGCCCGCTCGCGCAGGTTGAGCGGGGCGAAGACGGTCGCCGCGAAGGTCGCGACCGGCCGGGCGACGACTATCAGGACGGCGGAGAGCGCCAGGCTCTCGACGGCGACCTCGTCGAGGGTGCTCGGGAAGACCAGCAGCCCGAGCAGGACGAAGAGGCCGATCTGCGCGACCCAGCCGACCCCTTCGTGGAAGGCGACGATCGTGCGGCGCGCCGGGATCCGGGTGGAGCCGAGGGCGAGCGCGGTGAGGTAGACGGCGAGGAACCCGGAGCCGTGCGCCACCTCTGCGAGGCCGAACGCCAGCCCGGCTATCGCGATCGTCGCCACCGGGTAGATGCCGTCCGTCGGCAGCCGCGCCCGGGCCAGGGCGATGACCGCCACCCGTCCCAGGGCAAGCCCGATGGCCGCGCCGATCGCGAGTTTGAGGGCGAGCAGGCCGGCCATGTCCGCGAGCCCGTAGCCGGGCTCCTGGATCCATTCGATGAAGCCGATCACGAGCAGCAGCGCGACCGGGTCGTTCATCCCCGACTCCCCCTCCAGCGAGCGCGCCAGCTTCTTCTCGAGGGTCGAGCGGCGCAGCACGGCGAAGATCGCCGCCGAGTCGGTGGCGGCGATCGCGGCGCCGAGCAGCATCCCTTCGAGCAGGGTCAGGTCGAAGATCCAGTGCGCCGCGACCCCGGCGGCGCAGGCGGTGACCACGGTGCCGACGGTCGCCAGCGAGGCGGCCGTCCCGAGGACCGGGCGGATCTCCGACCAGCCGGCGGTCAGCCCGCCCTCGAAGAGGATCAGGACCAGCGCGATCGTGCCCAGCGTGCGGGCCAGCTCGGGGTCGTCGAACTTGATCCCGCCCAGCCCTTCCGAGCCGGCCACCATGCCGAGCAGGAGGAACAGGAGGAGCCCCGGGACCCGCACCCGGTCGGCGAGCAGGGCGCCGCCGATGCCCGCGGCGAGCAGGGCGCCGGCGATCAGGATCAGCTCGGCGTCGTGTCCACCCATCGATTGACCCTAACGACCGTCAGACGGACTCGTCGATGGACGCGATGCGGGCCTCGATCTCCTCGGCGGAGCCCGGCTCGGGGATGTCCTCGACCCGTTCGTGCGGGCGGCGGTAGACCAGGTAGAGAAGGGCGAAGAGGACGCCGGCGGCGAGGGTGAAGCCGATCTCGACCCGGTGGAACTCGTTACCGACCAGGGGGACGAAGTTCCAGCCGACGAAGGCGGCGGCGCAGGCGATCCAGCGCACCGAGGCGCGGCGCACCTGGCCCTGGGCGAGGCAGGCCTGGTTGATCGTCACCGAGGCGAGGTAGAGGCCCATGCCCAGGGTGACGATCAGCAGTTCGACCCGGTCGTAGCTGTACTTGTCGCTGAACGCGAGCTGCATCATCTGCGGCCCGGCGACGAGGAAGGCGAGTGCCGCGGCGCCGGTGAAGGCGGCGATCGCAAGCAGCACCATTCGCACGGTGCGATGGAACTCGGCCTTGCTCTCGGACTCGCCGCTGGTGTGCAGGCGGGTGAGGTGGGGCAGGATGCTGGTCGAGACCGCCTGGAAGAGCTGCAGCGGGGCGCGGGCGATCATCAGCACGTTGAAGATGAAGCCGGCGGCGGCGGCGCCCTGCAGCCCGCGGGCGACCAGCGGCCCGGCGTTGAGGAAGGCCTGTTCGCTGAACATGATCAGGAGGACGGCAAAGGCGAAGCCCCCTCCCTCTTTAAAGGAAAAATCCGAATCCGTCTCCGGAGGAGTCAGATTGCGACCAGAGTCGGATTCGGATTTTTCCGCCGATATGTCCTCCGCTTCGCGTCCGGGCATATCGGGTGAGTCCTGAGCCTGGTTTTTTGCCCGTTTTGCGAACGCTGCTGGAACGACCAGTAGAGACAGGGCCGGGGCCGCGACGATCCCGATCGAGACCCAGGACTGGCCGCTGAGCAGGCCGACGGCGACGAGGACGGCGAAGGAGGTGCGGAAGACCGACTCGGAGAGGATCAGCGCCGTGAAGAGGCCGAAGCGGTGCTCGCCGGCGAGGAAGCCGCGGGCGAAGTAGCTCGCCGCGTAGAAGAGCGTCGCCGAGAAGAAGACCCAGTAGAGCGTTTCGTTGCCTTCGAGCAGGCCGTCCTGGATCGGCCCGCGCAACGCGAGCGCGAGCACGGCGAAGCTGAGGCCGAGGCCGATCTGGATCGTCGCCGCGACCCGCAACGCCTGGTTGATCGACTCACCCTTGATCCGGTGTTCGGAGATATGGCGGGAGAGGAGCTGTTCGACCGGCCGGTAGAGGGTCGAGATCGTGATGAAGACGGCGGACCAGAGCACCGTGATCTGCCCGTAGTCGGTCGTGGAGAGTGTGTGCGAGGCGATCAGGAAGTAGACGTAGGTGATGACGCCGGTGAGGCCGACGCCGATCGCCAGGAAGCTCGCGGTCTTCCCGTAGTCGGCGGTCGCCGAGCCGCCCTTCGACCCCTTCATCGATCGCCGCGCTCGTGCTGCGAGGGGTCGACGCCGAGCGCCAGCTCGACCCGTCTGACCCGCTCGAACACGCGCTGCGTCATCACCCGCTGCCCGGCGAGCAGGTCTCCGATCACGCCGAGGGCGAAGAGCTGGATCGCCGCGATGAAGAGCACGGCGCCGAGGATCAGCGACTGGACGTGGCCGCTGCTGTCGCCGTTGAGGACCCAGTCGAGCAGGAAGGGCATCCAGGCCGCGACGGCGAGCAACGCCACCACCAGCCCGGCCCCGGCGAAGACCCTGAGCGGCTCGTAGCGGGTGTAGATGCGCAGGATCGAGAGCGCGTTGCGCCGCACGTAGGCGCCGGTCGAGTCGAACAGCCGCGACTCGCGGGTCTGCGCGTTGGTCTCGATCGAGACCTGGTCGACGGCGACCCGCATCTTGCCGGCCTGGATCAGGCTCTCCAGCGTGTAGGTGAAGTTGTCGACGACGAGCAGGCCGAGGGCGGCCTCGCGGTTGTAGGCGCGGAAGCCGGAGGTGGCGTCGGTGATCTCCGTCCCCGAGAGCCGCCTGACGACCCAGCTGCCCAGCCGCTGCAGGGCTTTCTTGGACCCGGAGAAGTGCTCGATCTCGGCGACACGCCGGTCGCCGACGACGATGTCTGCCTCGCCGGCGAGGATCGGGCCGACCAGCTTGGCGACGTCGGCGCCCCGGTACTGGTTGTCGGCGTCCGTGTTGACGACGATGTCGGCGCCGAGCTTGAGGCTGGCGTCGAGGCCGGTCTGGAACGCGGCCGCCAACCCCTTGTTGTTGGTGAGGCGGACGACATGGTGGACGCCCAGCTCGCGCGCGACCTCGACCGTGCGATCGGTCGACCCGTCGTCGATCACGAGCAGCTCGATCTCGTCGATGCCCTCGATCCGCTCGGGCAGGTCGCGGACCGTGACCGGCAGCGTCGCCTCCTCGTCGAGGCAGGGAATCTGGATGATCAGCTTCACAGGGGCGAGTCAGGGTATCCACGCAGGCGGCCCGAACGACTTTGTCCCCGCATACCGGGGACAAAGTCGTTGAGGTTCTTCCCGGGGGGTAGGATGTAGTTGATTGACTAGTCAGTCAACACCATGAACTCGCAGCTCACAGGCACGGATCGGGCGTTTCTGGCGCGGGCGTTGGAGCTCGCCGAGGGCGGCCGGGGCAGGGTCAGCCCCAACCCGCTGGTCGGCGCGGTCGTCGTCCGCGACGGCGAGGTCGTCGGCGAGGGGTTCCACGCGGAGCTCGGCGGCCTGCACGCGGAGCGCGCGGCGCTCGCCGACTGCGCCGAGCGGGGCAACGACCCCGCCGGGGCGACGATGTACGTGACACTCGAGCCCTGCGCCCACGAGGGTCGCCAGCCGCCCTGCGTCGAGGCCGTCCTCGAGGCGGGGATCGCCCGGGTCGTGATCGCCTCCGACGACCCCTCCGAGAAGGCCTCCGGCCGCGGTCCCGGCATTCTGCGCGACGGCGGCGTCGAGGTCGAGCTCGCGGCCGGAGAGCAGGCGACCGCGGCGCGCCTGCTCAACCAGCCCTTCCGCAAGCACGCCCGCACCGGCCTGCCGCTCGTCACGCTGAAGCTGGCGATGTCCCTCGACGGCCGCACGACGACCGCTCCCGGCGACTCACCCTGGATCACCGGCGAGCGCAGCCGCTCCCTCGTCCACCGCTGGCGCGCCGAATCCGACGCGATCGCGGTCGGGATCGGCACCGTCCTCGCCGACGACCCCCTGTTGACCGCCCGCGACATCGACGGCGCCCGGCAGCCGCTGCGCGTCGTCTTCGACCGCCGGGCGCGGCTGCCCCTGGACTCACAGCTGCTGCAGACACTCGACGCCTCGCCGGTGCTGGTCGTCGTCGACCCCGAGGCCGATGCCTCCGCTCTGCGTGACGCCGGCGCGGAAGTCTTGGTGGCTGACGGCGTTCCCGCCGCTCTTGCGGATCTCGGTCGCCGCGGTGTCACATCCCTCTTCTTGGAGGGCGGTCGGACGCTCGCTGCGGCATTCCTCGCAGTCGACCAGATCGACGAGTCCCGCACCTTCATTGCCCCAACCCTGCTGGGCGACGCGGATTCTCGCGCGGGTGGCGTGGATGCGGGGGGGCCGAGAACGGAGGCGCAGCCCCCGCCCGCAGGCCCCCCCGCAGCCGCGTCAGGACCCGCGCGCCAATCCGCCCTGTCCAGCAGTGTCGAGGAGATCGGCGAGGACACGTTGATCACGGGACGCTTCAGGGAGTGGTGAGGATGTTCACCGGATTGGTTCAGGACATCGGGGCCGTCGAGGCCGTCGAGGCCGGGGAGGAGGGCGCGACGCTGCGGCTCGCGACGTCGCTCGGCCCGGAGATCGCCGCCGGCGACTCGGTGTCCGTAGAGGGCGTCTGCCTGACCGCGACCGAGATCGGCGACGCCGGCTTTGCCGCCGAGGCCATGAACCAGACCCTTCGCCTCAGCTCGCTCGGCGACCTCGAGCCGGGCGGCCGGGTCAACCTCGAGCTGGCGCTGAGGGCCTCGGACCGACTCGGCGGTCACATCCTGCAGGGCCACGTCGACGGGGTCGGCGAGGTCGTCTCGGTCGAGGAGGACGGGATCGCCCGCCGCCTCCGCCTCGCCCTCGGGCCCGACCTCCTGCGCTACGTGGTCGAGCGTGGGTCGATCGGATTGTCCGGCGTCAGCCTCACCGTCTCGGCGCTCGGCGAGGGCTGGGTTGAGGTCTCGCTGATCCCCGAGACGCTCGAGCGGACCACCCTCGGCGCGGCCGCCGCCGGGAGCAGGTTGAACGTCGAGTGTGACGTGGTCGCAAAGTACGTGGAGCGGTTGGTGGCACCATTCGCTGGAAAGGAGCAGGCGTGAGCCGAATGACCGAGACGCAGAGGACAGACAAGGAGGCCGGGGCCGGGAGCCCCTTCTCGACGATCGAGGAAGCGATCGAGGAGATCCGCGCGGGTCGCATGGTCATCGTCTGCGACGACGAGAGCCGCGAGAACGAGGGCGACCTGGTGATGGCCGCCCAGTTCGCCACCCCGGAGGCGATCAACTTCATGGCGAAGGAGGCGCGCGGGCTGATCTGCCTGGCGCTGACCGCCGAACGCTGCGAACGGCTCGGCCTCAACCTGATGGCGGCCAAGAACGAGGCGCCGCTCCAGACCGCGTTCACGATCACGATCGAGGCGGCGAGCGGGGTCAGCACCGGGATCTCCGCCCAGGACCGCGCCCACACCGTCCAGGTCGCGATCGACCCCAACTCGGGCCCGCGCGACATCGTCGTCCCCGGCCACATGTTCCCCCTGCGCGCCAAGGACGGCGGGGTGCTGGAGCGCACCGGCCACACCGAGGCGAGCGTCGACCTCGCCCGCCTCGCCGGCCTGACCGCGGCGGGCGTGATCTGCGAGGTGATGAACGACGACGGCACGATGGCCCGCGTCCCCGACCTGATCCCCTACGCCGAGCGGCACCGGCTGAAGATGATCACGATCGCCGACCTGATCGCCTACCGCCGCCGCACCGAGAAGCTGGTCGAGCGGGTCGTCGCGACCGCGCTGCCGACCTCCTTCGGCGACTTCACCGCCGTCGGCTACCGCTCGCTCGTCGACGACAAACACCACGTCGCGATGGTCAAGGGCGAGGTCGACGGGGCCGAGGACGTCCTCGTCCGCGTCCACAGCGAGTGCCTGACCGGCGACGTCTTCCACAGCATGCGCTGTGACTGCGGCGAGCAGCTCGCCTCGGCGCTCTCGATGATCGAGCAGGAGGGCCAGGGCGTCCTCCTCTACCTCTCCCAGGAGGGCCGGGGGATCGGGCTGCTCAACAAGCTGCGCGCCTACAAGCTCCAGGAGGAGGGCGCCGACACCGTCGAGGCCAACCTCAAGCTCGGTCTGCCCGCCGACCTGCGCGACTACGGGATCGGCGCCCAGATCCTCGGCGACCTCGGGCTGACCAGCATCCGCATCCTCACCAACAACCCGAAAAAGATCGTCGGCCTCGAGGGCTACGGGCTCTCCGTCGCCGAGCAGGTGCCGATCGAGGCCAATCCCAACACCCACAACGAGGACTACCTGCGGGCGAAGCGCGACAAGATGGGCCACTCACTCCACCACCAGGGCCTCGCCCTCGACGAGGAGATGCTCCACGACGAGTCCGAACGCGACGCGAAGGGCGGCGCGGGCGCCGATGGCTGAGGCCGGGGAGTTCCTCGAGGAATTCAGCGACGAGGAGCGCGGGGCGCTGGCGCCGCTGCGCTTCGCCGCCGTGGTCGGGCGCTTCTACGAGGACCTCGCCAACCGCCTGCTGCAGGGCGCCGACCAGGGCTTCGAGCTCGCCGGGGTCAGCGTCCCCAACGTCACCCACGTCTCGGTTCCGGGTGCCTACGAGCTGCCGATGGCGGCGAAGACGCTGATCGGCAGCGGCGAGTTCGCCGGGGTCGCCTGCCTCGGCGTCGTGATCCGCGGTGAGACCGACCACTACGACTTCGTCTGCGCCGAGGCCGCCCGCGGGATCCAGGACGTGCAGCTCGAGACCGGGGTGCCCTGCGCCTTCGGCGTGATCACCTGCGACAACATGGAGCAGGCGCTGGCCAGGGCGGGCGGCGACAAGCGCGACCAGGGGCGCAACGCGGCGCTGACCGTCGCCAGGATGGCCCTCCTGCAACGCCAGCCGGCCTGATCGCCTACCATCCACGATCCCGATGGCCAAGGTTTGTCACAGCTGCGGAAAGGGACCGGCGTTCGGCCAGTCCCGGAGCCACTCGATGGTCGCCACCAAGCGGCGCTTCGACCCGAACCTGCAGAAGGTCCGGATCCAGGAGAACGGCCGCAAGCTCCGCGCCTACGTCTGCACCCGTTGCCTGAAGAGCAACAAGGTCGTCAAGGCCGCCTGACCTAATCCTGAGGTTGTGCCCGGCTCGTGTCCGCGACCGGCAGCTAGATTGCGGCAATGCCCGATCCCAGCATCGTGCGCTTCCGCCGGGTGGTGACCGCGGCCTACGCCCACCTCGAGGAACGCCGCCAGGAGGTCAACGACCTCAACGTCTTCCCGGTCGCCGACGGCGACACGGGGGACAACATGGCGATGACGATGCGCGCCGTGATGGAGGAGCTGGACCGCCTCGACGGGCTCGACGTCGACGAGATCGGCCGCACCGAGCTGGTCCAGGCGCTGGCCCGGGCGGCGCTGATGGGCGCGCGCGGCAACTCGGGCGTGATCCTCAGCCAGATCGTGCGCGGCGCCGCCGAGGAGCTGGCCAGCCGTCCCGGCGAGCTGATCGACCCGGTGCTGGTCGCGTCCGCCTTCGCCAGCGCCGCCGACGCCGCCTACGACTCCGTGCGGGAGCCCGCCGAGGGGACGATGCTGACCGTCTTTCGCGAGATGGCGCACTCGATCGCGCGCCAGCTCGCGCACCTCGACGCCGGCAGCCAGCGGCTCGACCAGGGGGTGAGCGACGAGCAGCAGGACGCGGTCCTCGCCGAGGTGCTGGAGCGGGCGATCGAGGACGGCCAGAGGGCGGTCGAGCGCACCCCCGAGCAGCTCGAGGTGCTGCGCGAGTCCGGGGTGGTGGACGCCGGGGGCTACGGGCTGGTGCTGATCCTGGCCGGCGTCGTCGCCGGCCTGCGCGGCGACGCGACCGCGGTGCCGGAGGTCGACCACCAGGAGGCGCCGCGGCTCAGCCGGCCCCACCACGAGGACAGCCGCTTCCGCTACTGCACGAACTTCATCGTCTCCGGGTCCGGCCTCGACACCCGCGAGCACCTGCCCCGGCTCGAGGGGCTCGGCGACTCGGTGCTCGTCGTCGGCGACGAAACGACCCTCAAGGTGCACGTCCACACCGACGAGCCGGAGTCCGCCGTGGCGCTCTTCGAGGGACACGGCGAGGTCACCAACCTCGACGTCGCCGACATGCGCGAGCAGGTGGCCGCGCGCGACGCCCGTCTCACCGCGGGCCGCTCCGGCGTCGTCGCGGTCGCCGCGGGGGCGGGCTTCGAGCGGCTCTTCGGCGAGCTCGGCGCCCACGTCGTCCCGGGCGGCGAGACGCTCAACCCCTCGACCTACGAGCTGCTCGCCGGGATCCACGAGGTCCCCTCCGAGGAGGTCCTCGTCCTGCCCAGCTCCCCGAACGTGATCATGGCCGCCGAGCGCGCCTGCGAGCTCTCCGAGAAGCCGGCCCGCGTGGTCCGCTCGACCTCCCAGCAGGAGAGCCTCCTGGTCCTGGTCGAGCTCGACCGGGACGCCGCCGCCGAGGAGAACGCCGAGCGGCTCGACGCCGCGCTCGAGGGGATCGCCAGCGGCGGCGTCGCTCCCGCCGCCCGCGACGACGCCAGGGGGCGCTTCCGGAAGGGCGACGCGGTCGGCTTCGCAAAAGGGGAGATCGTCGCCTGGGGCGGCGCCGGCACGACCCTGGCGGCGACGATCGAGCGCCTTGCCGAGGGCTCGGAGATCGTCACCGTCATCTCCGGCGAGGAGGCGCCGATCGCGCTCTCGGAGATCGACCCGCACGTGCCGGACGGGGTCGAGATCGAGACCCATGAGGGCGGCCAGCCGAGTTGGTGGTGGCTGCTGGCCGCCCAGTAGCCGGGACGTGCGCCGCTTCGGCAGCGACACCGAGCTGACCGCCTCCGAACTTCGCGACGCCCCCGTCCACTGGCCCCGGCCGGCAGTGCTCGATGTTTCGCTGACATCTCTTACGGGGGTCGGCCCGAAGCTCGCGGAGGCGGCTGCTGACGCGGGTATCTCGACCCTCGGCGACCTGCTCCTTCGCTTTCCGCACAGCCACCGCGACCGCACTGTTGTTCCTGTCGCTGACCTGGACCCCGGGGATAGCGGGACGATTCGTGTCGAGGTTCTCGGCAACACTCCGCGGCCGTTTCGACGCCGGGGCCTGACGATCACCTCGGTCAAAGTCGGCGACGACTCCGACTCCCTGCGCGCCTCGTGGTTCAACCAGCCTTGGATCGCCCAGAAGCTCCAACCGGGCGCGACCCTCCTGCTCACCGGCTCCCGGGACAAACGCGGCTTCCGGGTCTCGGAGTACGAGTTGCTCTCGGCCGACGAGGAGGAGGGGGGCGAGGCGAGCTTCGTTCCCGTGCACCCGGCGACCGAGCAGCTCAAGGCGTCCCGGATACGGGAGTGGGTCGGGCAGGCGATCGGGCTGGCGCCGAACTTGATCGAGGCGCTGCCGGCCGGACTGCGTGCCAGGCATGGGCTGGCTTCGGTCGCCGATGCGGTCCACGCCGTCCACCTGCCCGAAAGCGAGGAGGACCTGGAAGGGGCCCGAGGGCGGCTCACGTTCGAAGAGCTGTTCCTCTACCAGGCGATCCTCGCCAGCCGCCGCCGCGCGCACAAGGCCGCCCGCCCGGCGCCGCGTATGGGCTCTCCGGGCGAGCTGGTCGCCCGCTGGCTCGAGTCGCTGCCTTTTGAGCCGACCGCCGGGCAGCTCGCTGCCTTCGACGAGATCGACGGCGACCTCGACTCGGGCGAGCCGATGCAGAGGCTGCTGATGGGGGAGGTCGGGTCCGGGAAGACGGTGGTCGCGCTCTACGCGATGCTGCGGGCACTCGAAGCCGGGCACCAGGCCGTGCTGATGGCGCCGACGGAGACGCTCGCCGAGCAGCACGCGGCGACCCTCGGCCGTTTGCTCGGGGCGGAGCTGATCCCCTTCGCGCTGATGACGGGGGCAACCCCCGCCGCGACCCGCGCCAGGGCGCTGGACCAGCTCGCCAGCGGGGAGCTGGGGCTCGTCGTCGGGACCCATGCCCTGATCGAGCCGTCGGTCGAATTTGCGCGGCTGGGGGTCTGCGTCGTCGACGAGCAGCACCGCTTCGGGGTCGAGCAGCGGCGGGCGCTCGACGCCAAGGCGCCCGAGGGGCTCGCGCCGCACGTCCTCCACATGACCGCGACGCCGATCCCGCGCACGCTCTCGCTGACCGCCTACGGCGACCTCGACACGACCTCGCTGCGCGAGCTCCCCTCGGGGCGCAGCCCGGTCGAGACGCGGCTGGTCGGCGAGGACGAGCGCGAGCAGGCCTTCGAGCTGCTGCGCTCGCAGCTGCGCGAGGGGCGCCAGGCGTTCGTCGTCTGCCCGCTGGTCTCCGAGTCCGAGAAGGTGCAGGGCAAGGCCGCCGAGGTCGAGGCGGAGCGGCTGGCCGCCGGCGAGCTGCGGGACTTCGAGCTCGGCGTCCTGCACGGGCAGATGCCCTCGCCGGAGAAGGCGGAGGCGATGGCGCGCTTCGCCTCCGGCGAGACCCAGGTTCTGGTCGCGACGACGGTGATCGAGGTCGGGATCGACGTCCCCAACGCGACCGTGATGCTGATCGAGGGGGCCGAGCGCTACGGCGTCTCCCAGCTGCACCAGCTGCGCGGCCGGGTCGGCAGGGGCGAGCACCGCTCCCACTGCCTGCTCCTCCCCGAAGAGGCGGGGGAGCTCGCCCGGCGGCGGCTGCGGGCGGTCGCCGGGGAGAGCGACGGCTTCAAGCTCGCCGAGGTCGACCTCGCCCTGCGCGGCGAGGGCGAGGTGCTCGGCACTCGCCAGCACGGCCTGCCGCGCTTCGCCCTCGCCGAGCTGCCCGAGGACATACCGCTGCTGCTCGAGGCGCGCGAGGAGGTGCTCGCCCTGCTCGAGGAGCACGGCTCGCTCCAGGCGCCGGCCCTCGGCCCGCTGCTGGAGGCAGCCCGCCGTCGCTTCGGCGCCGCCGCCGACCCGATACCACTCTGACCATGCGGGTGATCGCCGGAGAGTTGAAGGGGCAGCGGTTGGTCGCGCCGCGGGGGTGGAAGGTGCGCCCGACCTCCGACCGCGTGCGCGAGGCGATCTTCTCCGCCCTGGGCGAGCGGGTCGGCGACGCCCGCGTGCTCGACCTCTACTGCGGGACCGGGGCGCTCGCGATCGAGGCGCTCTCCCGCGGCGCGGCCGAGGCGGTCCTCGTCGACCGCGACACCCGCCCGGCGCTCGGCAACGTCGAGCGGCTCGGCCTCCGGGAGCGGGCCGAGCTCGTCCGCTCCGACGTCGAGCGCTGGCTCGCCGCCCGCGCCGGTGACCCCGACGCCCCGCGCTTCGATCTGGTCTTCGTCGATGCCCCCTATAGACTGGCCGACCGCGTGAGCCTGGCACTGGAAACGCAGCTTCCCCTGCTCCTCGGCGACGAGGGGCGGGCGATCGTGGAGAGCGGCGCCGGCCGGCCGCTTCGGGTCGAGACCCTCGACCGCCTGCGCCAGCGCCGCTACGGCGCGGCCGACGTCTCCATCTACGCCCCCGCGGGGAGCCGCTGATGGGACGCCGCGACGGAGTCGTCGTCTGTCCGGGCAGCTACGACCCGGTCACCAACGGCCACCTCGACATCATCACCCGGACCTCCGCGGTCTTCGAGCGGGTCGTGGTCGGCGTCGTCAACAACCCGGTCCGCAAGCAGAAGACCCTGTTCACCGCCGAGGAGCGGCAGTCGTTCCTCGAAGAAGCGACCAGGAAGCTCGACAACGTCGAGGTTCGGATCTTCTCCAACCTGCTGGTCGAGTTCGCCCGCGAACTCGAGGCGACCGCGATCGTCAAGGGGCTGCGCGCGATCTCCGACTTCGAGTACGAGTTCGAGATGGCGCAGCTGAACCGCAAGCTCGACCCCAACATCGAGAGCATCTACGTGATCGCATCCCCGCACTACAGCTTCCTCTCGTCCACCGGAGTGAAGGAAATGGCGACCTTCAAGGGCGACGTCTCCGACCTCGTGCCGGCCCCCGTCGCGGCGGCGATGGCGGAGCGCTTCGGCGAGAGATAGGCTTCGGACGGAAAAGACGTTGTGGGCGCGCGCTTGCAAAAAGTCGAGGAAATCACGGCTTCTTCACCAAATTCGCGTCTGACACGTAGGCTTACGATCTGCCGATGGACGTACTGGTCCTAATAGACAAGCTGGACGACGTCGTCCACAACGCCCGAGCCGTCCCCCTGACGGACCAGGTGCGTGTGGACCGCGAGGAGATCTACGACCTCCTCGATCAGATGCGTGCGACGATCCCCGAGGAGATCAAGCAGGCGCGCTGGATCGTCAAGGAGCGCCAGGAGATGCTGGCCGAGGCGAAACGCGAGGCCGAGCGGATCGTGCGCGAGGCGCGCGAGCAGCAGGCCCGCCTGATCTCCGACGAAGAGGTCACCAAGCAGGCCGAGCGCGCCGCCGACGAGATCGTCGAGGACGCCCGCACCCGTGAGCGCGAGATCCGCCTCGGCGCCGAGGACTACGCCGACGAGATCCTCAACACGCTCGAGGTCAACCTTCAGAAGTTCCTCGCCGCCGTGCAGCGCGGGCGCGATCGTCTAGCCGGCCGGGATGAGGAGCCCGTGGCCGAGCTTGACGAGCAGCAGGCGGAGTAGGGCCGAGGGGTCGGGGACCCCTCCTCTCTCAACTTTTTCGTGGATCGGCTCCCGCCGTCCGAGATTGGAACTGGCGAAAAAGTACAAGCCGTTCGGAGGGGTCCCCGATCCCTCGGCTCGGTCCGCTCAGCGGCTTCGGCTCCAGCCGCGCTGATCAACCGGGCTAGTCGAGCTTTAGCTCGTCCAGCTTTGCCCAGCGGGGGTCGGTGGCGGTTTCGTGTTTGTGGTCGGCGGGGTCGGCGTCGTTGAGGGAGACGCCGCAGACCGGGCAGAGGCCGGCGCAGTCGGGGCGGCAGAGGATGCGCGCGGGCAGCGCCAGCACCGCCGCGTCGTGGGCCCAGCGCCCGAGGTCGAGCTCGTTGCCCTCGTTGACGTATGGGCTGAGCAGCTCCTCGTCGTCGGTGTCGCGCTGGTCGACCTCCCTCGCGTCCACATCCGCCTCGACGTCCGCCGGCTCGAGGCAGCGCATGCACGGCCCGTCGACGCGGAGCGGGAAGCGCATCCGGAAGGCGTAGCCGCCCGCCGGGCGGGAGAGGTCGAGCCGCACCTGGGTCGACCCGGGGGAGAGCACGTAGGTCTGGCCGCCGAGCTCCACCGGTCCGATTGAGACGGGGAGGTCGAGCCGCTTGCCGTCCCCGTAGGAGAGGGAGAACCGGCCGAGGTCGATGATCGTGGAAGATTGCACCTCCCTGACGAGGTTAGAAGATGGGTCAATTCGACTGGACACCCGACGAGTACCTGGAGCGGATCCGCTCCCGCATCCCGCGCTACGACGAGCTCCAGGAACAGGCCGTGGGGGCGATCCCGTTCCCGCCCGAGCGTGTGCTCGAGCTGGGGATGGGGACCGGCGAGACGACCCGCCGCCTGATCGAGGCCCACCCCGACGCCTGGGTGATCGGCCTCGACGCCAGCCCCGACATGGTTTTCCGCGCGCGCCAGAGCTACGACGACGTCCAGCTCGCGCGGATGGAGGACCCGCTGCCGGACGGGCCCTGGGACCTCGTGATCTCGGTGCTCTCGGTCAACGACCTCGACGACGAGCAGAAGCAGTCCCTCTTCCGCCGCGTCGCCGACCACTCCCGCTCCCTCGTGATCGGCGACGTCTTCGAGCCTGACGAGCTGGACGAAGTGGTCCGGTGGTGCCAGGGTGAGGTCACCTGGGAGGCTGATGGGCTGGCGGTTGTTCGCGCGACCTACTAGCGCTCCGGCGGCTGGCGTGGGAGCCGGGGGGCCGAGAACGTAAACCTCGCCCGCAGGCCCCCCGGCTCCCGCGACAGCCCTCGCACCGCTACCATTCCGCGACCAATGGCTGTCCCAAAGAAGAGAACTTCCAGTGCCCGCCGCGACAAGCGGCGCGCCAACCACAAGGCCGGCAAGGCGCGTCTCAACAACTGCCCGCGCTGCCACAGCCCCCGCCTCCCGCATCGCGTCTGCCCGACATGCGGCACGTACGCCGGCCGTGAGGTGATCAGGCACTCGGTCGTCGATCCGACGGCGGGCGCCTCCGACACCCAGGAGTGATGCCGCCCGGGCGCGGCGCGACCGTCGCCCTCGACGGCTTCGGCGCCGAGCAGGGCTTCGAGGCGCTCGCGGCCGGCGCCCGCAGGGCCGCCGCCGACGGGGTCTCCGTCCGCGTCTTCGGCCCGCGCGGGGAGCTCGGCCTCGACGGGGTCGAGGGGGTGGAGGTGGTGGACACCGCCGAGTCGATCGCCAACGAGGAGGACCCGGTGCCCGCCGTGCGCGGGCGCCCGGAGGCCTCGGTCGTCCGCGCCGCCCGCGACGTCGCCGAGGGCCGTGCCGAGGCGCTGGTCAGCCACGGCTCGACCGGGGCGACGATGGCGGCGGCCACCTTCGGGCTGCGCAGGCTGAAGGGCGTGCAGCGCCCGGCCCTGGCGGTCCGGCTGCCCGTCCCCGGCAAGCCCGTGCTCTTCCTCGACGTCGGCGCCAACGTCGACGTGCGCGCCCAGCACCTGGTCCAGTTCGCCTTTCTCGGCGCCGCCTTCAGCGAGGCGGTGCTCGGCGTCTCCCGCCCGCGGGTCGGGCTGCTCTCCGTCGGCGAGGAGGCCGGCAAGGGCCGCGAGGAGGTCGTCGCCGCGCACGCGACCCTCGCCGCGGCCCCCGGCATCGAGTTCGCCGGCAACGTCGAGGGCCGCGACCTGCCCGCCGCCGCCGTGGACGTCGTCGTCACCGACGGCTTCACTGGCAACGTCGCCCTGAAGCTGATGGAGGGGACGGCCCGCACCGTCACCGGAGCGATCCGCGACGCCGCCCGCTCAAACCCGGTCTCCGCGCTGGGCGGCCTGCTGATGCGGCCCGCACTTCGGGGGCTGCGGCGTGAGCTCGACCCCGACGCCACCGGCGGGGCGATCCTGCTCGGGCTGCGCGGGATCGCCGTCGTCGGCCACGGCAGCGCCGGGCCGGACGGGATCGCCAACGCCGTGGGGCTCGCCGCCCGCGGGGTCGAGGTCGACGCGGTCGGGCGCACCGCCGCCCTGCTCAGCGAGGGCGGGGCCGGCCGCGGCGCGCTCGCCGCCGGGGGCTCCGAGGGGGCCGGCGCGTGATAGGAAGTCGGCGATGACCAGGGACGAAGTCCTCACCCTCGTCCGCGAGCACCTCGCCGAGGAGCTCGAGGTGGACCCCGCGAGGATCGACGAGGGGACCCGCTTCAAGGAGGACCTCGACGCCGACTCGCTCGATCTCTACGAGCTGGTCATGGAGCTCGAGGACCGCTACGGCGTCGCCGTCTCCGAGGAGCAGGCGGCGCGGATCGAGACCGTCGGGGACGCGGTCGCCTTCGTCGTCGAGCACGCGCCGGCTTGAGCGCGCTGGCGGAACTGATCGAGGAGCTCCCCGCCGAGCTGCGGGCCCGCGCCCTCACCCATGCGACCTGGACGGACGAGCGCGCCGACTCCTACGAGCGGCTGGCGTACCTCGGCGACAGCGTGCTGGCGCTGGCCGTCGCGACCGAGTTGATCGACCGCTTCCCCGCGGTCGACGCCGGCGGCCTGACCAAGATCCACAACCAGGCGGTCAGCGGCGTCTCCTGCACCGAGGTCGGCCGCCGGCTCGGCGTGCCGGAGATGCTGCGCGAGGCCCAGCCCGCGGCCGAGCTGGCGATCCCCGCCGATGTCCTGCTGGGCGGCGCCAGGGCGCTGCCCGAGGTGACCGAGGCGCTGATCGGCGCCTGCTTCCTCGCCTTCGGCTTCGAGCGCACGGCGCCGGCCGTCGTCGCCGCCTTCGAGACGGAGATCGAGGGGGCGACCGAGTCGCCGGTGGACTTCAAGTCCGCGCTGCAGGAGCTGCTCGCCCAGCGCAGGGCGCGCGTAAGCTACGAGGTGATCGCCGAATCGGGCCCCCCGCACGAGCGCACGTTCGAGGTCGCGGCGGTCGTCGACTCCGAGCGGGTCGGCACGGGGCGGGGGCGGAGCAAGAAGGTGGCGGAGCAGGCCGCCGCGGAGGAGGCCCTGGGAGAGCTGCGGGCCGGAAATTAGGGAAATGCGTCGCGTCCGATCAAGCCGCGAGCCTTAGGTTCACAGGATGTATCTGAGATCGATCGAGATGAAGGGGTTCAAGTCCTTCCCCGAGCGGGCCAGGCTCGAGTTCTCCCCTGGCGTCAGCGTGATCGTCGGCCCCAACGGCTCCGGCAAGTCGAACATCACCGACGCCGTGCTCTGGGCGCTCGGCGAGCAGAGCCCCGGCGCGATCCGTGGCGCCTCGATGCAGGACGTGATCTCGGCGGGCGGCAAGGGCGTCGGCAGGCGCCGCGAGGCGCAGGTCGAGGTCGTGATCGACAACTCCGAGGGCCGCGCCGCGAGCGAGTTCGCGGAGATCTCGATCCAGCGCAACCTGGACCGGGCCGGTGAGGGCGCCTACCGGCTGAACGGGGCGCGCTGCCGCCTCGCCGATGTCGTCGAGGTCCTCTCCGACACCAACCTCGGCCGCGAGATGCACTCGGTGATCAGCCAGGGCCGGGTCGAGACGATCGTCCACTCCAAGCCGCGCGAGCGGCGGCTCCTGATCGAGGAGGCCGCCGGCCTCGGCAAGCACCGCAAGCGCCGCCGCCGCGCCGAGCTGAAACTCCGCGCCGCGGGCGACAACCTCGACCGGGCGCTCGACGTGGAGCGCGAGGCGCGCGCCCGCCTGCGGCCGCTGAAGCGGCAGGCCCAGGCGGCCGAGCTGGGAGCCCGGATCGAGAAGGACGAACTCGACCTGCGCGGGAGGCTGGTGGCCGAGGAGCTGCGCTTCGGCGAGGACCGGGCGCTGGCGGCGGAGAAGATCGCCGGCCAGGCGCGCTCGGAGCGCGCCCGCCTCGACGAGGCCCTGGCCGAGGTCAGCGGGCGCCGGCGCGAGGCCGAGGAGCGCTTCGCGGCGCGCGACCGCGAGCGCACCCTGGCCTGGGGGCTGCTGACCAAGCTGCGCGGCGAGCAGCAGCGGGTCGCCGTGCTCGCCGCGAGCCTCGGCGACCGCGAGGCGGAGCTCGCCGCCCGCCTCGAGGCGCTGCGGTCCGAGCTCGGGCCGCTGACCCTCGACCTTGCCGATTCGGCTCCCGGAGCGCCCGCCGAACGGGCGCGGCAGCTCGAGGATGAGCTCGGTGAGATCGAGGCCGGCCTGGCCGGCGCCGGGGAGGGCCTCGCCCGGGCGCGCTCCACGGACGCCTCCGAGTCCGCTCGCGAGTCGGCGCTGGGAGCCGTCCGCAGTGGCGCAGAGCGGGCCTCCCGCCACGCCCGCCGGGCCGAGGGGCTGCTCGGGGAGCGCCACCGGGAGATGCTGCGCAAGCGCCTTGCCGACGGCGAGCAGCTGCTCGCCGACGTCCGCGCCGCCGCGACCGCCGCGGCGGCCGTGGAGGCGGCGGTCCGCGCCCGGGTCGAGAGCACCGAGGGCCGGGTGGTCGGCGGCGAGGGCGACGGCGACGAGATCGCCGAGGAGATGCGGGCCTGCGCCAAGCGCGAGTCCGAGCTCCAGGTCGAGCTGAAGGCCGCCTCCGACCGGCTGACCGCGGCCGAGGTCGAGGCCGCCCACCTCGGCGACCGCCGCGCCGAGGCCGCCAAGGAGCTTGCCGCGATCGCCGAGCGCCTCGGCGAGGAGGTCGCCCCGGCGGAGGGCCCGCTGAGCGAGGAGGAGCGCGCCGACATCGACCGCCGGCTCGAGCGCCTGGAGCGGCGGCGGGCCCAGATCGGCCCGGTCAACCCCCTGGCCGAGAGCGAGTACGAGGAGGCCCGCGAGCACGTCGAGACCCTCCAGGTCCAGCGCGAGGACACCGAGCGCGGGATGCGCGAGCTGGAGGCGCTGATCCGCGACATCGACCGTGAGATCGAGCGCGCCTTCGAGGAGACCTTCGAGGCGACCTCCAAGAACTTCGAGGAGATGGTCGAGCACCTCTTCCCGGGCGGGCGCGGCGCGCTGCGAAGGGTCGCCCTGCGCCCGGTCCGCGAGGTCGAGCCGGCCGACACGCCTGACCCCGAGGCGGAGGCCGAGGCGGAGGTCGCGGCCGAGGAGGAGGAAGAGCAGCGCGAGGAGCTCGGCGTCGAGATCGAGGTCACGCCGGCCGGCAAGTCGACCCGCAAGCTCTCGCTGCTCTCGGGCGGCGAGAAGTCGCTGGTCGCGCTCGCCTTCGTCTTCGCGGTCTTCCTCGCCCGCCCCTGCCCCTTCTACATCCTCGACGAGGTCGAGGCCGCCCTCGACGACGCCAACATCGACCGCTTCCTGCAGCTCGTGCGGCGCTTCTCCGACCGCGCCCAGTTCGTGATCGTCACCCACCAGAAACGGACGATGGACGCCGCCGACGTCCTCTACGGGGTGACGATGGGCGACGACGGCGTGACCAAGGTCGTCTCGCGCAAACTGCCGCGCGAAGACGCGCCCGAGATGGGGCAGGAGGGCGAGGGGCCGCCGCCGTTCGCCGGCATCGCTCCCGGCGAGGACGGGGACGGGGCGGCGGAGGGCGAGACGGCCGAGGCCGCGCTCGAGCCCCCCGTGGAGCCGGCCCGCGGCTCCGCCGAAGCCGCCGCCTGAGGGCACCCATTATCCTGATGGCGCTGTGTGGCAGGCCGCCTCACAGGGAATAGGAGGAGGGCGATGGCCCAGCGCCACATGGACAGGTTGACCTCGTTCGACACCTCGTTCCTGACCAACGAGAAATCGAACGGCCACATGGCGATCGGGGCGATCATGGTCTGCGAGGGCTCGGCGCCCAGCTACGACGACTTCGTCACCCACATCCGCAGCCGCCTCCATCTGCTGCCGCGGCTGCGCCAGAAGCTCGCCGTCCCGCCCGGGCACCTGGGGACCCCGATGTGGGTCGACGACCCGGACTTCGACGTCCACGAGCACGTGCAGCGCGTCACCCTGCCCTCGCCCGGCACCGACGCCCAGTTCCACGAGGTGATCGGCGAGTACCTCTCACCGCCGCTCGACCGCTCCAAGTCTCTCTGGGAGCTGTGGCTTACCGACGGCTTCGAGGACAACCGCTTCGGGATCATCTACAAGACCCACCACTCGATGGCCGACGGGATCTCGGCGACCGACGTCGGCATGCTGCTCTTCGACGTCGAGCCCAAGGACGAGATAGTCCGCACCGAGGAGCCCTGGAACCCGCAGGCGCCGCCCTCGGGGGCGAAGCTGCTCGGCCTCTCGGTCAAGGGCTTCTTCGGCATGTTCGCCGGTGCCGCGCGCTGGACCTGGAGCGCGGCCAAGGCGCCCCGCAAGGCCTGGAGGCGCCTCTCCGACGGAGTCGTCGGCCTCTGGGAGGTCGGCTGGAACCTGACCAAGCCGGCACCCAGGGTGGCCTTCAACACGAACATCACCCCGGACCGCAGCTTCACCTGGACCAGCGGCCCGCTCGACGACTTCAAACTGATCAAGAACGCGCTCGGCGGCACCGTCAACGACGTCACCCTGGCTGTCGCGGGCGGCGCCCTGCGGCGCTGGCTCGAGGACCGCGACGTCGACCCCGACGAGTTCCCCCTGCAGGCGCTGGTGCCGGTCTCGGTGCGGACCGAGAACGAGCACGGCGAGCTCGGCAACCGGCTGACCGCGATGCGCGGCCCGCTGCCGGTGCAGATCGCCGATCCCTATGAGCGCCTGCGGTTCGTGACCAAGGGGATGAACGAGCTGAAGGCCTCCAAGCAGGCCCTCGGCGCGGAAGCGATCTGGGGCCTCAACGACTGGTTCCGCGAGTTCGCGCCGCCGGTCCTGCTCAACCCGACGGCGACGATCAACTTCTCGACCCGGCTCTTCAACATGCTGGTCACCAACTTCCCGGGCCCGCAGGTCCCCTTCTACGTGCTCGGCCGCGAGCTGACCGCGGTCTATCCGATCGGGTTCCTGGCGAAGAGGCACGCCCTGGCGATCGCGATGTTCAGCTACAACGGCGCGATGCATTTCGGCCTGCTCGCCGACCGCGGCACGGTCGAGGACCTCGACTCGATCGCCGGCTACCTGGACGAGTCGGTCAAGGAGCTGCTCGAGATCGCCGGCGAGAGCGCCGCGGCCAGCCTCGACCCGCAGCCCGTCTAGATGCTCCCGCCCCGACCCGGGGCCAGTAGCCTGCCGCGTCTATGCCGACCCCCTGGCAGGAGATCCTCGACCTCGGCGCCCGTGAGCCGGCCGTGGCCGCGAGCGGCGACGGCCTCGGCGAGGAGCAGAGCGGCGGCATGTTCCGCCGCCTCCGCGAGTCGCTCTCGAAAAGCCGCCGCGCCCTCAGCGAGGAGATCACCGCGAGCTTCTTCGATCGCCTCGACGACGAGAGCTGGGAACGGCTGGAGGAGGCGCTGATCCTGGCCGACGCCGGCGCGCCGACGACCGCCAGGGTGGTCGAGCGGCTCGAGCGGGAGGTCGAGGCGGGCACGGTCCCCGCCGACGGGGACGCGGTCCGCGAGCGGCTGATCGAGATCCTCGCCGAGGTCGCCTCGACCGGCCGGGCGCCGATCGACCTCAGCGGCGAGCCTGCCGTCGTGCTGATGGTCGGCGTCAACGGCACCGGCAAGACGACGACGATCGGCAAGATCGCCTGGCACCTTTCAAGGGAGTTTGGGCTCTCGGTTGTCCTTGCTGCCGCAGACACGTACCGTGCTGCCGCGGCCGAGCAGCTGGCGGAGTGGGCCGACCGGGCCGGCGCCGACCTGATCCGCTCCGCGCCGGGCGGCGATCCGGGCGCCGTCGCCTACGACGCGATCGACGCCGCCCGCGCCCGCGGCGCCGACGTCGTCATCGTCGACACCGCCGGCCGCCTCCACACCGAGGGCAACCTGATGGAGGAGCTGGCCAAGGTCGGCCGGGTGATCGCCAAGCAGATCCCGGGGGCGCCCCACGAGACGCTGATCTCGATCGACGCGACGACCGGGCAGAACGGCCTGCGCCAGGCGAAGGTCTTCTCCGAGGCGGTCGAGCTCGACGGCGTCGTCCTCACCAAGCTCGACGGCACCGCCAAGGGGGGGATAACGCTGGCGATCGCGGACGAGCTCGGGATCCCGGTCAAGCTGATCGGCACCGGCGAGACGCTCGAGGACCTGAGTCCCTTCGACCCGGACGACTTTGCCCGGGCGCTGCTCTCGGAGTAGGCTCTGTGGGACAGGGCATGAGTTTGAGTTAGGGAGCTTTGCATGGGCCGGGGGAGCGTCGGGGGCTTGACGAGCAGGGCGCTGAAACGCTGGTCGCTGGTCGCGGCCGCGGCGGTGGCGCTTGCGTTTGCCGCCGCCGCACTGGCCGAAACGGTCAAATGCACGGGCGGCCTCTGCAAAGGGTCGAAACGGGGCGACCGGATCACCGGCTCCGCCAAGCGCGACAAGATCAAGGCCCTGGCCGGCCGGGACCTGGTGGCGGCGAAGAACGGCAAGGACGCGGTCTTCGGCGGCGCCGGGCCCGACTCGATCAGCGGCGAACGCGGCGCCGATGCCCTCGACGGGGGCTCCGGCAAGGACAGCCTCTTCGGCGGGCTCGACGCCGACCGGATGCTCGGCGGCGCCGGCAACGACACGATCTCGGGCGAAGCGGGAGCCGACAGCGCCGACGGCGGGATCGGCGACGACTTCATCTTCGGCGGCACGGAGGGCGACCGGCTGCTCGGCGGCGACGGCAACGACACCGCCACCGGCGAAGCGGGGGCGGACAGCGCCGAGGGCGGCGCCGGCAACGACAGCATCTTCGGCGGCACGGAGGGCGATGCGTTGCTCGGCGGCGACGGCAACGACTCCGTGCGGGGGGAAGACGGGACCGACCGCCTCGAGGGCGGCGCCGGCGACGACGGGCTCAGCGCCGGCGAGGACGCCGACACGGTGCTCGGTGGCGCCGGGGTCGATCTGATCTCCGGCGAAGGCGGCGCGGACGGGCTCAGCGGCGAGGACGGCGCCGACAACCTCACCGGAGGCTTCGGAAACGACAGCCTCACGGGGGGCGCCGGCGACGACGTCATCGAAGGCGGCGACGACGCCGACAGCGCCTTCGGCGAGGCCGGCAACGACACGGTTGGGGGTGGCTCCAGCAGCGACGCCCTCTCCGGCGGGGACGGCAACGACACCGCCACGGGTGGGGGCGAGAACGACACGATCACGGGCGAGACCGGCGACGACAGCCTCTCCGGCGGCTCCGGCGAAGACTCGATCGACGGAGGCACCGGCGCCGATCGGCTCTTCGGCGAAACGGGCGCCGACACGATGCGGGGCGGCATCGACGCGGATCGCCTCAACGGCGAAGCCGGCGTCGACATGGTCGACGGCGAGGACGCCGACGACACCGTCGAAGGCGGAACCGGCGACGACCTTCTGTTCGGACGAGCCGGCAACGACGTGCTGATCGGCGGGGGGGACGACGACCTGATGGAGGGCGGCACCGGCGCCGACGCCTTCGACGGGGGCGGAGGCACCGACGAGGTCACCTACGCGACCCAGGCCGCCGGCGTCACGGTCAGCATCGACGACGTCGCCAACGACGCCGGGGAGGGGGACGATGTCCGGACCTCGGTCGAGGACGTGACCACCACCGAGAGCGGCGACAACCTGACGGGCTCGGCGGCAAAAAACCGGCTCACCTCCCTGGGGGGCGTGGACGTCATCGACGGCGGCGCCGGCGAAGACATCGTCAGCGACGGCCCCGGCAACGACGAATCCCGCGGCGGGGCGAACGACGACCTCCTGATCGCGGGCACCGGCACCGACTACTTCCAGGGGGGACTCGGCAACGACACGGTCGACTACTCGACCAGCACCGCGGACCTTACGATCACCCTCGACGACGTCGCCGACGACGCCGGCGACGGCGACAACGTCGACGACGACGTCGAGAACGTGATCGGCGGCTCCGGCAAAGACACGATCACCGGCTACGCCGTGGCCAACCGCCTGTTCGGGATGACGGGCGACGACACCCTCGTCGGCGGTGGCGATGCCGATTCGCTCACGGGCGCGGCCGGCGACGACTCCCTCCAGGGCGATGCGGGCCAGGACCGGCTCGAGGGCGGCGACGGCAAAGACATCCTCCTCGGCGGCGCAGACAAAGACGAACTATTCGGTCGCAACGACGCCGACGAAGTCATCGACCTGCTCGGCGACAATCTCATCGACACCGGAGCGGGCAGCGACGTGGTCACCGCCGGAACCGGCGCGGAGTCGATCTCCACGGGCGCCGGGGTGGACGTCATCGACGCCGGCGGCGGCCCCGACATCGTCCGGACCGGGCCGGGCCCCGACATCGTCGACGTCCAGGACGGCGTCGGCTGGGACATCGTCTGCGGCGAAACGGGTCCCACGCCAGGCGAAGGGGACACGCTGACGATCGACGCGGGCGACGTCTACATCGAAAAAGTCGACGAAACCTGTCCGCCCTAGGGCCGCGGCGCTCCGTCTCGCCCTAAGCTGCTGAGCCTTGTTCGATCAGCTTTCAGACCGCCTCCAGGCGACGCTCTCCGACGTCCGCAACCGCGGCACCCTGAACGAGGGCGACGTCGACGCCGCGATGCGGGAGATCCGCCTCGCGCTGCTCGAGGCCGACGTCAACTTCAAGGTCGTCAAAACGTTCACCTCGAACCTGAAGGAGCGCTGCCTCGGGTCCGACGTCCTGCAGAGCCTCGACCCGGGCCAGCAGGTGGTCAAGATCGTCAACGAGGAGCTGACGACGCTGATGGGCGGGGCCGGGCGCGACCTCGCCTACGCCTCGACCGGCCCGACGGTGATCCTGATGGCGGGGCTCCAGGGCTCGGGCAAGACGACGGCCTGCGCGAAGCTGGCCCGCCACCTGAAGGAGTCCGGCAAGAACGTCGCGCTCGCCGCCTGCGACGTCTACCGCCCAGCGGCGGTCGAGCAGCTGGTCACGGTCGGCGGCCGCGCCGGCGCCGCCGTCTACGAGCAGGGAACCGACGCGGACCCGGTCGAGATCGCGGCCTGGGCGCTCGAGCGGGCCCGCGAGGAGAACCGCGACGTCCTGATCGTCGACACCGCCGGCCGCCTCCACGTCGACGAGGAGCTGATGGGGGAGCTGTCCAGGATCCGCAAGCGGGTCAAGCCCCACGACGTGCTGCTCGTGGTCGACGCGATGACCGGCCAGGACGCTGTCACGGTCGCCGAGTCATTCGCCGAGGCGGCCGAGTTCGACGGGGTCCTGATGACCAAGCTCGACGGCGACGCCCGCGGCGGCGCCGCGCTCTCGGTCAAGGCCGTGACCGGCAAGCCGATCCTCTTCGCCTCGACCGGCGAGAAACTCGAGGCCTTCGAGCGCTTCCACCCCGACCGCATGGCCTCCCGGATCCTCGGCATGGGCGACGTGCTCAGCCTGATCGAGAAAGCCGAGCAGCAGGTCGACGAGGACGAAGCCGAGGATCTCCAGCGCAAGCTCGAAACCGAACAGTTCACCCTCGAGGACTTCCTCAAGCAGATGCGCCAGGTGCGCAAGATGGGCCCGCTCAGCGGCCTGATCGGGATGCTGCCCGGGATGGGGGCGATGAAGGGGCTGAAGAACGCCGAGGTCGACGAGGGCGAGCTCGACCGGGTCGAGGCGATCATCCTCTCGATGACCCCGGGGGAGCGGGCGAACCCGGGCTCGATCAACGGCTCGCGGCGCAAACGGATCGCCAACGGCTCGGGCACCAAGGTCGTGCAGGTCAAACAGCTCGTCAAGCAATTCGACCAGATGCGCGTGATGATGCGCCAGATGGCCACCGGCACGACGCCGACCCCGCAGCAGATCGCGCAGATGCAGGGCGGCGCCCCGCGCCCGAAGTACAAGAGGCGCTAACCTCTCGCGGCTCATGGCTGTGCGAATAAGACTCAGAAGGGTGGGTTCGAAGAAGAACCCGATCTGGCGGATCGTCGTCGCCGACAAACGCTCGCCGCGCGACGGGCGCACGATCGAGACGATCGGCCAGCTACAACCCGCAGACGGAGCCCTCGCTGATCGAGCTCGACGAGGAGCGCGCCCGCCACTGGCTGGAGCACGGCGCCCAGCCCTCGGAGACGGTCGCCACCCTGCTTCGCACCAAGGGCATCGCCGCCTCCGGCAGCTGAGGCCGAGATGACCGAGCTACTCGAGTTCCTGGTCAAGGCGCTGGTCGAGGATCCCGCCGCCGTGGTCGTCGAGGAGCTCGAAGAGGACGGCGACCTCGTCTACGAGATCACCGTCGCCGAGGGCGACCTCGGACGCGTGATCGGCAAAGGCGGACGGGTCGCGAACGCGATCCGCACCATCGCCAAGGCGGCGGCGGTGCGCATCGACCGCAGGGTGATCGTCGACATCCTCGACTGAGCGGGGCCCCGCTCATGCAGCTCGACATCTTCACTCTGTTCCCGGAGGCGTTCGACTGGTTTCGCACGCAGCGGTCGGTCACGAACGCGATCGACGAGGGGAATGAGCTGCGGTTCTTCAACTACCGCGACACGACGCCGCTCAAAGCCGGCCAGGTCGACGACGCCCCCTACGGAGGCGGGGCCGGGATGGTGCTGCGGGTGGACGTCGTCGACGCGGCGCTGCAGGCCGCCTATGCGGCCGCTGAGAAGCCCCGCGGATCGTCCTGCTCACGCCGACCGGCCGGCTGCTGGACGACGAGCTCGCCGACGAGCTGACCGCCGAGCCCCACGTCGCCCTGCTCTGCGGGCGCTACGAGGGCTTCGACGAGCGCGTCCACGAGCACCTCGCCGACGACGAGGTCTCGATCGGGCGCTACGTGCTCGCCGGCGGCGAGCTGCCGGCGATGGTCGTCGCCGACGTCCTGATGCGCAAGCTGCCCGGCGCGCTCGGCCACGAGGACTCGGCCGCCGAGGAGTCGTTCAGCCAGGTGCTGGAGGGGATGCCCGAGTACCCGCACTACACGCGCCCGCCGGTCCACCGGGGCTGGGAGGTGCCCGAGGTCCTGCTCTCCGGCGACCACGAGCAGGTGCGTCGCTGGCGGCTCGAGCAGAGCCGGGCCCGCGCCGAGCAGTTCGAGTCAGGGCGTCGGAGTAGCGTACCATTCCGCCGACCGCGCGGTGCCCGCACCCGGCTCCGGCGGTTTTTTCTCGCCGGATTAGCCAAGGAACTTCAATGAGCACTGTCATCGACAGCATCGAGCGTGCCCAGCTCAGGAAGGGACTTCCCTCCTTCGACCCCGGCGACCGCGTGCGCGTCCACTTCCAGGTGATCGAGGGAACCCGCAGCGGACCCAGGTCTTCGAGGGCATCGTCCTGCGAGCGCCAGGGCTCCGGGGCGCGCGAGACCTTCACGGTCCGCAAGCAGTCCTTCGGCGTCGGCGTCGAGCGGACCTTTCCCGCTGCACTCGCCGAAGATCGAGAAACTCGAGATCGCCGCGCGCGGCGACGTGCGCCGGGCCAAGCTCTACTACCTGCGCGGCCGGATCGGCAAGGCGGCGCGGGTCGCCGAGCGGCGCTGGGGCATCGACGAGGAGCATGGTCTCGGCGCCGGTCCCGGCGGAGCCGAGGAGCCGGTGGCCCTCGACGCCGAGGGCGTGACCCAGGCAGGAGGCCGCGGCCGAGGAGAGCCCGGCCCCGGAGGGCCGAGGAGAGCGCCGAGGACGCGCCGAAGGCCGAGGACGCGCCCGCGGCCGAGGAGAGCGCCGAGGAGGCGCCGAAGCTGAGCAGGACGAGGAGGAGCCGAAGGCCGAGGAGGCCGCCCCGGAGGGCGAGCCGGCAGACCCGGAGCCCGAGGGCGACGACAGTGAGGATGCGCCCGAAGCTGATGCGGGGGAGACCGAGGACAACGCAGACGCGGAGGATGCCGAAGACGAGGAGCCGGCCGATAGCCCGGCGACTCCGACGAGGATCCGCCTGAAACCCCTGATCCCGAAGCCGAAGAGCAAGGCGGCGGGCTGGTCGAGTTCGTCGTCATCGTCGCGCTGGCCCTGGGGCTGGCGCTGGCGATCCAGGCCTGGTTGATCAAGCCGTACCAGATCCCCTCCGAATCGATGGAGCCGACGCTCGACGTCGGCCAGCGGGTCCTGGTCAACCGCTTCGTCTACCACTTCACCGACCCCGACGCTCGGCGACATCGTCGTCTTCCACCCGCCGGCCGGCGCCGACAACGGGCACCGAATGCGGCGTCCGCACGCCTGCCGGCGAGGCCTGCGCCGAACCGACCGAGAGCGCAGTCCGACCAGAACTTCATCAAGCGGATCGTCGCCGGGCCCGGGGACACGCTCTCGCGTCAGCAACGGCCACCCGGTGGTCAACGGCGTGCAGAAGACCGACGAGTCCTACATCGCTGCCCTGCGGCAACGGCCGGAGCCTGCAATTTGCCGAAAACGATCACGATTCCACCCGACCATTACTTCATGATGGGCGACAACCGTGGGGCGAGCGACGACAGCCGCTTCTGGGGACCCGTCCCCCGAGACTGGATCATCGGTAAGGCCTTTGCCACCTACTGGCCGCCCGACCGCATCGGCATCTTCTAAGCCGCACCCACCGGCGCCGGCTGGCGCGCACCCGCCGCCTGTTCGCCTTCGACCGCGGCCTGCAGCAGCCGCTTCGTCGCCGGCGCCGACGAGGCCGGCCGCGGCTGCCTCGCCGGCCCGCTGGTCGCCGCCGCGGTGCTGATCGACTACGAGCGCGCTCTCGCAGCGCCGACCGCCGCCTGCTCTCGGCGGCCTGCACGACTCCAAGCAGATGACCGAGGAGCGCGGCGGAGATGTTCCCGGCGTGCTGCGGGCGGCCGACGCGGGTCAGCGTCGTCGTCCGCTCGCGCCGCGCGGGATCGACCGCCGCGGCCTGCACGTGACCAACATCGAAGCGCTCTCGATCGCGCTCGAACGGCTCGCGCCGCCGGGGAGAGGCGACCTGCCTGGTCGACGGCTTCTCGCTGCCGCGCTGCGCGGTCCCGCACCGGGCGGTGATCGAAGGCGACGGGACCAGCGCCGCGATCGCCGCCGCCTCGGTGATCGCCAAGGTGACCCGCGACCGCTACATGCGCGCGCGCCGCCGCGCGAGCATCCCGGCTGGGGCTTCGACGAGCACGTCGGCTACTCGACCCCCGAGCACCGCGAGGCGATCGAGCAGATCGGGATCTCGCCGCTGCACCGGCGCTCGTTCCAGTCGGTCGCCTACTCGCAGCTGGAGCTCGACCGGCTAGAAGGCGCCCTCGATGTGCTCGACGTCGGTGGCGCGGCCGCGTCGCGGTCGAAGGTGACGCCGACGGCGTCGAAGCGGATCTCGGCGTAGCGCAGGCCGGCCGCGGCGCTCGGCCATCCAGGCGGTGGCGAGGCGGCGGACCTGGCGCTGCTTGCGCGGCGTCGACCGCGAGGACGGGGCGCTCGGGGCCGAAGGTCGGCGCCCTCGCGACCGGCCTTCACCTCGACGAAGACGAGGGTGCGCGCCGTCGAGGGCGACGATGTCGAGCTCGCCGTAGCGGGTGCGGGCGTTGCGCTCGACGATCTCCCAGCCGGCCGCGGCGAGTCGGCGGGCGACGAGCTCCTCGGCGCGCCGGCCGGTTCTCTGGCGGGCGACGGTCATCGGCATCGCCAAGGCGCGGGCGCGGCGGAAGCTCTCCCCACCGCCGGGCACAGAGAAGTTGCATTCCGCGCGCCAACGCGCGCGTCGGGCCTGCCTAGCGTCGTCTCCGTGCTCGCCACCGCCCAGACCTTCACCCTCGACGGCATCTCCGCCCGGCCGGTCCGGGTCGAGGTCGACGTCCACCGCGGCCTGCCCGGCTTCTCGATCGTCGGCCTCCCCGACGCCGCGGTCCGGGAGGCGCGCGAGCGGGTGCGCGCCGCGCTCTTCAACTGCGGCTTCGAGTTCCCGCTGCGGCGGATCGTCGTCAACCTGGCGCCGGCGAGCCTGCGCAAGGCGGGGCCGGGGATGGACCTGGCGATCGCCACGGCGCTGCTCAGCGCGTCCGGCCAGCTCGAGTGGGAGCGCGGATGGCGCGAGCCCGCGCGATGGTCGGCGAGCTGGCGCTCGACGGGTCGGTCCGCGCCGGTCGACGGGGTGCTGGCGATCGCCGAGGCGGCGCGCGAGCTCGGCGCGCGAGGCGATCGTCGTGCCCGCGGAGAACGGCCCCGAGGCGGCGCTGGTCGCCGGGCATCGACGTGATCCCGCTGGACGCGCTCGGGCGGCTGCCGGCGCTGGTCGACGGGCGAGTGGCAGCCCCTCGCCGCCCGAGCCGCTGCCGCTCCAGCTCGGCCCCGGCGGCCCGGGGCCCGACCTCGCCGACCTGCGCGGCCAGCGCACCTGCGGCATGCGCTCGAGGTCGCGGCCGCGGGCGGCCACAGCCTGCTGATGATCGGCCCGCCGGGCGCCGGCAAGTCGCTCGCGGCCAGCCGGCTGCCCTCGATCCTGCCGCCGCTGGCGCCCGGGTCGAGGCGCTCGAGGTGGCGCGGATCGCCAGCGCCTGCGGGCGCCTGCGAGCGGCACGCTGCCGGGAGGGCGGCCGTTCCGCGCGCCCCACCACACGATCAGCCCGGCCGGGCCTGGTCGGCGGCGGCAACCCGCCGCGGCCCGGGCGAGGCGACGCTCGCCCACCGCGGCGTGCTCTTCCTCGACGAGCTCTGCGAGTTCCGCCGCGACGCGCTGGAGGCGCTGCGGGCGCCGCTGGAGACCGGGCGGGTCTCGATCGCCCGTGCGCGGGTCGTGGCAGCAGCCTGCCCTGCCGGTTCATGCTGGTCGCCGCCGCCAACCCCTGTCCCTGCGGCCGCGGCGAAACCGACCCGGACTGCAGCTGCGCGCCGCTCGCCGTCCAGCGCTACCAGGGCCGGCTCAGCGGCGCCCTCGCCGACCGCATCGACATCCTCGCCGCGGTGCGCCAGCCGAGCGCCGAGGAGATCGGCGGCCCGCCGGGGGAGGCGTCGAGCGTGGTGCGGGAGCGGGTCGTCGGCGGCGCGCGAGCGCCAGGAGCGCCGGCTCGGTCCCGGCCGCTGCAACGCCGAGATGACCCCGGCCGAGGCGCGCGAGTGCGCGCTCAGCCGACGAGGCGGCGGCGCTGCTCGCGGAGCTCTACGCGCGGCAGCGGCTCAGCGGCCGCGCCCACGACCGGGTCGCTGCGGCTGGCGCAGACGATCGCCGACCTCGCCGGCGCCGACGACGATCGAGCAGGAGCAGATGGCGCAGGCCCTGCAGCTGCGGAGGCGGGACCGTAGGTCGAGCCCGCCCGCGGCCTGCCCCGAGTGCCTGCGCCGCGCCTGGCTGCTGGCCCTGCTCGGCTCCCTACATCGAGAAGATCGCCACCGGGGCGGCCGGGTCGCGCTCGCCGGAACTGCTGCGGCTCTCCAACGAGGACCTGGTCGCCGCGGTCGGCCCCGAAGGTCGCAGCGACAGTCTGCTCGCGGCGGGTCGAGGCGGTCTCCGAGCGGCACCTCGCGGCGGCGTCTGGTCGCGGCCGGCTGCTGGGCGTGCTGCCGCCACGACGACCTCTTACCCGGCCGGCGCTGCGCGACGCCGCCGACGCGCCCTGGGCGCTGATCGGGCGCGGCGACCCGGCCTGCTCGCCGGAGGCTGGAGCCGCTCGGCGTCGTCACGATCGTCGGCGCCCGCCGCGCGACCTCCTACGGGCGCGAGGTCGCCCGCGAGCTGGGCCGGGAGCTGGCCGGCGGCGGGCATGGTCGTGGTCAGCGGGCTCGCCTTCGGCATCGACGCCTGCGCCCACCGCGGCGCGCTCGACGGCCGGCCGCACCGTCGCCGTCCTCGGCTGCGGCCCCGACGTCGCCTACCCGGCCGCGCACCGCTCGCTCTGGCGGCGGATCCGCGAGGAGGGAGCTGGTGCTCTCCGAGCTGCCGCCCGGGCGCGGCGCCCTGGCGCTGGACCTTCCCGGCCCGCAACCGGATCATGGCGGCGCTCGCCGGGATGACCGTCGTGGTCGAGGCGGCCGGCCGCTCCGGCTCGCTGATCACCGCCGACCTGGCCGCCGACCTCGGCCGCGACCTCGGCGCCGTGCCCGGCCCGGTCACCTCGCGCGTCTCGGCCGGGCCCAACAACCTGCTCGCCGGCGGCGCCTGCGTCGTCCGCGACGCCCAGGACGTGCTCGACGCGATGCTCGGCGCCGGCGCCCGAGCCGCGTCGAGCGCGCCGGCCCGCCGCTCGAGCCCGGCCTCGGCGCCGGTCCTGGCCGCGGTCGAGAGGGGCGAGGACACCTGCGACGCCGTCGCCGCCGCCCTCGACCTCTCCGGCGCCGAGGCCGCCGCCGCCCTCGCCCGCCTCGAGGCTGCTCGGCTACCTCACCTGCTCGCCGCTCGGCACCTACTCGACGACGCTGCTCCGGCCGCACTCGGCGTCCTCGGTCGCTCGCGTGCAGAGCATGCCACGCTCCCTGCGCCTTGATCTGGACAGCCGGCCGACATCTAGGGTGAGGCGATGACCATTCCCGCCGTGCTCTCGATCGCCGGCTCGGACTCCGGCGGCGGCGCCGGCATCCAGGCCGACCTGAAGGCCTTCGCGCGCTGCGGCGTGCACGGGATGACGGCGATCACGGCGATCACGGCGCAGAACACGGTCGGGGTCGACGGCGGTCGAGGCGATCTCGCCCGGAGATGATCGTCGCCCAGGTCGCGGGCGGTCGCCGAGGACATCGGGGTCGACGCGGTCAAGATCGGGATGCTCGGGTCCGGCGGAGACGGTCGACGCGGTGGTCGAGGCGCTCTGCTCATGTCGGCGAGGCGCCCCGGTCGTGATCGACCCGGTGATGGTCGCCGAGAGCGGCGCGGTGCTGCTCGACGACGACGCCCGGGAGGCGCTGGTCGAGCGGCTGCTGCCGCTGGCCGCCGTGGTCACGCCGAACATCCCCGAGGCGCGCGTGCTGACCGGGCTGGCGGGAGGGGGCGAGCCAGGAGGAGCTGGCGCGCGAGGTCCTCGCGCTCGGCCCGAGGCGCGGTCGTGGTCACCGGCGGCCACAGCGAGGAGATCGTCGACCTCTTCTTCGACGGCGAGCGAGGCGGTCGAGATCCCCGGCGAGCGCCATCCCGACGGCGCCGCGCACGGCTCCGGCTGCACCCACTCCTCGGCCCTGGCGGCATTCCTGGCCCGCGGCGCGGAGCCGCTGGAGGCGCGCGACGCGCCCGCGAGGTCGCCTCGCGCGGCGGTCGGCGCATGGCCTGCGCGAGATCGGTCAGGGGCCGGGCCCCGTCGACGTCTTCGAGCGTCGCCGAGCCCGCGCCTGAACGGTAAGCTCGGACTTGCGCCGCTCAGTAGATTTCGTCCCATGAGCACGAACGGCAGCACCGCGACCAAGCTTCCCGCGTCCCCGCTCGGCCACCGTCTTCGACGGCCCCGACCGCGCCCACTCGCGCGCCTACATGAAGGGGATCGGGTTCGACGACGACGCGCTCAGCCGGCCGACGATCGGGATCGCCAACACCTGGACCGAGGCGATGCCCTGCAACTTCCACCTGCGCGCGCTGGCCGAGCACGTCAAAGACGGCGTGCGGGCGGCCGGCGGCACGCCGATGGAGTTCAACACCGTCGCCGTCTCCGACGGGGTGACGATGGGCACCCAGGGGATGAAGGCCTCGCTGGTCAGCCGCGAGGTGATCGCCGACTCGATCGAGCTGATGGCCCGCGGCTACCAGTTCGACGCGATCGTCGCCCTCTGCGCCTGCGACAAGACGATCCCCGGCTGCGCGATGGCGCTGGCCCGGCTCGACGTGCCCTCGGTGCTGCTCTACGGCGGCTCGATCGCCCCCGGCCACTGGCACGGCCGCGACGTCACCATCCTCGACATCTTCGAGGCGATCGGCGCCCACAACGCCGGCGACATGACCGACGAGGAACTGCACGAGCTGGAGGGCGTCGCCAGCCCCGGCGCCGGCGCCTGCGGCGGCCAGTTCACCGCCAACACGATGGCCTGCGCCTTCGAGGCGCTCGGGATCAGCGCCGGCGGCTCGGCGATGGTGCCGGCCGAAGACGACGACAAGAGCACCGTCGCCGAGCGGATCGGCGAGCTGGTCCTGAAGCGTCCTCGTCGAGGACCTGCAGCCGAGCAAGATCATCACCCGCGACGTCGCTGGAGAACGCGATCGCCTGCGTCTGCGCCTCCGGCGGCTCGACCAACGCCGTCCTCCACCTGATCGCGCTCGCCCACGAGCTCGGCATCGAGCTGACGATCGACGACTTCGAGCGGATCTCGCGCGCGACGCCGCTCTTCGCCGACCTCAAGCCCGGCGGCCGCTTCGTCGCCACCGACCTCTACGCCGCCGGCGGCGTGCCGGTGATCCTCAAGCGCCTCGCCGAAAAGGGCGTCCTGCACGAGGACGCGATCACGGTCACCGGCCAGACGATCGGCGAGGTCGCCGCCGAGGCGACCGAGGCGCCCGGCCAGGAAGTCGTGCGCCCGGTCGAGGACCCGCTCAAGCCCGAAGGCGGCCTGGCGATCCTGCACGGCAACCTCGCGCCGGAGGGCGCCGTGGTCAAGGTCGCCGGCACCGAGCGCACGCCAGCAGACCGGCCCGGCCCGCGTCTTCGAGTCCGAAGAGGACTGCTTCCGCGCGGTCAAGGACCAGCAGATCAACCCCGGCGACATCGTCGTGATCCGCAACGAGGGCCCGGTCGGCGGCCCCGGGATGCGGGAGATGCTCCAGGTGACCGCGGCGATCGTCGGCGAGGGGCTGGGGGAGAGCGTCGCGATGGTCACCGACGGCCGCTTCTCCGGCGCCACCCGCGGCCTGATGATCGGCCATGTCGCCCCCGAGGCGGCCGAGGGCGGCCCGATCGCGGCGATCCGCGAGGGCGACGAGATCACCGTCGACATCGACGCCCGCCGCATCGACGTCGCCCTCGACGACGAGGAGATCGCCGCGCGCGTCGCCGCCTACCGGTCGCCGCCCTCGCCCTTCGGCCACGGCGTGATGAGCAAGTACGCGGCCACGGTCAGCTCGGCCTCTCATGGAGCCGTCACCGGCTGACAAAAACCGGAAGCGCTGGCTCCTGATCGGCGCCGGCCTGATCCTGCTCCTGATCCTCGCCCTCAACTCGCAGAGCGTCGAGGTCAATTTCATCCTCGGCTCGGCCGAGATGCCGCTCTTCTTCGCGCTGGTGGTCGCCGCAGCCCTCGGCGCCCTCGTCGGCTGGGCGACACCGCGGATCCGCGGCAGCCGCCGCGATCCCGGGGACGACCCCAAGTCGCGTTAGAAAATTTCCCCCGATCGGGCCTGACGGAGGCCGCTGCCCCTCGTTGTAAGGAGCAGAAGCTGCTCACCCACCCCCGATAGAGGAGGAAATCGCATGGATGGCCTTGAGGCACACCGACCGCGCCGCAACCCCCTTCCGGCCGCCGTATGGCTCTTCGCGCTGGTCGCCGTGACCGTTCTCGCGCTTTCCGGCGCCCGCCACGCGACCGCGGCGGGCTCTGCGGACCTGAAGATCACCAAGACCGCGAGCTCCCCCTCGATCGCGGTCGGCTCGACCCTCACCTACACGATCCGGGTCGAGAACATCGGCCCGGACCCGGCCACGGGGATCGTCGTCACCGACACGCTCCACAAGGATCTGGACTTCGTCTCGGCGACCTCGACGGTCGGCGCCTGCGCCGCAAAGGGCCAGAAGGTCACCTGCTCGATCGGGGCGCTCGAATCCGGCGCCTACTCGGTGGTCAACTCCGCGACCGTGACCCTGTCCGCGATCCCGACCAAGGCGGGCACGATCAAGAACACGGCGTCGGTGGACGGCAAAGAGTCGGACCCGGTCCGCTCCAATGACAAGTCCACCGTCTCCACCCTCGTGGTCAAAGCCGCCGCGGCGGTCACCTGCCGTGGGCTCCCCACCAACGTGGTCGGCACGCCGGGGGTCGACAACCTGACCGGCACCCCCGGGCGCGACGTGATCGCCGCGCTGGGCGGCAGCGACACGATCTACTCGCTCGGCGGGCGCGACCTGGTCTGCGCCGGAACCGGCATCGACGTCGTCAACGCCGGCTCGGACGCCGACCGCGTCTTCGGCGGCGGCGGCAGGGACCGCCTCCTCGGCCGCGCGGGCGCCGACGTCCTCAAGGGCGGCGCCGGCGGCGACGTGCTGCGCGGCGCCGGCGGCTCCGACACCCTGCGCGGCGGTCGCGGCACGGACCTCTGCCGTGGCGGCAGCGGCCTCGACTCTCTGCGCAGCTGCGAGCGCTAGGCCGGGCGCCTCAGGCGTACCCCATCCGTTCCAGAACCGGGATCTCCCGGATCTGGGGCGGCTGGAGGTGGTCCCAGAGGATGCCGCGGGGGCGTTTGTACTGGCGCTCGACGTCGATCACCGCGCGCGGGGTGGCGATCAGGTCGATCGGCAGGTCGTGCGCCGTCATCATCAGGTGGCGGCGCAGGATCTGGGTCGGGTGGACCGTGGTCGCGACCGTGGTGTGGTCGTCGATCTTGCCGGCGTCGATCAGAATCCCGTACTCGAGGTCGGAGTAGCCGCCGCCCTTGCCGACCCGGGCGCCGCTGAGGTTGACCGCGACCGAGCCGCAGAGGACGAAGTCGATCTCCGGCAACTCTTCGAGGGCCACGACCCTGCCGTGGCGGAGCGCGCCCTTGATCGTCGCCGCCTCTTTCAGCTGATCCTTGGTGAGGAGCTTCGGGTCAAGCACCCGGAAGGGGTGCGGGTCGCGCAGGCGGGGCACCGCCATGATCACCGTCTTGCCCTCCTCGAGAGCGGCGCGGCGGGCATGGGTCTGGGGCGAATCCGGATTGGCCTTGATCGTCTGCGCGCGCTTCCAGAGGCGGTGGCTGGAGAGCTTGTCGGCGGCGAGCCTCGCGCCGGCGAAGTTGGGGATCCTGTTCTCGGCTCCCGGGAAGCGCGAGATGCCATCGCGGTCCATCGCCTGCCAGACCTCTTTGCGGACCTCTTCCTTGGAGCGCACCGATGAAAGATATCCGTCGCGACGGACCGCCCTTCGCGCGGCGCAGCCCGCCTTGCAGGGGATGGAGCCCGGATGGCCGAATGATCCGACTGCATAAACTTTTTCGCAGTCGGGAAGGGTTGAGACGATAGGAAGTCGAGGGACCGTCACTTTGGGACGCAAGACGAAAATCGCTATCGCCACCGGTGTCGTCCTCGTCCTGCTCGGCGCGGTCGCGGCCTACGCCTACGACAGCACCCAGAAGGACAAGATCGCCGAGGGCGTGACGATCGGCGGCGTCGACGTCGGCGGCATGGACGCCGACGAAGCCACCAGGGCCGTTCGCCGGCAGCTGCTCGCGCCCCTGCGCCACTCGCTTCGCGTCGCCTACGACGGCGAGAGCTGGACCCTCTCCGGCAAGCGGCTGAAGCTGCGAGCCGACCTCGACCTCGCGGTCGAGGAGGCGCTCGAGGAAAGCCGCGACGGAGGCCTGCCCGGCCGCCTCGTCCGATACGTGAGCGGGAGTGAGCTCGAGGAGCGGATCCCCGCCGACATCACCTACTCGCGCCGCGCGGTCAATCGCTTCGTCGTCGAAGTCGCCGAGGCGATCGACCAGGAACCGCAGAACGCGACGATCGAACCGAACGGCGAATCGCTCGAAGTCGTCCCCGCCGAGTACGGGCGCAAGCTGCGCGACAACCTGCTCACCGACCAGATCAACGCCGCCGTCCTCAACGCCGACGCCGACCACACGATCACCGCCCGCGCCCACTCGACGAAACCGGAGGTGACCGGCAGCGAAGTCGCCGCCGAGTACCCCACCTACCTGACCCTCGACCGCGGCGCCTACACCCTGCGGCTCTGGAAGGACCTGAAGCTGGCCAAGACCTACACCGTCGCCGTCGGCCAGGAAGGGCTGGAAACCCCGGAAGGCCTCTACTCGATCCAGGAAATGGCGGAAAACCCGACCTGGAACGTCCCCGAATCCGACTGGGCCGGCTCGCTGGCCGGGCAGTCGATCCCGCCCGGGCCGTCGAACCCGATCAAGGCGCGCTGGATGGGGATCTACGAAGGCGCCGGCATCCACGGCACCGAAGAAACCTCCTCGCTGGGCACCGCCGCTTCGCACGGCTGCGTGCGGATGGCGATCCCCGACGTCGAAGAGCTCTACGACCAGGTCGAAGTCGGCACCCCGATCTACATCGGGTAGCGACCTCCCTGGAGGCCCGCGGCCTCCCACGGCGAACCTGGCTCCATGACCTGGGACGAATCACTCGCCGGCTACGATCGCGACCTGCGGGGCAGGAGCATCGCCGAGCGCACCCGGCGCGCCTACGGCGTCGACCTCGGCCAGTTCGCCGAGTGGGCGGCCGGGATCGGGCTCGAGCCCGCCGCCGTCCGCCATCGCGACGTCCGCCGCTACGGGGCGGGTCTCTCCTCCGCCGGCGCCGCCCCCTCGACCGTGGCCCGCAAGCTCGCCGCCATCCGCGGCCTCTTCGACTTCCTCGTCCGCGACGAGCAGGCCGGCCACAACCCCGCCGACCTGGTCTCCAGCCCGAAGCGCGAGCAGAAGCTGCCCCGCGTCCTCAGCGTCGAGCAGGTGCGGACGCTGCTCGAGCGGATCCCGGCGACGACCCCGCTCGAGCTGCGCGACAGGGCGATGCTCGAGCTCGCCTACTCCTGCGGGCTGCGCTGCGAGGAGATCGTCAACCTCGACAGCGGCGCGCTCGACCACGAGACCGAGCAGATCCGGGTGCTCGGCAAGGGCAACAGGGAACGGCTCCTGCCCGTCGGCGAGCCCGCCCAGCAGGCCCTGCGGCGCTACGAGGAAAAGGGCCGCCGCGTCCTCGCCACCGACCCGTGCGAGCAGGCGCTCTTCCTCTCGAAGAGCGGCCGCCGCCTCTCGACCTCCGACGTCACCCGCCGGCTCGGCCTCTGGGTCCGCGAGGCGGCCCTCGCCGGCGGCATCTCGCCGCACTCGCTGAGGCACAGCTTCGCCACCCACCTGCTCGAAGGCGGGGCCGACCTGCGCACGATCCAGGAGCTGCTCGGACACTCCTCGATCTCGACGACTCAGATCTACACGCGCATCGACGCAACCCGCCTGCGGGAGGCGTATGCGGCCACCCATCCGCGCGCCTGAGGGTGGAAACGCTCCACCGGACCGTAGAATTCGCGCAGGCGCCATGGAAACAGGGGTAAAAGAGATTGAGCTGCGCGACCTCTGGAAGCGCTACAAGGGCGACGGGGACGCGAGCGCACGCGAGCGCCTGGTCGTCGCCTACTCGCCGATGGTCAAATTCGTCGCCGGCCGCCTCGGCGCCGGGCTGCCCTCTCACGTAGACGACGCCGACCTGATCTCCTACGGCCTGATGGGGCTGATCGGTGCGATCGAGCGCTTCGAGCCGGAGCGCGGGATCAAGTTCGAGACCTTCGCGATGACCCGGATCCGCGGCGCGATCATCGACGAGCTGCGCTCGCTCGATTGGGTGCCGCGCTCGGTCCGCTCGCGCGCCCGGGAAATCGAGGCGGCGCAGACCAAGCTCGAGCACGAGCTGCAGCGCGCCCCCACGGACGAGGAGCTGGCGGAGAAGCTCGGGGTCAACGAGGAGGAACTCAATTCCTCGCTGCTCGAAATCGCCAACTCCTCGGTCTACGCCCTCGACGAGCTCTGGACGGTCTCCGACTCCTCCGGCGACCAGGTCTCGCTGCTCGACACGATCTCCGACCCACGCGCCGACGACCCGCAGGAATCGCTCGACAGCAGCGAGATCAAGGACCGGCTGACCGAGGCGATCGCCTCGCTGCCGGAGCGCGAGCAGCTCGTCGTCGCCCTCTACTACTACGAGAACCTCACCCTGCGGGAGATCGGCGAGGTCCTCGGCGTCACCGAGTCGCGGGTCTCTCAGCTGCACACCAAGGCGGTCATGCGCCTCAAGTCCCACCTCCAGCAGGATTGATTCGGACCGCGTCGCGGGTGTAGCGTTGGGCGCGTGCCTCACAAGGCCGCAGACCGGATTCGCAATGTCGCCCTGATCGGGCACCGGGGCAGCGGCAAGACGAGCCTGCACGAGGCGATGCTCCACGAGGCCGGGGCGGTCAACCGGCTCGGCGCCGTGGCCGCGGGAACCACCGTCGCCGACCACGCCGAGGACGAGAAGGACAGGGAGATGTCCATCGACGCCTCTGTCGCCTGCTTCGAATACCAGGACCGGGAGATCAACCTGATCGACACCCCCGGCGAGCCCAGCTTCGTCGCCGACGCGATCGCCTCCCTGCGGGCGGCCGACGCCGCCGTCGTCGTCGTCAACGGCGTCGCCGGGGTCGAGGTCAGCACCGAACGGCTCTGGCGGCGGGCCGACGCCGAGGGCCTCGCGAGGCTGGTCTTCGTCAACATGCTCGACCGCGAGCGCGCCGACTTCTTCGCCGCGCTCGACTCGCTCAAGTCCGCCTTCGGCCCGCACGTCGTCGCGACCGAGATCCCGATCGGCGCCGAGCACGAGCTGCGCGGCGTGATCGACCTGATCGACCTCGAGGCCTACGTCTACGAGGGAAGCGAGCGCGGCAGCGCCGAGCGGGTCGAGATCCCGGAGGACCTGCGCGGCCTGGCCGAGGAGTACCGCGAGAGGCTGATGGACGAGGTGGCGGAGAACTCCGACGAGCTGATGGAGCGCTACCTCGAGGGCGAGGAGATCGACCACGAGGAGATCGTCTCGGTGCTCAAGCGCGGGGTCACCGCGGGCCGGGTCTTCCCGGTCACCTGCGGCGCCGCGACCCGCAACCTCGGCACCGACCGGCTGCTCGGGGCGCTGGTCGAGGACCTGCCCTCGCCGGCGATGCGCGGCGCCCTGCGGGCGCTCGGAGACGGCGACGAGGCGGTCGAGATCGCGCCCGAGGACGGCGACGGGCTGGTCGCCTACGTCTTCAAGACCCTCGCCGACCCCTATGCCGGGCGCATCAACCTATTCCGCGTCGTCAGCGGCACGATCCGCTCCGACTCGCAGGCGATCAACGCCGCCCGCGGGCAGAAGGAGCGGATCGGGCAGCTCGTGCGGCCGTTGGGCAAGGAGCTGACCCCGGTCGAGGAGCTCGGCGCCGGCGACATCGGCGCGATCGGGAAGCTGAAGGAGACGAGGGCCGGCGACGTGCTCTGCGACGGCCAGGAGCGGGTCGCCTTCGCTCCCCTCGACCTGCCCTCGCCGGTGATGGCCTTCGCCTATGAGCCGAGGTCCAAGGGCGACGAGGACAAGGCGGCCTCGGCGGTGCGGCGGCTGACCGAGGAGGACCCGACCCTCGACGTGCACCGCGACCCGCAGACCGGGGAGCAGATCATCGCCGGGCTCACCCAGGTCCACGTCGAGGTCACCGTCGCCCGGATGAAGGACCGCTTCGGGGTCGAGATCGACCTGCACCCGCCGCGCGTCCCCTACCGCGAGTCGATCCGCGGGCCGGCGACCGCCCACGCCCGCTACAAGAAGCAGTCGGGCGGCCGCGGCCAGTTCGCCGACTGCAAGATCGAGATCGAGCCGGGGGAGGAGGGCGCCGGGCTCGAGTTCGTCAACAAGATCAAGGGGGCGGCGATCCCCGGCGGCTTCATCCCCGCCGTCGAGAAGGGGGTGGTCGAGGCGATGGAGCACGGCACCGTCGCCGGCTACCCGGTGAAGGACGTGCGGGTGCTGCTCGTCGACGGCAAGCACCACGACGTGGACTCCTCCGAGATGGCCTTCAAGCTCGCCGGCTCGATGGCCTTCAAGGAGGCGATGGAGGACGCCGACCCGGTCCTGCTCGAGCCGATCGTGCGCCTCAGCGTGAGCTGCCCGGACGAGATCGTCGGCGACGTGATCGGCGACCTCAACTCGCGCCGCGGGCACCCGCTCGGGATGGAGCCGAAGGGCGGCGCCACGGAGGTCAGGGCGGAGGTGCCGATGGCCGAGGTGCTCGACTACGCGCCGGACCTGCGCTCGATCAGCGGCGGCCGCGCCGACTTCGAGATGGAGTTCGACCGCTACGACGAGGTGCCGCCGCACCTCGCCACCAAGGTGGTGGCCGAGTCCCAGGGCGGCGTCCAGGTGGGCGCTTAGCTCGGCCGTTGGTACGTTGGCCTGGTGAGGCCGAGCCGGAGCCACTCCCACGCCGTCGCGCTCTTCAACGAGAGCCACGCGGCGCGAACGGTCAGCGGCCTGACCCGGACCCTGGGCGCGCCCAGGGTCTCGGTCGGCGCGGCGGCGGGCTCGGCCAGCACGGTGAGGATCACGGTCGCCTGGGAGCTCACCTGGTACCAGTGGGCGGTCGACGTCGGCGGCACGGAGCGGGCGGTGAGCGAGCTGGCCAAGGGCAGCGAGCTGGCTCAGCTCGACGTCTCGGCACGGCACTGGAACGGCCGGGTGGCGGACGGCCGGGTCCTGCTCGGCGCGCCGTCGCAGGCGCCGGTTCGGGTCGCGGCACGGTGAAGCTCACCGTCAACGTCGACGGCGGCTCCAGGGGAAACCCGGGCCCGGCGGCGATCGCCGCCGTGGTTCAGGACCCCGACGGGCAGGCGCTGCTGGAGAAGGGCGAGCGGATCGGGCCGGCGACCAACAACGTCGCCGAGTACCGGGCGTTGCTGCTCGGCATCGAGCAGGCAGCCGCGCTCGGCGCCACCGAGCTCGAGCTGGTCGGCGACTCCGAGCTGATCGTGCGCCAGGTCAAGGGCGAGTACAAGGTCAAGGACGCGGCCCTGCGCGAGCTACACGCCCAGGTCAAGCGGGCTCTCTCGGGGTTCGAGAGCTGGTCGATCCGCCACGTCCGCCGCGAGCACAACACCGAGGCGGACCGGCTCGTCAACGAGGCGCTCGATGGCTGAGCCCCGCGAGCCGATCGATCCCGGCGCCGACATCGGCCACGTCCACCTCAAAGTGGCCGACCTCGAGCGCGCGCTGGACTTCTACCGAGACGTGCTCGGCTTCGAGCTGCAGGCCCGCTACGGCACCGACGCGGCCTTCGTCTCGGCCGGCGGCTACCACCACCACATCGGCCTCAACACCTGGCACTCGAAGGGCGGCTCGCCGCCGCCGCCGGGGACCACCGGGCTCTTCCACCTCGCGATCCGCTACCCGACCCGCCGGGCGCTCGCCGAGGCCGTCCGCCGCGTCTCCGATGCGGGTGTGCGGCTGACCGGTGCCTCGGACCACGGCGTCAGCGAGGCGGTCTACCTCGACGACCCGGACGGCAACGGGATCGAGCTCTACTGGGACCGGCCGCCGGCGGAGTGGCCGCGGCCGGAGAGCGGTGAGGGGGTCGTCATGACGACGGACCCCCTCGACCTGCCAGGGCTGCTCTCCGAGCTGGAGCGCTAGGCGCCGCCGATCGCGCCGAGCAGGTCGCCGTTGAACGGCTCCGTGCCGGGCACCATCTGCAGGCCGCCGAAGCCGCCGTGGGCGCGCGCGTAGGCGAGCTCGAGGGCGAGGTCGCCGACGCCGTTGGAGCCGGCCAGCGGCGCGATCTGGAGCGTGCTCAGGGTGCCGATCGCCTCACCGGATTCGTTGAGGAAGCCGCTGCCCGAGTCGCCCGGGACGCCCGGGGTCAGGGTGGCGACGTTGTGGCTCCAGCCGTTGCCTTCGTTCTGCACCAGGATGCCCTGCTTGGGGCTCAGCTTGGTGATCCCGAAGCGCAGCGACGAGTTGCCGTACGAGTAGACGGTCGAGCCCAGCCCTTCGACTCCGCCGACGCTCGTCGGCCCCCCGAAGGCGGGCACGGACGGGTTGACCCTGCCGACGTCGGCCGGGTCGATTCGGATCAGCGCGAAGTCGTTGAACGCGCAGGCGTCGGGGTCGGTCTCGCCGTTGGACTGCATGGTCAGCCAGGAGTTGTAGGCGAGCGTGCCCGGTTTGCTGGCTCCGGTCACCTCGACCGGGGTGCCGATCGGGTGCGAGTCGCTGGTGCAGCCGTCGGTTTCGGTCGCTTCTCCGGTGCCGGAGCAGTGCGCGGCCTGGCCGAGGTAGACCTCGGAGCCTTCCTGGAAGACGAAGTTGGATGTGCACTGGGCGCCCTCGGTGAACACCTGGACGCCGGGGTGGACGGGGGCCGTTGCGGCGGGCGCCCAGGCCGAAGCCGCGGCCGGCGCCAGCGCCGAGACGATCAGGGCCGTCGAGACGGCGAGGAGGACGAGCTTTCCCTTGCTGGTCATTGGTCTCCGATTCCTTGGATTGGGTAAGTGCCCCGACGAATCGAGGCGTTAGCAAACTACCCAATTATGATTAGCACAAACCCCAAATACTTTGCTCATTCGGCCGCGACTTGACGGCGTCCGGGCCAGCGGAGAGGATCGCTCGCCTACGGCCCCAGTCCTCCAGTCCTCCGAAAGAGAGATCACTTGCTCCACGCCCGGCTCGTCACTGCGCTCGCCCTGGTCGTCCTCGCCCTGGTCGCTATCGGTTGCGGAAGCTCCGACTCCGACACCGAGACGGACGGGAGCACCTCGGACACGTTCCGGCTCGGGCTCGAGGCGCCGCTGACGGGCGAACTCTCGGTGCTCGGCGAGGGAATGCTGAGAGGCGCCGAGCTCGCCGCCGAGGCACTGAACGAGAAGGGCGGGATCGATGGCCGGCAGGTGGAGGTCGTCGCGATCGACGACGCGGGTGATCCCGAGACCGGGGTCGAGGCCGCGGAATCGGCGATCGACGATGGCCTCGACGGCGTCGTCGGCCCCTACAACTCCTCGGTCGGCGAAGAGACGTTGCCGCTCTACATCGACGCGGGCCTGGTCCCGATCAGACTGACCTCCGACACGTCCACGAACGGCCTTGGCTACACCTTGCAGCCGATGACCTACCAGATCGCTCCGGTCGCAACCGAGGCGCTGACCGAGTGGCTCGAGGCCAAGAAGGTGGCGATCGCCTACGACCCGACCCCCGGCTACACGCTGACCGTCGCCGAAGAGATGAAGAAGTCGCTGGCAGCCGCCGGCGTCGAGGTCACCGCTTTCGGGAAGGTCGAGCCCGGCAAGGACGACTACACGGACGTCGTCGACAAGCTCGCCGCCACCGACCCGGACGTGATCTATGTGGCCACATACTTCCCCGAGGGGGGCCTGATCGCCAAGGAGATGAGCGAGGGCGGCGTCGACGCGCAGTGCGTCGCCGACTACGGCTCCTACGACACCGGCTTCGTCGAAACGGCGGGAGTGGCCGCCGCCCGCGCCTGTCCTGTCGTCGGCGTGCCGGCGCCCGAAGACTTCGAGGGCTCCGGCGCGAAGGTGTCCGAATACAGGAAGGAGTTCGGCGAGGACCCCGGCACCTGGAGCCCCTACGCCTACGACTCGGTCGGCTTCCTCGCCGACGGGATCGAGAAGTCGGGGGGCACGGAGGCCGCCGGCCTCGAAGAGTCCCTCGACGCGGTCAGCGGCTGGAAGGGCTGGACCGGCTCGGTCACGATCGATCCGGAGAACGGCAATCGCGATCCCGCGACCGTCGTCATCGTCGAGACCGACGAGAACGGGGAGCTGCACGTCGACGAGGAATGGGCCAAGGCCACGGACGCGCCCTATTAGCTTCCTTGACCTGAGCGAGGGTAGCCGCGAGGATCGGTGGACCACCGGGCTCCAACGAGGGGAGAGCACATGAATCGGTTCAGGTCCCAATTCGTCGTGCTGACCGGGACCGTGGCCTCGGCAGCGGTGCTTTTGGCGCCAGGTACCGCAGGCGCCAAGTCGGCACCGGTGCAGCTGTCGATCCCGACGGCAGGTGACGTCACGGTGGCAAGGATCACCGGCAAGGTCGAGGACAGCTCCGAGCTCCCCAAGCTGAAGGTCGCGGGAAAAGGCTCGCTCGCCCCGACCGTGGTCGCGATCGGCGGGGTCGAGAAGAAGGGAGCGGGGTACGCCGCCGACGTCGTGATCTTCAACAAGTCGGCCGCCGCCCGGATGTTCGGCTTCGCCACGCCCTCCGTCGCCAAGCTCAAGCTCGAAATCGTGCCTCCCGCCGGCAAGAAGGCGACGGCGAAGGCCAAATCCGGAGCGAACGCGATCACCAAGAAAGCCCCCTCGGGCGCCTGCGATTCCTCGCCGCCGAAAAAGGTGACGACCCTCGCCGGCAAACCGGAAGGCTCGATCGGCAACCTGATGAGGGCGGGCCAGTCGGTCTGTGAGGTGCGGGTGCCGTTCACCGCGACCGCCGGGACCCCGTCCTGGCAGCACAACGTGCCGGAGAAAGGCAAGACCACGATCTGCTGGGACGTGACCCTCGACCCGCCGATGCCGGGCGATCTGAGAGGAACGATCACCCCCCTCGCCAAAGAAGGCGGCGGGGAAGTGGACATCGGCTATGGGACGGGGAAGGGCACGCTGCGATGGGTGATCGATAAAGCAGACAAGTACTCGCTCGGCGGCGTGGTCCTCACTGGCGCCATCCTCGGGTTCTACTCGGTGGAACTCAAGGCCGAAGTCACGGTCCCGCCGCCTCCGACGGAAGGGCCGGCACCCTGCGTCTAGGCGCACGGCGCCGGAGGCTAGGCTGCCCCGGGGAAGCATGCAGCAGCCGAAGACCAGCTACGCCCAGAACGGCGACGTCCACATTGCCTACCAGGTGCTCGGCGAGGGGCCGATTGACCTCGTCGTCGTGCCCGGCGCCTTCTCCCACCTCGACCTCGGCTGGACGCTCCCGGAGTTGGCCGCTTTCTACGAGCGCCTCGCCTCCTTCTCACGGCTGATCCTCTTCGATAAGCGCGGAACCGGGCTCTCCGACCCCGTGCCGGGTCCGCCCACCCTGGAGCAGCGGATGGAGGACCTGCATGCGGTCCTCGACGCGGTCGGCTCGGAGCGGGCGGCGCTCTTCGGGCTCTCCGAGGGCGGGCCGATGAGCATCCTCTTCGCGGCGACCTACCCGGAGCGAACCACGGCGATGGCGCTCTACGGGACGACACCGGCCTTCCTGGCCGAGGGCGCTTCCCAGGGCCAGCATGAGGCCTACACGAGAGTGATGAGGAACTTCTTCGCCGAGAGCTGGGGAGACGGCGGATCAATTCGGCTCTTCGCCCCGAGCGTCGCCGGCGACAGGAGGACGAGGACGGCCTGGGGGGTGTTGGAGCGCGCCTCGGCGAGCCCCGCGATGGTGCAGGCCCTGTTCGAGGCGGCGGGCGCGATCAACGTCACCGAGGTCCTACCGGTGATCGGGGTGCCGACGCTCGTCCTGCATCGCAGCGGCGACCGCGTGATCCCGGTCGAGGGCGGCCGCACGATCGCCGAGCGCATTCCGGGCGCCCGCCTGGTCGAGCTGCCGGGAGGCGACCACGTGGCCTACTTCGGCGATGCAGATTCGATCCTCGACGAGATCGAGCACTTCCTCACCGGCTCGCTGCAGGCGCGGGAGCCCGATCGGGTCCTGGCCACGGTCCTCTTCACGGACATCGTCTCCTCGACCGAGAAAGCGGCGGAGCTCGGCGACCGCCGCTGGCGCGAGTTGCTCGAAAGCCACGACGCCGACGTCCGCCGCCAGGTTGACTCCCATGGCGGCAGGGTCGTCAAGAGCCTCGGCGACGGCTACCTCGCCACCTTCGACGGGCCGGCGCGGGCGATCCGCTGCGGACAGGCCCTTGTCGAGGGCGCCGCCCCGCTCGGGGTCGAGCTGCGCGCCGGCGTCCACACCGGCGAGTGCGAGCTGCTCGGCGACGACGTCGGCGGCATCGCGGTCCACATCGGCGCCCGCGTCTCGGCCAAGGCCGCCGCCGGCGAGGTGCTGGTCTCGAGCGCGGTCCGCGACCTGGTGGTCGGCTCGGGGATCGAGTTCGAGGACCGCGGAACGCATGCGCTCAAGGGCGTGCCTGGCAGTTGGAACCTGCTCAGCGTCGGCTAGACTCCGCCGACCACGCGGCTGTAGCTCAGCTGGCTAGAGCGTCTGCTTGCCATGCAGAAGGTCGAGGGTTCGAATCCCTTCAGCCGCTTTCCCGCGATAAACGGCCGTTTTCGGCGTTCGCTCCTCCAGCGCGCCTAGCATTGACCCGATGCCAGCGCCGCCGTCGAGATCCGAGGACCCGGCGCAGTTTCAGCCGCTGCGCCCCGCGACGCGCCGCGTGCGGCGGGTGGGATATCTGGCCGGGTCGCTGGCGTGGGTGGTGGCGCTGGGCTCCGTCGCGGTGGTCGCCGGCAGGGCCGACACGATCGGCGTGGCCCTGGCGGTCGTCCTCGTCTCCTTCTTGATCGGCCTCGCGTTCTCGCTCGGCATGCGACGCGGCCGGGACAGGGAGGAGGAGCAGGCGTGAGCGAGGGGATCCTCGCCACAGCGCTACTGGCGTTCGTCGCTCTCTTCCCGATCGTCTCCGCGGGCCTCTGGATCGCCGGGGGACTCGTCTTCCGGCTCACCGAAGAGCGGCTCGACGCGGTCGCTCCTACGGGGGGATGGCCGGGAGTGACGATCGTGATCTCCGCCTACAACGAGGAGGCCGTGATCGGATCGTGCGTGGAGGCGGCGCTCGCGGCGGACTATCCCGATCTGGAGGTCCTCCTCTTCGACGATGGCTCGACCGACGACACCGCGGCGAACGCGGAAGCCGTCGCGGCTGGAGATCTGCGCCTGACGATCGTCCGCGACGGGACCAACAGGGGAAAGGCAGGCCGCCTGAACGAAGGGTTCGCGCGCGCCCGTAACAGCCTGGTCCTGGTCACAGATGCCGACACCCATCTTCACCCGGCGGCGCCGGCGCGCCTCGTCGCCAGGATCGAGCGTTCGCCCCTGGTCGTTGCCGTCGCCGGCGCTCCTCACGTCACCAACCGCAGCACTCTCCTGTGCGCGATCCAGATCCTCGAGGCGGCTTCGATCATCGGGCTGATCAGGCGGACGCAGGCCGTGGCCGGTCGGGTCGGCGTCGTCGCCGGAGTGCTCGGGCTGTTTCGCCGGGAGGCCGTCCTCGACGTCGGCGGCTACAGGACCGAGATGGCGACGGAGGACATCGACCTGACCTGGCGCCTGCTGCTGGCCGGCTGGCACACGGCATATGAGCCCGAGGCGCTGGTCGGGATGGAGGTCCCCTCGCGGCTGGGGGCGCTGTGGGCGCAGCGCCGCCGGTGGGCCCGCGGCCAGGGTGAGGTGCTGAACGCCCACCTCTCCGCCGTCGCTCGGTGGCGGCATCGTCGCCTCTGGCCGCTCGCGATCGAGGCGACCGCCTCGCTGATCTGGGTCTTCGCCCTGACAATCGCGGTGGCGCTGACCATCGTCGCGATGCTCACCGGGGCGGAGGTCCAGGCTGCGCTGCTCGGTCTCGCCTGGGGGATCGCGGTCTCCGTGGTCGCGACGCTCCAGATCGCGTTCGCGCTGCAGGTCGACTTCCCCCATGATCGTCGTGCCGCCCTGGCCTTCCTCCTCGCTCCGTTCTACCCGGTCGCCTACTGGTTGATCTCAGCCCTGGCGGCAGTTCGCGAGGAGCTGCTGGCCGTCTTTCGCGGCCCTCCCGGCGAGCCCGTTTCCTGGGACGTCCCGCGGGACGCGGGAGCCCCACGCGGGCGCTGAGGGATACTGAGCCGGCCTTGTCGCCACGCCGATCCCGTCGAATCTCTCTCCAGATCCTGACCTTCGTCCTGCTTGCCGTGCTGCTCAGCGGCTGCATCGGGCTCAAAGCCGGGACCTACACGGTCAGCCAGCCCGGCGGCATCGGCGGCTTCAACCTCAAATTCACGCTCTGCACCCTCGTCGTCGGCGAACCGCCGCCCGGCAGCGAAATCCCCACGGTCGGCTGCGGCGCCCCCAGCGAATCCGGCCAGGGCCAGATGCTCGTCACCCTGATGGTGCCGACGGGCAGCACCACGCCCGAATTCTTCAGCGCGGCGCCTGGGCCCGGGGCGGGCGCCATGAGCTTCGAACGGAATCCCGAACTCACCGCGAGGATGAGGGCGACCGAATTCACCCCCGGCTCGGTCGGCCCTCCGCCCGGCTTCGAAGTGTTCGGCTACAGCTCCGGGGCGGTTGCCGAATCCAACGCTCAGGAATTCACCTGGACGATCGAACCCCGCCTCGGCCTCCCCCCGGGAGCCGGCGGGGGGTCGTACGGCGGACCGCTGAAGGCGACCGTGATCGTGGGTTGGCGGAAAGTGACACCCGAACTTCCCGCCTCGCGCCCGATCAACTGCGAAGAAGCCAAACCCGGGGAAACCTTCTGTGGGGCCGCCGAACCGAACGGCGAAGCGACCATAGGCGTCTCGGACCTCAAGATCCGGCCGCCGGCCACGAGAGCCGTCGTCCCGGGCGCCAAGGTGAAACTGCCGTTCGTCCTCGACTTCGCGAGCTCCGCCGCCCCGCGTCCCACCTTCAAGCTGACGGCGACCTCGACCCTGCCGGACGCCGGGCTCCGCCTCTCGGGCACCTCCTTCTCCCGCGGCCCCACCGAACCGACGACCAACCGCGCCCCCGCCACCACGCGGCAGGCGATCGTCCAGGTGCCCGCCTCCGCTCGCCTGGGCAGCTACGAACTCGTCCTGACGGCGACCGCGACCCAGGGCGGTGCCGCCACGGCGTCGACGACGCTGACGGTCAAGCCGAAGGGAACGGCGAACGTCACGGTCCCGAAACGGGTCAAAGCCAAAACCGCCCGGGGCGCCGGTATACCGGTGACGCTGGTGGCGCCGATCGCCGACACCCGCTACCGGGTCGTGCTGAAAGGCCCTGGGCCGAGCGGGAAGGGACGGGTGCGACTGCTACGGAAGGTCCGCATCGCCAAGGAAGTCGGCTCAACCAATCTCCGACTGCGGATCTCACGCACGCAGGCGGAGGCATTTCTCGCCGCCGGCGCGCCCCTCCGGGTCGAGGCCAGGATCAACCAGCCCGGCACGAAGAAGCCGAAGCGGTTTGTACGCGTGCTCAAGCTGCGCTGAGCTCGCCAGGCGCAACTATCCGTCCCGTTGTGGGAGTGTCCCATCCATCGGCGCCCTGTCCCGTCACAAGGCTAACTCCTCCCGGGTGGGCCGGTCCATGGCCCGCCTCCGCTCGGCCCTCGACAGCTGGGCCTCGCATCCGTGGCTGATCGGCGACCCCGACACGCCGGGAGTGAAGATCGCCCAGCGGGTCCGCGCCCTGACCCTGGCCGGGACGCTCGCGGCCAATGTGGTCGGCGTCGCGGTCGTCGTCGCCTTCGCCGTCTTCGCGCTGCCCAAGCCCGACGACGTCGCCGGCACCGACGCGGTCCTGGTCAACCTGATCGCCGGCGCCGTCTACGCGCCGATCGCGATCGCGATCGGGGTCCGCTGGGGGCGGCGACTGGTCGAAGGGGGCGGCGACGGGATCCGGGCGTGGCTCGAGGCCGACGCCGTCCCGACTCCCGAGCAGCGGCTGCGGGTGCTGCGCGGCCCGCTGCGGATCATGTTCGTCCAGATCGCGCTCTGGGGGCTGGCGACCGCGATCTTCGTCGTGCTGAACGCGAGCTACTCGCCGCTCCTGGCCCTGGGCGTCGGGATGACGGTCGGGCTCGGCGGGCTGACCACCTCGGCGGCGGCCTACGTGCTCGCCGAACTGGCGCTGCGGCCGGCCGCCTCGCGGGCGCTGGCGGCGGGGCCGGTCGATCGCCGCCACGTTCCCGGCGTCGGCTCGCGCTGGCTGCTCGCCTGGGCGCTCGGCACCGGCGTCCCGATCGTCGGGCTGGTGGCGGTCGGCATCGTCGCGCTCACCGACGTCCACATCGACGAGACGACCCTGGCGATCACGATCGTCGTCGTCGGCGGCATCGCGCTCGCCTTCGGCTATGTCGTCTCCGCGCTTGCCGCCTTCGCCACCGTCCACCCGATCGCCTCGATCCGCCAGGGTCTGGAGCGGGTGGGGGAGGGCGACCTCTCGGCCGAGGTCCCGGTCTGGGACAGCACCGAGATGGGGCTCCTGCAGAGCGGCTTCAACGAGATGGCCGCCGGCCTGCGGGAGCGCGAGCGGATCCGCGACCTCTTCGGCCGGCAGGTCGGCCGCGAGGCGGCGCGCCAGGCGCTGGCCGTGGAGAACCCGGAACTCGGCGGCGAGGTCTGCGACGTCGCGATCCTCTTCGTCGACGTGGTCGGCTCCACCGAGCTCGCCGCCAGCCGCCGTCCCGAGGAGGTCGTCGACCTGCTCAACCGCTTCTTCGCCGAGGTCGTCGAGGTGGTCGACGGCCACGGGGGCTGGATCAACAAGTTCGAGGGTGACGCGGCGCTCGCGATCTTCGGCGCGCCCGTCCCCCACGACGGCCGCCACGGCGCCGCCCTCGCCGCGGCCAGGGACCTCGACGCCCGCCTGCGCGAGCGCATCCCCGAGCTGGCGGCGGCGGTCGGCGTCGCCTCGGGCACGGTCGTCGCCGGTCACGTCGGCGCCGAGAGCCGCTTCGAGTACACGGTGATCGGCGACCCCGTCAACGAGGCGGCCCGCCTCACCGAGCTCGCCAAGCAGCACCCCTCGCGCGTATGCGCCTCCGGGGTGACGGTGGCGGCGGCCGGGGAGGAGGGCTCCGGCTGGGAGATCGGCGAGTCGGTGACCCTGCGCGGTCGCGGCGAGCCGACCGACGTCGCCCACCCGCGCCGGTTTGACGTGGCTTCCGGTCCGGGTAGGCGACCCACCCCACTTGAGGAGGCTTCCGAATGAGCGAGATCGACGAGGACAAGGCTCGAGAACTGCTGTCACGGGCGCGCGAGCGCGTCGAGACCTCGCTCGCCGAGATCGAGCGGCGCCGCCAGGGGGAGCTCGAGGAGATCGACACCGCCGTCGCCCCCGAGGACGACGGCGAGGTGATCGTCGAGGAGGAGGTCGACAACGCCCTCGCCGAGCAGCTGCGCAACGAGCTGAAGGCGATCGAGCGGGCGGAGGCCCGCCTCAGTGACGGCACCTACGGCCTCTCGGTCGAGAGCGGCGAGCCGATCCCGGCCGGGCGCCTGGAATCGATCCCCTGGGCCGAGCGCACGGCCGGGGAGGAGGAAGGCGCCTAGGCTCCTCTGCGGGGCCGGGAGGGACTCCTTCGCCGCCTGCGAGCGCGGCGATGTGTGACGCACGTCAAACGCGGCCGTCGTGACGGCGGCGTACAGTCGTCGGAGAGATATGCCATCGGATCATGTAGACGTCCTGATCGTGGGAGCCGGGATCTCCGGGATCGGGGCCGCCCACCACCTGCGGGAACGCTCCCCGCAGAAGAGCTTTGCGATCTTCGAGGCGCGCGCCGACCTCGGCGGCACCTGGGACCTCTTCCGCTACCCCGGCATCCGCTCGGACTCCGACATGCACACGCTCGGCTTCCGCTTCAAGCCGTGGACCGACGCGAAGGCGATCGCCGACGGGCCCGCGATCCTCGACTACCTGCGTGAGACCGCCCGCGAGTCCAGGGTGGAGGACAGCATCCGCTACCACCACCGCGTCGTCTCGGCCGCCTGGTCCTCGCCGGACGCGCGCTGGACCGTGAGGGCGGAGCGCACCGACACGGGCGAGACCGTCGAGGTCACCTGCGACTTCCTCTTCATGTGCAGCGGCTACTACCGCTACGACGAGGGCTACCTCCCCGACTTCCCCGGGATCGAGAGCTTCTCCGGCCCGGTCGTCCATCCCCAGCACTGGCCCGAGGACCTCGACTATGCGGGCAAGCGCGTCGTCGTGATCGGCAGCGGCGCGACCGCGGTCACGCTCGTCCCGGCGATGGCGGAGACCGCGGAGCACGTGACGATGCTGCAGCGCTCGCCGACCTACATCGTCGCGCTGCCGGGCGAAGACGGGATCGCCAACGCCCTGCGCCGCGTCCTGCCGGCCAAGGCCGCCTACACGATCGTGCGCTGGAAAAACGTCCTGCTCCAGATGGGCAGCTACCAGCTCAGCCGCCGCCGGCCGGGGCTGATGAAGAAGCTGATCAAGCGCGCCGTCGCGAGGGCGCTGCCGGAGGGCTACGACGTCGACCGGCACTTCAGCCCGAGCTACGACCCCTGGGACCAGCGCATGTGCCTGGTGCCCGACGGCGACCTCTTCGAGACCCTCTCCAACGGCCGCGCGGACATCGTCACCGACACGATCGAGACCTTCACCGAGAAGGGGATCAGGCTGGCCTCCGGCGAGGAGCTCGAGGCCGACGTGATCATCACCGCGACCGGGCTCAACCTTCTCTTCCTGGGGGGCATCGAGTTCAGCCTCGACGGCGCCCCGATCGACACCTCGGAGGCGATGACCTACAAGGGGATGATGCTGAGCGAGGTCCCGAACATGGCCTTCACGCTCGGCTACTCGAACGCCTCCTGGACCCTGAAAGCCGACCTCACCTCGGAGTACATCTGCCGCCTGCTCAACCACATGGACGAGAACGGCTTCAACCAGTGCGTCCCGCGCGCCAACGGCACCGTCCCGAGCCCCGAATCGCTCGTCCCCCTCAGCTCCGGCTACGTCCTGCGCTCACTCGACCAGCTCCCCAAGCAGGGCCCCGGCGAGCCCTGGCAGCTGCGCATGAACTACGCGCTCGACCTCCGCTCCCTGCGCCACGGCCCCCTCACCGACAGCGCGATGGAGTTCTCGAGCCCGGCCCGCGAGCCCCGGCCGCGCGAAAAAGCCCCCGCCTGAGCACCCACCGCAAGCGCCCCACCCGCCGCTAGGCTTCAACCGCCTCCCGGCGCCTTGGCGGAGTGGCTACGCAGCGGCCTGCAAAGCCGTTTACACCGGTTCGATTCCGGTAGGCGCCTCTACTGGGTTTGCGACCTCGCGACTGCAAGCCATGGAGGTATCGTTTCGGCGTGACAGTCGATGACAGACACCCGCTCGCCGAGTTGGTGCGGGACTGGACCGACGCCTGGAACGCCTGCGACGAGGACGCGCTTCTGTCGCTGCTCCACCCGGAGTTCCGAATGCACCGGATGAAGGGCGATGTCATCGACCGCAGCGGCATGCGCGACGCTCTCCGCCGACAGGGTTACGGGGTCGCCATGAAGTTGTTCCCGCGACAGCTTTTCGTCAGAGGGGACCAATTCGCAGTCGCGGCTCGTATCGAGTACCGCCACGTCGAGGACGATGAGCTCCTCGGAGCCACCGATGACGGCGGCATGGCGGGCGAGCTCCGCGAGGGCCTCGTGGTGCTTGCGGCGCCGAAGCCGACCTCCGCCGAGGCGCTGGCCGAGGGAGGGCTCACGGAGGCCGATCTGACCTTTGAGTGGGCGCCACCGGCAACCTCGGGCGACGACCGCCAGGCCGATCCAACCACTCAGTGGGGCGGGTAGTAGATGAAGAAGGGCGCCGTGCCGTTCGGGCCCCTGGAGCAGCCGCCGCTGCGGTTGCTGCCCCTGCCGCTCTTGCGGCAGTTCCATCCCTTCGGCCGCCCGTCGCCCTTCAGCATCGAGCGGGACCAGCGGCGCATCTTCTTGCAGCTCAGGCCGGCGCCGCCGACGATCCAGCTCTGACCGCCGCTCAGGGTGATCGATCCGCAGGGCTTTGCCTGTGCGGATCCGGGGACCGCGAGGGCGAACAGGAGGGAGATCAGCGCGGTGGCTCCAAGTGTGCGCCGCATGCGCCTAGCGTACCGGCGATTTCTTAGGCTAGGGTTGCAACCACAGGGTCGAACGGTGTCAACGTCATTCGAAAAAATTCTCTGCGGGGTTGAAGGGAATCCCAGCAGCACGGAGGCCGCCAGGCAGGCGATCACGCTGGCCGGCGCCGGCGGTGGGGACCTCCAGTTCACCGCCGTCTACACGACCTTCAAACTCGGGCCCGACTACCACAAGGACACGCTCGAGGAGAGCCTCGAGCGGGCGGCGAAGCTGGCCGGCGAGGCGGGCGTCTCGGCCTCCTACGAGCTGCGCGAGGCGCGCTACGCGATCGACGTCCTGCTGCCGGAAAGCAAGGAGCACGACCTGCTCGTGCTCGGCACCCACGGCCACCGCCGCACTCCCGGGATCCTCTTCGGCAGCACCGCCAGCGAGGCCGCGCACGGGACCGAGGGCCCGCTGCTGATCGCCCGCGAGGCGCCGGGCTCCGACCCCTTCCCCAGGGACATCGTGCTCGCCAGCGACGGCTCAGCCGGGTCCTGGGAGCCGGTCCGCGCCGCCGCGGCGCTGGCAGCGACCTTCGATGCGAAGGTGAAGATCGTCCACGTCGCCGACAAGAAGCACCCCGAGGAGGACGGCGTGCTCGACGAGCAGGTCGCCGAGATCGAGAAGGTGACCGGACAGGCCCCGGAGCTGAAGCGGCCCGAAGGCCACGCCAAGAAGGAGATCATCGAGACCGCCCGCGAGGCGAAGGCCTCCCTGATCGTCGCCGGCCGGCGCGGCCTGCGCGGGATCAAGTCGCTGGGCAGCGTCAGCGAGCGGGTCGTCAGCGGCGCCGACTGCTCGGTCCTGCTGGTTCCCGCCGCCGACGACGCCTAGGCGCCCGGCGGCTGCCAGTTCGGCCTCAGGTAGGCCTCCCTGAACCCGGCGCGGAGGATGTTTCGGTAGCTGCCCGAGGGACGGTCGGCGACCCGCTCGCCGGTCTCGACGAAGAGGGTGTGGCAGCCGATCGCCGCGGCGTCGACGATCCGTCGTCGCAGCAGCGCCGTCTGGCAGCCGCGGCCGCGGGCCCGGTCGAGGGTCGCGGCCAGCCCGAACTCGGCGATGCCGTCCGCGGACGCCAGCATCGCCGCGCAGGCCGCGGGCTGGCCGTCGACGGCGGCGACGTAGCAGTGCCAGCCCTCGCGACCCGGAAGGTCGTAGAACAGGGTGCCCGCCCAGACGGGGAGCTCGAAGCCCTCGGCGACGATCGAGCTGAAGCCCTCTCCTTCGCCTTCGGCCAGCTCGAAGACCTCGACGCCCTCGCGCTCGGGAAGATCCGGCGGGGAGGCGTCGCGGACGAACTTCATCCAGCCGTATCCACGGCCGTAGCCGCGCTGGTTGAGCCAGTCCTCGGCGGCGCCGGTGCCCGCGACCGCGGGGGTGACGGGGACGTAGTAGTCCACCTCCATCGACTCGATCCACTCGACGGCGGCCGCGAGGTGGCCTTCGCTGACGGCTCCGGGCGCGGTCGCGCCGAGCACGAGGTTGAGCCAGCGGGCGCGGGGCAGGTCGGCGATCGCGGTCGCCTGCAGCGGGCCGAAGCGGCGCAGCTCGATCCCGTGCTCGGCGACCGCGTCGGGGACCGCCGTCTCCCAGACCTCGCGCCAGAACCGCTGCTCGAGCGCGTCGAGCGCCGCCGCGTCGATGCGGTCGTGGGAGCCCATCGACCCAGGGTAGGCCCGGGGCGCTCCGCTCGCAAACGGAAAAAGGGCCCCGTTAGGGGCCCTTTTGTTTCCGAAGGACGTGCCACCAGTGAAGAAGTGTGTTCCCCTGGCTCGTCGGTCCTGCGGACTAATAAACACTCCGGGGGCTAAATAGTTTCGCCCCCATGCATCGACGCTTGCAGGGAATTCCTTGAGCGGCCGCCGGAGCCGGTGCCCAGGCACGCGCCGCTGCTAGATTCACGGCACCGGGGCGTTTAGCTCAGTTGGGAGAGCGCCAGCTCGACAAGCTGGAGGTCACTGGTTCGAGCCCAGTAACGCCCATATGAAAATGGAAGTCTCCCTGGCGCTGGGCAAAAAGGCGATCGCGGTCGCCGCGATCCTCGCGGTCCTGATCCTCCTCCTGGTCGGCTGGATCGCCGGCGAGGCGCACTACCGCAACTGCATCACCGCGGCCGATCTGCGCTACCCGGCCGGCTCCCATCCCCTCGTGGAGGCGGGCGGGAAATTCAACGAGTTCGAAAAGGCCCGCGGCGGGCACGTCGTCCTCGATCCGGAAGACGGGACCCGCAACGAGGCGCTCGACGAGTGCTCCCGCCTGCCCTGGTGATCGCCCCGCGCTGCTGACCGGCGCCGTCTAGGCTCGCCCGCGAAGATGCTGGGCACTTACGTCGCCACACTTCTGATCTGCGCCGCGGCGCTGGCGATCGGCCAGGCGGCGATCGCCCTCTGCGGGCCGCGGCGCTGGTCCTGGCTCGCGCCGGCGGTGGGCCTGGCGCTGCTCTGCGCGATCTGCTGGGGGACGGTGCGGCTTCCCGGCGACGGAGCGGCCTCGGCCGTCCTGGTCGGCGTGCTCGCCGTTGCTGCGGCCCTCTTCCTCAAGGGCCGCCTCGAGCGCGGCGGGGGAGAGCCGGCGCTGGCGCTCCCGGTCGGCCTGGGGGCGCTCGCCGCCGCGTCGCTCCCCTTCGTCGTCGAAGGCCACTTCGGGATCCTCGGCACGGGCTTCAACCCGGACATGTCCCAGCACCTGCTGGCCGGCGACCGGCTCGCGGGCGGCCACGACTCGCAGCTCCTCAACCAGGGCTACCCGCTCGGGCCGCACGCGATCGCCGTCGCCCTCCACAACGGGCTCGGCATCGGCCTGGTCCAGGCCTTCGACGGCCTGACGATCGCGGTCGCGGTTCTCGCCGCGCTGACCGCGCTCGCCGCCTTCGACGACGCTCCGCGGCTCCCGCGCATCGCCGCCGCCCTCGTCGTCGGCCTCGCCTACATGGTCGCCTCCTACTACGCCCAGGGGTCCTTCAAGGAGACGATGCAGGCGCTGTTCCTGCTCGCCTTCGTCCTGGCGCTGCGCGAGGCCGCGCGCCCGGACTGGCGAGGGCTTCCGCTGCGCTTCGTCCCGGCGGCGCTCATTGCCGTGGGCTCGGTCTACGTCTACAGCTACGCGGGCCTCATCTGGCTGGTGGCCGCCGCCGTGATCTGGGGTGCTCTGGAGTTTGTCTCCAGTCGTTTCCGCGCTTCCGCCGGCGCCCCTTCTCCCGCGATGGGACCCGCGGTCGGGAGGTCGGTCCTGTGGGCAGTTCTCCTGTTCGGCGTCCTGATCGCGCCCGAGATCGGCCGCATGGTCGAGTTCCGCCGCTTCGAGACCTTCGACCCCGACGGCCCCGGCCTCGGCAACCTCTTCGGCCAGGTCTCGCCGTTCGAGGCGCTCGGGATCTGGCCCTCCGGCGACTTCCGCCTCTCGCCCGGGGACGGCGCCGTGCCGGCACTCGGCTACTACCTCGGCGCCGCCTTCGGCGCGATCCTGCTCCTCTACGGCCTCGTCCTCTGCTGGCTGCGCCGTGAGACCGCGGTCGTCGCCGGCCTGCTCTCCGTCGCCACGGTCTACGCCCTCGCCCGCCTCGCCGGCACCCCCTACACGGCTTCGAAGGCGATCGTGATCGCGGCGCCGATCGCCGCCCTCGTGATCCTGCTGCCGCTCCTGCGCAGGCCGGTCGGCGTCCTCTACATGGCCGCCGCCGCCGGCTGTTCCCTGCTCGCCTTCGCCAACGCCCCGGTCGGGCCGACTCACTATTGGCCGCAGCTAACCGAGCTGCGACCGCTCGTAGCGGAAGATTCGACCCTCGTTCTGGCGCCGCCAAAACTGCTCGCCGAGGAACAGGGCGAGCCCTACCTCGTCTGGGAGCTGCGCGGTGGCCGCGTTTGCATCGATCAGGAGCTTCCCGAACGTTTCGGGACGGGCGACGAGCCGCCTCCCGGTGTGCGCTTCGTGGTTGAGGGCGGCCGATCCGAGGATCAGGACGCGACCATGCAGGAAGCCCGGCTTGTGCCGCCGCCGTACACCGGCATGCGACTCCGCAAGTTCGCCGCGCCCTACCTGCTCTGGGAAACGAAGCGTCGGCCTCGGGGCGAGAGCGCATGCCCCCTGATCGCCGTCCGCCAAGCCCGCTCGGGGGTCTCGCGGTAGACCCACGCGACGTTGTCCCCGCTATGCGGGGACAACGTCGTCGGGGTCTCGGGTCCGAGCACGCCAGGCGCGTAAGTAGCATGGCCGCCATGGAGGCGAGCACCAAGATCACGGTCAAGCTGCCCGACGGGAAGCCGCTGGAGCTGCCGGACGGCGCCAGTGGGGCCGACGCCGCGGCGGCGATCGGGCCCGGGCTGGCCAAGGCCGCCCTGGCGATCCGCGTCGACGGCGAGCTGCGCGACCTCTCCGCCGCGCTGCCCGACGGCGCCGAGATCGCGATCCTCACCGACCGCGACCCCGAGGCGCTCGACCTGATCCGCCACGACGCCGCGCACGTGATGGCGGAGGCGGTGCAGGAGCTCTACCCGGGCGTCAAGGTGACGATCGGGCCGGCGATCGAGAACGGCTTCTACTACGACTTCGAGTTCCCGCCCGACGTGAAGATCACCGACGCCGACCTGGAGCCGATCGAGGAGGCGATGCGGGCGCACATCGCCGCCGCGGAGGAGTTCTCGCGCCGCGACGTGCCGGTCGCCGAGGCGATCGAGATCTTCAAGGGCCAGGACGAGGGCTTCAAGGTCGAGCTGATCGAAGACCTCGTCGCCGACGAAGGGGTGGAGACCGTCTCGCTCTACCGCAACGGGCCCTTCGAGGACCTCTGCCGCGGCCCCCACGGACCCGACACGGGGCGGATCAAGGCGGTCAAGCTGAACTCGGTGGCGGGCGCCTACTGGCGCGGCGACGAGAGCCGCGAGATGCTGACCAGGATCTACGGCACCGCCTTCTTCTCGAAGAAGGAGCTCGAGGCCCACGTCGAGCGCATCGAGCAGGCGAAGGCGCGGGACCACCGCCGCCTCGGCCCCCAGCTCGGCCTCTTCATGCTGCGCGAGGAGGCGCCGGGGATGCCGTTCTGGCTCGACAACGGGACGAGCCTGCTGCGCCTGATCGAGGCCGAGGTCCAGAAACAGCTCGACAAGCGCGGCTATCAGGAGATCAAGACCCCCGAGGTGATGGACGTCGAGCTCTGGCACCGCTCCGGCCACTACGACAACTACCGCGAGAACATGTACTTCACCGAGTCGGGCGAGCGCGAGTTCGCGATCCGCCCCATGAACTGCCCCGGCGCCTGCCTCGTCTTCGGCGCCGAGCGCCACTCCTACCGGGAGCTGCCCCTGCGCATCGCCGAGTTCGGCCAGGTCAGTCGGGCCGAGCGCGAGGGCGTCCTGCACGGTCTGCTGCGGGTGCGCGCCTTCACCCAGGACGACGCCCACATCTACTGCACGCCGGAGCAGATCACCGACGAGGTGACCGCGGTCTGCGAGGCGATCGACGAGCTCTACGCCCGCTTCGGCTTCGAGGACGTGCGGGTCGAGCTCTCGACCCGCCCCGAGAAGTCGATCGGGAGCGCCGAGCAGTGGGAGCAGGCCGAGCAGGCGCTGCGGACGGCGCTCGAGGCCCAGGGCCGCGAGCACCAGCTCAACCCGGGCGACGGCGCCTTCTACGGGCCGAAGATCGACTTCCACGTGACCGACGCGCTCGGCCGCTCGTGGCAGTGCGGGACCTGCCAGGTCGACTTCTTCATGCCGGAGCGGTTCGACCTCTCCTACACGGACGAAAACGACGAGCAGCAGCGCCCGGTGATGATCCACCGCGCCCTGTTGGGCTCGATGGAGCGCTTCGCCGGGATCCTGATCGAGCACCACGCGGGCCGCTTCCCGGTCTGGCTGGCGCCGGTGCAGGCGATCGTCCTGCCGGTCGCCGACCGCCACAACGAGTACGCGGCGACGGTCGAGCGGGAGCTCCGCGACGCGGGCGTGCGGGTCGCCCTCGACGGGCGCTCGGAGTCGGTCGGCAAGAAGATCCGCGACGCCGAGCTCGGCCGCTATCCGTACATGCTCGTCGTCGGCGACCGCGAGCAGGAGGGGGGCGCCCTCGCCGTCCGCGCCCACGACGAGGGCGAGCTGGGAGCGATGCCGGTGGCGGAGTTCGTCGAGCGGGTGCGCCGCGAGAGCGAGTCCTGATTGGCCTTGCGCGTCGCCCGCGTCCCTCTATACTGCGGCAACTTGATCGCAGGCAAGTCATCTTGAAGCCCCACCGCACCTCTCTCTAGTGCCGGTTCCTCGTAGGTTCGACCGGCGCCTTCCAGAGCGCGACTCCACTCGGATCAACGAGCGCATCCGCGTGCCCCAGGTCCGCCTGATCGGGGCCGAGGGCGAGCAGCTCGGGATCGTCGAGATCGCCGACGCGCTCAAACGCGCCCAGGACGCCGACCTCGACCTGGTCGAGGTCGCCCCCGGCTCGAAGCCGCCGGTCACCCGCCTGCTCGACTACTCGAAGTACAAGTACGAACAGGATCAGAAGCAGAAGCAGGCGCGCAAGCACCAGCAGCAGGTCAACATCCGCGAGATCAAGCTGCGCCCGAAGATCGCGACCCACGATTACGAAACGAAGAAGGGCCACGTCGAGCGCTTCCTCAAGCACCAGGACAAGGTCAAGGTCACGATCATGTTCCGCGGCCGCGAGCAGGCCCACCCCGAGCGCGGCAGGGACCTCCTCCAACGCCTCTTCGAGGACCTCGGCGAACTCGCCGTGATCGAGTCCGCGCCGCTCCAGGAAGGCCGCAACATGAGCATGCTGCTGGCGCCCGGCAAAGCCGCGGCGAAGGCCGACGACGACGGCAAGAAGCCGGCCGAGGACGCCGGGTCCGAGGACGCCGGCGACGACGCCGCGGCCGCCGGCTAGACGATCACGTCGGCGATCCGCTCGGCGGCGTGGCCGTCCCACAGCGCCGGCGGCTCGGACGGGGCCTCGCCGCGGGCCTCGAGCGCCGCCGGGATGGACCCGATCGCCTTCGGGTCGAGGCCGAGCAGGGTGTTGGTGCCGGCGCGGACGGTGACCGGGCGCTCGGTGTTGTCGCGCAGGGTGAAGCAGGGGACGCCGAGGTAGGTCGTCTCCTCCTGAATCCCGCCGGAGTCGGTGAGGACGGCGCCGGCGTCGGCCATCAGGGAGAGGAAGTCGAGGTAGCCGAGCGGCTCGCTGAGCAGGAGGCCGGCTGCGTCGCCCTCGATCGCCTCCTCCATCATCTTCCGCGTCCGCGGGTGGACCGGGAAGACGACCGGCATCGCTTCGGCGAGTCGCTGGAGCGCCGCGATCGTCTCGCCCAGCAGCGGGCCGTCTACGAGCGCCGGGCGGTGCAGGGTGACGAGGACGAACCCGCCGGGCTCGACCCCGAGGCGGCCGGCGACGCCGAGCCCGCGGAAGCGGTCTTCGAGCGCCACCAGGGTGTCGATCATCGTGTTGCCGACGAAGTGCATGCGCTCGTCGGCGATGCCCTCGGCGCGCAGGTTCTCGATCGCCTCGTCGCTGTGCAGGAAGAGCAGGTCGGAGAACTCGTCGGCGACGATCCGGTTGACCTCCTCGGGCATCGTGCGGTCGAAGCTGCGCAGCCCGGACTCGACGTGGGCGACCGGGACACCCATCTTGGTCGCCGTCAGCACCGCCGCCAGGGTGGAGTTGACGTCGCCGGGCACGACCACCAGGTCGGGCTTCTCGGCGACGATCACCGGCTCGAGGCGCTCCATCGTGCGGGCGGTCTGCGCCGCGTGGGTCCCGGAGCCGACCTCGAGCATGTGGTCGGGCTCGGGCATGCCGAGCTCCTCGAGGAAGACCTCCGACATCAGCCGGTCGTAGTGCTGGCCGGTGTGGACGACCGTGTTGCCGCCATCCGGCATGCGGGCGCGCAGGGCGCCGATCACCGGGGCCATCTTGACCATGTTGGGCCGCGTTCCGAGGACGTGGAGGATGCGCATCGCGGCGCCAGCGTACCGTCGGAGCTGGCCGGTCCCGGCAGCGCCCCCGCGGTGTCTGCTTCAATAGCGGACCCGATGCCGAAGATGAAGACACATTCGGGCGCCAAGAAGCGCTTCCGCAAGACCGCCACGGGCAAGCTCCGCGGCCGTCGCGCCTACTCGAGCCACATCCTCGAGAAAAAGTCGCCGAAGCGCAAGCGGCGGATGGCGCGGCCGGTGGAGATCGCCAAGGCGGACGAGAAGCGGGTCCGGCAGCTGCTCGGGGGCAAGAAATGAGCCGGGTCAAGCGGTCGGTCCACGCCAAAAAGAAGCGGCGCAAGGTACTCAAAGAAGCGAAAGGCTATTACGGCCGCAAGCACTCCTCCTACCGCTTCGCCAAAGAGCAGGTGCAGCGCTCGGGCATGTACGCCTACCGCGACCGGCGCAACCGCAAGCGCGAGTTCCGCCGCCTCTGGATCACGCGGATCAATGCCGCCGCGCGGCTCGAGGGCATGAGCTACTCCGAACTGATCCACGGCCTCGACAAGGCCGGGGTCGAGGTCAACCGCAAGATGCTCGCCGACATCGCCGTCACCGACAGCGATGCGTTTCGCCGATTTGTGGAGCTTGCCCGGGAGGGTGCGGCCGCCTGAGCCGCAACCCACACTCCAATTCCCGGGCGGGCCGCTATTCAGCGGCCCTTTTTCGTTCCAGGAGAAGGTTCAAGAGAAAAGAAACAGACCAGACCGACCGAAGCCGATGATCTCCAGCCCCCAAAACGAGAAGCTCAAGCTCGCCCGCAAGCTGCGCGAGCGCAAGCACCGCGAGCGCGAGCGGCTGTTCGTGAGCGAGGGCGAGGACCTGCTCGAGGCGGGCCTGGCCGCCGGCGCCGTGCCCCGCTTCGTCCTCGTCGCGGCGGGCAGCGGGCTCGAGGGCGAGGAGGTCGAGCCGGAGCTGCTGGCGGCGGCCTCGGCGCTCGGCTCGGGCACCCGGGCGATGGCGGTCTGGGAGCAGCCGGTCACGAATGCCCCGGAGGCGGCGCCCTGCGTCTACCTGCACGGGGTCGGCGACCCCGGCAACGTCGGCGCGATCGTGCGCACGGCGCATGCCCTCCTCGACGCCCCGCTCGCCCTCGGCCCCGGCTGCGCCGACCCCTTCTCGCCGAAGGCGGTGCGGGCCAGCATGGGCTCGATCTTCGCCCGCCCGCCGGCCTGGGCCGGCATCGCCGAGACGCCGCGGCCGCGGGCGGCGCTGGTCGCCCACGGCGGCGAGGGCCCGGAGGCGCTGGCGAGCGCCGCGACGATCTGCCTCGGGGCGGAGCGCGAGGGCCTGCCGCCGGAGGCCCTCGAGAGCTGCGACGCGCGGGTGACGATCCCGCTGCGCCCCGGCGGCGCGGAGTCGCTCAACGTCGCGGCCGCGGCGGCCATAGCCTGCGAGTGGATATCGTCGCGCGCGATGCGGGAGGCCACGCCAGATGCTTGATCGAGTAGCCGAGATCCAGGCCGAGGCCGAGGCCGCGATCGCCGCCGCCGGCGGCACCGCCGAGTTGGAGGAGCTGCGGGTCCGCCATCTGGGCCGCAAATCCGAGCTGACCTCGATCCTGCGCGGGATCGCCGAGCTGCCCCAGGAGGAACGCGGCAAGGTCGGCGGCGCGGCGAACCGGGCGCAGAAGCACCTCGAGGAGGTGCTGGAGACGCGCGCGGCCGAGCTCGACGCCGGTGAGATCGAGGCGCACCTGGCGGGCGACCGGATCGACGTCACCCTGCCCGGCGCCCCGGCGCGCCCGCCCGGCCACCTGCACCTGATCGCGCGGACCACGCGGCAGATCGAGGACGTGATGATCGGCCTCGGCTACCGGGTGATGGAGGGGCCCGAGATCGAGCACGACTTCTACAACTTCACGGCGCTCAACCACCCGCCCGGCCACCCGGCGCGGATGCTCCAGGACACCTTCTACATCCAGTCGGACCCCGAGCTCCTGCTCCGCACCCACACCTCGCCGGTGCAACCGCGCTCGATGGAGGCGCAGGGGCCGCCGATCTTCATGATCGCGCCGGGCAAGGTCTACCGGCGCGACTCCGACGCCACCCACAGCCCGATGTTCCACCAGGTCGAGGGGCTGGCGATCGCCGAGGGCCTCACCCTCGCCGACCTCCAGGGGACCCTGGAGGAGATGCTGCGCTCGATCTTCGGCTCCGGCCGCGAGGCGCGGATGCGGCCCCACTTCTTCCCCTTCACCGAGCCCAGCGTCGAGTTCGACGTCTCCTGCTTCCAGTGCGAGGGGAGCGGCGAGCTCGCCGGCGGCGCGCGCTGCAACCTCTGCAAGGGGATCGGCTGGATCGAGGTCGGCGGCGCCGGCATGGTCGATCCCAACGTGCTCGGCTTCGTCGAGTCCAACGGCTACGACCCGGAGCGGGTGCAGGGCTTCGCCTTCGGCATGGGGGTCGAGCGGATCGCGATGCTGCGGCACGGCATCCCCGACCTGCGCCGCTTCTTCGACAACGACGTGCGCGTCCTGGGGCAGTTCTCATGAGGGTCCCGTACTCATGGCTGCGCGAGCTCTGCGACCCGGGCGTCGAGCCCGAGGCGCTCGCCGAGCGGCTGGCGATGACCGGCACCGAGGTCGAGCGGGTGACGAGGATCGGCCCGCCCTCGGGCGAGGGCTTCGTCGTCGGCAGGGTGGTGTCGCGCGAGGCCCATCCCGACGCCGACCGGCTCAGCGTCTGCGCCGTGGACACCGGCGACGGCGACCCGCGGACGATCGTCTGCGGCGCCCCCAACGTCGGCGCCGGGCAGACCGTGGCCGTGGCGCTGCCCGGGGCCCGCATGCCCGGTGGCGAGAAGCTGCGCAAGGCGAAGCTGCGGGGCGTCGCCTCGGAGGGGATGATCCTCTCCGCGACCGAGCTCGAGCTCGGCGAGGACGCCGACGGGATCATGGTCCTCGACGACGGCCCCGATCCCGGCACGCCGCTGGGCGAGGTCCTGCCGGTCGCCGAGCCGGTCCTCGAGCTCGAGGTGACGCCGAACCGGGTCGACTGCCTCGGTGTCTACGGAGTGGCCCGCGAGGTGCACGCGATAAGCGGCGCGCCCCTCGGGCCGGAGCCTTGGACCGAGGACGCGCCGGCCATGGGTGAGGGGGATGTGGCCGAGCGCGCCTCGGTCGCGGTCCATGTACCCGATCTGTGCCCTCGATTCACCGCCCGCGTCTTCACCGACGTCGACATCGGCCCATCCCCGGCCTGGCTCCAGGCCCGGCTGACCGCCGCGGGGCAGCGCCCGATCAACAACGTCGTCGACATCACCAACTACGTGATGCTGCTGACCTCGCAGCCGCTGCACGCCTTCGACCTCGACAGGGTCCCCGGCGGCGCCCTGACGATCCGCCTCGCCGAGGAGGGCGAGACGATGACGACGCTGGACGGCGAGGAGCGCCGCCTCGACGGCGAGACCGTCCTGGTCTGCGACGACAACGGCCCCTCGGGGATCGCCGGGATCATGGGCGGCCAGATGTCGGAGGTCTCAGAGGGGACCACCGCCGTGCTGCTCGAGGCGGCCAACTGGAACGGCACCAACGTGCTGCGCACCTCGCGCATGCTGGGCCTTCGCTCGGAGGCCTCGGCGCGCTTCGAGAAAGGGCTGCACCCGGACCTCTGCATGCGTGCCCAGCACGTCGCCTCGCGCCTCCTGGTCGAGCTCTGCGGGGCGAAGCTCGTGCCGGGCACTATCGACGTCGCCGCGGAGGCTCCCGAGCCGGCCGGGCTCGTCCTGCGCGGCGCGCGGGTCTCCGGCCTGCTCGGGATGGAGATCCCCCAGGCCGATCAGGCGGCATACCTCGAGCGGCTCGGCTTCGGCGTCGAGGTCGAGGGCGACGACCTCGCCGTGACGGTCCCGCCCGACCGCCACCACGACGTCACCCGGGAGGTGGACCTGGTCGAGGAGGTCGGCCGCATCCATGGACTCGACGAGCACCTGCCCTCGACCCTGCCCGGCTCGGCCGGACAGGTCGGCGGGCTCTCGCGCGAACAGAGCCTGCGCCGCCGGGCCGAGGACACGATGCGCGACCATGGCTTCGACGAGGTCGTCGGCTGGAGCTTCACCGACCCCGGCGAGCCGGGCCGCCTGCGGATCCCGCCCGACGACGGCCGCGCCAACGGGATCGCCCTCTCCAACCCGCTCTCCGAGGACCAGTCCGTGATGCGCACCGCGGTCGTCGGCTCCCTGCTCGACGCGGCGCGCGGCAACCTCTCGCGCGGCGCCGAGCGCGTCGCCCTCTTCGAGTCGGGGCGGGTCTACCTGTCCGTCGGCGAGCCCGGCGACGGGCCGCTGGCCGGCGGCTTCCCCGGCGAGCGGCCGTCGCCCTTCCTCGAGCCCCACCGTCTCTGCGCCCTCGCCGTCGGGCCGCTCGACCCCGGGTCCTGGCGGGGCGGGGGAGAGCCCGCCGACTTCTTCGCCCTCAAGGGCGTGCTCGAGGGGCTCGCCGGCCAGCTCGGCGCGCCGCTGGCCTTCGAGCCTCACTCCGAGCCGTTCCTGCACCCGGGCAGGGCGGCATCCGTCCTGGTCGGCGGCGATCGCGCGGGCTGGATCGGCGAGCTGCACCCGCTGGTCGGCCGCGAGTGGGACCTGGAATCGGGGGTCGCCTTCGAAATCGGCCTGGCGCCGCTGGTCGAGTACGCGGCGGCCGGCGAGGAGGTCTACGAGGACGTGACCAGCTTCCCGGCCGTCCACCAGGACCTCGCGGTCGTCGTCTCCGAGGAGACCCCGGCCGCAGCGGTGCGCGAGGCGGTCCTCGACAGCGGCGGTGAGTTGCTGCGCTCGGCCGAGGTCTTCGACCTCTATGAGGGCGAGCAGCTCGGCGCCGGCCTCAAGAGCCTCGCCCTGCGGCTCGAGTTCCGCGCCGCCGACCGCACCCTCACCGATGAGGAGGTCTCGGGATTGCGCGACGCGATCGAGGCGAGGCTGAAGGAGATCGGAGGGTCGCTCCGTGGCTGAGCCTCGCCCACAGCCCCTCGACGGCGAGCCCGCGGCGCGGGTCCTGGTCGCCGGCGCCTCCGGCTTCACCGGCGCGCTCGCCGCCCAGCTCGTCTGGAGCCACCCGAGGCTGGAGCTCGTCGCCGCCACCTCGCGGAGCGACGCCGGGAAACGGCTGGACCGGCTCTATCCCCGCTACCGGGTGCCGCTCGAGCTGACCGAGCTCGACCTCGACTCGCTCGAGGACGTCGACGCGGCGATCGTCGCTTATCCGCACGGCGCCTCGGCGCCCACCGTCGCCGCGCTGCGCGGTCTCGGCGCCCTGGTCGTCGACCTCTCGGCCGACTTCCGGCTGCGCGACCTGCCCACCTACGAGCGCTGGTACGGGGAGCACGGGGCCCCGGAGCTGCTCGACGGCGCCGTCTACGGGCTCTCCGAGATGTACAGGGAGGAGCTGCGCGAGGCGGAGCTCGTCGCCACGCCCGGCTGCTACCCGACGGCGAGCGTGCTGGCGCTCGCCCCGCTCGCCGAACGCGGCATCCTCGCCGAGGCCCAGATCACGGCTATGCAGGGCACCTCCGGCTACGGCAGGGCGAGCGACGACACCGTCCACTTCACCTCGATGACCGAGAACGCCTTCCCCTACAGGACCGAGGGGCACCGCCACCGGCCGGAGATCGAGCAGGAGCTGGCGGCGCTCGGCAGCGCCGCCCCGGTCGCCTTCGTCCCGCACCTACTGCCGCTCGACCAGGGCGAGCTGGCGACCTGCTTCGCGCAGCTCACCGAGCCGCTCTCCAAGGAGGAGGTGAGCGCCGCCTATCGCGAGCGCTACGAGGACGAGCCCTTCGTCACCCTGCTCGACGGCCCGCCGAACCTGCGCGACGTGCGCGACACGAACGAGTGCCACGTCTACGTCACCGTCGAGGAGCGCGGCCGCGTGCTCGCCTTCTCGGCGATCGACAACCTCTGGAAGGGCGCCTCCGGCCAGGCCGTGCAGAACCTGAACCTGATGCTCGGCCTCGACGAGACCACGGGCCTGACGTGACCCGGCCGCCCGCGGACGCGAAGCAGAGCAGGCGGCCGGATTCGTTTTTCCGCTCGCGCTGGGTCGAGCCGCCCGCCGGTGTCGAGGAGCTCGACGCCGGCAGCCTGGCGCCGGGCTTCCGGGCCGGCGCCGCCCACTGCGGGCTCAAGAACGGCGGCAAGACCGACATCGGCCTGCTCGTCTGCGACGCCGAGGAGGTCACCTCGTCGGTGCTCCTCACCCGCAATGCCTCTTCGGCGGCCCCCGTCCGGGTCTGCCGGGACCGGGTCGACCGGGGCGGGGTGCGCGGCGTGGTCGTCAACGCCGGCAACGCCAACGCCGAGACCGGCGAGCAGGGTCTCGCCGACGCCTGGGCGATGTGCGAGAGGGCGGGGGAGGAGCTCGGCCTGGCGGCGGAGCTCGTCGCCGTCGCCGAGACCGGGATGATCGGCGTGCCGCTGCCGATCGACGCGGTCCTGGCCGGGATCGGCGAGGCGGCGGGCGGGCTCTCCGCGGACGGCGGGGCCGGCTTCTCGGAGGCGATCATGACCACCGACCGCTGGCCCAAGTCGTGCACGGTGAGGGCGGGCGGGGTGACGCTCTCGGCGCAGGCGAAGGGCGCCGGGATGATGATGCCCGGCTTCGCCACGATGCTCTGCTTCGTCCAGACCGACGCCGTGGTCGGGGACGCCGGCGCGGCGCTGCGCACGGCGGTCGACTCCTCCTTCGAGCGGATCACCGTCGACGGCCAGATGAGCACCAACGACACCGTCGTGTTGCAGGCGACCGGGGCGGCGGGGGAGCCGCTCCCCGAGGGCCTGCTCGAGGCCGTCCTGCTGCAGCTCGCGATCGAGATCGTCGCCGACGGCGAGGGCGCCACCCGCGTCTGCCGGGTGCGGGCCGAGGGCGCCGCCTCTGCGGAGGAGGCCGACCGCGTCGCCCGCGCGATCGCGAACTCGCCGCTGGTCAAGACGGCGCTCTTCGGCCGCGACCCGAACTGGGGCCGGATCGCCCAGGCCGCCGGCATGGCGCTGGCGGGCGAGGACCTCGACGAGATCGGCGCCGGGTCGATCGACGCGGGGGAGCTCGGCGAGGACGTCGCCGAGGCCGAGATAGGAATTGCCCTGGGTCGGGGCGAACACTCCACACACGTGTGGTTCTCCGACCTCGGCTACGAGTACGTGAGGATCAACGCCGAGTACACGACCTGATGGAGACCCTTTGAGCACGAACGTCGACACCCTTCTCGAGGCCCTTCCCTACATAAAGGACTTCCACGGCCGCACGGTCGTGATCAAGTACGGCGGCGCCGCGATGCGCGAGGAGAGCCTGCGGGAGGCCTTCGCCACCGACGTCGTCCTGCTCAAGTACGTCGGGCTCAACCCAGTGGTCGTGCACGGCGGCGGGCCGGAGATCACCGAGCACATGGAGCGGCTCGGGCTCGAGGTCCGCTTCCACGAGGGCCTGCGGGTCTCCGACGAGGAGACCGTCGAGGTCGCCAGGATGGTCCTGCTCGGCAAGCTCAACACCGACATCGTCCAGCGGCTGAACCGCGCCGGGCAGCCCGCCGTTGGCCTCTCCGGCGGGGACGGCTCGCTGTTCGAGGTGGCGCCGGTCGCGAACGCCGAGCAGGTCGGCTTCGTCGGCACGATCGAGCGGGTCGACGTCGACGTCCTCAACCACATCGCCGAGGACTACATCCCGGTGATCGCCTCCTCCGCCGCCGACCGCGACGGCCACCCCTACAACGTCAACGCCGACGAGGCGGCGGGCAAGGTCGCCGCCGCGCTCGGCGCCTACAAGGCGATCTTCCTCACCGACGTCGTCGGCTGGCTCGCCGACCCCGACGACGAGGGCAGCCTGATCTCCCGCGCGACCGTCGCCGAGGTCGAGGAGAAGCTGGCGGGGATCGACGGCGGCATGCGGCCGAAGCTGACCGCCTGCGTGGACGCGATCAACGGCGGCGGCCAGTCCGCCCACATCGTCGACGGCCGCACGCCGCACAGCCTCCTGCTCGAGCTCTTCACCGACGCCGGCATCGGCACGATGGTCACGCCGTGAGCGGGTCGGCGAGATGGAGCTGACCGAGCTCCAGGCGCTCGAGCAGCGCTACCTGATGCAGACCTACAGGCGGGCGCCGGTGGAGTTCGTCCGCGGCGAGGGCGCGGTGCTCTGGGACGCGGAGGGGCGCGAGTACCTCGACTTCCTGGCCGGCATCTCGGTCTGCTCGGTCGGCCACTGCAACCCGGAGGTGGTCGAGGCGGTGCGCGAGCAGGCCGGCCGGCTGGCCCACGTCTCCAACCTCTTCTACACCGAGCCGATGGTGCGGCTCGCCGAGCGGCTCTCGGAGTCGAGCCTCGGCGGCCGCGCCTTCTTCTCCAACTCCGGGACCGAGGCGAACGAGTGCGCGATCAAGATCGCCCGCAAGCACGCCCACGGCAGGGGCATCGCCGAGCCGGAGATCGTCAGCTTCGAGCGCGACTTCCACGGGCGCACCTACGGGTCGCTGGCGGCGACCCCGGCGCTGGCTCAGAACGAGGCGCTCGGGCCGATGCTGTCCGGCTTCCGCTCCGTTCCGCTCAACGACGCCGAGGCCCTGCGCGGCGCCGTCGGTGAGCGCACCGCCGCGGTCCTGATCGAGCCGATCCAGGGTGAGAGCGGCGTCTACCCGATCGACGAAGAGGCGCTGCACGCCGCCCGCGCCGCCTGCGATGAGGCCGGCGCGCTCCTCATCTTCGATGAGATCCAGACCGGGATGGGGCGGACCGGCTCGCTCTGGGCGTATGAGCAGACGCCCGTTCGCCCGGACGTCCTGACCTCGGCGAAGGCGCTCGGCGGCGGCTTCCCGATCGGCGCCTGCCTGACCAGCCCGGAGGCCGGGGAGGTGCTGGAGCCCGGCGACCACGGGTCCACGTTCGCCGGCGGGCCGGTCGCCGCCGCCGCGGCCCTCGCCGTGCTCGAGATCGTCGACGACCCGGCGCTGCTGCGCGGCGTGCGGGAGCTGGGCACGGCCCTGCGCGAGCGGCTCCTCGCCCTCGAGGGGGTGAGCGAGGTGCGCGGCCGCGGCCTGATGGTCGGCGTCGGCCTCGCCGCGGGGATCGACGCCGCCGCCGTCGGCGCGGACCTGCTCGAGCGCGGCCTGATCGTCAACGTCCCCGAGCCGGGCACGCTGCGCCTGCTGCCGCCGCTGACGGTGGACGCCGAGCAGATCGAAAGAGCCTCCGCCCTGATCGGCGAATCGCTCCTGAGCGCTCTCTAAGCTACGCCGGACATGGGTAGCTCCAAGGACTCCGGGCCCTCCCCGCCGGCCGCCAAAGCCGCCGAGCGGCTTGCGGCGATCGTCGACGCCGCCGAGCGCGCGGCGCTCAACGTGATCGACGACGCCGAGAAGGAAGCGCAGCGCTACCTCCAGGAGGCGCAGTCGCGCGCCGACCGGATGGTCGCCGAGCGGCTGCGCGAGGCGGCCGACAGGCTCGAGCAGCAGGGAGGCGAAGCCGCGGCCGCGGAGCCGCTGTTGAGGCCCGTGCAGCCGCCACCTGCGCCGCGCGCCGAAGAGCGGCCCGCCCCGGAAGAGCCCCCACGCGAGGAGCCCCCCGCGGCCGAGTTCCCGCCCCCGCCGGTCGAGGCGGCCCCGCCCCCGGTCGAGGCGCCGCCGGCTGCGGCCCATGGCGGCTCCGCCGCCGCCAGGCTCCTCGCCACCCAGATGGCGGTCTCGGGCTCCAGCCGCTCGGAGATCGAGATGAGGCTGCGCAGCGGATTTCAGATCGAGGACACCAACGAGATCCTCGACGCGATACTCGGACCGGAGGGCTAGGCGATGCACGAGGACCCGACCAGGATGATGGGCAGGCCCGAGGATCCCGACGAGCGGCCGCACGGCAACATGCGCCTGCTGGTCGCGGCCCTGGCGGCCGTGATCGTCGGCCTCCTGATCGCGATCGTCGTGATCGCGGGCGGCGACGACGACGGCTCCGCGACCGTCGAGACGACACCGACGATCGAAACCACCGAGCCGACCACGGAGACCGAGGACTCGACCGAGACCACGGAGAGCACCGAGACGACCGAGGCGGAGACGACGGAGCCCGAGGAAACGACGACCGAAACGGTCGAGCCGACGACGACGGAAACGACCGAAGCGCCGCCTGAGGAAGAAGGCGGAAGCGGCGGGATCGAAGCTCCCTAGGCGGGCCTAGCGTTTCGCCACCTTCGCCCGCAGCAGCCGGGCGAAGACGATGAAGCGCTGCTCGGCGCTGTAGAGCGGGTGGCAGGCGCTGAGGACGAGGCGCTCGTATCCCATCGGCCGCACCACCCCGACGTCGGTCGGATAGACGATCGAGGTCTTCTGCACTTCGTAGTCGAACCTGCCGTAGGGCATTTCGAGAACGATCCGGTCGCCCTCCTCGACCGAGTCGATCTGGTTGAACGGCGCCCCGTAGGTGGTGCGGTGGCCGGCGATGCCCACCGTGCCCCCCTGTCCGGGGAACGGCGTCTCCGGATAGTGGCCCGGCCCCTGCTGCAGGCTGCCCTCGTCCGTGCCCTGGATCACGACGGCGTCGAGCCCGCCCATCGAGGGGGCGATGATGCGGCCGATCGGCTCCCCGGTGCCGGCCTGGGCAGCGAAGCGGTCGGCGAGCAGGCTGAGCCGCCTGCGTTCGGTCCGCGCGCGGGACACGGCCCTGCTCACCGGGTCGCTCGCGTAGTCGGCTTCGATCTTCTCGAGCTGGTTCTCCGCTTCCCTCTGCTTGACCGATCCGTAGATCGCCGAGAGCGGCTCCTGGTGCGCGAGCGTGATGCCGGCGTCGAGGATCACGACGATCCCGGCGGTGATCAGGGCGATCGAGAGGATGTGGCCGGCGCGGTGCACCGGCAGAGAGTCTGCCACCGGTGTCAGCCGTGCTCGCCGGAGGCATGCGAGACTTTCGCCTCCGATGAGCGCCGACCCGATGAACGACAAGCCCACCGCCAGCTACGAGGCCGACCCGGCCGAGGTCAAACGCGTCCTCCTGCTCTACTCGGGCGGCCTCGACACGAGCGTGATGCTGAAGTGGATCCAGGACTCCTACGAGGCCGAGGTGGTCTGCCTGACGGTCAACCTCGGCCAGCCGGGCGAGGACTACGGGGTGATCGAGGACAAGGCGCGGCGGCTGGGCGCGCTCGAGTGCCGCGTCGTCGACGCGCGCGAGCGCTTCGCCCGCGACTTCATCGTCCCGGCGATCAGGTCGAACGCCCTCTACGGCGGCGGCTACCCGCTCTTCACCGCCCTCGGCCGGCCGCTGATCGCGCAGCTCGCCGTGGAACATGCGCGCGAGTCGGGCTGCGACACGATCGCGCACGGCTGCACGGGCAAGGGCAACGACCAGGTCAGGATCGAGGCCACCGTCGCCACCCTGGCGCCGGAGCTGAAGACGATCGCGCCGGTGCGCTCCTGGCAGATGGGGCGCGAGGAGGAGATCGCCTACGCGCGTGAGCACGGCATCCCGGTAAAGGGCGGGACCGAGGTGACGCCCTACTCGATCGACGACAACCTCTGGGGCCGCTCCTCCGAGGGGCGCTGGATCGAGGACCTCGACCACGCGCCCGAGGACGACGTCTTCCAGCTCGTCACCCGGCCCGAGGAGGCGCCCGACGAGCCCGAGACGATCGCCGTCGAGTTCGAGGCGGGCGTCCCGGTCGGGCTGAACGGCGAGCGCATGGAGCTGGTCGGGCTGCTCGAAGCCGCCGCCGAGATCGGCGCCCGGCACGGGGTCGGGATCGTCGACCACATCGAGGACCGGATCGTCGGCCTCAAGGTGCGCGACATCTACGAGGCGCCGGCGGCGGCGATCGTCCTCACCGCCCACCAGGAGCTCGAGAAGCTGGTCAGCACGATCCACCAGAACCAGTTCAAGGGCGGCCTCGACCGCAAGTGGGCCTACCTCGTCTACGCCGGGCTCTGGTGGGAGCCGCTGCGCTCCGACCTCGATGCCTACATGGAGGCCGCCAACGCCCAGGTGACCGGGACGATCGGCCTCCAGCTCTACAAAGGCGGGGCCCGGGTCGTGACCCGCTCCTCGCCGAACGCCGTCTACGACGCCGACCTGGCCTCCTTCGCGGAGTCGGGCGGGCTGTTCTCGCAGGCCGCCTCGCCCGGGTTCATCGAGCTCTGGTCGCTGCAGTCGCGCCTCGCGCACCGGATCCGCGAACGCGGGGCGGAGGGGGGCGAGTAGGCGTGTACAACCGGCTCGGCCGCGCCGCGATCCGCTTCTCGATCGTCTTCCTGCGTCGTCGCTACCGCGCCCAGATCCGAATCGGGTTCGGGCTCGCCGCGCTCGCGGTCGGCGTCGCCGCCTATCTCGCCTCCCGCAACGTCCCCGAGGGCTAGCCGCAAGCTTCGTTGCAGCTTATGGTCAACTTGTGAGGGTTCGCTAACAAAAGCCTGTAGCCTCGTCGCCTTTGTGCGCGCGAAGGTAGCTACAGCGATCTCCCTGCTTGCCCTGCTCAGCGCGGGAGCTGCCGGCGCGACCGAGATCGACTCGCTCGAGTCGAAGGTCGAGTCGGCGAAGAGCGAAGCCGGCACGATCGCGGCCGAGCTGCGCGCCGCCCAGGAAGAGCTCGCCGGCGCCCGGCAGCAGGCCGCCGAGGCCGCCGCCCGCGAGGAAGAGCTGAGCGGGTTGCTCGCCATCGGCGAGGAGCGCGCCGCGGTGCTGGCGACCGAGGTCGAGCGCTCCCAGCGCCGCGTCGCCGAGGAGAGGCGCCGCCTGCACAGGGCGCGCGCCGCCCTCGCCGAGCGGCTCATCGCGATCTACGAAACCGGCACCCCGAGCGAGGCAAGCCTGATCCTCGGCTCCGCGGACTTCGACGAACTGACCACGCGCACCGAGTACCTCGATCAGATCGAGGAATTCGACACCGCCCTCGCCGGCCGCGTCCAGCAGGTCCGCGAAGAGGTGCACCGCGAGCTGCTGCGCGTCGCCGACCTCAAGGAGAGGGCGGACGCCTACAACGCGCGCCTGGCCTCGGCCCGCTCGGAAGTGTCCGCGGTGCGCGGCCAGGCCGAATCGGCGGCGGCCGAGCTCGACTCGGTTGCCGCCGCCCGCGAGGCCTCCCTCGCGGGCCTCAAAGAGAAGATCGGCACCTGGGTCGGTGAGATCGAAGCCGCGGAAGCGGCGAGCCGCGCCGCGGCCGAAGAAGAGGTCGGCCGCTGGCTCGGCGGTCCCTACTCGATCCCCGCCTACATCGTGATGTGCGAGTCGGGCGGCAACTACGGCGCCCTCAACCCCTCCAGCGGCGCCGGCGGCGCCTACCAGATCATCCCCTCGACCTGGGACCTCTACGGCGGCGAGGGCGCCCCCCACGAAGCCCCGAAAGCCGAACAGGACCGCATCGCCGCCGAAATCTGGGCCGACTCCGGCGGCGGCGCCTGGGTCTGCGCCGGCTGACGCCGGCCGTCATACCCCGGCGCGGAATCACCTAGATTCTGAAACGCCACGGAAACGCTGCATCGATAGGTCCGGAGAGGATTGAGGCTGATGTGGAGGCGTCTTTCCAGAGGGGTTTGCCTGACGGCGGCGCTCGCCGTCGCGACGCTGATCCTCGGGGCGATCGCGCCGGCTGCCCCGGCGGCGACTCCCGCTGACTTCGTCACCTGCGCGAAGGCTCCGGGGGAGGCGGCGCTGACAGTGGACGGCAACCCTTACGTGTGGGATCGTGGCGAACCGACCCTCGTCAGCCCGAACATTCGCGTCGTCCGTGTAGGAGACGAGGTCCAGGTCTGGCGGTGGCAGGGAATTCAGATCATTTGCGGCGGTGACGCCACGCCGACCGTCGACGAGATCACGCGGATCGAGATCAGGCCGGGGTTCGACAGCTCGCTCGAGATCGATCTCAGCGGCGGCCCCTTCGCGCCCGGCGCCGATCCCGAGAGCGGCGATGACGAGATCGAGATCACCTCGAATGGGACCGGTCAGAAAGGCTCGCTCGGGATCGTGGGAACAGCCGGCCCGGACTCGATCGTGATCGGGGGATTGGCGAGTGGGCAGAACGGGGCGAAACTCAATGGGGACGACGACATCGACTTCACCTTCGCCAAACTCCCATTCTTCGGCGTGAGGGGCGACGGAGGTTCCGACCTGATCACGGCCGACGGGAACTCGTCGTTCTTCGCCGGCCCGGTGACCGTCGCCTGGCCCAGCCTCGACGGCGGTGAGGGCAACGACACCCTCGCCACGGTGAACTCCGGATCCGCCGACGGCGAAGCCGGAGACGATCTGGTCTACGACCAGGACGACCATTTCACCCGGCTCTCGGGGGGTTCCGGGACCGACACGCTCAGCTACGCGAAAGCCACCGGCCCGATCGCCGTCTCGTTGCAGAAAGCGAACGACACACCCTCCGACTTCGAGAACCTGATCGGCGGGCCATTCGCCGACAAACTCACGGGCAGCTCACTGCCCAACGTGATCGACGCTCGGGACGGCCGTCAGGCCGACGCCGTCTCCTGCGGAGATCCGGCAAGCCCGCCCGACCGCGCGATCGGGGAGACCAACGTCGACATCGTCTACGACGACTGCGAGCAGATCGAGTGGCTCAACCTGCCGCCGGTCTTCCCCGATGATGGAGGCAGCGATTCCGGCCAGCCGGACGGGCCCACCCACGGCCTGCGAGAGCGAGAGCGAGAGCGGGCGAGGCGCGTGCGGGTCCTCGTCCTGGGGGTCCAGGTCCCCGACACCGCGCAGGGACTGATCGACCGGGGCGCTCGCGCGAAGGTCCGCTGCAGCAGCACCTGCATCGCGACCGTCGATCTGGTCGTGCGAGGAAACGCCGCCGAGCTGCTCCCGGCCGGCCCCGTGATCGCCAGGACCCGGGCGATCGTCGGAGCCGGCACCGCGCGCTGGATACGGCTGCGGCCCGACCCGGGCGTCGCGAGGGTCCTCGCCGATCTGCCGGGCGCCGGGCGGCCCTCCGTCATGGTCAGGGCCACGGCCCGCGCTTTCTAGACATCGCATCAGGTTTGCCATGCAATGCATGGTCAACGTGATGCGATTTCGAAATACCCACGGAGATAGCGGGGAAGGCGCGCGAAAAGGCACGAAACGGGGTCGTTGCCATCTGCCCTGGTTGGCATGATCGACGTCCTTCGTGAGCTCTTCCTCCGCAGTCCATCTTCACGCCCATAGCGAGTACTCGCTGCTCGACGGCGCCTGCAAGATCGACGCGATGGCGGCCCGGGCCGCGGAGCTCGGCCAGCCGGCGCTCGGGCTCACCGACCACGGGGTCATGAACGGCGCCGTCGACCTCTACAAGGCCTGCAACAAGCACGGGATCAAACCGATCGTCGGCCTCGAGGCCTACTTTGTCGACGACCGAGTCGCGATCAAGGAGCAGGTCCGCTACGAGCGCAACCATCTCACCCTGCTGGCCGAGAGCGACACCGGCTTCGCCAACCTGGTCAAGCTCACCTCGGCCGGCTTCCTCGAGGGCTTCTCGCGCGGCAAGGCCAACGTCGACATGGACCTCCTTGCCTCGCACTCGGAGGGGGTCATCGTCCTCACCGGCTGCCTGCAGTCGCGCTTCTGCCGCCGCCTGGTCGAAGAGCGCGCCGACGACGCCCGCGCCCACCTCGACGACCTGATCCAGGCCTTCGGGCCCGAGCAGGTCTACTTCGAGGTCCAGAAGAACGGGATCGCCGAGCAGGACCGGGCCAACGAGGGCATCGTCCGCTTCGCCCGCGAGCTGGGCCGGCCGCTGGTCGGCACCGCCGACGTCCACTACCTGCGGCGCGAGGACTTCGACAACCACGCGGCGCTGCTCTGCGTGCAGACCAAGTCCACGCTCGAGGCGCCGAAGATGAGCTTCGACACCAACGAGTTCTATTTGAAGAGCTCCGAGGAAATGGCCGAGTCCTTCGCCGAGTGGCCGGAGGCGGTGCCGAGCACGCTCGAGATCGCCGAGCGCTGCTCGCTGGACATCGAGCTCGGGTCCCTGCTGCTGCCCCGCTACCCGACGCCCGACGACGAGGAGCCGGAGGCGATGCTGCGGCGGATCGCCGCCGAGGGCCTGCGCGAGCGCTACGGCGACCCGCCGCCCGCCGAGGCGGTCGCGCGGATGGAGTTCGAGCTCGGGGTGATCGAGGAGATGGGCTTCTCCTCCTACTTCCTGATCGTCTGGGACTTCGTCCGCTACGCGAAGGAGAACGGCGTCGCGGTCGGCCCGGGGCGCGGCTCGGCGGCGGGCTCGATCGTCTCCTACTCGCTGAGCATCACCGACCTCGACCCGCTCGCCAACGACCTGCTCTTCGAGCGCTTCCTCAACCCCGGCCGCAAATCGATGCCGGACATCGACATCGACTTCTCGGTCCGCGGGCGCGAGCGGATGATCCGCTACGTCGGCGAGAAATACGGCCGCGAATCGGTCGCCCAGATCATCACCTTCGGCAAGATGGCCCCGCGCGCCGCGACCCGCGACGCCGCCCGCGTGCTCGGCTTCGACTACGGAACCGGGGACCGGCTCGCGAAGCAGATCCCGGAGCCGATCATGGGCCGCAGCCCCTCCTTCGAGGAGTGCCTGAAGAAGGGCCAGGAACTGAAACAGACCTACGACGCCGAGCCCGACGCGAAAAAGATCATCGACGTCGCCCAGGGCCTCGAGGGGATCATCCGCAACAACTCGATCCACGCGGCGGCCGTGGTGATCGCCGACCGTCCCCTGCAGGAGATCGTCCCCCTGCAGCTAGCCGAGGACCGCAGCGCCCCGGCGGGCGGCAACGGCGGCGCCAAGGGCGAGCGCCAGTACAAGATCGTCACCCAGTACTCGATGGGCCCGATCGAGGAGATCGGGTTGCTCAAGATGGACTTCCTCGGCCTCCGCAACCTCGACGTGATCGAGGACGCGATCGAGATCATCCAGCGCTCGCGCGGGGTCGAGCTCGACGTCGCGACGATTCCGATGGACGACGCGAAGACCTTCGAGATGCTGACCCGCGGCGACGGCACCGGCGTCTTCCAGCTCGAGTCCGAGGGCATGCGCGACGCGATGAAGAAGGTCCGCCCGACCGAGTTCGACGACATCGTCGCCCTCGTCTCCCTCTACCGGCCGGGAGCGATGGCCTACATCCCCGCCTACGCCAAGGGCAAGCGCGACCCGGCCTCGGTCACCTATCCCGACGAGCGCCTCAAGCCGATCACCCAGCCGACCTACGGCTGCGTCCTCTACCAGGAGCAGTTGATGGAGATCGCCAAGCAGATGGCGGGCTTCAGCCCCGCCGAGGCGGACGACCTGCGCAAGGCGATCGGCAAGAAGAAGCGCGACCTGATGGCGACGATGAAGGCCAAATTCCTCGAAGGCATGGAGGCGTCGGGGACCGCGAAGAAGGTCGCCGGCGACATGTGGAAGCTGATGGAGGCCGCCGCCGACTACTCGTTCAACAAGTCCCACGCCGCCTGCTACGCGCTGATCGCCTACCGCACCGCCTACCTGAAGGCGAACTTCCCCGCCGAGTACATGGCGGCGGTGATCTCCTCGGTGATGAACACCAAAGACAAGGTCCCCTTCTTCGTCAACCGCTGCGAGGAGATGGGGATCGAGGTCCTGCCGCCCGACGTCAACTCCTCCGACCACGACTTCGTCGTCTCCGAGAAGGCGATCCGCTTCGGCCTCGACGCGGTCAAGAACGTCGGCCACTCCGCCGTCGAGGCGATCCTGCGGGCGCGCGAGGACGCGCCGATCGCCTCGGTCTGGGACTTCTGCGAGCGGGTGGACTCCCGCGCGGTCAACAAACGGGCGATCGAATGCCTGATCAAATGCGGCGCCCTCGACTCGACCGGGGCCTCGCGGATGGGGATGCTCGAGGCGCTGCCGGCGGCGCAGTCGGCGGGCCAGAAGGCCCAGGAGGACGCCCAGCTCGGCCAGGGCTCGATCTTCGACTTCGGCGGCGACGAAGAGGGCGGGGAAGGGGGGTCGCAGGCCGCCGCGCACCAGCACCGGCCGCCGATCTCCGCCGTCGAGTTCGACCGCTCGACACTGCTGGCGATGGAGAAGGAGGTGCTCGGCACCTATCTCTCGTCGCACCCGCTGGCCGAAGTGCGCGACGCGCTCAAGGCCCGCGTCGACTGTTCGATCGCCGATCTCTCCACCAAGCCGGACGGCTCCTGGGTGACGGTCGGCGGCATCGTCGCGGCCTGCAAAAAGATCCGCACCAAGAGCGGCTCGCAGATGATGTTCGCGACCCTCGACGACGTCGAGGGCCAGGTCGAGATGCTGGTCTTCAAGGCCGACCAGCCCGATTCGGCCGCGGCGACGATCGAGCCCGATGCGGTGGTGATCGTCCGTGGCCGCCTCGACCACAAGGATCGCGGCGAGACCAAGCTCGTCGTCCAGGAGGCGGAGCGCTTCGAGCCCGACCAGGCGGAGATCGACAAGGCCAGCTCGGCGGCGAACGCGCCGTCGGAGCCGCTGCGCCTGAAGATCGACGCCGCCCAGTGGACCCCGGCGCTCTTCGAGGAGCTGAAGGCCGTCTTCGAGCACCACAAGGGCGAGGCCGACGTCCATCTCGCGGTCACCCCGGGCGAGGGCGAGCCGACCAAGCTGGTGCTCGGCGACCCGTATCGGGTCCGCAACACCAGCGGCCTGCGCGCCGAGCTTGGCCACGTTCTCGGCCCCGACTCGCTCGCGGCGTGAAGACCGGCGCAGTTCGGCGCTCTCGCTCGCTTACGTGCGGAGCACGCTGCGCTCCCTGCGTCCACCGAACTGCTCGGTTCTGACGCGGCAAGCAAATACTCCGTCTTGACGCCGCCAGGCACCTAGACTTTGTCAATGCCAGCCATCAGGGAGAAGACGGGCGAGTGTCGCCAGTGCCGCTCCTTCTGCGACAAGATGATCGAGCCGCGCGGCTGCGTGGAGATGGGCTGCCACTACCTCTACAGCTACAACGACATCCTCACCGGCGTCCAGTACCTCGGCTGCATGCAGGGCGTCTACGGCGCCAAGGTAGAACTCGACGCCGTCCTCCAGCCCAACGGCTTCGGAGGCGTGAAGATGACCGGCGACGCGCTTCCCCACTGCCAGTTCTCGGTCGAGCGGGCCTACGAGGGCGAGGGCTCCTCCTACGATTGCGTCAACCGTCGCTTCTTCGACTGCCCGGACGAGGGAGCCGAGGGCCTGCGGGCGTTCGACCTGCGCGACCTCTGAGCCCCGGCGGGGCGCGGCCCTCGAACGACGACACGGTCTCATGTAGCATCGCTGGCCATGAATCCCGAGACAGCTGCGCCCCAGACCGCCGATGACATCGTCGCCGAAGCCGCCGGCGACTCCGCACCCGCCGCCGACGGGCCGAGGTTCACCCTCGAGCTGAACCAGGACCAGAAGGACATCCGCGAGTGGGTGCACGGCTTCGCCGAGGGCGTCGTCCGCCCCGCGGCATCGGAGTGGGACGAGCGCGAGGAGACCCCGTGGCCGGTGATCCAGGAGGCCGCCAAGATCGGCCTCTACGGATTCGAAGGCCTCGCCCAGTTCTGGGCCGACGAGACCGGGCTCTCGCTGCCGATCGTCAACGAGGAGCTGTTCTGGGGCGACGCCGGGATCGGGATGAGCATCTTCGGCACCTCGCTCGCCGTCGCCGCGATCTTCGGGCAGGGAACACCGGAGCAGCTCGGCGAGTGGATTCCGCAGTGCTTCGGCTCGGTCGACGAGCCGAAGGTCGCCGCCTTCTGCGCCTCGGAGCCCGACGCCGGCTCCGACGTCTCGGCGATCCGCACCACCGCCAAGTACGACGAGGCCAAGGACGAATGGGTGATCAACGGGCAGAAGGCCTGGGCCACCAACGGCGGCATCGCCGACGTCCATGTCGTGATCGCCTCGGTCGACCGTGAGCTCGGCTCGCGCGGGCATGCCGCCTTCGTCATTCCGCCGGGCACCAAGGGCTGCGAGCAGGGCACGAAGGTGAAGAAGCACGGCATCCGCGCCTCCCACACCGCCGACGTCCACCTCGACGACTGCCGGGTCCCGGGCGCCTGTCTGCTGGGCGGCAAAGACAAGCTCGACGAGCGCCTCGCCCGTGTGCGCGAGGGCAAGAAGGCGAAGTCGCAGGCCGCGATGCAGACCTTCGAGGCGAGCCGGCCGACGGTCGGCGCCCAGGCGATCGGCATCGCCCGCGCCGCCTACGAGTACTCGCTCGACTACGCCAAAGAGCGCCAGCAGTTCGGCCGCCCGATCATCGAGAACCAGGCGATCGCCTTCACCCTGGCGGACATGAAGCTCGAGATCGACGCCGCCCGCCTGCTGGTCTGGCGCGGCGCCTGGATGGGCCGCACCGGTCAGACCTTCGAAAACGCCGAGGGCTCGATGGCGAAGTTGAAGGCCGGCGAGGTCGCGGTCCACGTCACCGAGCGCGCGATCCAGATCCTCGGCGGCAACGGCTACACCCGCGAGTTCCCGGTCGAGCGCATGGCCCGCGACGCCAAGATCTACACGATCTTCGAGGGCACCTCGGAGATCCAGCGCCTCGTGATTTCGCGCGCTATTTCGGGCCTGCAGATCAAATAGCGCCCCGGCGATCGAGCCGTCATTTCACCCCCTGGGGCGGGGTTAATTGACGCCTCGATTCAGGCGCGGGCCTTGAGGCCCGCTTTGCGGAGGCGCTTCGCGGCGAGGACTTCCTTGCGGTCGGCGCCTTTCTTGTTGGGGCCCGGGGTCTCGAGGGTCGCCGGCAGGCCCTCGAAGCGAGGCTCGGAGAGGAAGGCGGCGAGGCCCTGTTTGCCCATCTCTCCCTTGCCGATGTTGGCGTGGCGGTCGCGGCAGGAGCCGAGCGGCACGGCCGCGTCGTTGACGTGGACGCAGCGCAGCCGCTCCAGGCCGACCTTCTCGTCGGCCTCGTCGAGGACCGCGGAGAGGTGGTCGGCGTCGGTGATGTCGTAGCCCTGCACGAAGAGGTGGCAGGAGTCGAGGCAGAGCCCGAGCCGCTCGCCGCTTCCGGCCAGCTCGATCAGCTCCGCGGTCTCGTCGAAGTCGCGGCCGAGCAGCCCCTGGTGGCCGGCGGTCTGCTCGAGCAGCAGCGGGCACGACTCGCTGTCCGCCAGCGCCGCGGCGATCACCTTTCCGGCCCGCTTCATCGAGGGGCCGTGCGGCTCGCCTTTCTGGGCGCCCGGGTGGAGGACGACGCCGGCGGCCCCGATCCCGTCGCCGATCCGCAGCGCGTGGGTGAGCGAGGCCAGCGACTTCTTGCGCAGGTCGGCCTCCTTCGTCGCGCAATTGATCAGGTAGACCGCGTGGATCACCACCGCCTCCACGGGCGAGGCCGCCATCGCCTCGCGGAAGGCGGCGAAGTCCCCCTCGTCGTACCTGGTCGGCCGCCACATCCGCGGGCTCTGGTTGAAGATCTGAATCGACTCGCAGCCGAGCTCGGTGGCCCGCCCGATGGCGTTGTCCAGCCCTCCGGCCGTCGATACATGGGCGCCGATCAGCATGGCGGCCATCCTAATGACGCCCCGCCCGGGCGACGATTAAGCGGTCACACGCAAAATTGCCTAGACGCCTGTCCGATGGAATTCAATCCGCCTCCGCAGCCTCCGATGCCCCAATCAGCACGAATCAGCTGAAGGGGCAAACCCGTCGCGAGGCGGGGACGCAAAGCAAGAGGTCTCCCGGAGGGGAGACGGCTCAGCCGCCAGCTTGGTGAGAACCGAGTCAATTCGCTTTGCGACCAAGGAGGTGTTGCCCCGATGAGTCATTCTTCCCGAGGTGTCCGGATTCCCCGTGCCGCGCTGGTCTTGGCGTTGGTGGGAGCGTTTGTCGCGCTGTCGGGGTTCGCCTCCGCGGCGCAGGCGGCCTGCACCTATCCTGATGCCGAGCAGGTCTTCTCCAAGTGGGGCGACACGAATTACTACGAGCTCGCCCCCGACGGCGGCTTCGAGGAAGGCGGCACCGGCTGGGACTTCAGCGGCGGAGCCGCCCTGGTCGCCGGCAACGAGGACCACTTCCTAAACGACGCGGCCGACAACACGTCGCTCAGCATTCCACATGGAGGGATTGCGACCAGCCCGAAGGTCTGTGTGGATCAGTACACGCCGCTGTTCCGCCTGATGGCGCTCAACGCGGGAGACGACGGCTCGAAGCTCTACGTGAAAGTGACGTACTACTTCTCCGACGGCACGAAGGTGAAGACGAACGACGTCCGCGCGGAGGACGAATGGGAACCGACCGAGGCCCTCAGGCTGGAAACCAAGGACAGCCTGGAGGTGGCGGCGCGGATCAGCTTCAGCCCCAAGGACGCCAGCGGCGACTGGCTGATCGACGACCTCTACATCGACCCGTTCACCCGCCGCTAGTACATCCGTCTGTTTCTGCTCTCGCGACAGCCGCCATGGCGGTCGCCGCCGAGGGCTGGGTGGCAAACTCCGGCACCACCTACGACGACGGGGTCGTGACCCTCGACAGCACCGGCCAGCCGGCCGGAACGTCGTTCGAGAACCCGGACCTCGACGTCCCTGTCGAGAACGGCGACACGATCAGCTTCGAATACAAATCGAGCGACGTGACCTGCGCCGGCGGCGTGCCGCGCGTCTTCATCCAGGGCGGGGCGTTCAACACCTTCGACGGCGACCCGGCCGGCGAGGAAGCCTGCGGGACGGATGCCGACAACGACGGCTGGTTCAAGGTCACGCAGCAGATCAGCGGGATCACGGACGGCACGGCCGGCCACACCGGGATCGTCAACGACAATCCCTCCGACCCCGGCACGATCCTCGTGCGCAACCTGATCATCAACGGGGTGTCGGCCCTTCCCCTCAGCAACGCCAAGGACTGCAAGAAGGGTGGTTGGAAAGACCACGGCTTCAAAAACCAGGGCCAGTGCGTGAGCAGCTTCAGCAAGTCCAAATAGCCGACACGACCTGAGCCGTTCGCTTCTGACGAGGGCCGCCCGCGGGCGGCCCTCGTTCGTGTCGGGGTCTCTGTGGAAACATGCGCGCCCAGCCCGTGCCCGCCGACTCCCCGCCAATTCGCCTCAGGTTCGCCCCGTCGCCGACGGGCGCGCTCCACATCGGCGGGGCGAGGACGGCGCTCTACAACTGGCTCGCCGCGCGCCACGCCGGGGGGGAGCTGGTGCTGCGGATCGAGGACACCGACCGCGAGCGCTCGACCGAGGAGAACGTCGAGCAGATCCTCGACGCGATGCGCTGGCTCGAGCTCGACTGGGACGGAGACCCGGTTTCCCAGGTCTCGCGCTCCGACAGCCACGCGGCCGCGCTGGAGCGGCTGCTGGATTCCGGCGCCGCCTACCGCGACACGGCGACGGCGAAGGAGGTCGAGGCCTGGAAGGCCGAGCACGGCACCGACCGCGGCTACCGCGGCGAGCCCGTCGAGGACCCGGGGGCGGCGATCCGGCTGCGGGTGCCCGATGACGGCGAGACGGTGGTCGAGGACCTGATCCGCGGCCCGGTCCGCTTCCCGAACCGCAGCTACGACGACTTCGTCATCGCCCGCGGCGACGGCAGCGTCCTCTACAACTTCGCGGTCGCCGTCGACGACGCCGAGATGGGGATCACCGACGTCGTCCGCGGCGACGACCACCTCTCCAACACGCCGAAGCAGCTCCTGGTCCTCGAGGCCCTCGGCCACGAGCCGCCCCGCTACGCGCACCTGCCGCTGCTCCACGGCCCCGACGGCCGCAAGCTCTCCAAGCGCCACGGCGCCGCCTCGGTCCAGGAGCTGCGCGAGGCGGGCTACCTGCCGGCCGCCGTCCGCAACTACCTGGCGCTGCTCGGCTGGGGAGCCGACGACGACGCGACGCTGATCCCCACCGCGGAGCTGGTCGAGCGCTTCCGAATCGAGGACGTCGGCAGCTCGGCGGCGATCTTCGACGAGAAGAAGCTGCGCTGGGTCAACGGCCGCTACATGCGGGAGATGCCCCTCGACGAGTACACCGCGGCGGTCGCGGCGCGGGCCGGGCGGGAGGTCGACGACCGGCTGCGCGCGGCCTGCGAGATCGCCCAGGACAAAGCGCAGACCCTCGACGAGGTCTGGCCGTTGATCAGGTTCGCCTTCGAGCCCCCGGTCGAGGACGAGAAGGCCTGGAGCAAGGTGATGAAGGAGGGGGCCCTGGGCCTGCTCGAGGCCGCCCGGGAGGCGCTGGCGAGCGCCGGCGCGGACTTCGACGCGGAGGCCGTCGAGCGGGCGCTCTCGCCGCTGCCGGAGGCCCTCGACGTCAAGCCGGGCCGCCTCTACCAGCCGATCCGGGTCGCGATCACCGGGAGCACCGTCTCACCGGGCATCTTCGAGTCCCTCGCGGTGCTCGGACACGAGCAGTCCCTGGCCCGGATCGACGCCGCGGTTGCGAAGTTGCGTGCCCAAAAAGTCGCATCAGACTCCCCAAAACCGTCCAATCCGGACAACCACGGCTGAATCCCGCCTCAGTTTTGGGGAGGTGTCGGCTAAATCAGATCGTCCCCTGCTGCCGATGGATAGGCGGAATTCATTCCCATGCCGCCCACCAAAACCCAGACTCAGACGAACGGCAAGGTCAAGAGCCATGCCGTCAGCGCCAAGAGCGCCGGCAAAGCCGGTAAACCCGCTCCCGGCGCACGCCTCGCGGCCGCCTTCGAGGCGGTCGAGCGCTTTCCCGTCCTGGTCGAGTCCCAGGCACGGGTGATGAAGGCGGCGACCGCGGAGAGCGCCAGGGTCGGTGAGGTCGTCGAAGCGGTCGAATCCGATGTGGCGCTGACGGTCGCGGTCCTGCGGGCCGCCAACCGCAGCGGCGCCACACCCGACGGCGCGGCCAGCATCCCCGAGGCGGTCGACGTCCTCAAGCCCTCCGGCGTGCTCGCGATCGCGGGCACCGCCAGCGTCTTCGACTTCTTCGAGCCCAACGGCAGCCGCGAAATGCGGCCCGAGCGCTTCCGCGTCCACGCTCTCGCCACCCAGCACGCCGCCGAGCAGATCGGCCGCGCGGTGGGCTGGCCCGACCGCGACGAGCTCGCCGTCACCGCACTGCTCCACGACGTCGGCCGGCTCGTGATCAACAACCTTCACCCGGGCCAGCGCCCCTACGGCGACATGGTCGGCCGCACCCCCGAGCAGCGGATCCGCGAAGAACGCGACCAGCTCGGCATCGACCATGCCCTGGTCGGCGGGGTGCTGGCACGGCGCTGGAACGTGCCCTCGCAGATAGCCGTCGCGATCGAGCGCCACCACGCCGAGGACGCCGACGGCCTGGCCGGGATGGTCGCTCTCGCCGACATGATCGCCCACTACTCCCAGGGCGAGGCGATCGCGCCGGAAAAGCTGCGCGCCGCCGCGCAGCGCTGCGGCCTCGACCCGGAGAGCCTGCGCCAGCTCCTCTACGACCTTCCGTACCCGCGCCGGGACGGCCCGCGGATCAGCGAGCCGTGCCCGCTCTCGGCCCGCGAGCTCGACGTCCTCCGCCACCTCTCGGAGGGCATGGTCTACAAGCAGATCGCCGGAGAGATGCAGCTATCGGTCTCGACCATCCGCACCCACCTCCACAACGTCTACGGCAAGATCGGCGCCGTCGATCGCGCCCAGGCCGTCCTCACCGCCCGCGACCGCGGCTGGATCTAGACCTAGACGATCAGCGACTCGCGCAGGGCGATCGCCACGGCGTGAGTCCGGTTGCGCGCCTCGAGGCGGCCGAGCGCGTTCTTGGTGTGAGTCTTCACCGTTTCTTCGCTGAGGCCGAGCTCACGGGCGGCGAAGGTGGTCGAGCCGCCGTCGGCGAGGAGCTGGAGGATTTCCCGCTGGCGGCGGGTCAGTTTGCCGCGGCTACCGGGCGGCGGCACGGTGGGGTCCACGAAGCTTTCCTGGGCGAGCACGGCGTCGACGGCGCGCATCAGCTGCTCGGCCCCGGCGGTGCGGGAGACATAGGCCCCGGCGCCCGCCTGCAGCGCCGTGTTGGCGAGGTGGCGGTCGGCGCGCTCGCCGTGGGCGACGATGCCGATCATGGGCTCCGCTTTGCGCAGGGCCCTGATCGCCTCGTCGCCGCCGAGGGCGCCATTGGTGTCGGCGCTCCGCCATCTCATGTCGACGATCGCGACGTCGAAGCTGCCCACGTCACGGACCAGCTCGACCGCCTCCGCGCGGCTCTCGATCTCGGAGACCTCGAAGCCGTCCCGCAGCGCGTTTCGCACGCCGAGGCGCACGAGAGGATGACCGTCGATCACCAAACACTGTGGGCGCTCGCTCAGGAGGGCTCCGATCTCTCGCGGTTCGACTCGGCACGGACGACGACTGGGCGGCTGGAAAGCCGAGGTCACGTCGATCCTAACCGAGCCGGGGTCGGCGGCGTGCGGTAGAAAGGACGGGTGATCTCGATCACCTCGAAGTCCCGCTACGCCGTCGTGGCGATGGCCGAGCTCGCCCGCTCCGGCGACCGGCCGGTGCCGATCAAGGAGCTCGCCGAGCGGCGCAAGATCCCCGAGCAGTTCCTCGAGCAGCTCTTCTCGACCCTGCGGCGCGGCGGCCTGCTGACCAGTCACAGGGGGATGAAGGGCGGCTACACGCTCTCGAAGCCGGCTGAAGAAATCACCGTCCTGGAGGTCGTCCAGACCCTCGACGGCAAGGTCGGCCAGGAAGCGGACGAGGCCGGCGGGATCTGGGGCGAGGGCGTCACCGCCCTGCGCAAGGTCTTCGGCCAGACGTCGATCGCCGAAGTCGCGCGCCGCGAGGCGGCCGAGTCCGGCTCCGGGATGTACTTCATCTGATGCGGGTCGGGGCGGAGGCTTCGGCGACGGTCGGCGGGACCCCGATGGTCGCGCTGCGGCGGCTCGCCGAGGGGCTGGGCGCCGAGGTCTGCGCGAAGCTCGAGTACTTCAACCCGGGCGGCTCGGTCAAGGACCGGATCGGGGTGGCGATGATCGACGCCGCCGAAGAGGCGGGCCTCGTCGGCCCCGGCCGCTCGGTGATCGTCGAGCCGACCAGCGGCAACACCGGGATCGCGCTGGCGATGGTCTGCGCCGCCCGCGGCTACGAGCTGATTCTCACCCTGCCGGAAGGGATGAGCCGGGAGCGGGCCAAGCTGCTGCGCGCCTACGGCGCCGAGGTGCGGGAGACGCCGTCGCTGGGCGGGATGACCGAGGCGGTCGAGCTCGCCGAGGAGATCCGCGAGCAGCGCAAAGGCTTCATGCCGCAGCAGTTCTCCAACCCCGCCAACCCCGAGATCCACCGCCGCACCACGGCCGAGGAGATCTGGGAGGACTGCGGCGGCGAGGTCGGCGCCTTCGTCGCCGGGGTCGGCACCGGCGGGACGATCACCGGGGTGGGGCGGATGCTGAGGGAACGGGCACCCGACGCGAAGGTGGTCGCGGTCGAGCCCGCCGCCTCTCCCGTCCTCTCCGGCGGGCCCCCGGGGCCGCACAAAATCCAGGGGATCGGCGCCGGCTTCGTCCCCGACGTTCTCGACCGCGAGGTGATCGACGAGACGATCTCGGTCTCCGACGAGGACGCCCTGGAGACGGCGCGCCTGGTCGCCCGGCGAGAGGGGATCCTGGCCGGGATCTCGGCCGGGGCCAACATCAGGGCGGCGCTGGAGGTGGCCGCCCGCCCGGAGATGGCCGGCAGGCGGGTCGTCACGATCGTCTGCGACTCGGGCGAGCGGTACATGTCCCTACCCTTCTTCGCACCGTGAACGAGCAACCCCCGAGCGGGTCCGGCGTGCTCAGACGTGTGCTCTGCGAGGTGCGCGCAGACGTCGCCGCGGCGCGCGATCGCGATCCCGCGGCGCAGGGGGTCTCGACCTTCGAGATCCTCTTCAGCTGGGCCGGGGTGCAGGCGCTGCTCGCCCACCGGGTCGCCAACGCGCTGCTCGAGGCGGGGGTGCCGATGGCCCCCCGCTGCATCGCCTACTGCGCCCGCATGGTGACCGGGGTGGAGATCCATCCGGCGGCGAGGATCGGCGGCGAGTTCTTCATCGACCACGGCGCCGGCGTGGTGATCGGCGAGACCGCCGAGATCGGCGAGCGCGTGACCCTCTACCAGGGCGTGACCCTGGGTGGCACCGGGTTCCAGCGCGGCAAGCGCCACCCGACCCTCGGCGACAACGTCACGGTCGGCTCCGGGGCCAAGCTGCTCGGCCCGATCGCCGTCGGCGACGGGGCGAAGATCGGCGCCAACACGGTCGTCGTCGAGGACGTGCCGCCGAGCTCGACCGTCGTCGGCAACCCGGGCCACCCGGTCAAGGTCGAGGGCCGGCGGGTGCAGGGGCCCGACGCCGACTGGATCCACCTTCCCGACCCGATCGCCGAGGCGATCAAGGCGCTCTCGGCGCGGATCGCCGAGGTCGAGCGGCGCCTGGCCGAGCTCGACGGCGGCGAGGGCCGGGGGGCCGAGCCCGACGAGGGCGAGCTCCAGCCTCGCACCGGTCGCTCGTCGGCCGGTGGCTGATGTAGCCTGCCGCCACCGTCCTCGCCCCACCGAAAGGAATGCCTTGAAACGCCTTCTGCCAGTGCTCTTCGCGCTCATCGCGGCGCTCGCCCTCGCCGCCTGCGGCGACAGCGAAAGCGACGAAGAAAAGATCGTCGACGTGATCGAGACCAGCTCGACCAGCACCGACCCGGCCGACTGCGAAGAGCTGCTGACCCTCAACTTCCTCGAACAGGTGGAAGGCTCTGAAGGCGACGAAGCCGTCAAAGAGTGCGAAGAAGACGCCGAGGACGAGGAGGGCAATCCCGAGTCGGTCGACGTCACCGAGGTCGTGGTCGACGGCTCCACGGCGACCGCCAACACCGCCTTCAACGGCGGCGACTTCGACGGCCAGACGATCACGATCGGCCTCGTCGACGAGGACGGCGACTGGAAGCTCGACCAGATCGAAGCATTCGTCGTCTTCGACCGCGACAAGCTGCTCAACGTCCTCGGCGAAGGGCTGAGCGAAGCCGGCGACCCCGAACTGGGCGAATGCGTCCTCGAAGGACTCGAAGAATATTCCGACGGAGAACTCGAAGAAGCGATTCTCGAAGGGTTCGCGGCAGCCGTCGAAGAAACGGTCGAATCCTGCGTCTAGCCTGACCGAGGCCCCAGCCGAGCGCCTGGCTATGCTCGGCTGATGGCCCTCCAGACCGAGTTCGAGGCCCCCGAGAACGGTGCCGCCGACCAGGCGGCGGCACCCACGGAGGCCGGCGCCGACCGCGCCGAGAGGCTGCTCGCCGAGCTCAACGAGCCCCAGCGCGAGGCGGTGCGGCACGGCGAGGGGCCGCTGCTGGTCCTGGCCGGGGCGGGCTCCGGCAAGACCCGGGTCCTGACCCACCGCATCGCCTACCTGCTCGCGACCGGGGCCGCCCGCCCGGGTGAGATCCTCGCGATCACCTTCACCAACAAGGCCGCCAACGAGATGCGGGAGCGGGTCGAAACGCTGGTCGGCCGCTCCGCCCGGGCAATGTGGGTGACGACCTTCCACTCGTCCTGCGCGCGGATGCTGCGGGTGGACGCCGAGCGGCTCGGCTACTCGCGCGGCTTCACGATCTACGACGAGTCGGACTCGCTGCGGATGCTCAAACGCTGCATGACCGAGCTCGGCGTCGACCCGAAGCGCTACCCGCCGCGGGCGATCCGCGCCCAGATCTCGGGCGCCAAGAACAGGCTCGTCGACGCCGCCGCCTTCGCCGAAGCCCAGGGCAGCGTCTTCGAGGAGGTCGCGGCCGAGGCCTACGCCCTCTACGAGAAACGCATGCTCGCCGCCAACGCGATGGACTTCGACGACCTGCTCGTCCGCTCGGTCAACGCGATGGAGCTCTTCGACGAGGTCCGCGACCGCTGGCGCCGCACCTTCCGCCACGTGCTCGTCGACGAGTATCAGGACACCAACCACGCCCAGTACAGGCTGCTCCAGCTGCTCTCCTCCGAGCACGGCAACCTGATGGTCGTCGGCGACGAGGACCAGTCGATCTACGGCTTCCGCCACGCCGACATCCGCAACATCCTCGACTTCGAGCGCGACTTCCCGGAGGCCGAGGTGGTCAAGCTCGAGCAGAACTACCGCTCGACCCAGACGATCCTCTCGGCGGCCAACGCGGTCGTCGCGCGCAACCGCGAACGCCGTGAGAAGAAGCTCTGGACCGACATCTCCGGCGGCGAGCCGGTGCGGCTGACGGAGGTCGGCGACGAGCACGAGGAGGCGCGCTGGGTGGCCGGGGAGATCCAGCGCCTCGGCGAGGAGGAGGGCGTGCGCCGCGAGGACGTCGCCGTCTTCTACCGGACGAATGCAATGAGTCGGGTCTTGGAGGACACCCTCGTCCGCTTTGAGCTCCCGTACCAGGTGATCGGCGGCACCAAGTTCTACGAGCGGGCGGAGGTGAAGGACGCGGTCGCCTACCTCAGCCTGCTCGTCAACCCCTCCGACCAGGTCTCCTTCTCACGGGTGGTGAATTCGCCGCGCCGGGGGATCGGCAACACCAGCCAGGGCAGGATCGCCTCGCACGCCAACACCACCGGGCTGCCCGTCTGGGAGGTGGTCGGCATGGCCGAGGACGTCCCCGGCCTGGGCGCGGCGGCGATCCGGTCCCTCGCCCGCTTCCACGAGATGGTCGAGTCCCTGCGCGAACGGGCGGAGGGCGGGGCGCCCGTCGCCGAGGTCCTGCAATCGACGCTGAGCGAGAGCGGCTACATGGAAGCGCTCGAGGCCGAGCGCACGATCGAGGCCGAGGGCCGGATCGAGAACCTCGAGGAGCTGGTCGGGGTGGCCGCCGAGTTCGACGCCAACCACGAGCTCGAGGGCGCCGCGGACGTGCCGCCGCTGGAGGAGTTCCTGCAGCAGATCTCCCTCTACACCGAGCAGGACGGGCTGCGCGAGGAGGAGTCGCTGATCACGCTGATGACCCTCCACAACGCCAAGGGCCTGGAGTACGACACGGTCTTCATCGTCGGCTGCGAGGAGGGCTCTTTCCCACACATGCGGGCGCTCGAAGAGGGCGGCGAGGAGGAGGAGCGCCGGCTCTGTTACGTCGGCATCACCCGCGCCCGCCGCCGGCTCTACATGACCTGGGCGCGTGAGCGGCGCCTTTTCGGGAGGGCCGAGCGCAACCTGCCCTCGCGCTTCGTGGACGAGCTGCCCGCCGACCTCACCGAGCGCGACTCGACCTCACCGAGCGCGGCCGGGCGCTGGGACGCCGCGGCCGCCGGCGCCGCGACCCCGATCGACCCGGGCCCGGCGCTGGAGCTGCGCGTCGGCGACGACGTCGTCCACGCCAGCTTCGGGGACGGGGTCGTGACCGGCGTCGAGCCCGGCGGCGTGGTCGTCGTGCGCTTCGCCGGCGACGGGACCGAGCGCAAGCTGATGGCCGACTACGCACCGATCCGGAAGCGGTAGCGGTGACGGGGGAGGCGGGCTGATGGGGGCGCGACTGATCGACGGCAGGGCGATCGGGGCAGAGGTCCGAGCCAGGGTCGCCGCCGAGGTCGCCGAGCTCGAGTCCCAAACGGGCCGGGCGCCGGCGCTTGCGACGGTCCTGGTGGGCGAGGACCCCGCCTCGAAGATCTACATCGCAAACAAGCACAAGGCCTGCGCGGAGGCGGGAATCGGCTCGGTCCATCACGACCTGCCGGCGGACGTCTCCGAGGAGGCGCTGCTCGACCTGGTCCGGGGCCTCGGCGCGGACGACGACGTGGACGGGATCCTGGTCCAGATCCCGCTCCCCGACCATCTCGACCCCGACAACCTCGTCGCCGCGATCGACCCGGCCAAGGATGTCGACGGCCTGACTCCGCTCAACGCCGGCCTCCTCGCGCACGGGACGCCCGGCCTCCTCCCCTGCACCCCCGCCGGAGTGATGGAGATGCTCCGCCATGAGGGGGTGGATCCCGAGGGCCTCGAGGCGGTGGTCGTCGGGCGCTCGAAGCTGGTCGGCGTCCCCGTCGCCCGCCTGCTGCTCGCGGCGAACGCGACGGTGACCGTCTGTCACTCGCGGACCGCCGACCTGCCGGGCGTCTGCCGCCGCGCCGACATCCTGGTCGCGGCCGTCGGCGTGCCCCGGATGCTCGGCGCCGACGCGGTCAAGCCCGGGGCCGTCGTCATCGACGTCGGCATGAACCGGACCGAGGACGGTGTCTGCGGCGACGTCGACTTCGAGGCGGCCGCCGAGGTCGCCTCCGCGATCACCCCGGTGCCCGGCGGAGTCGGCCCGATGACGATCGCCATGCTTCTGGCCAATACCGTGATTGCCGCCAGGGGGCGGGTGTAGTGTCAGTCAACCCCCGACTCGAGGAGGAGCGCAGATGATGGACCGCCCCACACAGGGTGAGCAGGTCGCCGGAATCGCCGGCCTGGCCCTGCTCCTGACGATGTTCCTGTTCGCCTGGTTCGGACTCGACGTGCCGGAGGTCGCCGGGGTCTCCACCGAGATCAACGGGTTCGACGCATTCGATGCCTTCAGCGACTGGTTCAACCTGATCCTCGTCCTCGGGGCCTTCGCGGGAATCAGCCTCGCCGTCTTCGGCAGCGGCGCCGAGCGCATCCCGGTCTCGATGAGCATCGTCGCGACCGTGCTCGGTGGGCTCGGCACGATCGTCCTCGTGATCTACCTGATCAGCCCGCCGGGAGCGCCCGGGGCGTTCGAGATCGAGGGCTTCGACATCGGCCGCAAAATCGGCGCCTTCCTCGGCCTGATCGAGCTGATCGCGCTGACCGTCGGCGGCTACATGGTGATGCAGGAGGAGGGAGCCTCCTTCGGCGGCGCCGCCGACCGGCTCTCGGACCCAGGCGGCCATCATGCGCCGACCCAGCAGCACCAGCCGCCACCCGCTCCGCCGCAGGAATACCAGCCGCCGCCCCAGCAGCAGGCTCCTCCGCCCCCTCCACCGCAGCAGGAGTACCAGCCTCCGCCGCAGCAGCAACCGCCGCCCCAGCAGCAGCAACCGCCGCCGCCACCCCCTCCGCCGCCGAGCGCCTAGGCCTGGGAGCGGGCCGCCGGGGTCCCTTCTGCGATTCCGGCGGCCACCTGCTTGGCGAAGGCGACGATCGTCATCATCGGGTTGACGTGCACGGCGCTGGGGAAGAGGGAGGCGTCGGCGACGTAGAGGTCCTCGACCCCTCGCACCGCTCCGCGCGCGTCGCAGACACCGCTCGCTTCGTCGCCTGAGATCCGCGCCGTCCCCATCGGGTGGAATGCCTCGAGGCGCAGCTCGGAGGCCTTGAAGCGGGTGGCCTCGAACGCGGCGACCTGGCCGGGGCGGAGCACGCCGGCGCGCGGGATGTTGGGGTAGACCGCGGTCGCGCCGGCGGCGAAATGGACTTCCGCCGCGCGTGCGATGCCGAAGATGAAGCGCCGCGCGTCGTCGTCGGTCAGTTTGTAGCGGGTCTTCAGGGAGCCGTCTCTCAGCAGGCCGACCCGGCCGACCGAGCGGTCGGCGAGCTGGACGCCGATCGAGGACATGTGGCCGAACTCGAGCATCGCTTCCTGATGGGCGCGACCGGCGCCCTGCAGCCAGGCGCCGCCGAAGGCGAGCGGGGTGAAGGTCGCCTCGAGCAGGACCCGCTCGCTCTCCCACTCGTCGATGTAATAGCTCTGCATGACCCCGTCCCAGCCGCGGACCTCCTCCTCGTAGTGGGCGCCGACCCAGCAGGCGGGGTGGATGTGGAGGTTGCGGCCGACCTGCCCGCCGCCCAGGCCGGAGCGGAACAGCAGCTCCGGCGTGCCGAAGGCGCCGCCGGCGACGATCGTCGCCCGTCTGGCGCGAACCGTGTAGGCGCGGCGGGCGCCGTCGGAGCCCCCGCGCCCGGCCACGCAGCGGACGCCGGCAGCGCGCCCGTCCTCTACCAGGAGCCTGCGCGCCTCGACGCCGGCGCGGACCCGGGCGCCGGCGGCGACGGCCCGCGGCAGGTAGCTGACGTGCATGCCCCGCTTGGCGTCGATCCGGCAGCCGTAGGGGCAGGAGCTGCACTGGACGCAGTCGCCGGCGTTGCGGGAGATCGGGCCGCTGGAGAGGCCGAGCGCTTCGGCTCCCTCCATCGCGAGCTGGCCGTTGCGGCCCATTCGCTCGGTGTCGAGCGGCCTGACCCGCAGGAACTCCTCGGCCTCGACGAAGTAGGGGTCGAGGTCGCGCGCCCAGCTCACGCCGTGCTCGTCGCGCCAGTTGTCGAGGACCTCGTCGGGGGCGCGGAAGCAGGTCCCGGAGTTGATCACCGTCGTTCCGCCGACCACCTTCGCGACCGGGACCGGGATCGGCGGGTTGCCCTCGGCCATCGTCAGGCCGGCGTCGCGGTAGAGCGTCGCGATCGAGTCGAGGTGCCCCTGCGGGTAGTTGTCGCGGTTGAAGTGGCCGCCCGCCTCGAGCACGATCACGTCGAGCCCGGCCTCGGCCAGTTCGGCCGCCGCGGCCGCGCCGCCGGCCCCGGAGCCGACGATCACGACGTCGCATTCCTCGCCGTCGCCCTGTGGGCGCGTCTCACCCAGCGAGCCGGCCGGCTCCGGAAGGCTGCCGTCGGCGAGCCTGCAGCTCGTTTCGATCCCGATCCGCCCCTCGACCTCGGGCAGCACCGCGTAGCCGAGGGTCGAGAAGATCTTCGCCAGCAGCAGGAGCTCGTGGTGGAGGCGGAAGCTCGACTTCTCCATGCGGTGCAGGAAGTCGTCGCGGGCCCCGGCGTCGAGCCGGCTGAAGCGCCAGGGAAACGGCAGCCACTCGAATGCCCGCAGCCCGAGCCGGATCCTGGTCAGCATCCGCGGCGAGAGCGATTTGAGGAACTCGGCGACCGGGCCGGAGACGTCGACGTCGCGCTCGGCGGCGGGCAGGCCGTCGATCCCGGGCGCCATCGCCTCGCAGATCGCGCTCAGAGTCCTCTGCTCGGCGGCCGAGAGCCCCGGCGGGCGCTTTCAGCCGGCGCCGGGCTGCCGGTCGATGCGACCGATCAGCGACCAGAGCCAGAGCGCGACGAGGACCAGCGACCCGTCGACGAGGAAGTTGAGCAGGTAGGCGAAGACGTCTTCGTCGAAGATGAAGAAGCCGAGCGAGGTGAGCGAGGAGGCGGCCTTGCCGGCGGCGAGCAGGAGCAGCAGGGGGCGGTAGCGGACGACGTCGGACTGCGCGATCAGGCAGATCCCGGCGATCACGACCATGTAGGAGAAGCCGAGCGCGAGCCAGAGCTGCTCGGTGCCGTGCGGGGCGCGGGGGAAGTCGCCGATCGCGTCGCCGAGGTCGGAGACGGCGTCGAGGACGCCGTTGGGGACCGCGATGAAGAGGATGCCGACCGTGGCGAAGCTGAGCGCGAGGACCCGCAGGCTCAGGACCACGAAGCTCTCCGCTCTCTCTCCCCGCATTCGGCGCGCACTCTAACTGGCTGGGCAGCCAATGTGACGCCAGGTCGTGTCGAGAAGGACGGTGCCCGGTGGTAGCTTGGGGTCATGGGACGAGGGACGCTGACGGGGATCGCGATCGCCTCGCTCTCCCTGGTCGCCTGCCTGGTCCCGGCGGCCTCGGGGGAGACGACCCACACCTACCCCGTCGCGCTGACGATCTCGGTGGACCGGCCAGGCCACCTGATCAACGGCACGATCGTCACCGAGGCGCCCTCGGAGTTCTGCGAAAGCAGCTCGATCCGCATCGTCCAGCCGCTGCCCGGCAAGGACAAAGTGGTCAAGACGGTGACTCCGTACGCCGGGGAATACCACGCCAGCTCGCCGAAATTCATCCGCGGCAAGAAGGTCTACGCCGAGGTGCTCGCCTACCACCTTCCCAGCCGCCCGGTCGTCTGTCTCGGGACCCGGTCACGCTCGGTCACCGCGCCTTAGACTCACCCGCGTGATCGACAGGGCACAGGTGCTGCACGTGGCGAAGCTCGCCCGGCTGCGGCTCGAGGAGGACGAGGTCGAGCGGATGGCGGGGGAGCTCTCGGGGATCCTCGAGCACGTCGACCGGATCGCCGGCCTCGACCTCGAGGGGGTCGAGCCGACCTCGCACGTGGTCGAGCTCGAGAACGTCCTGCGCCCCGACGAGCCGCGCCCGAGCTGGCCCCGCGAGGCGATGCTGGAGCGGGCGCCCGACCCGGCCGACGGCGCCTTCCGCGCCCCGTCGCCGCAGGCAGAATGAGCGCCGAGCTGCTGGCGCTGACGGTGGCCGAGGCCGCCGCGCGGGTCGCCGCCGGAGAGCTGGCGCCCGCCGAGTACGCCGAGGCCTGGCGCGAGGCCGCCGCCGCCGACGAGCTCAACGCCTACCTCTGGCGCGCCGAGGACCCGGCCGGGACGGCGCAGGGCCCGCTGGCCGGCGTTCCCGTCGCGGTCAAGGACATCTTCTGCACCGAGGGCGTGCCGACCACGGCCGGTTCGCGCATCCTCGAGGGCTACGAGCCTCCCTACACCTCGACCGCCGTGCGCCGCCTGCGCGAGGCCGGCGCGGGGGTTCTCGGCAAGACGAACATGGACGAGTTCGCGATGGGCTCCTCGAACGAGAACTCGGCCTACGGGCCGGTGCTGAACCCCTGGGACCGGGGCAGGGTCCCGGGCGGCTCCTCGGGCGGCTCGGCCGCGGTCGTCGCCGGCGGGCTCGCCCCCTGCGCGCTCGGCACCGACACCGGCGGCTCGATCCGCCAGCCCGCGGCGCTCTGCGGGATCGTCGGGCTCAAGCCCACCTACGGGGCGATCTCCCGCTACGGGATGATCGCCTTCGCCTCCTCGCTCGACCAGTGCGGGCCGCTGACCCGAGACGTCACCGACGCCGCCCTCCTGCTCTCCGTCCTGCAGGGCGATGACCCCTGCGACTCGACCTCGGTCGGCCTCGCGGGGGGGGTGGAGACGCCGAGCGGGAGCGACCTCAAGGGGCTGCGCTTCGGCGTGCCGTCGGAGCTCTCCGAGGACTCGATCGACGCCGGCGTCCGCGCCGTCTTCGAGGCGACCCTGGAGCGGATCGAGGGGCTCGGCGGCGAGATCGCCGAGGTCTCCCTGCCGCACGCCGAGCACGGCATTTCCGCCTATTACGTGATCGCCCCGGCCGAGGCATCCTCGAATCTGGCCCGCTACGACGGCGTCCGCTACGGGGCGCGGGTGGAGGCCGACGACCTGATCGCGATGTACGAGCAGACCCGGGCGCAGGGGTTCGGCGAGGAGGTAAAGCGCCGCGTCATGCTCGGCACCTACGCGCTCTCCTCGGGCTATTACGAGGCCTACTACGGCCAGGCCCAGAAGGTCCGCACCAAGATCGCCGAGGACTTCGAGACCGCCTTCGGCGGCGTCGACCTGGTCGTCACCCCGACCTCGCCCTCGGTCGCCTTCGGGCTCGGCGAGATGACCGACGACCCGCTGGCGATGTACATGAACGACTTCTTCACGGTGCCGATGTCGCTGGCCGGGATCCCGGCGATCTCGATCCCGGCCGGCCTGGCCGAGCCCGAGGGCGGTGGGCCGCAGCTGCCGGTCGGCTTCCAGATCGCCGCGCCCGCCTTCGGCGAGCAGCGTCTGCTCGACGCCGCCTTCGTCCTCGAGCAGGCGATCGGATTCGAGCGGCGCGATGGCTGAGCTGGAGGCGGTGATCGGGCTGGAGATCCACGTCCAGCTCTCGACCAGGACGAAGATGTTCTGCGGCTGCGAGCTCTCCTTCGGCGACGAGCCCAACGTCCACACCTGCCCGGTCTGCCTGGCCCATCCCGGCGTGCTGCCGGTGCCCAACGAGACGGCGATCCTCTACGCGCTGAAGATCGGCGCCGCGCTCGGGTGTGAGGTGGCGCCGCGCTCGATCTTCCACCGCAAGAACTACTTCTATCCCGACAACGCGAAGGCGTACCAGATCAGCCAGTACGACATCCCGATCTGCTCGGGCGGGCGGCTCGGCGACGTCCGCATCCACCGCGCCCACCTCGAGGAGGACGCGGCGAAGATGATCCACGTCGGCGAGTCCGGCCGGATCCACGGCTCCGGCGCCTCGCTGGTGGACTTCAACCGCGGCGGCACGCCGCTGGTCGAGATCGTCACCGAGCCCGACCTGCGCTCGGCGGCCGACGCGGCCTCCTGGGCGCGGCTGCTGCGCGAGACGGTCCGCCAGCTCGACGTCTCCGACGTGAACATGGAGGAGGGCAGCCTGCGGGTCGACGCCAACGTCTCCGTGCGGCCCGCCGGCAGCGAGGCGCTCGGCACCAAGACCGAGCTCAAGAACATGAACAGCTTCCGCTTCCTCGAGCGCGGGGTCGAAGCGGAGCTGGCGCGCCAGCGCGAGCTGATCGAGTCCGGCGGCACGGTCGAGCAGGAGACCCTGCACTTCGACCCAGGGGACGGCTCGCTGACCTCGTTGCGCTCCAAGGAGGAAGCCCACGACTACCGCTACTTCCCCGAGCCCGACCTGGTGCCGCTGGCGCCGACCGAGGAGATGATCCGCGAGGCGCGCGAGTCGCTGCCGGAGCTGCCGGCGGCAAGGATCGAGCGCTACGAGGGGATCGGCCTCTCGACCGATACGGCGAGCCTGCTCGCGACCGACCCGGAGACCGCCGCCTACTTCGAGCGCGCCGCGGCGGCGGCGGCGGGCGTCGAGGCGAGAGTGGTCGCGAACTGGGTGACCGGCGATCTGGCGGCCGCCCTGCGCCAGGCCGGGGGAGAGGAGGCTCCGTCGGAGTCCAGGGTGGACGCGGAGTCGATCGCCGCCCTGGTCACGATGGTCGCCGAGAAGAAGATCTCCCACGGCAGCGGTAAGACCGTCCTCGCCGCGATGGTCGCCGAGGGCGGCGACCCGGCGGCGATCGTCGAGCGCGAGGGCCTCGCCCAGATGTCGGACTCGGGCGAGCTCGAGTCGATAGTCGCGGCCGCGATCGACGCCAACCCCGAGGCCGCCGAGCAGATCCGCGCCGGCAACGGCAAGGCGATCGGCGCCATCGTCGGCGCCGTGATGAAGGAGACCAAGGGCCGCGCCGACGGCGGCGAGGTCAACCGCCTGATCCGCTCCAAGCTCGGTCTTTGACACCCCGACGACGTTGTCCCCGGTATGCGGGGACAAGTGCGTAAGGACACTTTGTAACACGTTGTTACAAAGTGCTACGGTTGGTGAATGGCCTGGAATGTCGTTATCGCCGGTGGTGGGTTTGGCGGGGCGATGGCTGCGCGGGAGCTGGAGCGGATCGTGCCGAAGCAGTCGACGCGGATCACGCTCGTCAACGACGTCAACTTCATGCTCTACACGCCGTTCTTGCCGGAGGCGGCCGCCGGGACGCTGGAGCCGCGGCACGTGGTCACGCCGCTGCGGGAGATCCTCGACCGCACCTACCTGAGGCTGGGGACGGTCGACGGGCACGATCCCGGCGCCCGCACGGTGCGGCTGCGGACGCGGAACGGCGACACCGAGCAGATCGCCTACGACCAGCTGCTGCTGGCACTGGGCTCGGTCTCCAGGGTGCTGCCGGTTCCCGGCCTCAGCGAGCACGCGATCGGCTTCAAGAGCCTCGCCGACGCGATCTGGCTGCGCAACCACGTGATCGAGACGCTCGAGGCCGCCAACGCGACCGACGACCCCGCCCGCCGCGACGAGCTGCTCACCTACGTCTTCGTCGGCGGCGGCTACGCCGGCCTCGAGGCGCTCGCCGAGCTCCAGGACTTCGCCGCCGACGCGATCGAGAGCTACCCGCGGGCCCGGCTGCACGGGATGCGCTGGGTCCTTGTAGAGGCCGCCGACCGGGTCCTGCCCGAGATCGACGCCGAGCTCGCCGACTACGCGGTCCGCGAGCTGCGCGGCCGCGGAATAGATATCCGGCTCGGGACGACCCTCGAGGAGGTCGGCGCCGACAGCGCCCGCCTCTCGACCGGGGAGACGCTCGCGACGCGCACCGTGGTCTGGACCGCGGGCGTGGCCCCGCACCCGAGCCTGCGCTCGCTCTCGGTCCCGCTCGACGAGCGCGGCCGAGTCCCCGTCGACGACCACCTCCGCGTCGAGGGCATGGACTCGGTCTGGGCGATCGGCGACTGCGCCGCCGCCCCTCACCCGACTCGCGCGGGAGTGTTTTACGCCCCGACCGCGCAGAACGCCGTCCGCCAGGGGCCCGTCGCCGCCCGCAACATCGCGGCCGAGCTCGGCAACGGAACCCCGAAGGCGTTCGAGTACAAGGGCAACGCCGCCTTCGTCAACCTCGGCCGCTATAAGGCGGTGGGCCGCGTCGGCGGCCGCACGTTCCGCGGCTTCCCCGCCTGGTGGATGGCCCGCAGCTACCACATGAGCCAGATCCCGGGCGCGGCCCGCAAGGCACGCGCGGTGATCGACTGGACCGCCAGCCTGCCCTTCCCCCGCGACCTCTCCGAGGTCGGGTCGATCGGGCACCCGAAGCCGCTCGGAGAGACAATGGGAGACGAATGGGATTCGAGTACATCGTCATCGCCTTCTCCTTCGGCCTCGCCACGGCGCTAATCGGCCGCGGCAAGGGCAGCTCCTTCTGGATCTGGCTGCTGGTCGGCACGATGCTGCCGCCGCTCGGCCTGATCGCGGTGATCCTCTACCGCACCGAGAAGACCGAACCCGAACGCCAGTGCCCGAACTGCCTCAAGGAGCTGAAGCTCTACGTCCAGGTCTGCCCGCGCTGCGGGACCGACCTCTACCTGCCCGACCCCGCGGCCGTCCGTCACCCGGGCGTGGAGTAGCCGTCCCCGGACGCGGGAGGGCGGGCGCGAGATCGCCGGTGATCATGAGCGCGCCCGCCCGGGAGCGGAGGAGACGGCGCTTTATCTGAGCCAGGTCCGGAAGATCGCGTTGGCGAAGCCGACGCCGTAGCGGACGACCGCGGGCTTCTTCGAGTGGCCGTGCAGCCGCTGCTCGACCGTGATCGGGATCTCCCTGGCGGGGATCCCGCGCTTGATCGCCTCGATCATGAACTCGGAGGTGTGGAACTGCTCCTGGCGGAGGACGAGCTGGGGGAGGACCGAGGTGCGCACGGCCCGGTAGCCGTTCGAGCAGTCGGTCACGTGGGTCCGCGTGATCAGCGATACGAGACGGTTGAAGAAGACGATGCCCAGCTCGCGCGCGAAATGATTGCTCTCGGCGTGCCCGAGGACGCGCGAGCCGTGGGCGACGTCCACTTCGCCGTCGAGGATCGGTTTGACCAGCCGGTCCATCTCCGAGGGGAGGTGCTGGCCGTCGGCGTCGAGGGTGACGACGATCTCGGCGCCGGATTCGACCATCAGGCGGTAGCCGGTGCGCAGGGCGGCGCCGCCGCCGCGGTTGGTGACGTGACGGGCGACGACCGCGCCGTGGGCGGCGGCGACGTCGCCGGTCCCGTCGCGGGATCCGTCGTCGACGACCAGCGTCTGGATCGGAACCCCGCAGACCTCGGCCGGGATCCGGTCGAGCACGTGGCCGACGTTCTCGGCCTCGTTGTAGGCCGGGATGACGACGGCGACCTTGTCGCGGAAGCTCTCCGGCCGGCCGGCCTGGCGGAACTCCTCCCAGGCGAGCCCCTCGAGCGCCGCCGAGAGCTGGCGCGAGTTGCGGGCCCCCTGCGAGAGCGCCCGCAGGATGAGGATGAAGAGGATGAAGATCGCGAAGACGGCGAGGCCGAGGATGCGGCCGCCGTTGCCTTTCTCGAAGGAGAACGTGGAGAGCACCTTGTCGGTCACTTCGGTGCCGGAGACGAGCGCCAGGCCGAGGCCGGCGGCGAGCAGGATCAGCACGTCCACGTTGCGCAGCGAGCGGCGGCGGGCCAACGCGTAGCCGACCAGCGCGACCGCGGCCACCAGGCCGGCGCTGCGCAGCGCGGTCAGCTCGGCGGGGAAGATGCCTGCTTGCGGGGGAACCATGAGTCCGAGGAGGATAGGGTGCCCCCGGCCCTCGCCAGGGCCGCGCCGGCGAGTGGAAAGACGAGTGTCATCAGGATCTCGTTGCGCCGGGGGGCCGCGAGCGAGGCCGCGCCGACGACGGTGACGAGCGCGATCGGGGTCGCCATCGCGAGCAGCTCCCACCACCAGCGCCGCGCGGCGAGCACCGCGAGGCCGGCGAGGCCGAGCAGGACCAGCGCGATCTGGACGATGCGGCCGGGGGTCGAGCTCATCGCTTCCCCGATCCCGCTGCCCCACATCCGTCCCACCTTGCGCACGGTCATCGCCAGGTAGCCGCCGGGGTCCTCCTCGACGTAGTCGTAGAGGTTGTCCTTGCCGATCCTGCCGAGGGCCTCGTCGCGCGGCAGGTCCGGGTAGCGGTCGGCGACGCGGTCGAAGAGCGGCGCCGGGTCGACCTCGTCGAGCTCCTCGGATCCCGGCTCGAGGTCGCGGCCCAGGTAGCGCTCGGCGAGCAGCGCCTTGACCCGCTGGTATTCGCCGTCGGCCGGCAGGTAGGTGCCGACGTAGAGCGCCTTGCCGCCGCCGGTGGAGATCGGCACGGCACGATCGAGGACGACCGCGTTGCGGATCGTCCAGGGCACGATCGGGACCAGCAGCGCCGCGACCAGCAGCGCGGCGCCGGCGAGACCGGGGCGCCAGCCGCGCGCCCTGCCGATCCGGATCAGCGCCAGCACCGCGAAGGCGGCGCCCACCAGCAGGTACTCGGGGCGGATCAGGGCCGTCAGGCCGAACAGGAGCCCGGGCAGGAGCCAGACGCGGAATCGCTCCTGCTCACAGGCCCACAGGAACGCCAGCACGGCCGCCGGCAGCGTCAGGATCGCCGGCGGCTCGCTGAAGAGCGCCCCGGTCGAGTGGATGAAGGGCGGGTAGACGGCGACCCCGAGGGCCGCGATCAGCCCCGCCGGGCGGCAGGCGATCCGCCTGCCGAGCAGGAAGACGACGACGATCGCGGCCAGGCCGAGCAGCATCTCGACGATCCGCGCCGTCCCTTCCCGGGCGCCGCCGGTCGCATAGAAGGAGGCGGCGTAGAGGAGCGGCGCCCCCGGCGACCAGTCGCTCGCGTCCTCGAATTCCGGCCCGCCGAAGCTCTGGTCGGTGTAGAGCGCATTGGAGAGCGCGTAGTAGGCCCGGGCATCGTCGCCCGGCGTCTCCAGCGGCTCGACCACCCGGTAGGCGCGCAGCGCGAAGCCGAGGGCGAGGATCGCCACGAGGAGGATCAGCGTGGTGCGGCCGAGGCGGTCCGGAAGTCCGCCGAGCCGGCTGCGTAGCGAGCCCGCCATCGGCCCCAGGCTATCCTCCGAGAATGCCCAGACTCGTCGCGACCCTGATCACCGCGACAGCGCTGATCGCGATCTTCCTCCCCGCGTCCGCCGGGGCCGAGTCCAAGACCTGCACGGCGCATACCCCGCAGGTCTCCGGCGGGATCGCGACCGGCATCGTCAACTCGAGCCAGGTCAACGACGTTCAGGCCCGGTTCGCGACCTGCCGCCACCTGAAGAAGGTGATGAAGAAGGCGATCGGCCTCGACCTCGAGAAACCGCGCAGCATCCGCTCGTTCTTCTGCAAGCCGACCGTGCTGGCCACCTCCCCGGCCAAAGCGGTCCGTTTCGTCTGCACCTTCAAAGGCGCCGACACGCCGATGTTCGTGAAGGTCACGTTCAACGTCGTCTACCGGCACTGAGCCGGAAGGCCTCGACGGCGCTCGTCGCCGCGAGTGCGGTGAGCAGCGGCAGCACGACCAGCTCGCGCCGCGGCGAGGAGATCAGGAGCGCCGCGATCGCGGTCATGTAGAGCAGGACGAGGCCGGTGACCAGGCCCTCGAAGCGCCGCCGCCAGGCGAGGATCGCGACCCCGGCGAGGGCGAGGACGACGATCGCGAGCTGCAGGGTGCGCCAGGGCTGGTCGAGCATCACCCCGCGGGCCGCGTCGGTCCAGGTCTCATGGGACTTCGTCGCCATCATGCCGGCGAAGCGGAGCGGCTCCTCCGTGACGCCGTCCTCGAGGTTCTGCCGGCCCAGGCGGCCGAGCGCGGCGTCGGTTTCCAGGTCGGGATAGCTCTCGGCGGCGACCCGCTCCAGCACCCGCTCGAGCACCATCCGGTCGGGGTCGTCGACCGGCCCCTCGGCGCTCAGTCTCGCCCGCAGCGCCGGCCGTTCGGCGAGCAGGTCTTCGCGCAGCTCGACCGAGTCGCCGCCGGCCTCGAGGTTGGTGCCGATGAAGAGCGCCTTGCCGCCGCCGGTGGAGATCGGCACGAAGCGGTCGAGCTCGACCGCGTTGCGGACGGTCCAGGGCGCCAGCACCAGCGCGGTCGCAAGCAGCGAGAGGGCGACGGGCGGCAGGCCGCGCCACGCCCGCCCGCGCAGCGCCTCGCGGGCGAGCCAGGCCAACGGCAGGCCGAGCGCGAGCAGCAGGTACTCCGGCCGGACCAGCGCGAGCAGGCCGAACACGGCCCCCGTGCCGGCCCAGCGCCATGGCCGCGGCGTGTCCGCCGCGCTGAGCAGGGCGACGAGCCCGGCGCTGAGCAGGAACGCCGCCAGCGGCTCGGTCAGCAGCATCCCCTGGTACTCGAGCAGGGCGGGGTAGAGGGCGAGCGCCCCGGCGCCGAGCAGGCCGGCGACGGGCCCGGCGAAGCGGCGGCCGAGCAGGTAGGCCATCGGGATCGCCCCGGTGCCGAGGATCGCGAGCAGGACGAGCGCGAGGGTCAGGTGGGCGCCGCCGGTGAGCTCGTAGACGCCGGCGACGAGCAGCGGCAGGCCGGGGGAGTAGGCGTCGCTCGGCTGCACCTCCCGCGCCACCCCCTCCGGGCGGGCGTCGAAGGAGCCGTCGACGTGGAGGCTCTCGGCGATCCGGGCGTAGGCTTCGGCGTCGGGGGGCGGGGTCGCCGGCTGCTCGACGGCGTATCCGACCCGCAGCCCCAGGCCGGCGAGCACGAGGACGGCGAGGATCGCCAGGGTCGCCGGGCTCTCGCGGACGGTCGGCTTCACGCCGCGATGCTATGCGCGCGGCCCGCAGGCCCTCCGGTACCCTGCCGCGACTATGCGAGTGCTCATCCTTGGAGGCGATGGCTACCTGGGCTGGCCGACCGCCCTGAGGTTCTCGGCCCGCGGACACGAGGTGTCCGTCGTCGACAACCTCGTGCGCCGCCGCTGGGTCGAGGGCGTCGGCAGCGACTCGCTGACCCCGATCCTCGACCTCGATGCGCGGATCGCGGCCTGGGAGGCCAATCCGGCCGGATCCGAGATCCGCAGCTACCCCGGCTCGGTCGAGGACGGCGACTTCCTCGACGGCGTCGTCGCCGAGACCCGCCCCGACGCTGTGGTCCATTACGGGCAGCAGGCCTCGGCGCCGTACTCGATGGCCTCCCGCGAGCAGGCGGTCGAGACCCAGTACGGCAACGTGATCGGCAACCTCAACCTGCTCTTCGCGATCCGCGACCACGTCCCCGAGTGCCACCTGGTCAAGCTCGGGACGATGGGGGAGTACGGGCAGCCCAACATCGATATCGAGGAGGGCTACATCGAGATCGAGCACAAGGGGCGCAGGGACAACCTGCCGTTCCCGAAGCTGCCGGCCTCGCTCTACCACTGCTCGAAGGTCCACGACTCGACCAACATCCACTTCGCCTGCCGGACCTGGGGGATGCGCGCGACCGACCTCAACCAGGGAGTCGTCTACGGGATCGAGACGGAGGAGACCGCAACCGACGAGCGCCTGATCACCCGCTTCGACTACGACGAGGTCTTCGGCACCGTGCTCAACCGCTTCTGCCTGCAGGCGGTGATCGGCCACCCGCTGACGGTCTACGGCAGCGGCGGCCAGACCCGGGGCTTCCTCAACATCCGCGACACCCTCCAGTGCGTGGAGCTGGCCGTGGCGAACCCGGCCGAGGCCGGGGAGTTCCGCGTCTTCAACCAGTTCACCGAGCAGTTCTCGGTGATCGACCTCGCCCATCTCGTCAAGCAGGCGGCCGGACACCTCGGCTACTCGGTCGAGATCCAGCACTGCGAGAACCCGCGGGTCGAGAAGGAAGAGCACTACTACAACGCGATCCACACCAAGCTGCTCGACCTCGGCCTCGAGCCGACCCTGCTGGGCGAGGAGCTGGTCGAGTCGATGATCCACACGATCGAGCGTCACAAGGGCCGCGTGATCGAGGGCCACATCGATCCGCGGACCCGCTGGAACCCCTCCAAATCCCCTGCTGGCCGGGCATAGCCCCGCTGGTACCATCGCGAGTCCGATGAGAGCCGCGGACGCACTGATGGAAAGCCTCAAGGCGGAGGGTGTCGAAGACATCTTCGGGATCCCCGGCGGGGCAAACCTGCCGACCTACGACGCCCTGGTCGACGCCGGCTTCCGCCACGTCCAGGTGCGCCACGAGCAGGGCGGCGGCCACGCCGCCGAGGGCTACGCCAAGGCCTCGGGCAGGGTCGGGGTCGCCTTCGCCACCTCCGGGCCGGGCGCGACCAACCTGATCACGGCGATCGCCGACGCGATGATGGACTCGGTGCCGACGGTGTTCGTCACCGGCCAGGTCCGCACCGACCTGATCGGCACCGACGGCTTCCAGGAGGCCGACATCCTCGGCGCGACCCTGCCCTTCGTCAAGCACTCCTTCCAGGTCACCGATCCGCGCCAGATCCCCGAGTACGTGCACGAGGCCTTCCACGTCGCCTCGACCGGGCGCCCGGGGCCGGTCCTGCTCGACATCCCCCAGGACCTCTCGCGCGCCGACATCGACTACGAGCCGCGCAACGAGCCGGTCGACCTCGCCGGCTACAAGCCCTCGACCGACGGCAACATCAAACAGGTCAGGATCGCCGCCAAAGCCCTGGCCAACGCGAGGCGGCCGATCCTCTACACCGGCGGCGGCGTGGTCAACGGCAACGCCTCCGAGGAGCTGCGCGAGCTGGCCGGCGCCGACCGCTTCCCGGTGACCTCGACGCTGATGGGCCTCGGTTCCTACCCCGCCTCCGGGGAGAGCTGGCTCGGCATGCTCGGCATGCACGGGACCGTGACCGCCAACTGGGCGATGGACCAGGCCGACCTGATCGTCGCGATCGGCGCCCGCTTCGACGACCGGATCACCGGGAAACTGGACGAGTTCGCGCCCAACGCGAAATTCATCCACATCGACATCGACCCGGCGGAGATCTCCAAGAACATCGGCGCCCACATCCCGATCGTCGGCGACGTCAAGCAGGTGCTGCCCAACCTGACCCGCGAGTACAGCGCGCTGCAGACCGACTCCTCGCGCCTCGACGCCTGGTGGAAGCAGCTCCACACCTGGCAGGACGAGCACCCGCTTCGCTACGAGCCCGGCAAGGATGGCGAGATCAAGCCGCAGTTCATGATCGAGGCGATGCACCGCGCCACAGGGGGCGACGCAATCGTCACCTCCGACGTCGGCCAGCACCAGATGTGGGCCGCCCAGTACTACGGCTTCGAGAAGCCGCGCCGCTGGATCAACTCCGGCGGCCTGGGGACGATGGGCTTCGGCCTGCCCGCCGCGGTCGGCGCCAAGGTCGCCTGCCCCGATGAGACCGTCGTCTGCCTGGCCGGCGACGGCAGCCTGATCATGAACGTCCAGGAGCTGGCGACCTGCGTCAGCCAGGACATCCCGGTCAAGGTCTTCCTGATGAACAACGGCTACATGGGCATGGTCCGCCAGTGGCAGGAGCTGTTCTGGGACCGCCGCTACAGCTCGGTCGAGATGGGCGCCAGCCCCGACTGGGTGAAGCTGGCCGAGGCGTTCGGCGCCACCGGGTTGCGCTGCGAGAACGCCGCCGACCTCGAGCAGACGATGGCCGAGGCGCTCGAGACCGACGGCCCGGTCCTGCTCGACGTCCGCGTCGCCCAGGAGGAGAACTGCTACCCGATGATCCCGCCGGGGCAGGCCGCCCGCGACATGGTCGAGGCGCCGGAGAAGGTGAGCTGATGGAGGCCGGGACCCCGCAGCTGGTCAAACTCGAGGACCTCCACGTCCCCGGCCAGCTCAGCGGCCGCAAGCACATCCTCTCGATCCTGGTCGAGAACAAGCCGGGCGTCCTGGCCCGGATCGCGGGGCTGTTCTCGCGCCGCGGCTTCAACATCGACACGCTCGCCGTCGGCCCGACCGACGACCCGACGATCTCGCGGATAACCCTCACCCTCGACGGCGCGGTCCACCCGATCGACCAGGTGATCAAGCAGCTCCACAAGCTCGTCAACGTGCTCAAGATCCGCGACATGGAGCCGGAGGAGACCGTCGCCCGTGAGATGGCGATGTTCAAAGTCTCCTCGGCGGTCGAGAACCGGGCCGAGATCATCCAGTTCGCCGAGATCTTCCGGGCGAAGATCGTCGACGTCTCACGCCGCACGCTGACGATCGAGGTGACCGGCTCCGCCGACAAGATCGAAGCCTTCGAGCGCATGGTCCGTCCCCACGGCCTGATCGAGATGGTCCGCACCGGGGAGATCGCGATTGCTCGAGGCAGCGACTGACACCCTGCTGAGCTCCCTCCACGGAGGGATCGAGCGTGCGGCCGGTCGCGGCCGGCGGACACTGGTCAGCGTCACCGTCCCGCTCGAGGACGTCGATCCCTGCGCCGTCGTCTTCGCCTCGCGGCTCGCCTCGGACCGCTGGTTCTGTTGGGAGCAGCCCGACCGCGACTTCGCCCTGGCGGCGCTCGGGGTCGCGCACGAGGCGACCTCCCGCGGCGAGGGGCGCTTCGACGACGTCGCCCGCGAGTGTCACGAGGTCTCGCGGGACGCGATCCTCGAGGAGCAGGCCGGCCTCCCGGCGGGGGCCGGGCCCGTCTGGACCGGGGGCTTCGCCTTCGACCCCGAGGGCGGCTCCGGCTCGAGCTGGTCCTCGCTGCCGCCGGCGATGCTGACCCTGCCGGAGGTCTCTCTCTGCCGCAGCGGGGGAGAGTCCTTCCTCACCGTCAACGCCGTCGTGCAGCCGGGGGAGCCGGCCGCCGAGCGGCTCTCGGCGCTGACCGCGCGACTCTCCGGCCTTCGCGACGAGCGGCTGCCGCTGCTCGACCCCCACCCGATCGCCCAGTCGCAGATCCACAGCGCCCGGCCGCCGGGGGACTTCGAAGGGACCGTCGCCGAGGCGACCGCGAGGATCGGCGCCGGCCATCTGCGCAAGGTCGTGCTCGCCCGCGAGGTCGTCGTCACGGCGCCCTCCGCCCACGACCCCGGGGCCGTCTTCGCCGCGATGCGGGAGCAGTTCGCCTCCTGCTTCTGCTTCTGCTGCGGGACACCGGAGGCGGCCTTCATCGGCGCCAGCCCGGAGCTGTTGCTGCGGCGCTCCGGCGCCTCCGTCTCCACCGTCGCGCTGGCCGGCTCGATCCGGCGCAGCTCCGACCCGGCGGTCGACGACCATCTCGGGGAGCAGCTCCTGCGCAGCGACAAGAACCGCCGTGAGCAGCGGATCGTCTCCGAGCGCATCGTCCGCACCCTGCGGCCGCACTCGGTCTGGGTCGAGGCGGCTCCCGAGCCGGTCGTGATCAAGGTCGCCAACATCCAGCACCTCGGCACGCCCGTGATCGCCCAGCTCGCCGAACCGCGCTCGGCGGTGGAGCTGGCCGGGCTGCTGCACCCGACCCCGGCGGTCGGCGGCGAGCCCCGCGCGGCGGCGGCCGCGGCGATCGCCGAGCTCGAGCGGATGGACCGCGGCTGGTACGCCGGCCCGGTCGGCTGGATGGACGCGACCGAAGACGGCGAGTTCTGCGTCGCCCTGCGCAGCGCCCTGCTGCGCGACCGCGAGGCGCACCTCTACGCCGGGGTCGGCGTCGTCGCCGGCTCCGACCCGGCGGCGGAGCTCGATGAGACCGAGATCAAGCTGGGCGCTCTCCTGCCCCTGCTGACATAGGCATCGACCGGGGGTTCGGCGAGAATGCGGGCAATGCGTCGAGTGGGGGTGGGATGCCTCGTGTTGCTGACATGCTGGCTGGCGGCCCCGGGGATGGGCCACGCGGTCATCCCCGAGGGGCCGCGGCTGGCCGTCCTCAAGTGGGGCGCTTCGCCGCAGCGATTCGAACTGCTGACGATGGGACCCGACGGGTCGGACCTGAGCACGGTCACCGGCAGAGGCACGAAGGTCCGGCCGATTCCGCATCCGAACGGCGGTCTCTCCTGGGCTCCGGACGGGAGCCGGATCGCGTTCGTCGGGATCGTCGGCGGTCTCAGTGATTTCGAGCCTTCTAAGACGAGAGTCTTCCTCGTGTCCCTCGACGGCAGCAGGCCGATCGAAGTTCCAGGAACCGAGGGGGCGCTCTCGCCGGTTCTCTCTCCCGACGGGCACACGCTCGCGTTCCTGCGGACGAAGCTGACGGTCGGCCCAACCGGGCCCGAAAGCGAAGGGATCCTCTATGAGAGCCGTTCGATCTGGCTTGCCGACCTGCGTGGGGGCCCGCCCCGGCAGTTGACGCCGTGGCGCAATCACCTGTCGAATTACCCCCATTCCTTCTCCCCCGACGGGTCGATGCTGGCGGTGTCGAGGCACATCGGCGACGACCGTCGCGATGCGGTGGCGATCAGCGTCAACGGGCAGGGGTCGTCCGTTCTGGTCCGCAACGCGTTTGCGCCCGTCTATTCGCCCGACGGGACCCGAATCGCGTTCCTGCGCGGCGATTACCGGACCGTCACGGACGAGGACGAGGAAGGAAACGGGAGCACCACAACCGCCCTGATGTCAGACCTTTTCGTGAAGTCAGTCGCCGAGGAGACGGTCCGGCGCCTGACCTCCACCCCGACCGTCATCGAGACCGACCCGAGCTGGGATCCCTCCGGAGAGCGGATCGCCTACACCAAGATGCCCAATGTGTTCGCCGACGCCGGCTTCTTTGGTTTCGGCGACTCGATCGTCTCGGTCAACGCCGATGGCACCTGCCCGACCAAGGTGCTCTCGAAGCGGAGCTGGGCGCTGTTCGGCGCCACCTGGCAGCCGGGTCCCGGTCGCGAGGTTGGCCGGATCGCCTGCTGAGCGAGCAGCCCCGGGGCCGGCCGGCCGGCGTGGTTCCCATTTGACTGGGCATTTGCCCGCGCCTACCATGGCCCCATGGGGAGGGGGAGACCCATGAGTCGGCGCCGCCGGAGGAGCGGGAGTCTCGCTGCGCTGGTCGCGGCCTGCGCCCTGGCGATCCCCGCCTCGGCTGGCGCGGTCGTCATCGTCGACGGCGCCGGCGCGACGGTCAAAATGACGCTCGACGGGTCGGCTTCGAACATCGCGGCCGGCGGCTCCTCGGACGAATCGATCACCCTGTCCGAGCTCTCCGTCGGTGGGCCGAACTTCTTGATCCCGCCGGGCGCCGGCGCGCCCTGCCAGGGCAGCGGGACCCAGCAGGTCACCTGCACGTCCCTCGGCTATGCGGCGGTCACGATCGACGACGACCGGGTCCACGGCCCGCGCGACACGGTCGACGGTTCCGCGTCCCCGGCCCTCCTCTCCGTCGCGCCACTCCTCGCGCTGGAATCGCCGATCACCCTCATAGGCTCGCCGGCAGGCGATTTCCTGGGCGGGTCGAACGAGGCCGATGAGATCTCCGGCGGCGCCAGCGGGGACGAAATCTTGGCCAGGGGCGGAGCCGATTCGGTGGAGGCATTCGACGGGGAGCTCGACCGGGTGGATTGCGGTGGCGGTCTCGACAGCGTCAGGGCCGACCCGATCGACCAGCTCATCAACTGCGAGTACCCGTTGGTGATCGTCGACGGCGACGTCGACGGGTACACGACGGAAGAAGACTGCAACGACAAAGACCAGACGATCTATCCCGACGCCGTCGAGATCCCCGGCAACGGCGTCGACGAGGACTGCGACGACAAAGACGACTCGCCACCGGTGGACTTCATCGACCGCGACTCCGACGACGACGGCGTCGCGGAACCCGAGGACTGCGACGACAGGGACGCGAAAATCAGGCCGGGTGCGCTGGAGATCGTCGGCAACAAGGTCGACGAGAACTGCGACCGCGTCGTTGCGCCGTTCCCCCTGATCGGCTCGAGCGTGCACGCCTCGTTCCTGGTCGGCCACGCGGTTCTCCTCGGCCATGACTTCACCGAGGTCGACGAGCTGACCGTCACCGACATTCCGCAGGGCGCGCAGGTCGTTCTCACCTGCCGGCCGAAGCGCAAATCCGACAAGCGCTCGTGCGCCTTCAGCTCGAAGACCTTCGCCTTCCCGGCGGGCCCGCGGCAATCGACATCGCTCGAGGGCAGCTTCAGGAAGCGCAAGCTGAAGCCGGGCACGGTGATCACGATCACGATCAGCGCGCCGAGCACGATCGGCAGGCAGGTGCAGTACAGGATCCGCAAGGGCAGGGGGCCGGCCAGCTCGACGGTTTGCCTCGAGCCCGAGGGCAAGGCCTGCGACGTCAACTGCGCCTGCAGCCACCTCTAGGGCCGCCGCGGCGTCAGGAGGAGATCGCGTCGTCGACGGCCGCAGCGAGCCGACGGTGAATCTCGACGTTGGCCTCGCGATCGACCTTGACCTCGTAGAGGCCCGTGCCGCCGCCGAGCGCCTCCGGGACCTCCTCGAGCGACTCGAGCCGCCTGTGGGGGAGGTTGAAGAGGGCGGCGGCGCGGGCGGCGCTGACCCCCCGCGGCGTCCCCAGCAGGGCCTCGAACTCGCCGCCGCCGAGCGCCTCGGCCTGGGGCAGGAAGTGGAAGATCCCACCGCCGTCGTTGTCGATGACGACGATACGCACCGGGGTCTCGGCGTTGCGCAGCGAGGCCAGGCCGCCGACGTCGTGGAGGAGGCCGAGGTCGCCGGTGATGACTGTGGTCGGGCGCCCGGTCGCGACGGCGGCGCCGATCCCGGATGAGATGAGGCCGTCGATCCCGTTCGCGCCCCGGTTGCAGAGGAAGAGCGCGTCGGCCTCGCCGGCCGGGAGGAACGCCTCCTGGTCGCGGATCGGCATGCTCGACGCCGTGTAGACGAGGTCGCCGTCGCCGTGTGCGGCGGCCAGCGCGAGGTGCAGGCCGGGCTCGGTCGTCTCGCCGGTGGCGGCCAGCTCGGCGGCGACCGCCGCGCGCGCGGCGGCGTCGGCCTCGAGCCAGGCCGACGGGGCGGGCCGCTCCTCGCCGAGCCTCGCCGCCCAGCCCGAGGCGAGCTCGGTCGGGTCGGCGCGGAGGATCGCCGCCGCCCGGCGGCCGGGATCGTTCCAGGCGCCCAGGGGGTCGACGACGATCTCGTCGGCGCCGGAGGCAGCCAGCCACGCTCGCAGCGGCTTGCTGGTCGGCATCGCCCCGAAGCGCAGGACGAGGTCGGGCACGACCCGATTGCGGAAGTGCTCGTCGCGGAGCAGCAGGTCATAGGCGGAGACGACGTGGGAGCGGTCGTGCGGCCCACAGCGAATCTGCGAGGTCGGCTCGGCGAGGATCGGGAAGCCGGCCTCGCGGGCGAGGTGGGCGAGCGGCTCGCGCAGCTCGGGGTCGAGCTGGCGGCCGGCGACGATCACCCCGGAGATCGCCTCCCCGATGTGCTTGGCGACCTCCTCGAGCAGGAAGTCGGAGGGCTCGAGGTCGATCGGGGTGACCGCCGTCAGCGGCCGCCCGTCGCGGCCCTCCAGGGCGAGTGGGTCGGTGGCGGTGACGGCGCCCTCGACGGGCAGCGGCGCGAGCGGCTCGCGCCAGGGCAGGTTGAGGTGGACCGGCCCGGGGCGCGGCTCGCCGCGCGCGGCGGCGAAGGCCCGGCAGGCGACCGAGCGAAGGTGGAGGAGCCCGTCGTCGTCGGCGTCGTGGGTCCCGACTTCGCAGAACCAGCGCACCGAGGAGCCGAAGAGCTTGAGCTGGTCGATCGTCTGGCCGGCGCCGATCCCGCGCAGCTCCGGAGGCCGGTCGGCGCTCAGCGCGATCAGCGGCACCGCCGACTCGTCGGCCTCGCAGATCGCCGGGTGGTAGTTCGCCGCCGCCGTGCCGGAGGTGCAGAGCAGCGCGACCGGGGAGCCGCTCGCCTGGGCGGCGCCGAGCGCGAAGAAGGCCGCCGAGCGCTCGTCGACGATCACCGTCGCCTCGATATCCGCCTCGCGCCAGAGCGCGACCGCGAGCGGCGTCGAGCGCGACCCGGGCGAGATCACCGCCCGCCGCACCCCGCAGCGCGCCAGCTCCTCGACGAAGGCCGAGGCGAGAGCGGTGTTGGCGTTCGTGGGATCCATCGCGAGGGGCGCTTTTGTACGGCATGGCCGAACAAAAGCGCCCCGCCAGCCTAAATCCGGTGGGCCTCCAGTGCCGCCTCGTCGATCTCGACGCCGAGCCCGGGGCCGGGAGGGGGGTGGAGGAAGCCGTCGCGCAGCTCGCACTCGACGGCGGCGATCGTCGAGGAGAAGAGGCGCTGGGTGGCCAGGCCGTGGGAGCGCTCGCCGGAGGCCGGCCAGGGCAGGGGGCGGAGCTTGCCGGCGAGGCGGGCGCCGAGCGCGATCCCGACCGGGCCGTCGAGGGCGCTCGACGCGTAGGCCGGCAGATGGCCCGCAATCCGCAGGGCGCTGAACAGCCCGCCGACCTTCGAGAGCTTCACCCCGGTCAGTCGAAAGGCTCCCGTTCGCGAGGCACGCAGGGCGTCCTCCGGGGTCTCGACGCTCTCGTCCCCGGCGAGCGGGATCTCGGTCACCCGGGCCAGTTCCGCGGCGCGCTCCATGGTCGCCACCGGCTGCTCGGCGAGCTGGATGCCGAAGGGCTCGATCTCCTCGAGGATCCGCCTCGCCGTCTCCAGGTCCCAGGCGGCGTTGGCGTCGACGCGGATCTGGGCATCGGGCCCGAGCGCCTCGCGCACCGCCTCCACCTGCTCGGCGTCCCTGCCCGCGCCGAGCTTGAGCTTGAAGGCTCCATAGCCCTCGCCCCGCCAGCGCAGCGCGTCCTCGGCCACGCGCTCCGGCTCGCCGGAGACCAGGGTCGCGTTGCACGGGACGGGGTCGGGAGGCGAGCCGGCTCCCACGGCACGCTCGCCGAGGTCGAGGAGAGCGGTCAGGGCGGCGCATCGAGCCGGAGCGGAAAGCTCGAGCGCGGGCGGCAGCCGGGCCGCGTCGCCCACGTTCCCCGCCTCGACGGCCGCGGCGAGCACCGAGCCCCGGATCAGGCCCCCCAGCTCCTCGACGACCGACTCGAGCGTCGCCCCGCCGCGCATGCTGAGCGGAACCGCTTCGCCCAACCCGCTCCCGCCTTCGTCGGACCGCAGCCGCAGGAGAGCCATCTCGCGGCGCTCGATCTGCCCGCGCGCGGTCACGTAGGGCTCGCGGAAGGGCAGCGCGTAGGGAACGACCTCTGCCGAGGCTAGACGCATCGCCACAGCCTTACAGCGCGGCGGGTCAGCTCGCCAGCACCAGCCCCGCGGCGACCAGCAGGCTGTAGGCGCCGAGCAGGGCCCCGGTCGCGGCGAGGGCGCCGTTCAGGGCCGGCCCGTCGGTCCTGTTCGTGATCGTCCGCATCGGGCCGATCGCCAGCGGCAGGGCGAGCAGGCCAATCAGCGGCAGCGCGCTCGCGCCGGCCGCAACCAGGGTTACGGGCAGCACGACGAAGGCGCCGAGCACCAGGGCCCGGAAAAGCACGATCGCGTTGTGGCGCCCGATCCGCACCGCCAGCGTCATCTTGCCCGCCCGCCGGTCGGTCTCCATGTCGCGGACGTTGTTGACGACGAGGATCGCCGTCGCCAGGAACCCGACCGCGATCGAGAGCCCCAGGGGCAGGGCGTCGAGCTCCTCGACCTGGACGTAGTAGGAGCCGTTGACGGCGACCAGGCCGAAGAAGAGGAAGACGAAGACCTCGCCGAGCCCCTCGTAGCCGTAGGGCCGCGGGCCGCCCGTGTAAAGCACGCCGGCGGCGATCGAGACGATGCCGATCGCGAGGATCAGGAAGCCGGCGACGGTGGTCAGGTAGATGCCGCAGGCGACCGCCACGCCGAAGGCGACCCAGGTCGCGTTGAGGACCCGCTGCGGCGTGACCAGGCCGGCGGAGGTGACCCGCACCGGTCCGAGCCGGTCGGCGGAGTCCGCGCCGCGCTTGGCGTCGGAGTAGTCGTTGGCGAGGTTGGTGCCGATCTGGATGAAGATCGACCCGACCAGCGCCGCGACGAAGGCCCAGGGCCGCGGCAGCTCCCCGGCCCAGTGGACCGCGGCCGCCGTGCCGACGAGCACCGGCGCAATCGCCGCCGGCAGCGTCCTCGGCCTCGCGGCCATAACCCAAATCCTCATGGCCTTCTCGGGAACTTGGAGAAGTCTGGGGGCCGCTTCTCCTTGAACGACTCGCGGCCCTCGGCCGCCTCATCGCTGCCGTAGAAGAGGAGGTTGGTGTCGTGGGCCAGCTGCTGGATCCCGGCGTAGCCGTCCTCGTGGGCGTGGAAGCTGGACTTGACCAGTCGCAGGGCGAAGGGGGAGAGGGCGAGCATCTCCCGGCACCAGGCGACCGTCTCGGGCTCGAGGCGGTCGAGGGGGACGACGGTGTTGACGAGGCCCATCTCGCGGGCCTCCTCGGCGTCGTACTGGCGGCAGAGCAGCCAGAGCTCCTTCGCCCTCTTGGTGCCGACCAGGTCGCGCAGGAGCGAGGCGCCGAAGCCGCCGTCCCAGGAGCCGACCCGCGGCCCGGTCTGGCCGAAGACGGCGTTGTCGGCGGCGATCGTCAGGTCGCAGCAGAGGTGGAGGACGTGGCCGCCGCCGATCGCATAGCCCGCGACCATCGCCACCACCGGCTTGGGCAGGCGCCGCATCTGCACCTGGAGGTCGGTGACGTGGAAGCGGCCCAGCGAGGCGCCCTCGGAGACGTAGCCGGTGTCGCCGCGAACCCTCTGGTCGCCGCCCGAGCAGAACGCCCTCTCGCCCTCGCCGGTGAGGACGACCACGCCGACCTCGGTGTCCTCGCGAGCCAGCTCCATCGCCGCGGAGACCTCGACCAGGGTCTGCGGCCGGAAGGCGTTGAGCACGTCGGGCCGGTCGATCGTGATCTTCGCGATCCCGTCCGCCTTCTCGTAGCGGATGTCGTCGTACTCGGCGGCGGACGCCCACTCGACCGGGGCGTACAGTTCCTCCTCGGGCGGGGCTTCCTTGTGGCGTTGCGGCATGATCCGCACGATAGCCAGGGACACCCGGCGCGCGCCACCCCATGCGATGAAACTCGACGACTGGCTCTCCCAGAGATCACAGAGCTGCCCCGACCGCGTCGCCCTCGTGGCGGACGGCGCCGACGTCACCTACGCCGAGCTCGAGGCCGAGGCGACCTGGGTCGCCAGCCGCCTCGCCGCGCACGGCGTCCGCCGCGGCTCGACCGCCGCGCTGACCATGCACCCCCGCCGCGAGCAGGTCGTACTCGTCCACGCGCTGATCAAGATCGGCGCGGTCGTGCTGCCGCTGGCGCCGCAGCTCTCGGATGCCGAACACGCCGAGATCATCGCCGCCGAGGACGCCAGCGTCGACCTCCTCGACCCGGGCCAGCTGACCCAGACCGAAGCCGACCTGCCGCTGCTCGGCGAGCACGACATGGACGCCGTCGCCTGCCGGGTGCTGACCAGCGGCAGCACCGGCATGCCCCACCCGGTCAGCCTCACCTACGGCAACTTCCTCTGGAGCGCCGTCGGCTCCGCCTTCAACATCGGCGTCGATCCCGCCGACCGCTGGCTCTGCTGCCTGCCGCTGAGCCATATCTCCGGGCTCGGGATCGTGATGCGCTCGGTGATCTACGGCACCACCGCCGTCGTCCACGACGGCTTCGACACCGACCGCGTCGCCGCCGCGATCGCCGACGAGAAGATCACCGTCGTCTCCCTGGTCAGCACCGGCCTGGTCCGCCTGCTCGAGGCCGGCGCCGACCTCTCCGGGCCGCGGGCGATCCTGGTCGGCGGCGGCCCTGTCCCCGAGGAGCCGCTCGAGGAGGCGATCGGGCGCGGCGCCACCGTCGTCCAGACCTACGGCCTGACCGAGGCCTGCTCGCAGGTCACGACCCTCGCCCCCGAAGACGCGAAGCGCAAGCTCGGCTCCGCCGGCCGGCCCCTGCTCACCACCCACCTGCGGATCCAGAACGGCGAGATCCTGGTCCAGGGCCCGACGGTCGCGCCCGGCAGCGCCGACGGCGACGGCTGGCTGCACACCGGCGACCTCGGCAGCATCGACGACGAGGGGTTCCTCTACGTCGAGGATCGGATCGACGACATGATCGTCAGCGGCGGCGAGAACATCGTCCCCGCCCAGGTCGAGCAGGTGCTGATGCGCCACCCCGAGGTCGCCGACGCCGCCGTCGTCGGCCGCGAGGACCCCGAGTGGCAGCAGGCGGTGACCGCGATCGTCGTCCTCGAAGACGGCTCGACGGCTACGCCCGACGAGCTGCGCCGTCACTGCGCGGACTCGCTGGCCGGCTTCAAGGTCCCGAAGCGGGTCGAGCTGGCGGCGGCGCTGCCGCGCACGCCCTCGGGCAAGCTGATGCGCAGAGCGCTCCGATAGCCTCCGGCGCCATGCGCACCGACGACATCTTCTACGACAAGGACGCCGACCTCTCGAAGCTCGAGGGGAAGACCGTCGCCATCCTCGGATACGGCTCCCAGGGCCACGCCCACGCTCTCAACCTGAAGGACTCGGGTGTGGACGTGGTGGTCGGCCTGCGCCCGGATTCGAGCAGCCGCGCCAAGGCCGAAGAGCACGGCCTCGAGGTCCTCGACATCGCCGAAGCGGCCAGCCGCGGCGACATCGTCATGGTCCTCCTGCCCGACGAGAAACAGGGGGAGCTCTGGGAGTCCGAGATCGCCGACGGGATCGCCGAGGGCAACCTGCTGCTCTTCGCGCACGGCTTCGCCATCCACTTCGACCAGATCCAGCCGCCGCCCGGCGTGGACGTCGGCATGGTGGCCCCGAAGGGACCGGGCCACCTGGTCCGTCGCCAGTACGAGGAAGGCAACGGCGTGCCCTGCCTGATGGCGATCCACCAGGACGCCAGCGGCAACGCCCACGACCTGGTTCTCGCCTACGCCTCCGGGATCGGCGGCGGCCGCGCCGCCGTGATCGAGACGACGATGAAAGACGAGTGCGAGACCGACCTATTCGGCGAGCAGGCCGTCCTCTGCGGCGGCGCCAGCGAGCTGGTCCGCGCCGGCTTCGAGACCCTGGTCGAGGCGGGCTACGACCCGCGCCTCGCCTACTTCGAGTGCCTGCACGAGCTCAAGCTGATCGCCGACCTGATGTACGAGAAGGGGATCCAGGGCATGCGCTACTCGATCTCCAACACCGCCGAGTACGGCGACATGACCCGCGGCAACCGCGTCGTCACCGAGGAGTCACGGGCGGCGATGAAGAAGATCCTCGAGGAGATCCAGTCCGGCGAGTTCGCCAAGGAGTGGATCGCCGAGAACCGCGCCGGCGGCGAGAACCTCTCCCGCATGCGCGAGGAGGGCGCCGCGCACCCGACCGAGGAGGTCGGAAAGGACCTGCGCGACATGATGCCCTGGATCGACCAGAAGTTCTAAGCGCGCGCATCGGCTCCGAGAAAGATCGCATCAAGTTCACCATGCATCGCATGGCAAAGTTGATGCGATTCGCCGGGACCGCTGATCAGTCCCCGGGCGGGGAGCCCTCGCCGAAACGGCTGGTCTCGTCCTCGGGCAGGGCGCCGTCGCGGCCGACGTAGCCGTCCTTGCCGCCGACGACGACGTAGGTCGCGTCCTCGGAGTCGCTGAGGTTGCGGACCTTGCGCACGGCGGGGGCGTCGACCCAGGCGAAGCCGCCGGGCGCGAGCTCGTGCTCGGTGCCGTCGTCGAAGCCGAGGGCGATCCTGCCGCTGTGGCAGAAGTAGAGCTCCTCCTGCTTCTCGTGGTAGTGGCGGCCGGTCTCATACGAGGGCGGGATCACGATCGCGTTGACGCCGAAGGCGTTGACACCGAGGGTCTTGCGGACCTTGCGAAAGCCATAGCCCTCGCCCATGTCGGAGAGGTTCGCGACGGCGTAGCCGTCGCCCTGCGCGGTGGGTTCTGGTGCGTCGCTCATTGCCGGGAGCCTATGTCAATAACCTGTCGCGTCCGTGACCGCCAACCTGACCTCCACCCAGATCCCCGCCGAGCTCAAGCCCGCCGACGGGCGCTTCGGCTGCGGGCCCTCCAGGGTCCGGCCCGAGGCGCTGGCGGCACTCGCCGCGCGCTCGGACCTAATGGGCACCTCGCACCGCCAGGCGCCGGTCCGCGACCTGGTCGGACGTGTGCGGGACGGCCTCGGTGAGCTGCTCGGGCTGCCCGACGGCTATGAGGTGGCGCTCGGCAACGGCGGGACCACGGCATTCTGGGACGCGGCGACTGCCTGGCTCGTCCGCGACCGCGCCCTGCACCTCACCTATGGCGAGTTCTCGCAGAAGTTCGCCAAGGCGACCGCGGCGGCGCCCTTCCTCTCCGACCCGATCGTGGTCGAGGCGGAGCCGGGCGACGCCCCGGAGCCGGTCGCCGACCCGGGTGCCGACATCATCGCCTGGGCCCACAACGAGACCTCGACCGGGGTCATGGTCGACGTCAGGCGCCCGCAGGGCTCCGACGGCTCGCTGGTCCTGATCGACGCCACCTCGGGGGCCGGCGGCCTGCCCCTCGACGCCGGCGAGGCCGACGTCTACTACTTCGCCCCGCAGAAGGCGTTCGGCGGCGACGGCGGCCTCTGGCTGGCGGCGCTGAGCCCGGCCGCGATCGCCCGGATCGAGGAGCTCGACGGCGCCGAGGGCCGCTGGCAGCCCGCCTTCCTCTCGCTGCTCACGGCGCTCGAGAACTCGCGCAAGAACCAGACCTACAACACGCCGGCGTTGGCCACCCTGCTGCTGCTCGCCGACCAGGTCGAGTGGATGCTGGAGGCCGGCGGCCTCGACTGGTGCGTGCAGCGCACCGGCGCCTCCTCGACCCACCTCTACACCTGGGCGGAAGCGAACGGCTTCGCCTCGCCCTTCGTCGCCGACCCGGCGAAGCGCTCGCTGGTCGTCGGGACGATCGACTTCGACGACTCGGTGGACGCCGCGGCGCTGGCGGCGACCCTGCGCGCCAACGGGATCGTCGATGTCGAGCCCTACCGCAAGCTCGGCCGCAACCAGCTCCGGGTCGGGATGTTCCCGGCGGTCGAGCCGGCCGACGTCGAGGCGCTCACCGCCTGCATCGACTGGGTCGTCGAGAACGCCGAGGGGGTCGCGAGGTGAGGGTCCTGGTCAAGGAGAAGATCGCCGACTCGGGAGTCGACCTGCTGCGCCAGAACTTCGACGTCGACCTCGGGCTGGAGATGTCCGACGAGGAGCTGGGCGAGGCGATCGGCGCCTACGATGCGATCCTGATCCGCTCGGCGACGAAGATGACCGCCGACCTGATCGAGAGGGCCGAGAACCTGAAGGTGATCGGCCGCGCCGGCACCGGCGTCGACAACGTCGACATCCCGGCGGCGACGAGGCGGGGCGTGATCGTCGCCAACGCGCCGGAATCGAACTCGGTCGCCGCCGCCGAGCACACCCTGGCGCTGATGCTCTCGCTCTGTCGCAACGTCCCGCAGGCGCACGGCTCGCTGACCGGCGGCGCCTGGGAGCGGCCCAAGTTCAAGGGGACCGAGCTCTACGGCAAGACGCTCGGCGTGATCGGCTTCGGCCGCATCGGGCAGCTCGTCGCCAAGCGCGCCCAGAGCTTCGGGATGGACGTGATCGGCTTCGACAAGTTCGTCACCGCCGAGCGCTTCCGCGAGCTCGGCGTCGAGGGCGCCGAGGGCGTCGAGGACCTGCTCGGCCGCTCCGACGTCGTCACCCTGCACGTGCCCAAGACCCCGGAGACGATCGACCTGATCGACTCCGCCGCCGTCGCCGCGATGAAGGACGGCGCCCGGCTCGTCAATTGCGCCCGCGGCGAGCTCGTCGACCTCGACGCCGTCGCGGCGGGGCTGGAGAGCGGCAAGCTCGGCGGCGCCGCGCTCGACGTCTTCCCCTCGGAGCCCTTCACCGACCACCCGCTCTTCGCGCGAGAGGACGTCGTCGTCACCCCGCACCTCGGCGCCTCGACCGCCGAGGCGCAGGACCGGGCCGGGGTCGTCACCGCGGAGCAGGTGACCGCGGCGCTGACCGGCGGGGTGGTCACCAACGCGGTCAACATCGCCGCCGTGCGCCCGGAGGAGATGGAGGCGCTGGCGCCCTTCGTGCCGCTCTGCGAAAAGCTCGGGCGCCTCGCCCAGGGCCTGGGGGAGGGCCCGGTGGACCGGGTCAGCGCCGAATTCCGCGGCCGCATCTCCACCCACGACACCCGCCTGCTCGGCATCGCGGTGATGGTCGGCGTCCTCTCCGGCAACACCGAGGAGCCGGTCAACCTCGTCAACGCCCCGCAGATGGCGGAGGAGAGGGGCATCGAGCTGGTCGAGACCAAGGACTCCGGTGCCAAGGACTTCACCGACCTGATCACCGTGCGGATCGGCTCCGGCGAGGACGAGGTCGAGGTCGCCGGGACCGCGGTCGGCCCGCGCAGCGAGCCCTACCTCGTCTCGATCTGGCGCGAGAGCTTCTACCTCCCGTTCGCCGACCACATCGCGGTGTTCCGGTATGAGGACCGGCCGGGGATGATCGGCCGTGTCGGGACGATCTTCGGCGAGGAGTCGGTGAACATCGTCTCGGCGGCGGTCGGCGCCGCCGGCGGCGACCGGGCCGTGATGGCGCTGACCACCGACGCCCCGGTCCGCGAGGAGACGATCGCCCGGATCCTCGAGCTCGACGGGTTCGCCGTCGGCCGGTCCGTCGATCTCTAGTCCAGCCCATCTCCGGGCAGCGGCCAGTCAAATAGGGTTGACCGCATGAAGGCTGTGGTGCTGACAGGGACCGGGGGGCCCGAGGTCCTGAAGGTCGAGGAGCGCCCCGACCCGACGTTCGGGCCCGGTGAGGTCAGGATCGCGGTCAAGGCCGCGGGCATCAACTTCGCCGACACCCTGGCCAGGGTCGGGCTCTATCCCGACGCGCCGAAGACGCCGTGCGTGCTCGGCTACGAGGTCGCCGGCGAGGTCGAGTCGGTGGGGGAGGGGGTGAGCGAGCACGCGGTCGGGGACCGGGTCGTCGCCGGCACCCGCTTCGGCGGCCAGGCCTCGATGGTCACGGTTCCGGCGGGGCAGGTGCTGCCGCTTCCCGACGATCTCAGCTTCGAGCAGGGCGCCGCCTTCCCCGTCAACTACGGCACCGCCTACGCGGCCCTGGTCCTGATGGGCAGCGTGCGCGAGGGGACCCGGGTCCTGATCCACGCCGCCGCCGGCGGGGTCGGCATCTCCGCGACCCAGATCGCCCGCAACGCCGGGGCCGTGGTCTTCGGCACCGCGTCGCCCGCGAAGCACGACGCGATCAGAGCGCAGGGGGTCACCCACGCGATCGACTACCGCAACCTCGACTTCGAGGAGGAGGTGATGCGGATCACCGGCGGTGAGGGCGTCGACCTGATCATGGACGCGATCGGCCCGAGCTCGTTCCGCAAGGACTACCGCCTGCTGAGACCCGGCGGGCGCCTCGTGATGTACGGCCTCTCGGAGAACTCGCACGAGGGCAGGCGCTCGATTCCGGGGACGCTGAAGAGCCTCATGGCGATGCCCACGGCGACGATGCCGTGGTGGAAGAGCCTCTACGCCATGAACGAGAACAAGGGCGTCTTCGGGCTCAACATGCTGAGCTGGTGGGACAGCGAGGGCAACCTCGACCGCCTCACCGAGCCGCTGATGGCCGACCTCGCCGCCGGCCGCCTCGAGCCCGTCGTCGCCGAGGCGTTTCCCTTCGAGAGGGCGGGCGATGCGCACCAATTCATCGCCGAGCGCCGCAACGTCGGCAAGGTTGTGTTGTTCCCTTAGGTAGGGGCTACCAGAGGTCCGGGGAGGGCCGCGGCATTTTGCGACAGACGAAAAGAGCGATCCTCATCACGCTGGCGATGCTCGCCGCGCTGGCGCCCCTGCCCGCAAACGCGGGTGAGGTCAGCTTCAAGGCCAACGGCGCGGTCACCTACACCGTGCTGCTTGCGGGCGGCGCCGAGTCCAACGAAATGAAGATCTGGCTGACGCCGGACGGCCGCACCTACGTGATCGACTCGATCGTCCCGCTCGAAGTCGGCGGCTCGGTCTGCGTGAACGCCCCGGGGAACCCGAACGAGCTGATCTGCGAAGCGCCCAGCGTCAGCGCCTTCGAAGTCAACGCCGACGCCGGCGACGACCGGATCAAGGTCGCGGAGGAGGTCAGGGTCCCGGTGACGATGCGAGGCGGGCCCGGGCGCGACGTCCTGGTCGGCGGCTCGGGGCCCGACAAACTCTTCGGAGCAGCGCTCGGCGACAAGCTGATCGGCCGCGACGGCGACGACCTGCTGGTCGGCGGGGACGGCTACGACGCCCTCTTCGGCGGTGCCGGGGACGACATCCTCAAAGGCGGCGCGGGGCCGGACAACGTGTTCGGCGGGCCGGGAGAGAACCAGATCCAGCAGGACTGAGTCAGGCTCGGCGGACCAGCCGCCCGCCGACGAAGAAGAGCGCCGTCAGGAAGCCGACCAGGGAGAGGGCGGCGTCGAGCCGGAAGGCCGCCTCGATCCCGTCGGCGAACGGAGGCACGGCGGATGTGAACACGGTGGTCGTCAGACCGAGCCCGATCGAGCCCCCGGCGATCTGGAACATGTAGATGATGCCGCCGGCGAGGCTGGTCTGCGACTCGTCCACCGAGGTGACGCCGGCCGTCGTCGCGGTCGGATAGAAGCTGCCGATCCCGATCCCGAGTACGACCATGCCGACGATCAGCGAGTCATAGCCCGAGTCGACGTCGATCTGAGAGAAGAGGAACGGCGCGATCGTGATGCAGGCGGCCCCGAAGGCGACGAGGCGCTTGGCGCCGACCCGGTTGTAGAGGGGGCCGGCGATGAAGGAGACGAGCGCGAAGGTGGCGAGGAAGGGGAGGATGCCGACCCCGGCCTCGAGCGGCGAGTAGCCGAGCTGCTTCTGCATGAACTGGGGCAGGTAGAGCAGCGCCGCGAAGAAGGTCGCCGACATGAAGAGGATCGCGATGCAGGAGGCGCGGAAGCTCTCGTTGCGCATCACGTCGTGTGGGATCAGCGCCGAGGCGCCGGCACGCCGCTCGATCGGGATGAAGGCCGCGATCAGGAGCGCCGCCAGCGCCAGCAGGGCGATCACCTTCGGGTCGCCCCAACCCCAATCCGCGACCTGGTCGAGCGCGATCAGCAGGGAGACGAGCCCGACCGAGAGCGCGGCGATCCCCGCGTAGTCGATCCGCCGCTCGCTCGATTCCGGCTCCTTCACCTTGACCAGGAAATAGGTGACCGCGATCGCGAAGATCGAGATCGGCACGTTGAGGAAGAAGATCCAGCGCCAGCTCAGCGCGTCGGTGAGCACGCCGCCGATCAGCGGGCCCATCGCGTTGCCGAGGCCGGCGGCGCCGATGATGATCCCGCCGGCCAGCCCGGCGCGGTCGTCGGGCAGGAGCTCGTAGGTCATGCCGAGGATCGCCGGCCACATCAGCGCCCCGCCGATCCCCATCGCCACCCGCGAGGCGATCAGCCATGCCTCGGTCTGCGCGGCCCCGCCGAGCGCCGACATCGAGGCGAAGATCACGGTGCCGAGAAAGAAGGCGCGCCGCCTCCCGAACATGTCGGCGAGCCGCCCGCCGGTGACGATCATCACGCCGAAGGTGAGCGCATAGGCGTTGACCACCCACTGGATCGTGTTGACGTCCGTGTGGAAGTCCTTCTCCATCGTCGGCAGCGCGACGTTGATCGCGGAGAAGTCGTTGGCGATGACGAGGACCGCGACCGCCATCGCGATCAGCGCGAGCCAGGTCTGGCGATCGATCTTCCCGTTTTCAGCCGCGGAGCCGTCGATCTGCGCAGCCTAGAGCCTCCCGGTTGACCCCGGGCGGCCCTCGGCGTACATTGCCCTGGTGACTCGTAGGGGGAGACGAGCGATGCTGTGCTTGGTGGTTGCGGCCGCGACGACCGCTGCACTGGCCTTCACCGCCGTCTCCGCCGCCCATCAGACGGTGACCATCAGCGGCAGCGAACTGGTCATCGAAGGCGACAAGACAAAGCCGACCGACGAAGTGACCATCACCTACGACTCGGTGAAAGAAGAGTTCGTGATCGGCCACGACATCGAAGACCCGATTCCGCCGGGCTGCTACCGCGACGCGGTTGAGCCGTTCCACAAGCTGCATTGTCCGGCCAAGGGGATCACGAAGATCCGGGTCGAGGTCGGTTCCGCCAACGACACCGTCAGGCAGGAGAACATCATCGACATCGTCTCGACCGCCGGAGTGCCCACCGGCGCCCTGATCGTGCCGAAAGACCTGGTCAGCATCGAGGTCAACACCGGCTCGGGGAACGACCGCTTTGAAGAAGAGCCGACCGACGTATTCGAAAAGAACATGCAGGAAGACAACGAAATCGAAGAAGAAAGAGCAAAAGAAGCCCAGGCGGTAATGAAGCTCTCGATGGGCGTCGGGGCCGACACGGTGACGCTCAGCCGGGGGGTCAGCACCGTCGACTTCGACGGCAGCGCCCGCCTCAACGTCCTCGGCGGCATCAACCAGGTCGACGTCGCGCTGGGCGGCAGCTCTCTCAATCTCCTCGACGGCTTCAACACGATCGCCGTCGGCGCCGGAAACAGCAAGGCAACCGTGAGCGGCGGCGACAACAGCGTGACGCTCGGCGCGGGCGCGAGCAGCTTCACGGCGAGCGGCGGCGACAACACCGTCGCCTTCGGCGCCGGCAACAGCATCTTCAGCGGCGGCACGGGAAGCGACTCCGTGCTGTTCGGGCCGGGCAACAACACCTTTAGCGGAGGCGGCGGCGCGGACTCGGTCAGCCTCGGCCCCGGCAGGGACACGGCCGGCGGCGGGCCGGGCAAGGACACGCTCCGGGGTGGCCCCGGCAAGGACACGCTGCGCGGCGGGAGCGGCGCCGACCGGCTCTTCGGCGGCCCGGCATTTGATTCGATCTTCGGTGGCCCAGGGCCCGACCAGTGCTTCCCCGGGGGCCCCGGTTTCGAGGCGTCCTGCCCCTGACCGATCGCGGCGGCCCCCGCGCCCTGCGCTAAGCTGGACCCGAATGACGCACTCGCCCCGCAGCCTCGCGCTTCTCCTTCTCCTCCCCCTTCGGGGGGAATAGCGCTGGGCGGCGCGATAGCCGCGAGAGACAAGGTCATTCGAGCTAGAACGAGAAGGAGGAGGTCCGATGGGACCCGCATCTGACGCCAACCGCGTCCACATCTTCGACACCACCCTGAGGGACGGCGAGCAGTCGCCCGGCATCTCGCTGAACACGGCCGAGAAGGTCGAGATCGCCCAGCAGCTCGCGCGGCTCGGCGTCGACGTGATCGAGGCCGGCTTCCCGATCACCTCGCCGGGGGACTTCGAGGCCGTCGAGGCGATCTCACGCAAGGTCGAGGGGCCGGTGATCTGCGGGCTCGCCCGCACGCACAAGGCCGACATCGACGCCGCCTGGGGCGCCGTCAAGGACTCGCAGCGGCCGCGCATCCACACCTTCATCTCGACCTCCGACATCCACATCGAGCACCAGCTCCAGACCGATCGCGAGGACGTCAAGGGCCAGGCGAGGGCCGCGGTGACGCTGGCGAGGTCCTACTGCGACGACGTCGAGTTCTCGCCGATGGACGCGACCCGGGCCGACGTCGAGTTCACCGCCGAGGTCTGCGCGATCGCCGTCGAGGAGGGCGCGACCACGATCAACATCCCCGACACGGTCGGCTACACGACGCCCGAGGAGTACGCCGAGTACTTCCGCCGCCTCTACGAGCTGGTCCCCGCGCTGCGCGGGGTCGAGACCTCCGTGCACTGTCACGACGACCTCGGGCTGGCCGTCGCCAACTCCTACGCGGGCGTGCTCGCCGGCGCCCGCCAGGTCGAGTGCGCGGTCAACGGGATCGGCGAGCGAGCGGGCAACTGCTCGCTGGAGGAGATCGCGATGCTGATCCGCACCCGCGAGGACGCCCACGGGCTGACCACCGGGGTGAACACGCGGGAGATCGCGCGCACCAGCCGCATGGTCTCGCGCCTGACCGGCTACGCGATCCAGCCCAACAAGGCGATCGTCGGCCGCAACGCCTTCGCCCACGAGTCCGGCATCCACCAGGACGGGGTGCTGAAGGAGCGCACGACCTACGAGATCATGGACGCGACCGAGGTCGGCCTCGAGTCGAACTCGATCGTGCTCGGCAAGCACTCCGGCCGCCACGCCCTCAAGGACGCCCTGGAGCAGCTCGGCTTCAAGGTCGAGGGCAACGCCCTGAACGCCGCCTTCAAGCGCTTCAAGGAGGTCGCCGACCGCAAGAAGCAGGTGACGGCGCTCGACCTGGAGGCGATCGTCTCCGACGAGATGCGTGAGAAGGAGGACGCCCACGAGCTGGCCTGGTTCGAGGTCGAGGCGGGCTCAAGGCGAGAGCCGCTGGCCAAGGTCGCCGTCAAGATGCCCTCCGGCGAGGAGGCCGTCGGCGAGTCGAGCGGAGACGGGCCCGTCGACGCGATCTTCCTCGCGATCCAGAAGGCCGTCGGCACCGAGTGCGATCTGCGCCAGTACACGGTCGAGGCCGTGACCGGGGGAGAGGACGCCCTCGGCCAGGTGACCGTGATGCTGCGCGCCGCCGGCCGCCTGGCGACCGGCCAGGGCGTCGCCACGGACATCCTCGAGGCCTCGGCCCGCGCCTACGTCCGCGCCCTCTCCAACGCCCTCGAGGGCGCCGCGATCCGCGAGGCCGAGGCGGCCACCGCCGAGGCCGCCGTCGAGCGCACCCCGGGCCCCTAACCCGTCCCATCCGAAATCGCATCAAGTTCGCCATGCATAGCCTGGTGAACCTGATTGGATTTTGGGGGTGTACGTGATAACGTACGGATGTAATGAGCGCCGCGACGGCTATTTCCGCTGAGCCCGCCACGCAGGTCGGCGAGCGCGTTCGGGCGCTGCGCGAGGCCATGGGGTACTCGCTGCGCGACCTGGCCGAGCGCAGCGGGGTGAGCGCGCCGATGCTCTCGCAGGTCGAGCGCCAGGAGACGAGCCCGACGATCGCCGTCGCCGCGAAGATCGCCGCCGGCCTCGAGCTGACGCTCTCGCAGCTGCTGCGCCTCGACGAGGGCGAGCACGTCTCGATCAGCCGCGCCGGCAAGCGCCGCAGCTACGAGCGTGGGGGGCACCAGTTCGAGGAGCTGACCCCGCCGCTGCCGGGCCAGCGCGCCGACGTCTCCCTGCACTCGCTGAGGCCCGGCGCCGCCACCGGCGGCAGCGACGACCCGCCGATGCACGAGCCGGGCAGCCGTGAGACCGCGGTCGTGCTGACCGGCACCCTGGCCCTGGTCGTCGACGGCAGCCGCCACGAGCTGCGCGACGGCGACTCGGTCACCTTCGACGCCGACCTTCCGCACCACTTCGAGAACGAAGGCGAGGAGCCGACCCGGTTCCTGGCCGTGATCGCCGCCGGACTGAGGAGGAGCTAGCCCGATGCCGAAGACCATGTTCGACAAGCTCTGGGAGGCGCACGAGGTCTCCGACGGGTTGATCTACATCGACCTGCACCTCGTCCACGAGGTCACCTCGCCGCAGGCCTTCGACGGGCTGCGGCTCGCCGGCCGCGGCGTGCGCCGCCCCGACAAGACCCTGGCGACGGCCGACCACAACACGCCAACCGACGGCACGATGGCCGCCCGGCTGATCGCCGACGAGCTCTCCCGCGTCCAGGTCGAAACGCTCGAGCGCAACTGCGAGGAGTTCGGGATCCCGATCTACAGCCTCGGCTCCGACCGCCAGGGGATCGTCCACGTGATCGGCCCGGAGCTGGGGGTGACCCAGCCGGGCATGACGATCGTCTGCGGCGACAGCCACACCTCGACCCACGGCGCCTTCGGCGCGCTCGCGTTCGGGATCGGCACCTCCGAGGTCGAGCACGTGCTGGCGACGCAGTGCATGGTCCAGAAGCGCCCGAAGACGATGCGGATCTCCTACTCGGGGGAGCTCAGCCCCGGGGTCACGCCCAAGGACCTGATCCTGGCGACGATCGGCCGCCTCGGCACCGGCGGCATGGTCGGCCACGCGGTCGAGTACGCCGGCCCGGCGATCGAGGCGCTCTCGATGCCCGGGCGGATGACGATCTGCAACATGACGATCGAGGGCGGCGGCCGTGCCGGCATGATCGCCCCCGACGAGACCACCTTCGAGTGGGTGCGCGGCCGCGACGCGGCGCCCCCGGACTTCGACGCCGCCGTCGAGCGCTGGCGCGAGCTCCCGACCGAGGACGGCGCCGGCTTCGACAGCGAGGTCGAGGTCGACGCCTCGAGCCTCTCGCCGATGATCACCTGGGGAACGACCCCCGGGATGGTCGTCGAGGTCGCCGACTCCGTCCCCGACCCGGCCGCGATGGATTCGCCCGCCGACCGCGAGTCCGCCGAGCGGGCGCTCACCTACATGGCGCTCGAGCCCGGCACCCCGATGACCGAGATCCCGCTCGACCGCGTCTTCATCGGCTCCTGCACGAACTCGCGGATCGAGGACCTGCGCGAGGCCGCCGCCGCGGTCGAGGGCCGCAGGGTCGCTGCCTCGGTCCACGGCATGGTCGTCCCCGGCTCCCAGCAGGTGAAGAAGGCCGCCGAAGCGGAGGGGCTCGACGAGGTCTTCCGCTCCGCCGGCTTCGAATGGCGCGAGGCCGGCTGCTCGATGTGCCTGGGGATGAACCCGGACACGCTCGCCGACGGCGAGCGCTGCGCCTCGACCTCGAACCGCAACTTCGAGGGCCGCCAGGGCAAGGGCGGCAGGACCCACCTGGTCAGCCCGACGATGGCGGCCGCCGCCGCCGTCGAGGGCCATTTCGTCGACATAAGGGACTGGAGCTGAGCATGCGGCCGATCGACGTGATCGAGGGCAGGGTGTCGGTCCTGGACCGCTCCGATGTGGACACCGACCAGATCATCCCCAAGCAGTTCCTGAAGCGGGTCGAGCGGACCGGCTTCGGCGAGTTCCTCTTCTACGACTGGATCCGCGACGGAGAGATCGAGCTGGAGCCGAACCCGATCCTCGTCACCGGTCGCAACTTCGGCAGCGGCTCCTCGCGCGAGCACGCCCCCTGGGCGCTCGAGGACTTCGGCTTCGAGGCGATCGTCGCCCCGTCCTTCGCCGACATCTTCTACGTCAACTGCACCAAGATCGGGCTGCTGCCGGTGATCCTCGACGAGGAGCACTGCCGGGCGGTCGCCGCGGCCGGCGAGGCGCGGATCGACGTCGACGACCAGACCGTCAACACGGCCGAGGGCGTCTTCGAGTTCGAGATCGAGCCCGACGTCAAACACCGGCTGCTCAACGGCCTCGACGACATCGGCATCACGCTCGAAGACGCCGCCGCGATCGACGCCTTCGAGAGCGAGGGCGGGGCCGACCGCGGCCCGCGTACGACGGCGCTGCGTTGATGGGGGCGCCGCCCCGGGACTGGGACGCGGCCAGCTACCAGCGGGTCTCGGTTCCCCACGAGGAGTGGGCGCGCTCGATCCTCGACCGGCTCGACCTGGCGGGCGATGAGCGCGTCCTCGACGCCGGCTGCGGCAGCGGCCGCGTGACGGCGATGCTGATCGAGCGCCTGCCGCGGGGCAGCGTCGTCGCCGTCGATGGCTCCCCCTCGATGATCGAGGAGGTGCGCTCGGTCCTGCGCCCCCGGGACGAGGCTCTGGTCGGCGACCTCACCGCCCTCGAGCTGGAGGAGCCGGTCGACGTCGTCTTCTCGAGCGCCGTCTTCCACTGGGTGCTCGACCACGAGGCGCTCTTCCGCAGCCTGCGCGCGGCGCTCCGGCCCGGCGGGCGCCTTGCCTCGCAGAACGGCGGCGCCGGCAACATCGCCCGCCTCAAGGCGAGCAGCGCCGAGGTCGCCGCCCGCGCTCCCTACGCGCCCCACTTCGAGGGGTTCGGCGAGCCCTGGAACTACGCGGCGCCGGAGGAGACCGAGGCCCGCCTGCGGGCGGCCGGCTTCGCCGAGGCCCGCTGCTGGCTGCAGCCCTGGGACGTCGTCCCGCCGGAGCCCGCGGAGTTCCTGCGGACAGTCTGCCTCGGCCCCCACATGGACCGCCTGCCCGCGGAGCTGCGCGATCCCTTCATCGCCGACGTCCTCGCGCTCGAAGAGGAGCCGCTCGTGCTCGACTACGTCCGCCTCAACATCGATGCGCGCACCGCGGGCTGAGACATAGAGTCCCCCGCCGTGAGCGACTCCCCTCGCATAGTCGTGCTGCCCGGCGACGGGATCGGCCCCGAGATCGTCGGCGCCGCCCGTGAGCTGCTCGAGGCCCTCGGCGAGTTCGAGTTCGACGAGCGCCTGGTCGGCGGCATCTCGATCGACGAGCACGGGGTCGCGCTCACCGACGAGGTCCTCGAGGCCTGCCGCGCCGCCGACGCGGTCCTGCTCGGCGCCGTCGGCGGCCCCAAATGGGACACGACCGACCCCGACGCGCCGCGTCCCGAGCAGGGCCTGCTCGGCCTGCGCAAGGGGATGGGGCTGTTCGCCAACCTGCGGCCGGTGCGGCCCAGCCCCGCCCTGGTCGGCGCCAGCCCGCTGCGCGAGGAGCGGATCGCCGGCACCGACCTGCTCGTCGTCCGCGAGCTGACCGGCGGCATCTACTTCGGCGACTCCGGCCGCGACGGCGACACCGCCCACGACAACTGCGAGTACTCGGTCGGGGAGATCGAGCGCATCGCCCGCACGGCCTTCGAGGCGGCCCGCCGGCGCGCCGGCGAGGGCGGCGGCGGGCCGGGTCACCTCGGTCGACAAGGCGAACGTGCTCGAGACCTCCCGCCTCTGGCGTGAGGTCGTCACCGGGCTGGCGCCGGAGTACCCGGACGTCGAGCTCGACCACCTGCTCGTCGACAACGCCGCGATGCAGCTGGTCTCACGCCCCGCCGATTTCGACGTGATCGTCACCGAGAACCTCTTCGGCGACATCCTCAGCGACGAGTCGGCGATGCTCACCGGCTCGCTCGGGATGCTGCCCTCGGCGAGCCTCGGCGCCGACGGCGACCCCGGCCTCTTCGAGCCGGTCCACGGCTCGGCTCCCGACATCGCCGGCAACGGGAGTCGCCAACCCGCTCGCAACCTTCCTCTCGGTGGCGATGATGCTGCGCCACGGCCTCGGCCGCGCCGCCGACGCGGAGCGGATCGAGGCGGCGGTCGACGCCGTCCTCGAGCGCGGCCTGCGCACCCCGGACCTGGCGGGCGAGGGAGAGGGCGCGGTCGGGACCGCGGAGATGACCGAGGCCGTGCTCGGCGAGCTCGCCTGAGCGGGGGAGGACGGCGACGCGCCTAGGGCGCGGTCACCGCCCACTGGCCGATCACGTAGAAGGATCCTTCCGCGCCGCCGGATTTCGTCTCGATCGCGAAGCCGAGGCGGTTCGAGGCCGAGGCTGGAAAGGTCGGCGTCGTCGCGTTCTGCTTGCTCGTGATGTAGACGCAGAGGTTGCCCGCCGTGGCCTGGGGCGTCTGGCCATTGCCGCCGGTGATGCCCGGGCAGGCGGCCGTCGTCGCGCCGTTGGGGTCGACGATGTTCGTCGTCGGCTGGTTCTCCAGCGGGGACTGGTAGCTGACCGTGGCCGAGGCGATCGTGTCTTCGGCGCTAGCGCTGGGGTCGGTGGCGCCGGCGTAGACGATGCCGCGCAGGGTCTGGCCGGTGCGCAGGGTCCCGAGCAGCGGCGCGACGTCGTCGCCCAGCTTCGCGTTGGTGACGGAGCCGTCGGCGAGTTTCGCGGTCGTCACGCCCTTGTCGGCGAGTTTTGCCGAGGTGACGATCGCGTTGCCGAGTTTGTTGGTGCCGACGACGCCGTTGGCGATCGCCGCGTTGGTCACCGAGGTGCGCCCCAGCTTGGCCGAGGTCACCGCTTCGTTGCGGAGCGCGCCGCTGCCGACAGCGCCGCCAGCCAGCTTGCCGCCGGTCACCGACTCGGGGGCGATTTTCGAGCTGTTGACGGCGTTGCGCTTGATCTTCGCCGCGGTCACGGCGTTTTTCTTGAGCTGGGCGGTGCCGACGCTGTTGCGCGGCAGACCGGCGGCGACGGCGACTCCGCCGAGGGCGGCGAAGAGCGCGAGGCTGGCGACGACGTTGGAATAGGTCAGCTTGTTGCGGGCGTGTTTGATCATCCGTTCTCCTTCTCGCGATCGGGCATACTTCCTCTCCGATATGGAGCAGGCAGAGCTGATCTGGCACAACGGCGAGTTCGTGCCCTGGGAGGACGCCAAGGTGCACGTGCTCAGCCACGGGCTGCACTACGGGACCGGCGTCTTCGAGGGGATCCGCTGCTACGAGACCGAGCGCGGCCCCGCCGTCTTCAGGCACAACGACCACCTCGACCGCCTCGCCAAGTCGGCCCAGCTCTACTACCTGGAGCTGCCCTACACGCCGGAGGAGATCGCGGCGGCGACGCGCGAGCTGATCGCCCGCAACGGGCTGCGCTCCTGCTACATCCGCCCGCTCGCCTTCCGCGGCTACGGCGAGATGGGCCTCTACGCGAAGACCGCTCCGATCGAGACGATCATCGCCGTCTGGCCCTGGGGCGCCTACCTCGGGGACGAGGGCAAGCGCAGCGGCATCCGCGCCAAGGTCTCGAGCTGGCGGCGGATCGGCCCCGGGGGCCTGATCCCGCACGCAAAGGCCTCGGGCCAGTACCTGAACTCGATCCTCGCCAAGACCGAGTCGGCCAACGCCGGCTACGAGGAGGCGATCCTGCTCGACGAGCGCGGCTTCGTCTGCGAGGGGTCGGGCGAGAACATCTTCCTGGTCCGCGAGGGCGAGATCGTGACGCCGGGGCACGTCGCCTCGATCCTCGACGGCATCAACCGCAAGTCCGTGATCCAGATCGCGCGCGACCTCGGCTACACCGTGGTCGAGCGCGACATCGCCCGCTCGGAGCTGTACATGGCCGAGGAGGTCTTCCTGACCGGGACCGCCGCCGAGCTGGTCCCCGTGCGGGAGATCGACGACCACGCGATCGGCGAGCCCGGCGAGATAACCCGGGTGATCCAGGCGAAGTTCGAGGACGCTCTGCACGGCCGCGCCGAGGAGTACCTGGAGTGGCTCGACCCGGTCGAGGTCCCGGCCCAGGCGGATGAGCCGAGTAAGGTGAGCTCCTGATGCATCTCCGTTTCGAGTCGATCGGGCGAATTACCGCAGCCGCCTAGCGGCTGGCGCAGCCACGCTGCGCAACGCCGGGCCCGAACAGAGGCCCACACCCCGACTTCGCGAAACGAAAGGCATCTGATGGACCAGGTCAAGCTCTACGACACCACCTTGCGGGACGGCATGGGCGGCCACGGCATGTCGCTCTCCGTGGGCGAGAAGCTGAAGGTGGTGCAGGCGCTCGACGCGCTCGGCGTCCACTTCGTCGAGGCCGGCTTCCCGAGCTCCAACCCGAAGGAAGCCGAGCTCTTCGAGCGGCTCTCCGAGCTGGAGCTGGAGAGCGCGACGATCGCCGCCTTCGGGATGACCCGCCGCGCCGGCGTCGCCGCCGCCGAAGACCCGGCGCTGGAGGCCCTGGTCGGCTCCATGGCCCCGGTCGTCTGCCTGGTCGGCAAGAGCTGGAAGCTGCACCTGGAGAAGGTGATCCGGGTGCCCGTCGAGGAGAACCTGGCGATGATCCGCGACTCGGTCGCCTTCTGCAGCGGCGCGGGCAAGCGGACGGTCTTCGACGCCGAGCACTTCTTCGACGGCTACCGCGACGACCCCGCCTTCGCGCTCGAATGCGTGCGGGCGGCAGCCGAGGCCGGCGCCGAGAACGTCACCCTCTGCGACACCAACGGCGGCAGCCTGCCGGCCTACGTCGGCGAGGCGACCGCGGCCGTCGTCGACGCCGTCGGCGGGACCGTCGAGATCGGGATCCACACCCACAACGACGCCGAGTGCGCGGTCGCCAACTCGCTGTCGGCGGTCGAAGCGGGCGCCCGGCTCGTGCAGGGCTGCGTCAACGGCTACGGCGAGCGGAGCGGCAACGCCAACCTCGCGTCGATCCTTCCCGCCCTGCAGCTGAAGATGGGCTTCGAGGTCGTCTCCGAAGAGCAGCTCGCGAGCCTCACCCCGACCGCCCACTACCTCGACGAGCTCTGCAACATGACGCCGGACCCCGACCAGGCCTACGTCGGGCGCAACGCCTTCGCCCACAAGGCGGGGATGCACGCGGCCGGGGTCGCGGCCGACGCGAGCACCTTCGAGCACCTCGAGCCGGCTCAGGTCGGCAACGACCGCGAGATCCTCGCCTCCGAGCTCTCGGGCAAGGCGACGATCCGCAGCCAGGCCGAGCAGGCGGGTCTGGAGATGGACGACGAGGCCGCCTCGAAGGCCGTCGCGCGGCTCAAGGAGCGCGAGCACCGCGGCTACCACTACGAGGCGGCACCGGCCTCCTTCGAGCTGCTGCTGCGGCGCGAGGCGGGCAGCTACACCCGCTGTTCAAGCTCGAGAGCTTCCGCGTCACGACCGAGAAACGCGCCGACGGCGAGGTCGAGACCGAGGCGACGATCAAGGTCGAGGTCGACGGCGAGCGCTACGTCCAGGTCGCCGAGGGCAACGGCCCGGTCAACGCCCTCGACAGGGCCCTGCGGGCGGCGATCGTCGACCGTCATCCGCACCTCGCCGACATCGAGCTGACCAACTACAAGGTGCGGATCCTCGACGAGACCCACGGCACCGACGCGGTCACCCGCGTCCTGCTCGACTCCTCCGACGGCGAGCGCGAGTGGGGCACGATCGGGGTCTCCGAGAACATCATCGAGGCGTCCTGGGAGGCGCTGGTCGACTCGCTCGAGTACGCCTTCCAGCCGACGATGACGGCCGACCAGGAACAGCCGATTCCGCTCGCCCGGCCCGAGATCGGGGAGCGCGAGGAGGAGCTGGCGCTGCGGGCGCTGCGCTCGGGCCGGCTCTCGCTCGGCCCGATGGTCGAGCGCGTTCGAGCGCGTCTTCGCCGAGTGGCTCGGGGTCGACGACGCGGTCGCGGTCTCCAGCGGCACCGCCGGCCTCCACCTCGGGGTGCGGGCGCTCGGCTGGGGCCCCGGCGACGAGGTCCTGACCAGCCCGTTCAGCTTCGTCGCCTCCGCCAACTGCCTGCTCTACGAGGGCGCCCGCCCGGTCTTCTGCGACGTCGACCCGGTCACGCTCGACCTCGACCCGCTCGCCGCCGGCGCGGCCGCCGGCGAGCGCACCGTCGGCATCCTCCCGGTCCACATCTTCGGCTACCCGGCGGCGATGGCGGAGCTCGAGGCGCTCGCCACGGACAGGGGCCTCGGCATCCTCGAGGACGCCTGCGAGGCGCTCGGCGCGGTCGACGGCGACGGGCAGGCGAGTCGGGACGCGCGGCAACCTCGCCACCTTCGCCTTCTACGCCAACAAGCAGATGACGACCGGGGAGGGGGGAATGGTCGATCCCCTCCGACACCGAGGTGGCGGCGCGACTGCGCTGGAGCGCAACCAGGGCCGGGCGGTCGACATGGGCTGGCTCGACCACGGCGGGCTCGGCTTCAACTACCGGCTCGGCGACGTCGCCGCCGCGATCGGCGTCGCCCAGGTCGAGAAGCTCGACGCGATGCTGGGACGCCGGGCCGAGGTCGCCTCGCTTTACGAGCGGGCCCTGGCCGAGGTCGAGGGCGTCGAGGCGCCGATCGCCGGCCGCGGCGCCGAGCGGCGCAGCTGGTTCGTCTACCCCGTCCGCCTCGACGCCGGCGTCGACCGCGACGCAGTGATCGCCCGGCTGGCAGAGGTGGGCGTCGCCTCCAAGGCCTACCTGCCCTGCATCCACCTCTTCCCGCACCTCGCGGAGCTCGGCTATCGCGAGGGGCAGTTCCCGGTCGCCGAAGAGGCGTCGGCGCGCTCGCTCGCGCTGCCCTTCTTCACCTCGATGACCGAGTCCCAGGTGGCGCGGGTGTGCGAGGCTCTCGCCGGATCGCTCAGCTGATGTCGCGCTTTCGCAAAGACCCGGACCCCCGTTTCTGGCGGATCAACCGCTCGCTGGACTTCGACTGGCCGCTGGCCGCCTACGACCTCGACCAGTCGCGGGCCCACGCCCGGGCGCTGCGCAGGATCGGCGTGCTCGACGAGGCGGAGCTCGAGCAGATGGTGGCCGGGCTCGACAGGGTCGAGGAGCGGATCGGCGCCCACGGCTTCGCCTTCGACCCGGCCGACGAGGACATCCACATGGCGATCGAGCGCCTGCTCGGCGACGAGATCGGCGCCCTCGCGGGCAAGCTCCACACCGGGCGCTCCCGCAACGACCAGGTCGCGACCGACGTCGCGATGGTCGTCCAGGTCCACTCCCTGCAGGCGATCGAGCTCGCCGGCAAGGCGATGGAGCGGCTGCTGGAGCTGGCCGAGCGCCACCGCGACTGGCCGATGCCGGGCTACACCCACCTCCAGCGCGCCCAGCCCGTCTACGTCGGCCATCACCTGCTCGCCTACTTCTGGATGCTGGCGCGCGACGTCCTGCGCTTCCAGTTCGCCCTCGACAGCGCCTCCGTGATGCCGCTCGGCTCCGGCGCGCTGGCCGGCGTCAACTGGGAGATCGATCGCGGCGCGGTCGCCGAAGACCTCGGCTTCGAACACGTCACCCCCAACTCGATCGACGGCGCCTCCAACCGCGACTTCGTCCTCGACTACCTCTCCGCCGCCTCGATCTGCGCGATGCACCTCTCGCGCCTCGGCTCGGAGATCGTCATCTGGAGCTCGTCGGAGTTCGGCTTCTGCCGGCTCGACGAGTCCTTCTCCTCGGGCTCCTCGATCATGCCGCAGAAGGTCAACCCCGACTCGGCCGAGCTGCTGCGCGCCAAGAGCCCGCGGGTGGCCGCCGACTACCTCTCCCTGCTGGGCGCCATGCACGCGCTGCCGCTCACCTACGGCAAGGACATGCAGGAGGACAAGGAGCCGCTCTTCGACGCGATCGACACGGTCGAGTCGTGCCTCGACGCGACCGAGGGGATGCTGGCCGGCATCGAGTTCGACCGCGAGCGCCTGGAGGCGGCCTCCGGCGACGAGATGCTGGCGGCGACCGAGATCGCCGACCTCCTGGTCCGCAGGGGCGTGCCCTTCCGCGAGGCGCACGGCATCGTCGGCGGCCTCGTCCGCGACGTCGTCGAGCGGGGCAAGCGCCTCTCCGACCTCACGCCCGAGGAGCTCCGCCAGCACTCCGAGCACCTCGACGACTCCTACTTCGAGGTCCTCGAGCGCAGCAGCTGGCTGGAGTCGAAGCGGATCGAGGGGGGAACCGGCTCGGCCGCGGTGGCGCAGCAGCTGGAGCTCGCCCGCGAGACCCTGGAGGCGGTGCGGGCGCGGGTGGTCGAAGAGCGGGAATGAGCCCCGGGCGCCCAGCCGTCGATCGACCGCCCCTGAGGGGGTCAAATGACGGCTCGACCGCCGAGCGGCTCGAGGTTGGGTTCTTCGAGCGGTCCGTACACGAGGTGGCGCGTGAGTTGGTCGGATGCCGCCTCTTATTTGCGGGTTGCGGGGGGACGATCGTCGAGACCGAGAGCTACGAGCGCGACGATCCCGCCTGCCACGCCTATGTCGGCCTGACGCCGCGCACCGCGACCCTCTTCGGCCCGCCGGGCCGCGCCTACGTCTACCTCTCCTACGGGATCCACAGCCTGCTCAACTTCGTCGCCGAACCGGAGGGCGAGGCGGCCGCGGTGCTGATCCGCGCCCTCGAGCCGACGACGGGACTGGAGCTGATGCGGGAGCGGCGCGGCGAGCGCCCGGACACGGACCTCTGCTCGGGCCCGGGCAAGCTGACCGAGGCGCTCGGCATCGGCCTCGGCGAGAACGGCGCCGACCTCTCCCGCGACCCCTTCCTGCTGCTTGCGCCGGACCCCGGCGAGCGGCCCGAGGTCCTAACCGGCCCGCGGGTGGGGATCACCAAAGCTGTGGACCGCCACTGGCGATTCTCCGCCGCCGATAATCCCCACGTCTCCCGGCCCCGACCAAGCCGCCCCCGGACGCGGAAGCGCGAGCGCGAGCGCTCCGGTGATCATTAGCGCGCTCGCGCTGGAGCAGAGGAGGCGGCGCCTTATTCAGCGGTGATGCCGCCGCCGCCGCCGGCCGCTTCCGGGGCGGCTTCGGGTGCGGCTTCGGCGGGCGCTTCTTCGGCGGCTCCGCTTTCGGGCGCCGCTTCTTCTTCGGGGGCGGCTTCGACTTCTTCTTCCACCGGAGCCGATTCGGTCGGCACGTAGCTTTCGGTTTCGATGGCGCCGGAATCGCCGTCGCCCTCCTCGCCGCTCTCCTTTTCGGCGGCGCGTTCGGCGCGAATCTCCTGCCAGGCGGAGATCACTCCGGCCCAGATCAGCGCCGGGAAGGTGCCGCCGTCGACCGGGCCTCCGGCGAACTCCGTTTCCATCGGCGTCGTCGAGTCCGCGTAGCCGACCCAGACGCAGGCGGTCACTTCTTCGGTCGCCCCGCAATACCAGGCGTCACCGTTGTTCTCCGTCGTCCCGGTCTTGCCCCACTGCGATTCGTCGCCGATGTTGGCTTTCACGCCGGTTCCGCTGGTCACCACCGTATGGAGGATGCTCTTCGCTTCTTCGGCGACCGCCTCGTCGAGGACCTGCTTGTGGGTGGAGTCGTTGTCGCCGCCCTTGATCAGGTTGTCGTCCTGGTCGGTGACCTCCGTGTAGGCGACCGGGCTGTTGCCGGGCTCCGGCGCCAACGTGCCGCTGACCCGGTCGCCGTCGTTGGCCAGGGTGCTGAAGGCGTAGGTCCACTCGAGCGGCGTCACGCCTTCCTTGAGACCGCCGAGGACCATCGCCGGGTTGGTCGAGAGCTGCGTCTGGACGCCGAGGCGGTGGGCCATGCCGGCGATGTCGCGGGTGCCGCGGTCGAGGCTTTCCAGCCCGACCTGGGCGTAGACGGAGTTGTCGGAGTAGGTCGTGGCGGTGGCCAGCGAGGCCGCCCCGAGGTAGCTGTCGGCGTAGTTGTTGACCTCGAAGAATTCCTTGTTCTTCTTGCCGAAGGTGAAGACCTGCGGCGCCGAGGTGTAGACGGACCCCGACGAGATCCCCTGCTCGAGCGCGGCGGCGAGGATGATCGGCTTGATCGAGGAGCCCGGCTGGCGGTGCCCGAGGGTCGCCAGGTTGAACGGCCTTTCCTCGAAGTCGGAGCCGGCGACCATCGCCCGCACGCCGGCCGTTTTGTTGTCGATGACGACGACCGACGCGGTCGGGGGAAGGCCGCTCAGGTATGAGCTGACGACTTCTTCGGCGGCGCCCTGCAGGCGCAGGTCGATCGTCGTCTTGATCTTCAGGCCGCCGAAGAACGTCTTCGCGGCGCCGAAGCGGTCGACCAGCTGCTGGCGGATCCAGGAGGTGAAGTAGGGGGCCTCGGAGTCGAGCGTCGGCGGCTCGATTTCGGCCGGCGCGGGCAGCGCCTGCTTCTGCCCTTCCTGGAGCTGGGCGGTCGTGATGTAGCCCTGCTCGTGCATCCGTTCGAGCACGAGGTTGCGGCGCCAGAGGGCGTTTTCGGGGAAGAACTTGGGGTCGTAGGAGTAGGGGGACTGGATCACCCCCGCGAGCAGCGCCGCCTCCCAGGGCTCGAGCACCGCGGCGCAGGGGTCGGTCTCGGTCCCGCAGCCCGGATGGGCGCTGCCGAAGAAGGTCCGGGCGGCCGCCTCGATCCCGTAGGCGCCGGAGCCGAAATAGACGGTGTTCAGGTATTCGGTGAGGATCTTGTCCTTGCTCCAGTGGCTCTCCAGCCGGTAGGCGAGCGCCGCCTCCCTGAACTTCTGGAGGACGGTGCGGTTGCTCTGCGCCGCGAGCGCGTCCTTGACCAGCTGCTGGGTGATCGTCGAGGCGCCCTGGCTGGCGCTGAGCGAGAGCACGTCCTGGACCAGGGCGCGCCCGATCCCCTCGAAGTCGACGCCGCTGTGTTCGTAGAAGCGCGCGTCCTCGATCGAGATCACCGCGTTCTTCATGTTCGGCGAGATCTGGCCGGAGCCGAGCAGGATCTTGTTCTGGTTGCTGGTCAGCGTCCCGATCGGCTCGCCGGAGACGTCGAAGACTTCGCTGTTTTTGGACGCCTTGTACTGGGCGAAGTTGTAGATCGCGGGCAGGTCCTGGGAGACGGCCATCATCATCCCGAAGACGCTCGAGACCATGGCGAGGAAGCCGAGGCCGAGAAGCACGAACAGGAAACGCAGCTTCTTCAGCCGCGGCTTGTTGCGCTTCTGCGGGGGGCTCGGCGGGGCCGGCGGCGGGGATGCGCCTCCGCGCCGGCGGGGCTGTGTTCCTGTGGCCGCCATCAAGTTCGGCTCGGCGGGCGGCTGGGCCCTCTGAGCGAAGGCGGCAGTCTAGCATTGGCCATATGGCGGACCTGACGCGTAACGCGGTCGACGTGCTGCCCGCGGGGATGCTCGAGGAGCAGCTCGGCGGCGAGGCGCCCCTGCGCGTCAAGCTCGGCATCGACCCGACCACGGCCGACATCCACCTCGGCCACACGGTCGTGCTGGAGAAGCTGCGCGAGTTCCAGGACGCCGGCCACACGGTCGTGCTGATCATCGGCGACTTCACCGCCCGGGTCGGCGACCCCAGCGGCCGCTCCGCCCAGCGGCCGCTGCCCTCGCCGGAGGAGATCGAGGCGAACGCGGCGACCTACCAGGAGCAGGCGTTCAAGATCCTCGACCGCGAGCGGACCGAGGTGCGGCGCAACAGCGAGTGGCTGGAGATGGAGTCCCAGGCCCTGCTCGGGCTGCTCGCCCAGACCACGGTCGCCCGGCTGCTCGAGCGCGACGACTTTCAGAAGCGGCTTGAGGCGAACGCTCCGATCGCGGCGCTCGAGCTGCTCTACCCGTTGCTCCAGGGCTACGACTCGGTGGCGGTCGAGGCCGACGTCGAGCTGGGGGGGACGGATCAGAAATTCAACCTGCTCTTCGGCCGCGACATCCAGGCCGCCTACGGCCAGAAGCCGCAGTCGATCCTGACCATGCCGATCCTGGTCGGCACAGACGGCAAGCAGAAGATGAGCAAGTCGCTCGACAACTACGTCGGCGTCACCGACGCGCCGGAGGAGATGTTCGGGCGGCTGATGCGCATCCCGGACGAGGCGATGGCCGAGTACTACCGGCTGCTGCTCGGCGAGGAGCAGCCCGCGGGCATGCCGCCGAACGAGGCGAAGCGGGCGCTGGGCCGCAGGATCGTCGAGCGCTTCCACGACGCCGGCGCGGCCGAGGCGGCCGAGGCGCACTTCAACCGGGTCCACGTCGACCACGAGGCCCCCGAGGACGTCGAGGACCTCGACATCTCTCCCTACACGGGGGATAACGGCGTGCTCGTCCATCTCCCGGTCCTGATGGCCGACGCCTTCGGGATCAGCTCGAGCGAGGCCAGGCGCCTGCTCAAGCAGGGCGGCGTCAAGCTCGACGGGGAGACGCTGGCGGCGGACGCCCTCGACATCGCGCCCGGCGAGCTAGACGGACGCGTGCTCCAGGCCGGCAAGAGGCGCTTTCGACGCCTGCGTGCCGACGCCTAGGCAAAACTCAGCCGCAGCGCTATACTCCCCGGTCCCTCTGGGGCAGGCCCCGGTCTGGCCCCGTGCGTGAAGGGCGGCGAATCCCGCCGATGAAGCGCAGCGGTCTTTGAAAACTGAGCAGCGTGCACCCCGCGGACCGAATTGGTTCGTGGGATGTTTGAGCCCGATCCATTCGGTCCGCCAGCGGGCCGGGTGGTCTTGATTTACCCGTCATGTCCGGTCGCCATGTATGTGTACCCGGCGGCCATTACCGATATGACCACTCTCTGAGTGAAGAAGTACAGATGTACCCTTCACGGAGAGTTTGATCCTGGCTCAGGACGAACGCTGGCGGCGTGCTTAACACATGCAAGTGGTGCGACGAACCAGAGCTTGCTCTGGGGCCAAGCCGCGAACGGGTGAGTAACACGTGAGTAACCTGCCCCGATGACCGGGACAACCCGAGGAAACTCGGGCTAATACCGGATGTGGCGCACAATCGTAAGTTTGTGCGCTAAAGGAAGCTTCGGCCTCCGCATTGGGAGGGGCTCGCGGCCCATTAGCTTGTTGGTGGGGTAACGGCCTACCAAGGCAACGATGGGTAGCTGGTCTGAGAGGACGATCAGCCACACTGGGACTGAGACACGGCCCAGACTCCTACGGGAGGCAGCAGTGGGGAATCTTGCGCAATGCGCGAAAGCGTGACGCAGCAACGCCGCGTGGGGGAAGACGGCCTTCGGGTTGTAAACCCCTTTCAGGAGGGACGAAGGTTCACCGGTGAATAGCCGTGTGGATTGACGGTACCTCCAGAAGAAGCTCCGGCTAACTACGTGCCAGCAGCCGCGGTAATACGTAGGGAGCAAGCGTTGTCCGGAATCATTGGGCGTAAAGCGCGCGTAGGCGGCCCTGTAAGTCCGTTGTGAAAGTCAAAGGCTCAACCTTTGAAAGCCGATGGATACTGCAGGGCTAGAGTTCGGAAGAGGCGAGTGGAATTCCTGGTGTAGCGGTGGAATGCGCAGATATCAGGAGGAACACCAATAGCGAAGGCAGCTCGCTGGGACGAAACTGACGCTAAGGCGCGAAAGCGTGGGGAGCGAACAGGATTAGATACCCTGGTAGTCCACGCCGTAAACGATGGGCACTAGGTGTGGGAGGTGTCGACTCCTCCCGTGCCGTCGCTAACGCACTAAGTGCCCCGCCTGGGGAGTACGGCCGCAAGGCTAAAACTCAAAGGAATTGACGGGGGCCCGCACAAGCAGCGGAGCATGTGGTTTAATTCGACGCAACGCGAAGAACCTTACCTGGGCTTGACATGTATGTGACCGCCATGGAAACATGGCTTTCCTTCGGGACACATTCACAGGTGGTGCATGGCTGTCGTCAGCTCGTGTCGTGAGATGTTGGGTTAAGTCCCGCAACGAGCGCAACCCCCGTTCCATGTTGCCATCATTCAGTTGGGGACTCATGGGAGACTGCCGGTGACAAACCGGAGGAAGGTGGGGACGACGTCAAGTCATCATGCCCCTTATGTCCAGGGCTACACACGTGCTACATTGGCGCATACAAAGGGCAGCAATACCGTGAGGTGGAGCGAATCCCAGAAAGTGCGCCTCGGTTCGGATTGGAGGCTGAAACTCGCCTCCATGAAGGTGGAGTTGCTAGTAATCGCGGATCAGCAATGCCGCGGTGAATACGTTCCCGGGCCTTGTACACACCGCCCGTCACACCACGAAAGCAGGTAACACCCGAAGCCGGTGGCCTAACCTTTTGGAGGGAGCCGTCGAAGGTGGGACTTGTGATTGGGGTGAAGTCGTAACAAGGTAGCCGTAGCGGAAGCTGCGGCTGGATCACCTCCTTTCTAGGGAGATTTCTCTAGAACGTCGACCGGGCTCCCCAGTGACTCAACGTCGCTGGGTACGCTGCTCAGTTTTGAGAGACCGCCGGCAGAGACCCTGCCGTGTGTGCCTCGGTGGACCTTGAAAACTGCACAAGTGCCAATGTATATGGGTAAATTTAATTTACGAACTGTACGTTTCTACGTAGAGTTCGTTCACCGTCAAGATGTTAAGGGCTTACGGTGGATGCCTTGGCACCAGGAGTCGATGAAGGACGTGGACGGCTGCGATAAGCCGCGGTGAGGCGCTGAACAGCCTTTGACCCGCGGATTTCCGAATGGGGAAACCCGACGCCGGTAATGCGGCGTCATCCGGTGGTGAATACATAGCCATCGGAAGGCAACCGGGGGAACTGAAACATCTAAGTACCCCGAGGAATCGAAATCAACCGAGACTCCCTTAGTAGTGGCGAGCGAAAGGGGATCAGCGCAAACCTGACAGGTGTAAGTGGGCACACGTTGCCAGTCAGGGGTTGTAGGGCACCATGTCCGGGCCGTGCCTGGCCCGGCGACAGTTACAAAATCAGGTGTTAGCCGAAGCGAGTGGAACCTCGCACCACAGAGGGCAATCGTCCCGTAGGTGAAAGCACACTGATCTGTCGATTGATGTTCCTGAGTAAGACCGCACCCGTGAAACGCGGTCTGAACCTGGGGGGACCACCCTCCAACGCTAAGTACTCCCTGGTGACCGATAGTGAACTAGTACCGTGAGGGAAAGGTGAAAAGCACCCCTGAAGGGGAGTGAAATAGTACCTGAAACCGTAAGCTTACAAGTGGTCGGAGCACCTTCGGGTGTGACGGCGTGCTTTTTGCATCACGAGCCGGCGAGTTACTCGTCAGTGGCAAGGTTAAGCGATGAGCGGAGCCGTAGCGAAAGCGAGTCTGAACAGGGCGACACAGTCATTGGCGGTAGACCCGAAACTGGGCGAGCTATCCATGGGCAGGCTGAAGCGGGGGTAAGACCTCGTGGAGGGCCGAACCGACCTAGGTTGAAAACTGGGCGGATGACCTGTGGATCGGAGTGAAAGGCTAATCAAGCCCAGAGATATCTGGTTCTCTCCGAAATATATTTAGGTATAGCGTCGAACGCATTGCGTGACGGTTGTAGAGCACTGTTTGGACTAGGGGCCCTACCAGGTTACCGACTTCAGGCAAACTCCGAAGGCCGTTACGGTTAGTTCGGCAGTCAGTGTGCGGGGGATAAACTTCGTACGCAAAAGGGGAACAACCCAGACCATCAGCTAAGGACCCTAAGTGCTAGCTAAGTGGCAAACGATGTCCGAATGCAGAGACAACCAAGAGGTTGGCTTAGAAGCAGCCACCCTTGAAAGAGTGCGTAACAGCTCACTGGTCAAGTGTTCGGGCGCGGATAATTCAACGGGGCTCAAGCTAGCCTCCGAAGCTATGGGTGTGCAGGCCTGCGGGCTCTGCACGCGGTAGGAGAGCGTTCCAACTGCGTGAAGCGGATGCGTAAGCCTCCGTGGAGCGGTTGGAAGTGAGAATGCCGGCATGAGTAACGATAGAGGGGTGAGACTCCCCTCCACCGATTGTCCAAGGTTTCCTGAGTAAAGTTCGTCTGCTCAGGGTTAGTCGGGACCTAAGGCGAGGCCGAAAGGCGTAGCCGATGGCCAACAGGTTGATATTCCTGTACCACGTCGATTCCGTTATGACCGATGGGGGGACGGGGAAGGGTAAGGGATCCCAGGCGATGGTCGTCCTGGGGCAAGCACGTAGCCAGTCGCTGTAGGGAAATCCGCAGCGGCGTTTTGACGCGAGGTGCGACGCCAGCTGGCTTGACCGCCGGCCAGTCCCCGATCCCATGCCTCCAAGAAAATCCTCTAGGCAGGATTCGCGTGCCCGTACCGATAACCGACACAGGTGGACAAGTAGAACATACTGAGGTGAGCGAGCTAACTCTCGTTAAGGAACTCGGCAAAATCGTCCCGTAAGTTCGCGAGAAGGGACGCCCCAGTAGGGTGAACTCCATACGGAGGGAGCCCGAGGGGGCCGCAGTGAATTGGTCCAACCGACTGTTTACCAAAAACACAGGCCTCTGCTAAGTCGCAAGACGACGTATAGGGGCTGACGCCTGCCCGGTGCCGGAAGGTTACGCGGACTTGTTAGCGCTTCGGCGCGAAGCAATGAAGCTAAGCCCCGGTAAACGGCGGCCGTAACTATAACGGTCCTAAGGTAGCGAAATTCCTTGTCGGGTAAGTTCCGACCTGCACGAATGGCGTAACGAGTTGGACGCTGTCTCAACGAGAGGCTCGGTGAAATTAAAGTCTCGGTGAAGATGCCGAGTACCCGCAGCTAGACGGAAAGACCCCGTGAACCTTTACTGCAACTTGATATTGGAGTCTGGGGTATCTCGCTCAGGATAGGTGGGAGACTTTGAACCGACGGCTTTGGCCGCCGGGGAGTCACCCTTGAGATACCACCCTTGGTACTCCGGGCTTCTAACACCATGCCGTGATCCGGGTGGTGAACAGTGTCAGGTGGGCAGTTTGACTGGGGCGGTCGCCTCCTAAAATGTAACGGAGGCGCCCAAAGGTTCCCTCAGCACGGTTGGAAATCGTGCGTAGAGTGTAAAGGCAACAAGGGAGCTTGACTGCGAGACCGACGGGTCGAGCAGGAACGAAAGTTGGGCTTAGTGATCCGGCGGTAGCAAGTGGAAGCGCCGTCGCTCAACGGATAAAAGGTACTCCGGGGATAACAGGCTTATCGGTTCCAAGAGTCCACATCGACGAACCGGTTTGGCACCTCGATGTCGGCTCGTCGCATCCTGGGGCTGGAGTAGGTCCCAAGGGTTGGGCTGTTCGCCCATTAAAGCGGTACGCGAGCTGGGTTCAGAACGTCGTGAGACAGTTCGGTCCCTATCTGCTGTGGGCGTTGGAGAGTTGAGAGGAGTCATCCCTAGTACGAGAGGACCGGGATGAACGTGCCGCTGGTGTATCTGTTGTCCTGCCAAGGGCATCGCAGGTTAGCTACGCACGGAACGGATAACCGCTGAAAGCATCTAAGCGGGAAGCCGTCCTCGAGATGAGCTCTCCCATCCCCTTGAGGGAGTAAGACCCCTGGTAGACCACCAGGTTGATAGGCCGGCGGTGGAAGTGCAGTAATGCACGTAGCCGACCGGTACTAATGGGTCGAGGGCTTGACGGATATTTTTACCTTCATTGGCCTTGTGCAGTTTTCTGGGTTCACCGGGGGAAGTCTCGAAAAACTCCGGTGGCGCATAGCGAGTGGGAGACACCTCTTCCCATTCCGAACAGAGCAGTTAAGCCACTCTGCGCCGATGGTACTTGGGGGGCAACCCCCTGGGAGAGTAGGTCGCCGCCGGTTCTTCATTACGCAACTCGAGCCCGACTCCGGTCGGGCTCGTTGCGTTTCATGGGTTGTGCAAAGGGGCGCCGGTACACTCACCCGCTTGACGAGCGAGAATGTGACGATACGGCGGTGCGGCGGCGCCGATGTGGACGCCGTTCTGGCGTTATGGGCGTCCGCACGCAGCCCGCATGCCAGTACAGGCGATCGCCGTGAGGAGGTCGAGCGACTCGTGGAGGGCGGCCCCGCGGCCCTGATCGTGGCCGAGGCCGGCGGGCAGCTCACCGGGGTCGTGATCGCCGCCTGGGACGGGTGGCGGGGGAACATCTACCGGCTTGCCGTCGGTGACACGCACCGGCGCCGAGGCATCGGACGACGACTCACCGAGGCCGCCGAGGAGTACCTGCGTGACTGCGGCGCACACCGCGTCACGGCCCTCGTCGCGTACGACGACGAGGCGGCCGGGGCCTTCTGGGACGCGGCGGGCTACCCGCAGGACGCCGAGATCGGCCGGCGGGTCCGAAACATCTAGCGCGGGCCCGTGCTCGACAGGGCCCCGTCGAGGAAGGCGGAGACGCGCTCTTCGTGCAGCGCCGGATCGACGTTCCACGCCTGCGTGTGTTCGGCCTCCGGGACTCTGTAATAGGTGACCCGGTCGGGCAGCTCCTCGGCAAACTCGTCGCTCGTCGAGATCGGGATCAGGTCGTCCGCGGTGCCGTGGAAGAGCAGGATCGGCAGCTGAAAGTCCTCGCCGTGCTCGACCGCCTCGAGGCTCTCCCAGTCGGCGTCGATGCGCGCTCCGATCGCCCACTCGACCGGCCGGGCGAGGAACCCGGGCATGCCCATCTCGGTGGCGTTGAACTCGAGGATCTCCCTCCAGTCGAGCGCGGGCGCGTCGAGGATCAGGGCGTCGACCCCGTCCGCCAGCTCCGAGCGCTGCATGAACTGGCTGACGATCGCGCCTCCCATCGAGTAGCCGACGAGCACGAGATCGCGGGCGCCGTGGTCCAGGGCGTAGGCGGCCGCCGCCTCCAGGTCGTTCCACTCGGTCAGGCCCATGTGGTGGTGGCCGTCGGGGCTCTCCGGCGCGCCCAGGTCGTCGCGGTAGGTGATCAGCAGCGAGGTGATGCCGCTGCGCCGCATCAACGGCGCCAGGGGCAGCCCGTCCTCCGGGGTGCTGTTTATCCCGTGCACGAATATCGCCCAGGTGCCGTCATGCCGCGGCGCGCTCCCCCTGCCCAGTGCCCGCGGGGGGATCTCCCAGGCCGGCATCGGCCCCAGCTCCCCGTCGATCTCGACGTCGGCGAAGGGGAGGCCCCGGGCCCGGCGCGGGTCCCCCTCGAACACCCGGCCGATTGCGACCTCGAGGTCGGCTACCAGGTAGCCGTCGAGATCGAGCAGGCGGCGGCTCACTGTCTCGTCGCCCTCAACGATCACGGGGCCGACCGTCGCGTGTCCGCCCTGCCAGACGAGGCCGATGTATCCGGGGCGGCCCGTCTCGTCGGTCCGCTCGAGGACCACTCGCTTCGGGCCCACCGCCTCGACCGTGATGTCCCGTGGCCACGGGGAGTGGTCGGGCACGACGACGTTCGAGGAGAAATGCCAGCTGACCAGGGCACCGCCGGCGATCAGGAGGACGAGAGCCGCGCCGGCGGCGAGCAGCGCCCGGAACCGCCATTTGCGGCGCTTCGGCGCAGGCGACTCGGCCTGCCGCGGCTCAGACTGCTCGGGCGGCAACGCCCCGGCCGCGCCCGGCTGGGCGGCGGTGTCGGGTCCCCTGCCGCGCCGGGGCGCGGCGGCGCGACTCACAGCTCGCGCCGGGTCGCTCGGCCGGCTCCATGCCGTACTCGCCGAGCGTGGCGAAGTCGATCAGCAGGTCGACGGCGTCGGTGAGCCGCCCGGTCAGTGATGTCTTTGAATCGAACATGAGTTCGCCAATTTAGGGACGGGGTCGGACGGGGTCTCGATTCTGCAAACGGTCTTGCAAGCCGTGCCTGGGAGCAGCGTCTCTGCCCGCGAATCCCAGCACGAGCGCCGCCGTTCGGGCGGGCTTCTCGACGTTGGGAGAGTGGCCGGCGCCCTCGACCATCACCGTGGCGGCCCCCGGAACCGCGTCGTAAGCCTCCAGGGCCGGCCCGGAGAGGTAGAGCTGCTCTTCCTCGCCGAAGATCGCCAACAGCGGCACCGGATCCCTGGCGAGGCGCTCGTCCAGGGGCATCTCCTCGACGTAATCGTTCTCCGCCTCGGCCGCCTGGTCGTAGGAGGAGTACGTCATCCGCTTGAAGTCCTCGACGAATTCGTCCGGCACGTCGTAGTCGGGCGCGAAGGCGACGCCGAGGCCGTCCTCGATCGCGGCGTCGGGGGTGATCGTCCACAGCGCCGGGCCGAGCACCGGCACGAAGGTCATCGCCGCCGTGAAGGGCAGGCCCTCCTTCTCGTAGGTCTCGCCGTTGTCGGGCGCCTGGTCGACGATCACGAGGCGCTCGACGAGGCCCTCGGTTTCGGTTGCCAGCGCCGTCGCCACCGTTCCGCCGAGCGAATGGCCGACCACCGTCGCGTCCTCGACCTCGAGCGCCGTGAGGACGTCGGCGACCATCTCGGCCTGGTTCTCCATCGAGTACCCGGAGCCGGGCTTCTCGGAGCCGCCGTGGCCGAGCAGGTCGATCGCGATCACCCGGTGACCGGCCCGCTCGAGCGCCGGCCGCATCTCGTTCCACCAATTGATCGAGCAGGTGTAGCAGTGGACGAGCACGATCGGGCTGCCGTCGCGAGGACCGCCTTCGGAGACCTGGGCCTGACCTGACGGGACCTCGATCAGGGTGCCGCCCGGGACCGTCACTTCGGCGTCCTTCGTCTTGCCGCCGACGACGACCGCGTTGATCGCGACCAGGACGGCCAGCCCCGCGACGATTCCGATCAAGATCTTCCAGCCTCTCCCCATGGCGCTCGTTACCCTAGCCGAGCCATGGAGAAGTTCGTCATTCAAGGAGGCACGCCGCTCTCGGGCGAGCTGACCGTCGCAGGGAACAAGAACGCGGCCCTGCCGATCCTCGCCGCCTGCCTGCTCACCGAGGAGGAGGTGCTCCTGCACCGGGTGCCGCGGATCCGCGACACCGAGGCGCAGATCTCGCTGCTCGAGGGAATCGGCGTCGAGGCCGAGTGGGTCGCCGACAACAGCCTGCGGCTCTGCGCGGCGACCGTCTCGGAGGTCGAGGTCGACGAGGAGCTCTCGGCCAAGATCCGCGCCTCCTTCCTGGTCGCCGGCCCGCTGCTCGCCCGCTTCGGCGAGGCGAAGCTGCCGCCGCCGGGGGGCGACTTCATCGGCAGGCGCCGGCTCGACGCCCACCTCGACGCCTTCAGGGACCTCGGGGCCCGGGTCGAGGGGGATCGCTGGATCGAGCTCTCCGCCCCCGCCGAGGGGCTCCGGCCCTGCTCGATATTCATGGACGAGCCGTCGGTGATGGGCACCGAGAACGCGCTGATGGCGGCCGCCCTGACCGAGGGCTCGACGACGATCTCCAACGCCGCCTGCGAGCCGCACGTGCAGGACCTGGCGCGGCTGCTGAGCCGAATGGGAGCCGAGGTCGAAGGGATCGGCTCCAACGTGATGACGGTCCACGGCCGCGACCGCCTCGGCGGCGCCGAGCACACGATCTCCGCCGACCACATCGAGGTCGGCAGCTTCATGGCGCTGGCCGCGGCGACCGGGGGCGAGCTGCGGATCCGCGACGTCGAGCCGATCGACCTGCTCAACGTCCGGCGCCAGTTCGGCCGCCTCGGGCTGACCTCGGAGGTCGAGGGCAGTGACGTCCTGGTCCCGCCCGAGCAGAAGCTGCAGATCAAATCCGACCTCGGCGACGCGATCCCGAAGATCGAGGACGGCCCCTGGCCGGCGTTCCCCGCCGACCTGACCTCGATCGCCCTGGCCCTCGCGACCCAGGCCGACGGCGAGATCCTGATCTTCGAGAAGATGTTCGAGAACCGCCTCTTCTTCGTCGACAAGTTGGTCGCGATGGGCGCTCGGATCACGCTGTGCGATCCCCACAGGGCGATCGTCAGCGGTCCGAGCCGGCTTCACGGCGAACGCGTCGAGAGCCCCGACATCCGCGCCGGGATGGCGATGCTCATCGCCGCCCTGGCGGCAGACGGCGTCTCGGAGATCGGCAACATCCGCCAGATCGACCGCGGCTATGAGCAGATCGACCAGCGCCTGCGCTCGCTCGGCGCGAACATCGAGAGGGTTTCTTCAGAGGTACCTGCCTAGCAGGGCTTTTGCGGCTTCTCTCGTAAGGTCCGGAGTCCGATGATTCACCCGATCCCGCCCGGGACAAGAGATGTGCTGCCCGATGAGATGCGCGAGCTGCGCAGGCTCAACCTCGCCCTGATCGAGGTCTTCGAAGGCCACGGCTACGGCGAGGTCTCGACTCCGGCGATCGAGTACGACGAGGTGCTCGCGCGCGGCGACGGTCGCGCGGCCGGCGGCGCCTACGGCTTCTTCGACGAGTCCGGCTCGCTGCTGGCGCTGCGCTCCGAAATGACCGTGCCGCTCGCCCGGCTGGTCGCGACCCGCTACTCCAAGGAGACCGGGCCCGTGCGCCTCTGCTACCTGGCGAAGTCCTACCGCGCGGTGCGCCCGCAGCGAGGGCAGATGCGCGAGTTCACCCAGGCCGGGGTGGAGCTGATCGGCGCCTCGGCGCCGGACGGCACGGCCGAGGTGGTCGAGGTCCTGGAGGCATCGCTCGACGCCGCCGGCCTCGACCGCGCCGTGATCGGCCTCGGCGACGCCGACCTCTACCGCCAGCTCCTCTCCGAGTACGGGCTCGAGGGCGAGGCGCGCGACACGATCCTCGGCCGCCTGGCCGCGCACGACCTGGTCGGGCTCGAGACCGAGCTGGCGGCGGTAGACGGGATCTCCGACGAGCAGGTCGAGACCTGCCTGGCCCTCTCCCAGCTGCGCGGCGGCCGCGAGGTCCTCGACGAGGCGCGCGCCCTCGGCGGCGCGACCGTCGAGCGGGTGACCGCCAGGATCGGCGAGACCTTCGAGGCGCTCGAGGCGCGCGGCGCCGCGGACCGGGTGCGGATCGACCTCGGGCTGCTCCGCGACCTCGGCTACTACAGCGGCGCGATCCTCGAGGTCTACGACCCGGCCCTCGGCCACGTGCTAGGCGGCGGCGGGCGCTATGACGGCCTGCTCGAGCGCTTCGGCCTCGACCGCCCCGCGGCCGGCTTCGCCCTCTACATGGAGCGCGTGCACCTGGCCCAGATCGAAGAGGAGCCACGCGCGGACGGAGGGGCATCGTGAGCGGCGGCCTGGCCGGCGCCGGCCGCACCCCTACCGACGGGCCGCTGAAGCTCGCGGTCCCGCGCGGGGCGCTGCTCACGGAAACCCTCGACCTGCTCGACCGAGCGGGCATCGACACCGCCGAGGTGCGCGGCGAGTCGCGCGCGCTGATCTTCCCCGGCGAGGACATCACGCTGGTGACGATGCGGCCCTCCGACGTCCCGACCTACGTCGAGGCGGGCGCCGCGGACGTCGGCATCACCGGCAAGGACGTCCTGCTCGAGCAGGCCGACCGCGCCGTCTACGAGCTGCTCGACCTCGGCTACGGCCGCTGCCGCATGGTCCTCGCCGGCCGCAGGGGGGACCCCAGCCTCGGCGAGCACGAGCGCCGCCTGGGGATGATGCGAATCGCGACCAAGTACCCGCGGGTGGCCGAACGCCACTTCGAGGAGACCGGCCGCCAGATCGAGGTGATCGAGGTCAAGGGCTCGGTCGAGCTGGCGCCGCTGATCGGCCTCGGCGACGGCATCGTCGACCTCGTCGCCACCGGTCGCACGCTCGAGGAGAACGACCTCGAGGTCCGCGAGGAGATCGTCGAGTGCACCGCCCGCTTCGTCGCCAACCGCGTCGCCCACAAGCTGCGCTCGACCGAGGTCGACGACCTGACCGCGAGGCTGCGGGAGGCGAGTGGGGGATGAGGGTCAAACGCTTCGAGTGGGCCGGCCCGATCGCGGTCGCCGACGACGTCCGTGCCTGGACCTCCTGGTCGGTCGGCCCCAAGGACGTCGCCGCGATCGAGGAGGAGGTTGTCCGCGACGGCGACCGCGCCGTGCTGCGGCTGACGGCCGAGCTCGACGCCACCGAGTCGGCGCCGCGGTCCCTGCGGGTGGACCCGGAAGCGCCCGGCGCGGCCCTCGCCGGCCTCGACGCCGGCCTGCGCGAGGCGATGGAGGTCGCCGCCGCCAACATCCGCGCAGTCGCAGTCGCCCAGGTCGAGGACGCCGGCCGCGAGGTTGAGCTGTCCCAGGGCCACACGGTCACCATCCGCGAAGCCGCGGTCGATGCCGCGGGCCTCTACGCGCCGGGCGGCCGGGCCGCCTATCCCTCCAGCGTCCTGATGTGCGCGATCCCCGCCCGCGAGGCCGGCGTGCGGCGCCTCGCCCTCGCCTCGCCGCCGGGCCCCGACGGGGCCGTCAGCCCCGCCACCCTCGCCGCCGCCGAGCTCTGCGGGGTGGACGAGGTCTACGCGATGGGCGGCGCGCAGGCGATCTTCGCCCTCGCCCACGGCACCGAGTCGGTCGCGCCGGTGGACGTGATCGCCGGCCCCGGGAACAGCTGGGTCCAGGAGGCCAAGCGATCCGTCTACGGCAGGGTCGGGATCGACTCCTACGCCGGGCCGTCCGAGCTGATGGTGATCGCCGGCCACGACACCGACCCCGAGTGGGCCGCCCGCGACCTCTGCGCCCAGGCCGAGCACGGCGAGGACAGCCCGCTGCTGGTCGCCGCGGTCGAGGAGGCCGTGCTCGACGCGGTCGAGGGCGCCACCGTGCGGCTCGCGGAGGAGCGTCCGAGCGTCGCCGACGCCCGCCTGGCCCTGGTCCAGGTGCCCGACCTGAGCGACGCGATCGACCTCGCCAACACCTTCGCCCCCGAGCACCTCGAGCTGATGGAGGAGGACGCCGCGCGCCTCGCCGGCGGGGTGAGGACCGCCGGCTGCGTCTTCGCCGGGCGCCACGGCGCGACCGCCTTCGGCGACTACGTCGCCGGCTCCAACCACGTCCTGCCGACCGGCGGGGCGGGGCGCTTCACCGGGCCGCTCGGGCCCGGCACATTCCGCCGCCGGACCTCGACGGTCGAGATTCCCGCCGCCGCCGCGGCGAAGCTTGCCCCGCACGCCGACACGATCGCCCGCGCCGAGGGCTTTCCGGTCCACGGCGAGTCCGCGATGATTAGGGCCAAGGAGAACGAATGAGCCGCACCGCAAGCAAAGAGCGCAGCACCGCCGAGACCCAGATCAGGCTCTCGCTCGACCTCGACGGGGGAGAGGCGAGCGCCGCGACCGGGGTCGGCTTCCTCGACCACATGCTCGACCTGCTCGCCCGCCACGGGCGGCTCGGCCTGCGCGTCGAGGCGAGCGGCGATCTCGAAACCGGCGCCCACCACACGGTCGAGGACGTCGGCATCGTGCTCGGGCAGGCGCTCGACGAGGCGCTCGGGGACCGCTCCGGGATCCGGCGCTACGGATCGGCCCTTGTGCCGATGGACGAGTCGCTGGCCGAGTGCGCGATCGACATCTCCGGGCGCCCCTACTGCGCGTTCGACGCCGACCTGCCGACGACCTCGATCGCCGGCTTCGACACCGAGCTGGCCGAGGAGTTCTTCCGCGCCGTCGCCAACAGCGCCAAGCTGACCCTGCACGTGACGGTCCGCGAGGGCACCAACGCTCACCACATGATCGAGGCGAGCTTCAAGGCCTTCGCCCGCGCCCTGCGCGTGGCGGTCTCCGTCGACCCCGACGAGAGCGGCGTGCCCTCGACCAAGGGAACCCTGAATGAATAAAGCGCCGCCTCCTCTGCTCTCGCACGGTCGCGCTAATTACGACCGGCGATCTCGCGACCGTGCTTCCGCGTCCGGGGGCGGCTTGTGACAACCGAGATCGCAATTTTGGACTACGGGATGGGCAACCTGCGCTCGGTCGAGAAGGCGCTGGAGCACGTCGGCGCGAGCCCCTCGATCACCGCCGACCCCGACACGGTGCGGGACGCCGACGGCGTCGTCCTGCCCGGGGTCGGCGCCTTCCCGCGGGCGATGGAGCGGATCCGCGAGCGCGGCCTCGACGAGCTGGTCGAGGAGCGACGCGCCGCCGGAGTCCCCATCCTCGGCATCTGCCTCGGGCTGCAGCTTCTCTTCGACTCGACCACAGAGCTCGGCGGGGCGCGTGGCCTCGGCCTGATCCCGGGCGGGGTCGCGGGCCTCGAGGCCGACGGGCTCAAGGTGCCGCACATCGGCTGGTCGCCGGTGCGCTGGGAGCAGGAGTCGCGCCTGGTCGAGGGGATCGAGACCGAGACCCCCTTCTACTTCGTCCACTCCTTCGCGCCGAGCCCGGCGCCCGGCGAGCTGCTGGGCAGCGCCGCCTACGGCGAGCGCTTCGCCTGCGCCGCGCAGAGCGACAACGTCTACGGGGTCCAGTTCCACCCCGAGAAGTCGAGCGCGGCCGGTCTGCGCCTGCTCTCGAACTTCGCCGGGATCTGCGCGTCGGTCCCGGCGTGATCCTCTACCCGGCGATCGACATCCGCGGCGGCCAGGCGGTGCGCCTGATGCAGGGCGACTACGACCGCGAGACCGCCTACGACGCCGATCCCGCCGACGCCGCCCGGCGCTGGGCCGGCGACGGGGCCGAGTTCCTGCACGTGGTCGACCTCGACGGGGCGAAGGCTGGCAGCCCTCGGAGCCTCGACGCGGTGGGGCGAATCGCGGCGGCGGTCGGCTGCCCGATCCAGGTCGGCGGCGGGCTGCGCGACGAGGCGGCGGTCGACGCCGTGCTCGAGGCCGGCGCGGCGCGGGTCGTGATCGGCACGGCGGCCCTGCGCGACCCCGACTTCCTCGACCGCGTCGTCGCCGCGCACGGCGAGAGCGTCGTCGTCTCGATCGACGCCCGCGGCGGCGAGGTCTCCCTGGAGGGCTGGACCGAGGGAGGGGGCCGCCGGGCAACCGAGGTCGCCGCCGAGCTCTCCGCCCGCGGCGTGCCGCGCTTCCTCTTCACCTCGATCGAGGTCGACGGGACGATGGAGGGCCCGGCGATCGAAGAGCTGAACGCGGTGGCCGAGGAGGCCGCCGGAGCCCGGGTGATCGCCTCGGGCGGGGTCGGCACCCTCGCCGACCTCGAGCTGCTCGCCCGCGTCGCCGCGCCCAATGTCGAGGGCGCGATCGTCGGCCGGGCGCTCTACGAGGGGCGCTTCACGGTCGCAGAGGGCAATGCCGCGCTTGCCCTGAGCGGTTGAATCGTCCCGCCAAAAGGTCTAGCTTGCCCCTGGGATGAAGCGGCCGAGCCACGCAACCGTGATCGCCTACCTGGCGCTGTTCATCGCGCTCGGCAGCGGCGCCTATGCGGCGACGCAGCTTCCGAAAAACAGCGTCGGGCCGAAGCAGTTGAAGAAGAACGCGGTGACCTCGGGCAAAATCAAACCGGGCGCGGTCACCGAGCTGAAGATCGGCGCGGACGCCGTCACCGGCACGAAGGTCGCCGAGTCGACCCTGGGCAAGGTCCCCAGCGCAACCAGCGCCGACAGCGCCGCCACGGCTGGCAATGCGACGACGGCGAACAGCGCGACGACGGCTGCCAGCGCCGCGAACGCATCGGCGCTCGACGGCATCGCCAGCAGCGGCTTCCTGCAGACCAAGGACGTCTTCTTCGGAACCGCGAGCGTCGAGACGGCGACGGTCCTGCCGCTGTTCACGGTCCCTGGGAAGTTCAGGGTGACGACGGTCGGCGACGCTGCCGACGAATTCAAGGTCCGCATCGAAAACCTCTCGCCGAGCACATGGGTCTTCTTCACCGAGACGGCCCTCATCTCCATCCCGACGGCCACCTCGACTCCGGTCAACCTATTCAGCGCAACCTCCGCCTTCCAGCGGACGGTGGTCGGGATCGACACCGTCAACGAAGCGAACCATGCCGTGATCCAGTGCGCTTTCCGGTCATCGATGCCGAGCCTGGTCTCCTGCATGGCCCGGGTCAGCCCGGCCGCCTGAGCGGCGGGCGCCCGCCGCTCTACTCTTCCCCGATGGTCCTGAAGCGAGTCATCCCCTGCCTCGACGTCGACGCCGGCCGCGTCGTCAAGGGCACCAACTTCGTCGGGTTGCGCGACGCGGGGGACCCGGTCGAGCTCGCCGAGCGCTACGACGCCGAGGGCGCCGACGAGCTCGTCTTCCTCGACATCACCGCCTCGCACGAGAAGCGCGACACGATCGTCGAGCTCGCCCGGCGCACCGCGGACAACGTCTTCATCCCCTTCACGATCGGCGGCGGGATCCGGTCGGTCGAGGACGCCCAGGCCGTCCTCGACGCGGGTGCCGACAAGGTCTCGGTCAACTCCTCGGCGCTGGAGAGGCCGGAGCTGCTGACCGAGCTCGCGGCGCAGTTCGGCGCCCAGTGCGTGGTGATCGCGATCGACGCCAAGCGCGACGGCGAGGGCTGGGGCGTCTACGTCAACGGGGGCCGCATGCTGGTCGAGGGCCGCGACGCGGTCTCCTGGGCTCGCGAGGCCGTCGAGCTGGGAGCGGGGGAGGTGCTGCTGACCAGCATGGACCGCGACGGGACCGAGGACGGCTACGACCTCGAGCTCACCCGCGCCGTCGCCGACGCGGTCTCCGTCCCGGTCATCGCCTCGGGCGGCGCCGGAACGCTCGAGCACCTGACCGAGGCGATCGCCGAGGGCGGCGCCGACGCCGTCCTCTGCGCCTCGATCTTCCACTACGGGACCTACCGCGTCCGCGACGCCAAGCGCCACATGGCCGAGGCCGGCATCCCCGTCCGCCCCTAACTTCCACCTCGGCCGGAGGAAGGGGTTGAATGACACTTATGGCGATTGAGGAACTTGGGGACTGCTATCCGGAGCTGGGGGCTGTGCGCGCGGCGGCGACGGATCCGGTCTACCTGGTCGGCGGGGCGGTCCGCGACCTGCTGCTCGGCCGCGGCCGTTCGGCCAACCTCGACCTCGTCGTCGAGGGCGACGCCGGGGCCCTCGCCGCGCGGCTCGGCGCCGAAGTGCTCGAGCACGAGCGCTTCGGGACGGCGACGGTTCGCCTCGACGGCCTCGAGGTCGATGTCGCCGCCGCCCGCACGGAGTCCTACCCCCGGCCCGGGGCCCTGCCCGAGGTCAGCCCCGGCGCGGGCATCGAGGCGGACCTCGCCCGCCGCGACTTCACGGTCAACGCGATGGCGGTGCGGATCGAGCCGGAGGCCGCCGAGCCCCAGGCGCTGATCGACCCCGCCGACGGCGCCGCGGACCTCGCCGCCGGCCGCCTGCGCGTCCTCCATCCCAGCTCCTTCGCCGACGACCCGACCCGCGCCCTGCGGGCGGCGCGCTACGCCTCGCGCCTCGGCTTCGCGCTGGAGCCGGAGACCGAGGAGCTGCTCAGGGGGACCGACCTGGAGACGGTCTCGGCCGACCGCCGCGACGCCGAGCTTCTGCGGCTGGCCGCCGAACCGCAGGCGGCGCGCGGCTTCGAGCTGCTCGCCCAGTGGGGCCTGGTCGACCTGCGCGACGACGGAGTCGAGCTGGCCGCCCGGGTCGCCGAGCTGCTCTCGGCGCCGCCCTGGGACGGCTTCGCCCCGCGCGCGCCGACCGTTCTGCGCGCGGCGCTCGACCCGTCCGGTGGGGAGGGGGAGCTCGCCGCCGCCGAGCCCCCCAGCCCGTCGGAGGGCTTCGAGCTCGCCTCCGGCCACGACCCCGGGGAGCTCGCGATCGCCCGCGCGCTGGGGGCCGAGTGGCTCGATCGGCACCTGCTGGAGTGGCGCCGGGTCGAGCTCGAGATCGACGGCGAGGACCTGCTCGAGGCGGGCGTCGCCGCGGGCCCGGGTCTCGGGCGGGGTCTGCGCGAGGCGCTGCGGCAAAAGCTCGACGGCGAGGTCTCGGGCCGCGACGAGGAGCTCGCCGCGGCGCTGGCCGCCGCCCGCGAGGAGTGAGCGACGGCGTGCGCTGGCGAGAGAGCGACGGCGTGCGCTGGCTGGAGGCCGGGGTCGGCGCCGCCACCGCCGCCTTCTCGACCCGCCTCGGCGGGGTCAGCGAGGACGCCTTCGACAGCCTCAACCTCGGCATCCTCACCGACGACGACCGCGGCGCCGTGGTCGAGAACCGCAGTCGCCTGGCGGCGGCGCTCGGCCTCGCCTCGGAGCGAGTGGCGATCGGCCGCCAGGTCCACGGCGCCGAGCTCGCGACCCACGCGCAGGCGCAGGCGCCCAGCCCGTTCGCCGAGCCCGGCACCGCGATCCCCGAGGTCGACGGCCACGTCCTCCCGGCCTCCGGCGAGGGAGACCGGCGCGCGGCGCTCGTCTTCGTCGCCGACTGCTTCCCGGTCGCGCTCTCCGGGCCCGGCGGCGTGGCGATGCTCCACTGCGGCTGGCGCGGCTTGGCGGCCGGCATCGTCGCCCGCGGCGCCGAGGCGGTCGGCGCGACCGACGCCGCGATCGGCCCGGGGATCGGCCCCTGTTGCTACGAGGTCGGCGACGAGGTCCTCGACGCCTTTGCCCCGCTCGGACCGGGGATCGCGAGCGGGCGCATGCTCGACCTCGCCGAGGTGGCGCGACGGCTGCTGGCCGAGGCAGGGGTCGGGCGGGTCGGGAGCGCCGGCCTCTGCACGAGCTGCGAGGACGGGCTCTTCTTCTCGCACCGGCGCGACCGGGGGCGAACCGGCCGCCAGGCCGGCATCGCCTGGGCCGAGGGGGGCGACTGAGGTGGTCGAGCCGATCCACGGCCTCGACCCGGCGCGGATCGCCGCCAACCTCGCCCGCGCCCGCGGGCGGGCGGGAGACGGGGTCGAGCTCCTGGTCGCGACCAAGTACGTGCCGCTGGAGGAGATGGGGGCGCTCGCGGAGGCGGGGGTCACGCTCGTCGGCGAGAACCGTCAGCAGGACCTGGCCGCCAAGCACGAGCGCTGGGGCGACGCCTTCGAGTGGGACTTCATCGGCAACCTCCAGAGCCGCAAGGTGAAGCAGCTGCTGCCCATCTGCCGCCTGATCCACTCCGTCGCCAGCGAGTCCGCCCTCGAGCAGCTCGGCCGCCACGCGGGCCCCGGCACCGAGGTCCTGGTCGAGGTCGACGTCGCCGGCGAGGAGGGCAAGAGCGGCATCGCGCCGGCGCGGCTCGGGGAGTTCATCGCCAAGCTGGCCCCGGTGCGGGTCTCGGGCCTGATGACCATGCCCCCGTTCAGCCCCGACCCGGAGGCCTCGCGACCGCATTTCGCGCGGCTCGCCGAGCTCGCCGCCGAGCACGGGCTCGAGCGCCTCTCGATGGGCACCTCGCAGGACTGGGAGGTCGCGGTCGAGGAGGGCGCGACGATCGTCCGCTTGGGCACGGCGCTATTCGGGTAAACGGCGCTAGGCTGGGCATAATCCGTAAAGGAGTCCCCGCCTGAAAGCCGAAACACCCGGGCATGGCCCTTCGCGACACATGGCATAGAGCGCTGGTCTACTTCGGTCTCGCCGAGGATCACGACTATGGCCCCGAGTACGACGAAGTCGACGAGCCCGAGACCGGCGCCGAGGACATCTTCGAAGGCCGCCGCGAACGCGGCGACTCCGGCCAGGTCCGCCGCCTGCCGACCTCGCGCCGCTCGCGCCGCGACGAGATCGACGACATCTTCGCCGACGACGAGCCGATCGCGGCCTCGCGGACACGCACCCTGCGGCCGGTCGGCAACGGCGACTCCGACGTCCAGGTCCACCTCGTCATCCCGCGCAACTTCAACGACGCCCAGCAGGTCGCCGACCAGTTCAAGCGGGCGGTGCCGGTCATCCTCAACCTGCAGACGACCGATCACGAGCTCTCCAAGCGGATGATCGACTTCTGCTCCGGCCTGACCTACGCACTCGACGGCGGCATGCAGCGAATCGCCGAGAAGATATTCCTGCTGACTCCGCGCAACGTCGAGGTCTCCGCCGAGGAGAAGGCCCGGCTGATCGACAAGGGCTTCTTCAACCAGTCCTGAGCTTCGCCGGAGGGTAGGGTCCCCGGCGATGGTTATCGGGTTCTGTGGATCGGGAAGCATGGCCGCCGCGATGGCGCACGGCTGGGCGGGGGAGGTCGACGAGCTGCTCTTCACCGACTCCGGGTCGGGACGGGCGGGCGAGCTGGCGGCGGAGGTGGGGGGAGAGGCCCTCGACTCGAACGGCGAGCTGGCCGAGCGCGCCGACCTGGTCGTGCTCGCGGTGAAGCCCGCGAAGCTGGAGGAGGTCGCGGCCGAGCTGGAGGAGGCGCGGTCGGTCGTCTCGCTGCTCGGGGCGACCCCGTTGGCCCGGGTCGAGGCCGCCTTCCCCAATGCCGCCGATGTGGCCCGGGTGATGCCGAACGTCGCGGTCGAGGTGCGCCTCGGGGTGCTCTGCGTCGCCGGCGCCGCGACGCCGGAGGTGCGCGAGAAGCTCGAGCTGCTCGGCCACGTCGTCGACCTGCCAGACGATGATTTCGACGCCGCCACCGCGGTGATGGGCTGCGCGCCCGCCTACCTGGCGCTCGCGGTCGAGGCGCTGGCCGACGCGGGCGCCGCCGCCGGCCTCGACGAGGAGCTGGCGAGGGAGCTGGTCGTCGAGACGACCGGCGGCACCGCCGAGCTCCTGCGCCTGCGCCATCCCGCCGACGTGCGCCGCGCCGTCGCCTCTCCCGGCGGCAGCACCGAGGCCGGCCTGGAGGCGCTCGACCGCGAGGGCGCCCGCGCCGCCTTCGAGGCCGCCGTCCGCGCCTCGCTGGAGAGGATGCGGTCGTGATCGCCCTCGCCCTGAGCCGCGTCGACATCGCCGACTACGTCGACGCCCTCTTCCTCGTCTACATCATCCTGATCTTCGTCAACATCCTGATCTCCTGGATCCCCCGCATGCCCTACAACCGCTGGCTGCGGGCCTTCCTCGACTTCGTCACCGAGACGACCAACCCGTACCTCAACTTCTTCCGCCGCTTCCTGCCGCCGCTCGGCGGCGGCGGCTTCGCGCTCGACCTCAGCCCGATCGTCGGCCTGATCGTGCTGTTCATAGCGCGCGCACTCGTCGTCGGCGCGATCGAAGGGTGAGGGCCGCGCCGGGCTCCGCCGCCCGCGCCTGGTGGCTGGCGGGCGCCCTCTGCGCGGCGGTTGTGGCGCTCGACCAGGTCGCCAAGGCGGTCGTCGAGTCCGAGCTGGTCCCCGGCGAGCAGGTCGACCTGCTCGGCCCGATCGGCCTCACCCTCGCCCACAACCGGGGGTCGCCTTCGGGCTGGCCGGCGGCGGCGACGCGCCGCTGATCGCCTTCGCCCTCGTCGCCCTCGCCTTCGTCGGCGTCCTGCTCGCCCGCAACGCCGAGCGGCCCTGGATGTGGGTGGCGGTGGGGCTGCTCGCCGGCGGGGCGATCGGCAACCTCGTCGACCGGATCCGGGCCGGCGCCGTCACCGACTACGTCGAGATCGGCTCCTGGCCGCCGTTCAACCTCGCCGACGTCGCGATCACGCTCGGGGTCGTCCTCTTCGCCGTGATCCTCCTGCGCGAGGGGGAGGGAAGATGACAGCGGAGCCGCGCATCGTCCACCCGGACGACGCCCTGGCGGTGGTCGAGAAGCCCGCCGGGCTCGTCGTCCATCCCGCCCCGTCCCACAGCGGCCCGACCCTGGTCTCCGAGCTCGAAGAGCTGCTCGGCGGCGGCTCCGACCCCGACCGCCCCGGCATCGTCCACCGGCTCGACAAGGGGACCAGCGGCCTGCTGGTCGTCGCCCGCACCGACGAGGCCCACGCAGCCCTCCAGGCGCAGGTCAGGGCGCGCGAGGTCGATCGCATCTACCTCGCCCTGGCGGGCGGCCGCCTCGGCTCGCGCACCGGGACGATCGACGCGCCGATCGGCCGGGCCTCGCGCCAGCGGCACCGGATGGCCGTCGCCGGGGCCGCCTCGCGCGAGGCCCGCACCCACTTCACCGTGCTCGAGCTGCTCGCCGCCGAGACCTTCCTCGAGGCGCGGCTGGAGACCGGGCGCACGCACCAGATCCGGGCCCACTTCGCCGCGATCGGGCACCCGCTCGCCGGCGACCCCACCTACGGGGGCGAGGAGCGCTACGGCCTCGAGAGGCAGTTCCTCCACGCCCACAGGCTCGCCTTCAGCCATCCTCTGAGCGGCGAGCGGCTCGAGTTCAGCTCGCCGCTGCCGGCAGACCTCGAGGCGGCGCTGCAGGCCGCACGCGCCGCGTAGGCGCCCCCTCTACAATCCCGGGCTCGGAAACCAACCCCCGTTGGCAACCGGACCGGATCCTGACCGGCCCCCAGATGGGGCCGGGCCCCGGCGAGGACAGCGGGAGCTTCACCAAAAACCAAGGAGATTCACCATGCCCGAGGCAGGCCTCAAAGAGCTGCTGGAGGCCGGAGTCCACTTCGGCCACCAGACGCGCCGCTGGAACCCGAACATGCGCCGCTACATCTTCGGCGAGCTGGACGGGATCCACATCATCGACCTGGTCCAGACCGAGACGCTGCTCGAGCAGGCGCGGGTCTTCGCCGGCGAGCTCTCCAGCGGCGGCGGCACGGTTCTCTTCGTCGGCACCAAGAAGCAGGCCCGCGACCCGGTCCAGGAGTGGGCCGACCGCTGCAAGATGCCCTACGTCAGCCAGCGCTGGCTGGGCGGCCTGCTGACCAACTTCAACACGATCTCGCAGCGCATCGCCCGCCTGCACGAGCTCAACGGCTGGAAGGAGGAGGGCAAACTCGAGCTGCTTCCGACCAAGGAGCGGATGGGGATGCAGGCCGAGCTGGCCAAGCTCGAGTACAACCTCGGCGGGGTCCGCGACATGGACCGCCTTCCGGACGCCGTCTTCGTCACCGACCTGAAAACCGAGGAGATCGCGGTTCGCGAGGCCGCCCGCCTGCGGATCCCGATCATCGGCCTGGTCGACACCAACTGCGACCCGGGGCCGATCGACTACGTGATCCCCGGCAACGACGACGCGATCCGCTCCTGCCAGCTCGTGATCGGGACGATCGGCGGCGCGATCGAGAGCGGCGCCGGCGCCTGGCGGGTGCAGGAGGAGAAGCGCCTCGCGATCGAGATGGAACGCCGCAAAAAGGACGAGGAAGAGCGCAAGAAGCGCGAGGAAGAGGAGAAAGCCAGGGTCGAGGCCGAGGAGGCGGCGAAAAAAGCCGCCGAGGCCGAGAAACTGGCCGAGGCGAAGGCCAACCCGACCGGCGCCGACCAGGGCGGCGGCCAGCCGGCCCAGACCCCCAAACGCACCAGCCCGCTTCCCGGCGACAGCGCACGGGTGGCGGAGCAGCCCGCGGGGGACAAATCGTGAGCGTCACCGCCGCCGACGTGAAGGCGCTGCGCGACCGGACCGGCGCGGCGATGATGGACTGCAAATCGGCCCTCACCGAGGCCGACGGCGACGTCGACCGCGCGATCGAGATCCTCCGCGTAAAGGGCCAGGCCTCGGCGGCGAAGCGCGAAGGGCGCGGCACCGAAGAGGGCGTCGTCGCCTCCTACATCCACGCCAACGACAGGGTCGGGGCGATGGTCGAGGTCCAGTGCGAGACCGACTTCGTCGCCCGCAACGAGGACTTCAAGGCGTTCGCCTACCAGGTCGCCCTGCACGTCGCGGCGACCGCGCCGAGCTACGTCTCCACCGAGGAGATCGCCGAGGAGGAGCGCGACGCGGAACGGAAGGTCTTCGAGGAGAAGGCGAAGGAAGAAGGCAAGCCCGACGACGTCGTCGAGAAAATCGTCGAGGGCCAGCTCGGCAAGTGGGCGAGCGAGGTCGCCCTGCTCGACCAGGCCCACGTCAACGCCGAGAAGCACGACTCGAAGACGATCGAGGAGCTGCGCCAGGAGCTGGCCGCGAAAACCGGCGAGAACATCCGCATCGCCCGCTTCGCCTACTTTCGCGTCGGCGCAGAATAGAGTCGGCGCCTGAGATGACCCCCGAGCCGAAATTCGGGCGAATCATGCTGAAGCTCTCCGGCGAGGCGCTGATGGGCGGGCTCGACTACGGCACCGACCCCGCCGAGGTGAGGCGGCTCGCCAAGCAGGTCGGCGCGATCCGCGAGCGCGGCGTCGAGGTCGCGATCGTCGTCGGCGCCGGCAACATCTACCGCGGCATCGAGGGCGCCTCCAAGGGGGTCGACCGGGCGACCGGCGACTACATGGGGATGCTGGCGACCGTGCTCAACGCCCTCACCCTGCAGGACGCCCTCGAGAGCCTCGGCCAGCACACGCGGGTGCTCTCGGCGATCGACGTCAAGGAGGTCGCCGAGCCCTACATCCGGCGCCGCGCGATGCGCCACCTCGAGAAGGGCCGGGTCGTGATCTTCGCCGCCGGGACCGGCAACCCGTTCTTCACGACCGACACCGCGGCCGCCCTGCGGGCGCTGGAGATTCGGGCGCAGGCGATCCTGATGGCGAAGAACGGGGTGGAGGGCGTCTACGACGCCGATCCGGCGACCACGCCGGACGCCAGCTTCATCCCCGCGATCAGCCACCGCGAGGCGATCGAGCGCAACCTCAAGGTGATGGACTCGACCGCGCTCTCGCTCTGCATGGACAACGACCTGCCGATCTACGTCTTCAACATTGGGGACGAGACCAACATAGATAGGATCGTCAGCGGCGAGAAGGTGGGAACGCTCGTATCGAGCGCGCCCACGGAATAAGGCGGAACGGGGCGGTAGAGGTGGAGCTGATCGACGAGTTGCTCGAGGACGCCAAAGGGCGGATGGAGAAGTCCGTCGAGGCCAGTCGCGGGGAGCTCGCGACCGTGCGCACCGGCCGCGCCTCTCCCCACCTGCTCGACCGGATCGTCGTCGACTACTACGGTGCCGCGACCCCGCTCAAGCAGCTGGCGAACATCTCGACCTCCGACGCCCGCCTGCTCACCGTCTCGCCCTTCGACAGCTCCTCGATCGGGGCGATCGAGAAAGCGATCAACGAGTCCGATGTCGGGCTGACCCCGAACAACGACGGCAACGTGATCCGCCTGCAGATCCCCGAGATGACCGAGGAGCGCCGCCGCGACATGGTCAAGGTCGTCAACGGCGTCGCCGAGGAGGGCCGGGTCGCGGTCCGCAACGTCCGCCGCGACGTCATGCACGACCTGCGCGAGCTGAAGAAGGAGGGCGAAGCCGGCGAGGACGACGAGCGCCGCGCCGAGACCGCGCTCCAGAAGCAGACCGACGACGCGATCGCCGAGATCGACGCCCTTCTGAAGGGAAAGGAAGAGGAGATCCTGGAGGTGTGAGCGCCGCCGCGCGGTACGTCGCGATCATCACCGACGGGAACGGGCGCTGGGCGCAGCAGCGCGGGCTGCCGGTCCTCGAGGGCCACCGCGCCGGTGCCGACGTCGTCAAGGAACGGCTCCGCGACGCGGCCGAGCTCGGCATCGAGGAGCTGACCGTCTTCTCCTTCTCGACCGAGAACTGGTCGCGCCCTCGGGACGAGGTCGAGGGCCTGCTGCGGATGTTCGGCGAACGGATCGAGGCCGAGACGCCGGAGCTCGACTCCGAAGGCGTGCGGATGCGCTTCATCGGGCGCCGCGAGGGAATGGCGCCGGAGCTGGCGGAGCGGATGAGGTGGGCGGAGGAGAAGACCGCGGCGAACGACCGGATCAGCTTCTTCGTCGCCTTCAACTACGGCGGCAGGGCGGAGATCGTGGACGCGGCGCGAAGCTTCCAGGGCGGCTCGGAGGAGGAGTTCCGCGACCACCTCTACGCGCCGGAGATGCACGACCCCGACCTCCTGATCCGAACGAGCGGCGAGAGCCGACTCTCCAACTACCTGCTCTGGCAGTGCGCCTACTCGGAGCTGGTCTTCCGCGAGGAGCTCTGGCCGGACTTCGGCCGCGACGCCTTCGAGCAGTCCCTCGCCGAGTTCGAGTCGCGCCGCCGGCGCTTCGGGGCGAGGTCTTAGATGGTCGACTCCCGATTCCCGCACACCCGGATGACGCGGTCACACCCGAATCAGGGGTCGACCATCTAATGGACCTCTTCGACGACGACATGTTCGACGAGGAGCCGCGGCCGGCCCCGCGCCAGCGGCCGCCGCGCCGGCCCCGCCGCCGCCCGCCGATGAGCGGCGAGACGGTCAAGCGAGTGATCGTCGTCATCCCCTGGATCGCGTTCGTGATCGCGATAGTCGTCGCCGGCGGCATCTACTTCGCGGCCGCGATGGTCGCCGTCGCAATCCTCTGCCTGCGCGAGTTCTTCGGCATGACCGAGGAACTGCGCCCGATCCGGCGGGCCGCCTACGTCGCGGTCCCGGCGCTGATCGCCGCCGCCCACCTCGGCTCCTCCTTCAACGTCCTGCTCGTGCTCGCCGCGTCCTTCCCGGTGCTCTTCGCCTTCGGGGCGGACCGCCGCTACCGGGGCGGGGTCGTCGGCTCCCTGGGCGTGACCCTGCTCGGCATCCTCTGGATCGGGATCCCGCTGGTCCACGCCGTCCTCCTCCGCGAACTCCCCGACCACGGGGCGGCCCTGATGATCGACGTCCTCGTCGGCACCTTCGCCGCCGACACCGGCGCCTATGCGGTCGGTCGCATGTTCGGGTCCCACAGGATCGCCCCCAGCCTCTCCCCGAACAAGACCCTGGAGGGGCTGATCGGCGGCTTCCTGATCGGCACGATGGCGTTCTGGTTCGCCGGGCTCTACCAGGACTGGCTCTCGGGCGTGGACGCTCTGATCATGGGCGCCGCCGTCGCCGCCGTCGCCCCGATCGGCGACCTCTTCGAGTCGATGATGAAGCGCGACCTCGACACGAAGGACACCGGCACGCTCTTCGGGCCCCACGGCGGGATCCTCGACCGCCTCGACGCCGTCTTCTTCACCGTGGTGGTCGGCTACTACCTGGCGATCCAGCTCGTCTACTGAGCGGGCCCCCCGCGGGGCGGTACCTAAACTCCCCTGGATGAAGAAGCTGGTCATCCTCGGCAGCACCGGCTCGATCGGGACCCAGGCGCTCGAGATAGTCGCCGGCTCCGACGACCTCCAGGTCGTCGGCCTCGCCGCGGGCTCGGGCTGGGAGACGGCCGTCGAGCAGGCGGGCCGCCACGGCGTCCCCGCCGTCGCCCTCGCCGACGCCGGGGCCGCCGAGCGGGCCGGCGCAGCCTGGGCGGGCCGCGTCCTGGTCGGGGAGGAGGGGGTCCGCGAGCTGATCGCCTCCTCCGGCGCCGACCTCGTCCTCAACGGGATCGTCGGCGCCGCCGGCCTCGGGCCGACTGTCGTCGCCCTCAGCGAGGGGATCGACGTCGCCCTCGCCAACAAGGAGAGCCTGGTGATCGGCGGCGAGCTGACGATGGCGCTGGCGGAGGCGACCGGGGCGCGGCTGCTGCCGGTGGACTCCGAGCACTCGGCCCTCTTCCAGCTGATCGGCGCCGAGCCGCCCGGGACCGTCGACCGGCTCGTCCTGACCGCCTCCGGCGGGCCCTTCCGCGGGCGCACCGACCTCGAGGGGGTCTCGGTCTCCGACGCGCTCGCGCACCCGACCTGGCGGATGGGCGGGCGGATCACGATCGACTCGGCGACGCTGATGAACAAGGGCTTCGAGGCGATCGAGGCCCACCACCTCTTCGGCGTCCCCTACGAGCGGATCGAGGTCGTCGTCCACCCGCAGTCGATCGTCCACTCGCTTGTGGACCTCAACGACGGGGCCACGCTCGCGCACCTCGGCTATCCCGACATGCGGGTGCCGATCTCCTACGCGCTGCACCACCCGGAACGCGCCGACGTCGACGTGCCGCGGCTCGACCTCGCCTCCGTCGGCGAGCTGACCTTCGAGCAGCCCGACATGGAGACCTTCGCCTGCCTGCGCCTCGCCCTCGAGGCCGGCAGGGCGGGAGGGACCGCGCCCTGCGTCCTCAACGCCGCCGACGAGGTCGCGGTCGCCGCCTTCCTCGACGGCCGCATCGGCTTCGGCGCGATCGCCGAGGCGGTCGAGCGAGTCCTGGCCGAGATGCCCGCCCGCACGCCGACCCATTTCGAGGACCTCTTCGAGGTCGACGCCGAGGCCCGGCGCCGCGCCGAGGATCAGATCAGGGGGCTGGCGCTCGCATGATGAGCTGGGTCCTCGTCATCCTCGGCTTCTCGCTGCTGATCGTCCTCCACGAGGCCGGCCACTTCTTCGCCGCCAAGGCGACCGGGATGCGGGTCGAGAAGTTCTTCCTCTTCTTCGGCCCGAAGATCTGGTCGGTCAAACGGGGTGAGACCGAGTACGGGATCGCGACGATCCCGGCGGGGGGCTACGTGAAGATCAGCGGCATGAGCCCCGAGGACAAGCTGCCGCCCGGCGAGGAGCACCGCGGCTACTACGAAATGCCGGTCTGGAAGCGGATCGTCGTGATCGGCGCCGGCCCGGCGGTCAACATCGCACTCGCCTTCGCGATCCTCTTCGTCGTCCTCCTGACCAGCTCGATGGGGGCGACGCCGCGGATCGACGAAGTCCTGCCCAAGAGCCCGGCGAGCGGGGCCCTGGAGCCGGGCGACCGGATCATCGCGATCGACGGCAGCCGCTACGCCAACCTGAGCCAGGACGCCCGCGTCACGGCCTTCCGCGCGGAGATCAACAACCATGGCTGTGCGGGCCCCGATAAGGACGGTTGCATCGCCGCCACGCCCGCGCGGGTGAAGGTCGAGCGCGACGGGCGGGTCGAGACCGTCCTGGTCAAGCCCGAATACAGCGCCGCCGCGGGCCGCGCCCTGATGGGCTTCGGCTTCGGCGGCCGGCCGGTCGACGTCAGCGCCGGCGAAGCGGCGGACAAATCGTCCGCGTTCATGTGGGAGGTCACCACGAAAACGCTGACCGTCTTCGCCAACCTGGTCGACGAGGAACAGCGCAAGGAAGTCTCCGGTGTCGTCGGGGTGAGCAGCGTCGCCAACGAGACGATCGACGAGTTCGGCGCCACCGACGCGCTGATCCTGCTCGCCGTGGTCAGCCTCTCACTGGGGCTGATCAACCTCTTCCCGTTCCTGCCCCTCGACGGCGGCCACATCTTCTGGAGCCTGGTCGAGAAAGTGCGCGGCAAGCCGGTGCCCTTCAGCGTCATGGAGCGCGCCGGCGCGGTCGGCTTCGTGCTCGTGATCATGCTCTTCTTCCTCGGCCTGACCAACGACATCGGCCGCCTCACGGGCGAGGGCTTCGACGTCCGCTAGCCGCGGTCGGGCCGGAGGATCGTGAAGCCGTAGGTCGCGGGGGAGGGGTCGACCTGCCCGCCGTCGCGCGCCCTCACCCTGAGGGTGTGGGGGCCGAAGCCGAGTTTGCGGGTGAACGGCGAGCGGCAGGCGCGGTATCTGCCCTTGTCGAGCTTGCACTGGAAGGTCGCGTCGGAGCGGTTCGAGGAGAAGCGGAAGGTCGGTGTGCGATCGCCCGAGCGCTTCGCGGGCTTGCGCCTGAAGAACGTCTGTGGCGCGGCGTCCCCTTTGTTGCCCCCGCCTTTGTTGCCCCCGCCTCCCGGCCCCCCGCCTCCCGTCCCACAGGCTTTCTCGGTCGGCGCGACGGAGTTGGGGCGGGGCGCCGGGAAGACGACCTCGAAGTCGGCGACGCTGTTGTCCCTGTCGTCCGTCGCCTCGAGCAGGGAGGCGCAGCCGGGGGCGATCGTGCGCCGCAGGGCCTGGCCGTCGGGAATACCGGCCGGGGCGGCGGGTGACCCGGCCGGCGATTCGGGCGAGCCGCTGAAGCTGCCCCAGGACATGCAGTCCGGGGTCCCGTCCCAGCAGACCGCGCCGCCCGTCGGGCTCATCCCGGCCGAGATCGTGAGGTCGGCGACGAGGCCGAACTCCGCCTCCGCCGCCGTGGTGGCGATCACGATCGTCGCCTGGTTGGCGCCGCTGCCCACGTTCGAGGTGAATTTCGCCGCCGCGACCTGGGCGCCGGCGGCGTTGTGGACGGTGATCCCGTGCCCGCTGACCAGATGTTGGCCGGGCGAGTACATCTGCAGCTCGACGAACTCGGATTCGGGCGCCGTGGCGGAGCCGGGGTAGACCTCTCGGATCAGGACTTCGTGGAAGACCGCGAACGCCGACTGGGCGCTCGCCGCCGAGAAGGCCATGGCGAGCGCGACCACCGTCGCGGCGCGCCGGCCGGCCCTCATTTCGGCTTCACCACTTTGAAGGAGAACGAGGCGGGGGAGGGGTCCTTGAGCCCGGTCGGGCCGACCGCGCGGACCTTGAAGCCGTGCCTGCCCGGCTTCACCGGCGCCGTGAACGGCGAGCGGCAGGCCTTGAACGGCTTGCTGTCGAGCTGGCACTCGAAGCTGGCCGGGGTGACCGTCGAGGTGAATTTGAAGGTCGGTGTCCTGTCTTTGCTTTTCGGTTTAGGTTTCCCGGTCAGCCTCGTGTCGGGGGCGACCGGGGTTTCGCCGGGCGGCGTGACCGGGACGACCGGGACGACGGGAGTTTCCGTCGGCAGCACGATGCTGAAGGTCGCGCCCGCCGGGGAGGCGTCGGTGTTGGCGCTCGTGTCGGTGGCGCGGACCTGGAAGGTGTGCTGGCCTTCGGTCAGGCCCGTGTAGGTCTTGCCCTCGGGCGGGCAGGCCGCGAACGCCTCGGCGTCCATCTTGCACTGGAAGGTCGAGCCCGCCTCGGTCGATTCGTAGGTGAAGGCCGCGGTCGTGCTGCTGCTCGGGTCCGACGGTTTGCCCGTGATCGTCGTCTCGGGCGCGGTCGTGTCTTTCAGCGAGGTGTCGACCGTGAAGGGGTATTCGGTGGCGGCGCCCTCGTTGCCCGCCTGGTCGGTCGAGCGCACTTTGAACACGTAGTTGCCGTCCTGGAGGGCCGAGTAGGTTTTCCCCGTCGCCGGGCAGGAGGAGAAGGCGTCCGGGTTCCCGACTTTGACCATGCTGCACCCGAAGGTCGACCCGGACTCGTTCGAGGTGTATTTGAAGGTCAGGCTGGAGCCGCTGTTCGGGTTCGGCGGCGTCGGGTTGGAGATCGTCGTCGTCGGCGGGGTCAGGTCTACTTCCCAGGCGTGGCTGGCGATCGGGCCTTTGCCGTTGACGTTTTCACCCCTCACCTGGAAGGTGTGGCCCCCCGGTGCCAGGGGGCCCGAATAGATTTTCGGGGAGGTGCAGCCGACGGTGAACGCCGGTTCGCTGTCCAGTTTGCATTCGAACGTCGCGCCCGCGGGGTTCGAGGTGAAGGTGAATTCAGCCGAGGTCGATTTCGTTTTTGCCGCCGGTTTGGTTCCGATTGTCACCGTCGGCCCGCTCGGTGCCGAGCAGGAGGTCTCGATGATCGTCGAGCCGCTGCTGCGCGGATTCGGGTCGACCTCGACGAACTCGGCCGAGCTGTTGTTGCCGTCGTCGTTGGCGTCGAGCTGACCGGTGCAGGTACCGCCCGTGATGACCCGGCGCAGCGCCTTGCCCACCGTGACGCCGCCGGGGGATGCGGGCGAGCCCGCGGCGGGGGAGACGCTGCCGGAGAAGCTCCCCCAGGAGACGCAGTCGATCGAGTCGAAACAGACGGCCCCGCCGCTCGACTGAAGGTTGAAGGCGGCTTCGGTCCGGTCTGGCGAGGGCCCGCCCGGGAAGGCAGCCGCATAGCCATCGTCCGCGACTAGGACTGTCGATTGATTGGCACCGGTGCCGATCGTCGCACCGCTGAAGGTATGGGTCCCGAGCAGGGTGCCGGTCGGCCCGTAGGCCCTGACGTTGTGGCCGTTGAGGTTGTTCTGGCCGGCCGCATACATCTGCAGCACGACGTAGCTGCTGTTGGAGGCGCCCGGGAAGACCTCGCGAACCGACATAAAGTGGAAGTCTGCGGAGGCGACGGGGGCAGGAATGAGCAGCGCGACGATCGCGGCAGCGAACGCCAAGGCCCGTTTACCCCTTGAACCCATCTGTTGGACGATACGGTTCCGGAGGGGGATAGGTTCAAATCGGGTGAGTGAGGGCGCCCGATACGCTCCATGCATGGCCTCTAAGCGCCAGATATTCGTCGGAGGCGTGCCGATCGGCGGCGGCGCGCCGGTCGCCGTGCAGACGATGACCAAGACCGAGACCGCCAACCTGGCGGCGACGATGGAGCAGATCCGCACCGTCGCCGACGCGGGGGCGGACATCGTCCGCGTCGCGGTGCCGCGCGACGAGGACGTCGAGGCGCTGAAGACGATCGTCAAGGAGTCGCCGATCCCGGTGATCGCCGACATCCACTTCAACCACACCCTGGCGCTGAAGGCGATCGACGCCGGCGCCCACTGCATCCGCCTCAACCCGGGCAACATCGGCGGCCGCGAGAAAGTCGCCGAGGTCGCGGTCAGGGCGACCGCGGCCGACGTGCCGATGCGGATCGGGGTCAACTCCGGCTCGCTCCCCAAGCACCTTCACGAGCTCGAGCGCGAGGCCCCGGTGGAGGCCCTGGTCGCCGCCGCCGTCGAGTTCGTCGAACTGATGGAGGGCCTCGACTTCGAGAACTTCAAGGTCTCGATCAAGTCCACCAACGTGCCCAACACGATCGCCGCCAACCGCCTGCTCTCCGAGAAGATCCCCTATCCGCTGCACCTCGGCATCACCGAGGCCGGGACCAAATGGTCGGGCTCGCTGAAGTCCTCGGTCGGGCTCGGCACGCTGCTCGCCGACGGGATCGGCGACACGATCCGGATCAGCCTCTCGACCTTCCACGCCGAGGAGGAGGTCAAGGTCGCCTGGGAGATCCTCAAGGCGCTGCAGCTGCGCGAGCGCGGCCCGGTCCTGATCGCCTGCCCGACCTGCGGCCGGCTCCAGTTCGACATGGACTCCGTCGTCGCCGAAATCGAGCAGCGCCTCGAGGCCTACACGGAGCCGATCGAGGTCGCCGTCCTCGGCTGCGCCGTCAACGGCATCGGCGAGGCCAGCCACGCCGACTTCGGCATCGCCGGCGCCAAGAACGAGGGCCTGATCTACGCCCACGGCAAGCCGCTGCGCAAGGTCCCCCAGGAGGCGCTGGTCGACACCCTCTTCGAGGAGATCGACAAGTCGCTCGACCGCGGCGGGGTCGAGTTCGACGAGGCCGAGTCGCGCGAGGGCGCCGCCTGGCTGGCGAAGATCGAGGAGGAAAACGCCGGCGAGCTGACCCCCGAGAGGATCGCGAAGATGGAGCACGAGGCGGCCGAACGGGGAGAGTCCGACAGGGTCCTGCTCGACGAGCAGGCCTCGCCGACCGCCGGCCGACGGTTCACCCGCGCCTAGGCGCCCAGCCGCTTTACCCGCGCCTTAGCCGTCGCGTGATAGAAGGTCCCAGGGCAACCCGAGGAGTGTTGAATTGTCAGTAGAAAGCGCAGCGACGGAGACCACCAGGCCGCCGGGCCTCGAGGCGGCGACGATGGCCGAGGCCTTCCAGCTGACCGCGGAGGCGCTCGGCGACGCACCGGCGCTCCGTACCCAGGGCGACACGCAGGCATACAGCTGGTCCGACTACGCGGAGCGAGTGCGAGCGGTGGCCGCGGGGCTGGCAGCGCTCGGCATCGGCCGTGGCGACACGGTCGGGCTGATGATGACCAACCGCCCCGAGTTCCATTTCGCGGATTCCGCCGCGATCCACCTCGGTGCGACCCCCTTCTCGGTCTACAACACCTCCGCGCCCGAACAGGTCGCCTACGTCGTCGGCGACGCCGGCGCCCGGGTCGTCTTCACCGAGGAGCAATTCCTCGACACCGTGCTCGAGGCCCGCGACTCCGTCGACTCGCTTGCCCACGTCGTGATCGTCGACGGCCCGGGCCGGGGCGGAGCGATCACGATCGAGGAGCTCGAGCGCGGCGCCCTCGACCACTTCGACCTCGAGGCCGCCTGGCGCGCGGTCGAGCCCGATGACCTGCTGACGCTGATCTACACCTCGGGCACGACCGGGCCGCCGAAGGGGGTCGAGCTGACCCACCGCAACATGCTGGCGGCGATGCACAGCTTCGACGAGATGATCTCACTGCCGCGGAGCGGCCGGCTGATCTCCTGGCTCCCGATGGCTCACATCGCCGAGCGCAATTGCACGCACTACCTGCCGATGACGCACGGTCTCTCCGCAACCTGCTGCCCGGACCCGCGACAGCTGATCGCCTACATGCCGGAAGTGCGGCCGACCTGGTTCTTCGCCGTGCCGCGGATCTGGGAGAAACTGAAGGCGGCGCTCGAGATCGGTTTCGAGGCCGAGCAGGACCCGATCCGCAAGAAGGCGGTCGAGGTCGCTCTCGAGGTCGGCCGGCGCAAGGTCGAGGCCGAGCAGTCGGGCGACGGTGAGGTGCCGGCGGATCTCGCCCTCGAATTCAGCCGCTCCGACGCGGCGATCCTCTCGGCCATCCGCAAGCGCCTCGGGCTCGACCAGCTCGAAACGGTCAACGTCGGCGCCGCCCCCTGCCCGCGCGAGGTGACCGAGTTCTTCCATTCGCTGGGGGTTCCGCTGGCTGAGCTCTGGGGGATGTCGGAGACCTGCGCGACCGGCACCTGCAATCCGCGCGAGCGGATCAGGATCGGGACCGTCGGGCCGCCCTCGCCGGGCGTCGAGCTGAGGCTGGCCGAGGACGGTGAGATCCTGGTCCGCGGCGAGATGGTCATGTCCGGCTATCGCAACCAGCCCGAGAAGACCGCCGAGGCGATCGACTCCGATGGCTGGCTGCACACCGGCGACATCGGCGAGCTCGACGAGGAGGGCTACCTGAAGATCGTCGACCGCAAGAAGGAGCTGATCATCAGCGCCTCCGGCAAGAACATGTCGCCGGCCAACATCGAGGCGACGATCAAGGTCGCCAGCCCGCTGATCGGGCAGGCGGTCGCCGTCGGCGACAATCGCCCCTACAACGTTGCCCTGATCATGCTCGACCCTGAGGCCGCGGCGATCTTCGCTCAGCAGCACGGCATCGAGGCCTCGGCGCCGGAGGAGATCGCCGCCGAGAAGGCGGTGGTCGACGAGGTCGCCGACGCGGTCGAGCGCGCCAACGCGAGGCTCGCCCGGATCGAACAGATCAAGCGTTTCGAGGTTCTCCCGACCCAGTGGGAGCCGGGCGGCGACGAGCTGACGCCGACGATGAAGCTGAAGCGCCGCCCGATCGAACAAAAGTACGCCGAGCAGATCGAGGCTCTCTACGCCGAGGAGGAGTAGCCGAATCGCATCAAGTTCGCCATGCGATACATGGTCAACTTGATGCGATCTCGATGTGGGTAGGTTTCTCGGCGTGACCCGTCTGTCTCAGACCTTCCTGCCGACGCTCAAGGACGCGCCCGCCGACGCGGAGGCGGTCTCGCACAAGCTGATGGTGCGGGCGGGCCTGGTCCGCCAGCTCGGGGCGGGGCTCTGGAGCTATCTGCCCGCCGGCTGGCGCTCGATCCAGAAGATCGAACGGATCCTGCGCGAGGAGATGGAGGCGATCGGCTGCCAGGAGATGCTGATGCCGGTCCTGCAGCCGGCCGAGAACTGGCAGAAGACGGGGCGCTACGAGATCGACGAGCTCTTCAAGCTCGAGGACCGCAGGGGCGCGCCGCTGGTCCTGGCGATGACCCACGAGGAGGCGATCACCCACCACGTCGGCCGCGAGGTCCGCTCCTACCGCGACCTGCCGCTGATGCTCTTCCACCTGCAGACCAAGGAGCGCGACGAGCCGCGCCCGCGGGCCGGCGTGCTCCGCACCCGCGAGTTCACGATGAAGGACGCCTACTCCTTCGACCGCGACGAGGAGGGGCTCGAGCGCTCCTACGAGCTCCAGACCGGCGCCTATGACCGGATCTTCGACCGCTGCGGGCTGCGCTGGTACCGGGTCGAGTCCGACGTCGGGATGATGGGCGGGTCGGGCGCCCACGAGTACATGGCGCCCTGCGCGGCCGGGGAGAACGAGGTGGCTCTGGCGCCCGGCTACGCCGCCAACGTCGAGGTCGCCTCCGCCGACCCGCAGGCGGTCGAGCTGCCGCCCCGCCTCGACTCCCCGGAGGAGGTCTCGACGCCCGGGCTGACGACCGTCGAGGAGGTCTCCGGCGCGCTCGGCGTCCCCGCCGGCGCCCTGATCAAGGCGATGCCGATCGTCGTCGAGGGGCGCGGCCTGGTCCTCGTCCTCCTGCGCGGCGACCACCGCCTCAACGAGATCAAGCTGCGCAACGGGATGGGAACCGACTTCCGCCAGGCCAAGCCGGAGGAGATCGAGGCCGAGCTGGGGCCGGTCGGCTTCATCGGCCCGGTCGGCGCCGGCCTGCCGATCATCAGGGACGCGGCGATCACCGGCGACTCCTACGTCTGCGGCGCGAACCGCCCCGACGCCCACCTGCGCGGCGTCGACCCCGCCCGGGACTTCGAGGCCCACGAGATGGACGTGCGCTCGGTCGAGGCCGGCGACACGGCGCCCGGCGGCGGCACGATCGAGATCGAGCCGGCGATCGAGGTCGGCAACATCTTCAAGCTCGGCACCCGCTACTCGGAGCCGCTCGGCGCCTCCTACCTCGACGAGGAGGGCAAGGAGCACCCGATCGTGATGGGCAGCTACGGGATCGGGCCGGCCCGGATCGCCGCCGCCGCGATCGAGCAGCGAGCCGACGAGAGCGGGATCGTCTGGCCGCCCGCGATCTCCCCCTGGAGAGTCCACCTGGTCTCGCTGGCGAAGGCCGGCGAGGACGAGCGCGCGGCGTCCGACCGCCTCTACGAGGAGCTGCGCGAGCTGCTCGGCGCCGAGGTCCTCTACGACGACCGCGACGCCGGCCCCGGCGAGAAGCTCACCGACGCCGAGCTGCTCGGCTGCCCGCTGCGGATCGTGGTCGGCAGGCGCGGCCTCGCAGACGGCGTGGTCGAGGCGAATGAGCGCGCCTCGGGCGCCGAGCACAAGCTGCCCGTCGAGGAGGCCGCCGCGCGGGCGCACCAGCTCCTCCAGGGCCTCGATGGCTCCTGAGGAGCCGCAGAGCAGCGCCCCCTTCGGGCGCGGGCGCATTCGGCGGCTCTTCGGGCTCGACCGCAGCGCCCCGCCGCCGCCGCAGACGCAGAAGGGCCAGCCGCTCAACCCCTGGACGATCCCCAACTTCGTCGGCTACGCGCGGATCGCGGCGATCCCGCTCTTCCTCTACCTCGCCTTCGAGACCGACGACGGCAGGAGCGCCGCCGCGGCCGCCGTCTTCTGGCTGATCGCCGCCGGCGACTACGTCGACGGCTTCCTCGCCCGGGTCACCGGCCAGTACAGCCGGCTGGGGACGATGCTCGACCCGCTGATCGACCGCCTCACGATCCTCGCCGGCGCCGTCGTCTGCTGGCACTACGAGCTGCTGCCGCGCTGGGCGCTCGCCGTCCTCGTCGCCCGCGAGGTGGCGATGCTGCTCCTCGCCCAGTACGCGGTCCGGCACGGGGTGGAGATCAGGGTCAACTGGCCGGGACGGATCTCGGTCTTCCCGATCATGGGCGGGATCTTCTTCGCGCTCGCCGTCGAGGGCTGGGTCCCGGAAGCCCTCCTGATCCTCGGCGTCGCCCTGGCGATCCTGGCGACGGTGCTCTACGCACGCACCGGCGTCGCCGAAGCGCGACACGCCCGGGCCGTGCAAGGGAAGGGTCAGTCTCCATAACCTTCAACCTTCGGTTGAACCTTTTGCCGAAGCCCAGCTATAGTCGGTGGCCGCGGTCAACGGAGGCGACGCCTCACTCAACAAGGAGCACGATGGAGGACACCTTTCCCGATCTCGGTTCGCTCAGCGACAAGGAACTGAAGGAGCTGATCGAGACGCTCACAGAGGAGGAGAACGAGATCTCCTACAAGCGGCGTGTGCTGCACGGGAAGATCGACATCCTCCGTGCCGAGCTCGTCAACCGGCTGCGGCAGAAACGGGAGCAGGGCGGCTCGCTGATCTCCGGCGACGACGTCAGCCGGCTGACGGAGATCCTCGCCGGCCGCGCCCTCGACACCCCCGAAGACAAGCCGCGCCCCTAGGAGGGATTCCAGTGGCGGCTCACTGTCCCGAGTGCGGCTTCGTCAACCCCGAGGGCGCCAACTACTGCCAGAAGTGCGGCGCCTACCTCGGCGGCCCCTCCGAGGGAGGGGACGACCCGACGACGATGACCTACACCGTCGACGACACCGGCGACATGAAGCCGATCGACATCGACGAGGCGGTCGAGCGCACCGGGGCGGCGCTGGTGATCCGGGCCGGCGGCGGAAGGGCGGGGGAGAGCTTCACCGTCACCGAGGACAGGATCAGCATCGGCCGCAGCCCCGACGCCGGGGTCTTCCTCGACGACGTCACCGTCTCCCGCAACCACGCGCTGCTGGTGCGGCGGCGGGACGGGCTCTACATCGACGACCTCGGCTCGCTCAACGGGACCTACGTCAACCGCCGCCGCATCGAGTCCCACCGGCTCGCCGACGGCGACGAGATCCAGGTCGGCAAGTACAAGCTCAGCTATCTGGAGAAGTGAAGATGCCCCTGCCCGAAGCGACCCGCCCGCCCGACTCCCCGAGCCGCCCACGCAAGGCGCTGACGATCGGCGCCGTCTGCAAGATCCTGCAGTCGGAGTTCGACGACATCTCGATCTCGAAGATCCGCTACCTCGAGGACCAGAAGCTGCTGACCCCGCGGCGGACGCCCGGCGGCTACCGCCTCTACAGCCAGGCCGACGTCGAAAGGCTGCGCACGATCCTCCGCCTCCAGCGCGACGAGTTCCTGCCGCTGCGGGTGATCCGCCAGGAGCTGGCGGCGGGAGGGGAGATCGACCTCGGCGGCGACGGCGCCGAGCGGCGCCAGTCGGGCGGCTCGGTGCGGCGCGCGATCCTCGTCAACACCTCCAGCGCCTACCTCACCCGCGACCAGGTGATCGAGGAGACCGGCGCCCGCGAGGAGCTGATAGCGGAGCTCGAGAACTACGGGATCGTCCAGCCCGAAAAACGCGAGGGCCGGATCGTCTACGACGAGACCGACCGCGAGGTCGTCAAGGCTGCCAACGAACTCTCCCGGTTCGGGGTCGGCGCCCGCAACATGCGCGTCTTCCGCACCTTGGCCGACCGCGAGTCCAACCTGCTCGAAGCGGTCCTCGGCTCCTCGCTGCGCTCGCGCAACCCGGACCGCCGCAAGGAAGCGCTCGAGAGCCTCGAGAGCCTCGCCGCCACCGTCAGCCACCTCAAGCACCTGCTGCTCGTCAGGGACCTGCGCCGGCTGACCGGCAACTGACGGGCGCGGGGGCCCTCTCGATGCCGCGAGTCTCCCGCCGACGCACGATCGCGGCCCCGCTCGGCGAGGTCTGGGACCTGGTCTCCGACCCCTACAGCCTGCCTCGCTGGTGGCCGCGCACGAGCAGGGTCGAGAACGTGGAGCGCAAGGGGGGCGGCAGGCGCGGCGAATGGACCAAGGTGCTCGAGACCGCCGAGGGGCGCGGGGTGAGGGCCGACTACCGCTGCCTGAGCTCGGCCGAGCGCGAGCGCTACGTCTGGGAGCAGCAGCTCGAGGGGACGCCGTTCGAACGGCACCTGAACAGCTCCCGGATCGAGATCGAGCTGCGCGAGGACGGCGCCGGCACGGAGGTCGGCATCACGTCCGACCAGAGCCTGCGGGGCATGTCGAGGCTGGGCTCGCCGATGATGCGCCGCGGCCAGGGCGGCATCCTCGAGGAGGCCCTCGACGGGATCGAGCGGGCCCTGACGGGAGGGAGCGATGACTGAGCGTGGCTACTTTTCCTCCCATACGACGCAAAAGGAGCCACGGCGCGACTCGAAGTGGTGGGGGTGGGGGGACCCCGAGACCCTGCCCGAGCTCGACGGCGAGGCCCTGGCCACGCTGCGCGAGCGGATCGGCGAGCTGACGCCCGTCCCGCGCGCCGCCTCGCTCGAGGAGTTCGAGCTGCCGCCGGCGGAGCCGCTGCCGCCGGCGCTGGTCGAGGCGGCGGGGGAGGGGAGCGTCTTCACCTCGCTCGAGGACCGTGTCCGCCATGCCGCCGGCCGCGGCTACGCGGACCTCGCCAGACTCCGCTCCGGCTCCCTCGACGCCGCCCCGGACGCCGTCGTGCTCCCCGACGGGCCCGATCGCCTGCGGCGCATCCTCGATGCCTGCGCGGCGGAGGGGGTCGCGGTCGTGCCCTTCGGCGGGGGTACCAGCGTCGTCGGCGGGGTCGCGCCGATCCGCGGCGCCCACGAGCGCCTGATCAGCCTCGACCTGGCCCGCCTGCGCGGCGTCGACGTGGACCTGCGCTCACTGACCGCGACGCTCGGCGCCGGCCTGCGCGGGCCGGAGGCGGAAGCCGGCCTCGCGCCCCACGGGGTGATCCTCGGCCACTTCCCGCAGTCCTTCGAGTACGCGACGGTCGGGGGCTTCGCCGCGACCCGGTCGGCCGGGCAGGCGTCGAGCGGCTACGGTCGCTTCGACTCCCTGGTCAGCTCGGTCCGCCTGGTCGCCCCGGCAGGCGAGATGGGCACCCTGGAGACGCCGCACAGCGCCGCCGGCCCGGCCCTGCGCGAGATGATCGTCGGCTCCGAGGGGGTGTTCGGCGTGATCCCCGAGGTCACCGTCAGGGTCCGCCCGGCGCCGCGGGAGCGTCGCTATGAGGCCTGGATCGCGGAGGACTTCGAGGCCGGGGCGGAGATCGTCCGCTCGCTCGCCCAGGGCCCCGGCCTGCCGGACGTGATCCGGGTCTCCGACGAGGAGGAGACCTCGGTCTCCCTGGCGCTCTCGGGGCCGCGCGGGCTGAGCGGCGCCCTCTTCGGCCGCTACCTCGGCCTCCGCAAACGCCGCCAGGGCAGCCTGATCGTCGTCGGCCACGAGGGGGACGCCGAGTCCGTGGCCCGTCGCCGCGCCCTCGCCGTCCGCGCCCTGCGCGCGGGCGGGGCCGCCTACCTTGGCCAGGCGGCCGGGCGCGCCTGGGAGCACGGCCGCTATCAGGGGCCCTACCTGCGCGACACGCTGATGGAGATGGGCGCAATGGTCGAGACGCTCGAGACCTCGCACACCTGGTCGCGCCTGGCGCGCCTGCACGGAGCCGTCGGAGCGGCGCTCCGCGACTCGCTGGCCGGCCAGGGCACGCCCGGCCTGGTCTTCTGCCACCTCTCCCACGCCTACGCCGACGGCGCCTCGCTCTACTTCACGTTCATCTCGCGGGCCCGCCACGGCGCCGAGATCGAGCAGTGGCGGGAGGTCAAGCGGGCGGCCTCGGAGGCGATCGTCGCCGGCGGCGGCACGATCACCCACCACCACGCCGTCGGCCGTGACCACGCCCCCTACATGGAGGCGGAGGTCGGCGGGGTCGGAATCGAGTCGCTGCGGGCGCTGAAGGAGCAGCTCGACCCCGCCGGGGTCATGAACCCCGGCAAGCTGCTGCCGGACGCCTAGCCCTCGTCCTCGCCGGCGGCGACGATCGGGCCGGTGACCTCGCCGCGCAGGAGGGTGGCGCCGCCGTAGGCCGGGGCTTTCCCCTCTTTCTGGGCCTGCGCCAGGGCGACCCGCAGGGTCTCGTCGTCGACGAGGGAGACTTCCATCTCGGCGAAGCCGGCGGCGAGCAGCCCGAGCACCTGGGCCGCGACCTGGAACTGGCCGTTGATGACCCCGTCGCTGCCGACCTTGGTCGCGATCAGCGGCAGCCGCTCGGACTCCGAGCGGGAGAGCGAGACGGTGTAGGAGCGCCCTTTGGGCGACGGCGGCAGCCCGTCGGCGCGGAGCAGGAGGACGACGGCCTGGCCGTCGCGGCCGAAGAGGGCGCGGCCGCTGGCGTCGAGGCCGCCGACCGGCTCGAGCACGGCCTGGGTCGGCACTTTTTCGCCGTTCGCCGGGACGTCCACTTCGGTGGCCGGGGGGTTGTCGCCCGTGGTCGCCGTCGTCTCGGACCCGCCGCCGTCGTCGCCGAGCACGCCGGTGACGAGGAGCAGGACGACGACGAGGACGACCGCGACGCCCGCGGCGAGGGCGCGCGTGGCGCCCTTGTCCTGCGGGAGCTGCAGCTTCGGACGCGGCGAGGGGCCGCGCGTCGGAGTTGCCCTGGCGGCCGGTGTCGGCTTCGGCTTCTTCGGCCTGGCGGCCGGCTCGGCCTTCTCCACCGGCGCGGGGGGAGGTGTCGGCGGCGGCGCGGGAGGGGGTGGGGGCGGCTTCACGGCCTCGGCGGGGGCGCCGTCGTCGAGGCCGGCGAGCGCGTCGCGCACCCTGGCACGCACGTCCTCGACGCTCGAGCCGGTCAGCGCCGCGATGTCCTCGTAACCCTCTTCGCGCTGCGCAAGCAGGCGCAGCATCGCCTTCTGGTCGCCGCTCAGGCTTCCGTCGAGGCCCGCGATCGCCGCCCTCACCTTGGCGCGCACGTCGTCGATGCCGCTCCCGGTCAGGGAGGCGATGTCGTCATAGCCCTGCTCGCTCTGCGCGAGCAGGCGCAGCATCGCTTTCTGGTCCTCGCTGAGCGCCACGGGTCGAGAAGCCTACGCGACCCAAAGGGACGATGGGTAGGGTCCAGGTTATGGTCGATGAGATCGCCGAAAGGGAAGAGCGGCCGCAGTTCTCCAGCCTCGTCGGGATCGAGTACACCGACGACGACCCCGACCACTCGCGTGCCCGCGTCCCGGTCCGCGCCGAGCTGCTCCAGCCGTTCGGCATCGTCCACGGCGGGGTCATGTCCACCCTCGTCGAGAGCGTCTGCTCGCGGGCGACGGCCCTCGCGGTCTACGAGAACGGGATGGTCGCGATGGGCCAGGCGATCAACGTCAACTTCATGCGGCCGGTCAGCGAGGGCTCGATCGAGGTCCTGGCCCGCGCCCGGCATCGGGGCCGCACGACCTGGGTCTGGGACGCCGAGGTCCGCGACGCAGAGGACCGCCTCTGTGCCCTCGCCCAGATGACGATCGCCGTAAGACCGCTGCCAGACCGCCCCTGACGGCGTCCTCAGTCGCTCACGTGCAGAGCACGCTTCGCCCCCTGCGTCCTTGTCAGGTGCGGTCTCAACCCCCGAAGCGGTTGGTGATGGGCAGCCGCCGGTCGCGACCGAAGGCGCGCGGCGTGATCCTGATCCCGGGGGCCGCCTGGCGGCGCTTGTACTCGGCGCGGTCGACCAGGCCGACCACCTCGTCGACGACATCGGCGGGCAGCCCGGCGGCGATCATCTCCTCGCGGCCCTGGTCGCGCTCGACATAGGCCTCGAGCACGCGGTCGAGCAGGTCGTAGGGCGGCAGCGAGTCGCTGTCGAGCTGATCGGGCCGCAGCTCCGCGGAGGGAGGCCGCTCGATCACGGAGGCGGGGATCAGCTCACGCCCGGCGCTCTCGTTGCGGCGGGCGACGAGCTCGTACACGAGCGTCTTCGGAACGTCCTTGATCGCGGCGAAGCCGCCGGCCATGTCGCCGTAGAGCGTCGCGTAGCCGACCGACATCTCGCTCTTGTTCCCGGTCGTCAGCACGAGCCAGCCGTGCCTGTTGGAGAGCGCCATCATCAGATTGCCGCGGATCCGCGCCTGGAGGTTCTCGGCGGCGAGGCCCGACCCGCCGTCGCTCGCGGGGGGGAGGGCGCGCTCGTACTCGCCCATCGCGCCCTCGATCGGGATCTCGATCGCCTCGACGCCGAGGTTGGCGGCGATAGTCCGGGCGTCTCCCTGTGTTTCAGAGCTCGAATGGGGAGAGGGCATGACGACGCAGGTGACGTTCTCGGGGCCGACCGCGTCGGCCGCGAGCAGCGCCACCAGAGCGGAGTCGATGCCCCCGGAGAGCGCCAGCCCGACGTGGCGGAAGCCGTTCTTGGCGACGTAGTCGCGCAGGCCGAGGACGAGGGCGCCGTAGACCTCGTCGAGGTCGGCGAGCGGCGGGCTCAGCGGGCCTGGAGCGGAGCCGGGGACCTCGCAGACCAGGAGCTCCTCCTCGAACTGGGCGGCGCGGGCGATCACCTCGCCCTCGGCGTCGAGGACGAAGCTCTGGCCGTCGAAGACCAGCTCGTCCTGGCCGCCGACGAGGTTGCAGAAGGCGAAGTGGGTCCCGTAGGCGCGGGCGATCGGCCGAACATCTCCTCGCGCTCGCGCCCCTTGCCGCGGTGGTAGGGGGAGCCGGACGGATTGGCGATCAGCTCGGCGCCGGCGGCGGCCTCGATCGACGCCGGCGGGCCCTCGACCCAGCAGTCCTCGCAGATCGTCAGGCCGACCCGCAGCGGCCGGCGTCGATCACCGTCGGCTCGCTGCCGGGGATGAAGTAGCGCTGCTCGTCGAAGACCGCGTAGTTGGGCAGGCGGTTCTTGCGGTAGACGGCGGCCAGCTCACCGTCGACGAGCGCCGCCAGCGAGTTGTGGGCGTGGCGGAAGTCGCCGCCGCCCTCGGCGGGCTCGGCGAAGCCGACGAGCGCCGCGATGCCCTCGGTGGCGGTCGCGAGCCCCTCGACCGCGAGCCGGTTCGCCTCGATGAAGTGCCGCTTCAGGTAGAGGTCCTCGGCCGGGTAGCCGGGCACGCAGAGCTCGGGGAAGATCACCAGCTCGGCGCCCTCGTCGCGGGCACGGCCGATCCACTCGGCGACCTTCGCCGCGTTGGCGTCGATGTCGCCGACGGTGGGATTGATCTGCGCGAGCGCTACGCGCACGGGGGCCTCCGTTGAGTCACGGCTCAAGTATCGCCGCCCGGCGATCGGAAAGCGCCCGGCGGCCATGTAGATTGGCGCCTGTGAGGGCGGTCTGGAAGCTGATCGGGGCAACGCTCGCCTCGGTGGCGATGGTCGCGCTGCTCTCGCCGGCGCCGGCGGCGGCGGGCGACATGACCTTGTTCCGCGCCCCGGCGGCGCGGCCGACCGACTCGCCGGACCCGAACCGCCACGCCTACACCGTCGGCGAGGCGCCGAAATCCCCGGCCTGCAACGTCAACTTCTGCATCCACTGGGTCGATGAGAGCAGGGACGCGCCCCAGCCCGACGACCTCGACGGCACCGACGACGGCGACGGCATCCCCGACTTCGTCGAGAAGGTCAAGGAGGTCGCCGAACACGTCCACACGGTCCAGAACGAGGAACTGGGCTGGCGCGAGCCGAAATCCGACGGGCGCAAGGGCGGCGGCCTGGGGAAGACGGACGTCTACCTGGCCCAGATCGGGGGAAGCCTCTTCGGCTACGCGGCCCCGGACCGCGGCCAGACGAAGGGCGAAAACCGGCTGCCGCGGCGCCTGCACGGCTACCTCGTGCTCGACAACGACTACGACCCGTTCGAGTTCCCCGGCACGAAGCCGATCGACGACCTCGAGGTCACCTTCGCCCACGAGTACAACCACATCCTCCAGTTCAGCTACGACGCCTTCCAGGACACCTGGTTCGCGGAGTCGACCGCGACCTGGATGGAGGACCTCGTCTACAACGGGATCGACGACTACCTGCGCTACGTGCGGCGCTGGGCCAAGCTCTACCGGACGCCGCTGACCGCGACCGCGATCAGGGCCTACGGCTCGGCGGTCTGGAACCAGTGGCTGACCCGTCGCTACGGAGACTCGATCGTCCGCCGGGCCTGGGCGGAGGCGATCCACGTCAAGCCCGCCGGCTTCTCGGTCGCCGCCTATGACCGCGCGATCCGGGCCGCGGGCGGCTCCGACTTCGACCGCGACTTCGCGCGCTTCGGCCGCGACCTGGCCGAGTGGCGCACCGAGGAGGTCTTCCACGAGGGAGGCCTCTACGTGGACATCCCGCGCCAGGGCGGGCTTGTCTCCGGCGAGGTCCGGACGCGGGCGCTCAACCACACGACCTTCCAGCTCTTCGGGGTCAACGTCCGCGGCGGCAAGGCGGTCGTGGTCGAAGCCGAAGCGCCGACGCGGGTGGCCGCGGGCCTGGCGCTGGTCGGCCGGATCGGCGGCGAGGAGCAGGGGAGCGTCGTCTCCCGCCTCAGCTACGACCGCAACGGGGGCACGCTCAGGGTGCGGCTCGCCCGGCCCGGGCGCTTCGATCGGATCACCGCGGTGCTGGTCAACGCCGACTCGACGGCCTTCGGCTTCAGCCCCCGGCGCCTCGACTGGAACTACTTGACGGACACGGCGCCGTTCCGGGCCCGGGCCCGGGTCGTGCGCTGAGCCGGCCTTGCCGGCCTGGAGACGGTGGCGACGATCTCCTCGATCGCCCCCTCCAGGTCGAGGCCGAAGCTGTCGAGGTCGGCCATCGCGTCGTAGTCGCCGATCAGGCCGAAGTTGATCTGGCCGTTGTAGGACATGATCCCGACGCAGAGCGCCTGGCGGCGGGCCAGGGGCACCATCGGGAAGATCGACTCCATCTTGCGGCCGAGCACGTAGAGCGGGAACTGCGGGCCGGGCACGTTGGTTACGACGAGGTTGAAGAAGCGCTGGGCGGGCTGTAGCCGGGCCGCCTGCGAGGCGATCGTCGGTGGCGCGAAGTCGGTGATCTTGGTCAGGATCTCGGCCCCGACCGCCTGCCCGGAGCCCTTCAGGTCACCCATCGTCTCGGTGACCAGGCGGAGGCGCTCGACCGGGTCCTCGCACCAGACCGGCAGCGGCGCCATCATCGCCGAGATCCGGTTGCCGAGCGCCCCGTGCTCTTCCTCGGCCCGGACGCTGACCGGCACCATCGCCCGCAGCTCGAGCTCCTCGGTGTCGTTGCCGCGGGCGCGCAGGTAGTTGCCGAGCGCCCCGGCGACGACCGAGAGGACGACGTCGTTGACGGTGCCGCCGTGCTCGTTCTTGACCCGCTTCAGGCTCTCGAGGTCGGCGCGGACGAAGGCGAATCGGCGGTGGGGGCCGATCTCGACGTTGAAGGGCGTGGAGGGGGCGGCGAGGCCAGCGCCGAGCATCTTGCCTGTCGCGCCGAACCCGCGCACGATCTCCCGCGGGCCGCGCAGCGCCGCGCGGAACCCGCGCAGGATCTCCTGCGGGCTGGTGGCGCGCTCGCGCAGGGCGTCGCCGAGCAGCTTCAGATCGGTGGGCTCGGGGCGGGGCGCCCATTTCGGCGGCCGCTGCGGCTGCTCGGGCGGCTCCGCGTCGAGGTCGAAGAGGACGGTCGTGATGTCGACGCCGGAGACGCCGTCGACGAGCGCGTGATGGCTCTTGCCGACGATCGCGAAGCGGTCGCCGTCGAGCCCCTCGACCAGCCAGAGCTCCCAGAGCGGCTTGGTGCGGTCGAGCTGCTGGGAGAAGATCCGCGCCGCCAGGTTGCGGAGCTGCTCCTCGGAGCCGGGCGCGGGCAGCGCGGTCTGCCGCACGTGGTAGTCGAGGTTGAGGTGGGGATCGTCGACCCAGACCGGCCGGCCCTGGTCGAAGGGCACGTTGCGCAGCTTCTGGCGGAAGCGCGGCACCAGGTGCAGCCGCGAGGCGATGTGGTCGCGGAACTCGCGGTGGGTCGGCGCGGCGCCCTCGAAGATGATCGTCGAGGCGACGTGCATGTGCGCCCCGGCCCGCTCCATGTGGAGGAACGAGGCATCCAGTCCGGTCAGTCGATCGCTCACCCGGCAATCTTCGCACACGTGGGGCCAGGCGCCCAATGGCGACATATTTCGCTTTGCAGAGCCGTTTGCAGCGTCTGTCCCAGCGGCCCGCAGTGTGACGCCGCTCACGCCCACGGCCGTTGCCGGCCCCTACGGTGCCCGGTTCAATCGAACGAGCCAACCTGCCGAGTCCCGGCGCCACGCGCGCCGGGAGCGGGGGACCCAACGTCAGCGCGATCGAAGCGACTGACCGGGGCGAATCGGGCGGTGATCCGTCCGTAGCGATCGAGGGCCTGAGTGCCCGCCGTCGCGAGCCCGACAGCTAACCCCGTAGGCAGAAGAGAAAGCGAGTTGACTCAACGATGCGTTATCTGCTGCCTGTGGCGATTGCCGCTGCTCTGACCATGCCCGGCGCGGCCTCGGCCGCCCAGAAGCCGGGGGACCGTGGGACGGAGCGCGGGGAGAAGTCCCCCAAGCGCGCCGAGGCCCACCTCAGCCTGCACGTCTCCGGGCACCACGTGATGAGCGGCGACGAGCTCGTCGTCGAGGGCCGGGTCAGCCGGCGCGGCTCCCACCGGGTCCGGGTCGTCGTCAGGGGCCCGTCGGGAGGCGTCGCCCGCGCCACCACCGCCCGCGACGGCACCTTCCGGATGGTCTGGGGGCTGCCCAGCATCGGCCTGCACCAGGTCCGGGCCTATGGCATCCACGACCGCACGGTGACCGGCTCGGCGAGCGCCGCGCGCCGCGTCACCGTCTACCGCTCCGCCCACGCCTCCTACTACGGGCCCGGCTTCTACGGCGGCTCGCTGGCCTGCGGCGGGACCCTGCAGCCGGGGACGCTCGGCGTCGCCCACAAGACGCTGCCCTGCGGGACACGTGTCCGGCTCCGCTACCGCGGCCGCACGGTCACCGTCCCGGTCGTCGACCGCGGCCCCTACGTCGGCGGCAGGGACTTCGACCTGACCGAGGCGACCAAGGCGAAGCTGCGCTTCCCCGACCTCGGGGTCGTCCTCTCCAGCCGTTAGCCCGGGAGGCTGAGTCGAAGCTGCGGCTCCGGGTCGCCGCCGTCCTCGCCCTCGCCGTCCGCGGCGGCGAACCCGGCGACCCGGACGCCCAGCAGCCGCACCGGCCGCGGCGGCGCGTAGGCGCGCAGCAGGTCGAGCGCGACCGCCGTTACCTCCGCCGGGTCGTTGGTCGGGTGCTCCACGGTGTGCGACCGGCTCACGTTGGTCCAGTCGTCGAGGCGGACCTTGATCCCGATCGTGCGGCCGGCGAGGTCGCGCTTGCGCAGGCGCCGGCAGAGCTCCTCGGAGAGCGAGGTCAGCGAGGCCGCCAGCTTCTCCTCCTCGCCGACGTCCGTGTCGAAGGTCACCTCGGTCGATTGCGACTTGGTCTCGTGGGAGACGCTGACCGGGGTCTCGTCCTCGAAGCGCGCGCGGCGCCCCAGCCAGGAGCCCGAGCGCGGCCCGAAGGCCGCTTCCAGCTCCTCCTCGTCGCGGTCGGCGAGCGCCGCCAGGGTGCGGATCCCCATCCGCTCCAGCTTCGCCACCGTCTTCGGCCCGATCCCCGGGACGAGTCCGGGGGAGTCGCCCGGCGAAGCGCTCGAGCGCCTGCTCGCGGGAGAGGACGACGAGCCCCCCGGGCTTGCCGAGCTCGCTGGTGATCTTCGCCAGCAGGCGGTTCTCCGAGATCCCGATCGAGCAGCCGAGCCGGGTCTCGTCGCGGATCTGGGCGGCGATCCGCCGCATCGTCGCCTTCGGCGAGAAGATTCCGGTCAGATCGACGTAGGCCTCGTCGAGGCCGACGACCTCGACCGTCTCCGCGTTGCGGCGCAGGATCGCCATCACCTCGCCGGACGCCTCCCTGTAGGCGGCGAAATCGGGCGGCAGGTAGACGGCGTCGGGCAGCCGCCGCCGGGCGACCGCGGCGGGCATCGCCGAGTGGATCCCCGCCAGCCTGCGCGCCTCGTAGCTCGCCGTCGTCACCACCGCCCGTGGCCCCGATCCGCAGACGATCACCGGCTTCCCCCTCAGCTCCGGCCGCCGGCGCAGCTCGACCGACGCGTAGAAGGCATCCATGTCGAGATGGGCGACGCAGCGGGGTGAGGACGGCACCCACCCAGAGTAGGACCCGCGCGAGCGGATCCGCGTCCTAGACTTGGGGAGATGGCTTCTCCCGAGGCGAAGAATCTCGAGGCGATCTCCAAGGCGATCGACCAGCACAACGCAAACTGCCCCTACCCGGCGGCGGAGGTGCGGATGAACCCGTTCGAGATCGAGCGGCTCGGGTGGGATCAGATCCGGGGCCTGCCCTTGGTGCCCGATGACGCGCTCGGCACCGGGCGCTTCCGGATCGTCTGCTCCCGCGACCTCGACGGCGGTGGTCTCGAGGAGGTCGAGGCCGTCGGCCAGGAGCTCGAGGTCGTGGCGCCGATCCAGAACTGAGCGCTCAGAAGTTCCAGAGGTCGATTCCGAGGCCCGAGAGCCAGCTCTGGGCTTCGCCGTTGAGGCGGGTGAGCTGGTCGGTCCAGATCAGGACCCCCATCGCGATCAGGATCAGGCCGCCGGCGGCGACGATCGCGCGGTAGTGGCGCTTGACCACCTCGAAGGCGGTCGACATCCGGGAGAAGGCGACGGCGGTGAGGACGAAGGGAATCGCCAGGCCCGCCGAGTACACGGCCAGCAGGAAGGCGCCCCGAGATGTGGAGTCGCTCTGTGCCGCGACCGTGAGGATCCCGGTGAGCGTCGGCCCGATGCACGGCGTCCAGGCGATCGCGAAAGCGGCGCCGGCGACGACCGGGCCGCCCCTGCCGGCCCGGTCGAGCAGGGCGTCGACGTGCCACTCGCGATTGAGGCGGGTGACGAAGAGCTGCGCCACGAAGAGGACGCCCATGGCGATGATCAGCGCCGCCGAGATCTTGGTCAGCAGCTCGTCGTTGTCGCGCAGGAACGAGCCGAGCTGGCTGGCCGTCATGCCGAGGGCGATGAAGATCGCCGAGAAGCTGGCGACGAAGAGCAGGCTCGGCAGGAGCACGCGGCGCCAGCCCGCTTCCTCCAGCTCGGCGGGCGAGACGCCGCTGACGGCGGAGAGGTAGCCGGGCACGAGCGGCAACACGCACGGTGAGAGAAATGAGACCGCACCAGCGGCGAGCGCGGCGATGGCGGTCACCCCGGCGGGGTCGGTTGCAGCGGTGATGAACACGACCGTAGGATGGCGCACATGGGCCTCCGGGCGCTGATCCTCAACTGCACCCTGAAGAAGTCCCCCGAGCCCTCCAACACGCAGGGCCTGATCGACATCGTCACCGGCCACTTCGACGAGCTCGGCGTCGCGCACGAGACCCTGCGGCCCGTCGACTTCGAGATCCCCTTCGGAGTGGTCTCCGACATGGGGGAGGGCGACGAATGGCCGAAGATCCTCGAGAAGGTCCTCGCCGCCGACATCCTGATCATCGGCATGTCGATCTGGTTCGGAGTCCGCAACAGCGTCAGCCAGATGGTGATCGAGCGCCTCGACGGCACCTACAACACGACCAACGAGGTCGGCCAGTACCCGCTCTACAACACGGTCGGCGGCGTGGTCGTGACCGGCAACGAGGACGGCGCCCACGCCTGCGCCGAGACCACGCTCTTCAACCTCACCCACCTCGGTTGCGCGATCCCGCCGAACGCCGACACCTACTGGGTGGGCGAGGCCGGACCGGGCCCCTCGTTCATCGAGGCGGGCGGCGCCGACCACCCGTACACGCAGAAGACGGCGAAGTGGATGGCCCACAACGTCACCCACCTCGCGCGGATCCTCAAGCAGAGCCCGATCCCGCCGGAGGGCAACACGGTCCCGGGCTGGCAGCCGGAGGACTGCAGCGGCCACGACGATCGGATGCCGGGCGGCCACGTCGGCTGAGCCACTGGCAAAGAGGCCCTGTCCGTGGGATGGTGTGCCGCATGCCGACCAAGCTGACGCTCTCAATCGCGATCTCTGCCCTGCTCGCCCTCGCCGTGGCCGCGCCCACGCAGGCGGCCACGGTCTCCAACACGAACGACAGCGGGCCGGGCTCGCTGCGGCAGGCGATCGCCGAAGCGGTCCCCGGTGAGACGATCGCGGTGCCGGCCGGCACCTACTCGCTCAGCAGCGCACCGCTGGCGATCGAAAAAAGCCTGACCCTGGCCGGCAAAGGCTCCGCCGAAACTATCATCCGCTCGGTCGGCCCCTTCCGTGTATTCGAAATCGAACCGCCGGCTCTGCCCAACATCGAGGTGACCCTCTCCGACCTGATGATCCGCGATGGGCGGGTCTTCGAAGCCGGTGCCGGTGGCGGCGGGATCATCGCCGGCGGCACGAACCTGACCCTGCGCCGGGTCCGGCTAACGGGCAACATCGCCAACTCCAACGGCGAAGCGGCCGGTGCCGGGGGCGTCGCGGTCGGCGGCGGGGCATTCGTGATCAGCGGAACACTGACGGTCGTCGAAAGCGAAGTGAGCGGCAACACGGCCGAAGCGCTCGGCGAACCGGGCTTCGGAGGGGGCCAGGCGCAGGCGGGCGGTCTCTCCGTGCTGGCCGGCCCCATCATCATCGAACGCTCGACGGTGAGCGGCAACATCGCCAACGCCGGCGCCGGACAGGGCGTGGCGAACCCCGAACAGGATGGCGGCACGGCGGCGGCCGCCGGCATCCTCGCCGTCGCCGGAACGACCCCCTCGACGATCGTCGGCAGCACGATCAGCGGCAACGTCGCCGAAGCCCTCCCGGGCGCAGGCGGAGACGCGGGTGAAGTGGTCGGCGGCGGCCTCTTCGTGGTCGCCACCAAACAGCCGTTCGCGCTGACGAACTCGACGATCGCCAACAATGTGGTTCGCAACGGCCCCAGCACGGGCGAACTCGGCGCAGCGGGCGGCGTCTTCGCGGTCGCTGCGGAAACCGGCAGCGTCACCGTGACCGGCAGCACGATCGCGGCCAACCGGCTCGAATCGACGACACCCGAAAGCCGGGGCGGGAACCTCTTCGCCGCGGGAGAAGCCGGCAAGATCGTCTTCCGCAACTCGATCGTCGCCAACGGCGTCGGGCCGGCGGGTAGCGAGAACTGCATCCTGGGGCCGGGGGTTGAAATCCCCCTCGTCTCGCAGGGCTTCAACATCGACAGCCGCGACCAGTGCAACTTCAAAGGGACCGGCGACCGGGTCAACACCGATCCGCTGCTCGGGCCGCTACAGGCGAACGGGGGCCTCACCCAGACGATGGCCCCGGCCGCCGCCAGCCCGGCCGTCGACCAGGGAGCCGCCTTCGGCCTGACCACCGACCAGCGTGCCGTGGTGCGACCGATCGACCTGCCGACGATTCCGAACTCGACCGCCGCGGGCTCCGACGGGTCCGACATCGGCGCCGTCGAGCTGCAGCCCTCCAACGCGTTCACCTTCGGCAAAGTCAAGAAGAACAAGAAAAAAGGCACGGCGACGCTGGTGGTCAAACTGCCGCAGCCCTCGGCTGGGACGCTGACGCTGAAAGGCAAAGGCCTGAAGCCCCAGACCATCCAGATCGCCGGCCAGGCCGAGGTCAAACTCAAAATCGCCGCCAAGAGCAAAGCGATCAAGAAAGCCCTGAGGAAAAAGGGCAAGCGCAAAGTGAAAGCCGACGTGACCTACACGCCGACCGGCAACACCGCGGCGACCCAGAGCAAGACCACCAAACTGGTCAAGAAAAAAAAGAAGAAACGGAAAAAGAAGAGGAAATAGGCCCGCGCCGCCGCCGACCGGTAGATTTCCTGGCTAAGCAGCCAAACCGCCGCCAATGGGCCGGCGCGACCACAGGAGCAGACTTTGAGCAACCGCACGTTCGTGATCGGGGTCGGGATGACCAAGTTCGAGAAGCCCGGCACGAAGGAGGGCGACTACCCTGATTGGGCCAAGGAGGCGGGGGAGAAGGCGCTCGCCGACGCCGGCATCCCGTACACGGACGTCGAGCAGGCCTTCGCGGGCTACTGCTACGGCGACTCGACCTACGGCCAGCGGGCGCTCTACCAGCTCGGGCTGACCGGGATCCCGGTCGTCAACGTCAACAACAACTGCTCGACCGGCTCCTCGGCGCTGTTCCTGGCCAGGCAGGCGGTCAAGGGCGGGCTCGTGGATTGCGCCCTCGCGCTGGGCTTCGAGAAGATGGAGCCCGGCAGCCTCGGCGTCAAGTACACCGACCGCACCAACGCGCTCGACAAGCACGCGATGCGGATGTTCGAGATCCGCGACCCGGAGCAGTCGCCGCCGGCGCCGCAGATGTTCGGCAACGCGGGCCGCGACCACATGGAGAAGTTCGGCTCGAACCCCGACCACTATGCCTGGATCGGCTGGAAGAACCACAAGCACTCGGTCAACAACCCCTACGCCCAGTTCCAGGACGAGTACTCGCTCGAGGACATCAAGGCGGCGAAGATGATCCACGACCCGCTGACCAAGCTCCAGTGCTCGCCGACCTCCGACGGTTCCGCCTGCGCGATCGTCGCCTCCGAGCGCTACGTCGAAGAGCACGGCCTCGGCGACCAGGCGATCGAGATCGCCGGTCAGTCGATGGTCACCGACCTCTCCTCGACCTTCGCCGAGGACGCCGACTGCATGACGATCGTCGGCTCCGACATGTCGAAGACCGCCGCCGACCGCGCCTACGAGGAGGCCGGGGTCGCCGCCGAGGAAGTCGACGTCTGCGAGCTGCACGACTGCTTCAGCGCCAACGAGCTCATCACCTACGAAGCGCTCGGCTTCGCCGAGCAGGGCGAGGGGCACAAGCTGGTCGACGAAGAAGCCACCACCTACGGCGGCAAGGTCGTCGTCAACCCGTCGGGCGGCCTGATCTCGAAGGGGCACCCGCTCGGGGCGACCGGCCTCGCGCAGTGCTCGGAGCTGACCTGGCAGCTCCGCGGCCAGGCCGACAAGCGCCAGGTCGATGGCGCCAAGATCGCGCTCCAGCACAACATCGGCCTCGGCGGCGCCGCCGTCGTCACCGTCTACAAGCCGGCCGCCTGAGCGACGGCCGAAGGGAGAGCAAGATGGCGAAGGAGCGAAGGGCACTGGGCGGCAAGGTCGTCGCGATCACCGGGGGCGCCCGGGGGATTGGCAGGGCGACCGCGACGGCGCTGGTCCGCAAGGGCTGCCGCGTCGCGATCGGCGACCTCGACCTGCCGCTCGCCGAGCAGACGGCCGCCGAGCTGGGCGGCGGGACCCTGGCGCTGCCGGTGGACGTCACCGACAGGCCGTCCTTCGTCGCCTTCCTCGACGAGGCCGAGCGCCAGCTCGGGCCGATCGACGTGGTGATCAACAACGCGGGGATCATGCCCGTCACCCCCTTCGTCTCGGAGAGCGAGGAGTCGGTCCACCGCCAGATCGACATCAACCTGCACGGGGTGATCACCGGCACCCAGCTGGCGATCGAGCGCCTCGCCCCTCGACACACGGGCCATATCGTCAACATCGCCTCGCAGGCGGGCAAAGGCGGGCTCCCCGGGATCGCCACCTACTCGGCGACCAAGCACGCCGTCGTCGGCCTCAGCGAGGCGGTGCGCTGGGAGCTGCGGGGCAGCGGGATCGAGATGCACTGCGTGATGCCGACGGTCGTCAACACCGAGCTGACCAGCGGCGTCGGCCAGCGCTGGGTCAAAGCGATCGAGGCCGAGGACGTCGCCGACGAGATCGTCGACGCGCTCGAAGTGAACCGCTATGACGTCTGGGTGCCGAAAGTCAACAGCGTGATCTACAAACTCCTGGCGCTCTGGCCGCGCAACGCGCGCGAGGCGCTCGGCCGGATGATGAAGGTCGACAAGCTGATGACAGAGGTCGACCACGGCGCCCGCAACGCCTACGAGGAGCGCGTCTCGCAGAGCGAGCCGGACCTGTCGGAGGAGGGCGGGGTGCAGAAGCCCGCCGCACAGCGCGAAGCTGCCTGACCCGCTTGAAGCGGGCTATCAGGCTCGCTAGCCTCGACCGATGCTGAAAAAGGCGCCGCTCGCGGCGCTCATCCTCGCCTCGATGCTGCTTTCGGCGCCCGTCGCCGCGCAGGCGGCACCGCCGGCCAACGACGCTTTCGCGACCGCGGTCCCGCTCGCGGTCGGCGAGGAGGTTTCGAACACCAACCTCGAGGCCACCGTCGAGCCCGGTGAGCCCAATCCGACCGGCTTCTCCGAATCCCCGGGGTGCCCGACCCTCGCCACGGGGCCCAATTGCGGCACATCCGTTTGGTACACGTTCCAGCCCTCGCTGTCGGGCGAATACACGATCGAGACCTGCGACGGCGGCACCGACCTCGACACGATCCTCGGGGTCTATACGGGCGCCGCGGTCGGCTCCCTGGTGCTGGTCGGCGCCAACGATGAAGCGGCCGGCTGCGCCGGCGGGCGCGGCGACGGGAGCCGGCTGACGTTCGCCGCGACCGCTGGGACCGTCTACCGAATCGACCTGACCGGGTATGGGGCGGACCAGGGGTCCTTCTATCTCCGGGCCTACGCCGGGCCCGCGCAGGCCCGCCCCCAACCCGACACCGCCGTCGTCCGCCGCGCCTCGCTGGCCACCGCGCTCAACACGCTCGAAACCGGCCCGGGGGCAGGTAGCGGGCAACGCCACAGCGCGAGCTTCGCGCTCGAGTCGGCGCCCGGCGCCGCCTTTCAGTGCTCGCTCGACGGGGCGGCATTCTCGCCCTGCGCCAGTCCGGTCTCCTACGACGGCGTGGCACCCGGCGCGGCCCATGTCTTCAGGGCCCGCGCGGTTGCCGGCGGGGTCCCGGACCCCACGCCCGCGGTCGTGCGCTTCACGGTCGACTCGACACCGCCCGACACGAGCCTGACCTCGGGGCCGACGGGTGTCCTCGCCAGCCCGGAAGCCCTCTGGGCATTCGCCGGAAGCGAGCGCTACGGCCGCGGATTCTCCGCCTGCGGCCTGGACGGCATGCCGTCGTTCCAGTGCGTCAACACGGCGAAATTCGAAGAGCTCTGCATGGGGCAGCACGACTTCCGGGCGGCGGCGTTCGACTCGGCCGCCAACGTCGATCCGACCCCGGCGACCGCCCAGGTCAATGTCAGCGTGGGGCCGCCGTGCGCCGCCCCCACGGTCGGCACCGCGACAACGGTGTCTCCCTCCGAAACCGGCGCGACCGTGATCTTCCCCTTCGACAACAGGGGCGCCGGAGCAAACCTGCGGCTCGAGTACGGTCCGAGCACCGCCTACGGCATGGAGCTCGAGATGGGCGAGCCACCCGGATCGGCGAGCGCCGTAAAACGCGGAATCCAGTTTCTGGAGCCAAATACGACCTACCATTTTCGGGTGACGATCACGACACCGTTCGGGCAGGCGAGCACGCCAGATCAGACGCTGACCACGAAACCGCTCGAATCCACCCGGCCGGCGATCGCGAACGGCACGCCGACGGTCACCGGAGCGCACGCGGCGAGCATCCCGGTGACGATCGACCCGATGGGGTTCGACACCTCCCACAGGGCGCTGATCGCGGTTGGCGGGCCGGTGTCCACAACCGAACCGTCGCTCTTCGACCCCCGAGTCGTTCCGGGCGGCGGCGGCCCCCAGCCGGTGGTCGTGCAGGTGGTGGACCTCGAGCCGGCGACCACCTACCACTACCGGATCGCGGCGGAACAGAACGCCGGCAACAGCAACGAGACGCTGGGCCCCGAAGGGACCTTCACGACGCCGGGCCTGCCCCGCGTCGTTCCGGTGGTGAGCAGGACGCGCTTCAAACTGAGGAAGGGGCAGGTCAGGGTCGGGACACTGCGGCGGAGCTCGAAAAAGCTCGTCGTCAGGATCCGCGGGCTGCCGAAAGGCAGCAAGGCGAAACTGAAACTGAGGGTGGGCAAGAGCAAGCAGGTCGCCCGCAAAAAGGCGCGGCGGAACGGCACCGCCCGGTTCAGGATGACTCTCTCCAAACGGATCCGCAAAGCGCTGCACGACGACGGTGTCAAGCGATTCATCCTGAGGGTGACGGCGCTGCCGCCGGAAGACCCGCCGAGCAGCGTCACGTTCAACAAACGACTGCGCCGCTAGGAGAAGCGATGGGCAAGATCTACGACGCGACCTGGGGGAGGGGCTTCACGGCCCTGTACGACCGTTGCCTGGCGGCGACCGAAGAGGCGGGCCTGCAGGAGATGCGCCGCGAGGCGCTCTCCGCCGCGAGCGGGCGGACGATCGACATGGGCGCCGGCACCGGCGCCAACCTCGGGCTCTACCCGGACGCCGTCGGGGAGCTGGTCCTCGCCGAGCCCGACCCGCACATGCTGCGCAAGCTGCGGGCGAAGGTCGAGGACGCCGGCGCCGAGGCCCAGATCGTCCGGGCCGGCGCCGAGGACGTCCCCTTCGAGGACTCGAGCTTCGACACCGTCGCCTTCACCCTCGTCCTCTGCACGGTCCCGGACCCTGTCGCGGCCCTGGATGAGGCGGCGCGGATCCTGCGCCCCGGCGGCAGGCTCCTGTTCCTCGAGCACGTGCGCTCCGAGGAGACCGGCCTCGCGCGCTGGCAGGACCGGCTGGTGCGGCCCTGGCGCTTCCTCGCCGACGGCTGCCACTGCAACCGCGACACCGTGGCGACGATCGAAGCCTCGCCGCTGAGCGTCGAGAGCGTCGAGCGCGGCGAGATGCCCAAAGCGCCGCCCCTGGTCAAGCCCCTGGTCCGCGGCGGCGCCGTCCTCCCGGCCTGAGCCGGGGGCGAGATCCCTGCAAGGGCCCCGTTCTCCAGATCCAACGCACGATAATGGTGGTTATGTCTACTCGGAGCGGTCGATGGCCGCTTCGAGGTCCTCGACGGGCGATTCGACGGCTTCGACGGGTTCCAGGCCGCCACCGGGGCCCTTGACGGCGAAGGACGGCGTGCCGCCGAAGCCGACCTGCCGGGCTTCCTCGCTGCTCGCGGTGACCTCGCGGCGGATGCGGGCGCTGTGGCGGTCGCGGTTCCAGCGCGGTATGTCGGCGACGCCGGCGGCTCTGGCGACGGCGGTGAGGAACTCGTCGTCGGCGTAGGCCTCGCTCTCGAACCCCTGGTTCCCGTAGAAGACCTCGATGAAGTTCCAGCCGCGGCCCTGCTCGCCCGCCGCGATCGCGGCGGCGCCCGCCTCCTCGGACTGCTCGTCGATGACGGTGAAGTTGCGGAACTCGATCCTCGCGGTCCCGTTCCGCACCTTGGAGTCGATCACCTCCGGCATGTACTCCTTCGCGTAGACCGCGCAGACCGGGCACTTGAGGTCGCCGTACTCGACCAGGAGCACCTCCGCCTTCGGGCTCCCCAAGACCATCCCGTCCTGCGGGATGCCCGCCAGCTCCCTGTTGACCTCCGCCGCACCCTCGAGGTCGGCGTCGCCGCCGCTGGTCCTGCTCGCCTCGATCACGATCGCGACGACGACGACGGCGACCGCCAGGAAGACCGCGGCGCTGGCCAGCTTCAGGAGGCGCTGGCGGCGCTCTCCGCCCTCGGCGCCCTCGGTCATGCCGGCTTGCCGGCGTATCGCGTCATCCGCATCGCGTTGACCGCGAAGAGCGCCGTCATCACGATCGCGCTGGCGACGCACCACTGGCAGATGGCGTCGATCACGAAGAGCTCGAGATAGGTCAGGTAGACGCTGTAGCCGAACCCGACCAGGGCGATCAGGAAACCGCCCATGCGGGCTCCGTCGCCGCTCGCCATCGCCGAGAGCAGCAGCATCAGGTAGCCGGCGATCCCGAAGACCGCGATGTTGATCCCGAACAGGTGCGAGTGCGAGCTTTCGGAGACGGTCTGGCACCCCTGGTCGCCGCCGACGCAGACCGGCGCCCCGCCGCCCGCCGACTCGATCGCGATGTAGGTGGCGATGCCGAGGCCGAGTGCGGCGAGAAAGGTCGCGACCAGGCGCAGGGTCCCCTCGTCCCTCGCCATCAGGCGCGAGGGCCCATCAGCGGCGCTTCCAGCCGCCGCCGCGGCCGAAGAGCTTGCCGAGCCTGCCGCCGCCCCCGCGTTTGGGGACGAAGGCTCCCGGGCCCTCCTCCGGGGGTCGAGCCGCCCGGCCGCCTCGGCATCGAGCACGAGGGTCACCGCCAGCTCGGCCGTGCGGGCGACCTCGGGCGCGTCGGCGAAGCGCAGCGTGCCGCCGGCGTCCTCGAAGACGATGCCGTCGAAGATGTGCTGCTCGTAGTTGTCGAGGACCTGCCTCACCGCGCCGACCCTGATCCCGTCGGAGCCGTACACGGGCGTGCCCAGCGAGACCGCCGAGTAGTGGATCGCGCCGCCGTCGTCCTCCGGAGCTCTGTCTACCTGCTCTGCCACGACCTCATTCTTGCGTTTTCGACAGCTCGGCGGCGCAGAAGTCGGCGATCACGCGTGAGAGCCGGCCGCCCTGCCAGGCGAGCGGCGAGTGGCCCTCGTCCTCGGAGACGAGCCTCGCGTTCGGAATCCTGCGCGCGTACTCGGCGGCCACCGCATGGGGGTGGCCCGGGTCGGCGGCGTCGCCGCTGGCGACGACAAGGGTCGGGACCCGCAGCCTGCTCGAGCTCTTCCATCGACTCGAACGGCCGCGAGCGCGGCACCTCCCGGAGCGCGCGGGCGACCGCCTCCGGGTGCCGGTGGGCGGAGATGCGCTCGCGGGTGAAGCGCAGCACCGAGTCCCGCCAGCGCGGGTCGGTCTCCTGGTTGCGGTCGATGTAGCCGACGAAGCCCTCCACCCCGCCGTCCTCGAGCGCCGCGGCGAGGCCGTCCCAGTACTCGAGCGACCCCTCCGAGGCCGGCCCGTCGAAGACCGGCCCGATCACGACCAGCGCGGCGACCGCCTCCGGATTCGCGAGCGCATGGGACACGGCCGTGTGGGCCCCCATCGAGTGCCCCGCCAGCACCGGCCGCCCACCCCCCACTCGCTCCGCCACGACCCGCTCGAGGTCGGCGACCAGCTCCGGGTATCCATAACCCCGGTCGCCCGGGGCCGGGTCGGACTCCCCGTGGCCGCGGGCGTCGTAGGAGATGACGGCGTGCCCGGCCCGCTCCAGCGCCCGTGAGCCGTGGACCACGTATCGCCGCGTCGCCGTGACGCCGTGACAGAGGACGATCGGCGTCCCCTCCCCCGCCGCCTCGCCCCGAATCCGGGGAGCGGTGCCGACCTCAAAGGCCGCCGGCTCCTGCGGCATCAGCCGAGCGCGGCGACTGCCCGCTCGAGATCGTCGACCGACTGGAAGGTGGCGCCGGTCCGCGAGACATGGCGGTAGCGGACCACCCCCTCCCCGTCGATCACGAAGATCGCCCTCATCACGTAGCGCCCGCCGACGGCCTCGCCGAGCCCTGTGAACCGCGCCAGCGGGCCGACCCAACCGGTCACGCCGTAGCGCTTGCTGACCGCGAGGTCCTCGTCGGCGAGCAGCGGGACGTTGAGCTCACGCTCTTTCGTCCAGCGCTCATGTGAGTCCACCGATTGCGGAGAGATCCCGAGCACCTCCGCGTCGAGCTCATCGATCCGCTCCGACTCGTCTCGGTAGGAGCAGAACTGCGCAGTGCAGACGCGGGTGTCGTCGCCGGGGTAGAAGGCGAGGACGAGGTTGCGCCCGCGGTAGTCGGAGAGGCGATAGGTCCGCTCGCCGGTGCCCGGCAGCTCGAAGTCCGGTGCCGGGTCGCCGGCCTCGACCTTGGCCATCGGGCGCTCTAGCGCTCGATGGTCGCGCTTTCGATCACGACCGTCTGTTTCGGTTTTTCGGTCGGCGTGCCGAGCTTGCCGATCCGGGCGACGACGTCGAAGCCCTCGCTCACGGTGCCGACCAGGGCGTATTCGGGAGGCAGCCCGGCGTCGGCGCCGAGGACGACGTAGAACTGGCTGCCGGAGCGCCCGGGCGGCTCTGCCGAGCTCTTCGCCATCGCCACCACGCCCTTGGTGTAGGCGAGGTTGGAGGGCGGTTTCTCGTCGACGCTGTAACCGGGCCCGCCGGTTCCGTTGCCTAGCGGGTCGCCGCCCTGGATCACGAAGCCGGGGACGATCCGGTGGAAGGCGAGGCCGTCGTAGAAGCCCTCTTCGACCAGATGGGCGAAGGAGTTGGACGTCTTCGGCGCGCGGGTCGTGTCGAGCGCGATCGTGAAGCTGCCGCAGCTGGTCTCGATCACGGCGGAGAGCTCTTCGCCCTTCTTCACCGTCTGTTTGGGCGCCTCGAGGCTGACGTTCTTCGGTTTCGGCTTCGCCACCTCCTCACAGCCCGCGGCCGACTTCGAGGAGGAGTCCTCGTCGTCCCCGCCGCGGCCGAGCAGGATCGCCCCGACGACGCCGACCGCGACCAGCGCGAAGGCGGCGAGGATCATCCAGCGGCGATCCGGTGAGTCGTCCATCCGCGGGGAGCCTAGAAGATCGCGGGGCGTCGCGCCCGGGATGTCCGCTTACGATGATCGGCGGATGGCGAACACGGCCGAGATGACGGCGCTTGCCGCGGCGGTGCTGCACGTCGGCCCGACGCCCGAACGGGTGCTCGAGGTCGGCTGCGAGGAGGGCGACGCGACCCTCTTCCTCGCCCGCGAGTTCCCGCGTGCGAGCGTGCGCGGCATCGACCGCTCCGAGGACGCGATCCGCCGCGCGAGCGGCCGGATCGGGCTCGACCCCGAGGGCCGGGTCGCGTTCAAGGCCGGCGGCGGCAGGGGCCTGCCCTTCCCCGACGACCACTTCGACCTCGTCGCCCAGCGCGGCGGCCGGCCGGCGCTGTCGGAGATCGCCCGGGTGATCCGTCCCGGCGGCCATTTCGTCACCTTCTCCGCGGCCCGCCCACGCGACCGTCTCGGCCTGCGCCGGCGCCTGCACGAGCGACGTCTGGCGCGCAGCGGGCTCGAGCTCGTCCAGGAGGGAGGCGCCGGCGGCGGCAGTTTCTCTGTCCTGCGCCTGCGCCGGCCCGATCGAGATTTCTCGTCCGATTAGGCTCAGGGTGATGATGGAGAGCGCGCGACAGGCCGGCGCCGGCCCCGATATGCCGCTGGCGCTTCTCGTCAACCCCTCCTCCGGGGGCGGCAAGGCGCAGAAGCTCCTGCCCCGCGTCGAGCAGGCCCTCGACGAGCGCCGGACCGTCTTCCGCGTGCAGCGCACGAAGAGCCTCGAGCATGGCGTCGAGCAGGCGCTCGCCGCGATCGAGGTGGGCGAGCTGCCGGTCGTGATGAGCGGGGACGGGCTGATCGGCGCCGTCGGCGGCGCCATGGCCGGCTCCGAGACGCCGCTCGGCCTGATCCCAGGCGGCCGCGGCAACGACCTCTGCCGGGTCCTCGGCATCCCCGAGGAGCCGGAGGCGGCGGTGGACGCGCTGCTCGACGGGACGACGAGGCGGATCGACATCGGCGAGGTCAACGGCAGGCGGTTCCTGGGCATCGTCAGCGTCGGCTTCGACTCGGAAGCCAACCGCGTCGCCAACGAGACCCGCATCCTCCGCGGCAACCTCGTCTACGCCTACGCGGCGCTCCGCACCCTTTTCACCTGGAAGCCGGCCCGTTTCACGGTGCGCGTCGACGACGAGCGCTACCGCTTCACCGGCTACTCGGTGTCCGTCGCCAACAACCGCGCCTTCGGCGGCGGCATGTTCATCGCCCCCGACGCCGAGCTCGACGACGGGCTCTTCGACGTCGTCGCCGTCGGCGAGGTGGGCAAGCTCCGCTTCGTGGGTAACCTGCCGAAGGTGTTCAAGGGCACGCATGTCGAGGAGGACCAGGTGAAGGTCTTCCGCGCCGGGCACCTCGAGCTGAGCGCCAGCCAGCCGTTCCCGGTCTACGCCGACGGCGAGCACCTGACCGACCTGCCCGCCTCGCTCCGGGTGCTGCCGAGCGCTCTGAGCGTGATCGTGCCGCCCCGGGCCGACGCTTGAGCGCCGCCGGCGGGAACGGCGCCCTCTTCGGCGCCAAGCGCGCCGCGGCGCGGGCGCTGGGAACGGTGAGCAGGGCCAGCGGCCGCGGCGGCGGCACCACCCTCCCCGGCCGGGTGCTGCTGCGCCTCGCGCCCGACGCGATCGAGCGTCTCGGCGACGCCCTCGAGCGGGTCACGATCGTCAGCGCCACCAACGGCAAGACGACGACCGCGGGGATGCTCGCCGCCATCCTCGAGGCCGACGGCCGCGACCCCGTCCACAACCGGGCGGGCTCGAACATGGCCTGGGGCGTGGCGACGGCGCTGCTCGAGCAGCGCGGCAGCGAGGGGCTCTTCGAGGTGGACGAGGCATGGCTGCCCGAGGTCGCCGCCGAGCTCGACCCCTCGCTGATCGTGCTCGGCAACCTCTTCCGCGACCAGCTCGACCGCTACGGCGAGATCGAGACCCTCGCCGACGAGTGGGCGGCGCTGGTCGGCGAGCGGGTCGGCGAGACCCGCTTCGCGCTCAACGCGGACGACCCGCTGATCGCCGACCTCGGGCGCGACGCCGATCGGGGCCGCCGCGAGGGGGTCCTCTACTTCGGCATCGACGACCCATCCCAGGCGCTTCCCGAGATGCAGCACGCCTCCGACGCCAAGCACTGCCGCCGCTGCGGGCATCCCTACTCCTACGAGCGCGCCTTCGTCGGCCACCTCGGCCATTACGCGTGCGACAGCTGCGGCGCGTCCCGGCCGAGCCCGGACGTTGCCGCGACGCGGATCGAGCTGCACGGGATCCAGGGCTCCTCGGTCGACGTCCGCCTGCCGGGCGGGGAGCTCCACCTCGACCTCCCTCTCCCCGGCCTCTACAACGTCTACAACGCGCTCGCCGCGATCGCCGCGGCGACCGAGCTCGGCGTCGCCCCCGAGCGCATCTCCGCCGCGCTCGCCGGCGTGCGGGCAGCCTTCGGGCGGGTCGAGACGATCGAGGTCGCCGGCACGCCGGTCTCGATCCTGCTGGTCAAGAACCCGGCCGGCGCCAACGAGGTGCTGAGGACGCTGCGGCTGGAGGCGGGCGAGGACGAGCTCGACCTCTGGATCGCCCTCAACGACGGGATCGCCGACGGCCGCGACGTCTCCTGGGTCTGGGACGCGGACTTCGAGCTGCTCGGCGCCTCGGTGCGGCGGGTCGTCTGCGCCGGGACGCGCGCCCCGGAGATGGCCCTCCGCCTCAAGTACGCCGGCTGGCCGGTCGAGCGGATCGCCGTCGAGGAGTCGATCGAGGGCTCGCTCGACCGCGCCGTCGCCGACGCCCCGGGCCGCCTCTTCGCGCTCCCGACCTACACCGCCCTGCTCGAGCTGCGCCGCCTGCTCTCCTCGCGCGGACTCGCAAAGGAGTTCTGGCAATGAGCGCGACCCGGGCCGAGGTGATTTGGCATGACGTGGAGTGCGGTGGGTATGGGGGCGACCTCGAGCTCTGGCGCGAGCTCGCCGCCCCGGCCACCGGCCCGATACTCGATCTGGGCTGCGGCACCGGTCGGGTCGCCCTCGACCTGGCCCGCAACGGGCACGTGGTGAGCGGGCTCGACCTGGAGCCGGACCTGGTCGCCTCCTTCAACACGCGCGCCGCGGCTGCCGGCCTGCCCGCCGAGGCGACCGTGGGAGACGCCCGCGAGTTCAGCTTCGGGGAGGAGTTCGCGGTGGTTCTGGCGCCGATGCAGCTGATCCAGCTCCTCGACGGCCCGGCCGAGCGCATCGCCTGCCTGCGCTGCGCCGCCGGGCACCTGCAGCCGGGCGGCTCGATCGCCGTCGCAATCGTCGACGGGATCCCCCCGGAGCTGACCGAGGAGGCGCCACCTCACCTGCCCGACACGCGCGAGCTCGACGGCTGGGTCTATTCCAGCCTGCCGCTCGACGCCGGCCTCGACGAGGGCACGATCGTCGTCCGCCGCCTGCGCCAGACCGTCTCGCCCGCCGGCGAGCTGACCGACGAGGTGGACGAGATTCCCCTCCGGTTGCTGAACGTGGAGACCCTCGAGGCCGAGTCGCGCGAGGCGGGGCTCACCCCCACCGGGCGCCGTCAGATCCACCCCACCGACTCGCACGTCGGCTCCGTCGTCGTGCTGCTGGAGGTGAGCTGATGGAGCTTCGCCTGCTCGCCCTCTACCCGGACCAGATGAACATCTACGCCGACCGCGGCAACATCCTCTTCCTGCAGAGGCGCTGCGAGTGGCGGGGGATCGGGTTCGAGCTGGCCGCGGCCGGAGCCGGCGATCCCGTCGACCCCGCCGCCCACGACTTCGTCTACATCGGCGGCGGGCAGGACCGCGACCAGCGCGCGGTCGCCGCCGACATGGTCGCGAGCAAGCGCGAGGCGCTCGCCTCGGCGGTCTCCGACGGCGCCGTCGTGCTCGCCGTCTGCGGCGGCTACCAGCTGCTCGGCCACAGCTACCAGCTCGACGAGGAGAAGCTGCCCGGCCTCGGCATCGCCGACCTCGAGACCGTCCGCGAGGAGGGCCCGCGCCTGATCGGCAACGTCGCGATCGAGGCCGAGCTCGACGGCGAGAAGCGGACGATCGCCGGCTTCGAGAACCACGGCGGGCGAACCCACCTCGGCCCCGAGGCCGTGCCACTGGGACGGGTGCTGAGCGGCTTCGGCAACAACGGCAACGACGGCCTCGAGGGGGTGCGGCGCGACAACCTGATCGGCACCTACCTGCACGGCCCGCTACTGCCCAAGAACGCCTGGCTCGCCGACCACCTGGTCTCCCTGGCGCTCGAGCGCCGCTACGGCGAGAGGCCCGACCTCGAGCCGCTCGACGACGAGCTCGAGCGCGCCGCCCACGAGTCGGCCCGGGCCGCGGCGTAGGCGCGCGCTTATCGCCCGCTCCGAGTCGATTGGCACCCAACGGGTATTCGGGAGTATGGGCAACTCGAAAACGTGCCTGGCCGCGCTCGCGATCTCAGCCGGCCTGATCGCCGCCTCGCCCGCCGGGGCCGCACAGGACTCGGCGGCTCCGAGTTGCGCCGACGGGGTCGAGCGCCGTGGAGAGGTCGTTGTCGGGACCCCCTGCGACGACGTCATCCATGTCCCGCCGGGGGTCGCCGCCGTGCACGCCGGAGGCGGCGACGACACGATCGTGCCGACCCCGATCACCGCCGCCTCCGACTGCCCGCAGGGCTGCTACCTCGGGATCGGCAGCCAGACCTTCGACGGCGGCGCCGGCGACGACGTCGTCTACGGCCAGCGCGGCAACGACAGGCTGAGAGGCGGCGAGGGCAACGACCGCCTCTTCGGAGGGATCGGTGACGACCTGCTCCGCGGCGGCCCCGGCAACGACCTGCTCGCCGGCGGCTTCGGCTTCGACGCGATCGACGGCGAAGGCGGCGACGACACGGCCCGCGGCGACGCGACGGTCGACGAACTCCTCGACTCCGGCGGCGGCACCGACACGCTCAGCTACGCGTCCGGCTCCACCCCCGGGTTCACGCGGCCCATCGGCGTCGCCGGCTTCCCGGCCTCCGACGGCGAGCGCGGGGTCTACCTCGACCTCGCGACCGGCGTCGGCGACAACGGCGTCGCCACCGACGGCGGCGGCGTCGACGAAGTCCAGGCCGGGGCCGGGGTCTTCGAGCGGATCATCGGAACGCCCTTCTCCGACTACATCTCCGGCACCGACGGCCCGGAGAGGATCTTCGGGGGCGGCGGCGCCGACGCGATCCTCGGCGGCGGCGGGAACGACACGCTGCGCGGCGGCGCCGACGGCGACCTGCTCGAAGGCGGGCCGGGCGAAGACGACGAAGATGCCGGCCCCGGAGACCCCGGCACCGCGATCGGGCTCCGCGACGTCACGAAAGCGAGCGCCGGGTTCCAGACGCCCGGAGAGCCAGGACCCGCAGCCCTCCACCTGACCGGCAGCTCGGCCGCCGATCAGATGACCGCCACCTACGTGCCGGGATTTCCCGACTCGGTCGTCCTCCAGCTCACCGCCACGACCTTCGACCAGACCCCGCCCGGCTGCGTCGCCAGCGGGGGCAGCCGGCTCGACTGCCCCCTGAGCGGGCCGCTCGACGCGATCGTCGTCGCCGGGGCGGGCGGCAACGACACCCTGCGGGCCGACGGGTTCCCGAGCTGGACCGCGGTGATCGTCGCCGGCGGCCCTGGCGGCGATTCGATCCTCGGCGGCGAGCTCAGCGAAGACGTGCTCGTCGACGGCCCGGGCGACGACTGGCAGGCGGCCCTGGCGGGTGACGACGCGCTGCTCAACAACGAAGGCTTCGACCAGCTGTTCGGCGGCTCCGGCAACGACCTCTTCCTCAACGACGTCCTGTGCGAGGGTGACGTCGTCGACGGCGGCCCCGACCGCGACAACTCCTCATGGTCGAAACTGAAACTCGGGGAACCGATCGACGCCCGGCTCTACGCCGGCGCCGCCGGCCGGCCGGGCGGCGGCGCGCCGGTCTGCTCGAGCGGCTCGCTGGGCCAGCTCGTGGGGATCGAGGACCTCGAGGGCAGCGGCAACGACGACGTCTTCCACGGCGACTCCGGGCCCAACCAGCTGCTCGGGCGCCCGGGCGCCGACACCTACTTCGCCCACGAGGGAGACGACTCGATCCTCGCCAACTCCGGCGACGTCGACCTCGTCATCGACTGCGGCGGCGGGGCCGCCGACAGGGCGCTGATCGACCTGCCCCCGATCGCCGACCCGACCCCGGTCGGCTGCGAGGCGATCGGCCAGGCCGCCCCGGACAGCTTCGAGCCCCCGACGCTGATCCCGGTGACCCCGGCCCGGCCGGCCGACCGCACGGCGCCCCAGACCCGCATCCTGCGCGGCCCGGCCAAGCTCTCGACGGCCAAACGGCGGCTGCGGCGGGTCGCCTTCTCCTTCGCCTCCTCCGAGGCCGGCTCGAGCTTCCGCTGCAGGCTCGACGGCCGGCCGTTCGCGCCCTGCCGCTCGCCGCGGGCGTTCATGGTCCGGCGGGGCCGCCACCTCTTCCGCGTCTTCGCGATCGACGTGGCGGGCAACCGCGACCGCTCGCCGGCCCACTTCTCGTTCCGGGTGCGGCGCCGCTAGCGGCCGCTGGAGCCGAAGCCGCCCTCGCCGCGGGCGGAGTCCGTGAGCGAGTCGACCTCCACCGGCTGCGCCGGGTCGACCGGGGAGATCACGAGCTGCGCGATCCGGTCGCCGGGCTCGACCATGAAGGTGTCGGCGGGATCGGTGTTGAGCAGCAGGACGCTGACCTCGCCGCGATAGCCGGAGTCGATCAGCCCCGGGCTGTTGACGAGCGAGATCCCGTGCTTGCGGGCGAGCCCCGAACGAGGCAGGACGAGCCCGGCGTGACCCTCGGGAATCTCGACCGCGATCCCCGTCCCCACGCTCCACCGCTCCCCCGGCCCGATATGAGCCGCCTCGCAGGCATACAAATCCAACCCCGCATCCCCCTCATGCGCCCGGGAGGGCAGAGTCGCGCCATCCTTCACCCGCGAGACGTTCAGTTCCACGGCGCCACCCTAACCGGCAGCGCCAGTTCCGTTCGTGCTGAGGTCGTCGAACCTGTGCATCTCGGCCACCGGTAGCTTCGCGTGCACCAGCACGCCGTCCTCGAGGTCTGTTCGCTCGAGGGCCCCGGCGACCTCGTGCAGCTCGTGCAGGCGGGCGCCCTGCGCGTAGGGGACCAGGAGCTCGACCTCGGCCAGCGTCTCCTCGAAGGCCGCCTCGACCCTCGCGCTCAGCTCGTCCAGTCCCTCCGCCTCGAGCGCCGAGACGAGCACCGCCTCGGGGTGGCGCAGCAGCGCGTCGCGGCGCTCCTCCTCGTCGAGCAGGTCGGCCTTGTTGAGGACCAGCAGGCGCGGCTTGCCGCCCGCCCCGATCTCCTCCAGCACCTCGTCGACGGCCCTCATGTCGGCGACCAGGCGCTCCTCGGGGGCGGCGGCGTCGACGACGTGCAGGATCAGGTCTGCGAGCACGGTCTCCTCGAGCGTCGCCTTGAACGCCTCGACCAGCTGGTGGGGGAGCTTCTCGATGAAGCCGACCGTGTCCGTGATCAGGTGGTCGCGCCCGGAGAGCTCGAAGCTGCGGGTCGTCGGGTCGAGCGTCTGGAAGAGCCTGTCCCCCACTCCGACCTCGGCGCCGGTCAGCGCGTTCAGCAGCGTCGACTTGCCGGCGTTGGTGTAGCCGGCCAGGGCGACGCGGGGCAGCGACGAGCGGTCGCGGCGCGCCCGCATCACGCCGCGGTTGCGCTCCAGCCGCGAGAGGCGGCGGCGCAGGGCCGAGATCCGGTTGCGGGCGAGGCGGCGGTCGGTCTCGATCTGGCTCTCCCCCGGGCCCCTGGTGCCGATGCCGCCGTCCATGCGGCCGGCGCCGAGGCGCTCGAGGTGGGTCCAGAGCCCCCGCATGCGGGCCATGTTGTACTCGAGCTGGGCGAGCTCGACCTGGAGCTTGCCCTCGGCGGAGTGGGCGTGGTCGGCGAAGATGTCGAGGATCACCGCCGTGCGGTCGATCACCGGCACTCCGAGGGCGGCCTCCAGGTTTCGCTCCTGGCGCGGGGCGAGCTCGTCGTCGCAGGCGACGAGGTTGGCGTCGCAGGCCGCGATCTGGGCCTTCAGCTCCTCGAGCTTTCCGCGCCCGACGTAGCGGTCGGGGTCCGGTTTGGCGCGCTGCTGCACCGCTTCGCCGGCGGTCGCGACCCCTGCCGTGCGCAGAAGCTCCTTGAGCTCGGCGAGCTGCTCCTCCGCCTCCTGGCCGTCGGAGATGCCGATCGCGAGCGCGCGCTGGCGGGCCCGGGGATTGGAGACCCCGGCGCCGACCGCCGCGTAGGTGGTCTGGGCCTTGCGCCCGTTTCTCGAACGGTCCATCGGACCCAGTGTAGGCGGACTGGCCGGCGAGCCAATCGGCTATAGGGTTAGCGCCGATGAGGGTCTTCGTCACCGGAGCCACGGGCTTCATAGGAGGGTGCGTCGCACGCCAGCTTCGCGACCGCGGCGACGAGGTCGTCTGCCTCGTGCGCAGCCCCGAGAAAGCCGCGACGCTGACAGAGATCGGCTGCGAGCTGGTCAGCGGCGACCTCGGCGACCGGGACGCGATGCTCTCCGCCATACAGGGCTGCGACGGGGCGATCCACGCCGCCGCCATGTATGAGGTCGGAATCCCCAAGTCCCAGCACCCGGCGATGTACGAGGCCAACGTGACCGGCACCGAGAACGTGCTCGGCGCAGCCAGGGAGGCCGGCGTTCCGAAGGTCGTCTACGTCTCCACCTGCGGCGCCTTCGGCAACACCCACCACCAGATCGTCGACGAGACCTACGAGCACCCGGGCGAGGAGTACACCTCCTACTACGAGCAGACCAAGGTCGAAGCGCACAGGGTCGCCAAGCGGATGATCGCCGAGGGCCTGCCCTGCGCGATCGTCCAGCCGGGGGGCGTCTACGGCCCGGGCGACACCTCCCAGCTCGGCGACCTGATCGACGAATTCCTCAAGGGAAGGATGCCGCTGATCCCATTCCCCGACCTCGGCCTCTGCCTCGCCCACGTCGAGGACACGGCCGGTGGAATAGTCCTCGCCCTCGACAGGGGCGCGGCGGGCGAGACCTACGTGATCGCCGGCCCTCCGACGACGATGCGCGATGCGATCGTGACCCTCGCCGGAATCGCCGGCAAGAAGGCGCCGAAGCATGCCGTTCCGACCGTGCTGATGAAGGCGATGACGCCGATCGGGCCCCTGGTCGGCAGGATGGTGGGCCAGCCGCCGAACCTGCGCGAGCTGATCAGCTCCGCCGACAACGTCACCTTCTGGGCGACCAACGAGAAGGCGGCCAGGGAGCTCGGCTTCGCCCCCCGCGGCATCGAGGAGGGCATCCGCCAGACCCTCGAAGAGGACGATCGCTTCCCCGCTCCGGCGCCCGCCGCCTGAACCGGTCCTGACCTCGATGCGAGTCATCGACGTCCTCCACCTCGGGCGCCCCCACGTGATCGGCTGCTGGGAGGTCGACGGCGCCCTGATCGACCCCGGTCCCGAGTCCTCGATCGAGACGGTGCTGGAGGCGCTCGAGGGCGAGCGGCCTCGCGCGGTGGTCCTCACCCACATCCACCTCGACCACGCCGCCGCGACCGGCGCCCTGGTGCGCCGCTGGCCCGACCTCGAGGTCTACGTCCACGAGCGCGGCGCGCCCCACCTGATCGACCCCTCGCGGCTGCTGGCCAGCGCCGAGCGCCTCTACGGCGACCAGATGGAGCGCCTCTGGGGCGAGATCGTGCCGGTGCCGGAGGAGAACGTGAGAGCGCTCGCCGGCGGTGAGGCGGTGCTCGGCATGCGGGTGGCCCACACGCCCGGCCACGCCTCGCACCACGTCTGCTATTTGCACGAGGAGACCGGCACCGCCTTCGTCGGCGACGTCGCCGCGGTCCTGATCCCCGGCTCCAACCTCGTCGTCCCCCCCACCCCGCCGCCCGACATCGACGTCGAGACCTGGCTCGCCTCGATCGACCTGGTCGAGGAATGGGCCCCGGAGCGGCTCGCCGTCACCCATTTCGGCGCGATCGACTCGCCGCCGGCCCACCTTGCCGCGGTCCGGGAGTGCCTGGTCGCCGAGGCGCAGCTCGCGCGTGAACTCGACGAGCAGGACTACGAGGAGCGGCACCGGGCGCTGGTGGCGGCCCTCGCCGACAGCGAGGAGGTCGCCGCCGAGGTGATCCACTGCGTGCCGCCGCAGTACCAGTGGCGGGGGCTGGACCGCTACTGGCGCAAGCGCGGCGGGTAGGTGGCTCCGTCCCAGAGAGTGGACGAGCCGAGCCTGCCCGGCAGCTCGACCACGAGCGGCGTCCGCGGGCCCCTTTTGCAGTTGTAGACGACACCGGGCGGCGGCGGGGCAGGTGGGACCCAGATCGTGATCACGAGGCGGTCTCCGCGCCGGGTGAAGGCAGGCGCTTCCGCGGCCCTGCTGGCGTCGCGCCCGCCGTTGCATTCGGAATAGGCAGGTGAGAGGTCGACCCGGATGCGCCGCGTGGCCGGAGTGAGGCGTTGATCGTCGACCAGGTCCCAGCGCGCGGCGATGATCCCGTTGCGCACCGTTCGCGGCCGGCACGACCCCGCCCTCACCCCTGTCCAGCGATCTCCCACGCGGCCGAAGGTGAGCAGGTAGGGAACGGTCGAGAGCCTTCCGCTTGCGAACTCCGCCCGGTCGGCGGTGAGGGTCACAGGCCGCCAGAACCGCGTCGGAAGCCCCGTGTCCAGGGTCTCGGCGAGGAAGCCGCGCAGCGCCGCTTCGGGCTCCCCGGCGCCGTTCTCGGCGACCGTCTCGCCGCTGAAGACCCCCACCGGGTCGAACGGGGTTTCGCCGCAGATCGTCTCGTAGGGCCAGTGCGGCCACTTCTTCACCGCGGGGTCCGGCCCCCTGGGAAGGATCACGCCGAAGCCCGCCCGCGCCGTCCCGGCGAGCGCCAGGACCAGGATGGCCGCGAGCGCGACCCGGATCGACAGCCTCATGGCCGAAGTGTAGGTTTAGCCCATCTGGGGAGGGTTTCCGGTCATCAATCGAGGAGGAGAAGTGAGTCGAGGCTCGAGTCACAGTCTTATTCGCATCGCGCTCTGCGCCGTGCTCGCACTTTCAGCAGTTTTCGTCCTGTCCGCATGCGGAGACTCCGATGAGGACGCCCAGTCGCTGAGCTACGTCTTCAGCGACGACGGCTACAGCGGCCCCGAAAGCGCCGACACCGGCGAGGCCGAGATCACCCTCACCAACGAAGCCAAAGACGAAGCGGAACTGCAGCTGATCCGGGTCGAGGGCAAACACTCGGCCGAGGAAGTCGTCGACGGGCTCAACGACGCCTCGAGCGGCAAACCGTTCCCCGAGTGGTTCTTCGCCGGCGGCGGCGTGGCCCCTGTGAAATCGGGTCAGTCGGGATCGGTCACCCAGGTGCTCTACCCCGGCACCTACTACGCGGTCAACACCGAAGAAGACGACCTCGACCCCGCTGGGCTGCTCGCGGTGGAGGTCACGGGCGATGAGCCCGACGTGGACCTGGAGGCGGACGCCACGGTCGAGGCCGCCGAGTACTCGTTCGCGCCCGATGGCCTGACGGCCGGCGAAAACGAGATCGCGTTCGACAACGTCGGCGCCCAGCCGCACCACCTCCTGATCGCCCCGCTCAAAGGGGACTTCACCAAGGAGGAGCTCGAAACCTCGTTCAAAGAGGAAAAAGGCCCGCCGCCGTTCGACGAGAAAGAGCTGCAGGGGACCACGGTCATCGAAGGCGGCGAAAGCCAGCTCGTCGAGATGAACCTGGATTCCGGCAAATACGTGATGCTCTGCTTCATCAGCGACCGCCAGGGCGGCCCGCCGCACGCCCTCAAAGGCATGATCGACGTCGTCGAGATCGACTGACGCAGGACCCGGAGCGCGGAGCGCCTGGCCGTCAGGCCAGGTGCTCCCGCATCCGCTCGACGGCCTCGGAGATCCGGTCGTCGGGCGTCGTCAGGGAGATGCGGAAGAAGCCCTCGCCGCTGGGCCCGTACATCGAGCCGGGCGAGACGATCACAGCCGCCTCTTCGAGCACGAGCTCGGCGAACGAGGTCGATGTGTGGCCCTCGGGAACCGGCGCCCAGACGTAGATCGTCCCCTTCGGGGCGCTGACCTCGACGCCGATCTCGCGCAGCGCCTCGACGACGAGGTCGCGGCGGCGGGCGTAGGTCTCGTTCATCCGCTCAAGCGGCTCACGGGGACCGTTGAGGGCGGCGGCGCCGGCGAGCTGGACGGCCTCGAAGAGGCCCGAGTCGACGTTCGTCTTCAGCCGCCAGTAGGTCTCGATCGCGCCGGCGTTGCCGAGGATCGCCGCGCAGCGCCAGCCGGTCATGTTGTAGCCCTTGGAGAGCGAGAAGACCTCGACCCCCACCTCCTTGGCGCCGGGCGTCGCCAGGAAGCTGGGCGCGACGTAGCCGTCGTAGGTCGTCTCCGAATAGGCGTTGTCGTGGACGACGAGGATCTCGTGCTCGCGGGCGAAGGAGACGACGGTCTCGAAGAAGCCCTCCGGGACGATGGCGCCGCTCGGGTTGTTCGGGTAGTTGAGGAACATCAGGCGCGCCTTCGCGGCGACCTTGGCGGGCACGGCCTCCAGGTCCGGGGCGAAGCCGAGCTCGGGCACCAGGGGAAGCAGCTCGGGCGTGGCGCCGGCCAGGATCGGGCCGCCGGTGTAGACCGGGTAGCCGGGGTCGGAGGCGAGCGCGACGCCTCCCGGGTCGAGGAAGGCGAAGCAGAGGTTGTAGATGCACTCCTTGGCGCCGATCGCGGGGATCACCTCGCTCTCCGGGTCGATCTCGACCCCGAAGCGCTCGCCGTAGAAGCCGGCGAAGGCCTCGCGGAACTCGGCCCGGCCCCGGTTGCTCGGGTACTTCTGGTTGCCGGGGTCGGCGACCGCCTCCTGCATCGCCGCGACGATGTGGGGGTGGGTCGGCTCGTCCGGGTCACCGATCCCGAGGCTGATCACGTCGACGCCGGCGGCGCGCTTGTCGGCGACCCGCCGCTCGAGTTCGGCGAACATGTACGGAGGCATCGCCTCCAGGCGCTTGGACGGATCCGTGATTCCCATCGGCGCGGAAATCTATTCGTCTGAGGAGGCGAGCGCCGCGAGCAGCTCCGAGGAGAGCTCCCCGGAGCAGATCGGCTCGGCCCAACCGGTGAGGCGGACGTCGAGCTCGTCGGAGACCTCCACGAGCAGCTCACCGCCGTCGAGCTCGACCTCGATCGGGCTCGCGGCGCCCCGCAGGAAGGCGGTGACCGCGGCGCCGCTCGCCCCGGTCCCCGAGGAGAGCGTCTCCCCCACCCCGCGCTCGAATATCCGCGCCCGCACCCTGCTGCCGTCGATGGAGATGAACGAGACGTTGGTCCGGTTCGGGAAGAGCTCGTCGCCTTCGATGTCCGGCCCGACCGCCCCGAGGTCGAGCTCCTCGAGCCCCTCCTCGACGACGATCGCGCACTGCGGGTTGCCGATCGAGACGTGCTGGAAGTCCCAGGCGTGCCCGCCCGCCGCTAGCGTGCCGCGGCCGTCGGGCCCGCCCGACGGGAAGTCCTTCGACCGCGTCGAGGCGCGGCCCATCTCGATCGAGCAGGTCCGATCCGAGGTGATCGTCGGCGTGATCGGGCCCGCCGCTGTCCGGATCGAGAAGGTGTCCGCGTCGGTCCAGCCGTGGCGGCGCAGGTAGAGCACCGCCTCGCGGGCGCCGTTGCCCGAGAGCTCGGCCTCCGAGCCGTCCGGGTTGAAGATCCGCAGCTCGGCGACGAACTCGGGGTCATCGACGCGGGAGAGCAGCAGGACGCCGTCGGAGCCGATCCCGAAGTGCGGGTCGCAGATTCGCCGCACCCGCTGCGCGGTCAGCTCCCAGGGCAGCGACTCCCGCTCGAGAATCACATAGTCGTTGCCCAGCGCCTGCCACTTCTCGAATCTCATCCGGTCTCCAAGGCTAGGCGGCCACGGCCGGGATGCGCTCGCGCAGGCGCACGCGCAGGCCCTGCGGGCTCATCGTGAAGCCGAGCAGCTCCTTCACCGGCCCGGCGGAGGGGTCGAGCTCGACCTCGAAGTTGCGGGCGATCATCCCCAGCGCCGTCTTCGCCTCGAGGAAGGCCAGATTGCGGCCGGGGCAGAAGCGCGGCCCGGACCCGAAGTTGAGAAACGACTTCTGGGACGGGGCCGGGAGCTCGCCACCGTCCTCCAGCCAGCGCTCCGGCACGAACTCCCCGGCGCGCTCCACGTCCCGCAGGCCCGCGTGGCGATGCAGGAGCATCACGCGGGTCCCGGCCGGGAGGTGGACGCCGGCGACCACCGTGTCGGCAAGCGGCTCGACGCCGGTGATCGGGACGACCGGCTGCAGCCGCATCGACTCGCGTATGACCCCCTCGCCGTAGCTGAAGCCCTGGACCGTGTCGTACTCGGTCGCGTAGGGCTGCTCGCCGAGGACCTCGCTCGCCTCCTCGGCCCACCTCGCCTGGATCTCGGGGCGGGTGGCCAGCGCCCAGATCGTCCATGCCATCGAGTGCGAGGTGGTGTCCTCGCCGGCGAGCAGGAGGGTCAGGACGTTGCCGATTATTTCCTCGTCGGTGAACGCGCCCTCGGTTTCCTGGGCGGCGATCATCCCCTCGATGAAGTTCTCCGGCGACTCGCGCAGCTCCGGCCGCTCGGCGATCCGCTGCCTGGCCTCGTCGATGAAGGTCATGACCGAGCGCTTGATCTCCTCGACCGAGCGCTCGAGCGCCCTGTCCGCCGGCAGCTTGAACCAGCGCCAGTAGGGGACCGGCGCGAAGATCCGGCGGTTGGTCATGTGGAAGACGCGGTGGAGGTGTTCCTGCAGACCGGCGTCGCCGCGCTCCAGCGTGTTCAGGTCGTGGCCGAAGGCCAGCGCCGAGGTCACGTCCACGGTGAACGAGGAGAGCGTCTCGCCGATCTCGAAGGGATGCCCGTCGCGGGCCGCGGCCTCCAGCCTGCGATGCAGCCTCCCGGTGCAGGTGCTGACGACCTCGAAGTAGCGCTGCAGGTGGTTGCTGTTGAGGGCGGTGACGACCAGGCGCCGCATCCGGCGCCAGTCGTCGCCCTCGGCGGCGAACACCCCGATGTAGCCCGTTTCCTCGTTGATTTCGAGGATCTCCCGCCAGCGCCGGAAGCCGTCGGGGCGCTCGCGCAGGACCTCGTTGATCGTGTCGGAGTCGCCGACGACCACGACGCGGCGCGGTCCGACGTCGAAGCGGAAGATCGGGCCGTACTGCTCGCACCATGCCTCGGCCACCTGATGCATCGTCTGCGGCCGGACCTTGTGGAGGCTGCCGATCAGCGGAAGCCCCTTCGGGCCGGGCAGGTCCGAGATCGAGCGCGTCGCCGGCATCGAGGCCAGTCTCTCAAATGCCGTCGCGGCCGGGCTCAGAGGGCGGCCGCGATGCGGGCGGCGACCTCGGTGTCACTGCGCCCGGTGCGGTCGATCGTGGTCAGGTTCGGGACCTTGCGCATCCAGGTCAGCTGGCGGCGCGCGTAGTTGCGGGACCGCCTCTTCATCAGCTCGAGGTCGCCGGCGAGCAGCTCGTCGAAGCCGAGCGCCTTGCGGGCCGTGCGCGACGGGCCCGCCGCCTCCGCGGCCCTGACCTCCTCGACGGCGCCGGAGGCGGCGATCGCCCCGGTGCGGGCGTCGATCCGCTCGTAGAGCTGCGCGCGGTCCATGTCGAGGCCGAAGATCGCCGTCGGGTGCCGGGTCTCGGGCGACCAGAGCTCGGAGTCCTCGGCTTCCGGCGGTGCCTTGACGAGCGAGAGCTGAGCGAGCGCCGCGCGCAGGTAGAGGCCGGTGCCGCCGACGACGATCGGCCGTCTGCCGGCGTCGAGCGCCGCGTCGACCTCGCGGTGCGCCAGCTCCATGTAGTCGCCGACCGAGAACGGCTCGGTCACCGGCACGAAGCCGATCAGCCTGTGCTCGAGGCGCTCACGCTGGGCGGCGCCGGCGGCGCCGGTCAGCATCTCGAGCCCCTCGTAGACCTGGAGCGCGTCGCAGGAGATCGCGACCGGCTCCTCCCCGCGCTCCCGAAGCAGGTCGGCGAGCTCGATCGCGACCCCGGTCTTGCCGACCCCGGTGGGGCCGAATATCGCCAGGACCTTCAACGGGCGGGGAGCAGTGCCGCCGTGCCGCTGAGCGTCTGCGACGTCGCCGCGTCAATCGAGACGGCGACGAGGTCGCCGGGGTCCGCGATCCCTTCGAAGTTGACCGCCTTGTTGTGGCGGGTGCGGCCGCGCAGCCTGCTCGGGTCGGTCCGGCTGGGCCCCTCGACCAGCACCTCCATCTCCCTGCCGACGAAGCGCCGCGCACGCTCGGTCGCCCGGCTCTGGACCAGCTCGACCAGGCGTTCCATCCGCTCGCGCTTGACCGGGTGCGGGACCTGGCCGGCCATCGTCGCCGCCTCGGTCTCCCGCCGCGGGCTGAAGACGAAGGTGAAGGCGCTGTCGTAGCCGACCTCATCGACCACCTCGAGGGTCTGCTCGAAGTCCGCCTCGGTCTCCCCGGGGAAGCCGACGATGATGTCGGTGGTGATCGCGCAGTCGGGCACGTGCTCGCGAATCAGGGCGACGCGGTCCATGTAGCGGCCGCGGTCGTAGGTGCGCCGCATCCGCTTCAGGATCGTGCTCGACCCCGACTGGAGCGGCAGGTGGATGTGCTCGCAGAGCGAGGGCAGCTCGGCGTGGGCCCGGACCACGTCCTCCTTCATGTCCTTCGGGTGGGGGCTGGTGTAGCGGATCCGCTCGATCCCGTCGACCGCGTCGATTCGGGCAAGCAGGTCGGAGAAGCCGATGCGCGCCCCGAGTGGCAGATCGCGCCCGTAGCTGTTGACGTTCTGCCCGAGCAGGGTGACCTCGCGCACCCCGTCCGCGGCCAGGGCCTCCGCCTCGACCACCAGCTCGTCCGGGTCGCGGCTCTCCTCGCGGCCCCTGGTCGAGGGCACGATGCAGTAGGCGCATTTGCAGTTGCAGCCCTGGGAGATCTGCATCCAGCCCTGGAACTCGCGCTCCCGTCGGGCCGGCAGATGCCCGGAGAAGTCCTCGAACTCGAAGTAGCCCTGCGCGGTGAGCGAGTCCGAGTTGAGAAACTCGGCGAGCTTGTGGATCTGGCCGGGGCCGAAGGCGACGTCGACGAACGGGAAGCGCCGGAAGACCTCGTCCTTGACCGACTGCGCCCAGCAGCCGCCGACCCCGACGACCCGCTCGGGGTCTTCGCTCTTCAGCCGCTTGGCCTCACCGAGGTGGCCGATGAAGCGGTTGTCGGCGGACTCGCGGATCGAGCAGGTGTTGAAGAGGATCAGGTCGGCGTCCTCGCGTGCCGCAGCCGCCTCATAGCCGAGCGACTCGAGCATCCCCTGCATGCGCTCGGAGTCGTGCACGTTCATCTGGCACCCGAAGGTGGTTACGTGGTACTTCCTACCCATGGCCCGTGAGAGTACCGGCGGCACCTGAGAAATCGCATCAAGTTCGCCATGCGATACATGGCGAACTTGATGCGATCTTCCGCAGCACGCCAGAACACCGCCGGCGGCGACGACGCAGCGCCGCTACTTAACGGTTAAGGGCCCTTCCATGCCGGCTTCGGCATGGCCCGGGACGGTGCAGAGGAAGGTGTATTTGCCGGCCGCGAGCTCGACCGTGGTGGTCGAGTTTTCGCCGTTGCTGATCAGCTCGGTGCCGCCGAGCTCCTCGCTGCCTTCGAAGATCGCGACGTCGTGTTCGAGCGGCGCGGGATTGGTGAGGGCGATCGTCACCTCGCCGGCCTTCGCGGTCAGGCTCTTCTTGTCGTAGGCCAGCTCGGTCGCCGACGCCGCCAGCGCGATCGTCGTTTTCGCTCCCGCGGCGGGCTTCTCCCCGCCCGCCGGCTCCTCGTGACCCCCTGCGGGCTCCTCGGCCGGGACGGGGTCCTCCTCCTCGTGTTCGATCTCGGCGTTCGCGAGCTCGAGCTCGTGGGCGCGATGCTCCGACTCCTCCTGCCCGTTCAGCACCGAGTAGGTGACCGCGGTGCCGATCAGCGCCAGGAAGACGAGGACCACGACCGGCCCCATCTTGCCGGGGAACTTCTCGGCTTTCAGCCCGATGAAGCTCACCACCACGGCGGAGACGGCAAGGATGCCGCCCACTATGTAGAACATCTCTGCGTAGTCCATAAGCGCCGCGGAATCCTATCCGCTGGCGACGGTCAGAACGCCGCCGACCCCCGCCCTCGTCTAGGCGGCTTTGACCTCGGCCACCGGCGGCTCCGCCGGCGCGGCCGGTGCGGCCTCGGCGGGAGCCTCGTCGCCGATCCCGAGCGCGGTCCGGATCTTGGCTTCGATCTCCGCCGCCAGCTCCGGGTTGTCGCCGAGGAACTGCTTGGCGTTGTTGCGGCCCTGGCCGAGGCGGGTCTCCCCGTAAGAGAAGAAGGAGCCCGATTTCTGGATCAGGTCGTGCTCGATCCCGAAGTCGATCAGCCCCCCCTCGCGTGAGATCCCCTGGCCGTACTCGATGTCGAACTCCGCCTGGCGGAATGGGGCAGCGACTTTGTTCTTGACGACCTTCACCCGGACCCGGTTGCCGACCGCCTCGGTGCCGTCCTTGAGGGTCTCGATGCGGCGGATGTCGAGTCGCTGCGAGCAGTAGAACTTCAGCGCCCGGCCGCCCGGCTGGGTCTCCGGCGAGCCGAACTGGACCCCCACCTTTTCGCGGATCTGGTTGGTGAAGAGACAGACCGTGTTGGTGCGGCTCAGGTTCCCGGCCAATTTGCGCATCGCCTGCGACATCAGCCGCGCCTGCAGCCCGACGGTGGTGTCGCCGATCTGGCCGTCGAGCTCGGCTTTCGGGGTGAGCGCCGCGACCGAGTCGATGGCGACCACGTCGACTGCCGCGGATGCGATCAGGCGATCGGCGATCTGCAGCGCCTGCTCGCCGTAGTCGGGCTGGGAGACGAGCAGCTCGTCGGTGTCGACGCCGATCGAGCGCGCGTAGATCGGGTCGAGCGAGTGCTCGGTGTCGATGAAGACGCAGACTCCGCCCTTCGCCTGGGCTTCCGCGATGATGTGGTAGATCAGCGTCGTCTTCCCCGACGACTCCGGGCCGAAGATCTCGACGATCCGCCCGCGCGGCACCCCGCCTATGCCCAGCGCCAGGTCGAGGGCGAGCGAGCCGGTCGGGATCGACGCGATCGGGAGCGCGGAATCCGCGCCGAGCCGCATCAGGGAGCCGGCGCCGAAATCACGCTCGATCTGGGTCACCGCCGCCTCGAGGGCCGCGTCTTTGGCCTTGGCGTCCTTCGCCGTGGCCTCCTTCAAAGTCCTGTTCTTCTCTGCCATCTCTTTCACCTCAGATCGACGTGGGTAAGCCGGGTGTACTTGGCACCCTGTGGCTTGAGTTCGGAACGGTAGAGCGCCACCCGGACAGCACCGGCGGGCTGCAAGAGGTCCTGCGGGAGCGGTCCGGGCGGGTCGGAGACACGGCGCGGCCGCCTCGAGCCCCTTGCCTCGGGGCGCACCCTGGCGACCGTCAGATGCGGCCAGAAGGCCCGTCGCTCCGCCTCGTGGAGGCGCTCCGCCACCAGCTTCCCCTCCAGCTCGGCCTGCAGGGCGACGACCCCCGGGGACTGGATCGGGAGCGCATATAGGCGCGGGAGCCCGCGCCCGGGCCGCGGCTCGGGGTCGCGCAGCGAGATCCGCGGGGCCGGCGCCTCGATCGACTCGACCAGCGCGCCGATCCGGTCGATCTCCTTCTCCGGGCGGTAGCCGAGGAAGACGAGGGTGACGTGCAGAGAGGCGGTCGCCGTGCGCCGCAGGGCGGGATCGGCGAGCTCCCGGTCCCCCCACTCCTCGAGCGCGGCCAGCAGGGGGTCCGGCAGGTCGAGTGCCACGAACAACCTTGCCCGCGGGCTCTTCAGTCGCTCTTTCGCCATGGGAGCAAGCTACGTCGCCCGGACGCGCGAGACAACGCCTGACTGCAAGAAGTGCGTGCCGGTATCCCTACAGGGAAGAATCGCCGTCGCCGAGCAGCATCCGCAGCAGGTGCATCCCGACCAGCGCCGAGCGTTCGCGGATGTCCTCGCGGCCGCCCGGGATAACCGGGTCGCGGGCGATCGAGGTCCCGTCGGCGAGGCGGGCGTTGAAGCAGACGTAGCCGACCGGCTTCTCCTCCGTCCCCCCGGTCGGGCCTGCGATCCCCGTGATCGCGACCGCGACGTCGGCGTCGAAGCGCCGCAGCGCCCCCTGCGCCATCGCCTCCGCCACCTCCGGCGAGACCGCGCCCTTCTCCTCCAGCAGCCCTGAGTCGACCCCCAGGAGCTCTTCCTTCGCCTCGTAGGTGTAGGCGACGATGCCGCCCATGAAGTAGTCGGAGGAGCCGGGCAGGTCGGTCACGCGGGACGCGAGCAGGCCGCCGCTGCAGGACTCCGCGAGCCCGAGGCGGCGGCCGGCGAGCAGCTTCGCTACCTGGGAGTCGATCGTCTCCCCGTCGAGGCTGAAGAGGTGCGCCGCGTGGCGCTCGGCCAGCCCGCCGCGGACCGCATCCGCCGTCGCCGTCGCCTCGTCGCGGTAGCGCACGTCGATCTCGATCTCGCCGCGGCGCAGGCAGGTCGTGATCTCGACCTCCGGCAGGGCCACGCCCTCCTCCTCCATCTCCCGCAGGCTCTTCGCGATTTCGGACTCGGGGATGCCGAACATCCGCAGCGTGTATCCGAGCAGCGGCGTAGCCCTCGCGAGCACCTCCCGCACCGGCTCGGTCTCCAAGGCCGCCGGCCACATCGGCTGCAGCTCGCGCGGGGGGCCCGGCAGGACGACGATCGGGCGCTCGCCCGCGGGGACCACAAGCCCCGGCGCCGTCCCAATCGGGTCGAGCGCGGTCGCGCCCTCGGGGACCATCGCCTGCTTGCGGTTGGCCTCCATCACGGCCTCTTCGTCGAAGTCGAAGCGTTTCGCGAACTCGCGCAGGACCTCGGCGATCTTCTCCTCGACCTCCTCGTCGAGGACCAGCTTGCGGCCGGCGAAACGGCCGACGACCTCGGCCGTCAGATCATCGGCCGTCGGGCCGAGGCCGCCGGAGGTGACGATCAGGTCCATCCCCTCCTCGGTGAGGAAGCGCAGCGCGGCGTCGAGGTCGTCGGGGCGGTCGGCGACGACGAGGATGTGGGCGACCTCGACGCCGAGCTCGGCCAACTGTTCGGAGACCCAGGGGCCGTTGCGGTCGGCGATCCGGCCGGTCAGAACCTCGGTCCCGGTGACGACGATCCCGGCGCGCACCGGGGCGCCTGCGCCTGCGTTCGATCCGTCCACGCCGACATTGTGGCCGGAGCGGGCCGCCTACGACTCGACGTCGGCCTCGACCGGCTCCGGGCCGCCGGCCGTCACCCGCGCCAGGTCGGCCGCGGTGATCAGCACCTGCCGCGGCTTGGAGCCCTCGTAGCCGGAGATCACGCCGCGGCGCTCGAGCATGTCGATCAGCCTGCCCGCGCGCGTGTAGCCGACCCGCAGGCGGCGCTGGATCATCGACACCGAGGCCGTTTCGGTCTCGACCACGAGCTGGATCGCCTCGTCGAGCAGGTCGTCGCTGTCGGGGTCGAAGTCGCCGTCTTCGACGCCCTCCTCGACGACCTCGCGGGTCTCGAGCAGCTCGTCTTCGAATTCCGGTTCGCCCTGCCTGGCCCAGTGCTTGGTGATCCGGGCGATCTCCTCCTCGGTGATGAAGGCGCCCTGGATGCGCTGCAGCTTCGAGGTGCCGGCGCCGCGGAAGAGCATGTCGCCCTGGCCGAGCAGCGCCTCCGCCCCACCCTGGTCGAGGATCACGCGCGAGTCGGTCTGCGAGGAGACGGCGAAGGCGATCCGGGCGGGGATGTTGACCTTGATCGTGCCGGTGATGATGTCGGTCGAAGGGCGCTGCGTCGCGAGGACGAGGTGGATGCCGGTCGCGCGCGACTTCTGCGCGAGGCGGATGATCGAGTCCTCGACCTCGGCCGGGGCGACCATCATCAGGTCCGCGAGCTCGTCGATCACGCAGAGGATGTGCGGCAGCGGCGGCTCGCCGGCCTTGGCCCGCGCGCGGTTGAGCTCGTCGAGGTTGCGGCAGCGGGCCTGGCCCATGATCCCGTAGCGGCTCTCCATCTCGCCGATCAGGTTCGAGAGGACGTTGGCGGCGAGGCGCGGCGAGGTGACGACCGGCGTCAGCAGGTGCGGGACGTGCTCGTAGTGGTTGAGCTCGACCTGCTTGGGGTCGACCAGGACGAGGCGAACGTCGTTGGGCGAGGCCTGCATCAGGATCGAGGAGAGGATCGCGTTGACGCAGCCGGACTTGCCCGAGCCGGTGGTGCCGGCGACCAGCACGTGCGGCATCTTCGCCAGGTCGGTCCAGACCGCGTTGCCGTCGATTCCCTTGCCCAGCCAGGCGACCAGCGGCGAGGTCTTCTCCGGCCGGCCCGCGTAGATGTCGCCGAGGCGGACGATGCGGCGGCGGGTGTTCGGCACCTCGACCCCGACCGCCTGTTTGCCGGGGATCGGGGCGAGGATGCGGATGTCGGTCGAGGCCAGCGCGTAGGCGAGGTCGTTGGCCGAGCTCGGTCACTTTCTTGACCTTGGTCCCGGGCGCGAGGCGCAGCTCGTAGCGGGAGACGTGCGGGCCGCTGACGATGCCGACGATCTTCGCCTCGACCCCGAAGTGGCCGAGCGTCTCGACCAGCTTGCGGCCGACCGCCTCCTGGTCGCGCGGGTCGGGGCCCTTGTCGGCGCCCGTGCCCCGCTCCAGCGCCTTGACGGGCGGCGGCACGGTAGTCGATCTCCTCGGAGGTGGTGACGCCGCGCTTGTTGCCCTGCGGGGTCAGGGCGGGGATCTCGGTTGTGGGAGACGACTCAGCGCCATTCGGCTCACCTTGGGCCGGGTCGTCAGGGTCCGCGTCCGCCGCCGAGAGAGTCAGATTGCGATCGTCGTCGGACGCGGACAACGTTTCACCCAATTCCGACATGTCCTCCGCTTCGCGTCCGGGCATGTCGGCTGAGGCGTCATCGTCCAGGTCGTCCACCAGCGCGACCGTCGGGTCGAACTCCTCCTCGTCGGGGTAGGTGCTCATCACGTCGGTCTGGCCGGCGCGGGTCTCGAAGTCCGACAGCGTCTTTTCCTTGCGGCGTTCCTCGCGATTGAGGATCGCGGTCTCGGCGACGCCGCGGCCGCCGAGGAACACCCTGCGCAGAGCGCCGCCGATGCCGCGGAAGATCGAGGAGATCGAGGTGCCGGTGACGAGGACGCCGCCGATCACCAGCATCAGCACGGTCGCGATCCTGGCCCCGACGTCGCCGACGAGGTATTCGAGGCCGGTTTCGACGCCGTAGCCGACCTTGCCGCCCTCCCAGCCGAAGAAGAGCACGAAGGCCAGGTAGACACCCGCGGCGATCAGGAAGAGGCCGATCAGGTCGAGATGGCGCTGCTCGAGGCCTTCGGGCAGGCGCGGCCGCGGGGCTTTCCCCCTCGCCTTCGGTTTCGCTTTCCTCGCTTTCGAGGATCGTTTCGCCGGCCGCTTGGTGCGTTCGAACATCTGCCACCCGTTCGACGCCAAGGCGCGCTGACCCCTGCGAAGGGCTAAATTCGCGGTAAAACCAGCGGGAACGGGGGGCCTCCGGGTCTAAGATCGGAGCGCATGCACACCACCGATGTCGATCCTGCCGAAGGCCGCGTCCTGCTCGTCGAGGACGACGCGGAGATCGCCGACGTCCTGCGGCGCTCCCTGCGCAACGAGGGCTACGAGGTTCGCACCTCCGCCGACGGCGTCGATGCGCTCGACGTGGCGGCCGGATTCGTCCCCGACCTGGTCGTTCTCGACCTCGGGCTGCCGCGCCTCGACGGGATCGAGGTCTGCCGGCGGCTGCGCGCCGACAGCGACGTGCCGATCCTGATGCTGACCGCGCGCACCGAGACCGAGGATCGCGTCGACGGCCTCGACAGCGGCGCCGACGACTACCTGGTGAAGCCCTTCGAGCGGCGCGAGCTGCTCGCCCGGATCCGGGCGCTGCTGCGCCGCCGCCCGCCGCGCGGGACCGCCTCGCTCGAGGTCGCCGACCTCTCGCTCAACCCCGACACCCGCGAGGTCAAACGCGGCGATCGCGAGATCGAGCTGACCAACCGCGAGTTCGAGCTGCTCGAGTTCCTGATGAGGAACGACCGCCTGGTCGTCTCCCGCGAGCGCCTGCTCGACGAGGTCTGGGGCTACGACCCGACCGCGGCGACCAACACGATCGACGTCTTCGTCTCCAACCTGCGCCGCAAGCTCGAGTCCGGCGGCGAGGGCCGCCTCCTGCACACCAAACGTGGCGCCGGATACGTCCTCAAGGACTGAACGTGGCCGGCCGCGCCAAGCGCCCACCGCACCGAGGCCGGCGTTTGAGACCACGCAACTGGCCGGTGCGCTGGCGGCTGGCGGCGGACCTCGGCCGGCCTCACCCTGATCATCCTCCTCGTCTTCGGAGGCGTGATCGGCGAGGTGACGACAGATCGAATCCGCGACGACTTCAACCGCGAGGTCGACGGCGCCGCCAAGACGCTCGCCGCCGAACTTCAGATCGAATACACCCCGCTCGGCACGATTCCCCGGGGCCCCGACCTCGACGACTTCGTCCGCCCCGACGACGCCTCGGTCCGCGTCTTCGACGTCTACGGCAACGAGATCGGCCAAAGCAGCAAACCGAGCGACCTGGGGCCGGCCCAGCTCGGGCTCTCCGACCTACGAGGGCAACCGCGTCGGCACCGCCGAAATCCGCGGCGACGACGGCAACCCGACCGGCTACGTGCAGTACGGCCGCAGCATCGCCCACCTCGACTCGACGATCGAGCGCCTCTGGTTCTTCATCGGCGCCGGCGTCCTCGGCGGCACGCTGCTCGCGAGCCTGGCCGGGGTCGCGATCGCCGGCAGGGCGATGCGCCCGGTCTCCTCGCTGACCGCGAGCGCCCGCAAGATCGCCGACACCGGCGACTCCTCGCGGCACATGCCGGCGCCCAAGACCGACGACGAGGTCGGAGAGCTGGCGCGGACCCTCGAGCAGATGCTGCGCTCGCTCGACGCCGCCCGCGCCGAGCGCGAGGCGGCGATGACCAAGCAGCGCGAGTTCGTCGCCGACGCCTCGCATGAGCTGCGCACCCCGCTGACCAGCATCCTCGCCAACCTCGAGCTGCTCCAGGCCTCGCTGCACGAGCCCGACAACCAGGACGAGCAGGCGATGATCGACTCCGCGATCCGCTCGTCGCACCGGATGAGCAGGCTGGTCGCCGATCTCCTCCTGCTCGCCCGCGCCGACGCCGGCCGCACCAGCGGCCACCGCCGCTGCGACCTCGCCGAGGTGGCCGGCAACGCCGCCGCCGAGGCGGCCCCGCTGATGGGCGACCGCGAGCTGCGGGTCGAGAACGACCGACCGCTCTGGCTCGAGGGCAACCCCGACGAGCTGCACCGGATGATCCTCAACCTGCTCGACAACGCCGCCCGCCATACCCCGCCGGGCTCGACCGTGGAGCTGCGCCTCCGTGCCGAGGCCGCCGACGCCGTCGTCGAGGTCGCCGACGACGGGCCGGGCATCGCACCCGAGCTGCGGGCGCAGATATTCGACCGCTTCGTCCGCGGCGACGGGCCCGCCGACACCGCCACCGGCCCCGGCAGCGGGCTCGGGCTGGCAATCGTCAGCGCCGTCGCGACGTCCCACGGGGGCTCGGCGAGCGCCGAGGAAGAGCCCGGAGGGGGCGCCCTGTTCAGGGTGCGGCTGCCGCTCAGCCGCAGCGAGAAGCAGGCCCCGCTGGTTTTAGATCGCCTTTAGCGGCCCGTCATAGGTTGGACTTGGACGAGACACAGGGGCCCGCCGGGCTCTCCCCAACAGGCCCGGCGGGCTCCTCTTAATTGCGCCGCCTCCTCTGCTCTCGCGAATCCCTAAAGAGTCAGATATGGATAGGGATTCGCTTCCGCGTCCGGGGGCGGCTTAGACCTCGACGACCACCGGGAGGACCATCGGGCGGCGGCGCAATTTGTCGTAGACGAAGCGCGCGACGGCGTCGTGAAGGTCTTCCTGGATCAGGTTCAGCTCGCGGGTGCCGGCCTTCGCCGCCTCCTCGAGCGAGTCCTCGACCACGTCCTGGATCTCTTCGATCAGGCCGCTGCCTTCCTCGAGGAAGGCGACGCCGCGGAAGATCACCTCCGGGTCGGCGACGACGCTGCCGTCGTCGGTGGAGATCGTCGCGACGACGATGAAGATGCCGTCCGCCGAGATCGCGCGCCGGTCGCGCAGCGCGACGTCGTCGGGATCGCCGATGTTGACCCCGTCGACGAAGATCACCCCGGCGTCGATGTCCTCGCCGAAGCGGGCGCCCTTCTCGTCGAGTCTCGAGCGCCAGGCCGTTGCGGCCCTGGAAGACGTTCTCCTCGGGGATCCCGATCGACTGCGCGAGCTCGGAGTGCAGGCGCAGGCGCTTGTAGTCGCCGTGGACCGGCAGCACGTACTTCGGCTTGGTCAGGTTGATCATCAGCTTCAGCTCCTCCTGCCAGCCGTGGCCGGAGGCGTGGATCGGCGCGTCCTTGGCGGTCACCACCGTGGCGCCGATCTCATAGATGCGGTCGATCGTCTCGTTGACCGCGCGCTCGTTGCCGGGCACCGGCGTCGCCGAGAAGACGACCGTGTCGCCGGAATGCAGCTCGACGTCGCGGTGGTCGTTGTTGGCCATCCGGCGCAGCGCCGAGAGCGGCTCTCCCTGGCTCCCGGTCGAGATCACGACGACCTTCTCGTCCGGAAAGTTCTCGATCTCCCGCGGTTGGATGAAGAGGCCCTGGGGCGCGTCCGCGATGCCCAGGCTGGAGGCGATGTTGAAGTTCTTGCGCATCGAGCGGCCGACCAGCGCCACCCGCCGGTCGAGCTTGATCGCGGCGTCGATGACCTGCTGGACGCGGTGGATGTTGGAGGCGAAGGAGGTGACGATGATCCGGCCCTTGCAGTCGGAGAAGGTCTCGAGCAGGGCAGGGCCGACGCTCGACTCCGACGGCGCCGTGCCCGGCCGGTCGGCGTTCGTCGAGTCGCCGCAGAGCAGCAGCAGGCCCTCGCGGCCGATCTCGGCGAGCCGCGTCATGTCGGCGGGCCGGCCGTCGACCGGGGTCTGGTCGAACTTGTAGTCGCCGGTCATCAGGACCGAGCCGAGCTCTGTGGTGAGCAGCACGGCCCGCATGTCCGGGATCGAGTGCGAGAGGTGGATCAGCTCCAGCCCGAAGGGCCCGACCCTGACCTTCTCGCCCGCGGGCAGCTCCTTGAGCGGCGCGTCGCCGAGCTTGTGCTCGTCGAGCTTCGAGCGGACCATGCCGATCGTCAGCTGCCCGCCGTAGATGACGGGCGGCTTGCCGATCTCCCGCAGCACGTAGGGCAGGGCGCCGACGTGGTCCTCGTGGCCGTGGGTGAGGACGATCGCCTCGATGTCGTCGACGCGGTCGCGCAGGTAGGAGAAGTCGGGGAGCACCAGGTCGATCCCCAGCATCTCCGGGGTCGGGAACTTCAGGCCGGTGTCGACGACGACGATCTTGCCGCCGTATTCGACGACCGTCATGTTCTTGCCGATCTCCCCCAGCCCGCCGAGCGGAATGATGCGAAGCTTTTTGCCGGCCACCTCTAGCCCGCCGTTACCGTCAGGCCGACGCGCTCGAGCGCCGTCCTCACCACGTCGCGCTGCGCATCGTCGAGCTCGACCATCGGCAGGCGCATCGCCCCGCTCGGGATCGTCCCGGTCATCTCGAGCGCGGCCTTCAGCGGCATCGGGTTGGTCGTCACCGCAAGGGCGTCGTAGAGCGGTGACAGGCTCGCGTCGACCTCTCGGGCGCGGTCGAGGTCACCCGCCTCCACCGCGTCCCAGATCTCGCGCATCTGCGGCCCGACCAGATGGGAGGCGACGGTGATTCCGCCGGCAAGCCCGAGTTCCAGCGTGCGGAGGAAGATGTCGTCGTTGCCGGACAGCACCGCCATCCCCTCAATCGGGCCGAGATCGTCGTTGTTGGCCTGCTTGACCCCGACCACGTTGTCGATCCTCGCCAGCTCCGCCAGTTCGGCCGGCGCGATGTTCACGATCACTCGCGAGGGGATGTTGTAGACGATCAGCGGCAGGTCGGGCACGGCGGACGCGACGGCCTCGAAGTGAGCCGCGATCCCCGCCGGATTCGGCTTGTTGTAGTAGGGGGTGACGACCAGCGCGGCGTCGGCCCCGGCGTCGGCCGCCGCCTTGGTCAGCTCGATCGTGTGGTGGGTGTCGTTGGTACCGGTGCCGCAGACGATCGTCGCCTCGCCGCCGACCTCATCCACGACCGTGCGCAGCACGCCGATGTGCTCGGCGTCGTCGAGGGTCGTCGACTCTCCGGTCGTCGCGGCGGCGACCAGGCCGTGCGAGCCGTTCCCGAGCAGGAAGCTGGCGAGGTCGCGGAGCGCCGCCTCGTCCACGCCGCCATCCGGCGTGAAGGGCGTCGCCATTGCGGTCAGGATTCCACGAATCTCGGTCATCGCCATCAGCGTACCCACTCAGAGGAGCTTCTCGAGGCCGACCGTGAAGCGGTCCGGCAGGGAGCCGACCTCGCGGACCGCGAGCAGCACCCCCGGCATGAAGGAGCTGCGGTCGATCGAGTCGTGACGAATGCTCAGGGTCTGCCCCTCGCCGCCGAAGACGACCTCCTGATGGGCGACCAGGCCCGGCAGCCGCACCGAGTGGATCGGCTCGTGGACGTTGCCGCCGGCGGCGCGGATCAGCTCCGCCGTGCGCTTCGCCGTCCCCGAGGGAGCGTCCAGCTTCTTGTCGTGGTGCAGCTCGACGATCTCGCACTCGGGCATGTGCTGGGCGACCTTCTGCGAGACCTCCATCAGCAGAACGGCGCCGATCGCGAAGTTGGGCGCGACGAAGCACCTCGCCTCCCCCGCCGCCGACTCGGCGGCCTCGCGCAGCGCGTCGACCTCGAAGCCGGTGGTCCCGACGACGGCGTGGACGCCCGCCTCGAGGCAGGCCCGGACGTTGCCGACCGCGGTCTCGGGGGTGGTGAAGTCGACGACGACGTCGGCATCGGCGAGCGCCTCGGTGAGCTCGACGCCGAGCGCCGGGTCGGCGCGGGCGGTGAGCTCCATGTCCTCGGCGCCCTCGACCGCCTCGCAGACGGCCTGGCCCATCCGTCCCGCGGCGCCGGAGGCGACGACCCGGATCACGTGACCGCCACCAGCGCCTCGCTGACCGGCGCCAGCGCCTGCCTGAACTTCTCCTCGCCGCGACCCACGCAGGCCGCGGAGAGCCGCTCGGCGCCGTAGAGCTCGCCGGCGAGCCCGGTCAGGTCGTCGACCTCGACGGCGTCGACCTTGGCCAGCATCTCGTCGAGGCTGTCGATCGGCAGGTCGAAGAGCGTCGCCCGGGAGACGCGGGCCATGCGCGCCGCGGTCGACTCGGAGGAGAGCACGAGGCGGCCCTTGACGTTCTCCTTGGCGCGGTCGAGCTCCTCGCCGGAGACCGGCTCGCTGCGCAGGCGCTCGAGCTCGGCGCCGATGATCGCGCAGGCCTCCTCGACGTTGTCCTCGCGGGTCCCGACGTAGGTGGCGACCAGCCCCGAGTCGGTGTACTGCTCGTTGTAGGAGCCGACCGAGTAGGCGAGGCCGCGCTTCTCGCGCACCTCGCGGAAGAGCCGCGACGAGGTCGAGCCGCCGAAGATCGAGTCGAGCACGGCGAGCGCGTAGCGGCGCTCGTCGTCGCGCCTGATCCCCGGCGCGCCGAAGCAGATGTGGTACTGCTCGGTGTCCTTCTCGTAGAAGCGCAGGCGCGCCGTGTCATCGGGCGTCTCCGCAGCGGCGCCGTTGCCGCCCTCGTCCGTCCGCGGTGAGACCAGGCGCTCGCTGAGCGCGACGATGCGATCGTGATCGAGGTGCCCGGCCGCACCGACGACGACGTTGGCGCCGGTGTAGCGGGCCTGGTGGTAGGAGTGGATGTCGGGGATGGGGATCGAGGCGATCACCTCGGCCTCGCCGAGGACCCGGCGCCCGAGCGGGTGGTCGCCGAAGACCGCGCCGGCCAGGATGTCGTGGACGCGGTCCTGCGGCTCGTCCTCGTACATCGCGATCTCCTCGAGCACGACCTCGCGCTCGGAGTCGATTTCGGGATAGGTCGGGGCGAGCAGCATTTCCGCGAGAAGCTCGAAGACCGCGTCGGTGTGCTCGTCGAGGAAGCGCGCGTGCAGGTGCGTCGTCTCCTTGCCGGTCGCCGCGTTGACCGAGGCGCCGAGCCCGTCGAAGCGCTCGGAGATCTCGATCGCCGAGTAGCGCTCCGTGCCCTTGAAGAGCAGGTGCTCGAGGAAATGCGAGACCCCGGCCTGCGCCGGGGTCTCGTCACGCGATCCGGTCCTCACCCAGAGCCCCAGCGCAACCGAGCGGACCGAGGGAACCTCCTCGGTGACCACCCGGACGCCGGAGTCCAGGGTCGTTAGCTTCGCGGCGCTCAAGGTCGAGCTAGCGACGCTCGCGGTCGCCGCCCTCGCGACGACGCCGTCCGTCACGGCCGCCCCGGCCGCCACGATCACCGCGGTCGCCGCCGTTGCGGGACCCGCCGCCGGACCCGATCGCCAACAGCTCCTCCTGCGATTTGCCCTCGACCGAGGGATCGTGGGAGAGGCGCAGGCCGATGCGGCCGCGCTCGCGGTCGACCTCGACCACGACGACGTCGATCTCGTCACCGGCGCTGAGCACGTCGTCGACCGAGTCGACCCGCTCGCCCGGCTTCACGTTGGAGATGTGGAGCAAACCGTCGGTGCCCTTGACCAGCTCGACGAAGGCGCCGAAGGTGGTGGTCTTCACCACTTTGGCCCCCGTGTACTTGTCGCCGACCTCGGCCTCCTTGGTCATCGACTCGATCTGCGCGACGCACGCTTCGACCAGTTCGCCGGTCGGCGCGTAGATCCGGATCGTGCCGTCGTCCTCGACGTCGATGTCGGCCTCGAACTCCTCGCACAGGGCGCGGATGGTTTCCCCGCCTTTGCCGATCACGGCGCCGATCTTCTCCTGGTCGATTTTGATCGACTCGATCCGCGGCGCGTGCTGGGAGAGCTGCTCGCGCGGTCCGTCGATCGCCTCGGCCATCTTGCCGAGGATGAACTGACGTCCCTTGTTCGCCTGCTCCAGCGCGTCGGTGAGGATCTCGAAGGTGACCCCCGTGATCTTGATGTCCATCTGCAGGGCGGTGATGCCCTCGGCGGTGCCGGCGACCTTGAAGTCCATGTCGCCGAGGTGGTCCTCGACGCCGGCGATGTCGGTGAGCACGATGTAGTCGTCACCCTCCTTGATCAACCCCATGGCGACGCCGGCGACCGGTGCGCTGACCGGCACGCCCGCGGCCTGCATGGCCATCGAGGACGCGCAGACCGAGCCCATCGACGAGGAGCCGTTCGACTCCAGCGTCTCCGAGACGAGCCTGATCACGTAGGGGAAGTCCTCCTCGCTGGGAACCGTCGCGACCAGGGCCCGCTCGGCGAGCGCGCCGTGGCCGATGTCGCGACGCTTCGGGCCGCGCATGAAGCCGGCCTCCCCGACCGAGAAGGGCGGGAAGTTGTAGTGGTGCCAGAACTTTTTCGAGGTCTCCAGGCCGAGCGTGTCGATGCGCATGTCCATGCGAGTCGTGCCCAGCGCGGCATTGGAGAGGATCTGGGTCTCACCGCGGGTGAAGAGCGCCGAGCCGTGCACGCGCGGGGAGATGTCGACCTCGCACTCGATCGGCCGGATCTCGTCCTGGGCGCGGCCGTCGGGGCGCTTCTTGTCGACGGCGATCGCTTTGCGGATGGTGTCCTTCTCGATCGCGGCGAAGGCGGCCTTGGCCTCGGCCTTGAGCTTCTCGTCGGTCTCGCCGTCGGCGGACTCGGGGGCGTACTTGGCGACCACCTCGTCCTTGACCTTGTCGATCGCCTCGTAGCGCTCGAGCTTGCCCTCGGTCGCGATCGCGTCGATCAGAGCCTGGCCGTGGGAGGAGCGGATGTCGCTGAGCAGACCCTCATCGATCGTGGGGGCCTCGACCTCGATCTTCTCCTTGCCGACCTTCTGCTGCAGCTCCTCCATCGCGGCGGTGAGCTTCTTGATCTCCGAGTGCGCGATGTCGAGCGCGTCGAGGATCTCCTGCTCGGTGACGCCGTTGGCGCCGGCCTCGACCATCAGGATCGCCTCATCGGTGCCGGCGACGATCAGGTCGAGATCGAGCTCGGCGAGGTCCTCCTCGCTCGGGTTGACGACGAAGTCGCCGTCGAGTTTGCCGATCCGCACCGCGCCGACATGGGCAGCGACGGGAATCGGGGAGATCGCCAGCGCCGCGGAGGCGCCGTTCATCGCGAGGATGTCGTACGGGTGGACCATGTCCACCGACATCGGGATCGCGACGAGCTGGGTCTCGAAATGCCAGCCCTTCGGGAAGAGCGGCCGGATCGGCCGGTCGATCATGCGAGCGGTGAGGGTCGCCTTCTCACTCGATTTGCCCTCGCGACGGAAGAACGAGCCGGGGATTTTGCCCGCGGCGTACATGCGCTCCTCGATGTCGACGGTGAGGGGAAGGAAGTCCACGTCGCGCAAGTTGCCGACGGTTGCGGTGCAGAGCACCTTGGTGTCGCCAGCCTGGACAACGACCGCGCCACCCGCTTGCTTTGCGAGTTTTCCGGTCTCGAAGGAGATCTGGCTGTCGCCGATATCCGCCGAAACGCGGGTTACGTCAAACATGCTCATTTAGTTTTTCCTACCTTCGGCCGCCCGGATGGCGGCCATCTGATTACAGAACTCTCGTTCTCTGGTGGCAGAGAGAGTACATGCCTGCAAACGGCGGCACTTTCTGCCTGCTCAGACCGACGATATCCGCTTTTACCCCGGGTCGGGGCTAGTCGGCGAGCGCGTCGAGGATGACGTTCGGGCCGGGAGCGTCGCCGGGCGTCGGCGCTTCATAGCTCCACTCGACCCTGCCGTCGGCGTCGATCAGGACCAGGGTGCGATTGGCCATCCCTGACGGCTCGAAGTAGGAGCCGTAGGCTTTCGCGACCTCGCCCTTGGGCTCGAAGTCGGCGAGCAGCGTGGTGTCGATGCCGAGCTTCTCTCGGAAGGCGCGCTGGGCGTGGATGTGGTCGACGCTGATGCCGACCAGCTCGACGCCCTTGGCCTCGATCTCGGGCTTGGCCTCCTGGTAGAGGGAGAGCTGGTCCGTGCAGACCGAGCTGAAGGCGAAGGGGTAGAAGACGAGCAGGACGCGGCTGCCGCGGTAGCCCGAGAGCGAGACCTCTTCGCCGTCCTGGTCGCGCAGGGTGAAGTCGGGGGCCGGCTCGCCGGCGGCGATCACGGCCATCGTGGGGCTATCGGCGCAGGCCGAGCTCGGAGACGAGGGCGCGGTAGCGCTCCAGGTCGCTGCTCTCGAGGTAGCGCAGCATGCGGCGGCGCTTGCCGACGAGCATCAGCAGGCCGCGGCGCGAGTGATGGTCCTTGGGGTGCGTGCGCAGGTGCTCGGTGAGCTCGTTGATCCGCGCGGTGGCCAGCGCAACCTGGACCTCGGCCGAGCCCGTATCGCCCTCGGCCTGACCGTGCTTGCCGATCAGCTCGCTCTTTTTCTCTTTGGTCAGTCCCATGTCGTCAAAAAGCCGCGCACCAAGGGTGTCACGGCCGTAGGAAGCTAGCACAGACCCGCTTGGCATCCTCGACGTCGAGCCGCATCTGGGCGATCAGATCCTCGACCCCGGCGAAGCGCTTCTCACCGCGCAGCCGCTCGACGAAGGCGACCCGCAGCTCGGTCCCGTAGAGGTCCTCCTCGTAATCGATCAGGTAGGTCTCGATCAGCACCCCGCGACCGGTCTCGAAGGTCGGTCGCACGCCCACGTTGACCGCCGCCGGCACGCCGTTGGCGAAGGCCGCGTAGACGCCGTGCCCGGGGATCACGAGCCGGTCGTCGGGGACGATGTTGGCGGTCGGGAAGCCGAGCTCGCGGCCGCGCTGGTCGCCCTCGACCACGGTGCCCTCGACCATGAAGGGGGCGCCGAGGCAGTGCTGGGCGTGCTCCATGTCGCCGGCGGCGACCAGGGCCCGTATCCGAGTTGACGAGACCGCCTCGCCGTCGACCTCCACAAGGGGGACGACGCGGGTCTCGAACTCCTCCCGCGCGGCGAGCATCTCGGGGTCGCCCTGGGCCTTGGCGCCGAAGCGGAAGTTCTCGCCGACGGAGACCTTCTCGGCGCCGAGCTTCGCGACCAGGACCTCGTCGATGAAGCCCTCGGCCGGGACCGCGGCGAGCTCCTCGTCGAAGGGGATGACGACGAGCTCCCCGACCCCGAGCCCCTCGATCACGTCGCGCTTGACCGTGAACGGCATGATCAGCTTCGGCAGCGCCGCCGGGTGCAGGACCTCGAGCGGGTGCGGGTCGAAGGTGAGCACCGTGTCGGCGCCCTCGATCACCGCCTGGTGGCCCTTGTGGACGCCGTCGAAGGTCCCGATCGCGACGTGACGGGGTCGCGGCTCGGCGTCGGGCAGTGAGGTGACCTCGATGTTCGGCATCAGACCTCCCCCACTATCGCAGCGACTCGCCGGCCGCGGGCACGAGCTCGCCCAGCCGGGCGAGCTCGATCTCCTCGCCGGCATCCTCGACGTCGAAGGGGCCGATCGCGGTACGGCGCAGCTCCTCGCAGTAGGCGTCGCCCAGGGTCTCGACCAGGGTGCGGATGTAGGTTCCGGCCGAGCATTCGATCTCGTAGCGGGCACGCCGCTCGTCGCTGCCGAGCAGCTCGGCCCGGTGGACCTCGACGTCGCGCTCGGGCGTCTCCACGACCTCGCCGCGGTGGGCCTTCTTGTAGAGCCGCTCGCCGCCGACCCGCACCGCCGAGGTCATCGGCAGGCGCTGGCGCACGGTCCCGGTGGGCAGCTCGAGCGAGTCCGGCCGCCGCCCGGTCTCGCTCAGCTCTCCGTCGGGGTCGCCGGTGCTCGAGCGCCAGCCGAGGCGCGCCGTCGCCAGGTAGGTCTTCGGCAGCCCGACCAGGAAGCGCTGGACCTTGGTCGCGCGGCCGAGCAGGACGAGCATGAGCCCGGTCGCGAACGGATCGAGGGTGCCGGCGTGCCCGGCCTTGCAGTGGCGCTCGCGGCGGACCATGGCGACCAGGTCGTGCGAGGTGATGCCGGCCGGCTTGTCGCAGAGGAGCAGGGACCCGTCGCCCGCGGCGGCCATCAGGAGTCGAGCTGGGCGCTGACCTCGGCGCAGAGGAACGGGACGAGCTCGTCGAGGCCGAGGTCGGTGGAGAAGCCCGCCGCCCGCTTGTGGCCGCCGCCGTTGTGGGCGCGGGCTATTGCCGAGACGTCGACGTCCCCCCCGCTCGAGCGCAGGCTGACCTTGCGGGCCGCGCGGCCGCGAGAGCCCTGGTCCCGAACCAGCGCCGCGACCTTGGCGCCCTCGACCGAGCGCAGGTGGTCGATGATCCCCTCGGTCATCTCCTCCCCCGCCCCGGTCGCCTCGTAGTCGGCCGCGGCCAGGTAGGTGAGGACGAGGCGGTCGTCGCAGTGGAGCTCGATCCCGTTCAGCGCGCGTGCGACGAGGCGCAGCTTCTCGATCGGGACGTGCTCGTAGAGGCGGCGGTAGGTGTCGTCGACCTCGACTCCGGCCTCGATCAGGTCGGCGGCGATCCGGTGGGTGCCGGCGTCGGTGTTCTCGTACATGAACTTGCCGGTGTCGGTGACAAGGCCGACGTAGAGGGCTGAGGCGATCTCGGGGGTGATCGTGCCCCCCAGCTCGCGGCCGAGCTCGTAGACGATCTCCGCCGTGCTGGAGGCGGTCGTGTCGACCAGGTTGAGGTCTCCGAAGCGGGTGTTGTCGTGATGGTGGTCGATGTTGATCACGAAGTTGCCGCCCTCGGTGAGGAAGTCGACCGGCATCCGGTCGATATTCCCGCAGTCGAGGAAGATCACGGTGCGGTCCGCCATGTCCGCGGGGGGCTCGTGGAAGACCTCCTCGAGCGGCAGGAAGCGGTACTCGATCGGCAGCGGGAACTCCTTCGCCGCCATGAACATCAGCGAGTCCTTGCCGAGCTGGGTGAGCAGGTTGTGCATGCCGAGCAGCGAGCCGAGCGCGTCGCCGTCGGGCCCCTCGTGGGCGGTGAGGATGTAGCGGTCGCGGTCGCGCAGCTCCGATGCGACCCGCTCGAGCTCGGTCGCCGTCGCCCCGGCAGCCTCGCTCACTCCTCCTCCTCGAGCAGCTGCGTGATCCGCATCCCCGACTCGACCGTCGGGTCGTAGTGGAAGGTCAGCGTCGGGGTCCGCTTCATCCGCGTCTCGGCGGCGATCTTGGACTGGATCACGCCGTGCGAGGAGCGCAGGCCCTCGAGCGTCGCCTCGCGCTGCTCCTCGTCTCCGAGCACGCTGACGTGCACCTTTGCGGCGCGAAGATCTGGGCTGGTCTCTACCGAAGTCACGGTCACGAAGCCGATGCGTGGGTCGCTCAACTCGGTGCTGATCGCTGCGCCGATCACCTCGCGAAGCACCTCATTGATGCGGCGCATGCGGGGCGCGGCCATCCTACTTGCTCCTTATTTCAGGGTCTGCTCGACCTGTTTGGTCTTGTAGAACTCGAGCACGTCCCCCTCCTTGACGTCCGCGTAGCCTTCGAGGACGACGCCGCACTCCTGTCCCTCTTCGACTTCCTGCACGTTGTCTTTGAAGCGCCGCAGCGAGCCGAGCCTGCCGTCCCAGGTGACCGTGCCCTCGCGGACCAGGCGGACGCTGGCGTCGCGCTGGACCTTGCCTTCGGTGACGATGCAGCCGGCGATGCGGCCGACTTTGGAGGCCTTGAAGGTCTGTTTGATCTCGGCCTCGCCGAGGATTTCCTCGACCTCGACCGCCTCGAGCATGCCCTCCATCGCGTTGCGCAGGTCTTCGGTGATTTTGTAGATGACCGAGTAGGTGCGGACGTCGACGCCCTCGCGGTCGGCTGCTTTGCGGGCCTCGGCGAGAGGCCTGACGTTGAAGCCGATGATGATCGCGTCGGAGGCCGACGCGAGCATCACGTCCGACTCGTTGATCCCACCGGTCTGCGAGTGGATGATGTTGATCTCGACCTGTTCCTGCGGGACCTTGGCGATCTCGTCCTGGAGCGCCTCCAGGGAGCCGGCGACGTCGGCCTTGAGCACGATGTTGAGCTCCTTGATGTCGCCCTCCTGGGCGCGCGAGAAGACCTCCTCGAGGCTGACCTTGCGGGCCCCGCGCCGGGCGAGCGCCTCGGTCTTCAGGCGGTTGGCGCGCTCCTGCGCGAGCTGGCGGGCGCGCCGGTCGTTCTCGACGACCTGGACGAATTCGCCCGCTTCGCAGACGCCGTCGAAGCCGAGCACCTCGACCGGCATCCCCGGCCCGGCGCTCTCGACCCGGTCGCCCATGAAGTCGTGCATCGCCCTGACCCGTCCCCACTCCGAGCCGGCGACGACGGCGTCGCCCACCTTCAGGGTCCCGCGCTGGATCAGGATGCTGACCACCGGGCCGCGCCCGGGGTCGAGCTGGGACTCGATCACGGTGCCCGAGGCGTCGGCGTCCGGATTGGCGCCGAGCTCCTCGAGCTCGGTCACCAGGAGGATCATGTCGAGCAGGTTCTCGAGGCCTTCGTGGGTCTTGGCCGAGACGTCGCAGTAGACGGTCTCCCCGCCCCAGTCCTCCGGCGTCAGGCCGTCGGCGGCGAGCTCGTTGCGGACCCTGTCCGGCTGCGCGCCCTCCTTGTCGATCTTGTTGACCGCGATCAGGATCGGCACGTCGGCGGCGCGGGCGTGGTCGATCGCCTCTTTGGTCTGCGGCATGACGCCGTCGTCGGCGGCGACGACGACGACCGCGATGTCGGTGACCTTGGCGCCGCGGGCGCGCATCGCGGTGAAGGCGGCGTGGCCCGGGGTGTCCAGGAAGGTGATCGTCTTCTTCGTCGTGGTGCACCTGGTAGGCGCCGATGTGCTGGGTGATGCCTCCGGCCTCACCGGCCGCGACCTCGGTCTCCCGGATCGCGTCGAGCAGCGAGGTCTTGCCGTGGTCGACGTGGCCCATGATCGTGACCACGGGGGGCCGGTCGTCGAGGCTCTCCTCGGAGTCGTCGAACGCCGGCGCCTCGGCCTCCTCCTCGGCGGCGGTGACGATTTCGATCTTGCGGTCGTACTCGTCGGCGATCGCCTTGATCGAGTCGTCGGTCAGGGTCTGGGTGAGGGTCGCCATCTCCCCCATCATCATCAGCTTCTTGATCACCTCGGCGCTGCCCAGGTCGAGCAGCTCGGAGACCTCGCGGACGGTGGCGCCGGACTGGACCTTGGTCGCCTCGGGCTCGGCCGCCTCGACTTTGGGCGGCGGCTCCTCGAGCAGCGGCCGGCGGCGGCGGCCGCCCCGGCGACGCGGCGGGCGCTGCGGCGGCGGCCCGCCCATCTGGTCGCGACGCGCGGCCTGCGAGTCGATCACGACGCGGCGTTTTTTCGCCCCGCCCGCCCCCGCGGCCGCGGGGGCCGCTTTCGGCTTGGCCGCTTTTTTCTGCGGGCCCGCGTTTTTCAGCGCCGCTTCGGCCTTGGTCTCCGTTTTCGCCTTCGGAGCGGCCTTGGCCGCGCCGCCGTCGCCCTTGGCGGCGGAGATCGCCTTCAGCGCATCGGCCTCCTCGACGCTCGAGGCGGCGGCTTTCGCCTCGACCCCGGACGCGTTCAGCGCGGCGAGCAGCTCTTTGCTGCTCAGCCCCTGGGCCTTGGCGATTTCGTGAACGCGCTTCTTTGCCACTAGGCCTGCTCAGCCTCCTCGGCGACCGGCTCCTCGGCCTCGTCAGCCGCGGCCTCGTCACCCTCGGCGTCGTCGGCGGGGCCCTCGGCCTCCTCCGAAGGAGCATCGGATGGATCGTCGTCGGCCGAGGGCAGGGCTTCGCCATCAGCCGCCGCCTCCTCAGCTTCGCTTCCGGGGGCGGCGGGTGTCTCATCAGCCTCATCGGCGACCTCGGCGGCCTCTTCCTGTTCCTCGGGCTCCACTTCTTCGTCGGATTCCTCGGCGGCCTCGTCCTCCGGCTGCTCGGCCCCAGAGTCGTCGTCGAGAGCCTCCTCCGCCGAGTCCTCAGACGTCTCATCCGCGGGTGGCGTGGACTCGGAGGGGTCGAGAACGGCGGCGGAGCCGCCGCCCGCAGGCCCCTCCGAGGCCGCGTCAGGCCCCGCGGCTGCGGCGTCTGAACCCTCGGCGTCCGGCGCCTCCTCGGCGACCTCCTCCTCAGGCTCCTCATCCACCGGCTCGACGAACTGGCTTTCGGCCCGCTCGACGATCTCCTTGACCTGGCCCTCGTCGGCGTCGGCGTCGGCGAGGATCGCGACCTCCGCCTCGGCGAGCGGGGCCAGGACCGCGATCTGGTTGGTCTCGAAGCGGCTCAGCGCCTGGTGGGCCGGAAGGCCGCAGTAGGTCGATCCGCTCGATCGCCGCGTTCGGGCAGCGACGGCCGTTGGAGAGCACCGCCATGCAGCGCCCGTCGGCCTGCTCCTCGCCCTCGTACTCGATCTCCTCGTCGTCCTGGGCGAACTCGGTCTCGGACTTGATGTCCACACGCCAGCCGGTCAGGCGGGCGGCGAGCCGGGCGTTCTGGCCGTCGCGGCCGATCGCCAGCGAGAGCTGGTCGTCGGGGACGATCACGGTCGCCTGGCGCTCCTCGTCGTCGACGATGACCTCGCGCACGCGGGCCGGTGAGAGCGCCTTCGCCACGAAGCGGCCGGGCTCGTCGTTGTGGGGAATGATGTCGATCTTCTCGCCGCGCAGCTCGGAGACGACCATCCGCACGCGCGAGCCGCGGGGGCCGACGCAGGCGCCGACCGGGTCGACCCCGTCGGCGTGGGAGACGACGGCGATCTTCGAGCGGTAGCCGGGCTCGCGGGCGACGCCGACGATCTCGACCAGCTTGTCGGCGATCTCCGGGACCTCCATTTCGAAGAGCTTCTTGATCAGCTCGGGGCTGCGGCGGGAGACGACGATCGCCGGGCCTTTGGTCGAGTCCGAGACGTCGGTGATCACGGCCTTGACCCGCATCCCGTGGTCGTAGCGCTCGTTGTAGACCTGCTCGGACTTGGGCAGCAGCGCCTCGACCCGCTCGCGCAGCTGGACCAGCGTGTAGCGCTTGTCGGACTGCTGGATGATCCCGGTGATCAGCTCGCCGACCCGGTCCTGGTACTCGTCGAACATCATCATCCGCTCGGCCTCGCGGATCCGCTGCAGGATCACCTGCTTGGCGGTCTGGGCGGCGATCCGGCCGAAGTCTTCGGGGGTGACGTCGCTGGTGCTGATCTGGTCCTCGTAGGGAGCGATCATCTCCGGGTCGAGCTCGGGCTCCTCGGGCTCGCGCAGTTCGCCGGTCTCCGGGTCGACCTCGCGCTCTCTTCCTCCTGGGCTTCGACCGCCTCGGCGAGGAGTTTCTCCTCCAGCTCCGGCGGCAGGATCAGTTCGAAGACGCGGAAGTCGCCGGTCTCGTGGTCGAGGTCGACGCGCGCGTACTTGGCGGCGCCGGGGGTCTTCTTGTAGGCCGAGAGCAGCGCGTCGGCGAGCGCGTCCATCAGCTTGTCGGAGGAGATTCCCTTCTCCTGCTCGAGCGCCTTGACTGCGTCGACGATCTCTTTGGTCACGGGGTCTCCTTGGCTTCGGTGGATTGGGTGGCGCGGCTGTACTTGGGGCCCGGGGAGGAGACCTCGAGCGAGTAGTCGGCGCGCAGGTGGTTGAGGTGCTTGGTGACCCGTTCGCAGAGCGCCAGGTCGACGCCGCTCGGGTGGTCGATGAAGATCCGGAGCATTTCCTTGCCGGGCTGCTCCACGGCCACGACGTCGAGCTCCGAGTCGAGCTCCGATAGCTGCTTCTGGATGTCCTCTTGAAGGTCGTTCATGACGGGTTCGGGGCGAAAAAAAGTGGGCCAGGCCCACTTCTCGTACACGCATATGAACGATAAAGCTTGTGCTCAGTATAGCCCGCGGGCTCCCTCCCGGAGCTGGTCGACCCGGTCGAGGATCGCGTCGGCGATCGAGTCCTTCGAGGCGATCGGCACGGGCGTCTCGGAGGAGGCGTCGATCAGGGTGACGGCGTTCTCCTCGCTCTCGAACCCGATCGAGGGGTCGGAGACGTCGTTGAGCACGATCATGTCGGCACCCTTGCGCAGGAGCTTGGCGCGGGCCCGCTCCGCCCCGCCCTCGCCGTGCTCGGCGGCGAAGCCGACGATCGTCTGGGCGTCGCTGCGGCCCGCCGAAAGGCCGGCGAGGATGTCCTCGGTCGGCTCGAGGTTGAGCTCGAGGCGCTCGCCGCGGCTGAGCTTTCCCGGCGCCACCGCGGCGGCGCGGAAGTCGGCCGGCGCAGCCGCCATCACGAGGACATGGCTGTCGGGGAACTCGGCCTCGGCGGCAGCCGCGAGCTCGGCGGCCGTCTCGACGTCGATGCGGCGGACTCCGGCGGGCTCCGGCAGCGACACGTTGGCGGCGATCAGGGTGACGTCGGCGCCGCGCCTGGCAGCGGCGGCGGCGAGCGCGAAGCCCATGCGGCCGCTGGAGCGGTTGCCGAGGAAGCGGACCGGGTCGATCGGCTCGCGGGTGCCGCCGGCGGTGACCAGCACGCGCAGCCCGTCCCAGGGCCGCTGTCCCGCCGGCAGCGCGGACTCGACCCGGGCGAGCAGCCGCGCCGGGTCGGGGAGCCGCCCGCGGCCGTGCTCGCCGCGCGAGGCGAGGCGGCCCTCCTCGGGCTCGATCACGATGACGCCGCGCTCGCGCAGGGTCGCCAGGTTCGCCTGGGTCGCCGCGTCGGCGTAGCATGCGGTCGTTCATCGCCGGCGCCACCAGGCGCGGCGCGGCGCAGGCGAGGAAGGAGGTGGTGAGCATCGAGTCGGCCGCGCCGGCGGCCAGCTTCGCGATCGTGTTGGCCGAGGCCGGGGCGACCAGAAAGGCATCGCAGTTGGCGGCCAGCTCGAGGTGGCCGATCGGGTCGTGCTCGGGGCGCGGGTCGCCCGGGAAGCCGCCGCGCAGCGGGTCGCGCTCGAACTCGGAGATCAGCACCGGGGCGCCGACGATGCCCTCGAAGGAGGCGGCGCCGACGAAGCGGGTGGCGCTCTCCGTCATCAGCACGCGGACGCCGTGGCCGGCGACGGTGGCCAGGCGGGCGAGCTCCAGCGCCTTGTAGGCGGCTATCCCACCACTTACGCCAAGCAGGATTCTGGCCATCGGTTCCTCCGGTGATCACGCGCCCTTTGCGGGGCGCGGGGCTCAGGCTCGGTACTCGTATTTGAGCTTGCCCTCGGCAAGCTCTTCGAGCGCGATCGAGAGGTAGTTCCTGTCGTTGCCGATCTCGACCATCGGCGGCGGGTACTCACCGAAACTGCCCTCGCCGAGGTTGTGGTAAGTAGCTGTTGATCTGACGCGCGCGCTTGGCGGCGACGACGACCGCGGCGTAGTGCGAGTCGGCGTGATCGAGGAGTCTGTCTACGCGTGGTTTGATCATTCGGCCGCGGAGTCTAGAGGTAAGTCCAACTCGGCGCGCACGATCTCCTCCAGCTCGCCCGCGGCGCGCCCGAGATCGTCGTTGACGACGCGGTGGTCGAAGTCGCCCTGGACGGCGAGCTCCTGTTCGGCGATCTCGAGCCGGGTGTCGATCGCCTCGGCGGAGTCGGTGCCGCGTGCCTCGAGCCGGCGGCGCAGATGGGTCGGGTCGGGCGGCGCGATGAAGATCTGGACCGACTCCGGCTTCGCCGCCCGCACCTGCCGGGCGCCCTGGACCTCGATCTCGAGCACGACCGAGTGGCCCGCGGACGAGCCGCCGCTCGACCTCGGAGCGCAGCGTCCCGTAGCGGTTGCCGCTGTAGGTCGCGAACTCGAGGAAGTCCTTCTCCTCGGCCCGGCGGTCGAACTCCTGCGGTGTCAGGAAGTGGTAGTCCCGTCCATCCTCCTCGCCCTCGCGCGGCTCCCGCGTCGTCGCCGAGATCGACAGCTCGAGATCGGGGACACGCTGCAGCAGCTCCTTGATCAGCGTTCCCTTGCCGACTCCCGAGGGGCCGGTGATGACGAAGACCTTGGACATCCGGCGACGGATACTGACCGGCGCGGCGGCGGCGCTGGGAGCTAGCGGCGGAGCAGGCTGACGAGCTCGGTGCGCTGGCGCTCGGAGAGGCCGCCGATCGTCTTCGACGGGCGAGATCCGGCACTGGTTGAGGATGCGGTTCGTCTTCACCCGGCCGTACTTGGGGACGGCGAGCAGCATGTCGAAGACCTTCGCGGTCAGCACGTACTCCGGCGGGTCGAGCAGCAGCGCGTGGATGCTCGCCTTGCCCGCCTTCAGGTCCTTCTTGAGCTTGGCCCGGGCGGTGCGGATGTCGTTCGCCCGCTTGAGCGCCTCCATCCTCTGATCGAACGACCTCTCTGGGGCCGCGGCGGAGGTCTTGACTGGGGCGCGGCATTGCGGCGGCGAGTATAGCCGTGGCCCGACAGCGTGCAAGGGCATCTCAGGCGATTTCGCGTGAAATTCACCTAGACCTCGACTCGAGGTCGAGTACCGGAAGCGACTAGCGCCGAGCGGACGACAGAGCGGCGAGCTCCGCGGCGACCCGGCGACCCGCCAGCGGGTCGCGGAAATTCTCGGTCCCGACCGCCACCAGCCGTGGCCCCGGCGGCGATGAATCTCGAGCGCGTCGGCGCCGTCGCAGACGCCTCCCATGCCGATCGATCGGCAGACCGACCGCGGCCGCGACCGCGCGGACCTGCTGCACCGCGATCGGGCGCACGGCCGGCCCCGAGAGGCCGCCGTGCCCGGCGGCGATGCCGGGCCGCGCCGCTGACCGGATCGATCGCGCTCGCCTTCAGCGTGTTGATCAGGGAGACCGCGTCCGCTCCCCCCTCCTCGGCGGCGACCGCGACCGCGGCGGGGTCGGCGACGTTCGGGGTCAGCTTCACGATCAGCGGCTTCGGGGTCAGCGGCCGCAGCGCCTCGAGCAGCGCCAGCGGTCTCCTCGGGCTGCTCGCCGACGATCAGGCCCGAGTGGACGTTGGGGCAGGAGACGTTGAGCTCGATCGCCGGCGACCTCCTCGCGGGCGCCGACGCCCTCGACCAGCCGCGTGAACTCCTCGCGGCTCGTCCCCATCACCGAGACGATCAGCGGCACCGGCAGCTCGGCCAGCTGCGGCAGGTCCTGGCTCGAGGAACCCCTCCAGGCCCTTGTTCGGCAGGCCGATCGAGTTGATCATCCCGGCCGGGGTCTCCCAGATCCGCTGGGGCGCGTTGCCGGCGCGCGGCTCCGGGGTGATCGTCTTCGAGACGAAGGCGGAGAACGGGAACTCCTCGAGCAGCGCGTCCCCGAAGACGCGCCGGGCGGCGATCGCGTCGAAGGTCCCGGAGGCGTTGATCACGGGGTGCTCGCAGCGGCGATGCCGCAGAGCTCAGGCATGGGTCACCTCGGCGACCCGGTCGCCGCCTGACGACCGGGCCGTCGACGCAGAGGCGCATGTAGCCGCCCGTCGGCGAGCGGCACGGCGCAGCCGAAGCAGGCGCCGAAGCCGCAGGCCATCGGCGACTCCATCGCCAGCTCGCAGGCGACGCCCCGGTCGGCGCACATCGCCCGCACGGCCTCCAGCATCGCCGGCGGGCCGCAGGAGTAGACGACGGCGCTCCGCCGCGTCGTCGCCCTCGAGCATCGCCGCCAGCAGGTCGGTGACGTAGCCGCGGTGCGCCGAGGTGGCCGTCCTCGGACGCGAGGCCGATCTGGCAGCTGGAGAAGAGGTCGTCGAGCCCGCCGCAGTGCGCGCGGTCGCGGAAGCCGAGCAGGATCTGGGTGGGCACCCCGCGCGCCGCGAAGCGCCGCCGCAGCAGGGCGAGCGGCGCGACGCCGATCCCGCCGCCGACGAGGATCGCGCCGGCGGCCCCGGGGGCCAGCTCGCGGGGCTCCGAGAAGGCGTTGCCGAGCGGTCCGTTGACCCAGACGCGCTCCCCCGCCTCCAGCTCGCAGAGCCGCTCGGTCCCGGGGCCGATCCCCTCGACCAGGAAGTCGAACTGGACCCCGTCGACGTTGTCCCCGGTATGCGGGGACTTCTGTGCATCGGCGACCGAGATGGCCCGGGGCAGGTAGGGGCGGCCGCCGCGCTCCTCCCAGTGGCGCTCGGCGGCCAGCATGTAGAACTGGCCGGCCTCGGGAGCCGGGCCCTCCTCGTCGAGCAGCGAGAAGACGCGATAGCCGCCGGAGGCGCGGTTCTCGGTCGACCTCGCAGAGGCGGCGGCCGAAGCGGTGCGCGTCATCGAGGCTGGGCGGTCCTGGTCGTCGCCGTGGATCTCCTGCAGGACTGCGGACCTCGGCCTCGCCGGCTGACGCGGGCGGCGATCGCCCGGGCAGCCGCGGTCGCGCCGGTCATCGTCGTCACGCAGGGGACGCCGTGGCGGACTGCGGCGGTGCGGATCTCGTAGCCGTCGGCGCGGGCGCCGGACCCGGTCGGGGTGTTGATCACGAGGTCGCAGCGGCGCTCGCGGATCAGGTCGACGACGTGCGGGGAGCCCTCGCCGAGCTTGTTGATCCGGGTCACCGGGACGCCCATGCCGCGAGATCGCCTGGGCGGTGCCGCCGGTCGCGATCACCTCGAAGCCGAGGTCGTGGAAGCGGGCGGCGATCTGGGTCGCGGCGGGCTTGTCGGTGTCGGTGACCGTGATGAAGACCGCGCCCTCGCTCGGCAGGGTCACCCCGGCGGCGCTCTGGGCCTTGCCGAAGGCGGTCGGGAAGTCGGCGGCGATGCCCATCACCTCGCCGGTGCTCTTCATCTCCGGGCCGAGGACGGAGTCGGCGCCGGCGAAGCGCGCGAAGGGCAGCACCGCCTCCTTGACGCTGACGTGGGTCGGCAGCGCGGTCGGCAGGTCCTGGTCGGCGAGGCTCTCGCCCAGCATCAGCCGGCAGGCGATCTTCGCCAGCGGGGCGCCGATCGCCTTCGAGACGAAGGGCACCGTGCGCGAGGCGCGCGGGTTGGCCTCGATCACGTAGAGCTCGCCGCCGGCGACCCCGTACTGGATGTTGATCAGGCCGATCACGCCGAGCTCGAGCGCGATCCGCTCGGTGGTCGCCCGGATCTCCTCGAGCATCTCCTCGCCGAGGCTCATCGGCGGGATCACGCAGGCGGAGTCGCCGGAGTGGACCCCGGCCTCCTCGACGTGCTGCATGATCCCGGCGACGTTGACCGTCTCGCCGTCGGAGAGCGCGTCGACGTCGACCTCGATCGCGTTCTCGAGGAAGCGGTCGAGCAGCAGCGGGTGCTCCTGGTCGGCCTTGACGTGGGCCTCGAGGTAGGCGCTCAGGTCCTCGGTCGAGTAACAGATCTCCATCGCCCGGCCGCCGAGCACGTAGGACGGTCGCACGAGCAGCGGGAAGCCGACCTCTTCGGCGATCACGGCCGCCTCCTCGGCGGAGAGCGCGGTGCCGTAGGGCGGGTGTTTGATCCCGAGCCGGCGCAGCAGGGCGCCGAAGCGGCCGCGGTCCTCGGCGAGGTCGATCGCGTCGACCGGGGTGCCGAGCAGCGGCACGCCGGCCTCCTCGAGCTCGCGGGCGAGCTTCAGCGGCGTCTGGCCGCCGAACTGGACGATCACGCCCTCGGGCCGCTCCTGCTCGCAGACGGCGAGCACGTCCTCCGCGGTCAGCGGCTCGAAGTAGAGGCGGTCGGAGGTGTCGTAGTCGGTCGAGACCGTCTCCGGGTTGCAGTTGATCATCACCGCGTCGCGGCCGAGCTCGCGGGCGGTCATCGCCGCGTGCACGCAGCAGTAGTCGAACTCGATCCCCTGGCCGATCCGATTCGGGCCGGCGCCGAGGATGACCACCGAGTCGCGCTCGCCTTGGCGCCGCACCTCGGAGTCGACGCGTGCCGTCCGGCCGGGGCCGCTCGTGTCCCGAGTAGTAGTAGGGCGTCGCCGCCTCGAACTCGGCGGCGCAGGTGTCGACCGCCTTGTAGGTGCGCCTCGAGCCCCTCGGTGCCGTCGCCCTCGCGGGCGAGCGCCTCCAGCTCGCGCAGGAACCAGCGGTCGACCAGGCAGCGCTCGTGGACCGCCTCGATGCCGATCCCGCGGCGGAACGCCTCGAGGACCTGGTCGAAGCGCTCGGCGCAGGGCCGCTCCAGCGCAGCGAGCAGCTCCTCGTCGTCGGCGGGGAACTCGGGCGTCGCGTCGAGCTCGCGCGAGCGCAGCGCCTTGGCGAAGGACTCGCGGAAGGTGCGGCCGATCGACATCACCTCGCCGACGCTCTGCATGTGGGTCGAGAGCCGCCCCTCGGCCCCGGGGAACTTCTCGAAGGCGAAGCGCGGGATCTTGGTGACGACGTAGTCGATCGTCGGCTCGAAGGAGGCGGGCGTGGCTCGCGTGATGTCGTTGGGGATCTCCTCGAGCGCGTAGCCGACGGCCAGCTTCGCCGCCATCTTGGCGATCGGGAAGCCGGTCGCCTTCGAGGCGAGCGCCGAGGAGCGCGAGACGCGCGGGTTCATCTCGATCACGACGATCTCGCCGCTCTCGGGGTCGACCGCGAACTGGACGTTGGAGCCGCCGGTCTCGACGCCGATCGCGCGGATCACCCTGATCGCCTGGTCGCGCAGCTCCTGGTAGAGCGGGTCGGTCAGCGTCTGGGCCGGAGCGACCGTGACCGAGTCGCCGGTGTGGACGCCCATCGGGTCGACGTTCTCGATCGAGCAGATGATCACCACGTTGTCGTTGCGGTCGCGCATCACCTCGAGCTCGAACTCGCCCCAGCCGATCACCGACTCCTCGACCAGGACCTGGTTGATCGGGCTCGCCGCCAGCCCCTCGGAGACGACCTGGCGCAGCTCGGTCTCGGTCTCCCCGACGCCGCCGCCCTGGCCGCCCATGGTGAAGGCGGGCCGGACGATCGCCGGCAGCGTGATCTGCCCTCGGCGAGCGCCTCCTCGACCTCGCCGAGGCTCTCGACGGTCATCGACCACGGGATCCGCAGCCCGGCCTCGTTCATCGTCTTGCGGAACTCCTCGCGGTCCTCGGCGCGGCGGATCGCGTTGTGGTCGGCGCCGATCAGCTCGACTCCGAACCGCTCCAGCGTGCCGTCCTCGTGCAGCGCCATCGCCAGGTTCAGCGCGGTCTGCCCGCCGAGCGTCGGCAGCAGCGCGTCGGGGCGCTCCTTCTCGATGATCTTCGCGACCGGGCCGGGGAGCAGCGGCTCGATGTAGGTCGCGGTCGCGAACTCCGGGTCGGTCATGATCGTCGCCGGGTTCGAGTTGACGAGGACCACCTCGTAGCCCTCCTCGAGCAGCACCTTGCAGGCCTGCACGCCCGAGTAGTCGAACTCGGCGGCCTGCCCGATCACGATCGGGCCGGAGCCGATCAGCAGGATCTTCTCGATGTCGTCCCTACGCGGCAAGGTCGAGGAAGCTGTCGAAGAGATGGCGGGCGTCGTGCGGGCCGGGGCCCGCCTCGGGGTGGTACTGGACGGTGGCGCCGGACACGTCGCGCAGGACCAGGCCCTCGACCGTGCGGTCGTAGAGGTTGAGGTGGGAGAGCTCGGCGGCGCCGAAGTCGGTCTCCCAGCGCACCGGCTCGTCGGCCTCGATCCGCGGCTCGCCGCCCGGGCCCTCGACCGCGAAGCCGTGGTTCTGCGAGGTGATGTCGATCGCGCCCGTCGCCAGGTCCTTGACCGGGTGGTTGGCGCCGCGGTGGCCGAAGGGGAGCTTGAAGGTCTCGAGGCCGACCGCGCGGCAGAGCAGCTGGTGGCCGAGGCAGATGCCGAACACTGGCCGCTTGCCGACCAGCTCGCGCACCGTGTCGACGACGTAGTCGAGCGCGGCCGGGTCGCCGGGGCCGTTGGCGAGGAAGACGAGGTCCGGCTCCTCGGCGAGGACTGCTCGGCGGCCGGTGTGTCGCAGGGCAGCAGGGTGACCCGGCAGTCGCGCTCGCGCAGCTGGCGGACGATGTTCATCTTGATCCCGGTGTCGATCCCGACCACGTGCGGGCCGTCGCCCTCGAAGCGGACCGGCTCCGGCGGCGTCACCGTCGCGGGCGAGGTCGGCGCCGTCCATCGAGGGCTCGGCGGCGACCATCTCGCGCGCCTCCCCCTCGGGCATCGCGGCCGGGAAGATCCCGCCGCGCATCGCGCCGCCGTCGCGGATGTGGCGGACCAGGGCGCGGGTGTCGACGCCGCTGACGCCCGGCACGCCGCAGTCGGCGAGCCAGTCGAGCCAGCCGCCCTCGGCGGTGGCGACGTCCTCGCGGTTCTTGGCGTCGCGCATGACGACCGCCGCGGGCGTGGACGCGGTCGGACTCCATCGCCGCCGCCGAGACCCCGTAGTTGCCGATCAGCGGGTAGGTGAAGACGATGATCTGGCCGGCGTAGGAGGGGTCGGTGACCGACTCCTGGTAGCCGGTCATCGCGGTGTTGAAGACGACCTCGCCGGTCACCGGCTGCTCGTGGCCGCAGAGCCCGGCGCCGTCGAAGCGGGTCCCGTCCTCGAGCAGGACGTAGGCGCCGGCCTCGCCGCCCATCACGCCACCCCCAGCGAGAAGCTGCGCAGCCGGTAGGCGACCTGGCCGCCGGCGACGGTCATCAGCACCCGGCCGGTCAGGGACCGGCCGGCGCACCAGGAGTTGCGCGAGCGGCTCTCGTAGCCATCCTCCCCGACCGTCCACTCGGCGCCGAGGTCGCAGAGCGCGACGTTGGCCTCGCTGCCCGGCGCCAGCGTCGGCCGCTCGAGCCCGAACGGCGCGGCGCCGCCGGCCATCCGCTCGACCAGCAGGGAGAGCTCGATCGTCCCCGGCAGGACGAGGTCGGTGTGGATCGCGGCGAAGGCCGTCTCGAGGCCGGTCACCCCCATCGCCGCCTGCTCGAACGGGACCTCCTTCTCCTCGGTCGCGTGGGGGGCGTGGTCGGTGGCGATGCAGTCGATCGTGCCGTCGCGCAGGCCCTCGATCAGCGCCTGGCGGTCGGCCTCCGTGCGCAGCGGCGGGTTCATCTTGAAGCGCATCGCGTCGAGGCTGCGCACCTCCTCGTCGGTGAGGCAGAGGTGGTGCGGGGTCGCCTCGCAGCTGATCTGGACGCCGGCGGCCTTCGCCGCCCGCACCGCCTCGACCGACTCCGCCGCGGAGAGGTGCTGGACGTGGATGCGGCTGCCCTCGTAGACGGCCAGGGCCGCGTCGCGGGCGATCATCGTCGACTCCGAGACCGAGGGGATGCCGCCCAGGCCGAGCGCGGCCGAGACCGAGCCCTCGTGCATGACGCCGTCGCCGGAGAGCTCGGGGTCCTCCTCGTGCAGGGCGATGGTCCCGCCGCAGAGGCGCTGGTACTGGAGCGCGCGGCGCAGCAGGCCGGCGCTGCGGATCGGCAGCCCGTCGTCGCTGAAGCCGAGCGCGCCCGCGTCGCGGAGCTCCGCCATCTCGGTCAGCTCCTCCCCCGCCATCCCCTTGCTGACCGTGGCGAGGAAGCCGGTCGGCACGGAGGCCCCCTCGCGGGCCGCCTCGCGCAGCGCCTCGACGTCGGCGGCCTGGGACACGGGCGGCGTCGTGTTCGCCATCGCGATCACGCCGCAGTAGCCGCCCGCGGCGGCGGACCGGGTGCCGGTTTCGATGTCCTCCTTGTGCTCGTGGCCGGGGACGCGCAGGTGGACGTGGGGGTCGAAGAAGGCGGGAAGGGCGTGCAGGCCGGAGGCCTCGACGACCTCGGCTCCGTCCTCGGCGGCGGAGCCGGGCGCCGCCAGCTCGGCGATCCGGCCGTCGCGGACGACGACATCGTGGTGGCCCTCGATCCCGGCGACCGGGTCGAGCACCGTCGCCTCGCGCAGAATCAGGTCCGCGCCATCCCCGGCGCGCATCTCGAGGGCCTGAGCCAGGCTCACGCGGGTTGCCCTATCGGGGTCGGCCGTTCGGGGGAGCCGTCGCCCTCGGCCGCCGGCTCGGAGCGGTTGTCCGCCGTCGCCAGCAGCTCGTAGAGGATCGCCATCCGCACGACCAGCCCGGCGGCGACCTGCTCGGCGATCAGCGACTGCGGCGAGTCGATCACCTCGCCGGAGAGCTCGACCCCGCGGTTGACCGGGCCGGGGTGCATGAGCAGCTGCCGCGGGCCGAGGCGGCGGGAGTCGATCTGGAAATGGGTGGCGTACTCGCGGATCGAGGGCACGAAGCTCTCCGCCATGCGCTCGTTCTGCATCCGCAGCGCGTAGACGACGTCGGCCTCCTCGAGGCCGTCGAGCGAGTGCGTGACCTGGCAGTCGTGCTCCTCGATCCCGCGCGGGATCAGGGTCGGCGGGCCGCAGACGGTGACCTCGGCACCCATCGCCCGGAAGGCGATCAGGTTGGAGCGCGCGACCCGGCTGTGGAGGACGTCGCCGACGATCCAGATCCGCTTCCCCTCCAGGCTCTCGAGGCGGCGGCGCAGGGTGAAGACGTCGAGCAGCGCCTGGCTCGGGTGCGCGTGCTTGCCGTCGCCGGCGTTGACGACGGCCGCCTCCGACCACTCGGCGACGAGCTGGGCGGCGCCGGCGTGCGGGTGGCGGATCACGATCGCCGCCGGGTCGTAGGCGGAAAGCGTCGCGACGGTGTCCTTGAGCGACTCTCCCTTGTCGACCGAGGAGCCCGCGGCCTTGACCGAGACGAGGTCGGCGGAGAGTCGCTTCGCGGCGAGCTCGAACGAGGAGCTGGTCCGCGTGCTCGCCTCGTAGAAGAGGCTGACGATCGTGCGGCCGCGCAGGGTCGGAACCTTCTTGATGTCGCGGCGGCCGACCTCGGCAAAGCTCTCGGCGCGGTCGAGGATCGCCTCGATCTCCTCCCGCGAGAGCTGCTCGATCGAGAGCAGGTGCCTCATGTCAGGACCTCCGCCGGCTCGGAGATCGTCACCTCGTCGACCTCGTCGCTCTCCTCGAGGCGGACGTTGACCCGCTCCTCGCGCGCGGTCGGCAGGTTCTTGCCGACGTAGTCGGGCCGGAGGGGGAGCTCGCGGTGGCCGCGGTCGCAGAGGACCGCGAGCTGGACCCGGCGCGGGCGGCCGTAGTCGAAGACCGCCTCGATCGCGGCGCGCACCGTGCGCCCGGTGAAGAGCACGTCGTCGACGAGGATCACGGTCCGGTCGCTGAGGTCGAAGTCGATGTGGGAGGCGTGGACGACCGGCTGCGACGCCGGCGACTTGGCCCCGACGTCGTCGCGGTAGAAGGAGATGTCGATGTCGCCGATCGGTAGCTCGGCGGCGGTCAGCTCGCCCAGCAGCGCGTGCAGGCGGCGGGCCAGGAGGGCGCCGCGGGTGTGGATACCGACGATCGCGAGGCCCTCGGAATCGGGGTTCTTCTCGGCGATCTCGTGGGCGATCCTGCGCAGCGTACGCCGCAGGTCATCGCGCTCGAGCACGACCTTCTCGCTCAATTCAGTGCACCTTCCTGGCCTCTCGGGACCTGGTTAAAGGACGCCCGCAGAGTAGCACCAGAGGGCGGCGGCGAGGGAGAGTCCTCCAGTTCCCAACGGCCGCGCACCAGGGGTAAGAGGTCCAAACCCCCAAGCGGCCGAGCCGTCAATTGACCTCCTATATGACGGTCAAGTGACGGCTCGAGCTTCGAGCAGGCGGCGGAGGTCTCTCACAAGCTCCCCCTCCGGGGCAACCGTCACTCCGCGGTGCCGCGAGAGGAACTTCCGGACCCTCCCTCGCTGCCTCTCTCCCGCGCTCCGTTCGGGACGAGCTCGGGTCCCCCGCGCTCCGGAAAGGGGATCTCGATCAGGTCGAAGTCGCGGGGGGCGACGGTTCGCTCGAAGATCGCGCGCGCCTCCTCGAGGACGGTGCCGACGTGGTAGCGGGAGGAGATGTGGACCACGGCGAGCATCTGGACCTCGGCCTCGCGGGCGACGGCGGCGGCCTGGCCGACGGTCGAGTGGCCGGTGTCGAGCGCGCGCTGGAGCTCCTCCTCGGAGAAGCTCGCGTCGTGGACCAGCAGCTCGGCCCCGCGCGCGGCCTCGACCGTCGCCGGGGAGGGCGCCGTGTCGCCGGTGATCACGATCGTCCGACCGGGACGGGCCTCTCCGATCACCTGCTCCGGGCGCACCGGGCCGGCCGAGCCGGCGACCGTCTCGCCGCGCTGCAGCGCGGCGAAGGCCGGGCCTTCCGGCACGCCGAGGCCCTTCGCCACCTCGAGGTCGAAGCGGCCCGGTCGCTCGTCCTCGACCAGCGCGTAGCCGCAGGCGCGCACGCTGTGTGCGACCTCGAAGGCGCGGATCTCACCGTTCTCGATCTCCATCACGTCGCCGGGCTCGAGCTCGACCAGGTCGAGGCGGAACCCGATCCTGCCGACCAGCCGGCCGAGCGTCTTGAAGAGGTCCTGGAGGCCGCGCGGCCCGTAGACGGTGAGCGGCGCCTCGCGATCGGTCAGGTCGTACGTTTTCAGCAGCCCGGGCAGACCCAGGAAGTGGTCGGCGTGGAAGTGGGTGAGGTAGATCTCGTCTACCTGGACCAGACCGACCGACTTCTGCATCTGCCGCTGCGTCCCCTCGCCGCAGTCGAACATCAGCCGTTCGCCGCCGCGGGCGACGAGCAGGCTCGCGGTCGAGCGCCGCGCCGACGGCACCGCGCCGCCCGTGCCGAGGAAGGCCACCGAGAGGTCCATGGGCCGAGCCTACGGGACGGGGGCGGTTCGACTTCGCGAGGCTAGACTGACCCTCTGCGCCCGTAGCTCAGCTGGATAGAGCGCTTCCCTCCGGAGGAAGAGGCCACAGGTTCGAATCCTGTCGGGCGCGTACTCGCCGCAACTCCAATGCCGACCGATTGCGTTTCGTAATGGTTTCGATATAGTTTCGTAGCTGTTTCGTAATCAATCGCGAAGGAGTTGCGGGTGTCAAGGCGTTTCTTCCGGCACGGCGAGCTGCACCTGGTGATCCTCGGCCTGCTGGCCGACCGGCCCATGTACGGCTACCAGCTCCTCTCCGAGCTGTCCCGGCTCTTCGGGTCCCGTTACCGGCCCTCGCCCGGAAGCGTCTACCCCGCGCTCGACGCGCTCGAGGCCGAGGGCCTGGTCGAGGGCGAGGAGAGCGGCACCCGCACCACCTTCCGGGTGACCCCGGCGGGAGCGGAGGCGCTGGAGGAGCGGGTCGACGGCCTCGCCGCGCTCGAGCAACGCACGGGGGTCCGCGTCCGGCGGGCGGAATCGCTCGAGTCCGCGATCGCGGACTTCAAAGCACGCCTGACCCCGATCTCGGGCCGGGTCGACTTCGCAACCGTGACGACCGTCCTGGATCGGGCGGCCACAGAGATCGAGAGCCATCACCGGCAGACAACTGAGGAGGAAGACAGATGACAGACGCATTCGAGCGCGCCGCCGAACGAACCGAGAGCGAGCACCGGCAGCGGCACCGGCGACACAGGACACGCCTGGCGCGCAAGGGCTTTCGCATCCACGCCACCGTCTTCGCGGCCGTGCAGGCGCTGCTCGTCGTCATCTGGGCGCTGCAGTGGGGGCTCGGCGGCACGGCCCTCCCCTGGTTCCTCTTTGTGCTGTTCGGCTGGGGGATCGGGCTCGCGATCCACTACGCCGTCGTCCGCGACCGCCCGCGACCTGACGCCTCGCACGACGACGCGGCCTCGCGGCTCCCATGAGCCAGCCGCCGCCGGCCGGAGGGGCCGAGCTGACGCAGGTGCTGATCGCCACCGCCGGCGCAGTGGTCCTCACCGCCCTGCTCCTCTACCTGGCGGTCGGGCACCGGTCCGGCCGGGTCAAGCACCTCTCGCGGGCCGCGTCCTTCTGGGAACGGGTCTCGGGCACGCCCGGCTGGGTGGCGGTGCCGACCGGCGTGATCATCACCTTCCTGATCGCGGCGCTGTTCGGAATGCTCTGGGACATCTCCCTGCACATCGCCGACGGCCGCGACGAGGGACCGCTGGCGAACCCGGCGCACTACTACATCCTGATCGGCCTCTTCGGGGTCTTCAGCGCCGGCGTCCTCGCGATCGCCATGCCCAAGGGGAAGCCCGGGCCGACGGCGGTCAGGATCGCCGGCGACTGGTACGCCCCGCTCGGCGGCATCCTGATTGCCGCCTGCGGCGCCTACTCGCTGCTCGGGTTCCCGCTCGACGACTTCTGGCACAGGCTGTTCGGCCAGGACGTCACCCTCTGGGGCCCCACGCACCTGATGCTGATCGGCGGCGCCGCGATGTCGCTGCTCGGCCTCGCGGTGCTGCTGGTCGAGGGGGATGCCGCGAGGGGAAAGCCGGGACAGCCGGTCTGGGTCACCCTGCTTCGCCAGGCGTCGCTGCCCGGCGCCTTCCTGCTCGGCCTCTCCACCTTCCAGGCGGAGTTCGACTTCGGCGTTCCCCAGTTCCGCTTCGTCTTCCAGCCGATGATGATCGCCTTCGCAGCCGGGGCGGCGCTGGTCCTCGCCAGGCTCTGGCTCGGGCGGGGCGCCGCGCTCGGCGCGGTCGCATTCTTCCTCGGGATGAGGGGCGTGATCGCGCTGATCGTCGGGGTCAAAATGGGCGAGCCCACACCCTATTTCCCTCTCTACCTCGTCGAGGCGCTGATCGTCGAAGCGGTGGCGACGCGGATCCCCCGCGAGCGCCCGCTCGCCTTCGCCCTCTGGTGCGGGGCGCTGATCGGCACGATCGGGCTGGCGTCGGAGTGGGCCTGGTCGCGCCTGCTGATGCCGATTCCCTGGCCGTCGCAGCTGTTCCCTGAGGCGGTCCTCCTCGCCCTCCCGATGGCGATCGCCGCCGCCGTCATGGGCGCATGGGTCGGCGCCCGGCTCTCCGCCGCGGAGATCCCCCGCCGGCGCTCCCTCTCCACCGCCGCCGCCCTCTCCGCCGTTCTCACGGCCTCGCTGGTCGGGTACGCCCTCTACAAGCCGGCCGACTCGGGGGTGAGCGGGCGGGTCGTGCTCGAGGAGGTGCGGTCGGAGCCCGAGCGCATGGTCGAGGCGACCGTCACCCTCGATCCCCCGTCGGCCGCGGAGGACGCCGAGTGGTTCACGGGCACGGCCTGGCAGGGGGGCGGCTTCACGACCGAGGCGCTGGAGGAGATCCGGCCGGGCGTCTACCGGACCACCGAGCCGCTGCCGGTCCACGGAACCTGGAAGGCGATGCTGCGCCTGCACAGCGGCCGGTCGCTGACGGCGCTGCCGGTCTACTTCCCCGCCGACGAGGCGATCCCGGCGCCGGAGCTCCCCGCCCCGCCCCGCTTCACCAGAGCCTTCGTCGCCGATCACGAGCTGCTGCAGCGGGAGCAGAAGGACGACGTCCCGGCGCTGGTCTCGATCGCGGGTTACGGGGCGGTGCTGGCGATCACCCTGGGCTTCCTCGCGCTCTTCGCCTGGGCCGTGCACCGGCTCGGCATTGCGGAGGAGGCCTCCGGCCGCAGGCGCAGGGCGGACGAGAAGGGAGCCTCCCCGTGATCCTTCCCCTCGCCGACCACGGCGGCCTGGTGCCGGCGCTCCCCTTCGTGATCCCGATGCTCGTCGTCGTCGGGTTCCTGCTCCAGCTGGCGATCCGCGATCGCCTCAGCAGGCGCCGCGCCGCCCGGCCCGACTAGCGCCTGCCTTTCTTTTTCTTCTTTTTGCCGAGGACCTTGAAGCTCACCGACTCGGTGCGCGAGACCAGCCCGGCGGCGTCGGTGACGACGAGCAGGGCGCGGTACTGGCCGGGCCCGAGCGGCCGGCCCGCGATCTTGCCGTCGAACTCGATCGTGTTATTGCCCGGCGTCACTTTCTGGCGGATCTCGCCGATCCTGCGGTAGCCGGTGCACTTCTTTTTCCTCAGCTGTTTTTTGAACTCGCCGGGGGACCCGGCTTTTTTGCGCAGCGCGGCGAGCCGTTTCTTCGTCCGCGGCAGGCACGCTTTTTTCCCTTTTCGTTTCCCTTTGATCCCCAGGAACCGCTTCTCGAAGGTGAGCACCGCGAGCCCGGCCTCGCTCGATTTGAAGGTGAATTTGGCGGACTGGCCCGGGGTCAGCGTGGTGTCGCTGATGCCGAGCCCGGTTACGATCGGTTTCGTCGTGTCCGGCGGCGTGGCGGTGGACTCGATTTCCGGGTTGTCGAGCGGGACGACGCGGATCGACCCGGAGATCCCCGGGGTCCAGGTGGCGAAGCCGCGGCCGTCGCCCGCGGCGGCGACCTCCGGCTCGTAGAAGCCCTCGGATTTGGCGATGTTGGCGGCCGCGGTGAAATTGTTGCCGGCCGTGTCGCTGACCCGGTAGCGCAGGCGACCGCCGTCATAGAGCGAGTTCCAGACCGCGTGGATCCTTCCGGACGGGTCCTGGAAGGAGTCGGGCTCCTGGATGCTGTTTTTGTCGATCGGGTCCTCGCCCTGGATGTAGACGGGGGCACCGAACGTGTTGGAGGCGGCGTCGAAGCGGCGCAGGCCGATTCGGTTGGGGATCGAGTCCGTCGCCTCGTAGGTCAGGGTGACGCCGTTGGGCCCGGCGGTGAGGGCGGTGTCGCGGTTGTCGCCCTCGGCGCCGCTGAGCGTTTTGTCCACTTCCCAGACGACCGCGTTGTTGATGTTCACGGCAATGGGCGGCCCGCCGTTGTAGACGCCGTACTTGACGACGTCGAGGTCGTTGGTCGCCGCCACCAGCCTGTCCGATCCCGGCAGGCGGACCACCTCGGGCCAGTAGACGAAGAGCCCACCGGACGCGTACTGGACGCCTTCCCCCACCCCGGGCTCGGCTTTCACCCGCGAGCCACCAGCGGCAACGAAGACACCGGTGTCCTCGAGCCAGGTGCCGAAGCCCTCGGTTCCGAACGTGTTGTCGATTTCCACAGGCGCGCCGAAACTGTCGCCGTTGGTGGTCGAGATCCATCGGTAGGTCCTGTCCTGGACGCCGCTTGGGCAGTTCCAGCAACCGGCGACGATCACGACTTTGTTGGGCGCGGGCGTGTACACCGTCGCCCTGCCGGCCCGGTTGGCGTCGGTCGAGGTGGAGAAGTTCAGCAGCTCGGTGCGGTTGCAGGCGCCGGCGCCGGCGCTGACCCGGCAATAGCCGACCTGGGCGTTGTCATCGGTCGTCTCCCAGACGACGTGCCCGCTCCCGTCGGAGCCGACGGCGATGCTGGGCTCCGCGCCGGACCCGGCGGTGAAGGGGATGCCCGCCTGCGCCGCGGCGGGGGCGGCGGCGAGAGCCACAGCGGTCAGAACGATGCAGATTGGCAGGCGCATGGTCTCCTCCGGTCGTCGTCGATTGACTCATCAAGAGTCTCAGATCGTTCCCCCATCCGCCAATCCATAGGGCGTCCAGCGCTCCGAGGAGAAGCGCATCGATTCGACGTGGACGGTCTGCGCCAGCTTCGGCACAAGGCCGGCCAGGTCCTCGACCACCGCCCTGACCAGCGCTTCCGCCCCCGCCCCCGGCCCGAGCGCCAGGTCGGCGACGGCGTCGAGCGCCTGCTCCTGGCTGAGCGGGGCCGCGGTCCTGCCGGTGGCGGGCGCGGCGGCGAGGGCCACGGGGCGGCCGTCGACGCAGAGGGCGCCGAAGCGGGAGACGAAGACCAGGACCTCGTCGAAGGCGAAATCGTCCTCCTCCGCATCGAAGCGCGTGCGCAGGCGTCCCAGGCGGTAGCTCAGCTCCGACCAGGTCAGCTGGGTGAACTGCGCCGGGGTGACCCAGAGGACCGTCGCCCGGACCGCGGTCCCGGGGCTGGGGAAGATCGTCGCCGGCAGCGAGCCGTAGAGGGCCGGCTGCGCGGCGACGCCGATGTCGAAGTCGCGCAGGCGCCCTGCCAGCGCCAGCACCGAGCGATCCGACTCGTCGGGAAAGTGGGCGAACTTCGCCTCGAGCGTGGAGGGAGCGGCGTTGGAGCCGATCGCGAGCAGCGGCGATCGGCCTCCCCCCTCCCCGGTGAAGCGACCGACCACCCGCTCCCGCTCCGCCGCCGGCAACCCCGCGAGGGGCTCCACGGCCGCGTCGCTCAGCACATAGGAGCCGTCCGGCCGCGCCCACGGGTAGCCGACCGCGCGTTCGTAGGCCGCCGCCTCGAAGACCCGCTCGGGCAGCGCCTCGAGCAGTCCCCGCAGGTACTCCTCGAATTCCCGGTCGTCCATCGCCAGGCGGCGCCGCAGCTCGGAATCGGCGATCGGAGGCCAGTCCGACACGGAGCCCATCGTATGCGGCGTGCCTAGGCCGGGTCGCCGACCGGCGTCTCGGCGGCGGCCTTCGCCGACCACAGCGCACCGCCCAGCGCGAGTCGCAGCATCACACGCAGCTGGGCGCGCTCGAGGCCGCCGTGCTCCAGCCAGCGCAGGACCGCGCCCTCGACGAAGAAGACCCAGCCCTGGACCGCCGTCTCCAGCGCCGGCGTGCGCCCGGTGTCCATCGGCGCGCCCTCCCACGCCGCCAGGCCCTCGAGCAGGGCCTCCATGCGACCCGCCCGCGCCGTGTCCAGCGCCGCCGCGATCTCCGGGTCGCCGCCGCCGCCGCGGCGGAAGATCGCCGAGTAGGCGGCGGCGTTCTCCTCGACGTCGTCGAGGAACGCTTCGAGGCCCGCCTCGAGCTGGGCTTCGGGGTCGAGCTCGGGGTCCGGGCGCAGCCTCTCCTCGAGCTGGGTCTCCCCTCGCCGCAGCGCGGCCAGGATGAAGTCCTTCTTGGTCGGGAAGTAGTGGTAGAGCAGCCCCTTCGAGACTCCCGCCGCCTCGGCGATCTCCTCGATCGAGACTTCGTCGTGACCGCGCCGGGCGAGGAGGTCGCTGCCGGAGCTCAGCAGGTGCTCGCGGCGCTCGTCGTTGCTCATCCGGGCCGGCGTCGCCTCGTTCATGGCCGCGAACGGTAGTTCTTATTGACCGCAAGTTCAACAACTGGTAATAATCCCGCTCCTGTTGAACCGACGGTCAACGAACCCTTGAAGCCGACACTCCGACTCCTCCTCCTCGCCGCCCTGGCCATCGCCCTGGCCATACCGCTGACGGCCGACGCGATCAAAATCCGCGCCGGCGACATCGTGATCTACGCCGACGGCAGCTTCTCGCCGAAGTCGCTGCCCAAATACGAGAACGCCCCGATCACACTCGAAGGCGGCGGCAGGATCGAGACGGTCTCGGGCGAGCTGCCGCCGATCCTGGAAACGATCTCGATCGAATTCGACCGCCACGGCTCGGTGGAAACGGAGGGCCTCCCGGTCTGCAGGGCGGGCCAGCTCGAGGCGACGACGGTGGAGCAGGCGCGCGACAAGTGCGGCGGCGCGATCGTCGGCAGGGGCCGGGGCAGCGCGATCGTCAAGTTCGAGGAACAGGCGCCGATCAAGGCCAGCTCGCCGCTGACGATCTTCAACGGACCGAAGAAGGGCGCCAACCCGACCGTGCTCGCCCACGCCTATCTCTCGGTTCCGATCACGACGACCTTCGTCGTCCCCGTCGAGATCGAAAAAATCAACAAGGGCGTCTACGGCTACAGGACCAAGGGACGGATCCCGAAGATCGCCGGTGGCGCCGGCATCCCCAAGTCCGGCTGGCTGCGGATCGGAAAAAAATGGACCCATAAGGGCAAGCTGCGCAGCTACGTCAACGCCCGCTGCGAAACCGGTCGCCTCCAGGCCCGGGGCGAGTTCACCTTCAAAGACGGGACCTTCCTGAGCGGCTCCCTGCTCAGGCCCTGCACGGTTCGCGACCGGTGAGCACAGCACTCGCCCAGCCCACCCGGGGCGCTCAGGCCGAGAACGCCCTCTACTCCTTCGCCGCCGCCGTGAGCGGCGGCGACCCCTCCTCCGCCGCGGCCTGCTTCACCCGCGAGGGATGCCTGATCACCCCCGACGGGACCGCGATCCACGGTCGCGTGGACATCGCCGGAATCCTCGCCCAGCTGATCGCCCGCCGCACCGAGGTCGAGGTCGAGCAGCTCGTCGTGCGCCGCGCGGGCGACGTCGCGATGGCGACCGGGCGACTGACGATGCGCTCCGACGGCCCCGAAGGGGCCCGCATCGCACAGAGCTGCGACCCGGCCGTGACCCTGCACCAGGTCGAAGACGAGTGGAAGATCGCGATCCTCGCCCCCTGGGCCGCCCATGAGCGGTACTGACGCGCCCCCGTCCGCCGTGCGGGCGCCCGGGCTGAGTCGCCAGGCCGAGCTGCTGGCAGCCGGCGAGGTCGGCGCCGTCGAGCTGCTCGACTCGACCCTGGAGCGGATCGACGCCTCGCAGGCGACGCTCAACGCCTTCCGCATCCTGAGGCCGGAGGCGGCGCGGGCCGAAGCGGTCGAGGCCGAGCGCCGGCTCGCGGCCGGCGAGCGCCTGCCCCTGCTCGGCGTGCCGATCGCGGTCAAGGACGACATGGACCTGGCGGGGGAGCCGACCGCGTTCGGCTGCCCCGGCGCGTTCGAGGCGGCCGCCGCCGACGGCGCGGTCGCCGCCAGGCTGAAGGCCGCCGGCGCCGTGATAGTCGGCAAGACCAACTCTCCCGAGATCGGGCTCTGGCCCTTCACCGAGGGGCCCGCCTTCGGCGCCACCCGCAACCCGTGGAGCCTCGAGCACTCGCCCGGCGGCTCCTCCGGGGGCTCGGCCGCCGCCGTCGCGGCCGGCCTGCTGCCCGCCGCGGTCGGCTCCGACGGCGCCGGCTCCGTCCGCATCCCCGCGGCCTGGACCCACCTGGTCGGGGTCAAGCCGCAGCGCGGGAGGATCTCGACGCTGCCGGACCCGGAGGCCTTCAACGGGCTGACGGTGATCGGGCCGCTGGCCCGCACCGTCGGCGACGCCGCGCTTCTGCTCGACGCGCTCAGCGGCAACATCGAGGCCGACCTGCACCGCCCCCGGCCGCCGGCCGAGCCCTTCGCCGCCTCGGCCGCCCGGGGGCCCGGCACCCTGCGGATCGCGCTCGCGCTCAACGTCCCCTTCAGCGGCGCCCCGGCGCGCCTGGACCCCGAGGTGGGGGCCGCGGTCGAGCGCACCGCGACCGTGCTCGAGGGCCTCGGCCACGAGGTCGACCAGGTCGAGGTCCCCTACGGGCTCTGGCCCGGGATCAGCATCATGCCGCGGGCGACCGCGGGCGTCGGCGAGTGGACCGAACGGGTCCCCGACCGCGCGCAGCTCGACCCCCGCGTCCTCGAGAGCGCCCGCCACGGGCGGATGATGCGGCCGCTGCTGCCCCTGGCCCGCCTCTCCGAGCAGATCGGCCGCCGCCTGATCGGCCGCACGTTCCGCCGCTTCGACGTGATCCTCACCCCGACGACCGCCAAGCCGCCGCTGCCGATCGGCGCCTGCGAGGGCCTCAGCAGCTGGGAGACCGACAAGAGGATCGTCGCCGCCTGCCCGTACGCCTGGCCCTGGAACGTGCTCGGCTGGCCGGGCGTGAGCGTCCCCGCCGGGCTCACCGAGGACGGCCTGCCCCTCGGCGCCCAGCTGCTCGGCCCGGCCAACAGCGAGCCCCGCCTGCTCTCCCTCGCCGCCCAGCTCGAGGCGGCCGAGCGCTGGTTCGAGCGCCGCCCTCCCGCGTAGAGGTCCCGATCCCCGGTGGTACCCTCGAGCGGCGCATGCTCAGGCTCGCCCTCTGCTCGGTTGCCCTCATCGCGATGCTCGCGCTCGCCCTCACGGGGCAGCCACCATTGGGGCCGGTCGAGAAGGCGAGCGCCTGCACGCTCACCCACTCGAACATCCAGGTCTCCAACGACCCCAATCAAGCGGGGGCGGTCGTCAACTACGGCCCGCCGAGCACCACCGGGGGCGATTGCGGAACCATCACGTGCTCCCCGGCGTCGGGAAGCTTCTTCCCGCTGGGGACGACCGAGGTGGTCTGCAGCGCAACCCCCACGGGCGTCCGCGACTCCTTCCTGATCAAAGTGGTCGACACCCAACCCCCGACAGTCACGGCGCCGCCCAACCGCACCGTCGGCAACGACCCCGGCTTACCTAGCGCTCTGGTCAAACTCACGCCCCCGACCGCGTCCGACAACGCCCCGGGTGTCACGGCCTCCTGCGACCGGCCCGTCGAAAGCGTCTTCCCGCTCGGGTTGGCGAAAGTCGTATGCACCTCCAAAGACGCCGCGGGCAATACCGCGACGGCCTCCTACACGGTCACGGTCAAAGACACCGAGGCGCCCCGGCTCCGGACCCCGTCCGCGGTCACGGCCGTCGCCGCGGCCGCCGCGACGACGGCGAAGGTCGACTTCACCACGAGCGCGTCGGACAATTCGGGCGCCTCGATCGACCCGGTCTGCGCCCCGTCCTCCGGCGGCGATTTCCCGATCGGAACGACCCAGGTGCTCTGCGTGGCTCAGGACGGGGCCGCGAACGCCGCGGTCGCGACCTTCCCGGTGACGGTCACCAGGGCGACGGAGCGCGGCCTCAGGGTCTACCTGGCGCTGGTTCAGGGCCAGAGCATCGTCTACGCCGTCTCCGAGGACGCCGCCGTGACGATCTCCCTGGTCCGCTGCCTGAACAAAGCGTGCTCGAAAACGCAGCCCGTCGCCACGCTCGGCCAGGACGCCAAAGAGGGCCGCAACTCGATCCGGATCCCAAAACGGAGCGGCGGCAAAGCGATCGCCGGCGGGAGCTACCGGGCGACCGTCACCGCGAAAACGGCGACCGGGGGCGCCAGCGCGCTCGCGGTCAAATTCAGGCTCCGGCGCTGAACCGGGCCCGCCACTCCTGCTGATCGAACTCGGCCGGCTCGGTCTCGGTCAGGAAGCGCTCGAGCACGGTGACGAAGCGGCCCGGCGCCTCGACCTGCGGCAGGTGGCCGACGCCCTCGAAGACCTCCAGGTGACTCCCCGGCAGGGCCTGGTGAGCCTGCTCGGCGTGCTTCACCGGGATGATCGGGTCGTTCTCGCCCCAGAGGATCAGGATCGGCAGGCCGTCCGCCAGGTAGAGGCGATCGGCGGCGGCAACCCGCTGCCCGCCGGTGCCGACGACCGAGCGGAGGGTGTCGAGGAAGGCCCTGCGGCGCTGCGGGTCGGACAGCGAGGCGTAGCCGCGGGCGACCTCGGCGACGTCCGCGTTCGGCCGCAGCCCCACCCAGGACATGCCCCGCGCGACCGTCGAGCCGACGACGCTGCCGACCCCGGCGGTGGCGGAGATGAAGAGGTCGGCGCCGGGCAGCGCGGCGGCGCGCAGGACGAGGCTGACCTCGCTGCCGAGGCCGCCGCTGGAGACGAGGATCAGGCGTTCGACCATCTCGGGGAACTGGTAGGTGAACTGGAGCGCCACGCCGCCGCCCAGCGAGTGGCCGACGATCGTGGCCCGGTCGTGACCGAGCGAGACGAGCAGGTCGCGCAGGGTCGCGGCGAGGGCTCCGAGCGAGTAATCGCCGCCGCCCGGCTCCGAGCCGCCGTGCCCGGGCAGGTCGGGCGCGATCACGGTGTGGTTGCGCGCCAGCAGCTCGACCACGTGCGTCCAGTTCTCCGAGCTGCCCGCCATCCCGTGCACGAGCAGCAGGACCGGGCCCGAGCCGATTTCGGCGTAGGCGATCTCGCGGCCGTGGACGTGCGCCGTCCTCGGCTCGACTTCGACGTTGCGCGCCACCTGCGATTCGACAGCCACGGCATGCACGGTACCCGGACGCGTGCGTCGGCAACCTCTTCTCGCATACTGTGCCGCCCATGGCAGACCTGAAGGAGTGGATCTCGGGCGAGAGGCCCGACCGCCCCCCGCGCGGCGCGCTGATCGTGATCGCCGTCGGGCTGGTCGCGACCCTGGCAGCCGCCGTGCTCGCCGACGAAAACCTCGCCGGCGACGCGACCCGGCTCGAATACGTGCAGTCGCGGGCGCTGCCGGACTCCGAGCGGGTCGACGTCCCCGGGGGCGGCGGCACGATGCAGCTCACCGACGCCGGCCTCGATGCGGCCGGAACCAACGTCAGCGGCTACAACCTCTTCCGCAGCAACGCCACCCTCACCATCGACCGTGGCTCGCCGGTCGGAAGGGCCCGGATCCGCTGCCTGATGCGGGCTCCGGGCGGCACCGAAGTCGCGCAGACGCCGGATCTGCGCGCCTCCTATCCGCGCTCGAGCGAAGAGAACCTGATGGACCAGGAGAAGTACGACACAGCGCTTGTCGAGTTCGCCGCGAAGGGGTCCGGCCTCGCGGTCGTCGACATGGAAGACCTCCCCCCGCTCTACGCGACGATCAAGGGGGTCAAGCTCGAATGGCCGACCTACACGGACGGGGTCGAGCGCTGGCGCTACTTCCTCCCCCCGGCTCGCCGAAGAAAGACCTGGTGCTGCCCTTCGCGACGGTCTGGCGCGCGACCAAGATCCCGGCCATCGAGGTGTCCTGTGCGGTGAAGACGAGCGCCGGGACCGAGACGGTCGAGACCTCCGGCGCGATGAGCCGGCTGCCCGAAACGATCGCCGAATAGCGCGCCGCTAGGGGACGACCAGGAGCTCCGGCCCCTCCTCCATCCCCTTGCCGACCTTGTTCACCTTCGGGTTGGCGGGCGCGCCCGACATCCTCGCCGCCGGCAGCGGCGCGCACATCGCGATCGCGTCCTCGGCCTCGAGCTTCGGGTTCAGCCAGGCCGCCTCGGCCTCGTGGCTGGGCAGGATCGCCGGCATCCGGTCGTGGACCTTGGAGACGACCTCGTTGGGCGTCGTCGTCACGATCGTGCAGCTGTAGAGCCAGCCGTCGTCGAAGCCGCGGTCCTCGCCGTCCTCCCACTCCTTGCGGGTGCAGAGCCCGGCGAAGGCGAAGGGCTCGCCGCCGTCCACCGTGAAGTGCCAGGGCTGGCGCGGCTGCTTCGGGTCCTCCGCCTTCATCCACTCGTAGAAGCCGTCGGCGACGATCAGGCAGCGGTGGCGGAACTTGCCGACCAGCGGCGCGTAGGCGCGGCTCGAGTCGAGGTTCTCCGCTTTCGCGTTGATCATCCGGTAGCCGACCTTGAGGTCCTTGGCCCAGCGCGGGACGAGGCCCCAGCGCATCAGCCGCGCCTCGCGCTCGCCCTGCGCCGCCTCCTCGGGGTCGGGCGAGGAGCGCACGGTGAGCACCTCCTGGGTCGGTGCGACATTGAAGCGCCCGAGCCCGCCCGCGACTTTCTCGGCGCGCTCCTTCGAGGGCGGCGGCGCCTTGCCGGCGGCGTTGCGCTCGAGCGCCTTCTCGAGCTCGACCTGGAAGCGGTCGGCGACCTTCTTCGTGTCCTTCGCCGTGACCGTGAAGCGCCCGCACATCGTGGCCGAAGCCTAGACGGCCGTGGTCCTCGACCCCGCGACGGCCTCCGGGTTGTCCCGGTACCACTCCAGGGCGCGGCGCAGGCCGTCGCGCAGCTCGACCTCGGGCCGCCAGGAGGTCAGCTCGCGCAGCTTCGTCGAGTCCACGTACTGGCGGTCGATCTCCCCCTCGGGATTGCCGAGGCCGAGGTATTCGGGCTCGATCTCACGGCCGCTGACGGCGGCGATCGTCTCCAGCACCTCGGCAACGGAGTGAGGCTGCTCGCCGCCGGCGTTGAAGGCCTCCCCGGCTCCCGGACCGCCGGCCCCGGCGGCGCCCTCGACGGCGAGGTAGGCGGCGACGGCGTCGTCGACGTAGAGGAAGTCGCGCTGCGGGCTGCCGTCGGAGCGGATCGCGGGCCGGCGGCCCTCGAGCACGGCGACGATCGCCTCGGGGATCAACCGCGAGAAGTTGAGGTCGCCGCCGCCGTAGATGTTGGCGAAGCGGGTGACCGCGACCGGCAGGCCGAAGGAGGGCCGGTAGCTGAGCGCGATCGCGTCGGCGGCGGCCTTGCTCGCCTCGTATGGGGAGGCGGGGCGAAGCTGCATCTCCTCGCGGTAGGGGAGCTCCTCGCTGGGGCCGTAGGCCTTGTCGGATGAGGCGACGACGACCGCCGGGACATCGACGCGGCGGCAGGCCTCGAGCAGGATCCAGGTGCCGGCGACGTTCACCTCGAAGGTCGCGGTCGGGTCCCCCATCGCCGGGCCGACCAGCGTCTGCGCCGCGAGGTGGAAGACGGCGTCGAACTCGCCCGCCCCGAGCGTCGCGCCGATCGCCGTCGCGTCGCGAAGGTCGGCCTCGACCAGCTCGACCTCGGCGTCGATCCGCTGCAGCTCGAGGCCGGAGAGGCGCGGCGCCGCGCGGTCGAGGACGGTGACCGTGTCGCCGCGCTCGAGCAGGGCCCGGGCGAGATGAGAGGCGACGAAGCCGTGCCCGCCGGTGACCAGGGAGCGCTTCACCGGGCCGCGGCCTCCGGGGCCCACGCGGTCCACGGCGCCTCGCCCCTGGCCCAGAGGTCGTTGAGCACGACGGCGTCCTTGTAGGTGTCCATGCAGTCCCAGAAGCCCTGGTGGCGATGGGCGCGCAGCTCGCCGTCGGCGGCGAGGCGCGCCAGCGGCTCGCGCTCGAGGACGCTGTCCTCGTCGAGGTAGGCGAGCGCCCCGGGCTCGAAGCAGAGGAAGCCGCCGTTGATCCAGTGCTCGCTGCGCGGCTTCTCGACGAAGCCGGCGACGCGGCCGTCCTCGGCGACGTCGGCGACCCCCCACTGCAGGTGGGGGCGGACGACGGTCATCGTCGCCAGCGCGCCGCCGTCGCGGTGGAAGCCGAGCAGCGCCTCGAGGTCGACGTCGGCGACCCCGTCGGCGTAGGTGGCGCAGAACGGGGCCTCCCCGAGGCGATCCCCGAGCAGGGCGATGCGGCCGCCGGTCGGGGTGTCGGCGCCGGTCTCGACGCACTCGACCGTGACGCCCTCGGGCCAGCGCTCCGCCGCGGCGAACTCCTCGACCATCTCGCCGAGATACCCGGTCGCGAGCAGGAAGCGCCGGAACCCCTGCGCGGCGTAGATCCCGATCACGTGCCAGAGGATCGGCCGGCCGCCGATCTCGACCAGCGCCTTCGGCACCGACTCCGTCCGCTCCCGCAGCCGCGTCCCGCGCCCGCCGCAAAGAATCACTACGGGCGGCCTACTCAACGAAATCGCATCAAGTTCGCCATGCATAGCCTGGTCAACTTGATGCGATTTCGGACAACGAGTCTCAGCCGCCGGCGACGGCGGGGAGGATGGTGACCTCGTCACCTTCATTGATCTTGGTATCGAGCCCCTGCTGGAAGCGGATGTCCTCGCCGCTGACGTAGACGTTGACGAAGCGGCGCAGGTCGCCGTCCTGGGTGATCCGCTCGCGCAGGTCGCCGTGGGCCTCGAAGACCGCGTCGAGCACCTCGCCGACGGTCGAGCCGGACACCTCCACCTCGCCCTCCCCCCCGGTCGCTGCCCGGAGCTGGGTCGGGATCTTCACCGTCACTGCCATCAGGCGACCACCTCCTGGTGCTCGAACTCGGACTCGAAGCTGTCGAGATCGGGGTCGATCTCATGCATCTGGAACCTATCGCGAGTCGCGTCGAGGGTCTTCAGACCCTCCCCGGTCAGGTAGACGACGACGCGCTCCCCGGAGGCGATGTCGCCGCGCTCGGCGAGCTTGCGCAGGACGCCGACGGTGACCCCGCCGGCGGTCTCGGTGAAGATCCCGGTGGTCTCGGCGAGCAGGCGGATGCCGTCGCGGATCTCGTCGTCGTCGACGGAGTCGATCCCGCCCCCGGTGCTGCGGGCGTGCTCGATCGCGTAGGGGCCGTCGGCCGGGTCGCCGATCGCGAGGCTTTTGGCGATCGTCTCCGGCTTCTGCGGCTTGCAGACGTCCCAGCCTTCGGCGAAGGCGGTGGCGACCGGGCTGCAGCCGAGCGCCTGGGCGCCGTTGAAGACCGGCTGCCCGCCCTCGACCAGGCCGAGGTCGAGCCACTCCTGGAAGCCGCGGCCGAGCTTGGTGAACAGCGAGCCGGAGGCGATCGGACAGACGATCCGGTCGGGAAGCTCCCAGCCGAGCTGCTCAACCGTCTCGTAGGCGAGCGTCTTCGAGCCCTCGGCGTAGTAGGGGCGCAGGTTGACGTTGACGATCGCCCAGGGCCGCACTTCGGCGAGCTGGGTGCAGAGGCGGTTGACGTCGTCGTAGTTGCCGCGCACACCGACCAGGTTGGTCCCGTAGACGCCGGTTGCGAGCAGCTTCTGCTCCTCGAGGTTGGCGGGGACGAAGACGTAGGACTCGAGGCCGGCGGCGGCGGCGTGGGCGGCGACTGCGTTGGCGAGGTTGCCGGTGGAGGCGCAGGCGACGGTCTTGAAGCCGAGCTCCTGTGCTTTGGCGACGGCGACGGCGACGACCCGGTCCTTGAACGAGTGGGTCGGGTTGGCGGCGTCGTTCTTGATCCAGAGCTCGGCGTCGAGGCCGATCCGCTCGGCGAGCCGGTCGGCGCGCAGCAGCGGCGTCAGCCCCGGCTCCAGCGGGTCGCCGGGCCTGCCCTCGAAGGGCAGGAAGTCGGCGTAGCGCCAGATCCCCTGGGACCCGGCCTGGATCCGCCGCTTCGCCTCGGCCGGGTCGAGCCCGGAGTGGTCGTAGGCGACCTCGAGCGGCCCGAAACAGTTCTCGCAGAAGAAATGCGCGCCGAGCTCGAAGGTCTCGCCGCACTCCCTGCACCTCAAATTATCGAGTGACATCCGATCTGCTTTCCGTCGACAACAAAAAAAACCTCCGCCGCTTGTGGGGCAGAGGTCCGATCGGACGTTTCCCCACATCTTCCAGGCCTTTCACGACCTGCTGGACTTGGCACCTCCCCTCGAACCTGTCGGTTCGAGGTGGTTGCCGGGGCTTCACTGGGCCAGTCCCTCCACCCCTCTAGATGTGGCGCTTATGTGGGGGCATCGTACCAGGGGACATTTCGTTCAGTTTCAGCAGGTGCAGCCGTTTAGTCTTGTGCGCGATGCCCGCCGACACCGACGAGAAGCTGAGCCAGGCAGATGCCGAACCTTCCGAAGCCAAGGCTGCGGCGGGCGACCCGGCGCGGCGAGCAGCTGATCGGCGCCCCCCCGGCGGCTGAGCAGAAGACCCCGAACGTCGAGCAGATCGACGCCGCCGGCCTGCGCTGGGTCAACATCGAGAGCCCCGGCGCCCTCGAGCGCGGCTGGCTCGAGGACAACTTCGACTTCCACGCCCTCGACCTCGAGGACGTGCTCTCCCGCAACCAGCGGCCGAAGATCGACGTCTACGACGACTACCTCTTCATCGTCCTCCACTTCCCGGTCTTCGACCCGGCCGCCGGCCGCCTCGGCACCGGCGAGCTCGACCTCTTCGTCGGGCCCGGCTACCTGGTGACGATCCCGAACCAGCCGCTGCAGCCCGTCGAGTACCTGTTCGAGCGCTGCCGGACGAAGGAGGAGCTGCGCGAACAGCTCTTCTCGCGCGGCTCGGGGTACCTCCTCTACCGCCTCGTCGACGACAGCTTCGACTACTGCTTCCCGATGCTGCGCAAGATCGGCAACAAGCTCGACGCGCTCGAGGACGACATCTTCGAGGGCCGCTCCGAGGAGGTCGTCCGCGACATCTCCAACGTCAAGCAGGAGATCATCAACTTCCGCAAAGTGATCCGCCCGCAGCGCCCGGTCCTGCGCGACCTCGAGAAGGTCAAGCAGCGCTACCTGGCGACCGACCTCGACCTCGAGATCTACTTCGACGACATCGTCGACGCCCACGAGCGGATCTGGGACATGCTCGAGAACTACAAGGAGGTCGTCGAGGCGCTGGCCGAGACCAACGAGTCGGTGATCTCCCACCGCGTCAACGACATCCTGCGGGTGCTCACCTCGATCAGCGTCATCGTCCTGCCGCTGACCCTGGTCGCCAGCATCTGGGGGATGAACGTCGGCGTCCCCGGCGAGGGCGACCCCGCCGCCTTCTGGGCCGTGATCGCCGTCATGGTCGGCGTCCTGGTCGGCATGCTCGCCTGGTTCAGGCGACGCGGCTGGCTATAGCCACCCCCGGACGCGGGAGGGCCGGTCGCGAGATCGCCGGTGGTCATGAGCGCGACCGGCCCGGGAGCGGAGGAGGTGGCGCCTTATGCAGGAGAACTGACCACTTCCTTCCTTTCATAGGATGGGTGGCGTGGCCAATCACCGGATCTGGGCGCCCGACCGCTTCGACTACGTGAAGGACGCAGCCAAGGACATCGAGGAGGACTGCATCTTCTGCGCCAAGCAGGCGGAGGAGGACGACGCGGCGAACCTGATCGTCCACCGCGGCGAGCGCTGCTTCGTGATCCTCAACCTCTACCCGTACACGAACGGCCACCTGATGGTGACCCCGTACGAGCACATCGGCAGCTTCCAGGACCTGACCCCGGAGACGACGGCCGAGATGATGGCGCTCGCGCAGCGGGCGATGGCCCGGCTCGAGGACGTCTACGAGCCCCACGGCTACAACGTCGGCCTCAACCAGGGGCGCGTCGCCGGCGCCGGGGTCGAGCACCACATCCACCTCCACGTCGTCCCGCGCTGGGGCGGCGACACCAACTTCATGCCCGTGATCGCCGACACGAAAGTCATGCCGCAGTCGCTCGAGCAGAGCTACGAGGCTCTGAAGGGCGCGTTTTGAGCGAGAGCCTCCTGGCGCCGGCCGGGATCTTCAAGGCCTACGACATCCGCGGCCTGCACGGCTCCGAGATGGACGAGGGAACCGCCCGTGCGATCGGCCGCGCCTTCGCCCGCGTGCTCGGCCGCCTGCGCGGCAAGGAGCCGGGCGAGCTGCGGGTCGGGCTCGGCCGCGACATGCGGCTGACCGCGCCGGCGATGGCGGCGGCCCTGCGCGAGGGCCTGCTCGAAGAGGGCGCCGCCGTCCTCGACGCCGGGATGGTCGCGACCGAGCTGCTCTACCACCTGGTCGGCTCGCGCGAGCTCGACGGCGGCGCGATGGTGACCGCCTCGCACAACCCGAAGGCCTACACCGGCGTCAAGCTGGTCCGCGAGGGCGCCCTGGCGCTCTCCGGCGACGCCGGGATCGGCGACGTCCGGCGTGAGATCGAGGGCGGCCTCGGCGACGCCCCGGGGGGCGGCTCGGTCGAGGAGGTCGACGTCTGGGAGGAGTACCGCGCCAAGGCGCTCTCCTTCATCGATCCCGAGAAGGTCGCGCCGATGAAGGTGGTGGTCGACGGCGGCAACGGGATGGCGGGCCCGACGGCGGGGCCGATCCTCCGCGACCTTCGCCTCGACCTCGAGGAGATGTACTTCGAGCCCGACGGCGAGTTCCCCGACCACGAGCCGAACCCGCTGCTCGAGGAGAACCGGCGGATGATCATCGAGCGCGTCCGCGAGTCAGGCGCCGACCTCGGGATCGCCTGGGACGGCGACGCCGACCGCTGCTTCTTCATCGACGGCGACGGCGAGTTCTGCGACGGCGACTTCGTCTGCGCGCTGCTCGCCCGCGCGGCGCTCGCCAAGGACCCCGGCGCTACGATCCTCCACGACCCGCGATCGAGCCGGGCCGTCCCCGACCTGGTCGCCGCCGAGGGCGGGCGCTCGGGGCTCTCCCGCGTCGGCCACGCCTTCTTCAAGGAAAGGATGCGCGAGGAGGGCGCCGCCTTCGGCGGCGAGGTCTCCGGCCACTACTACTTCCGCGACTTCTGGAACGCCGACTCGGGGACGATCCCCGCCCTGCTCATGCTCGAGCTGCTCTCGGCCGACGGCCGCACTCTCGCCGAGCTGATCGCCGAGTTCCGCTCCCGCTACTTCATCTCCGGCGAGATCAACTCCGAGGTCGGCGACGGACCGGCGAAGATGGAGGAGATCGTCGCGCGTTACGGCGAGGGGGCGGCCAAATTGGCCCGGCTCGACGGTGTCTCGATCGACTTCCCCGATTGGCACTTCAACGTCCGCCCCTCGAACACCGAGCCGCTGCTCCGCCTCAACCTCGAGTCGCTGGTCTCCCGCGAGCACATGGAGGAAAAGCGCGACGAGGTCCTCGCGCTGATCCGGTCGTGAGCCCGGCCCTGACCCCCGAGGCGGCGCTGGAGCAGGCGGCGCAGGCCGGGATCCACCGCCTCCCGATCCCGACGCCCTTCGCCGTCGGCAGGGTCAACTGCTACCTGCTCGAGGACGACCCGCTGACGCTCGTCGACACCGGCCCCAACTCGGGCAAGGCGCTCGACGAGCTGCAGAGGGCGCTCGGCGAGCGCGGCCACTCGATCGACGACCTTGAGCTGGTGATAGTCACCCACCAGCACATCGACCACCTCGGCCTGGTGGAGATCATCGTCGAGCACTCCGGCGCCGAGGTCGCGGCGATCGGCGTCGCCGCCCAGCGGCTCGCCAACTTCGAGGAGGACGCCGAGGCCGAGGACCGATTCGCGGTCGAGCTGATGCTGCGCAGCGGCATCCCGGAGGAGGTCACGGCCGCGCTCGCCAGCGTCTCGCGCAGCTTCCGCAGCTGGGGGTCGCACGTCGCGGTGACCCGGCCGCTCGACGACGGCGAGGAGATCGCCTTCCGCGACCGCACCCTGCAGGCCCTGCACCGGCCGGGCCACAGCCCCTCGGACACGATCTTCTGGGACGAGGAGCGGCGTATCCTGATCGCCGCCGACCACCTGATCGCCCACATCTCCTCCAACCCGCTGATCACCCGCCCCCTCGACGGCTCGACCGAGCGCACCCAGGCCCTGGTCGCCTACATCGAGTCGATGCGCAAAACGCAGGAGATGCCGGCAGAGTTCGTCCTCTCCGGCCACGGCGACCCGATCGTCGACCACGTCGAGCTGATCGACGACCGCATCCACAAGCACGAGCGCCGCAAGGAGAAGATCCACCGCCTGATCGCCGAGCGGCCGCGCAGCGGCTACGAGATCGCCCAGTCGATCTGGGGCAACGTCGCCGTCACCCAGGCCTTCCTGACGCTCTCGGAGGTGATCGGCCACGCCGACCTCCTTGTCAACGAGGGACGAGTCCGGGAAGTCGAGGACGGCGACGTGATCCGCTACGAAGCGGTCCCCTGAGCGTCGTCTCCCCTGCTCTCCTCCGCGACGACGGGGGGTTGGCCGGCTTCGACGCCGGGGGATGAGAACGGCGCGAAGGCCAGCGGGGCCTCGACTCCGTCCCGCGCCCGGCAACGCGGGCACGCCTCTCCGCTGGCCACCCGTATCGGGCTGAAGCTGGACCCACAACGCTCGCAACTGAACATGACTCCTCCGACTACCTCGTATCGCGCCGGAGTGCCCACCTTGGCCCTGAGTCCGGAGATCGCTGACTGTCATATAGCCGCTTCCCCGCTCCGGCAAACGAAAATCCTCAATACGCTGCAGCCATGGCCCGCATCGGCTCAAGACGCCCCCGCAAGGGGGGCAAGAAGCGGATGCTGATCATCGTCAACCCGTACGCGACGACGGTCTCCGACCGGCTCAAGAACCTCGTCGTCTATGCGCTCCAGGGGCGCTTCGAGGTCGAGACCGTCTCGACCGAGGCCCAGAACCACGCGACCGAGATCGGGCGCGAGGTCCGCGACCACGGCTACGACGTCGTCGTCGCCTTCGGCGGCGACGGGACCCTGAACGAGGTCGCCAACGGGCTCGCCGGCACCGACGTGCCGGTCTCGGTGCTGCCCGGAGGCTCGACCAACGTCGTCTGCCGCACCCTCGGCATCCCCAACGACGTCGTCGACGCAACCGAGCACCTGCTGGCGCTGGCCGACGACTGGGCGCCGCGCAAGATCGACCTCGGCATGGTCGGCGAGCGCCATTTCGTCTTCTCCTGCGGGGTCGGGATCGACGCGACCGTGGTCAAACGGGTCGATGCCCACCCGCGGCTGAAGTCGAAGGCCGGCCCCTACTACTACACCTGGTCCGCGATCTCCGCCTTCTACCGCTCCTACCTCCACAACCCGGTGCGGCTGCGGGTCGAGACCGACGCCGGCGGCCCGGCCGAGGGCGTCACCGCCCTGGCCCAGAACTCCGACCCGTTCACCTACTTCGCCAGCCGCCCGGTCCGCGTCTGCGAGAACGTCTCCCTCGACGACGGCACCCTCTCGGTCGGCGTCCTCGAGCGCGCCGCCCAGCGCGACATGCCGACCCTGATTCCCCGCCTCTTCAGCGAGACCCGGCCCGCCGCCACGCACCGGCGGATCGAGCACTTCGACGACGTCACGACGGCGACGGTGACCTCGATCTCGAGCGGCGCGGACGGCGACCTGCGCCCCTTCCCGATCCAGGTCGACGGCGACTACATCGGCGAGGCGACCAGGCTGGACCTCCGGGTCGACCCGGGCGCCCTCACCGTGGTCGGCTAGAGCGTCAGCCTCCCGGCGTAATTCTGTAGACGTCGAATACCGACTCGACGTTGCGCAGGCGGGAGACGCCGTTCTTGAGCTGGTCGGTGTCGCCGACCTCGACCACGAAGCGGTTTTTGACCATCGGGTGGTTCGTCGTGCAGCTCGCCCCGATGATGTTGATCCCGGCCTCGGAGAAGGTGCGCGAGAGGTCCTCGAGCAGGCGGGTGCGGTCGTAGGCGTCGACCTGGAGCTCGACCCGGTAGGAGGATTCGTTCTCGCCGTCCCAGCTGACGTCGACGAAGCGCTCCGGGTCCTTTTTCAGCGCCCTCACGTTCTTGCAGTCGGTGCGGTGGATCGTGATCCCGCGGCCGAGCGAGACGTAGCCGGCGATCGTGTCGCCTGGTACCGGCCGGCAGCACTTCGCGAGCCGCACGGCGACGCTGTCGACGCCCTTGACGCTGATCCCGTAGGTCGAGGCGTCCTTGGTGCGGCGGGCCTTGTCCTCGCCGCGCTCGCGGCCGAGCGGCTCGTGGTCCTCGACCGCCTCGCCGGCCTTGAGCCGCTGCATGATCTTGTTGGCGACGGTCTTGGTGGAGATCTTGCCCTGGCCGAGCGCGATGTAGAACTCGGTCGCCTTCTGGTGGCCCATCTCGCGGATCACGTCGGCGAGCAGCGGCGAGCCGGCGACCTTCTGCATCGGCAGCCCGCGCGTGCGCAGCGCTTCGTCGAGCTTCTCGCGCCCGTTGCGCTCGGCGTCCTCGCGGCGCTCCTCTTTGAACCAGGCGCGGATCTTGTTGCGGGCGCGGCTGGTGCGCACCAGTTTCAGCCAGTCGCGCGAGGGGCCGCGTTTCTGCTTGGTGGTCAGCACCTCGACGATGTCGCCCGAGCGCAGCTGGTAGTGCAGCGGCACGATGTTGCCGTTGACCTTGGCGCCGACGCAGCGGTGGCCGACGTCGGTGTGGACGGCGTAGGCGAAGTCGAGCGGGGTCGAACCGCCGGAGAGGTTCTTCACTTCGCCCTTCGGCGTGAAGACGAAGACCTCGTCCTCGAAGAGGTCGACCTTGAGCGACTCGAGGAACTCGGCCGGGTCCTGCTCGCCCTCGGCCTCGACCAGCTGTCGCAGCCAGGTCATCTTCTCCCGCTGCGGGTCGTCGCCGGCGCCCTCTTTGTAGGCGACGTGGGCGGCGATCCCGTACTCGGCGAGCTTGTGCATCTCCTCGGTGCGGATCTGGATCTCGAGCGGCTTGCCCTCGGGCCCGATCACCGTCGTGTGCAGCGCCTGGTACATGTTGGCCTTCGGCATCGCGACGAAGTCCTTGAAGCGGCCGGGCAGCGGCTTCCAGATCGAGTGGATGACCCCGATCGTGCCGTAGCAGTCCTTGACCGAGCCGACGATCACCCGCATCGCGGTCAGGTCGAAGATCTCGTTGAACTCGCGCCCCTTCTTGGTCATCTTCGTGTAGATCGAGTAGAAGTGCTTGGCGCGGCCGGAGATCTCGGCCTCGATCCCGACCTGCTCGAGCTCCTCGGAGAGGAACTCGCCGGCCTCGTTGACGTAGACCTCGCGCTCGTCGCGCTGCTGGGCGACGAGCTGTTTGATCTCCGCGTACTTGCGCGGGTGCAGAGTGGCGAAGGCGAGGTCCTCGAGCTCCCATTTGATCGCGTGGATACCGAGCCGGTGCGCGAGCGGCGCGTAGATCTCCAGCGTCTCGCGCGACTTCGTCGACCTGCTTCTGCTTCGGCAGCGCGCCGAGCGTGCGCATGTTGTGGAGGCGGTCGGCCAGCTTGATCAGGATCACCCTGACGTCGGTGGCCATCGCCACCATCATCTTGCGGTAGTTCTCGGCCTGCCGCTCGTCGCGGCTCTCGAAGGTGATCCCGGTCAGCTTCGTGACCCCGTCGACGAGCTGGGCGATCTCCTCGCCGAACTCCTCGCGGATCTCCTCGAGGCTGGCGCTCGTGTCCTCGACCGTGTCGTGGAGCAGGGCCGCGCAGAGGGTCGCGGTGTCGAGCCGCATCCCGGCGCAGATCTGGGCGACCCCGACCGGGTGGGTGATGAACTCGTCGCCCGAGTGGCGGAGCTGGTCGGCGTGGCGGTCGCAGGCGAAGTCGAAGGCGTGCTCGAGCGCGGCGCGGTCGATCGTCGCCAGCGCGACCGCGGTGTCGCCGGCCGAGGCGCCGCTCTCGGTCGCCGCGGGGGCGCCGTTGCCCGCCGCCGCGCCGTTCTCGCCCGCGAAGGAGTCGAACTCCTCGACAACGGCGAAGAGATCGGCGAGGAGCTCGCGGCGCGCTACGTCTGTTTGAGTCCTTCGAGGAATCGGTGACCCTCCTGATATCGGGCGTCGTAGGCGCGATACGCCTGCGAGCGCTCCAGATCGGTCCCCTCTGAGGATACGACCCCGACGCTGCCGCGGCCATGGTCCGGGGTTCCCTGCACGAGGCCGAGCTCGGTCAGGACCCGCAGGCAGCGGGCCGCGGCCGAGGGCGTGCGGGGATGGCGGCCGGAGCCGCGCAGGGCGCCCCGCAGCTCCTCTCCCCCCGCCTCGCCGGCGTCGCGCAGGTCGCGGAAGACCGCGGCGAGCACGGCCCGCCCCGCGAGCTGGTCGGCGAGCGCGCCGAGCGCGAAGCGCCGCTCCGGCTCGCCCCAGGCGGGATGCAGGTAGCCCCCTCCGGCGGCGCTCGCCTCCCTCGTCAGGCGATCGAGCTCCGCCGACGGCGGCGGGTCGACGAGGACGACGTGCTCGAACTCGCGAGCGAGGCCCGGGTCGAGCTCGAGCTCCGAGTACTCGGCGAGGCGCGCGCCCTGCTTGGCCATCGGCGCCCGGCGCGGCAGGTCGGCGACCAGGCCGAGGACGCCGGCCCCGCTCGAGGCGAGCTCGGCGAGCGTCGCCGCCGCCGACCCCGAGACCTCACAGACCGTCCTCGAAGCGCCGCCGTCGTCGAGCCGTCGATTCACCCCCTCAGAGGTGGTCGATTGACGGCTCGACGAGGAGGCGGTTGGATCGGCGGCCAGCTCGGCCTCGAAGCGGGCCCACCAGGCGTCGGCGTCGTCGTCGGCCTCCGCCTGCCACGGGTAGAGCTCGCTCAGGACGACCCGCGGCTCGACGGCGCCGTTCCAGTGGTTGATCTCGAGCCGGACCGCGGCGTCGACCGGGTCGTCGTCGCCGACCCCGAGCCTGGAGCGGCCGAAGGAGACACCGAGGGCGCGGTGGGCCCCGCTGTGCAGGCTGAAGCGCGCGTGCTTCCCCTCCTGGCCCATCGGCCGCACGTCGCGGACCCGAGCCGAGGGGACGAGGAGCCGCACGCCGGGGTTGCCCATCCCGAACGGAGCCAGCCGCGCGATCTCCTCGGCGAGGCCGAGGCCGAGGTCGGCGCCGCCGACCATCGCGTCGATCCGCTCGGTCTTCCTCAGGTCGTCCGGCCCCAGCACCGAGGCCGCGTGTGCCGCGAAGGCCTCGCGGAAGCCCTCGAGCCGCTCCGCGTCGATCGCCAGCCCGGCGGCGGCGCGGTGCCCGCCGAACGAGGTCAGATGCTGCGAGCAGGCCTCGAGCCCGGCGAGCAGGTCGAAGCCGGGGATGCTCCGCCCGGAGCCGCGCCCGCCGCCCTCGCCGTCGAGTGAGATCACGATCGCCGGTCGGTGGTGGCGCTCGACCAGGCGCGAGGCGACGATCCCGATCACCCCCGGGTGCCAGCCCTCGCCGGCGACGACGATCGCCGGCGCCTCGCGCAGCTCCGCGGGCAGCTCCCGCAACGCCGCCTCGGCCGCGTTGCTGACCTCGCGCTCCGTCGCCCGCCGCTCCCCGTTCGCCCGACTCAGCTCATGTGCGATCTCCGCCGCCCGTCCCGGGTCGTCGGTGAGGAAGAGCTCAACCCCGGCGTCGGCTCGGTAGAGCCGTCCCGCGGCATTGATCCTCGGTGCCAACCGGAAGGCCAAATCGCCCTCATCCAACCTGGTCGGCTCACACTTCGCCGCCTCGATCAGCGCCCGCATCCCGGGCCGCTCCATTCGCCGCACCGCCTCCAACCCACGGCGGACCAACGACCGGTTCTCTCCGACCAGCGGCACCACGTCGGCGACGGTCGCCAGCGCCACGAGGTCGAGGTCCTGCTCGGTGTCCTCACGCAACGCTGAGGCCAGCTTCCACGCAACCGCGGTCCCGCAAAGCTCCTTGAACGGATAGCCGTCGATCTCCGGATGCAGGATCGGGCAGTCGGGCATCTCCTCGGAGCGCTGGTGATGGTCGGTGACGATCACGTCCATCCCGAGCGACCGGGCCAGCGCGACCTCCTCGACCGAGGTGATCCCGCAGTCCACGGTGACCAGCAGCCTGGTGCCGCGCTCGGCGAGCAGCTCCACGTTCGGGGCCGTCAGCCCGTAGCCGTCCGCGATCCGGTCCGGAATCAGCCAGTCGCACTCGGCGCCCAGGTCGCGGAGCGTGGAGACCATGATCGTCGTCGCGCAGACCCCGTCGACGTCGAAGTCGCCGTGCACCGTGATCCGCTCGCCGGCCTCGATCGCCGCTCTCATCCGCGCGACCACCTTCTCCATCGAGCGGAACTCACCCGGGTCGTGCGACTCGTCGGCCTCGAGGAAGGCGCGGGCCTCCTCGGGGGTCCGGAAGCCACGACGCACCAGCGTTATCGCGACCGGCTCGCTGAGGCCCAGCTCCTCCGAGAGCGCCCTCGCCTCGCGGTAGTCGTAGGGGTCGGCGCGGTATGCCTTGATCGTCTCGGCCACCCACCAAGGCTCGCGCCGGCACCAGACGGAACACTGCCCGCGGCCGTGCCCAATTTGCAGCCTGAGCGGCCCCTCCTAGGCGTGCTGTTCTTCGGCGCGCACGCCGATCGCCCAGACGACGGCGAGGCCGAGCGCCGTGCCGGGAATACCGAGCAGCGCCGTGAAGATGTCCGTGTCACCGAGGCTGCCGCCGGTCGCGGCGTGGACGATCGCGCCGAAGACGACCGCCCCGACGACCGAGCCGATGAAGGCGCCGATGATCCCCTGCCAGAAGCGATCCGGCAGGAAGATCGTGAAGTGCCAGAGGGCGATCCCCATCGTGAACCAGACGAGCAGTGCCATCAGGTCTTCGCCTCCATCATCGGTTCCTCCCGTGCTTGCGGCGGCGCTGGCGCCGCTCGCGCCGCTCCGCGTTCCGTGCCCGCCGCTCGGCCGTCTCCGCCGAGTCGGGTGCCCCGGGGGCCTCGCCGGCGCCGTCGGTGGGCGGGCTGCCGTCCTCTTCGATCTCGACGGCGTCGACCGCCGGGTCCTCGGCCGGCACGGCATCGCCGTCGCCTTCGGCATCCGGGTCGTCGCCGAGCTTGGCCAGCTCGACCTCGTCGGCGAAGGCCGGGACCGTGCCGTCCGCGGCGGCGATCCGTTCGCGACGTTTCGCGTACCCCGGCTCGCGTTCCTTCCACGCGGTCAGCACCGGCGAGGCGATGAAGATCGAGGAATAGGTTCCCGAGGCGATGCCGATCAGCATCGCGAAGGCGAAGTCCTGCAGGGTCGTGCCGCCGAAGATCAGCAGCGAGATCACGCCCAGGATCGTCGAGAGCCCGGCGACCAGGGAGCGCGTCAGGACCTCGCTCATCGAGCGGTTGACGATCTGCGAGAACGCAGCCCGCGGCATGCGCGGCATGTTCTCGCGTATTCGGTCGAAGACGATGACGGTGTCGTACAGGGAGTAGCCCAAGATGGTGAGGAAAGCGGCGACCGTTCCGCTCGACACCTCCCGGCCGGTTAGGGAATAGACCCCCATCGTGATCAGGATGTCGTGGAAGATCGCGATCAGGACCGGGACCGCGAACTTCGGGTCGAACCGGAAGGCGATGTAACCGCAGATCACCAGCAGCGAGAAGATCAGCGCTTTGACCGCGCTGCTCGCCACCTGTTCGCCGAAGGTGGGGCCGACGCTGGTGCTGTCGAAGCCGTCTTCGGCGACCTCGTACTCGTCGGCAAGCGCCTGCTCGGCGCTCGCCACCTGGTTCGGTTCCAGTGTCCGCGTCTGGATGTTGAAGACGTTGTCGCCGAGTTCGGGGTCGGACACCTGCTGGATCTCCTCAGCCTCGATCCCGGACGCGTCCAGGGTCTCGCGCACTCCTTCCTCGTCCGTCGGCTCGACGAGGGCGGCCTTGATCCGGGTCCCGGACTCGAAGTCGATGCCGAAGTTGAGCTGCTCGGTTGCCAGGGCCAGGGCGCCGACGATCAGGATCACGCCGGACATCGAGAAGAACCAGCGGCTCATCCCGATGAAGTCGAAGTGCCATCGCACCCGCTGCGTCGGGGAGGCGCCGAGGACGCTGGGCGATTGCATCACCCGCGAGCGGCCGAAGGTGCCGAGCAGCGCCTGGGTGAAGACGACCGCGGTGAGCAGGGAGACGATCGTGCCGACGCCGAGCGTGAAGGCGAAGCCCTTGACCCCGGCCGTGGCCAGCACGAAGAGGATGAACGCGGTCAGCAGGGTGATCACGTTCGCGTCGATGATCGTCCCGATGCCCTTGCGATAGCCGGCGGAGATCGCGCTCTGTAACGAGCGCCCACCACGGACTTCCTCCTTTATTCGCTCGAAGATGACGATGTTCGAGTCCGCGGCGACGCCGATCGTGAGGACCAGGCCGGCGATCCCCGGCAGGGTCAGGGTGATCGGGATCAGCTTGATCAGCGCGAAGAAGATGACCCCGTAGGCGCCGAGGGCGACGACCGCGATCAGGCCGAGCACGCGGTAGAAGAGGATCAGGAAGAGGATCACCGCGATCAGGCCGATCACGCCGGCCTTGACGCCCTGGTCGAGGGCCTGGCTGCCGAGCGTCGCCGAGACCTGGGTCTGGCTGACCAGCTTCAGGGATATCGGCAGGGCGCCGATCTGCAGGATCGTCGCCAGGTCCTGGGCCTCGGTGATGTCCTCGAAGCCGCCCGATATCTGGGCGCCGGTGCGGCCGTCGATCCCGTCGGGGTTCTCGGCGAAGTTGATGATCGGGCGGGTTTTGACCTCGTTGTCGAGGACGACCGCGAAGTGGCCGGAGAGCGCTTCGACTTCCTCGGCGCTGGGCACGCCGATCGCCTGGGCCTGGCCGCGCTGGGCGATCTGGCGGGTTACGTCGTGGAAGGACTCGCGACCCTCGTCGGTGAAGTCGAAGGTGACGGCGATTTCGCCGGCTTCCTGATTTTCCTGCTTCGGGTCGGTGATCTCCGTGCCCGAGAGGGCGGGTTCGTCGGTGATCGCGTACCAGCCGGGAGGTGAGTCCTCGATCGGCTCGCCCTCCGAGTTCTGGGGTGTTTCGGAGACGACCACGACCCCGACCGGAACCTTGAGGACCTCGCCTTTTTGCGTCCGTTTTTTCCCGGTCGCGGAGATGTAGAGGTCTTCGGTCGCGAACTCCGGTCCGGCGAGCAGGTCGTGCTTGTCGTCCTTGGAGAAGAGATAGAAGCGCGGTTTGGTCGTCGAGCAGACCGTGCAGTCCTTGACCGGCTCCTGTTCAGCGGCCAGGTTCACCGCGCCGTAGGCCGTCGGGTAGGCGCCGGAGAAGATCAGCCGCTGGTTCTCCGGTTTTTTCGGTTTGCGGCCGGCGTCTTCCCATTCTTTCTCGGCCTCTTTGACGGCGCCCGGCGGCGGTTCGCGCCCGGGGTGCCCGCCGATCGCCGCCTCGCGGCCGATCAGGTTCGGCTCCCAGTCGTAGAAGTAGAGCTGCGCCGTCGTCCCGACCTGGTCGATCGCCCGCTGGGCGTTGGTCACGTCGGGCAGGCTGACCGCGATCCCGGTCTCGCCGAGGCGGGAGACCTCGGGCTCGGCGACCCCGAGCCGGTCGATCCGTTCGCGGATGATCTCGATCGAGGTGTCGATGTCCGCGCCGCTGACTTCTTTGGACTGCCCGGTGGGCGTTCCTTCGTAGATCAGTTCGACGCCGCCCTTGAGGTCGAGGCCGAGGCGGGTCGGCTTGTCCATCACGACCAGGCCGGATACGACCACCAGTCCCAGGACGAAGAGCAGTACGAAGAGATTCCGACGCCTCCTACCCACCATGTTCGGCGCTCAGCTCTCCGGAGTCAGGACGATCAGCAGGCCGCCGTCCTCGTCGTAGGCGGGGAAGACGTCGGCCACCGCGTCGGCGGGAAGGTCGCCCTCGGCGTTGACGGAGACGCGCTTGCCGAGCGAGCGCACCCCCCACTCGAGCGAGGTCTCGATCGGGTCGGTCTCACCGTCGCCGTCGGTGTCGGCGGTGGGCCCGCCGCCGCCTTCTTCGCGCCATTGCAGGCCGAGCACTTCTTTGACCGGGCGCCCGATCACGTCTTCGTCGGAGAGGCCGGTCAGCTCGAAGCTGCCGCGGCCGGCGTCGATCACCCTCGCCTGGCGGTCGCAGACGAAGAAGGCCGCGTTGGGCGCGGGGTAATAGTCGTCGAGCAGCTCGAAGACGAAGCCGAAGCCACATTTGGTGCAGCCCTTGGGCCGGCTGCTGAAGCCCGCGGTGCGTTCCGCGCTGGCCTCTCTGTGACCGCAGTTGGGGCAGATGAAGAACGGCATCCCGCCAGGTTACTGAGAGTCCGGTCCGAACCTCGTGGCCGACACGCTCAGAACAGGCTGCCGGCGCCCTCGGGAGCCGGGATGCCGAGATGCTCGTAGGCCCGCTCGGTGAGGACGCGGCCGCGGGGGGTCCGCTTGAGGAGGCCCTGCTGGAGCAGGTAGGGCTCGAGCACGTCCTCGATCGTGTCCTCCTCCTCGCCGATCGCGATCGCCAGCGTCGAGAGCCCGACGGGACCGCCGCCGAACTTGCTCGCGACGGTGTCGAGGAGCGCGCGGTCGCTGCGGTCGAGGCCTCCCGCGTCGACCTCGAGCATCTGCAGCGCCGCCTCGGCCACGCCGGCGTCGATCGGCCCGGTCTCCTTGACCTGGGCGAAGTCCCTGACCCGTTTGAGCAGGCGGTTGGCGACCCGCGGCGTCCCGCGCGAGCGCCCCGCGATCGTGCGCGCGCCCTCCGAGTCGATCTCGACCTCGAGGATCCGGGCCGAGCGCTCGATGATCTCCGCCAGGTGCTCGGGGACGTAGTGCTCGAGCCGGTGGCAGACGCCGAAGCGGTCGCGGAGCGGAGTCGTGAGCAGGCCCGCCCTGGTCGTCGCGCCGACCAGCGTGAAGGGCGGCAGCGGCAGCGTCACCGTGCGCGCGCCGGCCCCCTGGCCGAGCACGACGGGCAGCTCGCCGTCCTCCATCGCCGGGTAGAGGGTCTCCTCGACCGCGCGCCCGAGCCGGTGGATCTCATCGACGAAGAAGACGCTGCCCGGCTCCAGCGAGGTCAGGAAGGAGGCGACGTCCGCCTTGCGCTCGAGGGCGGGCCCGGCGGTCTGCACCATCGGGACCCGGAGCTCGGCGGCGATGATGTGGGCCAGCGAGGTCTTGCCGAGACCCGGGGGCCCGGCGAGCAGGACGTGGTCGAGCGGCTCCCCGCGCCCGCGCGCGGCCTCGATGAACATCGCCAGCTGCGCGGTCACCTGCTCCTGGTTGACGAAGTCTCCGAGGGTCTGCGGGCGCAGCGAGCGGTCGAGCTCCTCGTCGGGGACGTCGGCCCGCGCGTCGTGGACGCGTATGTCCTCGGCAACGGGAAGGTCGTCGATTCCGGGGGTGCGGATGCGGTTGGGGCCGATGCCCCCGGCGTCCTCGCTCATGCGGCCTTCCCGGTGCCCGCCTTGCGCAGCGCTGTGGCGATCAGCTCCTCGGGATCGGCGCTCTCGATCCCTTCGAGCAGCTGCTCCGCCTCGAGCGGCGCATAGCCCAGGTTGACCAGCCCGTCGCGGGCGAGGCCGCGGGCGTCGCCACCCTCGACCAGGGCCGCGACGACCTCCTCCTCGAGCGAGCCGGCGACCCTGTCGCGCAGCTCGACGATGATCCGCTCCGCCGTCCGCTTGCCGATTCCCGGCACAGCCTGGAAGCGTTTCGCGTCGCCGGCGGCGATCGCCCGCAGCAGCTCGCGGGCGGGGCCGCCGGAGAGCGTCGCGAGCGCGACCTTCGGGCCGACACCGCTGACCGAGACCAGCTGGCAGAAGAGGTCGCGCTCCTCCTCGGAGGAGAAGCCGTAGAGGGCCAGCGAGTCGTCGCGGGAGACCAGCTCGGCGTGCAGGAAGGCCTCCCTGCCGGTGGCGGGGACGGACTTCAGCGTCTCGGAGGAGACCGCGAGCCGGTAGCCGACCCCGTTGGCGTCGATGACGACGTGGTCGGGCCGGCGCACCAGGACCTCGCCGCGGACCGCGGCGATCACCCTGCCACCCGTTCCTGCAGGCCCTCGGCCGCCTCGACCGCCCGTCGCCGTCCGGCGCCGCCGCCGTGGCAGATCGCCACCGCGAGCGCGTCGGCGGCGTGGTCCGGAGTCGGCGGGTCGGGCAGCCCCAGCAGGGTCCCGACCATGCGCTGGACCTGCTTCTTGCCGGCGTTCCCCGAGCCGCAGACGGCCATCTTGATCGCCTGCGGCGTGTAGGCGAAGCAGCTCACCCCGCGTTCCGCGGCGGCCAGCATCGCGATCCCGCTGGCCTGGCCCACAGCCATCGCCGAGCGCACGTTCTTGCCGAAGTAGATGTCCTCGATCGCCATCGCCTTCGGCTCGTGCCAGGCGAGCAGCTCGGACAGCGAGCGGTGGATGCGCTCGAGCCGCCGCTCGATCGGCAGGTCGGCGGGCGTTTCGACGACGCCCCCGTCGAGGGCGACCATGTGGCTTCCCTCGAGACGGACGATGCCGAAGCCGAGATTCGCTGCGCCAGGGTCGATCCCCATCACCACTTGCATGGGAACGGATTCTGGGCGCAGCCTCGGATGCCTTCCGGGGGTTGCCCGCGGCCCCCGCCGGTGGTAGAACAAACCTGTCCTTTTGCCAACTGGGGAGGCAAGCATGGCCCGACGCGCTCGATTCCTGACCTCGACCCTCTGCGTCCTGGTGATGGGGACGGTGGCGGCCACCCTGGTCCTCGCCTCCGACGACCCCGGCGCGGGCTCCTCGGCGGTGAAAAAAGCCAAAGGCTTCACGCCGGCCAAGCTGGCGGGCAAGTGGACCGGCGAATGGAAAAACACCACCTTCGGCTCGGCGGGCGAAATGCGGGTCAGCGTCCAGCCCAAACCGGGCAACAAGCTGCTCTTCCTCGCCGACTTCGGCGGCCTGGTCTTCGGCTGCGAGGACCCACCGGCCGTTGCCGTCACCGTTCCCAAGGCGAAAAAAGGCCCCAACCGCTGGGACGCCTCCGGCTTCCGCTTCGCGAACAAGCCCACCGCGGCCTTCGGGAGCCTCTCGATCACCTACAACTTCAAGACCAAGTCCTTCAAAGGCAGCGGCTCGGGCCCGCCCTGCCGGACGGAGATCAAATACACGATCGACGCCAAGCTCACGCCGACCGGGTTCACCGGCAGCTCGCAGATCGACCTGGGCGGCGGCACGACGGCGACTTCGACGATGACGGCGGCGAAGGGCTAGGCCCGACGCTCGCCACGGGCTGAGGCTTGCTCGACCGCCTCGCCCGCCTCTGTCATCGGTGGCCTCGCCGCGTGCTCGCGGCCGCCGGGCTGCTCACGGTCCTCTGCCTGACGCTCGGCGCCTCGGCGGTCGAGCGCCTCCACCCCTACAGCGCAGCGGATCCCGACGCCGACAGCAGCCGCGCCGCCGAGCGCGTGCACGAGGCGATCGGCCTCGAACCCGACTCCGGGCTGCTGGCGCTCGTCGAGACCGAGGGCCCGGCGCGCAGCGAAGCGTCCCGCCGGCGGGTCGGGAGGATCGCCGACCGGATCTTCCTCGACCCCGCGGTCGCCTTCGTCACCACCTACTGGTCGAACCGAGACGAGGCGATGATCTCGCGCGACGGGCACACGACCTTCGTGATCGCCTACTTCGCGACCCTCTCCGACCGCGACCAGCAGCTCGCCGCCGAACGGCTCCAGGCGCAGTTGGGAGAGGAGCGCGGGGTGCGCTTCGGGGGCGATGCGCCGACCAACGTCGAGGTCAGGGACATCGTCACGGAGGACATCGAGCGTGCACAGCTGATCGCCCTGCCGCTGCTGCTCCTGCTCGGCTTCTGGTTCTTCCGCGGGCTGGTCGCGGCAGCACTGCCGCTCTGCGTCGGCGCAGCAGCGATCGCCGGCGGCCTGTTCGGGCTGGGAATCGTCAACGAGGCGATTCCGATCTCGATCTTCTCGCTCAACCTCGTGCTCGGGCTGGCGCTTGCGCTTGCCGTCGACTACAGCCTTCTGATCGTCTCTCGCTATCGCGAGGAGCTGGCGCGCTCGGGGCCCGGCGAGCGCGCGTTGCGCCGCACGATGGCGACCGCCGGGCGCACGGTCTTCTTCAGCGCGGTCGTCATCTGCGCATCGATGAGCGCCCTGCTCGTCTTCCCGCAGCGCTTCCTCTACTCGATGGGACTGGGCGGAGCGCTGGTGGCGGTCGTCGCCGGCGGCGCGGCCCTCCTCGTCCTCCCGGCGCTGCTCGCCCTGCTCGGCGAGCGGGTCAACTCCCTCTCCCCCGCGCGTCTTCAGAGAGCGGCCGCCCGCGGCTCGCGGCCCGACAGGGAGGGGTTCTGGTACCGACTCTCGAGCCTGGTGATGCGCCGCCCGGTCCCGATCGCCGTGCTCAGCGCCGCATTTCTGATCGCGCTCGGCCTGCCCTTCCTGCACGCCCGGTTCGTCTCCGTCGACACCAGCGTGCTGCCGGCCGAGGCCGAGAGCCGCCAGGTTCGGGAAGCGCTGACCGACGACTTCCCGCCCAACCTCACCCTGCCGCTCTTCGTCGTCGTCGAGGAGCGTCCGGAGTCGCCCGAGGCACGCAGGTTCGCGGCGGCGGTCGCGCAGCTGCCCGGCACCTCACGGGTCGATCATCTCGTCCCCCTGGACGAAGAGAGCTCACTGCTCCGCCTCTCCCCCGCCTCGGGCCCGCTCAGCGAGGGCAGCGAAGCCCTGGTCCGCGAAATCCGCGCGATCCCCACGTCGTTCGACGTGCTCGTCGGCGGCCGCGCCGCCGATTTCGTGGACCAGCGCGCCGGGATCTCCGAGCGCCTGCCGCTCGTCCTCGCCCTGCTCTGCCTGACGACGATGATCGTGATCTTCCTGATGACCCGGTCGGTCGTGCTGCCGGTCAAGGCCGTGGCGATGAGCCTTCTCTCGCTCTGCGCCGCCTTCGGAGTGCTCGTCTTCGTCTTCCAGGAAGGCCGGCTCGAATCTCTGCTCGCCTACGAAAGCGCGGGCGCGCTGGAGCTCTCCATGCCGCTGGTCCTGCTCGCTGCCGGCTTCGGCGTCTCCACCGACTACGGGGTGATCCTGCTCTCGCGGATCAAGGAGGCCCACGACGAGGGCGCCGCGGATCGCGAGGCGATCTCCCTCGGCCTCGAGCGCAGCGGCCGGATCGTGACCGCGGCGGCGATCCTCCTCTGTATCGCGCTCGGCGCCTTCGCGACCTCGCGCATCGCCTTCGTCAAGGAGCTCGGCCTCGGCGTCTCGCTCGCGGTGCTGATCGACGCCACCGTGGTCCGGGCGCTGCTCGTGCCCTCGCTGATGGCCCTGCTCGGCCGCTGGAACTGGTGGGCGCCGGCCTGGCTGCGCCGCTAGCCGGGCCCCTCGGGACGACTAGGCGACCAGCGCCTGCATGACCTCGTCGGGGATGTCGAAGTTGGCGTGGACGTCGTTGACGTCGTCGTGCTCTTCGAGGGCGTCGATCAGGCCGAGCAGGGAGCGGGCGTCGGTCTTGCCGACCTCGACCGTGTTCTGCGGCTCCATCGTCACCTCGGCGGACTCGATCTCCACCCCGGCGGCCTCGAGCGCCTCGCGGACCGCGCTCAGGGAGCCGGCCTCGCTGAGCACGCGGAGCTGGTCGCCGTCCTCGCGGACGTCCTCGGCGCCGGCGTCGATCGCGGCGATCAGGTCGTCCTCGCCGTAGCGGGACCCGTCGACCGTGACCACACCGCGCTTCTCGAAGATCCAGGCGACGGAGCCCGGCTCCCCGAGGCTGCCGTCGTGCTTGGTGAAGGCGAGGCGGACGTCGGCCGTCGTCCGGTTGCGGTTGTCGGTCAGGGCGCTGACCAGGATCGCCGCGCCGCCGGGGCCGTAGCCCTCGAAACTGACCTGCTCGATCGCCGCGGCGTCGGCGCTGGCCCCGGTCCCGCGATCGATCGCCCGCTGGATGTTGTCCTTGGGCATCGAGGCGTCCTTGGCCTTCTGGACCGCGGTGGCGAGGGTCGGGTTGCCGTCGATGTCGCCGCCGCCGTCACGCGCCGCGACGATGATCGCCCGCGACAGCTTCGAGAACTGCTTGCCTCGTTTGGCGTCGACGGCGGCCTTCTTGTGTTTTATGGACGCCCACTTCGAATGGCCCGACATAGGTGTCATTCTATGAGCCAGGCGATGCACCATCATCCGCACAGCCACACCGTCGGGAAGAGCATGGCCGCGAGCGTCATCTTCGTCGCGATGCTGCTCGCCGCGCTTTCGCTCTGGACCGCGCTGCCGCTGACCTGGGTCTACATCGGCTCGAAGGTCTCCACCACCCAGTTCCCGGACGAGTTCCCCTACGCGGTGGTGATCATCGGCCTGATCACCTCGATCGTCCTCGTCGCCTGGCTGCTCAGCCGCCTCAACCGCCTCTACATCGATGTCACCGGCACCAACCGGTTGGCGCCGATGCGCCCCGCCTGGATGCGGAGCATGCGCGACACCTCGTCCCCGGTCGGCACCACGACCGTCGTCGAGGCGGTCCTGATGGGCTCGGTGATGCTCGCCGCCCTCTCCCTGATGCTCTGGTTCTTCTTCCTCGCCGGCAGCCCGCTGCCCAACCAGTAGTCGCCGGGAATCCCATCAAGTTGACCATGCGATGCATGGCGAACTTGATGGGATTTGATGAGTTCCTCTACACGACGAACTTTCCGTCGACCTGGAGGTCCTCGCCGTCGACCTCGATCCTGCCGCCGAGGCGGAGGTCGCATACGAGGTCGGTGTGGACGGCACTGTCGTTGGTCCCGCCGGACTCCGGGTAGCTGGCGCCGACCGCCATGTGAACCGTGCCGCCGATCTTCTCGTCGAGCAGGATCTCGCGCGTGCCGCGGTCGATCGAGTAGTTCGTGCCGATCCCGAGCTCGCCGAGGCGGCGGGCGCCGTCGTCGGTGTCGAGCAGCTTGATCAGGAACTCCTCGCCGCGCTCGGCGCTCGCGTCGACGACCCTGCCGGCCTCGAAACGGAGGCGCACGCCGGAGACCTCGCGACCGCCGATCACCGCCGGCAGGTGAAAGGTGACCTCGCCCTCGACCGAGTCCTCGACCGGGCCGGTAAAGAACTCGCCGTCGGGCATGTTGTGCTCGCCGGCGCAGGGGATGAACTTGCGGCCCGCGATGCCGAGCCTGATGTCGGTCCCGGGAGCCGTGACCCGGACCTCCTCGTGGCCCTCGACCCAGTCCGCGAGGCGCTTGCACTCCTCGGAGGCGCGGGTCCAGGCCGAGAGCGGGTCCGGGTCGGTCGCCAGGCAGGCCCCGAAGTAGAAGTCCTCGTAGTCGGCGAGGCTCATCTCGGCCTCCGAGGCGTATGCGCCGGTCGGATAGATCGTGTAGCACCAGCGAAAGTCGCCGTCGGCGCTGCGCTCCATCGCCCGCTTCATCAGCTTCCCGGTGGCGGCCTGGCGGCGGGTCTGGCGCTCGGGCGGGACCGCCGACAGCTCGCGGGGGTTGGTGCTGGCGCCGACCGAGATGCGGACGTCGGCGTTTTCCACGACCCACTCCGTGATCGGCGAGACCCAGTCGAGCTGCGCGTCGCCGGCGAGCTTGAAGTAGGAGGCGGCCTGGCCGTCCACGGACTGGTTCAGCATCGGGTTGCCGCCGGCCCTCAGCACCTCCTCGTAGATCGCCAGCAGCAGCGGCTCGGCCGCGCTGTCGCCGTCGATCGCGACGACGTCCCCCTCCCCCACCTTGGTCGAGTACCCGACCAGGATCTTCGCCAGGTTTGCCGCCCTCGGGTCTCTCAACTCTCCGCCTCCTCGCGCTCTCGCTCGAGCGATGTCGTGGTCATTGCCATGAAGAGCGCGTGCAGCCGCGGGTCGTCGGTCAGCTCCGGGTGGAAGGCGCAGGCGAGGACGCCTTCGCCGCGGATCGCCACCGGGTGCCCGTCGTAGGAGGCCAGCGTCTCGACGGCCGGCCCCTGTCTCCGCACCCAGGGGGCGCGGATGAAGACGGCGCGCAGCGGCTCGTCGCCGATCCCCTCGACCGCGATGTCGGCCTCGAAGCTCTGGCGCTGGCGGCCGAAGGCGTTGCGCTCGGTGGTCGCGTCGATCAGGCCGAGGTGGGCGTCGTCGCAGACGATCATTCCCGCGCAGGTGCCGAGCACCGGCCGGCCGGCCTCGTGGTGGGCGCGGATCGCCGGCTCCAGGCCCGCCGACTCGATCCCCTTGGCGATCGTCGTGCTCTCGCCGCCGGGAATGACGAGCCCGTCGACGCCGTCGGCGTCCGCCGCGACGCGAACCTCGATCGCCTCGGCACCGAGCGCCCGGAACATCCGCAGGTGGGCTTCGAATCCCCCCTGCAGCGCTAGGACGCCGACGCGCAGGTCAGGCCCCGCGGTTTTGGAGCAGCGCGTCGGCCGCCGCCAGGTCGTCGATCTCGAGCCCCGGCATCGCCTCGCCGAGCCCGGTCGAGGCCGCCGCCACCCGCTCGGGATCGTCGTGATGGGTGGTCGCCTCGACGATCGCGCGGGCGCGCCGCTCGGGGTCGGCGCTCTTGAAGATCCCGGAGCCGACGAAGTTGCCCTCGGCGCCGAGCTGCATCATCAGCGCCGCGTCGGCCGGGGTCGCGATGCCGCCGGCGCAGAAAAGCGGGACCGGCAGCCGCCCGGTGTCGGCGACCTCGCGCACGACCTCGAGCGGGGCCTGGTGCTCTTTCGCGGCCGCGGCGAGCTCCTCGGGGCCGAGCTGCGCGAGCCGCTTGATGCCGGAGGTGATCCCACGCATGTGGCGGACCGCCTCGACCACGTTGCCGGTCCCGGCCTCACCCTTGGAGCGGATCATCGCCGCTCCCTCGCCGAGCCGCCGCAGCGCCTCGCCGAGGTTGGTCGCGCCGCAGACGAAGGGGATCTCGAAGGCGAACTTGTCGATGTGATGGGCCTCGTCGGCCGGCGTCAGCACCTCGGACTCGTCGATGTAGTCGACGTCGAGCGCCTGCAGCACCTGGGCCTCCGCGAAGTGGCCGATCCGCGCCTTCGCCATCACCGGGATCGTCACCGCCTCCTGGATCCCGCTGATCATCGTCGGGTCGGACATGCGGGCGACGCCGCCGTCCCTGCGGATGTCCGCCGGCACCCGCTCGAGCGCCATCACCGCGCAGGCGCCCGCCTGCTCGGCGATCTTCGCCTGCTCCGGGGTCACCACGTCCATGATCACCCCGCCCTTCAACATCTCGGCAAGGCCGGTCTTGACCCGGAATGTCGCGCGCTCAGCCATCGCGATCCATATTAAAGATGCGGTTGAAGGTGGCGAGGTCGAGGGGGACGAGCCAGACCTCGCGGATCCGAGAATGCTCGAGGTCGATGCGGTACACGCCGATCGTCTGCCAGGTCACCTCCCTGCCGTCGAGCACGGCGCTCACATCGATGAACTGGGCCACCGCCTCGCCTTCGAAGATCGATTCTCCGCGCCGAATCCGCGTCGTCTCCTCGGTGAGCCGGCTGCGCTTCTCGAAGTAGTCGACCACCTGCTCCGTGCCGCGATGGTCTCCCGAGATCGGGGTCTCACCCGGAACGTGCCAGACGATGTCCGCCGCGAGCAGCTCCAGAACCGGCTCCACCGGCCCGCCCGCGTACATCTCGCTCTGGCGCCGGTGCAGCTCAGCGACCAGCTTCAGCGGCGACATTGCTCGCGGTTACTTCAGTTTGTAGGCGCGGATGCGGTCTTTGTGAGCCGCTTCGTCGCGTGCATACAGCCCGTAGGCGAGTGCCTGGACCAGCGCCATCAGCGCCGTGTTGGAGCGGGCGAAGGAGGGGCTGTTGGAGGAGTAGTAGAGCGTCTGTTCCGCGTTTTCCCCCACCTCCGACATCGAGGCGTCGGAGATCGCCAGCGTCTTGGCGCTGCGGTGCAGGGCGAGCTTCATGGCCCGCAGCAGCAGCGGGTGGGCGCGGCCGGAGGAGAGGACGATGACCAGGGTCTCGTCGTCGATCCGCCCGAGTCGCTGGAGCGACTCGCCGCCGGTGCTGGCGACGATCTCGGAGCGGATGTCGAGCAGGCTCAGGGTGTGGCGCAGGTAGCTGGCGAAGAAGGCCATCTGGTCGACGCCGACGATCACGATGCGCTGCGACTCGGCCAGCGCCGCGACGGCGCCGTCGACCTGCTCGCGGGTCAGGTTGCGAGCGGTTTCCTCGAGGTTGGCGTGGTCGGCGCCGAGGCTGCCCTCGAGCTCGGAGTGGTCGAAGGAGAAGAGCGCGCCGTTGCCGGCGGTCCCGGTGCCGGCAGACGCGATCGAGTTCCTGTACTCCTCGATCGCCGCCTGCTGCAGCTCCGGATATCCCTCGAAGCCGAGGGCCTGGGAGAAGCGCACCACCGTCGATGAGGAGGTGCTCGCTCTCCGGGCCAGCTCCTCGGCTGTGAGGAAGGCCGCCTCGTCGAGATGATCGACGATGTAACGGGCGACGTCTTTCTGAGAACGGGAGAACTCGTCGAACCTCTCCTGGATGTACTCGGAGAGGCTCTTTTGCTGGGCGGGGGCCTTGGTTGCGGTCTTGGTCACGGCCGTCCTTTTCTCCGGGCCTCGTCCTTTCCCTTCCGATCTGGTTGGATGGGCGCTGCAAATGACGCTCGAAGACGCGCTCGTCCTCACCAACCGCAACATGATCGCCTTCGACATCGCCCTCGGCACAGGGGCGATCCTCGCCCCCGAGGCGACCCTCCGCGTCCTCGGGCACGACGAGCCCTCTCCCGACGCGGCGCGCCTCTTCCAGCGCTGCGGCCCGATCTGGCTCACCTTCGCGGCCGCCCACGCGGTCGCCGAGGCACGGGGCGAGCAGCGCGACTGGTGGGCCCTCGCCTGGCTGCGCGGGACCGAGATCGCCACCGACGCCCTCTGGGCCGGGTCGCCGGCCGTGAGCAGGCCCGGCGCCAAGGCCGGCCTGCGCCTCGCCGGCGTCGCCAACCTGGCGATGGCCGCCGGGTTCGCCTGGCTCTCGAAGAGACGATGACCGATACCGCCGGGCTCCCCAGCAAGCGCTGGAGCCTTCGCGGACTCACCGACGAGGGGGACGAGGCCTGGCTGATCCGCGGCGTCGCCCGCAAGCTCTACCGCTGCCCCGGCTGCCATGGCGACATCGAGATCGGCGACGAGCACACGGTGGTCCAGTACGTGCACCGGCTCGGGGGCACCGAGCATCATCACTGGCACCGGCGCTGCGCCGAAGAGCTTCTGATCCCGGACCTGCGCCAGGTTAAGAAGGTCCCGGCCTCGGAATCCGCGCAGGGGAAGCTCGAAGCCCGCGGCCGGGTCAGGTCGGGGCGGCGGCGCTGAGGTGAGCAGCCTGGGGCCGACGCTCTCCCTCTACGCGAGGATCGCGAGCACCTACCGCAGTTGGGCGCGCACCCTGGTGCCGCTCGCGGTCATCGTCTTCGTCCCGATCGGGCTGATCCACGCGATCCCCGTCCACGCCGACGTGACGTCGTTCGACCTCGACAGCGGGATCAAGGTCTTCCTGCTCGTCACCGCCGTCATGGCCCTCGCGACGACGGGGCTGCTCGGCGAGGTCTTCTACGCGGGCGCGGCCTCGATCGCGCTCACCCACCCGCACGAGGGCCGGGCGCCGTCGCTGCGCGAGGTGGCGCGGATGATCAGCTACCGCCGCCTGATCGCCGTCGACCTGATCTTCGTCCTGCTCGTCGCCGCCGGCCTCGCCCTCTTCTTCGTGCCGGGCGTGCTGGCCTTCGTCTACCTCGGGCTGGCGGCGCCGGTGGCGGAGATCGAGGGACGAACCGCGCGCGAATCGCTGCGCCGCAGCGCCTCCCTCGTCCGCGGGCGCTTCTGGGCGGTGGCCGCGATCCTGATCCCGATCGAGATCCTCAGCGACGTCCTCACCCACCTGGCGACCCTGCTCGCCCACGACCTGCTGGGCGAGTCGCTGCTCGCCGCCTGGCTCACCGACGCCGGGGCCAACATCCTCGTCACCCCGTTCTACGCGGTCGCCGCAGTGCTGCTCACCGTCGACCTGATCGGCGAGCGCGACGGAGAACGGCCGGGCTTCAACCCGGCGCCGCCAACGGCATGATCGAGCATGCCTCCATCCTCAGCGACTTCTGGCAGGACCAGATCGCCGCCGATGACAAGCAGGGGATCTTCCTCGTCCTGGTCGGCTTCATCCTCTCCTTCTCCTTCATCAGGATGAGCACCCGGCTGATGCGCAGCCCGCGGGTCCCCTGGTGGCCCGGCAGCGTCGTCAGCGAGAGCGGCGTCCACGTCCACCACCTCGTCTTCGGAATCGTGACGATGATGGCCGCCGGCGCCGTCGGCTTCGCCGCCCTGGGCGAAAGCCCCTATCTCGAGATCTGCGCGCTGGCCTTCGGCGTCGGCATGGGCCTGACGATCGACGAGTTCGCCCTCTGGGTGTACCTCGAAGACGTGTACTGGGCCGAGGAGGGGCGCAGCTCGATCGACGCCACCGTGATCGCCGCCTCGGCGATGGGGCTGATCCTGCTCGGCTACAGCCCGTTCAGCTTCGAGACCGGCTCCCTCGACACGACGATCGGCAGCATCGTCACCGCGGCGATCGTCTTCTCCGCTGTCACGATCTGCTTCCTCAAGCAGCGGACGCTGCACGGGACGATCGGCTTCTTCGTCTTCCCGGTCGCGCTGTACGGAGCCCTGCGGATCGGCAAGCCCGGCTCGCCCTGGGGACGGCGGCGCTACGGAGAGCGCCGGCCCGACAAGGAGGCGAAGGCGGAGGAGCGCTTCCACGTCGGCCGCCGCACCGAAAGGTTCAAGAACGCCTTCCGCGACATCGTCGGCGGCAAGCCGAGCGAGGGCGTCTCCGCGGTGACGGAGGAGGCGCTCGCCGCGGGACGGGAAGCGGCGCAGCGAATCGCCCATCCGGGCGAGCGCAAGCGCGACGCCGACGACGAGCGCTGAGGCGGGCTGGGCGCAGAGCTCGAAGGCGCTCCGCCGTCAATCCCCGATCGCCTTGATCACGAGCCGCTTCGGGCGGCCGCCGTCGAACTCGCAGTAGAAGACCTGCTGCCAGGGGCCGAGGTCGAGCCGGCCGTCGGTGACCGGGACGATCGCCTGGTGGTGGACGAGGAGGTTCTTGAGGTGGGCGTCGCCGTTGTCCTCTCCGCCGCGATGGTGGCGGTAGTCGCCCCCCTCGGGAAGCAGCTCCGCGGCGACCTCGCCGTCGGGGGGCTTCCAGCTCGGCGGCGCGACCTTGTCGAGCCACTCGAGGACGTCCTCGTGCAGGCCGGGCTCGTCGTCGTTTACCCAGACGCCGGCGGTGATGTGCATCGCGGAGACGAGAACCATCCCCTCGGAGATGCCGGCCGCCTCGACCGCCGCCTGCACCTCCTCGGTGATCCGGATCAGCTCCCGCCTCCCGCTCGTCTCGAAGGTCATGTACGCGGTGTGCGATCTCATCGGGTTCCTCTCTCGTCGGCGACGATCGGCCGGCCCGGCCAGAACGGCCACTCCTCGAATTCCCGGCAGCGCCCGTCGGCGCCGAGGCGGATGACCCAGAGGTCGCGGTACTCGCCGCCGTCGCCGTAGGAGACCTCGACCCGGACCACCGCGGTCTCACCCTCGACGGCGACGACCTCGCGGGTCATCGCGAACTCCTCGTCGGGCCCCTCGCGCTCCCGCTCCCAGAGGGCGGCGATCTGCTCGAGGCCGGTCGCCGGCTCCCCGTAGGGAGACATCCGGTAGACCGCCCCCTCCTCGAAGAGCTCGCCGAGCGAACCGGTCCCGGCGGAGCGCCAGGCCTGCTCGTAGCCGGCGACCCACGACTCGACCGCCCCTCGGCTCAGGCCCATGTCCATGCCCGAACCCTAATCCCGGCACAACACAACGGCGGGCTGAGCTCAGCCGGGCCCGGCGTAACATCAATTCTGGAGCCATGAGACGAATCGCAATCCCACTCAGCCTCGCGATCACGGCTCTTGCCTGCGCCGGCCTCGCCAGCGCCGAGTTCACGCAGCGGGGCAACCTGCGCCTCGCCTTCGACGGGAAACTGGCGCCCAAGGACCTGCCCCGCCAGGAGGTCGCGCCGGTGACGATGCAGGTGAGCGGCTCGATCGGGACCGCCGACGGCAACCGGCCGCCGCAGGTGCGCAAGATCGCGATCGCCGTCAATCGCTACGGCCGGGTCTCGACCCGCGGGCTGCCGATCTGCGAGAGGTCCGAAATCGAATCGACGACCTCGGAGACGGCGCTCGAACGCTGCGGGGGGTCGCGCGTCGGCAAGGGCCAGTTCAAAGCCGTCGTGGCCTTTCCGGGGCTCGACAAGGTGCTGGTCGACGGCGACGCGCTCGCCTTCAACTCGAGCAAGGAAGGCAAACCGGCCCTCCTGCTGCACATATACGGGTCGCGCCCGGTGCAGGTCGCCTTCGTCCTCACCTTCAGGATCGTGCGGGTGAAGAGCGGCACATTCGGGACGATCTTCGTCGCCCGCATCCCCAAGATCGCCTCCGAGCTCGGCTACGTCTCCGATATCGATCTCACCTTTGGCCGCCGTTACGAATTCCAGGGTGAGGAACGCAGCTTCCTGAGCGCGAAGTGCGCGGCTCCCGCCGGGTTCCCGGGCGCGATCTTCACCCTCGCACGGGGCAGTTTCACCTTCTCAAACGGGCAGCGGATCACCAGCAGCCTGGCCCGTAACTGCTGGGTCCGCTGAGCGTCCTCCCGGGCCCGATTCTGGGCGAATTACACCAATCGTCCGCGCCGCTCTTGCCCAACGCCTCAGGCGTCGATACACAGGCAACGTGGGCAGGTTCGACGCGATAGAAGAGCGCCTGCGGGAAATCTGGTTTGAAATCACCGGCCCGCGGGGCTGGCGATCCGTCGCCGGCCCGGTCGCGTTCGCCGTTGTCGCGATCGCCCTGCTCGTCTTCGACCACCTCCAGCAGAAGGTCCCCGCGGGGGTCTTCTGGCTGGCGCTGGCGCTGATCGGGACCGTCTTCGTCTGGATGGTGCAGACCGCGCGCCGCCAGCACGGGGTGCTCGAGGAGCACACCCGCAACGCGCTCAGCGACCGGGTCACCGGCCTCAACAACCGGCTGCAGCTCCAGACCGACATCGAAATGGCGCTGGCGAGCCCGGGCGACAGGCGGGTCCTGCTGCTCTTCGACCTCGACGGGCTGCAGGCCTACAACGACAGCTTCGGGTACGCCGCCGGCGACGAGCTGCTGCGCCGCGTCGCGCACCTGCTCGTCCAGTCGGCCGCCCCGCTCGGCGGCACCGTCTACCGGGTCGAGGACAGCCGCCTCGCCCTCCTGGTGCCCTCCGGCGACAGCCGGATGGGTGAGATCGTCCTCGCCGCCACCGCCTCCCTCCACGACGACGGGCGCGACCTGATGATCGGGCGCAGCTACGGCGAGGTGGCGATCCCCGACGAAGCCAACGACCCGGAGATCGCGATGCAGATCGCCGGCCAGCGGCTCGCGGCGCACCACCAGCGCCAGCACCGCTCCGCCCGGCGTCAGGCGCACGCGGTGCTGATGGCCGCCCTCGCCTCCCGCCGCCCCGAGCTTCGCGAGCACCTCCGGATCGTCACCTACCGGACGATCTCCCTCAGCCGCCGGCTCGGCCTCGCCCGCGAGGAACTCGACGACGTCGCCCTCGCCGCGGAGCTCCAGGACGTCGGCCTGCTCGCCGTGCCGGAGGCGGTGCTCGAAAAAGAGACGCCGCTCACGCAGGACGAGGTGGCGATGATCCGCAACCGGCCGGTCGTCGGCGAGCAGATCATCGGCGCCGCCCCCGGGCTGGCGCCCGTCGCCCGCCTGGTCCGGTCCAGCGCCGAGCACTGGGACGGCTCCGGCTTTCCGGACGGGCTCGCCGGCGAGGCGATCCCGCTCGGCTCGCGGATCATCGCCGTCGCGGTCGCCTTCGCGGCGCTGACGGCGCCACGGCCGTACCGTGGCGCCGGCAGCACCGAGGACGCGCTGGCGGAGCTGCGCCGTTGCTCCGGCTCGCAGTTCGACCCGCGCGTGGTTGAGACCCTCGCGGTCGAGATCGGCGAGGAGAACGCCGAGGCGCCCCCCACGGTCGTCGCCTAGGGCGTCTGGCTTTCGGCTTCCTCGATTCCCTTCTGGACTTCCTCCTTGCCCTTTTCGAGGCCCTCCTGGGCTTCTTCTGTGCCCTTTTCGATGCCTTCCTTGAGCTCTTTTTCGGCCTCTTCGATCTGCTTCTTGTTTTTGTCGTTGACTCCCTCGAGGCTTTCTTTCGCTTCTTCGACGCCTCTGTCGACCGCGTCGGTCGCTTCGTCGAAGCCCTCTTCGATGTTCTGCTCGATCTGCGAGCTGGTCTCGTTGCCGTCGTCGCCGCAGCCGGTCCACGCCACGCCGGCGACGCCGACCGCGAGCACCGCGACGATCGCCTTCACCCGCCTCGAGATGATCCGCTTCATGTCTCCGTCTGGCACCTTCGCCCCCTCGGTTAGAGAACTCGAACTGGACGCTGCGATCTTCCCACCTGGGGCCTAAGATCGGCGCGTGCCCGAGCTCCACGTCCTCCGCGTCTTCGTCAACGAGGACGACGAATGGGGCAACCCGCTCGGCGTCTTCCTCGACGGCGCCGCGGTGCCCGAGGACGCCAGGCAGACGGTCGCGGCCGAGCTCGGCTACAGCGAGACCGTCTTCGTCGATGACCGGGCGGCGGGACGGATGCGGATCTTCACCCCCGGCCTCGAGCTGCCCTTCGCCGGCCACCCCACGGTCGGCACGGCCTGGCTGCTGGCCGAGACCGGGACCCCGGTCGAGGCCCTGCGGACGCCGGCCGGCGAGGTCGCCGTGCGCACCGACGAGGCCGGGACCCACGTCGCCGGGCGCCCCGAGTGGGCCTTCGAGATCGACTATGTCGAGCTCGACTCGCCCGCCGCGGTGCGCGATCTGGACGGCCCGCCCGCAGGCTCTGACTCCGCCTACGCCTGGGCCTGGATCGACGAGGACGCCGGGACGATCCGGGCGCGCTGCTTCGTCGAAGAGGCGGGGATCGCCGAGGACGAGGCGACCGGCTCGATCGCGATCGTGCTCTGCGATCGCCTCGGCCGGCCCGTGACAATCCACCAGGGCAGGGGCTCGGTCCTGATCGCGGCACCGCTCGGCGGCGGGCGGGTCGAGGTCGGCGGCCGCGTCCGCCTCGACGAGGTCCGCGACTTCAGCCTCTGAGCGTCAGGAGGCGACGGAGGCGGAGGGAGAGGCGCGCTCGGCGCTCGCCCGGATCGTCTCGGCGACGAGCTGCGGCTCGTCCAGCATCGGAATGTGCCCGACGTCCTCGAGGACGAGGAACCTCGCGCCGGGCACTACCTCCCCGGCCCGCTCGCGATATGCCTCGACCGGGAAGAGGACGTCGGCGGCCGCCCAGGCCAGGGTCACCGGGCAGGGCGGCTCGAGGGGCATCAGCCTGTGGCCGGGGACGATCAGCTCCTCGGCGACGGCGCAGCCGATCACGTCGTCGGCGTTGCAGAGCAGGTCCTCGCGGGTGACGCGCTCGCCGTGGACGGCGACGTCGCGCAGCGCCCAGCGCCGGAAGCGCGGCGAGCGCGCGAGCGCCCCCAGCATCCGCCGCCCGCGGCGGGTGTCGCGCACGGAGCCGAGGAGCAGCTTGAAGACCCGGTCCCGTTCGGCCCAGTCGTCGTCCCAGAAGCCCGCGGGCGAGAGGGCGCAGACCGACTTCGCGCGGCCGCGGCGGGCCAGTTCGAGAGCCATCCAGCCGCCCAGCGAGTTGCCGGCGAGGTGGACCCGGTCGAGGCCGAGCTCGTCGAGCTGGCGCTCGGCGGCGTCGGTCAGCGTCTCGATCGTCGCCGGGCTCCGGACCGGCGCCGGACCGCTGCGGTGGCCCTCCGCGGTCAGCGCGATCACGTCGTGGTCGGCGGCGAGCAGCGGCACCACGTGCCGCCAGACCCCCTCGCTGCAGAGGATGCCGTGGAGGAGGACGAGCGGCTCTCCGGAACCCTCGCGCAGCATCAGGCCGGGTCCCTCCACATCTCGCGGATCGGCGGTCCCCCCCGCCCCGGCATGGCGAAGGTCTCGGTGACGGCGAAGGCGTGGCGTTCGTAGAGGGCCTGGTTGCGATCGCTGCTCGCCTCGAGGAAGGCGGGGACCCGCTCCCGGTCGCAGCGCTCCAGCATCGGCGCGATCAGGGCGGCGCCGCGGCCGCGGCCCTGGCTGCGCGGTTCGACGCCGAGGTAGTGCAGGTACCAGTGGTCGGGGCTCTTGGGGTGGTGGCGTTCGAGGCGGGCCACGGTCCGCAGGCCGAGCGGCACCCGGGTGCGGAAGACGCCGATCATCTGGCGCGCCTCGCGCAGGGTCGCGCCGAGCGGCACCCGCCAGCGCCCGGGGGGCGCCCAGATCGCGGCGCCGCCGCCGTCCTCGGTCACCCAGACCGAGCGGTACTCGGGTACCAGGTTCTGGATCTCAGCCGTGAAGTAGGCGAGCAACTTTTCGGGGCGGGTCTGGTCGCCAGGCAGGAGGTGCGTCCAGGCGGGGTCGTCGGCGAAGGCGAGCGCCAGCGCCTCGGCGGCCGCCTCGAAGTCGTCGGCGGACTGCGCCGGCCTGACCCCCGTCTCTGGCCCCTCGATCGCCCCCATGGGGGAACCATATGCCTCCGGAGGCCGGATCGACAACGCTCGCGCGCGGGGCTCAGAGACGGCCGATGACGACGATCCCGGCGACGCAGCTCGCGGCCAGGACAGCCAGTGCCATGTTCTCCCTGCCCCGCTTGCTCAACGTGTACTCGATGAAGTCGTCGAGTCGGTAGCGGTTCATGCCCTTGTAACACGCGTCACGCACAATTAATGCGGCCCTGCCGGACGCAAAACTGGCCAGCCAGCCAGTAGCATGGCTCCACACACCGACCAGGAGGACGAGGGTGACCGAGAACGGCGGGAACGCGGCGACCGAGAAGAGCAGGATCGAGGACGAGCTCCTTCTCGAGCGAAAGCACTGGGTCGACGGCCCGCCGCACGAGCTGTTCAGGGAGATGCGCGGCAAGTGCCCGGTCCACTGGACCCCGAAGGTGACCGAGTTCCCGGCCGCCAAGGGCTTCTGGTCGGTGACCACGGCAGACGACGTCCACGCCGTCAGCCGCGACTGGGAGACCTACTCCTCCGAACTGGGCGGCGTCGTCGCGATCAACGAGGTCTTCCCGATCGAGCTGGCGCGGGCGATGTTCATCGGCATGGACCCGCCCAAGCACGACCGGATCAAGGCGCTGTTCCAGGCGGGCTTCACCCCGAAGCGGATCGCCGCGCACGAGGACGAGATCCGCGAGATCGTCGTCAGGGTGCTCGACCGGCTCGAGGGCCGCGAGTCCGCCGACCTGGTCGTGGACGTCGCCCAACCCGCGGTCTCCCGCGTGATCGGCGCCTTCATGGGCATCCCCGAGGAGGACGACGAGACCTGGGCGCGGCTGATGAACGCGGCGCTCGGCGCCAGCGACCCGGAGTTCACGGCGAGCCCCGACGAGATCGAAGGGTTCATCGAGACCACGATCGGAGAAGTCTTCGAGCGCTGCGGCAAGATGATCGCCGAACGGCGCGAGAACCCGAACGACGACCTGACCAGCGTGCTCGTCCACGCCGAAGTCGAAGGCACGAAGCTCGAGGAGCACGAGATCGTGATGGGCTTCTTCCTGCTCGTCGCCGCCGGCAACGACAGCACCAAGGCGACCTACACGAGCGGGATGCGGGCGCTGCTCGAAGACCGCGAGCAGCTCGAGATGGTTCGCGCCGACCCCTCGCTGATTCCCGGGATGGTCGAGGAGGCGCTGCGGATGTTTCCCGCCTTCGGCCATTTCCGCCGCACCGCGACCAAGGACACGGTGCTCAACGGGCAGGAGATCAAGGAGGGCGAGAAGGTGGTCATGTGGTACACGTCCTCGAACCGGGACGAGACCCGCTATGAGGACCCCGACCGCTTCGACGCGCTCCGCAATCCGGAGCATCAGGCCTTCGGCGCCGGCGGCCGCCACTTCTGCCTCGGCACCGCACTCGCCCGGCTCGAGCTGAAGATCCTCTTCGAGGAGACCCTGGCCCGCTTCCCGGACATCGACCTCGACGGCCGGCCCCGCTTCGTCGAGTCGGCCTTCCTCAACCAGCTGAAGACGCTGCCGGTCCGGCTCGCCGGCTAGCTCACAACCCCAGCCCGCCCACGCCCCGCTCCTCCCAGCCCAGGTGATGGGCGAGCTCGTGGCGCAGGGTGCGCTCGATCTGGTCGGCGAGCAGCGCCCGGTCATGGCCGAAGTCGCGCTCGAGCGTGTCGCGGTAGATCACGATCTTGTCCTCGAAGTGCTCGCGCGCGATCCCGTCCCCGAAGTACTCGCCGTAGGCGCGGTGCTCGGTGCCGAGCTCGGAGACGATCACCGGCACGCGCTCGAGCACCGCCTGGAATTCCTCGGGCAGCCGGTCGATCGCGTCGACGACCATGGACTCGAACTCGTCCATCTCAGAATCGGCCATCCCTGAAATTTAGACGCCGGTGCGGGTATCCTCCCTCGGGTCCGCAACGGGGTCTAGGGGGTTTGGGAGTGAACGGAAACGGCAGGGCGAAGACCATTGCGCTGCTCGCAGCCATCATCGGCGTGCTCGGGGCAACGGCCTCGGCCGTCAATGCGGAGCTGACGGCGAGCGGGAACCTCTTCGTCACATTCGACGGCGGCATCGAACCGGACGCGCTCCCGCGCGACGAGCGGGCGCCGATCACGGTCTGGATCGCCGGCCGGGTCAGGACGCTTTCGGGAGAGACGCCGCCCTCGCTGCGCAAGATCACGATCGGCCTCAACCGCGACGGGCACCTCGAGACGCGCGGCCTGCCGCTCTGCCGCAAGAACCAGATCGACCTCGCCTCGAGCACGGAGGCGCTGGCGGCATGCAAGAGCGCCCTGGTCGGCAGCGGCACCTACCGGGCGAGGACCACCTTCCCGGAACAGTCGCAGTCGCCCTCGCACGGCAAACTGCTCGCCTTCAACGCCGTCGTCGACGGCAAGTCGGTGATCCTCGGGCACGTCTACGGCGACGAGCCGGCGCCGAGCACCGGGATCGTCATCTTCGATATCAAGCGCACCAACGGGACCTTCGGGACGGTGCTGACCGGGACGATGCCGGAAACGCTGACGCGCTGGGGCTACCTCAAACGGATCAGCCTCAGGCTGCACCGCAACTACATCTACAAGGGCGAGCACCTCAGCTACCTCTCCGCCCCGTGCCGGGCGCCGAGGGACCTCGATCAGGCCTCCTTTAAATTCGCCTTCACCTCGATGCTGTTCGACGACGGCCGCACGCTGTCGGCGAACCTGACCCGCACCTGCAAGGTCAAGGGAGATTCCTGAGGGTCGCCCGCGACACTGCGGCGCTCGCCGCGGCGCTCCTGCTCCTGGCAGGGACGCTCGCCGGGCCCGCCGGTGCTGCGCCGCGATGGCTGCTGCCGGTCAACCTCTCGGCCACCGGCCAGGATGCGGAGGCGCCCCGGGTGGCCGTGTCCCCCGCGGGTGACTCGGTCGCCGTCTGGTCGCGCTTCAACGGGCTCCACACGATCGTCCAGGGCGCCGTCCGCCCCGCCGGGGGCGGCTGGGGGCCCTCCGCGGACCTCTCGCTCAAAGGCCGCAACGCCGAGGACCCGGGCGTCGCGATCGACGCCGCCGGCACGGCGACGGCGATCTGGCGGCGCCACGACGGCGCCAAGTACATCGTCCAGGTGGCGAGCCGGCCGGCGGGGGGCTCCTGGGGCCCGACCGTCGATCTCTCCGCCGTCGGGGAGAACGCCGAGGACCCGCAGATCGCGGTGGGCCCGGCCGGCGACGCGGTCGCCGTCTGGAGGCGCTTCAACGGGACCAGGTTCATCGTCCAGGCGGCGAGCAGGCCGGCGGGGGGCTCCTGGGGCCCCGCCTTCGATCTCTCGGCGGTCGGCCAGAACGCGGAGACGCCTCAGGTGGCGATCAGCGCCGCGGGCGTCGCGGTCGTGGTCTGGTCCCGCTACGACGGGGCCAAATTCGTGGTCCAGGCGGCCCGCAGGGGCCCGGGCGGAGCCTGGGAGCCCGTGCTCGACGTATCCGCGGCGGGTCAGAACGCCGAAGAACCGCAGGTGGCGATCGACGCCGCGGGCAACGCGGTCGCCGTCTGGTCCCGCTTCGACGGCGCCAAGTTCATCGTCCAGGCGTCGTTCCAGGGCGCGGGCGGTGGGGCCTGGAGCTCCGCCGCCGACCTCTCGGCCTCCGGCGAGAACTCCTCCGACCCGCAGGTCGCGATCGACGCGGCGGGCAACGCGATCGCGGTCTGGGCCCGCGAGAACAGCCCGACGCTCCGGGTCCAGGCCGCCCGGCACCCGGCCGGAGGCGCCTGGGAGCCCGGGGTGAACCTCTCGCGGCTGGGCGACAGCGCCGAAGAGCCCGAGGTGGCGATGGCCCCGGGGGGCGACGCGATGGCCGTCTGGTCACGCACCGAGGGCAGCCCCCGCGTGGTCGAAGGGTCCGCGATGCCGGCCGGCGGCGCCTGGGAGGCGCCCTCGGTGATCTCGGTGATCGGGCAGAACGCGAGCGAACCGGAGGTCGCGGCGGACCCGACCGGCAACCGGGTCGCGGTCTGGGCCCGCGAAGACGGAACGAACACGATCGTGCAGGCCGCCGGCTACGACGGCGCCGGGCCGCTGATCGGCCCCCTCTCCATCCCCAGCGCCGGCACCGTCCGCCGGCCGCTCTCCTTCTCGGCCTCCGCCTTCGACGTCTGGTCGGCGCTCGGGCCCTTCAGCTGGGCCTTCGGCGACGGCGACTCGGCGGGCGGAGCCGCCGTCAGCCACGGCTTCGCCCGCCCCGGCTCCTACCAGGTCACCGTGACCGCGACCGACGAGCTGGCGATCCCCACGACCGCGACCGCGATTGTGAGGATCTACCCGAAACCGAACGCCGGCCGCAACGTCCCGGTCAAGGGCAGGAAGGGCCTGCTCCGCCTGCGCTGCCTGAGCCCCACGGGATGCCAGGGAACGCTGCGCCTCGTCGCCCCCACCGAGATCGACGCCGACGGCAAGCCGGTCGGCAAGCGACGCCAGATCGGCCGCGCCTCGTTCGCCATACCGGGCCCGGCGAAGACGACGATCCGGGTCCCGCTGACCCGCAAGGGCAGGGCGGCCGTCCTCGCCAGCAGCAAGGGATTGAAGGCCCAACTGACCGGGCCCGGCGTCAAGCACCGGGTCGTCGTGCTGTTTCCACCAAAACGACCCAGTCGATGACCTGAGGAGGGGACGATGCCGCTCTACCTATCGAAGTTCAGCTACACGCCGGAGGCCTGGGCCAGGCTGATCGGCAACCCGGAGGACCGCCGCAACGCCGCCCAGACCTACATCGAGTCGGTAGGCGGGAAGCTCCACGGCTTCTGGTACGCCTTCGGCGACCATGACGGCTACACCCTCTGGGAGGCCCCCGACAACGTGTCGATGGCCGCGGTCGCGCTGGCGCTCAGCGGGGGCGGCGCAATCAGCTCCCTGGAGACGACCGTCCTCCTGAGCGTCGAGGAAACCATGGACGCGCTGCAGAAGGCCGGGCAGGTCGGGTACCAGGCGCCGGGCGCCTGAATCGACCAAGAGGACGAGCAAGGCGCCGACGTCCCTTCTAGCCCCGCCTTGGCTTTGAGGTGAGATGCCAGAGCTTGCAATGCGGGCAGCGGTAGACACCGCCTGATCCCTTACCAACGGGGCTGCCTGAGACGCGAAGGGCGACAACAAGTGCGTCTGCCTTCGTGACATAGCCGTGCTTTCCGGAGTCCTTGCAGTCCTTGGCCTCGCCGACTTTCGGTTTGCCAGCAGACTTGAACTTCCGGGCGGCCTGACGATTGCGTTTGCGCTTACTGGCCAACATTTGCACCGAGCTGGAGATGGGGCGGGCTGGACTCGAACCAGCGACCAAGGGATTATGAGTCCCGTGCTCTGACCAACTGAGCTACCGCCCCGTTGGACCGATTATCGCCGAATCGGCCGGCGGCCCTAGGCGCTGAACAGCTGGGCCAGGGAGCGGCCGACGTCGGGCGGCTCCTCCTCGCCCTTGGCGGCGGCGTTGGCGCCCTCGGCGAGCGCCTTCGCGGCATCGGCGATCTGGTGCGTGCGGCCGCCGCGGATGACGCCGGTCTTCTTCGCTTCGGCGAGGTCGGATTCCATCAGGCCCGCCAGCTCGGCGAGGCGACGGAGGCCGACCACCGAGGCGGTTCCGCGCAGCGCGTGGGCCTCGGAGCGCATCGTCTCGAAGTCGGTGGTCTCGGTCGCCAGGCCGGCGGCGATCACGTCGCAGCGGCGGCGCGCCTCGGCGGCGAAGGACTCGAGCAGGGCGGGATCGGGCTCGGGGGCCGCGTTCTTGTCCGGCGCCTTTTTGTCCGGCGCCTTTTTGTCCGGCGCTTTCTTTTCGGCCGCCATCAGCCCGACACCTTCTCCAGGGCGGCGGTCAGGGCGTCGACTCCGAACGCCCCCTCGAGGGCGACCTGGACCGTGCCGTCGCGGTCGATCGCGAACAGCCAGGGCTCGCTGGGCAGGTGGTAGGCGCTGACCTGCGAGCGCACGCCGGCGTCCGGATCGTTGTTGTTGAAGATCTCCATGTGGATGAACTCCGCCTTATCTCCCTCGAGCTGTTTTACCTGCTCGGCGACGTCGACGACGGGGCCGCAGACACGACTTTGGCAGAACTGAGGGGTCGCGAACAAGAGGATCACCGGCTCCTTGCCGACGACATCGGCGAAATCGGCCTGGTTCTGGGTGTCGGGCGGGATCCGCGTGGTGATCTGGGCGAGGTCGCCGCCGACGTCCTCGGCGGTCGGCGTGTGGATGACGGGCGCCCCGTCGCCCGCCCGCGGTATCTGCTTGAACTGGCCGACCCGGGCGCTCGGCAGCAGCGCCGCCGCGACCTCGTCGCCTTCCTTGATCAGCGCAGCGATCCGCCACTCGCCCTCGCTCGGGAAGTCGATCTCGGTCGAGTAGACGACGGTCGCGGCATCTTCGTCGTCGAAGGTCGTCTGCGCGCGGAAGGCGGGCTGGGTCTCGATCGTTTCGACGCCGGCCGGGAACGGGCCGATCGCCGGTTCTTCGAGGGCTTTGATCTTGGCCCTGGCGTCGGCGCCCTTGGCGCCCGGTTTTTCGGCTTTCAGGTTGACCTCCGGCACCTTCGAGACGTAGAGGGCGACTTCGGCGTCGGTGATCGGCGAGTGGTCCAGCGCGAAGACCCCGAACGGGAAGCGGTTCGGGCCCTCATAGAAGACCTGCGCGGCGGGCGAGACGACGAGTTCGGCCTGCGTTGCCGATGCGAGCACCTCTTCGAGCGACCGTCCCTCGGTGGCGGGGAACTCGGCCTTCGAGGGGGCCGGGCGGTTCTCGGCCTCGGCGCCCGTCGTCGTCGTCGTAGAGCTGTCCGAGCCGCAGCCCGCCAGGACCGCCCCGGCGGCAAGCAGGCAGGCGAAAGCGCTGGCGATCTGACCGGACCTCATCCCGGCCATGTTATTGGGGGGGGATATAGGGTGCGCCCGACCCGACGGCGAGCGCAAGGAGAGTGAGTTGGCGCAGGAGAGAGCGGCACTGATCACGGGGGCCTCGAGCGGCATCGGGCTGGCGATCGCCCGCGTCCTCGGGGAAGAGGGCTACGGGCTGACCGTCGCGGCGCGACGCCCCGAGAAGCTCGAGGCGGCCGCCGACGGCCTGCGCGCCGACGGCTTCGAGGTCGAGAGCGTCGCCGCCAACATGGCCAGCGAGGAGGAGCTGGTGGGCGTCTTCGCCAAGCACCGCGAGGCCCACGGCCGGCTCGACGTGCTGGTCAACAACGCCGGCGTCGGGATCGGAGCGCCGATGGCCGAGATCAAGACCAAGCACCTCGACATGCAGCTCGCCGTAAACCTCCGGGCGCTGATCATCGGCACCCGCGAGGGCCTGCCGATGCTGCGCGAGGCGGGCGCCGAGCACGGCAAGGCGCTGCTCCTCAACACCGCTTCGATCGCCGGCAAGATGGGCCAGGGCTGGCTCTCGATCTACGCCGCCACCAAGGCCGCGGTGATCAACTTCACCGAGGGGGCCCATCGCGAGGCGGGCGGCGACGGCGTCCAGTGCACGGCGCTGGCCCCGGCCTTCGTGGACACGCCGATGACCGAGTTCGCCAAGGGACAGGTTCCCGGCGAGGAGATGATCCGCCCCGAGGACATCGGCGAGGCGGTCCGCTTCCTGCTCCACACCTCCCGCTACTGCCACGTTCCCGAGATTGTCTTCACCCGCCCCGGCGAGGGCATCGGCGGCCCGTGACGTCCTTGCCTGGCGCCGCCTGAGGGCGTCACCTTGAGATTTCTGCTCGCCGCCTTCGGCGACCCCGGTCACGTGTTCCCGGCGATCGCGTTGGGCCGGGCGCTGGCCGAGCGCGGGCACGAGGTGACGATCGAGACCTGGGAGGAGCGGCGCGGCGCGGTCGAGGGCGCCGGCCTCGGCTTCACCGCGGCGGAGGAATACCGGATGTTCCCTCCCCCCGACCCCGACTCGGAGGACGGCGCCCACGCGGCCGAGGCGGCCCGCGCCCTGCTGCCCCTGCTCGAGGAGATGCGGCCCGACGCCGTGGTCAGCGACATCCTCACCCTCGCCCCGGCGCTCGCCGCCGAGAAGGCGGGGATCCCGCTGGCGACCCTGATCCCCCACATCTACCCGGTGGTGGAGTCAGGGCTGCCCTTCTTCGCGATCGGCCTGGCGCCGCCGCGGACTCCGGTCGGCCGAGGCGTCTGGCGGGCGGGGACGCGGGCGCTGAACGTCGGCCTCGAGCACGGCCGGCGCGACCTCAACAGGCAGCGCGAGCGGCTCGGCCTGACGCCGGTCGAGCGCTTCCACGGCGGCATCAGCACCGAGCTGGCGCTGGTCGGGACCTTCCCGCAGCTCGAGTACCCGCGGCGCTGGCCGGCGGGGGTCGAGATCACCGGGCCGATGACCTTCGAGGTCCCCCACCCCGAGATCGAGCTGCCGCCGGGCGGCGATCCGCTCGTCCTGGTCGCACCGAGCACGGCGCACGACTCCGGCAATCACCTCGTGCGCACGGCGCTGGCGGCGCTCGCCGAGGAGCCGGTGCGAGTCGTCGCGACGACCAACCGGGTCAGGCCGCAGAGCCCGATCGAGGTCCCCGCCAACGCCGTCCTCGTCGACTGGCTCAGCTACAGCCAGCTGATGCCGGTCGCCTCGCTGGTCGTCTCCCACGGCGGCCACGGCACCGTCGCGCGAGCGCTCGGGGCCGGGACCCCGGTCCTGATCAGCCCGATGATCGGCGACATGAGCGAGACCGCGATGCGGGTCGCCTGGGCCGGCGCCGGGCTGTCCCTCCCCTGGCGCCTCTGCCGCCCGGCACCGCTGCGCTGGTCGGTTCGCCGCCTGCTCGAAGACCGCTCCTTCGCCGAGCGGGCGGAGGAGCTGGCGACCTGGGGCCGCGAGAACGACGGCGCCGAGCGCGGCGCGGCGCTGGTCGAGCGACTCGTCGCCGGGCAATAGGATCGCGCTGATGCGGCAGCCGTCCACCTTCGGGCGCTTCTCAGCCGGGGACGCGCTCCGCGGCCTCAGTGCGCTCGGGGTGCTGGGCCTGCACGTCACCGTTGACGCGCTGAGCGGCTCGAGCCCGGACCTCACCGGGGTCGAAATCTATGGAGCGATGCGAGACACGTTCGGTGTCGTCGGGCTGCTCGCGCTCTTCAGCGGCCAGTGGCTCTATGTCTTCTTCGTCCTCTCCGGCTACCTGATCGCCCGTCCCTTCGTCCACGCCTACGTGCGCGGCGAGCGGCAGCCCGACATCGCGCGCTACGCGCGCAACCGGGTCCTGAGGATCGTCCCCGCCTTCTGGGTCGCGGTGCTCGCGACCCTGCTCGTCTTCGGCCTCCTCGGCTCGAACCCCTGGGTCGTGCCGCTGACGATGCTCTTCGGCCAGGCCTTCGCTCCGGTATCGCCCTTCGTCACCCATATCGCCCAGGGATGGACCCTCGGCGCCGAGGTGACGTTCTACGCGCTCGTGCCCCTGGCGGCCGTCCTGTGGGGACGATCGAGCGCCGGGACGCCGACCGGGCGCGGCGTGCGCCTGCTCGTGGTGAGCCTCGCGATGGTCCTCGGAGCAATCGCCTGGCGCGTTCTCACCCCGTCGGACGATGCGACCTACCTCCAGGTCTTCCCGGCGGTCGCCGGGGCCTTCGCCCCCGGCCTCGCGCTCGCCGTCGCCGAGGTCACCTGGCCGGCGAAGCTCGAAACACGCCCGATTCGGCGCTTCGCCGCACCCGTCGTCCTCGCCGGTGTCGCCCTGTTCCTCGCCGTCGCGGCGACTTCCGGCCCCAATGAGGTGTGGCGCTACACCGCCGCGTGGATCGGCGCCGGCCTGATCGTCGGCGGCGCTCTGATGCGGGAGTGGTCCGGCGCCCCGGCGTGGAAGCTGCTGCGAAACCCGGTCACCGACTGGCTGGGCGAACGCTCGTATTCGATCTACGTCCTGCACTACGGGATCGCCGTGTGGCTGGCGACGCAGTTCGCGGTCATGCATCACCCCTGGGAGTCGCTGGCCTACATCGCCCCCCTTGGGCTGCTGATCACGCTGGTCCTCGCGACCCTCTCCTGGAACTGGGTCGAGCGGCCCTGCCTGCGCCTCAGGAAGCGTTGGGCCACCCCTCCGCCGAAACCGGCTCCGCCGGCCGCGGAGGTCGCCCCCGCGCCGTCGGACTGACGGTCGCCGGGCGGCGCCCGCCGCCTTCAGCTCCGGGGGTGGGACTCGAACCCACAACATCGCGATTAACAGTCGCGCGCTCTACCATTGAGCTACCCCGGAACGAACGCTGGAATTTAGCGGCTAGCCGCCGACCCGCTCGGTGCGGGCGATCCGTTCGACCAGCGCGGCGCGCTCGCGGCTGAGCACCGCGCGGCGCTCGTAGTCGTCGGCATCGCCCGCCGCGGAGATCTCCGCCTCGAGGCGGCGCTGCTCGAGCAGCATGAAGTTGAGCTTCATCGCTTCGGCCGATGAGGGCTCGTCGCCGGCCAGGATCACGAGCTCGGCGATCAGCCCGGAGAGCTCGGCGTCCTCGTGCGGGAGGTTCGAGGCGAGGTCCTCGGGGTGGCCGCGGATCCACTCGAGGGCACGGGCCCCGAGCGGCGACAGGTGGGCCTCGGTGAGGGCGTCGAGGAACTCCCTCCCCTCCTCCGGCTGCGCGATGCACATCGCCAGCAGCGCCCGCTCGCGGCGCTCGCGCGAGGTCAGCGTCGCCGCGGCCCGCTGCGGCGCGGGATCGCGAGGGCGGGGCCCGGTCGCGGCGACGCCGGGCTCCGCCCCGGCGGTGAGGCCGCCGCTCAGCGGCTGCGCGGTGACCACCCTGCTGCGGACGGTCGGCGGGTCGAAGTCGAGTCGCTCCGCCACCCGCCTTTCCAGCTCTTCGCGGCCCGCCACCTGGCCCTCGTCCATGCCGGCGATCACCGACGCCGCCTCGGAGAGCGCCCGGTCGCGCTCGGTCGGCGAGGAGACGTCGGAGCGGTCGAGGACCAGCCCGACCTGGAAGGCGGGCAGCTCGACGGCGCCTTCGAGCAGCGCCCGGAAGCGCTCCGCCCCGCCCTCGGCGGCCATCATCTCCGCCGGGTCCTCGCCGGCGGGCATCGGCGCGACGCGGATCCGCATCTGGCGCCCGGCGGCGACCCGCTGCGCCCGCAGCATCGCCTCCTGGCCTGCCGAGTCGGCGTCGAGCGCGAGCACGACCTCGTCGACCATCCCCGAGAGCGCCGCCACCTGCTCCTCGGTGATCGCGGTGCCCATCACCCCGACCGCCTCGTCGATCCCGGCCTGGTGCAGTGCCAGCACATCGGTGTAGCCCTCGACGACCACGGCCCGTGCGGACTTCGCGATCGGCCCTTTGGCCAGGTCAATGCCATAAAGCATCGTGCTCTTGTGGAAGAAGTCGGTCTCGGCGGTGTTGACGTACTTGGCGCCCTGGTCTGAGCGCATCGCCCTGCCGCCGAAGCCGAGCGTGCGGCCGCGGCGGTCGCGGATCGGGAACATGATCCGCGAGCGGAAGCGGTCGTACTCCCCCCCGCCCCGGCCGCGCTGGGCGAGGCCGACGCCGCGCAGCTCGTCGACCTTGAAGCCCGCCCGCTGGCCGCGCAGCAGCACCTTGTCCCAGGCGCTCGGCGCGTAGCCGACGCCGAACGCTTTCAGGGCCTCCTCGCCGAGCCCGCGCTGGGCCAGGTAGTCGCGGGCTTTGCCCGCCTCGTCGGCATCCCAGAGGTAGGCCGAGTAGAAGGCCGCGGTGCGGTCGAGCAGCTCTTCGAGGCGCTTGCGCTGGGCGCGGCGCGCCTCGGCCCGCGGGTCCTCCTTCTCCCGCTCCAGGTCCACCCCGTAGCGATCGGCCAGCAGCTCGACCGCCTCGGCGAAGCCGAGTCCCTCCTTCTCTTCGACGAACTTGATCGTGTCGCCGCCGACCCCGCAGCCGAAGCAGTGGTAGAGCTTCTCCTGGGCGTCGACCGAGAACGAGGGCGTGCGCTCCTCGTGGAACGGGCAGAGGCCGACCCAGCGGGTGCCCTGGCGGCGCAGGTCGGTGTGGGCGGAGATCACCTCGACGATGTCCGCCGTCTGCTTGACGCGCTCGAGGCTGTCGGGGGAGATCAGCGCCATCAGAAGCGCGTCTCCTCGGGGACGGTCAGCTCGGTGAAGCGGGCGATGCAGAAGCGGTCGGTCATCCCGGCCAGGTAGTCAGTCACCCGCTGGGCGTCGCTCGCCCCCGGCTCTCCCTCCGGCGTCTCGCCGGGGTTCTCCATGTAGTGATCGAAGAGGCCGCGCAGGGTGCGCTGGACCCGCTCCTGCTCGCGGCGCGCCGCCGGGCCGAGGTAGACGCGGTCGAACATGAACTTGCGCAGGCGCAGCATCGCGCCGCCGACCTCCTCGCCCTGGGCGATGTCGCCGGCGTCCACCGAGTGGGCGACGATGTCGCGGACCAGGGTGTCGATCCGCTGCGAGCCGGTCGGGCCGAGCAGCTCGATCTCCGCGCTGGGCAGGTCCACGGGCTGCAGGACCCCGGCTCGCAGGGCGTCGTCGATGTCGTGGTTGATGTAGGCGACGCGGTCGACGAGCTTGACGATCCGCCCCTCCAGGGTCGCCGGCTTGTTCGACCCGGTGTGGTTGAGGATGCCGTCGCGGACCGGCTCGGTCAGGTTGAGGCCGGCGCCGTCGCGCTCGAGCGCGTCCACCACCCGCAGCGAGTGCACGTTGTGGCGGAAGCCGTCCTCGCCGCGCTCGCGCAGCGCTTCGTCGAGCGTCTCCTCGCCGCTGTGCCCGAAGGGCGGGTGGCCGAGGTCGTGGCCGAGCCCGATCGCCTCGGTCAGGTCCTCGTTCAGCCCCAGCGCGCGGGCAACCGTGCGGGCGATCCCGCAGGCCTCCAGCGTGTGGGTTAGGCGGGTCCGGTAGTGGTCGCCCTCCGGGGCGATGAAGACCTGTGTCTTGTGCTTGAGGCGGCGGAACGCCTTCGAGTGGACGATCCGGTCGCGGTCGCGCTGGAAGGGGGTGCGGAGCGGGCTGTCGGGCTCCTCGGTGCGGCGCTCGGCCGGATAGGACGGGCGCGCAAGCTCGGAGAGGAACTCGGCCTCCCAGGCTCGGACCCGGTCCTCCAGATTGACGGTGGCCTGCACGGCCCCCGATCCTACGCCGCGGAACGAAGCTGCACGTGCGCGTGGTGCTCGAGCGTCTCCCCCACGGCCCGCTCCACCTGGCGCAGGTCCCGCTCCTCGGCGGCGGGAGCCTCGGCCAGCGGCCTGGCGATCGCCTCGACCATGAAGCGGTGGGCGGTCTCCGAGAGCGCGAAGGACCCGGCCTCGCAGGCGGCGCAGACGACGCCGCCCGCCGCCCCCGAGAAGCCGACCAGGTGATCGACCTCCCCGCAGCGGGCGCAGGAGGCGAGCTCCGGGGCGAAGCCGGCGGCCAGTGCCAGCTTCAGGCGGAACGAGAGCGCCGCCTCGACCCTCGCCGCCCGCTCCGCCTCGGCCGGGTCGTCGAGCATCGCCAGGTAGCGGCAGAGCAGGTTGTAGGCATGGGGATTCGGCTCGGCCGAGTCGAGCAACCGCAGCATCGAGTCGCAGGCGCGGGCGCCCGCGTTCAGCGCCGCCGCCGAGGCGCGCAACCGCGGATAGCCGTCGAGGGTGGCGACGTTGGTCACCGTCAGCAGCTCCCCCCTCCCTTCGTGGAGCAGGAGGTCGAGGCGGAAGAACGGCTCGAGCCGCCCGCCGAAGCGCGACCTCGGTTTCCTCACGCCCTTCGCGATCGCCCCCACCCTGCCCCTGCTCTTCGAGTAGAGGTGGAGGATGCGGTCGGCCTCTCCGTAGCGAATGCTGCGCAACACCACCGCCTCCGTCTTCACCGTGCGCCCAGCCATCCCCCTACGTTGACCGCCACCCCGGACGCGCGGGTGTTAGCGGCGGCGGGGTTTTTTGCGGAGGCGGATTTGGCAGGTCGGGCAGAAGTAGGTGGAGCGGCCGCTGACGACGATTCTGGCGACGGGGCCGCCGCAGCTCGGGCAGGGCTTTCCCTCGCGGGTGTGGACGAGGAACTCGTTCTGCATCGCGCCCCTCTTGCCGCGCCCGTCGCGGTAGTCGTCGATCGAGGCGCCGCCGTGCTCGAGGCCCGCCTCGAGCGCCTCGACCACGGCGTCGCGCAGAGCCAGGTGGTGCTCGGGCCTCATCGACCCGGCCGGCGAGAGCGGGTGCAGGCGCGCCCGGAACAGGGCCTCGTCGGCGTAGATGTTGCCGACCCCCGCCAGCCGCGACTGGTCGAGCAGGAAGGACTTGAGCGGCGCGGTGCGGCCGGCCGCCGCCTCGCCCAGCAGCTCCGGCGTGAACTCCGCGGAGAGCGGCTCGGCCCCGAGCTTGGCGAAGCGCTCCTCGAGGCCGGCGTCGTCGATCAGGAAGGCCTCGCCGAAACGCCGCGGGTCGGTGAACCAGAGCTCGCGGCCGTCGTCGAGCTCGAAGCGGGCGCGCAGGTGGCGCTCGGAGGTCGAGCGCTCGCCCTCGTAGAGGCGCATCCCCTCCGAGGGGTCGATCCGGTCCTCGCCCTCGACCAGGACCAGGTTGCCGGTCATCCGCAGGTGCATGACCAGCGTCCTGTCGCCCTCGAGCGCCAGCAGCAGGTACTTGCCGCGCCGCCCCAGGCCCTCGATCGTGCTCCCGGCCAGCGCGCCCTCGACCTCCGCGGCCGGCGCCGGCCGGGTCCAGCGCTCGTCGAGCACCTCGAGCCGCTCAACCCGCCGCCCCTCGATCTCCGGCTCGAGCTGCCGGCACACCGTCTCGACCTCAGGCAGCTCGGGCATCCCCCAGTTCTACTCGATGCCCGACGACGTTGTCCCCGCATACCGGGGACAACGTCGTCGGGGTGTCGTCAGGCGGACTTGGCGCGGGGGTGGGCGTCGAAGTAGACCTGCTTGAGCTGTTCGCCGGAGAGGTGGGTGTACATCTGGGTGGTCGAGATGTCGGCGTGGCCGAGCATCTCCTGGACGGCGCGCAGGTCGCAGCCGCCGGCGAGCAGGTGGGTGGCGAAGCTGTGGCGCAGGGTGTGCGGGCTGAGCTGGCCGCCGAGGCCGGCCGCCCGCGCCTGGCGCTGGACGATTTTGTAGAGGCCCTGGCGGCTGAGCGGGCCGCCGCGGAAGTTGACGAAGAGCCTCTCCTCGTGGCGTTCGCCGACCAGCTTCGGCCGTCCTCCGCGCAGGTAGACGCTGATCGCGGCGATCGCCTTGCGGCCCAGGGGGACCAGCCGCTCCTTCGACCCCTTGCCGCGGGCGCGGAGGAAGCCCTGGCGCAGGTCGACGTCGGCGATGTCGAGGCCGATCGTCTCGGAGGCCCGCAGGCCGCAGGCGTACATGACCTCGAGCATCGCGCGGTCGCGCAGCGTCGTCGGCTCGTCGCCGCGGGGCGCCGCGAGCAGCTTCTGGACCTCGGCGTAGTTGAGGACCTGCGGCAGCTTCTTGGCCCGGCGCGGCGCCGTCAGCACCGCCGTCGGGTCGTCGGCGATCAGCTCGTCACGGCGCAGGTGCTTGTAGAAGGAGCGCAGGCAGGCGGCCTTGCGGTGGATGGTCGCGGCCGAGCAGGCGGGCCTGCCGTTGCCGGTCGCGAGGTCGGCGAGGAACTCGGCGATGTCGGCCGGGCGCGCTTTGAGCGCGTCGGCGTCGTGGGCGGCGAGGAACTCCCCGTACTGGTGCAGGTCGGTCCGGTAGGCGTTCAGGGTGTTGCGGGAGAGGCCGCGCTCCAGCTCCAGGTAGGAGAGGAAGTCGAGGACGAGGCCCTCGAAGCGCCTGGGGGCGCCTGGCCCGCCCGGCTCGGGCGCCTGCGGCGGCTTGACTGCGATCGCCATGCCGGGGGGTTCTCCCGGCCGTCCCTCATCCCTTGCCGCGCAAGGCGGCGCCCGCGGCGAGCGGCGCGGCGAAGAAGAGCGGGTCCTCCTCGATGTCGCGGCCCATCGTCCGCGTGGGGAGCCCGGAGGCGGCATACCCGTCGAGGTCGGCGGGGGTCTCGCGCAGGCGGTGGCGCCAGCCGCAGGCGGTGGCGAGGATCGCGATCGGCACGACCTCGCCCGCGGGGACGGCGACCTGGACCGGGGCGAGCAGCATCGACATCACCGTCAGCGTGTGGTGGCTGACGTCGCGGTGGCGCTCGCGGGGGTCCGAAGAGGAGAGGCGGGGAGAGAGCAGGGTCGGCATCTCGAGGGCGAGCGAGGCGTGGGCGTTGTCGAGCGCCGCCATGCCGCCGTGGCCGAGCCGTGAGTCCGAGCCGATGATCCCCGGCCCCGGGCCGATCACGGCCACGTCCCAGCCGAGCCGCGCGGCGGCGTCGAGCGCCCCGGTGACCGAGACCGCGTCGTGCTCGGCTCCATAGGCGGGGCCGGCGGCGATGTGGCCGCAGAGAAGGCCGCGCTCGCGAAGCTCGGCGATGTCGCGGCTGAGCGAGCCCGGCAGCGCCCCTCCACCGGTCTGGACATACCCGACCCGCCCACCTCCCGGTCCGCCGTCGCCATCCGCGTCGCCTCCGCCTTCCTGCGCCAACGCCCACGCCGCCGGCGCCAGGTGGCCGTGCAGCGGCAGGACGAGGACGGACGGAGTGCCGCCGGTCTCCCCACCGGCGGCCTCGACCGGGTCGACGGCGTGCTGGATCGAGGTGTAGTTCAGCTTCATCACGTGGGGACGCTCGCCGTCCCCGCCGTCGTCCTCGCGACCCAGGCCCCGGGTCAGGTTGACGTGGACGACGTCGAAGCCGCCCGAGCCGAGCTCGAGGTCGAGCGCGGCGACGTTGACGACGACCTCGTCGCCCTCCCGCATCTCGCCGAGCAGCCCCGTGTCCGCCCAGGCGGGACGGCGCTCGCCGTCGACCTCGACCGTCAGCGGGTCCTCGGCGACGACCGTACCCCTACGCAGCCGCAGCGGCAAGGATCCCCTCGCAGACCTCGAGCATCTTCTCCAGGTCCCTCGCGGACACCCGCTCGCTGGAGGTGTGCACGTCGCGCGTCCCGTTCGAGAGCAGGACGCAGTCGAAGCCGGCGAGCCGCAGGGCGTTGGCGTCGCTGCCGCCGCCGATCGCGACCCGCGAGGGCTCGAGGCCGGCGCCGCGCAGGCCCGTCTCGGCGAGGCCCAGCGCCGGCGAGTCGCCGGGCAGCTCGTAGCCGCGGAACAGCTCTTCGATGCGCATGTCGACGTCGCAGCCGTGCTCGCTCGCGCCCCAGGCGCAGGCCTCGGCCATCTCGCCGGCGAGCGCGGCCGCGCGCTCGGAGTCGAGGCTGCGGGTCTCGGCGACGATCCCGCAGTGGCCGGGGACGACGTTGCCGGAGGTACCGCCCTCGATCACGCCGACGTTCGCCGTCGTGCCCTCGTCGAGCCGCCCCAGCTCCATCCGCGTGATCGCCGCCGCCGCGGCGGCGATCGCGTTGCTGCCGTCCTCGGGGTGGATGCCCGCGTGGGCCTCGACGCCGGCGAAGTCGGCGAGGACCTTCTGCTGAGTCGGGGTCGCGACGATCACCTCGCCCACCGGCCCGGCGTGGTCGAGGACGAAGCCGCGCTCCGAGCGCAGCGTCGAGGCGTCGAAGGCCTTCGCCCCGCGCAGGCCCTGCTCCTCGGCGACGGTGAGCAGCAGCTCGATCCCGACGGGCGGAGCCGCCGCCTCGGCGTGGCGCGCGGCCAGCTCCATGAAGACGGCGACCGCGGCCTTGTTGTCGGCGCCGAGGATCGTCTCGCCGTTGCTGCGGAAGACCCCGTCCTCCTCGACCACCTCGACCTGGCCCCGGTGCGGGACCGTGTCCATGTGGGCGCAGAACATCGCCCAGCCGTCCCCCTGCCCCGGCAGCCGCGCCAGCAGGTTTCCGGACCCCGCCTCGGCCGGCCCCGCGGCGTCGTCCTCGCTGACCTCGCACCCGATCGCGCGCAGCTCGGCGGCGATCGTGTCGGCGACCTCGCGCTCCTCGCCGGTCGGGCTGCGGATCTCGCAAAGCCGGACGAAGGTCTCCTCAAGCCTCTCCACAAGGGGGAAGGCTAAGTGAATGAATACCGCTAGGTATTCAGTGAGCGCTCAGCTCGTGTGGCGGACGCCGATGTCGCTGCCCTCGGCGTCGGCGGGCAGCTCGGCTCCGTCGACCGGGCGGGCCCCGGCGTGATGGGCGGCGGCGCCGACGAACTCGCGGAAGAGCGGCTCGGGCCGGTTCGGGCGCGAGTTGAACTCCGGGTGGAACTGGGAGGCGACGAAGAACGGGTGGTCGGGCAGCTCGACCATCTCGACCAAGCGCTCGTCGGGTGAGGTGCCGCCGCAGACCAAGCCCTCGTCCTCGAGCCGCCGCCGCAGCTGGTTGTTGACCTCGTAACGGTGGCGGTGGCGCTTGTAGATGACGGCCTCGTCGTAGATCTCGCGGGCGCGCGTGCCCTCGTGCAGCTTGACCGGGTCGGCGCCGAGCCGCATCGTGCCGCCCATGTCCGAGACTTCCTTCTGCTCGGGCAGGAGGTCGACGACGGGGTGCGGCGTCTCGGGGTCGAACTCGGAGGAGTTGGCGCCCTCCATGCCGGCCACCGACCGCGCGTACTCGACGACGGCGATCTGCATCCCCAGGCAGATCCCGAGATAGGGGATCGAGCGTTCGCGGGCGATCCGCGCCGCCGCCACCTTGCCCTCGATCCCGCGCTCGCCGAAGCCGCCGGGGATCAGGATGCCGTCGACGTCCTCGAGCCGCTCCGGCTGGAAGTCCTCGGAGTCGACCAGCTCGACGTCGACCTCGACCCCGTGATGGATGCCGCCGTGCTCGAGCGCCTCGATAACCGACTTGTAGGCGTCGGCGAGCTGCACGTACTTGCCGACCAGGGCGATCTTGACCTTGCCGTCGGCCGCGTCGGCGCGCCGCACCATCTCCTCCCACTCGGCCAGGTCCGGCGCCGGGGCCTCGACGCCGAAGTGGTCGAGGACGATGTCGTCGACGCCTTCGGCGCGGAAGACGAGCGGCACCTTGTAGATGTTGTCCACGTCGTGGGCGGAGATGACGCTGTCGGTCGGGAGGCTGGCGAAGAGCGCGATCTTGGCGCGGATCTCACGGTCGAGGCGCCCTTCGGAGCGGCAGACCAGCGCGTGCGGCTGGATCCCGATCCGGCGCAGCTCGTTGACCGAGTGCTGGGTGGGCTTCGTCTTCAGTTCGCCCGCATGGCCGATGTAGGGGACCAGGGTCAGGTGGATGAACATGCTGCGCTTCGGCCCGAGGTCGGTGTAGAGCTGGCGGATCGACTCGAGGAAGGGCAGCGACTCGATGTCGCCGACGGTGCCGCCGATCTCGGTGATCACGAAGTCCACCGCCTGCGACTCGGCGACGATCAGGATTTTGTTCTTGATCTCGTCGGTGATGTGCGGGATCACCTGCACGGTGCCGCCGAGGTAGTCGCCGCGCCGCTCGCGCTTGATCACCGAGTTGTAGACCGCGCCGGCGGTGACGTTCGAGGCACGCGAGGTGTTCTCGTCCGTGAAGCGCTCGTAGTGGCCGAGGTCGAGGTCGGTCTCGGCGCCGTCCTCGGTGACGAAGACCTCGCCGTGCTGGAACGGGCTCATCGTCCCCGGGTCCACGTTGATGTATGGATCGAACTTCTGCAGCTGGACCCGGAAGCCGCGGGAGACGAGGAGGCGGCCGATCGAGGCCGCGGTGATCCCCTTGCCGAGAGCCGACACCACTCCGCCCGTGACGAAGATGAAGCGGGTTTCTCCTTTGTCGGCTCTGCTCATTCTCTGCCGAGCGAGTCTAGCCAGCGCAGGGGCGGAACTGCCTCGACCGTCTTCGAGATTGACCGCAACTCGCCGTAAAAAGTGAGCGCGAGGACGACCGCGAGGGCGATCAGGCGGCCGGTCCCGCCCAGCGTCGTCAGCAGCCAGACCCCGGCGACGGCGCCGATCAGGTTGGAGCCCGTGTCGCCCAGCATCGCCCTCTCGCGCAGCGTGAACCAGGCGCCGACGACGATCGCCCCGGCGAAGATCCCGAGCAGCTCGAGCGGCGCGAACGTCCAGGCGCCGAGGCAGAGCCCGGCGCCGAGCAGGGCGAGGCCCTTCTCGGCGCGGCCCGGCCGCAGGTCGAGCAGGTTGAAGAGATTTGTGGTGAGGATCAGGAGGGCGACGTCGGCGAGGTAGTCGAGGGACTCCAGCCCGCGGCCGGAGACGACGTAGGCGGCGAGCGCGAGGGCGCCGATCGCCTTGATCGCGCCGGTCGAGAGGCGGCCCTCGCGCAGCGCCCGGGCGTGGCCGCGCCAGCCGCGCGGGGCCCCGGCCCGCGCCCCCTGCCCGAGCGCGTCGTCGAGGAAGCCCAGGAAGGCGATCCCGAGCAGGTAGGGGATCCAGCGCCGCAGCTCGGGGTCGAGCAGGTCGAGGTCGGCGCGGTCATCGAGGAAGGCGAGCGGCGCCAGCGTCACCAGCGCCGCCGTCGCCAGCACCGCCCCCAGCGGGAAGGCGACCCGCGCCCCGCGGTAGTTCTCCCGCACCAGGCCGGCGTCGAGCAGCCCGCGGACGCCGGCGGGCACGACCAGCAGCGCGACGGCGATCGCGGCCGGGAAGCCGATCCAGGTCACTTGCGGGCGGGGGACGCCGGGCCGACGGCGGTGACGCGGGCAGGCGGCAGGATCAGGTCCGGCAGGAGGCGGTCGGCGGAGCTCTTGACGCCGAAGCTGCCCTCGGCGCCGATCAGCGCGTAGACGGTCGCGAGCTGCCCCGCGACCAGGTCGACGTCGTCGACGCTGGTCAGGTCGTTGCCCTGGAAGAAGGAGATCGAGGTCGGGTCCGCGGTCGAGGTCTCGACGCCGACCGCCGGCGCCCTCGTCGCGACGATGCCGCTGATCAGGCCCGCCTCGAGCTCGGCCGCCGCGCTGCGCTGCTTCGGCCCCATCTCGTCCGGCTGCTGGCGGACGACGATCACGCCGTCGAGCGCGCCGAAGCTGCCGCTGGCGCGCGAGAAGAGGTGCCCGCGGACCTGGTCGAGCAGGTTGCCGCCGACGACGATCTGGCGGCCGACGCCGACGCCGAAGGCGCCGAGCGTCTCCGAGCTCTTCTGAATGTCGGCGAAGCGGGTCTCGTCGAGGTCGGCGCGCAGGGCCTGGAGGTCGACCGGCTCGCGCACCACCCCGACCCCGACGAGCTGCCCGCCGGTCGCGTCGAGCGAGTCCTCGACCGAGCTGGAGACGTCGCCGGGCAGGTCGCCGAAGGCGACCAGGCCGATCCGCCGCCCGTCGAGCTGGTCGCGGACGAGCGCCGGGTAGACCCGTTCGGAGAACTCGTTGGCGCGGCTGAGGTCGCCGGAGAGCTCGTCGGCGCGGTCGCGGGCGTCCTGGAGGTTGCCGGTGAGGCTGCGCTCGAGGTCCCTGCGGGTCTCGTTCAGAGTGTCGCCGGCGAACTCGGCGCCGATCAGGATCCCGATCGCCAGGGCGAGGAAGACCGCGACCAGGGAGACCGCGTGGTATCGCGCGCTGTAGCCCATCAGCGGGAAGCCTAGAGCCGGAGCACCCACCGGCGGCTGTAGCGTTCCCCCCGATGCGCGCCGCCTGCCTCGCACTGGCCTGCCTCTCACTCTCGATCGCGGTCGGCCCCGCCGCGGCCCGGCCAGGCCGCGACTGCGCCCCGCGCGAGGTCCGCGCCGCCCTCACCTCATTCATCGCCGCCTACAACGCGGGCGACTACGACGCACTTGACGACCTCGTCGCAGCCGAGCCCGACTTCCGCTGGTACTCGAGCCCGGTCCCGGGCGAGCGCCTCCTCCCCCGGGCCTCGCGCCGCGGCACCCTCGTCCGCTACTTCGAAGCACGCCACGCGGCCCGCGACCGGCTCGCCCTCACCTCCTTCGGCTTCAACGGCAACGGCACCTACGGGGGCTCCCGCTACGGCAACTTCGAAATGGGCCTGCGGCGCAGGGCCGCCGGCTTCCGCCGCGGGGCCTGGTTCCGCGCCGACGGCAAGGGCGCGGCTACGTGCAAGGGCGACTCGGTCCGGTTCGTCGTCCTCACCCTCGGCGGGCCGGCCCCGCTCTAGCCCGCTCTCACGTCCCCAGCCAGATCTTGATCTTCAGCCAGACCAGCTCGGCGACGTCGCTGAGCGCCTCGGAGGTCGCGATCACGATCACCAGCAGGACGACGAAGGCCGCCAGGAAGAGGGCCACAGGGCCGACGGTCGAGCCCGGGTTGTAGAGCCGGCTGACGCCCTTCGCGTCGACCAGCTTCTCGCCGATCCGCAGCCGCGTCAGGAAGGTCGAGGACATGCCGCCGCGCTTGCGGTCGAGGAACTCGATCAGGTTGAAGTGGGCCCCGACGCTGACGATCAGGTCGGCGCCCTTCTCGTAGGCCATCAGCATCGCGACGTCCTCGCTGGTCCCGGCGGCGGGCAGCAGCGAGTGCTCGAGGCCCATCTTCAACAGCCGCTCGCGCCCCGGGGCCCTGCCGTCGGGGTAGGCGTGGACGATCAGCTCCGCGCCGCAGCGCAGGGCATCGTCGCCCGCCGAGTCCATGTCGCCGAGGATCACGTCCGGGGTGAGTCCCTCTGCCAGCGCCCCGTCGGCGCCGCCGTCGACGGCGACGACCAGCGGCCGCACGTCGCGGATGTAGGCCCGCAGCGCCTTGAGGTCGCGCCGGTGGCGCTCCCCGCGGACGACGATCAGCACCTGGCGATCGCGGAAGACCGCCTTCGTCGAGGGGAACTGGACGTCGCCGGTCAGCAGGTCGGTCTCGCCGCGCACGTGGGCGACCGTGTTCTCGGCGAATTCCGCCAGCGCCTCGTCGACCCGCTCGCGCTGCTCGTCGAGCTGGCGCTCGAGCTCGACCGCGCCGAGCACGAGGCCGGAGAGCACCGGCTCGCCGCGCACGCTCACCGTGCTGCCCTCGATCCGCAGCCGGTCGCCCTCGGCCAGCAGCTCGAACGGGTCGGCGTCCTCGACGTCGAGCAGCAGGACCCCGGCCCGGGCCAGCAGCAGCGGCCCGGCGTTGGGGTAGCGCCCGTTGGAGGACTCCGCGGCGTTGATCACCGCGCGCACGCCGGTGGCGATCAGCTCCTCGGCGGCGATCCGGTCGATGTTGAGGTGGTCGATGACGGCGACGTCACCGGGGGCGAGCTGCTTGACCAGCTCCTTGGTGCGGCGGCCGAGCCGCGCCACCCCCTCGACTGCCTCGTCCGGAGCCGCGCCGTTACGCCGTGAGAGCAGCGCGGGAAATCGACGGCGACTGGCGGTGGCCACCGGCCCAGGTTAGCCGCTCTGCGATGCGAAGTGCGAGGGTCAGGCCGCGGCCGAGAGCAGCTCCCGCGCGTGACGGGTCGCGGCCTCGTCGGAGCCGCTGCCGCCGAGCATGCGCCGAATCTCCTCGACGACCCCCTCGCCGTCGAGCCGCTGCACCGTCGCCGTCGCCCGCTCGCCCTCGATGTCCTTCTCGAGGCGGAAATGCGAGCCGGCCAGCGAGGCGACCTGCGGCAGGTGGGTGATGCAGATCACCTGGCGGCCCTCGCCCAGCGCCCGCAGCCGCTCGCCGACCACCCTGGCCGTGTTGCCGCCGACGCCGGCGTCGATCTCGTCGAAGACCAGGGTCCCGGCGCCGGCCCCCTCGCCGAGGCCGCTGAGCGCGAGCATCACGCGGGAGAGCTCGCCGCCCGAGGCGGCGTCGCGGAGCGGCGCGGCCTCGATGCCGGGATTCGGCGCGACCCGCAGCTCGACCGACTCCGAGCCGTGGGGCCCGAAGCCGTCGGGGTGCGGCTCGAGGACGACCTCGAGCGTGGCGCCAGGCATCGCCAGCTGGGCGAGCGCAGCGGCGACCTCCTTGCGCAGCGGCGCCACCGCCTTGGCGCGGCCGGCGGCGAGCTTGGTCGCGAGCTCGGCACGCCGGCTCTCGGCCTCGGCGAGCGCGGCCCGCGCCTCCGCGCCGCGCTCCTCGGCCCCCTGCAGGCGATCGATCTCCGACCGGCAGCGCTCGGCGTGGGCGAGCACCGACTCGACGCTGCCGCCGTGCTTGCGTCGCAGGCGGTCGAGCGCCTCGAGCCTTTCCTCGACCGCGAGCAGGCGGGCCGGGTCGGCCTCGACCCCCTCGGCGTAGTCGCGCAGCTCGGCGGCGGCGTCGCCCAGCTCAACCGCGGCGGCGGCGATCCGCTCGGCGATCGAGTCGAGCCCGGAGTCGACCCCGGCCACGCCCTGGAGCAGGCCCTCGGCCTCGGCGAGCGCGGTGAGGCCGCCTCCCCCGCCCTCGTCCTCGGCGCCGGCCACCGCGGCGCGGGCGCCGCCGGCGGCCTCGCGCAGCCCCTCGGCGTGGCGCAGCCGCTCGCGCTCGCCACCCAGCTCGGACTCCTCGGCCGGGTCGGGGGCGACCTCCTCGATCTCGCTCAACTCATAGCGGAAGAGGTCGAGGTCGCGCTCCCGCGAACCGTCCCGCTCGCGCATCTCGGCGAGCTCGGCGGCCAGCCGCAGGCACTCGCGGTGGGCCTCCCGGTAGCGCTCGCGCAGGGTCAGGTGGCGGGGGCCGGCGAAGCCGTCGAGGACGTCCATCTGGGCCGAGGCGATCGTCAGCCTGCGGTGCTCGTGCTGCCCGTAGAAGGCGAGCAGGCGGCCGCCGAGCAGCTTCAGGTCCGCGGCCGAGGCGGCGCGGCCGGCGACGAAGGCCGAGGTTCGCCCCAAGGCCGAGACCCGGCGCCCGAGCACGACCTCCTCTGCTCCCTCCGGCAGGCGCTCGGCGAGCTCCGCCATCTCCGGCTCGTCCAGCAGGCCCGCGGGCAGGTCGAACGCGCCCTCGACCCAGGCCTCGCCGGCGCCCGGCCGGACGATCTGGGGACGGGCCCTGCCCCCCATCAGGAGGTCGAGCGAGTGGGCGAGGATCGTCTTCCCGGCGCCGGTCTCCCCGGTGATCGCGTTGAGGCCCTCGCCGAGGCGCAGCTCGGCGCGCTCGATCAGCAGCAGGTTCTCGATTCGCAGCTCGCGCAGCACGCTCTCTGTGTAGCAACGGGCGCGGACCGACTCTTCCCGGCGGGGCCGGGGCTAGACGGCCAGGTGGCCGAACTTCTCGCGGATGCGCTGGTAGAAGCTCGTGCCCGGGAGCTGGGCCAGCCTGGCGACGTCGTCGGCGAAGCGGACCTCGAGCTCGGCGCCGGGGTCCAGGGCGCCGGCCAGCCCACCGTCGACCTCGACGTCGACCGGCTCGCGGCCGGCCGCGTTGCCGACGTGGAGGACGTCGGTCGGGGCGACGACGAGGGCGCGCGCGGTCAGCGAGTGGGGCGAGATGTAGCTGACCACGTATCCCTCCACCCCCCAGGCCAGGATCGGCCCCTGGTTGGCGAGGTTGTAGCCGGTCGAGCCGACCGGCGTCGCTGCGACGAGCCCGTCGCAGCGCACATGGCCGACCTCCTCGCCCGCGATCTTGTAGCTGAGCTCGGCGACCCGGTCCTGGGGGCGGCGGCTGAAGCTGATGTCGTTGAGGCCGACCAGGCTCTCGCCGCCGATCTCGATCTCGAGGCCGGGCAGGTCGATCGACTCGATCTCGCCCGCGAGCGCACGGCGGATCCCCTCCTCGGCCTGGTCGCGCTCGACCGCGGCGAGGAAGCCGACGGTGCCGAAGTTGACGCCGAAGACCGGCACGCCGGTGCGGGCGAAGCGCCGCAGGGCGTGGAGGATGGAGCCGTCGCCGCCGAGCACGATGCAGAGGTCCACGGCGCCGCCGCTGACGTCGCGCTCCTCGATCCCGGCCCCCGCATCCCCGTGCTTGGCCAGCTCGTCGGGGGTCGCGACCAGGTCCCAGCCCGCGTCGCGGGCGGCGCCCACGGCCAGCTCTACCGCCGCGCTCTGGTCCGGCGGGTGCGAGTGGCTGATCAGCGCCGCCGCCTTGCGCGCGCTCATGCGTCCACCGCCGCGATCGCCGCCTCGAGGTCGTCAACGCCGGGCCCCTCGCGCCCGCACCAGACGAAGGTCTCGATGTTGCCCTTCGGGCCGGGCAGGCCGGAGGCGGCGAAGCCGCGGACCGCGAGGCCGAGGTCGCGGGCGGCGACCGCGACCCCGAGGATCGCCTCGCGGCGGTCGCCGGGATCGTGCACGACCCCCCTTCCGACCCGGGCGCGGCCGAGCTCGAACTGGGGCTTGACCATCGCCAGCAGCTCGCCATCGTCGGCGAGGCAGGCGGCGACGGCGGGCATCACCTTGGCCAGGGAGATGAAGGAGACGTCGATCACCGCGAGCCCGGCCGCGAAGGGCAGGTCCTGCGGCAGCATCTCGCGGGCGTTGAGGCGCTCGATCACGGTCACCCGCGGGTCGTCGCGCAGGGATTGGGCGATCTGGCCGTAGGCGACGTCGACCGCGGCGACCCGCGCCGCCCCGCGCTGGAGCAGGCAGTCGCTGAAGCCCCCGGTGGACGCCCCGACGTCGAGGCAGTCGCGCCCGGAGACGTCGATCGCGAGCGCCTCGAGCGCGTTGTCGAGCTTGATCCCTCCCCGCGAGACGAAGCGCGGGCCGTCGTCGACGATCAGGTCCGCCTCCGGCTCGACCAGCTGGCTCGGCCGCAGCGCGACCGGCCCGTCCGCGCCGACCCGGACCTCGCCCGCGCGCACGGCGCCGGCCGCGGCGGAGCGCGACGGGAACATGCCCCGCTCGGCCAAAACGGCGTCGATTCGAGCCTTCTTCACGCTGGGAACGGTACCTGCGCCCCGCGGGAGCGATATTTAGGCGATTTCCAGGGACCCTTTACTTGATGCTTAAAATTAGGTAGCATCCTCTCCTACACCAGTCGAAGGGCCGCTTGGGAAGCGGACTCTGTGACCCGAATCACACACGAATCGCACATACGTTCGTATTCTGATTCAAGGATTCACGTAGGAGGCCGATGAGCACCAAGTCTTTCCGGTTGGGTTCCGCGCCGTAGACATAGCGAGATTGCTTCCCACAATTTCGCACCGACGGCATTTCAGGGCCCGACCTACCTCCCACTGATCCACATATATAGAGATACATATCTCTCCTCCCTGTAGTAACCCCAGAAACGCCCCCCTCCCCGGGGGGCGTTTTCTGTTGTCGGGGTCCCTCAGCAGGGTCCGCGGTCGATGAACACCCTGACCGTGTCGGAGGCCGTGGTCGTCCCGTCGGAGACGGTGACCGTGACGTCGTGCTGGGAGTCCGAGCAGGGATCGGGGTGCTGCCAGTAGAGCTTCAGGGTCGGGTCGGCGAGCACGGTCGCGAGGGCCTGCGGGGCGCCGTTGTTGATCCGGTCGCTCCACGAGTAGGTGAGCGGGTCCAGTTCGGGATCTGAGGCGGTGGTGTTGAAGGCGACGTTTGCGAAATCGCCCCCGCCGTCGTTGCCGGTGACGAAGAACTGCTGGCTGGCGGTGGGCGTGTTGATCGTCACCGTCGGCGGCAGGTCGAGCGGGTTGTTCTGCACGGTGATCGTGATCGACGCCTCCGCCGTCTCCACCCCGTCGCTGCCGCGGAGGGTGATCGTGTGCGGGCCGGCCGCGAGGTCGGACATCGCCCGCATCACCGTGTGGCCGGTGGCGAAGGGCGTGGGATTGCCGTCGAGGTGCCAGCTCACCTGCGAGTCCGCCAGCGTCAGCCCCGGCTCGTTGATGTCGACGCTCTGGCCCCGGAAGGTGGCGGTCTGCGCTTTGAAGAAGGAGGCGCCGTCGGCCGGCGAGGTGATCTCGACCCGCGGAGCGTCGTTCGTGATCGTGACCCGCACCTGGTCGGTCTGGGTCTCCCCGCCGGGGAAGGTGGCGGTCAGGGTGATGTCGTGGGTGCCGGCCGGCAGGTCGATTTTGGAGAAGGTCGCCGTCGTGCCGATCGGGGTCGGGCTGCCGCTGCGGGTCCAGCTCAGGGTCGCGGCGCCCCGATCGTCGTCGTAGACGAATCCCTCGAAGCTCAGCGGCGCGCCGCGGCGGACCGTCGTGCCGTCGGCGGGCTGGCGGATCTCCACGTCCCTCGGCAGCAGGTCCTTGATCGTCGCCAACCCGTCGATGAAGCGGTTGGCCGTGTGGCGGTCGACATCGTTGCCTTTGCAGTTTTTGTCGCCGCTGTCACCCCTGCGGGTGTGGTCGCGGACGGCCCGCTCGACCTGGTTGGCGCTGGCGGACGGCGATCCGGCCCAGGCCAGCGCGGTCACGCCGGCGGCGAACGGCGAGGCCACGCTCGTCCCGTTCGTGGCCTGGACGCCGCCGCTGGTGTCGGGGGCCCCGCCGACGAGCACGGTCCCCGGCGCCCAGAGGTCGACGGCCCCGTCGGAGCCCCAGTTCGAATAGCAGGCGGGCGCCACGCCGATCCTGTCCGTCGCCCCGACGCAGATCACGCCGACGTTCTCACAGGGGGTGTGCAGCGTCTCCTCCCAGCAGAAGACGAAGCAGTCGGTGGCGTCGACGTCCTGGGCGCTGTTGCCGGCGGCCGCGAACAGCAGCACCCCGCCCGCCCGTATCGCCGCCGTGGTCAGCTCGAAGGGCGCGACCGACCAGGAGAAGGCGGCGGGGACGTCGGCGCTGTAGCTCATGTTCAGCACGCGGGCCCCCTCCGCTGCCCCGATCAGCGTCGCGCTCATGCTGGTGAAGAAGTCGTAGAGCGTGAAGACCAGGACCGGCCGCGCCACCGGGCCGGCCGGGCCCGCGGCGCCGATCCCGTTGTCCGCCACGCCCATCGCCGCGTTGTGGACCGCGGTCCCGTGCCAGAGGCAGGGGTTGCCCCCGCCGCAGCCGAGCAGGTTTTTCGTCCCTATCGCGTCGGCGCCGGGCACGTTCGAGCGCGCGATCATGTCGGGCTGCATGTCGCCGTTGGTGCGCGTCGCGAAGCCCATGTCGAGGATGCCGACGCGGATCGAGCTCGGCTGCAGGCGGTTGAGTTTGGCGAGCAGGGTCCAGGAGGGGGCGACGCCGGTGTTCTGCGGCCCCGAGCCGGCCATCTGGACCCAGTTGTAGGCGTTCGAGGACCAGCCGCCGCTGAGGACGCTGAAGCGCTCGGGCCCAGCCGCCGCGTCGCGGGTGGAGCCGTCGACGAAGGAATCGCCCGCGCCGATCCAGTTGATCCCGACGTCGCCGCCACGCGCCGCCTCGTCCGCGACGGCGGCGAGCGTCCCGAGGCCCTGCTGGGAGGAGACGAGCGTGCTGGTCCCTTTCGTTTTCGAGAGCCTGCCCACGTCGGACGCCAGCCCCGCGACTTTGCCCGGGCGCCTGATCCGGATCAGGTGGATGTCGGCCGGGTCGCCCGGGACGTCGACGGTTTTCAGCAGCACCCCCCTCAGGCGCCGCAGAATCGGTTTGAGCTCCCCGCGCGTCGCCATGACCACGATCTCGTCGGCGACGAAGTCGGCCCCGTCCCCGTTCGATCCCTCGACACGGGCCAGCGGGCGTTTCGCCCCGCGCATCTTGGGCAGCGCCTTCGCCACCGGCTTCAGCCCGGGGTCCACGGCGACGGTCGCCGGCCCACCGCAGCCTTTTCTGGCGGGCCTGAAGAGCAGCAGCAGGTTGCGCGCCCTCGAGACGCGCGCGGCCAGCTTCACCAAGCTCACCCTGCGACCCGCTCGTTTGGCGATCGCGTTCTGCACGCCGCGCAGGCGGCCGAAGGCGCGGCAGGCGTTCTTCGGCTTCAGGCCGCGAGTCGAGGAACGGGTGGTGGCGGCGAGCCTGGCGCGCAGCGGCGCCGGCAGCTGGCCGGCGCGTGAGATCGCGCCGGCGAGGCCGTCGATCTGGCGCACGACGAGCGCCTTCTTCGGAGCGTCCGGGCTCGGCGTCGCGATGGCGGGTGCGGCGCAGAGGAGCAGGGCAAGGGCGGTGAGAAGCAACGGCGTGGTTCGTCTGATGCGGCTTCCGCCAGACATACCCTGTGAACGAGAGTACCAGTGGATTTTTGGTTGTGGGGCCGGGGCATAAGATGCTCGCGATGAGGCTCAGGCTCATCCTCCGGCTCACCCGATTCCACCTCTGATCTGTCGTGGCGGAGCAGGTGCCCGCGGTCGGTGATGTGCTCGCCACGATCGAGCGGCGCGACTGGGACCGGCTGGAGCGGCTGCTCGACCCCGATGTCCATTGGACGACCGCGGTGGAGGAGGACCTGCACGGGCGGGACGAGGTGATCGCCCTCCTGGCCACCGACCCTCCCCCGGCCCCACCCGCCTTTCACGAGGTGCGCGACGGGCTGATCGTGCGCTGGATCGACATCCCGGGCTGAAAGCCGACCAGTCGTGGGCAAGAAAAAGCCCCCCGCCGCGCATGCGACGGAGGGCTTTTCGATCGAGATCGGTCCCAGGCTCAGGGATCGATGCAGTCTTCGAGCCAGAAGACCTTGGACTTCTTTGCGATCTTGCCGTCCGCGCCCGGGGCGAGCACGGTGACCTTGACGTGGAAGCCCTGCTGCGGGTGGCGCTCCGAGGCGAACACGTCCATGTTCAGGTCGTACACCATCTGCGCGTCGAGGTCGGTGCCGCCGCCGGCGGGGTCCTCGCCCACGAAGACGGAGAAGTCCCTTTCGAGCGGGTCGATCGTCCGGAACTGCCCGCTGGGGGGCCAGACCTGGAAGTTGACCTCGGCCTGGTAGGCGCCCTGGTCGAATCCGTAGAAGTCCACCTCGAAGACGCAGCCGATATGCGGCTCGTTGTCGGGATGGCTGTCGAAATCGACACCGTCGATCTTCACCGTGCCATTGGCTCCGGGGGGGTTCTTGCTCGGCTTGGCAAAGGCGATCACGGAGGTCATGCCCAGCAATGCCAGGGCAACGACCAGGGTGAGAACCGCGGAATTGCGCGGGAAACGCCGTCTGGGGTGACTCATCTGCTTCCTTTCAATCGACTGGCCCAGCCGGGCGGCCAAGCACGGCAGCCGTTATACGGAGAGGCCGTCGATGCGCCGTTGTCGAAGCGTTTCCATGCAATTTCCGGACCTTGAGAGGTTCCTCGGCCCTATCCGGCGCCCGGTCTGGTCGAGCAAAGCTGTGTGGTCGGCGCGACGTCGGCCGGGTAGTCCTCAGGTGTGCGGCTCTGCCTTTACCCGACAGTCCGGGCCCCGTCCGAGGCGCGACAGGGGCTCCGCCCCCTGGCGGAACAACTCGACGGCACCTCCTACTCCGACCTGAAGACGGTGGTCAGCGAGCTGGTGACGATCAGCGTCGCCCACGGCGCCACCGAACCGATCGACCTCACCCTGACGCTCGCCGGCGGCGAGATCGAAGGCGTCGTCTTCGACCACGGCCCGGGCACCAGGGCGATCATCCGCGCCAGGGAGGGGACCGACAACTCCCTCGTGCTGCGGATCATCGACTCCCTCGTCGAGGAGTGGGGCACGAACCCCGGCGAGACCCGGATCTGGTTCCGGATGCCCGCGCGGCCGCCCTCCGGGAACAGGGAGAGACTGCACTAACGCGCATTACCGAGATTAGGTTGTCCAATCGGGGGAATACGGGTTCTGAGCGAAACGGAGGAGACGAACATGGCTCAGACCAAGACGAAACCCAAAGCGAAATCGAAAGCCAGGGCGAAAACCCCGGCGAAATCGAAAGCCAGGGCGAAACCCAAAACCCGGGCGAAACCGACGGCGGCACACAACGGCGGCGGCTCGAAGCTGCCCCTGGTCGCAGGAGGGGCCGCCCTGGTCGGCGCAGCCGGCGGCATCGCTTTCGGAGCGGCGCGCTCCGGCAGCAGGATCCTGGGCGTCAAGCTCCCTCAGCCGAGGCGATTCCAGGTCCACTCCCAGGACCTCTCGAAGGCCGCCAAGGAGGTCGGCAGCTTCGGCGATCGGGTCGGCGACCTGACCACCGAGCTGAGGAGCCTGCGCAACGGCCTCGCCGACGGCCCCCAGAACTCGCCGCTGGAGGTTCTCCTAAAGGGGCTGACCGCCCGGCGCTAGGTCCATCGGATGCAGCTCGCCCTTGACCAGGGCCTCCGTGCGGAGGTGGGCGATCTCCTGATACTCAGGTGAGGCGGTCATGTCGAGGAAGGCCTGCCGGGTCGGGTACTCGACCAGGGCGACGAGGTCCCATCGGTCCTCGCCCAGCAGCGGCAGCGCCGGCTCACCCGCGTAGAGGATCCGACCGCCGGCCCGCTCCAGCAGGGGAGCGACCGCGGCGGCATATTCCAGGTAGCGCTCTTTGCCGCCCTCGGGCCTGAGCGAGAGCAGGTTCAGCATCACCACGGGCGAGCTCTCGCCGGCACGGGCGGCAAATTCCGCGAAGCCCTCCTGGTTCAGCCGCTCCGGCCCGCTCGACGCCTCCATACGGGCAGCTTAAGTTTTTTTCCAGAAAGTTGGTTTGGGGGGTGGATAACTGGGTATTTCATGCCTGAGGACATTGCTCTCCGCATCACCATCCGCGGATGGGCACCTAGTCTCTCCCTCCCTGTAGTAACCCCAGAAGCGCCCCGCCTCCCCCGGCGGGGCGCCTTCTGTTTGGGGCCCGTTTCCGGGCAGCGGTCCGCCTGCCTGCCGGATCCGCTTACTAGAGATACACGTCTCTTCTCCCTGTAGTAACCCCAGATACGCCCGACCGTGGGGCCGGGCGATCCTGCTCGTCACTGAAGAGACCGCGGCAGCGTACTGGATTGAGCGGTTTGGTTCAAGCTCCCCCGGGGCGGGCCCGGAATCAGCTGAAGGCGGGCTCTCCGGAGCGCAGCGCGGCGAGGACCTTCTCGGCCACGGCGTCCCCGGTGAGGCCGACCTCCTCGCGCAGGAGCGCCGGCTTGCCGTGGGTCACGTAGCGGTCGGGGAGCCCGATCCGCAGCACCCGGGCCCGCTCCCCCTGCCGCTCGGCGAAGGCGTCCTCGAGCTGCTCGAGGACCGCCGAGCCGAAGCCGCCCGGCAGCACGTTCTCCTCGATCGTGACGACCAGCTCGTGCTCGAGCGCGAGGCGCTCGAGCAGCTCGCCGTCGAGGGGCTTGGCGAAGCGGGCGTCGGCGACCGTCGGGTTGAGGTCGTGGTCGCCGAGGATCCGCGCGGCCTGGCGGGCGACCGTGACGCCGTAGCCGTAGCCGAGCAGCGCCACCCGCTCGCCGCTCTCGAGCAGCTCGCCGGTCCCGATCGGGATCTCGCGCGCCTCGCCGGGGAGCTCGACCCCCTCCGCGGCGCCGCGCGGGTAGCGCAGCGCGGCCGGGCCGTCGTGGGCGATCGCGGTGCGCAGCATGTCGACGAGCATCGCCTCGTCGCGCGGGGCCATCACGACCACGTTGGGGATCGGCCGGAAGTAGGAGACGTCGAAGGCGCCGTGATGGGTCGGCCCGTCGTCGCCGACCAGCCCCGCCCTGTCCATCGCGAAGGTGACGTCGAGCTCCTGCAGGCAGACGTCGTGGATGATCTGGTCGTAGGCGCGCTGGAGGAAGGTCGAGTAGATCGCGCAGACCGGCTTCGCGCCCTGGATCGCGAGGCCGGAGGCGAGCAGGACGGCGTTCTGCTCGGCGATGCCGACGTCGTAGTACTGCTCGGGGACCTGGTCGGCGAGCTTCTGCAGGCCGGTCCCCCCCGCCATCGCCGCGGTGATCCCGATCACCCGCGGGTCGCGCCGCGCCTCAGCGACGATCGCGTCACCGAAGACCTGCGTGTACTGGGGAGGCGAGCCCGCCGCGGGCGGCTTCTCGAGGAGCTCGGGGGCGATCGTCTCGGGTGAGTCGGTCTCCTTGACCGGGACGGGCTTCGGCGCCGGAGAGCCGTTGACGATCGATTTCGGCTTCGCCGCGTGCCACTTCTCCATCCCCTCCAGCCCGCCCTCCTCGGCGGGGGCGAACCCCTTGCCCTTGACCGTGTGGATGTGGACGACGACCGGGCGATCGGCGTCGAAGGCCTCCTGCAGCGCAGCGCGCAGCGCGCCGACGTCGTGGCCGTCGATCACCCCCATGTAGGCGAGGTCCAGCTCCTCGAAGAAGAGGCCCGGCGCCCAGTAGGCCTTGATCGCGGACTTGATCTCCGGCCCGAGGCGCTCGATCCGCTTGCCGAGCCCGAGCGGCAGCTTGGTGAGGCGGTCCTCGACCCCCTCGCGGGCGTGGTAGAGGCGCGGGTTGAGGCGGACCCGGTTGAAGTAGCGGGAGAGCGCGCCGACGTTGGGCGATATCGACATCCCGTTGTCGTTGAGGACGATCACCACCGGGGTCTGGAGGCCGCCCGCGGCGTGCAGCGCCTCGTATGCGACCCCGCCGGTCAGCGCCCCGTCGCCTATTACGGCCGCGACCCTGCCGTCCTCGCCGATCCCCTTGCGCATCGCCTCCTTGAGGCCGACCGCGTAGCCGATCGAGGTCGAGGCGTGGCCGGCGCCCATGATGTCGTGCTCGGACTCGAAGACCGAGCAGAAGGGAGCGAGGCCCTCGTACTGGCGGATCGTCGGCAGCTCCTCGCGGCGGCCGGTGAGGATCTTGTGCGGGTAGGCCTGGTGGCCGACGTCCCAGAGGACCTTGTCGCGCGGCGACTCGAGCATGCTGTGCAGCGCGACCGCCAGCTCGCAGGTGCCGAGGTTGGCGCCGAAGTGGCCGCCGATCTCCCCGATCGTGTCGATGATGTAGTCGCGCATCTCCTGCGCGACCTGCTGCAGCCGGTCGTCGTCGAGCCCGTGCAGGTCGAGCGGCGAGTCGATGCCCTCGAGCAACGGCTCCGCGCCCTCCGATCTGTCTCGCTTCTCGCTCATTCGTTCCTGGTGAAGATGTAGTCGGCGACCCGCATCAGGTCCTCCGTCTCGCCGTTCGCCTCGGCGAGGGCCGCGGTCGCCTTCCGGTGCGACTCACCGGCGAGCTCACGGGCCCGGTCGAGGCCGAAGAGACTGACGTAGGTGAGTTTTCCATGCCGCTCGTCGCTTCCATGGGGCTTTCCGAGCCGCTCGTCGCTCTCTGTCACGTCGAGGATGTCGTCCACGATCTGGAACAGGACGCCGAGCTCGTTCGCGAACCGACGGAATGGGATTGTCTCAGGTTCGGGCACTCCCTCGAGCACGAGCACGACGCCGACGCTCGCGGCGATCAGCCGGCCGGTCTTCAGGGCGTGCAGGGCGCGCAGGCCGTCGGCGTCCCCGGCCTCGCCGGACACGTCCACGTACTGGCCGCCGACCATGCCGTCGACCCCGGTGGCGGCGCTCAGCTCGGCCAGCGCCGCGAGCACGCGGCCCGGGTCGCCCGGCTGCTCGCTGAAGGTCCTCACCGCTTCGGCGAAGAGCCCGTCGCCGGCGAGGATCGCGACGTCCTCGCCGTACTTGACGTGAGAGGTCGGCTGCCCGCGCCGCAGGTCGTCGTCGTCCATCGCCGGCAGGTCGTCGTGGATCAGCGAGTAGGTGTGGATCAGCTCGATCGCGCAGGCGGCCGGCAGGAAGCGCTGCGGCTCGGCGCCGAGCGCCCGTGCCGTCGCCAGCGAGAGCACCGGGCGGACCCGCTTGCCGCCGGCGAGCAGCGAGTGCCGCATCGCCTCCTCGAGCCCGGCGGTGGGCGCCGCCGGCGAGAAGCGCAGGTCCCGGAGCGCTTCTTCGACGAGGGCGCGCAGGTCCTCCGGGTATCCGGCGCTCACTCGGCGCCCGGGGTGTCGGCCTCGCGCATCCGGCGATTGGCCTCCTCGACCGCCTCGGCGGAGAGCTCCGCGGCCTCCCGCGCGAGCTCCGCGGCGCGCTCGTCGTCCGCGCCCTCGCCCTCCAGCTCGGCGGCGATCGCCTGGAGCCGCGCCGAGATCTCCCCCAGCCTGCTCACTTGACACCGCCGCGCTCGCGGACGATCGCGCCGAGCACCCCGTTGATGAACTTGGGGGCGTCGGCGCCGCAGTACTCCTTGGCGATCTCGACCGCCTCGTCGATCGCGACCTCCGCCGGCGTCTCGGTGTGCTCGATCTCATAGACCGCGACCCGCATCACGTTGAGGTCGAGCGGGGCCAGCCGCTCGACCGCCCAGTTCCTCGAGTGGGCGGCGATCTCGTCGTCGAGCTCTTCGCGGAAGTGGTCCACGCCCTCGGCCAGCTCGCGGGTCAGCGGCCGCGACTCGGCGACCAGCTCCTCGAGCGGGCGACCGGTCACGTCGCGCTGGTAGCTGACGAAGACGGCGTCTCGGCGTTGGTCGGATCGGCGCATCCGGGCGACCCAGGCTACGCCCGCGAGACGTACTCGCCGCTGCGGGTGTCGATCCGGACGATCTCGCCCTCCTCGATGAAGAGCGGCACCTGCACGGTGACGCCGGACTCGAGCGTCGCGGCCTTGCTCCCCCCGCCGGAGGCGGTGTCGCCCTTCACGCCGGGCTCGGTCGCCGTCACCTTCATGTCGACGGCGCTCGGCACCTGCACGTCGCTGGCCCGTTCGTCGACGAAGAGGACGTCGACCGCGGCGTTGGGCAGCAGCCACTGCTTCGACTCGCCGACCACGTCGCCGGAGATCTCGATCTGCTCGTAGTCGTTGGTGTCCATGAAGACGGCGGCGTCGCCGGAGTCGTAGAGGTACTGCATCTTGCGCGACTCGGTGCGCACCGGGCGGAACTTCTCCCCCGCCCGGAAGGTCTTGTCCTGGACCGTCCCGTCGTCGATCTTGCGCAGCTTCGTGCGCACGAAGGCCCCGCCCTTGCCCGGCTTGACGTGCTGGAAGTCGACGATCTTGAAGATCTTGCCGTCGATCTCGATGTGGGACCCGTTCTTGAACTGGTTGGTGGAGATCACGGCGCGAATCCTAGACCGAATGCATTCCGGCCGAGTCGGGTTACCTGCAGGTGCCCTGTAATCTGTCGGCCGAGGCAGGGGTTATGAGGAACTTGAAGGGGAAGCTGATATCAGCCGCTCTGGCGGTCGCCGCCACGCTCGCCGTGGCCGGCCCGGCTTACGCGGAAATCGCTCCGGGCACGATCCCGACCCGCGACGAATACGTCGCGACAGTCGACCCGATCTGCGAGAAAAACACGCTGGCCAACAAGCGGATCCTCAAGGGCGCGAGCGAGAAGGTCAACGCCGGCCGGCTGGCCGATGCCGGCAGTCACTTCACCCGCGCGGCAACCGCATTCGGCAAATCGGTGCGGGAAATCATCGCCGTCCCCCGCCCCACGGAAGACAGCCCGCGGCTGGAAAAGTGGTTCACCTTCCTGAGGAAAGTCCAGGAGAACCTGGGCAAGGTGGGCAAGGCCCTGAAGGAAGGGAACAAAGTGAAAGCGACGCACGAGAAAATCGCCGCGGAACGCAGCGCCAACGCCTCGAACAACGTCAGCTTCGTCTTCGGCTTCAAGCACTGCGCCCTGAAGGCGTCTCAGTTCAAGTAGGGCGCTTCTCGGCCGCGGCGGCTTCGGCGCCGGTCGTGGTGGTCAGGGTCGACGCGGCGCCGCCCGAGAGGACCCGTCGCACCAGGCGCGGGGCGACGATGCGGGCGACCGCGGCCAGCGCGTAGGGGCGCGGCACGTAGCGCTCCGCCCGGCCGCCGGGGCCGGCCTCGACGATCGCGTCGGCGACCCGCTCGGGCTTGGAGACCATCCAGCGGGTGATCGCCCTGCTGCGCAGCTCCTCGGCCGGAAAGCCCTCGGTGGCGATGAAGCCCGGCAGGACCATGCCGACGTGGACTCCGGCGGCGCGCTCCTCCGCGTAGAGCGCGTCGGTCCAGCCGACCAGGGCGAACTTGCTCGCCGAGTAGGACCCGGTGCGGGCACGGGCGACCCGGCCGGCGGTGCTCGCGACGTTGACGACCGCCGAGGGCGCCGAGGCGCGGAGCGTGGGCAGCAGCGCCTCGGTGAGGCGCACGACCGCGTCGAAGTTGATCTCCATGTGACGGCGGACGTTCTCGTGGCCGCCCTCGGCGAAGCTCGCGCGCCAGGAGGCGCCGGCGTTGTTGACGAGCAGGGTGAGGCCGCCGAGATGCTCCTCCACGTGGGCGCGGACGCGCTCGGGGGCCTCGGAGGCGGTCAGGTCCACGGCGACGCAGGTGGCCGCGCAGGGCAGCGAGCCGGCCAGCTCGCGCAGGCGGTCCTCGCGGCGGGCGACCAGGACGAGCTCGGCGCCCGGCTCACGCGCGAGGCGCCTCGCGGTCGCCTCGCCGATCCCGCTCGAGGCCCCGGTCACCACCGCCTTCAGGTTGCCGATCACTCAGGAATCCCCTTCTAAAAAATGGAAACGTTTTATCGCTGCGACCCGGCATACTGCTGCTTCGCTCATGGCCGAGACACCGAAACTACTCGACGAACTATTGCGCGCCGGAGCCCCCTCGGGCTACGAGGGCCCGGCCGCCGAGATCTGGAGGGAGGCCGCCTCCTTCGCCACCCTGTCCAGCGACGGTCTCGGCTCCTCGGTCGCCAGAATCGGCGAGGCGGGCCCGCTGCTCGCCGTCGTCGGCCACATCGACGAGATCGGCCTCGTGATCAGCCACATCGACGAGAAGGGGTTCCTCTACTTCAACCCGATCGGCGGCTGGGACCCGCAGATCCTCGTCGGCCAGCGGGTCGAGGTCCGCGGTAGGGACGTCCTCGTCCCCGGCGTCGTCGGGCGCAAGCCGATCCACCTGCTCGACCTCGAGCAGCGCAAAAAGGTCGTCGAGCTCAAACGCCTCCACATCGACATCGGCGCCGCCGATCGCGATGCGGCCGCCGCGCTGGTGCGGGTCGGGGACCCGGCGGTGATCGCCGCCGAGCCGGTGCGACTCGCGGGCGACCGCCTGATCTCCCGCTCGATGGACAACCGCCTCGGCGCCTACGTCGCGCTCGAGGCCCTGCGCCGGTGCGACGAGCGCGGCTCGCTCAGCGCCAGCTTCGCCGCGGTCGCGGCGGTCCAGGAGGAGATCGGCCTGTTCGGCGCACGCACGGCGGCCTTCGAGGTGCGCCCCGACATCGCGGTCGCCGTCGACGTCACCCACGCCACCGATGCCCCCGGCGTCGACGAGAAGGAGGTGGGCAGCCACCCGCTCGGCTCCGGCCCGGCGATCGGCCGCGGCTCCACGCTCTCGCCCAAGGTCTTCGAGCTGCTCGTCGAGACGGCGGAGGAGGCCGGCATCGAGCACACGGTCGCCGCCAGCGGCCGCGGCACCAGCACCGACGCCGACGCGATCCAGATCTCCCGCTCGGGCATCCCGACCGGCCTTGTCTCGATCCCGCTCCGCTACATGCACTCGCCGGTCGAGCTCGTCGACCTCGGCGACCTCGAGGCGGCGGTCGAGCTGATCGCCGCCTTCGCCGCCCGTCTCTCCGACGGCATCGACCTCAGCAGGTAGAGCTGAAGTAGGACATGTCGCGGCCGTTCGCCTTCGCCGTGTAGAGCGCCTCGTCGGCCCGCTTGAAGAGGTCGTCGGTGTCGAACCCGCCGGGTCGCGAGACCGCGATCCCGATGCTGACCGTCATCGTCACGCCGACCGGGCGCAGCTCGCGCACCGCGAGCCGCAGGCGCTCGGCGACGGCGACGGCGTCGGTCTTGCCGGCGCCGGGCAGGATGGCGAGGATCTCCTCCCCGCCGATGCGATAGATCGAGTCGCCGGCACGCAGGTTGGAGCGCATCGTGTAGGCGACCTCCTGGAGCACGGAGTCGCCCGCGGCGTGGCCGAACCTGTCGTTGACCCGCTTGAAGTGATCGAGGTCGCAGAGAAGCAGCGCGTGGGAGGAGTCGGGCTGGCTGCTCGCGTGGCCGTCGAGCTCGGCGAGGCGCTGCTCGAGCGCATTGCGGTTGAAGAGCCCGGTCAGCGGGTCCATCGTCGAGCGGCGGCGGTGGGCGCGGTCGGACTCGACCAGCGCGCCGGAGAGCGTCACGGTGCTGAGCACGAGGGCGACCGCGGCGAGCACCGACTGATGGTGGGTGGCGGCCGTGGCCGGATCCACCCCGTAGGTGCAGGTCAGCAGCAGGGCGAGGATGTAGGCGGTGCCGATCGCCGTGCCGCGCGGTTCGAAGCGGGCGCCGAGGGTGACCGCGGGGAGGGCGAACCACATCAGCGCCGGGCTGCCGGCGCCGCCGGTGCCGAGCACCGCGCCGGCGAGGAGCAGCGGCATCAGCCCCCAGGCGCCGGCGACCCAGACCGCGGGATGGGCGCTGTCGCGCATGAAGCGGTCGGCGACGGCGAAGCAGGCGAGGCCGAGGAGAAGGGGGGCGACCCACCACCAGCCGAGCTCGGGAGCGAGCGCGACAAGGCTGGTCGCCAGGATCGCGAAGCAGACGGCGCGATAGCGGCGCAGGCGCAGCTCCATGTCGATCAGGCGCTCCTTGCGGGCCGCGTCGCGGATCGCCGCCAGGGACTCGCTGTCCATCGTCTCGGTCGTCGCGATCACGGCAACCTGTCGGCGCCAGCCGCGCGGCGGGTGAAATCTGCAGGCGCAGGCCCTTAGTCCTGCAGGCGAATCTCCTGGGCTAGCCGACGATCTCCAGCTTTTTCGGTAGGCCGGAGAGATTGCGATGGCCGTCCTCGGTGACGACGACGAGATCCTCAATCCGCACCCCGAGCTCCCCCGCCAGATAGACGCCAGGCTCGACCGTCACGACTTCGCCCGCGGCGAGCACGTCCTCGGAGCGCTGCGAGAGGCGCGGGGCCTCATGGACCTCGAGGCCGACGCCGTGCCCGAGCCCGTGACCGAAGCGCTCGCCGTGGCCCGCCTCCTCGATCCGCTCGCGGGCGACGCCGTCGACCGCCTCCCCCGAGACACCCGCGGCGATCTTCTCGAGCGCGGCCGCCTGCGCCTCGAGGACGACCTCGTAGACCTCGCGGGCACGCTCGCCGGGCTCGCCGGTCGCGTATGTGCGGGTGCCGTCCGAGCAGTAGCCGTCGAGCTTCGCCCCCATGTCGAAGACGACCAGTTCCGCGGTGCCGATCTCCCGCGGGCCGGGCTCGGCGTGCGGCAGCGACCCGTTCGGCCCGGCGGCGACGATTGCCGGGAAGGCGGGCTCGGCGCCGAGCTCGCGGATGCGGGCTTCGGCGGCCAGCGCCACCTCGCGCTCGCTGCGGCCGGCCAGGCCCCGCTCGACCGTCCAGCGCCAGACCTCGTCGGCGAGCGCGGCCGCCGCCTCGATCGCGGCGAGCTCGCGCTCGTCCTTGACGCGGCGGAGCGTCTCGACCTGCCCGCCGGCCGCCTTCATCCGGGCTCCGTCGGGGAGCTTCTCCTCGAGGCGAGTGAGGACCCGAACCGGCATCTGGTCGTCCTCGAAGCCGACCGTGCCGCTCAGACGGGCGGCGATCCCGCCCAGCCAGTCGTCGGTGACGGTCACCACCTCCCATCCCTCGACCTCGGCCTCGGCCCGCTCGGTGTAGCGGAAGTCGGTGAAGAAGACACGGTCCTCTGCGCCGCAGACGCAGGCCCCGTTGGTGCCGCCGAAGCCGGTCAGGTAGCTGACGTTGGTCAGGTTGGTGACGAGCAGGCGGTCGAGCTCGGCCTCGGCGATCAGGCCGGCCAGGCGCTCGCCGCGGCCGCGCATCAGAGGCCCGAGGTCCCGAGCTCGGCGGCGAGCGTCTCGAGCGCCTCGCGATAGCCCTCGGGGCCCTTGCCGAAGACCTTGCCCAGGACCAGGCCGTCGAAGACCGACACCCGGCGCCACTCCTCGCGGGACTCGACGTCGGAGAGGTGGACCTCGACCGCCGGCAGGCCGGCGACCTCGAGCGCGTCGGCGATCGCCCGGCTGTAGTGGGTCCAGGCGCCCGCGTTGACGATCACGGCGTCGGAGAGGTCGGGGACGCGGTGCAGGTACTCGACGAACTCGCCCTCGGCGTTGGTCTGGAAGCAGGTCGCCTCGAGCCCGAGCTCGCGCGCCCAGGTGCCGATCCGACGCTCCAGCTCATCGAGCGAGAGGCCGCCGTAGACCTCCGGGTCGCGGCGGTCGAGGATGTCGAAGTTGACGCCGTGCAGGACGGCGACGCGGTTGTGCGAAGCGCTCATTCCACCAACTCCTCCACGGCCGCCCGGACCCTATCCGGATCGAGGACCTGCCCTTCGCGGGGCTCTCCGGGCTCCGAGAGCAGGACGAAGCCGACCCCGGCGGCGGTCCGCTTCTTGTCGCGCTGCAGCGCCTCGAGCACGGCGTCGACGTCGATCGCCGGGTCGAGCGCGACCGGCAGGTCATGGCGGCGCAGGATCCCCTCGACCTCCTGCGCCAGCTCCGGCGCGTCGGAGAGGCGCAGCGCGGCGATCAGGCCGAGGCCGACGGCCTCGCCGTGGCGGTATTGCGAGTAGCCGCTCGCCGCCTCGATCGCGTGCCCGACGGTGTGCCCGAGGTTGAGCACGTGGCGCAGCCCGCCGTCGCGCTCGTCGGCGGCGACGACCTCGCACTTGTAGCGGGCGCAGTCGAAGACGACGTCGTCGAGGCCGGCCGGGTCGAGGCGCTCGATCGCGCGCACCCGCTCCCAGAGCGGGCCGCCGGCGAGCAACCCGGTCTTGATCGCCTCGACGAATCCGGCCGCGAGCTCCGCGGGCGGGAGGTCCGCCAAAGTCGAGGTGTCGGCGATCACGGCCTCCGGCAGGTGGTAGGCGCCGGCGTAGTTCTTGCCCTCCGGCAGGTCCACCCCGGTCTTGCCGCCGTAGGCGGAGTCGACCTGGGAGACGAGCGTCGTCGGGACCTGGACGACCGGGACGCCGCGCTGGTACAGATGGGCGCAGAGGCCGGCGAGATCGCCGACGACGCCCCCTCCGAGCGCGATCAGGACGTCCCCCTTCGTCATCCCAGCCCGGGCCAGCTCGCGCAGGACGCCCTCGGCCTCCGCCATCGTCTTGGCTCCCTCCCCCGGCTCGACCTCGATCCGAGCCTCCAGCGGCTCGGCGCGCTCGGCGTAGAGCGGGCCGACCGTCGCGTCGGTGACGCAGAAGCGGCGCCTGTCCTCGGGCCAGCAATCGGCTCCCAGCAGCCCCGGGCCGACGAAGACCGGGTACTCGCCCGAGGCGCTCGCCGCCCAGAGCAGCTTCGACCCCTCGGGCAGCTCCGCGAGGGCGAGGACCGACGGCAGGGCGCGGCCGACCACGCCGCGATCGCTCGAGGGGACGACCGCGTCGGCGAGCTCTTCGTAGCGGGGGAGCCGCTCCGCCAGCAGCGCCCGCACATCCTCCTCGCTGGTGGCGAGGGGGCGCTTGCTGTGGGCGATCCGCCGCCAGGCCTCCTCGGCGCCGACCTGGAGCCAGACGACAATGTGGCGGCCGAGGGCGTCGCGGATCCGCTCCGAGAGGACGCTCCCCCCGCCGAGCGCGACGGCGCCGCCGTCCGCCTGCTCGAGCAGGGCGCCGACGACCTCGGCCTCGCGCTCGCGGAAGGCGTCCTCGCCGTCCTCCCTGAAGGCCTCGTCGATCGGCCTGCCCAGCGCCTCCTCCATCAGCGAGTCGATCTCGGTCGTCTCCAGCCCGGCCTCGCGCGCCGCGGCGAGCGCCGTGCTCTTGCCGGCGCCCATGAACCCCACGAAAACGATTGCAGGCTTCAAGGTGCTCCCGGCCGCCCCCGGACGCGGAAGCACGGACGCGAGGCCTCCGGGGGTGATGAGCGCGTCCGTGCGAGAGCAGAGGAGGCGGCCATTATTTGAAGTCGATGCGCTGCTTGTACGACTCGACGGCCGCGTGAACGTCGTCGATGTGGTCGCCTCCGAACTTCTCGCGGTAGCAGCGCGCCAGGGCGAGGCAGACCATCGCCTCGCCGACGACGGCGGCCGCGGGGACGACGGTCGAGTCGGTCCGCTCCCGCAGCGCCTGGGCCGGCTCCTTGGACTCGGTGTCCACGGAGCGCAGCGGCTTGGTCAGGGTCGAGATCGGCTTGATCGCGGCCCGCACCGAGAGCGGCTGGCCGTTGGTCATCCCGCCCTCGAGGCCACCGGCGTGGTTAGTCTCGCGGTGGTAGCCGCGCTCCTCGGACCAGAAGATCTCATCGTGCGCCTCGGAGCCCGGCCTGCCGGCCACGTCCCAGGCTTCACCGATGGCGACGCCCTTGACCGACTGGATCGAGGCCACCGCCCCGGCCAGCCGCCCGTCGAGGCGGTCCTCCCAGGAGATGTGCGAGCCGAGCCCCGGGACGAGGCCGAAGACGCGGACCTCGAAGCTGCCGCCGAGGCTCTCGTTCGCCTTGCGCAGGCGGTTGATCTCCTCGACCATCGCCGCGCTCGCCTCGGCGTCGAGGCAGCGCACGGGGTCGTCGTCGACTCCCTCGAAGTCGGCGGGGCCGAGGTCGGGCCGCTCCGACGCGCGCACCGAGGCGATCTGGAGCACGTGGCTGTGGACGCTCACCCCCAGCGCGGTGAGGAAGCCGCGGGCGAGGGCGCCGGCGGCGACCCGGGCCGCGGTCTCCCGGGCGCTGGCCCGCTCGAGGACGTTGCGGATGTCCGTGTGCCCGTATTTCTGGGCGCCGACCAGATCGGCGTGGCCGGGCCGCGGCAGATGAACCTCGTCGGGCTCGAACCCCTCGACCGGCCAGGGGTTCATCCGCTCTTCCCAGTTGGCGTAGTCGCGGTTGGCGACGAGGACCGCGATCGGGCTGCCGAGCGTGCGGCCGTGGCGCACCCCGGAGCGGATCTCCGCGCTGTCGGTCTCGATCCTCATCCGCCCGCCGCGCCCGTGGCCGAGCTGCCGCCGCGCCATGTCGCGGTCGAGCGCCTCGCGGTCGAGGTCCAGGCCCGCGGGCATGCCCTCGACTATCGCCACCAGCCCCGGGCCGTGCGACTCGCCTGCCGTGGTGAAACGGAAACCAGCCATCGCGGCAAGGCTATACGCAGGAGCAGAGGTGGCCGGTGCTAGCGACGGGCGCGCTTTTTGCGCAGGCGGAAGGCTTTCGACCATTCGCCGTTGGGCTGTCCGTCGAAGGTCACCGTCAGCCGCACCCAGGTCTTGCCGGACTTGGCGAGGCGGACCCTGGTGATCACCCAGGGCTGGATCGGCAGGGCGACCATGCCGCCCTCCGCGGGGGCGTTGCGCCGCACCAGCTTCACCCCGCTTCCGGTCAGGGAGACGACCCCGCTGCCGGGGACTTCGACGTAGACCTGGCCTGCGCCCGACCTGCGGTTGAGGTCGATGCTGACGATCCGGAATATCGGCTTGATCGGCCCAGGAGGCGGCGGAGGAGGCGGCGGAGGCGTCGGGCACGCCTCGCTCGACCGCTCGTAGGCGCCGATGTCGGGGAGCGCCGCGCCGCCCAGGCACCTCGCCAGAGCGCGCACCCGACCGTCCGCGTCAAATCTCCCGAGCGCCGGGTCGACGAGCGCGGCGTCGATCGTCGGCGATTCGCCCAGCACGTGGAAGTCTCCGTCGCCGGGGTTGGCGAAATGCGGCGCGGCGATCTGGTTGCCGCTCATGTGCGGCTCGGTCACCACCGCCGCTTCCGTCGGGCCGTCCTCGAAGGTCTCGAAGCTCGAATTGGTCAAGCTCAGGATCGACTCGGGGCTCCCTTCGCCCTCGTAGCGGGCGACGACGTCCACCGACCTGCTCGCTCGGGCGATCACGTTGCCGGCATCGACCGCGAGCCTGCCCCCGGCCGCGCCCAGCGCGTGGATCGCGTTGCCGGATTTCGCCGTCGTGTATGCGGTGACGTTGCGGAGCACGACCGGCTCGCCGACCCCCACCCCCGGACCGAGGGCGTTGATCGCGAGCGCGTGGACTTTCGGTTCCGCACCGCCTTCGTTCGGGTGGCCCCAGCAGACGCTGTCGCGCAGCAGCGCCCCGGGTTCGAGGCTGCAGACGCTCTCATCGGGATGGTGGGAGGAGACGAAGAGGCGCTCCGCGGACGCCGAGCCGAGGTCGAGCCAGGTCCCGCCCTCGATCCGCAGGTCGTGCAGGGTCGCGTCGACCCCGGGAACCACGCGGACCGGCTGGATTTCCGGGGCGAGGAGCGCCGCCACGTTCCCGGGCCGGCCGCCGAAGTCGATGTTCTCGTCGATCTCGACGCCGCCGGGCGGCATCGCGTATTTGCCGCCGGCGAGAGCGACGGCGTCGCCGCCGCCGGCTTCGAGGAGGGCGGTCTCCAGCGAGCATGGGAAGTTGGCGCTGCAACCGGGGTCGTCGCCGGTGGGAGAGGCGTGGAAGGTCTCGGCGCCGGCGACGGCCGGCAGCGCGAATGCTCCGAGCGCGACGGCGCAGGCGATCGGCCCGAGCCGTCGTGCCCTTCTCCTCACAGCAAACCCCGCCCCACGAAAGGCCCCCGTTTCTGAAAACGTATCCCCGTTCCCAGAAGCCTAGCGTTTCGGTTTCTTCAGCACAACGCCTTTCGACCACTCGAAGAACCCGCTGCCCCTGCCGTCGAAGATGACCTTGAGGCGAACCCTGGTTTTGCCGACCTTGGCCAGACGGACGCGGGTGATCACCCAGAGCTGGATCGGCATCGAGATCACGCCGCCCTCCGCCGGCGCGGTCCGCCGCACCAGCTTCACACCGCTGCCCGCCAGGGAGAGCGTCCCGGCGCCGGGCACTTCGACGAGGATCCGCCCGCCGCCGGTTTTCTTGTTCAGCATCAGGCTGACGATCCGGAAGACGGGTTTGATCTCGCCGGGCGGCGGCGGCGGGATCGGCGGCGGCGGCGGGCACTGCGCGGTCGGGGTGCGCTCGTAGGCGCCCATGTCCGGGACCGCGTTGGTGCCGAAGCATTTCGCGTGGGAGCGGTCGGCGCCGTCGAGGTCGAAGGGGCCGACGAGGGCGTCGATCGCGCCGCCGTCGAGGGTCGGTGAGGCCTCGGTCTGGTGGAAGTCGCCTTCGCTGGTGTTGACCAGCGAAGGCGTGGACGAGATGTTCCCGGCGGTCCCGGGCGGCGTCACCGCCGCCTCGGAGGGTTCGTCCACGAAGCTCTCGAAGTTGGAGTTCGCGATGTTGACCAGCGCTTTCGAGTTCCCGCCGGTGCCGAGTTCGGCGACCACGTCGACGTCGTTCTGGGAGCGGGCGATCACGTTCCGCGCGTCAACCGCGACCTGCGCGCCGGCCGCGCCGAGCACGTGGATCCCGTTGCCGACTTTGGCGGTGGTCCAGGCGGTGACGTTGCGCAGAACGATGGGCTGGTTCACGCTCACCGTTTCGCCGGAGCCCTCGATGTTGACGCCGTGGGAGGGCTCTTCCTCGATTTCGCTTTCGTCCGGATGGGCCCAGCAGACGCTGTCCCGCAGCGTGGTCCCCGGTTCCATCAGGCAGGCGCTGAGTTCGGGGTTGGTCGTCGAGACGTAGACCCGCTCCGCAAAGCCGCCGTAGAGCAGCAGGGCGCCGTTGCCTTCGATTTTGAGGTCGTGCAGGGTGGCGTCGACTTTGGTGTTGACCTGGACGTCGCCCGTTTCGGTCGATTCGAGGACCGCAGGGTCGCCCTTTTCCCCGCCGAAGTCGATGTCTTCGTTGATGATCACGCCGCCGAAGGGGATCGTGTAGTCGCCGGAGGCCAGCGAGACCGTGTCCCCGTCTTTGGCTTTGCCGAGCGCCGTTTCGATGTGGCAGCGGGAGGCTTTCGAGCAGGTGGCCAGTTTGCCGCCGGTCGGCGAGGCGTACCACGTGTTGGCGGCGGCCCCGATCGCGGGCAGGCTCAGCATCCCCACCGTGCACATTCCCGCGATGAGCACGAGCCGAACGGCTCTCTCTCCCATGAGGCAAATGATTACACAGCGGCAGCCGAGCGCATCGCATCCAGCGAGGGCTCCCGACCGGTCCAGCTCCGCAAGGAGAGCGCGCCCTGGCGGACGAGGACCTCGATGCCGTCCACGGTGGTCGCGCCGGCGACCTTGGCGGCGCGCAGCAGCGGAGTCGGCCCTCCTCCGTAGACCATGTCGACGACCATCTGGCCGGGGGCGAAGCCGTCGGCCGTGAGCGGCAGCTCGCGGAAGGGATCCTCGCCTCCGAGGCCGACAGCGGTCGAGTTGACGACCAGCGCGTAGGAGGCGGGGTCGGGCTCGGCGACCGGCCTGCCGCCGAGCTCCTCGCAGAGGTGGCGCGAGCGCAGCTCGGTCCGGTTCCAGACCTCGACCTCGGCGCCCTCGCGGACGAGCGCCCAGACGACCGCGCGGGCGGCGCCCCCCGCCCCCAGGACCAGCGCCCTCAATCCCGACGGCGAGCCGGGCAGGGCCTGGAGCAGCCCCGCGGCGTCGGTGTTGTCGGCGCCGATCCCGTCCTCGGAGAAGCTGAGCGTGTTGGCGGCGCCGATCTCGCGGGCGGTCTCCGTGAGCGTGTCGGCGACGGCAAGGGCCGCGCCCTTGTGCGGGACGGTGACGTTGGCGCCGACGAAGCCCTGCTCCGGCATCCCCCGGACCATGCGGTCGAACCCGTCGGGCGCGACGTCGATCGCCTCGTAGCTCCACTCGTCCGCGAGGCCGAGATCGGCGAGCGCGGCGCCGTGCATCGCGGGCGAGCGCGAGTGGCCGACCGGGTGTCCGATGACCGCGAGTCGCTTCATCAGGCCCGATCCTCCCGCGCTAACAGGAGTCCGGCGATTCGCCACCCGCGGCGGCGCGCGCTTCGTCGTAGCGGGCGACGTCCGCTTCGAACTGGGCTTCGTCGGAGGAGAAGGAGTGCTCGCCGCAGGTGCCGGGCTTGACGACGTAGAACAGGTGGCCCACCTTGGCGGGACGCGCGGCGGCTTCGATCGAGGCGAGGCCGGGGCTGTCGATCGGGCCCGGCGGCAGCCCCGTGTTGAGCCGCGTGTTGTAGGGGGAGTCGGTCGCCAGTTCGGATTCGGTCAGCGGGCTCTCGTAGTTGCCGGTCGCGAAGCGGGTCGTGGCGTCGATCCCCAGCGGCATCCCGTCGCGGAGGCGGTTGTAGATGACGGCGGCGACCAGCGGGCGCTCCTCGTCGATCATCGCCTCGCGCTCGACCATCGAGGCGATCGTGATCACGTCGTAGACGGTCAGGTTCTTGGAGCGCGCGTAGCTCATGTCGACGCCCCTGATGCGGCGCTTGAAATCCTCGAGCTGGAGCTGGACGAGGTCGGCGACCGGCGCGTTCGGCTTCAGTTCGAAGGTGTCCGGGAAGAGGAAGCCCTCGAGGTTCTTCGCCCCCTTGGCGCCGTATTCGGCGGGGTCCAGGAACCGAGAGCGGATCGTCTCCTTCAGGTAGTCGCCGCCGAGGCCCAGTTCCTCGGCGAGCGGGTCGGTCTGGTCGCGGCTGTAGCCCTCGGGGATGGTGATCGTCGTCACCGTCTTCACCGGGGCGGTGGTGAGGGCGTCGATCGCGTCGCCGTAGGACATGTCCTCGGCGAGGACGAAGCGGCCGGGGAAGAGGTCGGAGCGCTCCCCCTCGACCGTGGTCCGGATCTGGAACATGGTCGAGCTGGAGACGACGCCTTCCTCGGCGAGAAGGTCGCCGACTTCGCTGACGCTCGCGCCTTTCGGGATCGTGACGACTACGCGACCGGACCCGTCTCCGTGGAAGGGCTGGAGCAGCGCGATCAGGAACCAGGCGACGAGCGCCGCCGCGATCGCGCCGACGACGCGGAGCGGATGGCGGCGCATCGCCGCCAGGGCGCCGGCGACGGGCCGGGGCGGCCGGGGGCCGCGCTCGGGCTGCGCCGGGCGGGGCCGGCGATCGGCGGCGGGCGGAGGCGTTGCAGACGGCGGGGGCGCGGCCGCGGGGGGCTCCTCCTCCCAGAACTCCTCCTCCGGCGTGCGAGGAGGCACGGGCGGGTCGGGCGCCGGCGGCGGGGTCGGAGGCGGAGGCGGCGCAGCCTCGGCCTCCTCGCGGCCGCCCTCCCTCGCCAGCCGCTTCTCCTCGCGCTCGCGGCGGCGCCGCTCCCGCGCCGCTGCCTGCGGGTCCTCGGGGTCGGCGAAGGGGTCGGTGCGCCAGTCGTCAGCCATCGTCGTCCTCGGTCGCGGGCTGGGCGGCGAGGTAGCTCTCGAGCAGGTGGGCGGCGGCGAGCGAGTCGGGGGGCGCCGTCGCCCCGCCGCGCCTGCTGGCCTCCGCCATCCGCGTGGTGAGGCGCTCATCGTAGGTCTCGACCGGGACGTCGAGGAGCGCCTCGAGTTCGCCGCAGAAGGTCCGGACCAGGCCGGCCTGCCCGCCCTCCTCGCCGCTCAGGTGCAGGGGGAGGCCGACGACCACGCGCTCGACCCCGTGCTCGGCAACGAGGTCGGCGACCGTGCGCGGCTCGGGCGGCTCGATCGTCGGCAAGGGCGTCGCCAGCGTGCCGGTCGGGTCGGAGAGCGCACAGCCGATCCTCGCGGTGCCGTGGTCGAGGGCGAGGACGCGCATGCTCAGCCGATCTCCCGCTCGGCGGCGGCGCGGGCGGCCGCGATCGCCTCGTCGAGCTTCGAGGGGTCCTTGCCGCCGGCCTGCGCCATCTCGTCGCGGCCGCCGCCGCCGCCGCCGACGATCGGCGCCGCCTCGCGGACGATCGCCGCGGCCGAGAGGCCGCGCGCCACCGCTTCCTTGGAGACCAGGACGACGAGGCCGACCCGGTCGCCCTCGGCGCCGCCGAGCGCCACCGCGGACTCGCCGCCGAGCTTCGACTGGACCCGGTTGGCGAGCTCGAGCAGCTGCTTCTGGTCGGCGATCGGGGCCACGGCGCTGACGAGCTTGACGCCACCGACCTCGGCCGCCTCGCCGGTGAGCCGCTCGGCCTCCTCGGAGAGAAGCTGCTTCGTCGCCTCCCTGTCGCCCTCGCCAGCCGTCTTCAGCCGCTCCGCCGCGCGGCGCGCGCCGGCGACGGGGTCCTGCGGAGAGCCGAGCAGGTCGCCGACCTCGTGCAGGCTGTCCTCGCGCTCCCTGAACCAGTCGATCGCCGCGGGGCCGGTCAGCGCCTCGACGCGCCGCACGTTGGCCGCGCTCGAGCCCTCCGAGACGATCTTGAAGATGCCGACCTCGGCGGTGTTGGCGACGTGGGTGCCGCCGCAGAGCTCGCGGGAGACGCCGTCGACCTCGACGACGCGCACCCACTCGCCGTATTTCTCGCCGAAGAGGGCCATCGCACCCAGCTTCTCCGCCTCGTCGCGGTCCATCTCCAGCCAGCGCACCGGCAGGCTCTCCTTGACCCACCCGTTGACGCGGTCCTCGATCGCGCGCAGCTCCTCGGGGCCGAGCGCCTGGCCATGGGTGAAGTCGAAGCGCAGCTTGTCGGGGCGGACCGCCGAGCCGGCCTGGCGGACGTGGGTGCCGAGCCTGGCACGCAGCGCCGCGTGCAGCAGGTGCGTCGCGGTGTGGTTGCGCATCGTCGCGTGGCGGGCCTCCCTGTCGACTTCACCAACCACCGCCTCCTCCGCTCCCGGAAGGGCGCGCTCATCATCACCGGCGGCCTCGCGCCCTTCCTCCCGCGTCCGGGGGCGGTGGGCGATCTCAAGAACCTGGTCGTCGCCGACCCTGTAGACGTCCACCACCTCAGCTTCGTCGCCGGAGCCCCAGCGCAGGACGCCGGAATCGGCGACCTGGCCGCCGCCTTCCGCGTAGAAGGGGCTCTGCTCCAGCTTGACCAGGGCGCGGCCGTCGTCGCTCTGCACGGCGGCGAGGCCGGTGGTCGTGCGCAGCGTCTCGTAGCCGACGAACTCGGTGGCGGGGGCCGCTGCGGCGAAGGACTGGACGAGCTCGTGCCGGTCCTCGGAGCCGTGCGCGGTCGCGGCGCCGGAGCGGGCCCGGTCGCGCTGCTCCTCCATCAGCTCCTCGAAGCCGCTGTCGTCGACCGAGAGGCCCTCGTCGGCGAGCAGCTCCTTGGTCAGGTCGTAGGGGAAGCCGTAGGTGTCGTGCAGCTTGAAGGCGTCGGCGGCGTCGATCCACGAGGTCCCGGCCTGCTTCGCCTCGGCGATCAGCTGCCTGAGCTGCTGGGTGCCGCGCTCGAGCGTGCGGCCGAAGCTCTCCTCCTCGTCGTCGACCCAGCGGGCGATCGTCTCCCGCTCCGCGACCAGCTCGGGGTAGGCGTCCCCCATCAGCTCGATCGTGCGCTCGGCGAAGCGGCCGAGCCAGGGCGACTCGAGGCCGAGCGTGTTCCCCTGCTGGATCGCCCGCCGCATGATCCGCCGCAGGATGTAGCCGCGGTCCTCGTTCGACGGGACGACGCCGTCGGCGATCAGGAAGGCGGCGCCGCGCGAGTGGTCGGCGACGATCCGCATCGCCCGCGTCACCGCTCCGCCCTCCTCGTAGCCGTGGCCGCTCATTTCCTCGGCGAGGTCGAGCAGGGGGCGCACGTGGTCGGTCTCGTAGACCGAGGGGACGTCCTGGAGGATCGCGGCCATCCGGTCGAGGCCCATGCCGGTGTCGATGTTGCGCGTCGGCAGCTCGGTCAGGGTGCCGTCCTCGGCGAGGTCGTAGCTCATGAAGACGTGGTTCCAGAACTCGAGAAAGCGGTCGGTGTCGTCTCCGGGGCGATCGTCAGGCCCTCCGAACGACGCGCCTCGGTCGAGGTAGAGCTCCGAGCACGGGCCGCAGGGGCCGGTCGGGCCGGCCTGCCAGAAGTTGTCGGCGCGGCCGAGCCGGACGATCCGCTCGTCGGGCACCCCGACCTCCCGCCAAATCTCGATCGCCTCCTCGTCGGGGCCGAGCTTGAGCTCCTCGTCGCCACCGAAGACGGTTACCCAGATCCGCTCGGGATCCATCCCGAAGCCCTCGGTCGAGAGCTGCCAGCCCCAGGGGATCGACTCCTCCTTGAAGTAGTCGCCGAAGCTCCAGTTGCCGAGCATCTCGAAGAAGGTGAGGTGGCGGGCGGTGTTGCCGACCTCCTCGATGTCCGTCGTGCGGAAGCATTTCTGGACGTCGGCGAGGCGCGGCGCGGGCGGAGTGGCGCGGCCGAGGAAATAGGGCTTGAAGGGCTGCATCCCCGCCGTGGTCAGCAGGACCGAGGGGTCGTGGACCGATGGGACCAGCGACGCCGAGGGGACGATCTTGTGCCCGCGCTCCTCGAAGAAGGAGAGATAGGTGCTGCGGATGTCGGCGGCTTTCATGGGTCTGGGAGCCTAAGCGAAGGGAAGGCGCTGACACCGCGGGGCTTTCGCCGTTGTAGCTGGGACGAATCCCACCCTAACCTTGACGGGATGCTTCCGGATGCCGAGACGAAACGAAGATGAGCGACGCGGGCGACGACCGGCTCGCCCGGCGCGCCGCAAAGGGGGACCAGAAGGCGTTCGCGGCCATCTACGAGCGCTTCCAGGCGGACCTCTATCGCTTCAGCCTTGCGATCGTCGGCAACCCGCAGGATGCCCAGGACGCGCTCCAGAACACGATGGTCAAGGCCCTGCGCGCGCTTCCGGGCGAGCAGCGGAAGGTGAAGTTGAAGCCCTGGCTGTACCGGATCGCCCGCAACGAGTCGATCGAATTGATCCGGCGGCGGCGGGAGACGACGGAGCTCGACGAGGGGCTCGCCGCCGGGTCCGAGGGGACCGCGGCGACGGTGGAGACCAGGGAGCGGCTGCGGGGGCTGCTCGCGGACCTCGCCGAGCTCCCGGAGCGCCAGCGGGCGGCCCTGGTCATGCGGGAGCTGGGTGGGCTCGACTTCGACGGGATCGGCGCGGCGCTCGAGACCTCGCCCGCGGCGGCGCGCCAGGCGCTCTACGAGGCCCGGCTCGGGCTGCGCGAGATGGAAGGGGGTCGTGAGATGACCTGCGAGGAGGCGATGCGCGAGATCTCGGACGCCGACGGCAGGACGATGCGGCGGCGCGACCTCCGCGCCCATCTCCGCTCATGCGCCGATTGCAGGGCGTTCCGCGAGGCGATCTCCAGCCGGCGGCGCGACCTCGCGGTGATCGCCCCGCTGCCGGCCGCCGCCGCGGCCGGGGTGCTTCAGGCCGTCCTCGGCGCCGCGGGGGCGAGCGCCGCCGGTGCCGCCGCCGGAGCCGGAGCGGGCGCCACCGGCGTCGGCGTCGCGGGCAAGATCGCGTCGGCGTCCTTGCTGACCAAGTCGGTGGCCACGGTGGCGGTCGCGGGCGTCGGCCTGGGGGCCGCGGATCGGGCCGGCCTCGTCGAGACGCCGCTGCCGGGGCGCGGCGAGCAGACCACCACGCGCGAGGCGCCGGCGGGCGTGGACGGCGGGCAGCCCTCCGGCGCCGCGGGACAGAACTCGGTGGGCGGCTCGCAGGGCGATCAGGCCCGCGGAGGCGAGGCGGGCCGCGGCGCGGCGTCGCCCGGGCCCGGAGGCGAGGGTCCCGGGAAAGCTGGCTCTCAGCCCGGATCCGGGCAGCCCGGAGGCCCACAGGCCGGCGGTCCGCATGGCCCGGCGGGCGCGAACGGGCAGGGCACGGGTCGGGGGCACGGCCAGAAAACTTCCGCGGCCAACGGCAAAGGCGCGAACGAAAAGGGCAAGGCCAAGTCGGGCCGGGGGCCGAAGTCGAGCGCCGGCTCCGGCGGCAAGGGCAATTCGGGCGGCGCCAAGGGGAATTCCGGTGGCTCGAAGGGAGGCTCTCAGGCCGGCGGCAATCCGCCGGGGGATGCGACACCGAAAGCGGGGAACGGCAAGGCGAGCCCGCCGCCGAAGCCGGCCCACCCTCCGGCTCAGGGCAAATCCGACAACGGGCACGCGGACACCCCGCCGCCGCCGAGGGAGCCGAAACCGGACGCGGCGACGAGCGCGCCCGCGGACGAGCCGGCTCCCTGAGGAGTGCCGCCTAGGCCGGCTCGCCGGTGAGCGTGCCGTGTCCGACGATCGCCTCGCCGGCGAGCAGCACCGCGGTCTGTCCGGGGGAGGCACCGAAGAACGGCTCACCGAGCTCGACCTGCAGCAGGGGGTGATTGCCGGTCGCGGTCGCCGCGATCGCGGCGGGGACGACCGCCGAGTGGTAGCGGAGGCGGGCGCCGTCCACCCGGCCGCCGTCGCGGTGAAGGACCGCGTCGCGCAGGTGGACCGCCCTCTTCTCCAGCTCCTCGCGGGTCCCGACCGTGACCGTGTTCGCGTCCGCGTCGGTCTCGAGGACGTAGAGCGGCTCCGGCGCCGAGACGCCGATCCCGCGGCGCTGGCCGACCGTGAACTCGTGATGCCCCCGGTGGCTGCCCACGGTGCGGCCCGACCGATCCAGGACCGCGCCCTCACGCGCGCGCAGGCCGCCGTGGCGGCGCAGGAACTTCGACTTCCCCTGCCCGGCCAGGAAGCAGAGGTCCTGGCTCTCCGGCTTCCTGGCGATCGAGAGCCCGTGGCGGGCAGCGATCTCCCTCACCTCGGGCTTGCTCAGCTCCGTGAGCGGAAAGCGGACCCTGTCGAGCAACTCGGGCGGCAGCGCCGCGAGCATGTAGCTCTGGTCCTTTGCCTCGTCGACGCCCGCGGCGAGCAGCGGCCCGTGGCCGTCGTCGACGATCCGGGCGTAGTGGCCGGTGACCAGGTGGGTGGCGCCGATCCGCTCGGCGAGGTCGATCATCGCCGCGATCCTCACCTCGCCGTTGCAGACGATGCAGGGGTTGGGGGTCGCCCCGGCCGCGTAGCCGGAGAGGAAGGCGCCGACCACGCGGCGTCGGAACTCCTCCTCCAGGTCGAGCGTGAGGTGGGGGACGTCGATCGAGTGGGCGACGGCGCGGGCCCCGAGCACGGCCTCCGGCGAGCAGCAGGCCTTGGCGCCGTCGGTCTCGGGGTCGGCCCAGAGCTTCAGCGTGACGGCGACGACCTCGGCCCCCCGCTCGCGCTCGAGCAGGGCGGCGACGGCGCTGTCGACGCCGCCGGACATCGCGACGAGGACGCGATCCGGGCGGTCGGCGGCGAGCCGCTCGGAGGACGCCGCGGCGCTCGCCAGCGCGCGGTGGAGCGCGTCGGCGGCGAGCTGCGCAGCGTGGCGCTTGGCGGGAGTGAGGCCGCCGATCGCGGCTTCGACCTCGTCGATGCCGATCCGGGCGACGTCGAGGACCGACTCCCCCTCGACCAGCTCGGCGGCCGCAGCGGTGGCGGCGCGCATCGCCCCGCAGCCCTCGGCGTCGAAGGTCGCCGCGGCGACGCGGCCATCCTCGACCGCGAGTGAGAGCCGCGAGAGATCGCCGCAGGCGGCACCTCCCGCCGCGCCCGTGAAGGCGCCGGCGGGCGCCGGGCCGCGCCGCGTCTCGTCGCGCAGGAAGTGCTCAAAGGCCTCCAAATCCATACGCCAAGGGTAAGAGGTCCCAACCCCAAAGCGGCCGAGCCGTCAATTGACCCCCTATATGACGGTCAAGTGACGGCTCGAGCTTCGAGCAGGCGGCGGAGGTCGCTCACAATCGCCTGGGGGTCGTCGCGGAGCTGGTGCCAGGTGACCCGCATCGGGCGCCAGCCCTCGGCGAGGAGGATCCGATCCCGCTCGCGGTCGGCCTCGAAGGCGCGCGACGTTCCGTGGACGGCACGACTGTCGAGCTCGACCGCGAGCCGCTGCGCCTGCCAGAGGCAGTCGACCTCGACGAAACGACCGCGCAGCGCGAGGTCGGCGTTGAGGCGCGGGCGGGGCAGGCCGTCCGCGTCGAGGAGGGCGACGAAGGCCTCCTCGAAATCGTTTCGGGTGATCCCGCCGGGACCGCGCTTGGCCAGGAGGGTGCGCAGCTTCGCCACCCCGCGGCGTCCCGGATGGCGCTCCAGCAGCTGAGGCAGGGAGACGCGGTCGAGAAGGCGCCGCACATCCGCCTCGTTCGTCGCCCGCTCCAGCTGTCGCTTATCGAGAACCCCGGCGAGGTCAAACAGCGTCCGAAACGGAGAGGTGACGGGGATGCCCAGCTCGGTCCCAACCTCATCGGCGGCGAGCCGGGTCTCGTGGGCCACGATTCCGGGCCGCCTGGCGCGGGACCCCCCGGGGCGCGTGATCTCGACCGGCCAGGCGCCCGCCGCCAGCAGACCCCACAGCACCCCGGCAGACCTATGGCTGAGCACGGCGCCGGGCCCGCCGGCGAGCACCGCTGCCATCCACCGTCCCTCCCTGTCCAACCGACGACGACCGACGGCGTACACCCCTCGATGCACCCGGTGCAGCGACCCACGCGCGAGTCGGCCATCGACCGCCCTCCGCCCCATCCCCATCCCAATCAACTGTCCCCGCCCCACCACCCCGTGTTGCCGTTCCGCCAAGTGCACGATCGCCCGGTCCCATGGCCGAGGCGGCATTTCGCTCCCCCATAGGGGGTCAATTGACGGCTCGGCCGGCACACCGTCCAGGCTGGCGCGAACGTCCGCGCAGGAGGAGCGCCAAGGGTCAGAGCAGTGCGCCCAAACTAAGACGCGATACGCAACGCAAACGAGGCTCCAGCCCGCCGGTACCGCCTCTGGCTTTGATCCCTTGAAGTGAAGGGTGGGCGCCTCCTCGCAATCCCACAGGACTGAGAGAGATCGGCTCCCGCGCCGTTTGTGTTGGGTCAAACGGTGAGACGGCTCTCGTACGGGCTCGAGCCTCGGTTCAACCGTACCACCGGGCGGCCGCCGTGGCGAGGGGTGATTTCAACCTTCCAACGGCGGTGTCGCCGGGCGCCTATTCGAGGTCGAGATTGGCGAGCAGGAGCTCGGCCTCGCTCCAGTCCTCGGCCTGCACGCAGAGCCAGATTTCGCCGTGGCCGAAGCGGTCCAGAGGCCAGTCCGCGGTCAGCGCCGCCTCGATGCCGGCCTCGACCAGCGCCTGGTGCCAGGCCCTCGCGGTGCGCACGTCGGCGAACTCGCGAACCGTCTCCCAGTGGTCGAAGCGGCCGTCGGAGACGTGGACAGGGGTCTTGCCGGGGCCGGGCCTCCCGCCGGAGCGACGAAAGCGACCGAAGAAACTCATGGAGAAGTATCAGTGCGCACTTGTGAAGGGGGTGTCATTGGTTGGTGGGCGGGCGTTGGGCTCGGAGTTGGAGGCCGACCTCGCGGAGCTGGGGCTCGTCGACGGGGGCGGGCGCGCCGGTCAGGGCGTCGGCGCCGGAGGCCGTCTTCGGGAATGCGATCACGTCGCGGATCGAGTCGGCGCCGGCCAGCCGCTGGACGATGCGGTCGAGGCCGTAGGCGATGCCGCCGTGCGGCGGGGCGCCGTAGCGCAGGGCCTCGAGCAGGAAGCCGAAGCGCGCCTCGGCCTCCTCGGCGTCGATCCCGAGCGCCGCGAAGACCTTGCCCTGCAGCTCGGAGTCGCTGATCCTGATCGAGCCGCCGCCCATCTCCTGGCCGTTCCAGACCAGGTCATAGGCGTGGGCGCGGGCGCCCCCCGGGCTCTCGGGGTCGAAGTCTCCGGTCGGCGCCGTGAACGGGTGGTGCAGAGGATCCCAGCCCCCCTCGTCGTTCTCCTCCATCAGCGGCCAGTCGACGATCCAGAGCAGGTCGTCGCTGCCCTCCGGGATCAGGTCGAACTCGGCCGCGAGGTCGAGGCGGAGCTGGCCGAGCACCGCGTTCGCGACCTTGGGCTTGTCGGCGACGACGAGCAGCAGGTCGCCCTCCTCCGCCGCGAGTCGCTCGTTGAGCGCCAAGAGCTCATCGGCGCTGAGGAACTTGGCGGTCGGCGAGCGCCAACCGTCGCCCTCGCGGAATGCCCAGACCAGGCCCTTGGCGCCGAGCTCCTGGGCACGGGAGATCAGCCCGTCGAGCGCCGAGCGCGGCATCTCGCGCTTGCCGGCGTTGATCCCGCGGACCGCGCCGCCACCGTCGATCACGCCTCGGAAGACCTTGAACTCGGTCCCGGCGAGGGGCTCGGCGAGGTCGACGAGCTCGAGTCCGAAGCGCGTGTCGGGACGGTCGGTGCCGAAGCGGCCGATCGCCTCGTCGTAACACATGCGCTTCATCGGTCGCTCGACCTGCGGGCCGCCGACCCGCTCGAAAACGTGGGCAATGAGGCGTTCGTTGAGCTCGATCACGTCTTCGCCGTCGACGAAGGACATCTCGATGTCGAGCTGCGTGAAGTCGGGCTGGCGGTCGGCGCGCAGGTCCTCGTCCCGGAAGCAGCGGGCGATCTGGTAGTAGCGCTCGAGGCCGGCGATCATCAGCAGCTGCTTGAAGAGCTGCGGCGATTGCGGCAGCGCGTAGAAGGAGCCCTGCTGGGTGCGGCTCGGGACGAGGAAGTCGCGGGCGCCCTCCGGGGTCGAGCGGGTCAGGACAGGGGTCTCGACGTCGAGGAAGCCCTCCCCGTCGAGGAACTCGCGCATCGCCACGGTCACCCGGTGGCGCAGCTCGAGCGCCTCGCGCATCCCCTCGCGGCGCAGGTCGAGGTAGCGGTGGCGCAGGCGGGCGTCCTCGCCCACCTCGCCGGAGAAGCCCTCGATCTGGAAGGGCGGCGTGTCGGCGTCGGCGAGCAGGTCGGCGGCGCCCACCTTGAGCTCGAACTCGCCGGTCGGCAGGTCGGGATTGACGGTCTCATCGGAGCGGCGGACCACGGCGCCGCTCGCCGACAGCACGTCCTCGGCGCGGAGCTTGTGGGCGAGCTCGAAAGCCTCACCCGAGGTGTCCGGGTGGAAGACGAGCTGGACGATCCCGGTGCGGTCGCGCAGGTCGATGAAGATCAGGCCGCCGTGGTCGCGGCGCCGGTGGACCCAGCCGGCGACCCGCGCCTCGGAGTCGACGCGGTCGCCGAGGACCTCGCCGCACCAGGTGTCGCGGTAGGCGTTGGCCGGGGCTCGGGAAGTCAGGCGCCGGTCATCGCGACGCCAGTCTTTCACCGCGGGGGCGCGGGGGCTTTCACGGCGGAGGCGGGACGGATGCCGCTCAGCGGCCCGGCGACGAGCGTCGAGCCGGGCCCCGAACCCAGCGGTAGACGGCCCGTGTCTGGTCCGGACCACCCAACTCGCCGACGACCTTGAAGTAGGCGACGACGCGGCCGTCGCGGGAGATCGCAGGCATCTTGGCCCTGTGCCCGATCAGGCGGGTCCTTCCCGTGGTCAGGTCGCGAAGGTAGAGCCTCTCGTTCTGGGAGTCGGCCTTCGTCAGCGCCGCGTCCGACGCGAATGCGACCGCGGATCCGTCGGCGGAGATCGCCGGATGGGCATCCAGCGAGCCGGTATCGGGCTCCGCGGGCACGCCGTCGGGACGCGAGACGAGGATGATCCGCCCCGTGACCATGTCGCGGCGGAAGACCCCGTCGGCGACGAAGGCAACGAAGCGGCCGTCGGCCGAGATCGACGGGCTGAAAGACCATTCGTGCTTGCGCCGGCGCTCGCTCCCCGCCGGCCAGCTGGAGACCAGGTGTGTGCGATTCCGCCGCAGGTCGCGGACGAACACGTTCGGCTCGTAGCGGGGGCCGTGCAGCGGCGCTCCCAGGTTGTTGGCCGACGACCTGAAGGCGACATAGCGGCCGCCGGCGGAGATCGAGGGTTCCGCGGCATCCTCGTCCGCGGGCCTGCCATGGGGACCGTCGGCCCGCGAGACGAGCGTCGTCGTTCCCCTCTTCAGGTCGCGGACGTAGAGCCACGTCGGGGGATGGCGCCACTCCCAGGATCCTCCCGCCTTGCGTCCGGTGATGTTTCGCGCCGTGGTCGAGAAGGTGACGTAGCGGCCGTCGGCGGAGATCGCCGCCTCTCCTGCGCTTCCCCCGGCGCGGGCTCCGCGCCGTCCGTTTTCCCGTGAGACGATCTCGGTCTCCCCGGTGGCCAGATCGCGAACGAAGATCTGGACATCGCCCTCGCCGAGCCGACGCCCGTAGGCGAGGTAGCGGCCGTCCGGGGTCACCGCGGGCCGACTGCCATCGAGGGTTCCGGGGACGAGGGTGGTCCGATTCCTCCGCATGTCGCGGCGGTAGATCCTGCTCACGACCGCGTTGTCGCGGATTCCGGGGACGAGATTGGTCCCCGCGGATTCGAAGTAGACGTAGCGGCCGTTGCCGGTGATCGCGGCCCCGTTCGCGTTGTTGTTCGCGATCGCCCCGTGAGGCCCGTCCGCGCGCGAGACGAGCGCGTTCTTCGGCCAGGCCATCGCCGCGGGAGGCAGCAGGGCGGCCGCCAACACCACCGCCACCAAGATGAGCAGCCCAAGGCGAGCGGACCTTCCAACCTCTGTCGAGCCCCCGCTCATCCCCCTCCATTCCTCGCCTGGACGACGACCAATTCGAACCGGCGCCCTCCTCAGCCGGTCAGCTCATCCAACACCGCGGCCGGGTCGATGGAGCGCTGCTCGCCGCTCGCCATGTCGCGCAGCTGGACGGCCGTCCGCCTCGAGGATCAGGACCCGGCGGGCGCCGATCCGGTCGGCGTGCTTGAGCTGGCCCTTGAGGCTGCGGCCGGCGAGGTCGATCTCGGTCGAGAGCCCGGCGTGGCGCAGCTCGTCGGCGAGGACCAGCGCCCGCTGCCGCTGTCCGTCGTCGGCGACCGCGACGAAGGACGTCGCGGCGCGGCCTCCTCCTGCCCGTCGCCCAGCGCCAGCAGGATCCGCTCGATCCCCGCCGCCCAGCCGACCGCCGGCGTCGGCGGGCCGCCGAGCTGCTCGATCAGGCCGTCGTAGCGGCCGCCGCCGCCGATCTCCGACTGGGCGCCGAGCCGGTCGCAGACGAAGGAGAAGATCGTCCGCGTGTAGTAGTCGAGGCCGCGCACCAGGGTCGGGTCGATCTCGTAGTCGACGCCGGCCGCCGTCGAGCAGGGCCCGCACCTCGGCGAAGTGCTCGGCGTCCTCGCCGTCGAGGCGCTCGACGATCGTCGGCGCGCTCGCCATCACGCCGCGCGTGCCCTCGTCGTCGGAGTCGAAGGCGCGCAGCGGGTTGATGTCGATCCGCTCGCGCACGTCCTCGGAGAGCTCGCCCTCGTTGGCGCGCAGGTGGGCCTTCAGCTCCTCCAGGTAGGCGCGCGCGCGCCTCGAGCGAGCCGAGGCTGCCGAGCCGCAGCTCGACCCCGGGCACGCCGAGCTCGGCGAGCAGGTCGGCGAGCAGCATGATCGCCTCGGCGTCGGCGAGCGGCGAGTCGGTGCCGATCGCCTCGGCGCCGATCTGGTGGAACTGGCGGTAGCGGCCCGGCCTGCGGGCGCTCGTGGCGGAAGAACGGGCCCGAGTAGGCAGAGCTTCACCGGCTGCGCCAGCTTGTGCATGCCGTGCTCGAGGTAGGCGCGGCAGATCGGCGCCGTCCCCTCCGGGCGCAGGGTCAGGCTGCGCCCGCCCTTGTCCTCGAAGGTGAACATCTCCTTGCGGACGATGTCGGTCGAGCGGCCCGACCCCGCGCTCGAAGAGCTCGGTGTCCTCGAAGGCGGGCGTCTCGATCCGCCCGTAGCCGGCGCGGTCGAAGATCTCGCTCGCGGCCGCCTCGACCCGCGCCCGGCCGCGCGGCGTCCTCGGGCAGGACGTCGAAGGTCCCGCGCGGTGCCTGGTACTTGCTCGCCATGACTGCGCGACCTTACCTGCGGGCGGCCGGCGCTACCGGGCCAGCTCGGCGAGGAACGGGTTGGTCGCGCGCTCGGCGCCGAGCGTCGTCGTCCCCATGTGGCCGGGATAGACGGTCGTCTCGCCGGGCAGCGACTCGACCAGGGTGCGCGATCGACTCCATCAGGGTCGGCCCGTCGCCGCCGGGCAGGTCGACGCGGCCGACCGAGCCCTGGAAGAGGACGTCGCCGGAGAAGATCGCGTCCTCGTCGCGGACCGAGTAGGTGACGTGGCCGGGGCTGTGGCCGGGGGTGAAGATCACGTCGATCTCGAGCCCGGCCAGCTCCAGGGTCTCGCCGCCGGCGACGGTCTCGTCGGCGTCGTAGCTCTCGAAGGGGCCGAAGCCCGGCCAGGGGACGAAGGCCATGATGTCGGCGAGCACCGGCACCTCGATCTCCGGGCAGTAGACCGGCGCCCCGGTCGCCGCCGCCACCGGCGCGACCGCGCCGATGTGGTCGAAGTGGCAGTGGGTGAGCGAGGATCGCCTCGACCTTGCCGCCGATCTCCTCGACGGCGGCGAGGATGCGCTCCGCCTCCTCGCCCGGGTCGACGATCAGGACCCGGTCGGAGCCCTCGCGCGCGGACCAGGAAGCAGTTCTCGGCGACCGGGCCGACGGTGAGCATCTCGACCTCGAGCGCCATCGGATCGCGCTCAGCGATCTTCGCGCGAGCGGATCCGCGCCCGCTCCGCGTTTGCCGCCACATCGTCTGGTCGATGAAGTAGCCCGGCCGGGATGTAGAAGGCGAGCATGAAGGCGCCGAGGCCGAGCGCCGAGCCGATCGGGCGCTGGAAGAGCAGCGAGCAGGAGGGCGAAGAAGATCAGCGGCGGCGACGACGCCGCGGATGATCGAGCTGCGCCAGGTCGGCGGGCTGTCGGCGCGGGGCGCCGGCTTGCGGCGGGCGCGGGCCTGCGCTTTCGCCTCCTGGCGGGTGCGCGGGCGGGCTGCGGCGCTTGGGGTCGATGCGGCCGCCCTGGGTGCCGCGTGTGCTTGCTTGCGGCGCTTCTTCTTCGTCTGTGCCATGGCGTCAGAATCTAATCGGTCGGCGGGCCGCGAGCCGCCGCTCGATCAGGTGCCGCGTCGGGGTCGAAGCCGCGGATCGGCACGTCCTCGGGGTAGCCGGCGAGCGCGGCCTCGGGGAGCGAGGCCGACCAGCTCGGCCTCGAGCGGGCGGGCGCCGAGCGGCGGCGGCCAGCTCGCGGACCCGCTCGACGACGACGCCCAGCGGGACCGCGAGCGGGTCGTGGACGTTGGTCGAGACCTGGCCGCGGCCGCTCGCCGAGCGGCAGCCCGATCGCCCGCACGCCCGGCAGGCCCGCCGCCGGACTCGCGCAGGCCGGCGGCGACCGCGCGGGCGACCTCGAGGTCGCCGCTGTCGAGCTCGACGTTGAAGGCGGCGAGCGGCGGGCGGGCGGTGACCAGGGTGGCGCCGGCGCGTCGGGTGCGGCACGGCCGGGCCCGAGGTCGGGGCGCAGCTCGCCGCCTCCATCCGCAGCCAGAGCTCGGCCAGGCCGCCGTTGCGGAAGTAGGCGCGCTCGCGGCGCTGCTCGGGCGCTCGCCAGCTCGCCGTAGAGGAAGACGGGGACGCCGAGGCCGCCGATCTGCGTCGGCGACCGCGCGGGCGCGCCGCGGCCGGCGGCGTCGCGGTCCGCCGGGTCGAGCCAGACGACCGGGCAGACGTCGAGGGCGCCGATCGCCGGGTGGAGCGCCCTCGTAGGTGGCGCATGTCGATCGTCTCCGATCGCGGCCTCGGCGCCGGCGGCCAGGGCGTCGACCAGGTCACGCGCGCCCCGCTCGCCGGCCCCGGCGAGGGTGAAGACGGTGCGGTCGTGGTCGGCGTCGGTGTGGCGGTCGAGCAGACCGCGCCGCCGCCCGTGAAGGCGGCCTCGAGGGCCGCGATCCGCGCGGCGTCGCGGCCCTCGGAGACGTTGGGGACGGCGAGCAGGGCGGCATCGGCGCGACCGGCTCAGACGAGCAGCTCGCCGCTCGCGGACGATCGGCTCGCCGTCGACTTCGACCGTCGGTTCGAGCACGACGCAGTCGAGGTGGACCGGGACCTGGACCGTGCCGCCGATCGCCGCCGAGGCGCCGAAGGCGACGTGGGCGGTGCCGAGGATCTTCTCGTCCTCGAGGATGTTGCCGGTCAGCATCGCCTCTTCGTTGGTGCCGATCCCGAGCTCGGCGACGTTGGTGCCGTCGGCGCCGTGCGCGGTGAGCAGCTCGAGCAGCGCCGCGCCGTCGGCTGCCGGTCGTCGTCGGTCAGGTGGCCCTCGCGGACGGTCAGCGAGACCGGCGTCGTCGAGCAGGCCGACGCCGGCGATCGAGCCGTCGACGACGAGCGTGCCCTCCGCCGGTCCCCTCGACCGGGGCGATGAAGCCCTCGCCGCAGGGCAGGTTGCCGAAGGCGCCGCGGTTGCTGAGTTCGCCGGCGTCGACGATCGAGATGCCGGCCCTCGAGGCCGAGCCGCAGGTCGCTGCCGTTGGCGCAGGTGATGCGCGCCTCGGCGCCGCCGTTGAGCGACGCGCGATCGCCCTGCCGCGGCGCCGCAGCTCCGTCGAGGTCGGCTGCTCATCACCCGGGCCAGCATCTCCTCGGTCACGCCGGGCAGCGGGCGACCCTGACGCCGGCCTCGCTCGCCGCCTTGCGCGCGCGCGGTGTGGGAGAGCGACTGGATCGTCGGCGCGAGCACCACGTCGGCCGCCGCATCGCCGCCGCGACCGCCCGCGGCGGCTCGGCGGCGTGCGACTCGCGCTCGGACATCACCGCCAGCGTCGCGCTCCGCCCCGTCGCCCTGGGCGTCGATCCGCATCAGCGCCCCGAGCTCCTCGGTCACCGGGTTGCAGACGACCAGCACCTCCTCGTCCGGGGTGAACCGCGAGGCAGTCGCGGATCACCGTCCGCACCGCCCTGTCCAGCTCCTCGTACTCACGCGCGCAACCCTAGTGCCATCGCCTCACCGCCCCACCCCCGCAGGCACAAACCCGCCGCTACCATTCCCGTCCCCGCCGGAGTAGCTCAGCTGGTTAGAGCAGCGGAATCATAATCCGCGTGTCGGGGGTTCGAGTCCCTCCTCCGGCACTGCCTAGAGCCAAGTCTCTGTTCAGCTGCACTTCGTATTGCGTCGGCGCTGATTGACGAAGTTGTCGGAATTCAGCCGGTTTTCCACAATGAATTCGCAGGACTCCCCATCCCTGTAGCTGGTGGTCGCAGCGCAATCGACCCGGTGAGCATTGATTCGGCCGCACTTCGTTACCTGCCACGTGAGACAAGAGGGACCGGCGTTGTCGCAGGCTTCCTGGACCCATGCCTTCGCGAACTTTCGGGCCTGCGGATAGGCGAGTTGGTGGGCAGCGGCAACGGAGCTGAACACGAGAAATCCCGCAAGACACGCCAAGGCGATCTTGATCTTCACGGACGCTCCTTCGGTGAACGAGATGGTTCAAGCGACCCTAACGCGCCAACCGCGAGAAGACCACCTCAGTCGAAGACGGGCGGACCGTCATTGGGCAGGTCCGCTCATCGTCGTGGAGCCATTGGTGCCGGATCCGCCGGGTGCCCCTCTACTGTCCCCCTCATCGGGCGCATGCGCCGAACTCAAGGTGACCGGAGGTAAGGAATTGAGCTTCACGGAGGCCATTAGATCTGGGTTCGACAACTATGTGAATTTCGATGGTCGAGCATCACGACCCGCGTTCTGGTGGTGGACGCTGTTCTCGATCCTCGTCGCGGTCGCAGCCAACATCGTGGACGCCATCGTCGGGAGTCCGATTTTCAGCCTTGTCGTCTCGCTGGGGCTCTTCCTGCCAAACCTCTCTGTCGCGATCCGGCGTTTGCACGACATCGATAGAACGGGCTGGTGGATCTTGATCGCGTTCATCCCGCTCATCGGGTTGATCGTGCTGCTGATCTTCTACCTGCAGAAAAGCGACCCCGGCGAGAACAGCTACGGGCCGCCGATGGTCGAAGGCGTCGCCTAGCGGTCAGGGCCCGAATGGCCGGCGATCAGGTCCACTACCTCGTCCGCTCGGCCAGGTCCGCGAGCAGGCCGTCCATGCCGGCCTCGGCGTGGACCCGGCGCTGGCGGTCGGCGCCGTTGCCCTCGCGGAGGATGCGCTCGACCTTCTCGAGGGCGTCCTCCCCGCCGAGGTCGCGGGCGTAGGGGCGGGCTTCGTCGAGGGCGCGGCGGGCGACCTCGGTCGCCGGCTCGGCGGCCCCGTCGCCGACCAGCAGCTGCGCCTGGAGGCCGTGGCGGCCGGCCTGGAAGTAGGACTCCTCGAGGGCCTCGCGGACCGGGCCGCGGCCGGAGGGGCTGTCGATCTCCTTGGCCGCGAGAGCCTGGATCAGGGCCGCGGCGGCGGCGTTGGTCGGAGACCTCGGTCTGCACGTCCATGCCGCGGACCTCGACGGTGCCGAGGCGCGGGTGGGGCCGGACGTCCCACCAGAGGAAGGTGTAGTCCTCGACGCCGGCGGCGGCGATCAGCTGGTCGGCGACGGTGCAGAACTCCTCGTAGTCGCGGAACTCGCGGGGCATCTCGAAACGGGGGTAGCTGGCCACGACCGCGGCCCGGGCGCTGGCGAGGCCCGAGTCCACGCCCATCCGGAAGGGCGAGTTGGCGGTCAGCGCCTGCAGCATCGGCAGGTGCTGGCGCAGGACGTTGGCGACCCGGACCGCGGTCTCGGGGTCCGGCATCCCCACGTGCACGTGGAGGCCGCAGGGGGGCGACCTGAGCAGGCTGGCGAGGTCATTCTGGACCTCCTCGTAGCGCGGCTTGTCGACGAAGACGGGGCTCTCCTCGTCGTCGTCGGGATGGAGGCCCGCGCCGAGCATCGCGAAGCCCTTCTCGGAGATCAGGCGACGGATGCCGGCGAGCTCGCTGCGGGCGGCTTCGGCGTCGTCGCAGATGCCGGTCTTCAGCTCGATCTGGGTGGCGAAGATCTCGGTGCTGACGCTGCCACTCACCTCCTTCCCGACAGCTTCGATGAGGCGCTCGCTCTCCGGGACCAGCTCGAAGTCCTCGCCGACCAGGGCGAGCTCTTCCTCGACCCCGATCGAGAGCGGCGATGACTTCCCGAACCGGTGCTCGGCCTGCGGTGAGCGCTCCCCCTGGGCTGCCTCCATTACTCAATACCTCTCGTCGGGTTCCGGTTGGCCATCGACTTCCCCGCTTTGCCCGCCGCAAAACGGTTTGGGGATCTCGCGTTCGGGGTATGCCCCGGCCACACGCGGTAACGGACGAACCTGGGAGGACGAGATGTTCAGATGCGACAACTGCGGAAGCGGCTACTCGGTGCGCGCGGCCTCCTCGCTGGACTCATGCCCGCGCTGCCTCGCCAGGGACAGCGTCAACGTGCCCCTCAGCTTCGAGCTAGGTTGGCGAACCGGTTCCGAGAGCCCGCGCCGCGGCGGCAAGGTGGAGGTCCCCGACGACCTCGCGCTGCAGCGACGCCCGCTCCGCGAGAGCGCCGAAGTCGAGGTCGGCTGACGCTCCGGCGGCGCCGCTCGCCTCGAGCGCCCGCCACATCCGCAGCTTCCCCGTGATCCCGATGTAGAGGATCTCCAGCTCCATCATGCGACTGAGCGGCGAGTAGCCGGTCAGCTGGCCGTTCAGCTTCAGCCGGCCGAACTTCTCCGCGGTCCAGGCGAGCACCGGTTTGACGGCATCCCGGCGGATCTCCAGCCGCTCCATCAACGACCGCAGCGCCTGCTTGTCCTCTTCGACTTCGGCGCAGATCCGGGCCAGTGGCGCGCCGAACTCGGGGTCCTCCGCGTTGCTGTCGCGCAGCCGGCGCGCCAGCTCGATGCCGCCGGTCGCCCCGGCGAGGTGGTCGTTGAGGTAGATCGCCAGCAGCTGCTCGGGCTCGCTGCCGAGCCCGATCACGGGACGGCCACGGGCGCCGAGAAGAACTCCCGCGCCCGCTCGGCGACCAGCTCGGGGCGCTCGTCGGCGATGAAGTGGCCGCAGTCGGGGACCAGCTCGACCCGCATCTCGTCGGCGTGGCGCTCGTAGCCGGCGAGCATCGAGGGGCGCAGGACGAAGTCCTCGACGCCGAAGAGCAGCAGGGTCGGGACCGTGAGCCGCGGTCCGCGCGTAGCGGCCGCGGGCGATCGGCAGCGACCTCGCGCAAGTTGAAGACGCGGTACATCTGCACGGCGGCGCGCGCGCGCGCCGGTTCGGCGAGGTTGTCGGCGAAGACGCGCAGCGTCTCGCTCGTCCCAGACGCTCCTTCACCGATGAGCGCCGACGAGGACCCGCGGCACGAAGTCGCCGCGCCGGTGCAGCTCGTAGCCGATGCCCGGTGCCAGGATCATCCCCTGGTACCAGAAGCGCCAGGCGTGGCGGGCAGCATCGCGCAGCGTCTGACCCAGGGCGGCACGATGTTGAGCGCGAGGTAGCGCTCGAAGCGCTGCGGCGCCCGCAGGCCGAGCAGGAACCCGATCCAGCCGCCCCAGTCGTGGCCGACCAGCTTCACCCGCTCGAGCCCGAGCGCGTCGAGGACGGCGAGCACGTCGTCGGCCATGTTCTCCTTCTCGTAGCCGTCGTTCGCGGGGCGCCTCCGACCAGCCGAAGCCGCGCAGGTCGATCGCCAGCACGCGGTGGCGGTCGGCCAGCGCCGGCATCAGGTGACGCCACTCGTACCAGTGCTGCGGCCAGCCGTGCAGGCAGAGGACGACGTCGTCGCCCTGGCCGGCTTCGGCGACGTGGAACTCGAGCCCGCGCGCCCGGACCCAGCGGTGGCTGACGCCCTCGACGTCGGGAAGCTCGATCACACGGTCGAGGCTAGCGGAGCGCGGCGCCGGCGTTGGCACCGGCCTGGCGGAAGTCGGAGACGACTTCCTCCATCGTCGTCGCGTTGCAGGGGACGTTCTCCGGCCAGGGCCTGATCGGCTGCTCGCTGAGCGTCTTCAGGCCGTTGCCGCTGATCACGACGACGACGGTGTCGTCGGGGCCGATCAGCCCGTGCTGGGCGAGCTTCATCGTCGCCGCGAGCGTCGTCCCGCCGGCCGGCTCGGTGAGCACGCCCTCGGTCGCGGCGAGCAGCTCCATCGCGGCGATGATCTCCCCGTCGGGCGCCGCCGCCGCCGAGCCGCCGCGGCTGCGCACCGCGTCGACGACCAGCTTGCCGTCGCCGGGGGCGCCGATCGCCAGCGACTGCGCCAGCGTCTCCGGCACCTGGGGGACGATCTCGCTGCCGCCGTTGGCGATCGCGGTCGCGATCGGCGAGCAGCCGCTGGGCTGGCCGATGTGGATCTTGGTCTGCGGCGGTCTGGGCGAGGCCGACCGCCTCGAGCTCGTTGAGCCCCTTGTGCACGCGCGAGGAGAGCGTCCCCCCGGCGGCGGGCATGACGATGTGGTCGGGCGAGTCCCAGTCGAGCTGCTCGACGACCTCGAAGGCGAGCGTCTTCGCGCCCTCCGAGTAGAACGGGCGCAGGGTGATGTTCGCGAACTGGAGGCCGCTCGCTTCGTGGAGCTCGCGGCAGGCCTGGTTCGCCTGGTCGTAGTTGCCGTCGAGCTGGCAGACCTCGGCGCCGAGCGCGCGGCAGCTTCGCGCCTTGGCCCGCTCCAGGTTCGCCGGGTAGAAGATGTAGGGCTGATGCCCGGCCTTGGCGCCGAGCGCGGCGGTCGCGGTGCCGACGTTGCCGGTCGAGACGCAGCCGATCTCCGAGCAGCCGAGCTCGAGCGCGCGGGCGACCGCCATGCTGACGACGCGGTCCTTGTAGGAGAGCGAGGGACGGTTGGTCGAGTCGTCCTTGACGTAGAGGTTGCTGAGCCCGAGCTCGGCGCCGAGCCGGTCGGCCCGGATCAGCGGCGTCAGGCCCGAGTACACCCCGACCCGCTGCGAGGCGGCGAGGTCGGTGATCGGCAGCAGCTCCTCGTAGCGCCAGATGTTGAGCGGGCGCTGCTCGGGGCCCAGCTCGGCGATCCGCTGCCGGGCGAGGTCGTAGTCGTACTCGACGTCCAGGCCCTTGTCGCAGGCCGGGCACCGGAAGGTCGTATCGAGAAGCGGAAGGCGGGTCCCGCAGTCGCGGCAGACCAGCTCCGTCGCACAGGAGCGGGTTCGCTGATCGGCCGGACGGCTCATCGGCCCGCGGTGCTCCCACGCCATGAGGGAAGGCCGCCGGCCTTGGCGAACCTCATCCTCCTCTTATCCAGGTTTCCCTTCTCGAGACTGAACATCGACGGATCAGGATAGCGCCTCGACCGGCTCGGGCCAGCGGCTCAGGAGATCGAGGTCCTCCTCCCGTCCAGCGGCCAGCAGAAGCCCCTCGGCGAAGTGCGGCGCGAACGGGGCGAGGACCCGCAGGAGCAGGACGAGCGCCCCGGCGAGCGCCTCGGCGTCGGCCCGGCTGAGCTGACCGCGGCGCTGGACCACCCGCTTCTCGTAGTCCTGGATCCGCTCCAAGAGCCGGGTCACGTTGCGGACCGCCTTGTGCATCTGGAGCTCGGCGAGGTCGTCGGTGATCCGGGCGACCCCGTTGTCCGTCCATTTGCCGAGGCGCTCCCGCATGAAGGCGGTGTCCGCCTCGGCCTCCTCGTCCACCGGGGCGTCCTCGACGTCGGCGAGCCGGTCGAGGCCGTAGTCCCAGAGGCCCCTGAGGAAGCGGGAGGCGAAGCGCATCGCGCCGTCGTTCCAGTTCAGCGTCTTGGCCGGGCCGGCGGCGTAGAGGATCGCCAGCCTGACGGCGTCGGCGCCGTGGCGCTCGACCAGCTCGTCCGGGTCGACGACGTTGCCGAGGTGCTTGCTCATCTTGCGCCCGTCGGCGACGACCATCTCGTGGAAGAGGCAGCCGGCGAAGGGCTCGCCATCCTCGAGGAACTCGAAGGGGCCGATGTCCCGCAGCGCCTTGGTCACCACGCGCTGGTCGAAGACGAAGCTGCCGCTGTCGTTGCCGGCGACGAGGCGCTCGGCGGGCAGCCAGCGCCTCAGGTCCGGGTGGGTGAACATCTGCTCGTCGCGGTCCCCCGGCGGCACCGCCGCGGGCACCCAGAGCCAGAGGGCGTCGAAGTGGCAGTCGAGCGTGTCGGTCTCGCGTTTCGCCGGCACCCCGCAGCGCGGGCACTCGACGTCGACGAAATCGGGGCGCTCGGCGAGCGGGTTGCCCTCGCCGGTCGGCTCGATGTCGCGCGGGAGGACGACCGGCAGCTCCTCGACCGGGACCGGGACCGGGCCGCAGTCCTCGCAGTTGACGACCGGGATCGGCGTCCCCCAGTAGCGCTGGCGGCCGATCGAGAAGTCGGCGGAGCGATAGCGCTTCGCCTCGCGCGGCGAGGCGGGCGCGGCGCCCTCCGCCCCGACGGCCCGGATGCGGGGCAGGCGCTCGGCGAGGGCGGCGTCGGCCTCGTCGGCGTCCGGGATCCCGAGCACCGCCGTCGGCCCGAAGCGCGCGTCGACGATCGGCGAGACGTAGACCGGCAGCTCCACCCCACCCGGGCCGGAGAACGAGGCGCCGCTGTCGATCACGGGCACGGCGGCGACGTCGCGGGCGCTGCGCTCCCAGCCGCCCGAGCGCAGCTCGTCGAGCTCGGCGCCCACCCCCTCGCCGATCCAGCTCTCGACCTCGGGGTGGCGCGGCGAGACGAGCACGAAGGCGGCCGAGGAGACCGCGTCGCGGTGGGGCGTGAAGACGGTGACGCCGGTCCCGTCGGCGGCGCCGAGGTCGAGCTCGACCCCGTCGGTGCGGCCGAGGATGTAGCGCTGGGTCTTCAGCGAGAGCTCGTCCCAGTCCGCGAGCCCGGCCAGGTTCCCGTCGTTCTCCTCCAGATAGGGGAGGACGCGCAAGAACCAGGTCGGCCTGCGGATCAGGCGCACCTTCTCGTGGCAGCGCCAGCAGCGCCCGTCCTCGACCTGGAGCGCCGCCAGGGTCGTCTGGCAGCTGTCGCACCAGTCCACGGTGGCGTCGTCGCGGTAGACCAGGCCCGCCTCGAGCAGGGTGACGAAGAGCCACTGCGACCAGCGGTACTGGCTCTCGTCGGAGCTGTAGAAGACGCGGTCGTAGTCGAAGGAGTAGCCGAGCCGCTTCATCTGCTCGAGCATCCGCTCGCCGCTCTGCACCACCCAGTCCGCGGGGCGGGCGCCGCGATCGATCGCCGCCATCTCGGCCGGCAGGCCGAAGGCGTCGAAGCCGAAGCCGAGCAGCACGGCATCGCCGCGGGCGCGCCGGAAGCGGGCGTAGGCATCGCCGATCGAGTAGTCGCGGACGTGGCCCATGTGGAGGTTGCCCGAGGTGAAAGGGCTCGACGGCTTGACGTAGACGGCCGCCTGGCCCTCCGCGGGGTCGGGCGTCACGAAGGCGCGGGCCTCCGCCCACGCCGCCTGCCGGGCGGGCTCGATCGCCCCCGGGTCGTAGTTAGGCCTCGCGTCGCTCATGCCCAGAGTCTTCCAAAGCCGCCAAGGGCGGCGGCGGGGACGGGGCGCCGTCGCCGGCTAGGCGAAGGTCCAGAGCTTGTTGCCGAGGAAGTTGAGCGGCATCGCGACCGCGACCGCGATCGCCTGAGCGGGCAGCTCCCCGAGCGTGGTGCCGGAGACGAGCGCCTCGAGCACGACCAGGTTGACCAGCAGGGCGCCGATGCTGACGGCGAAGAAGCGCATCGCCTGGAAGCCCGCGTGCCCGCTGCCGGCGGCGAACGTCCAGTGCCGGTTGAGGGTGAAGTTGTTGGTGATGGCGACGCAGAAGGCGCCGAGCGCGGCGATCACGTGGTGCAGGTCGAGGACGCCGCTCAGCACGGCGAAGACGGCGAGGTTGACCAGGTAGCCGGAACCGCCGACCAGGCCGAATTTGACGAGCTGCATCCAGCTCGCCGGCCGGCGGGCGGCGGCGCTGATCCGGTCGGCCAGTTCGAGGGCGGCGCTCATGGAGCGCGTAAGAGTACGTAATGATCCGGCTCCGATGCGGACCAGGAACGCAATACTCGCCGTGCTGGGGGCCGCCGCCGTGGTCGCGGCGCTGGCTCTCGTGCTCGACTGCTGCGGCGACGACCCGCCCACCGCGGCCAAGGAGCCCGAGGTCGAAGGCCAGCCGACGGTCGAGATCATCTCGCCGCGCAACGGCGCGGTCCAGCGCGGCCTGGCCGTCGTCGTCAAGGCGAGTGTGGACAACTTCCGCCTCGCGCCCGAGCACTTCGGCGGCGAACCGCGGCTCGGCGAGGGCAGCATCCGCTTCAGCCTCAACCGGGTTCCCGATTGCGTCGACCCGGTCAAGCTCCAGCGCGCGGTCGACAGCCCGTTCGGCAAGGGCCGCCTGCTCGGAGCCTCCTTCGACTATCCGAAATGGGCGGGGCCCAACGGGGTGCTCGGCGCCCGGATCGGGTCCAGCGGCAGCTACTCGCCGGCGACCCGGCCGGAGATCTTCTACGACCGCCTGCGCCCCGGCTTCTACCGCCTCGTCATCACCCTGGCGGGCAACGACGGCTCGACCACGCCTTACCACGACGTGACCAGCTTCCGGATCCTCGAGAAACCGAACCAGGAGATCGCCGCCTGCACCGGCGGCAAGATCTCCAGCGCCAAAGCGGCGACATTCGACTGAGAAACCCCCGGCAGGGTCCAATACTTCACTTTGTATAGTCAGGTGGATGCGGACCTACCGCCGCCTGACCGGCTTCCTCCGCCCCTATCGCCGCCAGCTCTGGGGCTCGCTCGTCTTCGCCTGGCTGGCGATGGGGATGACGGTCGTGATCCCGTGGCTGATCGGACGGGCCGTCAACGCGATCGAGGAAGGCCGGGAGTCGGACCTCCTGCCGCTGGCGCTGGCGATCGTCGGCGCCGGCCTGATGCGCCTCGCGCTGACCGTCGTGCGCAGGGTCGTCGCCGGCAGGGTCTCGCTGGCGGTCGAGTTCGACCTGCGCGAGCGCTTCTACTCCCACCTGCAGCGGCTCGAGCTCGGCTTCTTCGACTCCCAGCAGACGGGGCAGCTGATGTCGCGGGCGACGGTCGACCTGCAGTCGATCCGCTTCTTCCTCGGCTACGGCCTGATCTTCATCACCCAGAACCTGCTGACGATCTTCCTGGTCAGCATCGTGATGATCGCGATGAACCCCGGCCTGGCGCTGATCGCGCTCGCCCCGGCGCCGCTGATCGCGCTCACCGCCTCCCGCTACAACCGGCTCTCGCGGCCGGCGCTGCAGGAGGTCCAGCAGCGGATCGCCGAGCTGACCGCGGAAGCAGAGGAGAACATCTCGGGAATCCGCATCGTCAAGGCGTTCGCACGGGAGCAGCACCAGCTTCGCCGCTTCCGTGGCGCGGTCGGCCGGGTCTTCGACCAGAGCATCTACTCGACCCGCCTGCAGGCGTTCTTCACGCCGCTGATCGGGCTGCTGCCGCAGTTCGGGATCGCGCTCGTGCTGCTGATCGGCGGACGCCAGGTGATCGACAACAGCCTCAGCCTCGGCGACTTCACCGCCTTCTACGCCTACACGTTGATCCTGGCCGGCCCGATGCGGACGCTCGGCGTCGCGATGGGGATGGCGCAGCGGGCGATCGCCTCGGGCAACCGGCTCTTCGAAGTGCTCGACCGCGAGCCGACGATCGAGAGCCCGCCGGGGGCGCCGCCGCTGCCCGCCGGCGGCGGCCGGGTCGAGATGCGCGGCGTGACGCTGCGCTACGACCGCTCCGCGGCGGGGAGCGAATCGCCGACCGCCCTGACCGGCGTCGACCTCGACGTCGAGGGCGGGCGGACCGTCGCGCTGGTCGGCCCCTCGGGCTCGGGCAAGACCAGCCTGGTGGCGCTCGTCGCCCGCCTCTACGACCCGAGCGAGGGCGCCGTGCTCCTCGATGGGGCCGACGTGCGCGACGTCGACGTCGGGTCGCTGCGTCGCGAGATCGCCTTCGTCGCCGACGACAGCTTCCTGTTCTCGGCGACGGTCGCCGAGAACATCGCCTACGCCCGCCCGGAGGCGAGTCGCGAGGAGATCGAGACGGCGGCGAGGCGGGCACAGGCGGACGCCTTCATCCGTGAGCTGCCGGAGGGCTACGGGACGGTGGTCGGCGAGCGCGGGATGACCCTCTCCGGCGGCCAGCGCCAGCGGGTCGCGATCGCCCGCGCGCTGCTCGCCGACCCGCGCATCCTGATCCTCGACGACGCCACCTCCTCGGTGGACGCGACCACCGAGGCCGCGATCAAGGCGGGCCTCCAGGAGGCGATGAGGGGTCGCACGACGTTCGTCATCGCCCACCGGCTCTCGACCGTCTCGCTCGCCGACGAGGTGATCGTCATGGACGGCGGCCGGATCGTCGACCGCGGCACCCACGAGGAGCTGCTCGAGGGCTGCGGCTTCTACCGCGAGATCGCCGAGCACGGGCTCGCCGACTCGGTCTTCCTGCAGCGCGACCTCGAGCAGCGAGAGGAGATGGCGCGGCTGTGAGCGAGGAGCGCAATCGCTTTCAGGAGATCTATCTCCTCTTCGCCTCGCTCTGGCGGCTGATCCGCGGCCAGGACCAGCGCGGCCGCAAGGTGCGCTGGATGATCGGCCTGCTCCGCCCCTATCGCGGCAGGGTCGCGCTGATGATGGTGGCGCTGCTGGTCGCCACCGGCGCCGGCCTCGCGCCTCCCTACCTGGCGGGGCTCGCCGTCGACGAGGGCATAGTCGCCGGCGACGTCGGCGCCCTCGACCGGATCGTGATCGCCTTCGTCGTCGTCGCCATCCTCTACGCGGTCGCCACCTACCTGCAGACCTACCTGGTCGGGTGGGTCGGGACCCGCGCCCTCCAGGACCTGCGCGAGCGGGTCTTCGTCCACCTGCAGGGGATGTCGATCGGCTTCTTCACCCGCCGCAGCCCCGGGGTCCTGATCAGCCGCATGACCAACGACATCGAGGCGCTCAACCAGCTCGTCACCAGCGGCGTCGTGACGATGTTCTCCAGCACCCTGACCCTGGTCGGCGTCGTCGTCATCCTGCTCCTGCTCGACGTGCAGCTGGCGCTGGTCACCTTCCTGACCTTCCCGCTGCTCGCGATCGCCAGCATCGCCTTCCGGATCGTCTCCCACGGCGCCTACCGGATCACCAGGGAGCGGATCGCGGCGATCACCGCCTACCTGCAGGAGACGCTGAGCGGCGTCCGCGTCGTGCGCAGCTTCGGCCAGGAGCCCCGTCACCTCTCGGCGATGACCGAGCTCAACGAGGCCAACCGCGAGGCGAACATGAAGACGGTCTACCTCAACGCCTCCTACTTCCCGGCGGTCGAGCTGCTGGCGGCGGTCGCCACCGCGGCGATCCTGCTCTACGGCGGCACGCTGACGATCGAAGACAAGATCCAGATCGGCGTGATCGTCGCCTTCATCGGCTACCTGGCGACGTTCTTCGAACCGATCCAGCAGCTCTCCCAGCTCTACACGACCTACCAGCAGGGGATGGCGGCGCTCGACAAGATCTTCGACCTGCTCGACACGGCCCCGGACATGGTGGACGCCCCGGACGCGGTGGACCCCGGCGAGATCAGGGGAGAGATCCGCATGGAGGGCGTCTCTTTCTCCTACGAGGGAGAGGCGGAGCGGACGCGGGAGCAGGCTCGCGAGACCGCCGGTGATGATGGGCGCGAGCCTGCGGGAGCAGAGCATCCGCCGCCTGATAATTGGGCGCTGAAGGACATCGACCTGCACGTGCCGCCGGGGCAGACATTGGCGCTGGTCGGCGCGACCGGGGCCGGGAAGTCCACCTTCGCCAAGCTGGTCGCGCGCTTCTACGACCCGCAGGAGGGGACGGTCTCGGTCGACGGCCGCGACCTGCGCACGGTGCGCCAGCGCGCCCTGCGCGGGCAGCTCGGCATCGTCCCCCAGGAGGGCTTCCTCTTCTCCGGCAGCGTCCGGGAGAACATCGCCTTCGGCCGGCCCGAGGCGAGCCTCGAGGAGATCGAGTCCGCCGCCGCGACCGTCGGCGCCGCCGAGTTCATCGCCGCGCTCCCCGAGGGGATCGAGACCGAGGTCGGCGAGCGCGGGGTGCAGCTCTCCGCCGGACAGCGCCAGCTCGTCGCCTTCGCCCGGGCGCTCCTGGCCGAGCCGCGCATCCTGATCCTCGACGAGGCGACCTCGAACGTCGACGTCCGCACCGAGCGGACGATCGAGCGCGGCCTCGAGCGCCTCCTGACCGGCCGCACCGCGATCGTCATCGCCCACCGCCTCTCGACCATCCGCCGCGCCGGCAAGATCGTCGTGATGGAGGGCGGCCGCATAGCCGAGCAGGGCACCCACGACGAGCTGATCGAGGCCGGCGGCCCCTACTCCCGCCTCTACGGCGCCTGGTCCGAAACCGCGGCCTAGGGGGCGAAAGTCAGGCGCGACGCGTCTTTACCCCACCCTGGTGGGGTCGAAGCGGGAAACGAAGGGGGCAGCTGCCTGGGAGTTGGCGGGTAGGCAGCACGGTCTGCTCACGCGGTGCGATCTGATCGAACTGGGCTTTGGCGCTCGGTCGATCGAGCACCGGATCGCCAGCGGGCGGCTCCATCTCGTCGCACGGGGCGTCTATGCGGTTGGGTGGCCGCAGCTGACGCCCAGACGGCGTTGGATGGCTGCGGTGCTCGCCTGCGGCGACGGTGCGGTTCTGGGCCACCGCAGCGCAGCGGCGCTCTGGGGGATCGCCGCGGAGCGCACAACCTTCGTCGACATAAGCGTTTGCCGCCGCTGCAATCTTCGGCGACCCGGGATCCGTGCAAGGAGCCGTCCGCGACTGTCCCAGGTGGAAACGACAAGGTTGGACGGGATTCCGGTCACCAGGCCCTCGCGCACCCTCTTGGACCTGGCAACCGAGCTCGAACCGCTCGCCCTGGAGCGAGCCGTCAACGAGGCGGACAAGCGAGACCTCATTGATCCTGAGGCTCTGCACCGGGCGCTCGCAGGATTCGCCGGGGAGCCGGGCGTGCGGGCCCTTCGGCGCCTGCTGAAACCTCAAACCTTCCGATTGTCCGACTCCGACCTCGAGATCCTCTTCCGGCCGATCGCGGCGGCGGCGGGCCTGCCCCCTCCCCTCACGAAGCAATTGGTGAATGGGTTCGAGGTCGACTTCCACTGGCCCGAGCTGAGCCTCGTTGTCGAGACCGACGGCCTGCGCTATCACAGGACGCCGTCGGCGCAAGTCAAGGACAGGCTACGAGACCAGGCTCACGTCGCCTCCGGTCTCATCTCCCTCCGATTCACCCACTGGCAGGTGAAATACGACCCCGCCCACGTTCGCAAGATCCTCGCCGCCACGCTCCATAGCCGCGAGCGCGGCAAGCATTGACCCCACCGAGGTGTGGTGAAAACGCGCAGCGCTCGGGTAGCGCCCGCTCAGCCGGGGCCGATGCCGCCGGAGCCGCCGCCGCCTTCTTCGGGGGCGGGTTCGGCGGTGCCGCCGCCTTCTCCGACGCCACCGCCGGCGCCGCCGGTTTCGGGGGCTTCTTCTTCGGGCGCGGCTTCTTCGGGCGCGGCTTCTTCTTCGGGAGCCACTTCTTCGGGCGCCACTTCTTCTTCGGAGCCTTCCGCCCCGGCGCCCGGGACCGGCGCGCTCGGCGCCTCGGCGCAGTCCTCGAAGCCGTAGGCGGCAGCAGCTTCCTGGAAGGTGGCGAGCGCCGAGGCGACCTCTTCCTGGGCGCTGAGCAGCCCTTCTTCGTCTTCGCGCTCGGCGGCGAGCAGCGCGTCGCTCTCCGCCTGGGCGAGGGCGTCGGCGGCGGCGGTGAAGTCGTCGTAGCCTTCGGCCTCCTCGGGCTGGCCCAGAGACTGGAGGCGATCGACCATGCCGCCGTATAGGTCCGCCGCCTGGGAGACCTGGTCGGCGGTGTCGGTTTCGCTCGCGTTGACCGTGCCCACGGCGGCGTTGACCTCGGCGCAGATCGCGTCGCCCTGGGTGATCAGATCCTCCTTGGCGAGCGTCGCGGGAGCTTCGGTGGTCGCCACCGGGGCCGCTTCGGTCGTGTCTCCGCCGTCGTCGTCGCCGCCGCAGCCGGCGAGGGCGACGGCGATGACCGGGACGGCGACGAGAAGGCTTGCTCGGGTTCTCATCGGAGAGGCGACCGTAGCAGAGCGATTCGACGCCCTGAGCAGGGGTTTAAGACTGCGCCCCAGGGATTTGAACCCCGACTACCTCGTCCAGAGCGAGGCGTGCTGCCATTACACCAGGGCGCAACGTGCTCGATCAGGATATCGACGACAGGTCTGAGTCCGCGTCTGCGATTCGATCCCTGGCCTCGGAGACATCCACCCCGTCGGCGAGCAGCCGCCGCGCCTCGGCGAGGTCCTCGGAGCGCCCGACGCTGAGGGCGCCGGCCACGCGGCCGTTCTTCAGGTACCAGAGCGAGAACTCTCCGGCGTCGCGGTCGCCCCTCCAGACCTCCTCGTCCCAGTCCTGCGCCGGGCCGACGTACTCGAGGCTCGCCCAGTCGGCGAGGTCGCTGAAGAAGTAGGGCACGACGTCGTAGTCGGCGTCCTCGCCGAGCATGTTGCGAGCGGCGTGCATCCCCTGCTGCATGGCCACGTCCCAGTGCTCGACCCTCAGGCGCCGGCCGTGGACGACGCTGTCGTAGGAGCAGCAGTCGCCGGCGGCGTAGATCCCGGCCGCGGAGGTCTGCAGCTTCGAGTCGCAGAGGATGCCGTCGTCGACGTCGAGGCCGGCCCGCTGCGCCAGCAGCGCGTCGGCGCGCACCCCGGCGCCGACGATCACCGTGTCGCACTCGATCGCCAGCCCGCTCTTGGTGACGACCGACCGCACCCGCCCGTCGCCCTCGAAGGCCTCGAGCTCCTCGCCGCCATGGACCTCGACCCCGTGCGACTCGAGCTTCTCGTGGAACCAGCGCCCTGCCTCCTCGCCGAAGGTCCGTGAGAGCGCGACCTCCTCCATCATCACGATCGAGCAGCTCACCCCCATCGCCGTCAGCGAGGCGGCCACCTCGGTGCCGATGTAGCTGCCGCCGATCAGGACGACGCGCTCCGCCGCCTCGGCGTCGGCGCGGATCGCGTCGGAGTTGCCGAAGGCGCGCAGGTAGTGGATGCCCTCGTTCTCGGCGCCCTCGACGCGGAGGATGTTGACCATCGCCCCGGTGCCGAGCAGCGCCCTGTCGAAGGAGACCTGATCGCCGCCCTGCAGCTTCGCCGTGCGCGCCTCGGGGTCGAGCGACATCACGTTGAGGCCGGTGAGCAGCTCGACGTCCTGTTCCTCGTACCACCCCGCTGCATGGACGTAGGCGTCCTCGCGGGCAAAATTGGCACCGCGCAGGTACTCCTTGGAGAGGGGCGGCCGTTCGTAGGGCGGCTCGGGCTCGCGCCCGACCAGGAGGATCGAGCCCTCGGCGCCGCGCTTGCGCAGCTCGGCCGCGCAGTGGGCGGAGGCGAGGCCGCCGCCGATCAGGAGGAAGTCGACTTCACGATCCGCCATGTCTGTCCTCTACCCGATCTCGGGAATCAGCCGGCGCCGGGCGTGCCGTTTCCCGACCCGTTGGCGCCGCCGGGGCCGGGGCCGGGGCCGAAGATTTCCTTGAGCTCGTCCTCCTTGCCCGGGTCGAGCACGGCAAGCACCTCGTCGCCGACTTCGAGGATCGTGTCGGGGCCGGGGACGAAGCCCTTGCCGTCGCGGAGGACGGAGATCAGCAGGCTGCCCTCGGGCATCGAGAGGTCGCCGACCCGGCGGCCGGTCACGCCGCAGTCCTTGCCGAGCAGCATCTCGATGATCTCGAGCTGCTCCTCCTGGAGGTCGAGCAGGTGGACGAGGCCGTACTCGGGCACCTCGTGCTCGAGCAGGCGCAGGATCAGGTCGGTGGCCGAGACCGAGGGCCGGATGCCGAGCAGGTCGAAGTGGGGCTTGTTGCGGGGGTTGTTGATGCGGGCGATGATCTGGCCGACGTCGTACTTCTCCTTGGCGACCTGGCAGATCAGCATGTTGTCCTCGTCGTCGCCGGTGACCGCGATCACCATGTCGGCGCGCGCGATCCCGGCCCGCTCCAGGACCCAGAGCTCCGAGGCGTCGCCGTAGGAGACGTTGTGCTCGAGCTCCTGCTCGACGGTCAGGTAGCGGCGGCGGTCGTTCTCGATCACCGTCACCTCGTGCTCTTTTTCGAGCAGCTCGCGGGCGAGGTTCCAGCCCACCTTCCCGGCGCCGACGACGATGATGTACATCAGCCGTCCCCGCGCTTCTGGCCTTCGCGGACGGCGCCCTCGAGCATGTCGATCGCGACCCGGGTCGGGCAGATCGTGTGCATTCCCTGTTCCTGGTACCACTCGGCCCGCAGCGGGTCGAGGATGCGGGCGATCACGGTCGGGACCTCGTAGCGGCGCTGGGCGATCTGCGCGATCACGATGTTGGTGTTGTCGCCGTCGGTCGAGGCGATGAAGGCGTCGGCCTCCTCGATCCCGGCGGCGACCAGCGCATCGATCTCGAGGCCCGCGCCGACCGTGAAACGGCCGCCGAGGTCCTCCCACGCCTTGTCGAGCCCGACCTCCAGCCGCGCATGGGACTCCGGGTCCTCGTCGAGGCAGGAGACTTCGTGGCCCTCCTTCAACATCGTCCGGGCCACCGAGGAGCCGACTCGGCCGCAGCCGACGATCAGGATGAACATGTGATCACCACGGCGGCAGTCTAGTCCGCGGCGGGCTCCTCGTCCTCGACCGGAGCTTCCGGCGGAGCGGTGAGCAGGACCCTGCACGGGGCCTTCTTGAGCACGTACTCGGTCGCGGCCCCGATCTCGGCCGGGCGGGCGGCGCCGATCCCGCCCAGGGTCGCCCCGCCTCTGATCCTGCTCGGCGGCTCGGCACCGACGACGATCGCCTCGGCGCCGCTGCGCCGCGCCGCCTCGACGATGCCGGCGCCGACGTCGCGGGCGCGGATCAGCTCGGAGCTGACCTGGACGTCCTCGTACTCGTCGCCGACGTCGCTGGCCCGCTCCAGCGCCCGGCGGGCCTCCTGCTCGCCCTCCAGCGACAGGGGCGAGTCGAGAGCCTCGCTGAGCGGCACCTGGACGACGTAGACGAGGTCGAGGCGGGCGCCGCCGGCATCGCCCCCGGCTTCCGCCTGCGCCGCGGCCGCGAGCCGTCCTGCGGTGGAGACGATGTCGTCGTCGAGGTCGGTGCCGAAGACCGGGACGAGAATGTTGCGATAGGCGAGGTCGGGCACCTGCTTGGTCAGCGCCTTCTCGCTGACCGAGACCCGCCTGGTCAGCGACGTCCCCTCGACCACCTTGCGGTAGACGACGTAGAAGAGCAGGCCGAAGACCATCCAGCCGCCGCCCACCCAGCGCGCCGTGTCGTGGAAGGCGATGACGCTGAGGAAAGCGAGACCGCTCACCAGAGCGGCGAACAGGGCGGGAACAGGGATGCTGGCGCCGCGCCACTGCACGTTCCAGGGCACACGGAACGGCCGCGTGCGGTCCGGGTCGGAGACGCGCAGGCGCAGAATCGAGAGGTGGGCGATCGTGATCGCGAGGGTCGCCCCGAAGGCGTAGATCCCGGCGAGCAGCTTGACGTTCGTGGGCGCGACCAGGCCGATCGCCATCACGCCGGAGATCGCGATCGCGACCTGGGGCGTCGCGTGGCGGGTGCTCAGCTTTCCCAGCCAGCTCGGGATCTGGCGGTTGATCGCCAGCGTGTAGATGTGCCGGGAGACGCCGAGCATCGACGTCGTCGCCGCCCAGAAGAGGACCGGCGCGGCGACCAGCGCCACCATCCAGCGCATCGTGTCGGCGACCCAGGCGGGGTCGTAGGCGGAGACGACGCCGAGCACCGGCGCCTCGACGAACTCGCCGCCGAGCGCGGTCTGGGGCCCGTCGGGGCCGGCGACGACCGGAACCGCCATCAGCGCGATCGCCGCCATCCCGGCGTAGACCAGCGGCACCGCCAGCGCGCCGATCGAGACGATGCGCTTCAGGTCGCGCGGGTGGACGTCGATGTCGGGGGCGAGGTCCGAGGCCGCCTCGATCCCCGCGTAGGCGAGCATCGCGACCACCGAGGCGTAGACGATGTCGACGAAGCCGGGGTCGGTGAAGAGGTCGAGGCTCTCGGTCAGCCGCTCGGGGTGCATGACGACGAGCACGCCGACCACGATCACCGCCAGCTGCAGGACGACGTCGGCGAGGGCGAGCACGGCGAGCCCCTTCTCGCGGCCGCGACCGGTGATGTTGAGCGTGTTGAGCACGCAGACGGCGACGATCACCAGGGCGGCGATGCCGATCTCCCAGCCCGGCTTGGTCAGCTCGCCGGAGACCGGCGCGAGGTAGTGAGGGACCGAGATCGCCGCCAGGGCGATGACGATCAGGTAGTCGATCAGGATCGCCCAGCCGGCGATGAAGGCGATCAGCTCGTTGAAGGCGTGGCGGGCGAAGGTCGAGGAGCCGCCGCGCTCGCGGAACATCGCGCCGCCCTCGACGTAGCTGAGGGTGGTGAGGACGAAGAGCAGGCCGGCGGCGAGGAAGATCAGCGGCGTCAGGCCGAGCCCGCGGTCGGCGACGACGCCGAGCGCGAAGTAGATCGAGAAGCCGACCGCCGAGTAGACGGCGACGAAGAGCCAGGGGACGCCGAGGCCGCGCTCGATCAGGGGCCGGGGAACGGGCCGCCGCGGCTCGGGCCCGGGCGGCGGGGCGTCGACGCTCACGGGCTCATCCGCGAGCTGATCCAGAGCCGCCCGGCGCCGACCGCGACGAAGACGAGCCCGAGCACGATCCCGATCGAGAGCGGGCCGCCGCCGGCGACCAGGGTGACGGCGAGGAGGACGAGGCCGATCACGATGAAGACCACCGAGAGGGCGCGAATCGAGCCGTGGTAGATCCGCTCAGGGGACGCCATCGCGGCGATCCTAGGCGAGCGCCGCGGGGCCATCGGGCCCCTGGTGGTCGCTGGGGTCGGAGACGACGATGACCCGGCAGGGCCGCTCGGCGAGGACCGTCTGCAGGGTCTTGTCGTAGAGCGGCTGGCCGTTGCGGTAGCGCAGGCCGACGACGATCGCGGCGGCCTTGATCAGCCTCGCCTCCTCGGCGATCGAGTAGCCGGCCTGCCCGGGCCGCACCCGCTCGACGTGGCCGGTGACGCGCTGGCCGCCGATCAGCTTCGCCTGCTCGATCTTGCTCTGCGCCTCCGCTTCCTGCTCGGGCATCTCGGCGTCCAGCGGCAGGTTCGTCGGCACCGTCATCATCGAGTGGACGTGGATCCCGCGCCGTCGCTTGGAGGCGAGCTTGACCGCGGTCGCGACCATCTCCTCGGAGAACGGCTCGTCGTCCTCGAAGGCGACCAGGACGCTTCGGTACTCGATCTCCTCGACCCCGAGCGGCTCCGGCGTCACCACCTTCACGGTCTCGGTCAGCGGCAGCCGCTGGTTGCGGCGGTAGAGGACGTAGACGGCGATCCCGAACGCCATCCAGCCGAGACCGACGACCAGGGTGCGCGGGTTGAGCGCCATCACGACGATCCAGGCGGCGAAGGTCCCGAGGCCGCCGAGCACCGCGGTCATCGGCACCTCGAAGCCGAAGGCATGGACGTTGAGCGGCGGCTTCCAGGGCCGCTCGTCGCTCTGATCTTCGCCGCCGCAGCTGGATCACCGCGACGTGGGCGATCGTGAACGAGAGCATCGCGCCGAACGAGTACATCGTCGCCAGGAAGTCGGTCTGCCCGGGGATCAGGGTGATCATCGCGAGCCCGGCGAAGACGAGGATCGCGATGTACGGGGTGCGATAGCGGGGATGGACCTGGCGCAGGCCCTCCGGCAGCTGGCGGTGCTGGCCCATCGAGTAGGTGAGCCGGGAGACGCCGATCAGGCCGGCGTTGGTCGCGATCAGCAGGATCACCGCGGCGAGGATCCCGACGTAGTAGCGCAGCACTTCGGTGAGACCGTGGCCGAGCCCGAGGTTCTCGACGATGCCGAGGATCGGGTCGTCGGCGAAGGTCGGTCCCGAGGGTCGTCGTGAACTCGCCGGCGGCGTCCTGGGTGACCGGCATCGCCGAGAGCGCGACGATCGGGATCAGCAGATAGAGGGCCGAGCACCGCGATCACGGTCAGGCCGACGCTGCGCGGGATCGTCCGCGCCGCGTCCTTGGCCTCCTCGGCCATGTTGGAGATCGTCTCGATCCCGGTGTAGGCGATCATCCCGACCGCGATCCCGAGCGCGAAGTCGCTCCAGGTCGGCGCGACCCCGAGGTGGACGTTGTCGATCAGGATCTCCGGGCTGAGGACGAGGACGAGCCCGATCGCGACCAGGACCACCTGGGTCGCGAGGTCGGCGATCGCGAGCACCAGGTTGAGCCGCGCCGACTCCTCGGTGCCGCGGATGTTGATCAACGCCAGGGCGGCGATCAGCGACGGCGCCGCCGATGATGTCGCCCGGTGCCTCGCCCAGCGGCTCCCAGAAGACGGCCAGGTAGTGGGGCACGAAGAAGGCCGAGATCGCGACCGTGATCACGTAGTTGAGCATCTGGCCCCAGGCGGCGACGAAGCTGACCAGCTCGTTGAAGGCGTGGCGGGCGAAGCTCGAGGAGCCGCCCGCCTCCGGGTACATCACGGTCGCCTCGGCGTAGGTGGCCGCGGTGGCGGCGAAGATCAGGCCGGAGATGACGAAGGCGACGGGGTGAGGCCGAGCGCGAACGCCGCGGTCACGCCGAGCGCGTAGTAGATCGAGGAGCCGACGTTGCCGTAGGCGGCCGAGAACAGCGCGCCGACGCCGTGGACGCGGCTCAGCGATTCGTCGCGCGGGATGCGCTGCGCCATCTAGATGATTGACTCCACGGCCGCGTGCGACCGGGGGCGCGCGCGGCCGAGCAGGTCGAGGACGCAGGGCGCAGCCTTTGGCGGTGCCAAAGGCAAGCCCGAGGACGAAGAGATGCGAAGCGCCACGCGGGTCATCCGGGTGCGTGGGGTCGTGGAATCAATCATCTAGCTCGAATATAGGGGCGCCGACGGTGCCCTCTGCACGTGCTCCCGGGTGAGCGCCGCGGGTGAGGCGCAGCCGCAGAGCGCCAGGGTCAGCTCGAGCTCGGCGCGGAGCAGCTCCAGCACCCGGCGGGCCCCCTGCTCGCCGCCGACCGCCAGGCCCCAGAGCGCGGGCCGGCCGACGAGGACCGCGTCGGCGCCGAGGGCGAGCGCGATCGCGACGTCGACCCCGCGCCGGATCCCGCCGTCGACGAGAACCGGGGCGCGGCCGGCGACCGCGTCGACGACCTCGGGCAGCGCGTCCGCGGTGGCGGGAGCGCGGTCGAGCTGGCGGCCGCCGTGGTTGGAGACGACGACGCCGGCGGCGCCGTGCTCGACCGCCAGCGCCGCGTCCTCGGCGGTCAGCACCCCCTTGACCAGGACCGGCAGCTCGCAATCGGAGGCGAGCGCCTCGAGGTCCGACCAGCTCAGGGCGGCGTCCATCAGAGCGAAGGTCTCGGCGATCGTCACCTCGCGGTCGGAGCCCAGCGCCGCCGCGACGCTGGGCACGCCGAGGCCCTCCGGGATCGCGAAGCCGGTGCGCAGGTCGCGCTCGCGGTTGCCGGCGCGCGGGGCGTCGACCGTGACCACGATCGCCTCGAAGCCGGATGCCACCGCCTCGTCGATCAGGGCCCGGGTCACGCCCGCGTCGACGAAGCAGTAGAGCTGAAACCAGCGCCGCCCTCCGGGCGCCGCGACCGCCACCTCGCCGGGCCGCGTCGTCGCCAGGGTCGAGAGGCACATCACCGTGCCGGCCGCGGCGGCGGCGCGGGCCATCCCGGCCTCGCCCTCCGGGCTGACCAGCCGCTGGTAGGCGACCGGGGCGACGAGGATCGGCATCGAGACCTCGGCACCGAGCACCTCTGTGCCGGTGCTCCACTCGGCGTGGTCGACGAGCACCCGCGGCCGCAGCCGCCAGCGCCCCCAGGCGCCGACGTTCTCGCGCAGGGTCATCTCGTCCCCGGCGCCGCCGGCGAAGTAGCCGAGCACGCCCGGGTCGAGCTTCTCCGCCGCCGCGCGCTCGAAGTCGGCGACGTTGATCAGGTCGGCGCTGTTCATCGCGCGCGACCCTAACCGCTCAGCGGCCATCGCCCCTGTCGCGGGCGGCGGCTGGGCTGCCTTAGATCAGCGGGATCGCCAGGATCAGCAGCACGACGATCGGGATCACCACGAGGGCCACGGCGAGCGCCGCGACCCCGTTGGGCAGATCCGGCTCGTCGGTCCTGACCGGGCGATTGGGATAGGTCTGGGAGTGAGGCATGCGGGCATTATAACTTTTAGGTAGGACATGTCTACCTAAAAGTTCGTATGCCAGGCGCGTCCCAAATAGAAAGGGAGGGGCCGCCCGGCCCCTCCCTTTCGCTCAGCTCGTGTTTCGATCGCCTAGAAGCTGACGATCGGGATGATCAGGATGGCGACGATGTTGGCCACCTTGATCATCGGGTTGATCGCCGGGCCGGCCGTGTCCTTGTAGGGATCGCCGACGGTGTCGCCGGTCACCGAGGCTTCGTGGGCCGGTGAGCCTTTGCCGCCGTGGGCGCCGTCCTCGATCAGCTTCTTCGCGTTGTCCCAGGCGCCGCCGCCGGCCGTCATCGAGATCGCGGCGAAGAGGCCGACGACGATGACGCCGATCAGCAGGCCGCCGAGCGCGTCGACGCTGAGCACGCCGACGACCACCGGCACGACGATCGGGATCAGCGAGGGAAGGATCATCTCTTTCTGCGCCGCTGCGGTGACGATCGCGACCGTTTTCCCGTAATCCGGTTTTTCGGTCCCCTCCATGATCCCGGGGTGTTCGCGGAACTGGGCGCGGACCTGTTCGACGACCTGGCCGCCGGCGCGGCCGACCGACTCGATCGCGAGGGCCGCGAACAGGTAGACCATCATGCCGCCGATGATCAGGCCGATCAGCACGTCGGGCGAGGTCAGGTTGAAGAGGCTGTCGATATCGAACCCGGCGGGTTTCTCCTCCTCGAGCTCGCTCTTGAAGGCGGCGAACAGGACCAGCGCGGCGAGCGCCGCCGAGCCGATCGCGTAGCCCTTGGTGACGGCCTTGGTCGTGTTGCCGACCGCGTCCAGCGGGTCGGTGACGTCGCGGACGTCGTCGGGCAGGTCCGCCATCTCGGCGATGCCGCCCGCGTTGTCGGTGATCGGCCCGAAGGCGTCGAGGGCGACGATCAGCCCGCAGAGCGAGAGCTGCGCCACGACCGCGACGCCGATGCCGTAGATCCCGGCCAGCTCGTTGGCGCCGAGGATCGCGAGCGCCAGGACCAGTGCCGGCGCGGCCGTGGACTGGAAGCCCTGGGCGAGCCCCTGGATGATGTTCGTCGCGTGCCCCGTCTCCGAGGCCCGGGCGATCGTCTTCACCGGACGGAAGCGGGTCGACGTATAAAATTCGGTGATCACGAAGAGCAGCGCTGTCACCGCGATGCCGATCACGGCGCAGAGCCAGAGGTCGGTGACGCTGACAGCGGCGGCGGCGGTGTCGAGCACGCCGAGCCGCAGCGGCTCGCTCATCAGCCAGTCGGTGATCGGGTAGAAGGCCGCGATCGAGATCAGCCCGGAGAGGATCACGCCCTGGTAGAGGGCGCCCTCGACCCGGTCGGTTTTGGTCCGCACCGCGAGCGCCCCGATGATCGAGGCGATGATCGCGACGCCGCCGAGCACCAGCGGGTAGATCGCGACCTCGCGGGCGAACTCGCCGTTGAAGGTGAGCACGCCGAGCAGCATCACGGCGACCGTGGTGACCGCGTAGGTCTCGAACAGGTCGGCGGCCATGCCGGCGCAGTCGCCGACGTTGTCGCCGACGTTGTCGGCGATCACGGCCGGGTTGCGGGGGTCGTCCTCGGGGATCCCCGCCTCGACCTTGCCGACCAGGTCGGCGCCGACGTCGGCGGCCTTGGTGAAGATGCCGCCGCCGAGCCGGGCGAAGACCGAGATCAGCGAGCCACCGAAGCCGAGGCCGATCAGCGCGTCGACGGCCTCCTTGTCGGTGCTGCCGGTGATGACCAGGAAGCCGTAGTAGCCGGCGACGCCGAGCAGGGCCAGGCCGACGACCAGCAGGCCGGTGACCGAGCCGCCCTTGAAGGCGACGTCGAGCGCCGGCGGCACGCCGCCGCGGGCCGCCTCGGCGACGCGTGCGTTGGCCCGCACCGAGACGTTCATGCCGATGAAGCCGGTCGCGCCGGAGAGGACGCCGCCGATCACGAAGCCGAGGGCGGTCTTGTAGTCCTGGAGCAGCCAGAGCACGATCGCGATCGGCACGGCGACGGCCGCGATGATCGTGTACTGGCGGTTCAGGTAGGCCTTGGCGCCCTCCTGCACCGCGCCCGAGATTTCCTGCATGCGCTCGTTGCCCGGCGATTTCGCGAGCAGGCGCTGCGTGACGATGAGTCCGTAGACAACCGCCGCCCCCGCGCAGACAAGCGCGACGACGACGCCGTAATCGGTCAAGAAGTCAGTCAAGTTTCTGGTTCCTCCGGCTGGTTTGAGCGGCGCGAGGTCTGTGGCGCGCTTTAGCGGCGGGGGAGTCTATCTACGAGCGCCGATGGCGGCGGTGTAGGTGCGTTTCGTCTCCGCGACGACGTCCCGGTAGAGGTCCTCGATCGAGGCGCCGGCATCGAGCGCGTCGCGGGCGCGCTGGGCGCCGTTTCGCTCCGGAAGCTCGACCTCGATGCCGAGCTGGGAGCGCGCCGGCTCGGTCCAGGCGAGCAGCCGCTCGAGCACGGCGCGCGCCGGAATCACCTCGGCGCCACCGGGCTTCGCGCGGAAATCGATCAATTCGCCGCCCATCCCGTGGCGGATCGCCCGCCAGAGGTTCTCCTCGATCTCGCGATCCGCAAGGGGCCCGCCGGCCCCTTCGTAGCCATGCTCGTCGTAGTCGAGCGCGGTCTGCGCGACGCAGGCCGCGATCAGGCCGGCGAGGGCGATGGACTCGTCGCCCCTCGTCTGCGCGTCGCAGATCCGCACCTCGACCGTGCCGAAGGCGTGGTGGGGCCGGACGCTCCACCAGAGCTGGGTCGACTCGACCGCGGTCCCGGTCCGCTCGAGGATGCGCGATGAAGTCCTCGTAGGTGTCCCAGTCGCCGAACGGGCTGGGCACGCCGCAGCGCGGGAAGGTGCGGGTGAAGATCTCGGTGCGGACCGTCTGCAGCCCGGTGTCGTGGCGGTCGAGGAAGGGCGAGTTGGCGGAGACCGCGAGCAGGATCGGCAGCAGCTCCCGCATCCAGTCGCAGACGGCGATCGCGCGATCCGCGCCGCGCACCCCCATGTGCAGGTGCAGGCTCCAGGTGTTGTTGCGCTGCGCGACCCAGCCGAGTTCCTCGCGCAGCCGGTTGTAGTGGGGCGTGTCGATGATCCGCTGGTCGAGGTAGCTCGCCCAGGGATGGGTCCCGGTCGCGGCCAGGCCGAGGCCCATCTCGTCGACCAGGGCGAAGAGCCGGCGGCGGCGCTCGCCCTGGGCGGCGACCGCGTCGGCGAAGGTCTCGCCGCGGCCCGAGCGGATCTCGATCTCCGAGGCGATCAGCTCGCCGGCGGCCGAGTCCGCCAGCACGTCGTCGCGCATGCAGGCGGCGTAGACGTCCTCGAAGCGGTGCTCGAGCTCCAGCGTCGCCGGGTCGACGATCGCGAACTCCTCCTCGAGGCCGACCGTGAAGTCGGTCGAGGACTCGAATGTCTCGCGGGCGCGGTCGAGGTCCAGAGCGGACATGCCCGAAACCCTACGAGACCGGCGGCCCGGCGACGATCCAGCGACTGTCCGAGGGCTCGCGTGTGCGACTGGCGAGCGCCGGACCGAGCGGGGCAAGGACGCAGGGAGGCCTAATGGCATCGCCATTTGGCCGACTGAGGACGCCGCACCGCGAAGTGTGTCCGCCGCCGCCAGTCGGGCGCGGGAGCCCTCGGACAGTCGCTCTCAGGCCAGGTAGAAGTAGAGCGCGTAGAGCAGGTCGACCGCCGGGCTGGAGGTGTGGACGGTCACCTCCGGCGGCACCTGGAGCAGCTGCTCGGAGTAGTTGAAGATGATCTTCACCCCGGCCTCGACCAGCCGGTCGGCGACCTCCTGCGCCGCGTCGGCGGGGACGGCGAGCACGCCGACGACGATCTCCTCCTCGGCGACGACCGCTTCGAGCTCGGAGAAGTCGCGGACCCGGAGGTCGCCGACCTCCTTGCCGACGACGGCGGGCTCGACGTCGAACATGGCGACGACCTGGAAGCCGTGGTCGGCGAAGATGTCGGAGCTGGCGATCGCCTGGCCGAGGTTGCCGGCGCCGAAGAGGGCGATGTTGTGCTGGCCCGAGGTGCGCAGGATCTTGCGGATCTCGGCGACCAGCGACTCGACGTTGTAGCCGACCCCGCGCTTGCCGAACTTGCCGAAGCCCGAGAGGTCGCGGCGGATCTGGGTCGGGTTGATGTGGGTGTACTCGGAGAGTTCCTGCGAGGAGATCGTCTCCCGGCCCATCTTCCTGGCCTGGGTCAGCACCTGCAGGTAGCGCGAGAGGCGAGCCGCGACGCCGAGCGAGAGCCGCTCGCCGTCGACGATCAGGGCCTCCGCCGCCTCACGCTCCTCGATCATGTCCTCCATCATCGCCCCCACAGTATCGAGCCGCGCACGAAGCACGGTTGCGTCCAGAATCAGCTCGGAGACGACGACCCCGTCGACCTCGACCACCGGGATCCGCTCGAGGCATCCGCCGCAGCAGCATCTCGTCGCTCTCGATGTCGACCTCGCTGCAGCTCGAAGCTGCGGCCCTCGCCGTGCAGGCCGACGATCTCCGCGATCGCCTCATCGCAGAGGTGGCAGCCGGGCCGCGTGTAGACGGTGACGACGGTCATGCCGCCGCCTTGGTGGCGAAGGCGTCGTAGGCGAGGTAGTCGGGGTAGGCGATCGGGCTCGGCGAAGCGGGCCGCGGAGCCGATCATCGCCGCGTTGTCGGTGCAGAGCTCGATCGGGACGAGCTTCAGCCGCACCCCGCGCCGCTCGCAGAGCTCGCCGACCGCCGCTGCGCAGGGGCCGGTTGGCGGCGACGCCGCCGCCGAGCGCGACGGCCTCCCACTCGCCGCCGCTTCAGCGCCCGGTCGAGCTTCGCCGACGAGCTGGCCGACCGACCGCCGCCTGGAAGCCGGCGGCGAGGTCGGCGCGGCGCTCCCCGACCCCCTCGGGTCCGAGATCCCGGCAGAGGTAGACGAGCGCCGTCTTCAGGCCGCTGAAGCTGAAGTCGAGGCCGGGGTCGCGGCTCATCGCGACCGGCAGCTCGAAGGCCTCCGGGTCGCCCTCCGCGGCCAGCCGTTCGAGCGCCGGCCCGCCGGGATAGCCGAGGCCGAGCAGGCGGGCGACCTTGTCGAAGGCCTCGCCGGCGGCGTCGTCGAGGGTCTGGCCGAGCACCTCGTGGCCGGCGTGGTCGCGGACCGCGGCGAGCAGCGTGTGGCCGCCGCTGGCGACCAGGCAGAGGAACGGCGGCTCGAGCGGCTCGGGCTCGAGGAAGTTGGCGGCGACGTGGCCCTGCAGGTGGTCGACCGGGATCAGCGGCAGCCGGCGCGGCGCGGCGATCGCCTTGGCGGTGCTGACGCCGACCAGCAGGGCGCCGATCAGCCCCGGGCCGGTGGTCACCGCGACCGCCTCGACGTCGTCGAGGGAGGCGCCCGCCTCGGCCAGCGCGGCCTCGACGACCGGGACGGCGAGCTCGAGGTGGTGGCGCGAGGCGACCTCGGGCACGACGCCGCCGAAGCGCGCGTGGGCCGCCGCCTGCGAGGAGATCACGTTGGCGAGGATGCGCGGGCCGTCGAGCACCGCCGCGCAGGTGTCGTCGCACGAGGTCTCGTATCGCGAGGATCGGGCCGCAGTCCAGCCACATGATCAGCGCGTCCTCGCCGTTGTCGTGGTAGTAGCGAGGACGGATGCCGGCGGAGCGGAAGCCGAAGCCCTCGTACATCGCGATCGCCTCGTGGTTGGAGACCCGCACCTCGAGCGTGAACGGCAGGCCCGCGTCGCCGCCGCACTCCTCGAAGCAGCCGCGCGATCAGCCGGCTCGCGACCCCGCCGCGCCGGCTGCTCGGGCGTGACGGCGACGTTCATCAGGTGCCAGACCTGGTCGTAGCGCGAGCAGACGAGGTAGCCGAGCAGATCCTCGTCCCTGGTCGCGGCGAGGCAGATCCCGGAGGGCTTGGAGAGCTCGAGGACGAACATCGCCAGCGACCAGGGCGTCGGGAACGAGCGCCGCTCGATCGCGATCACCGCCGGCAGGTCGCTGTAGGCGAGCCGCCGGATCACCGGGCCGTCGCGGGCTCAGCCTCGTCTTCTCGGGATTGTCTCGCTCACGCCAGCGCTCCGCGTCGGGGGGCCTCAGGTAGATCGGGGAGAGCGCCCCGCCGTCGCGGCCGGGGCGCCGTCGGCCGCGAGGGCGCAGACGTGGCGCGCGGCCACCCGATGGACGGGGTCTCCGTCATCCGGCACCTCGGCGCCGCGACTCTCCAACTCATCACGAAATCGTACCGCCCCCGAACCGGCGGCCAGCGGCGGCTGCGGGCAACGCGGAGAGGCGCTCCGCAAGCTCCTCCGGGGCCCCCGACCGACGGCCCCCAGAGCCGCTCCCCCTCGCCGGAGTAGAGCGCCGCGAAGACCTCGCCGCGGCGGGCGTCGAGGACGGCGAGGCTGCCGCGCCGCGATCCATCGCGCCCGGCCAGGCCGTGGCCGAGCGCGTCGAGCGTGCCGACGCCGACGCCGGGAGGCCGAGGCTGGCGCCGAGCGCGCGGGCGCTGGCGATCGCCGACCCGCAGCCCGGTGAACGAGCCCGGGCCGAGGCCGACCGCGATCGTCCGACCTGCGGCCCAGCCGCCGGCCGCCGCGGCGGCGCGCTCGACCTCGCCGAGCAGCGCGCGTCGTGTGGCCGGGGCCTGCCGTCGGGCGAGAGCCCGAGCAGCGACTCGTAGAGGACCTTGCCGTCGCGCGAGGCGCAGACGGCGGTGTCCTCGGTCGCGGTGTCGAAGCCGATCAGCGCCAGATCACCGTCAGGGACCCGGAAGTCGAAGGCTCCGACTTTCTTGCCCTCGACGAACCAGCTGACCGTGTGCATGCCGGGGATGTTCGAGGTGATCTTGTTCACGTAGAGCGTCCCCTGGACCGCTTCCTGGCGAGGAGCGCAGAGCGGTTTCGTTTTGGTCGGGAATTTGACGCAGACCGTGTAGAAGACCGTGGCGTTGTTGCTGCGGAAGAAGGCGCCCTTTTTGCGTTTTTTCTGGCAGAGGTGGGAGGGCTCCGCGTTCTGCGAGACACCGCAGGCGACGTAGTGGCTGTAGGCGGCGGCGCTCGCCGAGGCGGGCACCAGGCTCACCAGCAGCGCCCCCACCGCCAGCACTGCAGTCAGCGTCTTGAGTCGCTTCATTTCGGGCCCTTCCCTCCTTCGAAGTCGGTTTCGCGGCCGATGCTACACCGCGGCTCTCTATTCCGAACACGCTTATTCGCGGTGAGATGCGGAATCCAGCTCCACATCGCGGCGCTCGCCGCCGGCGTGGCTCAACCGGATGTCCAGCGACGCCCGCCCCAGGCGCCGCCCCGCCGCGGCCGGCCACTCGACGAAGGCGATCCCGTCCGCGGAGAGGTAGTCGTCGAGCAGGGCGGGGTCCTCGCCCTCGATGTCGGCGAGCCGGTAGAGGTCGAGGTGCGAGACCCAGAGCCCCGGCGCCCGGTAGCGCTGGCCGATCGTGAAGGTCGGCGAGGTGACCGGTTCCTCGACCCCGAGCGCCCGGCAGGCGCCGCGGATCAGCGTCGTCTTGCCGGCCCCGACCTCCCCGGAGACGACGACCACGCGCCCGGCCCGAGGCCCGCGGCGATGCGCGCGCCGAGCGCTTCGGTCTCGCTCGCCGAAGCCGTTGTGAGCTCCCGCTCAGCCAAACAGGTCCAGCTGCTCGTCGGCCGGAAGCGGGCGCTCCGGCGTCGCCGGCTCCGCCTCCTCGAGCGGCTCCTCGGGCGCGGCGGCGGCGGGCAGCGGTTGGGCGAGCAGGGCTGGAATCCGCTCGAAGTCGCCGCGCAGGGTCTCCTTGACCGCCGGCGTCCGCAGGGCCGCGGCCGGGTGGAAGAGCGGCAGCAGGAAGACGGCCCGGCCGCCCAGCTCGTGCACCTGCGGGGTGCCGCGCACCCGGGTGATCCCGGCGGGGTTGCCGCTGAGCAGCTTGGTCGCGAAGTTGCCCGAGCGTGCAGACGACCCGCGGCTCGATCAGGCGGACCTGCTCGAACAGGTAGGGACGGCAGGCCTCGATCTCGGCAGGCTGCGGGTCGCGGTTGCCGGGCGGGCGCGACTTGAGGACGTTGGCGATGAAGACGTCCTCGCGCGTGAGGCCGATCCCCTCCAGCATCTGGTTGAGGAGCTGGCCGGCGCGGCCGACGAAGGGCAGTCCCTGGCGGTCCTCCTCGGCGCCCGGGCGCCTCGCCGACGAACATCAGGTCGGCGTCGGCGTTGCCGGCGCCGAACACCGCCTTGGTGCGCGTCTCGTGCAGGGGGCAGCGGGTGCAGTCCCTGACCTCGTTGAAGAGCTCGACGAGGCTGCCCGGCGCTCCTCGGCGGAAAGGCTCACGGCTGTTCGCCCTTCGCCCGTTTGGCCCTGTCGCGTCGCGAGGCGCTCCCGATGGCCCGCATGCGCTCCCCGCGCTGCGATTCGTCGGAGCTTGCACCTTGGGGCCGCGCGGCTGGCGCCCGGCCGGCGCGAAGCCTGAGATCAGCCGTTTGGCCCCCTCGGCGCCGCACTCCGGGCAGGGAGGCGCGGGCGCGTCGGCCGCGACCAGCTCCTCGAAGCGGCAACCGCACTGCTCGCACTCGAATTCGTAGATCGGCAACCTGCGCCGATTCTATGGCCGCCCACAACTGGTCAAGAAAGTCGCGCCGAAACGCGCAAAGCGACGCATCCTCTGTGCTTATACTTCGTTGCTCGGCCGTGACCCGCAGGGCATGGACCCCATGAGCCTCCTAGCGATGAACCCACCGCATGCACCTGGCAGCGCGACTCTCGTCCGCGCCAAGCACGAGTTGCGCGACGCGCTGGCGGACGCCCGTGCCGCGGGGCGCTCGGTCGGCCTGGTCCCGACGATGGGCTACCTGCACGAGGGCCACCTCTCGCTGCTCCGCGCCGCCTGCGAGGAGTGCGACGTCGTCGTCATGAGCCTCTTCGTCAACCCGACGCAGTTCGGGCCCGACGAGGACCTCGACCGCTACCCCCGCGACGAGGGCCGCGACGCGCGCCTCGCCGCCGAGGCCGGCGTCGACCTCGTCTACGCGCCCGCCGTCGAGGACGTCTACCCGGAGGGCTTCGCGACGCGGGTCGAGGTCGAGGGCCTGACCGAGGTCCTCGACGGGGACCCGCGGCGCCGCGGGCCCGAGCACTTCCGCGGCGTCACGACGGTGGTCGCCAAGCTCTTCAACACGGTGCAGCCGGACGTCGCCTACTTCGGCCAGAAGGACGCGCAGCAGCTTGCGGTGATCCGCCGCATGGTCCGCGACCTCGACTTCCCGGTCCGAGTCGAGGCGCTGCCCACGGTCCGCGAGCCGGACGGGCTGGCGATGAGCTCGCGCAACGCCTACCTCGAGCCCGAGGACCGGGAGCGGGCGACGGCGCTCTCACGGGCGCTGCGGGCGGCCGAGAGCGGCGCTCGCGACGGCTCGCTCGCCGCCGGCATCGACGCCGCCCGCGAGGAGCTGCGCGCGGCCGGGATCGAGCCCGAGTACCTGGAGGCGCGCAACCCGGACGACCTCGGCCCGGTCACGGAGCTGAACGGCCGCCCCGTGCTCGTCGCGGTCGCCGCCCGGGTCGGCGGCGCGCGACTGATCGACAACGTCCTGATCCGACCGACATCCGAGACTTGACACGCGGCGCGAGCGAGAGAGGAGCCAATGCAGAGGCAGATGCTGAAGTCCAAGATCCACCGGGCCACCGTGACCGACTGCGACGTGGACTACATCGGCAGCATCACCATCGACACCGAGCTGATGGCGAGCGCCGACCTGATCACGAACGAGCAGGTCCACGTCTGGGACGTCGACAACGGCGCCCGCTTCGTCACCTACGTGATCGACGGCGAGCCCGGCTCGGGCACGATGCAGGTCAACGGCGCAGCCGCCCACCTGACGCGGCCCGGCCACAAGATCATCGTCGCCTCCTTCGGCTCCTACGACGAGAGCGACCTCGCCCGCTACTCGCCGGTCGTCGTCCACGTCGACGACGACAACGCCCCGGTCGCGGTGGACAGCCACCCCGAGGTCCTGCTGAGCGCGGAGGCGGTGGCATGAGCTCCGGAGCCAGCTCCCACACCGCTCCCCCCTCCCCCGACCGGGAGCCGGTCGGACTGCCGAAGCTGAACGCGATGAAGGCGGCCGGCGAGCCGATCACGATGATCACCGCCTACGACTACCCCTCGGCGCAGGTCGCCGAGGAGGCCGGCGTCGACATCGTCCTGGTCGGCGACTCGGCGGCGATGGTCGTGCTCGGATACCCCGGCACCGAGCCGGTCTCGATGGAGGAGATGATCATCCTCGGCAAGGCCGTGCGCCGTGGCCTGACCACGCCGCTGATGGTCGGCGACATGCCGATGGGGAGCTACGAGGCGAGCAACGAGCTCGCCGTCGCCAACGCCCAGCGACTGGTCAAGGAGACCGGCTGCCGGGTCGTCAAGCTCGAGGCCGGCGGCACCTCCGTCGAGCGCGCGCGGGCGATCGTCAACTCCGGGATCCCGGTCATGGGCCACGTCGGGCTGACTCCCCAGACGGCGACCGCGCTGGGCGGCTACAAGGCCCAGGGCAAGACCGCCGGGGCCGCGATCAAGCTCAGCGAGGACGCTCTCGCCCTGCAGTCGGTGGGTTGCTTCGCGATCGTCTTCGAGGCCGTCCCGGCGGCGGTCACCGAGGCGATCGTCGAAAGGCTCGAGGTGCCGACGATCGGCATCGGCGCCGGCCCGGCGACCTCCGGCCAGGTGCTGGTCTTCCACGACCTGCTCGGGATCACGACGGGGCGGATGGCGAAATTCGTCAAGCGCTACGCCGACATCCACGACCAGATGGTGGCCGGCGTCGGCCAGTACGTCGAGGAGGTCCGCTCAGGCCACTTCCCCGAACCCGACCACGTCTACGGCGTCGAGCCGGCCGAGCTCGACGAGCTGCGGCGCTACCTCGACCAGGAGAGCCTCACGTCCCAGAAGGCCTGGGACTGGGAGCCGCTCTCCTAGAGACCGAGTTTCCGGCAGGAGTACGCAGGGAGAGGAGCCTCAGGTCGTCACGCGGTAGGCGACCTGAGGTTCGCTCTTCCCCTTCAGGGTGAGCTCGATCCGCGCGCCGGTCAGCTCGGGCAGCCCCGCGGCGACTCGCTCAGAGAACACGATCTCGCCGCCCGCCGCCTCGCCCTGCAGGCGTGACGCGGTGTTGACGACATCGCCGACCGCGGTGAAGTCGTAGAGCGCGCGTTCGCCGATGTTGCCGACGAAGGCCTCGCCGAAGTCGATGCCGACCCCCATCTCGACGAATGGTCCCCCGGCGGAGCCGTATCCGACCGCGCGCAGCAGCTCGCGGCCGTGCTCGAGCATCAGCGACGGGACCTCGTCCTCGCCGATCCGCATCTGAACCTGCGGCAGGTACAGGGCCATGACCTCGTCGCCGATCAGCTTGTCGATGACCGCGTCCGGGAAGAGGACGTCCTCCGCGCAGCGGTAGAAGCGTCGCAGGATCAGCGACACCTCCTCAGGGTCGGCGCCCTCGCTGCGGGTCGTGAAGCCGCGCAGGTCCGCGAAGAGAACTCCCGTTTTCATCTTCATCCCACCCGGGGGCGAGGTCTCGACGCAGGTTGCGCAGATCGTCGGGTTCTTGCGCGAGGGGCGGTAGCCGAGCGGCCTGACGATGAAACGGCCGAAGCCGGCGAAGGGCGCCCCGCAGCGTCCGCAGCGCGGACTGCTGGGCAGGCGCCTCCAGAGGCCGTGCACCGTGCGGGGGATCAGGCCCTTCTCGGCCTCGTAGGCGGCCGCCCAGTCCTCGGCGCCGAGCGGCTCGTCGGGTCCCTTGCCGGCCTTGCGGCGGACCATGCGAACCCCCATGCGCTGCCAGGGGGTGAGCTTCTGCGGAGCGTCCCCCTCGCTCATCCGCCGATCTTCCTCCGCACCTTCGGCGGGGGCCCCGGCCGCGATCGTCCCGGGGGGAATGTCCTTCGTGACCACCGAGTTGGCGCCGATCACGCAGCGGTCGCCGATCGTGACCCCGCTGGTGACGACGCAGTTGACGCCGAACCAGCAGTTGGACCCGATTCGCACCGGCCCCTTCGAGGTGAAGCCCTGGCGGGTGACGGGGGTGTCGGGGTCGTCGTAGCGGTGCTCGGCGTCGCCGATGAAGCAGCCGTTGGCGAACATCGTGTGGTCGCCGATCCGGACCTCTTTCTGGGCGGCGACCATCGTGTTGCGGTTGAGGAAGCACTCGCGGCCGATCTCGATCCGGGCCTCGGGTGCCAGCGTCAGCCAGCAGCCCGGCTCGAGCAGCGTCGCCTCGCCGATCTGCAGCCTGCCCTCGTCGAGGGCCTCCAGCACCTCGCCCTCGATCGGGAGGCGGATGAAGAAGCCGCCGCGGGCGGCGTGGCGGGCGATGCGCCAGCGGCGCAGGGGCCGGCGATTGCGCTCATACCAGCGGCGCTTTGCCCACCACAGCCTCCAACCGGTCTCGGCCATGGTCCTAGCTTTCCAGAGCGCCCGGGGGTAGGGTCGGCTCGGGAAATTCGGCCGAGGGGAGTTCGTCGATGGGAATGTTCGAAATGAGCGCCGCGCAGGTCGAGGAGTGGCGGCATAAGTGTCGCGAGCTGGTCGGCCCCCAGGTCAACGGCGAAGAGGTGCTCGCCGCCGCCGGCTTCCGCCAGGGCGGCGCGTCGGCGAACTACGTGGCGTCGAAGGCGCAGCTGGGCGGCGCCGTCTACGCCGGGATCAAGATGTTGCGCAAGAAGAAAGCCGGCGGGCTGCCCGACAAGGTGATGCTCGCCGTCACGCCGGACAGGGTCTACGCCTTCAAGGTGAAGATCGGGCGTGACTACAAGCTCGGTGACGAGGTCGCGGTCTGGGAGAGGGCCGGCCTCAGGGCGAGCACCCAGCAGGGCTCGATGACGTCGCTGACGCTCGAATCGCCGGCCGAGGACGAGAAGGTGACCCTGGTCGGGATCGGCGTCAAGGACGACCCGGTCAGCCAGGACGTGATGGCGGTGCTGCAGGGAGCCCCCTCGCAGGGCTGAGATGACGATCCACCGGCCTCGCGGCGGCATCGACCTCGGCGGCACCAAGATCCAGACCGCGGTCGTCGGCGCCGAGGGAGAGGTGCTCGGCCAGGCGCGGCGGCCGACGCCGACCGGCGGCGGCCCGGAGGATGTCGCCCGCGAGATGGCGGCGGCGATGCGCGAGGCCGCCGAGGCCGCCGGTCTGCGGACGGAGGACCTGGCCGGCGTCGGGGTCGGTTCCCCCGGCGACGCCGACGAGAAGACGGGCGTCGTCTCAGCGGCGAAGAACCTTCCCGGCTGGGAGGGCAGCTTCCCGCTGGCCGAGACGCTGCGCGGCGAGCTCGGCGCCGAGGTCCGGCTCGGCAACGACGTCCAGGTCGCGACCGAAGCGGAGTTCGAGCTCGGGGCGGGCCGCGAGTTCTCGACCCTGATCGGGGTCTTCTGGGGGACCGGCGTCGGCGGCGGCCTGATCATCGACGGCAGGCCGTGGCTGGGCCGCGGGGCTGCCGGGGAGATCGGCCACATGGTCGTCAAGCGCGGCGGCGCCAGGTGCCCCTGCGGCCGCCGTGGCTGCCTGGAGGCCTACGCCGGGCGCGGGGCGATGGAAGCGGAGGCGCGCCGCCGGCACGAGGAGGGCGAGAAGACCGATCTCTTCAAGCTGATGGAGAAGCACGGCAAACCGCGGCTGACCAGCGGCATCTGGGAGCGGGCGCTGGACCACGGCGACCCGCTCGCCGAGAAGCTGATCGAGCGCGCGATCGAGGCGCTCGGCACCGGCGTCGCCTCCGCCGTCAACCTGCTCGACCCCGAAGCGGTGATCCTCGGCGGCGGCCTCGGCGTGCGCTTCGGCGAGCGCCTGATGGAGCCGCTGACCGAGGAGATGGGCAAGCACCTCTTCGTCGACGAACGGCCTCCCGCCGTCCGCGTCGCCGCCCTCGGCGACCTCGGCGGCGCGATCGGCGCCTCGCTGCTCTTCTCGCGCTAGATGGAATCAGCCATCTAGGCGGCGACCGGCTCGCGCCGCTTGCGGGGCGCGCGCTTGGGCTTGGCCGGCTCGACCATCGAGGCGAGGAAGCTGCCGGTGTAGGAGCCCTCGACCGCGGCGACCTCCTCCGGGGTCCCGGTGGCGACGACCTCGCCGCCCTCCTCGCCGCCCTCGGGCCCGAGGTCGATGAGGTGGTCGGCGGTCTTGATCACGTCGAGGTTGTGCTCGATGACGACGACGGTGTTGCCGGCGTCGACGAGGCGGCCGAGGACATCGAGCAGGCGCTGGACGTCGGCGAAGTGGAGGCCGGTGGTCGGCTCGTCGAGGATGTAGAGGGTGTCGCCGGTCGCCACCTTGGAGAGCTCGGTCGCCAGCTTCACGCGCTGCGCCTCGCCGCCGGAGAGGGTCGTCGCCGGCTGGCCGAGGCGGATGTAGTCGAGCCCGACGTCGTGCAGGGTGCGCAGGCGGCGGGCGATCTTCGGCACGTTCTCGAAGAACTCGAGCGCCTCCTCGACCGACATCTCGAGCACGTCGCCGATGTTCTTGCCCTTGAAGCGGACCTCGAGCGTCTCGCGGTTGTAGCGCTTGCCGTGGCACTGCTCGCAGGGCACGTAGACGTCGGGCAGGAAGTGCATCTCGATCTTGATCTGGCCGTCGCCGCGGCAGACCTCGCAGCGCCCGCCCTTGACGTTGAAGCTGAAGCGGCCCGGCTTGTAGCCGCGCGCCCGCGCCTCCTGGGTCTGGGCGAAGAGCTGGCGGATGTGGTCGAAGATGTTGGTGTAGGTGGCCGGGTTGGAGCGCGGCGTGCGGCCGATCGGCGACTGGTTGATGTTGATGATCTTGTCGATCTGGCTGAGGCCGTCGATGCCCTCGTGGGCGCCGGGGCGCAGCTTCGCCTGGTGCAGGCGGTTGGCGACCGCGTGGTGGAGCGTCTCGTTGACCAGCGTCGACTTGCCGGAGCCCGAGACCCCGGTGACGCAGCAGAAGACGCCGAGCGGGACGGCGACGTCGATCCCCTTCAGGTTGTGCTCGGAGGCGCCGCGGACGACCAGGGCGCCGCTCGGCTCGCGACGCTCCTCGGGCACCTCGATGCGGCGCTTGCCGGAGAGGTACTGGCCGGTCAGCGAGGCCGAGTTGGCGGCGACCTGGGCCGGCGTCCCCTCGGCGATCACGTGGCCGCCGTGCTCGCCGGCGCCGGGGCCGAGGTCGAGCACGTGGTCGGCGGCGAGCATCGTGCCCTCGTCGTGCTCGACGACGATCACGGTGTTGCCGAGGTCGCGGAGGCGGTCGAGGGTGCCGATCAGCTTCTCGTTGTCGCGCTGGTGCAGTCCGATCGAGGGCTCGTCGAGCACGTACATGACGCCGACCAGGCTCGACCCGATCTGGGTAGCGAGGCGGATCCGCTGGGCCTCGCCGCCGGAGAGCGTGCGCGAGGAGCGGTCGAGCGAGAGGTAGCCGATCCCGACGTTGTCGAGGAAGGCGAGCCGTTCGGAGATCTCCCGCACGATCAGCCGCGCGATCGCCCGCTCGGTGTCGGTCATCTCGAGCGCGTCGATCCACTCCGCCGCGGCCCGCGCCGACATCGCGCTGTACTCGGCGATGCTGATCCCGCCGATCCTGACGGCGAGGCTCTCCGGGCGCAGGCGGGCGCCGCCGCAGTCGGGGCAGGGCTGCTCGGCCATGTAGCTCTCGATCCGCTCGCGGTTGGTCTCGGAGTCGGTCTCTTCGTAGCGGCGCTGGAGCTGGTTGAGGATCCCCTCGAAGCGCACCTTGTAGGAGCGGCGGCGGCCGAAGCGGTTGGTGTAGGTGACCTGGTGGCGTTCGCCGCCGGTGCCGTTGAGGAAGATCTCGCGCTCGGACTTCTTCAGCTTCTGCCAGGGCCTGTCGACGTCGACGCCGTTCTCCTCGGCGACGGCGGCGATCAGGCGCCGCCAGTAGGCGGTGACGCCGCGGTTCCAGGGTTGCAGAGCGCCCTCGGCCAGCGAGAGGGTCGGGTCCGGCACGATCAGGTCGGGGTCGATCACTTTCTGGAAGCCGAGCCCGTGGCAGCGGTCGCAGGCGCCATGCGGAGAGTTGAAGGAGAAGATCCGCGGCTCCAGCTCGGGGATGGTGGTGCCGCACTTGAGGCAGGCGAACTTCTCCGAGAAGAGCATCGTCTCCCCCTCGACGATCTCGACTTCGACCAGGCCGCCGGCGATCGCCGCCGCCGCCTCGACCGACTCGGAGAGGCGCCGGCGAAGGTCCGGTTTCATCACCAGCCGGTCGACGACGATCGAGACGTCGTGTTTGTACTTCTTGTCGAGGACTATCTCCTCGTCGAGGCGGCGCAGGTCGCCGTCGATCATCGCCCGCGAGTAGCCCTCGAGGCGCATCTGCTCGAGCAATTTCCCGTACTCGCCTTTGCGCCCGCGGACCACCGGCGCCATGACCATGAACTTGGTCCCCTCCTCGAGCGCCATCAGCCTGTCTACGATCTGCTCCTGGGTCTGGCCGGTGATCTCGGCGCCGCACTCGGGGCAGTAAGGCGTCCCGATCCGCGCCCAGAGCAGGCGCAGGTAGTCGTAGATCTCGGTCACCGTTCCGACCGTCGAGCGCGGGTTGCGCGAGGTCGTCTTCTGGTCGATCGAGATCGCCGGCGAGAGGCCTTCGATCGAGTCCACGTCGGGCTTCTCCATCAGCCCGAGGAACTGGCGCGCGTAGGCCGAGAGCGACTCGACGTAGCGGCGCTGCCCCTCGGCGTAGATCGTGTCGAAGGCGAGGCTCGACTTGCCCGAGCCGGAGAGCCCGGTGATCACGATCAGCGCGTCCCGAGGCAGCTCGACGTCGACGTCCTTGAGGTTGTGCTCACGGGCACCGGAGATGACAATCCGCTCAGAAGCTGCCACTGCGCCCAGTCTACCCAGGCGAACAGATGTTCCCCCGGGACGAACCCGGGACCTCGCCGACTTTGTCCCCGGTATGCGGGGAGAAATGCGATCGCACTCCGAGCTGGCCGCTCTTGCCACGCGACAGCATGGAATCGTGACGTTCCGCCAGCTCCGCGCTCTCGGCTTCTCCAAGGGCGCAATCTCGAGAGCGAGTGGCGCCGATCGCTTCCTGAGGATCCACCGCGGTGTCTACGCCGTAGGTCACCGGCGACTGACCCCGCACGGGCGTTGCCTCGCGGCCGTCCTCGCCTGTGGCGACGGCGCTCTTCTCAGTCACGGCTCGGCGGCCTGGGCCTGGGGATTGTCGGCTTCCTCGCCCGATGTCCCCGAAGTGCTGTCAAGCGGGGGCAGGCGGCGCAAGGGGATCTGGGTCCGTCGCGCGACCGGGCTCCTCCCGGAGGACCGCTCGGCCCCCAACGGCATCCCGGCCACCTCGGTGCCGCGCACGCTCCTCGATCTCACAGCCGGGCCGGCCTGGAAAATGGAGTCGGCGATCGAGCGAGCCGAGCGCACCCGCCAGCTCGACCTGGTGGCCATCGACGAGCTCCTCCGGCGCCACACGACACATCCCGGCCGGCGCAACCTACGCAAGGCGATCGAGATCTATCGCGATCCGGGCTTCACCCGCTCCCGCGCCGAGCTCGCGTTCCTGGACGCACTGAGGCGAGCGGGCGTGCCTCGACCGGCGACCAACCTCTTCGTCGCCGGATACGAGATCGACATGCTCTGGGAGGGGCTCGGATTCGGCGTCGAGGTCGACGGATGGTCCAGTCACGGCAACCGCAAGTCGTTCGAGGAGGATCGCCTCCGTCATGAGGACCTCAAGCTGGTCGGGATAGAGATCGTTCGGATAACCGCGAGACGAATCGAACGCGAACCCGCACAGGTTGCGCAACGCGTGCGCGCTCTGCTCGACATGCGTGCGACCGAAAGACAGAGCTCGACGACGTTGTCCCCGCATACCGGGGACAACGTCGCTGGGGTTGGGTGAGCGGGCGGGGTAGGCTGCGGCTATGAAGCTCTACGTCTGCTGGACGACGAGGGACCTGCCGCTGCCGCCGGGCAAGCATGTGTGCACCGTCGCCCACGACGCGCTCCGCGATGCCGGGCACGACTTCGAGGTCAGCCATGCGCTCAGCTATGGCGGGCTGCCAGGCGCGATCCAGACGCCCGCGCGCAAACGGGTGAAGGAGCACACCGGCAGGTACTGGGTGCCGGCGCTGGAGACCGACGACGGGGAGTGGATCGGCGGCTCGAAGGCGATCGCGGCCTGGGCCAAGCAGCACCCCGCCTCCGCCTGACGAGCTGTTGCGCATCCGGCCCGGAGGGCGTACGGTCGGGGGGTCGGCAGGGGAACCCCACCAAGGAGGAACCCATGTCGAACGTAGACACCGCCCGGGCCGCCTATGACGCCTTCGGTCGCGGCGACCTCGCCGCCCTGCAGGAGGATTTCGCCAAGGACGCCGTCTGGGTGACATCCGACGAGCTGCCGCTCGGAGGAGTGACGGAAGGTCGTGAGCAGATCATGGCCAACTTCGCCCAGATCCCCAACTACTGGTCGTCGTTCAGCGTCGAGCCCGAGGAGTTCATCGACTGCGGCGACCACGTCGTCGTCAGGGGGACCCAGAGGGCGGCCAACGACAACGGCAGCTTCGAGGCGCCGTTCCTGCACCTGCTCAAGTACGACGGCGACGGCAAGACGGTTCGCGGCGAGTTCTTCACCGACTCCGCCAAGGCGGCGAAGCTGCTCGCCTAGCTCACGCAAACGGGCGCCGCGGCCGAAGCCGCGGCGCCCGTCTGTTCCTTTCTCGAGCGGGTCGGGCCCGCCCCCGCCTACGCCCGCGCCGGCTCGACTCCCTCCGGCTCGGCGTGATTCACGCGGGGCAGCCACCCCAGCGCCGAGGGCAGGTACCAGTTGCGGTCGCCGAGCAGCTTCATCGCCGCCGGCAGGAGAACCGCGCGCACGATCGTCGCGTCGATCAGGACCGCGACCGCGAGGCCGATGCCCATCTCCTTCATGTCGATCATGCTGAGCGTGGCGAAGATCGAGAAGACCGCGACCATCACGACCGCCGCGCTCGTCACCGTCCCCGCCGTCGCCGCGATCCCCTCGCGAACCGCATCGTCGCTGCTCAGCCCCCTGTCAACCGCCTCGCGGACCCGGCTGAGAATCAGCACGTGGTAGTCCATCGAGAGGCCGAAGAGGATCACGAACAGGAACATCGGCAGCCAGGAGCTGACTCCCCCGTTCGACTCGAAGCCGAGCAGCGACTCGCCCAACCCGTTCTGGAACACGAGCACCAGCACCCCGTAGGCGGCGCCGACGGAGAGCAGGTTGAGGACGATCGCCTTGATCGGCACGACGATCGAGCGGAAGGTCACCAGCAGCAACAGGAAGGCGAGGCTGAGGACGAAGGCGATCACGAGCGGCAGGCGCTGCGCCAGCATCTCGTTGAAGTCCTTCGACTCGGCCGCCCAGCCGGTGACGTTGACCTCGGCGCCGGAGACGCCGGAGAACGACGCGGGCACGATCCGCTCGCGGATCCGCTCCATCGCCGCGGTCGCGGTCTCGTCGGGGCCGCTGCCGACCGTCGGGATGTCGATCGAGGCGACGGTCCCGTCGGCACTCGTCTCCTGGGTCACCGGGCCGTTGACGACCCGGTCGGTCGCGGCCCGCCGCTTCAGGTCCACGATCGCCGCGGCAACCGGGCCCGAGGTGACGTCGTCGGCCTCGACCACGACGTCCGATCCGGCGGCTTCGCCGGGAAACGCCTCGGTCACATGGTCGTAGGTCTGGACCACCGGGATGTCCCGCGGCAGGTCCTCGGCCCCGCTGACCACCGTCTGCATGCTGAGCGCGGGGATCGCGAGGGCGATCAGCACCCCCGCGGACGCGACCAGCGCGACGACCGGCCGCCGCATGACCCCGTCGACGACCGAGGTCCAGATCGAACGGCCCGCCCGGCGCTCGGCGATCCGGCGCAGGAACGGGATCCGCCCCTTCTCGACCCGGTCGCCCAGCTTCGAGAGGACCGCCGGCAGAACGGTGAGCGAGGCGAACATCGCCACCGCGACGACGGTCATCGTCCCCACCGCGAACGAGGTGAAGGTCGGGTCGCCGCTGAGCAGCATCCCGGCCATCGCCGCGATCACGGTCATGCCGGAGACGAGCACCGCCCTGCCCGAGGTGGCCGCCGCGGCCGCCAGCGCGGCCTGCTCCGAACGACCGGCTCTGCGCTCGGCGCGCTCGCGCCGCAGGTAGAACAGCGAGTAGTCGACGCCGACCGCCAGCCCGACCAGGACCACCACGGCCGAGACGTTGGAGTCCATCGGCACCAGCTGGCTCGGCAGCGCCAGCAACCCGAGCGTCGCCAGCACCGCCGAGAAGGCGAGCAGCAACGGCACCAGGGCGGCGACCAGGGCCCCGAAGGCGAGGACGAGGATGATCAGGGTGACCGGAAGCGACGTCGTCTCCGCCTTCTTCAGATCGTCCCCGAAGACGGCTTCGAGGGCCTTGTTGGCGCTCGCGTCGCCGAACTGCTCGATCCGCATCTCCGGATGGCGGCGCTGCGCCGCGGCGGTCGCGGCAAGTGCCGCGTCGACCTTCGCTTCCGCGACTTCCTCGTCCCTCGGCAGCTGGAATTCGATCAGGGCCGAGTGCCGGTCACCCGACACCTGGCCGCCGCCCGAGGCCGGCGAGCTGACCTCGCTCACCGCGGGAACCTCGGCCAGGGTGCGCGTCGTGTCCGCGATCGCCGCCCGGAAGGCGGGTTCGTCGACCGTGCGCTCCTCGCTCTGTATGAGGACGACCTCGCTGTTGGAGTTCAGCTTGGCCTCTTCGAGAGCGACCTCGGCCCGGCCGGCCTCGCCGGAGACCGCTTCGGCGTCGGTCAACTGCTTCTGGCCCACGGCGCCGCCGATCGCAATCGAGACGACCACGAAGGCAAGCCAGCCGAAGATGGCCGTCCTGCGATGGGTCGCGCTCCACTGGGCGGCGCGGGCTGCGATGTTCGTCTTGCCTTGCATGGGGTTCCTTTCGGAGGGGTTGGATGCGATCGGCCCAGGCTCCCAGCGCAGGGACCCCGTTCAAATGGGGCTGGCAGGCGTCTCGCGGTGCGGCCTGCCGCCGGCGAGGGTGGGGTTAGCCGTACCCCCGAACCCCCTCCGATGCAGGAGAATCGAGCCATGCCCACCTCCGTGCTGATCGTCGACGACCACCCGAGCTTCCGGCTCAGCGCGAGGCGGATGCTCGAGGCCGACGGCTACGACGTCGTCGGCGAGGCGGAGGACGGCGCGGCGGCGCTCGAGGCCGTGCGCCGGCTCGACCCCGACCTCGTCCTGCTCGACGTGCAACTGCCCGACCTCGACGGATTCGAGGTCGCCGCCCGCCTGCGCGCCGCCGGCGGGCGCTCGGCGATCGTCCTCACCTCGACCCGGGAGAGCTCGGACTTCGGCACGGAGATCGCCGCCAGCCCTGCCCGCGGCTTCGTCACAAAGGGCGAGCTCAGCGGCGAGGCGATCGCGGCCCTGATCGGATGAACGGCAGGCGACGGGGCCCTCGCGCATGACCAGCCTGCGTCGCGCCCTGATCGCCCTCGCGATCGCCGCCTTCGTGCTCGGCGTCGCCTCGGCGGCGCTGATCCTGACCAGCGACCGTCAGAGCGCTCGCGGCCTGGTCGTGGCGCTGATCCTCCTGGCAGGCTGGGGCTTCTCCGGAACCGGCCTGTTCGCCTGGTACCAGCGCCCCGCCAGTCCGATCGGGCCGCTGATGACGGCGATTGGGTTCACCTGGTTCCTGCAGGGCCTGCAGGCATCGGACGACAGCGTCATCTTCGTCCTCGGGATCCTGGGCTCCGCGCTCCCCTACGCGATCCTGATCCAGCTCCTGGTCACCTTCCCCACGGGCCGCATCGAAACCGGTTTCCAGCGAGGCCTGATCGCCCTCGCATACATCGACACGACAATCCTCCAGCTCGCCTGGATGGTGTTCACCGACCCGACCAAGGAGGACGGCTGCCAGGGCTGCCCCGAAAGCCCGATCCTGATCTCGGGCCACCCGGGGCTCAGCGATGCCTTCGACACGATCCAGGTTCTGATCGCGATCCCCGCGGTGGCGGCGACGATCGTCTACCTCTTCCTGCGCTGGAGGGGGAGCGATCGGCGCGACCGGCGGGTTCTCAGCCCGGTGCTGCTGACCGGCGCGGTCGCCTTCGCCTTCCTCTTCGTGCAGCTCGTCCTCGACCAGTCAGGGCTGCCGGAAGCGACGGTGACCGTCGCCTTCATCGCCGGTGTGTTGGCCTTCAGCAGCCTGCCCTTCGCCTTCCTGGTCGGCCTGCTGCGCCTGCGGATCGGACGTGACGAGGAGATTCGCACTGCGCTGACCGCCGAGAACCGGCAGCTGAACGCGGAGCTGGAGGCGAAGGTCGCCGAGCTGCGCGCCTCACGGACGCGGATCGTCGAGGCAGGCTACGAAGAGCGGCGCCGGGTCGAGCGCGACCTCCACGACGGCGCCCAGCAGCGGTTGGTCGCGCTGACGATGAGCCTGCGGCTGGTGCGCGGGAAGATGGAGTCGGACCCCGAGGGCGCGGCGGAGCTGCTCGACGAGGCGATGGAGGAGCTGAGCCAGGCGACCGGAGAGCTGCGCGAGCTGGCCCGCGGGATCCACCCCGCCGTGCTCAGCGACCGCGGGCTGGAGGCGGCGCTCAGCGGCCTCGCCGACCGCTCGCCCGTCCCGGTCCAGATCCTCGAGACACCGCCCCAACGCCTGCCGGAAGCGGTCGAGTCGGCGACCTACTTCGTGATCGCCGAGGCGCTGACCAACGTCGCCCGCTACGCGGGCGCCGAGGCGGCAACCGTCCGCGTCACCCGCGCGAACGGAGCGGTCGAAGTCGAGGTCCGTGACGACGGAGTCGGCGGCGCCGATCCGGCGGCGGGGACGGGTCTGCGTGGGCTCGAAGACCGGGTCGCGGCGCTCGAAGGCCGGCTCGCGGTCGAGAGCCCCGCCGGCAGGGGAACGACGGTGCTGGCGAGGATCCCTTGCGCGTAGTCGTCGCCGACGACTCGACCCTGTTGCGCGAGGGGGTCGTGCGCCTGCTCGAGGAGGCCGGGCTGGAGGTCGTCGGCCAGGCCGGCGACGGCGAGGAGCTGCTGCGCAAGGTGCGGGCCCACAAGCCCGATGTCGCGGTCGTCGACGTGCGGATGCCGCCGACCCACACCGACGAGGGCCTGGTCGCCGCCCGCGAGATCCGCGCCGAGCTTCCCGAGGTCGGCGTGCTCGTCCTCTCCCAATACGTCGAGGTCGCCTACGCCCGCGAGCTGCTGGCGGAGAGCGCCGAGGGCCTCGGCTACCTGCTCAAGGACCGCGTCGCCGACGTCGAGGCCCTGGCCGACGCGGTGCGCCGGGTCGGCGGCGGTGGCTCGGCGCTCGACCCCGAGGTCGTCTCGCAGATGCTCGGCCGCGCCCGTCGCGACGACCCCCTCGAGGAGCTGACTCCGCGTGAGCGCGAGGTCCTGGGGCTGATGGCCGAGGGTCGCTCGAACGCGGCGATCGCCTCCGAGCTGGTCGTCACCGACCGCGCCGTCGAGAAGCACGTGACAGGAATCTTCTCCAAGCTCGACCTGCCGACCTCCAGCGACGACCACCGCCGCGTGCTGGCCGTGCTGCGCTTCCTCGACCAAACTTAAATCGCATCAAGTTCGCCAGGCATCGCATGGCGAACTTGATGCGATTTGGCTCTACGTGCCGGCGCGCATCCCGTCGAGGTCGCGGCGCAGCTCTTTGAGCTCGTCGCGGAGGCGCGCCGCCTCCTCGAAGCGGAGGTCGTCGGCGGCGGCGAGCATCTCCTCCTCGAGCGTGACGATCGTCCTCTCGAGCTCCTCGGGGCTCTCGGCTTCGGTGCGCCCGCGGCGGCGGCGGCGCGGGGCGCGGTCCTCCATCGCGAGGAACTCGGACATCTCGGAGATGCCCTTGCGCACGGTCGCCGGGGTGATTCCGTGCTCCTCGTTGTAGGCGAGCTGGATCGCGCGGCGGCGGTCGGTCTCCCGCATCGCGGCACGCATCGCGTCGGTTTCCCTGTCCGCGTACATCAGGACCCTGCCCTCGACGTTGCGGGCGGCGCGGCCGATCGTCTGCACGAGGCTGGTCTCGCCGCGCAGGAAGCCCTCCTTGTCGGCGTCGAGGATCGCGACCAGGGAGACCTCGGGCAGGTCGAGGCCCTCGCGCAGGAGGTTGACCCCGACCAGGACGTCGTACTCGCCGAGCCGCAGGTCGCGGATGATCTGGATCCGTTCGAGCGTGTCGACCTCCGAGTGCAGGTAGCGGACCTTGACCCCGTACTCGAGCAGGTAGTTGGTCAGGTCCTCGGCCATCTTCTTGGTCAGCGTCGTCACCAGGGTGCGGTCGCCGCTCTCCGAGCGGGCCTTGATCTCGTTCATCAGGTCGTCGATCTGGTTCTTCGTCTCCCGCACCTCGATCGCCGGGTCGACGATCCCGGTCGGGCGCACGATCTGCTCGACGGTGCGACTCGACTCGGCCCGCTCGAAGGGCCCCGGCGTCGCCGAGACCATGATCAGCCGCGGCACCCGGTCGAGGAACTCGTCGAACTTGAGCGGCCGGTTGTCGATCGCCGAAGGCAGGCGAAAGCCGTAGTCGATCAGGGTCGACTTGCGCGACCTGTCGCCCTCGTACATGCCCCCGATCTGGGGGATCGTCTGGTGGGACTCGTCGGTGAAGACGACGAAGTCGTCGGGGAAGTAGTCGATCAACGTGTGCGGCGGGCTGCCCGGCGGCCGCCCGTCGAGGATCCGCGAGTAGTTCTCGATCCCCGAGGTGAAGCCGAGCTCCTTGATCATCTCCAGGTCGTAGGCGGTGCGCTGGCGCAGCCGGTGCGCCTCGAGCTGCTTGCCCTCGGCCTCGAGCTCCTCGGTGCGCGTGTTCAGTTCGGAGCGGATCTCCTCGACCGCACGCTCGACCGTCTCGTCCTTGGTCACATAGTGGGACGCGGGCCAGACCGAGACGTGGTCGATCTCGTCGAGGACCTCGCCGGTCAGCGGGTCGAAGTGCTGGATCCCCTCGATCTCGTCGCCGAAGAGCGCGATCCGGTAGGCCGACTCGGCGTAGGAGGGCATGATCTCCAACACCTCGCCGCGCACCCGAAAGGTGCCGCGACCGAGGACCGAGTCGTTGCGCTGGTACTGGATCTTGACCAGCTTGCGCAGGACCTCGTCGCGGTCGATCTCCTCGCCGACCTTGAAGAGCTGCATTTTTTCGTTGTAGACCTGAGGCGAGCCGATCCCGTAGATGCAGGAGACCGAGGCGACGATGATCACGTCGCGGCGAGCGAAGAGCGCCGCGGTCGCCGCGTGGCGCAGACGGTCGATCTCGTCGTTGATCGAGGAGTCCTTCTCGATGTAGAGGTCCTGGGCCGGGACGTAGGCCTCCGGCTGGTAGTAGTCGTAGTAGGAGACGAAGTACTCGACCGCGTTCTCGGGGAAGAACTCGCGGAACTCGTTGCAGAGCTGCGCGGCCAGCGTCTTGTTGTGGGCGATCACCAGCGTCGGGCGCTGGACCTCGGCGATCGTCGCCGCCATCGTGAAGGTCTTGCCGGTGCCGGTCGCCCCGAGCAGGGTCTGGAACTTCTCCCCGGCGCCGAGCCCCTCGGCCAGGCCGGCGATCGCCTTCGGCTGGTCGGCGGTCGGCGTGTAGGCGGGGTTGAGCTTGAACTCGGGCACGGCCTGTTGAAGATAGCGTTGGGCCATGACCTGGTCCCAGAGAGCCCTCGCCGCGTTCTTCGCCTTCACCGGGATCATGCACTTCGTCATCCCTCGCAGCTACGAAGCGATCATGCCGCCGTCTTTCCCGGCCCATCGCGAGGCGGTGATCGTCAGCGGGATCGCCGAGCTGGCCGGCGGCGCCGCGGTCCTGCCCCGCCGCACGCGCCGCTTCGCCCGCTGGTGGCTGCTCGGCCTGCTGGTCGCGGTCTTCCCCGCCAACGTCCACATGGCGGTCAACCCGGAGCAGGTCAGGGGCCTCGACCTCGAGAAGGTGCCGCGCTTGGCGCTCTGGGCGCGGCTGCCGCTGCAGCCGCTGGCGATGCTCTGGGTCTGGCGAGCCACGCGCGACTGACCGCCGCGCGCCCGGCGGCGGCAGCCCGCCCGGATCTATGAAATGTTTTGTCTGTAGAGCTTCTGTCCGCAGACACCGAAGATTCCCGCCATGGATCCCCGCGACCGCTTCTCCGTCAACCTGCGCAAGGCGCGCCAGGCCAAGAAGATCTCCCAGGAGGAGCTCGGTTTCCGCTGCGAGCTGCACCGGACCGAGATCTCGCTGCTCGAGCGGGGCGGGCGCGAGCCGCGCCTGGGCACGATCGTGAAGCTCGCCGGCGCCCTCGACACCACCCCGGAGGCTCTCTGCGACGGGATCCGCTGGAACCCGAAGGCGCAGCGCTTCATCTACAGGAAATAGCCCCCCCCCGCTCAGGGTAGGAATTGTTCCAGCAGGCCTTCCGCCGGGCCGAGGAACGAGCGCACGTTGCCGAGCAGCGAGCTCGCGTCGTTGATCAATTCGATCGCCTGGTCGAGCGGGACCGAGCGCAGGGCCTGGCGCAGGGGCACGCCGAGCAGGGGGCTCAGCGCCCCCGCTTCTTCGGCGTCGTCCACCGCCCGCAGCAGGCCGGCGCGAACCGCCACCGCCAGCTCTTCGTCGCTGATGCCCTGGCTCTCGACGAACTCCTGGCGTGCCTCTTCGGTGGCGAGGGCCTGGGCCAGGGTCTCGCGGGAGACGCCGAGCTTGCAGGCGGCGCCGTCGAGCGCCGAGAGCGAGAACTGCTGCGCGATCTCCTGCAGGCCTTCGGGGTCGCGCCATTCGCGCGGCTCGCAGGGGTCCTGGGTCTTGGCCGGCGCGTAGTCGGAGCCGCCCGCCGCGAGGTAGGAGAGGACGAGCACGAGCGAGGCGGCGATCGCGCCGAGGATCAGCAGCGTGCCGCGGTCGCGTCCCTCGCTCATCCCGTCCTCCCGTCGCTCACAGGTCCACCCTCCGCGCCAGGCCGATCGGGACCAGGGCGAGCAGCGCCATCAGCGCCCCGAGCGCGAACGAGGGGCTGAAGGCGTGAGTGGCGCCGCGGTCGAGCTGGTCCTGGAGGTCTTCGCGCAGCGCGATCACCGCATCGCGGTCGGTGGAGTCCTCGGGCAGCGGGTCGAAGACGGGGCCGAGCGTAGGCACTTTGTCCTTCTCTTCGGCGAGCCGCTCGTCGATTCGCTGCGCGAGCTGCAGCTTCAGCAGCGGGCTCGCGTCGGAGTCGAGGACGACGGCGGTGCCGGCGTCGATCGCGTCCTCGCGCTGCTGCGCGATGTCGGCCGTGAAGATCGGGGTCAGGGCGAGCAGGCCGATGACGACGCCGGCGTGGCGCGCCGAGATCGTCCAGCCCCCGTGCAGTGCCTGAGGGGCGCGCCCGGCGAGCGCGGTCTCGGTCAGCGCCGAGAGCACCAGCGAGAGCCCGACCCCGACCAGGATCTGCGGCGGGATCGTCAGCGCGATCTCCGCCTTCGGCAGTAGGGCGAGGGCGCCGAGCCCGCCGGCGATCAGGATCGCGCCCGCCGCGGCGCGGGTCCGGGTGCTCTCCACCGGGGCGCCGATGCGGCTGCCGAGCAGGGCGAAGACCGGCATCACCGAGACCACGGCCGCGGCGGTGATCGGCGACAGGCGCCAGCCCTCGATCAGGAGCAGGACGAGGAGGAAGAGGGCGGCCGCGATCGCCGCCGAGACCAGCGCCAGCGCCAGGTTGGCGAGGATGTGGGGGCGGCCGGTCCTGCGCAGCTCCGACTCGACGATCCCGGTCGCCGCCTCGTGCCTGGCGACGGCGAGGATCGGGGCCGCCGCGGCGATCGCGACCGGCACCTGGAGGAGGAAGATCGACTGCCAGGAGACGAGCTCGGTCAGGACGCCGCCGACCGCCGGGCCGAGGGCGGCGCCGGTCGCCCCCGCCGCCGCCCAGATCGCCGTCGCCCGGCGCTCCGAGCCGACCGTCGCCGGAAGCAGCTCGAGGACCGCAGTCACCGCGGCCGCGCCGCCGAGCGCCTGCACGCAGCGAGCCGCGATCAGCGTGCTGAGCTCGGAGGAGAGACCGCAGGCGAGGCTGGCGCCGGCGAAGATCGCGAGGCCGACCGCGGCGGCGCGACCCGGCCCGACGCGGCGGGCGACGTGCGCGGCGGGCACCGCGGCGAGCGCCATCACCAGGTTGAAGGAGACCAGCACCCAGGTGACCGCGGAGACGCTGGTGTCGAGCTCGCGGTAGATCTCGGGCAGGGCGAGGACGACGACCGAGGAGTCCGCCAGGACGAGGCCGACCGCAAGGGCGAGCGCCGCCGTCCGCGGCCTGGAGGCGCCGCTCACCGGTACCCCAGCTCCCTGGAATAGCGGTCGCGGTATTCGTCTTGCTTCTCGAGCACGGTCTCAACATACGCGCGGGTCTCCGGGAAGCGGATGTTCTCGAGCTTAAGGTCGGCGCCCCCCCACTCGTCGACGTTGCCCGATCCGGCGTTGTAGGCGGCGAGCGCGGCTACCTCGTTGTCGTCGTATTGGGCGAAGAGATCGCGCAGGTGGTAGGTCCCGTAGCTGATGTTGATCTGGGGATCCCCGAGGTCCTTGAGCACGAAGGTCTGCGCTTCGCTGCGCTCGGCGATGTCGAGCGCGGTTTCCGGCGTGATCTGCATCAGGCCCCTGGCGCCCGCGTGCGAGGTCTGGTCGCGGAAGCGCGACTCCGCGTAGATGACCGCGGCGACCAGCGCCGGGTCGAGCTCCTTCTCCCCCGCCTGCTGGCGGATGATGTCCTCGTGGCGCAGGGGCAGGGTCAGCTCCTGGATCGCCTTGTCCACCTTGCCGACGACGCCGAGCGCGATCCCGGCGACGAGCCCGGCCGCGACGACGGCGCAGGCAACCGCCACCCGGCGCCTGCGCCGGTGCCGTGCCTTCATTCCCTCAGCTTCTCGACCAGCGCGGACAGCGCCTGCTCGAGATCCTCCGGCGAGCCGTCGTTCTCGACAACGTGGCCGGCCCGGGCCGCCTTCTCGGCCTGGTCGAGCTGGCGCGCGTCGCGCTCGCCGACGAGGGAGTGGCCGCGGGCCTCGGCGCGCGCGCGGCGCACCTCGTCGGAGGTGACGATCGCGACGCTGGTGTCGAAGACGCCCTCCATCTCGGACTCGAAGAGGAGCGGGACCTCGACGACCGCGATCTCGGTCTCGGCCGGCAGCTGCGCCAGCCAGGAGCCGATCCGCTGCCCGACCAGGGGGTGCACCTGCGCCTCCAGCCAGGAGAGCTGCTCGGGGTCGGCGAAGACGATCTGGCCGACGCGGGCCCGGTCGACGCTGCCGCCGGGCGCGACGTCCTCGCCCCAGCGCTCGACCAGGCGGCCCAGCAGCGGCTCGGAGTCGAGCAGCTCATGGACGACCGCGTCGCTCGAGATGGTCGCCGCGCCGAGCCGACCGAGCGCGGCGAGGGCGGTTGACTTGCCCGCAGCGATCCCGCCCGTGAGGCCGATCGTCAGCGGCGGCACTGCGCCCCGCTAGGACTCGTCGGACTCGTCCTCGCCGGCGGCCTCGTCGAGGTCGTCGGGAGAATCCGGGCGATCGGCAACCGATTCGCCCTCCTGGGCCTCGCCACCGTCCTCGGCGGGAGCCTCCTCCTCAGCGGGAGTCTCCTCCTCAGCAGAGTCGTCATCAGAAGTCTCGTCGTCGCCGGAAGTCCCATCAGCGGCCTCAGCCTCGGGCTCAGGAGCCTCCTCCTCGGCCTCGGTCTCCTCCTGCTCAGCCTCATCAGCGGCCTCGGGCTCAGCCTCAACGGCCTCGTCCTGCGCCTGCTCAGCCGCAGCAGCGTCCTCGGGGACCTCATCCGCGGAGTCGTCCTGGGGAAGCTCAGCCTCAGGCGCCTCGTCCGCGGGTGGCGTGGAGGATGGCTCCTCGCCCGCAGCTTGCGAGGACGAGGAGTCGTCCTCCGCGACAGGACCCGCGGTCGTGGGGTCTGAGCCCTCAGCTGTTTCCCCGGACGCCTCCGCGATCTGAGCCCCGAGGTCCTGCATCGGCATGTTCTGACCCTCGACCCGCTTGATGCTGAGCGAGAGCCGGCGGCGCTCCTCGTCGATCTCGAGGATCTTGACGTTGAGGGTGGTGCCGGGCTCGACCACCTCGCTGGGGCTCTCGACGTGATGGTCGGCGAGCTCGGAGATGTGGACCAGGCCCTCGACCCCGGGCAGGATCTCGACGAAGGCGCCGAAGGCGACGACCTTGGTCACCGACCCCTCGAGCACGTCGCCGGAGCGGTGGGTGCTGACCACGCGCTGCCACGGGTCCTCCTGGGTCTGCTTGAGGCCGAGCGAGATGCGCTGGCGGTCGCGGTCGATGTCGAGGACTTTGATCCGCACGTCGTCGCCGATCGCGACCACCTCGGACGGGTGGTTCACGTGGCTCCAGGAGAGCTCGGAGATGTGGATCAGGCCGTCGATCCCATCGAGGTCGACGAAGGCGCCGAAGTCGACGATGTTGGAGATCTTGCCCTCGACGACCTGGCCCGGCTCGAGGCGGTCGAGGATCTGCTCGCGGACCTCCTTGCGCTCTTCCTCGAGCACGGCGCGGCGCGAGAGGACGACGTTGTTGCGGCTGCGGTTGAGCTCGATGACTTTGCACTCGAGCGTCTGGCCCATGAACTCGTCGAGGTTGTGGACGCGGCGGATGTCGACCAGCGAGGCGGGCAGGAAGCCGCGCACCCCGAGGTCGAGGATGAGGCCGCCCTTGACGACCTCGATCACGCTGCCTTCGACCGGCTCGCCGGACTCGGCGGCGGTCTCGATGCGGCGCCAGGCCTTCTCGAAGCGGGCGCGCTTCTTGGAGAGGATGAGGCGGCCCTCGGCGTCCTCCTTGGTGAGGACGAGCGCGTCGACCTCCTCGCCGAGCTCGACCTCGTCGCCGGGATCGACCGACTTGCGGATCGAAAGCTCGTTGGAGGGGATGACGCCCTCCGACTTGTAGCCGATGTCGACGAGGACCTCGTCCTTGTCGATCCGGACGACCTGCCCGTTGACGACGTCGCCCTCGTCGAAGGAGACCATCGTCGCCGCGTAGTTGGGGACGATCTTGCCGTCGATCTCGAGCAGCAGGCCGTTGGATCCGTCGACCGGCGTGCCGGTCGGCGCAGGCGGAGTCAGTGTGTCGGTCGCGGACACGGCCGCTCATAATGGCAAACATTCGCGCCCAGCCCTGCCCCGGCTCGCACGGCGGCTGTCGGTACGCTGCGGTCGATGCCGATCAGGGCGACGAAACGCGGCGACGAGCGCACTCCGCTCGAGCGGCAGCCACGACGTGCTGATCTGCGGGGCGAGCTTCGCCGGCCTCGCGATCGCCCGCGAGCTGGCGGGCTCGGGCGCCGACGTCCTGGTCGTCGACCGCTACGAGATCGGCGAGCGGCAGACCTCGGCCTGCGGGATCCCGACCGACTGGCTGCGCGCGACCGGCCTGATGGAGGCCGAGCGCCAGCGCTTCGATGAGCTCGTCATCCACACGCCCGCGCGGGACCGCCCGCTACGACCTGCCCTGGACCTTCTCCACCTTCGACTACCGCGAGCTCTGCCAGCTGCTCTGGCGCGACTGCGACGCCGCCTTCGAGACGGCCAAGGTGAACGGCCGCGCCCCGAGCCCGAACGGAGGCGGCGCCAATCTGGCCGTCGAGACCGATCGCGGGACGATCTCCGCGCCGCTGGTCGTCGACGCGCTCGGCTGGCGCCGGGTCCTGGCGAGCGGCGACGGCTTCCAGCCCCCCGACGCGCCGCTCTCGCGCGGCCTCGAGGTCCACCCCGGCGGCAGCGGGGACGACCTCGAGATCTGGATCGACCGCCGCTACGTCCCGGCCGGCTACGGCTGGTCCTTCCCGGCCGAGGACGAGCTGCGGATCGGGATCGGCTCCTTCGACCCGCGCTTCCACGTCAAGGACACCACGGTCCTGCTCACCGAGGACCTCGGCAAGAAGCCCAACGAGTACCAGGGCAACTGGATCCCGCACAAGCTGCGCCCCGCGACCGAGGGCGGAGTCTTCTTCGCCGGCGACTCGGCCGGCCACTGCCTGCCGCTGACCGCCGAGGGGATCCGGACCGCCCTCTACTTCGGGATCGTCCTCGGCCGCGAGCTTCGCGACGTCCACGAGGGCCGGCAGAGCCGCGAGCGCGCCGCCACCCGCTACGCCGAGTTCAACGACTCGCACGAGTGGAAGTTCCGCTGGCTGCTGCGCACGCAGAGGCTGCTGCCGCGGATACCGGCGCCTCTGCAGCGGCTGATCATCCGCCTCTGCAGCGGCAGGCGCTTCGTCGAGTGGTCGTTCGGCCACTACCTGCGGATCGCGCCGCCCGACTCCCCGGCGATCAGGCCGAGTCGAGAAAAGGACATTCCGGCGGCAGAGATTCCTGAGGCCATTCGGCTCTAGGGGATTCGATCGGTACCCTCGGGTACCAATGGCGGCACGGTCGATGAACGGCGACGGCCCTCGAGCCCCCCTCTCCGGGCGCTACGACGTGGTGATCTGCGGCGCCAGCTTCGCCGGCCTGACCGCCGCCCGCGAGCTGACCGGGTCGGGCGCCAGGGCCCTAGTCCTCGACCGCTACGAGATCGGCGAGCGCTCGACCTCGGCCTGCGGGATCCCGACCGACTGGCTGCGGGCGCTCGGCCTGATGGAGGTCGAGCTGCAGCGCTTCGGCGAGCTGGTCGTCCACACCCCGGGCGGGACCACCGTCCTCGACCTTCCTTACACGTTCTCCACCTTCAACTACGACGAGCTCTGCGAGCTGCTCTGGCGCGACTGCGACGCGGACTTCGAGATCGCCACGGTCGCCGGCCGCAGCGCCGACGAGGATGGGACGATCACGGTCGAGACCGACCGCGGCCCGGTCTCCGCCCCGCTGGTCGTCGACGCGCTCGGCTGGCGCCGGATGCTCGACCTGGGCGGGCACTTCCAGCCGGTCGACGCGCCCCTGACCAGGGCGCTGGAGGTCCACCCCCAGGGGGCCAGCGGCGACCTCGAGGTCTGGGTCGACCGCCGCTACGCCCGGGCCGGCTACGGCTGGTCCTTCCCGGCCGGCGAGGAGGTGCGGGTCGGCGCCTGCTCCTACGCGCCCCGCGACCATGTCCGCCAGGGCACCGACCGGCTCGCCGCCGACCTCGGTCGCGAGCAGCCCCGCTACCACTACCAGGGCAACTGGATCCCCCACAGGCTGCGCCCCGCGACCGACGGAGAAGTCTTCTTCGCCGGCGACTCGGCGGGCCATTGCCTGGGCCTGACGGCGGAGGGAATCAGGACCGCGCTCTACTTCGGCATCGCCGCCGGCCGTGAGCTGCGGGCGGTCTTCGAGGGCTGGCAGACCCGCGAGCAGGCGCTCGACCGCTATGCCGAGTTCAGCGACGCCCACCGGCGGGGATTCGGGGTGCTTCTGTTCGTCCAGAAGCTGATCCCGTGGATCCCGCCGCGCCTGCTGAAGCCGCTCTTCCGCATCTACAAGTCGCAGCCGCTGATCGACCTGACCTTCAACGCCTACCTGCGGGTCGCCCCGCCCGGCTTCGTCGAAGGACGCCGCTCAGCGAACGATCAGAACGGTGCCGGCGAGCAGCAGCGCGATCCCGACCAGGCGGTCGGGGCTGAGCGCGACCTCGTCCAGGCCGAATAACCCGAGCCGGTCGATCGCGACCGACGCGATCAGCTGGCCGGTGATCGTCGCCGCCGCGACCCCTCCGGCGCCGATCGCCGAGACCGCGATCAGCGCGTTGGCCACGTAGATCGCGCCGAGCAGCCCGCCGAGCAGGTAGTACCAGCTGACGTCGAAGGTCGAGGTCAGGCCGCCCGCCTTGCCGCTGAGGACGACGATCGCGGCGAGCGCGACCGTGCCGACTGTGAAGGAGACGAGCGCGGCGGCGAGGCCGCCGGTCGCCTTGCCGAGGCCGGCGTTGATCGGCGCCTGCAGCGCGATCAGCCCTCCGGCCCCCGCGGTGAGCAGGACGGCGAGCCCCCTATCCACGGGAGCCCCGCTGCGGCGTGATCTTTGGGCGGCGCGCGTGTTGCATGGTCGAGAGGCCCTGCTCCGACGGGCCGTGCTGTCATATCAGTAACCCGGGAGGATCAACCGAAAGCATGAACCCACCGCCGCCCGCAGAGGGACTCGCGTCCCGCCTCTTCCTGGGCCCGACCCTGCGCACGCAGCCGGACCGGCGATTGGTGACGCTCGTCCGCGACGGTTACGAGGCGGCCTTCGACGAGATCGTGCGCCGCTACGGAAAGGCGCTCGGCCGCTACGCCGCCGCGATCGTCGGCGGCCGCTCCGAGGACGTCACCCAGGACGCCTTCTCGAAGGCGCTGCTGGCGCTGCGGCGGGACTCCGATGCCGAGATCGAGCTGAGGCCATGGCTGTACCGGATCGTCCGCAACACGGCGCTCAACGACCTTCGCGACCGGCCGCCGGAGGCGGCCGAGCTCGACTCAGCCCTCGCCGCGGGCTCGATCTCCGCCGCGGAGCAGGCCGAGCGACGGGAGGAGATCGCCGACCTGATGCAGAGGCTGCGCTCCCTGCCGGAGTCCCAGCGCGCGGCGATCGTGATGCGGGAGCTGGAAGGCCTCAGCCATGAGGAGATCGCGGCCGCGCTCGGGATGAGCGGCGGCGCCGCCCGACAGGCGATCCACCGCGCCCGCACCGCGCTCCGCGACGGCGTCGGCCTGCTGATCCCGCTGCCGATCGTGCGGACCCTGATCGAGCACGGCGCCGAGGCCGGAGCCGCCGTCGGAGCCGGAGGGGCCGCGGTGGCCGCCGGCGGCGCGATCGGCGCCGGTGGCGCCGGGACGGCGCTCAAGGTCGGCGTCGTCACCGCCGTCCTCGCCGGCTCGGTCGGCACCGGGGTCGCGATTCGCGAGAACCGCGAGCACGACCGCCAGGTCGAGACCGCGGCGGCGGCCGTCAGCTCCGGCGCGCAGCCCGCTGCCGAGACCGCGGCGGCGGTGCCCGGTCCGAACGGCCCGAGATCGGCGCCGGATCGAGCGTCGGAGGCGGGAGCCGCGGCGCCGAGGGCTCCGGCAGCGGCGGCGACGGCGGCGAAACGGGCGAGCTCGGAGAGGGAGAGGGACTGGAAGGCGACGACGACTCGGGAGGCGGTCCCGGGCCCGGAGACCTCGACGACGGACGCGGACACAGCGGGCCCGGGCCGGGCCGCGGCGGCGGAAATCACGGCCCGAGGCCTCCCCGCGACGGCTCCGGCTTCGGCGGCCCCGGACCCGGGGTGCGCTCCGGCCCCGGTCCGGGTGACGGCGGCGGCCCCGGACCGGGCGGCGACGGCATCCGCCCGGGACCGGGCGGAGGCGGCCCGGGACCGGGCGGCTCTCCTCCTCCCCCACCGCCGCCCGACTACCCGACCGAAGGCTTGCCTCCGCCTCCCGACGGCTCGGGCACGGGCTCATTCGACGGCCGCGACGGCTCGAGCGGCCCCGGCGACGGCGAATACAGGAGCTTCGAAGAATCTCCGTGATCTTCGCTCCCCGGTCGGGTTGAGAGGGCAATTCGACCACCGGGCGAGGCGGCCATCGAGGAGCCTCCCCCAGCCAAGGAGGAAGAGATGAAGCACCGACTCACTCGGACCCGGCTCGGCGGCGCGCTGCTGGCCGTCACCGCGGCGCTGGCGATGCTGGCGCTGCCGGGCCTTGCGTCCAGCCACAGAGGGGACCATGAGCCGCCCGGCGATGCCGGCACGATTCAGTCCTACGACGCGGCCACCGGGCTGCTGACGATCGACCTCGCCGAGGGCGACACGATCAGCGCCCTCGTCACCGAGCGCACCCACGTCGTCTGCGGCAAGCCGCCGCGCAGGCACCACCGTGGGCGCGGACACGGCCCCGGGGGCGACTCCGACGACTCCGCCCTGCAGCGCCCCGGCCGCGGCGACGAGATGCCTCCTCCCCCCGGCGACAACGAGGGCCCGGGCTCCCGCGAGGACGGTGAGGATTCGCCCGGCGACGACGGCACGGCCCCCGGCTCCAGCGAGGATCCCGGAAGGGGCGCCGAGCGCTCGGCCCGCTGCGACACCGACGACCTGGTCGCCGGCACCGTGGTCAAAAAAGCCGAGATCGTGCTGACCGACGGCAACGCCTTCTTCAAAGTCGTCGGGCTGCCGCGGAAGGACACCGAGGAGACGCCGGAGGCGCCGCCCGCCTCGTAGCTACTTGGCGTCGAGCCAGTCCTCGCCGACGCCGACGTCGACCTCCAACGACGGATCGAGCTGGTAGGCGGCGCACATCTCGCGCCGCACCAGCTCGATCGCGTCGTCCATCTCCCCCGGCGGGCCCTCGAAGAGGAGCTCGTCGTGGATCTGGAGCACGAGCCGGGTCTCCGACCCCCGCTCGCGCAGGGCGTTCTGGCAGCGCACCATCGCGACCTTGATGATGTCGGCGGCGGTGCCCTGGATCACGGTGTTGACCGCGAGGCGCTCGCCGAGGCGGCGGGTGTTCGGGTTGCCGGAGCGCAGCTCGGGGATCGGCCGGCGGCGCCCCATCAGGGTGGTGACGAAGCCCTCGTCGGAGGCCCGCTCGACCACCTCGTCGCGGAAGGCGCGGACCGCCGGGAAGCGCTCCAGGTAGCGGGCGACGAACTCCTCGGCCTCCTTGCGGGGGATGTTGAGCCGGTCGGCGAGGCCGAAGCCGGTCAGGCCGTAGACGATCCCGAAGTTGACCATCTTCGCCTTCGAGCGCTGGCCGACGTCGATCTCCTCGCGTGAGATGCCGAAGACCTCCGCCGCGGTCGCCGCGTGGACGTCCTCGCCGGCGCGGAAGATCTCCTTCAGCACCTCCTCGTCGGCGACGTGGGCGAGGACCCTGAGCTCGACCTGGCTGTAGTCGGCGGAGAGCAGGCGGGCTCCCTTCTCGGCGACGAAGCAGGCGCGCACGGGACGCCCGATCTCCGTCCGGATCGGGATGTTCTGGAGGTTGGGGTTGGTGCTGGAGAGCCGCCCGGTCGCCGCAGTCGTCTGGTTGAAGGTCGTGTGGACGCGGCCGGTCTCGGGGTCGATCAGGTCCGGCAGCGAGTCGAGGTAGGTGTTCTTCAGCTTGGTCAGCTCCCGCCAGGACTCGATCTTCTCGACGATCGGGTGCTCGTCGCGGATCTGGGCGAGGACGCGCGCGTCGGTCGAGTAGCCGGTCTTGCCGCGGCGCTTGCGGGTCAGCTCCAGCTTCTCGAAGAGGATGCGGCCGACCTGCTGCGGCGAGCCGATCGTGAACTCCTCCTCGGCGAGCTCGTAAATCTCGGCTTCGAGGGTCTCGATCCGCTCGCCGAAGCCGGAGCCGACCTCGGCGAGGCGCTCGGCGTCGAGCCGCAGCCCCTCGCGCTCCATCGCGGCGAGGACCTCGACCAGGGGCAGCTCGACGTCGTGCAGGAGCTGCTCGAGGCCGAGCTCGCCGATCCGCGGGCGCTGCGCGTCGGCGAGGGCGGCGACGAGGCGGGCTTCCTCGGCGGGATCGAGGCCGGCCTCCTCCTCCCCCAGGGAGAGCTGGCCGTCGTCCTCACCGTCGCCCCCGGTCGCGCTGACCCCCTCGGCGAGGCCGATGCCGGCGTCGGCGGCGAGCTCGACCAGGTCGTAGGTGCGGCGCTGGGGCTCCAGCAGGTAGGCGGCGACCATCGTGTCGTGGGCGATCTCGAGCTCGGTTCCGGCGCGCGCCGCCGCGGCGAGCAGCCCGTGGCGGCCGCCGCCGAGCGACTTGACGTCATGGGCGGTGACCGGGCGGCCGGAGAGCGCCGCGGCCAGCTCGTCGCGGCTCAGATCGGCCCCGGTCACGATCCGCTCGCCGTCGGCGCCCGCCCAGCGGTCCCCGTCGATCGCCAGCGCGACCTCTCCATCGGCCAGGTCGGCGGGCGCCCCCTCGACCGACTCGACCGCGAGCTCGGTCTCGACCCTGCGGCCCGGCACGGCGTCCCCCTCGGGCAGCGCCTCTTCGAGGCGCTCGAGGACGGCCCGCAGCTCGAACTCGCGCATGAAGTCGCGCAGGGCGCCGCGGTCGGGCTCGGCCGACATCGCCGCCCTTAGGTCGACGCCGGTCTCGAGGTCGTACTGCAGGGTCGCCAGCGCCTTCGACATCCGCGCGTCGTCGGCGTGCTCGACCAGGTTCTGCTTGCGTTTGGCGCCGGTCACCTCGTCGACGTTGGCCAGCACGTCCTCGAGCGAGCCGAATTTCTGGAGGAGCTGCGCCGCGGTTTTCTCGCCGATGCCGGGGACGCCGGGGATGTTGTCGGAGGTGTCGCCGCGCAGGCCCATCAGGTCGGTGACCAGCTCGGGAGCGACTCCGTAGCGCTCGACCACGGCCTCGCGGTCGTAGATCTTGGTCTCCGTGATCCCCCGCGAGGTGCTCATCACCCGGATCCCGTCGCCGACAAGCTGGTAGGCGTCGCGGTCCCCGGTGACGACCATCACCGGGATCCCCTCCTCGCGGGCGCGGACCGCGAGCGTGGCGATCACGTCGTCCGCCTCGTACCCCTCGACCCTGACGTTGGTGTAGCCGAAGGCGTCGACCAGGGGCATCAGGTGGGGCCACTGCTCGCGCAGCAGGTCCGGCCGGGATTTGCGCTGGGCCTTGTAGAGGTCATAGGTGACCTCGCGCCCCGACATGCCGGCGTCCCAGGCGACGACGACGCCGCCCGGGTGATGCTCGTCGATGATTTTGACCAGCATCGAGGCGAGGCCGTAGATCGCGTTGGTCGGCCGCCCGTCGGCCGTCGCGATCGACTCCGGCAGCGCGAAGAACGCCCGGTAGGCGAGCGAGTTGCCGTCGAGGAGGAAGAGCTCCTTGGAGTTGCCCTCGGCCATCGGCGCCACTCTACGAGGCCGAGGGGCGCGTCAGCCGGACGCCGCAGGCAGCCTCTTCGTCTCCTCCGTGCAGGCCGGCGGGCCGGAGAAGGTGTTCAGGCAGGTCGTCAGGTCGACGCGGAGCGCCCGCGTCTGCAGGATCGTCCTCGCGGCGCGGCTCAGATGACAGCGAAGGCGCCGCGGGCTTCCGGCGGCGACCCTTGCGGACGCGAAGCAGACGGTCTGCCGGCGGCCGGAGATCCTGGCGGTTCCCCGCTGCTCGACGACCCCGTCGGCCGTCGTCCGGAGCTCGGTCGCCAGGAACCGCGGGTTCGCCTTCACTGGACCGGAGATGAGGAGCGCGGCCGGGGCCTCGGCGATCGCCCCGGCCCCGGGCGGCCCGATGCCGGCCGGCGGCGCGCCGGTGCCCGCGCTGACCGGCTCGCCCAGCCACAGGGAGAGGTCGACGGCGCGCCCGACGATGAAGTCCCGGACCCTCCCCACCCCGGCCGCGATGTCGATCATCCGGTACTCGCGGCGGGGGTCGATCTGCTGCCACGGGCGCAGCAGCCCCTCCAGCTCCGCCGCGCGGGCATCGAGGTCGAGAGCGGCGATCGCGGCCCGCACCTCGCGCAGCCCGTCGCGATACATACCGGCGCAGGTCTGGTCCGCCAGGCAGCGGTTGAGCAGGAGCCCGCCGGGCTCGTCGAAGAGCAGTCGCGCTTCCCAGGTCTGATCCAGGCCCCAGGGCAGCATCCGGAAGACGCCGGAGTCCTCGCTGTGCAGGAAGTAGTTGTTCGGCTGGTGCCCGACCAGGCGGCCGGAATACCCGTCCCAGTGGCCGAGGTAGCGTTCCGCCGCCCAGTTCAGCGTCATCTCCTCGAGGTCCGCGACGGCGGCCATCCCCTCGGACCAGTCGCCGCCCTCCGCGTTGGCGGCCGCGATCAGCGCTTCGAGGTCGTCGCGCTCTTTGCTTTTCCCCTCGTCGACCTCGAACTCCCCGGCGGCTCCGGGCCTGACGTCATTGAGGTAGGAGCCCTCGTACAGGTGGCGGGTGGAGGCGAACCACCTCGGCAGCGCGACCGCGTCGAGCGTCTCGACGTTGACGTAGAGGCCGAAGTCCTCGTCGTTGACGCTGACGAACGCGTAGCCGGTCCGCGAGGCGGGGACGCCGAGCGAGCGGAAGAGCTCATAGGAGAGGGCCTCGTGGATCATCGAGCGGTCCTGGATCATGTTGTTGAGGGTGAGCTTCTCCAGCCCGAAGAAGGTCTGTCCGTCGACGTACTCGTCGAACTTGACTTTGAAGGCGGCCTTCTGGTCCAGGGTCCGGAACGATCCGAGCGAGCCCTTGAGGCGGATGCCGACGTCGAGCGGCCCAAAGGATTCGCCGTCTCCCTCCAGGGAGAAGGTCCCCGGCCGATACTCGCCGGGATCGAGCGCCAGGGCTTCGGCCGAGGCGTCGGGAAGCCCGAGGTCGATGCGGACGACCTTCCCGGGGTCGAACAGCCATCCGGCCGGGCCGGGCTCGGGTTCGGCGCCGGCCACCGCCGGCGCGGCCAGCGCCACGACGGCGCCGAGTGCGAGCGAGGCCAGAAACCCACGTGAGGCCATTGCACAAGGTAAGCAGAGCGGTGGCGAGGCGGGGGATCCTCAGGGGTCGGAGCCGGCCAGCGCCACTCTCAGCAGCTGGGCGACGCGATCGGCTTCCGTCGCCAGGTGCCGATCGGCGAAGCGAATGACGTCGTAGCCGAGGCTGCGCAGGGCGAGGTCGCGCTCGCGGTCGTCCTCGAACGCCTCCTTTCCACGGTGGTAGAGGTAGCTGTCAGTTTCGACCACCAGTCGCCGCTCGCGCCAGAGGAAGTCGACGGTCCAGGTTCCGAGGCGGACGTTGACCTCGGGCAGCTCGAGGCCATGACGGCGGCAGAGCCGTAGGAAATCGCGCTCCAGGTCGCTTCGGGTGCGGTCGCGTTCGAGCTCCTCGCTGAGTCGGAGGCCGAGGAACACCGCCTGCCGGCGCGCCCGCCTGACCAAATACGACGGAAGGACGCCGCGCAGGTCGGCGATGGTCCGGGACGGTGAGGTGACGGGGATTCCCCTGTGGCGGGTGACCTCGTCGGTTTGGAGCGCAGGGCGGCGATGCAACTTGATGCCGGAACGCTTCCGACGGCCGGCCTGGGTCGGAACCGAAACCGTAATCGGACCGTCAACCGACTGCAGCAGGCCCCAGTGCGCCGCGGCGCTCCCGTGGCTCAGAACGGCGCCCTTGCCGCAGGCAAGCACCGCCGCCATCCATCTCCCCTCACCCTCAATCGCGAGGTGACCGACGGCGTAGACACCTTGGTGAACGCGATGCAGGCGTCCTCGAGCCGCGCGTTCCGAGATCGACGCTCTTCCCAGGCCCGTCGAGAGCAGCTGCCCATGGGTGACCACTCCATACTGCCGCCTCGCGATTCTGGCGATTTCTGAGTCCGTGTCGCCTTTGTTCGGCATCACCGAGCAAAGGCGACATGCACCGGGGCTCACCCCCGCTGTTGAAACTGGAGGGTGGGGTCCTACTTCGGCGGGAGCGAGGCGGCGAAGTCGGCGCCGGCGTCGACCCAGCCGCCCAGGTCCTCGTCGCCGGCCGTTCCCTCGGCGTCGACGAAGACCATCCCCTTCATCGGGCGGCCGGTGAAGTCCATCGGGCGGACGTGCTCCTCGGCCTGCGCCCGCTCGGCGTCGGCGGGGTCGAGGCGGACCATCAGGTCCTCGCCGATCACCCCGACCGCCATGTTGCCGTCGAGCATGAAGGCGATCCCGCCGAACATCTTTCGCTCGCTCAGCCCCGCGCGGGGAGCGAGGGCGTCGCGAACGCGGTCGGAGAGCCCCTCGTCGTAGGCCATCGTCAAAACGTACGGCAACGCCCGTGGCGGCGGCGACGGCAGGCACGCAGGGCGAATCTGATTCGATAGGCGACCGCATGGCCGTCAGCGCTCAATACAGCGTCACCATCCGCGTCGAGCTCGACGCGCGCAAGGAGCCCCTGGGCAAACTCACCGCGGTGATCGCCGAGGCGGGTGGCCAGCTCCAGGGCGTGGACCTCGTCCCCGGCGCCGGCGGCGAGGGCAAGCGGGTGCGTGAGTTCACGATCGACGCCCAGGACCGCGAACACTGGGAGAAGATCCTGCGCGGGATCGGCTCGACCCGCGGGGCCAAGGTCCTCGACTACGTCGATCGCACGATGCAGATGCACCGCGGCGGCAAGATCGAGATCCACAACAAGTACCCGCTGAAGACCCGCGACGACCTCTCGATGGCCTACACGCCCGGCGTCGCCAGGGTCTGCCAGGACATCCACGCCGACCGCGCCAAGGCCTTCGAGTACACGATCAAGAAGAACATGGTCGCCGTCGTCTCCGACGGCAGCGCCGTGCTCGGCCTCGGCAACATCGGGCCCGAGGCGGCGATGCCGGTGATGGAGGGCAAGGCGATGCTGTTCAAGGAGTTCGCCGACGTCGACGCCTTCCCGGTCTGCCTCGACACCCAGGACGCCGAGGAGATCATCAAGGCGGTCGAACTGATGGCGCCGACCTTCGGCGGGATCAACCTCGAGGACATCTCGGCGCCGCGCTGCTTCGAGATCGAGGACCGGCTCAAGGAAAGCCTCGACATTCCCGTGTTCCACGACGACCAGCACGGCACCGCGGTGGTGACGATGGCGGCCCTGTTCAATGCGTTGAAGATCATCGGCAAGCCGATCGAGGAGCTGCGGGTGCTGATGGTCGGCCTCGGCGCCGCCGGCGTGGCGGTGACCAAGATGATGCTGGCCTCCGGGGTCACCCACATCGTCGGCTGCGACCGCCAGGGCGCACTCTCGACGAGCCGGCCCGACTTCGAGTCCGGCGAGATGACGGGGATCAAGCGCTGGTACTCGGAGAACTCCAATCCCGAACAGCTCAGCGGCCAGCCCGACGACGTGATCGAGGGGATGGACCTCTTCGTCGGCCTCTCCGGGCCCGGGATCATCCAGGCCGAGTCGCTGGGCAAGATGAACGACGACGCGATCGTCTTCGCGATGGCAAACCCCACCCCCGAGGTGATGCCCGAGGACGCCGCCCCCTACGTGCGGATCATGGCCACCGGCCGCTCCGACTACCCGAATCAGATCAACAACGTTCTCGCCTTCCCCGGGATCTTCCGCGGCGCCCTCGACGCGGGCGCCCCTCGGATCACCGAGGAGATGAAGCTGGCGGCGGCCAAGGGGATCGCCGAGGTGGTCAACGAGGACGACCTCTCCGAGGACTACGTCATTCCCAGCGTCTTCAACCGCGAGGTCGCGCCCAAGGTCGCCGAGGCCGTCGTCGAGGAGGCCAAGCGGGAGGGGATCGCCCGCTTCAGCGAGGAGACCGGGACGTTCAACACCGTGGAGGTCGGTTAGGTCAGTGAAGGTCCTCGTCACCGGAGCCAGCGGCTTCATCGGGTCCGCGCTCTGCGACTCGCTGCTGGTCCGGGGCGACACGGTCGTCGGCCTGGCCCGCGACCCGGCGCGAGCCCGCGGCACGAACCCGAGCGTGATCTGGCACGCCTGGGAGCCGACTCTGGAACGACCCCCGGCGGCGGCCTTCGACGGCGTCGACGCCGTCGTCAACCTGGTCGGAGAGAAGATCAACCAGCGCTGGACCGACGAGGCGAAGCAGCGGATCATGGAGAGCCGCCGCATCGGCACCCACAACCTGGTCGGGGCGCTGGCCGGCCTCGAGCGCAGGCCACGGGTCCTGGTCAACCAGTCGGCGATCGGCTTCTACGGCGACCGCGGCGACGCGATCGTCGACGAGTCGGCGACGCCCGGCGAGGGCTTCGACTCCGAGGTCGTCCAGGAGTGGGAGAAGGCGGCCCACGAGGCGGAGGGCCTCGAGATGCGACTCGTCGTCGTCCGCACCGGGCACGTGCTCGACCCCGACGGCGGCTTCCTGGCCGAGCTGCTGCCGCCGTTCAAGCTCGGCGTCGGCGGCCCGCTCGCGGGCGGCGCCCAATACGTGTCCTGGATCCACATCGAAGACGAGATCGGGATCCTGCTCTGGGCGATCGACAACGCGACGGTCAGCGGCACGGTCAACTCGACCGCCCCGAAGCCGGTCACCAACAGGGAGCTCTCGAAGTCGCTCGGAAGGGCCCTCGGCCGCCCGGCGGTGATGCCCGTGCCCGGCGTCGTGCTCGACCTCAAATTCGGCAACGAGTTCGGCGCCGTGCTGCGCGGCGGGCAGCGGGTGATTCCGCGAAGGGCCCAGGACCTCGGCTACACGTTCCGGTTCCCGGAGCTGGACGGGGCTCTCGAGGATCTCCTGTAGAGGGTCAGAAGGGGCTACTGACCCTCCCACACGGTTTCGCGAGGTACTTCGTCAGCATCCCAGGACGAAAGCAGGTCCAGGACTTCGCCCATCGAGGTCGCGCCCGACTTGGCCTCGAACAAAGCAACCGATGCTTCATCGAGGATCGGCTCCGTGAAACGGGTCGCGGGCCCGGGCGCGTCGATGTACGCCACCGAACTGGAGTCCTCGACCGCGCGGCGGGCGTTGGCGCCAACCGTGGCCAGGTCGAGCTTCCCATCCGCCTTGGCCGGCTCCAGACAGACGATCTCGACCCGCAGCTCCCCCGCCCGCCCATCGAACTTCGCCAGGTTCCGTGCCGCTGCCTTGCACTGCTCGGCCGAGGAGTAGACGCTCACCGTGGCGCCCTCCCCAACGCCTTCCTCACCCCCGCACGAGGCCAGGAAGATGAGTGCGGTGACCCCTCCCAAAACACTCAAGAGCAGCCTCCGGCTGCTCGTTTTGGGAGGGGTTGCCGCACTCGTCCCCCCGACCGCGCGCCCGGGTGACCTAGCCAAAGAAGACCTCGGCCTCCGAATAGAGCGACTCCGGCACCGTCTTCAGCTCCGCGGTCGCTTCCTTGAGCGGGACCAGCTTGATGTCGGTCCCCCGCAGGGCGGCCATCGTCCCCCAACGCTCCCCGTCGGCCGCATCGATCGCGTGCAGGCCGAAGCGGGTCGCCAGGACCCGGTCGAAGGCGGTCGGCGTGCCGCCGCGCTGGACGTGGCCCAGGACGGTGGCGCGCGTCTCCTTGCCGGTGCGGCTCTCGATCTCGCCCTCGAGCCAGTGGGCGATGCCGCCGAGGCGGACGTGGCCGAAGGCGTCGCGCTTCTCATCGGAGACCTCGGGCATGCCGCCGAGCGGCTGGGCCCCCTCGGCGACGACGACGATCGGCGCGAACTGGGCTTCGAAGCGGCGGCCGACCAGCTCGCAGACGCGCTCGACGTCGAACGGCTGCTCGGGGATCAGGATCACGTTGGCGCCGCCGGCGAGGCCGGCGTGGAAGGCGATCCAGCCGGCGTGGCGGCCCATCACCTCGACGATCAGGACGCGGTGATGGCTGTCGGCCGTCGTGTGCAGCCGGTCGATCGCCTCCATCGCGATGTTGACGGCGGTGTCGAAGCCGAAGGTGTAGTCGGTGGCGCCGAGGTCGTTGTCGATCGTCTTCGGCACGCCGATCACCCTGAGGCCGTGCTCGTCGTGGAGCCGGGAGGCGGCGCCGAGCGTGTCCTCGCCGCCGATCGCGATCAGCCCGTCGACCCCGGCCGCGGCCAGGTTCTCGGCGATCCGCCCGGGGCCGCCGTCCTCGGCGAACGGGTTGGTCCGCGAGGAGCCGAGGATCGTGCCTCCGCGGGGCAGGATGCCGCGCACCTCGGGCACGCCGAGCGGACGGCTCTCGCCCTCGAGCGGGCCGCGCCAGCCGTCGCGGTAGCCGACGAACTCGTGGCCGAGGCCTTCCACCCCCCTGCGGACGACGGCCCGGATCACCGCATTCAGTCCGGGGCAGTCGCCCCCGCCGGTGAGCACGCCGATCCGCATCGGCTCACTTTAGGCACTGCCGAAGCGGGGCGCGAAGATGTAGGTTCGGTTGGACCCCGAGGAGGAAAAGATGAACGACTCACCTGACCTGGCAGCGGTCACCGACGTCCAGCAGCAGATCTGGTCGAAGGGCGACTTCGCGATGGTCGCCAACATCGTCTACAACGCCAGCGAGGACCTCGCCGAGGCGCTCCAGATCATCCCCGACGAGCGCGTCCTCGACGTCGCCTGCGGCAGCGGCAACGGCGCGATCTCGGCCGCCCGCCGGACCTGGGGGAACACGGTCGGCGCCGACTACGTCCCCGCCCTGCTCGAGCGCGGCCGCGAGCGCGCCGCGGCCGAGCGGCTGGACGTCGAGTTCGTCGAGGCCGACGCCCAGGACCTCCCCTTCGAGGACGCGAGCTTCGACGTCGCGATGTCGATCTTCGGCGCGATGTTCGCCCCCGACCAGCCGAAGGCCGCGTCCGAGCTGCTGCGCGTGGTCAAGCCCGGCGGCCGGATCGGGATGGGCAACTGGACCCCGGGCGGGGCCGTCGGGGAGATGTTCAAAACGATCGCCAAGCACGCGCCGCCGCCGCCCGGGATCGAGTCGCCGCTGCTCTGGGGCACCGAGGAGCGCCTGCGCGAGCTGTTCGGCGACAGGATCTCCGACCTGCGGATCGAGCGCAAGATCTCGCGCCAGCCGTTCCGCTCCGCCGAGCACTACATCGAGTTCTTCCGCACCTACTTCGGGCCCACCCAGACCGCCTACGAACGGGTCGGCGCGGAGGGCGAGCAGGCCCTGACCGACGACCTGCGCGCCTTCCTCGAGGGGGCGAACACCGCCGGGGACCGCGCGCTGGTGCTCGAGGCCGAGTACCTGCGGGTGATCGCAACCCGCGCCTGAGCAGAGCCCGGCGGGCGGCTATTCGGAGCTGGGCAGGACGACGCGAAGCGCCGCGCCGATGAAGAGCACGGTGAAGAAGACCATGCCGGCGATCGGGCCGCCCTGGCCGAGGGCGTAGGACACCGTCATCGCGGCGAGGGCCAGAAAGAGTGTGACGACCATTCCCATTGCGGCCGGGAGCTTAATGGATCGACCCGCGGCCTAGCCGGCCAGCGCGACGCGCGTCTCACGCAGGAAGGAGGCGACCGCCTCGGCCGCCTCGGGCGGGGAGCCGCCCTCCCCGGCGGCCCGGACCAGGCGGCTGCCGATGATCACCCCGTCGGCGACCCGCCCGACCTCCGCCGCCTGCTCGGGCGTGCCGATGCCGAAGCCGACGGCGACCGGCACATCCGACTCCGCCTTCGTCGCCGCGACGAGATCGGCGAGCTCGGAGGGCAGCGTCTCGCGCTCGCCGGTCGTCCCGACCGTCGAGACGACGTAGATGAAGCCGCGCGCCACCGCGCAGATCTGGCCGAGCCGCTCGGCGGGCGTCGTCGGCGCGACCAGCGGGACCAGCGCCAGGCCCGCGGCGGTGAAGGCGTCGCGGATCTCCTCGGCCTCGCCCAGCGGCAGGTCGGGGACGATCGCGCCTGCGGCGCCCGCCCCGGCGGCGCGCGCCGCGAATGCCTCGGCGCCGCCGTGCGCGATCACCATGTTCGTGTAGACCATCAGCACCACCGGCAGGCGATCGGCGACCGCCGCGCAGATCTCCAGCACCGACTCCGCGTTCGCCCCGCCCTCGAGCGCCGTGGTCGCCGCCGCGTGGATGGTCGGCCCGTCGGCGAGCGGGTCCGAGAACGGGATGCCGAGCTCGATCAGGTCGGCGCCGGCGTCGGCGTAGGCCTCGGCGACCGCCAGCGAGGTCTCGTGGTCGGGATAGCAGCCCATCATGTAGGGCATCAGTGCCGCCCGCCCTTCGCTCTTCGCGGCCTCGAAGGCAGCCAGCACCCTCGCCTCCCCGGCGGGCGCCGCCACCTCAGCCACCGGTCTGCTCCAACACCTCGGCCAGGTCCTTGTCGCCTCGTCCAGACAGACAGAGGATGTCGTAGCCGTCGCCGCCGCCGTTCTCCAGCAGCCAGGCGATCGCGTGGGAGGACTCGAGCGCGGGGATGATCCCCTCGAGCCGGCAGAGCGCGGCGAAGGCCGAGAGCGCGGCCTCGTCGGTGACCGACTCATAGGTGGCGCGGCCGGTGTCGCGCAGATGGGCGTGCTCGGGCCCGACGCCGGGGTAGTCGAGCCCGGCCGAGATCGAGTGGGCCTCGAGTATCTGGCCCTCCTCGTCGGCGATCACCGAGGAGAGCGAGCCGTGCAGGACGCCGGTCCGCCCGGCGCCGAGCGAGGCGCCGTGCCGGCCGCTGTCGATCCCCTCGCCGGCGGCCTCGACCCCGATCAGCGCGACGGACTCGTCGTCGATGAAGGGGGTGAAGATCCCGATCGAGTTCGAGCCGCCGCCGACGCAGGCGATCACCCGGGCGGGCAGCGCGTCCTCGGCGGCCAGCGCCTGCTCGCGCGCCTCCTCGCCGATCACCCGCTGCAGGTCGCGGACCAGAGCCGGGAAGGGCGCGGGGCCGACGGCCGAGCCGATCACGTAATGGGTGGTCTCGACGTTGGCGACCCAGTCGCGGATCGCCTCGCTGACCGCCTCCTTCAGGGTGCGGGCGCCGGCCTCGACCGGCACCACCTCGGCGCCGAGCAGGCTCATCCGCTCGACGTTGGGCGTCTGGCGGCGGATGTCCTCGGTGCCCATGTAGACGACGCACTCGAGGCCGAGCAGGGCGCAGGCCGTCGCCGTCGCCACCCCGTGCTGGCCGGCGCCGGTCTCGGCGATGATCCGCGGCTTGCCCATCCGCTGCGCGAGCAGCGCCTGGCCGACCGCGTTGTTGATCTTGTGGGCGCCGGTGTGGGCGAGGTCCTCGCGCTTCAGGTAGACCCGGCGGCCGACCTGCTCGGAGAGGCGCTCGGCCAGGTAGAGCGGCGTCGGCCGGCCGATGAAGTCGCGGTGGAGGCGGCGCAGCCGCGTCTGGAACTCCTCGTCCTCGCGTGCCTCGCGCCCAGGCGGCGGTGAGCTCGTCGAGCGCCGCGATCAGCGTCTCCGGCACGTAGCGCCCCCCGTAGGGGCCGAATCGCTCCTCGACCTGGCTCATGGTGCGGTGACGCTAGCGGCCTTCGCGGCCTCGAAGAAGGCAGACATCGCCTCGTGGTCCTTGCGCCCGGGCTCGGCCTCGACGCCGCTGGCGACGTCGACCGCGTACGGATGGGTGACCGCGATCGCTTCGGCGACGTTCTCGGGGCGCAGGCCGCCGGCGACGATCGCCGGCACCTTGGAGCGCCGCTCGCGCAGCAGGCCCCAGTCGAAGCTCTCGCCGGTCCCGCCCCAGAGCCCGCGCGCGCGGCGGTCGAAGAGGTGGAAATCGGTCCGGAAGGCCTCGGCGGCGTGGATGTCGGCGGCGCTGGCGACGTGGATCGCCTTGATCACCTTGACGCCGGTTCTGCGGGCGACCTCGGCGCAGAAGCTCGGCCCCTCGTCGCCGTTCAGCTGCACCATCGTCAGCCCGGCGTTCTCGACCGCCTTGGCGACCTCGTCGAGCTCGGGGTTGACGAAGACGCCGACCACCTCGCACTTGCGGCGGAAGGCGGCGGCGATCGCGACCGCATCGCCGGCGCTCACCGAGCGCGGGCTCTCGTCGAAGTGGATCAGCCCGATCGCCCAGGCGCCGAGCCGCACGGCCTCCGCCGCGTCGTCGAGATTCGTGATCCCGCAGATCTTGACCCGCATACCCCCAGGGTACGGGAGCGCGGTCTGGCGGTTATTCGATCGAGGCCGGGCGGTTGCCGAGCGTCACGGTCACGGTCCGCTCGTCCTCGCCGCCGGATCAGGGTGAGCTCGAGCTCGTCGCCGGGCTCGGCCGCGTCGACGGTGTCGATCAGCTCGTCCATGCCGGCGATCTCGCGACCGTCGAGCGCGGTGATGATGTCGCCGCCGAGCGTCACGTTCGAGCCTTCGATCGTCGCTTCGGTGTCGCCGCCCTCGATCCCCGGCCTTGTCGGCGGGGCCGTCGGCGACGACCTCGGCGACCAGCACGCCGCTCTCCACCGGCAGGTTGAGCGCCCGCGCGACGTCCTCGGTGATGCTGCCGCCGCTGATGCCGAGGTAGGCGTGCTCGACCTCGCCGTCGTCCTTGAGCTGGTTGGCGACGTCGCGCGCCGTGTTGATCGGGACCGCGAAGCCGATGCCGACGTTGCCGCCGCCCGCCGCCCGTCTCGATCTGGGAGTTGATCCCGATCACGCGCCCCTCGGCGTCGATCAGCGGGCCCGCCGGAGTTGCCGGGGTTGATCGCGGCGTCGGTCTGGATCACGTTGGAGATCGAGAAGCCGTTGGGCGCCTCGATCTGGCGCTGCAGCGCCGAGACGATCCCGCTGGTGACGGTGCGGTCGAGGCCGAACGGGTTGCCGATCGCGACGACCGGCTCACCGACCTCGAGCTGCGAGGAGTCGCCGAGCGCCAGCGGGTGCAGCTCGTCGGCCGAGACGTCGACCTTGAGCAGGGCGAGGTCGGTCGCCGGGTCGGTGCCGACGACCTCGGCGGGATGGGACTCGTCCGAATCGCCGAGCTTGACCTCGATCTCGGTCGCGCCCTCGACCACGTGGTTGTTGGTCAGCAGGTGGCCCTCGTCGTCGATGACGAAGCCGGAGCCGCTGGCGGCTCCGCCGCCTTCGGGTTCGCCGAACGGGCTGAAGGGCGAGGCTTCCCCGGTGGCGGGCTGGTCGGCTTCGATGAAGGCGACCCCCTGTCCGTCGCGGCGGTAGATCTCGTTGACGGTGTTGGAGTCGCCGTCTCGCCTGCGTCTGCGGCGATCGGGGCGGCCATCGCCGCCGGGGAGGCGACCGGGTCGCCCTCGCCCTCGGACTCGATCCATCCGGCGGCGATCGCGACCCAGAAGAAGGCGGCGACGACCGCGCCGCCGATCAGGGCGGAGCCGAGAGAGCCGCGGAGCAGACGCGTGGGCCGGGTCATCGAGGCGAGGATGCCGGCGCGCCGTCAGCCCCCACTAAATCGGCGTCAAAGGTTTTCTAAAGATCGACGCCGGCGCGCCTAGGGCAGCTGGTGCTCGCGCGTGTCGTCGGCGCCGGTCAGCTCGCGTGCCTTCGCCTCGGGGTCCGCGGCGCTCATCAGGGCGCCGCCGATCAGGACCGCGTCGACGCCGACGCGCTCGAGCTCCTCGAGCTCGGCGCGCTCGGAGATGCCGCTCTCGGCGACCACGGTCTTGCCGGCCGGGACGTCGGGCATCAGCTCGAAGGTGGTCGCGACGTCGACCCTGCCCTCGTCGAGGTTGCGGTTGTTGATCCCGATCACCTCGGCGTCGATCTCCAGCGCCCGCTCCAGCTCCCGCTCGTCGTGGACCTCGACCAGGCAGTCGAGGTCGAGCGCCCGGGCCTCGGCGTAAAGGGAGCTCAGCCCGGCGTCGTCGAGGGCGCGGACGATCAGCAGCACCGCGTCGGCGCCGTTGACCGCCGCCTCGTAGAGCTGGTAGGGGTCGACGATGAAGTCCTTGCGCAGGATCGGCAGGTCGCAGGCCGCGCGCGCCGCGCGCAGGTCGTCGAGCGAGCCGCCGAAGTGGGCCTCGTCGGTGAGCACCGAGAGCGCGGCGGCGCCGCCGCGCTCGTAGGCGCCGACCTGCTCCGCGACGACGGCATCCGCGGCGATCTCGCCGGCGCTCGGCGAGCGCCGCTTGAACTCGGCGATCAGCGAGAGGCCGGGCCGGACCAGCGCCTCGTTGAAGGGGCGATCCTCGCCGCGTCCGTGGAGCTGGCGACTCCAGGTCCGCCTGCGGCACCCGGCGGCGGCGCTCGTCCACTTCCGTGCGCGCCGCGGAGATGAGCTGCTCGATCATTCCCACTCGAACGGGAAAGCCTAGTCGCCGGCGGCGCCGGTGGCGGCGATCAGGCGGTCGAGCAAGACTTCTGCCGCGCCGGAGTCGATCGCCTTGACGGCCCTGTCGATCCCCTCCTCGAGGGTTTCGGCGCCGCCGCCGACGTAGATCGCGGCACCGGCGTTGAAGCAGGACGAGGTCGCGCCGCGGGCCCCGCTCGCCGGCGAAGACCGCGCGCGTCGCGGCCGCGTTCTCCTCCGGGGTGCCGCCCGCGACCTCGGAGAGGTCCGCCTCGGCCAGCCCGAACTGGCCGGGCTCGACGAACCACTCCTCGGTCGAGCCGCTCGCGACCTCGATCACCCGCGTCCGCGAGGACACCGAGAGCTCGTCGAGCCCGTCCTCGGCGGAGACGACCAGCGCTCGCTCGGTGCCGAGCCAGACCAGCGCCTCGGCGATCGTCTCCTGGTAGTGGCGGTCGGAGACGCCGAGCAGCTGGCGTTTGGCCCCGGCCGGGTTGGTCAGCGGGCCGAGGAAGTTGAAGATCGTTCGCACGGCGAGCTCCTCGCGGACCGGGACGACGTGTTTCATCGCCGCGTGGTGGCGGGGGGCGAACATGAAGCCGAAGCCGATCTTGTCGATGCAGGAGCCGATCTGCGACGGGTCGAGTTCGATGTTGACGCCGAGCGCCTCGAGCAGCTCGGCGGAGCCCGACTTGCTCGTGTTCGAGCGGTTGCCGTGCTTGGCGACCGCGCAGCCGGCCGCCGCGGCGACCAGGGCCGCGGTGGTCGAGACGTTGAAGGTCGAGGGGCCGCCGCCGGTGCCGGCCGTGTCGACCAGGTCGGCGCGCGCCGACTCGACCGGCAGCGCGAGCGAGCGCATCGTGCGCGCCAGCCCGACCAGCTCGGGCACCGTCTCCCCCTTCGCCCGCAGGGCGACCAGGAAGGCGCCGGTCTGGACCTCGCCGGCCCGCCCCTCCATGATCTCGGCGAGGACCGCCGCGGCGTGGTCGGCGGTCAGGTGGTCGCCGGCGCAGACCGCGTCGATCGCGCGGGTGACGACGTCGTTCGGAGCCATCGCCGCCCTCCCCCTGGGAGTCCCGGAGAAAGTTCCTCAACAGCTCTTTGCCCTGCGGCGTCAGCACCGACTCGGGGTGGAACTGGACGCCCTCCGCCGGCAGCTCGCGGTGGCGGGCCCCCATGACGACGTCGCCGAGGCGGGCGGTGACCTCGAGCTCCTCCGGGATGGTCGGGGTCGGCGACGAGCGAGTGGTAGCGGCCGGCGACGAGCGGGCTCGGCACCCCGGCGTAGATCGTCCTGCCGTCGTGCTCGACCTCGGCGTCCTTGCCGTGGACCGGCTCGCCCTGCACCGTCCGCCCACCGAAGGCCTCGACCATCGCCTGGTGACCGAGGCAGACGCCGAGCACGGGCGTGCCCGCCTCGGCGAAGGCGCGGATCGCCGCCGTCGAGATGCCCGCCTCGGACGGCGTGCAGGGGCCGGGCGAGACGACGAGGCGGTCGGCACCGCGCTCGAGCAGCTCGGCGACCTCGGCCCTGTCGTTGCGGACGACCTCGACCTCGGCTCCGAGCTCGCCCAGGTACTGGACGAGGTTGTAGGTGAAGCTGTCGTAGTTGTCGATCACCAGGACCCTCATCGTCACTCCCAGTCCGGCTGTTCGCAGGCGAGCTCGACGGCGCGGAAGACCGCCTTCGCCTTGTTGACCGACTCGTTGTACTCGTAGGCGGGCTTGGCGTCGGCGACAGTGCCGCCGCCGGCCTGGACGTGGAGCTGCCCGTCCTTGACGACGACGGTGCGGATGTGGATCGCGGTGTCGAGGTCGCCGTTCCAGGAGAGGTAGCCGATCGCGCCGCCGTAGGAGCAGCGCTTGACCGTCTCGAGCTCGTCGATGATCTGCATCGCCCGCACCTTCGGCGCCCCGGAGAGCGTCCCCGCCGGCAGCGCCGAGCGCAGCACGTCCATCGCGCCGATCCCCTCGCGCAGCGTGCCGGAGACCTGGCTGACGATGTGGAGGACGTGCGAGTAGGTCTCGACGACCATCAGCTCGTCGACCGTGACCGTGCCGTACTCGCAGACCCGGCCGAGGTCGTTGCGGCCGAGGTCGACCAGCATCACGTGCTCGGCCCGCTCCTTGGGGTCGTTGACCAGCCGCTCGGCGAGGCGCCGGTCCTCCTCCTCGTCGCCGCCGCGCGGGTAGGTGCCGGCGATCGGCCGGGTCTCGACCCGGTCGCCGGTGACCTTGACCAGCGGCTCGGGGGAGGCGCCGGCGATCTGGAAGTCGCCGAACTCGAGGAAGTACATGTAGGGCGAGGGGTTGACGGCGCGCAGGCCGCGGTAGACCGAGAAGGCGCTCGACCGGCGCGGGCGCCGAGAAGCGCTGCGAGGGCACGACCTGGAAGGCGTCGCCGGCGTGCACGTACTCGACGATCCGCTCGACCGCGGCTTCGAACTCCTCGCGCTCCATGTTCGAGGTGAAGGTCGGCGCCTCGCCCGTCGTCGGGCGATCGGGGGACGGGACGGCGCCGCGCAGCCGCTCGCGGACGTCGGCGATCGTCGCCGCGGCGCGCTCGTAGGCGGCGTCGATGTCGCCGTCATCCTCGGCGAAGGCGCAGGCGAGGATCGTCAGCTCGTGCCGCAGGTGGTCGAAGACGAGCATCACGTCGGTGATCATCAGCGCCATGTCGGGCAGCCCGAGCGGGTCCGGGTTGGGCTCGCCGAGCGGCTCGACCGTGCGGACCAGGTCGTAGCCGAAGAAGCCGACCGCGCCGCCGGCGAACGGCGGCAGCCCCTCGACCGGCGCCGGCCGGTAGCGGGAGAGGTGCTCGGCGACGGCCGCATAGGGGTCCGGCGCGTCCACCGGCGTGCCGCCGTCCTCGCTCAGCGCGCCGTCGCTCCAGCGCAGCACCGAGCGCGGGCGGATGCCGACGAACGAGTAGCGGCCGACCTGGCCCTGCTCGGCCGACTCGAGCAGGAAGCAGGGAGCGCCCGCCGGCTCGCCGGCTCGCAGCTTGAGGAAGGCCGAGACCGGCGTCTCGCAGTCGTCGACGAAGCGGGCGCGTACCGGCACGACGTTGCCCTCGGCGGCCAGCGCCCGCGCCTCATCGAGGGTCGGCTCGAGCCGGATCTCCGAGAATCACTCGTTCGCGCTCGCGCGGCACTGGACATCATCAGATTGCCACCAGCACCGCGCTCGACTCACTAACCGCGACGGCCATTGAGCACCTCCATCACCGCGGACTGGGGAACCCCGCGCGAGACCAGCAGGACGCTCAGGTGGTACAGCAGGTCGGCGGCCTCCTCGGCGACGCGCTCGTCGCTCTCCTCGCGGGCGGCACGGCCGACCTCCTCGGCCTCCTCCTCGACCTTCGCGGCGATCGGCTTCGGGTCGTCGAGCAGCTTCACCGTGTAGCTGCCCTCGGGACGCTCGTCGGCGCGGCTGCGCAGCGTCCGCTCGAGCGCCGCCAGCGCCTCGTGGGCGACCAGGGCCGGCTCTCCGGGGGCGGCCGGCGCGTCGTTCTCGGTCGAGGCCGAGCCGCCGAGCTCGCGGTAGAAGCAGGAGCGCTCGCCGGTGTGGCAGGCGGGGCCGGTCGGCTCGACCAGGGCGACGATCGCGTCGCCGTCGCAGTCGTAGCGAAGCTGGCGCAGCTTCAGGACGTTGCCCGAGGTTTCCCCCTTGCGCCAGATCTCCTCGCGCGAGCGGCTGTAGAAGTGGACCTCGCCGGTCTCGACGGTCAGCCGCAGCGACTCCTCGTTCACGTAGGCGAGCGTCAGCACCTCGCCGCTGGCGAAGTCCTGGGCGACGCACGGCACCAGGCCGCGCTCGTCGAATCGCACCTGTTCGAACATCGGGCAATCGTAGTCGGCTACTCGATGCCCAAGCGATCCAGCATGTCCTCGTCCTTGCGCCAGCTGCGGCGGACCTGGACCTTGAGGTCGAGGTGGACCTTGGCGCCGAGCTCGCCTTCGAGCGAGGCGCGGGCGGCGGTGCCGATCTCTTCGACCTTGGCGCCCTTCTTGCCGATCAGGATCCCCTTCTGCGACTCGGTCTCGACCCAGATCTCGGCGGGGACGGTGACCAGGCCGTCCTCGCGGGTGTCGATCTCGCCGACCCGGACCTCGACCGAGTGCGGGATCTCCTGCCGGGTCCGGTTGAGGACCTGCTCGCGGATCAGCTCGGCCAGCAGCAGCTCGCTCGACTGGTCGCTGTGGTCCTCGGGCGGGTACATGTACTGGCCCTCGGGGAGCAGCTCGCCGAGCCGCTCGACCAGCACGCCCAGGCCCTCGCCGGTCTTGGCGCTGATCGGGAAGACCTCGTCGACGCCCTCGAGCTCGGCCGCCTCGGCGAGCACCGGGACGATCTCGTTCGGGCCCAGCCTGTCGGCCTTGTTGACGGCGCAGATCGTCGGGATCCCGGCGTTGGCGCCGAGCAGCGCCCTGGCGATGAAGCGGTCGCCGGCCCCCACTCCCTCCTCGCCGTTGATGACCAGCAGGGCGATGTCCGATTCGGCGAGCTCGCGCTCGACCCGGTGCTGCATCCGCTCGGTGAGCACGTCGCGCGGCTTCTGCACGCCGGGCAGGTCGACCAGCACGAGCTGGCGGCCGGCCTCGACGTCGGTGGCGATGCCGCGGATCGCCCGCCGCGTCGTCTGCGGGCGCACCGAGACGATCGCGACGTGGCTGCCGACGATCGCGTTGACCAGCGTCGACTTGCCGGCGTTGGGCCGTCCGGCAAGCCCGACGAAGCCGCTGCGCGTCGTTCCGCCACTCATCGCAGCCCCTCGATGACCCGCTCCTGGAGGGCGAGCATCTCCCCATTGTCGGCCTCGTGGTCGTAGCCGCAGAGATGGAGGATGCCGTGGACGGCGGCCTCGGTCACGTCGGTGCAGTGCTCGGGGCAGATCGCGACGTCGCCGAGCTCGCGCGGGCCGGCGGTCGGGCCGGCGCCGTCGACCGGGAAGGCGAGCACGTCGGTCGGCGCGTCCCTGCCGCGGTGCTCGCGGTTGAGCTCGCGGATCCGCTGCTCGCCGACGATCTCGAGCGCGAGGTGGCCATCCTCGACGCCCGCCGCCGCGAGCGCGGCTGCGACCGGGTCGCGCAGGTCCGCCGGCACGTCCGTGAGGTCGACGCTCAAGACCGCGGGGTCGGCCCGTGTTCGGAGCGGGCCGCCCGCTCCCGCTCCCCGTGGGCGTCGTAGGCGGCGACGATCCGCTGCACGAGCTTGTGGCGGACGACGTCCTCGCCGCCGAAGCGGACGAAGGAGATGTCCTGGACCTCGTCGAGGATGTCCTTGACGACGACCAGCCCGGAGCGCTGGTCGGTGGGCAGGTCGATCTGGGTGATGTCGCCGGTGACGACCATCCGCGAGTTGAAGCCGAGCCGAGTGAGGAACATCTTCATCTGCTCGGGGCTCGTGTTCTGCGCCTCGTCGAGGATCACGAAGGAGTCGTTGAGGGTGCGGCCGCGCATGAAGGCGAGCGGCGCGACCTCGATCACGCCGCGCTCGAAGTAGCCGTTGACGCGGTCCGGGTCGAGCATGTCGAAGAGGGCGTCGAAGAGCGGCCGCAGATAGGGGTCGACCTTGGCCTGGATGTCGCCGGGCAGGAAGCCGAGCCTCTCCCCTGCCTCGACCGCGGGACGGGTGAGGATGATCCGCTGCACCTGCTTCTCGGCCAGCGCCGCGGCCGCCATCGCGACCGCGAGGAAGGTCTTGCCGGTGCCGGCGGGGCCGATCCCGAAGGTGACCGTGTGCCGGCGGATCGAGTCCACGTAGCGCTTCTGGTTGAGCGTCTTCGGCGCGACCTTGGTGCTGCGGTGGCGCCAGACCACGTCCTCGAGGATCTCGGCCGGGCTCTCGTGCGCGTCGAGGGCGCCGGTCACCGCTTCGATCGTCCCCGGCGCGACCTCGTGGCCCTGCTCGATCAGCTCGACCAGCTCGTCGACGACCGTCGCCGCGGTCTGCACGTCCCCCGAGTCGCCGTCGAGGGTGAGGACGTTGCCGCGCAGGTGGAACTCGACGTCGCCGAGATGGCCGCGCAGGGCCCGCAGAACGGCATCCTCGGACCCCGCGAGCTCGGCGGCGACCGTGTTGTCGAGGGTCAGCTGCCTACGAGCCAAGCTTCTCTCGCACCGCCGCGCTGACTCGCTTGCCGTCGGCGCGGCCGCCGACCTTCGGCATCAGCGCCTTCATCACGTCGCCCATCTGCCGCTGCTCGCTCGCCCCGGTCCCGGCGACCGCGGCGTCGACCAGCTCCGCCAGCTCCTCGTCGGAGAGCTGCTGGGGCAGGTAGCCCTCGATCAGCTCGGCCTCGAAGGCCTCGGCGTCCGCCTGCTCGGTCCGACCCGCGTCGCGGTAGGCCTCGGTCGCTTCGAGGCGCTTCTTGCGCTCCCGCTGCAGCACCGCGACCTCGTCGCCGTCGCCGAGCTTGGCGTCCTTCTGGAGCGAGTCGACGATCATCCGCAGCGCCCCGGCACGGTCGCGCTCGCCGGCCTTCATCGCCGTGCGGACGTCCTCCTGAACCTGCTCCAGAACGCTGCTCATGGGACTAAGGGTAGTCGTCGGCCGCGACTTCGATCCGCTCGACTGCGCCGAGCGGCATCTGCAGGAAGCGCGTGCCCAGATCGCGGAAGGAGCCGGCGTCGCCGGTGCAGAGGAAGCGGTAGTCCCCCTCTCCCTCCCCGTGGCGCGCCAGCCCGGCGCCCTCGAGCGTGCGCTGGACCGCAGCCGCGACCGCGTGGCCGCCGCTGACCAGGCGCACGTCGCGCCCGAGGATGCGCTGGAGCATCGGGGCGACCAGCGGGTAGTGGGTGCAGCCGAGGATCAGGGTGTCCACCTCGGCGCGCTTCAGCGGCTCGCAGTAGGCGCGGGCCATCTCCAGCACCCCCTCGTCGAACGGGGAGCCGTCCTGGATGAAGGGCGCCAGGTCGGGGGCCTCGACCTCGGTCACCTCGAGCGACCGTCCCTGAGTCTCGAGCGCCCGGCGGTAAGCCCCGCTCTCGACCGTGTTCGGGGTCGCCAGCACCCCGACCCTGCCGCTGTCGGTGATCGCGGCGGCGATCTCGGCCTGCGGCTCGACCACGGGGACGACCTCGACGCCGTGCTCGGCGCCGACCTCGCGGGCGACGTCGGCGCCGATCGAGGTCGCCGTGTTGCAGGCGATCACCAGCAGCTTCGCCGAGTCGCCGGCCAGGAGCCGCTCGGCGATCGCGCGGATCCGCTCGCGGAGGGCGTCGGGGTCGCGCGTTCCGTAGGGGAACATCGCGGTGTCGCCGAGATAGACGAAGTCCTCCTCGGGCAGCGAGACCAGGCACTCGTGCAGCACGGTCAGGCCCCCGACCCCGGAGTCGAACATCGCGATCGGGTGCGAGGTGTCGGCTATAGGAACGGCTTGTACGTCATGAAGAAGATCGTGATCACGACGATCACCCCGGCGAGCGAGCCGACTTTGCCGATCTTCTGGCCCAGCGCTTCGAACTCGTCGCTGAGCGTGTCGCCCGCCTTCAGGTCGCGCTCGGCGAGCTCCTTGGCCTTGCGCGTTTGCGGGCTGAAGAACGCCTGCTGCAGAGCCAGGAGGAGTGCCCAGGCGAGAAAGCCGACGCTGATGAAGGCCTCGCTCGTATCCCAATCGCCATCGATCTGCAGATAGAACGCGGCGAGGAGGACGACCAGCATCCCCGGCAGGACCAGGTACTTGTCGCATTTCTGCACCCCGGCGAGGATCGCCGGCGCCGACTGCGGGTATTTCGGCACGACCGAGAAGAAGAGGGCGTAGCCGAAGGTGGGGCCGAACGCGAGCACGACGGCAAGCACGTGCAGGAAGACCGCGATTTTGTACCCGGGATCGACGATGGTCGCGAGCATCACGCGCAACATATTCGACCCGGCGGCAGAATTCTCCCATGTCGCCTTTGTCTGGCTATGCCGAACAAAAGCGACATGAGCCGTCTAGGCGCGGAGGAGAAGTGCCGCCCAGTCGCCGTCGCGGCGGCGGTCGTGCTCATCCAGGCCCCAGACAGAGAAAGCGGCAGCAACGTCGTCCAGCTCGACGGGCAGGAGCCCGGAGGCGATGAGAGTGGACGGGGAGGGACTCTGTCCGCCGCCGAGCTTTGCAACGTCGCGGAGCACCGGCGCCGTCATGTTCGCCACGACGATCGGCGGGAGCTCGGGCAGGCTCTCGCGAAGGTTGCGTCGCTCGAAGGTGACATCCACCCCGTTCGCCTCGGCATTCGCCGCTGCCGCCTCGATCGACGCGGACTCGTGGTCGTAGCCGCGCACCGGGGACCAGCCGAGCTTCGCGGCGGCTATTGCCAGCACGCCCGACCCTGTTCCAAGGTCGTCGAGCGGGCCACCCGCCTCGCCCGCGGCCTCCAGCTCGAGCAGGTACTCGAGGCAGAGGCGGGTGGTCGGGTGGGCGCCGGTGCCGAAGGCGCGTCCGGGGTCGACGACGACGTCGATCGCGCCCTCGCGCCTCTCCTCCCAGGAGGGGCGCAGCCAGAGGCGGCCGCCGACCAGCAGCGGCTTGTGGAAGTCCTGCCAGCGGTCTGCCCAGTCGTCGGGGACCTCGGTCGCGACGACCTCGACCAGGCCGTCGCCGGCCGCCGCCTCGACCTCGCCCAGCTCCGGCAGCTCGCCCTCTCCTCCGTAGATCGCGTACTCCACGTATCCCGGGCCCCGGTCCTCCTCGACGCCGTTCGGGGCGAGCACGGTGAGCTCGGCGAGGACGACCTCGGCCTGCTCCGGCCGGCACCTGACGGCCAGGCGGATCACGGGCCCGGCTCCCTCAACCGAAGCTGCGGCGGAACCGCGTGAAGAAGCTCTCGCCCTCGCCGCCCGCGCTTCGCGAGGCGCGGAGGTTGCGGGCCTCGAGCGTCTCCCCCAGCTTGCGGGCGAGCTCCTGCTGCTCCTCGCTGAGGTCGGCGGGCACGATCACATGGACGACGATCACCAGGTCGCCGGGCGGCCCCCCGTTCGAGCCCGGCAGCCCGTTCCCGCGCAGCACGTACTGGGTCCCGTGCTGGGTGCCGGCGGGGAGCTCGATCTCACGCTCTCCCTCGTGGCTGGGAATCGTCGCGGTGGCGCCGAGCATCGCGTCGACCGCGGTGATCTCGATCTGGTGGACGAGGTCCTGGCCCCGCATCGGGCCGGGGGTGAAGCGGATGCCCTGGCCGCCGAAGAAGGCCTGGAAGATGTCCTCGACCGTGCCGAAGCCCGCCCCGCCGGGTGGGAAGCCGCTGGCGCGCAGCCCTTCGTGGCCGTGGATGTCGTAGGCGCGCCGCCGCTCGGGGTCGGAGAGCACCTCGTAGGCCTCGGCCGCCTCTTTGAACTTCTCCTCGGCCTCGGGGTCGTGGTCGTTGACGTCGGGGTGCAGCTCGCGGGCGAGCCGCCGGAACGCGGTCTTCACCTCGCCCTGGCCGACCTCGCGCCCGACGCCGAGGATCTCGTAGTAGTCGCGCGGCATCAGGCCGCCGTCTTCGCCGGGGTCGTCACGATCAGTCGCCGTAGACCGTCTCGCAATAGCGGGAGAGCTCGCGCGCCGCGCCGCGCACAGAGGCGATCGCCGTCGCGTAGTCCATCCGCAGCGGCCCGACGACGCCGACCGAGCCGAGGTTGCGATGCGCAAGCCCGTAGTTGGCGCCGACGACGCTGACCGAGCGCAGCTCCGGCTGCGGGTTCTCGTCGCCGATCCAGAGGAAGACGGAGCGCTCGTCGAGCGCCGAGCGCAGGACCCGCAGGACGCTGGCCCGGCCCTCGAGCGCCGTCATCAGCTCGTCGGCGCGAGGCAGGTCGCCGAGGCGCGAGTCGGAGAGCAGGCGCGCGGCGCCGTCCATGTAGAGGGTCTGGCCCTCGTCGCGGTCGAGCTCCGTGAAGACCGCCCCGAGGGTGGCGACGAACGCCGACTCGGCCGGGCCGAGCTCGGGGTCGGAGAGCCGGTTGGCGATCATCCGGGCGCCGACGCTCATCCCGCTCAGCGACTCGTTCAGGTAACTGGAGGCCCACTCGACGAGACCGGGGTCGACGCCGGCCTCGAAGTCGAAGACCCGCTTGGCGACGGCGCCGCTGGAGGCGATCGCGATCACCATCACCCGGTTGGGCTGGAGGCGCAGGACCTCCACCCGGTGGATAGTGGCGGCGACGCTCTCGGGCGGCGCCGTGGCCAGCGCCACCAGGTCGGTGACCTGGGCGAGCGCCGCCGTCGTCTGCCGCATCGCCACGTCCACCTCGCGGCGCAGGCGCGAGAGCTCGACGGCGATGCCGGTCTCGGCGGAGGGCGCCGCGAGGGGCCGGCCCGTCGCCAGCATCAGGTCCACGTAGCGCCGGTAGCCGGAGTCGGTCGGCACGCGGCCGGCGGAGGTGTGGGGATGGGTCAGGTAGCCGGCCGCCTCGAGCGCGGCGAGCTCCGCCCGCACGGTCGACGCCCCCCACTCGACCTCCGGCTTCTCGGCAACCTCCTTGGACCCCACAGGCCTCGCCGACGCCAGATAGGCATCGACGACCAGCGTCAAAATCAGCTCTTGGCGAGAAGTAAGCACGCTGCGAAGTCTAGAAGCGGGAGCGGGTGGCCCTGCCCGCGGCTTGTACTTTTTCGGCTATCCGCCGGCGGACAGCCAGCCCCGTTGATCGAAAAAGTTGAGCGGGCAGGGCCACCCGCTCCCGCTACAGCGCTACTTCCGCCTCGGCGTTTCGAATGGTCTGATTGTCGCCCTGGGCCGCGACTGTGTCGATCGTGGCGCGGTCGCCGTCGACCGACTTGACCGTGCCGCTGACGACGATCTCGGTCTCCGGCGCGCCCATGCCGCGGAACTGCACGGAGAGCCGCTTCAGCGAGCGCGGGTCGCCCCCCGCCGCCTCGGTGCTGGCCCTGGCGACCAGGCCCATCATGTAAAGGCCGTGGAGGATCGTGTTGGGCAGGCCGACCGCCTTGGCGAACTCGGGATCGATGTGGATCGGGTTGAAGTCCCCCGAGGCGCCCGCGTAGCGGTGCGGCAGGTACTTGTCCGGGGTGACCCGGATCTCGGCGATCTGATCTCCCTCGCTGAGTCCCATCTCAGACCCCCCTCACGATGTTGGTCCAGGTCCCCTTGACGACCAGCTGGCCGTCCTGGTTGACCGAGTTCGTCTCGAATTTGTAGAAGCCCTTGCCGTCCTTCTCGAAGATCTCCAGGCATTTCGCCGTGGTCGTGATCTCGTCGCCCGAGCAGGCGGGCTCGCCCCACTCGAACTCCTGGCCCCCGTGGACCATCGCGGCGAAGTTCATCCCGACCTCGTCGTCGAACATCGCCGGTCCGAGGGCCGGGGCGCTGTAGACGACGCAGAACATGGGCGGCGCGACGACGTCGCGGTAGCCCGCCGCTGTGGCCGCCTCGCGGTCGCTGTGCACCGGGTTGTCGAGCCCGACCACGCGGGCGTACTCGCCGATCTTCTCCTTGCCCACCTCATAGGTCGTGGCGGGCCATTCCTTGCCTATCGCGTCCGTCTTGATCGCCATCGAAGAATTCCCCTCCTAGCTGGTCGGGCGGCACCCTATCTGCTCAGCCAGCCAGGGCGTCGCCCACTAGTCGTCGATCTGCAGGACGGCGAGGAACGCCTCCTGGGGCACTTCGACCCGGCCCACGGACTTCATCCGCTTCTTGCCCGCTTTCTGCTTCTTGAGCAGCTTCTGCTTGCGGGTGACGTCGCCGCCGTAGAGCTTCGCGGTGACGTCCTTGCGGACCGCCTTGACAGTCTCGCGGGCGAGGATGTTGGAGCCGATCGCGGCCTGCACCGGGACGTCGAACTGCTGGCGGGGGATGGTCTTGCGCAGCCGCTCGACGAGCCGTTTGCCCTGCTCGTAGGAGAAGTCGCGGTGGACGATGATCGAGAGCGCGTCCACCTTGTCGCCGGCGAGCAGGATGTCGACCTTGACCAGGTCGGAGGGCTCGTTGCCGATCGGCTCGTAGTCGAGCGAGGCGTAGCCGCGGGTCGAGGACTTCAGAAGGTCGAAGAAGTCGAGGACGATCTCGCCGAGCGGCATGTCGTAGCGGATCTGCACCCGCTGCGGGCTCAGGTAGCTCATGTCGACGTGGGTGCCGCGCCGCCCCTGGCAGAGCTCCATCACGGCGCCGACCTGCTCGGACGGGCAGATGATCGTCGCGCGGATGTAGGGCTCTTCGATCGCCTCGATGGTGGCCGGGTCGGGCAGCTCGGTCGGGCTGTGGACCTCGAACTCGTCGCCGTTGGTCAGGTGGACCATGTAGCGCACGTTCGGCGTCGTCGACAGCAGGTCGAGGTCGTACTCGCGCTCCAGCCGCTCGCGCACGATCTCCATGTGGAGCAGGCCGAGGAAGCCGCAGCGGAAGCCGAAGCCGAGCGCCTCCGAGGTCTCCGGCTCCCAGGAGAGCGCCGCGTCGTTGAGTGCCAGCTTCTCGAGCGCGTCGCGCAGGTCTTCGTAGCGGTCGGTGTCGATCGGGAAGAGCCCGCAGAAGACCATCGGGCGCACCTCGCGGTAGCCCTCGAGCGGCTCGGAGGCCGGGCGCTCCTTGGCCGTCAGCGTGTCGCCGACGCGCAGCTTGGCGACGTCCTTGATGCCGGTGATCAGGTAGCCGACGTCGCCGGCGTCCATGCCCTGCACGGCGGTCATCGCCGGCCGGAAGAAGCCGATGTCGTCGATGTCCGCCTCGGTCCCGTTCTGCATCGCCAGGATCCGCTCATGCTTGCGGAAGGAGCCGTCGACCATCCGCACGTAGGCGATCACGCCCCGGTACTGGTCGAACTCCGAGTCGAAGATCAGCGCCCGGGTCGGAGCGCTGGGCTCGCCCTTCGGCGCCGGAATCCGCGCGACGATCGCCTCCAGGACCTCGGCGACGCCCTCGCCGGTCTTCGCGGAGATCCAGAGGGCTTCCTCGGGATCGCCTCCGAGCAGGTCCGCGATCTCTTTGGCGACCCGCTCGGGCTCGGCGCCCGGCAGGTCGACCTTGTTGATGACCGGGATCAGCTCGAGCCCGTTCTCCACCGCCAGGTAGGTGTTGGCGACGGTCTGGGCCTCGACCCCCTGGGCCGCGTCGACGACGAGCAGGGCGCCCTCGCAGGCGGCGAGGCTGCGCGAGACCTCGTAGGAGAAGTCGACGTGGCCGGGCGTGTCGATCAGGTGCAGGTGGTAGGCCTGCCCGTCGGCGGCCCTGTACTCGACCCGGACGGCCTGGGCCTTGATCGTGATCCCGCGCTCGCGCTCGAGGTCCATCGAGTCGAGCATCTGCGCCTGCATTTTCTTCGGGTCGACGGCGCCGGTGACCTCGAGGATGCGGTCGGCCAGCGTCGACTTGCCGTGGTCGATGTGGGCGATAATCGAGAAGTTGCGGATGTGGTCCATCGGCGGGTGCGGAGTATGGCGACTTGGCGCGCGGGGCCCGTCACTCCGGCGAGGGGGCCTGCGGGCGGGCCAAACTGGGTCCGTTCTCGGCCCCCTCGCCGGAGTGCCACCCGCGCGAGAATCGCCTGCGCCAGACGCCGATGGACCCCACCGCGAGCTCCTCAGCGCCCGACAGTTCGAACGAAGGTCCTCAGCTTGGGCAGGTCGATGGATCCAATCGTCCGCTCAGCTTGAAGACGACCGTCGGTGGCTTGCGGAGGACGACGATGGCGCCCGGGCCTTCGGTCCAGCGGGCGGTCTCTGAGTAGGGGGGCTTGCCGGGTTCGATGCGGTCGCGGCTGGCGACGACGTAGTCGTAGTCCCCCTCGTCGAGGAGGCGGCGCCAGGCCTGGCAGGTGGCGGGGGCGACGAAGCCGCCGTGGGGACGGTCTTCGCCGACGAACTCGACCTGGTTGGAGAGATCGGTGCCGAACAGGGGGTACTGGCGGGTGCTCGTGGTCGCGATCCGGGCGCCGGAGAGAGGGGTCGCCCACTCGAAGGCGGCGTTCAGGCCGGGTGTCGTGAAGGACGGATTCGCGTACCGGTCCCGCAGGTACTCCCGCTGGACGACGTAACCGGCCCCAACCGCGAGCACGACCCCCAAGGCGGCGAGCCCGACCCCGATCCCCCGGCCGAGGTCGCCTTTTGTTGCCCATAGCGGAACAAAAGACGACCTCGGCGGGCGCGAGGGTAGGCGGCTGCGGAGGGACGGGGAGGTTGGGAGAAGGGCGAGGCCGAGGATCAGGGCTGGGGCCAGGTAGCGGAGGCCGGACTCGAAGCCGCGTGGCATGCCCTCGGGGCCGGAGGCCGAGGTCGGGGCGACGAGCCAGGCGAGAGCGGTGGCGAGGCCGGCCAGGCCGGCGACGGCGAGCACAGGGTCCCGCGCCCCTCCGTCGCCGTCGCTCCCAGGCGAACCGCGGAATCCCTGGAGGGCCAGCGCCAAGGCGGCGAAGGCCGCGATGACGAGCAGCGGCCAGACGATCCAGAGCCCGTCGCGGAGCCCGGGCAGGAACCAGTCCGACCAGACGGCGCCGTCGGTGAGGTAGTCGAGCACGCTGTGCGCTTCGCGGCCGCCGAGCTCCTGATCGGGCGCTGGCAGCGGGATCGGGCCGACGCCGTCGAACCAGGGCAGCGGGTTGCCGGTCTGGATGAGGTTGCGCAGGTAGCAGTAGCCGCCGCCCGCCAGGGCCGCCAGACCGGTCACCGCCAGGGCCCGGAGACGGCGCCCGCGCGGCGTGACCGCGGCAAGGCCGACGACCATGACGGCCCCGGGCAGCAGGAAGTTGAGCTTGGTCCCGGCCGCCAGGCCGGCGGCGAGGCCGACGACGAGCAGGGCGCCGGTGGGTAGCCCCTGGCTCTCCGCGGTGCCCGTCTCGCCGTCGCCTTCGGTCCTCGCCACCCAGACGTTGAGGGCGATCGCAACTGCGGCAAGCAGGAAGAAGGTCCCGACGATGTCGTTGCGCGCCTCGCCCGCCTGGTCCAGGAACGCCGGAACGCTGAGCGCGATCGCGCCCAGCGCAAGCGACCAGGGTGCTACGCGGTACGGCCTGCCCATGCACCAGCAGGCGACCAGGCAGCCCACGAACCAACTGAGGTTGAGCAGCGGCGAGAGGATGTCCCGGTCAAACGCATTCATCCCGACCGCGTGCACCAGCTCTGAATTGGCCGGGTAGAACCAGGCCAGGAACTGCGGCGCTATGTAGTGCAGGTCCCACGTGTCCCCGCTCTGCATGAACCCGCCGGCGAACGGCCCGTGGTACCAGGTGCTGTCGAACCCGGTCATCCCTGTGCCGAGCTTCAGCTTCACCTCGGCGGCGAATTTGACGACCGCTGCCGCCGCGATGGCCAATGCGACCAGGGTCGGGATGGAGGCGCCCCGGCCGCGGGTCCCGTCGCCCGTCGACGGGGGCCTGCGGGCGAGGTTTACGTTCTCGGCCCCCCTCGACGGGCGCCACCCGCGGAGGAGCGTCCGGCATCCGACGCCGAAAGCCCCGACCAGCAGGAGATACGGCAGGGGGTCGAAGGCGCCGAGGGTGCCGAGGATCTCAGCCGACAAGATCAAGATCGCGAGCGACACCACGCTTGAGGCCAGGTGCGCGGGGGCGCCCGAGAGCTCGGGGACCAATCGCGAGCGAAGTGACGAGCCGCCCAGCCAGGCGAAGCCCGCCAGGGCGAGGATCTGAGCGACGCCGAGCAGGTAGGAGCCGAGGTCGAGCATCTAGCGGCGGCGGACGAGACGGGTGATCTGCTCCAGCTCGGGGATGCGGAACAGCCTGGCGGCAGCCAGGTAGGTGATCAGCCCGAGGGCGAGGGCGATGCCGAGGGAGGCGATCTGGCCGCCGAGGCCGCGGCCCAGCGCCTCGTCGAGAAGGTCCCAGACGACGAGGCTGACCGCGGCGAGGGCGGCTGATGCCAGCGTGATTCGAACCGCGCCCTCGAGCAGCCGCCCCAGTTCGAGGCCGTCGAGCAGCCGCCGCAGGATCACGCATTGGGCGAAGACGCTGACCGCCGTCGCGATCGCCGTCGCCGCGACGATCCCTCCCACCCCGAGGTCGTAGAGGGCGAGCGAGCCGAGTGCCGTCACGGCCAGGTTGCCGGCGGCGATCGCGGTCGGCATCCAGGGGCGCTGGAGGCTGAAGAAGGTGCGGGTGAGGAGGAGGAAGAGGCCGTTGGTGGGCAGCGAGAAGGCGAACCAGAAGAGCGCGGTGGCGACCAGCGTGGTCTGGTCGGGGGTGAACTCGCCGCGCTGGAAGACGAGCCGCACCATCGGCTCGGAGAGGACCAGGACCGCGGCCGCGGCCGGAGCCAGGATGAAGAGGATCTGCCTCATCCCGTTCGCCATCGTCGCCCTCAGGTTGTCGGTCTCGCCGCGCGAGGCATAGCGCGCGAGGGTCGGGAAGAGCACGGTCGCGATCGCCACCGAGAAGATCCCCTGCGGGAGCTGGTAGATACGGAAGGCCTTGTCGATCGCCGCCGGCGCTTCGGTGCTGACCAGGGTCCCGAAGAGGCTGTTGATCACGAGGTTGAAGTTGATCAGCCCGAGGCTGAGCGTGACCGGCAGCATCAGGACCAGGACGCGCCGCACGTCCGGGTTGCGCCAGGCGAAGCTGAGGCTGAACTTGAATGGCGTGTTGCGGAGGTCGAAGACCGGGATCAGCAGCTGGACCAGGGTGCCGACCAGGATCCCGATCGCGTAGGCGTAGATGCGGTCGTCGCCCTCGAACATCGGGGCGAGGACGACGAGCAGGACGATGATCGTCACGTTCCAGAAGAACGGCGCGATCGCGAAGGCGCCGAAGCGGTCGTAGCTCTGCAGGACGCCGACGACGACGCCGCTGATCCCGAGCAGGATCAGGATCGGGAAGAGGACCTGGGAGAGGGTGACGGTTAGGTCGAGGATCTCGCCCTCGAAGCCGGGGGCGAAGAGCGGCATGATCACCGGCGCCGCGAGCACGAAGAGCGCCGTGATCGAGCCGAGGACGAGGGTGACCAGAAGAATCAGCGTCGAGGCCAGACGGAAGGCCTCCTGGTAGTTCTTGCGCTCGAGCTGCTCAGTGAAGATCGGGATGAAGGCGGGCTGCAGGGCGGCGTCGGCGAAGAGGCTGCGGACCAGGTTGGGGACCTGGAAGGCGATCGTGAAAGCCGACATCGGGCCGCTGACCCCGTAGTAGCTGGCGGCGAAGATCTCGCGCACGAGGCCGGCGACGCGCGAGGCCGCGGTCGCCACCGAGAAGAAGGCGGTCGATCTCGCTATCCGCCCGCCCTGGCGCCGCCGGTCCGGGCCGGTGGGGTCGGCGTCCGGCGCCGGCTCGTCGCGGTCGGGTGTCTTGGGCGTCTCCAAGCTGGTCTCAGTCGCTATAGTCGGCGGCCGCCTGGAGCTGGCTCGACGCCCGCTCAGGCACACGAATCAATGGCCAACATAGCCTCACAGAAGAAGCGGATACTGCGCAGCGAGCGCGAGCGGGTGGAGAACCGGCTGCTCACGAGCACCGTGAAGACCCATTTCCGCCGCCTCGAGAGCGCGATCGAGTCCGGCGAGGCCGAGACGATCGCCGCCGAGCACAAGGCGCTCGTCTCCCGCATCGACAAGGCCGTCCAGAAGGGCGCCCTGCACAAGAACACGGGCGCCCGCAAGAAGTCCCGAGCGGCCCGTATTTCCGCCGCCGCCGTTAAGTAGCCCTCAGCCCGCCACGCCGGCTGCCCGCCTCATGGCCAGGGTGAGGGCCAGGTCGTCGCCGTAGTCGACGCCGCCGCGGCACCAGACCTCGAGGTCTGCGAGCGCCTCGGTCGCGCCGCGCAGCTCCGCGTTGCGCGAGCGCCGGATTCTCGAGGCCAGCGCGTAGACCATCCCGGTGACGTTCTCGTCCTGCTCGATCAGGCGCTCGGCGACCGAGAGCGCGGTAACCGGGTCGCGGTTCTGGAGGGCGTCGGCCAGCGACCAGACGATCGCCTCCGAGGTATCGGAGACCATCGCGTCGAGGTCGTCGAGGGACACCTCTCCCCCGGGCCCGGCCCAGAGCGCCAGCCGGCGCAGCTCGTTTCCGAGCCGCACCGGGTTCGCGCCCATCCGCTCGACCAGGGCGACCGCGGCGTCGTGCTCGAGCCGGAAGCCCAGCGTGTTCGCCTCGGCGACGAGCACCCGCGGCATCGCCCGCGCCGCCGGGGCCGTGAACTCGTGGACCTCCCCGCCCGCGGCTCGCGTCGCGGCGGCGAGCTTCTTCGGCGCCTCGGCCCGCGCGACCAGGACCAGGGTCAGGTCCGGAGGGAGCTGCGAGAGCGCCTCCGCGACCGCGTCGAGCTGGCGGTCCCGCCAGCGCTCGACGCCGTCGGCGAGCAGGTAGCGGCGCGATTCGGTCAGCGACATCGCCGGCAGTGCGTTGATCAGCGCCTCGTGGTCGGGGGCCCCCTTGCCCTCGCCCGCGTCGAAGATCTCCAGCGCGCCGGCGCCGCCCTCCGACTCGGCCCGGGCGCGCAGCCGCGCCCGGGTGGCGTCGATCTTGGCGCCGTCGGTGCCGGCGATCAGGTAGAGCGAGCGGAGTTCCTCGGCCATCGGCCGAGTCTAGAGGCCGCGGCAGGCGCTTCCGAGGCCGCGGGGAAGCGGCTAGTCGTCGTCCTCGTCATCGTGGCCGTGGGCATTGCCGTTGCCGTGCGACTCGCCGTCGTCGTCGTCCTCATCCCCCTCATCGCCGTCCTCGCCATCGCCAGGGCTCTCGGGCGGCGGAGGAGGAGCCTCTTCCGGGGGCGGGGGCGCCTTGGCCGGCTTCGGCGGCTTTTCCTTGCCGTGGCCTTTTGCCTTGCCTTTGCCGGGGGGCGGCGTCGTCACCGGTTGCCCCTGGGCGTCGTCGGGGGGAGATGTCGGATCGGCGACGGGGGCCTTGCCGGGGCCGCCGGGGGCGCTCCCGGGCTCGGCGCCGCCGGCCGGGGCCTCGGTCGCCGGCGCTTTCGCGGCACCGTGCTTTGAAGGCGCCTTCGGGTCATGGGACGGGGGCGCCGGGACGCCGCCGGTGGACTGCCCGTTCGTGGGGGGAGGAGTGCCGGACGGCTGCTCGCGGTCGGGGATCGGAGCCTGTTCCCGCTCGCCGGACGCCACCTCCGGGCCTGCCACCTCGGCGGGAGGAGGCGGGGGCGCCTGGGCGACCACCCGGGCGTCGCCGACGTGCTGGCTCGGTGCCCCCGGGACCGGAAGGTCGATGAAGTTGGTCCAGCCCTGGCTCGAGGCGAGCGCGACGATCCCGAGGCCGACCGCGGTGACGGCGCCGAGCAGGCCGAAGATCGTGCTCCGTAACCTCTCCAGGTGGCTGCCGCCGGCGCCGCTCCTGGGAAGCAGCCGCGAGATCACCTTTCTGAGGTTGGGAATCATCCATACGGCCATCGGCGCCTGGGACGAGGAGGGCAAGCGCCACGGCCCCGAAACTCCAGTATTCGGTCGATGGTTCGTCCAGTTTGGGGGGGCGGAGCTCAAGTGCCCGTGGCGACCTGCAGGCGTCCCGCCCTCACCTCCAGCACGACGGTGCCGTCGCGGTCTGTGCGCAGGGTGCGGACGCCGTTGTCGGCAAGCGTCGCGAGCGTCGTCGCCGTCGGGTGGCCGTAGGGGTTGTCCCCGCCGACGGAGATCACCGCCAACCTCGGGAAGCTGCGCTCGAGCAGCGCCTCGAGGCCGGCGTCCTCGCTGCCGTGGTGGGCGACCTTGAGCACGTCGACCGGGCCCGGGTCGAGCGGGACCGCCTCGGCCTCGGCGTCCGCGCAGAGCAGCATCGAGAAGCCGCGCCAGCGGGCCAGGAGGACCAGGGAGACGCCGTTCGGGTCCTCGGCCGCCGCCCCCTGCAGCAGCACACGGGGAGGCCAGAGGACATCGAGGCGGAGCGCGCCGGAGCGCAGGCTGTCCCCGCCGCGACCCGGCGGGGGACCACCCCCTCGCCGACGGCGTCCTCGCGCGTCGCGCGGGCGAGCTCGGCGTAGAGCAGGCTCCGCACGGGAACCGACCCGAGCAGCTCGGCGATCCCGCCCGCGTGGTCGGACTGGTCATGGGTGACGACGGCGGCGCCGAGCCGCTCGACCCCGGCCTCGCGCAGCATCGAGGGCAGGCCCGCCCCGGGCGGCCCGCCGTCGACGAGGACCGCCGGCGCCGCGGCCGGCTGCAGCAGGATCGCGTCGCCCTGGCCGACGTCGAGGAAGGTCACCCGCAGGCCGCCCGGCGGGCCCGGAGGGGGCCCGCCGCCGCCCTGGAGCGCCACTCCGAGCGCGAGCGCGGCGAGCAGCGTCGCCCCGGCCGCGGTCGCGAGGGCGGCCCGGCGGCGCGCGAGCACGACCGCGAGCGCGATGCCCGCGTAGGCGGCGAGCAGGCCGCCGCCGTCCAGGCGCGCCTCGACGGCGGCCCAGTCGGGCCGCGCGCACCAGGCGGCGACCTGGGCGACGTAGCCGAGCAGCAGCGCGTTGACGCGGTTGACCGCCTCGAGCGGGAGCCCCGGCACCTGGGCGGCGGCCGCGGCCAGCATCCCGAGCCACATCGACGGCGCCACCGCCGGCAGTGCGAGGAGGTTGGCGAGCAGGGTGACGGTCGAGACCTCCCCGAAGTGAAAGGAGATCAACGGCGCCGTCGCCAGGGTCGCCGCGACCGTCATCGCGGCGCCGTCGAGCAGCGCCCGGACCAGCGGGCCGCGCCCGCCGACGCGAGCCCTGAGCGATGCGGAAAGCGGAGCCGCCAGCAGCAGGATGCCGAGCACGGCCGCGAAGCTGAGCTGCCAGCCGACGTCGTGGGCGATGCCCGGGTCGATCGCCAGGGTGACGATTGCGGCCAGCGCCAGCCCGTGGAGGCGAGACGAGCGCCGCCCTCCGAGCATCGCCAGCACGCTCAGGGCCCCCATCACCCCGGCGCGCTGGATCGACGGCCCGGCCCCGGTCAGGGAGACGTAGACGGCGATCAGGCCGAGCACCCAGACGAGCCGGACCCGCAGCGGCATGCCGAGCATTCCGAGCAACGGCATCGCCAGCAGGGCCAGGAGGGCGACGTTCTGCCCGGACACCGCCAGCAGGTGACTCAGCCCCGCGCGTCGGAAGTCCTCGACCGTCGCGGCGTCGATCCCCTCGTCCTCGCCGAGCACGAAGCCACGTGCCAGCTCGGCCTCGCGGGCCGGCATTCCCCTGCCGAGCCCGGCCTCGGCGCGGGAGCGGATCTCGCCGCTGTGGGAGAGGGCGAGCAGCGCCGCGGCGGCCGCGCAGATCGCCACCGCCACCGCCGCGGGTCGGGCCCCGGCGCTCAGGGCTGAAGCCGCGCGCGCAGGGACTCCATCATCGCCGGGCCGATCCCGGGCACCTCGTCGAGCTGGTCGACCGAGGCGAGCCCGCCGTGCTCGCTGCGGAACTCGACGATGTCGCCGGCCGTGACCGGGCCGATCCCGTCGATCGTTTCCAACTGCTCGACGGTGGCGCTGCCGAGGCTGATCGGCCCGTCTTCGGAGACCGCGCCGGCGAGGCCGGCGCCCCCGCCCGGCTGCCGTCCCGGCACCAGGACCTGCTGGCCGTCGGCGAGGCGGGCCGCGAGGTTGATCCCTTCGAGCATCGCCGCGCCGCCGGCGCCGCCGGCCCGCTCGACCGCGTCGGTGACCCGTGACCCGGCCGGCAGCCGGTACACGCCGGGCCTGCGCACCGCGCCGGTCACGTCGACGACGACGTCGACGCCGCCGGCCTCGAGGGCGAAGCCCGCCTCGCTCGCCGCCGCCGTGTCCCCGGCGCCCGCCGAGAAATCCGCCTCGCCCCCCGCCCGGATCGCGCGCGCGCCGACCAGCAGCAGCGCGACCGCGATCGCGCCGTAGACCAGCAGCTGAGAGCGGCTCAGGTCGGGCATGACCGGAGGGTGAACGGGCGGGAGGCACCTGTGGCGCGCAGACTCGAACGATTCAGCTGTGAAAGTCTGCGGTCATTCAGGTTGTCGAGTCGATCGAAATCATCCGTTCAGGCCGCTTCCCGAGAACTGCAACTTGGAAGCGGGCCCAGAACGACGTCGAGGTCGCAATTGCTGCTGCGGACTGGCCGAGAGGCTCAGGCACTTTTTCTCTGAATCCCGAGCCCGGGGTCAGCGCACGGGGTAAGCCAGACCGACATCCCAATGGCGTTGTTCCAATCAAGCTGCCAATGATTGGTCACCTCGAGTCATGTGGATGGGAAACAGAGACCCTGCCGGAACTTCCAGTTGGATATGAGGGTCGCGACGTCCTTCGTACCGGTGACCTCGACGCCCGGCTCCTGGACCGTGACCGCTATGTCGGCTTTGAGTGGGAGACCGGCAACGTCTCCTCGACCCACAGGGCCATTAACAAGCTCCTCGACGGCATAACACGCGGCTCCCTAAGCGCGGGCATTCTGGTGCTTGCGATGCGCGCCACCCAGAGGTACCTGACGGATAGAGTCGGCAACTTCGAGGAGATTGCGCCGTACTTCGAGTTCTGGAGCCGATACCCGGTCCCCGACGGTGCGTTGCGAATCTATGGGGTCGGACATGACTCCCTCGACCCATCGGTCCCTCATATTCCGAAGGGCCGCGACGGACGCGCGCTGGGCTAAGCCGCCGCGGATTCGACCCAGTCGGTGTTGGGATGGTGATGTAGCTCCTGCTCCTGCAGGCGCTCCTTGATCACGTCACAGCTCTCTATCTCCGCCCCGAGCCAATACCGCTCGTGTCGCTCGGCGACATCGAAGGTGGTCCCGCTCCCACCAAACGGGTCCAGGACGAGATCCCCCTCCTCCGTGGAAAGATGGATGACCCGCTCAAGGAGCTTGGTCGAGAGCTGATTCGCGCCGCGTTTCCTGCTCTTGAATTTCCAATGGCGAACGGGAGGGACGTCAGTCCAAACGTCCGTAAGGTTGACACCATCCGGATTCATCGCACCGCGATGCCCGCCGTAGTCCTTGATCTCACCGCCGCAGTGTCTGCACGTTTCGATCGGAGTCCGGATCTTCCGAAATGTCTTGGGCTTCCCCTTGGAGTAATAGAGGAGGCTGTAGTGCGCGGGGTAGAGCCGGCCGGTTATCGGCAATCCAAACTTGATGCTGATCGCAATCCAGTGCCGGAAATCCATCTTTCTCGCCATCAGATGCGCTCCGAAGACGATGTTCCAGCGAGGAAGGTTGTAGAGGAAAAACGAGCCGCCGGGCTTGAGCACTCGGATGCACTCGTCGATCCAAGCGGTGCCCCAGTCCACGTACTCGCTCTCGGTCACCTCATCGTTGACGCGAGGCCCATATACCTTGCCGAGGTTGAATGGTGGGTCCGCGAAGACCGTGTCAACAGACTCATCCTCGACGCGACCGAGAAAGTCGATGCAGTCTTCGTTGAAAACCGCCCCGTGCCGCGTTTGAACCTCCGGTGCCGGTCCTGCGCCGGAGACGACCATCGATGCATCAAACGGGACGAGTGCGCTCATTCTCTCCTGTCGCATTCTGACCTCTCCACGTGACGGCAAGAAACCGCGCCGACCCGCCTTGCCTGAATAGCGATACGAACACTAGTTCGATTCCCGGACGACCTTAACCATTCCGGGACGCAGGAGGGTCAAACGTCTTCGTCGTCGTAGCCGGAGACCTCAGCCATCTGGCCTCCGTAGAGCTCGGCCACCGCGACCGGCGGCGACTGGACCGAGATGCAGGCGAGCTCGCTGTCGCCGTCGTTGGCGACCGAGTGGTCGGTCGCGGGCGAGACGAGGATCAGGTCCCCCTCCTCGACCCGCTGGGTGTCGCCGGCGACGGACATCGTGCCGGCGCCGCGGACGACGACGTAGACCTGCTCGGCGTCCTCGTGGGAGCGCAGCTCCTGCTCCGCCCCGGCCGGGACCTCGAGCCAGGTCACGGACATATTTCGCGAGCCGAGCTCGCCGGCGTCCATCAGGACGTGGGAGCGAAGACGGTGGAACTCCTCCACGGGGGCGTCTGCGAGGCGCCTTACGAGCATCGCGGCTTTCTACCAGATATCGGGGACCGGACGGTAAAAATCAGCGGACGACCAGGTTCACGAGCTTGCCGGGGACGACGATCTCCTTGACGACCTCCCTGCCGTCGAGGTGGCGGCGGACGCTCTCGCTGGCCCGTGCCGTCGCCAGCAGATCGTCCTCGGCGGCGTCTGAGGCGACCTCGATCCGGTCGCGGAGCTTGCCGTTGACCTGGACGACGAGGGTGACGGTGTCGCTCGCCAGCAGCGCCGGGTCGGCCTTCGGCCAGGGCTCCTCCCAGACGCGGCCCCCGTTGAGCCGCTCCCAGACCTCGGCGCCGAGGTGCGGCGCGAAGGGGAAGATCAGCGAGGCGGCGGTCGCCGTCGCGAAGCGCAGCGCCGCCTGCCCGTCGGCCCCGGCGAAGAGGTCGTCCTTGAGGCGGTAGGCGTCGTTGACCAGCTCCATCACGGCGGCGATCACGGTGTTGAACTGGAAGCCGCGCTCGAAGTCGCGGGTCGTCTTGTCGATCGCCCAGTGCGCCTTGGCGATCAGCTCGCGCACCTCGGCGCTCTCCGAGGACCCGACCGCGCCGGCCTCGGTCCGCTCCTCGACCTCCTCGCAGAGGCGCCACAACCGGCCCAGGAAGCGGCCGACGCCCTCGACCCCCTCGTCGGTCCAGTCGCCGCCGCGCTCGGGCGGGCCCATGAAGCAGACGTAGGTGCGGGCGGTGTCGGCGCCGTAGCGCTCGACGTACTCCGAGGGCGCCACGGTGTTGCCCCTCGACTTCGACATCTTCGCCCCGTCGCGGGTGATCATCCCCTGCGCGAAGAGGTTGGCGAACGGCTCCTGCACGGCGAGCTCGCCCAGGTCGGCGAGCGCCTTGGTCACGAAGCGCGCGTACATGAGGTGGAGGATCGCGTGCTCGACGCCGCCGATGTACTGGTCAACCGGGAGCCAGTGCTCGGCGGCGGCGCGGTCCCAGGGGCGCTCCTCGTTGCGCGGGTCGAGGTAGCGGATGAAGTACCAGGAGGAGTCGACGAAGGTGTCCATCGTGTCGGTCTCGCGGCGGGCGGGGCCACCGCAGGTCGGGCACTCGGTGGAGACCCAGTCCTCTGCCGCGGCGAGCGGGCTCTTGCCCTGCGGCGAGTAGTCGTCGATCTCCGGCAGCTCTACCGGGAGCTGGCCCTCGGGCACGGGGACGATCGCCGGCGCTCCCTCCTCCCCGCACCTCTCGCAGTAGACGACCGGGATCGGCGCTCCCCAGTAGCGCTGCCGCGAGACCAGCCAGTCGCGCAGCCGGTAGTTGACCGAGGGCTTTCCGCGCCCCTCGGACTCGAGCCACTCGACGATCTCCGTGTAGGCCTCGCGGTTGTGCTTGCCGCTGAATTGGCGACCCGAGCCGGTCATCGGCCCGTCGCCCGGATACGGCAGGCCCTCGTCGCGGGCGGCCTCGGGATCCTCGCCCTCGATCACCCGCCGGATCGGCAGGTCGAACTTCTTCGCGAACTCGTGGTCGCGCCCGTCGTGGGCGGGGACCGCCATGATCGCGCCGGTCCCGTACTCCATCAGCACGTAGTCGGCGACGAACATCGGGATCTCCTCGCCGTTGACCGGGTTGACGACCGTCCGCCCGAGCGGCACGCCGGTCTTCTCGCGGTCCTCGTCGCCGCGCTCCTCGGCCGACTCGCGGGCGACGCTGTCCACGTACTCGCGCACCGCCTCCTCGGCCTCGGTCCCGGCGACCAGGCGCTCGAGCTCCGGGTGCTCGGGGGCGAGCACGAAGAAGGTGGCGCCGAACAGGGTGTCGGGACGGGTCGTGAAGACCGGGAAGTCGAGGCCGACCTGCTCGCAGCGGAAGGTGACCTCGGCGCCCTCGGAGCGCCCGATCCAGTTGCGCTGCATCGTGATCACGTGCTCGGGCCAGGACTCGAGCCGGTCGAAGTCGGCGAGCAGGCGCTCGGCGTAGTCGGTGATCTTGAAGAACCACTGCTCGAGCTTCTTCTGCACGACCGGCGTCCCGCAGCGCTCGCAGCGGCCGTCGACGACCTGCTCGTTGGCGAGCACGGTCGCGTCCTTCGGGCACCACTGGACCGGCGCCTCCTCGCGGTAGGCGAGGCCGCGCTCGAGGAAGCGCAGGAAGATCCACTGGGTCCAGCGGTAGTACTCGGGGGTGTGGGTGCCGATCTCCCGCGCCCAGTCGATCGAGATCCCCCACTCCCGGAACTGGCGGCGGAAGGACTCGATCGAGCGCTCGGTCGCCTCGCGCGGCGGCTCGCCGGTCTTGATCGCGTTGTTCTCGGCCGGCAGGCCGAAGGCGTCGTAGCCCATCGGGTGGATCACCTCGTAGCCGTGACGGCGGCGGAAGTGGGCGATCGCGTCGCCGACCGCGTAGCACTTGAGGTGGCCGACGTGGGGCTCCCCGGACGGGTAGGGCAGCATCTCGAGCACGTAAGCCTTCGGCTTGCGCTCGTCGAAGCCGGGCTGCCCGGGGTCGGGGACCTCCCAGGTCCCCTCCTCGGCCCAGACAGCCTGCCACCTGCGCTCGATCGCCTTCGCGTCGTACTTGTCCACGGAGTGATCCTACGAAGGGAGGCGGGGGCCTAGCGGCGCCGTCACGGCTCCAGCAGTTCTCCGGGCCTGGCCGCGCTCACACGCCGAGCGTATTGCGAATGCCCGGCGAGAGCTCCTCGAGGATCTGGGGCCAGACGTAGACCTCGACCGCCGCCGCGAGGACGACCGCGGGGATCGCCAGCAGCACGGTCACGAGGGTCGCCGCGAGCAGCTGGTTCCACTCGCCGCGGCGGCTCGCGATCAGCCAGGCGGCGAGCGGCAGGAAGAGGGCGGTGAGCTCGAGCAGCGCGTGGGGAAGGACGCTGAGGATCAGCGCGGCGTTCGAGATTTCGAGCTGGTAGGCGATCGTCGAGCCCTGGAAGCCCAGGTAGAGCGCCTGGGTGCCGAGCGAGAAGACGGTGACGGCGCAGACGAAGAGGATCGCCAGCTCCCCCGCCTTGACATGGACCCAGCGCGAGAACCCGGTGCGCTGGGCGGCGGCGATCGGCATCGAGGCGCCGGCGATGAAGCCGGCGACGCAGGCGGTCCCGTGCAGGGCGAGGACGAGCGAGTTTCGATAGAGGATCGGCAGCATGTCGTCCATCTCCGAGGCCGAGGTCAGGCCGGGCATGTGAAGCGGCGTGACGTCGGGTGTGATCAGGCCGGCGACGACCCAGACCGCGCCGAGCAGCGCCAGCGCGATCGCCAGGCTGAGCGCCGCCCAGGCGCCGAAGACGCTCCCCGGCCGCCCGCTCCAGAGCTCGAGGGTCTCCCTGGTGTCCCGCATCCCATGCGAGAACACGTGCTCGTTGGCGCTCATCCACCACTCATCGGCAGACGCCCGCCCCTGAATGAGCCTTGGGTTCCAATCGTGCCGGTGGCCGCCCCCGGCTAGGGCCTGCTCTTGATCGCCAGGCAGGTCACCGGGATGTCCGGGACGCTGTCGTCGGCGATGCACTCGATCCGCACCGCGAAGTTCGTGTCCAGCGAAAACGCGGTCATCTCGAGGAAGTCCTTGTCTTCGTCGGCCCCGCCGTTGTTGACCGGCCAGTTGATCCCGGCTTCGCCGCCTTCCAGATATTCATTGGACCGCTCGAAGGCCGCCGTGCGGATGTGAAGGACCATCCGTTTGGTGAGGTCGGCGTGCCTGAGTTGAACCAACCCGCTGGAGCCCGGTTTGTTCGGGAGGCGCGGCGTCCTGATCATGAAGTCGATCTCGGGGAAGTAGAAGAAGTCCTGGTCGGTACCCGAGTTCGGGTCGGTCTCGTAGGGGCCGCTCACCTCGATCTGGCTCGCGCGGGCAAAGGCCTCCGGGCCGAAGGAGCCCAGGGTCGCCGCCGACTGCGCCGATTGTGCCGAGAGCGCGCTCTGGGCGCTGACGGCCGCGGTGGCAGCCTCGGCGTTCCTGGCGGTATCGGCCGTGCCCGCGAAGTCGGCGCGGGTCGCGCTGGGCACCGCTCCAAGCGCCGACTCCTTCACCTGCTTGCCGCCGATGGTGTCTTTCTTCAGCTTCTTGCCGGCGATCGTGCCGTTGCGGATGAGCTTGCCGTCTATCGCGGTGGCGGCGTAGGCGGTTCCGCCGAGAGCGACGAAGAGGGCCACAAGAGCAACGGTGTTCTGACGGGCCCAGGCGACGGCAGCATTTCCCATGAATTCCTCCCGATGGATGTCGCTCGAGCCTACGCCCCCTACCGCGACCTCCGAATTAACCCCGGACTCACGGCCCGGGCGGGCGGGCACAGGCCGGCGTGCCTCCCGGCATCCGGTAGCGGTTGTTCGCGACGAGCCGGTAGAGCCTGGCGCTGAACCAGGAGAGGCCCGGCAGCACCAGCGTGCGGCCCGCGAGCCGCCAGATCCCGCCTGCGGCGATCAGGACCGCGGCGATCGCCTCATGCCCCGAGCGCACCGTGCCGCCGGCGTCGACCCACTGCACGGCGTCGGCCGCACGCTTCTCGGTCAGGCCCAGCGCGTCGAGGTCGGTCAGTTGCCAAGCGACGACCTCCGCCTCCGGCTCGATCCGCTCCAGGAAGCGCGCGCAGGTGGTGCAGAACCCGCAGTCGCCGTCGAAGACGAGCACCGGGCGCTGTCGGGACGGCGTCACGACCGGACATCGTATGGTCCGCAGAGCGGCATGAGGCTTCCCGACGCAGAGCACGAATCGCGCCCCTGGCGCATCCGCGAGATCGTTCCGGACTTCACCCTCGAGGACGTCTGGGCCCTCCCCGTGCGGGGCGGCGCCGGGGACTTCGAGCGCCTGCTGGCGCTGATGGCCTCCTCCGACCCGGCAAACGCGGACTCCGCCGCGGCGCGAGCCCTCTGGCGCCTGCGCGACCGCCTCGGAAGGTGGTTCAGCCTCGGCCGGATCTCGACCACGGCCGACGGCGACGGCCTGCCGATCCCCGGAACCGGCGAAACCTCGCTGACGGGCCGGCTGCCCGAGGACCTGCGCGACACCGCGACGGGCGTGGGCTTCGGCTCGCTGCCCTTCGTCCCCCTCTTCCGCACCGACGACGAGTTCGCCGCCGAGGTCTCGAACCGGACCGTCCACGGGGTCATGCACCTGGCCTGGGTCGAGCAGGGCGAGGGGCGCTACACGGGCCAGATGGCCGTCTACGTGAAGCCGCGCGGCGCCTTCGGCAGGGCCTACATGGCGGCAATCAAGCCCTTCCGCCACGCGATCGTCTACCCGGCGCTGTTGCGTCAGGTCGAGCGCACCTGGAACCGGCCCGCCAGCCGGCGGCCGGGCTGAGCGATGGGACTCCTCCACGCCCGCCCCAAGCTCGAGCCCGGTGAGCAGCTGTTCTGGAGCTCCGCGGCCAATCACATCGGCGGGCCCTCGTACGCGCTCTGGGGCATGACCTCCTCGTCGAGCGGCCGGCTCGCGGTCAGCGACCGTCGCGTCTTCTTCCAGCCCAGCCGGATCGACACCCTGTTCCTCGAGAAGCGCTGGGAGCAGCGGCTCGACGCGGTCACGGGCATCGAGCTGATCGACCGCGATGCGGCCCTGTTCGCCGGCGGCCTGCGCGAGCGACTCGGGATAAGGACCGCGGACGGCGTCGAGGTGTTCGTCGTCAACGGGCTCGAGAAGAAGATGGGCGACCTGCAGAACCTGCTCGCGGTCTGAGACGAATCGGAGGATCGAATTGACCCTGTTCGGACGCTTCACCGCATGGAGCTCACAGCTCGCCAACAGCCGCGGGCTCTACCTGGGGCGGCGCTCGACCCCGGTCCACGTCGCCCTCTACCGCCGGACCGGCGGCAGGGTCGGCGGCCACCTCCCCGGCTGGAAGGAGGCCCGGATCGCCCTCGTAGACCACACGGGCGCCAGGACCGGCGCCAGGCGAACATCGCCGCTGATGTACCACGAGGACGGCGACGCGATCGCGGTGGTGGCCTCGAAGGCGGGCCAGCCGACGAATCCCGCCTGGTTCCACAACCTCAGGGCGCACCCGGACACGACGATCCAGATCGGCTCCGACGTCCGCGAGGTCCGGGCCCGCGTCGCCACCGAGCCCGAGCGCGACCGCCTCTGGCCTGAATTCGTCGCCTTCTACCCGGGTTACGAGTTCTACCGCCGCCACGCGAAGGACCGTGAGATCCCGATCGTGATCCTCGAGCCGCGATATGGACGGGGCGGCGACCCCTAGAACCGGACCTGACCGCCGAGGCCGACGACGAGCTCGGCCGGGAGGTTGAAGTAGCCGACGGGGCTGGCGGCGTTGCGGTTCATCGCCACGAAAAGGTCCTTTCGTCGGCGCGACATGCCCTTGTCACCGAAGGGAACCGGTGCGATCTGCGATAGGTAGTAGGTCACGTGGTAGGGGTTGAAGCTCACGAGGCCCTGGTCCCGGGCCACGTTGATCCCCCTCGGCACATCCGGGTCGTCCAGGTAGCCGTAGCGCAGGGTCAGGTGCGAGAACCCGTCTTCGGGGTCACCGAGGTGATCGAGCTCCGCGCGTTCCTCAGCGGGGACGCTCGGCAAGCTCCCGATGTCCACGGTCAAGACCACGACCTCTTCGGGGATGGCGCGAAGCCGCGTCTGGGCGACACGGAGCGCCAATGGCGTCGTCTCCTTCGAGGGATTGAGGAAGACGGCTGTCCCCTTGATTCGCGTCGGCAGCCCTTTCCGATGCATCTCGTCGATGAAGTCGGGCAGCGCGCCCTCGACCTTGGCCCGCTCTGCGGCGAGGAGTCCGCGCCCTCGATGCCAGGTCGTGAAGAGAAGCAGTATCGAGGTGCCGACCAACAGCGGGAACCATCCGCCCTCGGTGACCTTCGGCAGGTTCGCGCCGAGGAACATCAGGTCGACCAGGACAAACGCGATCACTCCGAGGGCGATCAAGGAGCGTGGCTTGCGCCAGAGCAATCGTGCCACGACCAGGAAGAGGATCGAGTCGATCAGCAGAGTGCCCATGACCGAGATCCCGTAGGCCGTCGCCAGCTTCTCGGAGGAACCGAAGCCGAGGCAGAGTCCGACGACCAGGACGAACAGCATCCAATTCACCGCCGGCAGATAGACCTGACCGATCGTCTCCGCCGAGGTGTGCTTGATCGTCATGCGCGGCAGGAAGCCGAGCTGGACGACCTGTCGCGTCACCGAGAACGCACCAGAGATGACCGCCTGCGATGCAATCAGGGTCGCGCAGGTTGCCAGCACGATCATCGGCACGCGCGACCACTCGGGCAAGAGGAGATAGAAGGGGCTCGAGATCGCGCTCGGCGTCTCGAGGATCAGCGAGGCCTGGCCGATGTAGTTGAGCAGCAGGGCGGGAAAGGCGACGAAGAACCATGCCCGGCTGATTGCGGGCCTTCCGAAGTGGCCCATGTCGGCGTAGAGGGCCTCCGAACCGGTGAAGACGAGCACGACGGCGCCGAGAGAGAGAAACGCGGTCAGTGGGTGGTTGAGGAAGAACTCGACGGCGTAGGAAGGCGCGAGGCCTTTCAGGGCCTCCGGATTACGAATGATCTCCGCGACCCCAGCGGCGGCGATGGCGACGAACCAGAGCAGGATGATCGGTCCGAAGAGGCGGCCGACCGCAGCCGTCCCATGGCGCTGGATCGCAAACAGGAGCGCCAGCACCCCGATCGTCACGGGCAGGATGATCGAGGAGAGGCTTGGCGCCGCCACTTCGACGCCTTCGACAGCAGAGAGCACTGAGATCGCCGGCGTGATCATCGCGTCGGCGAAGAAGAGCGCGACGCCGACGACCCCCGCGATGAGCAGGGCGCCTTTTACCGCCGGCCGCTCGATCGCGGTCCGTCGCACCAGCGCATACAGGGCCATCACCCCGCCCTCGCCCTCGTTGTCGGCCCGCATCACGAAGGTCACGAACTTGATCGACACCATCAGCGTCAGCGACCAAGCCACCAGAGAGATGACCCCATAGACATCTTCCGGGGTCGCCCGCACCGGATGATCCCCGGTGAAGATCGCCTGCATCGCGTAGAGCGGGCTCGTTCCGATGTCGCCGAAGACAATGCCGAGCGCGGCAAGCGCGAGGACGTTTCGCGAGCGCGGCCGCTGGCTGGCGGTGTCGCCGTGATTGACGCTATCCGTGTCGGCTCTGGCCTGGTCCATGGGCAATCCTTGCCGACCAGTCTTCCCGGCGCACCGATCGAGGAGCCTACTCCTACACCCGGCGCATCGCAGCGAGACAACGAGAGCCGTTTAGTGGAGCTGAGGGGGCTCGAACCCCTGACCTTCGCGCTGCCAGCGCGACGCTCTTCCAGCTGAGCTACAGCCCCGGGACCACCGAATTCTAGCTGGAGCGGGCCGTACCTCCTGCCCGGCCGCGACTCGGCTCAGGCGGCGCGGTGCTCGGACTCGTCGTCGTCGACGTCGAGCACGAGGTTGTCGCCGCCCGCGCGGCGGACGCGGAACTCGAGCGGGGAGTGCTCTTCGAGCTCGCGGAGCAGGTCGACGGGCTCGTCGAGGTTCATCGAAAGCGTCGCGCGACCCTCCGAGAAACGCTCGACCGAGATGTCGGAGGCGCCGAGCTTGCCGATCGCGTCCTCGATCCCGACCAGCTGCGAGTAGTCGCCGAGCGGGCCGATCTCGACTCTGATCTCGCCCTCGAAGACCTCCCGGGAGTCGCCGTTCCCGTTCTCGGCGACGGGTGTCGGGGCCGCCTCGGCAGGCGCCTCGGCCGGAGTCGCGTCGGAGAGCTCCTGAGCGCGGCGGCCGACCTCGACCGCCTCGCGCAGCGCTTTCATCCGGATCCTCGTCGCCTGGCCACGGGCCTGGGCTTCGATCTCCTCGAGCTTCGCGGTCACCGTCTCCAGCGAGACGATGCTGCGCTCGTGGCGTTCGTTGGCTTCGCGCAGCTGCTCGCCGAGGCTGCGGATCACGCGCTCGCGCTCGATCACCATGCCGGAGAGCGCGGCAAGCTCTTCCTCCGCCTCGGCTTTCGCGAGAAGCTCCGTGCCCAGCTCGGCGATCCGCGAGTCCTTGGTCGAGATCTGCTTGTCTCGTGCCGAAATTGCCGCGTCCACTTCGGGACGACGGTAGCCGAGGATCGCCCTCTTGAAGCTACCCATGCGCGGCACCGTAGAGGGGCCCTCGGACGGCACCCTGCGCAATCCCGAGATCGGGTCGCGGCGCCTCCCTCCAGAGCTCCTCCAACCGGTACCGCTCGCGGGCCTCCTCGGTGAACACGTGGAGCACCGCGTCTAGATAGTCGACCACGATCCACCCCGCCGCCCCCTCGCCGTCGGTGCCGGCGGGCAGCATGCCGTGGTCGTTCTTCAGGCGCAGCTTCACCTCCTCGGCGATCGCCCGCGCCTGGCGCTCGTTGCGCGCCGTGCAGATCGTCAGGTAGTCGGTGTAGGAGACGAGCTTGCGCATGTCGAGGACGATGATCTCCGTCGCCTTTTTCGAGTCGGAGAGCTCGGCCATGTGGCGCGCCAGGTGCTCGGAGTCGAGCCCGCTCACGAGTAGACCCCCTTCTCTTCGACGAAGCGGGCGACCGACTCCGGGACCAGGTAGCGCAGCGGCCTGCCCGCGGCCGCGCGCTCGCGGACGGCGGAGGAGGAGACGCCGAACTGGGGCATCTCCAGCATCGTCGCCCGTCCGTCGTCGCACCCGAGGCTGCGCATCACCGCGGCGACGTCGGCCTCCGAGACACCCGAGCGGCGGGCCACGGCGAGCCGCGCCAGCTCGACCACGCGCCCCGGCTCACGCCAGCTCTCGAGCCCGACGGCCGCGTCCGCGCCCATCACGAACACCAGCTCGGTATCTCCCTTCTCGGCTGCAAGCAGCTCCAAGGTCTCATATGTGTAGGACGGGCCGTCGCGATCCACCTCCAGGGTCGATACGGAGAAGCGGGAGTCGTCGGCGGCGGCGAGCCGGGTCATCGCCAGCCGCAGCTCGCGCCCCGGGTCGTCGACGATCCGCTTGTGCGGGGCCTCGCCGGTCGGCATCAGGACGACTTCGTCGAGCCCGAGCTGCCAGAGCGCCTCCTGGGCGAGCGCCAGGTGGCCGAGATGGGGCGGGTTGAACGCCGAGCCGAGAACGCCGATCCCGCCGGCGCCGGAGCTACTCACGTATCTGGCCGTCGCCGCGGACGACGTACTTGTAGGTCGTCAGCTCGCGCAGCCCGATCGGGCCGCGCGCGTGCAGCTTCTGGGTCGAGTTGCCGATCTCCGCCCCCATGCCGAACTCGAAGCCGTCGGTGAAGCGGGTCGAGGCGTTGGTGTAGACGACGGCGGCGTCGACCGCCGACGAGAAGCGCTCGGCGGCGGCGTCCGACGCGGTGACGATCGCCTCCGAGTGCCGGGTGCCGTGGCGGTTGACGTGCGCGATCGCCTCGTCGAGGGAGTCGACGACCGCGACCGCGAGCCTCAGGTCGAGGAACTCGCTCGCCCAGTCATCCTCGGAGGCCTCGTCGATCGTCATCCCCCCGGCGGCGGCGCGCACCCGCTCGTCGCCGACCAGCTCGACCCCGGCTTCGGCGAGGTCGGCGAGGACGGCGGGCAGGAACTCGGCGGCGACGGCGGCGTCGACCAGCAGCGTCTCGGCCGCGTTGCAGACGCCCGGGCGCTGCACCTTGGCGTTGACGGCGATCCGCCTCGCCATCTCGAGGTCGGCGTCGGAGTGGACGTAGACGTGGCAGTTGCCGGCCGCGGCGTAGATCACAGGGACGGTGGCGACGTCCTTGAGGGCCGCCTTCAGGCCTTCGCCGCCGCGCGGGATCAGGAGGTCGACGAAGCGGTCCTGGGTCGCGAGCTCCGCCAGCCCCTCGTGGCCGCCGCCGGCGAGCAGCTGCACGGCGTCCTCGGGCAGCCCGGCCTCCGCCAGGGCCTCGCGGGCGACCGCGGCCAGCGCCCCGTTGGAGCGCTCGGCGTAGCTGGACCCGCGCAGGACGATCGCGTTGCCGCTCTCGATCGTCAGCGCGGCGCAGTCGATCGTGACGTTGGGGCGGGCCTCGTAGACGACCGCGACGACGCCGAGCGGGACCCTGACCTTGCGCAGGTCGAGCCCGCTGTCGAGGCGTTTGCGTTCGAGCTCCTCGCCGATCGGGTCCTCGAGGGCCGCGACGGCGCGCACGCCCTCGGCCATCGCCGCGATCCGCGCCTCGCTCAGCGTCAGGCGGTCGCGAAGCGCCTCGGTGAGCCCCGCGGCGTGCTCGTCGGCGAGGTCGGCGGCGTTCGCCTCGAGGATTTGGCCTGAGCGCTCGCCCAGCAGGCGCGCGGTCGCCTCGAGGGCCGCGTCCTTGGCGGCGGTCGCGGCGCCGCCGAGAACGATTGCGGCCCGCTTCGCCCCCTCGCAGATCTCTTCGACCGTTTTCGTCGCAGTCGCCATGACCGCTAAGGGTAGCTATGAGGGTCGGGGCCGCTCCCCAAAACACTCAAGCGCGGCCCTGCCGCGCGTTTTGGGGAGCGGCCCCGACCCTCAGACCAACACAAATCTGTCTCGGTGGATTACCTCGTCGGGGGCGTTGGGGAGGAGGTCGCGGACCTCGGAGCTCTTTTTGCCGATCACCGGTGCGAGTTCGGTCGCGGAGTAGTCGACGATCCCCTTGCCCACGACGCCGCCGTCAACGGCGACTTCAACCGCGTCCCCGGCTTCGAAGTTGCCCTCGATCCCGGTGACCCCGACCGGCAACAGACTCGAGCCGCGAGCGCGCAGAACATGCGCGGCGCCCTCGTCGATGAGCAACCGACCGCGGGCCGGCTTTGCGTACTTGAGCCAGAGCTTGAAGCTGGAGGCCTTGCCCGACCCCGCCGCGAAGCGGGTCCCGACCGGCTCGCCGCCGGCGGCGGCGGCCAGGGTGCCGGCGGCGGTGCCGTTGCAGATCACCGCCGGGATCCCGGCCTCGCTGGCCATCTCGGCGGCGGCGACCTTGCTGCGCATGCCGCCGGAGCCGAAGGCGGAGGTGCGGTCTCCGATCTCCATTCCGTCGAGCACGGAGAAGTCCTCCACCGACTCGACCAGGGCGGCGTCCTCCGCGGCGCCCGGGTCGGCGCTGAAGACCCCGTCCACGTTGGTGAGCAGGACCAGGAGGCGGGCGTCGAGCAGGATCGCGACCTGGGCGGCGAGGAAGTCGTTGTCGCCGAAGGTAATCTCGTCGGTCGCCGTCGTGTCGTTCTCGTTGACGACCGGGACCACCCCCCAATCGACCAGCCGGCCCAGGGTCTGGCGGGCGTTCAGGTAGTTGGTGCGGGCTGCGATGTCGGCGGCGGTGAGCAGCACCTGCGCCGCCCGCGTCCCGTGGGCGGCGAGCCGCCCCTCGTAGGCGCGGAAGAGGTCCCCCTGGCCGACGGCCGAGGCGGCCTGCAGCTCGTCCATCGCCCGCGGGCGGACCGGCAGCTCCATCAACCGCATGCCGCGGGCGATCGCCCCCGAGGTGACCATCACGACCCGCTCGCCGCCGCCCTCGAGGGCGGCGACCTGCTCGCAGACGGTGTCGAGCACGTCCGTGCGCAGCTCACCGTCGTCGGCGGCGACGATCGAGGAGCCGAGCTTTACGACCAGGGTCATGGCCGGGCCAAGTCTAGGCCGAGTAGCCTTTCCGCCAGGACGATGGCCGATCCGGAATACGACGTTGCGATAGTCGGCGGCAGCATCGCGGGATGCACCGCCGCGACGTTCCTCGGCAGACAGGGCGCGCGCGTCGCGCTGCTCGAGAGCCACAGCGCAGCCGACTCATACAAGGTGATGTGCACGCACGTCTTCCAGGCGAGCGGCTCGCAGACGATCCGACGGCTGGGGATCTGGGACGACCTGCTCGAGGCGGGCGCCCAGGAGAGCGGCGTCAACATCTGGTCCCGCTACGGCTGGGTCTCGCCGTCCAGCGCCTACACGGAGAAGGTCGACGGCTACGGGCCGGGCCTCAACATCAGGCGGCAGACGCTCGACCCGATCCTGCGCCGGATGGCCGCCGGCACGGAGGGGGTCGAGCTGCTGACCGGCCACACCGCGACCTCGCTGCTGCGCGACGGCAAGCGGGTCGCAGGGGTCGTGGCGCGCACGCAGGGCGGCAACGAGCGCGAGCTGCGCGCCCGGCTCGTCGTCGGCGCCGACGGCCGCAGCTCCGGGGTCGCGAAGCTCGCCGGGCAGAGGACCAGGGTCAGGAAGAACAACCGCTTCGTCTACATGGCCTACTACCGCGACACGCCGCTGGTGGTCGGCAGCAGCCCGCAGCTCTGGTTCCTCGACCCCGACATGGCGTACGCCTTCCCGACCGACGGCGGCCTGACGATGCTCGCCTGCGTCCCTCACAAGGACCGCATTCCGGAGTTCAAGGCGGACCCGGAGGCGGCGATGGCCCGGATGTTCGAGCGGGTGCCGGACAGCCCGCGCGTCGACCCCGAGAAGCGGGTCTCGAAGGTGCTCGGAAAGCTGGACGCTCCCAACGAACGGCGAAGGCCGGCGGGCGACGGTTTCGCCCTGGTCGGCGACGCCGCGCTCGCCGCCGACCCGCTCTGGGGCGTCGGCATCGGCTGGGCCTTCCAGTCGGCGGAGTGGCTGGCCGAGGAGGCCGGCTCGGTCCTCCGGGACCAGGCGGAGCTCGACCGCGCCCTGAAGCGCTACGCGCGCAGGCACCGGCGGGCGCTGACCGCGCACGACAGGGTCTGCAACGCCTACTCGACCGGGCACAGGTTCAACCCGATGGAGCGGCTCTTCTTCCGGGCGGCCGCGAGGGACGACGAGCTGGCCGGGCGCTTCGCCCTCTTCGGCGAGCGCTGGATCACGCCGCGCGAACTGCTCACGCCGAGCACGTTCGCGCTGGTCTTGCGGGCCAACCTGAGCCGCGACCGCAGGCCCACCGGGCTGAGGACCCAGGCGACCGCCTGACGGCTCTGCCGTGAAGCACGAGCAAGCGGAGGTAAACGGGGTCCGTCTCCACTACGTGGAAGCCGGCGAGGGACCGCTGGTCGTGCTCCTCCACGGCTTCCCCGAGGCGTGGTTCGGCTGGGAGCGCCAGATCCCGATGCTGGCCGAGGCGGGCTTCCGGGTCGTCGCCCCCGACATGCGCGGCTACAACCTCTCCGAGAAGCCGAGGGGGTGGCGCAATTACGAACGCGCCCACCTCTCCGGCGACGTCGCCGCGCTGATCCGCCACCTCGGCGCCGAGAGGGCGCACGTCGTCGGCCACGACTGGGGCTCGATCGTCTCCTGGTACACGGCGATGGACCATCCGGAGGTCGTCGAGCGGCTGGTCGTCCTCGACGCCGGCCATCCACTCGAGGCCGTCGCCGCCCTGCGGCGCCCTCGCCAGCTGCTCAGGTCCTGGTACGTGTTCTTCTTCCAGGTCCCCCGCCTGCCGGAGGCGTTGATGCGGGCCCGCAACTGGCGCCTGCTCCGCGACCCCTTCGAAAACGACGCCCGCCCCGGCGCCTTCGACGCCGGCGACATGCGGCGCTACATCGAGGCCTGGTCGCGTCCCGGCGCGATCACCGCGCAGGTCGACTACTACCGCGCCGCCTTCCGGCACTTCCGGCGCGACACCAAGGCGCAGGCCAACCCGCCGGTCGAAGCCCCGACGATGGTGATCTGGGGCGAGAACGACAAATACGGGCTGCCCGAGCTGGCCCGCTGCGAGAACTCCGAGGTCCCCGGGCTCGAGCGGGTGGAGATCCTCCCCGGCGTCTCCCACTGGGTCCAGCACGACGAGCCCGAGCGGATCGGGAAGCTGCTGATCGAGTTCCTGCGCGGCTGAGCCGCCTGGCCCCCGGCGCTCAGGGGTGGAGCTCGAAGACGTGCTCGCCGACGCGGACGTCGTCGCCGGCTTCGAAGCCGGCCGCCCGCAGCGCGGCGATCACGCCGATCTCGTTGAGCCGGCTCTCCAGATAGGAGAGCGATTCTTCGTTGGAGAGGTCGTGGCGCTCGAAGAGCAGCTCGACGCCGCGGCCGAGGATGCGGAAGCCGCCGTCGTCCTCGCGCTCGACCGTGTAGCCGCCCTCGCCCACCGGCCTGTAGACGCGGTGCTCGGCCTCGAACTCGGCGGCCGGCACCTGGCAGCCGGTCGCGGGGGCGGTGGGGGTCGCGGGCAGCTCCGCGAGGATCGCCTGGCGCAGCTCGTCCAGCCCCTGGCCCGTGGCCGAGGAGACCGCGAGCACGTTGAGGGCGCTGTCGCCGAGCCGCGTTCGCCAGTCTTTGATCGCCATGCCGACGTCGTCGGGAGGAAGCAGGTCGCTCTTCGAGAGCACGACCAGCTCCGGCAACCGATCCAACCCGGCTCCGTATGAGGAGAGCTCGGCCCTGACGGCGGCGTGGTTGGCGACCGGCTCGCCCTCCGCCGGCGAGAGGTCGACGAGGTGGATGAGCATCCCGCAGCGCTCGACGTGGGCGAGGAACTCGTGCCCGAGGCCCGCGCCCTCGGCGGCCCCCTCGATCAGCCCCGGGATGTCGGCGAGCACGAGCTGGCGGTCCTCGCTTTCGACCACGCCGAGCGCCGGCGAGATCGTCGTGAACGGGTAGTCGGCGACCTTCGGCGTCGCCCGGGTCAGCCGGCCGAGCAGCGAGGACTTGCCGGCGTTGGGCAGGCCGATCAGGCCGGCGTCGGCGAGCAGCTTGAGGCGCAGCTCGATCCAGCCCTGCTCGCCCCCCGTCCCCTTCTCGGCGAAGCGCGGCGACTGCCGGGTCGAGTTGGCGAAGCGCTTGTTGCCGTGCCCGCCGCGGCCGCCGTGGGCGACGACCGCGCGCTGGCCCGCGCCGACCAGGTCGAGGGAGGTCCCGTCCGCCGTCTCCCCCTGGGTCCCCGGCGGCACCAGGATCACCCGGTCCTCCCCCCGCGCTCCCTGCCGGTTGGACCCCTCCCCGTGGTGCCCCTTTTCGGCGCGAAAGTGCTTGCTCCCCGTCAGCGCCCCCAAATCGCGCCGCGACGGGTCGCAGACAAGGACCACATTGCCCCCATGCCCGCCGTCGCCCCCATCGGGCCCACCCCGAGGCACATGCGCCTCACGGCGGAAGCTCACGGAGCCATTGCCACCCGCCCCGCCTTCGACAAATATCTTTGCTCGGTCATACATCGCTGAGAGAGAGTAGTGCCGCTCGCACGCCAGTCGTCCCGGACGGGCGCCTCAAGTGAAGGGGTCGGGCACCCCTCCGAACGGCTTGTACTTTTTCGGCGCGGCCAAACTCGGACGGCCGATTCCGATTCACGAAAAAGTTGAGAGAGGAGGGGTGCCCGACCCCTTCCCTGTGAGCCCCTAGTCCTGAACGACGCTAATCGTGCGGCCCCGACGCGCCTGCTTGAACTCGACGGTCCCCTCGGCCGTGGCGAAGATCGTGTGGTCGCGGCCGAGGCCGGTGCCCTCGCCCGGCCAGAAGCGGGTGCCGCGCTGGCGGACGATGATCTCGCCGCCGGTCACCTTCTGCCCGGCGAAGACCTTGACCCCGAGCATGTTGGGGTTGGATTCGCGGCCGTTGCGGCTGGAGCCGAGGCCTTTCTTATGAGCCATCTCCGGCCTCCTTTTTCGCAGCCGCTTTTTTGGCTTTTTTCGCCGTGCCGCCGAGCTTCAGCTCGGTGACCTCGAGCCGGGTCAGCTCCGAGCGATGGCCGGCGCGCCGGCGGTAGCCCTTCTTCGGCTTGTATTTGAAGACTTTGATCTTCGGCCCGCGCAGGTGCTCGGCGACGGTCGCCTCGACCTTCACCTTCTCCAGCTCCTTGGGCTCGGCGACGACCTCCGTGTCGCGGAACATGACCGCGCGCAGGGCGACCTTGTCGCCCTCCTTGGCATCGAGGCGATCGACGACGAGGGCCGTGCCCTTCTCGACCTTGTACTGCTTGCCACCGCTCTCTATGACTGCGTACATGCTCATTCGTCCTTGCTCTGGGTTGAGCCCGACCGAGCGCGACCGCCACTGCGACCGCGCCGGGAACCGCGCGAGGCGGCGGATTCTAGCTTGCCCTCGCCGCTGTCGCCGTTTGCACCGTTGTCGGGCTCGCCGCCGAGCAGAGAGGCGACCGCGGCGGCACGCGCGACCTCCTCGATCCGCACCAGCTTGCGCTCGCCGACGAAGCGGCCGCCGCCGCTGACGCTGACGATGTAGGAGTCGACGCGGGCGACGGCATCGTCCGCGTTGTACATGTGCGGCTCCTCGATCTTGACCAGGACCTCCTCGCCGACCTTGAACGGCAGCGCCCGGGCCTCGATCTCCTCGCGGCTGCCGGATTCGACCACGTCGAAGGTCTCGATCGAGAGCGCGTCGCCGCCCTCGAAGTGGAACTGCTTGCCGGTTTCCCCCTCGAGCTCGGCGAGGCCGCTGTCGGGGTCGATCAGCTCGGCGGCGACCTTCGGGTTGACCCGGACCAGGAAAGCCTCGGCGTCGGAGTCGACGACCGCTTCGCGCAGTGTGCGCAGGCCTTCGAGCGCCACCGTCTCGGCCGAGAGCACGACGCCCTCGCCCTCGCAGGTCGGGCAGGGCGCGGTGAGGATCTCGCGCACGCCGTCGGTGATGTTCTGGCGGGTCATCTCGACCAGGCCGAGCGGCGAGACCTCGACCACGTAGCTCTTCGACTTGTCGGCGTCGAGCGCTTTGCGCAGCGTTTTCAGCACTTTGTCGCGATTGCGGGCGCGCGCCATGTCGATGAAGTCGATGACGATGATCCCGCCGATGTCGCGCAGCCGCAGCTGGCGCACGGCCTCATCGGCCGCCTCGGTGTTGACCCGGGTGATCGTCTCCTCGAGGCCGCCTTTGCCACGGCCGGTGAAGCTGCCGCTGTTGACGTCGATCACGGTCAGCGCCTCGGTGTAGTCGATGATCAGGTAGCCGCCCGAGGGCAGGTCGACGCGGCGGTTGAGGGTGGACTCGATCTCCTTGTCGATCCCCCACTTTTCGAACAGCCGCTTTTTGCCCTTGTAGAGCTCGACGCCGCCGACCAGCTCCGGCGCCGTGCGCTGGAAGAAGCTGGTCACCCGTTCGAACTGCTTCTCGGAGTCGATGATCGCGGTCTCGAAGTCGCTGAGGAAGACGTCGCGCAGGACGCGGACCGGGAGGTCGGCCTCCTGGAAGATCAGGTCCGGCGCGACCGTCCCCTCGGCCCGCCGCTCGAGCACGTCGTTGAGCTTGTGCAGGTAGCCGATCTCCCGCACGAAGTCGGATTTTTTCGCCCCGTGGGCGGCGGTCCGCACGATCAGCCCGCCGGGACCCTTGTAGGTGTTGTCGACCATCTTGCGCAGCCGGTCGCGCTCGGATTCCGAGAGCCGCCGGCTGACGCCGACGCCGCTGCCCTGGGCCGCGTAGACGAGGTAGCGGCCGGCGATCGAGACGTTCATCGAGAGCCGGGCGCCCTTCGACTTGAGCGGGTCCTTGACCACCTGGACGATGATCTCCTGGCCCGACTTGATCAGCTCGTCGATGCGTTTGCCGCTGCCGCGGCCGCGCTTCGGCGCCTGCTGGCCGTCGGGGAGCACGATCTCGTCGACGTGGAGGAAGCCGTTGCGCTCGAGGCCGATGTCGACGAAGGCGGCCTCCATGCCGGGAAGGACGTTGTCGACCTTCCCCTTGTAGATGTTGCCGACGATCGATCGCCGGCCGCGGCGCTCTATGTAGAGCTCCGCCACGTCGCGGTTGCCGCCTTTTGTCTTCGACTCGAGGACGGCGACCCGTGTCTCGCCGCGATCGGCGGACACCAGAATTGTTTTTTTCATTTGTTAGCTCAGTTCAGTAGGTACGCGTCGCCGGACCTCAAACGAGGACTCCAGGCGAGACTGCCCTTCTGGCTGAGGCGCGCTTGCATGTGAACGCTCTGCAGGACTCCCATTGCCAGGAACGTCGCGAGCACGGAGGAACCCCCGTAGCTCATCAACGGCAACGGGATCCCCGTGATCGGCATGATCCCGAGGTTCATTCCCACGTTTACGAAGACCTGGAACAGCATCATGGCGGCGATTCCGCCGGCCACGAGCATTCCGTAGGAGTTCTTCGACAGCGTCACTATCCGCAGCGCCCGCCAGATCAGCAGGGCGTATAGGGACAGGATGAGTGCGGCTCCCATGAATCCGTAGCGCTCGCCGATCACCGCGAAGATGAAGTCGGTGTGCCGCTCCGGAACGAAGTCCAGCCGCGTTTGAGTGGCCCGATCGCCCCGGCCGGTCGTCTCTCCGGCACCGATGGCGGTCTTGGCCTGATTCTGCTGGTAGCCCGCGTCGCTTGGATCCGCACTGGGATCGAGGAAAGACGTGAGCCTCTCCTGCTGATATCCGTGGAGAACCGGCGTCCCGACTGCGGGAGCCACCACGAGGACCAGTGCAATCGCTGCGACGATGGCCGCGCCGATAGCCGCGAAGTGCGTCCAGGGGACGCCCCCCACGAACATCACGGCGAGGGTGATTGCCACGTACACCAGGGAGGTGCCGAGGTCCGGCTGCAGGAAGACGAGCGCAGCCGGAGCGAGGCCGAGGCAGAGATAGCGCACCGTGCGCTGCCTCGCCGAGCCCCGCCTGGCGCCATCGATCACGAACCCGGCAAGCGCGAGAACTAGCAGGAGCTTGCCGAGCTCCGATGGCTGGAAACTGAAGAACGGAAGGTCGAATGCGCGTCGCGAGCCACGGGCCGCGAAGCCGAAAACGAAGACCAAAGAGATGCTCACGCATAGGAATGTGTAAATGCCGACCCGCAACTCACGAAATCGCGAGTAGTCGACGCGGGCGAGGGCGTACATGCCGACGATGCCAAGCACAGCGTAGATCGTTTGGCGGTCCGCGTAGTAGCCGGGGTCCCCGGGGACGTCATTTTTCGTCGTCTGGCCGAGCACCAGAATGCTGATCAGGCCGAGGGCGACGGTCGCGAATGCGAGCGCCCCGTCCATGTACGGGAGGCTCAGCCGCTCTGCTATTCCGGGCCTGAAGGCGAACGGCTCGGCCCGCTCGCGGCTCCTCTTCCTCGAGTACATCATCCGGGGCTGCCCCCGTTCGGGCCCTGGGCGGCGGCGGCCTGCTTGTCGAAGTAGGCCTCGAGGATCTGCAGCGTCGCCGGCGCCGCGGTGTCGGCGCCGAAGCCGCCTTCCTCGAAGGTGACCACGGTGACGATCTCCGGGCTCGGGTACGGGGCGAGCGCCGCGTACCAGGACTGGTCTTCGTAGGGCGGCCGCTGGGCGGTGCCGGTCTTGCCCGCGATGTCGACCGGGAAGCCGCCGAAGACTTCGTAGGAGGTGCCTTCGCCGGCCTGCGCGGCGGCGTGCAGGCCGTCGAGGATGCCGTCGCGGTAGCCGGGGTCGATGTGGATGCGGCGCTGCGGCGGCGGGTTGAATTCGCGGATCACCCGGCCGGCGGCGTCATCGACTTCCATCCCGACGTGCGGAGTGACGATCTTGCCGCCGTTGCCGAGCGCGGCGTAGGCGAGCGCCATCTGCAGCGGGTTGGTCTGGAGATCGCCCTGGCCTGTGGCCAGCTGGACGTTGTCGCCGGCCGACCACGGACGTTCGGTTTCGCCGGCGCGGTAGAGATCGTTGCGCCATTTCTGGCTCGGCATCAGCCCTTCGGCGGCCCCTGGGAGGTCGACCCCGCTGGGCCGTCCGATACCCAGCCTGTGCCCCCACTCCTGAAGCTCGCCGGTCTTCCACATCTCGAGGCCGAGCAGATAGAAGTAGACGTCCGAGGACACCTGCAGCGCCCGCTCCAGTTCGACCGGCCCGAGGGCGACGCCGCCGGCGTTCTGGAAGCGCTGCGCGCCGACCGTGATCGAGCCCCCGTCGGCGACGACCTCGCCGGGGGTGATCCGGTCGTTTTCCAGCGCCGCCAGCGCGGTGATGATCTTGAAGATCGAGCCCGTCGGGTAGAGGCCGGCGATCGCGCGGTTGGTGAGAGGGGCGAGCGGGTTGCGATAGGTCGCGTCCACCTCCTTCTGGGTCAGCGGTTCGGTGAAGAGGGTCGGGTCGAAGGTCGGGAAGGACCCCATCCCGATGATCTCGCCGCTGTGGATGTCCATCGTCACGAAGGCGCCCTTGAGGCCGATGCTGCCGAGCGCCGCCTCGCCGGCGCTCTGCACGTCGCGGTCGATCGTCAGCTGCAGGTTGTCGCCGGGGACCGGCCGCTGGGATACGAGCCGGCCGCCGGCGGTCGGCTGGCCGAAGGCGTCGACCTGGATCCGGGTCACCCCGGGCTGCCCGCGCAGGTAGCCGTCGTAGGTGTCCTCGACGCCGTCCTGGCCGATCTCGTCGCCCGGCAGGAGCGCCCGGTAGCGCGGGTCCTCGAGGTCTTCTTCGGTGACCTCGCCGACGCTGCCGAGGATGTGGGCGGCGAGGGTGCCCGACGGATAGCGCCGCACGAAGACGCGCTCGACGTCTATGCCCGGGAACTTGGACTTGTTCTCTTCGAGGTAGTAGACGACCTCGTTGTCGACGTCGCGCCGCAGGGTGACCGGGGCGCCGGGGGCGAGCTCGAGCTCCCGATGCATCGTGCGCCGCACGCGCTGCGGCGACATGTCGGCGAGCTCGGCGACGCGGGCGAGCTCCTCGCGGCGGCGCTCCTCGTCTTCGGGCAGCTTCAGCGGGCTGACCTGAAGGGCGAAGGCGGTGCGGTTGGCGACGAGGACGTTCCCCTCGCGGTCGAGGATGTCGCCGCGCGGCGCGCTGACCCGGAATTCCCGCGTGCGGTTGCTGTTGGCGTCGGCGAGGAACTCCTCGCCGTTGAGGATCTGGAGGAACCAGAGGCGGAAGAAGAGGATGAGCAGGAGGACGAGGGCGACGCCGCCGAAGACCGCGACGCGCAGCGCCTGATCCTTGCTCATCTCAGGGCCTCGTTCGTCCGAGCGCAGGTACATCTGACCCCTAGGTTCCCAAAGCCGTCGAACGGCCTCGCCGCGAGGACCGCGGCTCCTCGACCAGCGCCGGCCTCAGCAGGCGCCGCACGGCGAGATAGATCGGCCAGCCGAGGAAGAAGGCGTAGACGGATTTGACGACGAGGTCGCGGATGATCAGCGGGCTGACGTGCGAGTCGATGCCCAGCATCAGCTGCACGGCGCCGTAGCCGATCCCGGCGAACAGGGTGAGGACGACGCAGAGCAGCGGCGGCACCAGGGCGCTGTGGATCTCGAAGCGCTCGCGGAAGAGGCCGGCGAGGTAGCCGGTGCTGAGCAGCACCAGCGAGCTGGCGCCCAGCGCCTCGACCAGGAGGCAGTCGATCAGGAGGCCGATCGAGAAGCCGGCGACGGCGCCGGTCATGCTGCCGCCGAGCAGGCCGAGCGAGACGACCAGGGCCGGGAGCACGTCCGGGCTGGTGTGGAAGACGGTCACCCGGGAGAAGAAGGTGAGCTGCAGGAGGACGCCGACGACGACTATCGCGGCGATGCGGGCGAAGATCTTCGGCGTGACGATCATCCGCGGTCCGAGCCCCCGGTCAGGACCTCGACGATGTCGAGGTTGCCGAAGTCGGCGTAGGGCCGCAGGCGGACCTGCTGGCTCGCCTCCTGGATCTCGATCGAGGCGCGGGTAACCTCGCCGACGGGGATGTTGGGCGGGAACAGCGAGCCGATCTCTTCCGAGCGCCAGCCGGAGGTGACCACCGACTCGCCTTTGCGGATGCTCTTCGTCTTGTCGATGTAGTCGAGGATGAGGGCGTCGGGGTCGCCGAGATCGGGACGGATCACCCCCTGGATGCCGCCCGGGACGACCTTCGCCGAGATCGCGCTCGAGGGGTCGATGATCAGGGTGACCTGCGACGAGGACCCCTCGACCGAGGCGACGCGGCCGACCAGGCTCCCGGCGCCGACGACGGGGTCGTCGACCTCGACTCCGTCGTCGCTGCCGACGTCGATCGTGATCGCGGAGTGCCAGTAGGTCGGGGAGCGGCCGATCACCCTCGCGGTGACGGGCTCCAGCGCCGAGGTCGCCAGCGCCGGTCCGCGATTGAACTCGAGCAGCTCGCGCAGCTGGGCGTTCTCCTGGAGGGCGGCCTGTCCGGCGACGGCCTGCTCGCGGGACGTTGCCAGTTCCGAGCGCAGGCTGCTGTTCTCGCCGCGGGCGTCCATCGTCTCGTCGAACCAGTTGACGAGGTCGCGAGCCGGCTTCAGGGCACGGTCGGCGACGTCCTGGAGAGGACTGAAGATCGAGCTGACGCCACGCTGAAGCCCGCCGGAGCCCTGTCCGTACGTGATGGTCAGCAGCAGGAAGGAGCTGACGACTAGAAGCGCCAGAACCGCCCGGCGGCGGCGAACTTGCTTTCGGTACACGGTGCCTAGTTTGGAGCTTGCCGGGGCGAATCGCCGTCCCCGGGGAGCGAATGCTCAGGAGCTTGCAGATTCAAACAGCTCGGGCGCCAGCTCGGCGAGCAGCCCGACGGGCAGCCCGACGACGTTGGAGACGCTGCCCTCGACCCGCTCGACCAGGGTCGAGCCGAGCGTCTGGATCGCGTAGCCGCCCGAGCGGCCACGCCACTCGCCGAAGCGCACGTAGCGCTCCTTCTCCGCCTCGGCCAGCTCCTTGAAGACGACCGTGGTCCGCTCCAGCCCGCTGCGCTCCTCGCCGTCGCGGAGGACGACGAGGCCGCTGAGGACCTCGTGCGGGCGACCGGACATGCGATCGAGGTAGGCCCGCGCCTCCGTCTCGTCAGCGGGCTTGCCCAGAGCCTTGCCGTCGAGAACGACGTCGGTGTCGCAGGCGATCACCAGGCCGTCGCGCTCGACCGCGCGGGCCTTCATCCGCGCGTTCTCGACAACCTCGACCTCGGGATCGCCCCCGCTAGAGCTCCTCGACCCCGGGCACCACGACCTCGAACTCAACTCCGAGCTTGCTCAGGATCTCACTCCGCTGGGGAGAGCCAGAGGCCAGGATGACCGGTGTGGTTCTCATGACGAGGTCGTGGGTAGGGGTGGAGCGTCTTGTACTTTTTCGCCGCTCTGAATCTTGGACGGCCGGCGGCGAACCACGAAAAAGTTAAGCGGAACCCCTGCCCGCGACCTCGTCCTCAGGACAGCTCGGGAAACCAGATCCCGATCTCGCGCTCGGCCGACTCGTCGGAATCGGAGCCGTGGACCATGTTGAAGGTGACCTCGAGCGCGAAGTCGCCGCGGATCGAGCCGGGCGCCGCCTCGACCGGGTTGGTGGCGCCGATCAGCTGGCGCGCGGCCGGGACCGCCTCCTTCCCCTCGAGGACCGCGGCGACCAGCGGGCCGCCGGTGATGAAGGAGACCAGCTCGCCGAAGAACGGCTTCTCGGTGTGCTCGGCGTAGTGCTCGTTGGCGATCGCCTCGTCCGCCTGCATCTTCTTCAGGGCGGCGATCCGCAGCCCCTTGCGCTCGAAGCGGGCGATGACCTCCCCGGTGAGGGCGCGCTCGAAGGCGTCAGGCTTGACGAGGATCAGGGTCCGGCTCACGGCTGGTGCTCCCTTCTGTCGTTTGGAAGTGCTCGGCGCCTCCTCGTCGGCGGCGCGCGTGGCCGGCTCTTTCCTGCTGGAGGTCGGGGCCTTCTTGCGCGGCTCGCGCCGTTTCGGGGCGGGGCGCTCCTTGGCCTCGCGGGGCTGCTCCGAGCCGCGCGGCTCGGCTGTGCGCGACTTCTCGGAGCGGCGCGGGGGCGCCTCCGAGCGGCGCTTCTCGGCGCCGGTGCGCTGGCGGCGGCTCGCTGCCGAGCGCGGTCTCGCAGTACGGGCAGACCGCCCAGCGCGGGTCGACCGGCTTGCTGCAGGTCGGGCAGGGGTCCTTGAGCCGGTGCTGGCAGTTGGGGCAGCGCAGGTAGTTCTTCTCGACCGGGTACTCGCAGTTCGGGCAGGAGAGCTCGGTCAGCTGGCGCACGCGCAGCTCGGCGGCGCGGATCTCCAGCTCGCGCTCGTGGGCGTCCTCGAGGAACTCCGGCGGCCGCAGGATCGCGTAGACGGCGGTGCCGATGTAGGGGAAGAAGGAGGCGACCGTCGCGCAGGCGACCAGGAACGGGTCGGAGATCCGGCGCCGGGCGTCGAGATAGGTGTAGACGATCAGCGCCAGCCAGACGACGACCAGCATCAGCACGAAGAGGGTGACGACCAGGTTGAGGCCGTTGTTGGTGATGCCGAAGATCGCTGTAGGCATGGCTGAGAGCCCGAAGTTGGGAGGGCGGGCAGTCTACTTCGCCGCGGCCGAACCCTGCGACGACGTGTCGCCTCAGAGGAAGAGACTCCCGAACAGGTAGCCGATTCCGAAGAAGACGAGGATCACGACCGCGACGACCGCGGCGACCAGGGCCATCATCGAAAGCAGTTCGGAGCCGGCCCCTCTGTCCATGCGCTAATCGTCGCATAGACGTGTTACGCAAGGGCGGCCCGGGCAGGTCCCAGGACGTAGTGGGAGCCGGTGACGAGCACGGTCCCCTCCATCTCGGCCGCCAGCGCGCGGGCGCGGCCGAATGCCGCGCCGAAATCCGCCTCCACCTCCGCCGCCAGCCCCGCCTCCGCACAGGCGGCCGCGAGCTCGGAGGCCGGCCGGGAGCGCCGCTGCGTCGGGAGCTCCGTGCAGATGGCGCGGTCGAGGACAGGTGCAAGAGCCTCAGCAATCCCCACGGCGTCCTTGTCGGCGAGAACGGCAAGAACAGCCACCACTCGTCCGGGGGCGGTGATTTCGGGTAGGGACTCGGCGAGGGCGGTTGCGCCGTCCGGGTTGTGGGCGACGTCGACGTAGGTCGGGGGATCGTCGGCGATCCGCTCGAGGCGGCCGGGGACGGTCAGGCTCGCCGCGACCTCGGCGACGCGACCCGGGTCGAGGCCGGCGGAGCGCTCGCCCTCGCCGGCGAGGAAGGCCTCGGCCGCCGCCATCGCGAGGGCGAAGTTGCGGCGCTGGAATGCGCCGGCGGCGCCCAGCCGCAGATCGCCCCCGGGGTCCTCGGGGGCGACGATCAGCTCGGCGCCGTGCTCGGCGGCGGTCCGCTCGGCCAGGACGCGCACCTGGGGGCCGACCCGGCCGAGCACCAGGGTGCCGGCGTCGCGCAGCACCGCGAGCTTCTCGGCGGCGATCTCGACCTCGGTCTCCCCCAGCCACTCGGTGTGGTCGAGCCCGACCGAGGTCAGCACGGTCACCCGCGAGGGGATCGTGTTGGTCGCGTCGAGCCTGCCGCCGAGGCCGGCCTCGATCACGCCGACGTCGACCCGGGCGGCGGCGAGCGCGACGAAGGCCGCCGCGGTCGCGACCTCGAACTGGGTCACGGCCTCGCCCTCCTCGAGCGTGCGGTCGACGGTCGCCGCCGCCTGCGCAGCGCGCTCGACCGCGGCGGCGAAGGCGGCGGCGGTCGATCTCCTCGCCGCGGAGCAGCACCCGCTCGGACCAGCGCGCCGGATGCGGAGAGAGGCAGGCGCCCGTGGCCACGCCGTGGGCCTCGAGCAGCGCCGCCGTCATCCGCGCCACCGAGGACTTGCCGTTGGTGCCGACCACGTGGATCGAGGCGAAGCGGTGCTGGGGCATCCCCAGCAGCCGTGCTGAGCTTGTGCATCCGCTCGAGGCCGAGCTTCCAGCCGATCGGCTCGAGCGAGTCGAGATAGGCCTCCGGGTCGCCTCGCGGCTATTCGGACAGCTCCTCGAGCTCGGCGCGGTAGCGCTCGAGCTTGCCGCGCTCCTCCTCGACGACCTCGGCCGGCGCCTTGGCGACGAACCCCTCGTTGGCGAGCTTGCGCTCGCCCCGCTCGACCTCGGCGCGCAGCTCCTCGCGCCGCTTCTCGAGGCGCGCGGCGACCGCCGCGGCGTCGATCTCGTCGGAGGGCGAGGACCTGGACCGGCCCGACCGAGGCGACCGGGTCGCCGCCGTCGCCGGTGAACTCGAAGCGGGCGAGGCGGCCGACGAACTCCTGCGGCTCGACGCCGTCGACGCGCGCCAGCAGGGTGCTCGCGACCGGCACCTCGACCAGGTCGCGCCAGGCGCGCAGGCGGCGGGTCAGCCCGATCGCCGCCCTCGACGTCGCGCTCGGCGGCGTCGTCGAACAGCGACTCGTCGGCCTCGGGGAATGCGTGCACGGCGAGGTGGCCGTGGCGCGCCGGGTGGTGGGACCAGATCTCCTCGGTGACGAAGGGCATCATCGGGTGCAGCAGGGCGAGCACCCGCTCGAGCGCGTGGAGCAGGGTCGCCGAGACCTCCTCCTCGCCGTCGTAGAGGCGCGGCTTGACGATCTCCAGATACCAGTCGCAGAGCTCCGACCAGAAGAACGAGTAGGCCTCCTGGGCGGCGTGGGCGAAGTCGTAGGCCTCGAGCTTCGCGGTCACCGACGCGATCGTGCGCTCGAGCCGCGAGAGGATCCAGCGGTCCTCGATCGCGCAGGTCGGCTCGCGGCCCGCCGGCTCGACCTCGGCCGGCGTTGAGCAGGATCAGCCGGCTCGCGTTCCAGAGCTTGTTGGCGAGGTCGCGGCCCTGCTCGACCTTGGCGTCGGAGTAGCGCACGTCCTGGGTCGAGGACATCGCCAGCAGGCCGAAGCGCAGGGCGTCGGCGCCGTGCACGTCGATCTCCTCGAGCGGGTCGATCCCGGTGCCGAGGCTCTTCGACATCCGCCGCCCGTCGCGGGCCTGGATCACCGAGTGCACGTAGACGTCGCGGAAGGGGACGTCGCCGGCGAACTCGATCCCGGTCATGATCATCCGCGCGACCCAGAGGAAGAGGATCTCGCGCGCGGTGGTCAGGAAGCTCGTCGGGTAGAAGGCGCGCAGCTCCGGTGTGTCGTCGGGCCAGCCGAGCGTCGCGAAGGGCCAGAGCGCCGAGCTGAACCAGGTGTCGAGCACGTCCTCCTCCTGGCGCAGCTCGCCGCCGCACCCCGGGCACCGCCGGGTCCGGCGGCTCCTCGGCGACGACCGGATCGCCTCGCAGGCGTCGCAGTACCAGACCGGGAGCCGGTGCCCCCACCAGAGCTGGCGCGAGATGCACCAGGGGCGGATCTCCCGCATCCAGTCGAGGTAGACGCGCTTCCACTGCGGCGGGGTGATCCGCACCTCGTCGCGCTCGACCACCTCGATCGCGGGCGCCGCCAGCTCGTCCATGCGGCAGAACCACTGCAGCGAGATCAGCGGCTCGATCCGCTCGCCGGAGCGGTGCGAGAAGGGGACCGAGTGGGTGTAGGGCTCCTCGGCGCGGAGCAGGCCCTCCTCGCGCAGCGCCGCGACGACCGCCTCCTGCGCCTCGGCCGCGGTCAGCCCGGCGAAGCGCTCGCCCGCCTCCTCGGTCATCCGCCCGTCGGGCCCGATCACGCCGATCTCCTCGAGGCCGTGCCTGCGGCCGATCTCGAAGTCGTTGGGGTCGTGGCCGGGGGTGATCTTCAGCGCCCCGGTGCCGAACTCCGGGTCGACGTGCTCGTCGGCGATGATCGGCAGGCGGCGGCCGACCAGCGGCAGCACGCAGTGCTGCCCGACCAGGTCGGCGTAGCGCTCGTCCTCGGGATCGACGGCGACCGCGGTGTCGGCCAGCATCGTCTCCGGCCGCACCGTGGCGACCGTCAGCACCCGGTCGGAGCCCTCGACCGGGTAGTCGATCGAGTAGAGCGTGTCCTCCACCTCGCGGTTCTCGACCTCGAGGTCGGAGATCGCCGAGTGCGAGCCCGGGTCCCAGTTGACCATGTAGTTGTCGCGGTAGATGTAGCCCTTGTCGTAGAGCTGCTTGAAGACGCGGTAGACGGCGCGCACGTAGCCCTCGTCGAGGGTGAAGCGCTCGCGCTCGTAGTCGAGCGAGGCGCCGAGCCGCTTGTACTGCTCGACGATCCGCGACCCGTACTCCTCTTTCCAGGCCCAGACCCGCTCGACGAAGGCCTCGCGGCCGAGCTCGTGGCGGCGACCTCCCTTCGGCGCGCAGCTCTTTCTCGACCACCGCCTGGGTGGCGATGCCGGCGTGGTCGGTGCCGAGGATCCAGAGCGCGTTGCGCCCGCGCATCCGGTTCATCCGCACCAGCGCGTCCTGCATCGAGCCGTTCAGCGCGTGCCCCATGTGCAGGGCGCCGGTCACGTTCGGCGGCGGGATCGCGACCGAGAAGCTCTCCTCGGCGCGCCCTCCGCCTCCGGGTGGAAGTACCCGCCCTCGATCCATTCCGCGAAGACGCGCGCCTCGACCTCGGCCGGGTCGTAGCGGGTCGTCCGCTCCAGGGCCTCGCGGCCCGTCTGCCTCGCGTCGCTCATCGAGACGCGAGTCTAGTTTCGGCCGCCCCGCGGGGCGGCGAAGCTAGCGTCTCTTCTTTTTCTTCACGACCTTGAAGCTGAAGCTCGCCGGGGTCGGGTCGGTGACTCCGCCGGCGATCGCCCGAACGGAGAACGTGTGCCTGCCCGGCTTCACCTTGTAGGACCGCGGTGAGGTGCAGGACGCAAAGGTCCCCTGGTCGAGCTTGCACTCGAAGGTCGCCGGGGTGACCGTGGACGTGAAGGTGAATTTGACCTTGGCCTTTCCTTTTTTGATCTTGACCTTGGCCTTGGGCTTGCTGTTCAGCACGGTGTCGGGGGCCGCCGGCGTCGCCGGCGTGGTTTTCGGCGTTTCGGTTTCGGGTTTGACGCACATCGCGCCGCTGTTGGCGACGACGAAGCTGGCTTTTTTCGCCCCGTCGTCGTAGGCGACGCTGAACGCATCGGCGCACTCCGGCGGGGGGTTGGACCCCGTCGAGGCGAACTCGCCCGTCCTGGTGCCCCCGTAGGTGAGGAAGTCGACGCTGTCACCGGGTGCCGCCGCGGCCACGAAGCCCGGCGTGGGCTGCAGCGCCAGCGCCCCGGCCAGGGTCGCGTTGCCGCCGACGACGAGCCTGTCGAACTGCCCGGCGCCGGTGCCCTCGACCTCGATCGCGAGGTTGCCGCCGGCTCCCTGCTCGTAGTTGCCGCTGAGCGTCAGCGTGCCGGGGCTTGCGCCGGGAGTGACGGTTCCGCCGGAGTTGTTCACCGAGCCCTGCAGCGTCCCCCCTCCGCTGAGTTTTCCGGCTTTCAGCAGCAGCGGGTTGGCGAGGTTGAGTTTCGTCCCGGCCGGGATCACGACCTGGGCGGAGCCGCCGGTCTGATCGATCGTCCCCTGCACGCTTCCCGAGTTTGCGGAGGCCCCGCTCGTCTGGATCGTGCCGGTGTTGGTCGCCGTTCCACCCAGATTCAGGTTCGGGTTCGAGAGGCTCTGGTCGAGCGTGATCGTCCCCGCGTTGGTGAAGGAGGACGTGTGGACGGTGCCGGCGATGCTCAGCGTCTGGCCGGCGGCGACGTTGCCGGTCATCGACGCGCCGCTGTTCACCCGCACGGTGCTCGCCCCCGCGCCGGTGTATTTGAGATAGCCGCAGTTGACCGTGATCGGCGCGGTGCCCGAGGTCGTGCCGGCACCCTGCTCGTAGTTGACCGCACTCAGCGTTCCGGCGCCGGTCGAGGTGATCTGTCCGCCCGTGTCGTTTTTGACGAAACCGCCGGTGTCGCCGCAGGAGCTCGTGTTCGAGAGAGCGATTTTGCCGTCCGCGATGTTGATCGCGCCCTGGTTCGTCACCGGCCCACCGAGCCCGGCGCTCTGGTCGAACTGCATCGTCCCGGTGTTGGTGATGGTGCCTTCGTGGTTGGCTCCGATGCCGGCTCCGGTGCCGGACGCCGCCTCGATCGTGACCGTGCCCGCGTTGACGAAGTCCTTGTCGTTGACGTTGAGGTTGGCCCCGCCGGTCGGACCACTGCTGCAGCCGCCCCCGGGACAGGTGAGAGAGATAGTGCCGTTGTTGGTGAAGTTCGCGCCCAAGTTCGCGTTCACGCCGTTGTTACTGAGGATCAGCGACTGGCCCGACTGCATTGCGCCGGTCAGGGTGAAGCCGCCGTTGGCCTGCACTTTGCTCGCTCCATTGCCGGTGTATTTGACGGTGCCGCACGGGATCTGCACGGGCGTGGTGCCGGTCGTCGTGCCTGCCCCCTGCTCGTAGTTGATCACGCTCAGGGTGCCCGATCCGGTCGCGTTGATCGTGCCGCCGGTGTCGTTATTGACGCTCGCGCCGGTGTCGCCGCAGGAGCTGCCGGAGCTGGTCACCACTTTCGTGTCCGCGATGTTGATCGCGCCCTGGTTCGTCACCGGCCCGCCGAGCGGGGCGCTCTGGTCGAACTGCATCGTCCCGGTGTTGGTGATGGTTCCTTCGTGGTTGGCGCCGACGCTGGCCCCGGTGCCCGAGGCCGCGGCGACGGTGAAGGTGCCGGCGTTGACGAAGTCCTTGTCGTTGACGTTGAAGCCCGCCCCGCAGGTCGGACCGCAGGCCAGGCTGCTGGTAAGCGTGATCGAGCCGTTGTTGGTGAAGTTCCCGCCCAGGATTGCGTTCACGTTGGGAGCACCTTCGGCGCTGACGGTCAGCGCCTGCCCGTTCTGAATCGTCCCGGTCAGCGTGAAGCCGCCGTAGGCGCGCACGCTGCTGGCCCCGCTGCCGGTGTATTTCAGGGAGCCGCAGGGCATCTGCACGGGGTTGGTGCTGGTGCCCGTGGTCGTGCCGCCCCCCTGCTCGTAGTTGATGACGTCGAACGTGCCGGTGCCGGTCGCGTTGATCGAGCCGCCGATGTCGTTTTTGAACGAGACGCCGGTGTCGCCGCAGGAGCTGCCTCCCGAGGCCAGGACGGTCGCGTCGGCGATGTTGACCGTCCCGAAGTTCGTCACGGCGCCGTTGTTGAACTTCGCCGTGTGGTTGAAATTCATGACCCCGGTGTTGGCCAACGCACCGCTGATCCCGGGCTGGCCGATGACGGACGACTCGACGGTGAGGGTCCCGGCGTTGCTGATCGTCGGTGCGCCCAGGTTGGGCGCACCGCAGGCCGGGGAGGGGTTGCAGCGCATCGTCAGCGAGGCCCCGCTCGCGATGTTGAGGAAGCCGCCGGCCTGCACGTTCAGGTTCGTGTTCGCGCCCTCGGCGCGGATTTCCAGCGTCGGGGTGGAGCCTGCTCCGCCGATCGTCATCGATTTCGCGTTCGACCCGCCAGTCATCGCCACCGTGTAGGTGCCGGCGGCGGTGATCGAGGCGTCGCAGAGGGCGGTCGGCGCCCCATTCGACCAATTCGCATCGGTGCCGTAGCTGCCGGATCCACCTATCCACGAGGTCGAGAAGGTCAGGGGGGCCGAGGGTTCCGGGCACGCGGCCGAGGCACTCGAGGGCGCCCACGCCATCACGGCGACCGCGGCCAGCCCCGCCAACACCGCGCAGCGCCCGATCCGACGGAAACTGCGGGTACGAACACTCTCACTCATCCCTGGCACCTTTCTTCCGGCCCGTGTCCGGCCCCCTCCCAACTGCCTCAACTACGACAAGAGCGACCGTATATTCGTTTAGAGGGCACCATAGTTCCGCCCGACGGGCGATCCGTCAATAGGGCGCCTGTCGTATTTCAAGTATTCGGTGCTAGGCGGTTTCCTCGCCGAGCTCCTCCTCGGCGGGTCCGATGTCCTGCTGGGCGGCCTCGGTGACGAGGGTCGGGCGGCGACCCTGGGCGATCGTCTCCCTGGTCACGACGCACTTGGTCACGTCGCGGCGCGAGGGAAGTTCGAACTGGACGTCGAGCAGCGTCTCCTCGAGGATCGAGCGCAGGCCGCGGGCGCCGGTCTCGCGCTCGAGCGCCTTGTCGGCGATCGCGGCGAGGCTGTCCTCGGCGAAGACGAGCTCGATGTCGTCGAACTCGAAGAAGCGCTGGAACTGCTTGGTCAGAGCGTGGCGCGGCTCGGTCAGGATCGTGACCAGGTCGTCGCGGCTGAGCTGGTGGATCGCGGCGACCACCGGCAGGCGGCCGATGAACTCCGGGATCAACCCGTATTCCATCAGGTCCTCGGGCAGCACCTGCTCGAACCACTCGCCGGTGTCCTTGTGCTCCTTGGACTTGATCGCGGCGCCGAAGCCCATGCCGTTGTCGCCGACACGGCGCTCGATCACCTTGTCGAGTTCGGCGAAGGAGCCGCCGCAGACGAAGAGGATGTTGGTGGTGTCGATCGTCAGGAACTCCTGGTGGGGGTGCTTGCGCCCGCCCTGCGGGGGCACCGAGGCGGTCGTCCCCTCGAGGATCTTGAGGAGCGCCTGCTGCACGCCTTCGCCGGAGACGTCGCGGGTGATCGACGGGTTGTCGGCCTTGCGCGCGATCTTGTCGATCTCGTCGATGTAGATGATCCCCGTTTCGGCCTTCTTGACGTCGTAGTCGGCGGCCTGGATCAGCTTGAGGAGGATGTTCTCGACGTCCTCGCCGACGTAGCCGGCCTCGGTCAGCGCCGTCGCGTCGGCGATCGCAAAGGGGACGTTGAGGATCCGCGCCAGGGTCTGGGCGAGCAGCGTCTTGCCGCAGCCGGTCGGGCCGAGCAGCATGATGTTCGACTTCTGGAGCTCGACCTCGGTCTCGTCGGACTGGGCGATCTGAACCCGCTTGTAGTGGTTGTAGACGGCGACGGAGAGGGCGCGCTTGGCGGCGTCCTGGCCGACCACGTACTCCTCGAGGACCTCGTTGATCTCCCGCGGTTTGGGCAGGTTCTCGAGCTCGATCGCGGGCGGAGCGGTGAGCTCCTCGTCGATGATCTCGTTGCAGAGGTCGATGCACTCGTCGCAGATGTAGACGCCGGGGCCGGCGATCAGCTTTTTGACCTGGCGCTGCGACTTGCCGCAGAAGCTGCAGAGGAGCTGCTCGTTCGAGTCTGTGGGACGTGCCAGCGGGATCCCCTCCTTGCGGGGCGGTAGTGGCCTACCGGCGTCGCGCTCGTAGCTTAGTCGGAGCAGCGTGCCGGCTCTGTGGGTGAGGTCGTCTACGTCATGCCCGGCGCGGTCCCTCCCCGTGCAGCGAACCGGTCGCCCTCGATCTCCTAACCTAGGCCGCCATGGGCCTGCGGACAGAGCCGATCGGCGAGCAGCAATTCGAGGCCCTGCTGCCGATGATCGCCGCCTACCAGGCCTTCTATGAGGCGGAGGAGATCGACGGCGAGCGCAACCGCCGCTTCTTCAGTCGCTTCCTCGCCCCCAGCGACGAGGGGATGATGATCGGCGCCTGGCGCGACGGGGAGCTGGTCGGCTACGCCTGCCTCTACTGGCATCACTCCTCCACACAGGCGCGCGACACGGTGCTGATGAACGACCTCTACGTGGCCGAGGCGGCCCGCGGCCTGGGCGTCGGCCGGGCCCTGATCGAGGCGAGCCGCGACGTCGCCCGCGAGCGGGGCGCCCCGCACGTCGAGTGGTCCACGCGCCCCGACAACGTCACGGCCCAGCGCCTCTACGACTCGACCGGCGCCGAGCGATCGACCTGGATCGAGTACGAGCTCGGCGTATGACGCTGGAGGAGGTCGGTCGCGACGACCCGGTGGTGCTGGACCTCTATGCGGACTTCATCCGCGAGGCCGACGGGCCGCTCGACCCGGGCGTGATCGACATCGAGGCCGAAATCGCCGCGGGGCCGCCCGCGAACCTGGACCCGCCGGACGGCGTCCTGCTGCTCGCCCGGGAGAACGGGGACCCGGCGGCGATCGGCGGGGTGCGGCACCTCGACACGCCGATCGCCGAGGTGAAGAGCATGTACGTGCGCTCCCCCTACCGCGGGGCCGGCCTCGCCGGGCGGCTGCTCGCCGAGCTCGAGCGGATCGCGGGTGAGCACGGCTGCCGCGCCGTCCGCCTCGACACCTCCGCCTATCTGACCGCCGCGGTCGCCCTCTACCGCTCGGCCGGCTACGCCGAGGTCGCCGACTACAACGGCAACGTCAAAGCCGACCTCTGGTTCGAACGTGCCCTCTGAGGAGCCGATCCGGGTCGTCCCCCACGACCCCGCCTGGCCCGGGGCCTTCGAGCGCGAGCGCGCCGCGCTCGCCGAGGCGATCGCGCCCTGGGTGACCGGTGGCATCCACCACGTCGGCAGCACGGCCGTGCCGGGGCTGGACGCGAAGCCGGTCATCGACATCCTCGTCGGCGTCGAGGACCTGCGGAGCTCGCGGGCGTGCTTCGCGCCTCTCGCCGGGCTCGAATACCTCTACGCGCCCTATCTCGCCGATCAGATGCACTGGTTCTGCAAGCCGGGCCCGGAGCGGCGCACCCACCACCTCCACGTCGTCCCGACCGGCAGCAGCCGCTACGAGGACGAGGTCGCCTTCCGCGATGCGCTCCGCGCCGATCCCGAGCTCGCGGCCGCCTACGCGGCGCTGAAGCGGCAGCTCGCCGTTCGCCACCGTGACGATCGCGACGCCTACACCGAGGCCAAGTCCGACTTCATCCGTCGCGTCCTGAGCGCGTAGTCGAAGATCGCATCAAGTTCGCCATGCGATGCATGGCAAAGTTGATGCGATCCGCTGAGAGCCCTCAGCTGTGGCGGTCCCAGCGCTCCAGTGCCGGCCCCGGGTCGATCGGGTCGCCGTCGACCCAGATCTCGAAGTGGAGGTGGCAGCCGACGGTGCGGGCGTTGCCGGTGGCGCCGACCGCGCCGACGCGCTGGCCGCTGAAGAGGCGCTCGCCGCGACTCACCGCCGCGGGGCGCACGAGGTGCGAGTAGAAGTAGCTGCGGCGCTCTCCCTGGCCGTGGATCAGCAGGTAGTTGCCGTAGAGGACGGGATCGTATCCGGCGCGCCGCACCCGGCCGCCGCGGGCCGCGACCAGCGGCGTCCCGCAGGCGGCGACGACGTCGAAGCCCTCGTGCACCCTGCCGCCGCTGCGCGGCGCCCCGAACTCGCCGATCTCACCGCGGACCCCGTGCGGGCCGCGGACCGGAAAGACGTGGTCATGGAACTCGGTGCCGCCGTTTCCGGCCTGGGCAGGCGTCGCGGTCGCGAGGAGGAGTAGAGCGAGAAGGGCGGGGCGCTTCAGTGGTGTTCGATCACGCGATCGACGACGCCGTAGGTCTTGGCCTCCTCGGCGCTCATGAAGTAGTCGCGCTCGGTGTCTTTGGCGACTTTCTCGAGGGGCTGCTCGGTGTGCTTGGCGAGGATCTCGTCGAGGCGCTTGCGGACGTCGATGATCTCTTTGGCGTGGATCTCGATGTCGGTCGCCTGACCCTGGAAGCTGGACGACACCTGGTGGATGAGGATCTTCGAGTTGGGCAGCGACATCCGCTTCCCTTTCGCGCCCCCCGCCAGCAGCAGCGCCCCCATGCTCATCGCGATCCCGACGCAGATCGTCTGCACGTCGGGCTTGATGAACTGCATCGTGTCGTAGATCGCCAGGCCGGCGTAGACGGAGCCGCCGGGCGAGTTGACGTAGAGGCTGATGTCCTTGTCCGGGTCCTCGGACTCGAGGTGGATCAGCTGGGCGACGAGCAGGTTGGCGATGTCCTCGGTCACCGGGGTGCCGAGGAAGATGATCCGCTCGCTGAGCAGGCGCGAGTAGATGTCGAAGGCGCGCTCGCCGCGCGAGGTCTGCTCGACCACCATCGGTACCAGAGGGCTCATGGCGCGCACTCTATAGAAGGCGTCAGGCGGGCTCGGCGCCGAGCCCGCCACCCGCGAGAGCCGCCCCGTGGGCGGCGCCGCCGCCGCCGGCCTTGACCACGTACATCGCCCTGTCGGCGAGCGCCAGCAGCTCCTCGGCCTCGACCTTCTCCGTGCCGTCGTACGGGGCGACGCCGACGCTGACCGCGAGCGGGATCGGGCCGCCTTCGACCTCGAGGTCGATTGCCTCGAGCGCCGCGACAAGGCGTTCGCCGACCGCCGCCGCCTCGACCGGGCCGACGTCGCTGAGCAGGACGGCGAACTCGTCGCCGCCGACCCGGGCGACGATTCCGTCGGCGTCGCGGGCGATCGCGTCGCTGCCGCGGGTGTTCTCATCGAGCACCCGCGCGACTTCGCGCAGCGCCAGGTCGCCGGCCGCGTGCCCGAGCTCGTCGTTGATCCGCTTGAAGCGGTCGAGATCGATCAGCAGCAGCGCCCCGCCGCGCTCGTCGCGGCTCGCCTCGAGCAGCCGCTCGCTCAGCTCCTCGTCGAAGCGGCGGCGGTTGTAGACACCGGTCAGGGGATCGCGCTGGGAGAGCTTTTCGAGCTCCAGCTCGAGCTCCTTGCGGTCGGTCACGTCGCGGGCGACGGCGTAGATCAGGTCCTCCTCGGGGAACATCGCCGAGCTCCACTCGATCCAGTGCACCTCGCCCTCCTTGTCGAACCAGCGGTTCTGGAAATGGACCGTGCCGTCGCCGTCGGGGATCGCGGCCGCCTCGGCTTCGGTGCGCTCGCGGTCGTCGGGGTGGACGAAGTCGGCGAAAGGACGGCCGAGGAGCTCCTCCTGCGTGAAGCCGAGGGTTCGTTCGAAGGCGGGGTTGACGCACCTGAAGAAGCCGTCGGTGCCGGCGATGCAGATCATGTCCAGGGAGAGGTTGAAGTGGCGGGCGCTGTCCGTCTCGAGTCGGCGCAGCTGCGTTGCGAACCGGCCGACGAGGAAGCCGACGAAGGCGAAGACGACGGCCCTGACCACGTAGCCGAAGGCGCTGACCGGGACGTCCTCGATCAGCACCCAGACGGTCGAGAGGACATAGGCGAAACCGGCCGCGGCGACGCCCCAGCCGCCGCCGTAGGCGACCGCGACGAGGACAACCGGCAGGACGTAGAGGAAGGTGACGCCGTCGCCCGCCTCGGGCGCGATCAGGCGCAGGATGAAGATCGCCGGGAAGAGGACGGCGGCGAGCGCCAGCGCGAGGCGCGGGCGTTCGGCCAGGATCTGGGTCGGCAGCTTCATCCGGCATCTATCGGCGGGCGGCGCGAGCCGCCCAAAGATGCAAGCCCCGATCCAGACGAACGGCTAGCCGCTCTCAGGCGTCCAGAGGCCCCCGGCGGCGTCGCGCTCCTTCTCGGGGGTCCAGAGCTGCTCGCGCGCCTCCGCCTGGCCGAGCGGGATCGGCTTGGCGGACTCGGCGACGAGGTCGATCGCCTTGCGCACCCGGATGTCCTCGGCGACCATCGCGTCGCGGCCGTCGGCGCGCAGCTTCTCGAGCAGCTTCTCCGCTGTGATCCGCTCGTGTTCGGCGGTGTGGGCGAGGGCCTCGACCAGCTCCTCGTCGGAGACCTCGATCCCCTCCTTCTCCGCGATCGCCGCCAGCACCGCCTCGCGCTTGAGCTCGCGTTCGGCGTCGGGCTTCGCTTCCTCGAGGACCTCCTCACGCGTTTTGCCCTGCATCTGGAAGTAGGCGGCCGGGTCCATGCCCCGCTGCGCGAGCTGGCGCTCGAGCCGGTCGCAGCGCTCGCCCGCCCGCGCGGCGGCGAGCTGGTCGGGCATCTCCACCCTGGCCCCGTCGACCGCGGCGTCGATCGCCGCCACGCGGAAGTCCTGCTCGATGCGTTCTCCGACAGCCTCACCGAGGCGCAGGGTTATGTCATTTCGAAGCTCTTGCATGGAGTCGAACTCGGAGGCCTCGGAGGCGAAGTCGTCGTCGAGATCGGGAAGCACCTTTTCCCGCACCTCCTTGACCTTGACCGTGAAGACCGCGTCCTCGCCGGCGAGCTGCTCGGCCTGGTAGTCGTCGGGGAAGGTGACCTCGACCCTGCGCTCGTCGCCGGCCTTGGCGCCGGTCAGCTGCTCCTCGAAGCCCTCGATCAGGCGGCCGCTGCCCAGCTCGAGCAGGTAGTCGTTGGCCGCCCCGCCCTCGAATGCCTTGCCGTCGAGCATGCCCTCGAAGTCGATCAGCAGCGAGTCGCCCTCGGCGGCCGCGCGCTCGACCGGCTCGAGCCTGGCGAAGCCCTCGCGGATCCGGTCGATCTCGCGATCGACGATGTCCTCCGGGACCTCGGGCTCGGCCCTGCCGACCTCGAGGCCCCTGTAGTCCCCCAGCTCGGCCTTCGGCCGAACGCCGATCTCGAACTTGAAGGAGAGCGGCTCGCCCTCCGCCTCCGGCGTCTCGACGATCTCCACGCTCGGGTCGCCGACCGGGATCACGCCGGAGCCGAGCAGCGCCCGTTCGTACCAACCGGGCAGCGAGTCGCGGATCGCCTCCTCGAGCACCGGCGGGAAGCCGAGGCGCTGGATCACCAGCGACGGCGGCGCCTTGCCCTTGCGGAAGCCGGGCAGTCCGCATCTCCCGTGCCAGGGTGCGGGCGGCGCGGCTGACGCCCTTGCCGACCTCCTCGGCGGGGACCTCGACCTGGACCTCGACCCTGGACCCGGGCAGCTCTTTGACCGTCGTCTCCATCGCCGTTGACCCTAGAGAATCGGCGCTAGCGACGCCGCAGGAGGCCCCTGCGCAGGGCGACGCCGAAGTCGATCGCGAAGGCCAGGCTGCGCCCGACGGGGCCCGTCACCAGCCATGCCCTGGCCCTATTCATTCGCGTATTCCAGCAGGGAGCTGTCGACCAGCCACTCGACCGGGGCGTGGTCGTCGGTGTAGACCTCGCCCCCCGACAGGCGCGAGCGCAGGCCCGCGGCGGCCTCGAGCGCCAGCGGGCGTAGATCGGCGGGGAGCGAGCCGGCGCGACGGCGCAGGCGAGCGTCGGAGAGCGCCCCGTCGCCGCCGAGTAGCAGGGTGTTGGTCGGCTCGATCGGGTAGCGCAGGACGCGCGGGAAGGCGGTGGCCATCGTCCTGCCGAGGACCCGCTCGAGCTCGTCGCTGTCCTCCGGATGGCCGACGTTGACGATGACGACGCCCCCGGGGGCGAGGCGCTCGGCGGCCAGCTCGAAGAACTCCCGCGTCGTCAGGTAGAAGGGGATGTACGGCTGCCTGTATGCGTCGACCATGATCGCGTCGTAGCCGCCGGAGGAGCGCTCGAGCCAGGGCCTGGCGTCCTCGGCGAAGGTCGTCATCCGCCGGTTGCGAAGGTCGAAGAAGCGGCGGCCGAGCTCAGTCAGCTCGCCGTCGATCTCGACCGCGTCGACCGCGGTCCGCGGGAAATAGTGGCCGAAGGCGCGGGCCACGGTGCCCGCCGCGTTGCCGAGGATCGCGATCCGCCGCGGCTCCTCCTCCCGCGAGGCGAAGCCGAGCACGAGATGGCCGTCCCAGTAGTCGCCGGTCAGGTAGGTGCCCGGCCGGTAGAGCGAGTGGACCGCCTGGCCCTCGTTGAGCTCGAGGGCGCGCGAGCCGTCGTCGCGTTCGACGACGCGCGCGTACTGGTGGAGCGTCTCCGCCTCGTAGAGGACGCGGCCGGTGTCGGCGGCCTTGATCGTCCCCACCGGCAGCGCGATCGCCAGCGCCAGCGCCGCCGGCACCGCGGCGAAGCGCCAGCCGACGCCGGCGGCGGCGACCAGCGCCAGGGCGAGGGCGAAGACCAGGAAGGTGCGCTGGGTGCCGAGCAGCGGGATCAGGACCAGGGCGGCGAGCATCGTCCCGCAGAGCGAGCCGGCGGTCGAGATCGCGTAGAGCCGCCCGACCACCTCGCCGGAGCGATCGGGGTCTGCGACCGCCAGCCGCACGGCCCAGGGCGCGGCGGCGCCGAGCAGGATGACCGGGGCCGCGACCAGCACCAGGACGCCGAACAGGGAGCCGGCGAAGCCGCCCACCGACACCGTGTCGAAGGCGTCCACCGAGAAGCTCAGGAACGGCCGCGAGGCGAAGGGGACGGCGGCGATCAGGACCGATGCCGCGAGGACGACGAGGCAGAGCCGGTCCATGCGGGGGTGGCGGTCGGCGTAGCGCCCCCCGAACCAGTACCCGATCGAGAGGGCGACGAGGACGACCCCGATCGTGTTCGCCCAGACCACCGTGGAGGAGCCGAAATACGGAGCCAGGAGCCGCGCCGCCGCGATCTCCGAGCCGAGGCTGGCGGCGCCGACGACGAAGACCAGGACCGCCAGCAGCCCCCTATTCGTGGTCGCGTTCAATCCGCTCCTCCAGCAGCGACCCGTGGCCGGCCGCCACCGCCCGCCGGGCGCGGCGCTCGTCGAGCTCAACCCCGCGCTCCTGGGCGAGGTCGAGCAGGCGCTGCTTCTCGATCCCTTCGCGGGCGACCTCGAAGAAGACCCAGGCGAGGACCCCGAGGGCGACGAAGGTTCCCTCGATCATCATGATCGCGCCCGCCGTGCTCTGGTCGGCCTGCGGCGAGATGTTCCAGTAGGCCTCCCCCGCGGCGTAGACCGGGTAGAGGACGGTCCCCGACCACATCAGGACGTTGCCGAGGATCGCCCCGGTGAAGCGCACCGCGATCACGTAGCCGACCTTCCAGCCCGCCGTGAACCAGGCGGGCTTCGGCAGCGGCCCGAACACCGGCATCCACATCAGGCAGCCGAAGAAGAGGAAGGTCGCGTGCTCGAGGGCGTGCACGGGCGCCGTCCCGTAGGCGTCCTGGTAGAGCGCCGGAATGTGCCAGACGAAGAGGTTGATGGCCCACAGCGGCAGCGCCACGGCCGGGTGGGCGAGGACCTGGAGGCGGCTGAAGAGGCGGACCGAGAGGATCGGCTGCAGCAGGGATTTGGTCAGGCCGAGGACGAGGAGCAGGGTCGCGATGTCGCCGATCAGCAGGTGCTCGCCCATGTGCGCGATCACGAGCTCCTCGGAGATGTGCCCGATCGGGCTGAAGAGGGCGATCGCGATCAGCGCCAGGCCGCCGCCGAAGCCCGCCTGGCGCCAGGCGGGCACCCCGCGGCCATCCCATGAGAGGACCATCGCCCGGTGCCAGTAGAGGACGGCGGCGACGGTGATCGGGATCACCTCGAGCGGGACGAAGGCGCCCGCGACGTGCGCGAAGGAGGGGCTCACGGTGGTAGCTTGGCAGCCACTCGTGGGTGCCGCCGACAACCGCTTTCCGCCGATCGGCAGCTACGGCTTCCTCTCCGATTGCCACACCGCCGCGCTCGTCTCCTACTCGGGCTCGGTCGAGTGGCTCTGCCTCCCGCGCTTCGACGCGCCGAGCGCCTTCGGGGCGCTGCTCGACCGCGACGCCGGCCACTTCAGCCTCGGGCCGCGCGACGTCATCGTCCCGATCAGCCGCCGCTACGAGCCCGGCACCCTGGTGATCGAGACGACCTGGGTCTCCGACACCGGCTGGGTCGTGGTCCACGACGCGCTGACGATCGGCGAGTGGATCCCCGACGGGGACGGGCGCAGCCGGCCGCGCACCGAACACGAGTCCGACTGCTCGCTGCTGCGGACGATGACCTGCATCGACGGCGAGGTGACCCTCGACATGGAGTGCCGGCCGCGCTTCGGCTACGGCGCCGAAGCGGCCCGCTGGAGCGGCGGCGAGCTGGGCGAAGCGGTCGCCGAGGGCGGCGACGGGACGAGGCTGCTGCTGACCACCGACATGGAGCTCTCGGTTTCCGAGACCGCGGCCCGCGGCACCATGCACCTGCGCGAGAACGAAACCGGCTTCTGCGCGGTGACCTGGGGCGAGGGCGAGCTGGGCGGCCCGCGCAGCGCGCCCGAGGCGCTCGAGCGACTCGACTCGACCGAAGAGTTCTGGCGCAGCTGGCTGCGCGGCGGCGAGTTCCCCGACCACCCCTGGCGGGTCCACCTGCAGCGCTCGGCGCTCGTCCTCAAGGGGCTGACCTACACACCGACCGGGGCGATCGTCGCCGCGCCGACGACCTCGCTGCCGGAGACCCCGGGCGGCGAACGCAACTGGGACTACCGCTACAGCTGGATCCGCGACGCGACCTTCAGCCTCTGGGCGCTGCACACGCTCGGCTTCGACCAGGAGGCGCGCGACTTCATGCGCTTCATCCTCGACATCTGCCGCGAGGACCCCCGTCTGCAGATCATGTACGGGATCGGCGGCGAGAAGCGACTCGACGAGAAGACGCTGGACCACCTCGGCGGCTACGGCGGCGCCCGCCCGGTGCGAATCGGCAACGGCGCCTACGACCAGCGCCAGCACGATGTCTGGGGCGCGCTGCTCGACTCGATCTACCTGCATGAAAAGGCGCTGCGAGGCACCGGGACGCCGGCCGACCGCAAACTGATCGCCGAACAGGTGGAAGCCGCGATCGCCGCCTGGCCCGATCCGGACCAGGGGATCTGGGAGGCGCGCGGCGAGCCCAAGCACTACGTCTCCTCGAAGCTGATGATCTGGGTCGCGGTGGACCGCGGCGCGCGCCTGGCGCGCTGGGCGGGACTCGACGAGATCGCCGAGCGCTGGCAGGGGATCGCCGACGAGGTCCATGCCGAGGTCCTCGAGCGCGGCGTCCGCGACGGCGTCTTCCGCCAGCACTACGAGACCGACGCGCTCGACGCCTCGACCCTGCTGATCCCGCTGGTCCGCTTCCTGCCCCCCGATGACCCGCGCGTGCGCGCCACCGTCGAGGCGATCCGCGAGGGGCTCACCGAACACGGCCTCGTCCTCCGCTACCGCGTCGAGGAGACCGACGACGGCCTGCGCGGCGAGGAGGGGACCTTCCTGATCTGCTCCTTCTGGATGGTCTCGGCGCTCTCGGAGATCGGCGAGCAGCGCCGGGCGCGGGTGCTCTGCGAGCGGCTGCTCGAGTCATCCGGCTGGCTCGACCTCTACGCCGAGGAGCTCGACCCCCCGACCGGCCGCCACCTCGGCAACTTCCCCCAGGCCTTCACCCACCTGGCGCTGATCAACGCCGTCTCCCACGTGATCGCCGACGAGCAGCGCGACGGCGACGGGCTGACCGCGGTCTTCACCGAGATGGGCGGCGTCCGCGAGGACGCCTGACCCAGGCGCGCAGACAAAACGTTTCGTTTGCACTATATTGCCGCCTCGCATGGCGGCAACTGCCAGCTCCACCCAGAACCTCTTCGTCGCGCTCGGGCACCCGATGCGGCGGCGGATCCTGCGGGAGATGGACGGCGGGCCGCCGATCAGCCCGCGCGAGCTGTCCGAGTGCGTCGAGGACTCGCTCAGCAACGTCAGCTACCACTTCAGGGTCCTGGCCGACGCGGGGGTGATCACGCTCGTGGACACGAGGCCGGTGCGTGGCTCGACGCAGCACTTCTACGGGATGTCGATCGAGGCCGACTGGGCCCGGGCCGTCCTCGCGCTCGACGAGCCGGCCGAACCGGACGGCGGCCCACAGGGGGAAGAGATCCGCTGATGGGGGGCCTGAACCGGGTCAGGCCGTGAGCGAGATCGACGACAGCCGGGTGACCGCCGCGGACGACGCCGGGGTCGAGGCGGCGGTCCTGCGCGAGCTCCTGCTACTCCATCCCACCCAGGTCACGGTCGAGGAGCTGATCGTGGACCTCGCCGCAGATCCCGAGGAGTTCGCGGAGCGCGATGCGATCGCGCGGGCGATCCGCGACCTCGTCCGCACGGGTCTCCTCCACCGCAACGGGGACTTCGCCTTCCCCACCCGCGCGGCGCTGCGCTTCGACGAGCTTCTCGGCGACGGCTAGGCGGCGAGGGCGCGGCCCAGGAACTCCGCCTCGAGCGAGGCCGCGACGCCGTCGTAGAGATCGAAATGGCCGTGAGGGAGCAGCTCGATGCGGCCGGCCGGGGCGCGCTGGGCGAGCTCGGCGGCCGGGCCCGCGGGACAGAGCACGTCCTCCTCTCCGGCGACGACGAGGACCGGGGCCGAGACCCGCGGCGCGACCCTGAGCGGATGGGGCGTGCGAATGCGGGGCCGCAGGACGACGCGGTTCTCCCAGGGAACCCCCTCGGGAACCATCGCGCGCTCGCGGGCGGCGGCGTGCTCGCGAACGAGGATCGCCGTCTCCCCCGGCTCGCCCCCGATCGCCACCCCGCGCGGTTCGCGGCCCAGCGCCATCCTCACCCGGTCCGCGAGCGCGGTGCGGGCGAGGCGGGCGATCGGCGTGCCGGCCGAGCGTTGGGTCTCGCGGCCTGGCACGAACGGGGTCAGACAGACCACGGCGGAGACGCCGTTGTCCCGCGCCGCCGAGTCGAGCACCAGCGCACAGCTCGCCGACCCGGCCCAGAGCGCTACGCGGGCCGCATCGAGCTCGGAGCGGCCGCGGGCGAAGGCGATCGCCGCCTCGAGGTCCTCGGCCTGGCGCCTGACATCGAAGAGCAGGCGCGGCTCGCCGCCGCTATCGCCGAAGCCGCGGCACTCGAAGTTCAACGTCGCCATGCCTGCTCCGGCGAAGACCTTTCCCCGGCCGGCGTAACAGCTCATCTGGCGCAGGCCGGCGGTCGAGTGCAGCATCACCACGCAGGGATGGGGGCCCTCGCCCCGTGGCAGGTGGAGCCAGCCGGCGCAACGCTCCCCGCCCGAGTCGAAGCCCACCTCGACGACCCGCGCCTCGCTCGTCTCATGTGGGAATGGCTCAGGTCGAGCCGTCAGTTGACCGTCTCCACGGGGGCAAATTGACGGCTCGGCCTCCGCCGGCCGCGGGGCCGGACCAACCCCCGCTGAGCTCGCGCGCACACGGCCGCACGGCCGAGCATTCGGCGGTGATCGCCCCGCAGCTCGACAGCGGCCCGTATGGCCCGGCGCCGTACTGGTCCTCGTACTTGTAGGTGTCCACCAGGTGGTAGTAGGTCCCGACCCGCCGCTTCGCCGTCGCCCACTCGACGAAGTAGCCGAGGCGGTAGAAGCCGCGCCAGTCCGCCTGGAACCAGTTGCTTCCAGGCCAGGTCACGGTTGAGCGCTCCCGCACCCATTGCCAGTTGCTCCAACCGGTGGCGTTGAGCTGGGTGCCGGCGAGGTCCACGAGGGTGACGAGGTAGCGGACCATCGTCCACTCGTTCCGCTTCCTCCGCCTCAGGTTCGCGCCCTGGATCACGGGAGGCCCGGCGGTCAGCTGCAGGAGGCCGCCCTGCTGGATCCAGCCGTATTGGCAAAACCCTTCCGGGACGGCGCTGTATCCGTACTTGCCGGTGCCGCTGCCGACGCTCGCCGAGGCGGCGGTGGGCAGCGCCAGCGCGAGCGCGGCGACGATCACGGCGAGCATCCAGCGGCGTCTCATCGCTCGATGATCGCACGGGGAGCGACCACCAACGAAACGGCGCCCGCCGGATGGGCGGGCGCCGTTCTCATTCAGGTGCTCGGAACGAACTCGGAAACAGCGGCCGGGTGGGACAACGCCCGGCCTTCCTTCGCTCGCCGGTGCCCGGGTTGGATTCCGCGGGCGGCCGAAACAGTGCGGCGCCTAGCGGCCCTGCACCTCCAGTGTCCCCTGCAGCATGTGAATCAAGTTAGGACCACCTCCTTTCTCTGGTGATCCGATTGAAGCAAATCGCCCAGCCGTTTCCCAGGAGACCGATGTGCAAGTAGTCCGAACCCGGGTACACCAATGCCAACCAACCGGAAGGAGTGAGCGTGATGGCGGACCTGAACGAGCGCGACGCGAAGCTGGTGCAGTACCTGGGCGAGGCCTACGGGAAGGAGCGCGAGCTGGAGACGGCGCTGCAGGCGCACATCGCGATGACGACCAAGGCTCCCTACAAGAAACGGCTCCAGCAGCACCTGCGCGAGACCAAGAGCCACGCGAAGCAACTGGAGCGCCGCATCAAGCAGCTCGGCGGCGGCGCCCAGAAGGTCCAGACGGCCGTCGGCAAGGCGATGGCCGCGGCAAAGGGCCCGCTGCACGTCGTCCGCGGCAGCGGCGAGCAGGAGAAGATGCTGAAGAACGCCAAGACCGAGTACTTCAACGAGCACGAGGAGATCGCCACCTACCTGGCGATCGAGACGCTCGCCGAAAAGGTCGGCGATCGCGAGACGGCGAAGGTCGCGCGGGCGATTCGCCGCGAGGAGGAGCGGATGGCGAAGTTCCTCGAGGGCCAGATCAAGTCGCTGACGGGTGCCGTCGTCGCCGAGGAAGTGCCGCGATCCCAGCGCAACGGGAGCGCTCCCTCGCGCAGGAGGAGCAAACCGAAAGCGAAGGCCCAAGCCAAAGCCAAACCGAAAGCGAAACGTGCTCGAAGGAAAGCGCCGGCCCGGAGCAGGTGAGCCTGCCGTCGGCGGGCCCGCTGTCCCAGCAGGTGTCGGACCTGCTCTCGTCCCCCGCCGGGGCATCGGCCCTCGTCTCCCCGGGGCCGGCCGAGAACGTCGCCAGCCTGATGGCGAGGGTCGAGGACCCGATCTCCGACGACGACCTCCAGCTGGCGCTCTACCTCTGCTTCGAGCTCCACTACCGCTCGTTCCCCGGCGTCGACCCCGCCTACGAGTGGAGCCCGACCCTGCTCGGGGTGCGCATCCTGCTCGAGCAAGCCTTCCTCGAGGCGCTGGAGGCGGAGATCGTCCCCGCCGGCCCGGTCGATCCCGAGACCGTCGCCGAGCGACTCTTCGCGCTCGAGGCCGAGGACAAGGGGGTCTCGCTGTCCCGTTACGTCGAGACCGAGGCCGAGATCGATCAGCTGCGCGAGCTGCTCGTCCACCGCTCGCCCTACCAGCTCAAGGAGGCCGACCCTCACAGCTGGGCGATCCCCCGCCTCACGGGCGGGGCGAAGACGGCCCTGCTCGAGATCCAGAACGACGAGTACGGCGGCGGCAGGCCCGAGCGGATCCACTCGGCGCTCTTCGCCAAGGCGATGCGGGCGCTCGGCCTCGAGGACGGTGAGAACGCCTATCTCGACCGCATTCCCGGGACGAGCCTGGCGACGGTCAACGCGATGTCCGCCCTCGGCCTTCGCGCCAGCCGCCGTGGCGCGATCGTCGGCCACCTGGCGATGTTCGAGATGACCTCGGCGCAGCCGAGCCGCCGCTACGCCAACGCCCTCAGGCGCCTCGGGCTCGGGGCCGAGGCGACCGACTTCTTCGACGAGCACGTCGAGGCCGACGCCGTGCACGAGAACATCGCCGCCCACGACCTCGCCGGAGGACTCGCCAGGCAGGAGCCCGAGCTGGCCGGCGACATCATCTTCGGCGCCCGCGTCCTCCTTCACCTCGACGACCGCTCCGCCCGGCCGGTGCTCGAGGCCTGGGAGGCGGGCGAGACCTCGCTACGCCGGCCGCTCTGAGGCGCTCTCGGCCTGGAAGCCGATCGCCTTGTGGGTCCCGTCGCAGAAGGGTCGGATCTGCGAGCGGCCGCAGCGACAGAGGGCCACGACCCGCCGCCTGATCTCGATCTCGTTGCCGTCCTGGTCGACCATCACGAACGGGCCACGCACCAGATAGGGCCCGTTGCGGTAGGGCGTGATCTTGGTCGGCGTTTCTCCCACGCCCACGACCTACCCCCGGGGCGGCGGAGCTAACCGGGGTGTTCCGATGCCGCGCACCGGGTAGCTGTCGCCCACCGACAGGTGAAGGACGAAGGGAGCCGGCATGGACGACGACAAGGTGGTCCGCACAGAGGAGGAGCTCGCCGCCGCCGAAGCCGCGCGGATCGGCGGCCGCAGCGGGATGGAGGGCAAGGACGAGGCGGAGCGCGCCACGGCTGAGGCCGGCGGCGGCGTGTCCGAGGGCTTCGAGGAAGCCGAGGAGCTGCTCGTGGAGCAGGCCAGCCACGGCGACCCGGCCGTCGAACCGCTCAGCGACCGCTCGGCGCCGGAGGCCGAGATGGACCCCTCCACCCACGGCGAGGCGGATGAGATCGAGTCGACGGAGACCGAGGACTAGGACGGGCTGAGAGCCCGACGGTCAGCTCAGGTCTGCCGGATGCGCCCGACCCCGGGCAGGAAGCGCCCGACGCGCGAGGCGTACTCGGCGTAGGCGTCGCCGTGGGCGCGCAGCAGATGGGGCTCCTCGATGACCCTGACCTGAAGCTCGAGCGCGAGGGCGAGCCCGGCAAGCCCGGCGATCGCCACCCAGCTCGGCACAAGCAGCGTCAGGCCGAGCCCCGTCGGCAGCATCGCCGCGAAGATCGGGTTGCGGACGAGGGCGAAGGGGCCCGAGGTGACGAGCTCGGTCCGCTCCCGCGGGTCGACCCCGATCCGCCAGCTCCGCCCCATCGCGACCTGGGCGTAGAAGGTCGTCGCGATCCCGAGCAGGGCGAGCGCCAGCCCGACGACGTGAAGGCCGCTGGTGTCGAGGGCGCCGATCGGCTCGACCACGTCCAGCAGGGCGAGCACCGGGGCCGCGGCGCCGACGAGGAGCGCGAGCGTGAAGCCGACCCCCGCGACCCACTCGGCCGAGCCCGGGCGGCCGCCGAGCCCGTGGAACCCGGTCGAGCCGGTGCGGCGGACCTGGATCAGTGTCCGCAGGCCGAAGGTGACCGCCAGGTAGAGCCCGTAGAGGGCGAGCGCGACGATCGCCATGTTCATGAGCTCCTCGCGGTCCAGAGGTCGAGGCTGCCGAACGCCGTCCGCAGGCGCCCGTAGCGCTCGATCGAGTCGAAGCCGGCCTCGGCGAAGAACTCGGGCAGGCGGCCGGCGCGGTGATCCCGCGTGCGGTCGAAGCCGTCGATCGCCTGGGCGACGAAGAAGAGCCCGCTGAGCAGCGGGTCATGCGGCCTGCCCCAGTCGGCGACGTGGAGCCGGCCGCCGTCACGAAGGATGCGCCTGATCTCGGCGAGCGCCTCGCGCTTGCCGTCGGGAAGCAGGTGGTGGAAGACGAGGGACGTGGTCACGACGTCCGCCGTGCCGTCGGGCAGGGGCAGCTCCTGGGCGAGGCCCTCGTGCCACTCGACGGCATCCGAGCCGGACTTGCCCCTGGCGAGCTCGAGGATCTCCGCGTCGCCGTCCACCCCGGCGACGCGGGCGTCGGGGCGCTCGGCGGCGAGGGAGATCGCGAAGGTCCCGGTGCCGCAGCCGACGTCGACGGCCAGCCCGCCGTCGGGGAGGTCGGCGCCGACCCGCTCCCGCATCAGTCCCCGGAAGCGCTTCTCGCGCAGGGTCAGCGCGAGGACGGGGTCGTAGACGCGGGTGAAGACGCGCCAGCGGGCGGCCGGTATGTAGGCGGGCTCGGCGGTGTTCGGCTCGGGCTCCTTGATACCCACGGGGGGTATAGTAGCCTATCCCGATGGACTCCACTGCGCAGCCCCACGACCACGATCACCATCACCACGAGATGCCGACCGAGGGCTCGGCGCTGACCGGCGTCGCGATCGCGGCCACCCTCCACTGCCTGACCGGGTGCGCGATCGGCGAGGTCGCCGGAATGGCGATCGGGACCGCGCTCGGCTTCTCCGACCTGGGGACGATCGCCCTGGCCGTCGCCCTCGCATTCCTCTTCGGCTACGCCCTGACCAGCCTGCCGCTGCTGCGCGCCGGGTTCGCGATCGGCGCCGTGATCCCGATCGCGCTGGCCTCCGACACGCTCAGCATCGCGACGATGGAGATCGTCGACAACCTGATCATGGTCGCGGTCCCGGGGGCGATGGAGGCCGGCCTCGACAGCCTCCTCTTCTGGGGCAGCCTCTCCTTCGCCCTCGTCATCGCCGGCGCCGTCGCCGTGCCCGTCAACCGTTACCTGATCGCCAGGGGCAGGGGGCACGCGGTCGTCCACGAGACCGGCATCCACGGCGGCCCCCCGGTCCGCGCCGTCGCGATCGCGGCCGCCGTCGCCTTCGCCTTCGGCAGCGCCGTCCTGATCGCGGAGGTGGTCGGCGGCGACGACGAGCCCCACGGCCACGACGCCGGGCAGGCGATGGAGCGGCGATGAGCCCACCAACCCCACCCCCCGCCTACTCCGGCGAGAAGGAGGCCGTGCTGAAGCGGCTGCGCCGCATCGAGGGCCAGGTCCGCGGCGTCGGACGGATGGTCGAGGAGGAGCGCTACTGCATCGACGTCGTCACCCAGATAACGGCGATCGAGGCGGCCCTCGACAAGGTCGCCCTCGGCCTGCTCGAGGAGCACGCGCAGCACTGCGTGATCGGCGGCGACCCGGGCCGCCAGGAGGAGCGCACGACCGAGCTGATGGGCGCCGTGACGCGTCTGCTGCGGCACGGCTAGCGCCGAGGTTGCGCCCCGATCCCGAATGAGGTTATGTTTCTCCGATGGCCGTCAAGCTCCACCGGTGCAGCCTGCAGTTCTTCAAGATGGATGCCCATCCCTGCTGGAAGGTCGAGAAGGCGCTCGACGAGCAGGGGATCGAGTACGAGGTCGTCCACGGGCCCCTGCGCCCCGGCAAGCGCGATGAGCTCGAGCAGCTCTCCGGCCAGCGCAAATACCCGACGATCGAGTTCGAGGACGGCAGCGCCTACCGCGCCGAATCCAAGGACATGGCGGCGCGGATCCGCGCCGGCGAGCTGTTCCAGGACCAGGCCTAGCCGGCGCGGGGCTCAGGCGAGGTTGGCCCGCACCGCGCGCGCCAGGTTGCGCGGGTGCAGGATCGAGGCCGGTGACGATCGCCTGCTCGCCACCCTCTCGACCGCCCGCAGCACCTCGGGATCGCGGCTCGCCGCCCGCCACATCGCGCGTTCGATGAAGTTCGCCGGCCTGCCGCTGGAGAAATCGACGATCGGCAGGTGGTGCGGCGCCAGCCGCCTGAAGTGCGCCCGCCGGTAGCGCTCGAGGCCGGCGTCGAGGTCACCCCCGCCGACCAGCGCAGAGCCGGTCTCCTCGACCAGCCACTCTGCGCTCTGGAAGGCCCAGCCGCAGCCGATACCCCAAAAGGGGTCGCCGGCCAGGGCGGCGTCGCCGACGAAGGCGAGGCCGGGGCGGGCCGCCGGGCGGATCGAGTTGGGCAGCTCCAGCTTGCCGAGCAGCTTCGACTCCTGGGTCGCCGAATCGAGGTCCGGCCCGTCCGGGAGCGAGCGCAGCATCCGCAGGTAGGCCCCCTGGCGGTCGGCGCGGAAGTCGGCGAGACGATCCTCGTGCGGCCCGACCAGGGCGACCGTGAGGCCGTCCTCGTTGGGGAAGGTGTAGGCGACGTCGGGTTCGACGAACCAGGTGCGCGAGCGCGGCCCCGCGGGCTTCAGGTCGCGCCAGTAGGCCCAGTAGAAGAAGCGGCGGTTGGGTTTGACCCGCGCCGGGACGCGGGCCAGCCGCGCGATCGTCGAGTCGCGCCCGTCGGCGCCGACCACCAGGCGGGCGTCGATCGCCCGCGACCCGCCGTCGGGGCTCTCGATCGCGACTCCGGCCGGGGTGTCCGCGCCGCGCAGGGCCGTAGCCGTCCAGCCGGAGAGGAGCTCCACCCCCGGCGTCCCCGCGGCGAGGTCGCGCAGGATCGGGTCGAGCCGCTCGCGGGTGATGCTGTACCCGTGGGGCGCGCCCGGGGGCGCGCTGAGCCAGCCGCTGTGGCGGGTCCAGATGTCGACGCTGTTGTGGACCGCGCCGCGCCGGTCGAGAAGCGGGGCGAGGCCGAGCCGCTCGATCGTCGGCGTCGCGCTCGACTGTATGTAGTGGGTGCAGACCGTCTTGTAGGCGCTCGGGTCGGGGCGCCTCTCGATCAGGGCGACGCGGGCGCCGCGCTGGGCGAAGAGGCGGGCGGCGGTGCAGCCGGCGACGCTGGCGCCGACGACGGCGACGTCGTAGCGATCCGCACTCACGGCAGAATCTTTTACCGAATTTTGACGATTGGCCAAGGTTCGGAGGGGAACATTAGAGAGGACCCCACCCCAGGCGAAGGAGACGTCGATGCCCCAGTTACTGATCCTCACCGACAACCCCGAGGAAACCGACAGCACGGTCGTCTACCGCGAGCGGGTCGCGCCGAGCGACCTCGAGTCCGAGCACTTCTCCGGCCAGCTGGTCGAGCGGGTCGGCTGGGCCGTGTCCGACGCCGACCGGATCGAGCACACCGACGCTATCCGCCCCGCGGCCGGGGAGTGATCAGCGCGACCGGCGCGGCGAGGCCGGCGGAGCGGCGCAGGGTGGCGATGCGGCGACCGGGCTGAACGGCGTCCCGGGGCTCGCTCACCCGGTCGCCGAGGCCCGCCACCGTGGCGTCGAGGTCGGGGGCTACGAGGGCGAGGCCCCAGAAGAAGGCCGGCCGATCGGAGCCGCCGCCCCTCTCGATCGCCTCCTCGGGCTCCTGCACGACCTCGAGCAGCGCCGGGCCGAGCAGGAAGAACGCCTGGCGCGGCGCCCCGGCCGGCGTCGGCTCCTCGCGGATCCGGCGCAGGTCGAGCCCGGCGCCCTGGAGCGCCGCGACGGTGCGATCGAGGTCGGGCGTGATCGCGACCACGTGGTCGAGGGCGGTGATCCCATTCGGATGAGAGGGCGCCTGCTCGGGCGGCGGCCGGTCCGATGCGGTCGTCGCCAGCCCGTCCAGAATCGCATCAGGTTCGCCATGCGATGCATGGTCAACTTGATGAGATTTCAGATTGCGGAGGGACCAGCCGGTCACCCCCCGCCCCGCGTCGGTGCCGGTGAGCCGGATCCGGACCTCGCCGACGACGCAGAGTTCGCCGTCCACCTCGAACCCGCACGCCGCCCACGCCTCCGGGGCGTCGGCGATCGTCAGCTCATCGAGGCTTGGAGGCACGCTTCCCGCGGGCGCGGTCCCAGCTCTCCAGGAACGGCATCGGGTCGACCGGCGCGCCGCCGCCGTAGTAGGTGCCTTCCCAGACCTCGAAGTGGAGGTGACAGCCGGAGGCGTTGCCGGTGTCCCCGACGAGCCCCACGGGCTGGCCCGGGTAGACGCTCTGGCCGGGCTTGACGATCGCGGGGCCCCTCATGTGCATGTAGACGATCTCCAGGTTCGAGTCCCTGGCGTCGATCGTCAGGTAGTTGCCGGCGGCGCCGTGGTACTTGACCCAGCGCACGCGGCCCGCCAGCGAGGAGACCAGCGGCGTGCCGCAGCGTGCGCCGACGTCGACCCCTTCGTGGCCCGACTCCCCTTCGAAGCCCCGCCAGTAGCTATGCCCACCGCGGATCGGGTAGACCTGGGTCGCATTGGACCCGGCGGGGGGCGTCTTGGAGCTCACCGGGCCGCCCAGCCCGCCGCCGCTCTGCGCGGGCGCCGCGGCGATGCCGACGGTCAGCGACAGCATTGCCGTCGCCACCACGATTGCGAATAGCCCGCCCCTGCGGGAAGCGCTTCCTATGTGTCCGACCAAGGCGAATCCTCTCTTTCTCGAGCCGGCGGGGTTAGCTGTCGGGCTCGCGCTGAAAGAGCTGCGCTACGGATACGTCGATCCGATTCGCCCCGGGGAGCAGATGCCCCCAGTGGTTCCCCCGCTCCCTTCGGCCGTGGCCGAGGGGATTAGGCTCATTTTTGGTCGCGGCCAGTATAAGCAGGTGCCGCGACGACGCCTAGGACGAGAGCGGCTTCAGGCGGGTTTTTTCGACCCGGGCGAGCTTTCGTTTGAGCCGCCGGAGCTGCTTCTCCTGCGCCTCGGAGCGTTCGTAGCCCTCGTCGGCGATGTTCGTCTTCTCCGCCGGGTCCGTCTTCAGGTCGTACATCTCCCACTGCGGCCGCTTCTTGCCGTCGACGTCGTAGTACTTGGCCAGCTTCCAGCGCCCTTCGCGGATGCTGACGATGTGGTTCGGCGGTTTGGGATAGGGGCCGTGCGCCTGTCCCGACTGGAAGTCGTCGTAGGTGAAGACGACGTAGTCCTGGACGGGCCTGCTCTTCGGCCGCAGGATCAGCGATGAATAGTCGACCCCCTCCCATTTCGACCGGGCCGGCTTCGGCGCCCCCGCCAGACTCGCCAGGGTCGGCAGGAAGTCGACATGGGAGACGAGCGCGTCGGTCTCGGCCGGCTTCGGGAAGAGCCTCGGGTTCGAGTAGACGAGCGGCACCCGCGTCGCCTCCTCGTAGAAGTTGAAGTTCTTCTGCCGCATGCCGCCGTGGGCCAGCCCCATCTCCCCGTGGTCGGCGGTGCGGATGATCAGCGTGTCGTCGAGCAGGCCGGTCTCTTCAAGTTTGTCGAGGACGTTGACCAGGTAGTTGTCGGAGGAGCGCATCAGGTTGCCGTAGAAGTTGAGGTAGTTGCGCTTCTGCTGCTCGGTTTTCGGTTTGCCGGTCAGGTTGAAGATGCGCAGGAACTGTTCCTGGACCGAGGGCTTGGTCGAGAGGTCTTCTTCGTTGGTCGGGGGGACCTCGATGTCCCCCTGCAGCCAGGAGTCGTCGTAGCCGGCTTCTTCGAAGGCGGCGTTCGGATAGAAGAGGACGTCGTGCGGGTTGACGACCGAGATCACCATGAAGAAGGGCTGCTCTTTGGCTGCGGCCGAGCTCAGGTACTGGATCGCCCCCTCCGTCCCGGCCGCCGGGTCGCCGACGGATTCCATGAAGCGCCCGTCGTTGTCGACGAAGCCGCCGCCGGCCTCCGGGACGCTCTGGTTGGCGCCCGCGTCCGGCGGGTTCCAGCGCAGGAAGCCGTACTTCTCCAGGTCCGAGGGCTTCGCTTCTGCGCCGGCCGGTTTGGAGCAGTGCCACTTGCCCTTGTAGACGACGTGGTAGCCCGCGGCCCGCATCACGGTCGCCGGGTTGGCCAGGTCGGTCGGCAGTTCGACCTGCGGGTATTCCGAGGCAGGCATGTTTTCCTCGAGCGTGTACTTGACGCCGTGCTGGGCGGGGAAGTAGCCGCTCATCAGGGTCGAGCGCGCCGGCGAGCACATGCAGGCGTTGGTGAAGGCGCGTTCGAAGCTGACCCCATGGCGCCGCAGCCGCCGCATCCCCGGCAGGTTCTGCCGCAGCCAGTTCGGCGGGAAGTGCTGGAGCGCCCGCTCCTGGTCGGTGAGGAAGAGGATCACGTTCATCCCGGCGACGCCGGGGGACTTCTTCTTCGCTGCGGCGAGCGCCCGCTCCACCCCGCCGGCCTGCGCCAGCAGCACCGCCGAGGCGGCCGCCGCACCGGAGCCGAGCAGCTCCTTGCGGGTCAGCCCGCCCCATCCGGCGGCGTCGTCCCTGTCGCTCATTTCCCACCTGCCTTTCGCCTGAAGATGCCGATCGCATCGCTTTCGGCCGCCGTCGCGTAGAGATGGCGCCCGTCGGGGCTGACCGCCAGCGAGCTGACGCCCTGCAGCGCGCGGGCCCGGGTGCAGCCCGGAGCCTGCGGCGCGACGCAGCCCGCCCGGCCCGGCTTCTGGGCCACGGCGCCGCCTTTCCCGCGGTCGAGGACGGCGATCGAATCCGAGGTGTAGGCGGCGGCGTAGACGTTGGCCCCGTCCGGGGAGACGGCGATCCCCTCTGGCGACCGGAGCGCCCTGCCGAAGGAGCAGCCCGCCGCGCGCAGGAAGATCAGGCATCCGGCGGTACCCGGCTTCTGGGTGAGCGCGGTGGAACCGGTGGTGCGCGTGAAGGACGTGACGCTGTTGCTGAACAGCGAGGTGACGTAGACGCTTTCGTCGTTGGGGCTGACCGTCACCGCGTTAGCGCCGGCCAGCTGCACGCCCGTCGTGCAGCCGGTGAGGGCGGCCTCGACGATGCAGCCGCTGCCGTCGGTCGCCTGGGTCAGGCCGCCGCTGGACGGGTCGCGGGCGAGCGCGACCAATGCATTGGAGAGGGCACTCGCCAGGTAGACGCTGGCGCCGTCGCCGCTGATCGCCATGCCCTCGACGGATTTGAGTGCGATGCCGAGGGCGCACCCTTCCGCCGTCGTTTCGGCGAGGCAGCCCGTCGTGCCGGCGGCCTGGCTCAGCGCGCCGGTGGCCGGATCGCGGCTGAAGACGGCGACCTCGTTGCCGAAGAAGGAGCCGGCGTAGACGTTCCTGCCGTCCGGACTGGCGACGAGGACATCGGGTGCGAGCAGCGCCCGCCCGACCGTACAGCCGGGGATCGGCGGTCCCGAGACGCAACCGCCGACCACCTGCACGAGGGCGCCGGATTTGGGAATCCGGGCGAAGGCCGTGACCGTGCTGCTGTCGCGCGAGGTCGCGTAGACGTTGAGCCCGTCGGGGCTGACGGCGAGCGAGTTGGGGGCGTCGAGGCCGATCGCCGGCGCGCAGCCGCCGGCGCCCTGGGCGGCGACGCAACCGGCCAGCTTCTTCGACTGCTTCAGCGTTCCCCGTTTCGGGTTGCGCCTGAAGACCGCGATCGCGTCGCTCTCCGAGGAGGCGACGTAGACGTTGCGGCCATCCGGGCTGAGCACGATTGCGCGCGAGCCCATGAACGGCCCCGGCTCGTCGAGCGCCCGCGCCGACCCGCACGTCTTGCTCGGCCTGGCCCGGTCGGCGATGCAGCCCAGCTTGCCGGGGAGCTGGATGAGCGTTCCGCGGCTGGGAGCCCTCTTGGCCGGCCCCTTGGACGGTGTCGCCCCGAGGGCGGCGGCCGGCAGCCCCAGGACGGCGAGGGCCGCAAGAAGAGCGAGGAGCGAGCGCGAAAGACGAATGGCTCGGAGGAGGCGCATGCGGGGCGAGCGTAGACGCGTCCGCGGACACCGGGAGGTCAGCGCCTGCTCACCTTCATGTCGCCGAGGACGCCGATGCGGATCCCAAGCCAGGGATAGGTCGCGACGAAGAAGGCATTGTCCTGGGGCTGGAGGCCGACCGCCGAGAGCCAGAGCTGGTAGACGGGAGCGTTGGCGATGCCGCCGTGCAGCCGCCGCCAAACCCGCCCGCCTTCGCGGCCCGACGGGGGCGGTGTGATCGTGTCGGTCCACTCGACGACGTTGCCGCCCTGGTCGAGCGTCCCCCACGGCGAGGTGGTCTTCGCCTGGCCGACGGTGCCGACGCTGCCCTGGAAGGCCTTGGCGTAAGCCGTGGGGTCCAGTTTCAAGGGGTTGACGGTCGCGCAGACTTCGGTGGTGAAGCCGGCTGGGCACCAGCTCGGGGCCGGCGTTTCTTCGGCGTGGAAGATGGCGAGCGGCTGCGTCGAAGCGTTGGTGACGTTGCCTGTGGACGGGTCGAGCGTGGCCTGGGCGGGAGCCGTCAGCGCGCCGTCGCCGAAGACGCCCGGGTTGGTCGGGTACTTCCAGTAGGAGTAGGTGCCGCCGCCGTTCGGGTCGTAGTAGGCCGCCTTGACCCACTCGTCCTGGCTCGGCACGACGAAGCCCGACTTGGCGGAGCGGGTCATCGCCGGCTTGGTCATGTCGTACATCCCGCGCTCGGTCCGCCGCGAGAGGCGGACCCGGTAGGTGACGTGGCGGAAGCCGCCGTGGGCGCTGGCGTGTCTGGAGAGCAGGCGGCCGTTGTAGAGCGAGTTGACGAAGCGCGCGGTGCGCAGGAAGTTGGCATTGCCGTAGGGCTTGTCCGCCCATTCGGGCGAGGCCACCGTGTACCTGCGGCCCCTGGGGGCTTCGGAGGAGAAGTCGACCGCGCCGAACCTCGGCCAGGCGGCGGAGCTCTCGTTTTCGCTGAACAGGCGATGCCTATCGCGGCCGGAGGGATCGACCGTGTTCAGGAAAGCGACCCATTGGGCGACGGTTACCTCGAGCTGGCCGATGCCATACCGGTAGCCGACTTCACCGACCTGCTGGCAGGCGGGCGGCCCGGCCGGCGCTTCGGCGCAGGAGGGATAGACGGCGTCGGCGAAGGGGGTGATCCCGACCGACGGATTTCCCGGAGCGCCGACCTTGACGGTCTTCAGGGTGAGGACCGAGGGAGGCGGGGAGCCGATCGAGGCGGCCGGACCGGCGAGCGCCGCGACCGCAGCGAGGCTCAGTGCCAACGCCAGGCGATTTCGGATCGTGCCCGGCGTCTGGCCTGTTCCCATACGGCCTTGTCGACGGATGCCGGGAATCCTTGAGCCGGGTGCCTGGCAACGTGGGGACGGGACGGCAAATGACCGCATCGTCTACCGTCACCGCATGGTCTTCGACTTCCGGCACAAGAACGTCGAAGGCAAGTGGAGGTCGAGCGGGTTTCGCAAGGGCGATACCCGGGACGCGGCCTTCGCCTCGCTGGAGGAGAAGAACGGCCCGATGCCGCCGGGCAGGTACATGTCCCGGCCGCGGGACGGGCGCACCAAGAACTGGACTCCCTTCACGCGACCCTGAGGCGGGGCTTCACTCGGAGCCCGGGCGCGCCTCCTCGTCGTTGCGCTTGATCAGCAGCCATTGCGGCTTCTCGCCGGGTCGGGTGCGCTGCAACGCGAAGCCGCCGCGCAGCCTCTCGCCGTGCAGGACGAAGACCGCGTGGCCGCGGTCGAGCGCCTCCGGCCAGGAGACCCGGCCTCCCTGCTCGTAGCGCCCGCGGTCCCAGACGGTCGCGCCGGCGTCTCCGGCCTCACCCTCGCGCTCGCCTGCCTCGATCGCCAGGCGCCTGACCGCGGGGTCCATCGACGGGCCCTTCGGCAGCACCCACGAGCGCATCGCCCCGCCGACCTCCAGGCGCAGGTCGAAGCCGGCGTCCCGCTCCTCGACCACGAAGGCACCGGCGCTGACCCCCCGGATCGCGAACTGCTCGTGGCCCTCGGGCCTGACCGTCTCGATGTCGACACCGGCGACGCCGACGCCCGCGGGCCCCTCGCGCAGTGAGGAGACCAGCTTCTGGACGGCCTGCTCGGGCCCCTCGGCGTGGATCTGGACGCTTCCGTCCTCGCCGTTCCGCACCCAGCCCATCACGCCGAGCCGGCGGGCGTTGCGCCGGGTCGCGTCGCGATAGCCGACGCCCTGCACCTCGCCGCGCACAACGACCCGCACTGCCCCCCTCTCGGCATCGGCTCGCTCGATCAGTCGGTGACCTTGAAATCTGTCGACTGCCCGGCTTCCAGATGCCCCGGGATGTTGCAGAACAACTGGTAATCACCGGCCTCGAGCGTGACCGACTTTTCAATGGTTTCGCCCGGGTTGATGATCTCCGCAATCCCGGTGGCCGGGTCATCCGGCGATTCCACGGGGGCAAGGCCCGCCAGCAGGGCGTGCGGCGCAGCTCCCTCGTTGGTGATCGCGAACTTGACATCGCCCGCGCCGACCTCACTGACGGTGGTCTCCACGTACATCTCGCCCATGGTCACGCCGACGTCGGCATCGACAGCCGGCACCCTGTCGGTGCCGTGGTCATAGGCACCGTGGTCCATCTCCGGCGCGGCCGGCGCGTTTTCGGTTTCGAAAACGCCGATCGCGCCCTTGACGGTATCCGCGAACGCATGGGTCACAAATGGATACGCGCCCTCCCGATCGAGCGTGAATTCGACAATCCCGCCCTGGGAGGGGGCCAGGTTGACGGTCTGAGAGTCGAACCCCTCGACACCCTCGATTTCGGTCCGGTCGAAGACCGTTCCGATCACGTGGAACGCCGACCAGATCGAGGGGCCGGAGTTGAGGACGTATGCCCTCACCCGCTCTCCTCGCCCCACCACGATGGGAGCCTTCTGGTACTGGGCGGCATAGCCGTTGAAGGCGATGACATCCGGCTCCTTGGCCTCCATCTTGGCGAGGTCGCCTTCGCCGCCGGGCTCGCCGATGTAGTACTCCTGCTGGTTGATCCAGAATTCCTGGTCAGCCGGCGGGAGACCGCGGGGTTTGACGATCATCATCCCGACCATGCCGGAGCCGGTGTGCTGCAGCACCGGCTGGGTGGCGCAGTGGTACATGAACACCCCGGGGTGCTTGGCGGTGAACCGGAGGACTGTCTGCTCACCGGGCGCGATCGTCTTGAACGCAGTTCCGGGGTTGAGCTCGGATGAGTGGAAGTCGATGGAGTGCGGCACCTGCACCTGCATCGCCTTGCTGCTTCCGTTGAACAGGGTCATCTGGACCCTGTCCCCCTGATTGACGACCATGGGGCCCGAGACGCCGTTCCCGCGGTTGAACTCCCCGTTGATCGCGTACGACCACACCCTCGTCGGGGGGAAGTCGTCCGAGACCTTGGTGATGTGCTCGTACACGTCGATTTTGAACTTCTTCACCGATCCCGGAGGGACCGGCGGCAGAGCCGGGTCCGCCCGTTTGAATTGCTCAGCGCCCGGCACCTTCACGTCGGCGAGTGCGGTCAGGTCCTCTTCTGGCTTATAGGAGGCCGAGCCTTCGGCCGCGGTGACCGGAGCCACCGTCGAGGCGTCCTCGCCGTGCTTGGCCGCGAAATACGCCACGGCCCCCACCAGGCAGATGAGAATGGCGTAGCCGAGGAGCCGCATGATCCCCCGGTCGAGCCGGTGACTCATGTCGCCCTGGTCCGTCCCGTCCGAGAGGCCCGGCCCCTCGTCGCGCCCTGATCCTGTCGGATTGCCTGATGACATTCCCAACCTCTTTCCAGTCGCGTTTCTGGGGGGAAGGACCTAGCTTCCTGCGGGAGCGCTCCCATTCCATCACGCAACTCGGCCGCCCGTGTGTGACAAATGGGAAGAGGGTGTCGGAAGCCGGCGGCGGCCTAGTCCGTTTCTGCCTCCTCGATCGCCTTCGCCAGGCGCCCGAGGCTCTCGGCATCCAGTGCCTCTTCGACCGCGGGAAAGAGCTGGCGCTCCTCGAAGCGCACGTGATCGTGGAGCAGCGCGCCAAGCGCGTGCGCCTCCTCCAACGAGCTCTTCGCATCGGCGAGGCGCAGTCCCTCGCGTCTTATCGCCAGGTGCTCTTCGAGCATGCGCTTCACCCCGGCCTCGTCGACCCGGGCGTACAAGGACCAGGTCGGCAGCAGGATCTCCTCCTCGACCCGAAAGTGCCGCCGGCCGTCCTCCTCCCAGAACTCGAGGAAGGCGCTTCTCGCCTCCCCCGGGTCGGTGGCCTCTCTCAACCTCTTCGCGGCCTGGAGGGCGACCAGGTGTTCGCGGGAGAGTGGACGCAGCGCCTCGGCGCGCTTCAACAACGCCCCCTCGGACGGCCGCGCCGGCGCGGTATGTGCGTTATGGGCTTCGTCAAGCGCATGCGAGGCTACTCGGTGGCGAGCGTAGCGCCCCAGGGGTCGTGCGTCGCACCGGATCGGGAGGCCGGCTCGCCCCCCGATCGGCGAAACCGCGCCTAACGGCGCGATTTCTCGACGACCGGCTTCGCCCTGAAGGTCCCCTCGCCGAGGCAGCTGTAGATGGAGAAGGTGCCGATCGGGTACTTGGGGATCAGGAACTGGTACTGAATCCGCTGCGTGCCGGTGATCAGGCCGTTTTTACGGACGATCTGCGAGCTCAGCTGGTGTTTGACCGTGACTTCGTTGTAGTAGAAGGCCACCGACTTCATGAATTCGAATTCGACCGGCTCGGCGCTGAGCGGGACGGCGCCTTCGTAGGAGAAGGATTCGCTCCCGGTCTGGGGCGAGCCGCCGCCCTGGATCGGGAGGCAGGTGACGGCGATCCCGGATTCCATGTCGACAAGGCTCTTCTTCTTGAGGGTGAACGTGATCGGGTTCCCCGAGCTCGTTTTGCCTTCGTAGGCCACCGCCTTGTTGGCGCCTTTCGCCGCCGCTCCCGCGGTGGGGGCCAGTGCGAGCATGGCGATTGCCGCGAGCGCCGCGATCAAGGGGACGGTCCAGGGCCGTGTGGAGAGGGGTTCGCTTCGTTGCATGAGGTGCTCCTTTCGATTCGCTTGGTGGATCGAGGCCAGCATCCGTCCGCAAGCGGCCCCGCGCATCGGGGGAGCGACCGCTTTAGGACCCCTAACTTTTCGGCCGCGGGCACCTAGGGGTCGGGGAAGGCCTGCCTTAAGCTTTTCCGGTGGGATTCGGGGGGCAGATGGGAAGAGGGGCGGGGCTGGCGGCCTTCGCCGTGATGCTGGTGCTCGGCGCCGGAACGGCGAGCGCCAACGTCCAGCACCCGACGATCGCCTTCGAGGGCGGGTCGATCACCGGCTTCGAATACGACGAGGCCTACACCCAGGCGTCCTTCGACAACATCGCCTTCGACTTCACCGAGTGCGGCGGCCATCCCGACGAGACCGCCTGCTTATGGACCCTGAACGCGCTCCTCGCACCCGACCACGCCGAGTTCTGTCCGTCCAACGGCGAAATCGGGAGCCTGATCTGGCAGGCGGGCATGTCGGCCAACGGACACGTCGAGAGCGGGCCGCACGACTTCTCCCTGCGTGGCAGCGAGGGGCAGATGTTCTGCCTCGAGCTCGTCAAGACGTTCATGAGGAAAGGCGACGGTGACGTGGTGGTGGTGACGGGCATCACGACGCGCCACGTGCTCGCGGCCGTGAGCTTCGGCCGCAGCGCGCTCGACAAAATGAGAGAAGCGATCGAAAGGGCCGGTCCGCCCTCCACCATCGATCCGCCCGCGACGAATCTGGTGTTGCGATGGAGGCGGTGCCGGCCCGTCGCCGACCCCTACGCCGGCACTCGCTACGAGGGCGTCGACCTGACCCACATCCGCGCGAGGGGGGTCGCCTGCTCCGTCGCCCGCGACATAGCGCGCCGCGCCCATGCCAAGGCCCTCGGCCTTCCGGTCCCGCCCGGCGGCGTGCGCCGCTTCGAGTGGCACCGCTGGAGCGTCACCGGGGATCTCCGAGGGCCCTCTGACAAATACGTGGCGAAGCGCGACGACAAGCGCGTGACCTGGGTCTTCTAGGCGAAGCCCGCGTACCGCGGGCTCAACTAGGGGTGAGCGACGGGATTCGAACCCGCGACCGCCTGGACCACAACCAGGAGCTCTACCAGCTGAGCTACGCCCACCAAGCGGCCTTCAATCTAGCGGTTTGCAGCGGATTCCCCTCGAATGCCTCGCTGGACCGCAAAAGCTCCTGCTGAGGCGAATATCGGACGATATGCGCCGATTTCCGCCGATCTCGCGCACTCCGAAATCCGAGTGCGCGAGAAGCTCGATCATCGCGCACCCGCGGTCGTCGCGGCGCCCTGTTCCAGCGCCTCTTCCGACTCACCCTTCATGAGGGCCTTCAGGCGTCCCCTCTCCCCCGGACCCCGCCGCATCATGTGCGTGTAGACGCTGAGCGTGAAGGACGGATGCGTGTGGCCGAGCGGGGCCATCACGGAGGCCGGGTCCTCGCCGCAGGCGATCAGGATCGAGGCGAACGTGTGCCTCAGCTTGTGCGGGCTGAGGCCCTGCGGGAGAGGCGCTAGTCCGCGCTCCTCCAGGAGCTCGTCTGCTCGCTGAAGCGCCGGCAGCAGGATCCTGCCGCGAAGGTTGTCCTTGCTGCGGGCTCGGCCATTCCGGGTCGGGAACACGAGGTCCCGCGGACGGGCCTTCGTGCTCTTGGCTTTGTGCGCGGCGAGGATGTCGCGAAGAAAGATCGCGAGGTCGACCTCGCGAATGCCGGCTTGGGTCTTAGAGGTCTCGATCCTCAGTCGGCCGTTGGCGAGGTCGACGTCTCCCCAGCGAAGCGAGCAGAGCTCATGCGCCCGCAACCCCGCGAGGATCAGAGTGGCCACAATCGGTTGGCGGACCGAGAGAAGGTTTTGCGGTCTTCGATCCAGCTCCTCCGCCGCCTCGAGGACGGTGTCGATCTGCTCGATCGAGTTGAGATAGGCAGGCCTGCGCTTGGGCTTCGGTAGCCGCCGGCGCTTGCCTTCGGCTGGGCTCCGATGATCGGGCATGTGCCCGTACTCGACCGCGAAGCCCAGGATTCACTGCAGGACACCGTCGCCTTCGACTCGCTCCTCCCGATCGCCCCCGCGGAGGCGGTGGTGATCACCGCCGGCGTCCTCACCGCGGACGGAGAGCTGAACCCGTTCCTCGTCGCCGCCGCCGAGACCGCGGGGGGCTGCCTCGGCGACAGCGCCTCCTACTGGCTCGGCGCCTCGCTGGGACGGCGGGCCGAGCGCCGGCTCTTCAAGTCGGAGAAGGCCCGTGGCCGGGTCGAATGGGCGCGGCGCCAGCTTCGCCGCCGCGGCGGCCAGATCATCGTCGTCGCCCGCTTCATCCCCGGCGGCCGCACCGCGACCACCTTCACTGCCGGCGCCCTGGAGATGCCCTGGGGCCGCTTCATAAAGGCCGACGCCGCCGCCGCCGCCCTCTGGGCCACCTACATGACGCCGCTCGGCTACTTTGGCGGCTCGGCCTTCGAGCAGAGCCTCTGGAAGCCGCTGCTCGCCGCCACCCTCCTTCCCACCGCGGCCGCCGGCGCCGCCGAGTTGCTGCGCCGGACCCGGCTCTCCTGACGGCCGCTACCTTCCGTTGCGCTCGCGGTGGCTGCACCCCGGCCAGCAGCAGGGCCGGCGCTGCCCTTCTTCCAGCTCCTCCCGGGTCCGGCGAATGCGGCGCTCCCGGGTCTTCTGCTGCTTGGCGTCCTCGACCCAGCAGATGAACTCGTTGCGCGCCAGGGGCGTGATGTCCTTCCAGGCGTCGAGGGCCGTGGCGCTACCCGTCAATCCCTCGCGGAGATCGGCCGGTAGGCGGTGCACAACCCCGCCGGGAAGTCGCTGGGTGCTCACAGGGCAAAGGTACTACGAGGTGGAGTTGCCCTCCCTCGGCGTGTACCAGCTCGGCAGATAGATGAAGTCCTCGCCGGAGCCCTGCTCCTTGTAACCCATGACGGTGAGGATTTCGTCGATGTCCGGCCGCTGGGGGAAATCGCCGAAGAATGTCGGCAGGTCACCGCCGACCGTCTCCGCAGCCCGCGTGAACAGATCCTGTGGGTCGACCTCCAGGTGCTGAGCGCTCCGATAGATGGGGGCCAGGACCCGAACGACTTCGCGATAGTCCTCATTGCCGATCGACAGTCCGGCGGCGACCAGTCCCTGGAAGAGCCTGTCTTCCGAACCGGTGCGGACCGACGCGATCGCCATCCGCTCGCCATACACGGCGAGCTTTCGCGCCCAGCTGGGTGTGACGGCGTCCCGGATCGCAATACGCGTCGGCGCGCCACTGGACAGGTACGTGGTGATCAGGTCGTCGATGTCCCGATCAAGGTCCACCGGGATCGGCTCCCTGAGGTATCCCGGTGCCTCCTGCTCGAGGCGGTCGGCAAGGGCGCTTATCTCTGAGGGTATCTCGGTCAAATTAGGTCTCCTTGCCGGGAGGAACCATGTAGTCCCCGCGCCTCCCATAGCCCGCAGCGAACAACTGCCTCAGCTCGAAGGCGTACACGGTCGGTTCCCCTCGCTCCTGATTCCACAATGAAGACCGACCCACCCACTCACCGAGGCGAACGGTTTCATTCTGGTCGATTATGGACTGAACCCATTCCCGATTCGCAGTCGGGCTCCATTTCTCCGGGGGCAGGTTGAGTGCGGCCCACTCGGCACCGATCAGCTTTCCCTCTTTCACCTCGAGACTGTCGGTGCGCCCAAGTACGGGAGTGCCATCCTCCGGTTTCCACTGGTCCGCAGGGTCAAGGCGTTGCGCATCAGCAGTTCCCCAGCCACCCAGCACGTCAGAATGGTTCTCCCCCATCTGGAGGAACGGCGCCATGATCTCGTCCACTCGCTTCCAGGTGTCGTCGAAGCCCTCCTTCGAATCGTCGCCTCCGGAGGGGTCCGGTGGGGGACCGGAGGTCCCGCCTCCGTTTTCGGGAGGCGGACCGTCGGTGTCGGCCTGTAGGGGGTCCGGCCCGGTGGGGGAGCCAGGGGAAACCGCACCCCCATCTTCGGCCTCGGCGGCAGTGGTCTCGCCGGCATAGCCCGCGGCGGGAAGGTTGGGCGCCTCACCGCCCGCCTCCAGGTCCGCGGAGGTGGCATCTGTCCCTTCACCTGCCTCGCCTGCGTCCACCACACCTTCACTCTGCTCTCCGTCAGCCCCGTCCGCCCCGCCCCCTGCCGGCTCCTGTTCGCCGACATTGGGGGCCCCACCGCCCACGTCCAAGTCGTCGGAGGTCGCATCTGTCGCTTCACCGGCCTCGCCTGCCTCTGCGACACCCTCACCCGGCTCGGCGGCCGTGGGGGCGTCGGCGTCGCCTGGACCACCGTCGGTCGCCGGTTCGGCCCCGGTTTCATCCGTCCGCTCTCCATCAACCTCGTCCGCCTCACCCCCTGTGTCCTCCTCGCCGGCGGCCGTATCGGCGTTTTCGCCGTCGGTCTCGCCCACCTCGACGCTGTCATTCGAGGGCTCGCCCACCTCGACGTTGTCATTTGCGGCCTCGGCCGCCTCGACGTTGTCGTTGGCAGACTCGGTTACCTCGACGTTGTCATTTGCGGCCTCGGCCACCTCGACGTCGCCGCTGGCGGGCTCGGGGGCCGTCTCCTCTGCGCCGTCGTTGGGCCCCTCGCCACCTACGCCCTCTGCGGCTGCATCGGGGGGCGTGTTGTCATTTGCGGCCTCGCCCACCTCGACGTTGTCGTTGGCAGCGTCGCCGCCGCCGAGCTCATCGCTCATTGAACCGCATCACTCGCGGGCGATGTGATGCCCAGCCGCTCGGAGACTGCTTCCGGCCAGGCCGGGGCGATGTTCGCCCGATGGATCGCGAGCCCGTGTAGAAACAGGCAATAGGCCGCGTCGCTCGAGCTCGGCTCTTGGCTTGGCAGGCTCGGGAACGCCCGCACGCGCTCATTGAGCAGGCGAAGAAGGTGCTCCCAGTCGGCCTCAGCCTGGTCTCGGCGCTTTCGGTCTTCGAGCGCGCGGACGGCGCCCTGCAGCTCACCCACCAATTTCCGATCACGCACCATGGCCAGTGCGGCACCGCGGTACTCGCACTGCGCGCGACACGCACCGCAGGCCTGAAAAGGCGGAGCGGCGTGGGGCTGCGGCGGCGTGGGCGCCGACTCGGCCATCTGTGGGCGAACCTCGACCAGGAGCGCTTCAGAAAACTCGTCGGTGTAAACCAGGCCCTCCCCGGTGACGAGGCGGGTGGCGTAACGCATCTGCGGCTCATCGAAGCCCATCGTCTCCCCGAGGTAGCGGCGGTCCTCCTCCGCGGTCAAACGGTGCATGATCTTGAGGCCGGTGTTGCGCACGGCGTCCTGAACCAGCTTGGTCGGGAGCTGCTCGGCGATCAGCACGCCCTCGCCGTACTTGCGGTTCTCGGCCAGGGTGTTGGCGAATGCCTGCGCGGCCTGCTCCTTGGCCTGGGCCTCCTCCTGTCCACGGCCGCCGCCGGAGCGCTCGAGGAGGCGATGGGCCTCCTCGACGACCGTCAGGTGCTCCAGGTTCGAGGACGCGCCGCGAACCGATTGGTAGTGCTCGGTGATCGCGTTGAGGAGCAGGGCCATCATCAACGCCTGCTCGTCTCCGGAGCCGAGTGACTTCAACTCGATCACCACCGGGCGGTCGAGGAGCGCCGTGATGTCATTGGGCCGGTTGGTCAGGAAGGTCGAGGCGGCAACGCCGGTGACGAGCTGCTCGGCACGGCGAATCGACGCGGCCTCGATGTTGGACTTCACCTCTCCGGCATAGCTCAGGTCCGAGGTGACCTCCCGCATCGCCCGCATGAACTCGACCGCCGTTGGCCATGTGCGCGGCTCGCCATCAGCCCGCTCCGACGACAGGATGCCCGCGTGGAGGTAGGTGAGGTTGAGCGCTTCCATGTAGATCGACGGCAGCGGCTCCCAGAGCCCGAAGGCGGCCTTGAAGCAGGCGTGCAGATTGGCGACGTGCTCGGCGACGAGCACGTTCTGGGGAACCTCGAAAGGGTTGAAGCGGAGCGGCCGCATGCCCTCATCCCCGACGGTGACGATCTCGAGTGAGTCGAAGCCGGGCTCGCCCAGAAGCCGCCGGTAGTCGTTCGCATCGCTGTTGACGGGCTCGACCACCATGAACGGAATCTCGTGGTCGATCCACAGTTGGCGAAGCAGCTCGAGCACGGTCGTCGTCTTGCCGCTCCCCGTGCTTCCGGCGATCAGGGCATGCTTCGTAAGGCTCCGGATGGGAACCGTGACCGGGTCCTCGCGACCGGGGATATGGCCCAGTCGGATGGAGGGGCCTTTTGAGGCGGAAACCTCGACGTGGCCAAACCCTCCGCGCCGAACCCGGAATCCCGGCACCGTGCCGTCAACGGCGACCGGCAGGCGAAACGCGCAGCTCGCGTCCCGAGCGTCACCGACGGAGCTGAGGAGGGCGAGCTCAGCCGCCGGGGGATCGGGGCGCTGCCAGATGTCGGGTGAGCCGTCGAGGGGACGAACGTCGAGAGCCTCCAGGTTCCAGCGCGCGACCTGCTGCTCGTGGTCGGTGTGAGCCCTACGGATCTCATACGCGGACGCCGTCCGCTCGCTTTCGAGGTGGCTCTGGTCGGGATTGCCCGGCGATACAGCGGCCGCGATCGCCTCCGCGATGCCTGCAGGTATGGCCCCGGCGGCGGCCACCTCTATGCGAATCACAAACCCGTGCCCGGAATAGCGGCGAGCGTAGTCGCGAAAAACCGGCTCTGCGTCGACGGCGAAGGCATCTGGCGGGAGCATGCGTTCTCCGTAGTACAGGCCGCCCTTCTGCCGGTCCTCCTTGGCCAGCCGGCCGTAGAAGGTCGCCATGTGCTCGAGGAGCAGGGTGAACCGTTCCGGGAGCTTCACCGGGAGGAGGGCAACCGAAAGCGTCAGCGGAACACTGCTTGTGCTGAGCACCGAGTAGAGGTTGGTCCAATCCGTGTCGATCCAGTTGAACGGGACGACGGAGAAGTAGTAGGCCACCTGGGCGTCCGGCCGGCGGGGGGTACCGACCACCTCCCTGCGAGTGATCATCCCCGCATCGAGATCCGAGCCATCGCCCGGCGGCGCCATCCAGTCGGCGAGCTCGCTGCTCTCGGTGATCGGCGAGCCGACGACATGGCGCGGAAGCGAGCCCACGACATGGTCGCGCAGCTCTTCCGCCCGTCTGCTCGCGGCACCTTGCTCCGCATCCCAGGCGCGGCCGAGCAGCGCCACCTCGATCGGCGAGGCGGTCCCGGGACGCACGCGCGTGCGCAGGTCGACCAGCATCTGACGCGACGGGTCCAGCAGCCCGTTCAGGAAGGATCGCTGCTCGTCAAGCGCGGTCCTGAGGCGCTCGGTCCTACTGAGGCCGGTGTACTCCCTCGCCTCCAGAAGGTTGACGGCCGCGTCGATGCGGACTCCGAGGTACGCGGTCGCAAGGTCCCCTGCTGCCTGATCGGCTGCCAGGGTCGGGCGCGGGGCCGTGCTCGTGAGCATGCCCATCCGTCACGCCGGGATTGGGGGCCTCATCGGTCCGACGGCCCTGGCCGCGCCGGATCCGCGCCCGACCAGGATTCAGGCAGACCAGCGGAGGCCAGACCGTCCATGCCCTCCCTGGGACCCACGATATCGATCGGAATATCGGTCCCTATCGTCCCCTCCCCCTGAAAGCTGACCTGGCCACTCGCGGCATCCACTCCCTGCCTCGCGGCGCTATGTATGGCCTCGCGCAGCGCCTTCGCTTCGTCATAGCGGAGAATCCAGTGCAACTCGGAGTTCCGCAGGGTGAGGCCGTGGAACCAGCGCTGTATCACCAGTAGCCAGAACCGGGCTGTGGAAAGGCGCCACCAGAACGTCCACCCGAGGTAGAGGTCGTGTCCGAACGGAAAGCAGGAGACGTATCCCTGAAAGACACCGAGCCTGCAATTGAGGTAATCGCGGGTTGCCCCGCGGCCGAGCTTCACGCGACCGACGCTGATCCGGCTCACGGGAGTCTGCCGCTGCCGAATAACCCAAGTGATGTGTTCGAAGGCCTGGCCGGACGCGGCGGCTTTTCCATCCACCATGAACTTCCACTCTGAGATGGAGGCCCGCACCGGGATGAAACTGAAGGCGACGATCCACAGCAGCCACAGGAGACCCAGCGCCCCGGGCGAACGGATGCCCACCACGAACAGCACGAAGGTGAAGAAAAATCCTGCCGCAAAGCAGAAGAACCAATGGGACGAGAGCTGTGCCAAGAAACGCACACTCGACACTGGGTCAAGGGACTCGGCGGGCCCGTCCCCGTACACGAGCCGCAGTCCCATGTACTGGTCGTTGGGCACCGCCTGGCCGAGCACGGGGGTGTCGGCCGGGAGCCCAGGGAGAGACGCCGCTGCCGGCGCGCCGTCCACCGAACCGGACACGCGGGGCGGCTGCACAGGGGGCGGCTTCAACGGCACCCGTGTCTCGGTCATCTCTTCTCCGGCACCGAGGCCGGCGCCGCACTCACCACAGAATGCGTCGCCGGACGTTACCGTCGATCCACACTTGGGACAATCCATCTGCAGATGATCTCTTTCCCGATCGGAAGTCGACTGGTCAGATCCTTGGAAAATCGGAACCCGGTCTCAGCGGGCAACCCACTGTTCACCCTACCTCCGCGGCTGCCCCAAAGCGAATCGGGTTTCGCGGACCCCGGCTTTCGATGTTGCATCTAGACGGTTCCGCCCCACCCGGGGCCACCCCGGTGCGAGGGTAGGGCCCCTGTTTGGGAAGCGAAAAAATTTCGCCTTTCTCCTCGCGCTCGTGTTGGCGGCCGCGATTCTGATCACATGGTTGGCGGGGGGTTTCGGTGATCGCGATCGACTCACCAGCAACCTGGACCCCAGCGGTCCGTCCGAGAGCGCGACCGATCGTCCGGCGGGCCCGGGGGCGCGCCAGACGCCCCTGAAATCCGCTGGCCACCGACCAGGCTGGGTCGACAGACCGGCGCTGATGGCACGGGTCCGTCTGCTCGCCGAGGAGACGGGAGACAGGCTGGGCTTGGCGGTCCAGCCGCTCGACGATCGGCCGCCCGTCACGATCGGGCCGCTGCAGGTGGGCGCCGCGTGGAGCACGATGAAGGTGCCTGTCGTTCTCGCCAGATACCGGCTGGCGCAGGAGACGGGCCAGCGGTTCGCCGAGCTCGACACACGGGTCGTCCAGTCGATAGTCGAATCGGACAACGAAGCGGCAGACTCACTATTCGAGGAGATAGTGGAGGCAGAGGGCGGAGTGGCACCGGCAAGCCGCTACGTGCAACAGGTGCTCGAGGACGCCGGTGACCCGCGTACCGTGGTCAACACGACGCCGCCGCCGGCTGGCTTCTCGACCTTCGGTCAGACGCGCTGGGGTCTGGCGCAGGGCGCGCGTTTTTACTCCGCCCTGGCCAGGGGCTGCCTTGCCCCCGCCAGCGCAAGCGAGAAAATCCTTCGGCTGATGGGCGAGATCGACCCCTCCCAGCGCTGGGGAATCGGCCAGGCTCGATTTCGGGGAGTCGACCGGGTCCTCTTCAAGGGCGGCTGGGGGCCCGACCCGAGCGGGCGCTACCTGGTGCGTCAGTTCGCGATCGTCGAGGGGAGCGGTGGCGGACTGGCGATCGGCGTGATCGACATGCCCGCCGATGGCAGCTTCGAGTCCGGCGTGTCGACTCTGAATCGGCTCACAGATGCCGTGGCCGAAAGCGTCCGCCCCATCGAGGCTCGCATCCGGCGCTGCTGACGATCCCCGGGAGCGTTCAGGACGAACTGGGTTCGCAGGTCGCATCGACAGCACTGATGTGCCAATTGCTGCCCCGGCCCTCCAAGGTGAAGCTGATCGCCCCCGAGTTGTCCTCAGAAGGGATTGAATATTCGGTTTCGATCCGCGCTTCTTCCTCGCCGAATAGATCGACGCTTCCCGGGTCGAGTCCGACGAGTTCGTATGTAACTGATCCGTTCTCGGCGAATTGGCCGCTATAGGCCGCCAGCACAGCGCTCTTCCCGGAGACCGTGGCGCAACCGCCCGCGGCGAGGCCATGGCGTTCGACGTCGGATGTGAACAGGTCGGCCATCCCTTCGAGACTTGCTTCTGAGTAGGCGGCCTCATACCCGTGAAGCACCTCGATGATTGCCGGGCGGTCGGCCGGCACGGGAGCGGCAGGATCTGCACCCGGGCTGGTGCGTTCCTCGACGATGTCTATCTCGTCCGTCTCAGGAGCGGGGGAATCAGTAGCCGCGGTCTCGGCGCGATCCTCCGTCCCGCCCCCGGATAGCACCAGTGCGGCAACGCCGCCGACCACGAGCAGCACGGCGACGACGCCGATCACCGGCGCCCACCTGCGCCAATCGGGCGCCCCGGCCGAACCGGACAAGCGTGTCGAGAGCCGACGTCGGGCGGCATGCGGGCCGGTGGTCTCTGCCGCGCGCGTCTTCGACCCCGCGGTTTGGGCCGGCGGCCGGTCTGCCAATTGCGAACCGCACTGTTTGCAGAACTTGACGCCGGCGGGGTTGGCGTGACCGCACTGCGGGCATGGCCCGGTCGAGCCCGGAGCCTCAGCCTGTGAATCCGTGCCGCGAGCCTCGTTCTTCTCGACCGCCGCCCCGCATCCCTTGCAGAACCGCGCGCCCGCCGGCAGAGGCGCACCGCACCGCGCGCAGGTGGCGGATGTCTCCGAGGCGCTCTCGGACTGAGGCGGCATCAGTTCCCGATCATGTCCCGCGCAACCCTAACCGCGCCTGCCCCTCACAGCAATACCCCGAACAGGATTGCCGTAATTCGAGGCAGCGACCCCAGGCGAACAACAGTTTCTCGTGAGGCGTGAGCGACGGGATTCGAAAACCCGCGACCGCCTGGACCGCAACCAGGAGCTCTACCAGCTGAGCTACGCCCACCGTGCTGGGTCAATTTAACGGGCTTCGACCAGTTCGGCGAAGGCGCGGAAGCCGGGGGTCGTGCGTCGCACGAGGTCGGCCTCGAGGTCTTCGGCCTGAGAGGGGAGGAGGCCGCCGGCGCCGAGGCCGATGACGCGGCCGGCATCCATCACCATCTCCGGCACCCGGAGCCAGGACTCGACCATCTCCGCGTCGGCCTCCGGGTGGAAGAGGATTCCCCAGGCGTTGCCGATGCGAAAGGCCTGATGGGCGGTCGCCGCCGAGGAGGCCAGCGACCTGGCTCCCGGCGGCAGGTCGAAGACGTCGCGGTGCCATTGCAGGACCGTCGCCTCGGGGGCGAGGCCGCCGACGAGCGGGTCGTTCGGGTCGCTGACCTGGACCGAGGCGAAACCGATCTCCGCCCTCTCCCCCGTCCTCACCTCGGCGCCCAGCGCCCGCGCCAGGAGCTGCGCGCCGAGGCAGATCCCGAGCACGGGTATCTGCCGCTCGACGGCCTGGGCGAGCCACTCGCGCTCGTCGGCCAGGGCCGGGTGGGCCTCGACGTCGTCGACGTTCATCGGGCCGCCCATCGCGACCACGCCGTCGATCTCGTCGTGCGGCGGCAGCGGGTCGCCGGCGAGAGCCTCGACCTCGAGCACCTCGACGTGGTCCCCGAAGGCATCGAGTATGCGGTGCGGCCGCTCCCAGGACGCGTGTATGAGGGTGAGCAGGGTGGTCAGGGCTCCGCAGGCTAGTAGCGGTACGGTTGCCCGGTGGCGCGCAAGGTAGGGGCCGAAGCAAAAGGTGCACTGGCGATCGGGGCGCTGGCCGTCGGCGCCGCCGCCGTCGGCGGCTTCGCGATCGGCCGGCTCAGCGTCGGCCGCCTCGCCGTCGGCCGGGCGAAGGTCGGGCACCTCCAGGTCGAGGAGGTCGAGATCGGCCGCCTCTCGGTCCGCGAGACCATTCGTGGCGAGTCTTGACCACATCTGAGTGGGGGAAAAGCGCGCAGCGCGCGACGGCCGCGGTCGCGGCGGTGGTTGTGGCGTGTGTGCTTGCGGTGCTCGCCGGCCCCAGCGCCGCGGTCGGCACCCACCCCGAGCTCTCCGGCTGCCACGTCTTCCCCGAACCGCCGGCCTCGCTGCCGGCGAACGCGCCCTCGCAGCCGGACCAGACCGCTTGGAATCAGGACATCTCGCGGGCGCCGGTCGCCCCCGGCTCGGCGAAGACGATCGCCCACATCAACGCCAACGGCGACAACTTCCTCCACCCGGACTTCGGCTCCCCGCGCGAATACGGCATCCCCTACGCGGTCGTCGGCGCCGGGGCCCGCAAGCTGCCGATCCGGTACACCGCCTACGGCAGCGAGAGCGACAGGGGGCCGTTCCCGATCCCGAAGGGTGCGCCGGTCGAGGGTGGGAAGCGCAGCGACGGCGACCGCCACGTGCTCGTCGTCGACCGCGGCCGCTGCGTCCTCTACGAGCTCTACCGGGCCTTCTTCCGAGGTGGCGGGAACGCCCACTGGAACGCCGACTCGGGCGCCCGCTGGGACCTGGAGTCGAGCGAGCTGCGCCCCGATTCCTGGACCTCGGCCGACGCCGCCGGGCTGCCGATCTTCCCCGGCCTCGTCCGCTACCCGGAGGTCGCGCGGGGGGAGCTGCGGCATGCGATCCGCGTCACCTTCGAGAGCACCCGCGACGCCTGGGTCCACCCCGCCTCCCACTGTGCCGGAGACACCGCCAATCCCAACGCGCCCGCGATGGGCACGCGGCTGCGGCTGAAGGCCGGCTACGGCCTCGGCGGCTTCAGCGGCCAGGCCAAGGTGATCGCCACCGCGCTCAAGCGCTACGGGATGATCGTCGCCGACAACGGCTCCAACTGGTTCTTCAGCGGTGCCAGCGACCGGCGCTGGGACGACGAGAACCTCAACCAGCTCAAGCGCATCCCCGGCAGCGCCTTCCAGGTCGTGCGCAGCGCCGCGAAGCCGCACGTCTGCTGAGAGCGCGGGGCGCATTTGTTCGGGCATTCCGAACAAATGCGCCCCGGCGGCCCTAGGTACGGCCGATGACCACGTGGCGGAACTCGGCCTCGAGGCGGCGGTCGAGCTCCTCGACCGCGCCGCCCTCCGAGTCGAGCTCGCCCTCGGTGCTGGCCAGCACGACCTCGGTCGCCGGGAAGGTCTGGAGCTGGTCCTCGACCGCCTGCACGAGGTCCTCGTCGCCGACCCTCGCCTCCGCCTCGATCCCGGCCTTGGCGAGGCCGGCCACGGTCGCGACCAGGTTCTCCTGCGCCGCCCGACGGGCGGGCTCGACGTCCGACGCCCAGCGATCGAGGAAGCCGAACCGCGTCGGAGCCAGCACGAGGACGTCCGTTTTCTCTCCGGAGGCGGCCGCGCCGAGGCCTCCGGCGTCGGCGAGCTGAGCGACAGCCCGCGGCTCCTCGACCGGGCAGGTGGCGACGAGCAGGACGTGGCGGCGGGAGTCGGCGGCGGGAGCGGAGTCGATCGGCCCGCGCGGCCGCTGGCGCACGGCGATCACGACGATCGTCGCGGCGACCAGGGCGGCGACCGCCAGCCCGAGCCCGCTGCCGCCGACGCCGATCATGAAGCCGACGCCGAAGGCGGCGACGATCGGGAGGGTGATCCCGGCGACGATCAGCGGCAGCTTCCAGGAGGTCATCGAAGACAGCCTCCCACCACGTGCCTCAACCCGCCCGTGAGATGCGCCGCGAGCGGGTTGAGATAAGTGGTTTCTCGTCCTAGACGCGTCTGGCGTCGCCGGAGAGGCGCGGGATGATCAGCAGCGCCAATCCGATGAGGATCAGAACGATTCCCAGTGCGTAATGCACGAGGATCGCCAGGACGATTCCGATGACTATGAGTAGCAGTGGTAGACCCATGGCCCAGTGCTACCCCGGCCACCGGTTGGGAAACCTCTCTTGAGTGGTTGCAGGGGTTTCCGCGGACGGAGGGCTCAGCCGCGGGTTCCGCCCCCGCGCCCGTCGGGCGACCAGCCGGGACCGCGGAACACGTAGCCGAAGCGGTCGCGCCAGGTCTCGGCGGAACGCACGTCGCGGGCCATCGCGACGAACTCGTGGAAGGCGACCCGGTGGGGGCGGAAGCTGCGGATGTTCTGCGTCAGCCCGTAGGTGGGCCGCACCGTCTCGCCCTGGAAGCTGCCGAAGATCCGGTCCCAGATGATCAGGATCCCGCCGTAGTTGCGATCGAGGTAGATCTCGTCGGCGCCGTGGTGGACCCGGTGGTGCGAGGGCGTGTTGAAGATGAACTCGACCGGCGCGGGCAGCCGCCCGACCCGCTCGGTGTGGATCCAGAACTGGTAGATCAGGCTGACGGCCATCATCGTCAGGATCATCCAGGGGGCGAAGCCGACCAGCGCCAGCGGCGCCCAGAACGGCAGCGCCGTCATCGGCGTCCAGGTCTGGCGCAGCGCGGTCGAGAGGTTGTAGTGCTGGGAGGAGTGGTGGACGACGTGGCTCGCCCAGAAGACCCGGACCTCGTGGTGGATGCGGTGGAACCAGTAGTAGGCGAGGTCGTCGGCGAAGAAGAGCAGGACGTAGGTCCACCACTGGTCGGCGGGCATGCGCAACGGGGTCAGCTCATAGAGGCCGGCGTAGACGAAGAGGACCGCGAGTTTCCAGACCGCGTTGATGACGACGTTGCCGCCGCCCATCGAGAGGCTGGTGCGGGTGTCGCGCGACTCATAGCCGACCAGGTCCTCGTCGCGCGCGTACTTGAAGGAGAGCATCTCGACGACGAGCAAAAGCACGAAGGCCGGGATCGCGTAGATGATGAGGTCGACCATCAAATGGCACTTTAGTGCGGTTTTCCCCACCACTCACCGGGTAGCTGTAGGACCATGGCGGCTCGCGAGGGCCGCGAGGTTTGGGAGCCCAGCAGGCTCTCGTTCGAGACGTCCCAACGGGGAACGGTCTCTGGGGCCCGTCGCAGATGATCGGGCGGCGGGCACCGGGCCGTGTTCACCCAGATCCGCCATGGCGGAGGAGGAGCGCCCTTCCGGCTGATCGAGAAGATCGTCTCCTTCGGCAGTCAGGCCGCGGGCCGGCGCTGCTCGCGCAGCAGCCACCAGTCGACGACGTAGCCGCCGAAGGGCAGGACGGCGCCGACCAGGACCCAGAACGTCGTCTTCGGGCTCCAGCCCATCTCCCGCCGGATGCTGAGCGCGACCACCACGTAGCCGACGAAGAGCATGCCGTGGATCGGGCCGAGGATCTCGACCCCGAGCTCGCTTCCCCCGGTCCTTTTGACGAAGGAGGCGATCAGCAGGGCGATGAAGCTCGTCGCCTCGGCGAGCGCGATGTAGCGCATGTTCCGCAGGGTCACGGCGGGGAACCCTATTGGGCGGGAGAGCCCGGGACGCCCCCGGCTGGATTCGAACCAGCGACCATCGGCTTAGAAGGCCGGCGCTCTGTCCACTGAGCTACGGGGGCGGGTGGCCCGCAGGGGGCCGCTCCGATTCTAGGTCCGCCCCGGGGCTATTTGATCTCGATCTTGGTGAAAGAGCCGCCGGTGCCGCTGCGGTCGGCGGGCTGGATGACCTGGACGAAGGTCGTCGGGAGCGGAATCGCCTTCCTGCCTTCCTGCTTGAGCTTGGTGTTGTGCGCCGCGATCTGTTTCATCACCTTCTGGCCCTCTTTGGTCAGTTTGAAGGTGGCGGAGAAGGTGCCGGAGCCGTCGGTCCTCCCGGTGTAGCGGCCGAGCACGTAGGTCTTGGGCTTCTTTTTCTTCTTCGCGCTGATCCCCGCGAGCTGGACGCGGCCGACACCCTTGTCGCTGATCAGCGTCGCCCCGTCGGAGCCGATCAGGGTGGCGCCGTCAGAGCCGATCAGGGTGGCGCCGTCAGAGCCGATCAGCGTCGCCCCGTCGGAGCCGATCAATGTGGCGCCATCGGAGCCGATCAGGGTGGCGCCGTCGGAGCCGATCAGCTTGCCTCCGTTGGGATCGGTGCTGACCCATGCCCCCCCGGCCTGGCCCTTGGCGAGGTCGGCCACGGTGATCTTCGTCTTCGTCGGGCACTTCGCCTTCTTCTTCTTGGGCTTGACGCAGTCGTCGAAGGACTTCTCCAGAGTGTTTGCGATCCCCGGCGTGGAGCCCTTCAGCCCCTGGGCGATCGCCTTCCGATCGGGGAAGAAGTAGGCGGTGAACGGCTCGTTCGGGCTGTCGGCGATCAGGTAGCAGCTGTCCTGGGTGTCCTGGGTGCAGTTGCCTTCGAAGTAGCCGAAGCGCGAACCGGTCGCCGGATAGGCGAAGAAGTTGCTGCGCGAGCCGAGCGCCTCTTCCCAAACGCACGAGCTCGGGCAGCGCTGGTTGTTCGGGCCGAGGACGGAGCCGCTGCCTCCCCCGGCGATCGTCAGCGGCAGGGTCGAGGGGGAGGGGTGCGGGGTCTCGGGCACGAGCCCGGTTGCGATGTAGTGCTGTTCGACGTCCCCGGCGCTCAGCTCATGGCGGTAGAAGGCGACCTCGTCGACGATCCCGAGCAGGTGGCCGACGTCGGTCTGCAGGGCGCCGATCGACATTTCGCCGTTGGTGCGCGGGGCGCCCGGGCCGTTGCTTTTCACCGCCTCGATGATGCCGTCGACATAGAGGCGCATCGCCCCTTCGCCGTCGTGGGTGGCCACGACGTGGTGGAATTTGGTGTCGTTGATGGAGGTTTTCGAGGCGATCGTCGTGTCCGGGCTGCCCATCCCGAAGCCGACCTTGCCGTCTCCGATCAGCGCGGTGCCCGCGTCGGTGGTGACGCCGGTCACCTCGCCGTCGACCAGGCCGGCGCCGTCATACCACTGCTGGACCCCCGGTGGCGGCGATTCCATCGGCGTCCAGACGAGGAACTCGATCGAGAACGCGTCGTAGCTCAAGAGTTTGAAGTCGATCGGGAACAGAGAGCGATCGATATCGGGGCCCGGCTCGTAGCCGACCGCGAGGTTCGGCGACTCCAGCGCCAGCCCCCCGCCCACTTCCAGGAGCGGGGCGCCCGTATGTGTGCCCCAGAGTTCCCCGCCGACCTCGTTTTTCATATTCGGCAAAGTCGGGTCGTCCATCCGGAAGTAGTTGGAGGGCCCGTCCGACATCACGATGTCGGAGTAGTGCCCGGCGCTCGCCGTCCCCGCCGTCGCGAGCGTGAAAAGAGCGCACAGCACCGTCAAAAGGCCGTTCCTCATCGCCACCGAAGCACCCTCTTTCCGCTCGTGTTCACGAGCCGACTCGTTTTCCCTGGACCCTCCCCCGCACGCAGAATGCAGGACGGGAGCGCCTCCCGGCATCCCCGTTTTTTAAATCAGGTTCCCTTACCGGTCGACTCGACGGTTTCGAACTCCAGGTTCACCCGGTCGCCGTCGACCGATGCCACCGTGACCACGACGTCGATGTCTTCGCCCGCCGACACGGCGTCGCAGCGAATCGTCGCGCCCTCCTCCTCGTCGAGGTCCTCGGGACAGGTGATCTCCGCGATCGGCGGAGCGCCTTCTTCGCGCAACACCTCGTTGAGGGAGGACTTCGCCTTCTGGGCGGCGTCCTCGGCGCTGAGCGAGCCGTCGGTCGAGAACTCGAACGAGCAGCCGCCGAACACCACGGCGGCGACCGCGAGCGGGGCGCAGATCTTCGCGAGGCGCAGGGTCATGCCGGGAGATATACCATCGCCGTCCGATGCCGAGCGTGGACGCAGCGGGTACCGAGCTCTACTTCGAGCGCGCCGGGAGCGGCGAGCCGATGCTCCTGATCCAGGGGATGAGCGCCACCCATATGGCCTGGGGCCGGGCCTTCCTCGAGGGGCTCGAGTCGAGCTTCGACCGCGTCATCTTCGACAACCGCGGCATGGGGCGCTCGGGCCGGGCGGAGCTGCCCTTCTCGGTCGCCGAGATGGCCGGCGACGCGGCCGCCCTGCTCGATGCGCTGGAGATCGAGCGCGCCCACGTGGTCGGGATCTCGATGGGCGGGACGATCGCCCAGGAGCTGGCGCTCGACCACCCCGAGCGGGTCCGCACCCTGACCCTGGGCGCCACCTTCTGCGGCGGGCCCGAGAGCAGCCTGATGTCCCCCGAGGACCTCCAGATGCTGGGAGCCGCCTATGCCTCAGGGGACCCCGAACAGGTCTTCCGGGCGATGTGGGAGATCAACCTCTCCCCCACCCACCGCGCCGACGACTCCAACTTCGACGCCTTCCGTGAGATGGGGAGCGCGCTGCCGGCGCCGCGCCCCGTCGTCATGCAGCAGATGCGCGCCTGCGCCGAGCACGACACCAGCGGGCGGCTGCAGCAGCTCGAGATGCCGACCCTGGTCATCCACGGCACCGCCGACCGGCTGATCAAGCTCGCCAACGGCGAGCTGATCGCGCGGCTGATCCCCGCCCCGATCGAGCGGCTCGAGGGCGTCGGTCACATGTTCTGGTGGGAGCAGCCCGAGCGCTCGGCGGAGCTGATCCGCGAGCACGCCCTGACCAGGGTCTAGGAGTTCGCGCAGCGGCTCGGGTCGAGCCTGCCGTCGACCCTGAAGACGTAGTCGGGCTGCGGCTCGATCGCCGGCTCCTCGATCAGGAGCTCGACCGCGGGGTCGTCCTTGATCCAGGCGTAGACCGGCCTCTGGTAGGTGCCGGGGGCGTCCATCGTGTACTGGCTGAGGATCAAATAGTCGTAGTCGCCGTCGTTGATCTGGCGCACGAAGCCGCGGCAGGTCATCGGCAGCCGGTAGGTGCCGATGTCTCCCGGCACCCCGATGTACTGGACGTAGTTGTCGAGGTTGCGCCCGTAGTAGCCGTACTGGCCGAAGAACATCTCGCCGGAGCCGGCGATCCCGATCCGCTTGTCGTTCTGGCGGTGGGCGAAGGCGTAGGCGTCCTGCGGCCCGCCGTCCTGGAGGAAGAGCGTCGTCCGCGTGTAGTGCTTGTCGAAGTACTGGACCTGCTGGGCGCGGCCGAGGATCACCCCGAGCAGGAGCACGGCGCCGATCCCGTACGCGACCTGGGTGCGGCTGATCCGCCGGCGCGAGCGCAGCCAGGCGAGCCCCGCCGGCGCCCAGACAAGGGCGAGGGTGAGGAAGACCGTGCCGACGATGAATCCCGGGTACCAGCGCGGCGTGGTCAGCACCGTGAGCGCGTAGACGCCGGATAAGAAGATCAGCGTCTGCCAGGCGCGCTGGTCGGGGGCCCGTAACGGGCGCGCGATCGGCAGCAGGGTCAGGGCCATGATCAGCCCCGGGACGAGGTAGCGGGTGTTGGTGAAGAAGCCGGTGGGCGAGCCTTCCTGGCCGGCCGCGGTCAGCGGCGTGAAGAGATAGACGACCGCGGTGGCCAGGGCGCCGGCGGCGACCACCTGCACGATCCGGTTGCGCGAGCGGACGGCGAGGTAGACGGCGGCGGCGAGCGCCAGGATCAGGATCAGCGGCCAGAGGGGGCCGAAGGCGTTGTCGAGCTCCGGGAAGAACCACTTGCGGTAGATCGTCGGCTCGGTCAGGTAGTCGGCGACCGCGAAGCGCGGCCGTGGGTCGAGCGGCATCTGGTTGGGCTGGGGCAGGTTGAGCGGCCCGAAGCCCGAGTAGGGGATCGGGTTGCCGCCGGTCTTGATCATCGCCCGCACGTACCAGTAGCCGCCGATCGCGAAGGTCGAGAGGCCCAGCACCCAGGCTGTGGTGAAGCGGCGACCCCGGCCGCTGAAGACGATGACCCCGAGGCCGATCGCGACGATCGGGATCAGGAACGTGTACTTGACCGAGACGGCGAGGCCGGCCGCGATCCCGGCGAGGACGAGCGGGCCCTTGTCGAGCAGCGGCGCGTCGCGCTCGGGCGTGTCCTGGACCGCCGTGCCCTCGGCCGGGGCCCGGCGCTGGTGCCCGTTGATCAGGAAGGCGATGAAGGCGAGCAGGAAGGCGAGGCCCATGATGTCGTTGCGACCCTCGCCCGGCTGGGTCTCGATCATCACGCCGGCCGAGAGGACGATCGCGGCGGCGACCAGGGTGGCGGGGCCGACCCGGTAGGGACGGCCGATGCACCAGGCGGCGAGCAGGGCGACGGAGAGGAACGTGAGGTTGATCAAGGGCGAGAGCCAGTCGCTCTCGAAGAGGACGATCCCGGCCGCGTGGACGAGCTCCGAGCTACCCGGGTAGAACCAGGCGGCGAGCCGCAGCGGGTCGGTGAAGTGGAGGTGGACGATCGAGGCGTCCTGCGCGATCCGTCCCGAGAAGGGCATGTGGTACCAGGTGGTGTCGCCGCCGAACATCCCCTGGTCCATGCTCAGCTGCGACGGGAAGGTCCACTCGGCGACCGTGAACGAGGCGACGCCGAGGGCGATCAGCAGGGCCAGCTTCTGCACCTGCGGGGCGCTCACTTCGCGGCTGCCCTGCGGCGCCATCCGCCGGCCGATCGCCGCCGCGAGCAACCCGACCCCGATGCAGCCGACGACGGTCCAGCCGCGGGTGAGGATGCTGAGCGTGCCGAGCAGCTCGAGCGCGAGGATCAGCAGGGCGAAGGCGATCGTCACGTCCGCGAGCCGCGCCAGCGCCCCCGAGAACTCGGGCACGATCCAGCGCCGCAGCCAGTAGGCGCCGAGGCCGAGCGCCGAGAAGATGCCGATCAGGGCGAGGCAGCCGACGATGTAGGAGCCGAGCGAGGGGGTCACGGGCGCGGGATGGTATTCGGAGCGCCGGGTGCGAGGGTCCTACGAGGCCGCCGGAATGCGACAGCTGACCCCGGTGCCGGCGAGGCCGCAATACCCGTTCGGCACCTTGTGCAGGTACTGCTGGTGGTGGTCCTCGGCGAAGTAGAACGGGCCCGCGGGCTCGACCTCGGTCGTGATCGGGCCGCGGCCGGCCGCGCGCAGGTCCTCCTCGTAGGCGCGCAGCGCCATCTCCGCGGTCTCCCGCTGGGCCTCGCCGGCGTAATAGATGCCGGACCGGTACTGGGTGCCGACGTCGTTGCCCTGGCGCATGCCCTGGGTCGGGTCGTGCTCCTCGAAGAAGACCTTGAGCAGGTCGGCGTAGGAGACCCGGGCCGGGTCGAAGGCGACGAGGACCGCCTCGGCGTGACCGGTCGCGCCGCCGCAGACCTCCTCGTAGGTGGGGAAGGCGGTGGTCCCGTTCATGTAGCCGGCCGCGGTCGAGTGGACGCCGTCGAGCTCCCAGAAGAGCCGCTCTGCGCCCCAGAAGCAGCCGAGCGCGAAATACGCGACCTCGATCCCATCGGGGAACGGGGGCTGGAGCGACGCGTCGAGCACCGCGTGGCGCTCGGGAATCGGGAATGGAGACTCGCTTCGGCTCATGAACCCACGGTACCGAGCGTGTCCAGTCTTGTTTTCGCGGCCGGCCCCCGGGTAACGTGTCGGCATCGGCTGCCTCGTCGCCCTCTTCGCATTGATCTCGCCGCGACTGGCGCTGTTCGTCCTCTGGCTGTTCTCGGACCTGCTCGACCGCGCCTACGACGACTGGATCGTGCCCGTGATCGGCTTCTTCCTGCTGCCCTGGACGACGCTCGCCTACGCGGTGATGTGGAGCGCCGGGAGCAGGGGCGTCGAGGGCTTCGAGTGGTTCATCGTCATCCTCGCCTTCGTCTTCGACCTGGGTTCGCTGGCCCAGGGCAACCGGGAGCGTCGCTAGAAGCTTCTCGCCGGCGGAGGCGGAGGCGGAGGCGACGGCGGGGGCGACGGGGGAGGCTCGGCGACCCGAGGCGTCACCTCTTCGATCGGGAAGGCGAGGACGATGTGCGCCTTGCCGACGACCATGAAATCTTTTCGCACGGCCTCCCCCCCGCCGATCGGCCGGATTTCGACGTCGACCACCGGGATGAAGGTGGCGTCGGGGCGGTTGAGCGAGTCCGAGAAGCGACTCTGGTAGCCCTCCGGCGGAAGCGTCACGTTGCCGACAATGAGGTGGCGCTCGGTCTCGAACTGGACACGTTCGACGCGACGCTCGATGTGTTCTGCCGCCTTCATCAAGGTGTCCGGATTTGGACCGTCCCTGTATACAGGATGGACCAGCCTCGCCGGTTAAGCCCAGTCAACCAACCGTGCCGGTCGGACGAAAAGGCAGCCCGACGAGGCCCCAGTCGCGACGCTGATGCAGAGAGGACGATGAGAAGCCCGCCGACCCTGGAGACCGAGCGACTGCTGCTGCGCGGGTGGGAGCGCCGCGACCTCGACGCCCACGCGGAGATGTCGGCCGACCCCGAGGTGATGCGCTTCCTCGGCGAGGGCAGGGTGCGCGGCCGGGCGGAGGCCTGGGCCGAGATCGCCACCCACATCGGCCACTGGGCGCTGCTCGGCTACGGCCAGTGGGCGCTCGAGCGCAGGGAGGACGGCGAGCCCCTCGGCCGCGCCGGCTTCTGGAACCCGCCCGGCTGGCCGGGCCTGGAGGTCGGCTGGAAGCTCGCCCGTCGGCACTGGGGCAACGGCTACGCGACCGAGGCCGGCGGCGCGGCGATCGATTGGGGCTGGCGAAACCTCGACGCGGACGAGCTGATCTCGGTGATCCAGCCGGAAAACACCGCATCGATCCGCGTCGCCGAGCGTCTGGGCATGAAGCGGTTGCGGGAATCGACGTTGAAGGGACAGGAGGTGGTGATCTATGGCATCGAGCGATCCTGAGACGATCGGACCGGAGGTGAGGGCGCCCGACCGATCGGTCTCCGTCCCCTCGCGCGAGGAGGTACCGCTCGCCGATCTCGTCGACCAGGTCCGGCGCGAGGGAAGCGGCATCGTCCTCGGCCATCTCGAGCCGGAGGACCTGGAGACGTTCGTGCCGATCGAGGCGGTTGAGTTGCCGGCGCCCGGCCGCCCCTACGTCGCGGTCGACGTCGATCTCGGCGCAGGCTCGCGGAACGTCCGCCCCGAGGACGCCCTGCGCGAGATCCTCGCCGCCGGGCGCTCACCGCTGACGATCCACGAGGGCATCGCGCTGATGCTGCAGCAGCCGGACGCGATCGCTCCGAACTGGGGGTTCTCGATGGCCGGCTCGCGCCGCGGCGACCAGCGCGTCCCGGCCTTCTGGGTCAGCGAGGGACGGCCCAAGCTCGGCTGGTGCTGGGACCGCAACCCCCACACCTGGCTCGGCACCGCGTCCTGCGCGAGGCGGGCCTAGCTTCCTGGCGCTGGACCGCGACAACGGAGGCGGTGCGGGGTTCCAGTCGTAACCGAGCGGGGGGAGCAATGAAGAAGCCGAGGCTCTGGAGGTGGGCTGCGGCCCTGATCGTCGTCCTTGTCGCCCTGGCCGGCGCCGGGGGCGCACAGGCCGCGAGCGTCCAGGTGCAGGAAGACACGGATCTGAGCCTCGACGACGGCTACTCGGACGCCGTCCTTCGCTTCGAGGCGGCGCCCGGCGAGGCGAGCCATCTGACGATCTCCGTCCGCTCCGAAGACGCGGACTTCTATCGCCTCGAGCTGGTCGAAACCGGCGCCGAGCTGCATCCCGGCCCGGGCTGCAGCGGCGGCGGCGCCCCCGGCGTCGTGGTCGAGTGCGTGCTGCGCAGGCCCCGCGCGGTGGACCGGATGTCATGTCCCAGGAGCTGCATCTTTCCGGACTTCAACACGGGCTGGGCAATCAGCTTCCACATATTGCTCGGCGACCGCGGGAGCTACCTCGACGCGGCGAGCATCCCCGACATGCCCGTCGATCGCAGCACGGGACGGCCGGCCAGAACGGTGGCGATGGAGGTCGTGGGGGGCAGCGGTGACGACCGCATATCCACGGCGGGCGGCGACGACGTGATCGACCCCGGCACGGGCTCCGACCACGTCAGCAGCCACGGCGGGCCCGACGAAATCAGGACGACCGCGTCGCCGGACGGTCCCGACATATATGAGCTCGGCCCCGGCGACGACGCGAACACCGTCGACGACGCCGTGAACACCGTCGACTACCACCTTCGCTCCGAGCCGGTGGTCTATGCCCCCGGCAGGGGTGGCGCCGCAGGCGAGAAGGACCGGATCACGGGAGCGCGCAAGGTGGTCGGCGGGTCGGCGGCCGACACGATCGTCGGCGGGCCCGAGGAGGAGGTGCTCGAAGGGATGGACGGCGACGACGAGCTGATCGGAAACGCCGGGGGTGACCTCCTCTACGGCGGCGAGGGCGACAACCACCTGGACGGCGGCGACGGGAACGACCGTTTGGAGACCGAGGTCGGCGCCGACCGCGCCGAGGGAGGGCCCGACGACGACGCTCTCTATCTCGGCGGAGGGCCGGACATCGGCAGCGGCGGGGCCGGTCACGATGACATCGAACTCAAAGCGGGTGCCGATTACGCCCGAGGTGGCCGGGGCGATGACACGATCGACGGCGACGCGGGCGCGGACAGGATCTTCGGCGATTCCGGCGCCAACTCGCTGATGGGCGGCCTGGGCCCGGACCTGCTCGTCGGCGGTCCCGACAATGACGTGATCATGGCCGGCACCACGGTCGGGTACTTCTTTCTCCGCCCTCGCGAGCCGCGCGACCCGGTCGGGCTGCTCGACAGCTGGAGCGACAGGATCCGGTGCGGTGGCAGGGGCACTGTGGTCTCGCTCAACCCCTGGGACAGGGCGCGCAATTGCCGCACCCTCCTGCCGGTCCACGCCGTCGAACTGGGGCGCCGGGCCCTGGGGGCCGATGCCGGGACGGCGACCCTCCTGGTCGGCGTCAGGGGTCCCGGGAAGGTGACAGCCTCCGGGCCGGGAGTTCGCACTGTGGTCACCACGCTGGATCGCTCGGCGCGGTTCGGCACCCTGGACGATCCGCTGCCGCTGATGCTCCGGCTTCGCGGCCGGGCGAGGCAGCGCCTGCTGGGAGCCGGTCGTGCAACGCTGCGGCTGAGACTGGTCTACCGGCCGAGGGGCGGCCTGCCTCGGGCCCGGATGGCGCGCATCGCCGTTCGCGAGGCCACCGCGTAATCGGGGTGCCCGGATTCGAACCGGGGACCTCCGCCACCCAAAGGCGGCGCGCTACCAGGCTGCGCCACACCCCGAGGGGCCCAGTCTAGGCGGCAACCGCTAGGTTTCGCCGCCGTGGCCGACGTCCGCCCCATCCACGCCCTCCACTACGACCTCGCGGTCGCCGGCCCGCTGGACGGCGTCGCTGCCCCGCCCTACGACGTGATCGACCTCGAGCAGCGCGCCGCGCTGCTCGCCCGCTCGCCGCACAACGCGGTCGCGATCGACCTGCCGAAACCGTACGGGCAGACCGGCCCCCAGGACACCGAGGGCGACCCCTACGAGACCGCCGCGCAGACGATCGACGCCTGGCGCGAGGCCGGCGCCCTCGTGGGCGACCCCGAGCCGGCGATCTGGGCGATGACCCAGGACTACACCGGCCCCGACGGCGAGAGCCGCACCCGCCACGGGATCCTCTGCCGGGTCCGGGTCGAGGACTTCGACGCCGGCCAGGTCCTGCCCCACGAGCGCACCCTGCCGGGGCCCAAGAAGGACCGCCTCGACCTCACCCGCGCGACGAGGCACAACCTCTCGCCGATCTTCTCGCTCAGCACCGAGGACCCCTGGCCGCTGGTCGAGCCGGCCATCGACCCCGCCAATCCCTGGGGCGAGGCCACCGATGAAGGCGGCGTCCTGACCAGGGTCTGGCGGGTCGGCGACCCCGACGTGCTCGAGCGGGTGACCGAGCTGCTCGGCGGCGCCCAGCTGCTGATCGCCGACGGCCACCACCGCTACGAGACCGCGATCGCCTACCGCGACGAGGTCGGCGGCGATGACGCCGAGGCCCCCCACAACTTCACGCTGATGGCGCTGACCGGCCTCGCCGACCCGGGCCTCACGGTCTTCCCGACCCACCGCCTGCTCTCCGGCTTCGCCGACGACCTCGAGCGCCAGAAGAGCTTCGGCGAGGGCGTGCGCGAGCTCTTCGACGTGACCGAGGTCTCCGAAGACGAGCTCGACCCGCGCGGCCAGGAGGGGGTCGGCGTCTTCGGTTTCATCGACTCCCACCACAAGAAGGCCTTCCGCCTGCGGCTCAAGGATTCGGCGATCGAGGCCCTCGACGAGCAGCTCGCCGGCAAGCCCGAGGCCTACCGCCGCCTCGACGCGGCGATCCTCGAGACCCTGGTCCTGAAGGGGGTCGCGGAGATGAGCGAGGACGACATCCTCGCCAAGCGCGGGATCGGCTACTCGAAGAGCGTCGAGGACTCACTGGCGCTGCTCGAGGACGGCTCCTACGACGTCGCCTTCGTCCTCCGCCCGATCCCTGTCGACCAGGTCCGCGAGATCTGCGAGAGCGACGAGAACATGCCGCCGAAGTCCACCTACTTCTACCCCAAGGTCCTCACCGGCTTGGCCTTCAACCCCGTGGGGTGACGTTGTCCCCGCATACCGGGGACAACGTCGACGAGCTCCCGGCGTAGGATCACGCCGTGGCCAAGATCTACACCAAGAAGGGCGACGACGGGACCACATCGCTCTGGTACGGCGGCCGGGTCCCCAAGCACCACGGGCGCACCGACGCCTACGGCACGCTCGACGAGGCCTGCTCTGCGCTCGGCGTCGCCCGCGCCCTCTGCGGCCCCGACGAGGAGGGGCTCGCGGCCGACATCCTCCGCCTCCAGGACGACCTCTTCGTCGCCGGCGCCGAGCTGGCGACGGCGCCCGAGGCGGCCGAGCGCCTCGAAGACGGGATCAGCCGCACGACAGAGGAGATGGTCGCTTGGATGGAGGGGCGGATCGACCACTACATGGGCCAGGTGGACCTGCCGCCGAAGTTCGTGATCCCGGGCGGCAACGTGCTCTCGGCGCAGCTCGACGTCGCCCGCACCGTGGTCCGCCGCGCCGAGCGCCGGATCTCCGAGCTGGCCGCTGAGGGCGAGCTCTCCGGAGAGACCGTGATCCACCTCGTCAACCGCGCCTCCGACCTCGTCTACGCGATGGCGCGCTTCGCCGACGTCGAGGACCCCGCCCTCTTCCAGGGCCGGGACCGGGGCTAGGGCGGCCGTGAGGGTCGTCGCCCGCAGGCTCGAGGGCTTCGCCCACGAGATCGAGATCGAGGGCGGCCACACGATCGTCGCCGACGAGCCCGCCGACGCGGGCGGGACCGACACCGGCCCCTCCCCCGTGCGCCTGCTCGCCGCCAGCCTCGCCTCCTGCACGGCGGTGACGATGGAGATGTACGCGAAGCGGAAAGGATGGGAGCTGGGCGCCCTGGAGGTCGACGTCGACACCAGCTACGAGGGCCACGCCCCGACCGCGTTCGGGGTCACCATCCGCCTGCCGGCCGGGCTGAGCGAGGAGCAGCGCGAGCGGCTGCTCGTGGTCGCCTCGAAGTGCCCTGTCCACAGGGCACTGACCGGAGAGACGACGGTGACGATCTCCGATCGGGTCGAGGTGGCCTAGATGGACCTCGGGCTCGCCGGGCGGACCTGCGCGGTGACCGGCGCCAGCCGCGGGATAGGCCTGGAGACCGCGAAGCTGCTCTGCGCGGAGGGCGCCGCCGTGCTGCTCGTCTCCCGCAACGAGGAGCAGCTCGCCGCCGCCGCCGAGGAGGTCGCCGCGGCCGGAGCCGAGGCGGGCGGCAGGGCCGCCCACGCCGCCCTCGACGTGACCCGCGAGGAGGCGGGCGCCCACATCCTCGCCGCCGCCGAGCAGGACTTCGGCAGCCTCGACGTGCTCGTCAACAACGCGGGCTCCGCCGCCTGGCGCGACCTCGACGACGTCGGCGACAATGAGTGGCGCGCCGCCTACGAGCTCAACGTGATGGCGCCGCTGAGGGCGATGCGGGCGGCGATCCCGGCGATGGAGGCCCGCGGCTGGGGCCGCGTCGTCAACGTCTGCTCGACCGCCGGCAAGCGGCCGTCCGCGGCGATGCCGGAGTACTCGGTCGCGAAGGCCGCGGAGCTCTCGCTCTCGAGGCTCTTCGCCGACCGCTACGCGAAGACCGGCGTGCTCGTCAACGCGATCTGCCCCGGGCCGGTCGAATCGGAGATGTGGATGGAGCCGGGCGGCCTGCTCGACCAGTCGCAGGCGATGTCCGGAGCCGAGAGCCGAGAGGCGGCGCTCGCCGAAGCCGGTGCGAAGCGACCGATCGGCAGGCTCGCCCAGCCCGGCGAGATCGCCGCCGCGATCGCCTTCCTCTGCTCCGAGCGGGCCTCCTACGTCAGCGGCGCCGCCTGGTCCGTGGACGGCGGCACCGTCCAGGTGATCATCTGAGCGACCTCGCCGACCTGCTCCTCACTCCCGAGGAGGCGCTGGCGATCGAGACGCGCGGGCGGACCGACGCGGCCGTCCTGCTGCCGCTCTTCGGCTGGCCCGGGGAGCCGGGCCTGATCCTGACCGAGCGCCGCGCCGACCTCCGCCGCCACGCCGGCGAGATCTCCTTCCCCGGGGGCCGGCAGGACGAGGGGGACGCGACCCTGATCGCCACCGCGCTGCGGGAGACCGAGGAGGAGATCGGCCTCGACCCCAATTCGGTCGAGCTGGTCGGCGCCCTGCCGCCGACAGGGACCTTCGCGACCGGGTACCGCATCCACCCCTTCGTCGGGCTGGTCCCCGACCCCGCCGGGCTCGACCTCGAGCCCAGCCCCGACGAGGTCGAGACGGTGCTCGCCTTCACCCTGGACGCGCTGCGCGAGAACTACGCGATGCGCCGCCTCGTCCGCCGCGGCGTCCCGATCCACACCCCCACCTACGAGATGGAGGGACACCTGATCTGGGGAGCGACCGCGCGGATCCTCGGCGAGCTGCTCGATCGCCTCAGCTAAGCGGCTCTAGCCCGAGACCTTTTCGGGCTGGGGAACGATGCGGATGTAGGGCCGCGGCTCCTCCCAGCCGTCGGGGTAGATCTCCTTCGCCTGGTCGTTGCTGACCGAGCCGGCGATGATCACGTCGTCACCCCGCTGCCACTGGGCCGGCGTCGCCACCTTGTGCTCGGCGGTCAGCTGCAGCGAGTCGACCACGCGCAGCACCTCGTCGAAGTTGCGCCCGGTCGTCATCGGGTAGACGAGGATCAGTTTGACCTTCTTGTCGGGGCCGATGACGAAGACGTTGCGCACGGTCTGGTTGTCGGCCGGGGTCCGATCCGCGGCGTCGCCCGAGACGTCCGCCGGCAGCATCCCGTAGAGCTTGGAGACCGCGAAGTCGGCGTCGCTGATGATCGGGTAGTTCGGCGCCGTCCCCTGCGTCTCCTCGATGTCCTTCGCCCAGTCCTCGTGCTTGTCGAGCGGGTCGACCGAGAGCCCGATGATCTTCACGCCGCGCTTCTCGAACTCGGGCTCGATGCTCGCCATGTAGCCCAGCTCGGTGGTGCAAACCGGCGTGAAGTCCTTGGGGTGCGAGAACAGGACGGCCCACGAGTCGCCGATCCAGTCGTGGAAGCCGATCCTGCCCTCCGTCGTGTCGGCCTCGAAGTCGGGTGCCACATCGCCAAGTTGCAGAGTCATCGAGCGCTCCTCTTTGAGGATTTGCATGAATTCCTATCGGAGTTTAGCTATTTAGGTGAGCGGGCCGTCCAACCCGCCTACCGAGCCGAAAATAGGGCGCCGGTCGCGGCGAGCACCGCCTCGACCCAGCGCTCGGCATCGGCCGGGTCGGCATCGACGACCGAGACCGGGATCCGCCAGGTGTCGCCCGCCGCGCGGACCAGCCTCGCCCCTCCCTCGAGCAGGCCGGGCGGGACCGTCCCCTCCCCCTCGTAGACGAAGGCCCTGACCGGCGTGTCGACCAGCCGTTCGAGGATCCGCTCGAGCCGCGGGCCGTGAATCGTCGCCAGGCTCTCACCGTCGCCGTGCGCCGAGCCGAGCAGCCAGTGGACGGCGGCGACGTCGCCGACCAGGTCGAGGATCGTGCCGGGGCGATCGGGGTCGGCAAGCGCGGGCTCGATCCCCGCCGCCTCGATCTGCGCCAGCCCCCGTTCGCTGCGACTGGTCCCGCGCACCTCCCAACCGTCGTCGCGAAGCCTTCCTCCGAGCAGCCGGCCGCGGCAACCGCAGCCGACGATCAGCGCTCGGGCCATTCGAGCCGGTCGATCTCCTGGGCGGCGACTTCCCGCCTCACGGTGGCCTCGTCGAGCGCCTCGGCGCCGCGGCGGGAGCGCATCTCGTTCTGCGCCTCGACCATCTGCCGCACGTCGTCGATCTCGTTCTGCGCCTCGACTTCGGGCGAGCGGGTCGGGTGCCAGTCGACCAGGTCGGCGCTGGCGCCGGGGTAGTAATGACCGACCACCAGCAGGACGCCGACGAAGAAGACGATCAGCCCGATGGTCAGGAAGACGAAGGCCACGGGCGAAGAATACGGTCGGATCGCCACCGCCGCCAGCCCTGTTTAATCCGGAAGGTGACAGAGGCCTATGTAGTTGACGCGATCCGGACGCCGATGGGCGCCTACCGCGGCGCCCTCTCCGGAGTCCGCCCCGACGACCTCGCCGCGCACGCGATCGGCGCCGTCGTCGAGCGCACCGGCGTCGATCCCGAGCTGATCACTGACGTCTACTTCGGCGCCGCCAACCAGTCCGGCGAGGACAACCGCGACGTCGCGCGGATGGCCGCGCTGCTCGCGGGGCTGCCTCCGAGCGTGCCCGGGGCGACCGTCAACCGCCTCTGCGCCTCGGGACTGGAGGCGGTCAACGCCGCCGCGCGGGCGGTCAAGCTCGGCGAGGGCGACGCCTACCTCGCCGGCGGGGTCGAGTCGATGAGCCGCGCCCCCTGGGTCGTCGAGAAGCCCGAGCGAGGTCTCCCCCGCGGGCCGCGGACGATGCACGACACGACCCTCGGCTGGCGGATGATCAACCCGCGCATGGCCGAGCTCGGCCACTCGACCGAGGCGATGGGCGAGACCGCCGAGAACGTCGCCGAGCGCTACGCCGTCGGGCGCGAGGAGCAGGACGCCTTCGCGCTGCGCAGTCACCAGCGCGCCGTCACCGCCGCCGAGCGCGGCGCCTTCGCCGAGGAGATCGTCCCGATCGAGGCGCCGAAGGGCCGCGAGACCGTCACCGTCGACGCCGACGAGGGCCCCCGCCCCGACGCCTCGGCCGAGAAGCTCGCCGGCCTGCGCCCGGTCTTCCGCGAGGGCGGCACGGTCACGGCCGGCAACGCCTCGACCCTCAACGACGGCGCCGCCTGCACGCTGATCGCCTCCGAGGAGCGCGCCGCCGCGCTCGGCATCGAGCCCCTGGCGCGGATCGTCTCCTTCGGCGTCGCCGGCGTCGATCCCGCCCAGATGGGGATCGGGCCGGTCGAGGCGATCCCCCGCGCCCTCGCCGCCGCCGGCCTCGAGCTCGACCAGATCGACCTGATCGAGATCAACGAGGCCTTCGCCGCCCAGGTCCTGGCCTGCGTCGGGGAGCTCGGGATCGACGAGGAGCGCCTCAACGTCAACGGCGGCGCGATCGCCCTCGGCCACCCGCTCGGCTGCTCCGGCGCCCGCCTCACCACGACCCTGGTCCGTGAGCTGCGCCGCCGCGGCGGCCGCTACGGCGTCGCCAGCCTCTGCGTCGGCGTCGGCCAGGGGCTGGCGACGGTGTTCGAAGCCGTCTAGCGGGCCCCCGCCGCTTTCGCAGCCTCGACCGCGCCCATCGAACGGCCTGCCTCCTCCGGGTCGTCACCGAGGCCGACCATCAGGTTGACGCCCATCGAGCGCGCCACGGCGAGGCCGTCGTCCGCGCTGAAGACGCCGGCGATCGCGAGCAGGACGTAGCCGTGGGTGGCGCTGAGGAACTGACCGGAGGCGAGGACCGGATCGACCGGCCGGATGCGCCCCGCGTCCACGATCCGGCCCATCGAGCGCACCATCACGTCGATCGCGGCCTGCGCCTCGGGTGAGCTGGCCACCGCCCCGGACACGTCCATTTCGAGGCCGGCGTGCCGGCGCAGGCCGCCGCCGGTGATGCCGAACATGAAGCGATAGAGCTGCGGGTTGCTTAACGCCCATTCCCCGTACGCCCAGCCCTGCGCGAAGAAATCGGCGACCGGGTCGTCGCCCAGTGGAACCGATTCGACCTGCCCGGTGAGGCGATCGAAGCCCTCGTCGGCGATCGCCTCGAAGAGGCCGGGCATGCCGCCGAAGAGGGTGTAGAGCGCCTGCGTCGAGGCGCCGATCTCCGCCGTCAGGGTTCGCGCCCGCAGCGCCTCGGGCCCCGACTCCTCCAGCAGGCGCGCCGAGGCCTCGATCAGGCGCAGGCGCTGGTCGTCACGGCTGGGTTTCGGCGATGGCGGCATGGGTAGTATCATAGTTATAACAGTGTTACAAGACAGAAAAGCGAGGGGCTTCGACGTCATCGTCGTCGGCGCGCGCTGCGCCGGGTCGCCACTGGCGACGATGCTCGTCCGGGCCGGCCTCAGGGTCTGCCTCCTCGATCGGGCCACCTTCCCCAGCGACACGCCCTCCACCCACGGGATTCAGCCCTGCGGGGTCGCGATCCTCGAGCAGCTCGGCGTCAAGCAGCGCCTGCTCGCCGTCACCGAGCCGGTCGAGAACGCACTGCTCGCCTTCGACGAGGTGCGGATCGAGGTCCGCGACTTCGACCGCAGGGTCGGGGCCCCGATGCTGAACGTGCGCCGCGTGACCCTCGACGCGATCCTGCTCGAAGCGGCCGAGGCCGCCGGCGTCGAGGTGCGCACGGGGACCAACGTGACCGGCCTGGTCGAGTCCGACGGGCGGATCGCCGGCGTCGAGACCTCCGTAGGACGGATCCACGCACCGCTCGTGGTCGGCGCCGACGGCGCCCGCTCCACCGTCGCGCGCCTGCTCGGCGCCGCCGAGTACGCGAAGTCCCCCGCCCGCCGCATCTTCACCTGGGGCTATTACGAGGGGGTGCCGGGGGACAACAGCGTCTGGCTGGGTCGGGTCGGCGAGCACGCCTTCCTCGCCAGCCCGACCGACTCGAACCTCTTCCTCGCCGCCGTCGTGCCGCCCGTCGGCCAACACGGACAGTTCCGCGGCGACCGCGACCGCCACTTCGACGAGGGGCTTGCCTCCTGGCCGGAGCTGCGCGACCACATCGGCGCCGCCAAGCGGGTCGGTCCGGTGCGGATGATGTCGCGCCTGGACGGGTTCTTCCGCGAGTCCGCCGGGCCGGGGTGGGCGCTGGTCGGCGACGCCGGCCACTTCAAGGACCCGACGCCCGGCCAGGGGATCGCGGACGCCCTGCGCCAGGCCGTCGCCCTCACGAAGGCGATCGAGCGGGCTCTGGGCGGCTCCGAGGACCCCGACGAGGTGCTGCGCGAGTGGTGGGAGTGGCGCGACCGGGACGCCTGGGAGATGTACTGGTTCGCCCAGGACATGGCCAACCCCGGCCGGGCGCCGCTGCTCTCGCGCGTCGTCGAGCGGCGCTTCGCCGCCGACCCGGAGCTGGTCGAGGGGCTGCTGCATGTGCTCAACCACGAAATCCCGCCCTCCGGGCTGTTCAGCCCCAGGCTCTCCATCTCGGCGCTCGTCGAAGGGCTCCGCGAGGGACGGGGACAGCGGCGGCAGATCCTCGGCGAGGCGCGGGCGCTGGCGGGCGAGCTGGTGCGCCGCCGTAAGCCACCCGCATTGCCAAATAGATAGCCTCGCCGCGCTATGGGGAGCGAATTCAGAGAGCTTGCGAGCGTCGACGGAAAGATCACGCCGACCGCCGAGGCGATGGTCCCGCTCCGCGACGACGGGCTCTATCGCGGCGACGGCGCCTTCGAGGTGATCCGCCTCTACGGGGGCCGTCCGTTCGCCCTCCGCGACCACGTCGACCGCCTCGCCCGCTCCGGCGCCGCGATCGAGCTCGAGTTCGACCGGCTCTCGCTGGAAGCCGAGATCGAGGCGCTGCTCGCCACCCTCGGCGACGCCGACGGGCAGCTGCGCCTGATCGTCACCCGCGGCGGCCGGCGGATCGCCGCCACCGAGCCCCTTCCCCCACACGACGCGAGCGTGCGCCTGGCGACGGTCACCTACTCGCCGAGCGTCATCCTCAACGGGGTCAAGTCGCTCTCCTACGCCGCCAACATGCAGGCGACCAGGATCGCCAAAGGGACCGGCGCCGACGAGGCGGTCCTGGTCAGGCCCGACGGCACCGTGCTCGAGCCGCCGACGTCCTCGGTCTTCTGGGTCTCGCCGCAGGGCGGCCTGCGCACCCCGGCGCTCGACTCGGGGGTGCTGGAGTCGATCACCCGCGACCGCCTGGTCAAGGCGCTCCAGGTCGAAGAGGGGACCTGGCCCGTGGACGACCTGCGCGCCGCGGGCGAGGCCTTCCTCGCCTCGACCACGCGGGAGATCCAGGCCGTCTCCGCGATCGACGGCGGCGAGCTCGCCGCCGTCCCGGGGCCGCGCACGCTCGAGGCCCAGGAAGCGTTTGCCGAGACCCTTGGACGCGAACTCCCGTGAGAACCCGACCCGCAGAACGAAAGCGAAGGTGAGATGGACTTCCAGCTCAGCGACGAGCAGCTCCTGATCTCCGAAACCGCGCGTGAATTCGCCGACAAGGAGATAACGCCGCGGGTGAAGGAGAACGACCGCGCCGCCCGCTTCGACCGCGAGCTGGCCGGCAAGCTGGGCGAGGTCGGCTACCTCGGGGCGCCGGTCGCCGAAGAGTACGGCGGCCGCGGGCTCGACTACCTGGGCTACGGGCTGATCGTCGAACAGGTCGGCCGCGCCGACTCCTCGGCGCGCACCGTCGTCTCCGTGCAGACCTCGCTCGTGGCGGGCTCGATCGAGAAGTGGGGAACCGAGGAGCAGAAGCAGAGGTGGCTGCCCAACCTCTGCTCGGGCGAGTGGCTCGGCTGCTTCGGGCTGACCGAGCCCGACACCGGCTCCGACGCCGCCAACCTGCGGACGCGGGCGACGAAGACCGACTCCGGCTGGTCGATCAGCGGCCAGAAGATGTGGATCTCCCTCGCCAACTTCTCCGAGGTGGCGCTGATCTTCGCCCAGACCGACCCCGAGAAGAAGCACAAGGGCCTCGCCTGCTTCCTCGTCCCGACCGCGAGCGAGGGATTCACCACGCAGGAGATCCACGGCAAGCTCGGGCTGCGCTCCTCCGACACGGGCGAGATCTCGCTCGACGGCGTCGAGGTCGGCGAGGACGCGATGCTTGGCGGCATCGGCGACGGCTTCAAGGTCGCGATGAGCGCGCTCGACAACGGCCGCTACAGCGTCGCCGCCGGCTGCGTCGGCATCTGCGAGGGCTGCGTCGAAGCTTCGGTCGCCTACTCCAAGGAGCGCGAACAGTTCGGCGTCCCCCTCGCCCGCTTCCAGCTCGTCCAGGAGATGATCGCCGACATGATCGTCAAGCGCGACGCCTCGCGGATGCTCGTCTACCGGGCCGGCGCGCTCAAGGACGAAGGCAAGCTGAACACGCTGGAGACCTCGGTCGCGAAGCTCTACGCGACCGAGTCGGCGGTCGAATGCGCGAACCTCGCGATCCAGGTCCACGGCGGCGCCGGCTACGTCGACGACTACCCGGTGGAGCGCTACCTGCGCGACGCGCGGGTCACGACCCTCTACGAGGGCACCTCCCAGATCCAGAAGATGATCATCGGGCGGGCGGCGACCGGGATCAACGCGATGACTCCGATGGTGGAGGCCTGAGCCGCCGGTGAGCGGCCTGGTCGAGACCTCGATCGACGGCCACGTCGCGCTGCTGCGCCTGAACCGGCCGGAGGCGCGCAACGCGCTCTCGCCGGAGATGATGGAGGAGATCGCCTCCGAGCTCGAGCGCCTCGACCCCGACCCCGATGTCCGCTGCGTCGTGATCGCCGGCTCCGACGAGGTCTTCGCGGCGGGCGCCGACATCAAGGCGATGAGCGAGCGCAGCTTCGCCGAGGCGCTGCGCCATCCCGCCGCCTCCTTCTGGCGGCGGGTCGCGGCGGTGAAGACCCCCCTTGTCGCCGCGGTCTCCGGCTACGCCCTCGGCGGCGGCTGCGAGCTGGCGCTCGCCTGCGACATGATCGTCGCCTCCGACAAAGCCATCTTCGGACAGCCGGAGATCACGCTCGGGATCATCCCCGGCGGCGGCGGCTCCCAGCGCCTCGCCCGGGTGCTCGGCAAGCAGCGGGCGATGGAGTACGTGCTCACCGGCCGCCGCTTCGACGCCGAGATGGCCCACCAGATGGGCCTCGTCAACAAGGTCGTGAAGAAGGGCCGCTGGCTGGAGGAGGCGATGGACCTGGCCCGCACCGTCGCCGAACGGCCGCCGATCGCGGCGCGGCTCGGCAAGCAGGCGGTGATCGCCGCCGACGAGACCGCGCTCAGCGCCGGGATCGAGAGCGAGCGCCGCCTCTACGAGCTGGCGATGGCGACCGAGGATCGGGTCGAGGGCATGCGGGCCTTCCTCGAGAAGCGCGAGCCGAAATTCGAGGGGAAGTAGATGGCCAACCTCTTCGACCCGGAGTGGGACGCCGAGAGCGAGCGCCCGGGCTTCACCCATCGCCGGGCAAAGCTCGGTGGGCAGGCCGGCGGTGAGCGCCTCGGCGCCAGCCTCTACGAGCTTCCTCCGGGCCAGGCGACCTTCCCCTTCCACGCGCATTTCGCCAACGAGGAGCTCCTGATCGTCGTCGAGGGGCGGCCGAGCCTGAGGACGCAGGCCGGCTGGCGCGAGCTGGAGCCGGGAGAGATGGTGTCCTTCCGGACCGGCCACGACGGCGCCCATCAGGTGATGAACCGGAGCGAGCAGCCGGTCCGGGTCCTCGTCGTCAGCGAGATGAACGCCCCGGAGGTGTCCGTCTACCCCGACTCCGGCAAGGTCCTGGCGGGAACCCGCCCCCCGGGCGGCGACGAAGCCGACGACGACATCTACGAGACCTATCGCCGCGACCAGGCCGCCGACTACTGGGACGGCGAGAACCCGCCCGCGCCATGATCGAGTGGCGAGTTGTCCTGTCTATGGGGAGGAAAAGTCGCCAGTGAATGAGATTGGGACGGTCGGGGTGGTCGGCGCCGGGACGATGGGGTCGGGGATCGCGCAGCTCGCCTGCCTCGGCGGCTACCGGACGCTGATTCAGGACCCCGATGCCGAGGCGCTGGAGGCGGGGAGCGAGCGGGTCGTCGAGTCGCTCGCGAAGGGCGTCAAGCGCGATCTCTGGAGCGCCGAAGAGGCGCGGGAGGCGGGGACCCGGCTGGAGCCGGTGGACGAGATCGGCGCGCTCGCGGAGTGCGACCTCGTGATCGAGGCCGCGCCCGAGGACGTCGAGCTGAAGCGGGGGCTGTTCGCCGCCCTGGCCGAGGCCTGCGGCCCGGAGGCGATCCTCGCCACCAACACCTCCTCGCTGCCGGTCGCCGAGATAGCCGCCGAGACGCCGCACCCCGAGCGCGTGGTCGGCATGCACTTCTTCAACCCGCCGGCGCTGATGAAGCTGGTCGAGGTGGTGGCGACCGCGGAGTCATCCGAGCTCGCCCTCGAGGCGACCACCGAGGTCGGGCACCGCATGGGCCGAACCCCGATCCGGGCCAAGGACAGTCCTGGGTTCATCGCCAACCGGCTCGCCCGCCCCTACTCGCTCGAGTCGCTGCGCATGCTCGCCGAGGGGGTCGCCGACGCCGCCACGATCGACCGCGCCCTGCGGCTCGGCGGCGGCTTCAGGATGGGGCCGTTCGAGCTGATCGACCTGATCGGCCTCGACGTCAACCTCAGCGTCGCCCGCTCCTTCTTCGCCCAGGGCGGTGAGCCCGAGCGCTGGCGCCCGAGCGAGATCCAGGAGCGGATGGTCGGCGAGGGCCTGCTCGGCCGCAAGAACGGCAGGGGCTTCTACACCTACGAGCCGGGCACGCCGCACCGGGAGCCCGATCCCGACCTCGGCATCGCCGCGCCGACCCTCGACGCCGAGCAGCTCGCCAAGATCGACCCGGCGGCCCCCGAGATCGTCCCCCGCCTGGTCGCCCAGATCGCCAACGAGATGACCTTCGCGCTCGAAGAGGAGGTCGGCTCGCCGCAGGACATGAACACCGCGATGCGGCTCGGCTTCAACTGGCCGCTGGGGCCGGTCGAGTTCGCCGAGATGATCGGCGTCGAGCGCGCCGTGGACCTGCTCGAGCGTCTCCAGGCGACGGGCGGGGACGCCTACCGCCCCGCCCCCGGCCTGCTCCTCGCCGCCCGCGGAGGCTGAGCGTGGGCTCGCGACGCAGGCCGGCGACCGAGGCGACCGCCGCCCGCAATCGGGAGGCGCGCGCCGCGCTGCCCCCCGGCGAGGACCTCGAACAGGAGGAGGCGAGCCGCGGCCTGATCGCCGCGATCGACCCGGCGCGGATCGAGGGGCGGGGTGGGCGCACGGTCTGGGAGATGGAGTCCTACGGCTTCCTCGAGGGCGAGGCGCCGGACACGGTCCATCCCTCCCTCTGGCGGCTCGCCAAGCTGAACCGGGTCGCCGGCCTCTTCGAGCTGGCGCCCGGCTTCTTCCAGCTGCGCGGCTTCGACCTCTCGAACATGCACGTGGTCGAGGGCGACGAGGGGATCGTCGTGATCGACCCGCTGGTCTCCGCCGAGGTCGCGGCGGCGGCGCTCGCGCTCTACCGGGAGCACCGCGGCGAGCGGGCCGTGACCGGCCTCCTCTACACCCACAGCCACGTCGACCATTTCGGCGGCGCCCGCGGTGTGCTGACCGAGGAGCAGGCGTCCTCCGGGAGCGTCCCGATCCTCGCCCCCTCCGGCTTCCTCCACCACGCGGTCAGCGAGAACGTCTTCGCCGGCACCGCGATGGGCCGGCGCGCCGGCTACATGTACGGGGCTCTGCTCGGCCGCGGCGCCGACGGCCAGGTCGGCTCCGGCCTGGGGATGACGACCTCGCTGGGCACGCTGACGCTGATCCCGCCCAACCTCGAGATAGCCGAGACCGGCCAGGAGGAGACGGTCGACGGCGTCCGCATGCGCTTCCAGCTGACGCCCGGGACCGAGGCGCCGGCCGAGATGAACGTCCACTTCCCCGACGCCCGCGTCCTCTGCATCGCCGACAACGTCGCCCGCTCCATGCACAACATCCTCACCCCGCGCGGCGCCCTGGTCCGCGACCCGCGGGTCTGGGCCCACTACCTGGACGAGGCGATCGAGCTCTTCGGCGAGGACTCGGAGGTGATGTTCTCCGGCCACCACTGGCCGGCCTGGGGGCGCGAGCGGATCGCCGACCTGCTCGAGAAGCAGCGCGACCTCTACTCCTACCTCCACGACCAGACCCTGCGACTCCTCAACCGAGGGCTGACCGGGCCGGAGATCGCCGAGGAGATCGAGCTGCCGCCGAGCCTCGCCTCCGAGTGGCACTGCCGCGAGTACTACGGCTCGACCAGCCACAACACGAAGGCGATCTACCAGCGCTACATGGGCTGGTTCGACGGCAACCCGGCGCACCTCTGGGAGCACCCACCGGTCGAGCGGGCGCGGCGCCACGTCGAGTTCATGGGCGGCGCCGAGGCGGTGCTGGCCAGGGCCCGCGAGTGCTTCGAGGCGGGCGACTACCGCTGGGTGGCGGAGGTGGTCGGCCACGTCGTCTTCGCCGACCCCGCCAACGAGGAGGCGAGGGAGCTGCAGGCCGACGCGCTCGAGCAGCTCGGCTACGGGGCCGAGAACGCGACCTGGCGCAACTTCTTCCTGATGGGCGCGCAGGAGCTGCGCGACGGCGTGACGGGAACGCCGACCGCGACCGCGCCGCGCGACATCGTCGCCAACCTCAGCGTCGCCCAGCTGCTCGACGCGATGGCGATCCGCCTCGACGGGCCGCGCGCCTGGGAGCAGCGGCTGCGGATCGACTGGGTCGTCACAGACCCCGACTCCGAGCACGCGCTGACCCTGCGGAACGGCGTCCTCAGCCACCGGGCCGGCCGGCACGACCCCGCGGCGGACGCCGGCCTCGTCGTCGCGCGGGGGGCGCTCGACGAGCTGCTCCTGAAAACAGCGGACATCGGCGAGCTCGCCGAGAGCGGCCGCCTCCGGGTCGAGGGCGACGGGGCGAAGCTCGGCGAGCTGCTCGGGCTGCTCGACGAGCCCGACCCCGGCTTCGCGATCGTCACCCCCGACTAGAGCTTCTCGCCCTGCCCGGCCTGCAGCGGCTCTTCGAGGCTGCGGTGGGCGAGGGCGACCGCCATCGCGCCGTCGCCGACGGCGCCCCCGACCCGCTTGGTCGAGCCGTGGCGGACGTCGCCGGCGGCGAACAGGCGGGGAATGCTGGTCTCCAGCGCCAGCGGGTCGCGGTCCAGCGGCCACTCGTCGGGCCGCCTGCCGTCGCGCAGGAGGTCGGGGCCGGTGAGGACGAATCCGGCCGGACCGACGCGGACCCCGGAGTCGCCCGCCCAGTCGGTGCAGGGCTGCCCGCCGATGCAGATGAAGAGCGCCGTCGCCGGCAGCCGCTCGAGCGCACCGCCGGCCTCCTCGACGTCCACGGCCACCAGCCGGCCGTCGTCCTCTTCGACAGCGACCACCTCCGTGCGCAGCCGCACCTCGATCTGCGGATGGTCCGCGATCCGCGCGACCAGGTAGGCCGACATCGACTTGGCGAGGCTCTCGCCGCGGACCACCATCTTCACCCGCGCCCCCGCGTTGCCGAGGAACATCGCCGCCTGGCCGGCCGAGTTGCCGGCGCCGACGACGACCACGTCGTCGCCACCGCACTGGCTCGCCTCGCTGCGCCCGGCGCCGTAGTAGACGCCGCGGCCGAGCAGCTCCTCGACCCCCTCGACCTCGAGCCGCCTCCAGTCCATCCCCGAGGCGGCGATCACAACCGGGGCGGAAACCTCGTGGCCGCCGGTGACGCCGACCGTGAACATCTCAACGCCGTCGTGGCGGCCGCTCTCGGTCTCCCGCAGGAGCAGCAACTCGGCGCCGAAGCTGCTCCGCCTGGCGGCCGGCCAGGCGCGCCAGCTCGGCGCCGCCGATCCCCTCGGGAAAGCCGAAGAAGTTCTCGATCATCGAGGTCTGCGAGGCCTGCCCGCCCGGCACCTCGCGCTCGAGCAGGACGGTCGAGAGGCCATCGGAGGCGGCGTAGACGGCCGCCGCCAGCCCGGCCGGGCCGCCGCCGACGACGATCAGGTCGTAATTCGACTTGGCCGGTGCGGCGGTGGCTCCCCAGGAGGCCGCCAGCCCCTCGATCGTCGCCGCGACGATCATCTCGCTCCCGTCGATCACGATCGGCAGCTCGACCCCCTCCGCATCGCGCTCGCGGATCAGCTTCTCGGCCTCCGGGCTCCCCGCCTCGAACCACTCGTAGGGCTGCGCGGCCCGGGTGAGGAAGTCGCGCAGCCGGTGGTCGCCGGGGTCGAGGCGGCGGCCGATGACCTTCAGCGTCGGCCTCGCCGGGCTCACGAGCCTCCCCTCCCCGTCATTCGTGACGGAGGCGGAACATCACCTCGTCCTCGTAGCACCAGCTCCAGTCCTCGCCGGGCTCCGCCGAGCGGATGATCGGGTGCCCGGTCGCAGCGAAGTGCGCGGTGGCGTGCCTGCCCTCGGAGTTGTCGCAGCAGCCGATGTGGCCGCACGACTGGCACATCCGCAGATGGACCCAGCGCGTCCCCGATGCCAGACACTCCTCACACCCCGGAATCTCGGCGGGCAGGTCGGTGAGCTCGATCGCGTCCAGATGTGTGCAGGAGGAAGGCGTACGACAGACCGTAGGCCATCCGGCCTCACCGTCAAGGGGGTTCGACTAGCCTGCAGCCGATGAGCGAGCAAACCGGCGGCGAGCCGATCACCGAGGAGGGCCTCGAGGCGCTGCGCGAGGAGATCGCGGAGCTCGAAGGGCCGCGGCGGGTGGCGATGGCGGCGCGGATCAAGGTCGCCCGCGAGGAAGGCGACCTCAAGGAGAACGCCGAGTACCACATCGCCAAAGAGGACCAGGCCCACCTGGAGACGAAGATCAAGCGCCTGCGCGAACGGCTCCACAACGCGGTCGTGGTCGAGACCGACGGTGCCGCAGCGGATGCTTTCGCGTTCGGCCGTTCGGCCGAGGTCCTCGACGAATCGAGCGGCAAGCTCAACACCTGGACGCTGGTCGGCTCGACCGAGGCGAACCTCGCCGAGGGCCGGCTCTCGGCCGAGTCGCCGATCGGGCGGGCCCTGATGGACGCCAAGGTGGGCAGGCCGGTCAAAGTCGAGACCCCGAAGGGGTCGCGGACATTCGTCGTCGAAAAGCTCGTCGGCTAGCGATGCCGGCGCCGCTCGTCGAGTTTCCCGCCGACGACCCCGAGCGCGCCCGCAATTTCTGGCGCGGTGTGCTCGGCGCCGAGCTGGAGCCGAGGGAGGCCGAGGCGGGGGCGGGCTGGGAAGCGACCGAGGACGGCCTGCGCCTCGGCATCCACGAGCGCGGCCGCGGTCCCGGCGACACCGCCTCCCTCCCCTACTTCACGGTCGCCGACCTGCCGGGCGCCCTCGAGCGGGTCCGTGAGCTGGGCGGCTCCATCGTCCACCCCGGCGAGCGCTGGGCGATCTGCCGCGACTCCGAGGGCAGCCCCTTCGCCCTCGCGGCCGCGACCTAGCTACGAGGTCGGCGTCGGGGCGATCTCGACCGGCTCGCCGCCCCGCTGCCAGTGGGCCTCGGGCGAGGGAGGCGTGTCGCGCAGGTACCACTCGGCGTCGAGCGCGCCCTTGCAGCCGGAGCCGGCGGCGGTGACCGCCTGGCGATAGGTGTGATCGACGACGTCGCCGACGGCGAAGACGCCGGCCAGGTTGGTCCTCGTCGAGCCGCCCTCGGTGACGATGTAGCCCCCGTCGTCGGTGTCGACCTGGTCCCTGACGATCTCCGATTTGGGGATGTGGCCGATCGCCACGAAGGCGCCGTCGACGGCGAGCTCCTCGACCTCGTCGGTCTCGACGTTGCGCAGCCGCACCCGGTCGAGCTTGCCGTCCTCGCCGGCGACGAACTCCTCCGGGACGTAGGGCGTCCTGAAGCCGATGTTGGCCTGCTCCGCGGCGCGGTCGTGCATGATCTTCGAAGCCCGGAACTCGTCGCGCCGGTTGACCACGGTGAGGTCCTTGGCGAACTTGGAGATGAAGATCGCGTCCTCCATCGCCGAGTCGCCGCCGCCGATCACGGCCACGTCCTGGTCCTTGAAGAAGGCCCCGTCGCAGACGCCGCAGGTGGAGACGCCGCGGCCGCCGAGCTCGATCTCCCCGGGGACGCCGATCCGGCGCGGCTCGGCGCCCATCGCCAGGATCACGGTGCGGGCGAGGTGCTCCTCGTCGCCGAGGTAGACCTTCTGGATGCCGCCGTCGGAGAGCTCGACGCGGTCGACGTCGTCGCTGACGAAGCGGGTCCCGAAGCGCTCAGCCTGGGCGCGGAACTCGTTCATCATCTCCGGCCCCATGATCCCCTCGGGGTAGCCCGGGTAGTTCTCGACGTCGGTCGTGTTCTGGAGCTGCCCGCCCCACTGGAAGCCCTCGATCACGAGCGGCTCGAGGTTGGCCCGCGCCGTGTAGAGAGCGGCCGTGTAGCCGGCGGGGCCGCCGCCGACGATGATCACGTTCTCGATCTTCTTGCCGTCAGTCTCAGTCATCTTCGGGTCGTCTTTCGTCGCCTGGGAGTCTAATACTTCACTTTTTATAGTACCGAGTCGGCCAAGGGCTTCTCGCGCTTGATCGGCCGCCCGTCGTCCTCCCAGTGCTGCACCGTCTTGCGCAGCTGGAAGAAGGCGATCACGCCCAGGGGGATCGGCAGCCAGAAGGCGACGAAACGGTAGACGAGGATCGCCGGGAAGACGGTTTCCTCCGGTATCCCGAAGAGGACGAAGGCGCCGATCATGCCGGCGTCCACCGCCCCGACACCCGCCGGCGCCAGCGGAAAGAGGTTGGCGACCATGCCGAGGAAGAACCCCTGGACGACGACCGCGAGCGGCACCTGGACCCCGAAGGCGTGGAAGGAGGCCCAGAGGACGCCGATGCTCGTCGCCCAGTAGCCGCCCGCCCCGATCACCGCCAGGCCGCCGCGCGAGGGGTGGGCGAAGATCCCGAGCGCGAAGCGGAAGCCCTCCCCGAGGATGACCGGGACTTTGGCGGCTTTGGCGGCGAGCGACTGGGCGAGCTCGCCGCCGTGCGCCTTGGCGAAGGACTCCGCCCGCTGCGTCAGGTCGGGGGGTATCAGCGCGATCAGCAGCCCGATCACCAGCAGCAGGCCGGCGACGCCGGCCGGGATGATCGTCAGCTCGACGGAGTCCTTGCCGTTCATCACGCCGGTTCGCAGGAGCACCCCGAAGAGGATCAGCGCGATCGGGTAGAAGGCGTACTGGAGCGTGAGGAAGGCGACCATCCGGCGGCCGACCTCGTGACGGGGCATGCCGGCCTTGCGCAGGGCCCAGTAGGTGAGCACGATCCCCCCCGCGCCGCCGGCCGAGAAGAGCCGGGTCGCGGCCAGCCCGGCCATGTTGATCTCGTAGGTCTCCCGCCAGGAGAGGCGCAGCGCGTCGCCTCCCACCACCGCCTTGAAGAGGGCGATGTAGGCGCCGAAGGACGCCGCGCTGAAGCCGATCGCGACGGCGATCCAGACCGGGTTGGCCTCGTCGAGCTTGCTCAGCGAGTCGCCGAGGCCGACCAGCTTCGGGAAGAGGAAGTAGATCGAGCCGAGCAGGACGAAGACGACGATCGCGCTCTGCACGGCACGCCGCTTCGTGAACAGCGGCAGCTGCGCGGCACGGCTGAGTTCGGCGGTGTCGTCGGCCCCGTCCGGAGCTTCCTTGACCGAGCTCTCCTCCTCGGACACTTCCGGGACGCTACCCGTTCGCGAGACGCTCCAGGCTCTGCAGGCGTCGATTGACCCCGTGGACGAGCGGCTCGGCCATCGTCTCGCCCTTGCGGACGCCGAGCGCCAGCGCCGCCCCGGCGGCGAGGTCGGTGACGTAATGCTCTCCCAGGTAGACGAGGGCGAAGCCGAGCGTCGACGCATAGGCCCAGCCGACCGCGCCGCCGGCCCGGCCGGTTTCGGCGAGCGAGTCGGCGACGATCAGCGAGGTGGCGAAATGGAGCGAGGGCATCGCCGCCCACGGATTGCCGCCCAGGGCGGCGTACATCCGCGGCCAGGCGGAGCCCCAGAAGTCTTCCCCGACCTCCTGCATGATCCGCCGCACGTCCTCGTCTCCGGTCAGGCCCTGCTCGGCGGCCCACCAGGGCGGCGCGGTCGGCGCCGCGAAGTAGCCGACGCAGCCGAGGTCGAAGACCGCGGCGAGGCGGCGCGCCGCCCGCGGGAAATGCTCGGGGTGGCGCACCAGGATGAAGAGCAGCGCGAAGTAGGGCTCGAGGAACCAGAGCCAGTGGACCCAGGTCAGGAACAGGTTGACGCGGCCGATGCCGGGCACCCGGGCGAGGGCCCGCTGGAGGCGGGCGTTGGGGAGCGCGCCGAGCCCGATCACGCGGTCGAGGACGATCGGGTAGCGGGTGCGGAGCCGCCGCCGCAGGCCCTCCGGGTCGTCGTAGGGGAGCTCGTGGACCATCGTGAAGGCCCACATCTGGAGGGCGAAGAGGGCGACGTCGCGGCCCGGCGTGCGAGGCCGCAGGACGGCGAGCGCGAGGGGCCCGCCGGCGCAGGCGGCGACGGTCACGGGGGCCGGGATCCGGGCCCGGCGGCGCAGCAGCGGCACGGCGACGGCCGCGGCGACGGCACCGGCCGCCCCGGCGCGCAGGGCCACCCTTAGCGCCGGAGATGGCCGGGAGGGGCTCCGCATCAGCGCGCGAGTATAGGATGGCCGCGCTTTGGCGCCCAATTCCCCTGGCACGGACCAGATCGACACCCTCGTGACGATCGGCTTCATCGCCGCCGCGATCATCGTCGTGGCGGTCAACGCCGCGCTCTTCTACGCGCTGCGCCGCTACCGCAGCGAGCGCGGCGCCGAGCCCCGCCAGATCAGCGGCGGGCGCGGGCTCCAGTTCCGGGTCGGCGCCGTGCTCACGATCTTCGCCACGGTCATCCTGATCGCCGGCATCGTCTACACGGACAACGCGCGCGAAACGCCGGCGACCGGAGAGAACGGCCTGCAGGCGGCCAAGTCCGAGCCGCTGCGAATCGAGGCGACGGGCCAGCAGTGGCTGTGGCGCTACGACTATCCGAACGAAACGTTCTCCTATTACAAGCTGGTCGTTCCCGTGGACACCGCGGTCGCGGTCGACCTCGCCTCCACCGACGTGATCCACACCTGGAACGTTCCCGAGCTGGCGGGCAAGCGCGACGCGGTCCCCGGCAAGAACAACCGGGTCCTCTTCAGGGCCGACGAGGAGGGCACCTTCACGGGCTCCTCGGCGACGCTCTCCGGCCAGGCGTACGCCGCGATGAGGACCGCGGTCGAAGTCGTCTCGGCCGAGGAGTACGAGGAATTCCTCGAGCGCCAGAAAGCAGACATCCAGGCCGCCCAGGACCGGGTGGTCGGGATCCTCTCGGAAGGGCAGGGACCGTGAGCGCCCGCCCCGAGGTCGTCGTCGACGGCTTTCCCAAGAGGCGCGCCCGCTGGACCGAGATCGCGACCAGCGCCGACCACAAGGACGTCGGCCGGATCCTGATCGCCGGCGCCCTAGGCTTCCTCTTCGTCGCCGCGATCCAGCTGGTGCTGATGCGCCTGCAGCTGGCGATCCCCGAAAACTCCTTCCTCACCCCGGTCGGCTTCAACCGGATGCTCTCGGTCTACGGGACGACGGCGATCTTCTTCTTCGCGCTGCCGCTCGCGTTCGGCCTCTTCCACTACGTGGTCCCGCTTCAGATCGGCGCCCGCGGGACGGCGCTGCCGCGGATCGGGCAGCTCGGCGCCTGGCTCGTGATCGCCGGTGCGACGGTCCTCTACTCGGGCTTCCTGTACACGCCGACCGAGGCCGGGGTCAACCCTCTGCCGCCGCTCTCCGAGCTCACCTTCCTCGCCAACAACGGGGTTGACGCCTGGACTTCGGCGACCGGCCTGGCGACGCTCGGGTTCCTGCTGCTCGCGATCGACCTGACGACGACGCTGCGCAACATGCGCGCCCCGGGCATGGCCTGGAGGCGGCTGCCGGTCTTCTCCTGGGCGGCCGCGATCTGCGCCTGGCTAATGATCTTCATCGGCCCCGTCCTGCTGGCGGCGATCACGATGCTGACGATCGACCGCAACTTCGACGGCGTCTTCTTCGCCGACGGCTCCGGCGGTGCGCCGCTGCTCTGGCAGCACCTGAGCTGGATCTTCTTCAGCGGCTCCTACATGCTGATCCTGATCACCGCGCTGGGCGCGATCGCCGAGATCGTGCCCGCCTTCGCGCGCAAACCGCTCTTCAACCGCGAGGCGACCATCGGCTCGCTGGTGGCGATCGCCGTGATCGGAACCCTCGCCTGGATGCAGAACATGCTGACCGCCCCGATCGGGATCGGCTGGATGTACTTCGCGATGGTGATGTCGCTGGCGCTGATCGTCCCCTTCGGGCTGATCGTCTTCAACCTGATCGCGACGCTGGTCGGCGGCACGATCAGGATGCGGGCGCCGCTGCTGTTCGCCGCGGGCGCGATCTCGATGATCTCGATCGGCCTGGCCTCCGAGCTCAGCCACTCGATCGTCGGCGCCGCCTGGCAGCTGAAGAACACCGTGGACGCCACCGCCGCCACCCACTTCACGCTGATCGGCGCCGCCGTCTTCGGCGGCTTCGCGGCGCTCCACCACTGGTTCCCGAAGATGACAGGGCGGACGATGGGCGAGACCCTGGCACGGATCTCCTTCTGGACCATGGTGCTCGGCACGCTGCTCACCCTCGTGCCGCTGTTCCTCGCCGGCGGCGAGGAGGGCCAGGTGATCGACGCCTACAAGTTCTTCGACGGCACCGGGGTCGACGGGTACAACCTGGTCGCCACGATCGGCGCCTTCATCCTTGCCGACGGCATCATCCTGACCCTGGTCAACGCGATCCTGAGCCGCACCAACGGCCCGGAGGCGGGTCACGACCCGTGGGGCGGCGACTCGCTCGAGTGGTTCGCGCTCTCGCCCCCCGACCCCCACAACTTCGACGTCCTGCCGGACGTGCGCAGCCCGCGCCCGATGCGCGACATCCGCGAGGCGATCTCCGGCCGCACGAGCCCGGCGCAGGAGCAGCCGGCGCCCGAGACGCAGCCGGTAGCTTAAGAGCCGATGAGCGGCGCCCAAACCGCGGCGATCGACCGGCGAGCGCCGGCGCTCGCCCAAGCAGTGCGCGACTACCTGACGCTGACCAAGCCGAAGGTCCAGTCGCTGCTGCTCTTCACGACGGTGACCACGATGTACGTCGCCGGCGACCCCTCGGTCGGGCTCGTCCTCCTCACCTGCCTGGGCGGCGCGCTCTCGGCCGGCGGCGCCGGGGCGATCAACCACGCGATAGACCGCGACATCGACGCCCAGATGGCGCGCACGGCCGACCGCCCGGTCGCCTCGGGGCGGATCTCCGCGCGGGCGGCGATCGCCTTCGGGACGCTGCTCGGCTGCGCCTCCTTCGCGCTGCTGGCGCTTGCCGTCAACCCGCTGGCGGCGGCGCTCTCGCTCTCCGGCCTGCTCGGCTACGTCTTCGTCTACACCCTCTGGCTGAAGCGGACGACCCCGCAGAACATCGTGATCGGCGGCGCCGCCGGCGCGGTTCCCCCGCTGGTCGCCTGGGCGGCGGTCACCGGGAGCCTCAGCGGCACCGCCTTCTACCTGTTCGCGATCGTCTTCTTCTGGACCCCTCCCCACTTCTGGGCGCTCTCGCTGCTGATGAAGGACGAGTACGCCAAGGTCGGCGTGCCGATGCTGCCGGTGGTCCGCGGCGAGGGCGAGACGCGGCGCCAGATCCTGCTCTACACCGTGCTGCTCTACGCGGTGACCCAGCTCCCCTTCTGCGCCGGCGCCTTCGGGCTCGAGTACCTGGTCGTCTCGATGACCCTCGGCGCGGCCTTCATCTACTGCGCCGTGCGCCTGCTGCGCAGCGGCGACCGGCGCTGGGCCCTGCGCACCTACCTCTTCTCGCTCGCCTACCTGGCGCTGCTCTTCCTCTCCATGCCCCTCGACCGCGTGGTCTAGTAGAACTCGGCCTGTGGATCGCGAGACCGCAAGAAAGAACATGTCCGCCGGCCTGCTGGCCGGGGGCATAGCCGCCTCGGTCTTCGCCCTCTGCTTCGTGGCCGCCGTCCTCTACATCGCCTCATGAGCGACGAGAGGAACGTCACCGAGCCGGGCGAGCAGGTCTACGCCCCGCGCTCCTCCTGGCTGCCCCCCCTGCTCGCCTTCGCCCTCGCCCTCGCGGCGGTCGGGATCTACGCGGAGGGCTTCATGGTGCGGGGCTGGATCTACTCGGTGATCGGGCTGGTCGTCGCGGCCTTCGTCATCCGCGCCATGGCCGGCGACGCGATCGCCGACTACTACCGACTGCGCCGCAAGCAGAAGGTTCGCGGCGCCGTGCTGCCGGTAGAACAGATTCAGCTTCCTAAGCGCGGCTGAGCCCTCGGCAGAGCTCAGTCCGGCGTCATTCCGGAGGTTGCGCCCTCCGAGGTCCAGACGCGGACGATGTCGCGCATCGAGAGCACGCCGACCAGCTCGGGCCCGTCGTAGACGACGAGGTGCCGGATTCCCCGATGCGACATCTCCGAGGCCGCCCGCTCGAGGCTCCAGTCCGGGGCGGCGGCGATCACGCTGTTGCTCATGTGCTCGGCGACCCGCTCGGAATCGGGGTCCTGGCCGGTGCCGATCGAGTTCAGGATGTCGCGCTCGGTGACGATGCAGGGGATCGGCGTCTCGTCGTCGCTGACCAGCGCCGCGCCCGTCCCTTTCTCCGTCATCTGGGTGGCCGCTTCGCGCAGGGTGTGGGTCGGGCCCAGGGTCAGGACCACCTCTGACATTCCATCCCTTACCTGCATCTGACGCCTTTCGTCTCGGGCCGACGGGAGATCGTGAGGATCGGATCAAGGCTACCCGACACCGACCCCGGTCAATCACTTTGAGGGGGGCGCGACATATAGACTCCGGCGCGCTTCGCGCCGCACATGACCAACCTCCCCAACCCACTCCGCCCTCTGCTCGTTCTCGCCGCCCTGGCGGCCGTCGCCGTGCCCGTCTCGGGCTGCGGGACGACCTCCGCCGACGTCGAGCACGGCCGCGTCCTCTTCATCGAGCGATGCGGAACCTGCCACAAGCTCGCCGAGGCGGGGTCGAGCGGCCAGGCTGGCCCCGACCTCGACGCCGCCTTCGCCGCGGCGCGGGCGGCCGGCCAGGAGGGCGAAACGATCGAAGGCGTGGTCGAGGCGCAGGTCGAGTTCCCGCGGCCGTCCACCGACGACCCGGCGGTCTCGATGCCCGCCGACCTCGTCACCGGCCAGGACCTCCAGGACGTCGCCGCCTACGTGGCGATGTACGCGGGCGTGCCCGGCGCGGCGCCGCCCAAGGTCCCGGGCGGCCCCGGAGCCCAGGTCTTCGCCAACGCCGGCTGCGCCGCGTGCCACACGCTGGCCGCCGCCGAAGCGGGCGGCACGACGGGCCCCAACCTCGACGAAGTCCTGCCAGGGCAGAGCGCGGCGATGGTCCACGAGTCGATCGTGGACCCGGAAAAAGTGATCGCCCAGGGCTTCCCGGCAGGCCTGATGCCCGCCGACTACGAAACGGAACTCAGCCCGAAGGAACTCGACGACCTGGTCGCCTACCTGGTCGGGGAAACACAGGGCGGCGGCGCGCCGAAGGGCAAGGCGGGCGGCTCCCAGCCCTCCAAGGGCAGCTGAGCGCCGGCCGGCCCGTCAGGGCCGCTGACAACATTCGTGGCGATGCGTGAGCGACTGCCGCAGATCACACCCCGGCTCTACGCGACCGTCACCCTCGTCGCCCTCGCGGCCCTGGCGCTGATCGTCGTCACCGGCGCCGCGGTGCGCCTGACGGGGTCCGGGCTGGGCTGCCCGGACTGGCCCAAATGCTACGGGCAGACCGTGCCGCCGCTCGAGACCCACGCGGTGATCGAGTACGGCAACCGGCTGCTGACCGGGTTCGTCGGCCTGGCCGTGATCGCAGCCGCCGGCCTCGCCTTCCTACGCCGCCCATATCGCGGGCACCTGGCGCTGTTCGGGGCGCTGCTGCCGCTCGGCGTCCTCTGCCAGGCGATCCTCGGCGCGCTCGTCGTCAAGCACCACCTGGCGCCCGGGCTGGTGATGCTCCACTTCATCCTCTCGATGTTCCTCCTCGACGCCGCCTTCGCGCTCGCCTGGTGCTCGCGCTACGAGCCGTCGGAGCGGCGGCGGTCGGGCGACCGGCTCGGGGTCTGGGCGGTCCGCGCCCTGATCCCGCTCGGCCAGCTGACGATCCTCGCCGGGACGATCGCGACCGGCTCCGGGCCCCACGCCGGGGCGCACGAGGGGGAGCTCGTCCACCGCTTCGACTTCGAGGGCACGGGCACGCTCGAGTGGGTCGTCCAGCGCCACGCGGCGATCGCGGTCGTCTTCGGCGTCGCGGCGATCGCCGTCCTGCTCCTGCTGCGCCGCCCGGGCGGCGACAGGCGCGCCCAGAAGCCCCTGCTGGTGGTTCTCGGCCTCCTCGCCCTCCAGGGCGCCGTCGGAGGCCTTCAGTGGGCGCTGGAGCTGCCCTCCGAGCTCGTCTGGGTCCACATCGCGCTCGCCACCGTCACCTGGCTGGCGATGCTCTGGGCCGTGGCCACGGCGGGGCGGCTCGAGCCGCGCGCCGCAACCGCTCCCGCGGCGCCTGCCCCCGCCCAGCCGAGCGCTTAGACCTGAGTCGCGAGCAGCGCCATCATGCCGCCGAACCCGGCAACGATCGCCGTCGTCTGGGCAACGGCGAGATGAACGATCGAGCGCCGGACATCGCCGATTTCGCTGACGATCGAGTTCTGAAGTCCCCCGATTTCGCTGCGCACGGCGCCGATTTCGCTCACGATCGAGTTCTGAACTCCCCCGATATCGCTGCGCACCCCGCCGATTTCGCTGCGCAGGTCTCGAATCTCCCCTCGCATTTCGCGGATCTCGTCGCGGACTTCGCTGAAGCCGCGATCGACCCTCAGGTTGAGATCGTCGAGACGCTCATCTGTCCAGCTCTCCCTCACGGACTCCATGGTGCCAGAATAAGCGACACTTGTTGTCTGCAACAAGCTCCAAATGTGCCAATTGTGTGACGGAAGCGTGAATTAAGACGCGCGTCAGCGGCGGGCGGAGCGTTCGGCGGCCAGGTCGACCACGACGTGGGTGATCGGCAGGTCGATCTCCTCACGCGCCCGCTCGACGACCCCGCGCTCGAGCCAGCGCGACTCATCCGGCGGGTGGGTGGAGATCACGATCTCGTCGGCGGGGAAGAGCCGCAGGGCGTCCTCGATCGCGATGTTCGGGTCGGAGTCGCCGATCTCGCCGCGCCCCCGCAGCCCGAGTTTGTCGATTTCGATCAGCGACAGCTCCATCCGCTGACGAGCGAGCCCTAGCGCTTCGTCGACGTCGGAGGCCCAGTGCTCCGCCCGCGAGACCGCGAGGGCCGGCGTCACGACCAGGACCTCGCTGTCGCGGCCACGGCAGCGATTGGCGACCTCCTCGAGCAGCGCCCCTCCCCCGACCGTCTCGTTGGCGACGACGAGCAGGCGGTGACGGCCGTCGCCACCGCGACCGACCTCGACGCTGCGCGGCAGCGAGCCGCGCGAGCGGTGGTAGGCAAGCCCGGCGCCGGCACCGACCAGCAGGGCCGCCCAGACGACGCCGACCGTCGCATCGACGAGCAGGGTGAGAAGGATCACCGACAGGGCGCCGCCTCCGATCACGACGACCCAGCGGAAAGCGTCAGCCTCGGACCTCAGCGGATTGTGCATACCCCAGTTTTACCCGCCCGGAACCAATCGAACCAACAAGCGGCCGTGAAAACCAAGCAGGTCGTGCGACGCAGGGAGGCCGACGAGGGGAGCGCACTTCAGTGCGTGACCCGAGGAGGCCGACTGAGTCGCGCGAGATGCGCCGGTTTGCAGCGGCCGCCCCTAAAGGATGTAAACGCTTACATAGACGACTATCCACATGACGTCCACGAAGTGCCAGTAGATGCCCGGGACCTCGACGCCGAGGTGGTCCTTGGCGGCCGGCCCGAAATGGCCGCGAAAGGCCCGGATCGTCGCGAAGCTGAGCAGCACGAGGCCGACGAAGACGTGGGCGCCGTGCAACCCCGTGAGGCCGTAGAAGATCGAGCCGAAGCCGAGGTCGCGAGCGCTGAAGCCGATGTGCGCGTACTCGTTGACCTGGATGAAGAGGAAGGTCGCGCCCAGCATCCAGGTCAGCACGAGGCCGAGTTTCAGGCCCGCCCGGTTGCCGTGTCGGATCGACTCCAGCGCGTAGTGGATCGTGAAGCTCGAGGAGACCAGGATCGCCGTGTTGATGCCGGCGATGGCGACCGGCAGCTCGTAGGGCTCCGGCGGCCAGGCCGGCGGGTCGACGACGACGCGGAGGAAGAAGTAGGCCGCGAAGAACGAGCCGAAGACCATGATCTCGGAGACGATGAAGAGCAGGATCCCCAGGGTCTGGCGGTCGATGCGGGAGCTCTCATTGGCCTCGGGCGGGCCGTGATGCCCCTCGTGCGCGTGGTCGAGGGTGGCGGTGGCGCTCTCCATCAGGCCTCCTCCCCCTCGCTTCCGGCGGCGTCCTCGACCGCGCCGCCGCCCTCGGCGACGGCTGCGGCGACGGCCGGCGCCGAGCGGCCGACCTCGAGGTGCTCGACCTGCTTGTCGGTGATCTCGCGGGTGCGGCCGATCAGGTCCTCGTCGAGCCACTGCGAGTCCTCGCCGGCGAAGGTCGAGATCAGCACCTCGTCGATGCTGTAGTGCTCGATCGCGTTCTGCACGGCGTGGAAGGGCTCCGGGCTCATCGGCTGGCCGGTGGCGTCGATGTCGTTGCGGTAGAGCTCGGCGAGGGTGGAGGCGAGGTCGGAGACGATCTCGGCCTCGGTTACGTCGTCGGTCCGGGGGCAGATGATCGTGTAGCGGTGCGGATGGCCCGCGGCCCGCTCCTTCAGCCTGCCGACCAGGTCGGGCGAGGCGACGGTCTGGGTTGCGACCACGAGCGTGTGGCTTTTCTCCCAGCTGACCGAGTCGTCGGCGACCCGCACCGGGATGTGGGTGAAGGCGATGTCCGGCTCGACCCTTTTCCGCGCCCACTCGACCAGGTCCTTGCGGGTGAGGCCGTAGCGGCTCTCGGCGAGACATGAGAGCAGCACCTCGCTCGGCTCGTGTGCGCGCACGGCGTCGTCGAAGGCGAGGAACGGGTCGCAGTCCATGACCTCGCCGACGGACTCGATCCCGTACTCGGCGAGGATCGCCATCGTCACCTCGACCCGGGCGCGGGCGGCGTCGCGGAGTTCGTCGGAGTCGATCAGCTGGCCGACCGCGGGCTGGTTCTGCGGCGCGGCGACCGCGACGAGCGAGGCGTCCTCGACGCGCTCGCGAACGGCCCCGAGCAGCTTGCGCCCGCCCGCGACCTCGTTGAGGAAGATCAGCAGCGGCCTGCGCTCGGCGTCGCTCATGTCGCCCCCGCGACGGTCGGCGCCGGTTTGGCGGACTCCGGCTCCTCGCCGGCCATGATCGCGTGGCGGGCGCCGGGGACGCCGAACTCGTACGGCCCGCCGACGACGCGCGGGATCTCGTCGAAGTTGAAGATCGGCGGCGGCGAGGAGACCAGCCACTCGATCGAGTTGGCGCGCCAGGGGTTGGCCGAGGCCTTCGGGCCGAAGCGCCAGCTGATCACCATGTTGTAGAGGAAGACGAGCTGCACGGCGCCGAGCACGAAGGCGCCGCAGCTGATCAGCAGGTTCCAGTCGCCGAACTGCGCCGCGTAGTCGGCGACGCGGCGCGGCATCCCGTCCATCCCGACCCAGTGCATCGGGACGAATGTCAGCCAGGTCCCGAAGAGCGTGCCCCAGAAGTGGACCCGGCCCAGTTTCTCGTCGTACATGCGACCGGTCATCTTCGGGAACCAGTGGTAGATCCCGGCGAAGATCGTGAAGACAGAGCCGCCGAAGAGGACGAAGTGGATGTGGGCGACGATGAAGTAGGTGTCGGAGACGTGGATGTCGATCGGCACCATGCCCAACATCACGCCGCTGATCCCGCCGATCGTGAAGGTGACGATGAAGGCGAGCGCGAACAGCATCGCCGTCGAGTAGGTGTGGATCTTGCCGAAGAACAGCGTTCCCAGCCAGGAGAAGATCTTGATCCCGGTCGGGACCGCGATCAGCAGCGTCGTGATCATCATCGGCACGCGCAGCCAGCTGAACATCCCGGCGACGAACATGTGGTGGGCCCAGACCGAGTAGCTGAGGACGACGATGCCGAGCAGCGCCAGGGCCATCAACCGGTATCCGAAGATCGGTTTTCGGGCGTGGGTCGAGATGACCTCGGAGATGATCCCGAAGCCGGGCAGCATCATGATGTAGACGGCCGGGTGGGAGTAGAACCAGAAGATGTGCTGGTAGCTGACGACGTCGCCGCCGCCCGCGAACTGGAAGAACTGGGTGCCGAGGGCCCGGTCGAAGAGGACCATGAACTGGACGCCGGCGATGAACGGGGTCGCGGCGACGACCAGCAGCGAGGTCGAGAGGTTCGCCCAGACCAGCAGCGGCATGCGCCAGAAGGTCATCCCGGGCGCACGCATGGTGATGATCGTGACTAAGAAATTGAGGGCAGTGGCGATCGACGAGGCGCCCGCGAACTGCACGCCGAGGTTGAAGAACGACTGCCCCATCGGCGCCCCGGTCGAGAGCGGCGCGTAACCGGTCCAGCCGGTGTCGAAGGCGCCGCCGGGGGCGAGGAAGCTGCCGATGAAGAGCAGGCCGGCGAGGGGCAGCATCCAGAAGCTGAGCGCGTTGAGGCGCGGGAAGGCCATGTCCGGGGCGCCGATCATCAGCGGCAGGACGTAGTTCGCGATCCCGGCGAAGACCGGGATGACGAAGACGAAGATCATCAGCACCGCGTGGGTCGAGAAGAGGCTGTTGAAGGTCGCCGCGTCGACGATCTGCGTGCCGGGCTGGGCGAGCTCGGCCCGGATCAGCATCGCCATCAGGCCGCCCACGAAGAAGAAGAAGAACGTGGTGACGATGTACTGGATGCCGATCACCTTGTGATCGGTGTTGAATTTGAAGTAGTCCTTCCAGCTCTTGGCGCCGTGCTGGGAGTGGTCGTCGGGGATCGTCGGCATGCCGGCGGCCCAGCGCAGCCAGTAGTCGAAGCAGCCGAAGCCGGCCAGGAACCCGAGCGGCGCGGTGATCAGCGGCACGACGACCTGTGGGTAGCCGGTCTGCTCGGTCTGCCAGGCGTCGAGCCCGTAGGACTTGCGCAGCGCGTAGACGATGGCGACGCCGAATGCCGCCGCCAGCAGGGCGCCGAGCACCCCGCGGATCCAGCCCGGCTGCTTGATCGAAGCGAGCATCAGAGGGAAACCATTATGCCCCGCCCGGCCCGACGGGAATCGCGTCCCTCTCCGGGTCGCCGGAGATCGCGTTCAGATAGGACGGGGGCATTTCCGTCTCCAGTTCGCCGACCCATTTGCGGAACTCGGCGGGCGACTCGACCACGACCAGCGCCCGCATCGTCGAGTGGCCGAAGCCGCAGAGCTCGGTGCAGATCAGCTGGTAGGTGCCCTCCTTGTTGGGGGTCACCGTCGCCGTCGTCGTGATCCCGGGGACGGCGTCTTTCTTGATCCGCCACTCCGGCACCCAGAACGAGTGGATCACGTCCATGCCGTGAAGCTTGAACTCGACCTGGCGGTCGACCGGCACGTGCAGCTCGCCCTCCGTCCAGACGTTGCCCTTGCCCGGGTAGCCGAAGCTCCAGGCGAACTGCTGGGCGAAGACGTCGACCCGCAGCGAGTCCTTCTCCTTGGCTTCGATTTCGTCGAGGACGATCCAACTGTAGGCGGCGCCGAAGAGGACGATGATCGTCGGGATCACGGTCCAGGCGATCTCGAGCCTGGTGTTGCCGTGGATCGGCTCACCGTCGGACTCGTCGCCCGGCTTGACCTTGAACTTCCAGAGCGCGTAGAACAGCATCACCATCACCAGCGAGAAGACAAAGGACGAAAGCACGATCATCACGTCGAGCAGCTGGTCGATCTTCGGCGCCGCGGTCGAGGCCTGCTGGCCGTCCCAGTTGACCTGGAGCATGACTGCGGAGATCACCACCGTCAGGAGGACGGTGACGCCGAACATCTTCGCTATCGGGAGGCGTCCAATCATTCGAAATTCAGGGGCCGGGCCCCCGGGGCGCGCATTCTATGCAAGCGGCAGACGGTCAAGCTCGCCCCGCGCCGCGGCGAGCACTCCGCGGGCCACGCCCTCCCAGCTCCAGAGGCGCCGGACGGTCTCGACGAGCGCCTCGCGAGCCGCTTCGCGCTCGGGCTCCGGCAGCGCCAGCCAGCCGCCGAGGCGGTCGGCGATCGCCTCCACGGCGCCCTCCTCGACGGCGAAGGAGGTGAGCGGGCCGATGCCCGCGGGGAGCTCCGGGTCGAGCTGGCGGGAGACCTCGAGCATCCCCGAGTGGCCGGCGGAGATCGGTAGCGCCCCGCACGCCGCAGCCTCGACCGCGACCATCCCGAACGCCTCCGGAAAGGTGCTGGGCATGACCAGCGCCTCGGCGCGCGGCAGCAGCGCCGCGACCTCGTCGTGCTCGAGGCGGCCGATCAGCTCGACCGACCCGGCCATCCCCCGCGCCGCCTCCAGATAGCCCTTCGGTGGGTCGGCGAGGAATTCGGAGAGGATCGGCAGCGGCCTCTCCTCCCCGCCCTCGAGGCCGCGGCCCAGTCGAGCCACCTTCCGAGCATCGTCCAGATCGCCGCCGTCCAGCGCGGCAAGCAGTCGGCGCAGGCCGTCCTCGTACTCGCCGTATCCGGCAATCTTCAGCTTCGCCTCCGGATGGCTCGCTCGAACCAGCGGCCAGGCGGCCAGAAGCAGGTCCAGGCCCTTGGAGACGATGAACTTTCCCACGAACACGACCACGGGATCGCGGTCTGACCCCGGCCGAAAGAGATCGACGTCGACTCCCGGGGGCCCCAACCGGGTCCTGGCCTCCAGATCCGGGATGTCCGGCAGTGCGGCCCAGAGGGACTCGGCGGTGTGGCGGGAGCCGACGAGGACGCCGGAGGCGGCATTCATGCCCTCTTCGGCATAGGGGCCGAAGCGGCCGAAGTGGGGCTTGACGGTGTACTCGAGGGCGGAGCCGTGGATCTTGGCGGCGAAGGGGGCGACGTCGGCGCGGGCGAGGATCGCGGGGCCCATGACGAGGTGGTTGGCGAGGGCGACGTCGATCCCGCCGGCCTTCTCGGCGACAGCGCGGACCGCGGCGACGTTGGCGTCGAGGTAGCGGTCGAGCTCCCGCTCGCTCATCTCGGGGAAGGCCTTGACCTCGAAGCCCTCGTAGGGGTCCTTGACGTAGACCGGCAGCAGGCCGCCGATGTCGGGGTTGTGGACCTCGACGCCCTCGATCCGCACCTCGCGGTCCTGGCAGAGAAGGTGCACCTCGTGGCCGAGGCGGGCGAGCGCCGGCGCCAGGCTGGCGTTGTAGATGTTGCTGCCGGTGCCGCGCAGCATGTAGCCGTGGAAGATGAGGACGCGCATCGGTTCCGCTCAAGCTAATAGTCTTCGCGGCCGTGAACGAGAAGCAGCTCTTCAGGATGCGCGCGCCGGCCTCCGGCCGCGAGGCGATCGCCCACGCCGAGCCGGGCTCCGTCTACGTCGACCGGGAGACCGGCGAGGAGATGCAGCCGGTCTCGATGGTCCTGCCGCTCGCGCCCTCCGTCTCGGCGCTCCCCCGCACGCCGGACAACCTCCGCGCCTGCCGCCGCTGCGACCAGCTGATCGGGCTGGACGTCAGCGACTGCTCGTACTGCGGCCTCAGGCAGTCAGCTCTTTAGCCGCAAAAGTCCGCCTGACCAAGCAGTCCAAGGACGCAGGGAGCGTGGCGTGCTTTGCACGCGAGCGACCGAGGACGCAGAAATGCGCCGGTCAGATGACCTTCCTAGGGTTTTTTGACGAGCGTCGCCGTGTAGAGCAGGCGCGCGTTCGAGTAGTAGCAGCCGTACGACTTGGTTTTGTCGACCCCCTGATGCGGGTGGCCGCCCTGGATGTCGGCGCGTGAGGAGCAGTGGTCCTCTTTGCGGCTGCCGCGCCAGGTGTTGTCGCCGGAGACGTTGAAGGCGAACATCGGCGCCCAGGTCGGGATCGTGAGGGCGACGACGTGGCCGCGGAGGATCGTCAGCGGATGCTCGAGCGCGAAGGTCACCCTGCTGCCGAAGTAGGAGTTGAGGACCTGCAGCGGGCTCTGGCGCACGAGCTCGAATTTGGGGGGTTTGGAGTCCTCGATCGGCCTCAGGATCCCGATCCGGGCTTCCGAGGGCCTGCCGAGGAAGTCGTTGAAGAAGCCGATCTCGTCGCTGGTCGTGTCGGACTCTTTCTTGGAGGGGCGGGCGAGGGTTATCGACCAGGAGACGACCTTGCCGTCGAACGGGGCCTCGAAGGGCCGGGGCACCCCACCGGCCATCGCCTGGTACCCGCTGACGTGGCCCTCGACCCGGCAGGGGATGACCTCGACCCCGGCGACGATTTTCCCGGGGCAGGACGGCGGCGGCGTGGTCGCGGTCTGGCCGAGGACGATCACCCGCAGCGGCGCCGAGCCGGCGTTCCCGGGCCAGGCGACGACGGCCAGGCCGGCGAGCAGGCAGGCGAGGGCCGCCGCGATCCGCAGCCGTGCCCCATCGGGTCGGTTTTTCGCTGTTTCAAGCATTGTCGGAACCTGGAACCCCTGTGTTCTACAGGGGTTTCGGCAGGGATTCTGCATTCGCCGCCGCCGGAATGCCCCCTGCCTGCCCGGATTGCACGATCCCGGCCAGGACGCGCTGTGTAGGGTGCCAGCCGAGATGGACCATTCGGCGGAGCGCGCAGACGATTTCCTCGCCGGAGGCCTCGCATCTCTCGGCATCGAGGCCGACGAGGTCGAGATGGCGGTGATCGAGGCGGCCCACGGGCTGTTCTGGCCGGGGATCGTCGGCCTGCTCGCCCTCGACCTCGGCGACGACGCGCCCGAGCCCGCGGCGGATCTCTCGCGGGCGCCGGCCCGATGAGCGCGCTCGACCTCCCGCTTCGCGAGCAGGCCGCCGCGATCGCCTCCGGCGAGCTCGACGCGGGCGAGCTCCTGGACGCCACGCTGGCCCGGATCGAGGAGCGGAACCCCGCCGTCAACGCCGTGGTCGAGACCTTCCCGGAGCGGTCGCGGGAGATGCTCGCGGCCGCCCCTCCCGGGGCGCTGCGCGGCGTCCCGGTCGTGGTCAAGGACGAGTGGCCGCTCCCCTGGCGGGCCGAGCGCTTCGGCATGGCGGAGATGCTGCTGCCGGGCGAGCCCGGAGAGTCGGGGCCCCACAGTGCCCTGCGCGACGCGGGCGCGGTGATCGTCGGGGTCGCGAACATGCACGAGGCGGGCGCGAGCAGCACCGGCAACGTCTCCGTCTACGGCCCCGCCCGCAATCCGTGGAACACGGAGCGCTGCCCGGGCGGCTCCTCGAGCGGGCCGGGCGCGGCCGTCGCGGCGCGGCTCGTCGGCGGCGCCGTCGGCGCCGACGGGATCGGCTCGATCCGCTTCCCCGCCGCCTACTGCGGGCTGACCGGCCTGAAGCCGACCTTCGGGCGCGCGGCGATGGCCGGCCACCACATGGACGGGGTGACCTCGATGATCGTCTCCGGCCCGCTCTGCGCCGATGCCGCCGACACCCGCCTGCTGACGGCGGCCCTCTGCGGCGAGGAGCTGGAGGCCGGCGACGCCGGCGGGCTGCGGATCGGGGTCGTTAGCGACGTCGTCTCGGAGGACGTCGCCCCCGAGGTCCGCGAGGCCTGCGAGGCCGCGATCGAGGAGCTGCGCGCCGAGACCGGCGGCGAGGTCATCGAGGTCGAGCTCGCCGACCTCGAGGCATCTTCGCTGGCGGCGGTTCTGATCGCCAACGCCGAGAGCATGCACGGCGTGCCCCCGGAGCGGCTCAACCGCCTCTCCCCGGAGGTCACCCCGGTCTACCGCGGCTTCGCCAAGTACCGGATGCTGATGCCGGCGGCCGCGGCGGTCAAGGCGGAGCAGGTGCGCACCGTGATGCGCCGTCGCCTCGCCGCGCTCTTCGAGCAGGTGGACGTGCTCGCCTGGCCGACCGTGCCGGCCGTCGCCCCGCCGCTCGAGGCGCCGCTGGTCGAGCTCCCCTCGGGGACGATTACGGCGGACCAGGCCAACGTGCGCGGGGCGGGGCTGGCCAACCTGACCGGCGTTCCGGCGGTCACCGTGCCGGTCGGCCTCAGCGGGGACTCGATGCCGATCGCCCTCCAGCTGCAGGGCGGCTGGGGTCGCGACGATCTCCTGCTCGACGCCGCCGAGGCGCTGGAGCGCGCCAACGGGCGGCGCTGGGTCGAGGGGTCGCCGCCGATCGCCGCCGAGCAGACCGAGGCCTGATGTCCGCGGCGATCGTCGTCGAGGGTCTCGAACGCGCCTTCGGCGACGTCAAGGCCGTGCAGGGGATCGACCTCGAGGTCTCCGAGGGGGAGATCTACGGCTTCCTCGGGCCCAACGGCGCCGGCAAGACGACGACCGTGCGGATGCTGACCACGCTGCTGCACCCGACCGGCGGACGGGCGACCGTCGCCGGCCATGACGTGGTCGGGGCGGCGCGGGAGGTTCGCCGCACGATCGGCGTCGCCCTCCAGGAAGCGGCGCTCGACCCGCTGATGACCGGCCGCGAGCTGATCCGCCTGCAGGCGACGCTCCAGGGCCTGCCCAAGGCCGAGGGCCGCCAGCGCGCCGACGCCCTGCTCGAGCGGGTCGGCCTCTCCGACGCCGCAGACCGTCGCGTCGGCGGCTATTCGGGCGGGATGCAGCGCCGCCTCGACCTGGCCGCCGCCCTCGTCCACGAGCCCCGCGTGCTCTTCCTCGACGAGCCGACGACCGGCCTCGACCCGGTCAGCCGCAAGACCATCTGGGAGGAGGTGCGGGCGCTGAACGACGACGGCACCACCGTCTTCCTCACCACCCAGTACCTCGAGGAGGCCGATCAGCTCGCCGACAACGTCGGCATCATCGACAACGGCCTGATCGTCGCCGAGGGCACGCCCGACGCGCTCAAAGCCGACATCGGCCACCCCCACATCCGCCTCCAGCTCGAGGAGGGCTCGATCGCCGAGGCCGAGCGGGTCTGCCGCGAGGTCGGCAAGCTGCTGCCGCCGCTGGACGGCCGGACCGTGCTGGTCGAGGTGCCGGACGGAGCTGCGGAGATCCCGCGCGTGGTGCGGGCCCTCGACGAGGCGGGGATCGGGATCGGCTCGCTGGAACTGGTCCACCCCACCCTCGACGACGTCTTCGTGGCGAAGACCGGCTACCACCTCGAGGAGGACGGGGAAGAGAGCCCCGAGCAGCCGGTGGAGAGTTGAGCCGGCTCCGCGCCAACGTGCGGGTCGTCAACGCCCTCGGCCTGCGCTCGATCCGCCAGACCTTCCGCCGCCCGCAGCTGATGGCGCCGATCGTCGTCTTCCCGACGATCCTGCTGGCGATCCAGACCGGCGGAGCCGGCGGCGCTGTCGACCTTCCCGGCTTCCCGCAGGTGCAGAGCTTCCTCCAGTTCATGCTGGCCGGGGCGATGATGCAGTCGCTGATGCTGGCCGGGAACAGCGGCGGCATCGCCCTCGCGGTCGACATCGAGATGGGCTTCACCGACCGGCTCTTCGCGGCGCCGATCTCCCGCTTCACCATCGTCCTCGGGCGGCTGGCCGGAACCGGCGCCCTGGGGCTGTTCGCGGCGCTCTGGTTCCTCGCCATCGGGCTGATCTTCGGCGCCGAGATCGAGAGCGGCGTCGCCGGCGCCCTGATCGCGATCGCCCTGGTCACGGGCGCCGCGCTGTCCGTCGGCGGCATCGGGGCGGCGATCGCGCTGCGCACCGGCAGCGCCAGCGTGGTCCAGGGCCTCTTCCCCCTCGTGCTCGTCGTCCTCTTCGTCTCCTCGGCCTTCTTCCCGCTCGACCTGATGATCGAGCCGGCGAAGACGATCGCCGAGTACAACCCGTTCAGCGTCATCGTCGAAGGCGTCCGCAACCCGATCATCTCCGACATCGACGCCTCCGAGGTGCTGGCCGCCGCGCTGACGACCCTCGGGATCTTCGTGCTCGGCCTCTTCCTCAGCGCCCGTGCCCTGCGCCACAGGCTGAGGGTCGGCTGATGGAGGCGACGCTCGGGATCTCGCAGTGGCGCTCCAACCTGGCGACGATCGGCGCTCTGATGTCGCGCTCCGGCAACGAGCTGGCGAGGGTCCCGGGGGCGGCGATTCCCGGCGTGCTGGCGCCGACGATCTTCTTCCTCGGGTTGAACGGGGTCTTCGGAGCGCTGACCGAGCTGCGCGGGTTCACCACCGGCACCTACGAGAGCTTCATCATCCCGATCAGCATGCTCCAGGGAGCGGGCTTCACCGGGGCGGCGGCCGGGGTCAACCTCGCCCGCGACATCGAGCGCGGCTGGCTCGACCGCCTGCTGGTCTCCCCCGCCCCCCGCTGGGTCCTGCTCGCGGGCACCGTGATCGGGGCGAGCACCCGGGCGCTGCTGCCCGCCACCTTCGTCCTCGCGGTGGCGCTGCCGCTCGGCGCCGGCTGGCCCGGGATCGACGGGCTGGCGGTCACCTACGCGATGGTCATCGGCATGGCCGCGGTCGCCGCCTGCTGGGGGTGCTTCCTCGCCCTGCGCTTCAAGACCCAGTCGGCGGCGCCGCTGATGCAGGCCGGGGTGATGGCCGCGATCCTGACGACCACCGCCTATGCGCCGCTGGCGCTGCTCCAGGGCTGGCTCCAGGAGGTCGCCGAGGTGAACCCGGTGACCGAAGTGGTGGAAGCGGCGCGGCAGGGATTCATCGGCGAGGTCGACTGGGCCGGGACCTGGCCCGGGATCGTTGCCCTGGCGGGCCTGCTGCTCGTCCTCGGCGCGCTGTCCCTGCGCCAGATGCGCCGCACCGGGGTGTGAGCGGCGCCGTCGAGATCGCCGGGCGCGTGCTGCGCCAGAACTGGCTGGAGGGCGACCGCGACGGGCTGCCGTTCGCCTACACCCGCCCCAGCCCCGGCCGCTATCCCTGGCAGTGGTACTGGGACTCCTGCTTCGCCGCGATCGTCTGGCGGCGAATAGAGCCCGGGCGCGCCAGGGCGGAGCTCGAGAGCCTGCTCGCGGCGCAGCGCGGGGACGGCTTCATCGGCCACACGATCTTCTGGGACCGCAAGGTGACCTGGAGCCGGCTGCCCTTCTACAACGTCTCCTCGCGCAGTTCCTTCCAGACCGAGACGATCCAGCCGCCGCTGCTCGCCTGGGCCTGGCGGATCGCGGTCGGCGACCCGGCCGGGGAGCCGCGGATCGCCGCCCACATGGACTGGCTCGCCGCCGAACGCGACCTCGAGGGCGACGGGCTGCTCTGGATCGTCCAGCCCGACGAGTCGGGGCTCGACGCCTCGCCCAAGTTCGACCCCGTCTGGGGCTGGCGGGCGAACTCGCGGATCGGCTTCCCGCTGCTCGTCGGCCGCAACCGGAGGCTGGGCTGGGACGCGCGCCGGGTCCGCGACCGCGGCGGCCCCGTCCTATGCGAGGTCGTCGTCAACACGCTCTGGTCGCTCTCGCTGCTGGCGATGGGACGGCCCTCGGCGACCCCGGCGCTGGTCGAGCGGCTCTGGGACGAGCGCAGCGGCGCCTTCCTCGACGAGATCGCCCCCGGCGGCGACCGCCCGCCCGTGCTCACCTGCGCCGCGCTCGCCCCTCTCGCCCTGCCGGACCTGCCCGATGAGATCGGCCGGCGGCTGGTCGAGGAGCACCTGCTCGACCCGGCCGAGTTCCTGACCCCGGTGGCGCCGCCCTCGGTCGCCGCCTCGGAGCCCTCATACGAGCCCGAGGGCGGCCACGGCCTGATCCGCCGCTACTGGCGCGGGCCGACCTGGATCAACACCGCCTGGCTGGCCTGGATCGGGCTGCGCCGGCTCGGCTACCACCAGGAGGCCGAGGCGCTGGCCGCGGGCCTGATCGGCGCGGTCGAGCGCGAAGGCCTGCGCGAGTACTACGACCCCCGCGACGGCACCGGCCTCGGCGCGGTCGACTTCGCCTGGTCGGCCCTCATATGGGAGATGGCTGATCCCGAATAGTTCGCTGGCAAGGACGCAGGGAGCGTGGCGTGCTCTGCACGCGAGCGACCGAGGACGCCGCCAGCGGACTATTTGTAGCGGTAGGTGATTCGGCCGCGGTCGAGGTCATACGGGGAAAGCTCGATCTTCACGCGGTCGCCGGGGAGGATGCGGATGTAATGGCGGCGCATCTTGCCCGAGATGTGGCCCAGCACGTCATGCCCGTTGTCGAGTTTGACGCGGAACATCGTGTTGGGGAGGGCCTCGGTGATCTCGCCCTCCATCTCGATCTTCTCCTCTTTGCCCATGCGGCCCGCAGCCTAGCGGACGCAGTGGCCGATCCACGCCTACCTAACGCCCCTCGAACGTCGCCTTGCCGGGGCCGTCCTTGAGGAATGACTTGACCGCGTTCTGGAGATCCTCGGTCGCGAAGAGCCCACCCGAGACCTGCGGCGTTTCCGCGTCGGCCTTGTCGACGCCGCCCTCGAGGTAGGCGCGCACCAGCCGCTTGGTCGCCCCGTGCGCCACGGTCGGCCCGTCGGCGAGCCGCTGGGCGAACCGCATCCCCTTCTCGAGCAGCTCGTCGTCGCCGACGACGCGGTTGATCACGCCCCAGCGCTCGAGCGTCGGCGCGTCGTAGAGGCCGCCGGTCATCACGAACTCGCGCGCCCGCCCGGGCCCCGCGCGCTCGGCCATCCGCTGCGTGCCGCCGGCGCCGGGCGTCAGCCCGACCACGGCCTCGACCAGGCCGAACTGCGCCGACTCTGTGGCCCAGATCAGGTCGCAGCCGAGCGAGACCTCGAGCCCCGCGGTCAGGCAGAGCCCGTGGACGAGCGCCAGGGTCGGGATCGGCAGCGCCTCCAGGCGCCGCACCCCCGCGACCAGCGAGGCGAACATCTCCCCACCGTCCTCGGGGCTGGTCCCGTCGAAGACGTTGACGTCGGCGCCGCCGGTGAAGACGTCCCCCTCGGCACGCCAGACCAGCGCCCGCGCGTCGGAGCCCTCGACTTCGGCGACCCGCGCCTCGAGCGCATCGAAGGCCTCTTTGCCGAACAGGTTGAGCGGCGGGTCGTCGAGCACCAGCACCGCGACATTCCCCTCACGCTCCAGCCGCACCGGTTCAGCCATCGTCGCTCCTCCTCTAGTTCGTAGCAACGAATGCTACAGTTGTGCATATGAGCCGTAACGTATCAGTCCGTGAGCTGCGCAATTCCACCGCGGCCGTCGTCTCTGAGCTCGAAGCAGGCGAGCGGCTGACGCTGACCGTCAATCGTCGTCCCGTGGCGGACATCCTCCCCCACTCGGAGGACCGCGACCCCTGGGTCCCCGCCGCAGTGCTGCGCCGCATCCTCAGCGCGGCCCCGGCCGATCCCGGCCTGCTTGGAGACCTGGCGGAGGTTCGCGGCTCGGAGCTCGGCGAAGATTGAGTCGCGCGATCGCCGACACCTCGGTGTTCGTGGCCCAGGAGGCCGGCCGTGAATTGGGCGACCTCCCTGAGGAGATCGCCGTCTCCGTGATCACGGCCGCCGAGCTTGAGCTGGGCGTGCTCCGCGCCGGCGATGCCGGCGCTCGTGCCACCCGCCTGGCCACCCTCTCGCGCGTGCAGGCCACCTACGCGCTCCTGCCCGTGGATGCCGAGGTCGCCAGCTGCTTTGCCCGCATCGCTTCCGCAGAGCTTGCCCGCGGGCGCCGCCTGCGCCGGCACGACACCTGGATCGCCGCGACCGCACTACGTCACGACGCCGCCGTCCTCACTCAGGACGCCGACTTTTCGTCATTCGACGAGGTCGCGGTCATCCGCGTCTGAGTCGTCGTCCCCCTGCCCTATCCGCGCAGTCCGCGAGCGAAGGCGATCGCCTCGTCGCGGCTGCCGACCTCGCCCGCGTACTGCGCCGCCTCGAGCTCGGCGAGCAGCGCGCCCAACTCCGGCCCCTCGGGGATCCCCAGCTCGGCGGCGAGCTCGTCGCCGGGAATGAGCGACCGCGGGGGCCCGTCGCGGCGCCAGTCGAGGGCGGCGGCGAGCATCTGGCGGGCGAGGGTCAGGTGGGCCTCGATCGCCTCCTCGGTGGCGAAGGGGCCGCTGCCGCGCGCCGAGAGGCGGTCGGCGACGGTGAGCAGGGTGACGTCGGCGGCGACGGAGCCGGTCGCGCGCAGGTACTCGTGGACGCGACGCGGCGGCAGCGGCGCCTCGTGGACGAGGAAGCCGAGGCGCAGGTGGTGGAGCGTCAGCCCCTTGAGGTGGTCGGTCAGGGTGCGGCTCGCCCGCAGCCGCTCGCAGATCCCCCCGATCACCTCGGCCCCGACGCTGTCGTGGCCGATGAAGGTGACGTAGCCGTCGCGCTCGCCGCGGGTCGCCGGCTTGCCGATGTCGTGCAGGAGGGCGCCGAAGCGCAGGGCGGTGCCGCGGGTCATCCCGTCGGCGAGCGGCTCGGCGAGCAGCGCGCGGATCTGCTCGGCCCGCTCGCCGGCGAAGCGCTCGAGGTCGGCCTCGACCTCGAGCGTGCGCTCCAGCACCGCCAGCGTGTGGCCGTGGACGTCGAGGTGGTGGTTGGGGCCCTGCTCGACCCCGCGCAGCCCGGCCAGCTCCGGCAGCACGACCTCGGTCAGGCCGAGCTCGTCGAGCAGGCCGAGGCCGCGCAGCGGGTGCGCGCCGCCGAGCAGCAGGCGCAGCTCGACCAGCTGGCGCTCCCCGGCGGGCTCGCCGGCGCGGGCGGCCTCGGCGCGGGCGAGGGCGACGGTCTCCGGGTCGAGCTCCAGCTCGAGCTCGGCCGCGAGCCGGGCGGCTCGCAGCAACCGCAGCGGGTCGCTCGGCGAAGCTCTGCTGGCCGACCGTGCGCAGGACCCGGCGCTCGAGGTCGCCGAGGCCGTCGTGGGGATCGACCGGCTCGCCGCCGGAGAGCGGCACCGCCACCGCTCCGACGGTGAAGTCGCGCTCGCCGAGGTCGTCCTCGATCGTCTCCCCCCGCAGCGCGGTCACGTCGACCTGCCAGCCACCGTCGCGGTCGACGACCCGCCAGGTGGCGAACTCGGCGGAGAGCTCGAAGGCGTGGCCGCCTGCCTCCCTGGCGATCGACTTCGCGACCGTGGCGGGGTCGCCGCGACGGCGAGGTCGAGGTCGGTGACCGCGCCGCCCCGCGCGGCGTCGCGAACCGCGCCGCCGACGATCCAGGCCTCGACGCCGGAGCCGGCCAGCGCCGCCCGGGCGATCTGCACCACAGCCGATTCGGAGAGCCGGTCCCCGGGGCTCACGGTTTCCGGGGCGCCTTTGTCGGCATAGCCGTACAAAGGCGCCACGCCAGGTCATTTCGCCTCCCGGGGAACGCGCGCCGAGATGCCGCAGGTGACCTCGTAGTTGATCGTGCCGAGGCGTCGCGGCGACCTCCTCGGCGAGGATCGTCTCCTCGCCCTGGGTGCCGATCAGGACCGCCTCGTCCCCCGGCTCGACGTCGGTGTCGGGGCCGAGGTCGATCGTGACGTTGTCCATCGAGACCGTGCCGACCAGCGGGTGGCGGCGGCCGCGGACCAGGACCTCGGCGTTGTTGGAGAGGCCGCGGCGCACGCCGTCCCCGTAGCCGAGCGGCAGCACTCCGACCCGGTGTCTCCGACTCCGCCCGCCAGGTCTGCCCGTAGCCGGCGCGAGTCGCCGGGGCCGAAGCGCTTGACGTCGGCGACGTAGGAGCTGCAGCGAGAGCGCCGGGGCCAGGCCCCGCTCCGCGGGGTCGCCCTGGAAGGGGTCGAGCCCGTAGACGGCGACCCCGCAGCGGACCATGTCGAAGTGGGCGCGGCTGTCGCGGAAGACGGCGGCGCTGTTGGCGGCGTGGACGGTGACGGCCGGGAACTCGCCCTTGACGGCCTCGGCCACCGCCGTGAAGCGCTCGAGCTGCTCGTCGAAGAACGGCGAGTCCGGTTCGTCGGCGGTGGCGAAATGGGTCCAGACCCCGGCCAGCGCGAGAGCGCGGTCCTCGGCGCAGGCGCGGGCGAGGGCGATGACCTCCTCCGGGTCGGCGGTTGCCGAGCCGGCCCATGCCGCTGTCGTACTTGACGTGGAGCCGCGGCCGGGCGCCCCTGCGCCCGGGCGCGGGCCGCCGCGAGCTCGAGGAACTCCTCGTGCCAGACGGCGACCTCGGAGCCGGCGGCGAGCGCGACGTCGAGGTCCTCGACGGTCAGCGCCCCCATGGTCAGCAGCGGCACGTGCGGAAGGCGGCGGCCGATTTCGGCCGCCTCGCCCCCGGTGGCGACCGCGAGCCGGGTCGCGCCGCCGGCGATGCGCGGCCGAGGCGCAGGCAGTCGGCGCCGTGGCCGTAGCCGTCGGCCTTGACCACCGCGCAGAGCTCGGCCCCGTCGCCGACCGTGGCGTCGAGCTGGGCGCAGTTGCGCCCGACCGCGCCGAGGTCGATCCGGGCGACCGCCCGCGCCATCGCTACTCGCCGACGAGCGCGGCGAGCGCGTCGGCCCGCGTGACCATGCCCGCCAGGCGGCCGTCGCCGTCGACCACGGGCAGGTGGTTGTGGTGCGTACTCGGCGATCGTCCTGGCGATCGTCTCCGCCGTGTCGTCGCTGCGGGCGACGACCGGGTCGGCGCGTCATCAGGTCGCGGACGTTGGTCGCGAAGGCCTTGTTCGAGCCGCTCCTCGAAGCCCTTCATCGAGCCGACGAAGACGACCCCGCCCATGATGTTCAGGTAGTGCGGCAGGTGCAGGTCGGACTCCTCGTCGCTGAGGACCAGGTCCGACTCGCTGACGATCCCGACCACCTTGCTCTCGGAGTCGACGACCGGGATCGCGCCGAGGTCCGTGCTCGGCGAGCAGCTCGATCGCCTTGCGGGCGTCGTCCTCGCGGGTGACGGAGGGGACGTTCGGGTCCATGATCTCGGCGGCGGTCTTGGCATCGGGCTGGACGACATTATTCGACGGCAGAGTCGGGAAGCATGCCCGCGGGGATCGAGTCGATCACGTCGGTGGCGATCACCGACTCGGCGGCGCCGACCCGCTCGGCCGCGTCGCGGCCGGCCCGGGCGTGGGCGAGGACCGCGGCGCAGGCCGCCGCGAACGGCTCGAGGCCGCGGGCGAGCAGGGCGGCGACGATGCCCGCAAGCACGTCGCCGGTGCCGGCAGTGGCCAGGCCGGGCGCCGAGAGCGCGTTGACCGCGACCCGCTCGCCGTCGGTGACGATCGTGTCGTCGCCCTTGAGGACGACGACCGCGCCGGCGGCCCGTGCCGCCTCGCGGGCGCAGGCGAGCCGGTGGGCCTCGATCTCGGCCGACTCGCGGCTCGAGCAGGCGGCCGAGCTCGCCCGCATGCGGGGTGAGGACGGTCGGCGCAGCGCGAGCGGCGATCCAGCCGAGGCGCTGGGCGAAGGCATTGAGGCCGTCGGCGTCGATGACGAGCGGCGCCTCGACCTGGGGCACGACCTCCCGCGCCAGCTCGACCGGATCGGGATCGCGGCCGAGCCCGGGCCCGAAGACGCCGGCGGCGGCGCCCTCGAAGGCGCGCAGCACGGCCTTGGCCGAGGCCGGGGCCGAGGCAGCCGTCGCCGCCCGGACAGCCGACCGACATCACCTCCGGCAGGCCCTGCTCGAAGACCAGCTCGAGGTCGGCCGGCACGGCGACGGTCGCGTAGCCGGCGCCGGCCCGGATCGCGGCGCCCGAGCGGATGCCGCACCGCCCCGGTCAGCCCGCGCGAGCCGCCGGCGACGGTCACCTGTCCCGAGCTGAACTTGGTCGACGCGGGCCGCGGCGCGGCGCCAGGTCGAGCACGGCCGCGTCGATGACGCCGGCCGCGGCGCGGCGGCGCCTCCGTCGGGGATCCCGATCGGCGCCACCGCGCAGCTCACCGGTGTGGGACTTGCCGGGGGCGATCAGGTGTCCGAGCTTCGGCGGCGTGGAAGGTGACGGTGATCGTCGGCCTCGACCGCCGCCCCCTCGACCTCGCCGTTGGAGGCATCGACCCCGGAGGCGATGTCGCAGGCGACGACCGGGGCGCCGCAGCGGTTGATCGCCTCGATCGCGGCGAGGGCGGGCTCGCGCGGCGCGCCCTCGAAGCCGGTGCCGAAGATCGCGTCGACGACCGCGCCGGACCCGGCGAGCCGGCCGTCGAGGCCCTCCCCGGCCTGTTCCGCGCCGAAGCGCTCCAGGTTGGCCGCCGCGTCGCCGCTCAGCTCGTCGGCCGGCCAGAGCAACAGCGCCTCGACCTCGAAGCCCGCCTCCGCCAGATAGCGGCCGGCGACGAGGCCGTCGCCGCCGTTGTTGCCCTTGCCGCAGAGGACCCGCACCGGCCCCTCGGGGGCGAGCTCCGCCGACCGCCTCGGCGACCGCGCGCCCGGCCGCCTCCATCAGCTCCAGCGACGGCACCCCCGCCTCCTCGATCGCCCAGCGATCGACCGCGCGCATTCCCTCGGCGTCGAAGAGCGGTCGCAGCCATCGGTCCATCCCCGCAGCGTAGCCCGGGGCGCCGCGACGCTAGCGCTGCGGCGCCATCATGGCAACGGCGGCTGCAAAGTCGCGCGAGTGGGTGAGGGAGACCTCGATCCGGTCACCGGCCGCGGCCTCGGCGGCGCGCCCGGAGAGGCTGACCGTCGGCGGCTCGCCCGCGACCACCTCGATGTCCCGCAGGCCGAAGCCCCCGCTCAGCCCGAGCGCCTTGACGACCGCCTCCTTCGCCGCGAAACGGGCGGCGAGATGGCGGCCGGGACGGGCGCGGGCGGCGGCATAGGACAGCTCGCCCTCGGTGAAGACCCGGTCGGCCAGGCGCGGGTGCCGCTCCAGCGCCCGCTCCAGCCGGCCGATCTCCAGCAGATCGATGCCTATGCCGTCAGCCAACGGCTCCTCCTACTCGGTGACTCCCAGGATCAGCCTGACGCGGGTGACGTCTTCCGTCGTTTCCGCGCCGATTGCCAGGAACGGCACTTTGCTCAGGTAGGGCGTCAGCTCTTCCAGTTCTTCCTTGTCGTCGGGATCCGTGAGCAGGCCTTCGACCAGGCGCAGCGCCGGACGCCCGGCGGCGAAGCCGGTGATTGGCGTGCTGCCGAGCGCGTTCAGCGCGTCGTTGTAGGCACGGGTCTCGCCCAGGGTCGGGCCCGAATCGGAGTTGAGGCCGGTCAGCGTCGCCGGCAGGCCGTAGCCGATCGCGATCCGCTCGTCCTTGGCGGCGACGACGAGCGGCTGGCGGCCGAGGTCCGGGCTGCGAACCGAGAAGCCGGTGGCCTCGCCGCTGACCGCGGTGACGCCGGGGGTGCCGCTCGAGCGCAGCAGCGTGCCGATGTTGGCAACCGTGTTCTGCGCCTCGGTGGAGTCATCCGCTTCGATCACGAAGGCGCCGCTGAGTGTCAGCAGGCTCCTGCCCTGGACATACACGGCCGCGTCGCCGAGGTTCCCGGCGATCTGGTCGAGGTCGATTCCCGCCTGCTTCAGCGTGCTCTTGAACTCGCCCGCGGGCACCTCGCCGGGGATCCCGTGCTCGTCGATTGTGTCGATGAGCGAGCCGACGGTCGCGCCGAGGTCGCCGGCGCTGATCGCCGCGAACGAGCTCGCCGGCATCGAGCCGAGCAGCTGCGACGCGTCGGTGCTCGGCACCGCGCCCTCGGCCTCGTCGTTCAGTTTGCTGGCGACGTCGATCTCGATGTTCCTCGAGCCCGGGATCAGGCTGATCATGGCCGTCGATCTCTCGACCTCGAGCCCGGTCGCTTCGAAGAATTTCAGCGCGGCGGGGTCGACTTCGGACCCGGCCGCTTCGATCAGCCCGCCGATGTCGACGTAGACGTCGGCGAGGCTGTCTTCGGGCGCGGAGGGCGTGACGTCGGTGTAGGTCTCGGAGTCGGCGAGCGAGTCGCCCTGCGAGGCGTCGACGGCCGCCTTGAAGGCCGCTTCGTCTTCGCCGAAGACGATGAAACTGCCGACGATCCCGAGCGCCTCGTCGTCGTCGTGGTCGATTCTGTAGTCGACCCCCTCGTAGGAGGCGTCCTCGGACGGCGGGTCTTCGGACTCCCTCATCTTGTCGATGAACTCCTGCGCTGCGCCGGTGTCGGTGATCTCGACGGCGAAGCCGCCGCCGTTGAAGTCGTCGCCGTCGAACTCGGTCAGGAAGATTCCCGCCGATTCGCCGAGCCAGGGCTCGATGTCCTCTTCGAAGTCGATCGGTTCGTCGGACTCGCTGGCCGCCTCTTCGATCAGGTCGACGATCGGGCCGCCGAGGTCGTCGACGCCGGCGACGTTTGCTCGCGAGGGCTTCGAGGTTCGTCTTCAGCGCGCCGTCGGGCCGCACCGTGGCTTCGATGAAGACCGGGGTATCCGCCGGCGCCACGCTGGCCGGGTCGGTGCTGGAGCTGCCGCCGTCGTCGCCGCAGCCGGCGAGGAGGGCAAGGCGAGGCCGTGGCGGCCAGGACTGGAAGGACGAACGTGTCTTGATCATGCGGCGCAGCCTAACGGCGGCGGCGGCTCGGCGTTACTCGACGGTGACGGTCTTGGCCAGATTGCGGGGCTGGTCGACGTTCAGCCCGAGCTCACGGGCGATGTCGTAGGCGAGCAGCTGCAGGGGCAGGATCGCGACGATCGGCTGCAGGATCCAGTCGGTGCGGGCGACCTCGATCGTCTGGTCGGCGACCTCGGCGACGGCGTCGGAGCCTTCGGTCGCGATCGCGATCGTCTCGGCGCCGCGGGCACGGACCTCCTCGACGTTGGAGAGGACCTTGTCGAGCACCGGGCTCTCGGTGGCGACGCAGACGACCGGCGTCGACTCGTCGAGCAGCGCGATCGGGCCGTGCTTCATCTCTCCCGCCGCGTAGGCGTCGGTGGGGATGTAGGAGATCTCCTTCAGCTTCAGCGCCCCCTCGAGGCAGACCGGCAGGCCGATGTGGCGGCCGAGGTAGAGGAAGAACTTCTGGTCGTGGTGGGCGCGAGGCCACCTCGCGCACGCGCTCCTCGCAGCCGGCGATGGTCTCGTCGATCTTCGAGGGCATGCGCTTCAGCTCGGCGACCAGCTCGGCCAGGCGCTCGGGCTCCAGCGTCCCGCGCAGCTCGGCCAGCCGCAGCCCGAGCAGGTACATCGCCGCGACCTGGGCGACGAAGGTCTTGGTCGCGGCGACGCTGACCTCGAGCCCGGCGCGGGTGTAGAGGACCGCGTCGGCGTCGCGGGTCGCCTGGCTGCCCATGATGTTGGTGATCGCGAGCACCTTGGCGCCGGTCTCGCGGGCCAGCCGCATCGCCGCCAGGGTGTCGGCGGTCTCGCCCGACTGGGTCATGCCGATCACCAGGTCGCCGGGGCCGACGACCGGGTTGCGGTAGCGGTACTCGGAGGCGATGTCCATCTCGACCGGGACCCGCGCCCACTCCTCGATCGCGTAGCGGCCGACCAGGCCGGCGTGGTAGGAGGTGCCGCAGGCGACGATCACGATCCGCCTCAGGTCGCGCAGAAAGTCGTCGTCGAGGTCGACGTCGGAGAGGTCGACCCCCTCGTCGCCCGGCAGGCGGTCGGCGATCGTCTCGGCGACCGCGTCGGCCTGTTCGTGGATCTCCTTCAGCATGAAGGTCTCGTAGCCGCCCTTCTCGGCGGCGTCGGCGTCCCAGGTGACCTCCTCGGACTCGCGCTCGACCGGGTTGCCCTCGGCGTCGGTGATCGTCACGCCGGAGGCGTCGATCGTGACGATCTCGTCGTTTTCGATCGGCATCGCGCCGCTGGTCTCGGCGAGGAAGGCGGGGATCGCCGAGGCGAGGAAGGTCTCGCCGTCGCCGACCCCGGCGACCAGCGGGCACTCCTTGCGGGCGCCGACCAGGCGGCCGGGCTCGTCGGCGTGCATGGCGACGAAGGCGTAGTGGCCGCGCAGCTCGGCGAAGGCGGCGCGGACCGCGGCGGCGAGGTCGCCGTCGTAGTGGTGGGCGATCAGGTGGGCGACCACCTCGGCGTCGGTCTCCGAGCTGAACTCCTCGCCCTCGGCCTCGAGCCGCCGGCGCAGCTTGGCGTGGTTCTCGACGATCCCGTTGAGGACGATGTGGACGCGGTCGGAGCTGTCGTCGTGCGGGTGGGCGTTCTCCTCGGTGACGCGGCCGTGGGTGGCCCAGCGGGTGTGGGCGACGCCGGTCGTGGACGGCGGCGCCGCGACGGCCACGCCGCCGCCGTTCTCGTCGTGCTCCTCGACGCGCCGCCCGCAGGTTGGCGAGGTTGCCGACCGCGTGCACGCTCTCGACCTGGCCGTCCTCGATGCACCGAGACCCCGGCCGAGTCATAGCCGCGGTATTCGAGCTTCTCGAGCCCGGCGACCAGGAGGTCGCGCAGGGCCGGCCGCCCACGTATCCGACGATTCCGCACATGAAGGCGAGTAAGAGTAGAGGGCGGGAGTCAGCCGAGCTCGCGGCGGACGAGCCCGGCCAGCCGCTCGCAGACCGCCTCGGCCTCCTCGGCGGTGGGAGCCTCGACCATCACCCGGACCAGCGGCTCGGTGCCCGACGGCCGCAGGAGGACGCGGCCGCGCCCCTCGAGCGCGGCCCCCTCCTGCTCGACCGCCTCCCAGACGGCGGCGGCGCCGGCGATCGCCTCGCGGTCGGCGACCTCGACGTTGACCAGCATCTGCGGCAGCTTCTCCATCGGGACCGCGTCGGCCAGATCGCCGCCGCCGAGCTCCCGCATCGTCATCAGCGCCGCCGCGATGCCGTCGCCGGTGGCGACGAAGCGCGTGTCGATGATGTGGCCGGACTGCTCGCCGCCGAGCGACCAGCCGCGGGCGGCAGCTCGTCGAGCACGTAGCGGTCGCCGACCTTGGTCACGGCGACCTCGATCCCGGCCTCCTCCATCGCCCGGTGGAAGCCGAAGTTGGTCATCACGGTGACCGCGACCCCGCCGCCGAGCTCGCCGCGCGCGGCCATGCCCCGCGCGGCGAGGGCGATCAGCTCGTCGCCGTCGTGGACGCGGCCGCCGCCGTCGACCGCGAGCACGCGGTCGCCGTCGCCGTCGAAGGCGAAGCCGATCTCCGCCCCGGACGCGACGACGTGGCGCGGCCAGGTGGCTCGAGGTGGGTGGAGCCGCAGCCGTCGTTGATGTTGCGGCCGTCGGGCTCGACGGCGATCGTCTCGACCTCGGCGCCGAGCCGCTCGAAGATCGCCGGCGCGGCGCGGTGGGTGGCGCCGTTGGCGCAGTCGAGCACGACCCGCCGGCCGGAGAGGTCGAGCGGGAAAGCGGCCTCCAGGGCTCGCGCAGGTAGTCGTCGAGGCCGCCGTTCAGCTCGCGCACCCGACCGGGGCCGGCGGGCTCCGCGGCGCCGTCCAACAGCGCCTCGATCCGCGCCTCGACCTCGTCGCCGAGCTTGGTGCCGGAGCCCGAGAAGAACTTGATCCCGTTGTCGCCGTAGGGGTTGTGGGAGGCGGAGACGACGGCGGCGAGGTCGAGGCCGAGGCGCTTGACCAGGATCGCTGCCGCCGGCGTCGGCAGGACCCCGCCGAGCAGCGCGTCGCCTCCCGCCGCGGCGACCCCGGCGGCCAGCGCCGCCTCGAGCATCGGCCCCGACTCGCGGGTGTCGCGGACGATCAGGACCTGCGGGCGCTCGGCGTCCAGCGACGCTGGCCGACGCTTCGCCCAGCGCGGTCGCCAGCTCCGCGGTGAGGAACGTCCCGGCCTCCCCTCGGACCCCGTCGGTGCCGAAGAGCCTGCGCTCCGTCGCCATCAGTTCCCGCTCAGCGCTTGCTGAACTGCGGCTTCTTGCGCGCCTTCTTGAGCCCGGCCTTGCGGCGCTCCTTGACGCGTGCGTCGCGGGTGAGGAAGCCGCGGCGCTTGAGCTCGCCGCGCAGCTCCGGGTCGATCTCGGTCAGCGCCCGGGCGATCCCGTGGCGGACGGCGCCGGCCTGGCCGCCGATCCCGCCGCCGTGGACGCGGACGCGGACGTCGACGCTGGTCTCGTAGCCGGTGATCGCCAGCGGCTGCTTGGCCATCGTCTGGTGCAGCGGGCGCGGGAAGAACTCCTCGATCTCGCGCCCGTTGATCTCGAACTTGCCGTCGCCGGGAAGCAGGGTGACGCGGGCGATCGAGCGCTTGCGCTTGCCGGTCGCCAGGAAGCGGGAGTCCTTCTCCATCTTCGCCGGAGCGCGGCTCGCCGCGCCCGACTCCTCGTCGTCGCCCTCGCCGACGAGCGCCGCCTCGCGCTGGGCGCGCTCCTCCTCCTCGGCTTCGTGGCGGGCGCGCTCCTCGGCGCTGAGCGGCCTCTCCTCGCCGCTGTCGACCGCGATCGGCTCGAGGTCGGCGCCGGGAATGACGTCCTTCTTCTTCTCAGTCTTCTTCTCCGCCTCCGGCTCCTCGGCGGCAGCAGGCTCCTCCTCGGCGGCCTCGGCGCTCTCCTCCTCGGCAGCAGGCTCCTCCTCGGCAGCGGGCTCGTCCTCGGTGGCAGCGGGCTCCTCTTCTGCGACCTCAGCCTCCTCGGCGGGCTCCTCGCTAGGCGACTCGGCCTCTGCGTCGGGGCCCTCGGCCTCCTCCGAAGGAGCATCGGATGGATCGTCGTCGGCCGAGGGCAGGGCTTCGCCATCAGCCGCCGCCTCCTCAGCTTCGCTTCCGGGGGCGTCGGGTGTCTCCTCGGCCTGGGGCTCGTCCTGCGGAGTCTCCTCGGCCGGGGTCTCCTCTGAAGTCTCTTTTTCTCGTCGTCTGCCATCACTTCTCAATCTCCATCGGTTTGGGCTGCTGAGCCGCGTGGGGGTGGTCCGGGCCCGCGTAGACCTTGAGCTTGGTCAGCTGCTGGCGGGCGAGGCGGTTGCGCGGAAGCATCCCCTTGACCGCCTTGCGGATTACCTCCTCGGGCCGGCGCTCGAGCATCTCACCCAGGGTGCGGGACTTGATCCCGCCGGGGTAGCCGCTGTGGCGCCAGTAGGTCTTCTGCGCAAGCTTGTCGCCGGTGACGTGGATCTTCTCGGCGTTGACGACGACGATGAAGTCCCCGGTGTCGACGTGCGGCGTGTACTCGGGCTTGCGCTTGCCGCGCAGCGCGTCGGCGATATGGGTCGCCAGCCGGCCGAGGGTCTGGCCCTCGGCATCGACGACGTACCAGTCGCGCTGGCGGTCGGCAGGGGTGGCAACGTAGGTCTTCATCGTGAAAAAACCACGCGGATTACTCCCGCGCGGCCAGGGGATGATAGGCGAACCGCGACCAGCCCGCATATGGCAAGGCCCAAGGCCGCAGCCATGGGCGGAATTGATTCGTCCCGCCCCGGTCCCGAATCACAGCCTGGTCCCTTCGGGGCCGGGGCGGGACGACTTATACTGCCGCGCCAATACGCCGAATCCCGAGCGGACAGTCCGGACGGGAGCGGGGGAACCGCAGGGGCCTTTGCAGGTCTCCGGGGCGAATCGGACGAAAACGGTCCGTAGCGCACCTCTTTCAGCGCGAGCCCGACAGCTAACTCCGCAGGCGGTCGAAAGAGAGGGAACGTGGTCCGCAGTTCTTTCAGAGCCCGGCCCAAGGCCGGGGGCAGGTGGTCGACAATCGCGATCGCGGCCGTTTTCGCGATCCTGCCGGCGAGCGCCTCGGCTGAAATCGCCACGGGCGGCGCCCCGACAGCCGCGGGCGCCCCGCCGGCCCCGCCGAGCGTGACCGGCGTCCCCACCCCGGGCGTGCCGAGCTCCGGGACCCTGAGCCTGCTCTCGGCCTCGGCCACCCCCCGCAAGTCCTTCTTCTACGGGGTCCGCAGCCCCAGCCTGCGCTTCGAACTCGGCAGCACCCAGCCGCTCAACGACATCCGTATCGACGTCGTCGACGAAGCAGGGGCTGTCGTCCGCACCTTCTACCGAAGCGACGTCGAACCGGCGACGTCGGTCGGCATCCGCTGGGACGGCCTCACCCTCGAGAAGCGCCCCGCCCCCAACGGGCGCTACAGCTTCCGGGTCGGCGCCCAGGGCGCCCTGCGAGTCGCCAAGCGCGCCACCGGCTCGAGCGAGCCGCTCAGCCTCAGCTTCGAGTTCTACGGCTTCGCCTTCCCGGTGGTCGGCGCGCACGACTACGGCAGCTCCGGGGCGCGCTTCGGGGCGGGGCGCTCCGGCCACACCCACCAGGGGCAGGACGTGATGGCGGAATGCGGCCTGCCGCTCGTCGCCGCCCGCGGCGGCAAAGTCCGGTTCTCGGGCTATGACGGGGCCGCCGGCAACTACCTGGTGATCGACGGCAAGGGCACCCAGTTCGACACCGCCTACATGCACATGACGGAGCCCTCGCCGCTGAAGGTCGGCGACGTCGTCCGCACCGGCCAGCCGATCGGCACCGTCGGGATCACCGGCAACGCGAGGGGCTGCCACCTCCACTTCGAGATCTGGACCGCACCAGGCTGGTACGAGGGCGGCAGTCCGATCGACCCCTACGCGTACCTCAAGAAATGGGACGCCTACAGCTGATGTAGAGGGCGACCGCGACCGGGACCGTCCCGGGCAGCGAGTCGACGAAGAAGAAGAGCAGGTCGAAGCTGAGGGCGAGGACGGCGACGAGGATCGCGGCCTCGAGCTGCCGGCGGCGATCGCCCGCCAGCATGCAGCCGACCAGAGCCGCGACGAAGACGTCGCCGAAACCCATCGCCGCGTTGCCGAAGTGGACGGCCTGCAGGCGCGGCAGGTCGGCGGCGGGCGCGGCGGCGCTGAGCACCGAGTTGGGGCCCTGGAGCAGGTCGGCCGCGATCAGGGCGGCGTCGAGCGCGGCCATCGAGTAGACCCCGATGCGGAGCCACGAGGCCGGCACGACCGAGGCCAGCAGCCAGCCGAGCGAGATGCAGGCGAGTGCGGTGAGGGCCGTGGCCGCTCCCTCCGCGAGGAGCGAGCCCGGCGTGGCAGCCCAGGCGAGGGCGAAGAGCGGCACCGCCGCCAGTGCCCACCAAGGCCTCGACCCGCGCAGCAGATCCCCCAGCGCAAAGGCCGCGAGCGGTGGCACCGTCAGCAGTGCGAGCCAGGTGAGCAGGTCGGCGGCATCGGGCTCGGCCTCGATCGCTGAGACGACGACGACGATCGACCCGGCCGGCACCAGAGCCCACCACGGGCTCTCCGGCATCCACCCGAACGGCTCCCGCGACCGGGGCAGCGCGACCAGAGCCGCCTGCAGCAGCCCCAGCAGCCCTATCGAGATCCAGAACGGCACCGCACCATTTTCTGAGATCGCATCAAGTTCGCCATGTATTGCCTGGCGAACTTGATGGGATTCGCCCCGGACCGTCCCACCGAGGACCTGCTTGCCCTCAACGCAGGTGAAGCTACTCCCACTCGATCGTCGCCGGCGGCTTGGAGCTGATGTCCAGCGCCACGCGGTTGACGCCCTTGACCTCATTGATGATTCGGTTGGAGGCGCGCTCGAGCAGGTCGTAGGGAAGCCGGGCCCAGTCGGCGGTCATCGCGTCGTCGGAGGTGACCGCGCGGATCACGATCGGGTACGCGTAGGTGCGGCCGTCCCCCTGGACCCCGACCGAGCGCACCACCGGCAGCACGCAGAAGGATTGCCAGAGCTCGCGGTAGAGGTTCGCCGCCCGGATCTCTTCCTGGAGGATCGCGTCGGCGGCGCGCAGGATGTCGAGCCGTTCCCTGTTGACCTCGCCGCCGACGATCCGGATCGCCAGGCCGGGCCCCGGGAAGGGCTGGCGCCAGACCAGGCGCTCCGGCAGCCCGAGCTCGGCGCCGACGGCCCTGACCTCGTCCTTGAAGAGCATCCGCAGCGGCTCGACCAGCTCGAACTCGAGGTCGTCGGGCAGGCCGCCGACATTGTGGTGCGACTTGATCGTCGCGGCCCCGTCGCTGCCGCCCGACTCGATCACGTCGGAGTAGAGCGTTCCCTGGACCAGATAGCGCGCGTCCTCGAGCTTCGCCGCCTCCTCCTCGAAGACGCGGATGAACTCCCCGCCGATGATCTTGCGCTTGGTCTCGGGATCGTCCTGCCCGGCAAGCTTGGCCAGGAAGCGCTCCTCGGCCTCGACGTGGACCAGCGGGATCCCGAACTGCTCGAAGGCCTCGACCACCTGCTCCGCCTCGTTCATCCGCATCAGGCCGTGGTCGACGAAGACGCAGGTGAGCTGCTTCCCGACTGCCCGGTGCACGAGCAGCGCCGCGACCGAGGAGTCGACCCCGCCGGAGAGGCCGCAGATGACGGTGCCCTCGCCGACCTGGGCCTTGATCCGGGCGATCTGCTCGGCGATCACCGACTGCGGCGACCACTGCTGCTCGCAACCCGAGATGTCGCGCAGGAAGCGGGTGAGGATCTCCGTCCCGTACGGAGTGTGGACGACCTCGGGGTGGAACTGGATCCCGTAGAGGCCGCGGTCGGCGTCCTCGCAGGCGGCGACCGGGGAGCCCGGGCTGGAGGCGAGGGCGTCGAAGCCGGGCGGCGGCTCGAAGACGGTGTCGCGGTGGCTCATCCAGCAGGACTGCTCCTCGGGCAGGCCGCCGAGCAGCCTGCCACCGCCGTCGCGCAGGGTCAGCTCGGCGCGGCCGAACTCGCCCGACTCCGCCCCCTCGACCCTGCCGCCGAGGCTCTGGACCATCACCTGCATGCCGTAACAGATGCCGAGGATCGGGATCTCGAGGTCGAGCAGCCCGGTAGGGAACGGGGGCGCGTCCTTCTCGTAGACCGAGGCCGGCCCGCCGGAGAGGACGAGCCCCCTGGGGGCCCGCTCGCGGATCTCCTCGAGGCTCGCCGTCGCCGGCAGCAGCTCCGAGTAGACACCGCATTCGCGGATCCTGCGCGCGATCAGCTGCGAGTACTGGCCGCCGAAGTCGAGGACGAGGACCTCCTCGACCCCCGTCGGCACCTCGCTCATCGCGTCAGCCGCGGCCGGCTCGCCCCCCTCTTTCTCGGTGATCGTCAATCGTCGGCGACTCCGACGCCGGCCGAGACCGCCGCGCGCCCGTTGGAGCCCATTCCCACCGACTGCTCGTTCTGGAGCTTCTTGCCCTCGCTCATCAGAGCCGGGGCGACCATCACCTCGGCCCGCTGGAAGGAGCGGATGTCCTCGTAGCCGGTCGTCGCCATCGAGGTTTTCAGCGCCCCCATCAGGTTGAAGGTGCCGTCGTTCTCCTGGGCGGGGCCGAGCAGGATCTCCTCCATCGTCCCGTCCTGTTTGGTCGAGACGCGGGTGCCGCGCGGCAGCGAGGGATGGAATGTCGCCATCCCCCAGTGGAAGCCGCGACCGGGAGCCTCCTTGGCGCGGGCCAGCGGCGAGCCGACCATCACCGCGTCGGCGCCGACGGCGATCGCCTTGGAGACGTCCCCGCCGGTCCGCATGCCGCCGTCGGCGATCACGTTGACGTACTCGCCCGTCTCCAGCATGTGCTGTGAGCGGGCCGCGGCGACGTCGGCGATCGCGGTCGCCTGGGGGACGCCGATGCCGAGCACGCCGCGGGTGGTGCAGGCGGCGCCGGGGCCGACCCCGACCAGGACGCCGACCGCGCCGGTCCGCATCAGGTGCAGCCCGGTCGAGTAGGAGGCGCAGCCCCCGACCACCGTCGGCACCGGGACTTCGGAGATGAACTCCTTGAGGTTGAGCGGCTCGACCGTGGTCGAGACGTGTTCGGCCGAGATCACCGTGCCCTGGATGACGAGGATGTCGATGCCGGCCTCGACCGCGATCTCATAGTGATCGCGGACTTTCTGCGGAGTCAGCGAGCCGCAGGCGACCGCGCCCTTCTCCTTGATCTCTGCGATCCGCTGCCCGATCAGCTCCGGCTTGACCGGCTCGGCATAGATCTCCTGCATGATCCGCGTCGCCTCGTGGGTGGGGGCGGCGGCGACCATCTCGAGCTTCTCCTCCGCGTTCTCGAAGCGGGTCCAGATCCCCTCGAGGTTGAGCACCCCGAGGCCTCCTAGTTTGTTCACGAGCGCTGCGGTGTCGGGGCTCACGACCCCGTCCATGGCCGAGGCGACGAGCGGAAGCTCGAAGCGATAGGGGCCGAGCGTCCAGCTGATGTCAATGTCGTCGGGATCGCGGGTGCGGCGCGACGGGACGATGGCGATGTCGTCGAACCCGTAAGCGCGCCGCCCCTTCTTGCCTCGACCGATGTCGATCTCCAATTGGTCCTCCAGGCGGGGTGGCGTTGAAAGTCCAGACTACACTTCCGCGGGGACCTCCAGATCGTGCACGTGGACCTCGCCGAGCAGTCGCTCGACCAGACGCCGGTCCACGGTGCCGGCTCCGAAATGCTGTGTCGACTCGGCGCCGCAGGCGACGCCGTACGCGAGGCAGTCCTCCGGCGAGCCGCCCTCGTAGCGGGCGGCGACGTAGCCGGCGAGGAAGGCGTCGCCCGAGCCGACGGTCGAGACCGGCTCGAGGGGCTCGGTGCGAACCTCGAGGAAGCGGCGCGAGCCCCCCTCGCCGACGACCGCCGCGCACCCATCCGGGCGGGTGATGGCGGCTTCGCCGGCCCCCATCCGGACCAGCTCGGCGAGCCCGTGGGCGAGGTCGGCGGGATCGGCGAACTCCTGGCCGACCAGCTCCTCGGCCTCACGCTCGTTCGGGGTCACGACCGAGGCCCCGGCGCGGACCCCCTCGAGCATCGCCTCGCCCTCGGCGTCGAGGACGACGAGGACGCCGCGCTCGCGCAGGTCCTTGACCAGCCGCGCGTAGAGGTCGTCGCCGGCCCCCGGGGGCAGCGTCCCGGCGAGCACGCAGATCCTCGCCCCCGCCGCCAGGTAGTCGAGCCGCTCGACGAAGCGGACGACCTCCTCCGGGCTGACCGCCGGCCCGCGCTCGTTGATCTCGGTCTGCTCACCCGAGGTCGGGTCGATCACCGCGAGGTTTATGCGGGTCTCGCCGGCGATCCGGGTGAAGTCGGTGAGCACCGACTCGGCGCGCAGCTGTTCGAGGACGCGGGTCCCGGTCGGGCCGCCGACGAAGCCCGTGGCGATCACCGGATGGCCGAGCAGGCCGAGGGCGCGGGCGATGTTGATCCCCTTGCCGCCGGCGACCGTCCTGCTCTCGACGGCGCGGTGGCGGCGGCCGAGACGGAAGTTGGGGACGGCGACCGTGCGGTCGATCGCGGCGTTGAGGGTGACTGTGAGGATCACTTGGCGATACCTCCGAACATCTCATCTCCGCTTGCCCTCCTGCGCCGCACGGCGCGCCACAGGAGGACCGTGCCAATCAGTATCACGAACAGCGCCAAGGCGGAGATAAATTTGTGCTCCTCGATGAAGCTGCGCGCACGGTCGAACCTGTTCGCCTCGGGGATCGCGCGACCGGCCCGCAGCTCGGTCGAGCCCGCCGGCCGGCCGTCGACCAGGACCGTGACGCGGCCGAGCACCTCGCCCTGCGGCAACGGCCCCTCGACCTCCTCCTCGGCGAGCACGTCCACGGTCAGCTCCTGCCCGCGGTGGGTGCCCGCCTCGATGGTGCGCGCCGCCCTCAGGGGCAGCTCGCCCCCGGAGTAGCGGATCGCGGCCGCGGCGAGCTCCTGGCCGCGGCGGACCGGGAGCCGCCGCCGGTACTGGGAGAAACCGTGATCGAGCAGCTCCAGGCTCTCGCCGTCGCGGGCTTCCTCGGTCGGCGCGCCGATCACGACCGCGATCAGGTCCACGCCCTTGCGCTCGCCGGAGGAGACGAGGACGTATCCGGCGTCGAAGGTGTGCCCCGTCTTCACCCCGGTCACCCACGGCTCCGCCAGCAGCAGGTCGTTGAGCGTGGTCACCCGCCGCGGCGGGTCGAGGCTCCGCAACCGGGCGCTGCGCGCCTCCGAGATCCGGGCGAAGGCCGGCTTTTTCAGCAGCCGCTGCGCCAGCGTCGCCAGGTCGCGGGCGCTCGAGTAGTTGCCCGGCTCGTCGAGACCGATCGGGTTGGCGTAGTGGGAGTCGGCGAGGCCGAGGGCGGCGGCGCGCCGGTTCATCTGGCGGACGAAGCGCTCTTCGGAGCCGGCGGCAGCGCGCGCCAGGTCGTGGGCGGCGTCGTTGCCGCTGCGCAGGATCAGGCCGTAGAGGAGGTCGCGGACGCTGACCTCCTGCCCGGGGCGCAGGTCGAGCAGCGACTCGCCGTAGATCGCGTCGTAGGGGGCGGCGCGGACCCGCCGGTCGAGCGGCAGCTCCTGCATCGCGACGTAGGCGGTCATCAGCTTCGTCGCGCTGGCGATCGGCAGCGGGCGGGAGGCGGCGTGGGAGACGAGCACCCGGCCGGTGCGGGCGTCGATCAGGGTCCAGGCCCGGGCGTCGATCTCGAGGGGCTTGGCGGTAGCCGGCGAAGCCGCAAGGAGCGCGCCTGCCAAAAGCAGAAGGGATAGGCGGGACAGAATCAAGATGTTCGCGTCAAGATCGCCGCGGAATCGAATAACCGGAAGTCACCGCGGCGATCTTGACACTCACTTCAGTTTCAGCTTTTCGCCCGAGATCAGGATCTGGGGGTCGACATCGGGGTTGAGCCTGAGGATCGTCGCGACCGGAACGCCGGTCTCGCGCGCGATCGCGGTCAGCGTGTCGCCGTTCTCGACCGTGTAGGTCGCCGGGGCGGCCCTGCGCTTCTCCTGGCGTTCGATCTTCTCCCGGGAGCTGGTCCCGCCGTTCTCGTCGGAGTCGCCGGCGTCCATCGCGGCCGAGAGGACCACGAAGAAGACGATGAAGCCGCCGATCAGGGCGACGACGGCGAGGGCCCGGGCTGGAGCTGATGAGCGCTTGGTCATAGGCGGTTGAACGGATGGGGCTCGGGATCGTATAGCCGGTCGCCGCGCCGTTAGGCGGTCGAAACGTCCCAGACGGCGGCGCGCAGGCGCTCCGCGGCGGCGGCCGGGTCGGGGTCGGAGGCGATGGCACGCGAGGCCGGGACGAGGGCGGCGGCGGGGCCCGGGGCGAAGGCGGCGCCGAGCAGCTCCGGCTGCCCGCCCTGGGCTCCGACACCGGGAATCAGGAAGATCGAGGTCGGCATCAGCTCGCGCAGCCGGGCGATGTGCTCCGGCTCGGTCGCGCCGACCACCGCGCCCATCCCGCTCAGCCCGGAGGCCGGGCCGGAGAGCCGCCCGGAGAGGCCCTCGACGAGCTCGGCCAGGCGCTCGTGGAGGGGGCGCTCGGGAGCCGCCAGGTCCTGGACGTCGGCCGCGCCCGGGTTGCTCGTCCGGACCAGGGCGAAGACACCCGCCCCCGACTCGGCGGCCGCAGCCACCAGCGGCTCGAGCGCGTCGAGGCCGAGCAGCGGGTTTGCCGTGAAGGCGTCGGCGCCGAGCCCGGTGACGGGGCCCCAGGGGGTCTGGGTCTCGCCGACCAGGGCCTGCGCATAGGCCTCGGCCGTCACGGGCACGTCGCCGCGCTTGCCGTCGGCGACGACCAGCAGCCCGGCCTCGCGAGCCGCGCCGCAGACGTCCTCGAGCGCCGCCCAGCCCGGCGCGCCGAGCCGCTCGAAGCAGGCGAGCTGGGGCTTGACCGCGACGCACGCCGGCCCCGCGCGCTCGATCAGCGTGCGGCAGTGGGCGGCGACGGCACGAGCGGCGACCTCGCCGGGCGTGCCCTCGACGGTCGGGCCCAGATCCTCACCGGTCAGCTTCGCCGGATCTGGATCGAGACCGAGGCAGACCTGGCTGCGGCGCTCTTCGACGAGCGCCGCAAGCCGGTCCGCAAAGGGAGTTCGCGTCACAACCGGCCTGCGCCCAATTTCGAGCGCAGAGAATCAGGCTGTGATGCGCCCGAAATTGGGCTTGTCTTAGCCGCCCTTGACCCTGGTCTTGAGGGCGGAGCCGGCCGAGAAGCGCGGCACCTTGCCGCCCGGGATCGTGATCCGCTCGCCGGTGCGCGGGTTGACGCCCTGCCTGGGGCCGCGCTCGGCGACGTGGAATTTGCCGAAGCCGGTGAAGCTCACTTCGCCACCGCCGGCCAGGGTGTCGGTGATCGCCTCCAGCACCGCGTCGACCGCGTCCCCGGCCGCCTTCTTGCTGCCGATGCGATCGTCGCCTGCCAGTTGATCGAGAAATTCAGCCTTTGTCACGTTCGACGCTCCCTTGTGTCCATCGGTGGTTGAAAGTCGGCCGCAATCTAACAGTGGGCACGGCGTAACCACGCCCAGGCATGGCCGGCGGCGACCGCGAGGCCTCAGGCGCCGGCGACGGTCATCTCGCCGATCAGCAGCGGCGGCGTCCTGACCGAGCCCCCGAACGGGACCCAGCGCGGCTCCGAGCCGGCGGCCAGAACGGCCCGCAGCATCGAGACGAGATCGCTGGCGATCGTGAACTCGCGCACCGGCTCGGCCAGCTCCCCGCCGCGGATCGCGCGCCCCGACGCGCCGACGGAGAAGACGCCGCTGACCGGGTTGACGCCGGAGTGAAGCCCGGCGACGTCGGTGACGTAGACCCCCTCCCCCGCCTCGCCGAGCAGCCCCTCGAAGCCGAGCGCCCCGCTGGCGACGACCAGGTTGGAGGCCGAGACGTGCGGCAGCCCGCGGTAGCCGGGGCGGCCGGCGTTGCCGGTCGAGGAGACGCCGCCGCGGCGCGCCGTGTAGGTGTCGAAGAGATAGGTCCTCAGCGTGCCTCCCTCGATCAGCGCCGTGCGGGCGCGGCCGACGCCCTCGTCGTCGAACGGCGAGGAGGCCGGCCCCTCGGGGTCGAGCCCGTCGTCGTGGAGGACCAGGGCCTCGCCGGCGACCTCGTCGCCGATCCGCTCAGCGAAGGGCGAGCGACCGCGCTGCACGGCGTCGGCCCCGAGCACCTCGCCGATCAGGCCGACGAAGCTGGCGGCGACGGTCGGGTCGAGCACGACCCGGCAGGAGCGCGAGTCGGGCTTGCCGGCGCCGATCATCGATGTCGCCCGCTCGGCGGCCTCGCGGCCGACCGCGTCGGGGTCGAGGCCGGCGGGGCCGCGGGCGAGGTCGAAGCCGAGGCCGGTCTCCACCGCGCCGCCCTCGCCCTCGGCGAGGACCTGGGTGTAGGCGTAGCAGCTGGAGGCCTCGAACTCGCCGGCGATGCCGGTCGAGGAGGCGATCGCGACCCGGTCGGAGCTGCCCGCGTAGACGGCCTGCTCGACGCCGGTCACGCGCGGGTCGGAGGCGATCGCGGCGCGCTCGACGCTCAGCGCCAGCTCGGCAACCTGGGCCGGGGTCCAGCTCGCGATCGAGGGGTCGCTGAGATCCATCGGCGGCGGCTCGCCGCCGGGCGACGGCGGGCCCGCGAACTCGTCCTCGTCGGCGGCCCTGGCCGCCTCGGCGGCACGGGCGGCGATCTCCTCGATCCCCTCCCGGCCGAGGTCGGTGCCGAAGGCGTAGCCGACGCGCCGGCCGATCCAGGCGCGCACGCCGAGCCCGCGCTGGGTGGCCGCGGTCAGGCTCTCGACCTCGCCGCCGTGAACGCGGACCTCGCGCTCGCCGGCCTCGGTCGCGTAGGCCTCGGCGTCGGAGGCGCCGGCGGCGGTCGCCGCCTCGACGGCGCTCTCGGCCAGCTCGATCAAACCTCGGTCCCCCCGACGGTCATCTCGGCGATCCGGACGTGGCCCTGGCCCGTGCCGACCGGGACGCTCTGCCCGCCCTTGCCGCAGATCCCGGTCTTCATCTCGAAGTCGCCGGCGACGGCGTCGATCGCCGCCAGCGCCTGCAGGCAGTTGCCGATCAGCGTCGCCCCCCGGCACGGCCGCGTCACCCTGCCGTCCTCGATCAGGTACCCCTCGGAGACGCCGAAGACGAAGTCCCCGGTCGCCGGGTCGACCTGCCCGCCGCCGAAGGACTTCGCATAGAAGCCCTTCCCGACCTCGGCGATGACCTCCTCGGGCGTGCCCTCCCCGGGTGCGATGTAGGTGTTCGTCATGCGCGGCAGCGGCAGGTGCCGGAAGCTCTGTCGGCGCCCGTTGCCGGTCGAGGCGACGCCGTCCTGGCCGGCCCGCAGGCGGTCGTAGAGAAAGGCGACCAGGCGGCCGTCCTCGACCAGCGTGGTGCGCTGGGTCGGCGTCCCCTCGTCGTCGATCGCGTCGCTCCCCCACTCGTTCGGCATCCGCCCGTCGTCGTAGGCGGTGAGCAGCGGCTTTGCCACCTGCTCACCGAGCTTGCCGGCGTAGACGCTCGCCCCCTTCTGGATGTGGTCGGCCTCGAGGCCGTGGCCGGTCATCTCGTGGAAGAGGACGCCGCCGAAGCCGCCGCCGACGACGACCGGCAACGTGCCGGCGGGCGCGGGGCCCGCGTCAAGCAGCGTCAGCGCCGCCTGCGCGGCTTCCTCGGCGAACCGGCCGGGGTCGTCTTCGAGCAGCTCGAAGCCCCGGTGGCCGCCGTGCGTCTCGTGGCCCGTCTCGACCGTGTCGCCGCGGCGCGCCACGGCCTGGACGCCGATCCGCGTGCGGGTGCGGTCGTCGCCGCTGAAGAGCCCCTCGGAGTTGGCGACGGCGACCTCGCGGTGGGCCTCCGAGTAGGAGGCGAGGACCTGGGCGACCTCGGCTCCGACGGCGCGACCGCGCTCGTCGAGCTCGCGCAGCAGCTCCGCCTTGCGCTCGGTGGGGACCTCGGCCGGAGGCATCTCGATCGGGTGCGGGCTGGTCTCGACGGCCTCCAGCGCCCGCGGCTCGGCGCGCTCGCCGCGCAGCGCCGAGGCCGCCTCGGAGGCGGCCCGCTCGAGGTCCGCCGGGTCGAGGCCGTCGACATGGGCGAAGTAGGTGGTGCCGCCGCCGACCACGCGGACGCCGGCGCCCTCCTCGTAGCCCGACTGGACCGATTCGACCCGCGACTCGTCGATGCTCATGCCGAAGCCCGAACGCCGTTCGGCGAAGACCTCGGCGAACTCACCGCCGGAGGCGAGCGCGGCAGCCAGGACGCGCTCGGCGACGTCAGCGGGTATCAGCGAGGAGGGCCTCACGACCGGGGCTTCTTGCCGGCGACCTCGATCAGGCGCCCCGCGGCGACGAAGAGCTCGCCGCCGACATCCGAGTCGGCGGCGTGGTCGCCGGCGCGGCCGCCCGGGTAATAGAGGCGCGCGAAGGGCCGGCGCGAGACCCGCCGCCTGCGCATGTAGGCGGCCGCCTCGTCGGCGTAGCCGGAGACGCGGTCGAGCAGGACGCGGTGTGGCTTGGGCGGGGTCATGCCGGCGCCTCCGCGCGGGCCTGGGGCGCGGCGAGGTCGCGCAGGATCGAGCGCATGTCGAAGAAGAGCAGCGAGGCGAGGGCGAAGCGCTCGGTGACCGCGATCGCGACGAGGCCGGCGTGACGGATCGCGAAGACCTCGCCCTGCTCGGTCGCGATATGAACCTGCTCGACCGGCTCCTCGCCGGCGCGGTCGGCGGCGCCGAGCAGCGCCGCCGCGTCCTCGCCCCAGCGCTCGGCGCGATCGCTGGCCGCGAGAACGGACCCCGCGGCGTCGAGGATCGCGGCCCCGCGCAGGTCGGGGGACATCTCGGTCAGGTAGGCGAGCGCCCGTTCGGCTCCCTCCTCGGAAGCCGCGCCCCCTGGTTTCGCCGTGTCGACCATCGGATCAGCCAAAATACCGTTCGTGTCGATCGCCCGAGTCTCATGGATCGTCGTCGTCGGAGTCTGCGCGATCGCCGCGGTCCTCTTCGCGATCAGCGGTTACACCGGCTACACGATCACCGTCAGCGCCGTCGGCCTCGCCGCCGCGGTGAATCTCCTGCCCTCCCCCTGAGCAGGTCTAGCCGGCCCTGAACGGCCCGGAGCGGGCGCGGCTCGGGTCGCGCAGTGAGGTCTCGGGCTCGGCGTGGATCAGGACCTCCGCCCCGGGCATCGCGGCCTCGATCGAGGCGCGCATCAGGTGGGCGAGCTCGTGGGCCCGCTCGAGGCTGGTTCCCGAGCGGTACTGGACGTGGAGGTCGATGTAGCGATGGGCGCCGGCCCGGCGCGCCCGCAGCTTGTGGTACCCGGCGACCTCCTCGGTTCGCGCCTTGGCGATCGCGGTCTCGATCCGGTCCATCTCCTCGTCGGGGAGCGCTTCGTCGACGAGCACGCCGGAGGAGCGTCGCAGGATCCGCACGCCGGCGACGACGATCGCCGCCGCGACGATCAGCGCCGTGATCGAGTCGAAGGCGACGATCCCGGTCAGCTCGACCAGCAGCAATCCGACGAGCACCCCCGCGGAGGTGAGCGCGTCGGCCCGCAGGTGGGCGGCGTCCCCCTCGAGGGCCGGGGATTCATGGGCCTTCGCCTGATGGGAGAGGACGCCCGAGACGATGAGGTTGGCGACGACCGAGAAGCCCATCACGGCGATGCCGATGCCTAGCTCGTCGACCTCGGCGCCGATCGCCAGGCGGCGGGTCGCCTCGAAGACGATCACCCCGGCGCCGACCAGGATCAGCATCCCCTCGATCGCGGCGGCCAGGCTTTCGACCTTCTGGTGCCCGTATGGATGGTCGGCGTCGGCCGGCTCGTCGGCTTTGCGCACCGAGACGAAGGCGACGACCGAGGCGACGAGGTCGATCAGCGAGTGGATCGCCTCGGTCAGGATCGCGATCGAGCCGGTGATCGCGCCGGCGGCCAGCTTGATCGCGATCAGGAAGGAGTTGGAGACGATCGAGAGCGCCGCGGCGCCGCTCTTGGTGCGAATCATCGTCCCGCGCGGGCCGCGCCCTCGCCCGCCAGGTGCGCGGCCAGCATCCGCGCCGCGCGGCCGCGGTGGCTGGCCTCGTTCTTCTCGGCGTCGCTGAGCTCCGACGCGGTGCGGCCGTCCGCCTGGCCCTCGGAGACGAAGGCCGGGTCGTAGCCGAACCCGCCCTCTCCCCGGGGCTCCTCGATCAGGTGCCCGTCCCAGCGCGCTTCGAAGACGTGCTCGCTGCCGTCCTCCTCGATCAGCGCCAGGGCGCAGGTGTAGAAGGCGCGACGCTCGTCCCCGGCCGCCGCCACCTCGCGCAGCAGCTTGTCGAGGTTCTCCTCGTCGCTCGCGCCCTCGCCGCCGTAGCGGGCCGAGTGGATCCCCGGCCCCCCGCCGAGGCCGACCGCGCCGATCCCGGAGTCGTCGGCGACGACGGCCTGCCCGGTCGCCTCGTGCACGACCCGCGCCTTGTCGAGCGCGATCTCGGCGAACGACTCGCCGTCCTCGGGGGGCAGCACGACGTCCTCGGGCAGCGCCTCCAGCTCGACCCCGGGCAGCAGCTCGCGCAGCTCGCGCAGCTTGTGCCTGTTGCCGGTGGCGAAGATCAAGCTCCCGCTACCTGCTCCTGCACCTGCCTCAGTCGGTCGATGCCGCCCTCGGCGAGGCCGAGCAGCTCGTCGAGGGAGGCGCGAGAGAGCGGCGTCCGCTCCGCCGTCGCCTGCACCTCGACCAGGCCGCCGTCGCCGGTCATCACCACGTTCGCGTCGACCTCCGCGGTCGAGTCCTCGGAGTAGTCGAGGTCGCAGAGCGCCCGGCCGTCGACCATGCCGACGCTGACCGCCGCGACCGAGCCGTTGAGCGGCATCGCCTCGATCTCCTTCGAGTCGACCAGCTTCTGAAGGGCAAGCCGCAGGGCCACGTAGCCGCCGGTGATCGCCGCGCAGCGGGTGCCTCCGTCGGCCTGGAGCACGTCGCAGTCCACGTAGACGCTGCGTTCGCCGAGCCGGCCGAAGTCGACGACGACCCGCAGCGAGCGCCCGATCAGGCGCTGGATCTCAACCCCGCGCCCGTCCTGCTTGCCGCGCGAGATGTCGCGCGCCTTGCGATCCCCGGTCGAGGCGGGGAGCATCGAGTACTCGGCGGTCACCCACCCCTTGCCCCGGCCCTGCATCCAGCGCGGCACCTGGTCGCTGACCGAGGCGGTGCAGATCACCCTCGTCGTGCCGATCGAGATCAGCGCCGAGCCGTCGGCCGTGGCGACGAATTCGGGCTCGATCGTGACCGGCCGGATGTCGGCCGGAGCGCGGTCATAGCTGCGTGAGTCGGGCATCGGGCGAGTCTACGTTCATTTGAAAGCGACTTTGTCGACGGCCTCCTTGATCTTGTCGACGATCAGGCCGGCCAGCTCGGTCCCCTGTTTGCCGTTGAAACCTTTCATCGCGGCGACCATCCCGACCATCAGCAGCGAGACCAGCAGGATCAGGCCGACGTACTCGACGGTCCCCTGGCCGCGCTCGCCCGCCAGCGCCCGGATCGTCCGCACCCGCTCGAGCACCGCGGCGTGCACGAACCCCATCAGCGTGTAGAGCATCGAAACCTCCTCAGTCGTGGTTTCGGCCCACGCTGGCGGCCGCCGCCGCGCCGATCCAGACACGGATGCGCCGATTCGGCGACCGCTCTGTGGCGAACCGCGACACGAAGGCCTCCGAGAGGCCTATCGCCCGGGGGTTGGTCCCCAACGGCGCACTAGCCGCTCGCCGGCCTGAGCCGACACGCTCAGTGCGAGGCGTGGCTCAATGGTTAGGAGCCGACTCGACGTAGAAGTCGCGGCGATCGAGGTTCCCTCCACCGAATGACCCGTCCTCGGCACGGCGCCACCTGTATCGCGGCTCTCGCCAGAGGACCGACGAGGTCGCGGCCTGCCAGCCCTCCACCCGGCGACTGATCGCGATCAGGGCCGCGCCCATGCCGAGCAACGCTCCGCCCGCATATGCCGGTCGCGCGGCGATCAGGGTAAGGAGCGCCAAGCCGCCACAGGTGAGCAGCAGTTCTCGGGCCACACGGCGGGCGGTCGCGACCCTGGTCTCGCGATCCACGATGGGCGGAGGCGGCGACGGTTCCTCGAGGGCGGCGTCGACGTTCTTGCGGATCACCAGGCGGTACATGAAAAACCCGAAGCCGACGCCCCAAACCGCCAGCGGGAACAGCGCTTTGGCGAGCGATTCCGTGCTCAGGGCGACGTAGACGAAGACCACCGCGCCGGCGATGTAAGCAAGCCCGGTCCACCGGCACTCCAGAACCGTGGAGACCAACGGCCTCATTCGCCCATCGCCGCGCCCGATCATCACGGGCCCTGGCATCGGTAGCCGCCGAGGAAACTTGAATCGGCTCCCTGGATATACGAGCACTCCTTGTGCCGCAGCCGCCGCGGATACGCTCAGCGGATGCGCGTCCTCGTCGTCACCAACCTCACGCCAGACGCCGACGCTCCGCAGCGCGGGCGCTGGGTGCGCGACCAGATCGAGCAGATCGAGCGCCGCGGCATCGAGGTCGAGGTCTTCGGCTTCCCGCCCGGCTCGCGCCAGTACATCCCCGCGACCCGGCGCCTGCGCCGGCTGCTGCGCGCCGACCGCGGCTTCGACCTCGTCCACGCCCACTACGGCCTGCCCGGCTGGTGCGCGCGGCTGGCCGGCGCCAGCCCGCTGATCGTCAGCTTCCACGGCACCGACGTCCGCCACCCCGTGGTCGGCCGGCTCTCGCGCCGGCTGATCCGCCGGATCGACCTCGCCGCCGTCGTCTCCCGCGGCCTCTTCCTCGAGGAGAGCGGCCGGCCGGGCCTGCCGCTGCTCCACGGCTCGGCGATCCTGCCCTGCGGCCCGGACCTCGGCCGCTTCGGCCCGATGCCCCGGGCGCAGGCCCGGGAGCAGCTCGGCCTCGAGGCGGACGGCCGCTACCTGCTCTTCCCGGCCAACCCCGCCCGCCCCGAGAAGCGGGCCGACCGCGCCGAGCAGCTCGCCGCGGCCTGCGACGCCGAGCTGCTCTTCGGCGGCTCGATCGAGCCCGAGGAGATGCGGCTCTGGATCAACGCCGCGAACGCGGTCGTGGTCACCTCCGACTACGAGGGCTTCGGGATGATCTGCATCGAGGCGCTCGCCTGCGAGGTCCCGATCCTCTCGACGCCGGTGGGCATCGCCCCCTTCCTGCTCGAGGGAATCGACGGCGCCCACTGCGCCCCCTTCGACCTCGCCGATTGGAGGCGGGCGGCGCTCCCGCACCTCGACGCCCCCGACCCCCGCGTCGCGGGCGCGGAGCGGGCCGCGGCGCTCTCCTCGGCGCGAATGGCCGAGCGCACGATCGAGGCCTACCGCGACGTCCTCGCCACCTCGTAATAGATTGGGAAGCCGAATGAACCAGGAGCGGGAAGATTTGGGGTCGGAGTCTCTCGGCGAGAGGATCGAAGAAGCACAGCGCCGGCTCCATGAAGCCGCCGAATCCGCCGAGACCGCCGAAAAGCGAGCGACCGCCGAGATCCGCACCCTGGAAGCCGATCTCGAAAAGGAGAGGCTGAACACCGCCGAGGCGCTCGAGTCCGTGCGCGAAAGCTTCGCGGAGGACCTGAAGCGGGAGCGGGAGTCGAAGGAGCAGGCGATCGCCGCGGCCGAGGAGCGCCTCGGCGAGATCGAGGCCCACGCGGAGGCCGCCGAGAAACGGGTCAAGGAAGCCGAGCGCCGCGCCAGCGAGGCCGAGGGCAAGATCGTCGAGGCCGAAGCCCGCTCCCGCGAGGCCGCCGCGAGCCTGGCTGCGCGAGCAGGTCAGCACGATCCGCCGAGAGGCGGCCGGGCGATAGCCGCAGCGTCCGAGTTCGACGTCGCCGTCGTCGGCGGCGGCGCCGCCGGGCTGTGGACTGCGTTGCGGGCCGCCGAGCAGGGCGGCCGGGTCTGCCTGGTCTCGCGCACGCCGCTCTCGCAGAGCGCCAGCTACTGGGCGCAGGGAGGCCTGGCGGCCGCTCTGGAGCCCGGCGACTCGCCCGAGCGCCACGCCGCCGACACGATCGCCGCCGGCCGGGGCCTCTGCCGGCCCTCGGCGGTCCGGGCCCTGGTCGAGGAGGCGCCGGACGCGGTCCGCGAGCTGCAGTCGCGCGGGGTCGTCTTCGACCTCGACCACGAGGGGCGGCTGGCGCTGGGGCTCGAGGGAGGGCACTCGAGCCGCCGGATCGTCCACGCGGGCGGCAGCCAGACCGGCCACGAGATCACCTCGAAGCTGGCCGCGATGGTCGACGCCGAGGAGCGGGTCGAGGTCCGGGAGAAGACCTCGGCGACGGCGCTCTGGAGCGACGGCGAGCGCTGCCACGGCCTGCTCACCGACTCCGGCGCGATCGGGGCCCGCGCGACCGTCCTGGCGACCGGCGGCGCCGCCGCGCTCTGGCGCCGCACGACCAACCCCTGGGGCGCGATCGGAGCCGGGCCGGTGCTCGCCGCCGCCGCCGGCGCCGACCTCGCCGACCTCGAGTTCTGCCAGTTCCACCCCACCGCCCTGGCCCTGCCGGGGACCCCGCATCGACGGCCAGTCTGATCACCGAGGCGGTGCGGGGCGAGGGGGCGACGCTGCTCGACGCCTCCGGCGCGTCGCTTCACCGACGAGCTGGCGCCCCGCGACGCCGTCACGGCGGCGATCCTCGCCCGGATCGAGGCCGACGGCAGCGCCGACGTCAGGCTCGACCTGCGGGAGATCGACCCGGCCCGCTTCCCGAACGTCTTCTCCTCGCTGGCCGAGGCCGGGCTCGACCCCGGCGCCGAGCCGGTCCCGGTCGCCCCCGCCGCCCACTACACGATGGGCGGGGTCCTCGTCGACCTCGACGGCCGCTCCTCGCTGCCCGGCCTCTTCGCCGTCGGCGAGTGCTCCTGCACCGGCCTGCACGGCGGCAACCGGCTCGCGTCGAACTCGCTCAGCGAGTGCTTCGTCTTCGGCCGCAGGGCCGCCGACGCCGCCCTCGAGGAGGTGGCGGCGGCGGCCCGCCCCGACCCGCCGGGAGGGCGCTTCGAGCCGCCCACCGAGGAGACCCGCGACGCCGTCTGGCGCCTCGCCGGGCCGGTCCGCGACGCCGAGCGCCTCGCCGAGCTGACCGAAGACCCGTATCCGCTCGCCGCGGCGATCGCCGCCTGCGCGCTCGAGCGCCGCGAGTCCCGCGGCGGCCACCTGCGCTCCGACTTTCCCGGCCTCGACCCCGACCTCGACGGCGTCCACATCGTCCTCGGGCCGGACGGCGAGACCCGGCGCGAGGCCTGGGCCTGAGCCGCGGCGATAGCGTCGCCCCATGCTCCTGGGAGTAGACGTGGGCGGGACCTTCACCGACGCCGTCCTCGCTCGACGGCGAGAGCATCCACACCGCGAAGCTGCCGACGACGGGCGAGGACGAGTCGGTCGGCGTGATCGGCGCCGTCGAGGAGGTCCTGCGCCGCGCCGGGGCCGATGCCGGCGCCGTCGAGGCCTTCGCCCACGGGATGACGGTCGGGACCAACGCGCTGCTCGAGGAACGGGGCGCCCGCACCGCGCTGATCGCCACCCGCGGCTTCGCCGACCTCCTCGAGATCGCCCGCCAGGACCGTCCCGACCTCTACCGGCTGTGCGCGCCGAAGCCGGCCCCGCTGGTCGAGCGCGAGCTGCGCTTCGAGGCCGCCGAGCGGATCGGCCCCGGCGGCGTCCTCGAGCCGCTCGGCGAGGGCGAGCCGGAGAGGCTGGCCGCCCTGCTGCGCGAGAGCGGCGCCGAGTCGGTGGCGATCTGCCTGCTCTTCTCCTACCTCGACCCGAGCCACGAGCGCCGCCTCGCCGAGCACCTGCGCGCGAGCTGCCGGGCGTCCACGTCTCCGCCTCGCACGAGGTCCTGCCCCGCTTCCGCGAGTACGAGCGCTGCTCGACGACCGCGATCGACGCCTACCTCTGCACCTCTGCTCGGCCGCTACCTCGACCGGCTCGGCGAGGCTTCCTCGGCCTCCGGCCTGCCGGCGCCGCTGGTGATGCAGTCCTCCGGGGGCGTCGCGACGGCCGCCGAGGCCGCGCGCGCGGGAGCCTGGAGCGTCCTCTCCGGCCCCGCCGGAGGGGCGGTCGGCGCCGGCCTCCTCGCCCGTGCCAGCGGCGACGGCAACGCGATCGGCTTCGACATGGGCGGCACCTCCTGCGACGTCTGCGTGGTCGACGACGGCGCGGTGAGGCGGACCGACTCGCGCCGGGTCGAGGGGCGCACGATCCAGCTGCCGATGGTCGACGTCCACACCGTCGGCGCCGGCGGCGGCTCGATCGGCTGGCGCGACCGCGGGGGGGCGCTGCGGGTCGGCCCGCGCTCGGCCGGGGCCGACCCGGGGCCCTCCTGCTACGGCCGCGGCGGGCGCGAGCCGACCGTCACCGACGCCAACCTCCTGCTCGGCAACCTGGCCGCGGACTCGCGGCTGGCGGGCGGCGTCGAGCTCGACGCCGATGCGGCCTCCGAGGCGGTCCGCGCCCTCGCCGACTCGCTCGGCCTGGGCGAGCTGGAGACCGCGGAGGGGATCGTCCGCATCGCCGACCAGGAGATGGTCCGCGCCCTGCGGGTCGTCACCGTCGAGCGCGGCGTCGACCCCCGCCGCTACGCGCTGCTTCCCTTCGGCGGCGCCGGGCCGATGCACGCGGCGGCGATCGCCGCCGAGCTCGGCATCGAGCGCATCCTCTGCCCGCGGGCCGGCGGCGTCCTCTCCGCCCTCGGGCTCTGCGCCTCGGATCGCCGCCGCGACACCTCCCGCACCGTGATGCTCGAGGGCGGCGAGCTCAGCGCCGAGCGGATCGCGGCGGAGGTCGCGCGACCTGATCGCCGCGACCGGCGCCGAGCTGGAGGGCGCGGAGCCGGAGCTGGCCTACGAGATGCGCTACGCGGGCCAGGCCTTCGAGCTGCCGGTGCCGGGGCCGCCCGAGCCCGACCCGGCCGACCTGGTCGAGCGCTTCGAGCGCGCCCACGAGGAGCTCTACGGCCATCGCGACAGCGAGGGCGCGGTCGTCCTCGTCGACATCCGCCTGGGGATGGTCTCCCCGGGCCCCGGCCGAGGCCCGCCGCCCCGGACCGCTCCGAGCTGACCGAGACCTCGCGCCGGGTGCGGTTCGGCGGCGAGTGGGTCGAGACCCCGATCCTGCGCGGCGAGCCCCCGGCCGGCACCGAGGCGGCCGGGCCGGTCGTCTACGAGCTGCCCGAGGCGACCTTCGTCGTCCCGCCCGGCTGGACCACCGAGGTCGACGGGGCCGGCACGATCGTCGCCGAGCTCGACGAGCAGGCGAGGACGGGGGCCGGGGATGGCTGACGGCGTCGACCCGATCACGCTCCAGGTCCTGACCGGGGGCCTGCGCGCCGCCTGCGAGGAGATGGGCGCGGCGCTGATCCGCTCCGCCTACTCGGCGAACATCAAGGAGCGCCACGACTGCTCGACGGCCCTCTTCGACGCCCGCGGGGAGCTCGTCATGCAGGCCGAGCACATCCCGGTGCACCTCGGCTCGATGCCGGACGCGGTGGCGGCGATCCTCGGCGAGGAGCAGCGGCCGGGCGAGAGCTGGATCCTCAACGACCCCTACCGCGGCGGCACCCACCTGCCGGACATCACGTTGATCGCGCCGGTCTTCATATGGGGAGCCCTGACCGGCTTCGCCGCCTGCCGCGCCCACCACGCCGACGTCGGCGGCCCGACGCCCGGCAGCATGCCGGCCTGCTCGCGGACGCTCGACGAAGAGGGGGAGGTGATCCCGCCGACCCTCGCCGGGATGCACGAGCTGCGGGAGATCGCGGCGCGGATGCGGTTTCCCCAGCAGCGGCTCGCCGACCTCCGCGCCCAGCGCGCCGCCAACCGGATCGGAGCCGAGCGGCTGACCGAGCTCGCCGGCCGCCACGGGCTGGCGCTGCTGCGCGAGGGGATGGACGAGATCCTCGCCTACGCGGAGCGGCGCACCCGAGCGGCGCTCTCCGATCTTCCGGACGGGACCTACGAGGCCGAGGACGTGCTCGAGGACGACGCCGCCGGCGAGCCGCGCGACATCACCCTGCGGGTCGCGGCGACGATAGCGGGGGACCGGCTCAGCCTCGACTTCGAGGGCACCGACCCGCAGGTCGACGGCAACCTCAACTGCCCGCTCTCGGTGACGAAGTCGGCCGCCTTCTTCGCGGTGAGGGCGATGACGGACCCGGACGCCCCGCCCTCGGCCGGCGCCTTCCGGCCGATCGAGGTGAGCGCCCCCGAGGGGTGCCTGCTCAACGCCCGCGCCCCCGCGGCGGTCGTCGCCGGCAACATCGGAGACCTCGAGCCGGGTCGCCGACCTGGTGATCGCGGCGCTGACCGGCGCCCGGCCGGTGCCCGCCCAGGGGCAGGGCACGATGAACAACCTGACGCTCGCCGGCGAGGGCTTCACCTACTACGAGACGCTCGGCGGCGGCCAGGGAGCATGCCCGGACGCCGACGGCCCGAGCGCGATCCACGTCGCGATGTCGAACACGCTCAACACGCCGGTCGAGGCGCTCGAGGCGGAGTTCCCCCTGCGCGTGCGGGAGCTGGCGATCCGCCGCGGCAGCGGCGGCGAGGGCGAGCGGAGGGGCGGCGACGGGCTCGTCCGCGAGATCGAAGCCCTGGCGCCGATGCGCTTCACGCCTGCTCACAGAGCGCCGCCGGCACCCTCCCCGGGGCCGCGACGGGGGCGGGGACGGGGCCCCCGGCCGCAACCTGCTGAACGGCGAGCCGCTGGGCGGAAAGGTCGAGGGAGAGATGCGCCAGGGGGACGTTCTGAGGGTCGAGACGCCTGGCGGCGGCGGAATGCTTAAGAAGTCTTAAGAAGTAATTACTTGGCTATTTAGCCTCGCTGCTCTAAAATGCCGGATTCGCGGCAGGGTTCCCTCCCCGCCACAAAGGTTGAGGGCAGCGCCCTCCCCCAGTCGATTCAGAGTCAACCACCTACTCAGGTAACTAAATGCCGATCGCATTCAAGGAATGGGCCGTAACAGTGCGTGCGCTCGCCGAGGGCGAGCAGCTCCTGACCCTGCGCAAGGGCGGGATCCGCGAGGAGAACAAGCACTTCGAGGTCGAGCACGAGCGCTTCTTCCTCTACCCCACCTTCGACCACCAGCAGAACAACCTGGTTCGCGAGTCCCATCATCCGGAGCTGCGTCGCGCGCTCGAGGAGGGTGTCTGGCCCGACGAGGAGCCACCGCCGCGGGCGCTGATCCAGGACGGCGGGATCAACCAGCCCGACCGGGTCCGCCTGCGCGCTTGGGCCGAAGTCACCGACCACATCACGGTCAACGACCCGCGCGCCGTCGACGCCCTCTCCCCCTTCTACATCTGGACCCCCGACTACGCCGAGAAGCGGCTCAACTGGAAGCGCCGCCACCCGCTCCACATCCTGCTGCTCCGGGTCCATCGCATCCCGCGGCCGGTCACGGTCAAGGTCCGCGACGAGTACCACGGCTGCCGCTCCTGGGTCGAAATCGACCGCGACCTGCCCTTCGAGGGCACGCCGGTGATGGCCGACGAGGAGTTCGACCGCGCCCGCGCCGAGATCCGCGAAGTTTGCGCCCCGCCGAGCCGGCCCTCGTCTAAGGGCCTCTGACCCGCGCATTTCGGCGTCCTCGGTCGCTCACGTGCGGTGCACGTTTCGCTCCCTGCGTCCTTGAACTGCTTGGTCAGACGCCCTTAGTAGGGTCGGCGAATGCCGTGGATTGAGACAGAATCGCTGAGCTTTACCGCGCGCCACGACAGCGACGACGCCTCCTACGCGGAGCGCACGCTGGACCGTATGGAGAACCTGCGGCTGCGGCTCGAAGACCGCTTCGAGGAGGTCCCCGGCGACGTCACCGTTGTCGTCCACACCCACCCGGCGCTGCTGACGATGGCGCACCCCTTCCTGCCGGCGGCGCGCTGGTCGGCCGCCCCGGCGGGCCGCCGCTACCTCGCGGGCTGGGCGATGGCGACCGAGCTGCACGTCCTCAACGACCCCCACATGGAGCGCCGCGCCGCCGGCGAGGACTCGCTGGAGGCGCTGCGCGGCACCGCCGAGCGGCTCTACGCGCAGCTCGTGATCGCGGCCAACAACCCGGCCCTCCCCCCTCCTGGACCCCGCGCCGCTTCGCCCGCTACCTGGGATGGGCCTGGCTGGTCGAAGGCGGCGCCCAGTACTTCGCCCGCCAGGTCGGCCTCTACCGGGCGGCCGTGATCCGGCGCCTGCGCGAGAGCGCCCGCCCCTCCTTCCCGCCCTCGCGGCGCGACGCGGTGATCCTCGGCGGCACGATCTTCGACCTGCTCGAGGACGAGCGCGGCCCCGACCACTGCGAGCGGTTGGCGCTGCGGCTGCTGCCCGGCGGCACGAGCGCGACGCTGGAAGACGCCTTCGAAGCGCGGATCGGCGATATCGAGGCGGCCTGGCGCGACCACCTGCGGGCGATCGCCCGGCCCGGAGCGGGCTAGCCGGCGCCGGGGATCCCCTCGAGCACTCGGCGCGCGTCCGCGGCGGCCGACTCGAGCACGAAGACCTGGTGCGGGCCGGCGGCGAAGAAGTCGGGCACGTCGAACCCGGGCGCGCGTTTGAGCAGGCTGCGGATCCCGTGCTCGGAGAGCAGCCCCTGGATCATCTCCGCCTCCGCCTGGTTCTGGCCGTAGCCGACCTTGACCAGCCCCTCGCCACCGCCACCGCCGCCGCCGCCACCCTCGTCCGGCGCGGGGGGCGTGCTCCCGTCGCCGCCGCGGGCGATCGATTCCTTGCTTTCCCTAAGTGACGGTGATTTCGGCATCGGCGATCCTCAGGTCCTTGAGAAGGTACCCCTTCACGTCCGGCGCCCGCTCGTCTGCGAGCGAGACGATCAGGTAGACCTGGTCCGGCCAGGCGACGGCCTGGTTGACGTCGGTCTGCGACGGATAGGCGGCGCTCTTGGTGTGGGAGTGGTAGATCGCCAGCAACTCGCCGCCCCCGTCCTCGATCTCCTTCAGCGCGTTGTACTGCTCCTGCGGGTCCATCTCGTAGCGCAGCGGGCTCGCCGCGGAGTTCTTGACGCGGATGACCGCGTTCGCCTCCCCGCCGGACCCGCCGACCAGGCCGCAGCACTCGTTGGGCAGGTCCTCGCGCGCGTGCGCGACCATCTCGTCGACCAGGTCCTGGGAGATCTTCATCGGCCGCCGCCCGTGAAGCGCACCAGCTCATAGACCCGCGCCGGGCAGGTTGCGCGGGAGCACTCGTAGCTCCCCTCGCCGAGAACGAGGATCCGCCCGTCGGACTGGAGGGCGACGCCGAGGCTCCTGGCCTGTTCCCCGATCTGCCTGCCCACCCCGAGGAAGCCGGTGAAAGCGCGGTCGACCCGCCCGCCCGGCAGGAGCCTCGTGACGGCGAGATCGGAGGTGGAGTTGCCTGAAGCGTCTTCAAAGGGCACCCGCCCCGCCACGACGAGCCGCCCGCGCCCATCCCGGACCGCCCCCGGCGTGCCTTCGGCGAAGAAGTCGAGAATCAGCGCGAACCCCCTGGTGCCGTAGCGGGCGTCGAGCCTCCCGCGAGCGTTGCGGCTGGTGACAAACGTCCCCTCGTCGATCGTGCCCACCGCCTGCGTCGATCCGTCCTCCGCTGCGATCACCGCCGAGATGCCCCTGCTGCCGCCGCCGCGCCCCGGCGGCGGCTTGGCGAAGAAGGTGGAGACCGGCTGCCCGAAGGGCGAGAACCGGACGACCGGCATCCGGCCCCCCGACGGCACGCAGCACTTGGGGACCCCGACCACGGTCCTGCCGCCCTGGATCGCGAGCCCACCCGGCAGCTCGTTGCCCCCGAGGTCCCGGAAGACGATGCCGCCGGTCCCGAAGTCCTGGAAGTCGAGCCGGCCGTCTTCGAGGTAGCGGACCATGAACAGGTCCGAGCCGGCGCGGGTGAGGACGCTGCCGGCGACGACGAACCCGCCCTTCGGCCTGATCGCGATCACGGAGACCGTCGTTTCGGCGGTCAGGAAGGTGGTGATCCGCCCGGCCCCGGGGTACCCGGGGCTGCGAAGCCCGAGGTCGAGCGAGCCGTCGCGGTGAAGCCTCGCGACCTCGACCGTCTGGTCGTCCCCGGATGCGACGATGACGCGCCCGGCCGGATCGACCGCGAGCGCGCCGTGGATACGCGACTCGCGCCGCCGGTCGGGAAGCTGCCGCACCTGCATCACCACGCCGGCACGGGCGCCGAACTCCGGGTCGAGCGAGCCGTCGGAGCGATATCTCAGGACGTGGAGGTCGGCGCAGATGCGGCCGGCCTCGCAGAGCCGCTGATTCGCGCTCAGGACGAATGCTTCGTCTGCGGGGCCCAGCACCATCGCCAGGACCCGCTTTTCGCCCCCGACCCCGGGGAGGTCGCCGCCGACGTTGACGGCCCCGCCTTCGCCGTAGGTGTGGTCGAGCTGGCCGGGGAAGGCGGCCGCGCCGCCGGCGGAGACCAGGATCGCGACGAGAGTGAGCGCCAGTCCGGCCGCCCCCCGTCCCACAATGCGCGGCAGGCCTACCACCAGACGGTGGAGTCCAGGTTCTCGATCTCCTCGATCGGCTTGGTGTAGACGCCGGAGGAGAGGTACTTCCAGCCGTCGTCGGGGATCAGGAAGACGACGTTGCCGCCCTCGAGCTCACCGGCGATGCGGGAGGCGATCGCGGCGATCGCCCCTGAGGAGACGCCGGCGAAGATCCCCTCCTCCTCGAGCAGCTTCTTGGTCCAGACGATCGCGTCGCGGTTGGAGACCATGATCTTGCGGTCGAAGAGGGAGATGTCGATGATCGGCGGGATGAAGCCGTCGTCGAGGGAGCGCAGCCCCTGGACGAGCTCCCCCTGCATCGGCTCGGCGGCGACGATCAGCGTCTCCGGGTTCGCCTCCTTGAGGCGGCGGCCGTTGCCCATCAGCGTGCCGCCGGTGCCGAGCCCGCCGACGAAGGCGGCGACGCTGTCGAGCTCTTCGAGGATCTCGACCGCGGTGCCGTTGTAGTGGGCGAGCGGGTTGGCCTCGTTGCCGTACTGGTAGGGCATGTAGATAGCTCGAGTCCTGCGACATCTCCAGCGCCACCTCGACCGCCCCGTTGGAGCCCTTGGCGCCCTCCGAGTAGACGATCTCCGCCCCGTACATGCGCAGCAGCTGCGGTGCGCTCCTCGGTCACGTTGTCGGGCATCACGACCTTCAGCGGGTAGCCCTTGCGGCGGCAGATCATCGCCAGGGAGATGCCGGTGTTGCCGGAGGTCGGCTCGAGGATCGTCTGGCCCGGCTCGATCGCGCTCTTCGGCCTCGGCCGCCTCGATCATCGAGCGGGCGACGCGGTCCTTGACCGAGCCGGTCGGGTTGTGCCCCTCGAGCTTCGCGTAGACCCGCACCTCGGGCTTAGGGGAGAGGCGGGGCAGCTCGACCAGCGGCGTGTTGCCGATCGACTCGACGACGTTGCCGAAGCGCCCTCCGCAGGGCCGGTTGAGTAGCTCGTCGTTCGGCATCGAGGTTCCCTTACTTCAAAAAGTATAGCTACGCCCCGATAGGCATGAACATGCTTGCGGCCGGGTACGCGGAGGAGTAGTTTCGGGGTAACTCCCAAAATATTTCCTGCGCAATTTTCTCGAACGGAGGGATCACCGATGACGAGCAGCAAATCCCGACTGACCATTCTGCTCGTGGCGCTGGCGGCGCTCGCCGTCTTCGCGGCGGGCTGCGGCGACGATGACGAGAGCACGACCGGCGGCGCCGAGGGCGGCGGGAAGATCACGGTCGGGTCCGACGTGCCCTATCCCCCGTTCGAGGAATTCGGCGAGAGCAAGAGCGAATTCAAGGGCTTCGACATCGAGCTGGTCGAAGCGCTCGCCAAGAAGATCGACCGACGAGCCGGAATTCATCGACACCTCGTTCGACACGATCTTCCGCGACCTCGCCCAGGGCAAATTCGAAATGGTCGCCTCGGCGACGACGATCACCGACGAACGCGAGGAGACGGTCGACTTCACCAATCCGTACTACCTGCCGTCCGCCCAGTCGATCGTGGTCACCACGGGCACCGCGGACATCAAATCGGCGAAAGACCTCGACGGCAAGACGGTCGGCGTCCAGCAGGGGACGACCGGCGAAGAATATGTCGAGGAAGAAACCGACGCCGGCGAAGTCCGCACCTTCCCGCAGGGCCCCGACACGTTCCCGGCGCTGAAGGCGGGAACGATCGACGCCGTCGTGATCGACCGGCCGGTGGCCGAAAGAGCGCTCGAGAAAGACGAGGGGATCGAAATCGCGGGCGGGATCGAAACGGAAGAACAGTATGGATTCGTCGTCCCGCAGGGCGATGAAGAGCTGCTCGACGAACTCAACGACGCCCTGCAGGAAGTGGTCGACTCGGGCGAATACGAGACGATCTACAAGAAGTGGTTCCACAAGCCGGTTCCCGCGGGAATCGGGACCACGACACACGAAGCGACCTGACCGAGCTCGGAGTCGAGGCCAGGCAGGCTAGAAGGGGCGCCGCGATGGTGCCCCTTTTCACATGAACGAGATCCTCAACCAGTACTTCGACCTCTCGCTGATGGAGGAGCACTTCGGCGAGGTGCTCGACGGGTTCGTGATCACGCTCGAACTCTCGCTCGTCGGCGGCGCCCTCGCGCTGCTCTTCGGCCTGGTCCTGGCCCTGCTGCGCCAGCTCCCCGGACGGGGCTTCGCGCCGGTGCGGTTCGTGACCATCGCCTACATCGACGTCTTCCGAGGGATCCCGCTGCTGCTGATCATCCTGCTGATCTCCGGCAGCCTCCCGTACCTGCCGATCCCCGAGTCGATCGCGATCCCGCGCTGGCTCGGGAAGGCCGGACCCATTCTGGTACGGGGTGATGGCGCTGACGATCACCTACGGCGCCTACATGGCCGAGGTCTACCGGGCGGGGATCGAAGCGGTGCCGCGCGGGCAGATGGAGGCCGCCCGCTCGCTCGGGATGAGCTACCGGCAGGCGATGCGGCACGTGATCGTGCCGCAGGCGATCCGCAAGGTGATCGCGCCGCTGCTCAACGACTTCATCGCGCTGATGAAGGACACGACCCTGGTCGCCGTGATCGCCCTCAACGAGGTCGCGCTGGTCGGCCGGGACATCCAGTCCGACACGCTGAACAGCTCCGCCCTGACGCTCGGGGCGATCATGTTCCTCGTCGTCACCCTGCCGCTGGCGCGGCTCGTCGACAGGCTGATCACCAGGGACCAGCGCTTCCAGCGCGCGGCGCCCCGCGCGGGAGCCGGATAGGGGTCCCGTGGCGGAGCCGATGGTCAAGCTCGAGGGGATCCACAAGCGCTTCGGCGAGCTCGAGGTCCTGCGCGGGATCGATCTCGAGGTCGCCCGCGGCGAGGTCGTCTGCGTGCTCGGGCCGAGCGGCTCCGGCAAGAGCACGCTGCTGCGCTGCGTCAACCTGCTCGAGCCGCCCGAGGAGGGCGAGATCTTCCTCGAGGGCCGCGACATCTGCAAGGGATCGGGGCAGCGGAGAGCAGGGCTGGGAGCTCGACTTCGTCCGTCAGCGAGTCGGCATCGTCTTCCAGCAGTTCAACCTCTTCCCCCACAAGTCGGCGCTGGAGAACGTCACCCTGGCGCAGGAAAAGGTTCTCGGCCGCGGCGCCGAGGAGGCGCGGGCCAAAGGGCGGGCGCTGCTCGAGCGGGTCGGGCTCGCCGACAAGCTCGACGAGTACCCGGAACGGCTGTCCGGCGGCCAGCAGCAGCGGGTGGCGATCGCGCGGGCACTGGCCATGGACCCCCACGTGATGCTCTTCGACGAGGTCACCAGCGCCCTCGACCCGGAGCTCGTCAAGGAGGTCCTCGACGTGATCCGCGAGCTCGCCGCGGAAGGGATGACGATGATCATCGTCACCCACGAGCTCGGCTTCGCCCGCGACGTCGCCGACCGCGTCGTCTTCATGGACGACGGCGTGATCGTCGAGCAGGGGCCCCCGGCGCAGGTCCTCGACAGCCCGCGCGAGGAGAGGACGAAGAAATTCCTCGGGCTGGTCCTCGACCGCTGAGCGGGCGCTAGAGGCCGCCGGCCATCGCCGGCAGGATGACGACGGTGTCGCCCTCGGAGACCGCGGTGTCGAGGCCGTCGAGCACCCGCACGTCCTCGTCGTTGAGATAGACGTTGACGTAGCGGTTGAGGTCGCCGTCCTCGCCGAAGAGCTGCTCCTGGGTGTCCGGGTGCTCGGCGGTCAGCGAGCGCAGGACCTCGCCGACGGTCGAGCCGCTCGCCTCGACCTCGGGTTGGCCGCCCGTCTTCGGGCGCAGCACCGGGGGAATGCGGATCGTTGCCATGAGGCGGTGATCCTAGTCGAGCCGACCGGCTACCGGTCTCCGCCCGCGCCGGTGCAGAAGAGGTCGTAGTCGGGGAACTTCCCGAGCTCGGAGTCCGGTATCTCGGGGGCGTTCTCACCGCAGATCGGGCACTCCGGGTCGCGCCGCACCTTGAGCTCGGTGAAGCGGGTTCCGAGCGCCTCGAAGAGCAGCAGCCTGCCGATCAGCGGTTCGCCGATCCCGAGCACGAGCTTCAGCACCTCGTTGGCCTGGAGCAGGCCCATGGTCCCGGCCATCGCGCCGAGCACGCCGTTGGCCGAGCAGCTCGGCGCCAGCTCCGGCGGCGGCGGCGTCGGGTAGAGGCAGCGGTAGCAAGGGCCCTCGAAGGGGACGAAGGTCGAGATCTGCCCGTCGAAGCTGAGGATCGAGGCCGAGACGACCGGCTTGCGCAGCCTGACCGAGGCGTCGTTCAGCAGGTAGCGGGTCGGGAAGTTGTCGGCTCCGTCGACGATCACGTCGTACTGCTCGAGGATCTCGACGATGTTGGAGGCGTCGATCCTGAAGTTGTGCTCGACGACCTCGACGTCGGGGTTGAGCGCCTCGATCGTCTTCCGTGCCGAGGAGGTCTTCGGCTCGCCGATTCGCTCGGTGTTGTGGATCACCTGGCGCTGCAGGTTGGAGGCGTCGACGACGTCGTCGTCGACGAGGCCGATCGTGCCGATCCCGGCGGCGGCCAGGTAGAGCGCGGTCGGCGCGCCGAGGCCGCCGGCGCCGATCAGCAGCACCCTGGCGTTCAGCATCTTCAGCTGGCCGTCGACGCCGACCTCGGGGAGGAGGGTGTGGCGGGAGTAGCGGTCGCGCTGCTCCGGGGTCATGCCCGAGGCCGCGACCACCGGCAGCCCCTGCTCCTGCCAGGCGAGGATGCCGCCGGCCATCGAGGCGACGTTCTCGTAGCCGAGCGCCTGCATCTGCTCGGCGGCCTTGTAGGAGCGGTTGCCGCTGCGGCAGTAGAGAATCGTGCGCGCCGACCTGTCGGGCGCGGCGGCGGCGATGTCCGCGGAGAGCAGCCCCGGGGGGACCAGCTTGCCACCCTCGAGGTGGGCCTCCTCGTACTCGTGCGGCTCACGGGTATCGATCAGGACGACGCCGTCGCCCGCGATCTCCTCGGAAGCCTCGAACGGCTCGATCTCCTCGATCTGCTGCGTGATCTGGGGGGTTCCTGGGGGCATGCTCTCCTAAATACCTTAATTCCGATCCGGCTTTACTTCAAAAAGTATAGCGGCCCTCCCGTCCGTCCGTGACACAATGAAACAGGGTGTTCGGGAGACAAGATTCGGCGTTGTGTGGATCGTCGTGATCCGCAAGCGCTCTGTCCTTTTCGCCGCCCCACTCGCCGTCGCGCTGCTCGTCTCAACCGCCCTCGCGGCCTCCGGCCCGTCTTCCGATTCGGTCACGCACCTCGCGTCGGCTCGATGCGGCGGCGCCGCCGCGACGATCGTCGGGACGCCGCGCGACGATCGCCTGCGCGGCAGCGGGGCCGCCGACGTCATCGCCGGCCTGGGCGGTGACGACACGATCAGCGGCGGAGCGGGCGGAAACGACGTCGTCTGCGGCGGCGGCGGCAACGACCGCATGGTGACCGGCGGCGGCTCCGACAGGATCTTCGGAGGAGCGGGAAGGGACAAGCTCGTGTCCAAGGGCGGGCCGGACCTCCTCTACGGCGGCGGCGGCAACGACCGCCTGGACGGGGGCGGCGGTGTGGATGGCTGCCGGGGCGGCGGAGGCAAAAACGTGATCCGCAACTGCGAGGGGGTCACCCCGCCCTCCGGCGGAGGCTCTCCGCCGAGGGGTGCGCCGGCGGACAGCCCGCCGGTGGCCGCAGGGGACTCGCCCACGGTCGCCGAGGACGCCCCCGCGACCGCGATCGACGTGCTCGCCAACGACACCGACGTCGACGGCGGCCCGAAATCGGTGGCTTCCAAGAGCGACGGAGCCAACGGCACGGTCGTGATCACCGGCGGCGGCAGCGGACTCACCTACCAGCCCGCGGCGAATTACTGCGGGGGCGACTCCTTCACCTACACCCTCAACGGCGGCTCCAGCGCCACGGTCTCGATCACCGTCAGCTGCGTCGATGACCCGCCCGGCGCCGTCGACGACTCCGAATCCTTGGCCGAGGACGCCCCCGCGACCGCAATCGACGTGCTCGCCAACGACACCGACGTCGACGGCGGCCCGAAATCGGTGGCTTCCAAGAGCGACGGAGCCAACGGCACGGTCGTGATCACCGGCGGCGGCAGCGGACTCACCTACCAGCCCGCGGCGAATTACTGCGGGGGCGACTCCTTCACCTACACCCTCAACGGCGGCTCCAGCGCCACGGTCTCGATCACCGTCAGCTGCGTCGATGACCCGCCCGGCGCCGTCGACGACTCCGAATCCTTGGCCGAGGACGCCCCCGCGACCGCAATCGACGTGCTCGCCAACGACACCGACGTCGACGGCGGCCCGAAATCGGTGGCTTCCAAGAGCGACGGAGCCAACGGCACGGTCGTGATCACCGGCGGCGGCAGCGGACTCACCTACCAGCCCGCGGCGAATTACTGCGGGGGCGACTCCTTCACCTACACCCTCAACGGCGGCTCCAGCGCCACGGTCTCGATCACCGTCAGCTGCGCCAACGACCCGCCGACCGCCATCCAGCTCTCGCCGAGCAGCGTCGAGGAGAACAAAGCCGCGGGGACGACGGTCGGCACCTTCTCGACCACCGACCCCGACCAGGGGGACACCTTCACCTACCTGCTGGTCGAAGGCACCGGCGACACCGGCAACGCCCAGTTCACGATCTCCGGCAACTCCCTGAAAACGGCGGCGAGCTTCAACTTCGAGGCGAAATCGAGCTACTCGATCCGGATCCGCTCCACCGACGCAGGCGGGGCCAGGGTCGCCGAGGTCATCACGATCACCGTTGTCAACGTCAACGAGACGGCGACCGACATCCAGCTCTCCTCGAGCAGCGTCGAGGAGAACAAAGCCGTGGGGACGACGGTCGGCACCCTCTCGACCACCGACCCCGACGCCGGCGAAACCTTCACCTACACGCTGGTCTCCGGGACCGGCTCCACCGACAACGCCCAGTTCACGATCTCCGGCAGCTCCCTGAAATCGGCGGCGAGCTTCAACTTCGAGGCGAAATCGAGCTACTCGATCCGGATCCGCTCGACCGACAAAGGCTCGGCCTTCGTCGAGGAGCAGTTCACGGTGACGGTGACGAACCTCAACGAGGCGCCGACCGACATCCAACTCTCGAACAACAGCATCGAGGAGAACCAGCCCGCGACCAGCAATGTCGGCAGCTTCTCGACCACCGACCAAGACGCCGGCGAAGCCTTCACCTACACGCTGGTCTCCGGGACCGGCTCCACCGACAACGCCCAGTTCACGATCTCCGGCAGCTCCCTGAAAACGGCGGCGAGCTTCAACTTCGAGGCGAAGTCCAGCTACTCGATCAGGGTCCGTTCCACCGACAAAGGCTCGGCCTTCTTCGAGAAGCAGTTCACGATCACCGTCGTCGACGTCAACGACACGCCGGTCGGCGGGCCCGACAGCTACGCCGGCGCGGTCGGCAACACCACCGGCACCCTCGGCATCGCCGCGCCTCCCAGTCCGAGCGTCGTGCTCACCGGGATGGGCGGCAACCTGCTGCTCGCCAACGACACCGACGAGGACGGCGACACGCTGAGCGCGAAAGTGGAGACGGTCGCGACCACGGGCGGCGGCACGGTCGAGGTCAGAGCCGACGGGAGCTTCATCTACACCCCCGGGGTCGGAGACGAGGGTCAGAACGACTCATTCACCTACCGCCTGAGGGACGGCAAAGCGGCCTCGGACGTCACCGTGACGATCGCCATCGAAAAAACCCTGATCTGGTACGTCGACGCCAGCGCGCTCGCCGGGGGCGACGGGCGCTCCAGCTCGCCGCTGAAAACGCCGGCCGGGATCAACGGAGCGGGAGGGGCGGGCGACTCCGATAACGCCGACGACTACATATTCCTCTACGGCTCCAGCACCTACGCCGGGGGCCTGCCGCTCGAGTCCGGACAGCGGCTGATCGGCTCGCCGCAGGGCCTCTCCGTTCCGGGCCACGCGAACCTGGTCTCCCCGAGCGGAGGTAGCAACCCGGCGGTCACCAACGCGGCGGGCGACGGGATCGGCCTGGCGAGCGCCTCCCAGGTCCTGCGAGTCGACGCGACCGGATCGAGCGGCGCCGGGATCAGGGGGGTGGGCGTGCCGACATCGAGCGTCGGGCCGAGCACGACGATCTCCGGCAACACCGGCGGCGCGGTCGTGCTGAGCGGCGCCGCCATCGGCGACATCGTGATCGACTCGACGATCGAAGGATCGGGCGTCGTCGTCTCCGTCGCCAATCGCACCGCCGGGACGGTGAGGCTCTCCGGCGCGATCACCAGCGCCAACGGCGGCGTCTCGGTGAGCGGCAATGCCGAAGGCCACGTCAGCTTTCTGGGGCCCCTGCACCTGACCCGGGCGAGCGGCGACGTCTTCAGCGCGACCGGAGGAGGCTTCGTCAAGGCGACCAATGCCGACAACCTGCTGACCGCGGGGACCGGCGCCGCCATCCGGATCGTCGGAACGACGATCGACAGCGGCGGGTTCAACGTCAAGACGGTCAACTCGGTCGGCGCCGCCAGCGGGATCGTTCTCGAAAACACCGGCTCCGCCTCGGCGTTCAACGTCACCGGCACCGGCGGTGCGGGAAGCGGCGGCACGATCCAGAGCTCGACCGGACCGGGGATCCAACTCAGCAACGCCTCCAGCATCAACCTCGCGTCGATCAAAGTGGCGGGCGGCGGCGACGACGGCATCCGCGGCAACGCCGTCAACAACCTGACGCTGACCAACGCCTCCGACATCACCGGCAACGGCAACGCGGCGGGCGAGAGCGGCCTCGACTTCACGGGGCTGACGGGCACGGTGAGTCTCACCGGCGCGACCGTCTCCGGCAGCGCGGACCGCAACGTCTCGATCGTCAACAGCAGCGGCACGCTCGACGCGATCTTCAGCGGCGGCCTCTACTCGAGCACGAACAACTCGGCGTTCGGCAGCGATGCGATCTTCTTCGAAGCGACCGGCACCGGCAGCTTCGGGTTGAAAGTCGAAAAAGCGAGCTTCACCAACAATCGCGGGGATCACGTCCAGGTCACCACCGATGGCGCGAACACCGCGACCGAGAACGTCACGATCACAGGCAACACGATGTCGAACACGATCGGCCAGCCTGGCGGCGGGATAACGCTCAACCCGGGCGGCAATGCGACCATGGAGGCCTCGGTGACGAACAACGACATCCAGGGGGCCCGCATCGAGGGGATCACGGTCGACACCCCCGGAAGCCTCCTCTCGCCCCAGCCCGCCCAGGTGGACGTGGCGATCAGCGGCAACACGATCGGGGACCCGGCCGTCTCCAAGTCCGGCTCCTCCTCGGGCAACGCGATGGGGATCCGCTCCAACGGCAGCGCGACGGTGCGCGCCCTGGTCACCGGGAACTCCCTCCACGAGTACACGAACGCGTTCGGCCTCGAGCTGGTCCAGAACGACGGGATCGGCTCGCTCCAGGCGACCGTGCGCTCCAACACGATCTCCGACCCCGATGCGATCGCCCTCTCGGGCCTGCGAGCGGTGATCGGCAGCGAAACCGGCGACACCGGCACCTCCTGCCTCGACATCGGCGGCGCGGCCGCCTTGAAAAACAACCTGACCGGATCGGCGACGGCCGGCAATCCCGACATCCGCCTGGCCATGAACGGCGAAGCCACACTGCAACTCCCCGGCTACGGCGGCGGCGCAAATGACGACGTCGCGGTCGAGACCTATCTCGCCGGGCGCAACACGACGTCCGCCGTGCCCCCCGTCAACGCGAGCCAATTCGACGCCAGCTCCAAATTTGCCCCTGCGGCCTCATGTCCGACCCCGTAGAGTGAGATGAGCGATGGCCGATAGCCCGTTCCTCGGTGAGCTCAAACTGATGAGCTTCGTCTTTGCGCCGAAGGGATGGGCCCTATGCAACGGGCAGCTGCTGCCGATCAACCAGAATCAGGCGCTCTTCTCCCTGCTGGGGACCATGTACGGCGGGGACGGCCGGACGAACTTCGCGCTGCCCGACCTGCGCGGCCGCGTCCCGATCCACAGGGACTCCCCCGGGGGGACCCAGGGGGAACGATTCGGGGAGGAGGCCCATACCCTCGTCCTCTCGGAGATCCCCCAGCACAACCACTCGATCCTCGCCTCCTCGACGACCGGCAACCAGCCCGCCCCGTCGATCCTCGCCTCGGTCGACAACGCCTACCGGGCGGCCAGCGACCTGACCCCGATCCACTCCGAGACGCTGGCCCCGGTCGGCGGAAGCCAGCCGCATGAGAACCGCGGTCCCCTGCTCACCCTCAGCTGGTGCATCGCCCTCATCGGCGTGTTCCCGAGCCCCAACTGATGGAACCGTACATCGGTGAGATACGGCTGTGGGGAGGGAACTTCGCCCCCCTGGGGTGGGCTCTCTGCCAGGGCGGAATGCTGCCGATCTCCGAGAACGAAGCGCTCTTCAACCTGATCGGCACCACCTACGGCGGCGACGGGGAGACGACCTTCGCCCTCCCCGACCTGCAGGGGAGGGTCCCCGTCCACCAGGGCCAGGGACCCGGGCTGGGGGGATACACCCTCGGCGAGACCGGCGGTGTCGAGCAGGTGACGCTGACGGCCCAGCAGATCCCGGTCCACACGCACCTGATGCTTGCCTCGACGGCGGGCGGAACGAGCGCCAATCCTCAGGCCAACGTGCTCGGCTCCCCCCCGGCCGTGACCCTGTTCCTCAAAGAAAACCCGGCCCTGCCAATGGCCGCGACGATGGTTGCGCCCGCGGGCGGCTCCCAGCCCCATGACAACCTGATGCCCCACCTCACGATCAACTACATCCTCTCCCTGTTCGGCACCTTTCCCTCCCCCACATGAGCGAGCCGTTCGTAGCCGAGATCCGCGCCTTCGGGTTCAACTTCCCGCCGAAAGGCTGGGCGTTCTGCGACGGCCAGCTGCTGCCCATCTCCCAGAACACCGCTCTCTTCTCGCTGCTCGGGACGACCTTCGGCGGCGACGGCAAGTCGACCTTCGGCCTGCCGAACCTGCAGGGCCAGGCGGCGATCCAGGAGGGTCAGGGCCCCGGCCTCAGCAGCTACGACCTGGGCCAGACGGGAGGTTCACGGACCTCGACCCTGCTGATCTCCGAGATCCCGTCGCATAACCACCAGGCGCGGGGAACCTCCGAACCGGCGGCGCAGCAGGCGCCTGCCTCGAATCGCGCCCTGGCGCGCTCCACCCCCGGGTTCGCCTACCAGTCCAACACGAGCGCGAATCTGGTTCCGCTCGATCCTCAGGCGGCATCGATCACAGGCGCAGACTTCCCCCACAACAACCTGCCGCCGGGGCTCGTCCTCAATTACTGCATCGCGCTGCAGGGCGTATTCCCGCAACGTCCCTGAGCAGGCCGGCGCCGAGTCAGGCGAAGATCGCTTCGTAGCTCGTGCCCTGCGCGTCGCGACCGACCGGGACGAGGAAGATCTCGAGCACTCCGAGGGCAGGATGCCCGAGCCGGTGGGTGTGCTGGGAAAGGACGGGCTCGCCGGGGCCGCGGAAGAGGAGCCTGAAGGGATCCCGCTCGGATCCGGGCCCCGCCACCCCCTCGGCCGCCTCGCTCAGCTCGAGCTCCAGCGTTCCGGCCTCGGCCAGGTCGACCTGGAACGTCTCGCCGACCAGCGGGGCAAAGCTCTGCAGGGTCAGCTCAGCGGACGTCGGCGACCTCCCGGTCAGTCGATCCGCAGGCGCCGGTGGAGGCGAGTGGCCTTCCCCTCGGCGTCGACCACCGTGAGCTGCAGCACGTAGGCCGCGCCCCGTGGGGGCACCCGCGTCGCGAAGCCAAGCCGGGCGCGTCCCCGGTTGGGGCGCGCGGACGCCGTCCCGACCGGGTGTCCGCGGCGCATGAGCGTGGCCCGCACGAGCTCGACCGCGCCGCCGCCGAGCGTTATCTCGGCAAGCAGCCTGCGTCCCGAGGGGGCGCGCCGCAGCTTCGCGTGCCGCAGCCTCGGAGCGGCCCGTGCGGGGCCGACTTCCCGCCGCGGGGACTCCGAGCCCCGCTCGCCGGGGTCGACGGGCCGCGGGGCGCCGTCGCCGCCGCTGCCGGGCAGCACGATCGTGCGATCGATGACCGCCTCGTAGTCCTGGGTGCCGGTTCGCCGCTCGATCGGCGCCAGGAAGAGGGAGAAGTCGCCGAGCCTCTCGTGCCGGAGCTCATGGGTTCCCTGTTCGAAGGCGTTGGCGCCGTCGCCCCGGAAGCGCAGCGAGAAGGCGTCCTCGCTCTCCCGCAGAGCGGGGACCGAGGCGGCGACGGGCAGGTCCTCGACGCCGATCAGCTCGAGCTGGTGCCCGGTCCCGTCGACCAGCGCCGTGAAGCTCGGTGACGAGAGCTCCATGTAGCTGGAGCGGCGCAGCGCCTCGCTCTCGACCTCAGCGGCGGTGGCGATGCCGGAGAACGGCCCCTTGCCGAGGTTGCCGAGCCAGACCGTGGCCGCACCCGCCACCCCGACCGCGCCCGCCTCCGACAGGAGGCGCCTGCGCGTCAGCGCTGAGCGGGAGGACTTGGCGGGCTCGGAGTCAGGCATGACGCAATGTTCAGTGTCTCACCGATGCCGCCGGTTGAACAGGGCAGATGCGTGGTACAAAGGAATCCGTGGAGGGAGCCCCTGATTCAGAGCGGGAGCTGCGCAAGCTGGCCGAAGTCGAGGTCGAGAAGAAGCACGACCTCGGCGTCCACGCCATCTTCTACGTCGTCGTGAACATCATGCTGGTCGCGATCTGGGCGCTGACCGGCGGCCCGTTCTGGCCGGTCTGGGTGATCGGCGGCTGGGGAATCGGGCTGGCCGCACACGCCTACAACGTGTACGGCCGGGGCCCGACCCCAGAGGACAAGATCGCCCGCGAGATGGACCGCCTGCGGGCTAAAGACTAGGACGCATCTGGCGCAGCCTTTTGACCCGCTCCTCGATCGGCGGGTGGGTCGAGAAGAGGCCGGCGATGCCGCCGCCCTTGAAGGGCCTGACGATGTAGAGCGGCTCGGCCGCCTGGTTGACTTCCATCGGCATCGCTTCCGCCCCCTGCTCGAGGCGCAGCAGCGCGCTCGCCAGGGACTCGGGGTTGTTGCAGATCTCGGCGCCGACGGCGTCGGCGGCGTACTCGCGCTGGCGCGAGATCGAGAGCTGGATGATCGTCGCCGCGATCGGCGCCAGCAGGACCATCGCCAGCGAGGCGACCAGGCTCAGCGGCGAGTTGCTGTCGCTGCCGAACCACATGAACATGTAGGCGAGATAGGTGATCGCGGCGCCGATCGCCGAGGCGACCGACTGGATCAGGATGTCGCGGTTCCTGATGTGGGCGAGCTCGTGCGCGATCACTCCGCGCAACTCGTCCTCGGAGAGGAGTTTGGTGATCCCGCGGGTGACGGCGACCGCCGAGTGCTTCGGGTTGCGGCCGGTGGCGAAGGCGTTCGGCTGGTCCTGGGGGATCATGTAGAGGCGCGGCATCGGCAGGCCCGCGCGCGTCGTCAGTTCGCGGACGATCTGGTAGAGCCGCGGCGCCTCGGACTCCTCGATCGGCTTCGCGCCGCTCATTTTCAGCGCGATTTTGTCGCTGAAGAAGTAGGAGCCCAGGTTGATCAGCAGGGCGATGATGAGGAACAGGCCGGCGGTGCTGGGACCGCCGATCAGGGCACCGATCAGGACCAGGAGCCCGCCCAGGGACGCCATCAGGATCGTGGTGCGAAGGGTCGCGCCCCAGGTGGATTGCTTCGTGGTCGTCATCGCGTCTCAGCTCCTTGGGTGGATTGCCGTGGGGAAATTATTCCGCCAGGGAGAGGTTCTGGCCATAGGGACCAACCCCTATTCGCCGATATGCGACCCCTAAGCTCAGGCAGGTGCGACCGGGGAATAAAGAGTGACCGCCGCGGCGATCGTCGTGCTGATCGGCATCGCCGCCGGCCTGGCCGCGGGCCTGCTGATGCAGCGCCGCCGCTACCGACCGCTCGAGAGGCTGATCGAGGACATGGAGAAGGTCGACCTGAGCAGGCCGGGCTCGAGCCTGCCGCGCTCGATCGACGGCGTCGCCGAGACCGAGGAGGTCGAGCGGCTCGAGCTCGCCTTCCTGCGCATGATGCGGCGCCTCGAGGCGGAAAGGAAACGGGCGGGATCCGCCGCCCTGCGCGCCCAGGAGGAGGAGCGGGCCCGCCTCGCCCGCGACCTCCACGACGAGGTCAACCAGTCCCTCACCGGCCTGCTGCTCCGCTTGGAGGCGGTGCGGGAGGCCGCCCCACCCGAGCTCGAGCCGGAGCTCGCAGCGACCAAGCAGCTCGCCAACCAGGCGATGCGGGAGCTCCTCTCGCTCGCCCGCCAGCTGCGGCCGACCGCGCTCGACGACCTCGGCCTCGTCGCCGCGATCGCCGGCCAGGTCGAGCAGCTCTCCCGCTCCGGGATCGCCGCCGAGCTGCTCGAGGAGGGCGACTTCTCCGACCTCGGGGCCGAGGTGCAGCTGGTCGTCTACCGCGTCGCCCAGGAGGCGCTCTCCAACGCGGCCCGTCATTCGGGCGCAGGGCGGATCGAGGTCGGCCTGACGCGCTCGGAGCAGGGCGTCGTGCTCGACGTTTCCGACGACGGCCGGGGCTTCGCCTTCGACGAGTCCGAGCGTGGGCTGGGCATCGCCGGGATGCGCGAGCGAGCGCTCCTGGTCGGCGCCGACCTGACGATCGAGTCCCGTCCCGGCCATGGAACGAAGGTCACGCTGAAGGTCGACCCGCCGCCCCCGGACGCGGAAGCTATTGAGCGGCGGCGGTGATGAGGGTCCTGATCGCAGACGACCACGGGATCGTCCGCTCGGGCCTGCGGCTGCTGCTCGAGCGCCAGCCCGACATCGAGGTCGTGGCCGAGGCGGCGGACGGCGCAGAGGCGCGCGACCTCGCGATCCGCGAGCGCCCCGACCTGGCGATCCTCGACGTCAAGATGCCGAAGCTGACCGGGCTGCAGGCGACCCGCGAGATCAAGCAGCAGGCTCCCGAGGTCTCGGTCCTGATCCTCTCGATGCACGACGACGAGCGCTACCTCTTTGAGGCGCTGAAGGCCGGGGCGTCGGGCTATGTGCTCAAGGCCCAGGCCGACACCGACCTGCTGGCGGCGATCCGGGCCGTCGAACGCGGCGAGCCCTTCCTGACCCCGGATGCGCAGCGGACCCTGATCCGCGACGTGCTCGCCCGCGGCACGTCCACCGGCGAGGAGGAGCTGACGCCGCGCGAGGAGGAGATCGTCAAGCTCGTCGCCGAGGCGAACACGACGAGGGAGATCGCGGCGATCCTCCACCTCTCCGAGAAGACCGTCGAGAACCACCGCGCGAACGCGATGCGAAAGCTCGGCATGCGCGACCGGGTCGAGCTCGTCCGCTACGCGATCCGGCGCGGCCTGATCGACGCCTGAGATGCCGAGCCGCGCGGTTTGATTGACTCAGAAAGCGTGACCGCGTCCGGAGAGTTTCGCGAGAAGCGCTGGCTCGCCCTCGTCCTTCTCTGCTTCGCCCAGTTCGTCGTCGTCCTCGACGCGTCGATCGTCAACGTCGCGCTGCCCTCGATCGGCGAGGCCCTCGACTTCTCCCAGGCGAACCTGCCGTGGGTGGTCAACGCCTACGTCCTGACCTTCGGCGGCTTCCTGCTGCTCGGCGGCCGCACGGCGGACCTGCTCGGGCGGCGGCGCGTCTTCATGGCCGGCCTGCTGCTCGTCGCGGCGGCATCGCTCGTGGCGGGCTTCGCCGCGACCGAGGGACAGCTGATCGCCGCCCGCGCAGCGCAGGGCCTGGGCGCCGCGATCATCTCGCCGGCGGCGCTCTCGATCGTCACCACGACCTTCAGCGACGGTGCCGAGCGCAACAAGGCGCTCGGGGTCTGGGGCGCGGTCGCAGGCACCGGCGGCGCCGCCGGCGTCCTGCTCGGCGGCGTTCTCACCGACGGCCTCGGCTGGGAGTGGGTGCTCTGGGTCAACGTCCCGGTCGCCCTCGCCGTCTTCGCGCTGACGCCGCGGTTCATCGCCGAAAGCCGCGCCGAGTCCGAGACGCGCGCCTTCGACGTGGCGGGCGCGGTGACGGTCACCGCCGGCCTCTCGGTCCTCGTCTACGCCCTGGTCGACGCCACCGACGCCGGCTGGGGGTCGAGCCAGACGCTCGGCCTGATCGCCCTCGCGGCGGTGCTGCTGGGCGCCTTCGTCGCGATCGAGCTGCGCGCCGCGAAGCCGCTGGTGCCCTTCTCGATCTTCCGCCTGCGGACGCTGACCGGCGCCAACGTGGTCGGCCTGCTGGTCGGCGCCTCGCTCTTCTCGATGTTCTTCTTCATCTCGCTCTACATGCAGCAGGTGCTGGGCTACAGCGCGATCAAGGCCGGGCTCTCCTACCTGCCGCTCTCGCTGGTGATCATCACCTCGGCGGGGATCGCCTCGCAGCTCGTGACCAAGGTCGGCTACAAGCCGGTCCTCGCCGCGGGGCTGCTCTTCATCTTCGCCGGGCTGGCCTGGTTCAGCCAGGTCTCCGTCGGCGGCAGCTTCACGACGGACATCCTCGGGCCCTCGCTGCTCGCCGCGGCGGGGCTCGGCTTCGCCTTCGTGACGACGACGATCGCCGCGGTCTCCGGTGTCGAGGAGAGCGAGGCGGGGCTCGCCAGCGGGCTGATCAACACCTCGCAGCAGATCGGCGGCGCGCTCGGCCTCGCGGTCCTCTCGACGCTGGCGACCTCGCGCACCGACGACCTCGCCGGCGCCGGGCCGCCGGGCCTCGAGGCGCTCACCGAGGGTTTCCAGGCGGCCTTCCTCGGCGGCGCCGCGATCGCCCTCCTCGGCTTCGTGCTCACCCTCGTCCTGATCCGCAACAGCGACAGCCGCGCCCACGTCGCGCTCGGCCGGGTTGAGACGGAAGCCTCATAACCGACCTCTTCAGTAGGATTTAGGGCCATGCTGTTTTCGACCAAAGCCGAGTACGGGGTGAGACTGATGGTCGAGTTGGGCCGCCAGCCCGACGCGACCCCGATCTCCCTCAGCACCGTCGCCGCTGCGGAGAACCTGCCGCTCTCCTATCTCGAGCACCTGGTCGCGAAGCTGCGCAAGGCGGGCCTGGTCGCCTCCACCCGGGGCGCCCACGGCGGCTACCGCCTCGCCAAGCCCGCGGACGAGATCACGATGGACTCCGTCGTAGAGGCGCTCGAAGGGCAGATCGCCCCGATGGAGTGCTTCCACGAGACGCCCGAGGGCAAGGTCCTCTGCTCGCACGAAGACGACGGCGACCACGCCTGCGCGACGAAGCTGCTCTGGACCAGGGTCCAGGGCGGCGTCAGCAAGGCGCTGGCGGGGACCACCCTGGCGGAGCTGGTCGAATTCGGCAGCACCGGCGAGCGCGAGAAGCCGCTGGAGCCTGTCGGCGGCGCCGCCTGACCCCATTTCAAAACACCCCCGATATGGAGAGACATTTTGGCTGAGTTGGAGATTAGAAACCTGCACGTGAGCGCCGAGGAGAAGCAGATCCTCAAAGGCCTCGACCTCGACGTGGAGAAGGGCAAGGTGCACGCCCTGATGGGGCCGAACGGCTCGGGCAAGTCGACGCTTGCGAACGCGATCATGGGCCACCCCGCTTTCGAGGTCACCGAGGGCACGATCACATTCAAGGGAGAGGACATCACCGAGGCCGACCCCGACGTGCGCTCGCAGGCCGGCCTTTTCATGGCCTTCCAGTACCCGGTCGCGATCCCCGGCGTCTCGGTCAGCAAGTACCTGCGGATGATCATCAACGCCCAGCGCCAGGCACGCGGGGAGACGGAGATCAAGATCAAAGACTTCGCCAAGGTCGCCCAGGAGGCGATGGCGTTGGCGAACATCCCCAAAGACTTCTCCAGCCGCTACCTCAACGACGGCTTCTCCGGCGGCGAGAAGAAGCGCATGGAGCTGCTCCAGCTGGCGCTGCTGCGGCCGGAGATCGCGGTCCTCGACGAGACCGACTCGGGGCTCGACATCGACGCCCTGCGGACCGTCGCCGACGGCGTCAACAGGTTCGCCGGTCCCGACATGGGCGTCCTGATCATCACCCACTACCAGCGCATCCTGCACATGGTCAAACCCGACTTCGTCCACGTCATGTTCGAGGGCCGAATCGTGAAAGAAGGAGGGCCCGAGTTGGTCGGACAACTCGAGGAGAAGGGCTACGGCTGGATCCGCGAGGAGGTAGAGGCGGGCGCTGCGGCCTAGCCTCTGGCACATGGAGCCCGCGACCACCAAGAGCGCAGCTCCGGCGTTCCCGATCGAGAAGGTCCGCGCCTCCTTCCCGGCGCTCGAGCGCGAGGTCAACGGGAAGCCGGTCGCCTACCTCGACAGCGGCGCCAGCTCGCAGCGGGTGCTGGCCTCGATCCAGGCGGTGGACCGCTACGAGCGCACCCACCACTCCAACGTCCACCGCGGCTCCCACACCCTCTCGGCCGAGGCGACCGCCGCCTACGAGGGGGCGCGGGCGACCGTCGCCGACCACCTCGGCGCGGCGGACCGCCGCGAGGTCGTCTTCGTCCGCAACGCGACCGAGGCGATCAACCTCGTCGCCCGCGCCTGGGGCGACGCCAACGTCGGCGAGGGCGACCACATCGTGCTCACCGAGATGGAGCACCACTCCAACGTCGTCCCCTGGCAGCAGCTCGCCGGCCGGGTCGGAGCCGAGATCGACTGGGTCCCGGTCGGCGACGACGGCCTGCTCGACATGGCGGCCTACGCCGAGCTGCTCGAGCGCCGGCCGAAGCTGGTCGCCGTCACCCACGTCTCCAACGTGCTCGGCACCGAGAACCCGCTTGTCGAGATCTCCCGGCTGGCGCACGAGGCCGGGGCGCTCGTGCTCGCCGACGGCGCCCAGGCGGCGCCGAAGCTGCCCGTCGACGTCGCCGCGCTCGGCGTCGACTTCTACGCGCTGACCGGCCACAAGCTCTACGCGCCGACCGGGATCGGGGCGCTCTGGGGCAGCCTCGACCACCTGCGGGCGATGCAGCCCTTCCTCGGGGGCGGCTCGATGATCCGCAAGGTGACCCGCAAGGGCACGACCTACGCCGACCCGCCGGCCCGCTTCGAGGCGGGCACGCCGGCGATCGCCCAGGCGATCGGGATGGCCTCGGCGCTGCGCTGGCTCGACGCGCTCGGGATGGAGACCGTGCTGGAGCACGAGCGGGCGATCACCGACTACGCGCTCGAGAAGGTCGCCGCGGTCCCGGGCCTGCGCATATTCGGTCCGCCGCGAGGGCCGCAGCGGGTCGGCCCGGTCTCCTTCGAGATCGAGGGGATCCACGCCCACGACGTCGCCGAGATCCTCGACCGCCACGGGGTCGCCGTGCGCGCCGGGCACCACTGCGCACAGCCCCTCATGGACCGCTTCGGCATCGCCGCCACCGCGCGCGCCAGCTTCGGCGTCTACACGACCGAGGAGGAGATCGACCGCCTGGTCGAGGGCCTCCACGACGCGCGCAGCGTCTTCGGCCTCGACGGCTGACTGCCAACTAATCTCATCGCAGGCGGCTACCCTCGCCGCAACCATGGCGCCACCGGGACCGACGTCCGAGCAGGTGCGCCGGCGCCGCCAGGCCGCCGGCCTGATCCTCCTGGTGCCCTTCCTCCTGCTCGGCTACCTCGGGCTCCGCGCCGCCTTCTTCCCCTCCGTGGACACGCACGACGCCCGGCTGCTCGAGCTGAGCGTGGAGAGCGCCGCCGTCGGCGAGGAGCTGGAGGTGGACGTCGTCGTCCCGGCGGGCGGGTCGGACGGGCGGCCGTTGCTCGTCTTCCTCCACGGGCACGGCGGCTCAAATGACAGCTTCACGGAAAACGCCGCCATGTTCGATGCCCTGGCCTCGCTTGGCGAGCGGGCGCCGGTGGTCGCCTTCCCGGAGGGCGGCGTGGACCGCTACTGGCACAACCGCGACGACGGCAGGTGGGGCGATTACGTGATCGACGAGGTGATACCGCTGGCGGCCCGCGAGGGTGGCGCCGATCCGTCGCGCGTCGCGATCGGGGGGATCTCGATGGGTGGCTTCGGCGCCTACAGCCTCGCCCTCGAGCACCCCGGCCTGTTCTGCGCCGTCGGTGGGCACTCCGCCGCGCTGTGGCGCAGCGGCGGCGAAACCGCGCCGGGCGCCTTCGACGACGCCGCGGACTTCGAGCGACACGACGTGATCGAGACCGTGCGCGAGGACCCCGGCGCGTTCGGCGACAGCCGGGTGTGGAGCGACACCGGTTTCGCCGACCCCTTCCTGATCGGCGATGCCGCCTTCGTCAAGGCGGTGGAGGCGGGCGACGCGGAGCTGACCGCCCGCACCTGGCCGGGCGGCCACGATCTGCTCTATTGGGACGAACACTGGGACGAGTACCTGCGCTTCTACGCACGCTCGCTGGCGAGCTGCGGATAACGGTCCGCTAGCCTCGCTGGCATGGACGAGCTCTACCGCGACCAGATCCTCGAGCACTACAAGCGGCCGCACAACTTCGGCCGCCTCGAGGACCCCGACCTCGAGTTCGAGGACACCAATCCCCTCTGCGGCGACGAGCAGCACGTGACGATCCGGCTCGGCGAGGACGGCCGGGTCGAGCAGATCGCCTTCGACGGCAAGGGCTGCGCGATCTCGACCGCGGCGACCTCCCTGCTCACCGACGAGCTCGCCGGAAAATCGCGCGAGGAGCTCCTGCACCTGCCCAAGGAGTACGTCCTCGAGCTGCTCGGGATCGAGATCTCGGCGACGCGGATGAAGTGCGCGATGCTCGGCCTCAAGGTGATCAAGAGCGCCAGCCTCGGCCAGCCCGCCGAATGGGAGGACGAGGGCGAGACCGGCAGCCCCGACGAAGCGGCCGCCGACCTCTCGCTCTGAGCGCGGCTAGTTCGCGCTGCGGGCGACCTCGTACCAGCTTGCGCCGTTTCTGACGACGGTCAGGGTGTCATCGGCATTCGGCACCCAGGCGGCGCTCAGTTTGAAGGCGCCCGCATCGAGGACCGTCACATTGGAGTTGGCGGCGATCAGCGTCACCCGCTGGCCCTCCACGGCACCGACCAGTTCGGTGACGACGAACGGCATCATCACCGTGTAGTTGAGGAGCACGTTGCTGGCGTTGACGACCCTCGGTTGTTCGAAGGTGCTCGTCGCGGTCTCACTGCCACGCGAGCCGAGGTCGGAGGAGCAGCTGACGTCGCCGCCGACGGTGATTCCCGTGACCTTGTCGGTGCCCGTGCAACCGGTTGTCGCCCCGCGCAACTGAACCGAGCTCGGGTCGACGTTGAATCCGGTCACCGTCCCCATCCCGATGTCACCGCCGAGTCCGCCGCCGATCGTGCCGTCAGCGATGTCGGCGCTTTGGACCGCGCCGTCGAGGAGGTCGGAGCCCAGGATCGACCCTTCGAGGACGTTGAACCCGGTGATCGCGCTCGGCGCGATGTCCGCCCCGACGATGCTGCCGTCGACGATCTGCACGTTTGCCGGGAAGGTGCCGGTCAACACCCCACCGAGCGGGCCCTCGAGCGAGGCGACCCTGCCGCTCACCCCCTCCGTGTTCTTTTCCCAGTCCGCGGCGGCGGCCTGGAGGGCCTGGGTGCTGGCTTTTTCGGAGTAGCCCGGCGGAAGGCTGGAGCTGAGTGCCTGGACCGACTTTTGGAGCGCGGCCACCTTCTTTGCCAGCTTCTTCAGTTCCGCGCGGGTGATCTCGGGTGTGTGTTTGGCGGCGCTCTGGCCGGCGCCCCCCGAGGACGACGATGCCGCCGGCGCGAGCAGAAGACCAAGAACCGCGAACGCCGCCAAGTGGTGCTTCGCCTGCTTGACCCTCATGCTCATCTCCCCCTCTGGCTGAAGGTGCCGAAGATGAGATGGTCTCGCCCCGCCGGGGCGAAAGCAAGGGCGATTTCGGGTAGTGGCGCGGGCGGTCGCGCCTAGGAGCCCTGGGTCGCCCCCGCGCTGAGCGAAATCGCGGCGAAGCTCGCCCCATGCGGGTCGGTGAGGATCGCGAAACGGCCGGCCGGCACCTCCATCGGCTCGACCATCACCCCGCCTCCGCTCCGCTTGGCCGTCTCCAGGGCCGCGTCGGTGTCCTCGACGCCGAAATAGACCTGCCAGTGGGGCGGAACGACGTCGGGGACGCCGCGGGAATTCATGTCGAGGATGCCGCCGACCATGTTCTCGCCGAGGCTGATCGTCGTGTAGGTCCCCGCCTCCCCCATGTCGTCGTCCCTGAAGCTCCAGCCGAAGACGGCGCCGTAGAACTCCTTGGCGCCGGCGAGGTCGCGGCTGTTGAGCTCGTTCCAGGCGAGCGCGCCCGGATCGTTGACGAGACCCGCGCCGACGAAGCTGCCCGGCTGCCAGACCCCGAACACGGCGCCCGCCGAGTCGGCGAAGATCGCCATCGTGCCCAGGTCCATCACCTCCATCGGCTCAGCGAGGACGGTGCCGCCGGCGTCGGTGACCGCGGCGGCGGTCGCCGCCGCGTCGCCGACCGAGACGTAGGTCGTCCAGGCCGAGGGCTGGCCCTCCTGCATCTGGGGCATCATCCCGGCGACCGGGCGGCCGCCCTTGAGCGCCTGCCGATAGCCGCCGGTCTGCTCGGAGGTCTCGGTCTCCGGCACGTCCCAGCCGAAGAGGCCGCCGTAGAAGTCGACCGAGGCGCCCAGGTCCGGCGACGCGATGTCGACCCAGCACGGTGTCCCCGCCTCGTAGCTCGTGCGCTCAGGCATCTCGCATCCTCTCCTTGTTGACCGGGTCCCCGATCCTCCCACTTCAGCCGCCGGTCTGGCTCGGCCGCTAAAATCCGACTGGAGAAGTAGGATTAAGTCTCAACCCGCACTAATCCCGAATGGGACTGCGGATGTAATCACCATCCTCTTGACCGACACCGCAGCAACAACCATCTCCGTCTGCCCGGCCGCCGAGCTCGGGCCCGGCGCCATGCGCCTCGTTGAGCACGACGGCGCCAAGATCGGGGTCTTCAACTGCGACGGGAAGCTCTACGCGATCGAGGATCGCTGCTCCCACGACGACGGGCCGCTCGCGGAGGGCGATTTCGACCCCGCGACCTGTACGGTCGAGTGCCCCCGCCACGGCTCGCTCTTCGACCTGACCACCGGCAGGCCGAAGACGCTCCCCGCCTATGCTCCGGTGCGAACGTTCCCGGTGTCCATCGAGGACGACACGATCACTTTGGAGGTCGACTGACATGGCAACACCTGAGGCTGTCGCAGAGAAAAGAGAGCTCGCCGGGATCAACTCCGACTACAAGGAGAAGTTCGGCTTCCACGATTCGGAGAGCGACTACGCCTACAAGGCGCCGAAGGGGCTGAGCCGCGAGATCGTCGAATCGATCTCCGACTACAAGGACGAGCCGCAGTGGATGCGCGACTTCCGCCTCAAGGCCCTGGAGCACTTCTACGAGCGCCCGACCCCGGCCTGGGGCGGCAACCTCGCCCAGATCGACTGGGACGATATCCACTACTTCGTCCGCGCCTCCGAGAAAAACAGCCGCGACTGGAGCGAGGTCCCGGAGGACATCAAAAACACCTTCGACCGGCTCGGCATCCCCGAGGCGGAGCGCAAATTCCTCTCCGGGGTCGGCGCCCAGTACGAGTCGGAGGTCGTCTACCACCAGGTCAACGAGAAGCTCGAGGCCCAGGGCGTGATCTTCACCGACATGGACACGGCGCTGCGCGAGCACGAGGACCTGGTCCGCGAGTACTGGGCGACGATCATCCCCGCCAACGACAACAAACTGGCGGCGCTGAACTCCGCGGTCTGGTCGGGCGGCTCGTTCGTCTACGTGCCGGCCGGGGTCAAGGTCGAGATGCCGCTGCAGGCCTACTTCCGGATCAACACCGAGAACATGGGCCAGTTCGAGCGCACCCTGATCATCTGCGAGGAGGGCGCCGACGTCCACTACATCGAGGGCTGCACGGCGCCCGTCTACTCCAGCGACTCGCTGCACTCCGCGGTGGTCGAGATCTGCGCCAAGCCGAGCTCCCGGGTCCGCTACACGACCGTCCAGAACTGGTCGCAGAACGTCTTCAACCTCGTCACCAAGCGGGCGGTCGCCCACGAGAAGGCGACGATGGAGTGGGTCGACTGCAACCTGGGCTCGAAACTGACGATGAAGTACCCGTCGATCTACCTGCTCGGCCCCGAAGCGCACGGCGAGATCCTCTCGATCGCCTTCGCCGGCGAGGGCCAGCACCAGGACGCCGGCGGCAAGATCATCCACGCCGCGCCGCGCACGTCCTCCTCGATCTTCTCCAAGTCGATCTCCAAGGACGGCGGCCGCGCCACCTACCGCGGCCTGCTCGAGGTCGCCGACGGCGCCAGCGAATCGCGCTCCAAGGTGGTCTGCGACGCGCTGCTGCTCGACGAGGACTCGCGCTCGGACACCTACCCGACGATCCGCATCGACGAGAACGACGCCGACGTCGGCCACGAGGCGACGGTCTCGAAAATCGGCGACGAGCAGCTCTTCTACCTGCAGAGCCGCGGGCTCGACGAGGAGGAGGCCTCGAAGATGATCGTCAACGGCTTCATCGAGCCGGTCACCAAAGAGCTGCCGATGGAGTACGCGGTCGAGCTCAACCGCCTGATCGAGCTGCAGATGGAGGGCTCGATTGGCTGAGGTAGCGACTCTCCCGACCCCTTCCCGACCAGAAGTCGAAGGGGTGGGAATTCACCGACCTCTCCGGCCTCGAGATCGACTCGTACACCGCCGCCGACCCGGCTCCTTCGATCGAGGGGGCCGAGGGGGCGACGGTCGTCTCGCTGGCCGCCGCGCGGGACTCCCACGCCGCGCTGCTCGGCGAGCGCCTCGGCTCGCTGGTCCCCGCCGACGACCCGTTCGTCGCCCGCAACGACGCCTCCTGGCAGGACGGCGTGCTGGTCCATGTGGCGGCCGGGGTCAGGGTCGCCGACCCGATCCGGGTCGAGGTGCCGCTCGACGAGGACGGCGCCGCCGTCGCCTGGCGCACGCTGATCGTGCTCGAGGAGGGCGCCGAGGCCGAGGTCTGGGAGCACTGCTCCTCGGCCGGGGACGAGACCGCCGCGATGCTCAACTCGGTGGTCGAGCTGCACGTCGGGCAGGCCGCGACGCTGCGCTACGTCAACACCCAGGACATCTCCGAGGCCTCCTGGATCTTCTCCACCCAGCGCGCCGAGGTCGGGCGCGACGGGCGCCTCGACTGGACGGCGCTCGGCTTCGGCTCCGCCAGCGGCAAGGTGCGGATGGAGACCAACCTGGCGGGACCGGGCTCCGAGGCGCGCGTCACCGGCGGCTACGCCGGCGGCCCCGGCCAGCACCTCGACTTCGACACCACCCAGGAGCACGCCGCCCCCAACACCTTCTCCGACCTCGCCTTCCGCGGCGTGCTCGCGGCCGGCTCGACCGCGGTCTGGCGCGGGATGATCCGCGTCGACCCGGGCGCCCAGCAGACCGACGCCTTCCAGGAGAGCCGCAACCTGCTGCTCTCCCCGGAGGCGCACGCCGACGCGATCCCGGGCCTCGAGATCGAAGCCGACGACGTCCGCTGCACCCACGCCGCGGCGATCGCCCAGATCGACAGGGACCAGCTCTTCTACCTGACCTCGCGCGGCCTCGACGGCGCCGAGGCCAAGGGCCTGATCATCGAGGGCTTCCTCGAGTCCCTGGTCGAACGGCTCGCCGAGGGCCCGGTGCGCGACGAGATCTCCGCGGCGCTCGAAAAGCGCCTCAGCGAGATCCTCTAGCGCGGCCCTCTCGCCGTTCCTTCAGCTTGCTCCTCGCGATCGAGCCGATCACGATCAGGATCGGCGGCAGGTAGAGGAGCCAGGCTAGGTAGTGACCGGCGTGCGCGAGCGGAAACACCCGAAAAGCGTTGCACGGTGCGCGGCGCGGCGACGGCTAAGCGTTGGCGACCGAGAGCAGATACATGCCGAAGCAGGTGAAGGCGACCATCACCGCGAGCATCCAGTACTGCGAGCGGGCGGCCTGCCTGTAGTCGCCCCAGTAGGCGACGGCGCGGTCGTGGGCGAGGGTGAGCGCGACCACGTGGCCGACCACGAGGGCGGCGACCTGGACGTACCAGACGGCCGTCGTGCTGACGACCGTGTAGTCGATGCCGCCGTCGTCCTTGCCGATCTGGAAGAGACCCAGTTGGAGAGGGCTGTTGGCGGTGCCGAACAGGTCGGTGGTCGCCGTCCCCAGCGGGTCGGAGAGCAGGTAGGTGAACTGCGCCTGCTCCTGGAAGACGAAGAGGCTGAAGTAGTGGGCGACGAGGTAGGCGAAGGCGATCGGGATCAGGGTGTGGGCGAAGCCGGTGAAGAGCTTCCGCCGCGACGGCGCGCCGCCGACGCTCGCGCATCCCGCGAACCCCGAGCAAGTAGACGAGGGCGACGCCGGCGATGGTCAGGGCGCATGAAGATCGTGTCGGTGAGGCGACATCGCCGCGGTCGGCGCCAGTCCGCGTTTCGCAACCAATCGAAGGTCCGTTCCAGATCGCCCTTGAAGGCGCCCTCCGAGGCGCCGTCGAAGCTGGTCGTCCCGATCGAGGCGATCACCACCGCCGCCGAGCCGGGCACGGTCGCCCAGCGGCCGGCGGCCGCGAGGGGCCGGCGCCGGCCGAGCCGGCCGTCGCTGACCCCGAGGAAGCCGAGGCGGGAGAACATCCCGAAGTAGACGGAGAAGACCTCCCCCCGCTCGCACCACTTCTCGACGCCGAACAGGGCCATCATCGCCAGCGTGTAGACGGTGTAGGCGATCACAGCAGTTCCCGCGGCGTGCGGCGATAGCGCGACTGCGACCCCGCCGCTGACCCCGTAGACGATCTCCAGCCAGACGAAGGCGACGAGGCCGGCGGCGGCAGGCCAGCGGCCCAGCCGCTCCGGGTAGGGGACGTGGGCGAAGCGCTGGCCGGCGATCGCCTCGAAGGCGCCGCCGACCGCCCGGCCCACCGCCCGCCACGGGTTGAACGGCTTGAAGACGTTGCCGAAGACGACGCTGAGCACCGGGAAGCCGAGCCAGCAGGTGACGAAGATGAAGGTCAGCGCGAAGTTGCGATCCGGCGCTTCGGTGCCGCGCAGGCCGGCGTAGACGGCGACGCCGAGCAGGAAGACGCCGATCGCGCCGCAGAGAACCTGCGCGGGGGCACCGAGCAGGACGCGGGAGGCCCCCGCCCCAAGCGCGTGCCAATTTTCGCGCTCGAAACGGGGCTCCCGCCAGGCCGCCGAGAGCACGAAGAAGGAGACGATGAGGACGATCGACGCCCCCCAGGCGAAGAGCCAGGCGGGAATCGGCAGGTCCTGACGCGCCGCCAGCGCGTGCGCGATCGGCAGCCAGGTCATGGGTTGACGCGCAACTCCGCGATCTGGGTTTCGGCGTGGTGGAGCTCGACCTCGTAGATCCCTTCGAGCCCGGCCGGGAAGATGAAGAACGCCGAGCCGCCGGCCGGGACCTCCTTCTCGACGTCATAGCCGTGCACGTGGACCTCGTCGGCCTCGTCCGAGCTGACGATGAAGCGAACCGTGTCGCCGGCGTCGAACTCCAGCTCCTCGACCCCGCCGACCGGCGCGCCGTCCCGAACGACGATCTCGGGGACCTTCGGCGCCTCCGGCTCGACCGTCTTTTCGCCGCCGGTCGTCGCTGTCGGCTCGCCGCCGCCCTGGTCGGTGGTTCCCTCGTCCCCGCTGTCGCCGCAGGCGGCGAGGGCGACGGCCACCAGCAGCGCCACGAGCAGCACGGCACTCTTCCTCATCTTGGTCTTCATTGAGTCATCTCCTTGGTAGGGCGCGCTCCTGGCCTCATGCCGGGCGGCCGGGCCGCGGCGCGCGGAAAACGGTTCGTCGAGACGACTAGGCGGGCGGGGCGCGACCCGAGAGGCCGAAGGCCAGCAGAAGGCCGCCGTGGGCGGCGTGTGAGGCGGGCGGAGCGGGCCGCGGAGAGTCGCTCGCCATCGTGAGGCGATTGCCGACCGACGCGATCCGCTCGGAGAGGCGGACGATCGCGTCGCACCCCGGGTAGATGCCGAGCAGCAGCGAGCCGAGGAGAAGAAGCAGGGGCGTCGCCGCAATGAGGATCTCGATCATGCGCTCGAAACGCTAACGCTATTCGCGGCCGGGGGTTGCGGGCGCCTGGCGGGTCGGCTGAGCCGGATCGACCCCTTTGATGCTCGGCGCGTCGATCGTCTCTTCGCTGCCGAAGTAGAGGAAGGCGGCGACGATCGCGACACCGAGCACGATCCCGAGCACGATCCCGATCAGCCAGTCGGAGCGGTTGCGGGTGCGCATGTCGCCGGCCCGCAGCCGCCCGCGGCCGCGTTCGGGCTTCGACAGCAGCGACCCACGGCGCGGGCGCCTTCGGGGGCCCCGCGCATCGGGCGTGCGGCCGGGGAGCGGCGGGGCCGCGTGCTCGCGGGGCCGCCTTTCGCCGGGGTAGTAGCCGCGCAAGGGCTCCTAGGCCGCTGCGGTGACGCCGTCGAGCAGCCGCCAGTTGGCCTTGAACACCGACTCGGCCGCCTCGACGAGCTTGTCGGGGTCGGCGTCCGCCAGGTGGGCCTCGATCATCGAGCGGCCCTCGGCGGCGTGGGCCACGTCTGCCTTCTCGTGGACCCGGAAGTACTCGTTGCCCGGCCCGTCGCCGATCCCGTAGTGGGCGGAGAGGCCCTCGCGCTTGGTCCTGGAGATCGCGGGCTGTCCGCTCTCGACGGCGTAGATGCGGACGAGCTGGGAGAGCCTGTCGTCGGCGGCGGCCCAGGTGTCGACGCACTCCTTGGTCTCCGGCGTGGGCGCCGCGCCGACCTCTCCGCCGACGGCCTCGACGAAGCCGTCCCAGAGGGCGATGTGGGCCTTCTCCTCCTCGGCGTGACGGCGCAGCTCGGAGCGCTCGGACTCGGGGGCGGACTCGGCCACGTCGGCGGTGACGCGGGCGAGCGCGGCGGTCGCGTGGCGGTACTGGCCGGAGTACTCGGCGAGCTCCTCGCGGGTCAGCTCACCGGCGGACCAGCGCTGGTAGAAGGGGTGCTCGAGCACGTTCCAGCGGTCGCGGGCCTGCTCGATCCTCTGCCAGACGTCGTTGCTCACTGAGTCCTCCTTGGGGGGTCGCCTCAACTGGTGGGCCCCAGGATAACGTCCGGCCGATGCGCCCCGAGCGAGACAACATCGCGGCCCCCGACCTGCCCAAGGAAATCCCCTGGATCGGCGAGGAACCGAAGTCGATGCCGGTGCTGACCGCGCCGGGTCCCGTCCTCGTCCACTTCATCGACTTCGCTCAGCTCAACAGCGTCGGACCCTCCCCTACCTGGTCGAGTGGGACCGCCGCTACCGCGACGCCGGACTCGCGACGATCGGCGTCCAGGCGCCGCGCTTCCCGTTCGGCGCCGAGCCCGATGCGGTCGCCGCCGGCCTCGCGCGCCTCGGGGTCGGGTTCCCGGTCGCGATCGACTCCGAGCGGGAGCTCTGGGCACTCCTACGGCTGCGAGGGCTGGCCGAGCCTCTTCCTCTGGAGCCTGGGCGGAGCGCTCTGCTGGTTCCACTTCGGTGAGGGCGAATACCTCGGCACCGAGGAGGCGATCCAGGCCGAGCTGCGCGAGATCGACGCGCTGCGCACCGACCTGCCCGCAGCCGCTGGAGCCGCTGCGGGAGACGGACGGCCCCGGCGCGCGGGTGATGGCGCCGACCCCGGAGGAGCTTCCCGGGCGGCTCCTGGGAGCGGCCCTGGACGGCGGGCGAGGACGGCGACGAGCTGGTCCTCCCCTACGAGGCGGGCGGCGCCTTCGCGACGATCGAGGGAGACGGCGAGCTGGGGGTCGAGCTCGACGGCGCCGCGCTCGACCCCGTCGCGATCGACGGCCCCTCGCTCTACGCCCTCGCCGAGCACTCGCGCCACGGGAGCCACACGCTCGTCCTCCGCCCCTCCCCCGGCCTGCGCGTCTGGTCGGTCAGCTTCGCCGCGGGCATGCCCTAGTCGCGGGCGGCGATCTCCTCGCGAATTTCCTTGGGCAGCATGAAGCGGACGTCCTCGTGGACGGTGCGCAGCTCGGAGACGTCCTCGGCGCCGCGCTCGCGGAAGGACTCGACCAGGGCCTCGACCAGCTCCTCGGGCGCGCTCGCCCCGGAGGTGATGCCGACCGTCTCGACCCCCTCCAGCCACTCCTCCCGCACCTGGGCCTGGTTGTCGATCAGGTGGGAGGCGGCGCCGTGTTCGCGCGCGACCTCGACCAGGCGGTTGGAGTTCGAGGAGTTGGTCGAGCCGATCACGAGCACCAGGTCGCACTCGCGGGCGAGCTGCTTGACGGCGATCTGGCGGTTGGTGGTCGCGTAACAGATGTCGTCGGACTTGGAGCTGACGATGCCGGGGAACTTGGCCCGCAGGGCGGCGATCACCTCGGCGGTCTCGTCCACGGAGAGCGTCGTCTGGGTGATGAAGGCGACCTTGTCGGGGTCGGGGACCTCGAGGCTCTCGACCTCGTCGGCCGTTTCGATCAGGACGATGCTGCCCGGCGCCTCGCCGGTCGTGCCTTCGACCTCCTCGTGGCCCTCATGGCCGATCATCACGATCGTGTAGCCGTCGGCGGCGAAGCGGCGCGCCGAGACGTGGACCTTGGTGACCAGCGGGCAGGTGGCGTCGATCGTGCGCAGGTTGCGGGCGGCGGCGTTCTCGTGGACGGCCGGGGCGACGCCGTGGGCCGAGAAGACGACCATCTCGCCCTCCGGGACCTCGTTCTCCTCCTCGACGAAGATCGCCCCGCGCTTGGCCAGCTCCTCGACCACGTGCTTGTTGTGGACGATCTCCTTGCGCACGTAGACGGGCGCGCCGTAGAGCTCGAGGGCGCGCTCGACGGTCTGGACGGCGCGGTCGACGCCGGCGCAGTATCCGCGCGGCGCGGCGAGCAGGACGCGCCGCGGGGCCGTTGCAGTGGTTGAGGCCATCAACGGCAGGGTAGCGATGGCAGTTAGCCTTGCACCATGAGCACCGAGGGAAACCATCTTGATCGCCTGACCGCCGTCGACGCCTCGTTCCTGTCGAACGAGACCTCGTCGAGCCACATGCACGTGGGCGCGATCCTGATCTTCGAGGGGCCGCCGCCGCTGTACGTCGACCTGGTCGAGCACACGCGCAGCCGCCTGAACCTCGTGCCGCGCTTCCGCCAACGCCTCGTCGTGCCTCCGCTGGAGGCCGGCCGGCCGCTCTGGGCCGACGACGTCAACTTCAACCTGACCTACCACATCCGCCACACCGGGCTGCCGGAGCCGGGCGGCGAGGAGGAGCTGAAGCGGCTCGCCGCGCGGGTCTTCTCTCAGCAGCTCGACCGCTCCAAGCCGCTCTGGGAGCTGTGGCTGGTGCAGGGCTTGGAGCGCGACCGCTTCGCGATCCTGACCAAGACCCACCACGCGATGGTGGACGGGGTCTCCGGCGTCGACATCGGGACCGTGCTCTTCGACCTCGAGCCGGTCCCGCAGCCCGCCGAGTTCGTCGACGACTGGACCCCGGAGGCGCTGCCGACCACCTCGGAGCTGGTGACCCGGGCCGCCACCGACGTGGCCGCGACCCCGGTGAAGCTGGTCGAGCGGGCGCTCGACGCGGTGCGCAAGCCGGAGGCGACCGCGCGCAAGGTAGCCGACAGCCTGGAGGGGCTGGGCGAGTTCGTCGGCGCGCTCGCCGACCCGGCCCCGGACGTGCCGCTGAACCAGGAGATCGGGCCGCACCGGCGCTTCGTCTGGGCGCGCTCGGAGCTGGCGACCTTCAAGCACATCAAGGACTCGCTCGGCGGCACCGTCAACGACGTCGTCCTCGCAGTCGTCACCGGCGCCCTGCGCGAGTGGCTGCACAAGCGCGGGATCCGCACCGAGGGCCTCGAGCTGCGCGCCCTCGTCCCGGTCTCGATCCGCACCGCGGACGAGCGCGGCAACCTCGGCAACAAGATCGCCGTGATGCGCGGCCCGCTGCCGGTCTACGTCGAGGACCCGGTGCGGCGCCTGCGCGTCGTCACCGAGCAGATGGAGGGACTGAAGCGCTCCAAGCAGGCGCTCGGCGCCGAAGTGATCTCCCGCTTCAACGACTTCGCGCCGCCGACGCTGCTCGCCCAGGCGTCGCGGGTCAACTTCTCGACCCGGCTCTTCAACCTGATCGTCACCAACGTACCCGGGCCGCAGCTGCCGCTCTACGTCCTCGGGCGGGAGATGGAGGAGATCTTCCCGGTCGCCTTCCTGCCCCAGAACCACGTGCTCGCCGTCGCGATCATGAGCTACAACGGCCGCATCGGCTTCGGCCTGCTCGCCGACTACGACTCGGTCGAGGACGTCGAGACGATCGCCGACGGGATCTCCGCCTCCCTGACGGAGCTCGAGGCGGCGGCCACGGCCGCCGCCCCGGCCTGATCTCTACGCTTCAGCTGTGGCAATTCTCGTAGCGCTCTTCATCGTCGTGCCGATCGTCGAGCTGTACGTGATCATCCAGATCGGCGGCTTGATCGGCGTCTGGCCGACGATCGGGCTGCTCCTGGCCGACGCGATCCTCGGCTCGCTGCTCCTGCGCCACCAGGGGCGGAGCGCCTGGCAACGCTTCAACAAAGCGCTCGAGGAGCGCCGCTTCCCCGGCAAGGAGGTCGCCGACGGCCTGCTGATCGCGATCGGCGGCACCCTCCTTCTCACCCCGGGCTTCGTCACCGACATCGTCGGCCTGCTCTTCCTGATCCCGCCGACCCGGGCGATCGTCCGCAGCATGCTCAAGGGCATCGTCGGCAAGCGCTTCATCCTCATGGGCGGCCCGGCGGGCGCCGCCTACGGGGCGGCGAGCGCCGGCAGCCGCGCCTACGGCTACGCCAAAGGCGGAGAGCGCGGCCCCGCCGCGCCACCTCCGGGCGCCAACGGCGCGAGCCGCGACTACGACGTCGAGGGCACCGCCGAGGAGATCGACCCCGACGACCGCCACCTCCCCGGCTGAACAAGCTCGAGTGGCGAGTTACCGGCCCTATAGGGGCGGTAACTCGCCACTCGATTGATTAGGGTCCCTCCCTGGCCATGGAGACGCCGCGAATCCCACCGCTGCCCGAGTCCGAGTGGAGCGACGGCCAGCGAGAATTGCTCGACGCCTTCGGCTCGCCGGCCCCCGGCCTGCCGCGGACGGACGACAACGTCTTCACGACCCTCGCCCGCCATGAGGGCCTGTTCAAGGTCTGGCTGCGGTTCGGCGGCTTCCTGCTCGTGCGCGGGTCGCTGCCGGCGCGGGAGCGCGAGCTCCTGATCCTCCGCGCCGGGTTCAACTGCGGCTCCGATTACGAGTGGGGCCAACACGTCCGCCTTGCCGAAAAACTCGGGCTCGCGCGGGCGGAGATCGACCGCGTCGCGGCCGGCCCCGATGCCGAAGGCTGGTCGGAGGCGGACGCCGCGCTCCTGCGGGCCGCCGACGAGCTGCACGAGGGAGCGAAGATCTCCGACGAGACCTGGGCGAAGCTCGCCGGGTCCCACGAGGAGCGCGCCCTGATCGAGATCCCGATGGTCGTCGGCCATTACACGATGCTCGCCTTCGCCCTCAACTCCTTCGGCGTCCCCCTCGACGAGGGGCTGGAGCGGCGGCCGACCTAGATGGCTGGCTTCCCCGAATCCCAACCAGGCGTGATCTACCTGACCGAGGGAGGTCAGGAGACCGAGCTCATGTACAAGCACGGGCACGAGCTGCCCGAGTTCGCGATGTTTCCGCTGCTCGACGACCGGCGGGCGATGGCGGACCTCACCGACATGTACACGCGGTACCTGGAGATCGCGGCTGCGCACCAACTCGTGGCCCTGATGGGCGGCCTCGACTACCGGGCGAGCCCGGACTGGGCGTCGAAACTGGGGATCTCGGGCGAGGAGCTGGCCGAGTTCCAGCTGCGTGCGATCGAGTTCCTTCGTGACGTCGCGCGGCCGTTCCAGGGACAGATCCCGCAGATCCTGGTCGCCGGCGTCGTCGGACCGCGCGGCGACGCCTACGGCCAGGACCGCACGATCACCGCCGAGGAGGCCGAGGAGTACCACGCCGTCCAGATCGAGACGCTGCGACGAGCCGAGGTCGACCACGTGAGCGCGATGACGTTCAACAACGTCCCGGAGGGCGTCGGCGTGGCGCGGGCCGCGGCGAAGGCGGGCCTGCCGCTCTCGCTCTCCTTCATCGTCGACTCGACCGGCAGGCTCCGCACCGGGCCTTCGATGAAGGAGGCGGTGGAGACAGTGGACGAGCAGGCGGGCGATGCGCGGCCGGACTTCTACGGCGTCAATTGCGCGCATCCCGTCGAGTTCGAGCCCGCGTTGGTCGAGGGACCGTGGCTCGAGCGGATTCGGCAACTCCGTCCGAACGCGTCGATGGCCGACAAGCTGGCGCTGTGTCAGATCGGGCACCTGGAGGCGGGGGATCCCGAAGCGCTCGGCGCACACATGGGCGTGCTCTCCCGGCGACTGCCCCACATCGACGTCTGGGGCGGCTGCTGCGGGACCTGGGACGACCACCTGGGCGCCATCGCACGGGAACTGCGTCCGCTCCAGAGCGCCGCCTGACCGCCCGAATTCGCACCGGGCAATAGGGTCCGGGCATGAGCTCACCTTCCTTGCGCTATCTCGCCATCGGCCTAGCCGTCCTCTCACTCGCGATCGCCGGCTGCGGGGGCGACGACTCCGACACCTCGGCGACCGCGCCGGCGGAGACCACGGTCGAGGCGCCTTCCGGCGAGGAACTGGGACTGCCCGAGCAGGGGGCGACGACGCTGACCGCCGAACAGCGGGAGATCATGCTCGGCGCGCTCAACGAGGTCGCGCTCGAAGACGACACGCTCAAGAACGGCGCGACGGCCGAGATCTACCGGATGTGGGCGGAGCCGCTCGACGAGGGCGAGTGCAAGGAGACGCTGCTCGCCGGCGCGGAGGCATGGGATGGCCTCGCGGCGGCCGAAGAGAGCGGAAACTCAGCCAAAGCATCCGAGTTCGGCGACACGATCCTCTCGGTCTCGGGAGACGTGGACGCGATCTGCGTGAAGTAGCCCGACCCGGACGACCGGCACCTACCGGCTAGCGAGTCCGCTCGCAGCCCTTGAGCCGGTCGGTGGGATCCGCGCGCACGCGGTCGGTTCCCGCGCCGCACCTGACGGTCTCGCGCCGCCCGTCGCGGGAATTGATCGAATCGTCCCCCGCGCCGCCGGACACCCTGTCGGCCCCCTTTCCGCCGACCAGGCAGTCGTCGCCCGCCCGTCCACGGATCCGATCGTTTCCGCCTCGTCCCAGGATGCGGTCCGAGCGTTTGGTCCCGACGAGCCGGTTCGGCTTCCGGTTGCCCCGAATCAGGTTGGAGCACCGTTTTCCTCCGGCGCCGATCGGCAACTGCACGGGTGGCGTCCCCGGAGGCGGGGCGGCGGGGGTGCCGAAGACGACGAAGGCCGAGCCGGAGTCCATGCGCGCATTGCGGTCGGCCCTGGTCGAGCCGACGATCAGGTCCTGGCCACCGTCGCCGTTGAAGTCGCCGGCCGCGGCGACCTGGCCGCGCTCGTCGCCGATTCGTTCGTCGCCCTCGGCGCCGTCGACACGCAGGCCCGCGGCACCGAGCGAGAGGAGGTCGACGTTCGTGGTCGAGCTCTTGCCGAACGCGACGTAGGCCGACCCCGACTGGTTTCTCCCGTTGTTGCTGACCGCGGGGGCGCCGATCGCCACGTCCGGCCGTCCATCGCCGTCGATGTCGCCCGAGGCCGACAGCGACGTGGCCGAGAGCCCGCCGGCTTCGGCGCCGTCGATCCGGTAGCCGCCGGCGCCCAGGGCGGCGAGATCGAGCACCGCACCGAGGGACTCGCCGAAGACGACGTAGGAGGAGCCCGAGTCGTTGCGGCCGTTGTTGTCGGCCCGGTCGGCGCCGACCACCAGGTCCGGCCGGCCGCCGCCGTCGACGTCCCCGGGCCCGGCGACGGTGACCCCGGCGCGTTCTTCGGCGAGCGCCCCCTCGATCCGCGAGCCCTGCGCACCGAGCGCCAGGAGGTCGACGTTCGTCGCCGAGGCCTTGCCGAAGACCAGGTAGGCGGCGCCGGAGTCGGCGCGGGCGTTGTAGGTCGCCGAAAGGGCGCCGACGAGGAGGTCGGGTTTGCCGTCGCCGTTGACGTCGCCGGGGCCGGCGACCTTCGCCGCCTGGTCTTCGGGAGCGGCCCCGTCGACCCTGAATCCCTGGGCGCCGAGCGCCAGGAGGTCGACCGGAGTCGTCGAGGCCTTGCCGAAGACGACATAGGAGGAGCCCGATTCGGCCCGCGCGTTGTTGCTCGCCAGCTCGGCCCCGATCGCGACGTCGGCCAGGCCGTCGCCGTTGACGTCACTGAGCCCCGCGACCGAGCTGCCGGCGGTGTCGGCGGCCGCCTCCCCGTCGATCCGGAAACCGCCCGCGCCGAGCGCGGCCAGATCGACGTTCGCGGTCGAGGCCTTGCCGAAGACCACGTACACGGACCCGGACCCGCCCCGGGCGTTGTTGTCCGCCGCGGGGGCGGCGACGAGCGCATCCGGGATGCCGTCGCCGTTGACGTCGCCGGCGGGCGCAACCGCCTCTCCCGCCTGGTCTCCCGCGAGAGCGCCGTCGACCCGGAAGCCACCGGCGCCCAGGGCGGCAAGGTCGAGCGGCCCCGTCGAGGGCCTGCCGAAGATCACGTAGGCCGAGCCCGATTCGTTGCGCCCGTTGTTGTCAGCCTCGCGAGCGCCGACGATCACGTCGCCGAAGCCGTCTTTGTTCATGTCGCCGACCGACGCGACTCCTCCGCCCGCGCGGTCGCCTTCCGCGGCGCCGTCGAACCTGACGTCGGTCTGGCCGAGGAGGTCGACGGTACCGGACCGCGCATCCACCCGGTCGGCGAGCACGAGCAGCGCCATCGCGACCAACAGGCCGACGATCACCAGCGTCGTCGCACGGTCGTTGATACCGACTCGCCCCACGAGCCCACGGTACTCCGCACGACCGGGCGCGGCAACCGGGTTTCAAAGATCGAGTGGCGACTTACCGTCTCTATAGGGGCGGTAAGTCGCCACTCGATCGAATTCCTGGCTAGAGTCGATTCGTGGTCATGAGATCCAAGGTCCGGGGGGTCATCGTCGGCGTCGCGGCGCTCGCGATCGCCGGCGGTGCGGCCGGCTGCAGCGAGGACGTCGAAAAGAGCCTGAAGCAGCTCGAAAGGGCAGGCGCCACCAACGACAAGGCCCTCAATCGCAAGATGGCCAAGGTCCCGATCGGCGCCTCGATCGAGTCGGCGAGGAAGAGGTTGGGGCAGCCCGACAGCTACGAATCGACCGAGACCGGCGCCGGCAAGGAAGAGACCCTCAACTACGGCCAGTGGCGCCTCGAGTTCAGCGACGGGAAACTCGAGAGCAAGAGCAAGTACTGAGCGTGCTCAGCTAGAAGCCAAGTGCGAACTTGGCGTCGTCGGTCATCATCTCTAAATACCTTTTCGTGCTTTTACCTGCAAATAGGCATCTTTTGACTTTTGCCGGGACCGGTTTCGTGGGTACGACGCCTGCTGATGGGGCGGAACCTACGGCGATGGCCGCTTTTCCGCACTGTCAGCGGGGTTCAGCGGGGGTCTAGAACGCCCATTTCAGCGCTGTCGTTGGTGCGATTCACCGACGACCCTTCTTGGAAGCCGGGGAGCTTCGAGCATCGATTCGCCGGGATCTCCGGGGGCGAGATCAACTCACTGATCCCTGGTCCCTATATGGACGCTGTCCAAAGGAGTCTTCATGCCCTCAATCGCGGCGCAGCCGCCCTCGCCATCGGACAGCAGGACGGATGAGCGGACACGTCAACGCCGAAAGCGGCGTCGCCCGCCCAGCAAGTTCGAGCCGGTGCCGCGAGTCACCCCCTCCCCACACCGCCCCGCCTCCCTCCGCGGCATCGAGGTGCGGACCGACGCGCGCGGGCAGAAGCGCTACCGCGGGATGGCCCGCGACCGGCTCGCCGACAAGAACATCAAGGGGCCGTGGACCACCTCGCTGTCAGAGGCCCGGTCATGGCGGATCGACGCAAAGGCGCGGATCCAGGCCGGCACCCTCTCGGGTCACCTGGGTCCGACGGTCTCCGAGGCCTCGAAGGAGTTCGTCCTCGGGATCAAGAGCGGTTCCGTCCGCCAGCGCGGCGGCCACACCTACAAGCCCAGCACGGCTCGCGGATATGAGCACGACCTCGAGGGTCCGGTGGCAGAAGGGCTCGGTCGCATCCGAATCGGCCAACTGCGCCGCCCTGAAGTGCAGCAATGGATTGACAGTCTCACCGCGAGCGAGCGCTCGGCGTCGACGGTGCGGAACGTGGTCGCAGCGCTTCGGGCCCTGCTCAGCTACGGCGAGCTCCGGGGCTGGGTGCATCTCAACCCGTGCCGCGGGGTAAGAGTGCCGGCGGCACAGGGCCGTCGAGATCGAATCGCATCTCCGGCAGAAGCGGCCGAGCTGATCGCGGCTCTCGAGCACCGCGATCGGGCGACCATTGGTCTCGCCGTCTACGCCGGGCTACGGCTCGGCGAGTTGCTGGCACTAAGACGGAATGCGATCGACCTCGAGGACGGAATGATCACTGTCGAGCGAGCATGGGATCCAGGTGCGAAGGAGTTCGTAGAAACCAAGTCGCGCAAGACGCGACGGGTGCCGATCATCGCCCACCTTGACCTACTTCTGCGCGAACACCCTGGCCTCACCGAGCGCCTAGAGGACGAGCTCGCCTTTCCGAGCCACCTACATCCAGACCGGCCGATGGATCCGGCGATTCTTCGCCGCCGCACCTACAGGGCCTGGGACGATGCCGCCCTCAAGCGGCTGGGCTTCCATGAGGGCCGCCACACCTTCGCCAGCATCGCGATCGCTGCCGGCCTCAACACGAAGACCCTCAGCACGTATATGGGGCACTCGACGATCACGATCACCCTCGATCGCTATGGGCATTTAATGCCGGGCAGCGAGATCGAGGCCCGGGCGTTGCTCGACTCGTATCTCAATCCTTGAGGCACGTCGCGGTACGAATAGATCCATCTGCGTCTTTCCCCGTGGTTAGGGTCGGACGAATGCGACGCATTTCCGGTCTTTTGAAAGACAAGGCAATCTCGTCCCTGCGTCGAGCGACAGCAGCGTTCAACGGCGTGGATGACGACGGTCGCCAGACGACGGTCCTCCTCCATCTCCAGCACAGCTTCGAGATGCTTCTCAAGGCTGCCCTCCTCGAGAAGAAGGTGGAGGTGTTCGATCGACGCAAGGGCCGCGCTATCGGCTTCGAGAAGTGCCTGAACCTTGCGGGACAACACCTCGGCCTGACTGAGGCCGAGCAGGGAATCCTCCGCGCGATTGACGCCCTTCGCGACGATGAGCAGCACTACCTCGCGGAGATCAGCGAGGGCATTCTCTATGTCCATGCCCGCGGCGCCGTAACTCTTTTTGACGAGATCCTCGAATCGAGCTTCTCCGAGCGCTTGGCAGATCACTTGCCGCAGCGGGTTCTTCCGATTTCGACCTCACCGCCTCGCGACATTCAGCTATTGGTGAACGAGCAGTACGACCAAGTGGAGGATCTACTCAAACCTGGGAAGCGCCGCCGCGCCGAGGCACGAGCGAAGATCCGCGGCCTCCTCGCTTTGGAGGGCCACGTGTCCGATGAGGCTCAAGTCAGCGAGAGAGATGTGAACCGAGTCGAGAAGGGAGTTCGCGAAAGAAAGAACATCTCGACGGTGTTCCCTCGCCTCGGCCAGGTGGGAACGGACTTCTCGCATGACGGCCCCACGCTCAAGGTCCACTTCACGAGAGGCGGAGGCGGGGCGCCAGTCGAATACATCGCGGCCGACGACCCACGCGAGGCGGCAGCAGTGAGGGAGGTCGATCTCCAGCGCAAGTACTACATCGCCAAGCCAGATTTAGCGAAAAGACTGGACCTCACCCCGCCGCGTGCATTGGCCTTGCGTCGACACCTTGGAATCGACGAGGACGAGGATTGCGTGCACGTCTTCGATTTTGATTCTCAGAAGCACTATCGCTACTCCGACAATGCGCTGACAAGGATGGCACAGGCGCTGGAGACAGTGGACATGGACGAAGTCTGGGAGCTCAATCGCCCGCGCCGCGGCAGTTAGCGCGCAGACAGGCCCATGAGCACGACTCCAGAGGGACCCCTGCTGCGCCACCTTCGCGAGATCGACGAAGGAAAGAAACCCCTTCCGACAACGCGCGCTCGACGTCACCATTTCGTGCCGTCATTTGCGCTTTCGAAGTTCGCGACCCCCTCGAAGCGCGACGGAGTGCTGTTTAGCCTTGACACTCGCTCCGGCAAGCCGGCGAAAACCACCCCCGACGCAAGCTGCTTCGTCGAGGAGCTCTACACGCAGGATGACGAGGGACAGCCAGATCGTGGATTAGAGGCCCTCTTCTCCATCGTCGAGAACTATGCCGCACAGGCGTTCACGGACTATCTCGCCGATCCCCTGAGCTTGAGCGACGAGCATCGGCAGACGCTCTCGTATTACTTGGCGTTTCAATATCAACGAACCCCAGTTGCCATGAACCACTCAGCCTCATCGCAGCAGGCAATGATGGCGGTGATGATGGGACTCCAGTTCGCCGATTCGGCTTCATTTGCGAAGCGATATCGCAAGATCTTTGGCGAAGCTTCTGACGAGAAGGTCGAAGCCTTTCGAGCGAAGGTGATGGGGATGCTGAAATCTGGGGAAATTGCATTCGACAAACCCGAGCTTGGCGCTTTCCAAATGATGCTCAAAACGGTCGACCGCGTTGCAACGTCGATCAGGACGCTGGAGTGGACGCTGATAGAGGCGATCGAGGGTGAATACATCACCTGCGACCGAGGGCTCGCGATGCACGATTCCACTCCGAAGTTCCCTTGGTCCGGCCATGCCCTTCTCAGTTCGCCGAACGCCGAGACCACCTTTCCACTGGCTCCCGACAGGTGCCTCTGCTTGACCCAAGGGGACATCCCAACCTCGAGGGCCGAGGCAAAAGCAGAGGAAGTCCGTGCGGTGAATTTGCGCACCTACGGGTGGGCTTCCGAGTTCATCTTCGGCAGAAGTCAGGCGCATGTCCAAGAGATCCGTGCGCAGGCCAAGGCGCATCCAGGCCTGGTCGTGTCCCCTCGCACATCGAAGCCCGTGATTCTGGAGGAGGCCGATCCCAACGACCCGACAGTCGGACGAGAACACGTCAAGAAAGGCTGGCCCCCAGGAGTCTGGGTGGACGACGATGCCGGAGGTCAGCGCTACTGCGCGTATCACTTGGTGGACCCAGCTGACCAAGACTCTGTGAGTGCAGTTATCGATGCCGAGGAGCGCCTGCAGCGCAACGCGGCCGGCTCTTCCCAGCCGAAATAGGTCGGATCAATCCCGGATTCGACTGCCGTGCGACATCCGACTAGGCGACGATGATCGTGCTAATGAGAATTATCGCGATCGCTGGATTCGGAGCCGCCCTGATCGGCATAGGCGTGGCCGTGCCCGGCGCGCTGAGCACAGCACTCATTCTCGTCGGGCTGGGATTCATGGTCGCCTCCCCGTTGGTGTTGCTGCTCCCAGACAAGGAAACCGGCACCAGCATCCAAGTCGGGACTAACTCGGAGGCTTCGGTGTCGAATCCACGCGCAGCGATGTCATCGGGATCGGGGTCCATCGACCAAAGCAGCCATGTCGAGACCCACAATTACTACGGACAGGCGCGCCACAAGGCGGATCCGGCGCTCGTCTTCCGAGCACCTGAGCAGATCGCATCTACCCTCAAGGCGCCGCCTCAGTTTCCTGGCAGCGTCGGGATATTCGTTGTATTTCAGGTTGCGAACGATCCCCCTCCCGGGGTGGTCTGCGAGCCCGCGACACATGTGAGAGCCACCATCGCCATCTACGACGACAATGGATGCCCTCTGGTTCCCGAGATCGCAGCACGTTGGCAGAACAAGCCCCAACCGATTGAAGTCGGTCCATTCAAGCCCGTCGGTGCGCCGGAGCTATCTGAGGAAACGCTGCAGCCAAACGGCGCCTCGCACGGTATCGACTCGGTCGTTTGGCTCCGAAACGAGGACGAAGTATTCATTTGGAACCAGCAGGGGATCGGACAGAAGATCAAGGTCTCGACCTTCAACATCGAGGTGCGAGTTCGCGGAACAAATGTCAACGAGATCCGGTCCTACCGACTTACCAAATCAAATAGTCCAGTGGATGGATTCAGCATCACGGAGCTGGGGAGGATCCAGTCGTCCTCGCTTCAACAGCCCAAGCCGGAGCAGCCCCACCCGGGTGCCACACAGAATCCTTGGTCGCAAGCTGCCCTTCTACAGCGCAGATATGAGCGCAAGCAGCTTCGTCAACACCTCCGGATCATCGGAGAGGACGAGCTGCAGTTATTGAACCGGCCACGCTTAGTCGCGCTTCTGGAGACTCGCGAGACCTCGATGTCGATCGCCACCGCGCAGTGGTCGAAGCACCACGAGCATCTCCGAGAGGCAGACGATCCAGCCCCATATCGGGACGCAGCTGCCGCATATCGAGGCCTAATCGATCTCTCGGAGCGGCTGCAGCTAGAGAGGCGTACGGACCCCCTCACTCCCGATGACCTGAGAGCAGTCGAGCAGGTCCTGCGTTCAGTGGACCAGGCCGTATCTACGCTCAGACATGCGGAGTCCTAGCTCCAATGGGTGCAGCGGACGACCTTCACGAGGCGATTTTCGGATTTTGCCCAAACAAGCCCGGCACTGCGTACGAGCGCCTAGCTGCGGTGGCGCTCGCCGAGCTTGGCTGGGTAAACGTCGAGCACCAGACGACCTTGCGCCCCGAAGGGCGACGTGCCGCGCAATGCTTGGACGTCACCGCTACGGATCCAGAGGGAAAAGTTCGTCGACTGCTTGTTGAGTGCAAGGACTGGAACCGGGACGTCGGCAAGGCGACCTTGGACGTTGTCATCGGAATTCGCGAGCAAACTGGTGTCGACGCAGCCATGGTCGTTACGACCAAAGGCTTTAGCGCCGGGGCAATCGACGTGGCAGTCGACGAGGACGTCGCGATGGTGCTCTTGCGGGAGGTAAGACCCGATGAGCACTTCGTGCTGGGCTACACATTGGAGCTGTCTATCTCGGTCCCGACTTTCAGCGCTGTCCAACTCCTTGTCCCAGAGGATGCAGATGTCACGGAGGGGCAGGTCGGGAACATGAGCACCGACGACCATTTCTACCTCGGGGACAACTCCCAAGCTGAGACTCTTGGCGAGCTCTTCGAGGCGCACAGCACCAGCAGCGCCGGAGACGAAGGGCATGTCCCACATGAAGTTCGCTTTGACGAAATGCGATTTGCCGCGCCGGACGGAGGCCGACGAATCCCGATCATTGGAGTCCGGTGGACCGAGACTCTTCAAACGTCCTCACCTAGCCGAGTGAGCTCGACCGAGACTGGGAAGCCCTGCTTGGTGGTTGAGCAGATCGACGGAAATGGAGAACCTCAGCGTGCTCGCCTCCTCGTTGATCGCCATCTAAACGCGTGGGAGATTGACACCGCCGGCAAGGTGGTCGAGCGCGGCGCCCTTGCCTGATTCTGCAGAATGGGACGATGCCTCCCCAGGGGGCTGTTCGGGGTCATGGAAGGGCTTATCTTGCATTCGGTGTTCCGCCCGATCCTGGTGAGCGGCAACGCCTGAGTTAAGGTTGGCATCGCGGCCTCCATGCGAAGCCGAGAGTGTCCCCACCGCGCGAGAGCGACACTCTGGCACCAGCCGGAAGGACTGAAAGAGACGTGGCGGAAGAAGAAGCGCTAGAGATGCCCACGACGTTAGGAGTTGCTCGTGGTTGATGACCTCAAGAAGGGCTACTACCTGCTGTTCGTCGACGGAGGGAAGAGAGCCAACGAACAAGGCCAGGCGGAGGGCGCCATCGGGGTCATTCTCCAAGAACCCGACTGTGGCGCGGTGTTGGCCGAGGTGGCCGAGAAAGTGGGACCTGTCGGCAGTCCACACGAGGCCGAGTACCACGCTCTGATTCGCGGTCTCAATCTCGCCGCCGGCGAAGGACTCCTCTATGTCGCCGCGTTCAGCGACTCCGCGAACGTCGTCAACCAGATAACGGGTGGATGGAACAAGAACGAGCGCGCCACCGAGCTCCACGAAGAAGTCGAGAAGGCCCTCGAACCCTTCAAGGGGTGGCGACTTTCCTGGGTTCCCCGCGAGATGAACAGAGACGCTGACAAGCTTGTCGATCAAGCCTTCAAAGGCGAGCCCGTAACCCACGCCACCGACTAACGAAACGTGAGCATCGACGAGCCCGCTCGCGCTTCACGCGACAAGGAGCACTGCAGCGTCTTGGACGCCCTTCCGCATCGATGCTGACGCGGATACCAACCGATGGCCCGTGGGCCCGCCTTGGGCCCGAAACGGGGTCAAATATGACCCCAAGTGACCCTCAGTGACCTCGCAAACCCTGCTCAGAAGCCAAGTGCGAACTTGGCGTCGTCGGTCATCATCTCCGGCGACCAGGGGGGGTCGAAGATCATCTTCGGGTGGACGGCGGTGACGCCGGGTAGGTCGCCGACGAACTCCTTCATCTGCTCGGAGACCTGGGGGCCGATCGGGCAGGCGGGGGTCGTCAGGGTGAAGGTGACGTAGACGTCCTCCTTCTCGATGTCGACGTCGTAGACGAGGCCGAGGGAGACGAAGTCGAGACCCAGCTCGGGGTCGATGACCTCCTCGAGCGCCTCGTAGACGTCCTCCTCGGTCAGGGCTTCATCCGCCCCGGCGGCGGGTTTGGGCTGCTCCTCGGGAATCGCTGCTTGCTCGTCGGGCATGGCTCAATGGTAGTGGGGCTCGGAGGCGGACTCAGCCCGGCTCGGCCGGAGGGTCCTCGGCGCCGGGGCTCAACTCCAGCTGCCACCAACCCACATCGCGCCAGGCGCCTGCCTTCCATCCGATCCGGCGGTAGACGCCAATCGGCTCGAAGCCGAGCTTCTCGTGGAGGGCGACACTCGCCTCATTGGGAAGGGTGATGCCGGCGTAGGCCATCCGGAAGCCGCGCTCGCGGAGGTCGTCGAAGAGCGACTCGTAGAGGCGGCGCCCATGACCTTTGCCGTGGTGGTCGGCCGAGACGTAGACGGAGACTTCGACCGACCACCGGTAGGCAGGTCGCGAGCGGTGCTCGCACGCGTATGCGTAGCCGAGGATCTCACCCTCGCGTTCGGCGACGAGCCATGGGTGGGTCGCGGAGATGCGCTCGATCCTGGCGCTGATCTCGTCGGCGTCTGGCGGGCGCTCCTCGAACGACGTCGGCGACCCCTCCACGCTGGGCGCGTAGATCGCGGCGCACGCCTCCGCGTCCTTCTGGGGGTGGGCGCTGCGGATCGTCGCTTGGGTCAATGGGCCTGGGAACGGACGAGGGGGTCTGCGGGCCAAATATAGTCGCGGCCCGTGTCCGAGGAGCCCGCAGCGCTGCGCCGATCGATCGGCATCGTCTTCGCCGACGGCGGCCTGCTTGCGCTGACCGCGGTTCGGCCCATCGGTGCGGACGACCACGGCTCCGAGGAGACCGCGGCGATCCTCTGCGACCCCGACGGGGCGCCGGTCGAGGTCGCCGAGACGCTGCTCTCCACCGAGTACGGCCCCGACGGGGTCCAGCGCCGGGCGACGCTCGAGCTCTGGCTCGGCGACGAAGGTGCCGCGATGCGCGGTGCCGGCAGCCTGATCAGCGCCGCCGCGGTGCGGCGCCCGGGGCTCAGCTCCGACGTCGCCTTCTTCCGCTGGTCCGTCGAGGGCCGCGAGGGCCTCGGCCACTACGAGATCGTCCGCAACGCCGCCAATGAGTGAGAACGCGGCCGGGATCCAGTGCGTCGTCTCCGACTTCGGCGGGGTGCTCACCTCTCCCCTGGTCCAGTCCTTCATGGCCTTCCAGGACCAGACCGGGATCGCAAACGAGACCCTCGGCAAGGCGATGCAGGCGGCCGCCGAGGCCAACGGCGAGAACCCGCTGTTCGAGATGGAGCGGGGCGAAATATCCGAGACCGTCTTCTTGGAGAAGCTCACCGAGCACCTCGAGCCGCTGCTCGGCCACCCGCCGGAGATGCACCGCTTCAAAGAGATCTACTTCGAGGCGCTGCACCCGAACCCGGAGATGATCGACCTGATGCGGGAGCTGAAGGAGGCCGGCTACCGGATGGCGATGCTGACCAACAACGTGCAGGAGTGGGAGCCGCTCTGGCGCCCGATGCTGCCGGTGGACGAGATCTTCGAGACCGTGGTGGACTCGGGCTTCGTCGGCTGCCGCAAGCCGGAATCGAAGATCTACGGGCTGACCCTGGAGCGGGTCGGGCTGCCCGCCGAGTCCTGCCTCTTCGTCGACGACGTCGAGGTCAACTGCGAAGGCGCGCGCCGAGCGGGCATGAGCGCCGTCCACTTCCGGGACAACGAGCAGGCGATCGCCGAGATCCGCGCCGCTCTAGTTGTCTGAGCCGGCGCGGTCCCAGACGTAGAGCTCGACCGCCTCGACGGCGAGCTCCATCAGGCGCGGCGGGGAGAGCAGGCTGAGGACGAGCTCGAGCGCGTCCTCCTCGGTGACGCCGGCGTCGACCGCCTCCTCGCCGCGGAAGCCGGCGGCGAGCTTGAGCGCCTCGCGACGGTTCTCCCCGAGCGAGGGGAAGGCGCCCATCAGGAAATCTCGGTTGGGAACCGGCTGGCCGACCTCGAGCGAGCCGTGCCAGGCGGCGAGCATCGAGAGGTCGTGCTCGTCGAGCTCGGAGAGCGCCTTCGCGTAGTGGACTTCGAGCTCCGAGTCCGGGATCTCGTCCACCCAGGCGCGCACCGCCTCGCCGAGCAGCTGGCGACGGGCCTCGCGGCCGATCGAATCGGAGATCGCGCGGATCGCGTCGGCTGGGTCTACGAAGCAGAGGGCCATCTGCGATCAATTTAGAGAGAGGGGAAGACGGCAAATCGGGGGGCGGTTCCACCCCCTTTGCGGGATTCCACGCGCCGCGGGCAGACCTATGCTGGACAGCTCGCCTCTATGTCGCTGAAGCTGATCCACGGCCCCCCCAACTCGGGCCGCGCGGGCCTGGTCCGCAGCGGCCTCGTCGCCGTGCTCGATCGCGACCCGGTCCTGGTCGTCCCGACCGTCGACGACGTCGATCGCTTCCAGGGCGAGCTCTGCGCCGGCGGGGCGGTGATCGGCGCAGAGGTGACGAAGTTCGACGGGCTCTTCGCGATGGTGGCGACGGCCGGCGGCGCGCCGCCCGGGTCCGGCCTGACGCCGGCCCAGCGCCTCGGCGCGGTGGCGGCGGCGATCGCCGAGCGGCGACCGGGCCTGCGGCCGCTGCGCGGCTCCGCCGGACAGCCCGGCTTCCCGGTCGCGCTCGAGCGCCTGCTCGAGGAGCTCCAGAGCGCCGGCCTCGAACCCGCCGGCGTCGAGGCGCAGGCGGAGACCCTGGAGGGCTCGGCCTACCTCGGCGACGTCTCGGCCCTGTTCGCCGGATACGCCGCCGTCCGCGACGGCCTCGGCCTCACCGACAGGCACGGCGTCGCCCGCGAGGCGATTGCCCTGCTCGGCGCCGAGGGTGCCGGCTGGTGGCAGCGGCCGGTCTTCATCTACGGCTTCGACGACCTGACCCGCAACCAGCTCGACCTGGTCCGCGTCCTCGCCGCGGTCGCCGAGGTCACCATCGCCCTGCCCTATGAGAGGGGCAACGGGGTTCTCGAAAACCGGACCGCCCCGCTGCTCGCGAGCCTCGATGAGATCGGCGTCGATGCGACTGAGGAGCTCGACGCGGACTCCGCCAACACGCCCGACGCGCCGCTCCTCTTCCACCTCGAGCGCGGCTTCGGAGCCGCCGATCCGGAGCGGATGCCGCTCGACCGGAGCCTCGTACTGATGCGCTCGGCCGGGGAGCGGGGTGAGGCCGAGGCGATCGCGGCGGAGGTGGCGCGACTGCTCGCCGACGGCGTCAGCGCGGAGGAGATCGCGATCGTCGTCCGCGACCCCGGCCGCCGCGGCCCGCTGCTCGGGTCCGTGCTCGACTCCTACGGCGTCCCGGTCGCGCTCGAGGCCGAGGTCTCGGCGGGGACGACCGCCGTCGGCGGCTCGCTGGTGGCGCTGCTCGAGGCCGTGCTCGGCACCGGCAGGGCGGCCGACCTGCTGCGTTACCTGCGCGGCCCCTCCGGCGCCTCCCCGGGGCGCGTCGACTGGTTCGAGCGCCGGGTCCGCCGCACCCGCACCGTGACCGCCGCCGCAGCGCTCGCCCTCTGGGAGGAGCAGTTCGGCGAGCCCCCCGAGGACGTGGCCCGGGTGCGCGAGGCCGCCGCGCGCCCCGAGGCGCTCGCCGCCGCGATCGGCGAGATGGCGGCCGCGACGGGGGCGCGGACGGACTCCGAGCTGGAGGCGAGGGCCGCGGGGGCGATCTCCACCGCGATGGCCGAGCGCGCCGAGCTCGACGGCCTGGCGCCCCGCCCCGACGCGCTCGCCCGGGCGCTCGCCGCGATCCACGTGCGCGTCTGGCACGGCCCGGTCGGCGCGCGCGTCAGGATCACCGACCCGGAGAGCGTGCGGGCGGCGCGCTTCGACCACGTCTTCGTCGCCTCCCTCCAGGACGGCGAGTTCCCGCGCAGCGGGGCGGTGGGCGCCGACCCCTTCCTCTCCGAAGCGCAGCGAACGTCCCTGGGCCTGCGGCCGCGCCGCGACACCGAGGCCGAGGAGCGCTACCTCTTCCACGCCTGCCTGGCGCTGCCGCGCAGGACGCTCTTCCTCTCGCACCGGGACAGCGACGAGAACGGGGTGGCCGAGTCGCCGTCCCCGTTCCTCGACGACGTGCGCAGGCTGCTCGAGCCGCGGGCGGAGGACGAGGGCCCCGACCCCGTCGAGGCCGCGATCCGCGGTCGCGACCTCGCCCGGGTCGTCCACCGGATCGCCGACGCGCCCTCGGAGACCGAGCTCGCGCGCGCGATCGCGGCCCGGGGCACGAGCTCCGAGAACGCGGCCCTGCTCGGCCTGGCGGGCGTCGAGAACGAGGTCGCCGAGCGCGTCGAGTCGCGCCTGGCCGCGGCGCAGCGCGCCGAGGCCGCCAGCCGCGCCCCCGGGCCGCTCTCCAACCCGGCCGTGATCGGGGCCCTCGGCGAGGTGGCCGCCTACGGCGGCACGACCCTCGAGGGTTTCGACGTCTGCTCCTACCGCTGGTTCGTCTCCCACGAGCTCGGCCCGCAGCTGCTCGACCCGCCCCCCGACCCGCTGCTACAGGGCGGGGTCGTCCACGAGGTCCTCTTCTCGCTCTACGGGGAGCGGCCCGGCGGCGACCCCCTCCCCCGACCCGGCTCGCTCGCCGCCTGGGTCGGGCGCGGCCGCGAGCTGGTCGCGGAGACGGCCGCGGCCTGGGAGATCGGCGAGCACCCGGCCGAGCGGGCGATGCTGCGCCGCATCGAGGGCCTGCTCGCGCGCTTCCTCGCCGAGGAGGCGCGACGCGACGCCGCCGGCTTCGAGCCCTGGCTGCTCGAGGCGGGATTCTCCGAAGCCGAGGAGACCGAGCGGCCGGCGCTCGAGATCGACGGCTGGCGCCTGCACGGCGCGATCGACCGGGTCGACCGGGCGCCGGACGGCCGCGCGCTCGTCCTCGACTACAAGCTCTCCAGCAAGGTCTCCTCGCGCGAAAAGCTCGAGGAGGAAGCGAAGCTCCAGCTCCAGCTCTACCTGATCGCCGTCGCCGAGCTCTGGGAGGCGGAGGCCGTCGGCGGCATCTACCACCCCCTGCGCGGGACCTCGGCGCGGCGCCCCCGCGGCGCCGTCCTCAAGGAGGAGGCGGCCGAGCTGGTCGCCTCCTACGGGATCTCCCGCACCGACGCCGTCGACCGTGGCGAGTTCGACAAGCTGCTCGCCGACGCCCGCCGCCGGGCGGGCGCGATCGTCGCGCGGATGCGCGAGGGGCGGATCGACCGCGACCCCGGGCCGGGCCCCGGCCTGCGCGGCCACGGAGTCTGCCCGCGGTTCTGCGACTTCGCCCCGATCTGCCGCCGCGACCGGGCTCCGGTCGAGGCGAGCGACGACGAGGACGACGAGGACGACCGGTGAGCGAGCGGGCACCGACGGAGGAGCAGCGGCGCGCGATCGAGGCGGCGGGGTCGGAGCTGATCGTCGAGGCGGGCGCCGGCACCGGCAAGACCGGCGTCATGGTCGACCGCTACTGCCGCCTGGTCTGCGACGAGGGCGTCTCCCCCGATGCGGTGCTCGCCTTCACCTTCACCGACAAGGCCGCCGCGGAGCTGCGGCAGCGGATCCGCACCGAGGTCGAGCTGCGCGCCGAGCGGGGATCCGAGCGGGCCCGCGAGCTGCTTCCCGGCCTCGGCGCCGCCTGGGTGACGACGATCCACGGCTTCTGCAACCGGCTGCTCGCGGCCCACCCGGTCGCGATCGGGATCGACCCCCGCTTCCGCGTGATCGACGCGCCGGAGGCCGAGAGGGCGGCGCGCGAGGCGTTCGACGAGGCGCTCGAGGCCTTCCTGGCGGAAGGGGGCGACGAGCGGACGGACACCGTCGCCGCCTTCGACATCGGCGGGCTGCGGGGGATGGTGATCGGCGCGCACGCGGAGCTGCGCAGCCGCGGCGCCGCCGAGCCGGCGCTGCCCGAGCCTCCCGACCCGGACGTCCCCGGGGCCCTGCGGCGGGCCGCGGCCGCGGCCGCCGAGGCGGCCGGCGAGCTCAAGCCCGGCAGCGCCAACCACGAGCTGGTCGAGCGGGCCCTGGCGCTCCTCGAGGGCGCCGAAGGCACACCCACGCTCGACGAGATCGCCTCGCTGCGGACCGAGCGCAAGGCCAAGCCGCTCGCCGCATACAAAGACGCGATCGAGGCGGCGCTCTCCGCCGTCGCCGAGGCGGGCGACGGGGGACGCGCCTACCGCCACCTCGGCGAGCTCCTGACGCTCTTCTCGGCGCGCTTCGCCGCGGTCAAGGAACGGCGCGCGGGGATCGACTTCGAGGACCTCCAGATCCTCGCGGCGCGGCTGCTCGAGCGGACCGAAGCGGGAGCCGCCCACCGGACGAGGTTCAGCCATCTGCTCGTCGACGAGTTCCAGGACACCAACCGCCTCCAGCTGCGGCTGATCGAAGCGCTGCGCGGGCCCGCCACCCAGCTCATGGTCGTCGGCGACGAGCTGCAGTCGATCTACGGCTTCCGCCATGCCGACCTCGACGTCTTCCGCGAGCGGCGCCGCGCGATCGAGGCGAGCCCCGACGGCGCGGTCCTCCCGCTGAGCGGCAACTTCCGCTCGCGGCCGGAGGTGATCGGCGCCGTCAACGCGCTCGGCGAGAAGCTGCTCGGCGACGACTTCCGGCCCCTGCGGGTCGGCGCCCCTCCGCAGAGCCCCGAGCCCCTGGGCGAGGGGCCGGCGGTCGAGATGCTGCTCACCACCCGCGAGGACTGGGACGAGGACGAGATCCGGCTCGAGCCCGCGACCGACGCGCGCACCCCTCCGAACCAGCTTGCGGAGGCGCGCTTCCTGGCCGCGCGCCTGCGCGAGCTCGCCGACCAGGGCGTGGACCGCGGCGCGATGGTCGTCCTGCTGCGCTCCTTCACCCGCCTCGACGCCCACGAGGACTCGCTGGAGCGGGCCGGGCTGCGCCCCTACGTCGTCGGCGGCCGCGGCTACTGGTCCCAGCAGCAGGTCGCCGACGTCTGCACCCTGCTGGCGACGATCGCCAACCCGCTCGACGACCAGGCCCTGTTCGGGTCGCTCGCCTCTCCGGCCTGCGGAGTCGCCCCCGACACGCTCTGGCTGCTGCGCGCCGCCGCCGGCAGGAGGCGCCACGTCTGGCCGGCGGTCGAGGTCGCGGCCGGGCTCGGCGAGGACGAGGAGACCGACCGCGAGCGGCTGGCGGAGATCCCCGCGGCCGAGATGGAGCTGCTGCGCGGCTTCACCGAGACCCTGCAGGGGCTGCGCCGGCGCGCGCCCTCGCTCTCCCTCCCTGGCCTGATCGACGCCGCCGTCACCGAGACCGGCTACGACCTCGCGGTCCTGATGCGCCCCGCCGGCGAGGCCCGCTTCGCCAACGTCCGCAAGCTGACCCGCCTCGCCGCCGACTTCGAGGCCGCCGAGGGGCGCGACCTGCGCGGCCTGCTCGACTTCCTCGCCGCCCGCGCCGACGCCGACGCCGACGCGCAGGCGGCGACCGCGGTCGAGGGCCACGACGGGGTCCGGATCATGACCATCCACAGCGCCAAGGGCCTCGAGTTCGACATCGTCGCGATCCCGCACCTCTCGCGCGGCCTGCTGCCCTTCTCCGGAACCCCCCTGCTGACCCTGGGCCGGGAGCTCGAGCAGCCGCGGGTGGGGATGCAGCTGCGCCGGCTCGGCGCCCGCGGGGTCAACCTCTACGCGCAGCGCGAGCTCTGCGAGGAGGCGCAGCGGCGCGAAGCGGAGGAGGAGCTGCGGCTCTTCCACGTCGGCGCGACCCGCGCCCGCGAACGGCTGCTCCTGAGCGGCGTCGTCAACCCGTCGCCGAGCTCGCAGGCGACCCCGGGAATGGCCGTCGTCGAGCGGATCGCCGCCGCCTTCGAGATCGACCGCGAGAACGACTCGACGATCGAGATCCCACCGCCCGAGCCCCGGCCGGGGCTGGACCTGGAGCTCGGGCCCTCGCAGATCGCTGTCAGGGTCAGCCGCCCCTCGCCCGAGCGGGTGCGGGAGCTGACCGCCGTGCACCGCGAGGCGGACCCCGCGCCCGACCCCGGCGGCGGGCCGGCGCCGCTGGTGGGGCGGCGCGCGGCGAAGGCGCCCGGCCGGCCGCTCTCCTACACGGCGATCTCTGCCCACGGCGGGGAGAGCGCCCCGGTCGACAGCGACGTGGCGCTGCGCGAGGAGGTCGGCGAGGGCGCGCCGGGAGGCGAGGAGGCGACGGCCAGGGGCATCGCAGTGCATTCCCTGCTCGAGTGGAGCCAGTCCAACGGGTGGCGCGAGCCGCCCTCGGAGCTGGTCGGCCGCGTCTCGGCCTCCGCCGAGGTAGGCGCCGAGTCGCAGCTGCCGGCGGAGCAGGTGCTCGGGCCGTTGCGCGCCTGGCTCGGCTCCGGCTTCTTCGAGGAGCGGGTGCGCGACCGCAGCAGCAGGGCCGAGGTGCCGATACTCGTCGAGGTCGCCGGCGAGGTCCTGCGCGGCTCGATCGACCTCCTGGTCGAGGCCGAGGGGGCGCCGCCGCTGATCGTCGACTACAAGACAGACCGCGTCGACGGCGCCGACCCCGCCGGGCTCGCCGGCCGCTACGAGATCCAGCAGGCGATCTACGCGCTCGCCGTCGCCGAGGCCCGCGACGTCGAGGAGGTCGAGCTCGCCTACGTCTTCCTCGAGCGGCCCGAGGAGCCGGTCCTGCTCAGATGGGGGCCGGAGGAGATCGCCTCGGGCAGGCGCACGCTCGAGGCCGCGATCGCCCGCGTCCGCGACGAGTGATCAGGTCGCGGCCGAGGCGTCGAGGCGCTCGGCGAGCTCGTCGAGCTTGAGCTCTTTGAGCCCCTCGCCGACGGCGTCGAGCTCACCCGCGCAGTAGGTGACGAGCTCGCGGCCCTCCTTGCAGAGGTCCAGCGTCTCGCGCAGGCCGGCCTGGCCGGAGTCGAGCCGGTCGATGATCTCCTCGAGCCGTTCGACGGCCGTCTCGTATGAGTCAGGCTTCTCGCTCATCGTCCTCATCCTCCGCCGCCGGGCGCACCGTGAGCCCGCCGTCGGAGAAGCGCAGGTTAATCCGCTCCTCGGCGCGTGCCGCGTCGGCGCTGGTCAGCGGCTCGCCGGCGGCGGTCTCCGCGAGGGCGTAGCCGCGCTCGAGCGTGCGCTCCGGGTCGTGGGCGCGGAGGGCGACCAGGGCGCGTCGCAGGGCGCCATGGCGGTCCTTCATCTCGGGGCCGGCGGCGCGGCGCGCAGCGCGCTCGATGACGAGGGCGAAGGTGCGCTGCTGCTTGAGCCGCTCCTCGACGCCGCGCTCCGAGGAGGCCCGCATCTCCCTCGTCTTCTGGTTGAGGGCGAGCCGCTCGCGCCGCAGCGCCCGCGCCGGCCCGCGGGCGAGGGCGACGAGGTGGCGGGTGCGGACCCCGACGGCGCGGTCAGCAGCCCGCCGCAGGGCGCCGGTGCAGCGCTCGAGCTCCCCCCTCGCCGCCCCGCAGTCGAGCGGGACGACCGCCTCGGGCGCGTGAGTCGGGGTCGAGCAGGCCACCGCGGCGACGTCGTCAATCAGGGTCGAGTCGCGCTCGTGCCCGACCGCGCTGATGACCGGCACGCGCAGCATCGCGACCGTGCGGCAGAGGGTCTCGTCGCAGAAGGCCCAGAGGTCGGCGAGGCTGCCGCCGCCGCGGGTGGCGAGGATCACCTCGACCTCCGGCCTGGCCGCCAGTTCCTGGATCGCGGCGGCGATCGCGGGCGCGGCGCGGCGGTCCTGCACCGGCGCGAATCCCCAGATGATCGTCCCCGCCCAGCCGCGCCGCTCGAGACCGGCGAGCAGGTCGCGGCGGGCGGCGCCCCCCTCGGCGGTGACGACCCCGATCGTCTTCGGCAGCGCCGGCCGCGGAAGCTGCTTCTGGAGCTCGAATAGGCCCTCGGCGCGGAGCTGCTTGCGGAGCGCCTCGAGCCGGGCGAGGAGGTCGCCCTCGCCGGCGAGCCGCACCTGCGTTGCGCGGAACCCGAAGCTGGGCGAGGCCTGGCCGCCGCCCGGGTAGTAGTCGGGCCCGCCGCAGATCACCACTTCGGCGCCGTCGCGCAGGCCGCCCTCGGGCAGGCCCGCCCGCTCGAGGTCGTTGAGCCAGATCACGCAGGGCACGGCCCCCTCGGCGTCGCGCAGCTCGAAGTAGGCCTGGACCTTGCTGCGACTGACCCCGGTGACCTCGCCGACGAGCTGCACCTTGGCGCGCTGGCGCATCCACTCCTGCAGCCTCTTGGCGTAGCGGCCGACCGCGAAGGGGCCCGGAAGCTCGGAGCCGGCGGGAGGGGCTACGCGGTGCGTTTCCAACGATGCGCCCACGCGCGGAGCTCGGACATCGTCGGCCCCAGGTCGGCGCCCTTCTCGGTCAGCGAGTAGCTGACCCGCACCGGAGACCCCGGCTCGACCACCCGCTCGACCACCCCGGCGACCTCGAGTTCACGCAACCGGCGGGAGAGCAGCCGGTCGGAGAGCCCCGGCACCGCCCTGCCCAACTCGGCGAAGCGCAGCGGCCCCTCGCTCAGAGCGGAGACGATCGCGCCCGTCCAGCGCTTGCCGATCAACTCGATCGCGGCATGGAAATCGGGGCAGACTCCCTGTGACTGGGGACTCTCGGACTGTCGGGTCGTGGATACGGCCTCCACGTCTGTGGAGCTTACCGAGCGTAAGTGACGGGCTTTCCAGGTGGTGGGGCGACCCCTAATCTCGTTCCATGAATGCAGCCGACAAGGCTCTCTGCCGGGCATGGGAGCTCGCGAGCGAGGACATCACCGACGCCGTCGAGGACGAGTTGAACGCACTGGTCCCCATCCTGGTCGAGGCGGGATACGCCAGTGAGGAGCCGTGGGGTGAGGATTCAGGCTGGGTCCTCTGGGCGTTCACCGACTCCGGTGTCGCACGAGCCGAGGAGCTCGAGGGCCGCTGATTCAATGCAGGGGTGACGTTTCTCGACTGGGGCATCCTCGCCTTCACCGTCGCGCTCGGGATCTGGGGATATCGCCAGGGGCTGATCGTCGGGGTGCTGACGCTGTTCGGGTTTGCGACGGGCGCGTTCCTCGGCAGCCGGCTGGCGCCGCTGGTGCTGCGCGAGGGCTCCGAGTCCCCCTACGCGCCGCTGCTCGGGGCGCTCGGAGCGCTGATCGTCGGCGCGCTGGTCGCGGTGACGCTCGAGAGCATGGCGCTGGGACTGCGGGAACGACTGGTCCGCGGGCGGCGGCTGCATCTGGCCGACGGGGCCGGGGGCGCGGCCCTGGTCGCCTGCCTCGCGCTCGGCGTCGCCTGGATCGTCGGCGCGGTGGCCCTGCACGCACCGGGGGCCGAGAAGCTGCGTGGCGACGTCCAGCGCTCGCTGATACTGCGCAGCCTCAACGAGCTGCTGCCCCCCTCGGGGCCGGTGCTGAGCGCCCTCGACCGTGTCGACCCGGCTCCCTCGATCGTCGGCCCCTCCACCCCGGTCGCCCTTCCCGACCCGCGGGCGGCGAGCGACCCCGAGGTCTTCGCGGCCGGCGACTCGGTGGTCCGCGTGCTCGGCACCGCGTGCGGGCTCGCCGTCGAGGGCTCCGGCTGGGTCGCGGCGCCGGGCCTGGTCGTGACCAACGCCCACGTCGTCGCCGGCGAGGACGACACCTCGGTCTCGACCCGGAACGGCACCTCGCTCAGCGCGACGCCCGTCCACTACGACCCGCGCAACGACCTCGCCGTTCTGCGGATCGACGCGCGGATCCCGGCCCTGCCGCTCGCCTCCGACGTGAGCCGCGGCCAGGCCGGCGGCATCCTCGGCTATCCGGACAACGGCCCGTTCGCGGTCTCCCCCGCACGCTTCGGCGAAACCCGCGAGGTGATCAGCGAGGACTCCTACGGCCGCGGGCCGCTGCCGCGCCCGATCTCCTCGCTGCGCGGCGCGGTCCGCAGCGGCAATTCCGGCGGGCCGCTGGTCGATCTCGACGGCCGCGTCCTCGGCACCGTCTTCGCGACGACCACCTTCGGCCCTCCGGGGGGCTTCGCTATCCCGAACGACGTCGTCGAGGCCGCCCTGCGCGAGGCGGGGGACGAGGTGGACACGGGTCCTTGCACCGCATGACCTTGCCCCGCATGAGCAGGCGGGACCACTACATTTAAATCAGTGAATAGCCTTCCGCCTGAGGTGGAGCGGCGCCGCCGTCTCATCACCCGCACGCTCCCCCTCGCGCTGGTCGCAATAGTCGCCTTCGCGTTCGGCGCCTCCGCCGGCGCCCCCGGATCGCCGGAGAAGGAAGCGGCGGACCGCTTCGCGCAGGCCTGGGCCGCGGAGGACTACGCGGCGATGTACGCCGAGCTGAACGCGGAATCGCAGAGCGCGATCACGATCAACGACTTCGTCCTCGCCTACCGCGACGCGGGGCTGGTGGCGAGCCAGCGCTCGCTCGACCCCGACTCGGCCGGCGACCCCGACCTGGCCGGCGGGGTCACCACCGTCCCGGTCGACGTCGTCGCCGAGACCGCGGCCTTCGGCCCGGTCGTCGGTCGCGTGGACCTGCCCTACGAGGACGGCGGCATCGCCTGGGGCCCGAGCCTCGTCTTCCCCGGCCTGCGCGAGGGCGAGCACCTCGAGAGCCGGGTCGAGCTGGCGCCGCGGGCGCCGATCCTCGCCGCCGACGGCACGGCCCTGGCCGAGGGCGAAGCGGAGGCGCGCGAACACCCTCTGGGCAGCGCCGCAATCGACATCACCGGCGAAATCGGCAGCCCCGACGAAGAAGACCTCCCGACACTCCTCAGCCAGGGCTTCTCGGCGGAAACGCCGGTCGGGGTGAGCGGCCTCGAGCAGGCCTTCAACGCGCGCCTGGCGGGCAGGCCGGGCGGGACGCTGCTCGCCGTCGCCGACGCGGACGGGGCCGAGCGACCCCTGGCCGAAGCCGATCCCAGGCCCGGCGCGCCGGTGAAGACGACGATCGATACCGGCCTGCAGACCGAAGCCGTCTCCGCCCTCGCGGGGCGCTCCGGCGGCATCGCCGTCCTCGACACCCGCAGCGGCGACGTCCGCGCGCTCGCGGGCCAGGCCTTCTCCGCCCCCCAGCCCCCCGGATCGACCTTCAAGATGATCACCACCGTCGCCGCCCTGCAGAAGGGGGTCGTCTCGATGGACGACTACTTCGAGATCACCAACGGCGTCAACGTCGGCGGCCGCTTCATCGAAAACGCCAACGGCGAGTACTGCGGCGGCACCTTCCGGGAAGCGTTCGCCCACTCCTGCAACGCGGACTTCGCGCCGCTCGGACCGGAGATCGGCAACGAGGCGATGGTCGAAACTGCGAAGCGCTTCGGCTTCAACTCGCCGCCCACCCTCTATGCGCCGCGGTTCGTCGAGGCCGTCGACCCGCCCCAGTCCAGCATCCCCAGCGAGATCGGCGACGACCTCGACCTCGGGGTCAGCGCGATCGGCCAGGGCGAGGTCCTGGCGACGCCGCTGCAGATGGCGAGCGTCGCCCAGACGATCGCCAACGGGGGCGTCCGCGAGCCGACCTCGATCGTCGCCAACAAAAAACTCCGGCCCAAGCCCGAGTCGGTGCGGGTGATGTCGAAGAAGCGCGCCGACCAGCTGACCGAACTGATGGTCGGCGTGGTGACCGAAGGAACCGGCTTCGCGGGCGCGATCCCCGAGGCCCAGGTCGCCGGCAAGACCGGGACCGCGGAGCTCGGGCCCGCCCCGGGGCAGGAGGACGAGGAGAACCCGATCCAGATCAAAGACGCCTGGTTCGCGGCGTTCGCTCCCTCCGACAAGCCGCAGCTGGCGGTCTCCGTGATGCTGATCGACGCCGGTGCGTCAGGCGGCGAGGTCGCGGCGCCGGCCGCCTCGCAGGTGCTCTCCGCCGGGCTCTAGAAGTCGAGGTCGACCTCGCCGGGCTCCTCGTGGTCCTCGAGGTTCTCGATCTCGAGGGTCAGAGGCAGGTCGGCGGAGGCCGAATCGGGAATCAGGAAGAGCACCAGCGAGCCCTCGATCGGGCCCTGCTGCGGCGTCGTGTCGAGGACCGGCACCTGTTCCTGCGCTTCGATTTCGCCCCCGAGCGGGAACGCGTAGAGGCTTTCGCTCGGGATCGACTCGTAGTGGTTGTGGGCGGCGTCTTCGATCGTGAAGGACTCCGGCAGCGGGTGCGCCTCCTCGGACTCGTTTTGGAGTTCGAAGAAGACGCCGAAGTAGGTGGCTTCGGTCGGCGGCGGCGGCTGGCCGACGAGCAGCGAGGAGTCCTCGTTGTCGGCGGGGTTGAGGAAGCGGGAGAAGACCACGTTGTAGGAGACCTCGCCGAGCTTCACCGGCTCACCCTCGACGACCTCTTTCTCATGGCTCTCGTAGCCGCAGGCCGAGATCGCGAAGGCGAGGGCGGCGAGGGCGAGCGCTGCGAGCAGCGGTCGGGTCGTTCTGCGAAGGGGGGCGCTCATGCGGGCGGAAGTCTATTTATTACGGGATGCCCGTCGCGTGGCGGTTGCCGCCCGCCAGGGCCAGGGGCCGGCCGGCCGGCGCGGCATCGGACTCGAGGCGGTCGCGCAGGCGCCGCAGCGCCTCCCGCCAGCCCCGCTCCTGCGAGGCCGCGGTCCTGGAGAGCCCCTCGAGGGAGCGGTCGACGTGCCTGGTGGGCTCGGTCCAGTGGGAGACCCGGACCCTGGTCAGGCCTCCGGGCCCCTCGAGCAGCTCCCAGACCGTCCGGTTCGGGATCCGGTTGGCGCGGCCGCCGAGGCCGTGCTCGACGACCCGGTGGGGAGGGTCGAGCTCCTCGATCGCGCTGTCCATCCAGATCGAGCGCAGCCGCGGGCCGACCCGGAAGCGCGCCCCGGCGCCGACGCCGGTGGGCTGGATCCGGGTCAGGCGGTATCCGGAGAGGAAGTGGTCGGTGAAGGCCGGGCGGCGGGCGAGGTCGGCGATCTCCTCGAACGCCCTCTCCCTGGGGACGTCGATATCGATCTCGGCGGTGATCGGGCCCATCGGCGGCGAAAGTCTATTCCCCCGCCCTCCGGGAAGAGTGTCCAAAGAGCGGCAAAATCTGGACAGGATCCCCTGCGCGGTCTCCCGGGCCACGCTACGATCAGCACAAGAAGCTCGGGAAGGAGCGACGATCTTTACCAGTGTCACCGAGAACTTCGAGTCGGGAGAGATGCCCGGCTCCGGGACGTTCTTCTGCCTGCAATGCGGCTCTCAGCTCTCCCTTCGCGAGGACGACCCGCTGCCCGAGTGCAGCCGCTGCGGCAGCTCCACCTACGGCCGCGACTCGATCTTCGAACCGATGCAGGACCACGGCGGGGCGCCGACGACCGAGTTCGCGATCCCCAAGGAGGGGCGCCACCCCGCCTGGCTGCACGAGGCGCGGTCCATGCTCCCCGGCGCCGGCCGCTTCCTCGCCCACCTCGACGGGGATGAGATCCGGCTGTTCGAGATCACCCAGGGCTGGACCCGGATCGGCCGCAGCGTCGCCGCCGACATCCGCCTCGACGACCCGAGCGTCTCCAGGCGCCACGCGCTGATCGTCTCCGAAACCCCGAAGGCGCTGCGGGTGCTGGACGATCGAAGCCTCAACGGGGTGCTGCTCAACGGCGAGCTGGTCGACTGGGGCCGGCTCTGCGACGGCGACGAGCTGACGATCGGCCGCTACCGGCTCTTTGCGCTGGAAGCCTGAGCGGCGCGCGGTTTCCGCCCCTCCGACCCCTAGCATTGGCATCGATGAGTGCCGCGCCCGAACCGGTCGAACCCGCCGCTCCGCCGGGGACTCCGGAGCTGACCGAGGCGGCGCAGCTCGCCCGTGAGCGGCTGCACCACGAGATAGAGCGGGTCAGGAACGGCGTCGAGGACATGCTCGACGAGCAGGAGAACGGCCGCGGCATCCGCAACGACGAGCTGCGCATCGAGCTCGAGCGCCTGCGGCTCGAGACCCGCGACTACGTCAAACGCAAGGTCCGCAAGTCGGAGAAGCGGCTCGAGCGGTCGGTGCAGGAACTCGAGCTGCGCATCGACCAGGTCGAAATCGACCAGGAAGCGGCCGAGACGCGCATCCACAACAGCACCGAGGAGATGCTTGACAGCCTCCTCCTCGACATCCGCTCGATCGCCGACCGCCTCGCCGAGCCTTCGCCGCCGGCCCCGGCACAGATCGCGCCGGGGCTCACGCCTCCGCCGAACGCGATGCAGCCACCCCAGCCCCTGCCGCCCCCGCCGCCGCCTCCGAACCCGCCGGTCCCACCGCACCAGCCGCCGACGCCGGAAGGCCGGCTCGGCCCGCTGCCCTTCGGCCGCGGCCGCCAGCGCTAGGGAGCGCTACTCGGTCGAGATGCTCGGGTCCGCCTGGACCTTGTGCGGCACGACCATCAGGAAGTTCTCCGGAGCGTTCGCCGCCAGCTCCAGGATCCGCACCGCCTCCTCGCCCTGATCGGTCGCCTTCAGCTCCTCGGCGAATTCGGTCAGGAGGTCGTCGACGTCGAGCAGGCCCTCGGCGTCGAGCGCCTTGAGCTCGACCTTGGCGCCCTCGCCGAGCCGGCGCTGGATCGCGTCGGTATCGATGCCGAAGGCGTTGTGACGGACGTAGACGCGGCCGCCGGTCATCCCGGCGCAGGCCCAGGGCCCGAGGTCGCCGAGCACGACGGCGCGGCCCGAGGTCATGTACTCGAAGGCGAAGCCCTTGGCGTTGGCGCGGTCGACGACGCAGCCGCGGCTGTCGTCGATGTCCTGCTCGGGCTCGCCGGCGAGAACGATGTCGGCGCCGGAGAGGCGGATGCAGAAGCGCGAGTCGGCCGAGCCCTGGACGAAGAGGCGCCCGCGCTGGGCGCCGTAGGCGAACGACTTGCCGACCGAGCCGTTGAGGCGCCGGCCCTTGGCGCCCTTGCCCTTCATCACCGAGACGACGCCGCCGAGCATCCCCTTGCCGACGCCGTCCTGGGCGCCGCCCTCGACCCGGATCGAGACCCCGTAGGCGTTGAAGGCGCCGAAGCCCTGGCCGGCGACCGAGCCGTCGTCGAACTCGAGGCTGGCCAGGATCTCGTCGCTGGGCTCGGGCCCGTCCTCGAAGATGCGGGAGCGGGCGATCGCGCCGGCGAGCTCGGTGCCGAGCACGCGGTCGTTGGCGTCGGTCGGCCGCGGGAACTCGTTGTGGATCGTGCGCCCCGCGCAGATGTCCCCGGCGAGCGCGGCGAGCTGGGTCGAGGCCTGCTTTTCCTCCATCCGGATCGGGCGGGCGACGACCATGCCGGCCTCGGCGCGGGTCTCGCCGGCCTCGTCGGGGACGGGCAGGTCGATCGGCTCGAGGTCGAGAAACTCCTCGAGGGGGGTGATCAGCGGCGTCAGGTCGAGGCTGTCGGCGTGGGAGACCTGCTCGAGCAGGTCGTAGCGCCCGACCAGGTCCTGGGCGCGGTCGTAGCCGAGCGAGGCGACCACCTGCTTGACCTCCTCGCCCATCGCCTTGAAGAAACGGGCGCAGCTCTCGGCCGAGGCGTCGACCTCCTGCGGGGTGAACTTCTTGAGGCCGTGCTCCTGGGCCTCCTCGACGGTCTCGATCTGGGTCGCGATGCCGACGTGGCAGGTGTCGAGCTGGCAGCCGCGGCAGATCGTGCAGCCGAGGCTGACCATCGCCAGCGTGCCGAAGCCGACCCGGTTGGCGCCGAGGCAGTGGAGCTTGACGATGTCGTGGCCGTGGCGGTAGCCGCCGTCGGCCCAGATCTCGACCCGGTTGCGCAGGCCGGCCTCCATCAGCGCCCTGTGGACGGCGCGGGTGCCGATGTCCGAGGGCAGGCCGACGTGGCGCAGGGCGTGCTGGCGGGCGGCGCCGGTGCCGCCCTCGAAGCCCGAGAGGGTGATGATGTCGGCGCCCGCCTTGGCGATCCCGAGCCCGATCGTGCCGATGTTCGGCACCACCGGGACCTTGACCGAGACGCGCACGTCCGGGTTGACCGTCTTCAGCTCGTCGATCAGCTCGGCGAGGTCCTCGATCGAGTAGAGGTCGTGGTTGTTGGAGGGCGAGATCAGGTCGGTGCCGGGCGCGGCGTTACGGGCGGCGGCGACCTTCTCGGAGACCTTCTTGCCGGGCAGGTGGCCGCCCTCGCCGGGCTTCGCGCCCTGGCCGATCTTGATCTCGGCGACGTAGGAGGAGTTGATCATCTCCGCCGAGACGCCGAAGCGGCCGGAGGCGACCTGCTGGCCGCGCCACTTGCGGTATTTCCCGTACATGTCGCGGATCTCGCCGCCCTCGCCGTTGACGCAGAGGATGTTGATCGATTTCGCCGCCTCCGCGTAGGCGCGGAAGGCGGGCTCCGACTGGGAGCCGAAGCTCATCGAGGAGATCACGACCGGGTAGTCGTGGTGGCCGACGCCGGCGTCGACGGTCGAGGGGTCGACCGGGTCGCGGTCGCCCTTCAGCGCCATCACGTGGCGCATCGAGATCGGGCTCTGGCGCTCGAGGTCGCGGACCTTCTCCGAGTACTCCTCATAGGAGCCGGTGCCGTTGGCGGTCGCGATCGCCGCCTTGTAGACCTTCGGGTAGAAGCGGAAGGTCTTCGCCGGTTTCGCCTCCTCGTCGCCGGAGAGGATGCGCGCCCGCTCGTTGCTGTCGTCGTCGAGCTCGACGAACCCGGCCCCCCCCGCGTCGCTGGCGGCGAACGCCTCGGTCTGGAAGATCTCGGCGAGCTCGGGCTTGACTCCGATCGAGGAGAACTGGCGGGCGTAGCCGCGCACCTCGTGGATGCCGATCGTCGAGATCACTTTCTCGATCCCCTTGGTCAGCGCCGCGCAGAGGTTGGAGACGTCGGTCTCGTAGTCCTCGACGCAGATCACCTCGACCATCGTGTACGGGCAGACGCCGTTGGCGCCGAGGCCGAGGGCGAGCATCGTGTCGTGGACGTTGCGGATCGCGGCGGAGCGCAGGACGATGCCGCAGCGGCGGCGCAGGTTGGTCTCGCCCGGCTCGACCCTGAACTGCTTCAGCGCCAGATCGACGGCCGAGGTCGCCAGGTGCGGGTCGAGGTAGCGGCGGTCGGCGTCGTGGACCGTGCGGTCGGTCAGGACCAGCAGCTCGGCGCCGTCGCGGACCTTTTTCACCGCCTCCTGTTTGATCCGCTCGATCGCGCCCTTGGTCGTCTCCGACTCGAGCAGCGAGATGTCGACCGCGCCGGCGCGCCCGCGGAACTCCTCCCAGAGGTCCTCCAGCAGGTAGGTCTCGTGCTCGCGGGCGATCCGGCGGTAGGTCTTGTCGGAGAGCGGCGCCATTTCGTGGTGGCCGCCGAGGATCACCGGGAAGGCGATCTCCACCGTGCAGGTGTCCTCGCCGGCGGCATCGACCGAGGGGCGCCTGCCGAGCACCGCGCGGGTGGAGAAGTGCTCCATCTCCCGCTCGCGGTCGATCGCCGGGTTGGTGACGACGGCGACCGTCTCCTTGAAGTAGTCGGCGAGGTTCTGGCGCTCCGGCGAGAGCGCGGCCAGCGGGCCGTCGTAGCCGAGCGAGCCGACCGGCTCGGCCCCGTTGGACGCCATCTGCTGGACGAGTTTGACGTCGTCGCGCTGCCAGCCGAAGCCGGCGAGGATCCTGTCGGCGACCTTGACCGGCTCCTCGGGGCCGGCGTCCGAGTAGCCGGGCACCTCGCCGCCCTCGAGCGGCCCGCCGGCTTCCAGGGCGCGGTCGTAGGGGGCGACCTCCTCGGCGCCGTTGCGCGCCAGCCAGCGGTCGCGGACGACGCGGAGCATCTCGTCGTGGGCGTGAAGTGTCGAGCGCTTGCTCGCGCGGTCGATCGTGACCATCGCCTTCTCGCCCGGGGCGAGCGGCTTCGGCTCGGCGGTCATCTTCGATACCGAGACGACGCCCGGCTCGGAGCTGAAGACGAAGTCGGCCTCGGTCTCGATCTGCCAGAGCGGCCGCAGCCCGAGCGCGTCGGCGGAGAAGACGCACTCGTCGGTGTGGCGCGCGATCAGCGCGACCGGCCCCTGCGCGAACGGGCCCATCGCCTGCCGCAGGTACATGTAGAAGGAGTGCAGGTCGGCGGGCAGCGAGCGGATCTCGTTGACGATCGGCGGCACGACCATCTCCATCGCCTCGGCGAGGCTGAAGCCGTCGCGGCTGACCAGCGTGTCGATCGTGCGGTCGAGGTCCTGGGAGTCCGAGTTCCCCGGCTCGATCGGCACGCCCAGCATCCGTGCCTCCTGGCGCAGCTGCTCGATCGTGTTGATCTCGCCGTTGTGGCCGAGCACCGAGAACGGCTGGACCCGTTTGAACGAGGGCCAGGTGTTGGTCGAGTAGCGGTTGTGGCCGAAGGCGCCGATCGTCTCGGCGCGCTCGTCGCGGAGGTCCGGGTAGTAGGCGCCGAGCACCTTCGGCGCGCCCATCACCTTGTAGACGCAGGTCGTCGCCGAGAAGGACGGGATGTGGACGCCGAGCTTCTGCTCGAGCTCGATCAGGAGGTCGAAGAGGACGTGGTCGCGGCGCGAGGCGTCGGCGACGAGGCCGGCGATCTGCCAGAAGTGGGGCTCCTCCTCGCGCGCGGTCGGCCCGAGGGCCGGCGAGTCGACGGCCCCGATGCGCTCGGCGAGGATGCGGAAGCCGCCCTGCCCGAGCAGCTCGCGGGCATCGTGCTGGACCTTCTCGAGGCTCTCGGAGCGCTCGACGAAGATGTGGGCGACGGCGAAGGCGTCGTCGAGGGCGAGCGACGGGTCATGGCCGCCGGCGCGGACCTCCTCGGCCCAGATCTTGCGCGGGATGTCGATCAGCAGGCCGCAGCCGTCGCCCTCTCCGTCGACGTTGCCGGCGCGGTGGAGCATCTTCTGCAGGGCGACGATCGCCAGCTCGATCGGCTCGCGGCTGGGCGTGGCGTCGCGGCGCACAGAGGCGTAGATCGCACAGGCGTCCTTGTCCTCGACGCTCGGTGGAGATACCAGCGGCCGGTAGGCGCGCTCTGGCGAGTAGCGAAAAGTGCCCTCGCCGTGATGCTCACGGGACTGGGTGTCCGACATTCTGATCCTCCCGGTTTCCACGCCTTCTTCGAGCGGGCGCGCGACGGGTTGACAAGTCGGAGGATTATAGGGACGAGGAACTGGCCCGGCAACCAGTCTTTTTCAGGCCCAGGATGCGTGCTCGTAGTCGCCGCCGGGGTCGACGCCGATCAGCAGCGCCATGACCGGGGCGTCGGAGCGGTTGAGGATGGTGCGCGTGGCGGCCGGCTCGATCGAGGCGAAGGTGCCCGCCGGGGCCGGGTGGTCCTCCCCGTCGAGGCGCATCACGGCCTCGCCCTCGAGGATCGCGTAGAGCTCGACCTGGCCCGACTCCGACTCGTCGTGCTCGGGGATCTGGCCGCCGGGGCCGATCTCGACCAGGTTGTAGCCGAAGGCCTCGGTCCCGAGCGCCTTGCGCGCGAGCAGCCAGTTGCACTCGCCGGAGCCCTCCATCGTCTCGAACTCGTCGCGGTGCTTGATCGAGTAGCTCAGCCATGGGAGATCTCCGTTCGCTCGAGGATTCTCGTGCGAACATACCTCGATCCGGGTTCCCTGTCAGGAGGAGCGATGAGCGAGCTGAAGGACACGATCGACCGCTACAACGAGGCCTGGAACGCCCACGACCTCGACGCGATCATGGCGATGCACGCGCCCGACATGGTCTTCGAGAACCACACCGCGGGCGAGTCGGCGATCGGCGAGGACGTCCGCGCCCACATCGGCTCGATCTTCGAGACCTGGCCCGACATCGAGTTCGCGACCCGCCGCCTCTACGTCCGCGAGGACCTCGTCGTCCAGGAATGGACCGCGAGCGCGACCCACGTCGAACGACGATGCGCCGCGGCGACCTGACCGCGGAGCCGACCGGCAACCGCGTCGAGTGGGACGGCCTCGACGTGATCCCCTTCGAGGACGGCCTGGTCAAGCGCAAGGACGTCTACTCCGACAGCGTCTCGATCCTGCGCCAGGTCGGTCTGCTCGACTGACCGGCGGCCGGCCCTGGGGCTCAGCGGCTCCAGTCGGGTTCGAAGGCGTTCTTGACGAGCACCTTCGGCTTGCCGCCGGTGTAGGGGATGGTGGCGACGTCGTGGCGGTTGCCGGGTTCGAAGCCGCCGGTGGAGCCGAGCACGGTGCTGCCGTCGTCGGAGAGCGCGAAGCCGACGAAGCCCGCCTCGCCGCTGCCCTCCTTGGAGAGCGGGCGCTGGGCGCCCGTCGCCGGGTTGACCGTGACCGCGTAGCTCGTGTCCTGGCCCTCGAACTCGGCGAGCAGGCGGCTGCCGTCCGCCGACCACTCGGTCGGGAAGAGGCCGAGCAGCAGCGGGTCGACCGTGGTGTCGGGTGAGGCGCTTGACTCCCTTGCCGTCCGGATTCATCAGGAAGAGCTCGTTCTTCGGGCCGTACCTGCGCTGCTTCGCCCCCACCTGTCTGACGAAGACGATCCTCTCCGGCCCCCAGAGCGGGTCCTGCGATTTGTGGTCTTTGGTCAGGCGGAAGACCTTGCCGTCGACGAGCGCCACGCGGTAGATGTCGCTCCGCAACGGAAAGGCGTCCCGCTCGGCCTTCGCGTAGACGAGATCGGCACCGTCCGGGGAGAAGCCGAAGCCGCTGAAGTACCCGTTCGCGACGACGCGTTGGTTGCCGCTCGCGATGTCGATCACGACCAGCTTGCGCCTGCCGACTTCCGGGCCGCGTCAGCGCCGCGAGCTTCGTCGAGTCCGGCGAGAAGGCGAGGTAGAAGGAGTTCCGCCAGGCGCCGAGCAGGGTCCGCGAGGCGCCGCCGGTCGCCGCGGCCAGCTTCATTTCCTGCGCGTGGCCCGGCCCTTCGTGCAGATAGACGACCTTCTCCCCGTCCGGCGTGACCCGCGGGCCCGAGCCGCGCCCGAGCCGCTTCGCGCCGGAGCCGTCGTCGGCGGCCACATAGACGACCGAGTGCAGCGGCACCTTGGCGTAGGTGAGCGTCGCCTGGGCGGCGGCGGGAAGCGCGAGAGCGGAGGCAGCGGCGAGCGGATACTGCGATCCAGGCGGGAGATCTTCATCGCGGCGATCCTATCCCGGGCCCACGACGGCGGCCGCGACCAGGCCGCCGCTGACCCCGATGAAGGAGACGACGGCGAGGACCCGGTACCAGAGCCGTTTCTCCGTCTCCGGGTCGAAGGCGAGCGGGACGAAGAGGAAGGGGTTGACCGCGGTGCCGAAGACCAGGGCGACCGCGATCGCGCTCGGCAGGTCGGGGACGGCGAGCCCGACCCCGATCAGGATCAGCCCCATCATCACGTAGTCGAGGTGGACCTGGCGGATCCGCTGCGGGGCGACGACCCCGATCCGGCGTCAGCCACTCGCGCTTCTCCTCGCGGATCACCATCGCCCAGCCGAGCAGGCCGCCGAGCGCCAGCTCGACCAGGCCGATCTGAATCACCCAGTCCATCGACTCACAGCTCCGGGACGTCGGCCCCGAGGGGGCTGAAGGGCAGGCGGCGGACCTCGGCCCAGCCGGAGACCCGCCGCTCGAGCTCTTCGGCCACCTTGCCGGCGTCCTGCCAGGTCGTCCAGACGAGGACCGTCGGCCCGGCGCCCGAGATCGTCGCGCCCAGCGCGCCGAGCGCGGCGGCGTCGTCGACCAGCTCCATCGAGCGCGGGAAGAGGTCCCGCCGCCGCTCCTGGTGAATGCGATCGCGGAGGCCGGCGGAGACGAGGTCGAGGTCCGAGCTGAGCAACCCGAGGAGCAGGCGCGTCGCGGCGGAGACGTTGGCGACGGCATCGCCGAGCGGGATCTCCGCCGGTATCGCCTCCCTCGCCCGCTCGGTCGAGACCTCCTCGGCGGGGATCGCGACGACCGCCTCCAGCTCCTTCGGCGGATCGAAGCGCGTTGCGACCGGGCCGCCCCCATCCTCCCCGCAGACGACGAACCCGCCGTGGATCGAGGCGGCGACGTTGTCCGGGTGGCCCTCGAGCTCGGCTGCCCGGGCCAGGAACTCCCGCTCGGAGAGGCCGAGCTCGAAGAGGTGGTCGGCGGCGTAGAGGCCGGCGACGATCGCCGCCGCGCTCGAGCCGAGGCCGCGCGCGAGCGGGATCTCGCTGCGCAGGCGGAAGGCGATCCCGTCGGCCGGGTGCAGGCTCTCGAAGGCCCTGACGATCAGGTTGTCGCGGCCGGTCGGGACCTCCGCGCCGCCGGTGTCGAAGGAGAACTCGCCCGCCTCCTCGACCTCGAGCTCGAGGTGCAGGGAGAGCGCCGCGGCCATCGCGTCGTAGCCGGGGCCGAGGTTGGCCGAGGAAGCGGGGACGCGGACGAGCCGGCGGCGCGTGGTCATTCGTCGAAGACGGCGCGCTCGACGGCGCTCAGGTCGTTCTCGCAGTTGGTCACCGCTGGGGCTTTGGAGAGGGCGGTGTCGGGGTCCTTGAGGCCGTGGCCGGTGAGGACGCAGACGACGGACTGCGGCGGCTCGGCGTCCTCGACCACAGGCATCCCGTGGGCGAGCAGCCCGGCCACCGAGGCGGCCGAGGCGGGCTCGCAGAAGACGCCTTCGCTGGCGGCGAGCCAGCGGTAGGCGTCGAGGATCTGGTCGTCGCTGACCGCGGCGACGCGGCCCCGTGAGGAGGTGAAGGCGTCCATCGCCTCCTCCCAGCGGGCCGGGTTGCCGATCCGGATCGCGGAGGCGACGGTCTCAGGTTCGGCGACCGGGGCGCCGTGCACGAGCGGCGCGGCGCCCTCGGCCTGGAACCCATAGAGGACGGGGGCGGTCTCGGCCTCCTGGAAGCCGCGCCAGTAGGCGGTCACGTTGCCGGCGTTGCCGACCGGGATGGAGAGCGCGCCGGGAGCCTCGCCTAGCTCCTCGACGACCTCGAATGCGGCCGTCTTCTGACCCTCGATTCGGTAGGGGTTGACCGAGTTGACGAGCTCGATCGGGTGCTTGTCGGCGAGCGCCCGGACGATGCTGAGCGCGTCGTCGAAGTTGCCCTGGAGGGCGACGACCCGGGCGCCGTGCATGAGCGCCTGCGCGAGCTTGCCGATCGCGATCTTGCCCTCGGGGACGATCACGGCGCCTCGCAGCCCCGCCCGCGCCGCGTAGGCCGCGGCGCTCGCCGCCGTGTTCCCGGTCGAGGCGCAGATCACCGCCTCCGCCCCGCGCCCCTTCGCGCGGGAGACGGCGACCGTCATCCCCCTGTCCTTGAAGCTGCCGGTCGGGTTCGCGCCCTCGAACTTGAGGTAGGCGCGGGCGCCGAGCCGCTCGGAGAGGCGCGGCGCCTCGATCAGCGGGGTCGAGCCCTCGTTGAGGCTGACCACGGGGTCGTCGGGCTCCAGCGGCAGCCGGTCACGGAACCGCTCGATGAGTGGAACCGGCATCAGAGGCTCCCGCGCGACTGCCTCAAACGAACTCCTCCTCGATAACCCGGATCGAGCGCGGCGCCGAGCGCACGTCCCCGAGCCGGCCGATCTCCTCGACGGCCGCCGCGAACTGCGACTCGAGGCACTCGTGGACGACCATCACCAGGCGGGCATCGTCGCCGATCCCGCGCTGGACCACGCTCTTGACCGAGATCCCGTTGTCGCCGAGCACCTGGGCGATGCGGGCGAGCACGCCGGGCTCATCGGCGACCTCGAGGTGGAGGTAGAAGGAGGAGCTGACGTCGGCGACGACGTCGAGGCGCTGGCGGGTCTCGTGGACCGGGGCGTCGCCGGTGAGGATCGAGACCACGTCGCCGAGCACCGCCGAGGCGGTCTGCACGCCGCCGGCGCCGGGCCCGGACATCGTCACCTCGGTGATCGAGGGCGCCTCGACCATGACCGCGTTGAAGGGGCCGCTGACCGGCGCCAGCGGGTGGCCGCCGTAGAGGAAGCAGGGGAAGACCCTGATGCTGATGCCGCCGTCGCGCCGTTCGGCGACGCCGAGCAGCTTCAGCGAGAGCCCGAGCTCCTTCGCGTAGGCGAGGTCGTCGGGCTGGATCGACTCGATGCCCTCGTAGACGACCTCGTCGAGGGTGACCGGCGTGTGGAAGGCGAGGCGGGCGAGGATCGCCATCTTCGCGGCGGCGTCGGCGCCGTTGACGTCGTCGGTCGGGTCGGCCTCGGCGTAGCCCAGCTCCTTGGCGCGGGCGAGGATGTCCTCGTATGCCCCTCCGGTGGCGGCCATCTCGCTGAGGATGAAGTTCGTCGTCCCGTTGACGATCCCGAAGACCTTCGAGATCTCGATCGCGCCGAAGGTCTCCTGGATCACGCGGACGATCGGGATCACGCCGGCGACGGCGGCCTCGAAGCGGAGCTGGACGCCGGCCGCCCGCGCCTCGGCGAACAGTTCCTCGCCGTGCTGGGCGAGAAGCTGCTTGTTGGCCGTGACCACCGGCCGGCCGGCCCGCAGCGCCGCCAGCACGTGGTCGCGCGCCGGCTCGGTGCCGCCGATCAGCTCGACGACCAGGTCGGAGTTCTCGAGGATCTCCTCGAAGTCCCCCTCGCCGCGGGTCAGCACTCCCGATATCTCGGGGCGCCTGCCGCAGGCGGACTCGACCGCGCCGGCGCGCTCGGAGACCAGCTCGGCGAAGGCCCCGCCGACCGTGCCGCGGCCGAGCAGCCCGATGCGAACGGGTTTCGAGGGGTTCTCAGAGCCCATTCGGAATCTCCGCGTGTGCGGCTGGCGTGCGCCGGACCGAGTGGGACAAGGACGCAGGGGGGCGACCAATGCCGGCGGCATTGTCGGCCCCCGAGGACGCAGTCCCGCGAAGGTGCGCCGCCGCCAGGCGTGCGCGGGGGGATTTCGAATGGGCTCTAAGCATCGCGGGCCGTCAGGTCGTCGTATGTCTCGCGCCTGACCACGACCCGCGCGTCGCCGTCGCGGCAGAAGGCGACCGGCGGCCTGGGGACGGCGTTGTAGTTGCTCGCCATCGCGTGCCCGTAGGCGCCGGTCGCGGGCATCACGACGACGTCCCCGACCCGTGGGTCCTCGAGCCGCGCCTCCTCGATCAGCACGTCGCCCGACTCGCAGTGCATGCCGACCAGGCGGCAGCGGGTCGAGTCGCCGATCCGGTCGGCGACCTCGGCTTCGTAGACGGCGTCGTAGAGCATCGGGCGAATGTTGTCGGCCATCCCGCCGTCGACGGCGACGTAGCGCCGCCCGCCCGCCTCCTTGACCGTGCCGACGGTGTAGAGGGAGACGCCGGCGTTGGCGACCAGCGAGCGGCCCGGCTCGACCAGGACCCTCACCCCCGCGGGCAGCTTCTCCAGCATCGCCTCGGCGTATGCCGACGGCGGTGGCGGCGCCTGGCCCCGGGTGTAGGCGGCGGCGAAGCCCCCGCCCATGTTGATCACCGGGTACTCGCCGGCGGCGAGCAGGACCTCGGCGAGCGTCTCGTAGACGTCGAGCTCGAAAACCTGGGAGCCGATGTGGGCGTGGAGGCCGCGCAGCTCGAGGCCGGCGGCGGCGCAGCGCTCGGCCGCCTCCGGCAGCAGCGCCAGCGGGATGCCGAACTTCGAGTCCTCCTGGCCGGTGGCGATCTTGGCGTGGGTGTCGGGGCGGATCCCCGGCGTGACGCGCAGCAGGACCCGCTGGCCGCGACCGTCCGCGACCCGCTCGAGCCTCTCCACCTCGTCCAGCGAGTCGACGATGATGTGGCCGACGCCCGCCGCCAGCGCCTGCTCGAGCTCGGCGACGGACTTGTTGTTGCCGTGCATGTAGATGCGCTCGGGGTCGAAGCCGGCGTTCAGCGCCAGATGGAGCTCGCCGCCCGAGGCGACGTCGCAGGAGAGCCCCTCCTCGGAGAAGAGCCGCAGCGCCGCCGTGCAGGGGAAGGCCTTGCTGGCGTAGACGACCTCGAAGTCGTCGGTGCGCTCGGCGAAGGCGGCCTGGATCGCGCGGGCGCGGGCGCGCATGTCGTCCTCGGCGTAGACGTAGGCGGGGGTGCCGAGCTCGGCGGCGAGATCGACCACGTCGCAGCCGCCGACCTCGAGGCGGCCGCGCTCGTTGAGGCGACTGCCCTGCGGGTAGACCGCAGAGCCCGCTATCGGGTCGGCCAGGGCCTGTCCACGCTCCGCCATAGGACGGGCATTGTGACGGTTGGGGCCGGTTCTAAGGCTGGTCGCCCTGGCCGAGCAAGCCGCCGACCGTTTCGCCGGCGCCTTTCACGGTTTTGTCTGCGGTTTCGCCGACGCCTTTGACGGTTTTGTCGACGGTTTCGCCGACCGCCGATCCGGGGCCGGCCGCCTGGTCGACTGTTTCTTCGACGGTGGCGCCGACGCCGGCTCCCTCGACCGCGCCACCGGTCACCCCGTCGGCCGCGGAGACGACGTCCCCGGTCGTTTTGGTCACGGTCTCGGCGACGTTGGGGCCGCCGGCATCCTGCCCGGCCCCGCCACCGCCTCCGCCGCCACCGCCGCCGTTCGAGCCGCCGCCCGGGCCGGACTGCGTCGTCCCGCCGCCGGAGGGATCGCCGCCGCCGCCGGACGGTGGGGCCACGCCGGCCGTTTCGCCGCCACCTTCGTCGACGCCGCCACCGGACGCGCCGTCACCCGGCTGCGCCGAGGAGCCGTCGCCCGCGGCGGGAGCCGGGGCCGCGGCGGTGGGCGCGGCCGGGCCGGCGGCGCCCGCGGGCGGGCCGGCGGGTGAGGAGACCGTCGAGCCGGCGTCGGAGTCGACCAGGCCGGCGAACGGCCAGTCCCTGGTCGCCTGCACCGAGACGAGCAGGATGAAGACGACGATGGCGACCGCGATCATCACGGTTCCGGAGACCGCGCCGGCAAGGTAGGTGTGGGCCTGACGGATCATTCGATCGGTCCTACTTGGCTCTACCCAGGGTGGCACCGTGAACCCCTGGGGCCATACCCAAAATTGGGACTTCCGGGCCTGCCGGACGCCCCTCCTACAGATAACCGAGGGGATCGGTTGCGACCCCGTTGACGCGCGTCTCGAAATGCAGGTGGTCGCCGTAGCAATGGCCGGTGCAGCCGACGTAGCCGATCACCTGGGCCTGCGAGACGCTCTGGCCCGCGGACGTGGCGAACGTGGACTGGTGGGCGTAACAGGTCTGCAGGCCGCCGCCGTGGTCGATGCAGGTGAAGTTGCCGTAGCCGCCGCTTTCGGCTTCCCCCTGTTGGAGGACGACCGTGCCCGAGGCGGCGGCGTAGATCGGCGTCCCGGCGGGGACCGCGATGTCGATCCCGTTGTGCATCCGGCCCCAGCGCATCCCGAAGCCGGAGACGACGGCGCCGCTCACCGGCCAGATCAGGCCGCTGCCGCTGCCGGGGACGATCGGGCCCGCGGGCAGCGGGGCCGAGCCGAAGCCGGCCAGTTCGGCGGCGAGCTCGGCCTGGATCGCGGCGACGTCCCCGTGCAGCTCCTCCTCGGTCGAGTCGATCTTCTCCAGGGCGTCCATCCGTTCGCCGCGCACGGAGACCAGCGCACCCTGGCGGTCCTGGACCGCCTGCCTGGCGACGGTCAGCTGCTCCTTTTCGACGGCGATCGCGTCGCGCGCCGATTCGATCGTGTTCTTCGCCGAGCGCAGGCGGGCGACGGTGTCCTTGACCTGGTTGCGAAGCTCGCGGACCCTGCCGACGATGGCCTTGTCCATGCCGTGGATCCGCTCCAGGTACTCGGTGCGGTTGATCAGCTCCTCGTAGCCTTCGGAGTCGAGGATGACGCTGAGCATGTCGGGCGTGCCCGTCTGGTACATCGCGACGAGGCGCTCGCGCAGCGCGACCAGCGACCGTTTGAGCCGGGCACGGACCACGGCCAGGTGCTTCTTCGCGGTGTCGAGTTCGTCGACGGCGCGGTCCAGCTCGGCCTGCTTGGCGACGAGCCGGGCGCGCACGGCGGCCTCTTCGGTGCGCAGCGCCGCGACCTCCCCGGTCAGGCGGTCGATCCGCTCCCCGTAGCGGGAGATCGTCGAAGTCAGCACGCCCTGGCGCTCGCGCACCTTGGAGAGCTTGGCTTCCTTCTCTTCGAGTTCTGAGTTCAGGTCCTCGGCCGACGCCGCGGGGCTGAGCAGGAGCAGCGCCACGAGCGCCGCCAGGGCAGCGAGGGGAAACGCCGCCACCGGGGCAAGGCGAGAATTGGACATCGAGGCGAGGCTAGCTGAGCAAGCTCACCGGCCCACCCGGCCCGCCAGGGGTGCAATCCCGCTTGCGATCAGCCCTCGCCGGGCGATCGCTCGACTTCGAGCAGGCCTCCGGTGGCCTCCTCCTCCATCTGCAGCGTCGTGTGCTCGATCTCGAAGCGCTCGCGCAGGAGGAGCTCGAGGCGGCGGCGGCAGAGGTCGCGATCGGAGCCGGCGGCGACGACCACGTGGGCCGAGAGCGCGCCGAAGCCCGGGGTCAGGGTCCAGACGTGCAGGTCGTGCACGGAGCGGACCCACTCCTCCGAGCAGATCGCCTCCCCCATCGCCTCGACGTCGAGCCCCGCCGGCGCCGCCTCCATCAGGACGTTGAACGGCTCGCTGATCAGCCGCCAGGAGGAGGCGAGGATCAGCGCCGCGATCACCAGGCCGACGATCGGGTCGACCACGGCCGAGCCGCCGGCGAGGACGACGGCTCCGGCGATGACGACCCCGACCGAGCCGAGCGCGTCGGCGAAACTGTGGCGCAGGGCGCCCTCGAGATTGAGGTCCTCGCGGCGGCCGCCGGCGAGGACGACGGTGGCGGCGAGGTTGCCCGCCAGGCCGAGCACGCCGAGGGCCAGGACCCCGGCGCCGTCGATCTGCGGCGGGTCGCCGAGGCGGCCGACGGCGGCGATCGCGACCGCGGCGGCGACCGCGACCAGCATCAGGCCGTTGGCGAGCGCGGCGAGGACCTCGGAGCGCTGGTACCCGAACGTGCGGCGGTAGTCCCCCGGGCGCGAGGCGAGGGTGGCGGCGAGCAGCGCCAGGCCGATCGCACCGGCGTCGGAGAGCAGATGGCCGGCGTCGGCGAGGACCGCCAGCGAGCCGGTCAGGACCCCGCCGACGACCTCGACCGCGAGCAGCGCCAGGTTGATCGCGAGCGCGATCCAGAGCCGGCGGCGGCTGTCGCTCCGCCGCGCCTCCAGCGCGTGCCGGTGGTCGTGCACGCCCAGGAGCGTGACAGGCACTGCGCGGGTCGGCGTCCTCAGTCGCTCACGTGCAGAGCACGTTTCGCTCCCTGCGTCCTTGCCCCGCTTGGCCTGTCCCGCTCCTGCGGATCTAAACCGCGGCGAGCTCCTTCTCGGGCTTGATCGCCTCGGCGGCGACCTCGGCGCCGAAGGAGAGGCGCTCGGCGTACTCGCGGGCCTGCATACGCGAGATGACCATGCGCTGGATCTCCGCCGTGCCCTCGAACAGCTGGTAGATCTTGGCGTCGCGGAAGAACTTCTCCAGCGGGAACTCGGTGCTCCAGGCATCGGGGCCGACCAGGTCCATCAGGGTGGTCGTCGCCCACATCGTCACGTCGCCGGCCTTGAGCTTCGACATCGAGCCCTGCCCGCCCCTCATCGGGACGCCGTTGCGGCCCATCCAGGCGGCGCGCTGGACCAGCAGCCTCGAGGCTTCGATCTCGGTCGCGACGTCGGCCAGGGTCTGCTGGATCCGCTGCGTCTGCAGCAACGGCGTGCCGCCTTCGGAGCGCCCGTCGAGGAATTCGAGTGTCCACTCGTAGGCCGCCTGCGCGATGCCGAGCGCCGAGGCGCCGACCAGCGGGCGGGTGATCTCGAAGGTCGCCAGGGCGTCGGCCGAGCGCGACTTCTGGCCCGAGCGGGCCCGCTCCAGCTTCTTCGCCAGCTTCTCGTCGCCGCCGAGCAGGGCGTCCCCGGGGACGCGGCACTCCTCGAGGATCACCTCGGCGGTGTGCGAGGCGCGGATCCCGAGCTTGCTCTCCTTCTTGCCCTGGCTCAGGCCGGGATTGCCCTTCTCGACCACGAACGAGGCCTGGCCGCGGGTGCCGAGCTCCGGGTCGACGGCGGCGACGACGACGTGGACGTCGGCGATCCCGCCGTTGGTGATGAAGACCTTGGTCCCATTGAGGACCCACTCGTCGCCGTCGCGCTTCGCGGTCGTCTTCAGGCTCTTGACGTCGGAGCCGGCCTGCGGCTCGGTTACCGCGTAGGCGCCCAGCTTGATCTCCTCGGCGCTGCCGAAGCAGTCCGGCACCCAGCGCATGATCTGCTCAGGCGTGCCCGACGAGGCGATCCCGGCCGCGGCGAGGCCGGAGCCCGAGATCGCGAGCGCGGTCCCGGCGCATCCCCAGTGGAACTCCTCGGCGGCGATGACCTGCAGCTGCCCCTCGGGGTCGGAGGCGTTCTGCTGCATCGACTCGAGGGTGCCGAAGCCCTGTTTGCGGGCCTCCTGGACGACCTCCCAGGGGATGCTCTCCTCTTCGTCGTGCTTGCGAGCCGCGGGGCGGATGACGTCGCGGGCGAAGGTCCGGCAGCGGTCTTTGAACTCCTGCTGCTCGTCGTTGAGTGCGAAATCCAATTTCTTCCCCTCTGATCGCGTCTGGCCGGTTGATTGACTGGTCAGTCAACCAGTTTAGCCAACCGGCCAGCCAGTCCCCGCCTGTAGCTTTCCGCTGTGGCCAGGAAGCCCCCGATCAATGCCGAGGTTCCGGCGAAATCCGAGCAGGGGGCGCCGGAGCCGACGCCCAGGCGCCCCAGGCTGCGCGTGCCGCGCGGCCCCGTTCCCCTGCCGCTGAAGCTGGTCGGCGGCACCGTCGTGGTCGCGATCGTCTTCATCGTCGCCGCGATCCTCGGCGGCGGCGGCGACTCGGGAGTCGATAGCGCCGCCCCGCCCGTCGGCGGCGGAGAGACCACGAGCGGCGGAGACGCGCCCGCCGCCGAGCGCTCGACGACCGAACTGGGCTACCCGGCCTTCGCCACCAAGAACACGACCCGGATCGGGGGCGGCGATCCGGCCACCAACGCCGCCGCCACGGCGCTCGCGGTCTTCCCCTCGACCGCCGAGTCGCAGCGGCCCGCGGCGGTGACGATCGTCGACGAGTCGTGGCCGGAGGCGATCGCCTCCGCGGTCCTGATGGCGGCCCCGGTCCGGGCGCCGGTCCTGTTCTCGGGCGCCGAGGAGATGCCGGAGGAGAGCGTCGAGGCGCTGCGCGCGCTCGATCCCCGCGGCAGCCGCATCACCCGCGGTGCGGCGGCCTTCGCGATCGGCGAGACGGGGGCGCCCGCCGGGTTGAGGTCGACGCGGGTCAAGGGCGGGGGCGCGGCCTCCCTGGCCGCCGGCATCGCGGGCCTGCGCGACCGCCTCTTCGGATCCCCTCCGCGGCACATCGTCGTCGCCCCGCTCGGCGAGCCCGGCTTCGCCATGCCCGCCGCGGCCTGGGCCGCTCGTTCCGGCGACCCGGTCCTCTTCGCCGGGAGGAAGAAGCTGCCGGCGCCGACGGCCGCCGCGCTGCGGCGGCACCCAGGCGTCCCCGTCTACGTGCTGGGACCGTCCTCGGCGATCTCCTCGGAGACCGTGCGCAGGATCGCCTCGATCAGCGCCAGCGTCAGCCGCGTCTCCGGCGAGGACCCGGTCGCCAACGCGATCGCCCTCGCCCGCTACGAGGACGGCGACTTCGGCTGGAACATCAACGACCCGGGGCACGGCTTCGTCGTCGCCCGCAGCGACTCGCCGCTCGACGCCGCCGCGGCCGCGCCGCTATCGGCCTCGGGGACCTGGGGGCCGCTGCTGCTCACCGACAACGCAGGTACGCTTCCCCCGGCTCTGCGGGACTACCTGCTCGACGTCAAGCCGGGATACAGCGACGACCCGACGCGCGCCTTCTACAACCACGTCTGGGTGATCGGTGACCAGGAGGCGATCGAGGTGGGACAGCAGGCCGAAATCGACAGCCTCGCCGAGCTGGCGAAGATCGGAGGAGATTGATGAGCGAGACCGAGAACCCGAGCCTCCTCGGCCGCGCCGAGGACGTCACCGCCGAGGAGATCCGTGCCCTCGCGGGCGCCGTCACCCCCCACTTCGCGCTCCAGGTCCGCAACCGGATCAGGCGCCTGATCGAGCCGCTGCCGGCCGGCCATCCCGCCCGCGTCGAAGGCGAGCGCAGGATCGCCCGGCTCGAGGAGCTCGCCGAGCACAGCGGCGAGCCGCGGGAGACGATGGGGATCGGCCCGCATTGAAGAACGTCGCACCCGACGTCTGGCGGCTGAAGGAGGTGCCGGCGCCGTCGATCAACATCTACCTCGCCGGCGACGTGCTGATCGACGCCGGCAGGCGCTGGGACAGGCGCCGGGTCTTCTCGGAGATCGAGGGCAGGGAGCTATCGATGGTCGCCCTCACCCACGTCCATCCCGACCACCAGGGCGTCGCCAAGGACGTCTGCGAGGCGCGTGGCATCCCGCTCGCCTGCCACGCCGACGACGTCGACGCGATGGAGGGGCGGCGGCCGGTGCAGGAGGCGCATCCGCGGCATATCGTCAACCGCGTCTTCCACAGGCTCTGGACCGGCCCGCCGCACACGGTGGACAGGGTCCTGAACGAGGGCGACGAGGTCGCCGGGTTCCGCGTCGTCCACGCCCCGGGCCACGCCCGCGGCGAGGTGATCTTCTTCCGCGACTCCGACCGGGTCGCGATCTGCGGCGACGTGATCCGCAACATGAGCTACGCGACCGCGCTGCCGGGGATCAAGGAGCCGCCGACGATCTTCACCTACGACCCGGCCGAGAACCGCCGCTCGATCCGCAAGCTGGCCGGGCTCGAGCCGGCCATGATCCTCCCCGGGCACGGCCCCGCGGTCACCGATATGGCCGCCTTCGAGAAGTTCGTCGCGGCGCTGCCCGAGTAGCGCCGCATCTTTCCGTCCCCTCGGCTGTTACCTAATTTAAGGTAGACGTCTTCGCTGAGGTTTTCCTCTCCAAACGAGGGGTAGCTCTCGGACCAGGCGTCGTACTCCACGCCGAGGAAAAGGAGAGCGCGATGAAGAGCTTTGCGAACAAGAGGCCCTCGCCGGCGATGATCGTGGCGATGGTCGCGCTGATCGCGGCGCTGGCCGGGACCGCCTACGCCGCGCAGAACATCAACGGCGGCGCGATCCAGAAGCAGACGATCGGCGGCGGCAAGCTGAAGAAGAAGACGCTGACGGGCTTCCAGATCAACACCAACAAGCTCGGCGTCGTGCCGGCCGCGAAGCGGGCCAGCCACACCTACTGGGCGGTCGTCAACAACCCGGCCACCCCGGGCAACGCGACCCTCTCCCGCGCCAGCGACGCCGGGATCACCGCGACCGAGGGCGGTGGCGCCGTCGCCGTCGTCTTCCCGCAGAACGTCACCGTCTGCGCGAACGTCGCCGACCGCAACAACGCGGGCACGACGGTGCCGGCCGCCGGCTTCGCCCAGACCAACGTCGCACCCGCGAACGCGAACGCGGTCGAAGTCCGCACCCGCGACGAGAAAGGCGCCAACGAGGACGGCGACTTCCACCTGATCGTTGTCTGTCCGTAGCGACGGCCGCTTCCTGCCCACGCAGGTGGGCAGTCTCCGACTCGGCCCCCGCCTCCCCAGTTGGGGTCGGGTCGGAGACTGCCCACGGATGTAGGGTGGCGGCATGAGCGACGACGAGCACGGCTTCAGGGAGGGCGACCTGGTCTGGGTCGAGGACGGCGACGGCAAGCACCACCCCGGCGTCTTCGTCGGCGAAAACGAGTCCTCCGGCTGGTTCGGCGGCGGCCCGAGCGCCTACGTCGTCCACCCCGAGGCGCAGAAGGCCGAGGTCGTCTCGATCTTCCGCATCACCCCGCGCGAGGAGTAGGCGCCCCGGGACCGGGACCGCTCATTTGGCGGCGATGAAGTTCCAGTTCGTGGTGACTTTGTAGTTCGGCCCTTCCTGGACGGTCGAGCCCGCGTAGAGGAGCCCGTCTTCCGAGACCCCCGGTTCCGTCGTGTAGACCGACATCGCGGCGGGGTATTCGTACGTGTCGCCCTCGAGTTCCGAGGCCGAGCCCGAGCAGCCGTAGTACTGGACCGTGATCATCGGCAGGCCGGAGCTGTTGTCGGAAGAGACGCCGAAGCTGTATTGGTAGGGCGGTTCTTCGTTGAAGCCCTGGCTGAAGACGTCAAACGAGTTTTCTTTGTGCACCGCGAACTGCCCGCTGCCTTTCTGCGAGCACAGGGGCGTGCCGACGGATTTGCCGGAGGCCGTGAACGTGTAGAGCCCGTTGTCGAGTTTGTAGCTGCCCTCGGGGGGGCTGAAGATGGCCGGTGTGAAGCGCAGGAACCTCGCGTTCCCGGCCGCTTCGAACACGGATCCGCCGTTATCCGTGCGCTGCGAGAAGGTGCCGCTGATTTCGTTGAGCTCCTCCGTCTCCTCGGTCGGCTGCATCCATGACCCTTCCCCGACCCCGGCCGTCGAGGTGAATTTGACCGTCACTTTGACCTGTCCCCCTTTGGGGGCATTCGTGACGGTGTAGGAGACGTTGGGCGCGGGATCCTCCGAGGAGGTCGGCGAGAAGTCCGCGTTGAGGGGACCGAGAAGGGTCCACTTCGCGCCGGTCGCCCGGCCGCCGTCCTGTTTCGCCTTGGCGTGGATCCCGAGCTGCTTCGTGTCGTTTTTTTTCAGTTTCAGCGTGTTGCTGGCGGGGGTGAAGACCGGCTCGGCGCAGTGGCCGGTGGGGGGATTGAACGTGCTCCAGCGAGCCTCGGCTTCCTGATAGGCGCTGAGCGCGGACGCGGCGGTGCTGGGGAAGGATCTGGCTCCGGTCTCACTGGAGACGGGGTCTCCGAAGTGCCGCACGCTGGCCGCGGCGGGGTCGTACTGACCACCGGGCATGTTGATGCGAACTTTGCGCGTGACCCCGCCTCTGATCACGACGCCCCCGCTGGCGACGATGAAGACTTCCTGTGTGTGCTCGACGTCGATGAATTTGAGCTTGGCGTCGGGGCCGACCTCGCCGTGTGTTTTCGCCCTGTCCTCGAAGGTGCTGCTGTTCCTGGAGACGAGCTGGCTCCCGTCCCAGACTTCCACCGTCGCCTGGAACTCGCCGGTGCCTGAGGAGTCGACGGTTCCGTTGGCGGTCGGACACGGCGGAATGCGGAAGTTGTTCGCGCCTCTGCATGAGACGAAGGTCACCCGCACCCTGAAACCGCCACCCGCCGAGGACTCGACGTAACCGCCGTTGTCGCCCAGGGCGCCCATCGAGGAGCCGCCCGATTGCCCCGTCGGCCCGGCCGGGCCGACCTGACAACCCGCCGAGGCGAGGGCAGGGCCCGAATGCAGGGACACGCGGGCGCCGCCTTTGCGATCGATGAAGGCGAGGGCCTTCGGCAGCACGCTCAGGAGCTTCTTCTGCATCTTCTTCCCCGCCGCCCCGAAACCGCTCTGCAGGGTCCGAACGCGTTTGCGCTTCTTGCCCTTCACCGCCTTTGCCGGGTCGAGCTTCAGGACTTCCTGCAGGTGGGCGAGCCTGATGTCCATCGCCTTCGGTTTCGGTATGGCCTTCGCCAGGGGCTTGCAGGTCGTCTTCTTGCCGATCGTGACCGGCACCGTGCCGCCCTTGCACTGCTTCGGCGCGGCGGCTGTGGCAGGGGCAGCGGCGAGCAGAGCGACGAAAGCGATTGCAATGGCGAGACAACCTCGCACAACTCCACGCTAGCGCGATTTTTAGATCGCGCAACCCTTTTCAACCGGTGTCGCGGGCTGCCGGCCGGTGGACTACGGGACCGGAGCCAATGCCCACTGCCAGGTCTGGTCGGGGGAGCCGCCGCCCGTGTCGCCCGAGCCCGAGCCGGAGAAGGATTCGTCGGCGGCCAGCACCTGGCCGGCCGAGTTGGGGGCGTTGACGAGGGCGGGAATGCCGGCGGCCGGGGACCATTCGAAGGTGTCCCCGTTGTCTTCGGGGTCGTCGCAGTTCGACTGCGTCCCGGTGATTGTCGCGAAGAAGGGCATCGGCAGGACCAGTTGATAGTGGAAGGGACGGGGCTCGCCATCGCTCAGGAGCAGGCTGCTCGAGGTCGTCAGGTCGAACTGGGCGCCCAGGTCGATCGGGCCGCTGCCGACGACGTCGCAATCGGAAAGAGTCCCCGAAAAGCTGTAGACGACGGAGCCGGAAATTAGTTTGTATGAGTAGTAGCCGGCGGGCATCCCCGGGGACGGCGGGTCCTGTTTCCAGGTAGCACTGCCGCTCCACTGCGCGTTGATCGCGTTGCCCGCGCCGAGCTCGACCGAGTCATAGACGGCGGTGCCGGAGATCGAGCCCGCGAAGGTCGCGGCGGGCGGAGGCGGAGGCGGCTCTTTCGTCGGCTGGGTCCAGGTGCCTTCGGCGACTCCGGCTCGCGAGGTCACGCGGAAGGCCGCCTGGACCTCGATGCCTTTTCCGGCATTGGTGACCGTGTAGCTGAAGGTCGCCGGGTTCGCGAGGGCTTTGGCGGGAGTGACATCAGCGTTCCGACTCTCGCTCAGGGTCCATTTCGCTCCTGCCGGCGCCCCACCCGCCTTTGACTCGACCCGCGCTTTGAACCCACCGCTCTTGCCACGTTCCAGCAGCAGCGTGTCGGAGACGGGGTCGAATTTCATGTCGGCGCAGACGTTGGGCGTGCGCCAGCGCTCTTCCTTCTCGCCGAGCCTCGCGATCGCCTTGTCGACGGCCGCCGCGAAGTTCTTGTCGGCCTCCCTCTTGGCCGCCAGGCCCCGGTCGAACTCGATGTCCCGGAGCTCGTGCAAGCCATCGGCCTGGACGCCCTCGATGTCGAACTTGACCTCGACATCGGTGTTGGTGGCATCGTAGGTCGCACCGGGGAAGTTCACTCGCGTATTCCCGTGGTAGGCGAGCCTGAGGCTGACTCTGCCGAACTCCTGGCTCGAGCCGCCGATCTCGATGCCCGTCTTGTACGTGTGGTCGACTTCGAAGTATTCGAGCTTGGCGTCGTCGTCGACCTGGATCGGCTTGATTTCAGTCTTGACGCTGGTGTCGGCCTTCTGGGAGAGGAGCAGCTCGCCGCCCCTGAATACCCGAACGGCCATGTAGAACGTGCTCTGGTCGGATGCCTCGAGCATGCCCTCTGCGTCGGGACATTCCGGCGCCTTGAACCTGTCTTCGTCTTCACAGATGCCGAACTCGACCTCCGCCCGGACGCCACCTCCGCCCAGGTCGATTCCGATCGTGGCCTCGCCCTTTCCCATGTCCACCTTGGCGTCGAAGCCCTTGCCCTTGATTTCCGTGGATCGATCCGGGCGGCCCTCCGGTTCTATGCACCCCTCGATCGACGCGGTGGCGAGCGGCGGCGCCGAGGCAGAGGCGAAAAGCGGCCGGGCCCTGAGCCGGTCCAGCGTGGCGAGGCTCTGCTTGACCGCCACCTCCGCGGTGCGCATTCCCTTCGGACCGAGCAGCTTCGCCACCGAGACCGCCCGGCGCCCGCGGCGGTCGCGGATCTGGCCAAGGTCGAGGTGGAGCGCGGCTTTGGCAGCGAGCAGGCGCTCATCGGCCGCTTTCGGTTTGGGCAGCGCCGCCTTCAGCGTCTGGCAGCGCCTGCGGCCGTTGATCGTGACCGGCACCTTGCCCTTCGTGCACTTCCTGGGCTTTTTCTTCCCCTTCGCGGCCTGTGCTTCGGTGGCCTCGTCCGAGGCGATTGCGGACGGCACCACAATGAGGAGGCTGAGCGAAACCGCAAGGAGACCGAGGCCAAGCCGGATACCTTCAAGCTAGCGCGATTCCGCGACCCTCGCGAGATTCATCTCCACTTTCTGCCCGCGAAAGGGCACGCCCTCGGCCATGAGGCGGCGCTTCTGCCGGCCGCCCTTGGCGAGCGAGCCGTCGGAACGGACGACGCGCCACCAGGGCAGGTCGGGCTCGTCGCACTCGAAGAGGACGGCGCCGGCGAAGCGCGGGGCCCCAGGCGAGACGTCGCCGTAGGTGGCGACAAAGCCCTCCGGGATCTCTCTCACCCGGTCCAGAACCTCGAGTTCACGATCTCCCCGCATACCGGGGACAACGTAGTCGAGGTCGCTCAGGCCTTCGGCCCGAACGCGTCGATGATCCGGTTTTGGAACTCGCTCAGCTCCTCCGGGGAGATGAAGTAGGTCGGCGGGGTCAGGAAGAGGCCGTCGGCGCGCTCGGCCGTCTCCTCGACCCGGGCCCGCACCTTGTCGAGCGGGCCGGCGGCGCAGTAGGTCTCGACCATCTCGTCGCTGATCGCGGCGGGGACGCCGGCCAGGTCGCCGCGGCGGAAGGCGTCGCCGGCGGCGACCGCGTTGTCGGCGAAGCCGTGGAGCTCCCAGAGCGGCATGTAGGTCTTCACGGTCGCGTAGAAGGAGATCGTGCGGCGGGCCATGTCGATCGCCCGCTCTTCGTCGTCGTCGATCGCGCAGCAGACGGTCGGCAGGTAGTCGAAGTCCTTGCGGTCGCGCCCAGTCCGCGCGAGCCCGGTCTCGAAGGAGTCGACGACGACCTCGTCGATCCAGCGCAGGCTCTGGATCGGGTGGCCGATCAGCCCGTCGGCGACGTCGCCCGCCATCCGGCACATGCCGCTCTGGATGCCGGCGGTGTAGATCGGCACCGACTCGCGCGGCGCCGGGTGCGGGCGGATCCAGCCCTTGATGTCGATGTCGTAGTAGGAGCCCTCGTAGCGGATCGGCTCGCCCTTGCCGGCCTGCTGCATGATCAGGCGGGTCGCCTCGATCGCCTCGCGCAGGTGCGGGGCGGGTTTCCCGTACTCGGCGTTGTGCCAGGTCTCGTTGAGCCGTTTGACGCCGGAGCCGAGCCCGAGGCGGAAGCGGCCCCCCGACATCTCGTCGATGTCGAGCGCCGAGACGGCGACGATGAAGGGGCTGCGGGTGAAGGCCCAGGCGATCCCGGTGGCGACGTCGATCGTCTCGGTCTTGCCGGCCAGGTAGGCGGCCTGCGTGACCGAGGAGCGGAACAGCTCCGGAGCCCAGACGCACTCGACGCCCGCGTCCTCGGCGCGCTTGGTCTCCGCCTCGAGGTCGGCGACGGTGACGCCGATCGCGGCGACCGAGATCCTGTCCAGGGCCCCCATGCGGTGAGTGCCTAGGCGGTGACCGGCTCGCCGGCCTCGGCGAGGACGAGGTCGGCGACCCGTTCGCGGTGCCACTTGGCGTCGCCGAACATCGCCGCGTTCTGCTTGCCGCGCTTGAGGAAGAAGTGGAGGTCGTGCTCCCAGGTGAAGCCGATCCCGCCGTGGACCTGGATCGAGGCGTCCGGCACCCGCCAGCCGGCGTCCGAGGAGTAAGCCTTGGCGATCGAGGCGGCGAGCGGCAGCCCCTCGGGACTGGAGTCCGCCGCCCAGGCGGCGCCGTAGACGGCGGAGCGCGAGTTCTCGGTCTCCAGCAGCATCTGCGCGCAGCGGTGGGAGACCGCCTGGTAGGCGCCGATCGGCCGGTCGAACTGCTTGCGGTCTTTGGCGTACTCGACCGCCATCTCCATCGTGCGCTGGGCGATCCCGGTCGACTCGGCGGCGAGCGCCACGCAGAGCCTGTGGAAGACGGGGTAGTACTCGGCGGCGTCGGCGGGCAGCGTGTCCGCGGCGGCGACCCGGACGCCGTCGAAGCGCACCGAGGAGAGGCGGCGGGTCGCATCGATCGACGGTTCCGCGACGACCGTGACCCCGTCGGCCCCGGCCTCGACCAGATGACGGCGGCCGTCGGCGGTTGCGACGAGGAAGAAGTCGGCGCTGCCCGCGTCGGGGACGAGGACCTTTTCGCCGTCGAGGACTGTGTCGTCGCCGTCGTCGGCCCCCTCCATCGTGAAGCCGCCCGGGGTCGCCGGGGAGCCCGCGTCCCAGAGGGCCGGGACACCGCGCAGCTCACCGGCGGCGAGCGGGCGCAGGAAGCGCTCGCGCTGGTCGTCGGAGCCGCAGAGCGAGAGCGCCATCCCGGCGATCGTGTTGGAGAAGAGCGGCGAGGGGGCGAGCGCGTAGCCCATCTCCTCGAAGAGGACGGCGAGGTCGACTATCCCGAGGCCCTGCCCGCCCCACTCCTCGGGAAACGCCAGGCCGGTCCAGCCGAGCTCCGCCATCTCGCTCCAGTCGGATTGCTCGAAGCCGCTGTCGGAGTCGGCGAGCTCGCGGATGCGCTCGGACTTGTAGCGGGCGGCGAGGAAGCCCTTCGCGGTCGAGCGGATCGCCTGCTGCTCGTCTGTGAGATCGAAGTACACGGCGCCCTCAGCGCATCCTCGGCAGGCCGAGCACGCGCTCGGCGATGATGTTCTTGAGGATGTCGGTGGTGCCGCCCTCGATCGAGTTCGCCCGCGAGCGCAGGAAGCTGTACTCCCAGGCGCCGTTGGCGGGGGCGTGCTCGGAGCCGCGGCTGAGCGGCGCGTAGGCGCCCTCGATGTCGAGCGCCAGCTCGGCGATCGTCTGGTTGATGTCCGCCCACTGCCACTTGCCGAGCGATCCCTCCGGGCCCGGGATGCCGGACTGCATCGTCTTGGTCAGCCCGCGGTAGGCGTTGAGGCGCATCGTCTCCGCCTCGATGTGGAGCTGGGCGATGCGCTGGCGGAAGACCGGGTCATCGGCCGCGGTGCCGCCGTTGACGCGGGTATCGGCGGCGAGCGCGTTGAGCTTCTTGAGCTGGTTGGAGATCGAGGCGATGGCGCCGAAGGCGAGGCCGGCGCGCTCGTTCATCAGCGTCGTGATCGCGACCGTCCAGCCGTTGCCGACGCCGCCGACGACGTTGGCGTCGGGGATCCGCGCCTCCTCGATGAAGATCTCGTTGAACTCGCCCTCGCCGGTGATCTGGACCAGCGGCCGGACCTGGACGCCGGGCTGGTCCATGTCCATCAGGAAGTAGGTCAGCCCCTTGTGCTTGGGGGCGTCGGGGTCGGTGCGGGCGACGAGCATGCACCACTTCGAGAACTGCGCCAGCGTCGTCCAGACCTTCTGCCCGGTGACGACCCACTCGTCGCCGTCCTTGACGGCGCGGGTCTTCAGCGAGGCGAGGTCGGAGCCCGACTCGGGCTCGGAGAAGCCCTGGCACCAGATCTCCTCGGCGGTGAGGATCGGCTCCAGGTAGCGCTGCTTCTGCTCCTCGGTGCCGTGGGCGATGACGACCGGGCCGCCCATGGCGAGGCCGAGGACGTTCGCCGGGCTCGGCGTCTCCATGCGCGATGCCTCGGCGACGAAGATCGCCTGCTCGATCATCGTCGCGCCGCGGCCGCCGTACTCCTTCGGCCACGAGATCCCCGCCCAACCGGCCCCGTGGAGCTTGTGCTGCCACTCGCGGCGGAAGGCGATCACATCGTCGAGGCCGCTCTCCGGCTCGGGGCCGGGGTGGTTCTCCTCGAGCCAGGCGCGAACCTCGTCGCGGAACTCCTGCTCGGACGGCGAGAGGGTCAGGTCCATCGGCGCGGAGCATATAGGCGGACTGGCCAGTCGGCCAGTCCGCCCAGCGTCAAGACCCTTCCGGCCTCGCTCAGATTTCTTCTCCGCAGGTGACGAGGCCGAGTGCGGCCGCTTCCCTGTTGACCCCCGCGAACGGGCTCTCCCCCTCTTCGTCGGTGATCAGGGTCGGGATCCGCTTCCACCTCCTCGACCGTCGATTCGGCCTTGTCGAGGAACGCGTTGACCTCCTTCTCCTCGCCGCTCGGCGCGCCGAGGTCGCGGAGCCCCTCGACCTGCTTGGCGATCGACGGGAGCAGGATGTCGCCGGCCAGTTCCTCGACCTGCTCCTCGGTCGGCTGGTCGTTGCCGCTGAGGCCGTTCTCTTCGGCGAACTCCTGTATCCCCGATTCGAGTTCCTCGTTGCCCTCGGCGCAGATCTCGTTGCCCTGCTCGACGAACTCGGCCTTGGTCAGCGAGGCGGTCGCGCCGGTGGTTCCGTCGTCGGTGCCGTCGTCGTCGCCGCTGCCGCAGCCCACCGCGATCAGCGTGATCGCGATGAGCGCGGCGGCGGCCGCCGGAAGGCGAACGATCATTCTTCGCCGCAGACCGTCAGGCCGTAGGCGCGGGATTCCTTGTTCACCTGGGTGAACCCGGTATTCGACCCGAAGGCGAGGCTCGGGTCGTCTTCGATTTCTTCGAGCGCCTCTTCGGCGCCGGTGAGGATTGCGTCCGCTTCCCCGTTGTCGTCCTCCGGAGTGCCGAGCTCCCGCAGTTCTTCGAGCTGCTCCGAGACACCGGGCACGAGGATCGTTTCGGCGGCCTCTTCCAGGAGCTCATCGGACGGTTCCTCGTTATCGGCGATGTCGTTCTCCTCGGAGAACTCTTCGAATCCGGAATCGAGCTCCTTGTTGCCCTCGGCGCAGATCGCGTTGCCCTGTTTGATGAATTCGGCCTTGGTCAGCGAGGCGGTGGATTCGCTGGTGCCGTCGTCGGTGGTGCTGTCGTCGCTGCTCCCGCAACCGACTGCGACCAGGGCGAGCGCCGCGAGCGCGACGATGAGTGCGAGCAATCTGTTCAAGGGAGGCTCCTCTGTGGCGAATGGACGTAGGTGGCAACCTATCGCCCGTGCCAGAGGGGACACATCACCAGGTCGCGATCATCGGCGCCGGCTTCAGCGGCATCGGCATGGCGATCAAGCTGCTCGAGTCCGGCCGCGAGGATCTCGTCATCCTCGAGCGGGCCGAGGACGTCGGCGGAACCTGGCTGGCGAACACCTACCCCGGCTGCCAGTGCGACGTGCCGTCGAACCTCTACTCGTTCTCCTTCGCGCCGAACCCGGAATGGAGCCACACCTTCCCGATGCAGGCGGAGATCTGGGACTACCTGCGCCGGGTCGCCGACGACCACGGCCTGCGGCCGCGGATCAGGTTCGGCACCGAGGTGACGGAGGCGGCCTGGGACGAGGAGGCGAGGCGGTGGCGGATCGAGACCTCGGCCGGCGAGATCAGCGCCGACGTCCTCGTCGCCGCGATGGGAGGGCTGAGCGAGCCGTCGATCCCGGCCCTGCCCGGCATGGACGGCTTCGAGGGCGCCGCCTTCCACACCGCGCAGTGGGACCACGGGCAGGACCTCCGCGACCGCGACGTCGCGGTCGTCGGCACCGGCGCCTCGGCGGTCCAGATCGTCCCCCACCTGCAGCGCGAGGCGGCGAGGCTCACCGTCTTCCAGCGCACGCCGTCCTGGGTCTTCCCCCACCCGGGTCGCCGGGTGCGACGGCGCGAGCGCGCCCTCTTCCGCCGCCTGCCGGCGCTCCAGAGGGCGATCCGAACCGGCATCTACTGGGGCCGCGAGGTCTTCCTCCTCCCCTTCAGGTGGCGCCCCTTCCGCTGGATCCCGAAGCGGATCGCCTCACGCCACCTCGCCGACCAGGTGGCCGACCCCGCCCTGCGCGCCCGCCTCACCCCGGACTTCGAGGTCGGCTGCAAGCGCATCCTGCTCTCCAACGACTTCTATCCGGCGCTCCAGCAGCCCAATGTCGAGCTCGTCTCCGAGGCCGTCGTCGAGGTGCGGCCGCGGGGCGTGGTCACAGCCGACGGCCGCGAGCACGAGGTCGACACGATCGTCTGGGGCACCGGCTTCCGCGCCAGCGCGCTGCCGATCGGGGAGCGGCTCCAGGGCCGCGACGGCCGCCTGCTCGGCGACGTCTGGCGGGAGCAGGGGATGACGGCGCTGCGCGGCACGACCTTCGCGGGCTTCCCCAACCTGTTCATGCTGGTCGGCCCCAACACCGGCCTCGGCCACACCTCGATCATCCTCATGATCGAGTCGCAGATCGCCTACGTGATGGACGCCCTGCGGGCGATGGAGGAGCGCGGCGTCGCCACGGTCGAGCCCCGCCCCGAGGCGCAGGCCGCCTTCAACGACGGCCTGCAGGAGGGGATGAGGGGGTCGGTCTGGACCGACGGGGGCTGCTCGAGCTGGTACCTCGACGACCACGGCGCCAACCGGGTGATCTGGCCGGGGACGACCTACGGGTTCCGGCAGGCGACCGCCCGCTTCGACCCCGCCGAGTACGAGCTCTCGCCCGTCGGACCGACTGCCTGAGGCCCCTCCTTCGCTAGGCCGCCGCGGAGGAGGCGCGATCGGCCGCGCGCCAGGGCCCGACCCTCAGCGCGACGCCGAACCCGGCATGGTGGAGCGCGCCGGCGCGACAGCCGGGGACCAGGCGGCCGTTGGCGCGCAGCACCGGCGCGCCGTCGACGGTGAAGCCGTGGCGTGGGTGGCGCTCGGCGACCCGCCCGATCCCGGCCCCGTCCAACTCCCAGTTGCGCATCCCGAGCACGTCGAGCGCGATTCCGTCATGGGCGAGGTGCTGGAGCGCACCCTGCTCCGGCGGGACCGACGGATTCAGGTGGAGGGTGATCGCGTCGAGGACGTCGTGCAGCGCCTCGGGTGAGAGCGGCGACCGCGCCAGCGCCTGCTCGGCGACTTCGGCGCCTGCCAGCGTGAAGCAGCGGTCGGTGATCTCCTCCATGTTGAGGAACGCGTAGTCGTGGAACATGACCGCGGCGAAGAGGGCCTCCTCATCGCACTCGAGCCCGTCCACGGCACCCAGGGCGCGGGCGAAGAGATGGGCGCGGTAGCCATGCTCGACGACCATCGGCTCCAGCTCGGCGCAGGCCTCGACGACTTCGCGCGCGAAGGGCGTGTCGGGCGGGGTCAGCTGCGAGGGGTCGGGGCCGCTGCCGCGCCAGCCCCTGCGCGCCGCGAGGATGCGCGGGAGCACCATCGCGGTCTTCATCACGACGGCGGCGGTGAACCTCGCCCTCTCACCGTGGCCGAGGATTCCGTTGGTCCTCCGCGCCCACTCGATCGTGCCGATGTCTCCCAGCAACCGGCTGCCCATTCGCGCCCGCCTCCCCTGGGGCTCCGACTCAGACCCGCTGGATCAGCGTGCCGGTGCCGAGCCCGCCGCCGCAGCACATCGTCACCAGGCCCATCTCCTTGTCGGTGCGCTCCATCTCGTGGAGCAGGGTGGTGATCAGCCGGGCGCCGGTCGAGCCGAGCGGGTGGCCGAGGGCGATCGCGCCGCCGTTGACGTTGACGCGGTCCATGTCGGGGTCGAGCTCCCGCTGCCAGGCGGCGACCACGGAGGCGAAGGCCTCGTTGATCTCGACCAGGTCGATGTCGTCCATCGCCATCCCGTTGCGCTCCAGGAGCTTCCGGGTCGCCGGGATCGGGCCGGTCAGCATGATCACGGGGTCGACGCCGACCGTGGTCTGGTCGAAGATCCGCGCCCGCGGCTCGAGGCCGAGGGCGTCGGCCTTCTCGCGCGCCATCAGCAGCACGCCGGCGGCGCCGTCGGAGACCTGAGAGGAGTTGCCGGCGGTGATCTTGCCGTCCTCCTTGAAGGCCGGCTTCAGCCCGGCCAGGCCCTCGAGGGTCGTCTCACGCAGGCCCTGGTCGGCGACGTGGGTGTCGCCGTTGACGGGGAAGGGGACGATCTCCCGCTCGAAGCGCCCCTCCTCGGTCGCCTTCGCGGCGAGCTGCTGGGAGCGCAGCCCGAGCTCGTCGAGCTCGGAGCGAGGGATCTCCCACTTGTCGGCGATCATCTCGGCGGAGAGGCCCTGCGGGATCAGGTTGTAGGCCTCGAGCAGCTCCGGGGAGAAGGGGCTGCCGTGCTCCTTCATCACCTCGTAGCCGTCGGCGAAGGAGATGTGGCCCATGTGCTCGACGCCGGAGCCGATCGCGACGTCGTGGACGCCGGTGGCGATCAGCGCCGCGGCGAAGTTGACCGCCTGCTGGGCGGAGCCGCACTGGCGGTCGATCGTCGTCGCCGGGGTCTCGATCGGCAGGCCGGCCTCGAGCCAGGCGTTGCGGCCGATGTTGACGCCCTGCTCGCCGAACTGCTGGGCGCAGCCGGTGACGACGTCGCCGGTCTCGGCGGGGTCGACGCCGGAGCGCTCGAAGAGCTCCGAGTAGGTCTTGGCGAGGAGGTTGGAGGGATGAAGGTCCTTGTAGTAGCCCTTCTCCGCGTGCCCGCGGCCGATCGGAGTGCGGACCGCCTCGACGATCACGACCTCGCGGCCACCGAACTTCCCGTTTCCGTTCTCCGCCATCGAAAGCCTCCGTTCGCTCGTGCCTTGGGGCGCACTCTTGCGCCTCTGTCCACGATATCCGAACCGATTGGTCAGTCAGCCAGTCGTCTGACCGATCTCACACAGAGAGCGGTGCGAGCGACGGTTCTGATAGGAACCCGGGCCTGATGAGCGGGGGCACGGGATACGAAGCGCCTGGGATCGCCGGCAGCGGCGCGATCGCGACCGGCCTGGCCGCGGTCTCGACGATGACCGGGGACACGATCCTGCTCGCGCGCAGCGAGGCCTCCGCCTGGCGCGCCGAGGAGAAAGTCGTCGCCGCCTGCGCCAAGATCGAGGGCGCCGAGCCCTCGCGGCTGCGGGTGACCACCGACCCCGCCGACCTCTCCGAGTGCGACATCGTCGTCGAGGCGATCGTCGAGGAGGTGGCGCCCAAGGGCGAGCTGCTCGCCAGGGTCGCCGCGGCCGTCCCCAACGCCGACCTGGCGACCACGACCTCCTCGCTCGGCGTCGCCGAGATCGCCGAGGCCGGCGGCATCTCCGGCCGGCTCTTCGGCCTCCATGTCTTCAACCCGGTGCCGCGCATGAAGCTGGTCGAGGTCTGCTTCCCCGACGGCGCCGAGTCCGCCCGCGAGAAGGCGCTCGCCTGGTGCGCGGCGCTCGGCAAGACCGCGGTCGAGGTGCCCGACCTGGCCGGGTTCGTCGTCAACCGCCTGCTCTTCCCCTACCTCTTCGACGCCGTCCGCTTCATGGAACAGACGGGCATGGAGGCGGGCGAGGTGGACACCTGCATGAAGCTCGGCGCCGGCCACCCGATGGGCCCGCTGGCGCTGCTCGACTTCGTCGGCCTCGACGTCTGCAAGGCGATCGGCGACGCCCTCTACGCGGCCTCCGGCGAGAATTACCAGAAGCCGCCGGAGCTGCTGGAGAAGATGGCGGACGAAGGCAAGCTGGGCCGCAAGTCCGGCGCCGGCTTCTACCCCTACGACTGAACCGGCAGGGGCTGACCAAGCAGGTCAAGGACGCAGGGAGCGTGGCGTGCTCTGCACGCGAGCGACCGAGGACGCCGACATGCGCCGGTCAGCGCTTGCCGGCGAGGTCCCAGATCACGTCGGCCGGGGAGATGCCCTGACGGCGGGCGATCGTCTCGACCTCGTCCCAGGGCAGCTCGGCGTCCGGAAGCTCGTCCCAGCGGGCCAGGTCGAGTGCCTCGACGGCGCCCTTCAGCGCGGGCCCGAGGTGTTCCTCTGAGCGCAACAGCGCCCTAAGAACCTCAAGCTGCTTGTCGCTCATGCGCACAACCCACATACAGCACCTCCAGGGCTCGGCGGGGCGCGGGTTGCCTGGAGAAGCTAGGCCGTGGTGCGGACGGAACCGCCGCTGATCCGGACCGCCTCGATCCGGTTCTCGCGAACCGACTCGACCCGGATCGTGTAGCCGTTCGACCTGATCGAGTCGCCGCGCTTCGGCAGGCGCCCGAGCTCGCCGAAGACGTAGCCGCCGATCGAGTTGTAGGCGTCGGTGTCCACCGGCAGCTCGATGCCCGCGTCAGAGAGGTCGCCGAGCGAGACGTGGCCGCGCACGAACCAGTCGCCGTTGGTTAGCCGGCGCAGGGCGGCGGCGCGGGGGTCGGTCTCGTCCTCGATCTCCCCCACCACCTCCTCGAGGATGTCCTCGACCGTGACGATCCCAACCGTGCGGCCGTACTCGTCGACGACGACCGAGAGCGAGGTGCGCTGGACCTGGAGGTCGTGGAGCAGGTCGTCGAGCGGGCGGGTCTCGGGGACGATCAGCGCGTCGCGCACGACCGGCTCGATCCGCGCCTCGGGCCCGTCGCTCATGTAGAGCCGGGCGAGGCTGTTGTTGTGGACGATCCCCTTGACCCGGTCCGGGTTCTCGTCCTCGATCACGACCAGGCGGGTGTGCCCGGAGGTGACGCAGCGCCGCAGCGCCGTCTCGACGGTGTCGTCTGCGTCGACCGTGACCACCGCCGGGATCGGGGTCATCACCTCGCGCGCCTCCTGCTCGTGCAGGTGGAAGACGCCGCCGAGCATCCCGGCCTCGCCGGGGTCCAGTTTGCCGCGGTGTTTCGAGCGGTCGATGATCGACCGCAGCTCCTCCGGCGAGCTGATCTCCTCGTCGGGGACCGCCTCGACCCTGAGGATCCGCGTGACGAAGAAGCGGGCCGGCGCGTTGGTGATCACGATCAGCGGGTGGAAGAGCCGGCGAAAGACCTCCAGCGGGCGGGAGATCCCCAGCAGCAGGCTCTCGGCGCGTGCGATCCCCACCATCTTCGGGGCCTGCTCGCCGAAGATCACGTGCAGCAACGTGATCGAGGCGTAGGCGATGAGGAAGGCGATCGCGTAGGAGGCCGCCTCTCCGACGGCTCCCTCGATCAGCGGCTCAATCAGGGTCGCCACGGCCGGCTCGCCGAGGAAGCCGATGCCGATCGAGGCCAGCGTGATCCCGACCTGCGAGGTGGCGACGTACTCGTCGACATGGTCGAGCTGGTGCAGCGCCAGCTTCGCGGATCTCTTGCCCTCCTCCGCGGCGCTTTCGAGCCTGCTCCGGCGCGAGCGGACAATCGCGAACTCGGCCGCGACGAAGAATCCGTTCACCGCGACCAGCACGAGAACGAGGAGGATGAGCAGCAGAGCGCTCATCGGCTATGTGGCCCGATACTTCGGGGGAGGTCGTCGGCCATGCGGCTCACGAAATATAGCTTTCTCGTCCGCTGGGGACCGCGGCTGTTGCCGAAAATGCCATATTGGGCCCAATGCGCATCGCGAGTCTGGTTCCGTCGGCAACCGAGATGCTCTTCGCGCTCGGCCTCGGGGATAGCGTCGTCGCCGTCACCCACGAGTGCGACCACCCGCGCGCCGCGCGCGGCCTCCCGCGGCTGACCCGGACCGTCCTCCCCCCGGCCTCGACGCGGCCGGGATCGACGCCGCGGTGAAGGAGACCGTCGGCGAAGGGAGGGCGCTGTACGAGCTGGACGAGGACCTGCTCGCCGAGCTGGCGCCCGACCTGATCGTGACCCAGGCGGTCTGCGACGTCTGCGCGGTCTCCTACGAGGACGTGGTCGAGGTCGCCGCCCGGCTCGAGAGCCGGCCGCAGGTCGTCCAGCAGGACCCGAGCACGCTCGCCGAGATGCTCGAGGACGTTGTCCGGCTGGGCGAGGTGACGGGGATCGCGGCCGCCGCCCATGAGCTGCGCGGCGAGCTCGAGGGCCGCCTGGCCGCCGTCCGCGCCGAGGTCGACGGGGCGGCGCGGCCGCGCGTGATCGCGCTCGAGTGGCTCGACCCGCCCTACGTCGGCGGCCACTGGGTGCCGGAGATGATCTCGATCGCGGGCGGCGACGACGTCGCCGGCCCTCCCGGCCTGAAGTCGCCCGAGGTCGTCTGGGGGGAGCTCAGCGGCCTCAGCCCCGACGTGGTCGTCGCGATGCCCTGCGGTTGGTACGTGGAGGAATCGAGGGCGCAGGCGCTCGCGCACTGGGACCGGATCGAGACCCTCGGCGCCGGCCGCGTCTTCGCGGTCGACGCCGCCTCGACCTTCTCGCGCCCCGGCCCGCGGCTGGTCGACGGGGTCGAGTTGCTCGGCCACCTGTTCCACCCGGACCTGGTCGAGGCGCCGGGCAACATCGGGTTCGCCGAGCTGCGGGCGCAGGAAGCGCGCTTCCCGCGGCCCGCCTAGCCGCCCCGTCAGGCGCTGACGATGGCGCCGATGACCGAGGCCGCGGCCACCAGGACCATCCCGGCGATCTCGATCTGAACGCGCCGCGGGCCGAGCATCCCGCGGTCGCCCGCGACGATGATCAGGCCGCAGACGAGACCGCCGATCAGCCCGCCGAGATGCCCGCCGACGCTGATCCGCGGCACGCTCAGGGTGATCACGAAGTTGATCGCGAGCAGCACCCCGAGCTGCGAGGCGACGTCGCGCATGCCGCGGGCGCCGGCGATCAGGAAGGTGGCGCCGAAGATGCCGAAGATCGCGCCCGAGGCGCCGACGGTCACGGCGGCCGGCTCGGTCATCGCGATCGCGCCGAAGGCGCCGGCGAGCAGCGAGGCGAAGTAGAGGGCGACGAAGCGCGGGGTGCCGATCCCGGGCTCCAGCAGGCGGCCGAGGAAGTAGAGGGCGAACATGTTGAAGCCGATGTGGAGCAGCCCGGCGTGCAGGAAGCCGCCGGTGACGAGGCGGTACCACTCGCCGTCGGCGACCGCGAAGCCCTGCAGGCCGAAGTTCGAGACGACCGAGCCGGTGGAGCCGGAGAGGCCGCCGCTGCCGGTGGCGATCTCGGCCAGGAAGGCGAGGGCGTTGAGCGCGATCAGGACGAACGTCGCCGGGGCGCCCGTGCCGCCCACAGGCCCCGCACCCGGGTTGACCTTGGTGCGCTGGGACGAGCACTCCGGGCAGCGCATGCCGACCGGCGTCGGCGTCATGCACGACGGGCAGATCGGCCGCCCGCAGGCGGAGCAGGAGACGCCCGTCTCGCGGTCCGGATGGCGGTAGCAGGTCTCCACGGGACGTCGGAGCCTACAATCGCGCCCCCATGGCCGAGGCAAGCCCCGCACGGCTGTACGCGACGTCGGTCGGCGGCATCCTCGTCGTCGCCGGCATCGCCGGCTTCTTCTACAGCTCCTCGTTCGGCACCCCGGGCGCCGTCGACGAGATGCTCGGGACCTTCGCGGTCAACGGCTGGCTCAACCTCCTCCACATCCTGACGGGGGCGATCGGCCTGCTGGTCGCCGGCTTCGCCCCGCGCCGCTACGCCTTCTGGCTGGGGATCGCCTACCTCGGGCTCGCGGGGTGGGGCTTCACGCTCGGTGAGGGCGAGTCGATGCTCGACCTCCTCCCCGTCGACGGGGGCAACAACCTCCTGCACCTGACGCTGGGGCTGCTCGGCGTCGGCGCCGCGCTCGGCACGCCGAAGGACGAGGCGAAGCGCCCGGCCTCGGAGAAGCCTTTGAACGCGCCGGCTAAGGCCTGACGCGGGTCGCCAGCGAGCGCAGGCCGCCCTTGGCCTGACTGCGCCCTCGGCGGCGCATCTCGAGCACGACGAGGGCGCCGGTGGCGACGCCGCCGACCCCCACCGCGACGACCGGGCGCACCCAGTTGCGCGGGTCGCGCAGGGCGCGAAGCTCGCTCTCGGAGAGCGCCTCGGCCCAGTCGGAGAGCTCCTCAGCGGCGGCCTGGGCGATGCCGCCAAGGGTGTCCTCGACCCGGCCGGAGAGGCGCTCGGGGGGCTCGATCGGCCGCAGCGCGTCGGCCAGCATGCGCTCGAAGTCACTCATCGCCGTCCACCCCCATCTGCTCCTGAAGCTGTTTGATCGCCCTGTGGATCAGGACCTTGGTGGCGCCGTCCGTGCGCCCCAGGGCGCGGGCGATCTCGCGGTTGTCCATGCCGAGGGCGAAGCGCATGATCAGCGCCTCGCGACGGTCGTCCGGGAGGTGCTGGAGGTTCTCCATCACCTGGCGCAGCTCCTCGCGGCCCTCGGCGATCGCCTCGGTCCCGTGGCGGGCCGGGATCGGGTCGGCGTTCTCGAGCGGCGTCTGCGGGCGGCGCGAGCGATCCCGGTAGTAGTTCGAGGCGAGGTTGTGCGCGATCCGGATCAGCCACGGCCGCAGCGGGCGGCCGTCGGACTCGCGGCGCGCCCGGTCGAAGTGGCGGTAGGCCTGGAGAAAGGCCTGCTCGGTCAGGTCCTCCGCGTCGTGCTGGTTGCCGACCTTGTAGTAGGCGTAGGAATAGACGTCCTTGAGGTGCGTTTTGTAGAGCTCCTCGAAGGCGCGGTCGAGCTCCGCCTTGGCGGCCGGGTCGAGGCTCTTCGGCTCGAAGCTCTTGGGCTCGTCGCTCACGCTCCAAGCCTATTGGGGCACTCATGCCGCCCTCCGGGATCGCTCGACCTGGCGCAGTCCGGCGATCCAGGCCTCGGGGTCGATCTCACCGCGGATCAGGTCGGCGAGGCCGCCGAGCGCCTCGGCCGGACAGCCGGCGGCGGCGATCGCCTCGGCCAGAAGGGGCACCGCGTCGAGCCCCTCGGAGGCCTGGCCGATGATCTTCGGGATCTCCTCGGCGGGTGTGCCGGTGCCGAGCAGCTCGCCGGCGCGGCGGTTGCGCCCGGTCGGCGCCATCAGCGTCGCGGTCAGGTCGCCGACGCCGGCGAGCCCGGAGAAGGTCTCGAGGTCGGCGCCCCGTTCGATCGCGTAGCCGGTGCACTCGCGCCAGACCTCGGCGGCGGCGATCCCGGCCGCGTTCATGCCGTGCGGCTGGGCGGCGGCCGCGGCCAGGGCGGCGGCGTTCTTGGCGGCGCCGGCCATCTCCACCCCGGTCACGTCGCCGGAGCGCTCGCAGACGAGGCCGGCGCGGTCGAAGACCTCGCCGAGCTGGCTGCGCAGGTCGGGGTCGGCGGAGCCGAGGACGAGCGCGGCCGAGCCGGAGACCGCCTCGCGGGCGTGGGCGGGGCCTCCCAGGCAGGCGATCGCGCGGGCGCGGACCCGCTCGCCGACGTACTCGGCGGGAAGCTGGCCGAGCGGCGCGATCAGGCCCTTGGTGAGGAGCAGGACGGCGGTGCGGTCGCCGACCCGGTCGGAGATCGAGCCGACCGCCTGCGGCAGGGAGCTGGAGGGGATCGCGAGGCAGACGAGGTCGAGGCCGGCGAGCTCGATCTTGCCCGCCTGGCGCACGCGCAGCGAGCCGGGCAGCGTGACCCCGGGCAGGTACTCGGGGTTCTCCCGCGCGGCGTCGAGCTCGGCCGCCTGCTTGCCGGTCCGCGTGCCGAGCTGGACGTCGAGGCCGCCGCGGGCGAGCAGGACGGCGACGGCGGTGCCCCAGCTTCCGGCGCCGATCACGGCGGCGCGGCGCATCGGCGGCAGCCCGCCCAGGTCCTCCCACTGGAGCTCGACGTTGGGCCAGATCCGCCCGGTCACGTTTTCGGCGAGCGCCCGCGAGGGCTCCTCGGCGCGGGGGAACGTCATCGCCTTACCGAGGCGGACCCTGACCTTGCGGGGGCGGATGCGCCAACCTCGCCTCACGTCTTCGGTGCCGAGCACGGCGGCGGGGATCACCGGCGCCCCGGTCTGCAGGGCGAGGCGGCCGACGCCGCGGCGCGGGGTCGCCAGCGACCCGGTCCGGATCCGCGTCCCCTCCGGGAAGATGCAGACCGTGCCGCCGCGCTCGACCACCAGGCGGGCGGTCTCCATCGAGTCCTCGTCGGACTCGTTGCGGCGGATCGGGAAGGCGCCGAGCCGGGAGAGTATCCAGCCCTGCCAGCGGCGCTCGAAGAGCTCGACCTTGGCGACGTAGTTCATCGGCCGGCGCCAGGGGAGGGTGCCGCCGATCGCGAACGGGTCGAGGAAGCTGCGGTGGTTGGAGGCGACGATCAGGCCGCCCTTGATGCGGGCGTGCTCGCGGCCGTTACGCGTGTAGCGGAAGTAGACGAGGAAGAACGGCGTCATGAAGATCCGGGCGAGCACGTAGACCGGCCAGTTGATGCCGTGACGGCGCGTGAAGTCGTGGTAGCGCGCGAGGCGCTCAGGGGACATACATGGGGCTACACGACGCCCCCCGCCGGGTTACCAGGCGCTCTCCGGTTACCAGGCGCTCTCGATCAGGGCCGTCAGCTCCTCGCGGCTGGGCGCGCCGGGCGTGAAGCCGAGCTCCTGGCGCTGGAGGATCGCCGCGACCGCCTCGGGCAGGCGGTCGCGGTCGGCGCCGGCCGAGCCGAGGCCGGGCGGGTTGCCGCCGAGCTCGAGGATGCGCTCCTCGATCCGCTCGGGCTCGGTGCCGAGCGCGGCGGCGAGCTGCGAGAGCGCCTCGGGGGCGCGGGGCACCATGAAGGCCATCGCCCGCGGCAGGATCCCGGCGTTGGTCTCCGCGTGGGGGCTGCCGCAGACGCGGACCAGTGTCTGGCAGACGACGTGGTGGATGGCGAACATGCCGGAGTCGATCGCGTAGCCGCAGAGGATCGCGCCGAGGGCGAGGGCGGCGCGGTCGCGCCCCTCGCGCTCCTGGTCGAGGGCCGTCGCGATCAGCTCGGCGCCGCGCAGCGTGGTCATCCGCGAGACCGGGTTGGCGAAGGGCGTGTAGAGGGAGTCGGCGCCGTGGGCCAGGGCGTTCATCGCGCTCGCCCGCAGCCTCGCCTCCGGCAGGCCGGTCATCGCCGCCGGGTCGGCGACCACGAGGCTCGGGCGGACGAGGGCGTTGACCCGGGCCTCGGCGCCGGCAGGGATCCGGTGGATGCCGGTCATCTCCGCGCCCGAGAGGGTGGTCGGGATCGCCGCCACCTCGGCCCCGCTCACCGAGGCGACCGCCTTCGCGGTGTCGATCACCCGCCCGCCGCCGTAGGCGACGAGGAACGCCGCGTTCGATGCGTCGAGCAGCTTCGCCGAGGTCTCGGGGACCTGGCCAGACGGGACGAGGCGGACCTCGGCGGCGGCATCGACCAGCTCCGGAACGTCGGCGATAGCCCGGGTCGTCGTGAAGAGCTCGAAGCGGTCGAAGCCGTGCTCGGCCGCCAGGCCCGGCGCGTCGTCCAGCCCGCCGTCGCGAAAGACGATCGTGCGGCCGGCGTCCCGCCAGACGAAGGCGGAGAGCGCCTCCTCCCTGCTCACCCCTGTCTCGGGTTGACGACAGGCCGCAGGTTCGGTTCGACCTCGGCCCGCATGTGCTCGAAGTCGGGCGGCAGGGAGAGCTTCTCGCCGAGCTGCTCGAGCGGCTCGTCAACGGTGAAGCCCGGCCCCAGGGTCGCGATCTCGAAGAGGACGCCGCTCGGCTCGCGGAAATAGATCGATTTGAAGTAGAAGCGATCGATCACCGATGTGGGTTCGGCGCCGCCCGCGATCGCGCGGTCGCGCCACTGCGGGTGCTCGTCGATCGTCGAGGCCCAGGCGATGTGGTGGACACTGCCCGCCCCCTGCCGCGCGCGCTCCTCGGGCGGCTCGTCATAGAGATAGAGGCCGCCGCGGCTTCCTCCGCGCGCCTCCCAGCCCTCGCCCGCCCGCTCGAACTCGAGCGCCTCCAGCAGAGGGGCGCTGGCGTCCGGGGAGGCGGCGTAGGCGCGGGCGGCGTGGAAGCCCTGGAGGGCGAGCTCGCCCGGCACCTCGGGATGGTCGGCGATCAGCGGCTCGTCGTCGACCTCGACCACGGCGAGCTCGTGCTCGAGCCCCTCGGGGTCGGAGAAGACCAGGCCCTCGCCCTCGCGGCGCGGCTCGACCCCGTTCTCGGAGAGCCGCTTCTCCCAGAAGTCGATCGAGTCCCGCGATCCGACCCGCCAGACGACGCGGTGGACGTCCCCCGCCCCGGCCCTGCCCGCCGGCACGCCGGGGAACTCGAAGAAGGTGAGGTCGGAGCCGGCGCTGCCCTTCTCGTCGGCGTAGAAGAGGTGGTAGACGGTCGGCTGGTCCTGGTTGACCGTTTTCTTGACCAGACGCAGGCCGAGCACCCCGGCGTAGAAGTCGACGTTGTCCTGCGCGTCGGAGGTGATCGCGGTGATGTGGTGGATTCCCTCGAGCTTCATCGATCGCCTCCTGAAGGTTGGCTGGGCACGCTCAGGTCACGTATAGCATCCCTCCATGGGCCGCGGACGACGACGCGCGATCAACGCTCTGGTCGTCTTCGGCTCGTTTCTCGCCTTTCTCAGCGTCTTCGCGATCTGGGTCGAACGCCAGGCGCTGAACAGCGACGACTGGGTCAAGACCAGCGACAAGCTGCTGCAGAACCCCGAGATCCGCTCCGCCCTGTCCGACTTCCTCGTCGACCAGCTTTACGCGAACGTCGACCTCGAAAAAGAATTCGAAGACAAGCTGCCCGGAGAAACCAAGGAGTTCGCCGGGCCGCTCTCCGGGGTCGTGCGGTCGGTGGCGCCGCAGGGCGTCGAAAAGGTCCTGGAAACGTCGACCGCGCAGGAGCTCTGGAAAGACGCCAACCGGACCACCCACGAACAGCTTGTCGCGGTGCTCGAAGACGAAAAAGAGGCGGTGGAGACCGAGGACGGCGAAGTGAAGCTTCAACTGGGCAGCCTGGTGACGAACCTGGCCGACCAGGTCGGGGTCGGCGAGTCCCTCGCCGAGAAACTGCCGCCCGACGCGGCGGAGATCACGATCCTTCGCTCCGACCAGCTGCAGACGGCGCAGAACATCGCGGCGGCGCTGAAGGGGCTGGCGATCGTCCTCTCGCTGCTCACCTTCCTCACCTTCGGCCTCGCCATCTACCTCTCGCGGGCGGAACGCTGGGTCACCGTGCTCTTCTGCGGGATCGGGCTGATCTCGGCCGGGTTCGCGGTGATCGTCGCCCGTGAGGTCGCGGGCGGAATAGTCGTCGACCAGCTCGTCACGAACGAGAGCGCCAGGCCGGCCGCCGAGGCGACCTGGGAGATCGCGACCTCGCTGATGACGAGCCTGGCCAAGACCCTGATCGTGTTCGGCGTGCTGTTCGGGATCGCCGGCTGGCTCGCCTCGCCGACGGGCTCGGCGCGGGCGACCCGCAGGGTGCTGGCACCGGCGCTGCGCGAGTACCCGGCCTGGGTCTACTCGGGCCTGGCGGTCGTCGTCGGCATCTACTTCCTCTCGGCGCCGACCCAGAACCTGCGCTCGTTCCTGACCGCCCTGGCGGTCGCCGGGTTCGCCGCGTTCGGCATCCACGAGCTGCGCAAGCTGGCGCATGAGGAAAACCCGGACGCCAGCTACGACGAGTTCATCGACAAGACCAAGGATCGGGTGGTCGGCGCCGTCAAAAGCGCCAACATCGGCGAGCGCGCCTCGAAACTGCGCCTGCCGGAGGTGCGGATGCCCGGCAAGGACGATGGCGATGGAGACGACGGAGACGGCGACGCGGGCGGCCGGGGCGGCGGGAGCGCGAAGGCGACCGGCGGCGAGGACACCCGGCTCGAGCGGCTGGAGCGGATTGGCGAGCTGCACGAGAAGGGCGTCCTCACCAAGAAAGAGTTCGAAGCCGAGAAGGCCCGCGTTCTGAATGCAGACGATTGAGGTCTCCCGCCGTTTGGCGATCTGGACGATCGTCGGCGTCTGCGCGCTGAGCGCCGCAATCGGCTCCAGCCTCACCCTGCTTGCGGAGACGGGGCCGACCGGGCCGCGGGGCGAGCAGGGCCCGACCGGGCCGCGGGGGCCGGAAGGCCGAGAAGGCTCGGTCGAAGAAATCGACCTGGGCTTCCTCGAAGGCGAAATCGAAGAGATCGCAGCCGAACTCGGCGACCTCAGCGCGACCGAAGGCCGGGTCGAGGAAATCGACGAGGACCTGACCGAGGTCGAAGAAGTCGTCGAAGAACTGTGCTTCGAGGTCGGCGAGTTCTGCTGAGCGGGCCCGACCGGATCGGAATCTTTGATCAAAAAATGGAGGTGTACTCCGCTCGCACCGCCCTACGATGGTTCGGCTCGGCGAGGGTTGGGGTGGTACGCCGGGCATTTTCTATGGGAGCCCCATTCGTACGAAGGGAACGCTTCATGCGCAAACTGATCACCGTGATGGCCGTCTTGGCGGCCTGTCTGGTCCTCGCCCCGGCCGCGATGGCCGCCGGCAACCAGAAAAACGGCCCGACCGTCGGCGACTGCATCTCCGACGGCTTCTACGGCAACGAGCCGAACACCGTCAACCCGGAAGTCCCGGGCGCCGGTCCGTCCGAGGTGGCGCCGGGCTCGAAGGACGGGCGCGTCGTGCCGTCCCAGTCCCCCGGTCCGAAGAAAACCGAAAAAGACGGCAGCGTCGTCCCCGGTTCTTCGGTCGGAGACATCCATCAGCAGTTCGGCGGGGGCGCGCTTCCCGCGTTCTGCCGCGCAGCGACTGCCTAGAGCAGAGCTCATCTGAGGACGGGGCCGGCCGGGGGAGCCGGCCCCGCACCTTGGAAAAGTTCTACTGATAAGTAGGACACAAATACCCTAAAACTGGGTAGTATGGCCGCCATGGTTAGAAATTTCAGATCGGTCGCTGCCCTCCCCATCGCCGGGGCCCTCCTTCTTCTCGCCCTGATCGGGGCAGCGCCCGCGTCGGCGGCCTTCCCGACCGTCTTCGACGGCGACGTGGCCTGCTCGACGGAAACGCCCCTCAACGAAATCCGCCTCTGCAGCGGCCCGACCGAGACCTGGGACGGGGCCACCAAGATCGACGTCAACGTGACCCTGCCCGCCGCCCCGACCTCGGGGCCCGACGGTCCGTATCCGTTGATCGGCTACTTCCACGGCTGGGGCGGCTCGAAGATCGGCCTCGCCGACAAAAAGACCCAGGAATGGGCCGAAGACGGCTACGCGGTCTTCAGCATGAGCGACCGCGGCTGGGGCAACTCCTGCGGGGGCGCGGACCCGGAGAAACTGAACCCGACCAAATGCGGCGAGGGCTACAACCACCTGATGGACGCCCGCTTTGAAGTTCGGGACGCCCAGTACCTGATCTCGGTCCTCGCCGACGAAGGCGCCGCGCAGCCGCAGAAGATCGGCTCGACCGGCTACTCCTACGGCGGCGGGATGTCGATGGCGCTCGCCACCCTGCGCAACCGGACGATGATGCCCGATGGCTCCCTCGTCCCCTGGACCAGCCCGGATGGGACGCCGATGGCGGTCGCCGCCGCGGTTCCGCAGTGGCCCTGGACCGACATGGCCTATGCGCTGATGCCGAACGGGCGGACGCTCGACTACGTCGCCGACTCGCCCTACAAAGGCCCGGACGGCAAAGCGCCGATCGGGGTCCTGAAGACCTCCTTCGTCGCCGGCCTCTACGGGCTCGGGTTCGCGGCGAGCAACTACGCGCCGCCGGGGACCGACCCGGACGCGGACCTGACGGGCTGGTACACGCTGGTCAACGCGGGTGAGCCCTACGACTCGAACCCGCTGGCGAACGACATCGTCGACGAGATCACGACGCACCACTCCTCCTACTACTTCGATCACAGCCAGCCCCCGGCGCCGCTGCTGATCCAGAACGGCTGGAACGACGACCTCTTCCCGGTCGAAGAGGCGATCCGCTTCTACAACCGCACGAGGACCCAGTACCCCGGCGACCCGATCTCCCTCTACATGATGGACGACGGGCACCAGCGCAGCCAGAACAAGCCCGCCGACCGCGAAGCCTTCCGCCTGCGCCAGGACGCCTGGTTCGACCACTACCTGAAGGGGATCGGCCCGGCGCCGACCTCGAGCGTCGAAGCGCTGACGACCAAATGCGGCGCGCCCTCCGAAGGGCCCTTCACGGCGGCCACCTGGAACGACCTCTCGCCGGGCGAGATCCGCCTCGAGGGCGAGGCGGCGCAAACGATCGCCCCCGTCGCGGGAGACCCGACCATCAACCAGAAATTCGACCCGATCGGCGGCGGAGGAGCCTGCGAAACGGCGTCCGGGGCCGACCAGACCGGCGCGGCGAACTACCGCCTGGCACCCGCCCCGGCGGGCGGCTTCACCCTGCTCGGCTCACCGACGATCATCGCCGACATCTCGGCGCCGGGCGGCCAGTCGGCGATCGCGGCGCGGCTCCTCGACGTGACTCCCGGGGCGCCGGAAGAAGAGGCCCTCGTGACCCGCGGAATCCTCCGCCCCGGCGAAGGCGGCGAGGAATTCGTCTTCCAGCTCCATCCCCAGGGCTACAAGTTCGAGGAAGGCCACATCGCAAAGCTCGAGCTCCTACCCGACGACGCCCCCCACTCCCGCCACTCCAACGCCCAGGCGCCGATCGAAATCAAAAACCTCGAGCTGCGCCTGCCGGTCAAAGAGAAACCAGGCTCCGGCGGCGGGATCGTCGAGGAACCGGACCCGGTCGTGATCCCGGAAGGCTACGAGCCGTCGATCGACTTCAAGAACGACGCAGCCAAAGGGGTCAAGGCCCTGCTCCCGGGCAAGGGAGCCGCCGGCCTCCAGCGCGGCAAGATCCGGGCGACGAAGAAGCGCTTGATCCTTCGTCTGAACTGCAAAGGCGGGCCGTGCTCGGGGACCGTGACGGTGCGCAAGGGCAAACGAAAGCTCGCGAGCGGCCCCTACGAGATCGCCGACGGCGCGGTCCAGCGCCTCAGCCTGCCCCTGACCAAGGGCGGAAAGAAGTACGTCGCCCGCCAGCGACAGAGCGGCGCCCCGAAGAAGAGCTTCGCGGCGAGGTTCGCCTTCACCGACTCAGGCCGCCCGGCGCTGTTTGTCCTCAAACGCCCAGTTCACCTGAAGAAAAAATAGCGGCTGAAAAGCCCGCCTCCGGGATCGAACCGGAACTCTCCGCTTTACAAGAGCGGTGCTTTAGCCAGTTAAGCTAGGCGGGCAGTTCGCCGAATATAGAGGCCATGGGGGACCCGGTCGATAGCACCGACGTGACGTTCCGCTTCCTGCAGTCGGGCGAGGGCCACGTCCTCGCCGAGGCGATCCGGGTGGCCTACGGCGAGAGCTACGACGTGAGCTGGGTCTACGACGAGGCCGAGGTCAACTCCCGCCTCGAGGCCGGCACCTACGTCTCCTGTGTTGCCGAGTCCCCCGACGGCGACCTCCTCTGCCACGAGGGAATGAGCCTGCAGGCAGCAGGCGACGCCGTCGCCCATTCGGGCCAGGCGGTGACGATGCCGCAGGCGCGAGGCCAACACCTCTTCACGCGCACCAAGCGCTTCCTGATGGCCTGGGCCAAGGACCAAGGTCTGGCGGGCATGTACAGCGAGGCGACCGCCGCCCACCCCTACAGCCAAAAAGCCAACCTCGACCTGGGCGCCCACGAGACCGGCTTCCTCCTCGGCTGGATCCCCGCGACCGTCTCCAACGACGCCGCCACCGACCACAAGCCCAGACGCCAATCCGCAGCCCTCTTCTACGCAAAGCTCAACGACGGCCACGAGCGCCCCGTCTACGCCCCACCCCGCCACCACGAGATCATCAAACAGACCCTCGACCTCTGCGAACTCCGCGGCACCCTCGCCAACCCACCCGAGGACACCAACCTCCCCGCCCGCACCGAGCTCCACGTCGAGATCGACGCCGACCACAACCTCGCCCTGATCACCGTCCCCACCCCCGGCGCCGACCTGGAGACCGTCATCGCCGCCGAGCGCCATCACCTTTTCCACGCCAAGAACCTCGACGCCATCTACCTCGACTTGCCGCTGGAGGATCCGGCGACCGCGCTGGTTGCTGATCACCTCGAGCGTCTCGGTATGTCATATGCGGGGGTCTTCCCGAACAGCAAGACCGACGGCGACGTCCTGCGGATGCAGTCACTCCATCGCGTACAAGTCATTTCCGACGACGTTGCTGTCGCATCGGATCACGGCCATGAGGTGCTCGCCTACGTGCTCGGCGACCTAGGCGCCCACGACCTCCTCCTCCTAAGGAGTAGGTCGCAGGTTCGAATCCAGTTCGGGGCGTAGATCGAGCAGTAGGCCTGCTCCCGCGCTGTGGGCGGGGGATGCGCCCGATGTGGGCGGGTTGTGGCTGTTGTTCGGCTAGGCGTGGATCAGGTTGTTCTCTCTTGCGTCCTTATTTCCATGCGCGGCAGAGGTCCGGCGCGTTGCGCGGGGGCATCGGACTCTTCCCAACCACTACTGAGCCTCCTGCGTTGAACCTCAAACTCAAGGTTGAAGGTTCGAGTCCTTCGCGGCCCATTCTTTTTGGCTCTGGAAGCCAGTTTGCGGGGATTCTGAAGAGCTGGTCGCTTCGATTTGGGCAACACCAGCTCTCTATAAGGGGCTTCGTACAGGGGTTGCCCGGGGTATCAGCCGACGCGGGATTTCGATCCGGCTGAGGTGGCCTCCAATCGGTTTTTGCCCATCTTTGGGCGACCTCAGAGGCCAGCGGTCCTGAACGGTTCCCCGAGGGCCAAGGCCCATTTACGAAGGGTTTCGTTCGCGGTGAATTGGCTTGAACGTCGTGGATAGCCTCATCTGATCGCGTGAAACCGACCGGTAGCTGTCGTCGCGCTCGGATCGCGGAACCGCCCAACGGCGGCGGTAGAAAGTTGCCATCTCACTCAGGTGAAGGCGATACCAGCGCGGATCGTTCGTCTCGCCACGGAGGAACCGTTTCCAGTTGGTCGCCCTGGGTGCAACGAAAACCTGCCGGCGCACGCCATGGTGCAATAGGTCTTCATCGATCCCGATTTTCTTGAGGGCTTGGCGGATTGTCCGCAGGCGCCAGTTGGGCCCGTTCCCATATTCGTGACTTGGCACCCCGCCGTCATTGCTGAGAAATTCACACAACCCGACAAACAGGGTGTCCGAGAACTGAAAGTGGCCGAAGCCCTCGGTGTAGCCGATCGGCTCGTAGAGCAGCCGGTCCCGGTAGCGCAATCGGCTGTAGAGCGAGGAGCGGCCCAACGCTGAAGTGGTTGTAATCAGAACAGGCCGCGGATCCTTCCGGGCTTTGCTGATGATCGTCTTACTTCCCCTGTACTTGGCTTCGATGAAGGCAGCGGTCTCCTGACTGGCTGCCGCCATGGCCACGAACTTTCCTCCCAGCAGCTGTCTGTAGGGCGGAACGGCCCCGAGGACGAAGGCATCGAGCACGTTGTAGAGGCGAGCGCTGCGCTGCTCGATCCCCCAGCCGATCAGATCGTCCCTGCTGCGAAGGTTGTAGACGGGATCGCCGAGCGCAAAGACGCCGATCAGCCGTTCGTTGGACTCGTCACGCACGAGAAATCGCGTGCGGCGACCGTAGCCCACGGAAACCGGGACGCTCCAGTGGAGGGTCGCAAACCTGAAAAGCGCCGCGTCATATCCGTCTCCGTCTACCTGCTGGACGACCGGACGAATCTTGCGCGGATCGACCTCCTCGCCGTTGGCGAACTCGCCGATTACTCGGTCCTCCCAGCGCTCGATAAATGGCCTGCTCCTCTGGAGAAGGGCAGCGCGCTGGCGCTGATGAAGGTCTCTGATCGTCTCCTTCGTCACCTCCTCCCGGGGCGCGAGGCGACCGTCCTTGCTGACGAAGCCCGCCCTCTTCAGCTCCGCACGAACGCGACGACGAAGGCGCTTTGCCTCTTCTCTTTCCTCGGTCGATGCGTAGCGGGAATTGCCCTTAGCGGCCACGGGCGGACACTAGCTCCCACGAGGCCACGATCGTGGCTGCCAGGTAACCAACGTGGTCGCCCACGTCGTTCACGGTGTTGACCTCCTAGAAACCATCGAGCAGGAACAACTCGGATGACTGCGTCATTGTGATGATCAACTCCGAGGTCCCCCCCTTTGTCTGAACGGTCTGTACTGTGACGCCGAGCAGGCGCAGACGGTCGCCGACCGCGAATCCCGAGCTCTCGGTGGGCGTGCGAAGGAGCGCCGCGCCCTGCCCGTCCTCTCGGCTCAGCACCCAGCTTCGGGAGCCATTCCTGGCGGTGATCTCGCCCTCGCAGTCCAGGTAAGAACCCGGTGGCTCGTGCGGATCGGCTGCCTGCGCTGCGACGACATCCGCCCAGTACTCATCGCACAGATGCCTGACATCGCAAAAGCGGCAGGTCTCGGGGCTCGGGCTGGCCGGCGGAGGCCGCAGGGCGAGCTTCTCCTCAACCGTGGAGATCTGCGCAGCGAGTTGGTCGGCGAGCGCATCGAGCTCATCCTCAGGCTGCGCGTCGAATGACTCGTCGTGGGTTGCGTAGGACACCACGAGGCTCTCGATCGGGGTCTGAGTCGGGTTGGCCTCTCGGTCACGGCTCCAAAGCAGCCCGTAGAGCCTCACCTGCTCGGCGTGGTGCTCACTCGGCGCGCCGGTCTTGTAGTCGGTGATCGTGCATCCGTGCTCAGCGATGGTGATCAGGTCGGCTCGACCCATCAGCCGTAGCTCCCCGACCCGTAGCTCCACCTCGGTATGGGAGCCGGGGCCGACGCCGACCGAGGTCGTCGAGTCAAGCTCAGAAGCGGCCCCTTCCGCGCCTCTCACCAACTGCGCACGGCTGATCGCTACCTGCACCCGCTCGCGAATACGCGCCTGCTCCCTGGCCAGCTGCTTTTCGAGGACTGGCAGAAGCTCGCTCGCCCGGGGATTCCCCTGCAGGGCTTCGAGCTCGGCTGAGATGACCGACTCGACCAGCTTGGTGTAACCCCCCAACTCTCGGAGCGCTTCGACTGCGCGCCGATCGGTGACCGACGTGCAGCCCTGAGCCTGAAATGCGGTCAACAGCAACTCAAGACAGCGATGAATCACGTTTCCCGTCAATGCCGGAAGGGTCGGTCGTGAGGGGTAGCCGAAGCCGCTCCACAGCTCACCGTAATCAGCACGGGAGAGAGCCCAACGCCGGGGGCACTCCTTCGCGGTGCTGAGACTGGAGTAGCTCCAGAAATCGGGCGCCGTCGGCCAGTTTCCCCCGACACGACTGACGGCAGTCCGGAATTGATCGGCGGTGGCGTTCACTCGTTCACTGCAGCATCGCGAGGACGCTCCTGCTCGCACTCGGCAGGTTCTGAGAGATGACGATCTCATCCACGAGTTGGACCGGAACCGCGGTACTGAACTCCGCGGCCGCGGCGAGGAGATCGTCGTTTGGCCGGTCGGGGGTCAGCGGACCATGAACCCCGACTATCAATCTATGGCCCTCGGAGCAGGCGAGGATCGGGGCCTCCACGGTGCCGACCCCCGGAATATCGATTCTCTCGCGGCGAAGGAACTCGACGCCATCGATCCCCTGGCGAGAGAGGTCCCGATAGAGCCTGTCAACGGCCTGCTCGATCCGGCGTGGGTCGAGCTTTGGCTCCTGACCGAGAACCAGATAACGCAACAGACTGGCGCCCAGGTGTCGATCGAGCAGCCCGTGCTCGAAGCGGTTTTTGAAGCTTCGCAGGCATCGGTAACACGAGCGATCGCAATCGGCAGGGCAGTCCTCGAGAATCCCGATCGAGTCCTCGAGCACTTCAGGCCCAAGCTCACCGACCCTGCGGGCGAAGCCGGCGCCGCCCGCGAGAGTGTCGTAGAGATAGATCTCGGCTTCAAGCCCGACCTGGCCGCCGTCGGTGAGCGCTGGCCGGTACTCGGCCTGCAGCTCACCCACCTCGATGTCGAGACGCCTTGCCGCGGCGATCGTGATCGCCTCGGCGAGCGTTCTCAGCGTCACCTCCGTCGCCAATGCGCCAGGTCTCAGCATCAGCGGCGGATCGACGGCCAGCCTCAGGAGAAGCACGTCGGAGATGAAGTCGGTTCCGAGTACGAGGCCGCGGGTGATTGCTCCCTCGCAGGTCGGCTCTCGTTCGTCTGGATAGGGCTTCGGGTGCCCGGCGCTAACCGCGTGCCCGGGGATCGCGGTCGGACCGATCAGGCCGCACAGGGTGCAGTAGGTGTATCCCTCGCCGCGCGGTCCCGTGTTCGTAACCAACAGCTGTGTGCGCTCATAGTGTGAGCTGATCCTCTCCGTCACCTGCTGCCATTGGGCCTCATCGGATGGTCCTGCAGCAATCAGCTTGGCGCGTGTCGCATAGCTCAGTGCGGGCTGATCATCTGAGGAGGTCTCCTCCTCCCAGGTGTGGGGATGGGCGAATCCAGGAGGGCGCATCCAGTTCTTCGCCGGCCCGAATTTCTCGGCTCCGCAGGCCGGACAGCTACGAATCTCGTCGCGCTCGGCTCGCTCGTAGGACTCGGTGAGCGCGAAGTGGCAGTTTTCGCACTCGAAGTAGAGTTGCCGGTCCCGCCAGGCGCGATAGCGATCCTCAAACATCTGTGAGTAGAGGGCTCCTGAGCGCCACTCCTTGCCGTCGATCCACACCCGCTTGCCCGGCGCGTATTGGGTCAGCGCCATCGGCAGCCCCTGACTGGGGGCGTATTGGAAACTCGGTCGAAACCGCGTGGAGCGCTCGCGGTCGAAGACGTGGAAGGAGACGACGTCGGTGGGAAACGCATATCGCGGCAGGATTCCCCGGTAGAGCAAGCGATCGAGAAGGTGGTCGGTGGCGCGCTCGGGGGTTCCGCGCTCCTCACCCTCCTCGGCGGGCGCATCGACGACGGTGGCGTCCTCGGCTGTGTCCTCGCCCGGGGACTCATCCGCCTCTGTGTCATCTCCGAGGAGTCCGCCATCGACTGCTCTTAAGGTTTCCTCGACGACACCGTCCAGCAGCAGTTGGCGATCGACCGCGGAAAGCTCGGCCGGCAGCCAGGCTTCGACCTCAGACCTGAGGGAGCTCTCGTTCTCTCGCAGCCACGCCTCGAAATCGACCCGATTCAGCGGGGAGGAGGTGCCGAGGAAACCACCGACCGTGCCAAGTACTTCGAAGAGTTGAGGCTGTTCGTCGGGGACGATCTCCGGCAGACGATCAGCGTGGTAGCGCTGGAACAGAAAGGCGGTCAGGTGCCTGCGCGCGATCTCTGGGTTGTCGAGGGTCAGGATCGGGTCTTCGACGACGCCGCGGATCATTGCGTCGGGTTTGGAGAAGTAGTTCTCGTCGTGGCTGTCGGCGCTTCCGAAGGCGACCACGGTCGCCACCGCGTTTCCTCGGCGACCGGCCCGACCGGCGCGCTGCTGATAGCTCGCCCGCGAGGGCGGCATGTTCCGGAGAGCGACGCCCGAGAGTGTCCCGATGTCGATCCCAACCTCCATCGTCGTCGTGCACGAGAGCACGTCGATCGCAACATCCGGCTGTTCTCCCGGGCCGGGAATCCCGATCTCGACGTCCTGGAAGAGCAGCTCGTGCTCCTCGGCCTTCGAGAAGACCTCATCGGACTGGGCGGCGTTGAGTTGCGCGGTGTGCTCGGCGGCGATCACCGCCATCGGGGCCTCCGGGTCGGTCGCGAGTGCCCTGACCGAGCTCGCCCGGTAGTAGCCCTTGCGTGCAATGAAGACCGGGTCATCTTCAGGATCGATCGGGGCGACCGTGTCGCGAGCGCAACTGATGCAGCGGGTCAAGCCCGGATAGGGGCGCTGAGTCGTTCGGCAGGCCTGGCAGTACCCCCACTCGGATCCCAGGTCGAGGGCGAGGTTTGCCGCTCGGATTCGGTATTTATCGCCGCTGGGCTCGCAGAGGCGCTCGAGAAGCACCGGTAGCCACTCTCGCTCGAATGATTTTCGGGTGTCCCGATCCGCGATCCAACGGCTGAGGGCTGCGAATTTGCCGGCGTGTGGCTTGATTCCGCCTCGGGTTTGTTGCCAACTCGGGTCCATGTTCTGAAACCAGATGCCGGCGGTCGGCCCCGACCACTGGGCGATCCATGCTCTAACCAGCGCGAGCTTCTGCTCGTCGGTATCGGCAACCCCGGCGAGAGTCGGCAGACCGCCCAACTGGGCCTCGATACTGGAGCGCTCACGAAGCGAGCCGAGTGCCAAGGACTGCAGGCCGTACCAGCGGTCGTTGACGGTCGTCACGATTCCGCGCAGGAGGGACTGCGGCACCGCCTCCGAGCGCATCGTCATGGCGAGCTGCATCATCTCGGCGTCGTCTTTCAAACCGCCACGGCTCAGGACTTCGACGACCTCCCGCATGCCCTGAAGCGACTCGCCGCCCTTCAGTTGCGGCCTCAGCCTTATGCGAAGCAGCCGGGCGCCGAGCAGGACCGCGAGATAGAGGTCCTCGAGGCTCAAAAGAGGCGCCAGGCTGGCATTCCCTTCGAGCTCTCGCCACCCCTTCAGGATCAGTGGACGAAGGACATCCTGCATCGAGTATTTCTGGAGATTTGGCGCCAGGCGAGCCGCCGTCTGCCGGGAATCCGAGAACACCAAGACCTTGCGGCCGCGTAGGGGCGCAAACTCGGAGTAGGGCTGCGGACCCGGCGGCTGGACCTGAATCTGCCGCGTCACGAGTGCCTGGAAGGGTTGATCACCCTTTGTCTGGTGGTCTTGTACCGCGGAGCGCCCATAGCCGGCCAGCTCCCCACAGACCCCGCACGGGCGAAACTCGCCGCCCGTTTCCGGCTCACCCCCGTCATCACCAGGGGCCTCTGAGTGATCGACTCGGTCGCGCTTCAAGAACACCCGACGAACGCGCTCACCGGCACTCATCGGGTCGAGACGCCCGGTCACCAGGTCGAGTTCGGCAGGCTGGACCTCCTCGGCAGTGGGCTGCTCCAGAAGCAGGTCGAGCGGCTCGAGTTCGCTTACCCGTCCGCTCGCTGCCTCAAAGCGGCGCCCCGGCTCATGCCAGAGGAAGCTGGGCGCTTCGAGGTCGTCCGTGTAGGCACGGGCGTAGGCCGAGCCGCAACTGCGGCAGGTGTAGAGCTCGAATACACGCGCGCCGCAGTCGCAGAGTGCCTGCGGCTGAGCGTAGAGCCTGCCGACCGGGCCTCCCCGCGAGCCCTCGGGAATCGCACGACATTCAGGGTCGGCACAAGCCCAGAGGCCGGGCAGTCCGCGAAAGAAGGCATGGATCCGACAGGGCATCAGCCCTGGCTCCCCGTGTTTTCGACGGGCCGTACTGCCGAGCGCGATCAGCGCTGTCGCGGCGCGATCTGCCAACTCGGAATCCTCAGCAGCGAATATCTCCTGCCCCAGCTCAGAGACCGGCTTTGACTCCTCCATCGTGAGGTTGACAAGCCGGCTCATCGGCGCGAAGTCTTGAAGTGCCTGGTGGAGCGAGGACTCCAGCTGATCGGTCGGCGAGACCCCCCGGTACTCGAGGAAGGACGAGACGGCAGCGATTCGCTCCTCCTCGCCAGTTGCCTCATAGAACTTCTCGAGGGAGAGATCGGCAAGGGCCTGCGCGTCTGACTCACTTCCCCTGGCCTCGCCGGGTCGGAGTGCGAGCTCGCCACGGATCGTCCGGAATTCCTCGACCATCTTCCCGGTCAACTGCGCGGCGAACTCCCTGGCGTGCTCCTCATCCTCGAAGCTGGCACTCGTGCAGATGACCTGAAGGCGCTCGGGCGGAAGCGCAAGACGAGACCGCAGGCGCCGAAGCAGAAGGCCGACCTCCGCGCCGGAGGCGCCGCGATACAGATGGGCCTCGTCGATGACCAAGAGCAGCCGCTCGTCGGGGTTGCGCTCTAGCCACTCGCGCGTCTTGTCGAAGATCGGCCGCTCAAGTGGCCGCATCAGCATGTACTCGAGCATCGAATAGTTCGTGACGAGCAGGTCCGGGGGATTGGCGAGCACCTCATGTCGGGTGAAGAGCTCGGGATCCTCGGGCCGCATCACCGCCCGTACGAATTGCCCTTCGGCGTTCTGCCATCTCTGGCCCTTGCTTCCATACCAGGCACGAAGATCGGGCTTTGCCGGCCATTTACCGCGGCTGCGAAGGTTCTCGATCAGCCTCGCGGCTTGCTCGTGGTGAGGCGAGCTCGCGTCGTTGGCTTTTTCGAGCAGGGAGACATAGAAGGGCTCGATCGATCGCAGCCGCCGCTGGTCCTTTTTGGCTGTGCGAACGCCCGGATAGAGCGTCCGGCTCGTGTATCGCGCAAATCGCGCCGGCCTGCCACCCCAGGCGGTGAAGAGATCGGCGACTCGCGAATCGCCGAGAAAGAGCCGTAGCCGGCCGAGCTGATCGTTGACCAGCGCGTTCATCGGATAGAGGAGGATCGCCCGTAGGGCGGGTGAGTCGAACTCTCGGGATCCCTGCGCCTCTTCGGCCAGCTTCGCGAGGATCGGCAGGAGAAAGGCCTCGGTCTTTCCCGACCCGGTTCCGGTGGCCACGACGATGCTCAGACCGTCACGCAACGTCGCTTCTAGCGCGGCCGCCTGGTGGCTATACGGTGGATCGTGGAGCAACGGCTCGCCGGTCCTGGGGTGCGCCATCTCGGCGAAGAGCGCCTTGGCAACTGCGGGAATGTCGAGATCGGCGAAGGCGGCCGACGGCGTGTAGCGCTGGGTGCTCTCTATGTAAGGGGCGCGATAGAGCACACCCTCTTGCTCGAGAAGCTGGCGTCGCTGCTCGACCAGCGATGGATCGCCGATGTGGTAGGTCGCCTCGATGTAGTCCTGAAGGGTTCTGCGGATCTCAGCGACGCTGTCCCCGACGGTCCTCGATTGACTAGCCATCGTCTCCATTCCTCATCTCCTCGACCTCCAGCCACAACGTCTCTGTCAAGACCCGGGCCTCCTCGTCGATCTCTGACTCCGGGAGTGCGTAGGAGAACAGCGCCCCGCCTGAACGAGGGGCCGGCGCCCCGACGAACTGAAGGCGCCGCTGACTCCAGCTCGGCAGAGGCGAGAACAGTTCAAGCACGGGCCCGCCGGGCGCTCCCCGCCGTATCCGCAGGCGCTGTGGCTGGGCCGATCGCCGGTCGATCGCAGATTGCAAGCGCCATGCCTCATCGGAACCGCGCGCATCAGAGGAAACGATGGGAAGGTCGATCAACTTCGCGAGATTGCCTTCGAGCACCTCGGCAAAGCACCAGAGCTCCGCACCATATGCCTGCGGTCTCCTCGCCACGAATCGGCCATTGTCAGCTGGGCTCAGCGCTCGCCAACGACCACGGTAAAAGGTGACATCCGATGACGGATCGATCACTCGCAATTCATCGATCTCGCCGACACTCCCCGCGGCATCCAGGCGCACTGCGTAGAGGTCGATCAGCTCCTCCGGAGCACACTGACGAGGCATGTTCAGCCACTGCTCTGAGCGCAGCTCGATCAGGCCCTCCCCAGCCAGGATGGCATCCAGATCCTCGCTCCCTTGCCGGCGCCTGATCAAGCGGAGATGATCGCGAAACTCGACTCTGTCGAGGTGCTCCTCGGAGAGGATCGGAGCGCCCTCCGGTCGTACCCCGAGAAGAATGCAGTCGGAGCTCCGCGAGATGTAGGACGGCGGTCCGAGGTAGAGATGGCGACGACTTCGGCCCGCGAGCTCATCCGCCGGCAACTCGATCAGATCGCCAAGTGCCACCAGCGCCTCAATTGCGGAATTGATCGCGGAGCGCCTCTCCTCGGGAGGGAGCCCAGGTAGTCCATCGACCGCGTCGGCAACCGCCCGGCTGAGAACACCCGGGGGCGTCGGGCAGAGAAAGGACGCGGCCCGCTGCACCGAGGACGCGGTCGCCGCGGCCGAGTCAAGCTCGAGCGCATCGCTCTGCAGGCCGAGCGCACTGACTGCCCCGAGACTCACCTCGGCTGGCTCAATCCGCCCTATTTCCATGCCCACCCTTCGAAGGTCGCTGAGCGCCCCTCCTGGGGACGGCCGTCGACTGCCAGCACCAGGCATCGTGCTGCCCGGATCAGAAAGGGCGCCTGGAGGACTCTTCCCAGGTGCGCTTCCTGCTCTTCTTGAGGCCAACTCGTGAGGGTCTCGGGCGCACTCGCAAGACGCAGGAGAAATTCCGCAAACCGCGGATCCTCTGAGCGAAACTTAGGCAGGTGCGCATGCGCCGCGAGGGACGTCGCCAGCGACTCGGCGCGCTCCTCCGGAGAAACCTTGATCAGGCCGTCGGTCCATCGGGCGACGTCTCGGGAGAGGGCGCGCTGATTTGGTTTGCTTCCAACAGCACCCAGGAAGGTCGTCTCGCCGACGTCACCCCGCTCCCGGTTGCGGTTCTCGAGCGTCGTCCACTGGGGACCACCGATGAGCCCGGCGATATGCCCCGCAATCCCTCGCAGTACGTTGATCCGGCCTACCTCGCCAAAGGGATCGCTGGAACGGGATGCGTCTCCCCATTTGCCCGCAAGCTCGACCACCCCCAGGACTCCGCCGACGGACTTCTTGCCGAGCCCGAGCCGTGGCGGACCCGGCAGGTCGTCGAAGTGGTGGACTGTCGGCGGAAGAATCATCGCGGTCGTCGCGGAGTCTGCGGCAGCGATGGCCAGGCCTCCCGCAGTGGAGCGAAGAAGCGATGCGTCGTCAACCTGGATCTTCGAGGATCGGTCGGGACTCTCGAAATCGAACAGCTCAATATCGACCCCGACGCTTTCGGTGTGATTGACGAGCCGAAGATAGGGCCCCTTGCCGTCTCTGCCGCCGGCCCACCGCAGCGCGGCGAATGGGCGTTCACATTGCAGCGCTACGCATCCTAGTCCGGGGTGGGAGACACGGATCTCACAACTCTCCACCTCGTCATAGGCCTTGTGAACGCTCGCATCCTTTCGCAGCAGGCGCTCGAAGATACCGGCCCAGTCCTCGGCGCTGACCGGCAGGCGAACCGGGGCCTCCACCAAGGCGAGGGTCGAGCGTGCTCGATCGCTCAAGGCGAGTTGCAAGTCGGCCTCGACCCCCGCCGGCCCCCGCACCTCGACGGCCGCCTCACCGTCCCAAAGCTCGGTCAGGGTGGGGTTCACCGGCGTCGCGAGTACCATCAGGCCCTCTCGGTTGGTTCCGACTTCCGAGCGAGGCTGCGGCGGCCGGATCCGAAGCTCCACGGAGCCCTCTGCGATCAGTTCGTCGTCTGCGCCAAACAGAGAGACGATCAGCTCATGGCCGCCGACGCCGAGGTCGTTCAGCTCGATGAAGATCTCCTTGGTGGCGCTCGGCCACTCGATTACGCCGAGCTGTCCGTCGATCGCCCAGACGGATTTCGTCACGACCCTGGTCGAGGAGAGGGCCAGGACGGGCCGCTCGCCGTCGAGCCACTCCGCGCTCCCCTCCCCGTCCCACGATGCCGGCACGAGGCCGGCGGGCCGTATCTCGAGATCGGCGAGTGCGGAGATCCCAATCTCTCGCAATGCGTCGAGGTGCTCGTCCTCAAGCACCGGCGGAACTCGCAGCTCGTAAGCCTCGAGCCTGTCGGTCCCGACTGAGACCGGAGAGATCCAGGCCGGAACATCGGCATTCAACGCCTCTTCGGACACCATTACGTAATCGCGCCCCGGTCGCACCTGCTTCGAGCGAACCTCCTTCGCGTAGCCGGGCGCTCGAACGCCAAATAGCCAGCAGGGGCCCGGCGAGAGCACGCACTGGTCGGCGAGGACCTCGTTCACGACCGGCTCGGCATCCTCAACCTGGACAAGCTGCTCGTCAACCGGCGGCCATTCATCCAGGCGGAACCGTTGACCGGGATAGAGGAGGCGGCCGCTCGCTACCGGTGCACCTCCAACGCCGGCCAAGACAGCACGCCGACGATCCAACTCGCGCGAGATTTCCGGAAACCGCAAGGCGAGAATCGAAAGGTCCGGGATCTCCATGAAGGCGGTCCAGTCGCCGCTGAGTCTTTGCATCGAGACGACGGGGTCTGCGGCAGGCGGAAGGGTTACGTGTTCTCCCCCGTGATCTCGAAATGACGAGTCGGCTGGTAGAAAGCCGCGTCTCCGTAGTCGCGCTGCCGAGGTTCTCGCGCCATGAAGCCACTGGCGCGCTGAGCGTTCGTGAGACAGATCGCTCAGGATCCTCTCGAGCGTGGAGCGCAGCAGAAACGGGGATTCCTGGTCCTCGCCGACCAAGAGCGCCGCGGCCACTCTGCCGAGGAGCCCTGTGTTCTGCGCGAAATACTGGAATCGGGATGACGTTTGCCAGGCCCGCGCCGCAAGGTGTCGGCCCAACTCGTCAGGGTCCCTCAAGAGCTCCGAGGTAAGTCCACGCCGGTACTCGAAGAGAAGGCGAGCCAGATGACGCTGCAGGTCGGTGGGCAGCACGGCGTGCGTAATCGGCCAGCAGATGATCGAGAAATGCCGGGCCCAAGGGCCGGTCGGCTCCGCACCGTTGAACTGTTCGTTGAAGACTTCGAATTTCTGCCTGATTTGGGCACGATCGCCGCGCTCCGCCCACCCCGGAGTGCGCGCCTCAAACGTCTGCCAGTACTCGTCCCCCGAATAGGCGTAGCCGAACTCAGATGCGTAGACGACAACCGGGAGCCACGCATCGTCAGGAATTCGCCCTGCCCTGATCGCGGATACGACCTGCTCGCAAATCTGGGCAAGCTCCGGGGGTGTCAATCCATGCTCGAGAGCGAAAAGAGGCGCACCTACGCCTGCCCGCTGATCGCGCAAATCCGCAAAATGGGTCTGCAGACGTCCGTGGACTTGGTCCAGACCATCCCCGCCACTGTCAGCGACGCCACTAGACACAGTGGCCGAGCTTATCCCGACCAATGACTACCCGCAGCGTCCCGCCGCCGCCGCCGCGCTAAGGTGGAGACCAGTTCTATGCCGACATGCGAAAATACTCCGCACGGGTAACACGGAACATGCTCGTATTCGTCTGTTATTTGAGAACTGGGATAGCGGCTCCTAAGGAGTAGGTCGCAGGTTCGAATCCTGCTCGGGGCGTAGATCGAGCAGTGGTCCTGATCTCGCTCTGGCGCGGGGATCGCACCGATCAGGGTGAGATCGTGGCTTTCGTTGCGCTAGGGATCTCGTGGTTCCCCTTTTGCGTCCTATTTCCATTGCGCGGGGGATGTCTGTCAAAGCGCGTGGTTGCATCGATTGCTCGCTCCGAGGCTGGCCGACAAAGCAGCATCGCCCGCTGCCCACCGATCAGTGCAGTGCTACCTTCGCGCCATGCCAGGCCACGCGTTCAACCTCTACTGCAGCGGCTGCGGGACCAAACACGAAGTCAGCACCGGCTCGGTGATCGGCGGCCGCTGGCTCGAGCAGAAGGTCTGCCCGCACTGCCAGAGGATCGTCAGCTGCTGGCCGCGGAACCCTGACGAGGATCCAGATCACTGCCCCGTCTGTAAGGGCCAGCTCGAGCTCTGGTCCGGAAAAGTTTGGTTCGAGCCCCGTCCCGGCGACGAAGCAAACGAGGAGCGCTTCGAGGGCCCTTGCCCCAAGTGCGGGACCGAGGTCACCCTCGCTGACCAGGTCGGCCCCGATGGCACCATCATGGTCAGTCTCTGGGACTAGCCGCCAGGGTCACGGGGGCGGAATGCCAGGTTTGGCCGAATGCCTGTTGCCGCGCCAAGCGGGCCTCAACGCTGAGAACCGTCCCCACCCGCCGATATTGTTGCGACGATCGCAGCACCCTGCAATCAGGAGGGCTGATGATGTACGGAGCAGATGACGGTCCAGACTGAGAACGCCACCACGGTGCGCACCAAGAACACCAACTTGGCCGCGGCGAAGGCAGCCCGGAACGACGAGTTCTACACCCAGTGGGCGGATATCGAGCGCGAGGTCAACGCCTACTTGGAGTACGACCCCGACGTATTCCGGGATAAAGTTGTCTTGCTCCCGTGTGATGACCCGGAGTGGTCCAACTTCACCAAGTTCTTCGCTCTCCACTTCATGGATCTAGGGCTGAAAAAGCTCATCTCGACTTCGTATGCCCCTGACAGCAACCCGGCTCATCTCGACTATCAGCCGACGCTCTTCGAGGCCGAAGATCCGAAGTTCGACCCGGACAAGACCCGAATCAAGGGCAAGAACTTCGTGCTAGAGCCGGACGACATCAACGGTGACGGCGTCGTAAACATCGACGACCTGCAGTGGGAGTACCTCGAGGACGACGGCGACTTCCGCAGCGCCGAGGTGACCGCGCTGCGCGACGAGGCCGACATCATCATCACTAACCCGCCGTTCTCGCTCTTCCGCGAGTTCCTGACTTGGGTCGCCGCCGCCGACAAGCAGTTCTCAATGATTGGCACCGAGAACGCCATCGCCTACAAGCAGGTCTTCCGTCTCATTAAGACCAACAAGCTCTGGAAGGGCGCCACGGCCAACAGTACGGACATGGTCTTCGGTGTGCCGAAGGGCGCTGAGGTCAAGGAAGCCGATCGGCTCAAGGCTGAGCGGCTCGGCTATCCATCCGACGACCACCGTGATTACACCAGGCTTGGCAACTCCTGCTGGTTCACAAACATCGAGCACGGCCGCCGCCACGAGCCGCTTCAACTGATGACCATGGCTGACAACCTGAAGTTCAACAAGAAGCTCATCAAGGCCCTCAACGGCAGCGGCGAGTACCAGCGATACGACAACTTCGAAGCGATCGAGGTTCCCTACACCGACGCCATCCCATCTGACTACGACGGTGTGATGGGCGTTCCAATCACATGGCTCGCGAAGTACAACCCCGATCAGTTCGAGATCCTAGGGACGGATGAGTCCGATTACGCGCCGACGAAGACCTACAAGGCCAAGCGCAAGATTGTGAACGGGGTCCCGGTGAAGTCGAACACCGGCTCCGGCGGAGGCTACATCCGTGTCGAGTCATTCGGCCCCGGCACCTACTTCGACGTCGGCTACCCCGTGAAGCGTATCTACAAGCGAATCTTCATTCGTCACAGGAAGGCCCAGCCGTGAAGACCGAACTCAAGCGGCACAGCATCGAGAAGGTCCTCGAGGGCTTCGTCTTCAACGAGCTCGAGGGCAAGGGGCTGTACGGCCTGGCAGGCGACCTCGTGATCCAGCCGGAGTACCAGCGGCACTACATCTACGGTGACGGCAGGCGAGATGTCGCCGTCATCGACTCAGTGCTCAAGGGATACCCGCTGGGCCTGATCTACTTCAACGTCGACAGTGCCAACAACAGGCTTGAGGTCCTCGACGGCCAGCAGCGCATCACGAGCCTCGGGCGGTTCGTGACCGGCAAGTTCGCCATCACGGTCGCGGGAAAAGAGCAGGTCTTCTCGTCACTCCCGAAGGACGACCAGCAAAAGATCCTCGGAAGTGAGCTGCTCGTCTATGAGTGCGAGGGCGCCGAGACCGAGATCAAGGAGTGGTTTCACACCATCAACATCGCCGGTGTCCCTCTGAACAAGCAGGAGCTGCTCAACGCGATCTACTCCGGCCCGTTCGTCACCAAGGCGAAGGCCGAGTACTCGAACTCCAACAACGCCAACATGCAGAAGTGGCAGTCCTACGTAAAGGGTGACCCCAAGCGGCAGGAGATCCTCGCGGAGGCCTTTGAATGGGTCGCGTCATCGCAGGACAAGAGCATTGACGCCTACCTCGCCCAGCATCGGCACGACACCGACATCGTCGAGCTGAAGACCTACTTCACGTCGGTCATCGATTGGATCGGCAGCGTGTTCATCCGTACGCCTGACAGGGAGATGCGTGGCCTAGAGTGGGGCCAGCTTTACGAGGCCTACCACTCCGACGCCTACAAGACCGCTGAGATGGACAAAGCCGTCGACGAGCTTCGCGCTGACGAGGCAGTCAAGAGCGCCAAGGGCATCTACGAGTATCTGCTCGGCGGCAAGACCTCACCGCAACTGCTCGACATTCGGCTGTTCGACGACCGGACGAAGCGCGCCGGGTACGAGCAGCAGACCCAGAAGGCTAAGGCCGCCGGGGTATCGAACTGTCCGCTCTGCGCGCTGGGCGCGGACACCAACAAAGACCGGATCTATCAGCTGAACGAGATGGACGCCGATCACGTGACCGCTTGGTCTAAGGGCGGACAGACTGATCTGAAGAACCTGACGATGCTCTGCAAGACGCACAACCGGGCCAAGGGGAACAGGTAGGCGAAGGCCGGCCCCCGACGGGAGCCGCACCCCAAGCAGATCAGCGCGACTCCGTCCGTGAGTCGCTTTGAGCTGAACGGCGCGACGAGGAGAGTCGCGACAAGCTCGCCGATGCCCTTGCTCGCGAGGTTTTACAGTCGCCTAATCGAACGGTAAAACTAACTACTCGTCTACGCCAGGACGATCTGGCATCCAGACTCGCCGCAGGGGAAGAGCCTGCTTTGCCTCATCGGGCAGCCTTCCATAATGCGCAAGGGCCAACTCAACAATCTCGACCGGGCCGATCAATCGCATACGAGGCATTCCCGCGGCGGCGTGTTTCGCCGGAGGGGTAAACCCACCAACAGCAAAGAAAATACCTTGATCGGTGGGCCCGAGTGTGCCATTCAGTGCTTGGACCTCGGGAGATCCAATCCCGCCAGATCCAGACTTGCACTGGACTCTCATCAGAGGGGGTTTCACGCCCAGAGCATCTTCGCTTGCCACGATGTCTACGCCCTGGTCGGCCCCAGGCGGTGATACCTGCGTCGCATAGCCCATGGCCTCAAGCAGCCAACCGCAGAACTCGGCGAATCCGTGTCCCTTCAGCTCAGTCTGGAAAGTCTTGAGCACGAAATCCTGCGTGAGTTCGGCAATGCGTTCGACGCTCGGCTCGTCCTCAGCAGGAAGCGTAGATTTCCCTCCTACCTCTGACTGAGCCTCCGGCTGCTGGCCCCCACGAAGCACCCCAATCACCTCTGCAGCATGAGACGTGATTGTGAAAACCGAAAGCGCGGATCCGAACTCGTAAAGACAGCCCTGAGAGAACAGGTCGCGCGACAATTCCGGCCTAAGCCACTCCACATCGCGACCGTTTGGATAGCGCTCCGATCGGGACGTGTCATACACGTAGTCGCCCGTGATTTTGCCGACATTGATGGTCCGATCCGCCTTGCGCGGATAGACGACCAAGTCGTCGACGCTCATCACATGCCGAAATCGCAACAGCTGACCTGCAGCGTTTGCCACCCAAGGGTTGCTCTTGTCGGGAAATCGTTCGTGCAGTCGTGCCTTGAACGCCTCACGATCATTGGGAACTCCGGTCAGATCGCCGGCATTGACCCACCCGATCCCCATCCAGCCATCCTCCACAAAGGGCAGACCGCCAGTGTGATGCAAGCCCCAAATTGTCGACTCGGAATGCACGCACTGGCACCGTATCCCAGAAACTTCTTGATGGTCTACTACGCAGGAACCTCCCGCGACGCCAGATGAGCGCCAACCTTGCGCTTGACCCGCTGCAACGCGTTGTCGACCGTCTTGGTGTCGCACTCGAGCCGCTCGGCCGTGGCCTCGTAGCTATGCCCGTCCAGATAGAGCGAGAGAACGCTGGACTCCAGGTCAGACAGGACGCCGGAGGTGCCGGAGAGGCAGGAGACGAGGGACTCGAGCTCTTCGGTGGCGATTACCTGGTTGACGGGGTCGTGGACTGTGGGGCCGGGGAGGATCTCGTCCAGGGTGGTGTCGGAGTCGCCGGCGGCTGCGGGGGTCTGGGAGAACGAGACGTATTGGTTGAGGGGGGTGTGCTTGTTGCGGGTGGCGGTCTTGACGGCGGTGATGATCTGGCGGGTGATGCAGAGCTCCGCGAAGTTGCGGAATGAGGACTCGCGGTCGGTGCGGTAGTCGCGGATCGCCTTGTAGAGGCCGAGGAGGCCTTCCTGGATCAGGTCGTCGGACTCGCCGCCGAGGAGGAAGTAGGACGAGGCCTTGAGGCGGACGAAGCCGCGGTAGCGTTTGACGATCGCGTCGTAGGCATCGGTCCTGCCGTCCTTCGCGAGGGCGACCAGGTAGTGATCGTCAAGCTCGGGTTGAGAGTTAGGGTCGGTGGGGCGGAGCGAGCCGTTGAGGCGCCCCGACGGGAGTCGCATTTCCTGCGTAGGCGTAGATAGAGCCACAGATCCTTCTCCTTGCGAAGGGTCGTGGCGCCGCTTACCTCCCCAGAGGCGCCCTTATGGACTGGGCATACCTCAGACTCAAGCTGAGGTTCACCCTTGTTGGCGCGGAAGTCTTACCGCTGGAGATTATTCTGTCAACCCGGAACGTGTGTTCGTGCAACCGCCGTTGCACTTGCTACCGCGCCTGCGGTGACCGTCGGAAGGGCTCAGCTGCGCTGGCGGACGGCCTCGAAGAGCAATGCCGTGGCGGCCGCGGAAACGTTGAGGGAATCGATCTTCCCGTGCTGCGGAAAGGCGACGAGGCCGTCGCAGGCCGAGGCCACGCGGGGCCGGATCCCGCTCCCCTCCCCACCGAGGACGAGCACGGTGGAGCCGGTCAGGTCGGCCTTCCAGGGAGGAGAGTCGGCGCCGGCGTCGGCGCCCCAGATCCAGAAGCCGGCCTCTTTCGCTTCCTCCAACCAGTCGGCGAGGTTGCGGACGCGGGCGATCGCCAGGTGCTCGACCGCGCCCGCCGACGTCTTGCAGGTCACGGCGGTGACCTCTGCCGCCCGCCGTTCGGGGATGACGACGCCGCCGGCGCCGGCCAGCTCGGCCGAGCGGCAGACGGCTCCGAGGTTGCGCGGGTCCTGGACCTGGTCGAGGGCGACGATCAGCTCGCCCTCCCTGCGCAGCAGGGCGTTGCGGTCGGCGTAGGGGTAGGGATCCACCTCGGCGACGACGCCCTGGTGGTCCGGCGACCCGCAGAGGCGCTCCAGCTCGAAGGGGTCCGTCTCCGGCGCCCGCCAGACCCGGCGGACCTGACGCCTGCCCCTTTCGGCCTCGGCCACGGGCTGTTTGCCGTAGACCCAGTTGCTGCTGTCCGCGTCGGTCCGCCGCTCGCGCACGTCAGCCCTTCGGCACCAGTCGGGCGCCGTCCGCCGAATCGCGAACCTCCCAGCCCAGCTCCGCCAGCCGATCCCGAATCTCATCCGCACGCCCGAAGTCCTTGGCCGCCCGAGCCTCCTCCCGCTCCGCCAACAGCGCCTCCGCCTCGTCGTCCGCGCCAGCCTCCGCTTCAGCCAACGAGTCGAGGCCGAGCAATCTGAGCATCTCAAGCAACGCCTGAGGCGCCCAGGGGGTGCGCAGTTGTCGAGCTTCAGCCATGAGCTCGAACGCAACCGCCAAGGCCTTTGGCGTGTTGAAGTCATCGGCCAAGGCGCCTTTGAATGCCTCTAGGCGTTGTTCGGGTGCGCGACTATTCGTCACAGCCGCAGGGCCTTCGCTGAGCGGATATTCGCGGAAGAAGTTCCGCAGCCGCTCGCAGCTTGCCGTGGCCTGCTCCATCTGCTCCGGACCGAAAGCCAACGGCTGCCGGTAATGCCCAGACACCAGATAGAGCACGACCGCCTCGCGCCCATACGCATCGAGCGCCTCCGAGAGCTGGAAGATGTTCCCCTCCGATTTCGACATCTTCTCGGCGGCGGTCTCGATCATGCCGTTGTGCATCCAGAGCCTGGCGAAGGGGCGGCCCGCCGCCTCGGACTGGGCGATCTCGTTCTCGTGGTGGGGGAAGACCAGGTCGGAGCCGCCGCCGTGGATCGCGAAGGAGGGGCCGAGCTCCTTCTCCGCCATCACCGAGCACTCGATGTGCCAGGCGGGGCGCCCGCGGCCCCAGGGCGAGTCCCAGCTCGTGTCCTCGCCCTCCTTGTGGGTTTTCCAGAGGGCGAAGTCCAGGGGGCTCTCCTTTAGCGAGGCGGCGCCCGCCTCCTCGCCCTGGTCCATGTCCTCGGGCTTGCGGTTGGAGAGCTTGCCATAGCCCTCGAAGCTGCCGACGCGGAAGTAGACGTCGCCGCCGGACTCGTAGGCGTGGCCGCGCTCGACGAGGTCGGCGATCAGGGCGACGATGCCCTCGATCTCCTCCGAGGCCAGCGGCTCGGCGTCGGGCCGCCCCAGCCCCAGCCGCCCGGTGTCCTCGACGTAGGCCGCGGTCATCCGCGCGGCGAACTCGGACGAGGGCTCCCCCGCCTCCCCCGCCGCCGTGTAGATCTTGTCGTTGACGTCGGTGACGTTGACGACCAGCTTCGCCGTATAGCCCTCCGAGCGCAGGAAGCGCGCCAGCAGCGAGAAGACGACGAAGGGGCGGGCGTTGCCGATGTGGATGCGGCTGTAGACGGTCGGCCCGCAGGCGTAGATCCCCACCTCGCCCTCGGCGTCGAGGGCGGTCAGCTCGCCGCTCAGGGTGTCCCGGATCCGAACCTCGCGCATCGCGGGGCGGAGCTTACGGCGCCCAGGGGCGCTCAGAAGGTGCGGTAGCCGCTGAGCGGGGAGGCCGGCTCCTCGCCCTTGGCCGCCCAGGACGGCGCGTTTTCCTCGGCCGCCGCCTGCGCTTCGCGGCGCGCCTTGCCGGCGGTCGCCTTGATCTCCTCCTCGGCGACCATGCGGGCGCGTTCCTCGCGCTGTTCGGCCTGTTTGCGGATCCGGTCCGACTCGGCCTCGAGCTGGTCGTGGGCGCGGGCGCGGGCGAGCTCCTCGGCCTGGCCCTCGAATTTCTCGACGAGCTGGCGCACGCGCTCATCCGCTTCGCGGCGGACGTCGACGGTGCCCTGCATGACGCGCTCCTCGATCTCCGCCTCCATCCTGACGGCGAGCGCGCGCGACTCCTCGGCGGCGGCCTCGGCTTCGGCGGCCCGCTGCTCGGCGGCGGCGACGCGGCTGTCGGCCTCGGCGCGGACCTCGTCGGTGGCCTTGCGCAGCCTCTGCTCGGCTTCACCGCTGAGCTGCTTGAGCGCCTCGGCACGCTCCTCTTCGGCACGCTCCTTCAGCCCCATCACCTCGGCGGCGAGCGTTTCACGGTCGGTTTCGGCGCTCCGCCGCGCCTCGGCGAAGGCCTGCTCGGCGCGGTCGCGGGCAGCCTCGGCCTGCTTGGCCCGGTTATCCGCCTCGACGCGCTTCTCGCGCTCGGCGGCCAGCCGCTCGCGGCCCTCGACGCCGATCCTGGCCAGCGTCTCCTTGGCGCGCTCCCTGATCTCGGCCTGGGCCCGCTCGACCTCGGCGACCGTCAGCTCGGAGCGGCTCTCGAGCTCCGCCCGCAGCTTCTCCGTCTCCGCCTCGGCGAGGGCGACCCGCTCCTCGCTGACCCGAACCCACTCGAGGGCCTGCTTGGCGATCCCGCGCATCTCATCGGTGGCCTCGTGGACCCCGTTGAGTTGGACGGCCGGATCGCTCACCCGACGCAACCTACTACGGGCGACGGAGGTGACGCCACAGCCAAAATCCGCAAATTGCGGGAGACGCTAGGTCGGGCTGGTGGTCTCGCGCTCGTGCAGTTCGCGCTTCAGCACCTTGCCGGTCGCGTTGCGCGGAAGCTCGTCGAGGAACTCGATCTCGCGAGGCGCCTTGTAGCCCGCGAGATTCGCCTTGACGTGCGCTTTGAGCTCGTCCTCGGAGGCGTCCGCGCCCTCGGCGACGACGACGAAGGCCTTGAGGCGCTGGCCGAACTCCTCGTCCTCGACCCCGATCACCGCCACCTCGACGACCATCTCGTGGTCGGCGAGCAGGTCCTCGACCTCGCGCGGGAAGACGTTCTCGCCGCCGGAGACGATCATCTCGTCGTCGCGGCCGTCGATGAAGAGCCGGCCCGACTCGTCGAGGTGGCCGACGTCCCCGCTGCTGAAGAGGCCGTCGATGATCTCCTTGCCGCCGCCGCCGGTGTAGCCCTCGAAGGCCATTTCGTTGCCGACGAAGATGCGGCCGACCTCACCGGTCGGAACCTCCTCGCCCGCCTCGTCGTAGAGCTTGACCACGGTCCCGCGCGGGGGGCGGCCGGCGGTTCCCGGCGCCGCGCGCAGGTCCTCCGGGGTGGCGACGGTCGCCCAGGAGACCTCGGTCGAGCCGTAGAGGTTGTAGACGCTGTCGCCGAAGCGGTCCATCCAGCCGAGGGCCAGCTCTCCCGGCAGCGCCGAGCCGGATATCGAGGTGATCCGCAGGTTCGGCAGGCGGTAGGAGGCGAGCGTCTCCTCGGGCAGCTGCAGGATGCGCTGGAGCATGACCGGGACCACCGCGAGCACGTCGGCGTCGTGGTCCTGCACCGCCTTCAGGGTCTCCTCGGGGTCGAAGCGCCGCCGCAGGACGAGCGTCGACGCGGTCGGCAGGCTGACGACGAAGTGGAAGAAGCCCCAGGAGTGGAAGAGCGGGGCGGCGACCATGAATGTGTCGCGGGTGCGATACGGGATCTTGTCGATGATCGAGGCCATCGCCAGCAGCCCGTCGGGGCTGGAGCGCTGGGCGCCCTTCGGCGTCCCGGTCGTGCCGGAGGTGAGGATCACGAAGCGGGGCTTGTCGGGCGGAGGCTTCAGGTTCGAGTCGTCGTTCTCGGCGATCAGCGAATCGAGCGTCTGCCCGGCGGCGACGCCGTCGGCCCAGCCGATCACCCGCGTCACACTCTCGTCGACGCCATCGAGCAGCCCCTCGAACTCCTCGTCGTAGACGAGCACCTTGGGGCCCTCGCGGCGGGTCACCTCGACCAGCTGCGGCCCGGCGAACATCGTGTTGAGGTAGAGGGCGCTGGCCCCGAGCTTGGCGGCCGCGAGCGTCGTCTCGATGAAGCCGCGGTGGTTGCGGCACATGATCCCGACGCCGTCACCGTAGCCGATCCCCATCTTCTCGAAGGCGTGGGCGAGGGCGTTGGAGCGGCGGTGCACCTCAGCGAAGGTGAGCGAGCCGCTTTCGTCGATGATCGCCGTGTCATCCGGGTGTTTGATCGCGGCGGTCGCGATCCCGGTCGCCGGCGAGGCGCCCCAGCGGACCAGGGTCGAGGCGGACCTGGCCGCCCGGTCGGGCCGGCTCAGCCCGAGGATCCCCGCCTCACGCAGCACCTTGACCTCGAAGGCGGCATCGGAAGCCGACTGGCGGACGCTGCTGGCTATCGAGCTGAGGCTTCCCATTGACCGCGAAGACTATTGGCTCTCGACGAAAGCCACGGCAATGCAGGCGATTCCCTCGCCCCGCCCGATCCAGCCCATTCCCTCGTTGGTCGTCGCCTTGACCCCGACCCGGGCCGAGGTCACCTCGCCGAGGATCCGCTCGATCTCCTCGCGGTGCGGCGCCAGCTTCGGCTGCTCGCAGATCAGCGTCGCGTCGACGTTGACGATCCGCCCGCCGATCATGCCCACCGCGGTGCGCAAGAGGTCGACCGAGTCGGCGTCGCGCCAGCGATCGTCGTCGTCGGGGAAGTGGGTGCCGAGGTCCCCCATGCCGGCGGCGCCGAGCAGCGCGTCGATCACGGCGTGGGTGAGGACGTCGGCGTCGGAGTGCCCTTCGAGGCCGAGCTCGTGCTCGATCTCGACCCCGCCCAGGACGAGGCGGCGCCCCTCGGCGAAGCGGTGGCTGTCGTAGCCGATCCCGACTGGCATCGGCTAATTCTCGCCCACCGGGCCGCCCAGCGGCTCGAGCCTGCGCCGGCGCCCCTCGAAGACGGCGATCTCCCCGACCCCGAGCTCGTCGAGGAAGGCAAGGGCGCGGTCGTAGCCGTGGCCGACGTGCTCGGGGATATGGGCGTCGGAGGAGAGCGAGAACACGGCGCCCGCGTCGACGCACATCTCGGCAAAGGCGCGCGAGGGATAGAGCTCGCCGACCGGCTTGCGCAGCCCGGCGGTCGAGACCTCGACCGCGATCCCGCTCTCGGCGATCGCCTCGACCGCCGGCTCGTAGAAGTGGCGCGGGTCGCGGTCGGGCAGCGGCCGGGCGCTGCCCCAGACCTTGACCAGGTCGGGGTGGGCGAGGATGTCGAAGAGGCCGCTGCGCGCGCACTCGGCGAGCGCCTCGAAGTAGGCGCGCCAGACGGCCTCCGGGTCGCGCCCGCCCTCCCATGCGTCCCAGCCCTCGTGGTCGACGGCGGCCTCGCCGACGAAGTGGACCGAGCCGACGACGTAGTCGAAGTCGCGCGCGTCGAGCAGGTTGGCGGTCCGGTCCTTGGCGCCGGGGACGAAGTCGCACTCGATCCCCAGCCGCAGGCTGGTCCCGCGCACGAACTCGCAGTAGGCGTCGAGGTCGTCGCGCGCCTGTTCCTGCCAGAACGGGTGGCGCCAGAGCTCGAGCGCCTGGCTGAAGCGGTGGATGTGCTCGGAGACGCCGAGCTCGGCGATCCCCGCCGCGTCGGCCGCCTCCCGGTAGCGGTCGGCGTTCTCCGCCGTGAAGTAGCGCTCCGGCGGCGTGTCGTCCTCGTCGGGGCGCAGGTGCAGGTGGTAGTCGGTGAGCACGGCGCGAGGATACGCTGGCCCGATGGTTCACCTCCGGATCGTCACCCCCGCGGACCGCACCGAGAAGGTCCTCGGCCTGCTCGAGGCGTCGCCCTCGGTCTGCAACCTGGTCTTCCTGCCGGGCACGGCGCGACGGCCGGCCGGCGACGTGATCCTCTGCGACATCGCCCGCGAGGAAGCCAGCGTGGTGATCGAGGACCTCAAGGAGATGGAGATCCCGCGCCACGGCTCGATCGCGCTCGAGCAGATCGACTCGCAGCTCTCCGACGCCGCCCGGCGGGCGGAGCGGGCGGCGAAGGGGATGCCCTCCGACGCCGTCGTCTGGGAGGAGGTCGAGGCCCGCACCCACGACTCGATCGAGCTGGGCGGCAACTTCCTCGCCTTCATGGTCCTCGCCTGCCTGCTCGCCTCGATCGGCATCTACCTCGGCTCCTCGATCCTGATCATCGGGGCGATGGTCGTCGGGCCGGAGTTCGGGCCCCTCGCGGGCCTCTGCGTGGCCGCCGTCGAGCGCCGCGTCGGCGTCGCCCGCCGCTCCCTGGCCGCGCTGGCGATCGGCTTCCCGGTCGGGATCACCGCCGCCTTCCTCTTCACGCTCGCCTGCGTGGCGACCGGGCTCATCGACAGCGACTTCAGGAGCGTCGACAACCCCATCACCCAGTTCATCTCCAAGCCGGAAGAGTTCTCGTTCCTGATCGCGGCCTTCGCCGGGGCGGCGGGCATGCTCTCCCTGACCTCCACCAAGTCCGGCGGGCTGCTCGGCGTACTGATCTCGGTGACGACGATCCCCGCCGCCGCCAACGTCGGCATCTCCGCCGCGCTCGGCAACTGGTCGGACTGGCGCGGCGCGATGACCCAGCTCGCGGTCAACCTGGCGATGATCGTGATAGCCGGCGTCGCCACCCTCCAGTTCCAGCGGATGCTCTTCGAGCGACGCCGGCGGCGCCACCTGGGCGACGGCTCGCGGGTCGCGGCCGGGCTCTCCGGCGACCCGAAGGCGGCGGAGAGCGACCGCCGAGCCGGGGACTAGCGCGCGGCGGGGACTAGCGCGAGCCGGGGACTAGCGCGCGGCGAGCAGCCGCTCGGCGAGCTCGAGGTCGAGCGGCGTCGTCACCTTCAGGTTCTCCGGCGGCGCCGGGTGGATCAGCACCCGACCGCCTGCGCCCTCGACCAGCATCGCCTCGTCGGTCGCGGCGGCAAGCGCCTCGGGCCCGGCGCCCGCCAGCGCCCCCCGCAGCGCCTCCACCCGGAACACCTGCGGCGTCTGCGCCGCCCACAGCTCGTCCCGATCCAGGGTCTCACCGACGGCGAGCCGTCGATTCGCCCCCTCTGAGGGGGTCAATTGACGGCTCGATTCCTCGAGCGGCCGAGGGTCCCCACCGGCCTGCTTGATCGTGTCGGTGACGGGGGTGGCCGCGATCGCGCCGGCCGCGTCCCGGTCGGCGCTCAGGGTCGCGACCACGCCCCGGATCAGATCGGCGGTGAGAAGCGGGCGCGCCGCGTCGTGGATCGCGACCAGGTCGGTCTCGACCGCCTCCAGGGCGTTGGAGACCGACTCGGAGCGGGTCTCGCCGCCGGCGAGGACCAGGACGCCCACCGGCGCCTGCGCCGGGTCGGGACCGTGGGGCTCGACCTCGGCCGGCTCGTAGTCGTGGCCCGGCGGCACGGCGAGGACGATCGCGGCGACGCCGGCCGCCCGAAAGGCCTCGATCGACCACTCGACCATCGGCCGCCCGGCGAGCGGCACGAAGGCCTTCGGGCCGCCGGCTCCGAGCCTCTCTCCGGAGCCGGCGGCCGCGATGACCGCGGTTATGGGCGCTGTAGCGCCGGTGCTCATCTCAGACGAGCGGCGCTAGGCGGTGGCGGCGAAGCGCTCCTCCAACAGCCCGTCGAGGTACTCCTCCGCGCCCTCCTCGTCCTTGTCGAGGGCGTACATGAACTCCGACGCGAGGATCTTCTTGGCCCGCGTGTACATCTGCTTCTCACCGGTGGAGAGGCCCTTTTCCATCTCGCGGATGGCCAGGTTGCGCACCACCTCGGCGAGCTCGAAGACGTCACCCGTCTTGATCTTCTCGCGGTTGTACTTGAAGCGCCGGTTCCAGTTCTTCGGCATCTCCGAGACGTCGTCGGTGAGGACGTCGGTGACTTTTTTGATTTCGACCTCGTCGATCACGCGGCGGAGCCCAGCAACGCCGGCGTTCTCGCAAGGGACCATCACCGTGAGTTCGTTGTGGAGGATCTTGATCGTGAGGTAGTCACGCTTCTCCCCCATCAGCTCGCGGCTCTCTTTCTTCAGGACGATTCCGGCCCCGTGGTGGGGATAGACGACCTTGTCTCCCTCCTCGAAGTCGCAGACATACGGGATGTCCTCCTCGAAGCCTGCCTCCATGGCCTCCTCTAGCTCGGAAATCGTTTGCTCCTTTCTGGTGTGTGCCGACGGCGCCAATCGCCCTCAGCTCTGTAAGTACCTGTCGACCAGGTCGACCTCTCGAAGCCTGCGCAGCCCCTCACGGATGTCCTTGGCCCTGGTCGGGCCGACATCGTCGACTGCCTCGAGGTCGGCGTCGGAGGCCGCGAGGACCTCCTCGAACCCACCCAGGTCGCGAATGATCTTCTGGACGACAAGCTTGGGGATGCGGGGGATGCGGCCGAGCACCCGGTAGCCCCGCGGCGCGACGGGGAAGTCGAGGGTGTTGAGCTTGCGGTCGTAGCCGAGCAGCTCGGCGAGGCGGCCGAAGTCGAGCACGTCCTCGTGCGGCAGCCGCGCCAGCGACTGGATCACGGTCGCCAGGTGCTGCTCGGAGTCCTCGACCGAGTAGTCGCGGATCAGCGCGGTCTTTTCGCCGGCGACGCCGACCATCGTCTCCTCGAGCTGCATCTCGATCAGCCGGCCCTCGGTGCCGAGCTCGACGATGTAGCGCTCGACCTCGACCGCCATCCGGGTCACGAGCTCCGCCCGCTGCAGGACCGCGAGGGCGTCGTAGAGGACCCCGCCGCCCTCGAACTCGAGCACGGTCAGCCGGGTCGAGACCTGGTCGAGGCGCTCGCGGTACTTGTCGAGCGTCGCCAGGCCCTGGTTCGCCTTGGCGAGCACGGCCGGGATGTCCTGGAGGATGTACTTGGTCCCCTCGACGTAGAGGGAGACGACGTCGCGGCGCTGGCTGATCGCGATGACCAGGGCGTCGGTCTGTTTGGAGACGCGCTCGGCGGTCCGGTGGCGGGTGCCGGTCTCGCTGGAGAGGATCGTCGGGTCCGGCATCAGCTGGACGTTGGCCCAGGAGATCTTGGTCGCCTCGGCGTTGAGGACGATCGCGCCGTCCATCTTCGCCACCTGGTAGAGCATCGCCGGCGTGTAGTCGATGTCGAGCTTGATCCCGCCGGAGAGCAGGTGGGAGATGTCTTCGGGCTCGCCGACGACGATCAGGCCGCCGGTGCGCGAGTGGACGATGTTGTCGATCCCCTCGCGCAGGGCACCGCCCGGAGCGACGACGTCGAGAGCCCTTAGGAGCCGGGGATCCTGCCGTTCTGACAACTCGTGAAGCTCATCCCCATGTAGGCCTGACATCGCTTCCTAGGATGGCAAATTCCGCATTGGAATGCGGTCTGGGCAATCCCGTGTGGACTGATCGGAATAGCACTTGTCAAGGAGATCTGTCTCATAGGGTGACGCCCCACCGCCTGCCGGCCTCCGCCAGCTCCTCGCTGAGCGCCCAGCGATCAGGGCGCTCCTCCCCCTCGTGGGCCGGATTGGCCCCCTTCAGCGCCATCGAGCCGGTGTTGTCGCCGATCGCGCGGATCTCCGCGACGTCCTCGTCGCTGAGCCGCTGCTCGTCCGGCATCGCCCCCAGTTCGACCCGCTTCGCCTCGATCGGGCAGGCCTCCTCGCCGGTCTCCTGGATCAGCGTCGGGACCACGCACTCGACCGCCGGGTGGGCCAGGTTCCACTGGCAGGCGAGCTGGATCGGCGTCAGCCGCGCCCGTTCGGCGATCGGCAGGACGCGCTCGAGCTTCTCGAGACCGGCCTCGATCCAGCCGTCGGGGCGGAAGGCGCGGTGGTCGCCCTTGGCCAGCTCCTGGCCGGGCCGCAGGTCGCCCCAGAAGAGGCCGCCGTAGTCGACGACCCGGGTGATCACCCTGACCTCGTTCTCGGCCGCGGCCCCCAGGCAGAGCTCCCCGGGCCAGGGCTCGAACGGGTTGAGGATCACCATCGCCCAGTCGATCCGGTCGCCGAAGCGCTCCAGGCAGGCGATCAGGTCGAGGGTGAAGCCGTTGGCCGGGCCGGGCGCGATCCCGATCGCCTCGGTGAGGCCGGCCTCGCGGAGCGCCGCCATGCCGTCCCAGACCGCCTCGCTCGAGTAGCCGATGCGGTCGGGGTTGTGGAGCAGCAGGAGGTCGAAGGAGCTCGCCCCGATTCTCTCGAGGCTGCGCTCGGCCGCCATCCGCAGGTATGAGGCGTAAGAGTCAGCGCTCCGCAGGGCGGGGTCGGTGAAGCGCGGGAAGCCGCGCGGGCCGTCGCGCTCGCCCTCGTAGAAGTCGTGGCCGACGGCGCCGACCAGCGAGTACTCGTCGCGGCCGACCCCCGCCAGCGCCCGGCCGAGCAAGCGGTCGGCCTCGCCCTGGCCGTAGGTGTCGGCGGTCAGCACCGTGTCGATGCCCCCGCCCGGGCGCAGCAGCGCCTCGAGGCGCTCCTCCTCGATCGTCTCGCCGAAGCGCAGGTAGCGTCCCCCGCTCCAGGTGCCGATCGCCTTGCGGCCGACCTCGCTCATGGGCGAACCGTAGCTGCGGGGCTCAGGGGGCGGCGCTCAGGCGTCGTCGTCGGAGCGCGGATCGCTCGGCTCGGCGGCCGGGGTCTGCTCGTCGGGCGCGGGCGCGCCCTCGTCGCCCGCCTTGGCGGCGACACCGACCTTCTCGGGCTCCGGCTTCGCCTTCTTCGCCGGCTTCTTCGGCGCGATGATCGTCAGCTTCAGCGGCTTGTCGTCCTCGTCGCCGGAGGCGTCGCGCTCCACCATCACGGTCGAGCCGGGGACCATCTCGCCCTGCCTCAGGACTTCGTCGGCCAGCGGGTCCTCGATGTAGCGCTGGATCGCGCGGCGCAGCGGCCGGGCGCCCATCGACGGGTCCCAGCCCTTTTCGACGAGGAGGTCCTTCGCGTCGTTGCTGAGCTCCAGCTGCAGCTCGTGCTCGGCGACCTGGACGCGGACGCGGTTGATCATCAGGTCGACGATCTCCCGGACCTCCTCCTTGGCGAGCTTGTGGAAGACGATCACCTCGTCGATCCGGTTGAGGAACTCGGGCCGGAAGACTTTCTTCAGGTCGCTCATGATCCGATTCTTCATGTCGTCGTAGGACATGCCGGTCTCGTCGGAGACGGTGAACCCGATCGAGGTGTTCTTGGAGATCTCCGAGGCGCCGATGTTCGAGGTCATGATCACGATCGCGTTGCGGAAGTCGACCGTGCGCCCCTGGGCGTCGGTGAGCCTTCCGTCCTCGAGGATCTGGAGCAGGATGTTGAAGACGTCCGGGTGCGCCTTCTCGATCTCGTCGAGGAGCAGCACCGAGTACGGCTTGCGGCGCACGGCCTCGGTCAGCTGGCCGCCCTCGTCGTAGCCGATGTAGCCCGGGGGCGAGCCGACCAGGCGGCTGACCGCGTGCTTCTCCATGTACTCGGACATGTCGATCCGGACCATCGCCTCCTCGTCGCCGAAGAGGAACTCGGCGAGGGTGCGGGCGAGCTCGGTCTTGCCGACCCCGGAGGGGCCGAGGAAGATGAAGGAGCCGGCCGGGCGCTTCGGGTCCTTGATCCCGGCGCGCGAGCGGCGGATCGCCTTGGAGACGGCGGTGATCGCGACCTCCTGGCCGATCACGCGCTTGTGGAGTTCCTCCTCCATGCGGATCAGTTTCTGGGTCTCGGCCTCGGTCAGCTTGAAGACCGGGATGCCGGTCCACATCGAGACGATGTCGGCGATCTCTTCTTCGCCGACCACCGGCCGGTCGCCGCTCTCGCCCTTGGCCCACTCGTCTTCGAGCTGGCGCTTGCGGGTGGTGAGCTGGCGCTCGGTGTCGCGCAGGTTGGCGGCTTTCTCGAACTCCTGCGATTCGATCGCGCCCTCCTTCTCGCGCCGCGTGGTCTCGATCTCCTCCTCGAGGTCGCGGTACACGGGCGGGGCGCTCATCGACTTGATCCGCATCCGCGAGGCGGCCTCGTCGATCAGGTCGATCGCCTTGTCGGGCAGGAAGCGGTCGGAGATGTAGCGGTCGGCGAGCTCGGCGGCGGCGCCCAGCGCTTCGTCGTTGATCGTCACCCTGTGGTGCTGTTCGTAGCGCTCGCGCAGCCCTTCGAGGATCTTCACCGTGTCCTCGACCGAGGGCTGGTCGACCTTGATCTGGGCGAAGCGGCGCTCCAGCGCCGAGTCGCGCTCGAGGTACTTGCGGTACTCGTCGAGGGTCGTGGCGCCGATCGTCTGCAGCTCGCCGCGGGCGAGCGCCGGCTTCAGGATCGAGGCCGCGTCGATCGCGCCCTCGGCGGCGCCGGCGCCGACCAGGTTGTGGAGCTCGTCGATGAAAAGGATGATGTCGCCGCGCTGGGTGATCTCTTTCATCACCTTCTTGAGGCGCTCCTCGAACTCGCCGCGGTACTTGGAGCCGGCGACCAGGGCGGCCAGGTCGAGGGTGTAGATCTGCTTGTTCTTGAGCAGCTCCGGGACCTCGCCTTTGTTGATGCGGGCGGCCAGGCCCTCGACGACGGCGGTCTTGCCGACCCCCGGCTCGCCGAGCAGCACCGGGTTGTTCTTGGTGCGGCGGGAGAGGATCTGCATGATCCGCTCGATCTCCGTCTCGCGGCCGATCACCGGGTCGAGCTTGCCCTCCTCGGCGAGTTTGGTCAGGTTGCGGCCAAACTGGTCGAGCAGCTTCGAGGATTTTTTGCCCTCGCCCCCACCGCCGCCGGCCGCGGCGCCCTGACGGCGCCCGCCGGGGCCGGAGAGCATCCGGATCACCTCGTTGCGGATCTTGTCCGAGTCGGCGTCGAAATCGAGCAGGATGCGGGCGGCGACACCCTCGTTCTCACGCACGAGCCCGAGCAGGATGTGCTCGGTGCCGATGTAGTTGTGACCAAGGCTGAGGGCCTCGCGCAGCGCCAGCTCCAGCACCTTCTTGGCGCGCGGCGTGAACGGGATCTGGCCGGAGGTGACCTCCTCGCCGGAGCCGACGATCCGGACCACCTGGGAGCGGACGCGCTCGGTCGTGATGTCGAGCGACTCGAGGACCCGGGCCGCCAGGCCCTCCTCCTCGCGCAGCAGGCCGAGCAGGATGTGCTCGGTGCCGATGTAGTTGTGCTTGAGCGTGCGCGCCTCTTCCTGCGCCAGGACGACGACTTGACGTGCTCGCTCTGTGAATCGCTCAAACAAGAATGGTTCCTTACTGAGTCAAAACTCAATTCGTGGATGTAAGTACCGCAATCGCGTCTAGGAAATATCGGGGGATCCGAAGACGCCTTTAAACGATACCGGGACCGCCCACCCGGCCTTCGGGGCCAAATAGGCGCTAATAGCGGGCTTTTGAGCGCTATCAGCGCAGTCTCGCGCGGAATTCCCAGCAGCCGAGGATGCCCGTCTGGCCGACCTCGTCGTCGAACACCTGCAGGCGCCAGGTCCCTCGCGCCAAGTCTCCGTCGAGGCTAGCAAGCCTGCTCTGCGGCTTGAAGGCGCCCGCGAACGGCGCCGCGCCGTCGCGGATCCTCGTCCCGGCCTCGTCGTCGAAGACGGTGAAGGCGCCGCCGCAACCAAGCGACCCACCGTAGTCGTCCCCGTTGCCGCCGTTGTCGGTGGAGAGCTCGACGAATTTGCCCGTGGGGGAAATCAGGTAGATGTTGAGGTCCTCGACCGAGGTGTGTTTGATCCGAACCCTCACGTCGAGGTCGACGATCCGGCCAGTCTCCGAGCGCGGCACGTCGATCCTGGAGACGACGCCGCCGCCGCTCGGCTCATCGGGAATCGTCAGCCTGTCGGCACCGCTCGTGCCGACGCCGAAGTCGGGCAGCGCCCAGGCGGCCGTCGCCGACACCGCCGCGATCGCCAGTGCCGAGACGCCAACCGTCAAAAGCCTCCCCATCGTCACGGCCCAAACGTACCTCAGGAACGCATCGCCGGGAAGAGGATCACCTCGCGCAGGCTCTTCGCCCCGGTCAGCATCATCACCAGCCGGTCAATCCCGACCCCGACCCCCCCGGTCGGCGGCATGCCCTGCTCGAGCGCCTCGACGAACGCCTCGTCGAAAGGTTGGGCCTCCTCGTCGCCACGCTCGAGCTCCGCGGCCTGCTGCTCGAAGCGCCGGCGCTGCTCGTCGGGGTCGTTGAGCTCGCTGAAGGAGTTGGCGATCTCGACCCCGCCGATGAAGGCCTCCCAGCGCTCGACCAGCCCCTCCTCGGAGCGGTGCGCCTTGGCGAAGGGCGAGAGCTCGACCGGGTAGTCGAGGATGAAGGTCGGCTCGATCAGTCCCGGCTCGACCGACTTGGCGAGCAGGCCGTCGACGAGCTTGCCCCAGCCCTCCTCGGGGTCGGGCTCGGTGCCGATCGCGTCGGCGAGCGCCTCGCGGGTCGGGTGCTCGGCGATGTCGATCCCGGCCGCGTCCCGGATCGCGTCGCGCAGCGTCACCCGCCGCCAGGGCGGCGCCAGGTCGATCTCCCGGCCGTCGCGCTCGACCACCGTCGTCCCCAGGACCCGCTCGGCCACCTCGGCGACGAGCAGCTCCATGTCGTGCGCGGTCTTCTCGTAGTCCGCGTAGGCCTCGTACCACTCGAGCATCGTGAACTCGGGGTTGTGCTTGTGGGAGATGCCCTCGTTGCGGAAGTCCTTGCCGAGCTCGTAGACGCGGTCGACGCCGCCGACGACGAGGCGCTTGAGGTAGAGCTCGGTCGCGATCCGCAGGTAGAGGTCGCGGTCGAGCTGGTTGTGATGGGTGGTGAAGGGCCGGGCCAGGGCGCCGCCATAGAGCGGCTGCAGGACCGGGGTCTCGGCCTCGACGAAGCCGCGCTCGTCGAGCCAGCGCCGCACCTCGGAGATCGTGCGGGCGCGGGTCGCGAAGACCCGGCGGCTGTCCTCGTTGGCGAGCAGGTCGAGCTCGCGACGGCGGTAGCGGGTCTCGACGTCCTCGAGGCCGTGGAACTCGCTGGGCGGCGGACGCATGCTCTTCGAGAGAAGCAGCCAGCGGTCGATCGCGAGCGAGAGCTCCCCTCCTCTGCGGGTGGCCATCGCGGTGCCGGCGACGCCGACGATGTCGCCGATGTCGAGGTGGACGAGCAGCTCGTAGGCGTCCGCGCCGAGCAGGTCCTCGCGGGCGTGGACCTGGATCTGCCCGCTGCCGTCCCTGATGTCGAGGAAGCAGGCCTTGCCGTGGCCGCGGCGGCCCGTTATCCGGCCGGCGACCCGATGGCGCGACTCGGTCTCGACGCCGGGGGCGAGGCCCTCGTGCGCGGCGCGCACCTCGGCGATGTCCTCGCGCTCGGCGAACTCGTGCGGGAACGGGTCGATCCCGGCCTCGCGGATGCGCTCCAGCTTCTCGCGCCGGTCGCGGAGGACGTCGGAGAGCTCCTGGCGCTCTGGCTCGCTCATCACAGCGAGCCTATTCGACGCTAGGCGGTCTCGATTTTGGTGATTTTGAGTTTCTTCTTCGGGCCGCGCGGAACCTCGACGCTGACCACGTCGTTGCGCTTGTGCCCAATCAGCGCTTTGCCGATCGGCGACTCGTTGGAGAGCTTGTGCTCGGCCGGGTCGGCCTCGGTCGAGCCGACGATCTGGAACTTCTGCGAGTCGCCCGTCTTCTGGTCTTTGACGTGGACGACGGAGCCGAAGGTGACCTCGTCGGTGCTGACCGACTTCTCGTCGATCACGGTGGCGCGGCGCAGCCGCTCTTCGAGCTGGGCGATCCGCCCCTCGAGCAGGGCCTGCTCGTTCTTGGCGTCGTCGTACTCGGCGTTCTCGGCGATGTCGCCGAAGTCGCGCGCTTCCTTGATGCGTTGGGCGACCTCGCGCCGCTTCTCGGTCGAGAGGTGCTCGATCTCTTCTTTGAGCTTCTCCAGCCCTTCAGGGGTGATTACGGCCTGGCGACTCACGCGTACCTCTCTCTTTTGCTCGATGTAGGGCCGGAAAAACGGCTCTCAGACCCGAAAACGCCCGGGTGCGGCGGCTCCTGCTCCACGCACACTGGGCCGGAAGTCGCGGGATTATAGCGAGGCTTTTAAGTGGTCCCCGCAGGCACGGCGAGGCTGCCGATCAGCTCCCGCGCCCGGGGGAGATCGGCGCTGCGCTGGAGCTCCTGGGCGACCTCCGTCGGAGCGGCGAGCGATTCGACGTACCAGGGGTAGAACTTGCGCAGGTAGCGGGTGGCGCGCTCGGTCCCCAGGTGCTCCTCGGCGCGGTCCATCGTCCAGAGAAGCTCGGCGGCGATCTCCTCGCGCGGCGGCGGTTCCGAGCGGCGGCCGGTGAGCTCCTCGAAGACCCAGGGGTTGCCGAGCGCCCCGCGGGCGATCATCACCGCGTCGGCGCCGGACTCGCGGTGGGCGCGCCTGGCGGCCTCGGCGCTCTTCAGGCCGCCGGAGACGATCACGGGGACGCTGAGCCGCTCGGCCAGCTCGCGGGTCAGCTCGTAGTCGGGGTCGCCCTTGTGGCCGACGGTGGCGGGGCGCGGGTGGAACCCGATCGCGGCGACGCCGCCCTCCTCGACCAGGCGGAGGGCGAGCTCGAAGCCGGAGCGGTCGCCGGGCCGCAGTCCCGAGCGCAGCTTCACGGTCACCGGCAGCCCGCTGCCCTCGGCCGCCCCGCGGGCGAGGGCGAGGGCGAGCTCGGGGTCGGTGAGCAGCTCGACGCCGGCGCCCGTCCTGCGCACCTTGCGCACCGGGCAGCCCATGTTGATGTCGATCAGGTCGGCGCCCGCCTCGGCCGCGACCGCCGCGCCCGAGCGCATCACCTCCGCGTCGTGGCCGAAGAGCTGGACTGAGACCGGGTGCTCGTCGGGGTGGATCCGCATCAGCTCGCGCAGGGTGCGCTCGTTGCGGTGGTGGAGGCCGAAGCTGGAGATCATCTCCGAGACCGCGAGGCCGGCGCCGTGGCGTTTCGCCTGCAGCCGCACGAACCAGTTTCCGATCCCGGCGAGCGGCGCCAGCAGGACGCGGTTGGCGATCTCTACATTGCCGATCCGGAAGGGATCAGTCAGCGGGGGCTGTGGCGGTGTTGCGTTCATGGATCAGGCGCAGCCCCTTGAGGGTAAGCATGTCGTCGACCTCGTCGATCGTCTCGCTGAAGGGGACGACGATCGATGCGTAGCCGCCGGTGGCGAGCAGCCGCGGGTTTGGCAGCTCCTCTTCGATCCGGCGGACGATGCCGTCGATCAGGCCGGCGAACCCGAAGATGAAGCCGGAGTTGATCGCCGCGCGCGTGGAGCGGCCGATGGCTTCCTGCGGCTCTTCGAGATCCATCCGCGTGATCCGGGCTGCCCGCTCGATCAGCGCGCTGAGGGAGGGCGCGAGACCGGGGCCGATCGCGCCGCCGAGGTACTCGCCGTCGGCGGAGACCGCGTCGATGTTGATCCCGGTGCCGAAGTCGACCGACACGCAGGCCTCGCCGAAGCGCTCGTAGGCCGCGATCGCGTTGACCAGCCGGTCGGCGCCGACCTCGAGCGGGTTCTCGATCCGAATCGGCATCCCGGTCTTGACGCCGGGCCCGATCGTCAGGCATTCGGCGTCGAGGTAGCGCTGCGCGAGCTCCTCGAACTGGCTTCCGAGCGGCGGCACCACGGACGAGACGCAGACGGCGTCGATTTCCTCGAAGGACATCCCGCACAGGGAGAAGAAGCCCGCGATTCGCTCGGCGAGCTCATCGCCGGTCGCCCCCGAGCGGGTCTGGAAGCGCCAGTGCTCGACCAGGCGCTCGCCGTCGAAGGCGCCGAGGTGGGTCTGCGTGTTGCCGACGTCGATTGCGAGGAGCACGGCGGCGATTATCGCTGACCAACTAGGATGCCGCCCCGTGAAGGTCCGGCTCTACAACATCCCGGGATCGCACCCGGCGATGGCGGCGCAGCTGATGCTCGAGCACAAGGGCATCCCCTACAAGCGCACCGACCTCTTCCCGGTCGCCTCCAAAGGCGTCACCCGGGCGTTGGGCTTTCCCCGCAACACGATCCCCGCGATGAAGATCGACGGCGAGAAGGTCCAGGGGACGAGGCAGATCTCGCGTGAGCTCGACCGCCTGCGGCCCGACCCTCCCCTCTTCCCGGCCGACCCGGAGAAGCGCGCGGCGGTCGAAGAGGCCGAGCGCTTCGGCGACGAGGAGCTCCAGCACCCGGTCCGACAGCCGATCTGGTGGGCGCTGAAGCGCGACCGGGCGCCTCTGGAGAGCTTCTCCGAGGGGGCCAAGCTCGGGATCCCGATCTCCCTGGCGATCAAGACCGCGGCGCCGGTCGTCGCCATGGCAGCCCGGCTCAACGGGTCGACCGACGACAACGTGCGGGCCGACCTCGCGGCGCTCGGCGGCCTGCTCCAGCGGGTCGACGACCTGATCGAGGCCGGCACGATCGGCGGCGACGAGCTCAACGCCGCCGACTTCCAGATTGCTTCCACGGTCCGCCTCGCGATGAGCTTCCAGGACCTCCGCCCCCTGATCGAGGCCCGGCCCGCCGGCCGGCATGCCGAACGGGTCCAGCCGAAGCTGCCGGGCGACATCCCGCCGATCCTCCCCCCCGCCTGGCTCGAGCCGCTGCGCTCCGCCGCGCCCGCCGGCGCCTAGAGCGCGCCGGCCCGGACGACTCGTTCGTCCTCCCCGAGGGCGTCGAGGGCGTCGGCGAGCCTCGTCCCGTCCGGGAGCGTGAGCTCGGGGATCGAGCTCGAGCAGGGGGACGATCACGAAGCGGCGGCGGGTCACCTCGGCATGCGGCAGGGTCAGCCGCTCGCTCGCCAGCTCGAGGTCGCCGAGCAGCAGCAGGTCGACGTCGAGCGGGCGGGGGCTGTGGCGGGGGGCGTCCAGGTCGCGCCCGCGCCGGCCTCGATCTCCTTGCAGAGGTCCAGAAGTGCCTCCGGCTCCAGATCGGTCGAGATCCTGACGACCGCGTTGAGGAAGTCGGGCTGGTCGAGGACCTCGCCGACCGGCTCGGTCTCATAGGCGGAGGAGACCGCCTCGACCTCGACCCCGGCGGCCTCGAGGGCGTCGATCGCGGCGCGCAGGTGGGCCTCGCGGTCGCCGACGTTCGAGCCGAGCCCCAGGTGGCCCGTGCGCAAGGGCGCTACTCGGCTCCCTCGTCCTCGTCGGCGCCTTCGGCGCGTTCCTGGACGACCTCGACCGCGACCTCCTGGATCGCGAGCGGCAGCGGCGGCTCCGGCTTCGCGGCGCGGACGCGGACCGACTCGCAGCCGTAGCGCTCGATCAGCCGCTGGCCGACCACCTGCGCCAGCCGCTCGAGGGTCCGGTAGCTGCGCTCGGTCGCGGCGAGGGCGACGATGTCGCAGACCTCGGCGTAGTCGACCGTGTCCTCGAGCCGGTCGGTGAGCACCGCGTCGCAGTCGGGGACGTCGAAGGAGACGTCGAACTCGAGCCGCTGGCCGACCTCCTGCTCGGCGTCGCTGACCCCGTGGTGGGTGTAGATCGAGAGGCTGCGCAGCTCGACCTCGACGCTCGACTCGATGCCGTTGCCGTGAGCCTCCATGTACCTGAACCTACCCGAGGATCGCCGTCGGCGACCCTCACCGCCTGGGCGACCTCGGCGACGTCGTGGACGCGGAGCGCGTCGGCGCCCTCGGCGACGGCGAGGACCGAGGAGGCGATCGTGCCGCCGAGCCGCTCCTCCGCGTCGGAGTCGTCGACCTTGCCGATGAAGCTCTTGCGCGAGGTGCCGACCACGAGCGGCCGGCCGAGCTCGCGCAGCTCGCCGAGCCGGCGCAGCAGCTCGAGGTTGTGCTCGAGCGGTCTTGCCGAAGCCGATCCCGGGGTCGAGCCAGATCCGCTCCTCGGCGACGCCGGCGGCGACCGCCGCCTCGAGCCGCTCGGCGAGGAAGGCCCTGACGTCGTCGACGACGTCGTCGTAGGCGGGGTCGTCCTGCATCGTGCGCGGCGTCCCCTGCATGTGCATGAGGACCAGCTCGGCTCCGCGCTCCGCGCAGAGCGCGCGCCATCTCGGGATCGCCGCGCAACGCGGTGACGTCGTTGACGATCGTCGCCCCGGCGTCGAGCGCCGCCTCGGCGACCGCCCGCTTCGAGGTGTCGATCGAGACCGTGCGCCGAGCGCCGGCCAGGTCGGCGACCACCGGCTCGACCCGCCGGATCTCCTCCGCCTCGCCGACCGCCTCGGCCCCCGGCCGGGTCGACTCGCCGCCGACGTCGAGGATGTCCGCGCCCCTCGTCGGCGAGCTCGGACCCATGCGCGATCGCCGCCTCCGGCTCCAGGTACAGCCCGCCGTCCGAAAACGAGTCCGGGGTGACGTTGACGACGCCCATCAACTCTCACGGGGTCGCCGGTCAGCTTGCGTCGCCGCCAGCGAACCCAGGACGCGGGCGCGGGTTCGGCCGCGCGCCCTCGCGCTGGGCCTTCTCGGGCTCCGCGGCCGGCTCGGCCGGCGGCGCGGCTCCTCCTCGTCGGCGAAGACCTCGTCCTCGGTCTTGCCGTCGAGCAGGGCGACGAACTGCTCGGCGTCGATCGTCTCGCGCTCGAGCAGGATCTTCGAGATCCGGTCCGAGCTCCTCGCGCTTTTCGGTGAGCAGGTCCTTGGCGGTCTGGTGCGCGCACTCGACGATGCGGCGGATCTCGTCGTCGATCTCGCGCGCGATCTCGTCGGAGTAGTCGGGCTCGGCGGAGAACTCGCGGCCGAGGAAGGGCTGGCCGCGATCGTGGCCGAAGACGCGCGGGCCGAGCCGCTCGGACATGCCGAAGCGCATCACCATCTGCTTCGCCGTCTCGGTCACCTTTTCGAGGTCGTTGGAGGCGCCGGTGGTGATCTCGCCGAAGACGATCTCCTCGGCGGCGCGGCCGCCCAGGGTCATCGCCATCGTGTCGGTCAGCTCGGCGCGGGTGGTGAGGAACTTGTCCTCGGTCGGGCAGGCTGATCGTGTAGCCGAGCGCCTGGCCGCGGCTGATGATCGAGATCTTGTGGACCGGGTCGGTGTTCTCGCAGCAGGTGGCCGACGATCGCGTGGCCCATCTCGTGGTAGGCGGTGATCAGCCGCTCCTTCTCGCGACATCACGCGGGTCTTCTTCTCGGGGCCGGCGATCACCCGCATGATCCCCTCCTCGAGCTCTTCCATCGTGATCTCGCGGCTGCCCGGGCGGGCGGTCAGCAGCGCCGCCTCGTTGATCAGGTTGGCGAGGTCGGCGCCGGTGAAGCCGGGGGTCTGGCCGGCCAGCGTGTCGAGGTCGATCTCCTTCGCGAGCGGCTTGCCGCGGGTGTGGACCTCGAGGATCTGCTTGCGGCCCTTGCGGTCGGGCCGGTCGACGACGACCTGGCGGTCGAAGCGGCCCGGCCGCAGCAGCGCCGGGTCGAGGATGTCGGGCCGGTTGGTGGCGGCGATCAGGATGATGTTGTCCTTCATCTCGAAGCCGTCCATCTCGACCAGCAGCTGGTTCAGCGTCTGCTCGCGCTCGTCGTGACCGCCGCCCATGCCGGCGCCGCGGTGGCGGCCGACGGCGTCGATCTCGTCCATGAAGATGATGCAGGGGGAGTTCTGTTTGGCCTGCTCGAAGAGGTCGCGGACGCGGCTGGCGCCGACGCCGACGAACATCTCGACGAAGTCCGAGCCGGAGATCGAGAAGAAGGGGACGCCGGCCTCGCCGGCGACGGCGCGGGCGAGCAGCGTCTTACCGGTGCCGGGCGGCCCGTAGAGGAGGACGCCCTTCGGGATCCGCGCGCCGAGCGACTGGAACTTCTTCGGGTTCTCGAGGAACTCCTTGATCTCGTGCAGCTCCTGCACGGCCTCGTCGACCCCGGCGACGTCGCGGAAGGTGATTTTCGGCGCGTCGACCGACATCCGCTTCGCTTTCGATTTGCCGAAGTTCATCACCCGCGAGCCGCCGCCCTGCATCTGGTTCATGAGGAAGATCCAGAGCGCGAGGAAGAGGACGAAGGGAAGGATGTAGGTGAGCAGCGAGAGCAGCCCGTTGCCGCCGGTGCCCTTGACCTCGGTCTGGACGTCGGCCGCCTCGAGCGCGGCGAGCAGGTTCGGCTCCGTGTAGGGCAGGTAGCCGGTCGAGAAGCTCTCGCCGTTCTGCCGCTTGACGTCGAGGGTGTTGTCCTTGGTGTTGACCGTGACCTCGTCGATCCGGCCGGTGGCGATCAGCCCGGTCTTCGGTTTGACGAGCTCGTTGTAGGACGGCGGCTCGGGACCCTTGTCGTTGGTGATCACCTTCTGGGCGACGAAGGCGAGGATCACCACGAGCAGGATCGGGAAAGCCGCGCTTTTGAAAAAACGCCTCATAAGCCAAAAATCAGCGTACCAGGGCGGTTTTTCTGTCTAGGCGTCGAGAGCGGCGACGTATTCGAGGTTGCGGTACTGCTGAGCGTGGTCGAGGCCGTAGCCGACGGCGAACCGATTCGGGATCTCGAAGCCGATGTAGCGGGGCGAGAGATCGACCCGCAGGCGCTCCGGCTTGGTGAGCAGGGCGCAGACCTCGAGCGAGGCCGGGCTGCGGGCGTTGAGGTTGCGCATCAGGTACTGGAGGGTGAGGCCGGAATCGATGATGTCCTCGACGATCAGCACGTGGCGGCCCTCGATCGGCGCGTCGAGGTCCTTGAGGATCCGCACGACGCCGGAGGAGTCGGTCTGCGAGCCGTAGCTCGAGACCGCCATGAAGTCGATCTCACAGGGGACGTCGATATTGCGCATCAGGTCGGCGAGGAAGAGGACGGCGCCCTTCAGCACGCCGATCATGAATAGGTCGCGGCCCGCGTACTCCTCGCTGATCTGCTTGCCCAGCTCGGCGACGCGGCGGCGCAGTTCCTCGCTCGAGACGAGGGTCTCCCCAATCGGATCGGCCATCGCCGTCAGTCTAGATACAGCGCGGCCCTCAGCCCCGCTCGGCGCGGACGACCCCGCCCTCGACGATCGCCCGGACGCCGTCGCCGAGGTCGAGCTTCGAGCCGCCGCGGGTGAGCCCGGCGACCTGGTCGGCGAAGCGGGCCGCGCCGGGCACCGGCCGGCCGGCGGCGCGGTCGGCGAGCGCCTGGACGACGAGGCGGCGCAGGGCCGGGTGCAGCTCGGCGAGCCTGCTCAGCGCGATCGTCCCGCGCGGGGACCCCTCGGTGCCGTCGATCTCCGCCCTGACCAGCGAGTCGAGGAGCTCGGCCTCGTCGCGCAGCAGCTCCGCCGTGCGGAGCACGTTCTGGAAGGCCGCCGGGTGGATCTCGGCGAGCGAGGCCGCCAGCCCCAGGCGCAGGCGGTTGCGGGCGTAGATCGGCTCCTCGTTGGTCGAGTCGTCGCGCCAGGCAAGGCCGCGCTCCTCGCAGTAGGCGGTGGTCTGCTCCCTGGTGAAGGAGAGCAGCGGGCGCCGCAGCTTGCCGTCGCTCGGTCGCATCCCGAGCAGGGCGCGGCGGCTCGGCGAGGAGGCGAGCCGGTAGAGGATCGTCTCGACCTGGTCGTCGGCGGTGTGCCCCGTCGCGACCAGCGCCGCGTCGGCGGAGGCGAGGCGCGCCGCCGCCGCGTAGCGGGTGTCCCGGGCCCAGGCCTGGAGGTTGCCCGGCCCCTCGGGGCGGCGCGGCTGCTCGACCCGGAGCTCGACGCCGAGGCCCTCGCAGAGCGAAGCGCAGTGGGACTCGTCCTCGCCGGCGTCGTCGCGGAGCCCGTAGTTGACGTGCAGGGCGACGACCTCCTCCGGCCCGCGCAGGCGCACGGCGATGTCGAGCAGGCAGACCGAGTCGCGGCCGCCGGAGAGCATCGCGACGACCGGGGAGCCGCCGGCGAGCAGCCCCCCCTCGCGCACGGCCTCGAGCATGGTCAGGCCGCCGCCGAGTGGATCAGGAAGAGCTCGGTCGGTTCGCCGAAGCCCTTCAGGGAGACCTGGCCGATCGGCTCGCATTCGAGGCCCGGCCTGCCCCCGATCGCGGCGACCACACTGTCGGTGGCCAGCAGCTCCCCGGCGTGGGCGCGGCTGACGACGCGGTGCGCGAGGTTGACGTGGCTGCCGAAGTAGTCGCCGTCGCGGTAGACGGCGTTGCCGCAGTGGATCCCGACCCGCGGCCGCGGCCGCTGCGGGAAGCGGGCGAGGATGTCCACGGCCCATTCGGTCAGGGATGCGGCCTCCGGGGAGACGACCATCACCTCGTCGCCGATCGTCTTCACGATCGTCGCCTCCGGCGGCAGGGTCCCCTCGACGGTTTCGACGAATTTCTCGATCACGTCGAGCGCCTCCAGGTCACCCTCCTCCTCGGTGTAGCGGGTGAAGCCGGTCAGGTCGATGAAGCAGAGCGCGACCGGGACCTGGCCGAGGTCGGAGGCGCTGGAGCCGAGCTCGCTCTCCATGTGCCCGACGACGTCCTGCTCGAGGAAGAAGCGCAGGTAGCGGGTGTGCAGGTACTCGGTCAGCGGCGTCGCGAGCGGCAGGACGTCCGCCGCGAGCTCGCCGATCTCCTCCGCCATTTCCAGCTCCGGCACGCCGTCGCGGATCATCGGCTCGTGGACGTAGAGGTGGGTGAGCCTGACCTCGGCGTCGGCGATCCGCCGCAGCGACTGCACGTAGACGCGGACGAGCTGGAGGAAGGCGACGAGCGGAAAGCCGGCGGCGAGCACGCGGGCGCAGTGGCGGAGCGCCTCGACGTCTTCGGGGTTGAGGACGCGCTCGCGTTCGAGCGGGGTGCCGAGGATGACGAGGATGCGCTCGATCAGTTCCGGCTCCAAGCCGGTCTCGCGGGCGACGTCCTCGACGGTCACCTGCCCTTCCGGCCGCGGGAAGAGGTCCTCGGGGAGGCCGAAGGAGAGCCTCCCCTCGCGGCCCGCCTTGCGCAGCTCCTCGAGTGAGTGGCCGCGCTCCCGCATCCGCGCCACGACCCGCGCCTGGGCGGCCGCGGCTGCGGTCCAGCGGCCCCGCCGCACGGGGACGACCTTGTCGGCGGCCCATCGCTTCAGGGTGTTCGCCGAGACCCCGGAGCGGCGAGAGGCCTCGCTCAGGGAGATGCGATCTTCGCCCGCCACGGGATCGAGGCTAGTACGACTCCCCCTGAAAAGCCGAGCGGGGCGGCAATATGCCGCCCCGCTCGGGTCGTGGGTCACGTCTGTGCGCTGGCCCTAGGCCGGGATCTCCTCGTCGGAGTGGGCCTGGAGGACGGGCTCGCCGCCCTCCCCGGTCCTGATCCGGATCGCCTCCTCGATCGGCATGACGAAGATCTTCCCGTCGCCGACCTCGCCCGTGCGGGCGTGCTTGAGGATGGTCTCCACGACCAGCGCCTTGTCTTTGTCCTCGACCACGACCTCCAGCTTCAGCTTCGGCCGGACGTTGACGGTCAGCGTCGAGCCGCGGTACTGCTCGACGATGCCCTTCTGGCGGCCCGAGCCCTTCGCCTCGACGATCGACAGGGAAGGGAATCCCTTGTCGAGCAGCTCGGCGCGGATCGGCTCGAACGCCTCGTGGCGGATGAACGCCTCTATCTTCTTCATGCGCTCAGCCCTCCTGGTGCGACGGCTGGGTCGCGGTCATCTGGGCGGGAGAGGGCGCGGGAACCGCCGCGCCGCCTCCGCCCATGGTGTTGGGCAGGCCGGTCGAGTACTCCGGCTGCGGGATGAACTGCTCCGGGTACCCGTACATGCCGTGGGAGCTGATGTCGAGCCCGGCTTCCTCCTCCTCCTCGGAGACGCGCAGCCCGATCGTCGCTTTGATCAGGGCGAACGTCGCGTAGGAGATCGCGAAGACGACCACGAACGTGAAGACGACGGCGAGCGCCTGGACCCCCAGCTGGCCTGCGGCCGTGCTGAAGGACTCCTCACCGAAGATGCCGTACCAGATGCCCGGCCCGGCCCCTTCGACAATCAACCGCGGCGAGGCGAAGATGCCGACCGCCATCGTGCCCCAGATCCCCGCCAGGCCGTGCGCCGAGAGGGCGCCGACCGGGTCGTCGAGGAGCCGGTCGATCGCCAGCACCGCGTAGACGACGATCAGCCCGGCGACGAAGCCGATGATCGGCGCCGCCCAGTACTCGACGAAGCCGGACGGGGCGGTGATGCCGACGAGGCCGGCGATCGCGCCGTTGCCGGCCATGCCGACGTCCAGGGTCCTGCTCTTCATATAGACCGCGAGCGAGGCGCCGATGACGCCGGCCGCCGCCGCGAGCTGGGTGTTGAGCATGACCTCGCCGAAGAACGAGCCGCCGGTTTCGAAGGTCGAGCCTCCGTTGAAGCCGAACCAGCCGATCCAGAGGATGATCACGCCGAGGCCGACGAGCGGCATCGAGTGCCCGGGGATGACCCGCGGGTTGCCGTTCGCGTCGTACTTGCCTTTGCGGGCGCCGAGCAGGATCAGCGCCGCCAGGGCGCCGGTGGCGCCGGTCAGGTGGACCACCGAGGAGCCGGCGAAGTCCATCACCGGCTTGCCGCCGATGTCGGAGAGCAGGCCGCCGCCCCAGACCGCGTGCGCGATCAGCGGGTAGACGATCGCGCCGAAGACTGCGGCGTAGATCACATAGGCGCCGAACTTGATCCGCTCCAGGGTGGTTCCCCAGACGATCGCAAGCGAGACCGCGCAGAAGGCAAGGCCGAAGAGCATCAGCATCGCCGTCGATCCGGTTACCACTTCGCCCGCGACCACCTGGTCGAAGTGGAAGAAGAAGCCACTGCCCCCAAAGATGTTGTTGCCGGGTAGGCCTTCTGAGCCGTCGCCGCCTTCGGCGATCCCGTAGCCAACCGCCCACCAGGCGATGGTCACGATCGCGAAGTTGACGAGCACCTTGGCGACACCCGTGCCGGCGTTCTTCTGTCTCGAGAAGCCGATCTCCAGGAACATGAAGCCGGCCTGCATCAGGAAGACCAGCACCGTCGCGACCGCGACCCAGACCATGTCCAGCTCGACGACCTTTTCTTCCAGGGTGCCTGCGACTTCTCCCACCGTTGCGGCGGAAGCCACCGTCGGCAGCACGAGGGCGGCAAATGCCGCGAGCAACGCGGCCAGGCCCAACTTTCTCTTCATCGAACTTCCTCCTTGCCCGCCCGGGGCACGCCCCGGGGGTCGCGGTTTGGCGAACAAGGCCAAGGTATGAACGGGCCCCGAATCTGTGTTTAGACGGGTGGAGCAAATCCCGGAAGCGGCTTTCTCCCGATTGGAGAAGCCGTGCCTGGGGCGAAGTAGGGTCGGGGGACGATGCCGTCGCGGCTCCGGCCCACAGCCTCATTCGCATCTGACGCGATCCTCGTCGGCGATCCGGGCCGCGCCCTGATGCTCGCCCAGGAGCTGCTCGAGCAGCCGAAGATGAGCAACCACGCCCGCGGCCTCTGGGGCTACACGGGCGTGACGCCGGACGGCCGCGAGCTGACGATCCAATCGACCGGGATGGGCGGGCCGAGCGCCGGCCTCGTCGTCGCCGACCTCGCCAAGCTCGGGGTGAGCCGGGCGATCCGGGTCGGGACCTGCGTCGCAACCGAGACCGGCCCGGGCCCCGGCACGGTGGTGGTGGTCGAGAGGGCGATCGCCGAGGGCGGGTCCGCCGCGGCCTTCGGGCTGGCGGTCGGCGAGGGGGCGTCCCCCGACCCGGCGCTGACCGCCGGGCTGCTCGCGGGCTTCGACGGCGCCGCCTCGCCGGCGGCGGTCGCCAGCTTCGACTCGGCGCCGGCGCCCGGCGGTCCGGGGCCCGAGGGGGCGGACGTCGCCGACATGCAGACGGTCGCGATCCTGGCCCGGGCCGGATCGCTCGGGATCGCCGCGGCGGCGACCCTGATCGTCGTCGAGGCGGGCGGATCGGAGCCCCTCTCCGAGGAGCTGCGGGAGGAGACGGCGAAACGCGCCGGAAGGGCCTCGTCTAAAGCACTCTCAACCTCTAGTTGAGGGTTAGGTTTTGACTTTCTGGGCTTTTTTGGGGGCCTCGGAGACGGTGAGCTCGCGGCGGGCCTGGCTCAGCTCCCTGGCCAGCCGGTCGAGCTGGTCCTCGACGTCTTCGAGGCGCTGGGAGAAGGAGCGGAGGCGACGTTCGAGGCGCTCGACGTCCCCCGCGGAGGGCAGGTTGAGGGCCGCCATCGCCGCCTGCTGGGCCTCGGCCGCCTTCTCACGGGCGCCGAAGGCCGCGGCCAGCGCGTTCTCCAGGACCTGGCTGTCGAGCAGTGCCTGGGCGACCTCGCCGATGACCTGCTCGCTGCGCGCCCTGAGGCTCTCCTGATCGTCGTATTCCTCAGGCATGCGGACCAGCTTAGTCGAGCCCATCCGGCGGGGCTGAAATCCTCATGCCCCACATGCCTGCATCACGCATGATTAAGGCCTTGTTGGGGGGTGCCCCATTCCGTTGCGGACCCCCTGAGGAGTGGGTAGTTTGGTCGAGCCTGAGCAGGGGCGCCCTGGGATGAGAAACAAGCTCGCACTGATCGTTGCGCTGGCCAGCTTCGCGTTTGCGACTGCGCTTGGCGTCGGCATGGCCGGAGCGGAACCGGAACTGACGGTCCCCGCCCTCCCGCAGGCGACGCCCCCGACGACCTCGGTCACACCCCCGGCCCAGCTGCCCGTCTGCTCGAACGGAATCGACGACGACGGCGACGGCCTCCTCGACCTCGCAGACCCCGACTGCCTCGAAGACCCCAACGGCATCAGCGAGTCGCCGGCCCCGACACCCGGCGGCGAAATCGCCCCGGCTCCCGCCCCGGCCCCCGCACCCGCGCCTGCACCCGCCACCGAAGGCGGCACCGGCGTCGAGTCGGGCGCGAGCCTCGACGCCGGCGACGCGCAGGCCGACCCGAACCAGGTCGTCGAGAACCGCAGCCTCGGCGGCGGCGCCTCCGGCCACAGTCCCTCGAGCGGCGGCGTCAACGCCCCGCGCGCCACCGCCGGCGACCAGCCCCAGGGCCCCGGGTCGAGCGGCGGCTCCGCCTACCTCGACGGCGGCGTGCCGACCGAAGCCAACCCGAGCGCGACGTTCTCGCCCTTCGGCCCGGCGCCGATCGGCGTCCCCAACTTCGTCATCGACTCCTTCGAGATCCCGCCGTTCCTGCTGCCGATCTACCAGGCCTGCGGCACCGAGTACGGGATCCCCTGGCAGGTCCTCGCCTCGATCAACAAAATCGAGACCGCCTTCGGGACCAACCTCAACGTCTCCAGCGCCGGCGCGATGGGCTGGATGCAGTTCATCCCCTCGAGCTGGGAGATGTATGGGGTCGACGCCAACGGCGACGGGCGCAAGGACCCCTACAACCCGGTCGACGCGATCTGCGCCGCCGCCAACTACCTGAAGGCGGCGGGCTGGGCCGAGAGCCCCTACGACGCGATCTTCGCCTACAACCACGCCGACTGGTACGTGCAGGAGGTGCTGCTCTACGCGCAGGCCTACGGCAAGCTGCCGGCCGACCTGATCGGCTCGCTGACCGGCCTCACCCAGGGCGCCCACTTCCCGGTCGCCGCCGACGCCAGCTACGCCGACGACATCTCCGCCCGGGCGGCGCTGGAGCGGGCGACGCCGGGCGAGCGCGAGGCCTACGGCAACGCCGCCGACGTGATCACCTCCTCCCCGACCCGCCGCGGCATCAACATCTTCGCCGCCGAGGGCGCGCCGGTCGTCGCCGTCAACGACGGGGTGATCCAGAAACTCGGCCACTCCGAGCGCCTCGGCCGCTACATCGTCCTCCAGGACGCCTACGGCAACCGCTACACCTACGCCGAACTGGGCGAGATTGCTGATGACGGCCGCAGGGTCGTGATGCCGACCGGCGAGGAGAAGCGGGTCGCGGTCGACAGCGAGAACATCCGCCCGCGCCTCTACGCCCTCCCCGAGCGCAGCGAGGACGAGCCGCAGGAAGAGGCCTTCGACAACGTCGACGCGGCGGGCTCGATCGGCGCCGACGGAAGCCTCGAGGTCGGGTCGAAGGTGATCGCCGGCACCGTCCTCGCCCGGATCGCCGCCGAGCGCACCGACGGGGTCGACCCACACATCAACTTCTCGATCAGGCCCGCCGGCCGCGGCGCCCCCAGGATCGACCCGAAGCCGATCCTCGACGGCTGGAAGCTGCTCGAGGCGACGGCGATCTACCGCGCCAATGACAAGCGGGCGCTGGCGATCAGGCTGAGCGGGGCCGGCGTCCTGCTGCTCTCCAAGGAGGCGCTGCAGCGCCGGGTCCTGGCCGACCATCAGATCGAGCTGCCCGAATGCGACCGGGTCGAAGTCCGCGCCGGGCAGATCGACAGGCGGCTGCTGGCGACGCTCGCCTTCCTCTCGGAGCAGGGCTTCCGCCTGACCGTCACCTCGATGCTCTGCGGCCGCTACGGAAGCATCACGACCAGCGGCAACGTCTCCAACCACGGCTTCGGCAACGCGGTTGACATCGCGATGATCAACGGCGTCTCCGTGCTGGGCAACCAGGGCCCGGGCTCGATCACCGAAGAGCTGCTGCGCGCCGTGCTGAGACTGCAGGGCACGCTGACCCCGGACGAGCTGATCTCGCTGCAGGAACTGGGCGGGCCGAGCTTCGCGATGGGCGACCACGCCGACCACGTCCACATCGGCTACAGCCCGACGGGCGACACCGGCGACGCGCGCTTCGTGCAGCTGCTCAAACCGAACCAGTGGCAGCGGCTGATCGGCCGCCTCGGGGAAATCGAGAACCCCGAGGTTCCGACCGAGCCCTCCGACGCGGCGCTCCCCGACAAGCCGGCCGAGCCCGCCGCGCCGGTGCAGCCCGCCCAGGTCGTGGGCTCGGGCGGCACGGCCGCCGACTGATCCCTTTCGGGGAGAATCGGGTCCTCTGACCCAGCTCTTCGGATTCGCGCAGTTCGACTTCGCCGGCGCCGTCGCCGTCGCCGATGGCCGCTACCTGGCCCGTGACGAGGCGGAGGGGCCGGAGGGCGTCCTGGTCGTCGAAACGCTCGCCGCGGCACCGTCGTCCGGCGGCCGGCGCAGGCGCAGGCCCCGGCCCGAGGATCCCGGCAGCGCGCCCGAGCTGCCGCTCTCGCGGGCGACCGCAGTCCGCGCCGCCCAGCCGTTCGCCTCGCAGGAGGAGGCCGACGCCTGGCTGCAGGCCGCGGTCGCGACGGACGAGGCGATCGACGCCGTCCTCGAGCAGGGAATCGACCTGGTCAACAGGGCGCTGTTCGCGCAGGCGGTCGCCGGGGCCGACCCCAATCTCGCGGTGCTCGAACCGGCGATGGCGATCGCGACGCGGATCGGGTACGGCGAGGGCGAAGAGGTCGCAAGCGGCCGATACACGCTCGCCCACCGGGTCGAGGCCGCGGCTCGCGGCTCGCGGCGACAGCGGCGCGAGGAGACGCTGCGCCCGCAGGAGCGGGTCGCCGCCGTGCTCGGCCGCCGCGAACGGATCGACGCCTGCGAGGTCCTCATCCTCCGCGCCCGCTCCGACCTCGACGGCGAGCGCCTGCGTGAGGCCGCGCTGCAGCTGCGGGTCGGGCTCGAGGCGCTGCTGGTCGAGCTCGACGGCGCGATGGTCGATCCGGGGCACGAGGAGGACATGACCGTGCTCAAGGCTCGCCGCGTCGAGGCGGGCGAGGCGGCGAACGCCGCGCTGAGCGGCGATCTGGAGCCGGAAACGGCTGCCGCGGTCACCGAGCTGGTCGAGATCAGCGAGCGGGTGCTGCGTCGCAGGCGTGTGCTGCGCGGCGGCTGAGTCTAACCCTCAACCTGAGGTTTAGAGAACCAGCTCGAGCGCGATGATCCCGTCGAGCAGGGAGTCGGCGATGTGGTGCGCCTCCTCCAGGGCGACTCCGTCGATCGAGGGGACCCCGATCACGGTCAGGCCGGCGGCCACGGCGGCGGCCACCCCGGTCGGCGAGTCCTCGAGGGCGACGACGGAGGGGCCGGGCTCGACCCCGAGGCGCCGGCAGGCCTCCAGGTAGGGGTCGGGCGCCGGCTTCGGCGCCGTTGCTTCGTGGGCGCTGACGACGACGTCGAAGCGGTCGTCGAAGCCGGCGATCTCCAGCGAGCGGGTGACGAAGACGAGCGGCGAGTTGGAGACGAGGCCGATCGGCGTACCGCGCTCCCTGAGGGTGTGCAGCAGCTCGCGGGCGCCGACCATCGCCTCGACCCCGTGCTCGAGCTCGGCGACCACGAGCTCGTTCAGCTCCTCGATCAGCTCCGCCGCCCTGCCCGGCTCATCGAGCCGGCGCTCGAGGACGCGGCCGGCGATCTCGGCCGAGGTGCCGACCAGCTCGAGCTTGTCCGCCGGGGTGAACTCGCGCCCGCGGCGGGCGAAGAGGTCCTGCTCGGCACGGGTCCAGACCGACTCGGTGTCGAGCAGCAACCCGTCGTTGTCGAAGACGACCGCCTCCGGCAGCCGCCGCGCCTCGGGCGACATCGCTAGCCGAGCGCCGCGAGCGCCGCGGCGAGCTCCTCGTCGACCTCGCCATCGAGCTTCAGCTCGGCGTCGCCGTCGTAGGGGGTCGCGCCCTTGGTGACGATCGCCAGGCGCCCGCCCCGCTCGAGGGTCAGGCGCGGCAGCCCGGCCGCCGGATACACGGCCAGCGAGGAGCCGATGCAGATCATCAGCTCCGCCTCCTCGGCGAGCCGCTGCGCCTCCGCCATCGCGCTCTCCGGCAGCAGCTCGCCGAAGAGGACGACATCGGGTTTGACCGAGCTGCCACACGAGGCGCAGACCGCCACCCCGTCGTCGTCGAAGAGCGCCTCGACGTCCTCGAGCCCGTAGGAGGACGCGCAGCGAGTGCAGGAGGAGGTCTCGATCGAGCCGTGGACCTCGACCACGTTCTCGGAGCCGGCGGCACGGTGGAGACGGTCGATGTTCTGCGTGATCACGCCCTCGAGCAGGCCTCGTCGCTCGAGCTCGGCGAGCGCATCGTGGGCGGCGTTGGGGCGTTTGTCCCCGAGCGAGTGGAAGCGGGGGCGGTAGTAGGACCAGAAGCGAGCCGGGTCGCGCTCGAAGACGTCGATGTGGGCGACCTCCATCGGGTCGACGTTCGCCCAGATCCCGGTCTCCGGGGTGCGGAAGTCGGGGATTCCGGAGGGGACCGAGATCCCGGCTCCGGTCAAGGCCACGGTGCGGTCGGACTCGCCGATCAGCTCGGCGAGCCCGGCGGCCCCGGTGACGCCGGCGCGCGGCATCAGCCTGGCCGGTAGGTGCCGAAGGCCCAGAGGGTCCCCTCCGGGTCGCGGACCGTGAAGTCGCGCGAGCCGTAGTCGGTGTCCATCAACTCGAGCGCGATGTCCCCGCCGGCCTCGCGGACCCGCTCATACAGGGAGTCGACGTCGTCGATCGCGACGTAGACGAGCCCACCCCCGGCGGGCAGGCTGCGGAACGGCTCCCGCCCGACCCCGGCCGTTCCGAGCATCACCGCGGTCCCGTCCAGCGAGAGCTCCGCGTGGGCGACGTTGCCGTCCTCGTCGCGGTGAACCTCACCGCGCTCGAAGCCGAGGGTGCGCTCGAGCCACTCGATCGCGGCGCCGGCGTCGGCATAGAGCAGGTTGGGGTAGAAGGTCGGCGCGGGCATCGCTACCTCCCGCTCCACCTCGGATTGCGCTTGCCGAGGAAGGCGGCGATGCCCTCCTTCGCGTCCTCGCTGCCGAAGGCGGCCCCGAAGCCCTGTTTCTCGGCCTCGATCCCCTCGTCGAGGTCGCCCTTGGCGGAGACCCGCTTGATCTGCTCCTTCGCCAGCGGCGCCTGGCCGGCCAGCTTGCGGCCCCACATCAGCGCCGTCTCGAACAGCTCGTGGTCGGGGACGACGCGGTTGACGAGGCCGAAGTCGAGCGCTTCCTCGGAGAGGACGGCGTCGCCGGTCAGGTTCATCTCGAGCGCCTTGTTCTCACCCACCAGCCGCGGCAGCCGCTGGGTGCCGCCGAAGCCGGGGATGATTCCGAGCTTGATCTCCGGCTGGCCGAAGACCGCGGCCTCGGCGGCGATCCGCACGTCGCAGGCCATCGCCACCTCGCAGCCGCCGCCGTAGGCGAGCGCGTTGACGGCGGCGATCGTCGCCACCCGGGACTGGCCGAAGTCGCGCAGCAGGGCGTGCGCCGTGTGGAGCAGCTCCTCGCCCCCGCTCTCGTCCATCTGGGTGAAGGCCTTGATGTCGGCGCCGGCCGAGAAGACGATCGGCACCGAGGAGGCGATCACCATCGCCCCGATCTCGTCGTTGCCCTTGACCCGGTCCCAGACAGCCCCGAGGTCGCGGATCACGTCCGGGGAGATCGCGTTCATCGGCGCGTTCGCCAGCCAGGCGATCGCGACGCCGTCGCGGGTCTCGAGCTTGACCGTCTCCGCCTGCTCGCCCTCGTCGGCCTGCGGGTAGGGGTAGAAGCCCTGCCCGGACTCGAGGCCGAGCCGGCCCTGGGCGACGAGCCGGCGCAGGGTGACCGGCGGCGCGAAGCGGTCGCCGTGCTTCTCCTGGAGCTGCTCGCAGCGCTCGAGGACCGTGCCCAGACCTTCGACGTCGGCGCGCCAGAACGGCGGCAGCAGGCCTTTGCGCGGGTCGAGCCCGGCGCCGGTCATCATCCCGACGTCGATGTCGCGGACCGAGCAGACGCCCTCCTCGACCAGCAGGCAGGCCTCGATCAGCGCCCGGCAGGCGAACATCGCGACCAGCTCGTCGGCGTCGGGGTCGGCGTCCCCGGGAATCGTCTGCTCGCCGTCCTTGTAGAAGCCCTCGCCGCCGGTCTTGGCGCCGAGCTTGCCGTCGGCGACCAGCTTCTTGAGGCCCTGGTGGACGTAGAACGTCTCGCCGTAGGAGGCGTTGAGGTGCTCCGCCGTGTGCAGGGTGGTGTCGAGCCCGAGCAGGTCGGTGAGCAGGAAGGGGCCCATCGGGGCGCCCTTGGCGCCGACGATTGTCTCGTCGATCGCCTTCAGCGAGAGGCCATGGTCCTCCTGGGCGCGCCAGATCTCCCCCATCGCCGCGATCAGGATTTTGTTGACGACGAAGCCGGGCACCTCGGCGCAGACGATCGGCTGCTTCTTGATCGCCTGGGCGAAGTTGTAGGCGGCGGTGGCCGTCTCTCGCGAGGTGTCCTCGCCGACGATCACCTCGACCAGCGGCATCACCGAGGCCGGGTAGAAGAAGTGGAAGCCGACGACCTTGTCGGCGCGCAGCGTCGCTTCCCCCATCTCGGTGACCGAGAGCGAGGAGGTGTTGGAGGCGATAATCGCGTGGCCGGGGGTGGCGGCGTCGAGCTCGCGGAAGACGGCCTGCTTGATCTCCATCTTCTCGGGTACGGCCTCGATCACGAAGTCGACGTCGGCGAACTCGTCGTAGGAGGTGGTGCCGGTGATCAGGCCCATCACCTCCGCCAGGCGGGCGTCCGCCTGCTCCTGCGTCAGCTTCTCCTTGGTGACAAGGCGGCCGAGTTTGCCCTCGGTGATCGCGCGCGCTTTCTCGACGGCGGCATCGACGAACTTCTGGTCGATGTCCTTGACGACGACGGGGATGTCGGAGGTGGCGATCGCCTGCGCGATCTCACCTCCCATGGTGCCGCCACCGACGACGGCGGCCTTCGATACGAACATTGCGAGCGATTCCTCCAGTTAGTGGGCCGGGCAAGGCTATAGAGCAGGCGCTGAACCCCGCGACCTGGCCTAAAGGTCGGCGGGCCCCTGCCGATAACGCTCTTTCATGCGCAGGGGCATGTTCACTCTCCTCGCGACCCTGGGGGCGGTCGCGACACTCGGCGTCGCCGCGACGGCCGCCGGAGCCGCCGTGCCCAAGGCCGAGCTGGCGCCCGGCGGCCGCGCGATCGCGCCCGCCTCCGCCCCGCCCTCGGTGAGGGCGATGATCGCCGCCGCCAACCACATCCGCCACCGCCCCTACGTCTGGGGAGGCGGGCACCGCAACTGGAACTCGAGGGGCTACGACTGCTCGGGCTCGGTCAGCTACGTGATGCGCGCCGGCGGCCTGCTCGAATACCCGCTCGTCTCGGGCGGGTTCATGCGCTGGGGCCGCGGCGGGCCGGGGAGTTGGGTCAGGATCTACGCCAACAAGGGCCACGTCTACGCGGTGATCGCGGGCCTGCGCTGGGACACCTCGATGACCGACGACGGCGACCGCCACGGCCCGGGCTGGAGCGAGACCATGCGTTCCGGCAAGGGCTTCCGCCTGCGCCACCCCGAGGGCCTGCTAGCCGCCGATCCGCTGATCTGACGTTTGATGTCGCACTTGTCCCCGCTATGCGGGGACAAGTGCGACATCAACGGAGGGACAAAGGCTTTCGGCGAACCTTGTACCGCGGTACAAGGGCATTTGGGGCGCTCTCCCATTAGTCTGCTTTGGCTCTAAACGACACGGGAGGAACTGAGACACCGATGAGCCGTATTCGCCAGCAGAACGTGACCGCCGCGCAGTGGAGCTCCAACGGGGAGGCCCTCGGCGCCCTCGACCTGACGCAGCCCGAGAACGACCCCTTCGGCGCGAACGTCTTCTCCGTCACCGTGCAGCGCGAACGCCTGCCCGATGACGTCTTCGAGAAGCTCCAGGCGACCCTCGAGGGCGGCGAGTCGCTCGACGCCGCGCTCGCCGACGCGGTCGCCGAGGCGATGAAGGACTGGGCGCTGGAGAACGGCGCCACCCACTTCACCCACATGTTCCAGCCGCTGACCGGCTCGACCGCGGAGAAGCACGACTCCTTCTTCGAGCCCTCGTCCGACGGCAAGGTGCTCGCCGGCTTCTCCGGCAAGGAGCTGATCCAGGGCGAGCCCGACGCATCCTCCTTCCCGACCGGCGGCGTGCGGGCGACCTTCGAGGCCCGTGGCTACACCGCCTGGGACCCGACCTCCCCCGCCTTCATCCTCGAGAACCCGAACGGCGCGCTGCTCTGCATCCCGACCGCCTTCGCCTCCTGGACCGGCGAGGCGCTCGACGGCAAGATCCCGCTGCTGCGCTCGATGGACGCCCTCTCCCGCTCGGCGATCAAGGCCCTGCGCCTGCTCGGCGACGAGCAGAGCCAGGGCGTCTTCACGACCGTCGGGCCCGAGCAGGAGTACTTCCTGATCGACGAGCAGTACTTCTTCGAGCGCCCCGACCTGATCGCCACCGGGCGCACCCTGTTCGGCGCCAAGCCGCCCAAGGGCCATGAGCTCGACGACCACTACTTCGGCTCGATCCCGGAGCGGATCCTCGCCTGCATGCTCGAGGCGGAGCTGGAGATGCGCAAGCTCGGCATCCCGGTCAAGACCCGCCACAACGAGGTTGCCCCCAACCAGTACGAGATCGCGCCGATCTTCGAGAACTCGAACGTCGGCTCCGACCACCAGCAGCTGCTGATGCAGGTCCTGGAAGCCGTCGCCCGCCGCTACGGCCTCGTCGCGCTCCTGCACGAGAAGCCGTTCGCCGGCGTCAACGGCTCCGGCAAGCACAACAACTGGTCGATGGGGACCGACACCGGGTCGAACCTGCTCGACCCGGGCGACACCCCCGCCGACAACATCCATTTCCTCTTCTTCTGCGCCGCGGTGATCCAGGCGGTCAACAAGCACCAGGGGCTGCTGCGAGCCTCGGTCGCCAACATCGGCCAGGACCACCGCCTCGGCGCCAACGAGGCGCCGCCGGCGATCATCTCGATCTTCCTCGGCGGCGAGCTCGAAAAAGTGTTCGAGGCGATCGCCACCGGCGAGGGCGACCCAAACACCCCGGCCTCCTTCCTCGAGCTCGGGGCCACGGTGCTGCCGGCGCTGCCGATGCACGGGGGCGACCGCAACCGCACCTCGCCGTTCGCCTTCACCGGCAACAAATTCGAGTTCCGGGCGCTTGGGTCGAGCATGTCGCTCGCCTTCCCGAACACGGTGCTCAACACGATCGCCGCCGAGGCAATCGACGAGCTGGCCGGCAGGCTGGAGGAGAAGATCTCCGGCGGCACGGCGGTCGCCGAGGCCGTGATCGAGGTCGTCAAGGAGTCCTACTCCGCCAACAAACAGGTCTGCTTCAGCGGCGACAACTACGACGAGGCCTGGCACGCCGAAGCCGAGCAGCGCGGCCTGAAGAACCTGAAAACCACTCCCGACGCGCTGCCCGAGGTGCTCGCCGACGACTCGGTCGCCGCCTTCGAGAACTACGAGGTCCTCTCCAAGCGCGAGCTCGAGTCCCGCTACGAGGTCTGGGTCGAGCAGTACTGGATCCGCGCCAACATCGAGGCGGAGACGACCTTCTCGATCGCGAAGACGATGATCCTGCCCGCGGCCCTCCGCCACCTGGCGCTGCTGCAGAGCAGTGGCGTCGAGGGGCTGGACAGCGAGGTCCGCGGCCTGGTCGTGGATCTGACCGGCGCGCTGGGCGAGCTCGAGCAGGCCAACGCCGACCCGGGCCTCGAGGGGCTCGAGATGGCGGTCCACGCCCGCGACAAGCAGATCGCGGCGATGGCCAACGTGCGCGAGGCGGCCGACAAGCTCGAGAAGGTCGTCGCCGACGACCTCTGGCCGCTCCCCAAATACGAGGAGATGCTCTTCATCAAGTAGCCGGCGTCAGCCGGTGGTGGCGCAGATCGCGTAGACCCGGAGGTCGATCGCGGTGTCGGTCGTGCCCGAGTTGTTGAAGAGCTGGACCGACCAGCCGCCGCCGGTCCCGGTCGGCCCGCTGAGCGAGACCGTCACCTGGGGCTGGACGACGTTCTGCGCCGCGTTCGTGCCGAGGTCGAAGCCTCCGCTGAGCGCCCGCTTGGAGCCCGGGCATTCGATCGTCTGCACGGCGCTCAGCCCGCGCCCCGCGCCGCTGTTGGGCACCGCGACACCGGCGAAGGTCTGGTTGACGACCTCATAGCCCGAGACCCCCGCCCTGCCGGTCGCGCCCCTGGCACCGGTCGCGCCCCTGCGCCCGGTGGCGCCCGTCAGGCCACGCGGCCCCCGCGCCCCCCTGCGGAGTTTGATGACCCCTCTGCAGGTCACCGCCCGCTGGGCGCTGGTGACGTTGGACGGGCAACGCACTTTCACTTTCGCGACTTTCGAGGTCTGCGCCCCGTCAAAGGCCAGCGCGGCGCCGGCCACGCCGAGCAATGTCAATGCCACCCCCGCAACGATCGCAATCGTGCGGCGGCGGGGTCGTGATCCACCCATGTCGTCCCTCCTGGATCGAAGTCCTCTGCCTGGAGGTGACTACCCGCAACTCGGGTCTATCTCACATCCCAGGTCTTCAGCCGCGGCGTCTGACGCGCTCGCAGCCCCGCACGGAGTCGCTCCGGTCGACGGCGGCCCGGTCGCGACCGCGGCCGCAGCGGACCTTGTCGCGCTCGCCGTCCCGGGCCCGGATCCGGTCGCTTCCCCTGCCGCCGCGAAGGACGTCGTTGCCACGGCCGCCGACGAGGCAGTCCACGCCCCGGGCGCCCACCGCGCGGTCGTCGCCGGCGTGGCCGAGCAGGCGGTCGCCGGCCGCCGTCCCGCGCAGCCGGTCGGCGTCGGCGGTCCCGCGCTGAAGGTTGGCGCAGGGGCCGAGCAACGCCCGGCCCGGGCTCGAGCTGCCGCCCGGTCCGCCGCCGCCGCCCGCGGGCGATTTGGCGCCCGAGGCATCGCCGTCGCCGCCGCCGCCGCCATCGCCGTCGTCGTCATCGTCTTCACCCGGCACTTCGGGGTCGTCGGGAAGGCTGGTGTCGCGCTGGGTCGGGAAGCCGATGTTGCCCGCCTCGTCGACGGCGCGAACCGCGACGTAGCGCTGGTGGGGCGGCAGGACGAAGGACTCCGGGGTCCCCGCGGGGGCCGGGGTCGGGGCGCCTTCGAGCGGCGTCGCCGCGTCGAACTCGTCGGGGCCGATCGGCGTGGCCGAGGTCACGATTTCGTATTTCGCCACCGTCCCACAGCCGCCGTCGTCTCCCGGAGCGACGAAGACGAGGTTGCCGTCTTTGACGAACAGGGGGCCTGGCGAGGAGGGCGGCGTGCCGTCGCGGTCGTAGTTGCCGCTGCTCTGCTGGTCGTGGCGGAAGCTCGGCCACTCGGCCTGGCATTGCGGCAGCGCCTCGTGCTCCCACTCGAAGAGGTAGCCCTCGCGGGTGATCGCGGCGACGCGACCGTCTTCGGAGAGCGCCGCGGGCGAGTAGAGCCAGCCGCCGGTCACCTTGGGGAAGCCTTCGACGTCGAGGCCGCTGAGGCCGTCGTAGGCGTGGAGGAGGCCGAGGCCGGTGCCCGCCAGCACCTGGTTGGTCGGCCCTTCCTGGATTTTGGCGATTCCCGACGAGGAGAGGAACTGGAAGTCGTCGGTGACCCGCGGGAAGGCCGGCAGCGGCGTCCCGGTGGCCGAGTCGTAGGCGCCGATCAGATGGTTGTAGGGCAGGTTCTGGCCGCTGAGCAGCAGGTTGGCGGCGTCGCTCAGGGTCAGCCCGTACTTGACGATCGCCGGGTCCGGCTGCGCGGGCAGCAGCCGGCCGATCGAGGCGGACTCGAAGAGGTTGAGCGTGCCGCTGCGATCGGTGGCGTCGGAGAGCGGGCCGTAGGACGACGGGCCGCCGCCCTGCTGGATGCTGCGCGCGAGGCTGCCGTCGACTCTGTGCTCCTCGATCACGGCCGAGCCGGTGGCCGAGGCGACGATCCTCTTTTCGCCTTCGATTTCGACGATCGCCGGGTTCTGGCCGGGGCCGATCAGCGGCAGGATTTCCTGGATCGCGCCGCTCATCTCGATCGGCCAGCCGGGCAGGAACGTCCCGCTGGCGCCGTCGATCGCGTAGACCCTCGCGGCCCCTCCTTCGGCCTGCGCGAGCAGCTCGGTCAGCGCCTGGCTGAAGAGGCCGGCGACGTCTTCGCCCGAGGGCGGGTCGGCGTCGTAGGTCTCGTTGGTGGCGACCACGACGTCGTCGACGCCGTCGCCGTTGAGGTCGCCGACCGCCGGCTCGTTGATCGACTCGGCGACCATCTGCTCCGCCGGCGGGACGGTCGGGTCGACCAGCTGGACCGGGTAGCCGGGCACGGCCTGCCCGTCCCCGTCGAAGGCGTAGAGGCGGCCGTCGAGGGCCGGGGCGACGATCGCAAACGGTTGGTCGGCGCCGTCGAGGCGGGCGACGGCAGGGGTGGCGAGGAAGCCGCACTTGGGGTGCTTGAGCGGCTGGCTCTGCTTGTCAGGCGTGCAATTCGAGAAATTGACGGACACCGGGAAGCCGGAGCGCAGCGAGCCGTCGGGCTCCCAGGCATAGAGGTGCGCTCCGGCGGCGGTGATCAGCTCCTGGCGGCCGTCGTCGTCGAGGTCGGCGATCACCGGCCCGCGCGGCGGCTCCCGCGGCGGGGCTTTGCCGGAGACCGCCGCGAACCCCGGGGCCGAGAGGTGGTCGTCGGCCTGCAGCTGGATATCGGTGTGGACCGGCCAGCCGGGCAGCTCGCTGCCGTCCTCCCGGTAGGCGTGGATGGCGCCGTCCTCGGTCGGCACGATCAGCTCCTGCTCGTCGTCTCCGTCGAGGTCGGCGTAGCGGATCGGCGCCTCGCCCCCGGTCCCCATCCGTTTCGGGAAGCCGGTGCTCAGGGTCGGGTCCTCGGCGGAGGTGAGGATGCGACGGTCGATGCCCGGCGTGTCGATGTCCTCGCCCTCGACGATGAGCCGCACCGTGAACTCGTTGGCGAAGGGGCTCTCGGAGACCGTCGACAGGGTCGGCCCTCCCGGGTCGAGCGGCGGAGTGAAGGCGGCCAGCGCGGTCCGCACCTCCGCCAGGTCGATCTCGCCGAGGTCGGTGACCGTTTCGCTCGAGTCGCCTTCGTCGACGGTGGTCCACTCGGTCGGCGCCTGTCCCGGCCCCCACTGGAGCCTCCACTCGAACTGCCCGCCGGTCGCGAAGCGGGCTCGCGCCAGCCCCTCGATCTCGATGCTGTCGCCGGTCACCGGCGTGTACCAGTCGGGGCCGTCGATCGCCGCCTCTGGCGGGATCTCACCGGAGGTCGCGACCGCGACCGCCTCGCCGAGGTTGACCCGGCCCCAGCCGAAGTGCGAGGTCCACTGGTCCTCGGGCGGCTCGTTCGGGTCGGCGCCGGGGTCGGGGTTGCCGACGCCGGCGACGTTGCCGTCGCTGCCGCCGGCGCCGCCGGTCACCCGCTCCGCGGTCTGCTCGAGGATCGCCCGGGTCTCGTCGGGCCGGAGCACGATCGGGGTCGGTTCGTGGTCGAGCGCGGCGCTGATCACGAGCGCCGCGGCGCCGGCGGCCTTGCCTGTGTTCTCGGAGCCGGTGGAGCCGACCATCGAGATCGAGCTCTTGCCGCCGAACTGGGTCGTGTTGGCGCCGCGGAAGTAGGTGCCGACCGGCAGGTGGGTGCCGGGGCAGGTGAGCGGCGGCAACTGGGCACAGAAGTCGGCAAACGCCGCGGCGAACTCGGGGCCGGCGTCCGCCCCCAGCCCCACCGTGTCCGGGACGACGCCCTGGATCAGCATCGCGTGGCCGTAATTGGCGGGGTAGTTGTGGTTCGCCGTGTTGAGGTCATCGCCCGAGAAGGTCTGCACGACGCCCTCTTCGTAGGCGTACTCGGATGCCTGCTCGGCGAAGGCCGAGTGGTAGAGGCTGCCGTTCGCGCCCTCGATCACGTCGGCGCCGTTGTCGGTGCCGTAGATGATCCCCATCGCGAAGGTGTTGCCGTCGGAGACGAAGGTGTCCCAAATCCGGATCGGGATGATCTGGCAGCGGGGGCAGACGCCGATCTCCCCCTCGCCGTCGTTGCCCCGCTCGGCCACCTCGTTCGCCCGGCCGCTGCCGTGGTTGGCCGCCTGGAAGTAGCTGGAGGCGTCCCAGGCGTTGTTGTCGTCGTCGAAGAAGTCCCAGCCGGCGATGTCGTCCTCGAAGCCGTTGCCGTCGGCATCGGTCCCGTCGGAGAACTCGACGATCAGGTCCTCGGCGTCTAGCAGCGGCGAGCCGTGGGGGCCTTTGGCCGGGTCGACGCCGGCGCCGGCGTAGTCGGCGACGTCGACTCCGCCGTCGCCGTCGCAGTCGTGGGGATTCGTGCCCTGGGAGGGACAGCTCGCGCCCTCCGCCGCCGGCGTCGGCAGCTCGCCGGTGTTGAGGCGGATCTGCGTGCGCAGGCCCTCGCGGTCCCACTTGATCCCGGTGTCGAGGATCGCGACCGCGACGTCGGGCCTGCCCCGCTCCAGCTTCCAGGCGCCGGAGGCGTTGAAGCCGGAGACCATCGGTTTGCCCGCCTTCGAGACGCCGTCGGCGTCGACGCCCTCTTTGTATTGGGCGCTGAGCCGGGTGCTGTTGGGCGGGAACCCGAAGAAGTCGTACTGCTCGTCGAAGATGTTGGTCGATTCGACCCCGTCCTCGTCGTCGGGCTCGGCGAGGTCGTAGCCGGGATCGTCGGGGGTGTCCTGGCGGTGCGGGTTGAGGGGGCCGGGCGGCCCGAACTGCTGCGAGGCGTCGCTCGAGACGGGGTTTTCGAAGTCGCGGGCCTGGCTGACGTCGGCGGCGACGAGGGCGATGAGGAAGAGGACGAGCGCAGCCACCCAGACCCGGGTCGGCACTTCCAAGCTCGAATCCCTCCGCAGCATAAGCTGCGCAGAGGATACTTAATTTTAGGAGGACGCAACTCTATTTATCAGGAACTCTTTACCCAAATTCCCGCTCAGGTGCGCGGCAGCACCCGCATCTTGAGGCCGCCCTTGGGCGAGAGGGTCGGCATCTGGCGCACGGTCATCGTGCGGCCGGGAAGCAGGTCGAGGCGCATGCGCTGGAGCAGCATCGTCGCCACCAGCTTCACCTCGATCTGGCCGAAGCGCTTGCCGATGCAGATCCTCTTGCCACCCCCGAAGGGGACGTAGGCGCCGCGCGGCAGCGCCGCCTTGCGCTCCCGGGTGAAGCGCTCGGGCCGGAAGGCCTCCGGGTCCGGGAAGAACTCCGGGATCCGGTGGCTCGCCCACGAGCAGTAGTTGAGATAGGCGCCCTCGGGCACGGTGTGCCCGTTGAACTCGAACTCGCGGACCGCGCGTCGGGGGCCGATCCAGGCCGGCGGGTAGAGCCTCAGGACCTCGTCGAGCACCATGTCGAGGTAGGGCATCTCGCGCTCGAGCTTCTCGATGTCCGGAATCTCCCCGCCGAGCACCAGGTCCTGCTCCTCCTGGAGCTTCTCGATCACGTCGGGGCGCTTGGAGAGCTCGTACATCATGAAGGTGAGGGTCGAGGTCGAGGTGTCGTGGCCGGCGAACATGAGGGTCATCAGCTGGTCGCGGACCTCGCGGTCGGAGAGCCCCTCTCCGGCTTCGTCGCGGACGCCGAGCAGGAGGCTGAGAACGTCCATGCGGCTGGTGTCCGGGTTGCGCCGCCGCTGCGCGATCTCCTCGAAGACGATCTGGTCGAGCACTTCCCGGGAGGCGAGCATCTTGCGCCAGGGAGACCCGGGGCCGCGCAGGAAGCGCAGCGCGAAGTCGATCCCGTAGAACTCGAGCGCGCGCTCGAAGTGCTCGGCCGCGGCGGCTCCCCTGCCCGCCTCGTCGGGGTCGAGGCCGAGCAGGGCGCGCATCGCGATCCGCATCGCCAGGCCGCGCATCCACCCGTAGATGTCGACCACCTCCCCGGCCTGGAGGCGCTCGATCATCGGTGTCGCCTCGTCGATCATCGCCTCGACCGAGGCCGCGACGTGCTCGCGGTGGAAGGCCGGCATCATCGTCTTGCGGACGTGGTCGTGGTACTCGTCGTCGATCGTCAGCAGCCCGTCGCCGAGCAGCGGGATCAGGTCGCCGAAGCTCGACTCGCGCCAGTGGAAGTTCTCCGGGTGGGTGACGGTGACGTAGTGGTTTGCCTCCGGGCCGAGCATGAAGACGACCCGGGTGTGGAGGAGGCGCAGGGTGAAGATCGGGCCGAACTCTTCGTAGCCGGAGAGCAGGATCGGCAGCGGGTCGCGAGCCATCTGCAGGGTGCGGGTGAAGGTGTTGCCGCCGGGGCCGGGCGGATAGCGCCCGCGGCCGCGCCACTCAACCGCGAGGTCGCCGACGACCCGGTCCACCGGGCTGGTGGACATCTGCGGCGGCTTGGGGACGGGAGGAGCGGGCTCGACTGTCTCGGTCGGCATCAACGGAATCCTAGTTGGCTGACTGGCCAAACAGCCGTCAGGCCGTGGCGGCGGCGAGCTGGCCGCAGGCCGCGTCGATATCGCGGCCGCGGGTGAGGCGGACGGTCGCGGGCAGGCGATGCTCGGCGAGGATCGCGCGGAAGCGCTCGATCTGCTCCGGCGGCGAGCCGTCGTAGGCGCCGGTCGGGTTGTAGGGGATCAGATTGACCTTGTAGACCCGGGGGTCCAGCAGGGTGGCCAGCTCACGCGCGTGGCCGGCCCCGTCGTTAACGCCGTCGAGCATCACGTACTCGACGAAGACCTTGCGGCGGCGGCGGGAGCGGTAACGCTCGCAGGCGGCGAGTACCTCGGCGAGCGGATAGCGGTCGTTGACCGGCATCAGCTGCGAGCGCAGGCCGTCGTTGGGGGCGTGCAGGGAGAGCGCGAGGCCGACCGGCATCTGGCACTCGGCGAGGCGGTCGATCCCCGGAACCCAGCCGACCGTCGAGATCGAGGTGCGGCGGTTGGTGACCCCGATCCCCGGCAGCGCCTCGCAGGCGCCGAGCACGGCGTCGAGGTTCATCGTCGGCTCCCCCATCCCCATGAAGACGACGTGGTCGATCGGTTCGATCCGCCGGAAGTGGAGCGCCTGGTCGAGGATCTCGTCGGTGCTCAGGTTGCGGCCGAACTTCATCTGGCCGGTCGCGCAGAAGGTGCAGGTGAGGGGACAGCCCGACTGGGAGGAGAGGCAGACCGAGCGGCGGCCGTCCCGGTAGCGCATCAGCACGGCCTCGACCGGCCTGCCGTCGGCGGTGTTGAGCAGGGCCTTCACGGTCCCGTCGTCGGACCGGGCCTCGGCCTCCAGCGCCAGCGTCGAGAGCGGCACGGCGGCCGCGAGGCGCTCCCGCAGCGCGGCCGGCAGGTTGGTCATCTCCTCGTAGGAGCCGGCCCCACGGCCGACCCACTCCCAGACCTGGGAGGCGCGGTAGTCGGGCTCGCCGGCGTCGGCGAGCGCCCGGCTGAGCAGGGCTCGATCCATCCGCCGAGTGTAGGTCAGCGGCGGAAGCTCCCGGGCGGCCCCGAGGGGGGGAGTACCTTGTGTACGGGTGTTCCGACGTCTCGCGATCATCGCCGCGACGCTGGCCGTGCTTGGTGCCATGGCCCCGACTGCCGGCGCCGCGGAGCCCTGTCCGACCCCGCCGCTGTGCGTGGAAACCGACGCAAAAGGCGTGTACTTCCTCTCCGCGCCTCCGCTCACGCTGGTCTCAGCCTTCTATCCCCAGGTGAAGCCGCTCGAGGACTGCCTGTGGGAACGGGTCGAGGTCGACTTCGGCGACGGCAGCCCCGACGAGATCTACGTCTGGAACGCGACCCAATACCTGAACGGCTCCCACACCTTCCAGACCCCCGGCACCTACACCGTCCACATCAACGCCACCCAGGGACACCACCTCGATTCCGGCGAGCCATGTCCCGACTTCCCGCTGACCGCGACGGTCACCTATCCCAAACCGCCGCCGCCGAAAACGGACCCGCCGGCCGACCCGCCAGATGACCCGCCCACCGTCGTCCCGACCGATCAGGGCAAAACCGTGCCGAGCCTGCTGCCGGTGGCGGCTGACACCTCAATAGCCAGCCCGTGGAACCCGGCGGCCGAGGAACCGGTCTACTGGAGGCGCTGTCGCAACATGCTCGTCCACCTGGTCACCTGCAGGAAGGGGCGGCGCCTGGCGAGGGCGGTCACCTCGAAGCTCGACCGCGCCGGCGCGGCCCTGGTGGGCGACTTCCGGTGCCGGCTCATCCCCGCCTCCCCGTGGCCGGTCGTCTGTCGGCGAGACGAGCAGCGGGTGCTCGCGACGCTCCCGGGCTAGATGGTTGATTCCGCGGCGGCGTGTGACTGGGGGCGCGCGTGGCCGAGCAGATCAAGGACGCAGGGAGCCTGAATAGCAACGCTATTCAGGCTCCCGAGGACGCCGATATGCGAAGTGCCACGTGCGTCATCCAGGCGGGCGGTGTCGTGGAATCAACCATCTAGGCGTCCTCGGCCCAGACCTCGTTGAGCGAGACCTGCATGTAGGCCCAGAGCGCCGGGGGCAGCAGAAGGTAGAGGGCGAGCGCGATCCATCCGCTCGGCGGCTCCTTGCCGATCAGCCCCGAGGCGGCCTGGACCCTCTTGACCCCGTTGAAGTAGCTGATCAGCGCCGGGACGAGGATCAGGCCGCCCGGGAAGAGCGCCAGCAGCGAGCGGGTCGGGTTCTGGCCGAGGTCGACTCCCCTGGCGTTGCCGTAGTCGCGAAGCTCGCGATTGACCCGGTACCACCAGACCAGGTGGTAGACGCCGAGCGTGACCAGGGGCAGCAGCGCGACGGCCCACGGGTTGCGGACCTTGACCTCGGCGCCCCGGACGTTGATCTCCTCGGCCATCGCCGCCCCATTCTGCCCGATGCGGCTAGCCCCGGCGGCCGGCAAGGCGGCTGCGCACGAACCCCGGCCAGACCCGGGGGCGCCGGGCCACGGTGAGGATCAGCGGCAGCGAGTCGAAATAGGAGACCCGCTCGGTGCCGAGGCCGTCCTCGCCGATCGCGATGCGGTCGACCGCGTGCCACTCGATCGGGGCGCCGCCCGCGGTCCCGCTCAGCGTGAAGTCGATCAGGACCCCGTCCGCGGTCGCCCCCCAGCCGTGGACCTCGGCGGTGAGGTCGGGGACGAGGCCGAAGATCGTCGCGAAGGCGCGTTCGCCGTCCGCCAGGGTGTGGGTCGTCGGCGTCATCGGCGCGATCAGGCGCACGTCCTCGGCCAGCAGCTCGCCGAGCCGCGCCGGCGCCGGTGCCGCCCAGAAGTCGGCGAAGCGACGGGCGAAGTCCGCCGCCCGCTGCTCGGCGCTCATTGCGGCAGCTCCGCCAGCAGACGTCCGATCGCGTCGCGGGCGTAGGCGAAGACCCGCGGGTCGCCGGAGAGCCGGAAGCGCGAGTTCGCCCCCATGACCACGGCGTAGAGCTCGAACGCGAGCCGCTCCGGCTCCGCCACCCCGGCGATCCGCGCCTGCCGCTCGAGCTCGCCGAGCCAGGCGTCGAGCGAGCCCGCGATCGCATCCCGAACCGGTCCCGGCCGGTCGTCGTACTCGGCCGACGTCGCCGCCCAGAAGCACCCCCCGGAGTAGTCGCCGGACTCGAGGTGGGCGAGGTAGGCGGCGGCCATCGAGCGCAGCCGCGGGGAGCCCTCGGGCGCATCGGTCGCGGGATCGACGACGGCGGCGCGGAAGCGCTCTGCGGCGGCCCCGACCGTCGCCAGCTGCAGGTCCTGCTTGGAGCCGAAGTGGGCGAAGAGCCCGCTCTTGCTCATCCGCAGGTCGGCGGCGAGCCGGCCGATCGTCAGGCCTTCGAGGCCCTCCGCCGAGGCGAGGTCGATCGCGTGGTCGAGGATTGCGGCCCTGGTCGCGGCGCCCCTCTCTGCAGTCGTCGGACTCACCGGAACGAGGCTACCGAAAAGCACGAACGTTCGTGCATTCGAATAGGATCGCGGGGCCCGGCGCCCGCCGGGGACGACCAGCCTTCGAGGAGGAGAGATGAGCAACTACACGGTGAAGAAGATCGACGAGATGGAGGCCATCTATCTCGGCGCCTTCAAGCGCGTCAGGGCGGAGCTCGGCGTCGAGTCGTTCGGCATCCAGATCATCGACATGCCCCCGAACTTCGACGGCTATCCCGAGCACGACCACGCGACCGACGGCCAGGAGGAGGTCTACCTCACCCTGCGCGGCGGCGGCGAGCTCGAGATCGAGGGCGAGCGCTTCCCGCTCGACCCCGACCACGCCGCCAGGGTCGGCTCCGGGGTCATGCGCAAGGTCTGGCCGGGCGAGGACGGCGTCCGCCTTCTGATCCTCGGCGGCATGCCGGGCAAGGTCTACGAGGCGCCCGACGTCAGTCAGCTGGGCGAGCCCGACCCGATGGCGAAATAGGCTCGAAGCCCGGGCAGGCGGCGACCGGCACCCGCGGGTAGCGGGGGAAGGCGGGGTCGGTTCGGGAGCGCTCGCAGAGGGAGAAGACCGAGCCCCGCGTGTTGTGGACCAGCGTCTGGTGCAGGCAGCCGTCGCAGAGCCCATTGCGCGGCCCGCGCCGCTCGGCGCTCACCCCCGCCGGCGCTCGGCCCGTCGCTTGGTGGCCCCGAGCAGGCGCCGGGTGGCGAGCACGTGGCCGCGCGTCCGGATCACCATCGTCTTGTAGGCCTCGCCCCTGAGGCCGGGGAACGCCGCCCGCGTCTCCGCCCGCAGCCTGGTCCGGCCCTCGCCGAGGTCGTCGAGCCGAAAGACGAGGGAGTAGTCGGAGAATCGGTGGCTGCCGGCCAGCGCCAGCTCGCTGCCCTCGGTCGCGGCCTCGACCCGGAAGCCGGGGACGGTCGAGCCCGCCGCCAGCGGCCGCGGGCCGCCGGCCTCGGTCTCGGCGCAGCCGAGGATGCGGGCGAAGCGCCCGGCGCCACCGGCCGAGAACGAGCCCTCGACGACCCGGAGCAGCGCCTCCCAGGTGGGCCCGACGGCGGCATCGACCAGCGCCGAGTGCTCGTCGATGTGGGGAAGGCGATCGCTCTCGAGCATCCGGCTCGATCGTATGCGTTCCCCGGAAAGTGCGGCCCCGGGCAGGGAGATGCCGCCTCGACGGGGGCTAGCTTTGAGCTGTGGACGCAGCAGCCACCCTGTTCGAGAGCGATGAGGCCACCCACGCGGCGACGGTCGAGGTGCTGGGTGTGATCTTCAGCGCCGAGGACGACGGCTACGCGGTGCTCGAGGTGCAGGACACGGAGTCGGGCGAGGGCTTCGCCCTCGTCGGCCCGGTCGCGCACCTCAAGGCGGGTGACCGGGCGGAAGTCAGCGGCGAGTGGCAGACCCACTCGCGCTACGGCCGCCAGTTGCGGGCGCGGGGGGCGCTGCCGCTCGACCCGGCCGACCACGCCGGGCGGGTCGCCTACCTGACCTCGCTGCGCCACATCGGGCCGGCCCGCGCCGAGCGCCTGGTCGAGGAGCACGGCGACGCGGTGCTGGGCGCGATCGCCGCCGACCCGGCCGCGGTCTTCGGCGCCCTGCGCGGAGTCAGCGGCAAGCAGGCCGCTGCCGCCGCGGAGTCCTGGCACGCCTCGCGGGCGGTCCGCGACCTCCACGTGCAGCTGGCGCCGCACGGCCTCGCCCACCTGGCCGCCCCGATCCACACACGCTTCGGCGAGCGCTCGATGGCGATCCTCCACGAGGACCCCTACCGGCTGACCGAGGTGGACGGAGTCGGGTTCGCCCGGGCCGACAGGATCGCCCTCGCCGCCGACGTGCCGCCCGAGTCCGACCGGCGCGCCCAGGCCGCCGCCGCCTACGCGCTCTCCGAAGCCGAGCAGCAGGGCCACACCAACCTGCCGGTGGCGGAACTCGCCAGGCGGACCGCCACCCTGACCGGCCTCGAGCCCGACCCCGAGGTGCTGATCGCCGGCCCGGGGCTGGCCGTGGACGAGGGATGTGTGTATCGGGAGCCGACGCTGGCCAGTGAGATCGCGGTCGCCGAGACCCTGCGCAGCCGCGCCTCGGCGCCGCCCGCGCTCGACCACCGGCCCGGCGACGCGCCGGAGGACGAGCTGACCGACGAGCAGTGGGCGGCCGTGCGCGGCGCCTTCGCGGCGAGGGTCTCGATCCTGACCGGCGGGCCCGGCGTCGGCAAGACCGTCTGCACGAGGGCGATCGTCGCCGAGGCCCTGGCCGCGGACGCCAGGGTCGTGCTCTGCGCGCCGACCGGGCGTGCGGCGCGGCGGCTCGAGGACGCGACCGGCCACGAGGCGCAGACGATCCACCGGCTGCTCGAGTGGATGCCCGGACGGGACCCGGCCTTCAGGCCGGGGCATCCGCTGCCGGCCGACCTCGTGATCGTCGACGAGTCCTCGATGCTCAACCTGCGCCTCGCCCAGGTGCTGCTCGAGGGCCTGGCGGAGGCGACCCACGTCGTCCTCGTCGGCGACGCGGACCAGCTGCCGCCGATCGGGGCCGGCAAGCCGTTCGAAGACCTGATCGCGTCGGGGATCGCGCCCGTCGTCAGGCTCAACCAGATCTTCCGCCAGGCGGCGCGCTCGATGATCACGACCGCCGCCCATGAGATCAACGGCGGCCGTCCCCCCCACCTCGAGCCGGAGGAGGGCCAGGAACACGACTTCTTCTTCATCGAGCGACGGCTTCCCGAGCGCGCGCTCGAGACCGTGGTCGAGGTGGTCGCCGAGCGCGTGCCGAAGCGCTTCGGCCTCGACCCGGTGCGCGACGTCCAGGTCCTCGCCCCGATGTACAAAGGGGCGATCGGGATCGACGCCCTCAACGAGCGGCTCCGCGAGCGGCTCAACCCGGACGGCGAGGCCGTCCTCGGCCGCTTCCGGATCGGCGACCGCCTGATCCAGACCCGCAACTCCCACGAGCTCGGCCTGATGAACGGATCGATCGTCTTCCTGCGCGACGACGACCCGGAGGACGAGGAGATCCTCGTCGACACCGACGACGGCGGCAGCCTGGCGATCCCGTACGGGGAGACCGCGACCCTGCGACTCGCCTACGCGATCTCAGTGCACAAGGCGCAGGGTTGCGAGGTGCCGGTGGTGGTCGGCGTCTGCCACCGCTCCCACACGCGGATGCTGACCCGGCCGCTGCTCTACACGGCGATCACCCGCGCCCGCAGCACCTGCGTGCTGGTCGGCGACCGGGGAGCGCTCGAGTCCGCGCTGCGGCGCGACGACGGCGGCGGCCGGCACTCGGGGCTGACCGGGCGCCTGTCGGGGTGAGCGACAGCCCCGGCTGGAGGCCGCCGCTGCTGGAGGTCGCGATCACCCTGGCGGGGATCGCGATCCTCGCCGGCCTGGTCCTGGCGGTGCCGGCCCTCAACGACGCCTTCTCCGCCGCCGTCCGCGGCGACACCGAGCAGATGCGCGAAGAGCTCGACGGGCTCGGGATCGCCGGCCCGCTGCTGATCATCGCCCTGGCCCTGATCCACGCCGTCGTCTTCTACCCGGCGGAGATCGTCGACGCCGCCGCCGGCTTCGTCTACGGCTTCTTCCCGGCGCTGGCCCTGGTCATGTTCGGCTGGCTGCTCTCGGGGTTCCTCTGTTACGCGATCGGCCGCTCGGTGGCGCGACCGCTGCTCGAGCGCTGGTTCGGCCGCGAGCGGTTCGACCGCACCGAGGCGATGATCGAGCGCGGCGGCGTCACCCTCCTGCTCGGCGTTCGGCTGATCCCGATCGTCCCCTTCAGCCTGACCAGCTACGCGGCCGGCGCGGCCCGGGTGCCGCCCTGGCGCTTCCTCTGGACGACGGCGGTCGGCTACCTGCCGATCACGGCACTCTCGGTCTACTTCGGCACCCGCCTCGAAGGGCTCAGCCCAACCGACCCGCTCGTGATCGGCACCGCCGCGGCGCTGGTCGCCCTGTTGCTCGTCGGCCACCGGATAGCCCGCCGGCAGTCGAGCGGCTCAGCGCCCTGAGGGCCTGCGCACGCGTTTGACCCGGAAGCGGAATACCGCCGGCGTCGGGTCCACGTTCCCGGCCTCGTCGACGGCCCGTGCGCGGACGGCGTGGCGACCCGCCTTGAAGCGGCGCGCCAGGGTCGCCGGGCAGAAGCGGAAGAGGCCGCCGTCGACCCGGCAGGTGAAGCTCACTTCACGCTCGTTGGAGGCGAAGCCGAAGACCGCCCTGGCCCGACGGGTGCGGGTGCGGATCCTCTTCCGCGGGTGGGTGCGGATGATGGTGCGGGGCGGGGTCGTGTCGACCGTGAAGAGCACCGTTTCGCTCGTCCCGATCCGGCCGGCGATGTCGATGCCGCGGGCGACGAAGCCGTGGAGGCCGTCCTCGAACGGCTCCGCGGGCGTGAACGGCGAGGTGCAGGGGAAGAACGGGCCGGCGTCGAGCGCGCAGCTGAAGGCGACCGGGCGGTTGGCCTCGAAGGCGATCGTCGGCGTCCGGTCCTGACTCACCTCGTCGGGCTCTTCGGTGATTTCGATCTCCGGCGGCAGGATCGAGCCGCCGAGCGCGGCGTGCGCGTTGACCAGACCGGCGCCGACCCCGTCCGGGCCGGCTCCCGCGACCGGGCTCGCCGTCGTCTTCAGCGCCGCCAGGGTCTCCGCCGGGGTGAGCGAGGGATTCGCCTCGCCGAGCAGCGCCGCGACCGCGGCCGCGTGCGGCGCGGCCGCCGAGGTGCCGCAGAAGCGGAATATCCCCGGTGAGGTTTCGGTTGCGAAGAAGGAGGTGCGATTGCAGTCGATCGCGGCGAGGTCGGGCTTGGCGATCGTCTGCGGCACGATCGGCGGCGCGGGGGCGACGCCGGAGACCGGGCCGAAGAGATGGGTAACGGGCCCGCGCGAGGAGTAGGTCTCCAATTTTCCGGAGCCCGCGTTGACCGCGGCGGTGGCGATCGCGGAGGCGGCGCCCGCGTGCCCGAAGACCGTCGGGCCGACGACGTCGCCGCCCGAGGATTTCGGGTACTCGGTGGCGCTCACGCCGCCGCCGTTCTGGAGCAGCGCGAACTTGATCCTCGGTTTCGCCGCTTTGACGATTTTCGGGCTCGGGTTGCAGCCTTTTTCTTCTTCGGCCTCTTTTTCCGAGCTGAAGCAGCGGTCGATCACGAGCTGGACTTCTTTGGGCAGGGGGGTGAGGTTTTCCCACTGCAGGATCTCGGTCGGTTTCTGCGAGCCGCCGACGTTGTCGCTGGTCCCCCCGAGCGGAGCCAGCGGCGCGCCGGTCCCGTCGAGCAGGTAGAGGTCGATGTCGTTGACGACCCCGTTCCACGGCTGCGCCCACTGCAGGTCGACGAGCAGGGTTTCTTCGGCGTCGACGGTGAGCCCGAAGGTGTTGTCTTCGCCGGCGCCGGGGTTGAAGTCGAGACAACGTTCGGCGGGGGTGATCGCTTCGAGCAGCAGGGGGCAGTCCGCCGTCTCGCGGAATTCGGGCGTTTCCCAGGAGGCGACGTTGTCGCCGCCGATGATCAGGTTGTCGTTGCCGGCCGCGGAGAAGTAGGAGGAGCCGTCGGCGACGACGTTGTTGATCGCGACCGCCACCGGGCCGTCCTGGAAGAAGGGCTCGGCGAAGTAGGAGATGTCGTCGACGATCACGCCCGCCCCTTCTTCGGCCAGCAGTTCGATCGCTTCGGCGAACTCGAGTTCCCCTTCGAACGCGGTCGCGAAGGAGATCTCGGCCCCCGGCGCGAGGTCGTGCACGATCTGCGCCATCCCCCGCCCCTCGTCGCTGGCTTCGGCGCTGGCGAGGGGATCGAAGAGCACGTCAACCGGGGTGGTGCGTTCGCAGGGGTTGCCGGGCCCGGGGAGGTCGCCGCTGGCGACGTCGTCGGCCGCGTGGGTGGGCGCGGTCAGGTCGCGGTCGAAGGAGTCGGAGAGGATGCCGACGGTGACTTCGCTGCCGTCCACGGCGAAGTCGGAGCGGGCGGCGAAGGCCGACAGCAGCGTGTCGCCTTCGGAGGTGACCGACCCGGCGCATTCGGCCGAGACCATCGGCTCCAGCACCTCGGTCACGCCCGCCACCCGGGGGGCGGCGGCGATCGCGCGCAGGTCCGCGGGCTCGGCCGCGACGGTCGCCGTCTGGTAGCGGCGGCTGAGGTGGACGATCCGGGCACCGGTCGCGAGCACCGCCTCCCTCCCGGCCGCGGCGCCCCGTTCGAAGCGGACGTCGACCAGGATCCGCTCACCGCTGCCGAGCAGGCTGCCCGGGCCGTCAACGGCGAGATCCAGGGCCCGCGCCTGCGCCGCATCCGGCGCCGCGGCGACCGAGGGCCTGGCCAGCTCAGCCAGGCGCGGCGAGAGGTCGCCGCCGCCCTCGGACTGGGCCTGGGCGGCGGGGGCCAGGGCCCAGAGCGCCGCGCTCGCCAGCGCAGCCGCGAGCGCGACTGGGCGACGCGACGGTATGCGCGCGAGGGTCATCGTCTGACGTATCGACCGGTGATGGTTCCCCTTGAACACGATCCTGCCCAGATCCGAGCGCTAGCCGGCCTGCTCGGCGCCGCGGAAGCAGCCGAGCGTGTACGGGTACTCGAGGGTCGCGTGGTAGTGGTAGATGCGCTGAACCCGGCCATCGAGGCGGACCCGGCCGACCCGGCCATGGCAGGCGTCGAGGTCGGCATTGGTCAGGAGCCGGCCGCCGGCGCCGCGCGGCCCGTAGATCGGGAACCCGTCGAGCGCGAACCCGACCAGGCCCGAAGGCCGCTTGGTGGATTCGCCGGCGAGCAGGCAGGCGGGGATCGAGTGGTAGTGGTAGACGCCCTGCTGCTGCGGGTGGCCGCCGCAGGCGTCCTGGACCTCGTGGGCGACGGCGTCGCGCTGGAGGGCGTCGAGGCCGTCGAAGATCGCGACCCCGTTCCTGGCGATCCCGATCGCGCCCTCCGAGAGGCAGCTCGGGCTCGCGGCCCGCTTCGGGTGGCGGGGGAGCGAGTAGGCGACCGAGCCGGCGCGGATCGAGTTCGGGTTGCGGTCGTACTGGTAGGCGTCGTCGCCGGCCTGGATCGGGAATACGCCCGTCGTCTGCTTCTCGGGCAGCCCGTTGCCCCCGAACACGCGCCGCGTCGCGGTCAGACGGATCTTGAAGCGCGCCGTCGGCCAGCGCACGGCGCCGTCGACGATCGCCTTGGCGGTCAGGTCGTAGGTCCCGTCGGCCCGGATCCACGGCCCGTCGGCGAAGGCGCCCCCGCCTCCCGGCGGCGCCATGCCGCTCCCGCAGCGGTAGACGTAGCCCCGCTGCGGGCCCGATGTGGTCACCTTGCCGTCGCCGATCGGCAGGAACGCGGGGTCGGTCGAGGAGGTCCCGGCGGCGCCGAAAGAGGCTCCTCCGGCGCCGATCGCGGTCAGCGCCATGACCGCGGCACAGGCACAGAGCGGAGCGATCACCTGCTGCCATAGGGGGCGGTTCACGGTCCCCCATGCTACGGTCCCGGCTTTGGGTCGGGCAATAGCCCGGCAAAAGGTGTGTCTAGCGCTCGCGTCGTTGCTTCACCGCATCCTCCGCGTTCGCAGCACAATGAAGTGGAGGCAATGCATGCCCACTGGAACAGTCAAGTGGTTCAGCGACGACAAGGGCTACGGGTTCATCACACCCGATGACGGCTCGAAGGACGTCTTCGTCCATCACAGCGCGATCCTCGGCGAGGGCTTCAAGTCCCTGACCGAGGGCGCCAAGGTCAGCTACGAGTCCGAGGAAGGGCCCAAAGGCCCCGCCGCGGCGAGCGTTCAGCAGACCTCGTAGCCGCAAAGCTACTTAGGCATCACGGGGGCCCGCCACCGGCGGGCCCCTTTTTGCGCCCCCTATCCTTGCCGCCGAGATGACCACCAGAGACGACCTCCGCAACATCGCCATAGTCGCCCACGTCGACCACGGCAAGACGACCCTGGTCGACAAGATGCTCTGGCAGACCGGAGCCTTCCGCAAGGGCCAGGACGTCGCCGAGCGGGTCATGGACTCGATGGACCTGGAGCGCGAGAAGGGGATCACGATCCTCGCCAAGAACACCGCGATCCACCACGACGGGGTCAAGCTCAACATCGTCGACACGCCGGGCCACGCCGACTTCGGCGGCGAGGTCGAGCGCGGCCTGACCATGGTGGACGGCGTGCTGCTGCTCGTCGACGCCTCCGAGGGGCCGCTGCCGCAGACCCGCTTCGTCCTGCGCAAGGCGCTCGAGGCGAAGCTGCCGGTGATCCTCGTCATCAACAAGGTGGACCGCCCCGACGCCCGCATCGACGAGGTCGTCGACGAGGCCTACGAGCTCTTCATGGACCTCGACGCCGACTCCGACCAGATCGACTTCCCGATCGTCTACACGAACGCCAAAGCCGGCTGGGCCTCGCTCGAGGAGGGCGTCGAGGGAACCGACCTCATCCCCCTGCTCGACCTGATGCTGGAGAAGATCCCGGCCCCCGAGTTCGACCCCGACCAGCCGCTGCAGGCGCACGTCACCAACCTCGACGCCTCCCCCTACGTCGGCCGCCTCGCGATCTGCCGCGTCCGCAACGGAACGATCCGCTCCGGGCAGCAGGTCGGCTGGTGCCGCGCCGACGGCTCGATCCAGCGCGCCTCGGTCTCCGAGCTCTACGTCACCGAGGCGCTCGAGCGGGTGCCGGCCGAGGAGGCCGGTCCCGGGCGAAATCATCGCCGTCGCCGGGATCGAAGAGGTGACGATCGGCGAGACGCTCGCCGACCCCGAGGAGCCCACCCCGCTGCCGGTGATCAGCGTCGACGAACCGTCGCTCTCGATCCAGATCGGGATCAACACCTCGCCGCTGGCCGGCCTCGAGGGAAAGAAGCTGACCGCGCGCCAGATCCTCGACCGCCTCGACGCCGAGCTGGTCGGCAACGTCTCGATTCGCGTCAACGACATCGGCCGCCCCGATGCCTGGGAGGTCCAGGGCCGCGGCGAGCTGCAGCTCGTCGTCCTGCTCGAGATGATGCGGCGCGAGGGCTTCGAGCTGACCGCCGGCCAGCCCCAGGTCGTGACCCACGAGGAGGACGGCAAGCTGCACGAGCCGGTCGAGCGGCTCTCGATCGACGCCCCCGAGGAGCACGTCGGCGCCGTGACCCAGCTGCTCGCCGGCCGCAAGGGCCGCATGGAGCAGATGGTCAACCACTCGACCGGCTGGGTGCGGATGGAGTTCCTCGTCCCCGCCCGCGGCCTGATCGGGTTCCGCACCGAGTTCCTGACCGAGACCCGCGGCACCGGGATCATGAACCACGTCTTCGACCGCTGGGAGCCCTGGTTCGGCGAGCTGCGGACAAGGGCGAGCGGCTCGATCGTCGCCGACCGCCGCGGCAAGACCGCCGGCTACTCGCTGGCCGGCCTGCAGGATCGTGGCACGCTCTTCGTCGGGCCCGGCGAGGAGGTCTACGAGGGGATGATCGTCGGCGAGAACGCCCGCAGCGAGGACATGGACGTCAACGCGATCAAGGAAAAGCAGCAGACCAACATGCGCGCCGCCGGCGCCGAGGTGCTCGAGCGGCTCGAGCCGCCGACGCGGCTGACCCTGGAAGCCTCGCTCGAGTTCCTGCGCGAGGACGAGTGCGTCGAAATCACCCCGGAGTCCGTGCGCCTGCGCAAGGTCGAGCTCGACAAAACCCGGCGCCAGAAGACGGCTCGGGCGAAGGCCCCGGCCTAGGCGGCGTCAGCCGGGCGGTTCGTGGTATTCGGTTTCGCCGCTTTCGTCCCTGCGGTGCACCGGGACGTTCTGATACTTCCTGACGAGCTTGTTGAATCGCCGCTCCGATATCGCCGCGAACCCCACCTCGAGCTGGCTCTGGGCGGCGAAGGTATGGGCCGCGTTCGGGTCGCCGTAGTGAGCGCGGTCGAGGTTGACGGCGGATCGGTAGATGCGCTCGTACGAGCGGTCCGACCGCGGGTTGAAGGCGCCGCGCGGCACCGGGGCATCGTCTTCGCTGACGCCTTCGACGAAGTCGAGCCCCCCCTCTGTGGCACTGTGAATGCAGCTGCGCGACGACGAGCCACCTGGCGGGTAAACGTCCAGCTCACCTTGGGAAAGCCTGAAGTAGGCGTCATGGACGAGCTCGCCTGACCCAGATTTTTTCGCGGTCGGCGCCACCCCGTCGTTCGAGACGAACGTGGTCGTGCCCATGCGTTGATCGCATAGCGAACTCTCGCCGAGCACCCCGTTCTGGATCCCGTAGGAGACAACCGACGCCGTCAGCTCCGCGCGCTGGCGCGCGGCCTTGGCCCGGGTGACGAGCGGGCCGGCGCCGGTGCTCTGGGCGACCGCCCGCACTTCCCAGCGCCACTCCAGCGACTCCTTGCCGTCGACACCGGACGCGGTGATCTGCCCGGGCTGTTTGCGCTCTTCGCCGTAGTCGGCGGTCGCCGAGCCGCTGGAGACGACGCGGGCTTCGAAGTAGTGGACGTCGCCGCCCGGAGTGGCCGCAGTGCCACTCACCGCATAGGCGATGAACATCAGAGTTGCCGCGCCAGCCGTCCCGGCCAGCAAGGCTCTGGGACGTCGCATGGGACGAGCCTAACAGCGGTGGTTAGGCCGACACCGGCGGGCCCCGCTCGGCCTCGAGCTCGTCGAAGCGCCGGGCTGGCAGCTTGGCGGTTGCGAAGAAGGAGGCCACGACCAGCAGCGCCGCGCCCAGGAAGGCGATTCTGAGGGCGTCCAGCTGGGCGTCTTCGTAGTCGCCGACCAGCTCCTCGGTCGTCTGCGGGTCGACGCCCGCGGCCTTCGCCGTCGAGCGAATCTGGTCGGAGGCGACGAAGCTGCCGCCGGCGCTCACCCTGACCTCGACCTCTTCCTTGACCGCGGCCGAGATCCGCGGGTTCGACTCGACGTTCGTGGTGAAGGCGGAGGCGAGCCCGGTGATCACGATCGCCCCCAGGAGCGCGGTCCCCAACGAGGAGCCGAGCTGCTGAGCCGTGTTCTGGAGACCGCCCGCCTCGCTGCGGTCGCGATCCTCGATGGAGGACTGGACGACGTTGCCGAGCTGGGAGACGATCAGCCCCATCCCGACGCCGAGCACGCCCATCCCGATCAGGAAGGCGGTGTTGTCGAGCTCGGGCTCGATCGTGTCGAGCAGCAGGAGGATCGCGAGGAGGACGATCGCCAGCCCGACGCGGACCAGTGTCCTGGCCGGGAAGCGTTTCGCCAGCGCCGCACCGGCCAGGGCGGTGACGAAGAGGCCGGCCGAGGCGGGCAGCATCCGCACCCCGGTCTCGAGCGCGTCGAGCCCCTGCACGATCTGCAGGAAGAGCGGCACGGTGAAGAAGACGCCCATCAGCACCAGGTTCTGCGAAAGCAGCATCGCCAGGCCGCCGCGCAGTCGCGCTATCGAGAGCAGGCCGAGATGGACGAGCGGCTCCTCTCCCCCCTTCTCGCGCCGGCGCTCCCAGGCCCGGAAGCCGGCGAGGATCAGGGCGCCCGCGGCGATCACGAACGGGGTCAGCGAGAGCCCGAACGGCTCGACCGGCGAGCTGCGCGGCAGCAGCCAGCCCCAGTTGCTGGCCTGGAGGACGCCGAGCACCATGACCCCCAGCCCGGCGGCGGAGAGCACACCTCCGACCCAGTCGAGGCGCGGCCGCGGACCCGTCCTCTCCGGCTCATGGATCAGCCGCATGCCGAGCAGGATTCCGACGACGACGACCACCTCACCGGCGAAGACGAAGCGCCAGCTCAGCTCCGTTGTCGCCCAGCCGCCGAGGATGGGACCGACCGCGATGCCCGCGCCGGCGACGCCGCCGAGCACTCCGTAGGCGAGCGCGCGGTCCTGGCCGCGGAAGTTGGAGGCGACCAGGGCGACCATCGCCGGCAGGACCAGGGCGGCGCCGATTCCCTCGAGCACCGACCAGCCGAGCATCAGGCTCGGAACGCTCCAGGAAGCCGCCGTGAGCGCCGACCCCGTGCCGTAGATGCAGAGGCCGATGACGAAGGCGCGCTTGCGGCCCCAGAGGTCCCCCAGCTTGCCGCCGGTGAGCATCAGGGCCGCCATGACCAGCGCGTAGAGCGCGATCACGATCTGGATCGTCGTCACCGTCGTGTCGAAGTCATCGACGAGCTGGGAGATCGCCACGTTCATCACGGCCTGGTCGAGGACCATCAGGAACTGCGCCGCGCCGAGGACGGAGAGGACTCCCCATTTCGCCATCTGCCGACCCTATGGGGAGAGTCGGTCACCCGGCAAATCGGTCCGGAAACGAAGAGAGCCGCCGGGGACGGGCCCCGGCGGCTCTCGAAACTGCGCTGCGAGCGGCGCTAGACCGTCGCGGCAGCCTGCTCGGACTGGCTGTCGCGGGCGGCGTCGGCCTTCTTGGCCTCGGACTCCGGCGTCGGCTCGTTGGCCTGACGCGGCAGCAGCACTTCTTTGGCGATCACCAGGCGCTGGATCTGGCTGGTGCCCTCGTAGAGCTGCATGATCTTCGCGTCGCGCATCAGTTTCTCGACCGGGTACTCCTTGATGAAGCCGTAGCCGCCGTAGACCTGCACGGCGTCGACGGTGATCTCCATCGCCGAGTCGGCGGCGAAGCGCTTGGCCATCGAGGAGACCTTGCTGTTGCGGACGCCCTGATCGAGCAGGACCGCGGAGTTCCAGACCAGCAGGCGGGAGGCCTCGACCTTGGTCGCCATGTCGGCGATCATGAACTGGATCGCCTGGTGCATCGCGATCGGGACGCCGAACTGGACCCTTTCTTTGGAGTACTCGGTGGCGAACTCGGTCGCCGCGCGGCCGATGCCGACGGCCATCGCCGAGACGCCGGGGCGGGTCCGGTCGAGGGTCATCATCGCCAGTTTGAAGCCCTTGTTTTCCTCGCCGAGCATGTTCTCCGCGGGGATCTCGACTTCGTCGAAGGAGATGGTCGCGGTGTTGGAAGCCCGCTGGCCCATCTTGTCCTCCTTCTTGTCGACCGAGACCCCGGGGAGGTCGGCGTCGACGACGAAGGCGCTGATCCCGCGGTGCCCGCCCTCGGGATCGGTCTTGGCGTAGACCGTGAAGTAGTCGGCGTAGGTGCCGTTGGTGATGAAGCACTTGGAGCCGCTGATGACGTACTTGTCGCCCTTCTTCACGGCCTTCGTCTTCATCCCGCTGACGTCGGAGCCGGCGTCCGGCTCGGTCAGGCAGAAGGAGGCGAGCTTCGGGGCCTCGCAGAGCATCCCCAGGTACTTCTTCTTCGTCTCCTCGGAGCCGCCGAGGGTGATCGGCGCGGACGCGAGGCCGTTGGCCATCAGCGAGGTGCCGATCCCGGAGCAGCCCCAACCCATCTCCTCCTCGATCAGGCAGCCGGAGAGGTAGTCCAGGCCGGGCCCGCCGTAGGCCTCCGGGATGTGGGTGTTCATCAACCCGACCTCCCAGGCCTTCTCGACGATCTCCTGCGGCCAGCCGCCGTCTTTGTCGAGCTCCCAGGCGACCTTGCGCATCTCTTTCTCCGCGAAGTTGTGCGCCAGCTCGCGCAGATCCTTCTGCTCATCGGTCAGGGTGAAGTCAACCACTGCTCGAAGCTCCTTTTCGGGGGGATATGGAGGGCCGATTGACTTGTCAGTCAACGGACAAGGGAGAGTACCGGATTACTCTTTTCCCATGGCGATCGACAACGGCACCGTGCTCGTCCTGATCACCCTCGCCGTGCTGCCGGTCGCGGCGGTCGCGTTCGCCCGCTCGGGTGCCGCCTGGAAGAAGGTCGGCAAGGGGGCATTCGCGATCGAGCAGGAGCCGCCGCCGAAGCAGGAGGGCATGAAGGTCGACCGCGCGCTGCAGGCCGCCGAGGCGCGCCAGATGCTCGAGGCGAAGGCCTACCGCCGCGCCCAGAGCGGCGGGGCCCCGATCGACGTCGAGGCGGAGATGAAACGGCTGCTCGAGCCGGCCCCCGGGCCGGTCGAGGTCGATGCCGAGCTGCGCGACGAGGTCCGCCGCCTGGTCATCGCCCGCAACGAACGGCGGCTGCGCCGCGGCGAGGCCGCCCTGGACGTCGAGGCCGAGGTGGCGCGCCAGCTCGATGAGTTTGCGTAGGATCGAGCGATGGCACGCGCCGCGGAGGACAACGTGTACGAGGTCGACGACCTGCTGATGCAGCCTGGGACCTACTTCAACCCCCAGACCGAGGTCGTCGTCATCGTCGACGACTCGACCTCGCTCGACCAGGAGGTCTTCAACATGGAGGACTTCGAGGGGGCAGATTGGGTGAGGATCTCCGAGGAGGTCCCCGTCGACGAGGACCGCCGCGACCAGCTGCTGGAGACCTTCCAGGCCCACCACCACCCCGGCGTCCCCGTCGCGATCCCCGACCCCGACCCCGTGGTCGAGCCCGAGCCCCCGCTGGGTGTCCCCGAGGTCGACGTGGACGCGGACGGGAACGGCCAGGAGCCCCCGCCCGAGGACTAGTGCCCGTTTCCGAGGGGCAGGACGCCCCCGACTTCACGCTCCTCGACCAGGACGGCGGGCGGGTCTCGCTCGCCGACCTGCGCGGCCAGACGGTCGTCCTCTACTTCTACCCGCGCGCCGACACGCCTGGCTGCACGACCCAGGCCTGCGGCGTGCGCGACCGCGAGACCGACTACGAGGCGGCCGGCGCCCGCGTCATCGGGGTCTCCCCAGACGAACCGGAGGACCTGAAGAAGTTCGCCGGCAAATACGACCTCGGCTTCACCCTGCTCGCCGACCCCGACCACGCGGTGGCCGAGGCCTACGGCGCCTGGGGCGAGAAGTCGATGTACGGCAGGAAGTACATGGGAATCCTGCGCTCGACCTTCGTCATCGACGCCGACGGCAAGGTCGCCCGAGCCCTCCCCAAGGTGCAGCCGAAAAAGCACGACGCCGTCGTGCTCAAGGCCCTTGGAGACCTTTCCGGCAGGGCTTCCACTTAACTTTTTCGAGATCGGATGAGGGCCGTCCGAGTTGCGTGGCGGCGAAAAAGTACAAGACGTTCCAGCCCTGCCGGAAAGGTCTCTAGGCGCCCAGAGCCACGACGGCGATGAAGGTTGCGTAGAGGACGAACCAGACGATCACGGAGGGCAGGGTGAAGCGGTTGCCGCGGTGCAGGGTCGCGTAGGCGAGGACGCCGCCGGCGAGGCCGAGGGCGACGGAGAGGGCGGCGTTGCCGCTCAGCGCCCAGTCGGTGAAGATGAGGCCGATCCCGACCGGGATCATCGACTGGAACACCATCGCGCCGCTGATGTTGCCGAGCGCCAGCGAGTCCTTCCCTTCGCGCACCCAGAAGAAGCTGTTGACCTTCTCCGGGAGCTCGGTCGCCAGGGGGGCGAGGATCAGGGCCAGGACGACGGCCTCGACCCCAAGGCTGTCGGCGATGTGGAGCAGCTCCTCGACGAAGAGGTGGGCGCCGCCGACCATCGCCCCGAGTCCGGCAAGAAGCTGGACGATGCAGAACCCCAGGCCGGGGTCTTCCCTGCGCTCGGAGCGGCGCTCGAAGATCAGCGGGGAGAGGGTGTCCTCGTCCTGCACCGCGCCGGAGCCGCGCAGGGTGCGGGCGATGTAGAGCGGGTAGGCGAGCAAACACAGGACCCCGACCGTGATCCTCAGCGCCGGCGGCGCTCCCCAGGCCAGGATCAGCGCCAGCGAGAAGAAGCCGAGGAAGAAGAGCAGGTCGCGCTCCAGGGTTGGGCGATGCACGCGCAGCGACAGTCCCTGCTCTCTCTTGTGACGGTAGAGGTAGGCGAAGAGGCCGACCAGGCCCATCGCCAGCGTGGCGAGCAGGAACGGGGCGCCGACGATCGCGCCGATCGCGACGTCGTCGGCCCCCTCCTTGGCCCCGATCAGCGCGACGATCGAGATCAGCGTCTCCGGCATCGCGGTCCCGACCGCGGCCAGCAGGCTGCCGACGGCCCCCTCCCCTAGCTGGAGCCGGTGGCCGAGCCACTCGACCGCGTTGGTGAAGAGCAGCGCCCCGGCGAGGATGACGGCGAAGCTGACTACGAGGAGAAAGGCTTCCATCAGGCGTAGAAGAAGGCGAGCCCGAAGACCACGTAGAGCGCCAGCAGCTGCACGCCCTCGAACCAGTTGGACTCGCCGTCCTGCGCGACGTAGTTCGCGATCAGGATCGCGACCAGGATCGCGCCGAGCTCGAACCCGTTGAAGACCAGCGCCATCGGGTGGGGGCCCATGAAGAACGATGCGATCACCAGAACCGGGGCGACGAACAGCGCGATCTGCGCGCTCGACCCGATTGAGATGTTGACCGCGAGGTCCATCTTGTTTTTCATCGCGACGAGGACGGCGACCCAGTGCTCGGCGGCGTTGCCGACGATCGCGACGACGATCGCGCCGATGAAGAACTCGGAGAGGCCGACCGCCTCGGAGGCCTCGCCGATCGAGCCGACCAGGACCTCGGACATGAGGCCGACCAGAAGCCCGGCGACGCCGAGCGCGATCATCGATCTGCGCACCGACCAGCCCCAGGTGTCGCCCTCCTCCTCCTCGTAGTGGGGGTTGAAGATCGCCCGGTGGGTCTTGAGCGAGAAGATCAGGCCGGCGACGTAGGTGGCGATCAGGACGATCGCGACGGCGAGCGAGAGGTGCTCGACCGTCGAGCCGTAGTTGATGAGCTCGGCGCCGGGGCCCGGCAGGCCCTGGCCCTCGACCAGCTCGAAGATCGCCGGCATCAGCAGCGCCGCCGCCGCCAGCAGCAGCATCGAGGTCTGGACGCTGGCGGCCGTCCTGCTGAAGGTCTGCTTGTCGCGCCGCAGCCCGCCGGCGAACATCGCGGCGCCGAGCACGAGCAGGATGTTGCCGAGGATCGAGCCGACGATCGAGGCCTTGACCACCTCGTGCAGGCCCTGGGAGAGGGCAAAGCCGGCGATGATCAGCTCCGGCGCGTTGCCGAAGGTGACGTTGAGCAGGCCACCGATGCCCGGGCCGGAGCGGGCGGCGAGCTCCTCCGTCGCCCGCCCCATCAGGGCCGCGGTGGGGATGATCCCGAGCGCCGCCGCGGCGAAGACCAGGCCGGCCTCGGCGTGCATCAGCTCGAGCGCCAGCGCCGCCGGGATCAGCGGCACGAGCATGTAGGGCCAGCCGTGCGGGCTGCGCAGGAAGGCGGCGTTCAGCCTTGGCGTTCCGCCGCCCTCCATGGCCGTGCTACTGGAGCTTCTTGGTGCAGTTCTGGAGGTCCACCGGCGTCGTGGCGGCCTGGATGCATTCCAGGTATTCGCTCTGGCTGCCACCGCCGCCGCTCGAGCCTTCGAGCCCCGGCAGTTCGGCCCCGGTCGAGCCTTCGAGCCCTTCCAGCAGGCCTCCGAGGCCTTCGCCACCCTGGACGCCCTGGAGCAGCTCGAGCGGGTTGACGCCGAGCTTCTGGAAGAGCGCGGTGAGCGGCTGCGCGTCGTCGGGGGCGGAGATCTCGTGCTCCTCGTTCACCCCGTTGAAGCTGAGGTCGAAGGCGATATCGACCGATTCGTCGGAGCCCTCCGGCTCGACCGTGAGCTCGGCGGCGACGCGGCGGATGATCTTGTCCTCGCCGACGTAGACCTCGGCGCTCGCCGATTTCAGCGCTTTTTCGATTTCGCCCTGCGCCTCTTCGAGTTCGTTGAGCGGCAGCGGGCCCGCGGCCTCCAGCTGCGAGCTGCAGGCGGGGATTTCGGTCAGCTTCGTGATCGATTCGAGCGCCCCGGCGACGTTGAGGTCGCCGCTGACTTTGGTCGTCTCGGCCCCGCCGACGTCGGCGGACCCCTCGTTGGTGAGGTTGTCGACGAAGTCCTCCGCGCTCAGTTCGGCGGCCACCGCTTTCTGGCAGGCGGTCGCTCCGGCGGTCCCGCCCTGGGCGCCGCTTTCGCGCTGCGCCTGTTCGAGCGCCGATTCGATGAAGCTGAAGGTCGTCGCGTCGACTTCGTAGTCGGTCCCGTCGTAGCCGACGAACGCTTTGTTCGGGAGCAGCACGATGCTCGCGTCGAAGTCGACGTCTTCGCCACCGACCGAGCCCGTGGCCTCGGCGCTCAGGTCGAGTTCCGGAAGCTCGTTCTTGCCGAGGCTCCGGAACGGGCCGGAGAGGCTGACGTCGACGCTGCCCCCGTCCTCGCCGCTGACGTCGATGCCGAGCGAGAGGTCGACGTCGGCGCTGTCGATCCCCTCGAAGGTCGAGCCCTCGAGGACCGTCTGCGGGTCCGCGTCGGAGTTTCCACCACCATCGTCGCTGCCGCAGGCGGCGAATACGGTGGCCAGCCCCGCGAGCGCGGCGAAGAGAAGGGCGATGCGAAGTCGGCTCAAAGCGGAATCCTCCTGGAGGGTCTGGGAATCGAGCGGTCGATAGTAACGGCCTATTCAGAACTTTCGATCCGCGGCGGCGGATCGGAGGTCAGGTTGAGGGCGAGCGGGAAGAGAAAAGCTCCCAGGAAGATGAGGATCACCCCGATCGCCACCAGCCAGCGAGCGCGGCTCATGTGGCCGAGGATGCCGATCGCGAAGCCCGCGAACATCATCGCCATGTAGGGGCCGATGGTGCGCGGGAGGAGGCCGGCCGTGGGCGGAAGTAGGTCGAGCACGGTGCGGATTATCCTTCCCCAATGCCCGACCCCGCCCAGCCCGCGTCCGTCGCCGACACCAAGAAGGCGCTGGCCGAGGCCCGCTACCTCGCCGACGAGCCCGCCGCGCTCGTCTCCTTCCTCGCCCAGCGGCTCGGCAAGCCGGTCCTGGTCGAGGGCCCGGCGGGGGTCGGCAAGACCGAGCTGGCCAAGGCTCTCTCGCGCTCCAGCGGCCGCGAGCTGATCCGCCTCCAGTGCTACGAGGGGCTCGACGAGGCCAAGGCCCTGTATGAGTGGAACTACCGCAAGCAGCTGCTGAGGATCCAGGCCGGCGGCACCGAGCACGGCTGGGACGACGTCCACGGCGACATCTTCAGCGAGGAGTTCCTACTCGAGCGGCCCCTGATGCAGGCGATCGCCAGCCCCGAGCCCGTCGTCCTCCTGATCGACGAGATCGACAAGACCGACCAGGAGTTCGAGGCGATGCTGCTCGAGCTGCTCTCCGACTTCCAGATCACGATCCCCGAGCTCGGCCAGATCTCGGCGACGACGATGCCGATCGTCATCCTCACCTCGAACAACTCGCGCGAGCTGACCGAGGCCCTGAAGCGCCGCTGCCTCTACCTCTGGCTCGACTACCCGGACCTGGAGCGCGAGATGGAGATCGTCCAGCTCCACGCCCCGGAGCTCTCAGAGGCCCTCACGAAACGCCTCGTCGAGGTCGTGCGCATGGTCCGCGACCTCGACCTCAAGAAGCCCCCCTCGATCGCCGAGTCGATCGACTGGGCCCGCACCCTCCTCCTGATGGGCAGTGACGACATTGACAAAGCTACGTTCGACCAGTCGATGTCGATCCTGGTCAAGCACCGCACCGACATCGACCTGGTCGCGGAGCGAGTCGGGGTGAAGCTTGCCGACCCCCTACGGCCCAACGCCTGACACCGGCCCGCCGGGGCTGGCGCCGAAGCTGCTCGGCTTCTGCGAGGAGCTGCGCAGCGAGGGGATCGCGGTCGGGACCTCGGAGATCCTCGACGCCTTCTCCGCGCTGGAACAGGTCCCCTGGACCTCGCAGGACGACTTCCGCGAGGCGCTGGCGGCGACCGTCGCCAAGTCGCAGGAGGACCGCAGGCTGTTCGAGCTGCTCTTCGATCGCTGGTTCTTCCGCGCCGCCGAGGGCGAGGCGATCGAGCGCGGCATCGGCGAGGAGGGCAGGCGGCACGAGGGCGGCGACCGGCTCGACATCGACGAGCTGCGCGAACAGATCCGCCAGGCGATCATCGAGGGCGACGACGGTGAGATGCGCGACCTCGCCCGGCTCGCGATCGCCGCGTTCGGGCGCCAGGGGGAGGGCTCCGGGGTGGTCGGCGTCGACGTGCAGCGGATCCGCCGCACCCTCGGGCTATCGGCCGGGCCGCAGCCGCCGGCCCTGGACGGCTCCGCCGAGCTGCCGCCGATCGACCGCGACCAGCTCAACCGCTTCGAGCGCCACCTGCGCCGGGAGCTGGAGCGCGACCTGATCGAGCGCACCTCGACCCTGCCGCCCTCCCGCCCCCTCGCCGACCTCGACCGCGCCCTGCCGAGCAGCCCGACCCAGGACCTCGCCGCCGTGCACCGCGCCGTCTCCCAGATGAAGCGCCGGCTGGCGACCCTCGGCCACGAGCAGCGCGGACGCAAACAGGCCCGGCACGTCGACGTGCGTCGCACGATGCGGGCCTCGCTGGAGACCGGGGGCGTGCCGCTGCGCCTCAAGTACCGGCCCAAGCGCCCGCGCCGGCCGGAGATCTACGTGCTCTGCGACGTCTCGACCTCGGTCACCTCGGCCAGCGTCTTCTTCCTCTCGGTCCTCCATGCTCTCCACGACTCCTTCCGAAAACTGCGCAGCTTCGTCTTCATCGAGCGGATCTCCGAGGTGACCGACGTCTTCGAGCACGAGCGCGACTTCCGGGTGATCGCCGAGCGGATCTCCTCCGAGGGCGGCGTCGCCGACGTCTCCGGCTACACCGACTACGGCCGCGTCTGGCTCGAGCTGCTGGCCGAGCTCTCCGACGAGCTCGACCCGCGCTCGACCGTGATCGTCCTCGGCGACGCGCGCACCAACGGCCGCGAGCCCCACGCCGAGGTCTTTGGCCGGCTCTCGGAGCGGGCCGGCCGCCTCTTCTGGCTCAACCCCGAGCCGAAGCTCTACTGGAACTACGGCGACTCGGTGATGTCCGCCTACGAGCCCTACTGCGACGGCGCCTTCGAGTGCTGGACGACCCGCCATCTGGAGAACTTCGTCAACGTCGTCGCCGGCGGCGTCCCCACCGGGGAATGACCCGGGTCCTCCTCCTCCGCCACGGCGAGTCGGTCGGCAACGCCCACACCGGCGACGAGATGCTCGACGACGAGGCGGGCGACCGGCTCACCGAGACCGGCCTCGCGCAGGCCCGCGCGGCGGGCGAGGGCCTGCTGGAGCACGGTGCGACGCGCCTGCTGTGCAGCCACACCCGCCGCGCCGGGGAAACGGCCGAGGGCGTGGCGACGGCGACCGGCCTGGAGCCGACGGTCCTCCCCTACGTCCACGAGCTCGAGGTCGGCGAGACCTTCGAGGACGCCCTGGCCAGGGTGAAGAAGTTGAAGGCCGCGCTGGAGAGCGCGCCGGAGGAGCGCTGGCTGGTCGTCACCCACGGGATCTTCGTCCGCTTCTTCCTCTTCCACTCGCTGCTCGGCGAGAGGTTCGTCGCGCCGGCCGCGGCGGGGATCTGGAACATCGGGTCGCGCAACTGCGGGCTCAGCCTCTTCTCCCACGGCGAGGCCCGCGACCCGTGGGGGAACGCGGTGCCGGGCTGGGCCTGTCACTACTGGATGGAGCGCCCGTGGGACCCGGCCACCGGTCCGGACTAAGAGCCGAGCTACCCCCTGCCTTCGCGGCGACGCTGACGGGCGTCGAGAACATGGAGAACTGCCAGGCCGCCGCCGAACGCCGCGATTCCAACTGCCTGGGTTCCAGCGTCCGAACCCTGGAAGACGAGTATGCCCGGCAAGAGGATCGCCATCATCGCGATCAGCGACAGATAGATGTTCCTCGGACCCATTCGCACTCAGCTTACCTCAGACAACTGTCTGCAATTAGGAGTAGTAGACCGCCCAGCCCGCCATAGAATCCATCTCTCAGCGAGCCGCCCTCGACCACCTTGCGCGACCAGCCGTTGACCATCCCCGCGCTCGCACCGGCAAATCCGCCGATGAGGATTCCCGCGCCTATGGAGGTGGCGACAAGCTCAAGTGCGCCGGTAAGGGTTCCGACCTGGAGGACGACGAACACCGGCTCATCGTCCCGATCCCAATCTCACCTGTGGCGCGCGCAATGCACCGAACCAAGCCCTGATCCGCGCGCCTAGCGCGTGGCCCAGGCGCCCGGCGCCCCGACCAGGTCCTTGACCGAGGAGGGCAGCTCGCCGGCGACGAGGTCGGCGAGGGTCACCTCCTCGAGCACGGCGCGCAGGCTGGCGCGCACGGCGATCCAGACTTCCTGCAGGTGCTCGGCGTTGCCGCGGTACTCGATCGACTCCGGCGGCGAGGACTGGACGTGGGCGATCGGGCCCTCGACGGAGCGGACGATGTCGGCGATCGTGACCTCGTCGGCGGGCCGGGCGAGCCAGTAGCCGCCCTTGGCGCCGCGCCTGGCGCGGACGATCCCCGCGTGCTTGAGCTCCAGCAGGATGTGCTCGAGGAACTGGAGCGGGATGTCCTGTGCGTCGGCGAGCCGCTCGCCCTTGACGGGGCCTTCGCCGGCCGCCGCCAGCTCGGCCGCCGCTCGCACGGCGTAGTCGGCCTTCGCGGAGACGCGCATGCAGCTAGTTAATCAGTCAGCCGATCGTCTCGGGCGTCAAATCGTCGGAGCGGTCGCGCGCTGCCGCTTTCGCCTCCAACGCTTCCCGCTGGGCACGCCGCTCGTTCCACCAGCGCGGGAACCAGATCAGCAGCGCGAGCCCGATTCCGGCGACGGCGGCGGCAACCGGCCAGATCACCGGGTCGCCCTTCTGCACGGTGACGAGCCCCGAGGCGATGAGGACGACGCCAAGCGCGGTGCGCAGGAAGCCGGTCGGCGCCCGCGCGGCGAAGTGGGAGCCGAAGATCACGCCCGGGACCGAGCCGAGCAGGATGTTTCCGGCGAGGATGAAGTCGACGTTGCCGCTGACCCAGTGGGCGAGGCCCGCGGCCCAGAGCAGGATCGCCGCGTGGAAGACATCGGTTCCGACCACCTTCTTCGGCGTCAGCCGGAAGACGGCGATCAGGAGGATCGCGATCACCGTTCCCGAGCCGGCCGAGGTGATGCCGATGATGAAGCCGGTGGCGATGCCGATCCCGACCGCGGCGACTTTGTGGCGGTGCTTGATCTCGAAGTCGTCGCGCTCTTCGATCAGCTTGCTGAGGATCAGCGCTCGGGCCAGGGTGATGATCCCGACCATCAGCAGGGTGCCGCCGAGCAACGCGTAGACGACCTCTTCGAGGCGGGCTTCGCCGATCATGCCCTGCAGGATCGAGATCGCCCAGACCCCGGCGATCGAGGCGGGGACGCTCCCCGCCGCGAGCCAGAGCGCGAGGCCCATGTTCACGGTGCCCATCTTCAGATGCCGCCAGCCGCCGACCGTCTTGGTGACGGCGGCGTAGAAGATGTCCGTGCCGATCGCGGTGACCGGCTTGACGCCGAAGAGCAGGATCAGCAGTGGCGTCATCAGCGTGCCGCCGCCCATGCCGGTCATGCCGACCATTGCTCCGATTCCGAAGCCGAAAATTACGATTGCCGGGTCCATCGAATTGCCGCGCACACTGCTTATCGACTTTCCTGACCTTTTAGGTCAGGAGCGCGGAGTGCGGCAGGATACCAAGGTGCCCATCGGAAACCACGACTCCGCCGCGCTCTCGGCACGCGGCTTGCGGCACTCCCACGGGCCCCTGGAAACGATCGCCGGCATCGACCTCGAGGTGCCCGCCCACGGCGTGCTGGGGCTGGTCGGCCCATCCGGCTGCGGCAAGTCGACGCTGCTCGAGCTGGTCTGCGGCCTGCGCGACCCCGGCGCCGGGTCGATCGCGGTCGGCGGCGCGACGGCCGCGCGCGAGCGACTCGCCCGCTGCGCCTTCATGCCGCAGCGCGACCTGCTGCTGCCCTGGCTGCCCGCGATCGACAACGCCGGCCTCGCCCTGCGCAACCAGGGTGTCGGCAGGGCGGAGGCCCGGCGCCGCAGCGCGGAGCCGTTCGAGCGCTTCGGCCTGGCCGGGTTCGAGCAGGCCCGGCCGAAGCAGCTCTCCGGCGGGATGCGACAACGGGTCGCCTTCCTGCGCACCCTGCTCTCCGGCAAGCCGGTCCTCACCCTCGACGAGCCGTTCGCCTCGCTCGACGCGATCACGCGGGCGGAGATGCAGAGCTGGCTGGCCGCGGCGCTGCGGGCCGACCCCCGCACCGTCGTGCTCGTCACCCACGACGTCGAGGAGGCGCTCTATCTCTCCGACCGGGTCGTCGTGCTCAGCGAGCGCCCGGCCGTGATCGCCGAGACGCTCGAGGCGCCGGCCCCGCGGGCGCCCGATCGCGACGCGGCCGTCACCGACCCCGCCTTCATCGCCGCCCGCGAGCGCGCGATGCACTCGCTGCGGAGCGGCGCCCGATGAAGCGCTGGCTCCTCCCCGCCCTCCTGCTCGCCGGCCTCGTCGGCGCCTGGCAGGTGGCGGCCAGCAGCGGCGCGATCGCCGACGCCCTGAAGCTCGAAGACTTCCTCGTCCCCTCCCCCTCGGAAATCGGCGAGGCGCTCTGGGAGAGCCGCTCGCTGCTCGCCGAAAACGCCTGGGTGACTCTCAAGGAGATGCTGCTCGGCCTCGGCTGCGCGATCGTCGCCGGCCTCGGCTTCGCGCTCGCCATGCACCTGTCCGAGACGCTGCGCATGGCCCTCTACCCGCTGATCGTCGCCTCGCAGACGATCCCGATAGTCGCGATCGCGCCGATCCTCGTCGTCTGGTTCGGCTTCGGCTACGGCCCGAAGCTCTGGATCATCGGCCTGATCTGCTTCTTCCCGATCACCGTCAACACGCTCGACGGCCTGCGCTCGGTGGACCCGGACGCAACGAAGATGATGCGGACGCTCGACGCCTCGCGCTGGCAGATCCTGCGCAGGGTCGAGGCGCCGAGCGCCCTCCCCTACGTCTTCAGCGGCATCAGGATCGCGGTCGCGGTCGCGGCGATCGCCGCGGTCTTCGCCGAGTGGGTCGGAGCGGACTCCGGCCTCGGCCACCTGATCCTCGTCGACAACGCCCAGCTGGAGGCCGCGCGCGTCTTCGCCGCTGTCCTCGTCCTGGCGACGATGACGATCGCGCTCTACGGACTCGTCGCACTCGCCGAGCGTCGAGTGGTCGATTGGCGATAGAAAGCAGGCCATGAGAATCCGGCGAACCCCCGTGCTCCTGGCAACCCTCGTCCTCGCGCTCGCGCTCGGCCTTGCCGCCTGCGGCGAGAAGAGCGAGGACACCAGCGGCGGCGGGGCAGAGCTGACGCCCTTCGACCTGACGCTCGACTTCTACCCCAACCCCGACCACGCCGGCATCTACATGGCACAGAAGCTCGGCTACTTCCGCGACGCCGGGCTCGACGTCTCGATCCAGGAACCGGCCGACCCCTCGCTGCCGATCAAACTCGTGGCGGCCGGTCGCACCGACCTGGCCATCTCCTACGAGCCCGAGGTGCTGCTCGCCGACGAGCAGGGCCTCGACGTGCAGGCGGTCGGCGCGATCGTCGACAGCCCCCTGACCTCGATGATCTGGCTCGCCAAATCCGGCATCGGCGGCATCGGCGACCTGCGCGGGAAGACGATCGCGACCGCCGGGATCCCCTACCAGGACGCCTACCTGGAGACGATCCTCGCGCGGGCGAACCTGACCCCGAACGACGTCAAGACCGTCAACGTCGGCTTCGGCCTGCTGCCGGCGGTGCTCAGCGGCAAGGCGGACGCGATGCTCGGCGGGTTCCGCAACGTCGAGGGCGTGGACCTGAAGCTGCGCGGGAAAGCCCCGGTCGTGACCCCGGTCGACGAGCTCGGGGTGCCCACCTACGACGAGCTGGTCCTGGTCGCGCAGGGCGAACGGCTCGAGGACGACCCCGAGGCGGTGCGCCTCTTCCTCGCGGCCCTCTCCCGCGGCACCGCGGCGGCGGTGAAAAGCCCGAACGCGACGGTCGAGGCGCTGCTCGAGGCGAACCCGAGCCTCGACCCGAAGCTGACCCGGGCCGAGGTCGCGGCCACCCTGCCGCTGCTCAGCCGCACGATGTCCATGGACGAACAGGCCTGGGCGGCGTTCATCGCCTGGATGCAGGAGAACGGGCAGATCGCGACGGCGCCGGCGCCCTCGCAGGTGCTCAGCAACGACTACTTGCCCGGCACGATCCCCGAGTAGCGGGGGAAGCCCTCCTCGAGGAGGCGGGAGATCTTCTCCGCCGGCAGCGCCCTGGAGAAGAGGTGGCCCTGGGCGTAGTCGCAGCCGAGGCGGCGCAGCTCCGAAAGCTGCGCCTCGTTTTCGACACCCTCGGCGATCACGTCCAGGGAGAGGGCGCGCGCCATGCCGATGATCGCCTCGACGATCGCGGTCGGCTCCTGCTCGACGCCGAGCGCGTCGACGAAGGAGCGGTCGATCTTGATCGCGTCGAGCGGGAAGCGGTTCAGGTAGGCGAGCGAGGAGTACCCGGTTCCGAAGTCGTCGAGGATGAGCCGCGCGCCGAGCTCGCTGAGCGCCTCCAGGGTCGCGGTCGCGTTCGCCGACTCCTCGACCAGCACGCTCTCGGTGATCTCGAACCGCAGGTGGATGGGGTCGAGCCCGGTCCGGGCGAGCACCTCGGCGACCGAGCCCGCGAAGTCGCGGCGGCAGACCTGGCGGGCGGAGAGGTTGACCGAGAGGTCGAGCGGGCGCTCGTCGGGGCGCTGCCTGTGCCACTCGATGATCTGGCGGCAGGCGTTCTCCTGGACCCAGTGACCGATCGGCTCGATCAGGCCGCTCTCCTCGGCGACCGAGATGAACTCGCTCGGATCGAGCCGCCCGCGCCCGGGGTGGTCCCAGCGGACCAGCGCCTCGAGCCCCGTGATCTCGCCGCTGGCGATGGCGACCACGGGCTGGTAGTTGAGGCTGAGCTCGGACCGCTTGAGCCCCTGGCGCAGCTCCCGCTCCAGCTCGAGCCGGCGCAGCGCCCGCGCCCGCATCTCTGCGTCGAAGAGCTCGACCCGCGCCCGCCCCCGCTCCTTGGCCCGGTACATCGCCGCGTCGGCGTCGCGGATCAGCATGTCGGGGTCGGCGGGCTCGGCGGTCGAGGGACGGGCGACGGCGATCCCGAGGCTGGCGGTGATGTAGTGCTCGGCGCCGCCGAGCAGATAGGGGTCGGCGAAGGCGGAGGCGACCCGGTCGGCGATCACGATCGCCTCCTCGTCGTCGGCGAGGCGGTCGACGAGGATCCCGAACTCGTCGCCGCCGAAGCGGGCGACGATGTCCCCGGGGCGCAGGTGGGCGCGCAGCCGTGGGGCGACCGCGCGCAGGAGCTCGTCGCCGGCGTGGTGACCGAGGCTGTCGTTGATCAGCTTGAAGTGGTCGAGGTCGAGAAAGAGGATGCCGACCGGGGTGCCCGAGACCGTCGCGCGGGTCAGCGCGTCGGCGAGCGAGTTGCCGAAGCTGTGGCGGTTGGGAAGTCCGGTGAGCGAGTCGTGCAGGACCCGGTGGCGCAGAGCCTGGTCGGCGACGTCGCGCTCGATCGCGTCGGCGAGCACGTTCGCCGAGGCCTGGACGAAGTGAACGTCGGGCGGGGTGAAGCGGCCCGGTTGGGTCGAGTGCACGTCGAGCACCCCGAAGGGGTCCTGTTTGCCTGCGATCACGACCGCGAGGCTGCTGCGGACCCCGAGGACGCGCAGCGCCGGGGGCATCGAGAAGCGCTGCTCGTTCGACCAGTCGTCGACGATCACGTGCAGCCCGGACTCGATCGCGGCGCCGACATGGGAGTCGCGGGCGGCCGAGGCGCGCTTGCCGCCGGCCACCTGGCCCTCGAGGCCACTGTGCAGTTGCAGGCGCCGCTTGTCCCGCCCCAGCTCCCAGATGCAGGCATCGTCGACGCCGTCGACGTCCGTCATCAGGGAGATCGCCTCCTCCATCAGCGCCTCGGAGTCGCCGTCGCGCAGCGCCCGTTCGCCGAGCCGGGCGACCGTCGCCTGCTGGGCCGCCGCGCGCTGCAGCTCCTGCTCGGCCATTTTGCGCTCCGTTATGTCGTAGAGCACGCCGTGCCAGATCGGGTCCCCCATCTCGTCGGCCTCGAGCACCGCCTCGTCCAGGATCCAGACGATCTCGCCGTCGCGGGTCACCATCCGATAGTCGACGGGCGGGGGGTTGCGTTCCTCCAGGGTCTTGCGGGTCTCCTGCTCGAGCGCCCGCTCGCGGTCGTCGGGGTGCAGCAGCCGCGCCCAGAGCCCCGGGTCGGCCATCCACTCCTGGGGGCTGTAGCCGAGAATCTCCTCGACCTGGGGGCTGACGTAGCGCCAGCGGCCGTGCTCGCCCATCTCGGCGGTGTAGATGATCGCGGGGAGGCGCTCGACGAGCCGGCGGTAGTCCCGCCCCGCCGAGGAGAGCTGGCCGAGGAACTCCGCGACCTGCTCCTCGGGCCACCCCTCTTCACGCACGCGATGCATGCCCTTCTATCGACGGATTCGGGCGACTCTTTACAGAGGGATGCTCCAGGCGCCGGCGAGGCCGCGGAAAGGCGCGTACGGAGCGTAGAACTCCTCGACCTCCCCGACCGTCGCGCGGCGCCCCAATCCGGCCAGCCGGCCGACCTGCTTCAGGTAGATCAGGTCCCCCGCCGGCAGCGAGTCGAATTCGCCGCGGCCGAAGAACCCGAGGCACTGCACGGTCCAGGGCCCGACCTCGGGAATCGCCAGGAGCCGCCGGTCGCCGGCCGCCTCGTCCGGGAGGACGCGGCCGAGGGCGATCTGGCGGGCGACCGCGGAGAGCGCGACCGAGCGTTTCGGGGAGAGGCCGAGCGCCTCCAGTTCGGCCGGCGCGCGCCCGGCGATGAGGGCCGCGTCCGGAACGTCGCGGAGCCGCTCGCGACCACCCTCCAGGCGGGTGCCCCAGCGGCCGACGATCCGGCGCTGGATCAGCGCCGCCCTGCCGGTCTCGATCAGCTGCTTGACGACCGCCCAGGCGAGCGCCTCCCAGGGCCAGGGCCGGCGGCGGGGGCGAAGGTGGGGGCGGCGCCGGATCAGCGGGCCGATCAGCGGGTCGCGGCGGAAGCGCCGGTAGAACTCGGTGAGGTCGTCGTCGACGCCGAGCGCGAAGCGCATCCGCTCCGTCGCCGTCCGCAGCTGCGCGGGGCCCGGGGGCCGCAGGCCGGCAATCGCCGGGGGCGGCACCGCCACGGTCTCGGGCGCGACCGCCTCCGCCCGCAGCCTCACCCGGCGCCGGTCGGGCTGCCAGGCCCGGACCAGGACGGCGCTGTCCTCGATCCGCAGCAGCCGCGAGACGACGCCGTCCCTGACCGTCATCACCCGGTCCTCGCCGCCGTGGCGAGGCAGCAGGAAGGGAGAGGGCGGCGTGACCTCCAGTTCCAGCGGAACGGCGCTCAGGCGGCGCTCAGCGACCGAGGAGGTGTACGTCGACAAGGAAGGAGCGGCTGGCGAGGACGTTGGCCGGGCGCTCGCCCTTGCGGCGGGCGCCGCGTCGCGGCGAGCGGCCGCGGGAGCCGACCGCGCTCACGGCCCTGACGGCGGCGACGGTGACGGCGCCGGCCAGCACTCCGCCGGCCGCGGCGATCGCGGCGGTGCGGACCTCTCCGGAGAGGACCGGCAGCGAGGGCTCCCGGTAGGGCTCGAGGACCCTGGTCGGGCGCTCGGCGCCTGCCTCCGCGTCCTCCTCGGCGAGGACCTCGCCGTCGACGTCAAACTTCTGGCTCACCCCCTCGACTCTAGCGAGGGCATGTGTCGGGACCCGCCGGGGGTTACGTAAACCCCGGAAGCTGCGGCTTTACGGCGCCTGGAGCGAGCGCTCGTAGAGGCGGTAGCGCTTGACCACCCTGCCCCCCATGCCCTCCATCGCCCGGTTCATCGGCCCGTTCGTCTCCAGGATCCAGCCCATCTCCCCGCCCGAGATCGCTCCCGGCACGGCCGCGTTCTCCAGGTGGCGCAGATAGAGGCCGGCGGCGACTCCCGTGTGCCGGTAGTCGTGCTTCACCCCGAGCGCGAAGACGCGCAGCTGGTCGATCCTCCGCCTGCCGAGCAGGAAGCGCAGCCAGCCGAAGGGCAGCAGCCGCCCGTTCATCCTCGCCAGCACCTGGTTGATGTCCGGCAGGGTGATCGCGCCGCCGATCACCTCGCCCTCCTTTTCGGCGACCATCATCCACTCCTCGGCCAGCACCGGCTTCAGGTTCTTGGTCTGGAAGACGCGCTCGGCGTCGGTGATCGGGACGAACCCCCAGTTGCTGCCCCAGGCATCGTTGTAGACCTCCATCAGCTTGCGGAACTCCTCGTCGAGGTCGCTCTTGCGGACGTTGCGGATGCGGATCCCTTCCTCCTCCAGCGCCCGCTGCGCGGCGGCGTGGATCGCGGGGTCGAAGCGTTTGCCCTCCTTGAGGTCGCCGAACTGCAGTTCCCACATCAGGACGTCCATCGCCTTGCCGAAGCCCTCGCCCTCGATCAGCTCCTTGTAATGGGGCGGGTGCCAGGGCTCGAGGATCATCGGGCGGCGCTCGTAGCCCTCGATCAGGATCCCGATCTCGTCGTTGGTGGTGAAGTCCATGGGGCCGAGGATGCGCTCGCGGCCCCGCTCCCGGGCCCAGCCCGCCGCCGCGTCGAGCAGGGCGCGGGCGACCTCGGGGTCGTCCTCGCTCTCGAAGAAGCCGAACATCGCGTCGCTGCCGCCCTGGAACTCGTCCCAGCGCTGGTCGATCTGGACGGTGATCCTGCCCACCGCCTCGCCGTCGCGCTCGGCGAGCAGGAACTCGGCCTCCGCGTGCTCGAAGTAGGGGTTCTTCTCGCGGTTGAGGAACTCCATCCGCTCGAAGATCAGGGGGGCGACCCACCGGGCGCTGTCCCGGTGCAGGCGGAACGGCACCTTGACGAAGCGCTTCAGGTCGCGCTTGCTCTTCACCGCCCGGATCGACACGCCCGCCATTGGAGCCGGAACCTACACTCCGGGCCATGGGCGAAACCGCGAAGTCCCCCGTGGACGTCTTCGAGAAGGCCCGTAGCCACGACCGTCTCGAGCAGCTGGAAGCTGCGAAGGAGCACGACCTCCTCCCCTACTTCCGCCTGCTCACCTCGCAGGCGGGCCCGGTGGTCGAGATGGAGGGTCGCGAGACGATCATGCTCGGGTCCAACAACTACCTCGGCCTGACCGGGGACGAGCGGGTTAAGGAGGCGGCGCGCGAGGCGCTCGAGACCTACGGCACCGGGGTCACCGGGTCGCGCCTCCTGAACGGGACGACCCCGCTGCACATCGACCTCGAGCGGGAGCTGGCGGAGTGGATGGGCACCGAGGAGGCGATCGTCTTCACGACCGGCTACCAGGCGAACGTCGGCTGCATCGGGACGATCCTCGAGCCCGGCGACACGGTGATCTGCGACTCCGGCGACCACGCCTCGATCCTCGACGGCTGCCGCCTCTCCGGGGCCAAGCTGCGCCCCTTCCGGCACAACCGGATGGACAAGCTGGAGAAGATGCTGAAGCGGGCGGCCGAGGACGGCGGCGGCGTCCTCGTCGTCGTCGACGGCGTCTTCTCGATGGAGGGCGACGTCTGCGACCTGCCGCGGATCGTCGAGCTGTGCAGGGCCCACGGCGCCCGCCTGATGGTGGACGAGGCGCACGGGGCGGGCGTCCTCGGCGCGCGCGGCGCCGGCGCCTCCGAGCTGTTCGGGCTCGAGGACGAGGTCGACCTGCGGATGGGGACCTTCTCCAAGAGCCTCGCCTCCTGCGGCGGGTTCATCGCCGGCCCTGCCGACGTGATCGAGTACCTGCGGATCTCCTCCCGCTCCTTCGTCTTCAGCGCCTCGGCCGTGCCGGCCGCGGTCGGCGCGGCGCTCGCGGCGCTGCGGGTGATCCGCTCCGACGGGCCGGCGCTCTTCGAGGCCCTGCTCGCCAACGCCGAGTACCTGCGCGAGGGCCTGCGGGCGCTCGGGCTGAAGGTGGTCGAGCCCGGCACCCTCCCCGACGGGACCGTCGCCACCACACCGGTGGTGCCGGTGATGGTCGGCGACGACTGGCAGGCGGTGCTGCTCTGGAAGGCGCTCTTCGACAACGGCGTCTACACCAACGTCGCGATCCACCCCGCGGTCCCCCCCGGCGGGGCGCTGTTGCGGACAAGCGTGATGGCGACCCACGAGCGCGAGCACCTCGACGGCGCGCTCGGAACCATCGCCCGGGTCATCGGCGGCTTCCCCGATCTACCCCGGTCGGGGTAGTTTCGGGCCTGTCCGGAACGGGACGAATCGGCGGCCCTCCGAAAATGTTGCTCTTAGCGAAGGACCCGGGATGACACCCGCCGATGCGGGTTGACGCCTGAGCGCCTCCGGCATACGTTGCCCTCTCGCCGACGCGGACCCGGGAAGGGAAGCGCCGGACCAGTTCCACCGACCTGAGCCGCGGCAGGGAGCCTCGGCCGACCTACCGAAACCAGTTACCGACCCCCGAGGGAGGAGTCCCAGTGGACGCTGCTTCAATCGCCCCTGCAATTCCGAGCGCATCCCCTGTCAAGGCCCCGCAGCACATGGAGGCCCTGGCGCGTGCCAACCGAGTCAGGCTGGCACGAGCCGAGTTGAAGCGCTCGATAGCGCGCGGCGACGTCGACGCGTCCGCGGTGGTGCGTGAGTGCCCGTGGGAGACCGAGAGCATGACCCTCGCCGAGCTGCTCACCAGCCAGCGCCGCTGGGGCCGGACCCGGGCCCGCAAGTTCCTGGTCGGAGTCGCCCTCAACGAGAACAAGCGGCTCGGCACGCTGACCCCCAGGCAGCGGGCGCTGCTCTCCGGCGCGCTCGCCGACAAGGGCAGGCTCGACGGCGAGACCGTCCTCGTCTAGATGGTTGATTCCATCTAGCGGCGCGGGCCGCCGACGCTGAAGGAGAGTCCTCCTGAGGCGCGCTGGAAGACGCGCCTCAGGAGCAGGAAGGTGAGCAGGAAGGCAGCGGCGCCGATCGCCAGGGAGACGGCGAGGATCAGCCCGGCCGCGTAGAAGAGCAGGGCGACCACGACGACGAAGACGAAGCCGGCCAGCAGCGTCGTGTGCGAGCGATAGCCGGCGAGGTGCTCGCGGATCGCGACCTCCATCCCACCGAGGCCGGCGAGGGCGACGCCGACCGCGAGGGCGGTGGGGCCGCCGCCGAAGAGCCCGATCACGAGCAGCACGATGCCGGCGAGGATCGTCAGCTCGGCAAGGGGAAACGAGCCCCACGGCGCGGGGGGCCTGTCGTCGCCGGGTGTCGGCTTCATAAGGGGCAGCCGGAGGAGATCTTCACCCGCCACCAGCCCATCAGCATCCCGATCAGCCCGTAGCGGGGCCGGGAGTGCCAGTGGCCGCAGCCGTGCAGGCCGAGCTCCTCGCGGGTGATCCGCAGCCACTTGTAGTCGGCCGGGCGGGCGAGCATCTGCTCGAGCAGGTCGTGGTTGCGGAGGTCGAGCCTGGCCCGCTCGGCGAGAGCGTTGCGGGCCTCCGCGACCCGATCCGAAAGGTCGTCGCGGACCAGCTCCAGCTCGCCCAGGTCGAGCGCCCGCGGGCTGCGGGCTGAGGGCCTCGATCCGGGTGTCGATCTCGACCCGCGCGAAGCCGTCGGCGAAGAGGCTGGAGAGCTCGCGCTCGAGGCGGGCGATCTGGCGCCGCAGCTCCGTACGCGCGGGCCGCTCGTCGCCCTCGAGTGTGAGCGAGAGAGGGGCGTCTCTGACGAGCAGATCGGGCATGATCCTGGGCCGATTGTAGTTCACGGCCCGGGTCCTACGATCACGCTGCGGTTAAGAACCGGGGTGGGGATCGATCAGCCCGGCGGCCATCCTGAGCGCCTCGTCGACGGAGATCTGCGGCACGCCGTTGACCTGGATGGCGACGATCGCCAGCCGTCGCGAGACCTTCTCGATTCCGCTCCAATCAGTCGCTTCTCCGAAGAGAAGGCCGATCGGCCCGCGCTCGTCGGCGATCACCAGCGTCCCCTGGGCCAGCTCCCCGCGTCTCTCGGGCAGCGACTCGCCGGGGGCGGTGTCGCGGATGCAGAGGCGTCCGACCTGCTCGGCGTCGAAGGCGCGCAGGGCGACGCCGGTCTCGACCGTCGCGATGTTGAGCGCGTCAGCGGGCAGGCCCTGGCTCTTGAAGGCGCCGTCGTGGAGCCGCTCGAGGGCGAGCTGCTCGACCGGGGTCCGGGTGCGGTCCGGGTCGAGGCCGATCTGGCGGAAGAAGACCCGGTAGGCCCAGGGGATCGGCCGTTCGCGCAGGCGGATCGCGTGCGAGCCGTAGAAGCGATCGGAGAGGTCGCGGAGGCGACGGCGGACGCCCTCCGGGCTCTTGCCGGGGCATCCGTCGACGTCGATCGAGGCGATCCCGAGCCCGGGGAACTCGGCGGCGACCTGCGGCGCCACCCAGCCCTGCTCGGCGGCGGACTCCCACCCCGCTCCGGCGCCGGCCTCGGACCCCTCCACCTCAGCCCCTCTTCCGGCTTCGGCATCGCGGCTCGCCTGGAGGAGGTCGTCGAGCCGGGATTCCAGCTCAGCGGGCCCGAGGTCGCCGATGCCGGCGCGGAAGAGGGTCCCGCCGGGGAAGACGTAGGCGAAGGTCGGGCAGCCGCCGACGCGATAGAGGCCGGCGACCGCGCCGTCGCGGTCGTAGCCGACGGGCATCTCCCAGCCTCGCTCCCGCACGAGGTCGCGAACCGTCGTCGCGATCGTCGCGCACGTCCAGCGAGAGGAAGTCCACACGCCCACGGTAGCGGCTGAAGACCTCGTCGACGACGTCCTGCTGCTCGACGCAGTCGTCGCCTTTGGTGAACCAGAAAGAGATCACCGAGGGCCGGTCGAAGAGATCGCAGACGCGGATCGCGCCCGCGGTGCGCAGGCGGCAGGCGGGAGTCCGCCGGGCGTCGTCGGGACAGGGGAGCTGCGACGTCTCGCAATCGTCCTGGGCGACGTTGGCGTCCCCTTCGAGCTCTCCCGTCGCCTCCGGGACCGCGAACTCCGGCAGCGGCCATCCGGTCCGCTGGCGGTCGAGCCCCAGCGTGCCGCCCCCGCCGCTGGAGTTGTTGAGGATGGCGATCACGACCACCGCCGCGAAGAGCAGCCCGACGACGATCGAGTAGCGGTCCCTCACCGCTCCTCCCTCCACGCCAGCACCGCGGGCAGCACGACCATCACCCCGAGCAGCGCGACCGAGAGGTCGATGACGGTGACGATGCCGAAGTCACGCAGCATCTGCATGTCGCTGGCGATCAGCACCGCGAAGCCGGCGATCGCGGTCAGCCCCGAGGCGAGCACGGCCGCACCGGTGCGGGCGTAGGCGGCGCCGAGCGCCTCGGCGACCCCGCTGCCGCCGCGCCGCTCCTCGTGGAAGCGGCCGGTGAGGATGACGCCGAACTCGGTGGCGATCGCGATCGTCAGCGCGCCGAGCGCCGCCGACATCGGGTTGAGCGGGATGCCGCTCAGCCAGAGGACCAGCGAGGCCCAGCCGGTCGCCAGCAGGACGGGGACGAGCGGGACGAAGGCACGCGAGACCGAGCGGTAGACGAGCAGCAGGACGAGCGCGACCGCGGCGAGCCCGGCGAGGGTCAGCCAGTAGCGGCTGGCGGAGAGGTCGGCCGCGGCGGCTGCGGCGATCACCGGCAGGCCGGCGAGCTCGACGCTGACGCCGGGCGGTGGCCCGCCGGGCTCGCCCGGCTCGCCGACCAGGCCGCGGACGCGGTCGATCAGCGCCTGCTGGTCCTCGAGCGACTGCGCCCGGATCCCGAAGCTGAGCAGCGCCACCCCGCCGGGAAGCCCGGTGGCCGGATCGACCGGCGCGACCCCTGCGCAGGGCGTAGGCGGGCAGTGCGCGGAGGGCCTGGCGGACGTCGGCGCGGCGCAACTCGCCCGCCCCGACGAGGAAGTCCGAGAGCGCCGGCCCGGGGCAGACCTCCGCGTCCTTGCAGCTCGGATTGTGCCCCGAGAAGCCGTTCTCGCGCAGCACCCGCTGCTTGAAGGCCGCCATCCAGCGCAATGTCGCGGGATCCGTGAGGTCCGGCGCCTCGACCCTGACGTCGAGCTGACCGGAGACCCCGGTCGCGTCCTGCAGCTCGTTGAGATCGCTGATCGCCCCGATGTCCTGGGGCGCGAGCTCCCGGACGTCGGAGACGCTCTCGATCTGGGTGCCGAGGCCGCCGCCGAGGATCGCCAGCGCCAGGCCGACGCCGAGTACCCGCTGCGGGTGGTGGTCGCCATGTCGAGGACGCGCTCGAGCCGAGGCGGAGAGAAGGGCCCCCCTCCGCCGGCTGCGGGTTCCCGCCCTCCGGCTCGCGCCGAAGCGTCAGTGCGGCGAAGCCGGCGGTCAGGGCGAGGACGAAGGCGATCGCGACGCCGACGACGAGGAGCAGGCCGAAGGTCCGGACCATCGGGATCGGGGAGAGCTGGAGGGCGAGGAAGCCCGCGGCCGTGGCGAGGCACGCCGTGCCGATGGTCGGGGCGCCGGCGGCGGCGGCGCGGGCAGCCGCCTCGGCGCCGCGGACGCCGCCCGCCACGGCCTCGTCGTAGCGGGCCTGGAACTGGATCGCGTAGTCGACGGCGAGGCCGATCAGGATCGGCAGCACGGCGATCGAGGCCATCGTCAGCGAGCCGCCGAGCAGCCCGAAGAGGCCGAAGGTGAGCGCCGCCGCCGCGAGCGCGATCGCCAGCGGCAGCAGGCGGAAGCGGGAGCGGAAGACGAGGACCAGGGTCAGGGCCATCACGGCGAGCGCGACGGCGAAGAGGACGAGCAGCGCGTCCTTCAGCGAGCGCGAGAGCCCGTCGACGACGACCGGCACGCCGGAGACGACGTAGCTACCGCGGTCGAGCTCAAAGCAGGGGGCCGCTTTGCCGTTCTCCCCACAGGCCACCCGCGGCGTCGTGTCGTGGACCGCCGCGTCGATCAGCTCGATCGCCCGGTGGCGCTCGGCCTCGCTCAGGTCCGGGCGCAGCCGGACGATGATCTGGGCCGAGCGCTTGTTGGGGAAGAGGTAGGCGAGCCGCGCCTTCGGAGTGCCTCGGGAGCGCCGCAGGTCGAAGACGACGGTCGCGACGAATTCGGGGTTGTCGAGGCTGGGCGCGCTGGTGATGCCGTATTTGGTCGCGACTTCGAGGGCGAACTGGCGCAGCTGCTGCGGCGAGACCCGCGCGGCGAGGCGGCGCAGCTGGCGACTGATCTGGACCACCGCCTCGTTGAGGAAGGTGCCCGGGCCGGAGACGAACTCGACCGGGTCGCAGGCGCGCCAGCTCGGTGCACGGGCCCGGGATCGGCTTCACCCCGTGGGGCACGCTTGCCCGAGAGGCAGCCCTCCAGCCGCAGCAGCCGGAAGAGGTTGCGGGTCAGGATCAGTTCCTGCAGGTCGCCCTCGGCCAGCACGACGACCGGTTCTTCGCCGAAGACCTCGCGCACCTCCTGGGTCGCCCGGTAGGTGGCGGTGTCGGTGTCGACCAGCGTGTCGATGCCGGCGTCGGTCGGGATGCTCGTCGCCCGCGCCGCGGCGGCGACCGCGAGCACAGCCGCGACGGCCAGGACCGCCCGGGCGTGGCGGGCGGCCCAGGCGGCGGCGAGCGGCTCAATCCATCGAGAGCGGGCCGCTGACGTCCGCCTTGAGGAACTGCGCCACGAACGCGTTTTCGAGTCGAACAGCTCGTCTTTCGGGCCCGACTCGACGATCTTGCCGCTCCACAGGACGGCGATGAAGTCGGCGATCCGGCGGGCGGTGCCGAGGTCGTGGCTGATCACCAGGTAGCAGCCGCCGTTCTCGGCGTGGACCTCGCGGATCAGCTCGCAGAGCAGCGCCGTGCGCACCGGGTCGAGGCCGGAGTCGGGCTCGTCGAACATCACGATCGCCGGTTCGAGCACCAGGGCCCGGGCGAAGCCGGCGCGCTTGCGCATCCCGCCCGAGAGCTCGTTCGGCATCTTGTAGGTGGCCTCGGTGAGGCCGACCTCCTTGAGCCGGCGGTTGACGATCTCGCCGATCTCCTCCTCGCCTTTGTCGGTGTGCTGGCGCAGCGGGAAGGCGGTGTTGTCGTAGATGTTCATCGAGCCGAAGAGGGCGCCGTCCTGGAACAGCAGGCCGAACTTTTTGCGCACCTCGAAGAGCTCGTCGTCGGTCATGTTCGGGATCGACTCGCCGTGGACGAGCACGTCGCCCGAGTCCGGGCAGAGCAGGCCGACGATGTGCTTGATCAGCACGCTCTTGCCGGTGCCCGACGGGCCGAGCACCATCGAGACCTGGTCCTCGGGCAGGCCGAGGTTGAGCCCGTTGAGGATGCGGGCGCGGCCGAACTGCTTGACCAGGTCGATGATCTCGATCGCGTCCTCGCCGCCGTGGTCGCGCTTGCGGCCGGTGTGGAAGCGGTAGGGATCGTGCTCGGCGGGATCGACGCCGGGAATGACGAAGTCGCGGCCCATCACGGCGCCGTCCTCGCTGACGTACGGGCCGCTCGCGGGGGCGCTCTCCTGCGGGGCGCCTTCCTGGGCCTGTTCGTCTGCGGACATTGGTCAGCCTCCTATCGGCGCCCTCGGGTTGGCCCCCCAGAAGACCAGGGTCCCAAGCATCCCGATGATGTGGACTAAGACGATGTTGAGCACCATCGACTTCGCCGTCGCGGTCCCCACCCCGACCGGTCCTCCGGAGGCCGTGTAGCCGTAGTAGCAGCCGACCAGCACGATCGCCGTCGCCATCAACATGCCCTTGATCAGGCTGAAGATCAGGTCGGGCGGGTTCTGGAACATCCAGAAGATCAACAGGTAGCCGCCCGAGGAGACGTCGCCGATCTGCTCGACGACGGCGAGGTAGCTGGCCAGGTACATGATCCCGATCCCGACCAGGTACATGAACGGGAAGGCGATCCAGGCGGCGAGCAGGCGGGTCGCGCAGAGGAAGGTGACCGGCGGCACGCCCATCACCTCGAGCGCGTCGATCTCGTCGGAGATCCGCATCGCGCCGAGCTCGGCGACGATCCCGGTCCCGACCTTGGCCGCGAGCATGTAGCCGAAGGCGTAGGGCATGATCTCGCGCAGGTCGCACCAGGCCGAGAAGACGCCGGCGTAGGCGGGCGCGCCCTGGGCGCGCAGCAGGTAGGCGCCCTCGATCCCGCACTGCAGGCCGAGGATGAAGACCAGGCCCCAGATGATCAGCGCCGAGCCGAGGATCAGGATGCCGGCCTGGCGCAGGCTCTCGCCGAAGAAGCGGAAGACGCGGCCCGAGTAGACGAGCCCGGCGACGCGACAGCCGAAGCGGGCGATCTCCCCGAAGGAGTCGAGCCAGCCGCGCGGGACCTCGAGCCAGGCGTTCATCGGATCGTCTGCAGCTCCGGGTTGGTGGCGAGCAGGGTCTGGGTGAAGACGTAGTTGAAGGCGAAGACGCCCATGAAGGAGATGACGACCGCCTGGTTGACGGCGCGGCCGACGCCGGCGGCGCCTCCGGACGCGGTCATCCCTTTGTAACAGCAGACGACCGCGATGATCGCGCCGAACAGGGTGCACTTGATCACCGAGCCCCAGAGGTCGGTGATCGAGGCGTTGGAGAAGAGCGTCGCGAAGAAGCCGCCGAGCGGCTGGTTGTAGAGGATCTCGGTGAGGATGCCGCCGCTGATCCCGAAGACCAGGGCGTAGATGTCGAGCAGGCCGGTGATCAGCATCAGCGCCAGGAAGCGCGGCACGACCAGGTTCTTGATCGGGTCGACGCCGAGCACCTGCAGGGCGTCGAGCTCCTCGCGGATCTTGCGGGCGCCGAGGTCGGCGGTGATCGCGGTGCCGGCGACGCCGGCGACGACGACCGCGGTCACGAAGGGCGCGAACTCGCGGATCGAGGCGAGGACGAAGAAGCCGCCGAGCCGGTCGAGGGCGCCGAACAGCGAGAGGAAGTTGGCCGCCTGCAGGCCGGGAGCGCCGAAGCCGAAGGCGACGGTCGAGACCAGCAGCGGGAACCAGCAGAGCTGCAGGGCGAAGAGGAACTGGCCGATGAACTCCTCGCCGTAGGGGTACGGCGGCTTGACCGCGGAGACGAGCGTCTGCGCGGTGAGGATCATCATTTCCCCCACCTGTTCGAACAGAGACTTGGCGGGCAGCAACGCTCCTTCCTATTGACCGCGGCTCCGATCATGGCTCCTCCGGTGAGCTGGCTCGCTTCCGACGACACCCAGTCGACGCTGAGTCTATGGGATGGGAGGGCCCCCACCGTTAGCCGAGTGTTGAGATCCAGCTAACCATGCGGGGTGGTGGTGAAGGCGCCGGACGCGGGAAACCCCGTGGTATGTTCCGGCCGCTTTGGGGGGGACCGGCACGACATTGCCGGTACTCCCGCCTTCGAGCCTTCGCGACCGGGATTGCTCGCCGTGGCCGTGGCCGGCTCGCTGGCGGCCTGCGGCGGCGAGTCCTCCTCGGAAAGCGAGCGAAGCGAGGGGCACCTTCGACGTCGAGGTGACGCGACGCCGAGCTTCCCGACCGTGCAGCGCCTCGGCCAGACCTCGCTGATGACGATCGGTGTCCGCAACACCGGCGAGAGGACGGTCCCGGCGCTGACGGTGACGATCTCGATCGCCGGCGAGGAGGGCGAACCTCCTCGCTGCCCTTCGCTATCCACGACCCGCAGCCCGGCCTGGCCCAGCCCGACCGGCCGGTCTGGGTCCTGGCGGAAGACTTCCCGAAACTCATCGGCTCGACGACGAACGCCGGAACCTCCTCACCCAACGACAAGACCTTCGACTTCGGCCCGCTGAAGGAGGGCGACAAGGTCGACGGCGGTCTGGAAGCTGAGCGCGGTCAGCGACGGCAAGTTCACCGTGCGCTACGAAGTCGACGCCGGCCTCAGCGGCGCGGCCAAGGCCGAGACCGCTGACGGGGTGAGCGGCGGGCGGAACCTTCGCGGTCGAGATCACCGACTTCACCCCCGAACTCGAAGTCACCGACTGCGGCGAGGTCGTCGAGTCCGGGCAGGCCGGGCAGTCGGGCCCGAAAAAGGCCGAGGACCGGGCGTCAGTAACTTTTTCCGGATGAGACGCCGCGCCCGCGCCGGCATCGTCGCCATCGCACTCACCCTGACCGCGCTCTCCTCGTGCGGCGCCTCCGGCGGGCCCACCACGGCCGAGCCCGGGCCCCAGGACACGGCAACCGAGCGTCCCGCCCCGGCCGCGGCGAGCAAGGGCGGGGTCGCGCTGAAGCGGATCGGCAGCTTCGACACGCCCGTCTACGTCACCGGCGCCCCCGGCGCTCCCGAGCTCCTCTTCGTGGTCGAGCAGGGCGGGCAGATCGAGGTCCTCCGCAAGGGCCGTCGCCTCGGGCGCCCCTTCCTCGACATCTCCGGCCTGGTCTCATTCGAAGGCGAGCAGGGCCTGCTCTCGGTCGCCTTCCCGCCCGACTACGCCGAGCAGCGGCCTCTTCTACGTCTACTACACGGACCGGCAGGGCGACATCCGGATCGACGAATTCCGCCGCGGCGCTCGCAACGCGAGCCGCCCGCGGGCTCCCGCCGCGCGGTGATCGAGATCCCCCACCCGGAGAACTCCAACCACAACGGCGGCCAGGCCGCAGTTCCTCGGCAACCTCCTCTACTTCGGCACCGGCGACGGCGGCTCCGGCGGCGACCCGCCGAACAACGCCCAGAACAGGGACGTCCTGCTCGGCAAGCTGCTGCGGATCGACCCGCGCGCCGTCGGACGGGCGGCCCTACTCGGTACCCGTCGTCGAACCCGTTCGTCGGCAGGGCGGGCCGCGACGAGATCTACAGCTACGGGCTGCGCAACCCGTTCCGCTTCTCCTTCGACACGGTGACCGCCGGGCGCCGCGGATCGCGATCGGCGACGTCGGCCAGAACCAGCTTCGAGGAGATCGACTACACGACGGTCGGCGGCCGCGGCGGGCGCCAACTTCGGCTGGGACGCCTTCGAGGGCTTCGCCCCCTACGCGCGAAAACAGCGGCACGACCCCGGACCCCGGCGGCACCGTGAAGCCGATCTTCGCCTACTCCCACAGCCGCGGCGGCAGCTGCTCGGTCACCGGCGGCTACGTGGTCGCCGACCGCAGCCTGCGCCCCTCTCTATAAGCGCTACGTCTACGCCGACTTCTGCGACGGCGAGCTGCGCAGCCTCGTCCCCCACCTGAGCCGGGCCAGCGGCGACCGCAGGCTCGGCCTCTCGGTCGACGAACCGGGCTCCTTCGGCGATGACACCCGCAACCGGCTCTACGTCACGTCGCTGGAGGGGCCCGTATACCGCTTCGTCTCCCGCTAGCGGCTACAGTTGGCTGACCAGCCAAGGTCCTAGGAAGGGAGCACCGGTGGAGAGCGGCACGGCGGAGACGAGCACGGCAACGGCCAACGCGACGAATGGCGCCGACGGCGCGGCGCAGGCCGGCGATCGCATCGACGTCCTCAACCCTGCCAACGGCGAAGTCGTGGGCTCGATCCCGGTCGACTCACCGGAGCACGTCGCCGAGACCGTCGCCCGCGTGCGCGCCAACCAGGCCGAGTGGGAGGCGCTGGGCATCGAGGGACGCTACCAGCTGGCTCGGCAAGCTGCGCGACTGGCTGCTCGACAACCAGAAGCGGGTCGATCGACACGATGCAGGCCGAGACCGGCAAGGTCCGGCGCCGACGCCGGCAGCGAGGCTGCCCTACCTGACCGACCTGATCAACTTCTACGGGAGCAAGGCGGCCAAGTTCATCGGCGAGGAAACCGTCCGCCCCCACTCGCCCGCTGCTGGCCCCGAAGAAGCTCCGCGTCCAGTACCGGCCCCACCCGGTGGTCGGCATCATCAGCCCCTGGAACTTCCCGCTGGTGCTCGCCCTCGGCGACGCGATCCCCGCCCTGCAGGCGGGCGCCGCGGTCGTCGTCAAGCCCTCCGAGTTCACGCCGCTCGGCCTCGACGAGGTGGTCAAGGCCTGGAAGCAGGAGATCGGCGGGCCCGACGTCTTCGACTGCGTGCACGGCACCGGCGAGGCCGGCGGCGCCCTGATCGACCACGTCGACTTCATCCAGTTCACCGGCTCCGACCGCACCGGCCGCAAGGTGATGGGGCGGGCGGCGGAGACCCTGACCCCGGTCAGCCTCGAGCTGGGCGGCAAGGACCCGATGATCGTCCTCGCCGACGCCGACGTCGACCGCGCCGCCAACGCCGCGGCCTGGGGCGGGATGTTCAACTCCGGCCAGACCTGCATGTCGGTCGAGCGGATCTACGTCGAGGAGCCCGTCTACGACGAGTTCGTCGCCAAGCTGACCAAGGAGGTCGGCAGCCTGCGCCAGGGCGACGACAGCAAGGGCCACGACGTCGAGGTCGGCGCGATGACCTCGCCGAACCAGACCGCGATCGTCGAGGACCAGGTCAACGACGCGCTCGCCTCGGGCGCCCGCGCGCTGACCGGCGGCAAGAGGGTCGAGGGCCCGGGCCAGTACTTCGAGCCGACCGTCCTGGTCGACGTCGACCACTCGATGAAGGTGATGCGCGACGAGACCTTCGGCCCGGTCGTCGGGGTGATGAAGGTGCGCGACTCCGAGGAGGCGCTGCGCCTCGCCAACGACACCCGCTACGGGCTCTGCGGCTCCGTCTTCGGCACCCGCGAGCGGGCCGAGAGCATCGCCCGCCGGGTCGAGTGCGGGGCGATCAACGTCAACGACGTGCTCGTCAACTACTTCGCCATGGACGTCCCGATGGGCGGCTGGAAGGAATCGGGCATCGGCTTCCGCCACGGCGAGTACGGAATCAAGAAGTACTGCCGGCCCGAGTCGATCGTGACCACCCGCCTGGCGGGCAAGCGCGACCCGAACTGGTACCCGTACACGAGGGCGCGTGCCGGCCTCGTCAGCCGCGTCTCGCAGATGTTCAACGCCCGGGACCTGAAACGCAGGCTCGGCAAACGCGGCTAGCACCTGCGGGGCCCCGCGCAGGGCTTCGCTAGATTTATACGAACCCATCAGGAGCGGTCGAGGGGCCCGGCCCGCCGACGCCGCAGCAACCGGCCGAGATCTCCGGATCGAGGCGCGGTGCTACCGCCGGATTCGATGGATGAAAGGCTTTGACACATGGCAGATCGTGATTTCCTAGCCGCAACCCGCGAGCGGGTCGTCGTCTTCGACGGCGGCATGGGCGCGACCCTGGAGCAGTTCGAGCTGACCCAGGAGGACTACGGCGGCCTCGAGGGCAAGTGCCACGAGGCGCTGGTGCTGAACCGGCCCGACGTGATCGAGGGCGTCCACGCCTCGATGCTCGAGGCCGGCGCCGAGGTGGTCGAGACCGACACCTTCCAGGGCTCGCGGCTGAAGCTCGACGAGTGGGGGCTCGGCGAGCACACGCTGGAGATCAACGTCAAGGCCGCCGAGATCGCCCGCAGGGCGGCCGGCGAGGATCGCTTCGTCGCCGGCTCGATCGGGCCGACCGGCTTCCTGCCGGCATCGACCGACCCGACCCTGGGCGACATCTCCTTCGGCAAGCTGGTCGAGGTCTTCGCCGAGCAGGCCCGCGGCCTGGTCGAAGGCGGCGCCGACCTGATCATCATCGAGACCGCCCAGGACATCCTCGAGGTGAAGGCGGCGATCTTCGGCGCCCGCGAGGCCTTCGCGGAGACCGGCCGCGCGCTGCCGATCCAGACCAGCGTCTCGCTCCTGCCCAACGGCGGCAAGATGCTGCTCGGGACCGACATCCAGGCGGTGCTGACGACCCTCTCGGCGCTCGACGTCGACGTGATCGGGCTCAACTGCTCGACCGGGCCCGAGGACATGCGCGACGCGATCCGCTTCCTCGGTGAGACCAGCCCGCTTCCGGTCCACTGCATCCCGAACGCAGGCCTGCCGCTGCAGGGCCCCGACGGCGAGACGATCTTCCCCGAAGAGCCCGGGCCGCTGGCGGCGACGCTGGGCGAGTTCGTCGAGCGCTACGGCGTCGGCATCGTCGGCGGCTGCTGCGGCACCACCCCCGAGCACATCGCGGCGATCCGCGAGCGGGTCGACGGCAAGGTGCCCGGCGAACGGCCCGCCCGGGGCCAGATCGAGGTCTCCTCGATGATGACCTCCACCCCGCTCGTGCAGGAGCCGCGCCCGACCCTGGTCGGTGAGCGCGTCAACTCGCAGGGCTCGCAAAAAGGCCAAGGAGCTGCTGCTCGCCGACGACTACGACGGCCTCGTCCAGGTCGCCGAAGACCAGGTCGAAGGCGGCGCCCACGTGCTCGACGTCTGCGTGGCGCTGACCGAGCGCCAGGACGAGGACGAGCAGATGAGCGCCGTCGTCAAGCGCGTCTCCCTGACCCAGCCGGCGCCGATCCAGGTCGACTCGACCGAGCCCGAGGTGATCAGGGCGGCGCTGGAGACGATCCCCGGCCGGGCGATCGTCAACTCGATCAACCTCGAGGCCGGCCGCGACAAGGCCGACACGGTGATCCCCCTCGCCAAGGCCCACGGCGCTGCGCTGATCGCGCTGACGATCGACGAGGTCGGGATGGCGAAGACCGCCGAGCGCAAGGTCGAGATCGCCGAGCGGCTGCACGACATCGCCTGCGAGGAGCACGGCCTCGAGCCCGAGGCGCTGATCTTCGACGCTGCTCACCTTCACCCTGACCACCGGCGACGAGGAGTGGCGGCCCTCGGCGGTCGAGACGATCGAGGGAATCCGCCGGATCAAGGCGGAGATCCCCGGCGTCAAGACCTCGCTGGGCGTCTCCAACGTCTCCTTCGGCGTCTCGCCGCGGCCGCGCGCGGTCCTCAACTCGGTCTTCCTCCACCACTGCGTCGAGGCCGGGCTCGACCTGGCGATGGTCAACCCGAACCACATCACCCCCTACTCGGAGATCTCCGACGAGGAGCGCGAGCTCACCGACGACCTGGTCTTCAACCGGCGCGAGGACGCGCTCGAGCTCTTCATCTCCCACTTCGAGTCGCAGGGTGAGGAGGCCGAGACCGAGGCCGACGACCCGACCGCGGGCATGGAGCCCGAGGAGGCCCTGCACTGGCACATCCTGCGCCGCAAGAAGGACGGGGTCGAGGACCAGATCGAGCGCTCGGTCGAGAAGATCGGCGCCGTCCCGACCCTCAACGAGGTGCTGCTGCCGGCGATGAAGGAGGTCGGCGACAAGTTCGGCGCCGGCGAACTGATCCTGCCCTTCGTCCTGCAGTCGGCCGAAGTGATGAAGCGCGCCGTCGCCCAGCTCGAGAACCACCTCGACCGGATCGACGGCCACACCAAGGGCAAGGTCGTGATCGCGACCGTCTTCGGCGACGTCCACGACATCGGCAAGTCCCTGGTCAACACGATCCTCACCAACAACGGCTACACGGTGATCGACCTCGGCAAGCAGGTCCCGGTCGACACGATCATCGAGGCCGCGGTCGAGAACGAGGCCGACGCGATCGGCCTCTCGGCGCTGCTTGTCTCGACCTCGAAGCAGATGCCGACCTGCATCCAGGAGCTTCACCAACGCGGGCTCGAGTTCCCGGTGCTGATCGGCGGCGCCGCGATCAACCGCGACTTCGGCCGCCGCACGCTCTATCCGAAGGGCAAGGAATCGGACGAGGTCTACGAGCCCGGCGTCTTCTACTGCAAGGACGCCTTCCAGGGCCTGGACACGATGGACGCGCTGATCGACGAGGAGGCGCGCTCGGCGCTGGTCGAGCGGATCCGCGGCGAGGCGAAGAAGCTGCGCGAGAAGCCGGTGGTCGTCGACGACTCTCCGCCGACGACCGACGACAGCGCCCGCTCGAGCGCCGCCATCGACAACCCGATCCCGACGGCGCCGTTCCTCGGCGTGCGGGAGGTCGACGTCGACCTCGAGGAGGTGTACCCCCACCTGGACCGCCACGTGCTCTTCAAGCTGCACTGGGGCGGCCGCGGGGTCAAGGGCGAGGCCTGGCGCGAGCTGGTCGAGGGAACCGACGAGGAGGAGGGCTTCGCACCGCGCCTTGAGCGGATGTGGCGCGAGCAGGACTACCTCCGCCCGCGGGCACGTCTCGGCTACTTCCCCGCCAACGCCGACGGCAACGAGCTGGTCGTGTTCGACCCCGAGGACCCCGAGCGGGAGCTCGAGCGGCTCGTCTTCCCGCGCCAGCCGAAGCACGACCGGATCTGCCTCGCCGACTTCTTCCGGCCGCTGGACAGCGGCGAGCGCGACGTCGTCGCCCTCCAGGGCGTCACGGTCGGGCCCGAGGTCACCGAGCTGATCGAGCGGCTGGAGTCAGACGGCGAGTTCGCCGAACAGCTCTTCGTACACGGGCTCGGCGTGCAGGCCGCCGAGGGGCTGGCCGAGTGGCTGCACTCCGGGCCCGCCGCGAGCTGGAGATCGGCGCCGACCAGGGGCGCCGCTACTCGTGGGGCTATCCCGCCTGCCCCGACCAGTCCGAGCACGAGAAGGTCTGGCGACTGCTCGGACTGGAGGAGATCGGCATGACCCTTTCGGGTGGGCACGCCGTGATGCCGGAGCAGTCGACGGTGGCGATCATCGCCCACCACCCACAGGCTGTCTACTTCGGCATGAAGTCCGGCTTCATCCCGAAGGGCGTCGCGCCCGACGAGTTGATCGCCGGCACCGACCGGGGAGGCAAGCTGCCGCCGGAGTCCGACCCCGACGCCGACGACGCCGGCCCGGAGAAGGCCGAAGCGCTCAGCGGCTGAGCGAGCGACGGCGGACGCGCCTCGCTGCTGGTGACGATGTATTGGGTCTGGAACATTTGAGTTCACTCTGAGTTCAATCGATCCCGTCCGGCGGGCGGCCCGAGAGGCACCCGCCGGACGGTTTGATCGATACGAGGTATCTAGCGCCTCGAGAAGGGATCGATGTACAGGTCGTCGACCTGCCAATTCCCCTTCGAGTCGAGAGGGGTGACGCGGATCTCGATCGCGCTCGGGATCAGCGTCCCGACGATGGTCGAGAGGGTGAGAACGGTGGACTGCGAATTGGTCGGCGCCCACTCGGTGCCGCCGGTGACGGTGCCGAACGTCTGCGTGCGGACCAAGCCAAGCAGCTTGTAGCTGGCCGTGACCTTCAGCTTCGAGGTCGGGTCGCCGGTGTTGCGGGCGACCATCCGGAACGAGGGGGTGCCCAGGTCCATGCAGACCGGCGGGCTGGCCGCGTAGCTACCCGGGGGCAGCGAAAGCGACGAGTCGTCGGAAGCGCTGTTGAGGTAGAAGGACTCGTTCCCCTCCACCACCGTTGCGCCGCCCGCGAGGTTCCAGCCAGAGGCGCCGGCCTCGAAGCCGCCGTCGGGGGCAAGGACGTAGTTGCGCTGGTCGCCCCAGGCCGCGAAGGCCTTCTTGGCGCCGGCGGTGGAGCAGGCAGCGCTGGCGCTGCCGGCGAAGATCGCCGTCCCGAGCAACGCCATGGCGAGGATCGCCACCAGCCTTGCGGGAGTCCTACGAGCTATGTGTCGAGCGGAGTTCATTCTCGGGCAAACCTTCCTAATAGCAGGCCAAAAAGCCTGGTTTATTGGACCAAGCTAGGTAGTTGAGCCATCTCGGAAGGCCGAGACCTCTGACTTTGCGCCACCGCCTCGCGACGGGTTTGCCCTTATTCAGCTGACTTATGTGCGGAGACCATCGGCCACGGAAAACTCGCGTTTAAGAAAATCGAACATGCGTCCAGGTAGTAATTGGTAGGCGTGCTTGACGCCTTGCAGGATTCCCGCGAAGTTACGGCTGGAGGCGCCCCCAACCGATAGGACCGGTGTGTCTGTCCTAGAGACGCCCGAACACCTATTCGCCCGTGGCCGGGACCGAGCCAAGATGCGCCCGAAGGGGCTCGAGCTCGCGGTGGAAGGAACCGTGGCCGCTTCGTTCCTCGTCGTCGCCGTCGCGATGGCCCTCGTCTTCGCCTCGCCGCGCGCGCTGGACCCGCTGACCCTGGCGCTGCTGATGGCCCTCTACGTGGTCGCCTGCCAGGCCCCGTTCGAGATCGCCGACGGCTACACCGTCCCGACGCAGCTCGTCCTGGTGCCGATGCTGTTCCTCCTGCCGACCCCGTTGGTGCCGCTCGTGGTGAGCATCAGCTGGGCGCTGGGCAAGCTCTTCGAGCAGGCGAACGGCGAAGCGACGATCCACCGTGCCTTCGCCGTCTTCGGCGATTGCTGGCACGCGGTCGGCCCCGCCCTGGTCCTGATCGCCGCCGGCGCCCAGACGTTCGGTTGGGAGAACTGGCCGATCTACCTGCTCGCGCTGCTCTCCCAGTTCGTCTTCGACTTCGCCGCCACCGAGATCCGCAGCAGGCTCGTGGACGGGACCTCGGTCCGTGAGCAGCTTCGCCTGCAGATGCCGGTCTACGCCCTCGACGGCGCCCTGGCGCCGATCGGCCTGCTCGCCGCCTATGCGGCGATCTCGATCGCCCCGGCGATCTGCCTGCTGACCGTGCCGCTGGCACCGGTCCTCTCCTACCTCTCGCGCGAGCGACGGGCGCGGATCGACCAGGCACTCGAGCTGAGCAGCGCGTACAAGGGCACGGCACTGCTGCTCGGCGACGTGGTCGAGGCCGACGACGCCTACACCGGCAGCCACAGCCGCGGCGTGGTCGAACTCTCGGTCGCGGTCGCCGAGCGCATCAGCCTCGACGTGCGCCAGATCCGCAACGTCGAGTTCGCCGCCCTCCTCCACGACGTCGGCAAGATCGCGGTTCCGAAGGAGATCATCAACAAGCCGGGCCCGCTCGACGACGACGAGTGGAAGATCATGCACAAGCACACGATCGAGGGCGAGACCATGCTCGACCGGGTCGGCGGCGTCCTCTCCGAGGTCGGCCGCATCGTGCGCTCCTCGCACGAGCACTACGACGGCAGCGGCTACCCCGACGGCCTCGCCGGCGAGGAGATCCCGATCGAGGCCCGGATCGTCACCTGCTGCGACGCCTTCAGCGCGATGACCACGACGCGCTCCTACCGCGAGGCGATGCCGGTCGAGGACGCGCTCGCCGAGCTGCGGCGCTGCGCGGGGACCCAGTTCGACCCGACGGTCGCCTCGGCGCTCGAGACGATCGTGCTCGAAGAAGCCGAAGCCTAGATCTCGACCTCGAGCCGCTCTCGCGCCGGGGCCTGTGGCGGCGGCTTCGGCTGCAGCCTGACCGGCGAGGCCGAGAGCGCCTGGACCCGCAGGTCGCTCCAGGTCAGGCCCTCGCGCACCAGCGAGGGCAGCCCGAGGAGGACCGCGGTCGCGATCTCGACCGCCTGCAGGATGACGCCGTAGGCGAGGGCGTTCGCTTCGCCGATGCCCCAGCCGGTGGTGAGGACGCTGATCACCGCGAGCTGGAAGATGCCGATGTTCGAAGGGGTGACAGGCACCACCGCGGTGACGTTGACGGCGAAGAGCACGGCGGCGGCGGCCCCGATCCCGGCCCGGTCGTCGAGCCCGAGCGCCGCGAACAGGGCCCAGCAGGAGAGCAGCTGGATCGCCCATGCGCCGAGCTGCGCGGTGGTGGCGAAGAAGCCGCTTCGCGGATTGCGGAAGACGACGAGCCCGGCCCGGACCTGGACGAGGGCGCCGTGCAGGACCGCGCTCAGCCTCGCCAGCCGGCCGCTGCCGCTGCGTCGGGTGAGGCGCGGGGCGACGAGGACGACCAGCAACAGGGCGATCGGCAGGAAGCTGAAGGCGAAGAGTTTCTGCGTGTCGGAGTGGAAGAGCGGCGTCGTCGCGATGATGATCACGCCGAGCAGCAGGAGGGCGACGATGTTGAGCATCGTCTGCGAGACCAGGGTGCCGACTATCACCGGGAAGGTCTCCCTGACCCGGCCCGTGCGGCGCGAGAGCGAGAGCGCCCTCGCCGGCTCGCCGAGGCGGGCGGGCAGGGTCGCAGACATCAGGACCCCGATCATCGTCGCCGAGGTGACGTCGCGGCGGCGAACCGGGCGGTTGGGCAGCGCCGCGCGGACGATCCAATACCAGGAGGCGGCGCGGACGAAGAGCGAGAGGACCATCAGGGCGAAGGCGATCAGCACCCAGGTGAAGTCCGAGCGGACGATGCTCTCGACCACCTTGTCGACGCCGATCTTCTGCGCGGCCAGCGCGGTCAGCCCGACCCCGAGAACGGCGGCGACGCCGAGACCGGCGCGACGCGCGATTCGCCTTCGGCGACCTCCACCCTGAGCCATCGGCGGGTCGAGTGAAGGCAGGCGCTGGGGCGGCGCCGGGGGATCGCCGTCGGCCGGCCGGAATCCGGCCCAGTTCCCAAACCTCTCGGCGGCGGTCTGCGGCCGCGGCACCTCGATCGCGCGCTCATACACCTCGGTCACGCGATCGGCTACGTGCGGCCAGGCGTAGCGCCGGGCGCTCTCCCGGGCGGCCCTCCCCATCGCCTTCAGGCGCTCGGGCTCGTGGTAGGCGCGCTGGAGCTCCTCGGCGAGGCGCTGGGCGTCGCCCGGCGGCACCAGCACGCCGTCGAGGCCGTCGGTGACGACGTCGCTGTATCCGGCGATCGCCGAGGCGACGACCGGGGTCCCGGCGGCGAAGGCCTCGGTCAGCACCATCCCGAAGCTCTCGCCCGAGAGCGACGGGGCGCAGAGCAGGTCTGCCTCGCGCAGGTGGCGCCAGAGGACGTTGCCGGAAACGCGGCCGTGGACGTCGATCACCCGCATCGTCTCGGGGTCCGCCAGGTAGCGGCGGACGTCGGTGTCGTCGGCGCCGATCACGGTCAATCGGCAGGGCACGTGCTCGGCGAGGGCGCCGAAGGCGCTGAGCAGGATCGGCAGGCCCTTGCGCTCCTCGGCGCGGCCGATGAAGAGGACGCGCAGCTCCTCCGAGGAAGGCTTCGGCCCCGCCGGGGCGCCCTCCACATCGACGCCGTTGGGGATGATCTCGTAGCGCCCGCCGAACCAGCGGCGACCGGTCCAGGCGGCCGCCTCGGAGACGGCGATGCGTGCCGCGAGGCGGTTGAAGACGCGACGAACGCCGAGCGCCGAGGCGAGATGGTTGGGCAGGGCCTTGGTCGAGTAGGTGTGAAACGTCCCGACCGCCGGGGAGGTGGCGCCGAGCGCCGCGTTCCAGCCCACGAAGGGCACCATCGGCTCATGGATGTGGACGACGTCATAGCCCCCGCGCCGCAGCTCGCGCCGGGGGAGCACGATGCCGCCCATCGGCGAGGGCGAGGCGTTGGTGACGGCGCCGTTGGCCGGCACGCCGATCGTGCGGCCGAGTGGGATCAGGTAGTCGGGGACCTGCCGCGGCTCGGCCTGGGCAGGGTGCGTCAGCCGGTTGAGCCGGTCGGGGGGATCGAAGGGAGCGAGCACACGAACGTGATGGCCCCGGCCGAGAAACTCCTCGGCGAGCGCCTCCACGTGCCTGTTGACGCCTCCCTGATAGGTCCAGGAATATGGCGAGACGAGGGCTATTCGCACGGACCGCTAAGGGTAACGGCCGCCTGGGTCGTCCGCCTCGGCCCAGGCGAAGCCGGTGAAGGCGAGCAGGTAGGCGGTGCCGATCTCGAGGAAGAGGGCGCCGGAGTCGTTGGCGAGGGTCCCGACGAGCGTCGCCGCGGCAGCCCCGGACAGCCCCGCCGATAGCGCGGGATGCGGCCGCAGCCAGGCGGCGATCCGGTCGCGCCAGACGAAGGCGAGGACGGCGGCGGCGGCGAGGAGCGGCAGGAAGACGAAGACGATCGGCCTGGCGAAGCTGTGCGCGGAGAGCTGCAGGCGCCGCTGCGCGACCTCCGCCACCTCGTCGAGCCCGCCGGCGTCGAGCACGGACCGGGTCAGGTGGGCGTCGGCTCCGGAGGCGAGGTCGATCAGCGCCAGCAGGGCGACGGCCCCGACCGGAGCGGCGAGCGCGAGGAGCAGCGCCCGGCGGCTGCGCCCGGCGATCGCGGCGGCGGCGACGGCGGCCCCGACCGGCAGGACGATGGCGGCGCCCACGTCGGCGCCGAAGCGGCCGGCTGCGAAGACGAAGGCGAAGCCCAGGCCGACGGCGAGGAAGGCGAGGGCGGCGGCGCGTGGCGAGGGCCGGCGGCCGAAGCCGGTCAGTCCGGCGCCGGTGCCGGCGACGACGAGGACGGCGAGCAGCGCCTCGAGCTCGTTGCCGATCCCGTAGAAGCGCACCCCGAGCCCCGGGTTGGGCCCGAGCAGGGACAGCGAGGTGAACGGCGACCCGGCGACGACGTCGGCAGCGTAGGCGAGCACGGTGATGCCGCTCGCCACGGCGAGGGCGCGATAGCCGGGCAGGAGCCGGACCAGGGCGAGGGCGAGCAGCGGCGTGGCGAAGATCGCCAGCGCCTGTTCGACCCCCTGCCCCGGCTCCAGCGCCGCCGCCGCGAGCAGGGTCGCCGGCAGCAGGACCACGGCGACCGCGACCAGGCGGACGCCCGCCCTCGCCAGGGCGCCGCGGGAGACGGCGGCGACCAGCGCGAGGAGGACGGTCCACGCCAGCAGCGCAAGCCCGATCACCGGCCCGCGCCGCTCGGGGATCGCCGCCATCCGCTCTCCAAGCGTTTCCACGGCAGCCGGGTCGGCGCCGCCCTCGGACCGGATCGCCGATCCCGACATCTCATCCGGGACCGCGATCCCGAGCCGCTCGAGGGCCGTGGGCGCGAGGTCGGTCGAGAGGACGTAGCCGTCGAGGCGGGTGCTGTCCGACGTCAGGTTCCCGTCGAAGTCACGACCGGCGATCCCGATTGACAGCGCCTCGCCGTCAGGGGGCGGCGGCTTCTCGATCGCGATCACCAGGTCCTCCCCACCGAGTCCACGCATCAGGGACGGCAGCGCCCGAAGCTTCGAACTGCGAACTTCGAAGGTTGGGGCGGGGTCCGGGTGGGGGTCTCCACTTAACTTTTTCGAGGAGGCTGAGGCGGCCGTCCGAGGTTCTCCCGCCGAAAAAGTACAAGACGTTCCGACCCCCACCCGGACCCCGACTCCGGAGCCTTCGAGCGTCGAGGTGAGAAGCCCCGGGACGATGTCGGCGGGAGCGGAAGAGGCGCGGGAGATGACGGCGGGCCAGGCGGAGCAGGCGGGGTCGAGGGCGGGCAGCTCCCTGTCGTAAAGCGAGTCGAAGACTCGATTTCCCTGCCCGATGTCGAGATACGTCTGCTCCGCGGGGACAGAACCCAAGCCCGCGCTGAGCAGCCCCGGAGATAGGCCGGCTTCCGCCAGCTGCTCGACGCTCGTGCCCTTCGGCAGAAGCACAACAGTCACCTGGGTGGAGTTTGGTTTTGGCGGCGCTTCCCGTGCCTGTGACGGGGTTCGGGCAGGGGGTGGAGCGTCTTGTACTTTTTCGGCGGGAGAATCTCGGACGGCCCCCCGCGTCTCCTCGAAAAAGTTAAGCGGAACCCCCTGCCCGAACCCCGCCCAGACCCCCAGAGCGAAGCCACAGACCGCTATCTTCACCCAGGTGGCTGACCGGACTTTCGCCAAATTTACGTTCTTCAAGATCGATCCTGCGTGGCGTCGTCGAGACGACGAGCTCCGGGCGACTGACAAGCGCGAGTTCCTGGCCGCCTGCGAGGACTTCGCGACCGACCGCTCGCTGCGCGCCTACTCAACCATAGGAACGCGCGGCGACGTCGACATCGTCCTCCTCAGCCAGAGCCCGAGCCTCGACGACCTCCACACCTTCCACGTGGTGCTCGGGCAGAGCGGCCTCGCCAAGTGGGCGGAGACGCCGTACTCCTTCCTCTCGATGACGAAGAAGTCGCCCTACTCCGAGGAGGGCGCGCGGCCCGAGATCTGCGTCTCCGAGCGCAAGTACCTGTTCCTCTATCCGATGGTCAAGCAGCGGCGCTGGTACGGGCTGCCGGACGAGGAGCGGATGCGGATCATGAAGAGCCACATCGAGGTCGGCCGGCGCCACCCCGAGATCTCGATCAACACCTCCTACTCCTTCGGCCTCGACGATCAGGAGTTCGTCGTCGCCTTCGAGGGCGACGACCCGGGCGAGTTCCTCGACCTGGTCCAGGAGCTGCGCCCGACCGAGTCGAGCGCCTACACCGAGAGCGAGACTCCGATCTTCACCTGCGTCGCGATGTCGGTGCGCAAGGCGCTCGACGCGCTCGACGGCACCGCCGCGGTCGCCGCCGGCGAGCCGGCGATCGGCTAGCCACTGAGATCCATCTCATGGACGCGAGGGCGCGTCTTCCCTATTCTTCCCCGCTCGCTGTATCCCGACCAGCAGACACGGAAATAGGAATGACCCAGATCGGAACCCCAGAGAACCCCCTTCGCGTCGCCATCGTCGGCGCCGGCCCGTCAGGCTTCTACGCCGCCGAGCACATCCTCAAAGATGAGGACACGCACGCCCTGGTCGACCTCTTCGACCGCCTCCCCACGCCCTTCGGCCTCGTCCGCGGCGGCGTCGCCCCGGATCACCCGAAGATCAAGTCCGTGATCCGCGTCTACGAGAAAACGGCGGCTCGCGAGGGCTTCCGCTTCTTCGGCAACGTCAAGGTCGGCCAGGACATCGAGGTCCAGGACCTCGAGCGCCACTACCACGCGATCATCTACACGGTCGGCTGCGAGACCGACCGCCAGCTCGGCATCCCCGGCGAGGACCTGCCCGGCAGCCACGCCGCCACCGCCTTCGTCGGCTGGTACAACGCCCACCCCGACTACTGCGACGAGGACTTCGACCTCTCCTGCGAGCGGGCCGTGGTGATCGGCAACGGCAACGTGGCGATGGACGTCGCCCGCATGCTCGCCCTCACCGACCACGAGCTGCGCCAGACCGACACCGCCGACCACGCGATCGACGTCCTCGACGCGAAGAAGATCCGCGAGATCGTCGTCCTCGGGCGCCGCGGGCCGGCCCAGGCAGCCTTCACGAACCCCGAGATAAAGGAGCTCGGCGAGCTCGAGGCCGCGGATGTGGTCGTCGATCCCTCAGAGGTCGAGCTCGACCCCTCCAGCGAGGCCTTCCTGGGCTCCGAGGAGGCCGACAAGACGACCAAGGTCAACGTCGAGACCCTGCGCGAGTTCTCCCAGCGCACACCGGAGGGCAAGGAGCAACGGGTCGTCCTTCGCTTCCTGTCCTCGCCGGTCGAAATCAAGGGGGACGGCAGGGTCGAAAAGATCGTGATCGGCCGCAACGAGCTGGTCGAGGAGGGCGGCACGCTGCGCGCCAGGGACACCGGCGAGCGCGAGGAGCTCGAGTGCGGCCTGGTGCTGCGCTCGGTCGGCTACACCGGCGTGCCGATCGAGGGGGTCCCCTTCGATGAGAAGCCGGGCCTGATCCTCAATGAGGGCGGCCGGGTGCTCGACTCCCACGACTCCGGGCACAAGGTCGGCCACTACACGGCCGGCTGGATCAAGCGCGGCCCCTCGGGCGTGATCGGCACCAACAAGAAAGACGCGCTCGAGACCGTCCGGCACCTGCTCGAGGACGTCGAGTCGCAGACACTGCTCGACCCCGCCAGCCCCGAGCCCTCCGCGGTCGAGGACCTGCTCGCCGAGCGCGGGGTGCGCTACGTCAGCTTCGAGGACTGGCAGGCGATCGACCAGGCCGAGGTCGGTCGGGGCGAGCCGCACGGCCGCCCGCGCGTCAAGTTCGTCCGCGTCGAGGAGATGCTCAACACGCTCGGCGAGACCGTCTCGAGCTAGACCCGGCACCCGGGGCGCAGACAAAAAGTTACACTGCGGCGGTGGACGATTCCGCCGCCGAGACGAGCCGGCGCTTCGACGATCTCGACGAGGAGATCCGCGAGATCCGCACCGAGATCGGTGCGCTTCACCGCACGGTCGTCCAGATCTCGGCGGTCGTGGTCGCCGCCGTCCTCGTGCTCGTCCTCACCCAGGCGGGGCTGATCGTCACCGGGCTCTAGGCCCGCGACTCGTAGAATCGCCCGATGGCGGCGGACCTTGCTGAGCTGAAGTCGATGATCGAGGCGGCGCTTCCGGGCGCCGTGGTCGAGGTCAGCGACGAAACCGGCACCGGAGACCACCTGCGGGCAGTCGTCAGCGCCCCGCAGTTCGACGGCCTCTCGCGGATCGACCAGCACCGGCTGGTGAAGGCGGCCGTCAGGGAGCGCTTCGACGACGGCGCCATCCACGCCCTCTCGGTGAAGACGAGCCCTACAATGGCTCCCTGATGGCCGACCCACAGCTGAAAGAGAAGGTCGAGGAGCTGATCGGAGCGAACCCGGTGCTGCTCTTCATGAAAGGGACCCCGGAGATGCCGCGCTGCGGGTTCTCGATGCGCGTGGTCCAGGTCCTCGACCAGATGAACGTCGAGTACGGCGCGATCGACGTCCTGCCGGCGCTGCAGCCGCTGCGCGAGGTGACCGCCGAGATCTCCGACTGGCAGACCTTCCCGCAGCTCTACGTCAACGGCGAGCTGGTCGGCGGCGCGGACATCGTCGAGGAGATGTTCGACTCGGGCGAGCTGGCCGAGGCCCTCGGGGTCGAGCAGCCGGAGGCTCCGGCCGCGGCCGCACAGGCACCGCCGGCGCAGTCCCCCCCGCTGCAGATCGAATAGCCGCCGCTAGACCGCGGCGGACTCTGCGACGTCCTGGTCCTCTTTGACCTGGAAGGACGAGCCGCAGCCGCAGGCGGCGACGACGTTCGGGTTGTTGACCTGGAACCCGGCGCCCTGAAGGCCTTCGATGTAGTCGACCTCGGAGCCGAAGACGAACTGCATGCTGACCTTGTCGACGATCACGGCGACGCCGTCGACCTCGAAGACGTGGTCGTCGTCCTTGACCTTGTCGAAGGCGAGCGCGTACTGGAAGCCCGAGCATCCACCGCCCCGCACGGCCACCCGCAGAGCCTGGCCCTCGGCTTCGGCCTGACCGCCCAGCAGCTCGTCGATCTTCTCGACGGCCTTGGGGCTGAGGGTGATCGCGTCCTGGGGTGTCTGGGGGGTGTCGGTCACTTCACAAAGTGTAGCGGCCGGTCTGAGAGAATCCTGCGCCTTGAGCTCCAGCGCGCAAACCGCCGTCGTCTGCGACACCACGGCCTACCTTCCCGACGAGCTCGTCGCCCAGCGTGGGATCGAGCGAATCAGCCTCTACGTGGCGATCGACGACCACCAGGAGGCCGAGAGCGAGATAACCGACTTCGCCGGCTTCTACGAGCGCCTGCGCGCCTCCGAAGACGGCGCGACCACATCGCAGCCGTCAATCGGGGACTTCGTCGCGAAGTACGAGCCGTTGCTCGACGCCGGCCGCGACGTCGTCTCGATTCACATCTCGGCCGGGATCTCCGGGACCTTCGAGGCCGCCGGGCAGGCGCGCCAGAGCCTGATCGACGAAGGCAAGGGCGGTGAGCGGATCCACATCTTCGACTCGCGCTCCGCGGCGGGCGGCATGGGGCTTTGCGTGCTCGCCGCCTCGGCGGCGGCGGCGGCCGGCGGCGGCCCGGAAGAGGTCGTCGCCCGGGCCGAGCAGGCCCGGCAGGAGCTGAAGATGTGGTTCGCGGTCGACACCCTCGAGTACCTGCGCCGCGGCGGCCGGATCGGCGGCGCCCGTGCCTGGATCGGCTCGGCGCTGAAGATCAAGCCGATCCTCACACTCGAGGAGGAGATCACCCCGGTCGAGCGGGTCAGGACCCGGGCCAGGTCGATCGAGCGGCTGCGGGACTACGCCCGCCAGCGCCACGAGTCCGGCTACGACGCCTGGGTCGTGCAGCACATCCAGGACTTCGACACCTCCGGCTCCCTCGTCGAAGACTGCCACGAGATCTTCGGCTGCGACCCTGTCTTCGTCTCCGAGATCGGCGCCGTGCTCGGCGCCCACGTCGGCCCCGGCCTCCTCGGAGTCGGCTCGATCTCGAAGTCCGTTCTCGAGTAGCCGCGGCGAATCAGCCGCGGCGGCGGAGCATCGCCAGGCCGCCGATCGCAAAGCCGACGACGGCGGCGCCGACGATCAGCTGGGAGCGGTGCTCGCGAACCTGGCGGCGCCAGTCGGTCAGTTCGGTGACCCGGGTGCGAAGCTCCTCGACCGAGCGGCCGAGGTCCTGGCGCTGGGCGTCGATGTCGCGGCGGATCTGCGCGGGGCTGCGCCCCGGCAGGCCGGCGGTGGGCTGCCTGATCGGCTCGGGCCGGGCGCTCATCTCGGCGCCCCCGGAGGAGGTGGTGGCGGCGGAGGCGGAGGCGACGCCGCGGGCTGCACGGGCGGCGGAGCCGCCACAGGCGGCGCGCCCGCCGGCGGGGGAGCGACCGGAGCCGGCTTCCTTCGTCGCCTTCGATCATCTCCCTGATCAGCTTGGCCTCCTCGATCGCCTGCTCGGGCACCGGCGGGGCGCCCGCCTTGAGCGACTTGTAGGCGAAGAACCCGGCGGCGGCGGCGATCAGGAGGAAGACGGCGGCCTCGACGAAGAAGCCGGGCCAGGCGTTGCCGTCGAAGACCTCTTCGTTGAGCAGCCAGGCGATGCCCTCCATGATCAGGATCAGGGCGAGAAAGGCGAAGACGCCGGCGGCGATGCCGACGACGGAGCCGCGTGCGAGCTTGCCGACTTTGTCGGAGACCTCGGCCTTGGCGAGCTCGATCTCCTCGCGGATCAGCGTCGAGGTCCGTTCCGAGACGTCGAAGACGAGCTCGGCGACCGATCTGCGTCGGCTTGCCGGCGTCTGGTCGTCGGCATCCCTACTCGGGCGGATCTTCGTCGAAGAGGCGGCGGTAGAGCAGCGCCGCGACCCGCGCGGCGAGGATGCTGGCCAGCGCGCCGCTCGCGGCGAGCATCCCGCTCCAGATCAGTCGTTTGACTATGTCGTTGTCCATACCCGGTTCGCGACCTTACCTATCGTGGCTCGAGGCCGTCGCAGATCGTCGTCACCACAAGTTCCTTGGCCTGCTCGAAGTCGGTCGCGGAGGCCGGGATCAGCTCGAAGATCCAGCCCGAGAGCAGCTGCTCGATCGCCCCGTAGAACGACATCGAGGCGAACAGCGGGGTCGACGTCGTTGCGGAAGGCGCCCGCCTCCTGGCCGTCGGCGACGATCTTCGCGATCGAGTCGTAGGCGCGGCGGATCTCCGGCAGGTGGGTGCGGCCGAAGGAGTTGGCGGCGCGGGTGACCTCGACGATGATCACCTTCATCAGCTCCGGGTCGTGGCGGTAGGAGTCGACGATGAAGGAGGCGACGGCGGCCAGCTTCGCGCGCGGCGTCTCGGCGCTGGCGTCGGTCTCCTCGATCGCCGAGAGCAGCAGCGACCAGCGCTCGATGAAGAGCTCGTTGAGGACCTCGTCCTTGGAGTTGAAGTAGTGGTAGACGAGCCCGTAGGCGACCCCGGCCTCGTCGGCGATGTCGGAGACGCGGGTCGCGTGGAAGCCCTGGCGGGCGAAGACGCGCACCGCCGCGTCGAGGATCTGGCGGCGCTTGTCGATCGGGGGCGCCTTGGCCACTACGCCCTCATCTCCGCGAGCTGGGGCCAGGAGTACGCCTCCGGGCGCCGGTTGGCGAGCGAGGGCAGCGACTCGCGCACCCGCTCCTGCGCGGAGAGGTCGAGGTCGGCGGCGACGAAGCACTCCTCGTCGGGCGCGGTGGCGAGCACCATGCCCCAGGGGTCGACTATCGCCGAGTGCCCGTAGGAGTCGAAGTGCGGGCGGCGCCTCGCCGACCTGGTTCGGGGCGAGCGACGAAGGCCTGGTTCTCGATCGCCCGCGCCCGCAGCAGCACCTCCCAGTGGTCGCGGCCGGTCGCCAGCGTGAAGGCCGACGGGACGGTGACCAGGCGGGCGCCGCGCACGGCGAGGATCCGGAACAGCTCCGGGAAGCGCAGGTCGTAGCAGACGGTCAGCCCGACGATCAGGTCCCCGAGCGTCGGCGGTGACGATCTCCGAGCCCGGCTCCTCGTGCTCGGACTCGCGGTAGGAGACGCCGCCGACGTCGACGTCGAACATGTGGATCTTGCGGTAGACGGCGAGGTCCTCGCCATCGGGGCCGATCAGGACCGAGGTGTTGAAGGCCTTCTCGCCCTCGCGACGCTCGGAGATGCTGCCGGCGAGCAGGTCGATGCCGAGCTCACGCGCCCAGCCGCGGGCGGCGCTCAGGCTGGGGCCGTCGAGCGTCTCGGCGCCGGCGAGCAGCGCCTCGCCGCCGGCCAGCAGGTTCCACTTCTCCGGCAGGGCGACCAGCTCGGCCCCATCGGCGGCGGCGGCGCGCACCAGGCGCTCGGCCGTCGCGAGGTTTCGCGGCTTCTCGTCGGTCGAGTTGAGCTGTACGGCGGCGACTCGCAACGCTACCTCTCCTGTGATGGGGGACCGAACCCTGGCTGATTGACCAGTCAATCGGGTCCTACTCAGTATAGTGGACCGCCCGCGTCCAAAGGGAGATGGCGGGCCTAGACGCCGATCACGCGAGCGACGATCCGGTCGAAGAGCCTGGTCGGGATCAGGTACTTCGGCCCGGGCCTGGAACTTGGCGTCGAGGCCGACCAGGTATCGGGTGCGCGGGCGGCGGGCGGCGAGCGCGTGCTCGATCGCCCTGGCGACCTGCTCCGGCGGGATCCCCCGCTCGGCGACTCCCTTGACGACGCCGCGGTACTTCTCGATCGCCGCGCCGTAGAGCGAGTCGAGCTCCGGGGAGCGCTCGCCGATCTCGTCCGCGGTGCGCTCGCCCCGGTCCCAGATCGCGGTCGCGATCGAGCCCGGCTCGACGATCGAGACGGAGATCCCCCAGCGGCGCAGCTCGCGGCGGAAGACGTCGCCGACCGCCTCGATCCCGAACTTGGCGGCGTGGTACGCGCCGGTCATCGGGAACGCGATCCGCCCGCCGATCGAGCTGATGAAGACGATCCGGCCTCCCCGAGCGGCGCGGATCAGCGGCAGCATCGCCTGCGTCACCGCCACCTGCGCGGTCAGGTTGACCTCGACCTGGCGCCGGAAGTCCTCGATCGGCATCGTCTCCAGCGGGCTCGGCAGGCTGATCCCGGCGTTGTTGACGAGCCCGTCGAGGCGGCCGTCGCACTCGGAGCGGATCCGCTCGGCGGCGGCCGTCATCTGTGCGGGGTCGGTGACGTCGAGGATCAGCGGCGCGAGCCGATCCGAGCCCTCCCCGGCCAGCGACTCGGCGTCGGCCTCGCGGCGCACGCCGGCGTAGACCTTCCATCCATCCGAGTCGAGCAGCAGCGCCGTGGCGCGGCCGATCCCGGTCGAGGCGCCGGTCACCAGAGCCGTGGGCACGCGCCGCAGGCTATCTTGAACGGATGGTGTCCACCCTCGGCAAGGACGACGCTGAGCGCAAGCAGGTGACGGTCCTGTTCGCCGACGTCAAGGGCTCGATGGACCTGGCCGAGCAACAGGATCCCGAGGAGTGGCGCAAGATCATGCAGCGCTTCTTCTCGATCCTGACCGAGTCGGTCGAGCGCTTCGAGGGCACGGTCGACAAATTCACCGGCGACGGGATCATGGCGGTCTTCGGCGCTCCGATCGCCCACGAGGACCACGCTCGGCGCGCCTGCTACGCGGCGCTGCAGATGCTCGACGACGTCGGCGAGTACGCGGCGGAGCTGCGCCGCGCGGAGGGCCTCAGCTTCTCGGTCAGGATCGGGGTCAACTCGGGTGAGGTGGTCGCGGGGGCGATCGGCACCGGCGCCTCCTCGCCCGCCGACTACACGGCGATCGGCCACACGGTCGGGCTCGCCCAGCGCATGGAGGCGCTCGCCGAGCCCGGCAAGGCCTACCTGACCGAGGAGACCGCCGGGCTCGCGGAGGGCTTCCTGGAACTCGAGGACCTCGGCGAGTTCGAGATCAAGGGCGCGAGCCGGCCGGTGCGCGTCTTCGAGCTGGCCGGCGTCGGCGGGGCGCGCTCCCGGCTCGACCTCTCGCGTGAGCGCGGCTTCTCGCGCTTCGTCGGCCGCAGCGGGGAGATGGAGATCTTCGAGGAGGCCTTCGAGCGGGCCGAGCGTGGCGACGGCGGCGTTCTCACCGTCGTCGCCGACCCGGGCGTCGGCAAGAGCCGGCTCTGCCTCGAATTCGCCGAACGCTGCCGCGAGAAGGGCATCGAGGTCTTCGAAGCGCAGGCTCAGTCGCACGGCAAGTCGACCCCCTTCATGCCGGTCCTGCAGCTGATGCGCGCCTACTTCGGGATCTCCGACTCCGACAACGAGCGCGTCGCTCGCGAGCGCGTCGCCGGGCGCTCGCTGCTGCTCGAGCCGGAGCTCGCCGACAGCCTGCCGTTGCTGTTCGACTTCCTCGGCATCCCCGACCCCGACCGGCCGGTGCCGCCGATGAGCGCCGAGGCGAGACAGCGGCTGCTCGGCGACGTCGTCTGCCGGCTCATCAACGCCGCCGACCGGCGCGACACCGTCCTCATCGTGATCGAGGACCTGCACTGGATGGACGAGGCGAGCCACGTGATGCTCGGCGACATGGTGCGCTCGATCGAGGACACGAAGACGCTGGCTGTCGTCAACTACAGGCCCGAATACACGCCGGCCTGGAGCCCGAGCTCCTTTCGCCAGGTCTCGCTCGAGCCGCTCGGCGAGGAGGACACGCGCGAGATGCTGCGCGACCTGGCCGGCGAGGACCCATCGCTCGACGGCCTCGGGGAGCTGATCCACGAGCGTGCCCAGGGCAACCCGTTCTTCATCGAGGAGATCGTCCGCGAGCTGGCCGAGCGCGGCCACCTGGAGGGCGAGCGCGCCTCCTACCGCCTGGTCCGCCCGGTCGAGGACGCCGGGGTGCCGCCGACGGTGCAGGCGATCCTCGCCGCCCGGATCGACCGGCTCAGCGCCGACGCGAAGACGCTGCTCCAGGTCGCCTCGGTGGTCGGCAAGGAGCTGGGCGCGCGCGAACTGCGGATGACGGCCGGGATCGGCCACGACGAGATGGAGCCCGTGATCTGCGAGCTGACCGAATCCGGGTTCCTCTACGAAGCGGAGATCTACCCCGAAAAGGTCCTCGCCTTCCGCCATCCGCTGACCCGCGAGGTCGCCTACGGGACGCAGCTCGCCGATCGCCGCGAAGCGACCCACGCGGCTGCGGCGCGGGCGATCGTCGAGCTCAATCCGGGGGAGCGACACGACGAGCTTGCCGCCCTGGTCGCCGACCACATGGCGGCTGGCGGCGAAACCCTCGAGGCGGCCCGCTGGTACGCCCGTGCGGCCTTCTGGGCCGGCGCAAGCCAGCCTCGGGAGGCGCTGCGCCTCTGGCGGGAGGTCATGCTGCGTGCCGACGAACTCGACGACGGAGACGAGACCCGGGCCCTGGCGCTCTCCTCGCGCCTCCTGCAGCTCGACTTCGCCTGGCGGCTCGGAATGGACCCCGACCAGGAAGCGAAGCTCGTCGGGGAGGCCGAGGAGATGGCGGAGCGGACGGGGGACGCGAGGGCGCTTGCCCTGCTGCGCATGACGACCGGAGCGCGCCCGGGTCTGGTGCTCGAGTCCGAGAGCTGGATCGCCGCCGCCGACGAGGCGTCGCGCCTGGCCGACGAGTCGGGCGACCTGCACCTGCGCGTGGCGATCCGCGCGGCATCCGCATACGCGCGCCTGCACGGGGGCGATTTCGAGGACTTCGAGCGCTGGCTTGACAGCGTGATCGAGCTCTCCGGCGGCGACCCCACGGTCGGCGCCGAGATCGTGATCGGCAACCCGGTCGCATGGGCGCACATGGGCAAGGCGACGGTGCGCCGGGAGCGCGGGGAATTCGACGAGGCGGAGCGCCTGCTCGACCAGGCCATGCGCCTCTCCGACCGGACCCAGGACCCCGAGTCTGCGAGCTGGATACGCGGGACCCAGGCCTTGGTGCGCGCGGTCCGCGGCGACGCCGAGGGCGGGGTCGCCCTCAGTCGGCGCAACTGCGAGCTGACCGAGCAGCTCGGCGACGTCTTCTCGCGCAGCCTCGCGCTCGCCAACCACGCGTATTGCCTGAACGCGAGCGGCGATCACGAGGCGGCGCTGAGGGCGATCGAGGAAGGCGAGAGCATCTACCGCGACGCGATGGGCACCGGAGGCGAGATGGAAACCTGGCGCGGCGGGATACGGTCGGAAGCGCTGCGCGGCGTCGGCCGCGTCGAGGAGGCGGCCGATGTGGCGCGCGCCGCGGCCGACGAGGGGCGCCGGCTCGGGCGGCGCTGGTCCCTCCCCCTCACCCTGCTCGCCCAGGCCCGCGCGGAGGCGGCCGGCGGCGAGGTCGAGGCGGCCGGCGGCACGCTCGACGAGGCCGCTCGATGTGCGACCGAAATCGGCTCGAAACTGGCCCTGGGGGAGATCGAGGGAGAGCGCGAGGCGCTCAGCACCGGTGCCCGCTGAGGCGCCCAGGCCGATGAGCGCGGGAAAGTCCTTCGTCACCGGCGGGTCCGGGTTCATCGGCGGCGCGCTGGTCGGACGGCTCGTCGCCGAAGGGCGCCCGGTGCGGGCGCTGGCGCGCTCCGACGCGGCGGCGGCGAAGGTCGAGGCGCTCGGCGCCGAGGCCGTGCGCGGCGACCTCGGCGACCGCGACTCGCTGGCGGCCGGCGCCGCCGGCTGCGCGACCGCCTTCCACCTCGCTGCCCACCTCGGCGAGTGGGGCCGCTGGGAGGACTTCGAGCGCGGCAACGTCGAGGGCACCCGCAACGTGCTCGCCGCCTGCGAAGGCGCCGGCGTGCGCCGCTTCGTCCACTGCGGGACCGAGGCGGCGCTGATGGCCGGCGAGCCGCTCGTCGAAGTCGACGAGACGGCGCCGCTGCGGCCGGACTCGAAGGCCCCCTACCCGGCGACGAAGGCGAGGGCCGAGCTGGCGGTGCGCGAGGCCAGCCGCGAGGGCTTCGAGACGGTGGCGATGCGACCGAGGTTCGTCTGGGGCGAGGGCGACACGACGCTGCTGCCGGAGATGGTGGAGACGGTCGAGAAGGGCCAGTTCGCCTGGATCGGCGGCGGGCGCAACGTCACCGACACGGCCCACGTCGACAACGTCGTCGAGGGGCTGGTCCTCTGCGCCGAGCGGGGCAGGCCCGGCGAGGCCTACTTCATCACCGACGGCGAGCCGGTCGTCTTCCGCGAGTTCGTGACCGCGATGCTGCGCACCCAGGGGGTCGAGCCGCCCGGCCGCAGCCTGCCCGCCTGGACCGCGGCGCCGCTGGCCCGGGTCTGCGAGGCCCTCTGGAAGCTGCCCCTCGCCGGCGAGCCGCCGATGACCAGGATCCGATCCTGGATCCTCACCCAGGAGTGCACGATCGACATCTCGAAGGCCCGCGAGGAGCTCGGCTACGAGCCGCGCGTCTCCCACGAGCAGGGCCTGGCAGCGATGCGCGCCGGCGCCGGGGGCGCCCCAAAGGACTAAGAACGGCCGGCGCGGTGGCGCTCGAGCTCGGCGACCATCAGCTTGGTGTGGAGGGCGGCGATCAGGTCCTGGAGCGGCTGGGAGCCCGCTTCGAGCATCTCCACCACGCGCTCCGGCGGCACCTCGCCGGCGAGGCGGGTCATGACGACGTCGACCTCCTGGCGGACGAGCTCTTCGAGGGCGCTCTTGTAGCGCAGGGTGTCGTAGACGGTGAAGCCGATCTCCTCGTCGTAGCCGCCCGCCCGAAAGCGGCTGATCGCCTCGATGATCTTGACGTCGGAGGGCGAGTAGCCGCGGCTGTTGGGGCTCAGCACCTCGAGCTCCTCGAGCCGGTCGAGCACCTCCTTGGGGACGCCGTAGCGCTCGCGGGCCTCGGCGGCGCTGGTCCGGGTGCGCTCGCCGGCGAGGGCGCGGTCGAGGATCCGGTCCTCGAGCTCGACCAGGGCGCGGGCGCGGTCGGGGTCCTCGTCGAGGACCGACTTGATCGCCTTCAGCGGCATGAAGCGCTCCTCCTGGAGCTGCTTGATCAGCTTGATCCGGTCGACGAACTCGGGTGGGTAGTAGGCCATGTTGCGGCTGGTCTTGACCGGCTCGGGGAGCAGCCCCTCGCGCAGGTAGTGCTTGATCGTCGGCGCCGGGACGCCGGAGGCCTCGGCCAGCTCGCCCATGCGGAGCAGGTCCGGGTTTCCGCCAGGCTGGGCGCTCATGCGCGGAAGGTGGTCGCGGAGTCGGTGCCGGGGCCGGCGGCCGCGCCCGACTCCACCATCGCCGCAATCTCTTGGACCGAGTAGCCGGCCTCGGCGAGCACCTCGTCGGTGTGCTCGCCGAAGGCGGGCGCCGCGCGGGTCGGGTCGCCCGGGGTGCGGCTGAGCTTCACCGGGACGCCGAGCTGGCGGACCGGGCCGAAGCCGGGCTGGTCCACCTCGACGACCATCTCGCGCGCCCGGACCAGCTCCGAGTCGAGCGCCTCGTCGAGGTCGAGGACGGGCTCGATGCAGCAGTTGTGCTCGTCGTTGAAGGCTTTCCACTCCTCGCGGGAGCGGCCCCTGAAGACCTCGGCGATCTCGCGCCAGCCGTCGGAGCCGGGCGGGTCGAACTGCCGCTCGACCAGGTCGGGCCGGCCGACCCCGTTGCAGAAGGCGCTCCAGAACTTCGGCTCGAGCGCGCCGCAGCTGATCCAGCCGTCGCTCGCCTCGTAGGGCATGTAGCAGGCGAGCCCGCCGGCGAGCTGCTGTTCGCCGCGCTGCGGGACCTCGCCGTCGCAGAAGTAGCGGCCGGCGACGAGGGCCAGCCAGGAGAGCGCCCCGTCGGCCATCGAGATGTCGACGTACTGGCCCTCTCCGGAGCGGCGCCGCTCGTGCAGCGCCGCCATCACCCCGAAGGCGGCCATCAGCGCGCCGCCGCCGATGTCGGCGATCTGGCCGCCGGACTGCACCGGCGGGCCGTCCTTGGAGCCGGTCAGGCCGAGCAGGCCGACCAGGCCCAGGTAGTTCATGTCGTGACCGGCGCGCTCGACGTTGGGGCCGTCCTGGCCGTAGCCCGTGATCGCGCAGACGACGATCCCGGGATTCGCCTCGCGCATCCGCTCGTAGCCGACGCCGAGCCGGTCGAGGACGCCGGGGCGGAAGCCGTCGAGGACGACGTCGTGGGACTCGACCAGGCGCAGCAGCGCCTCGCGCCCGGCGTCGGACTTGAGGTCGAGCCGGACCGAGCGCTTGCCCCGGTTGAGGGCGAGGTAGAGCGAGGAGCGGGTGCCGAGGTCCTGGTCGGCCTCGTCCCCGTAGTAGGGGGGCGCCCAGCGGATGTAGTCCCCCATCCCGGTGTCCTCGACCTTGAGCACCTCGGCGCCGAGGTCGGCGAGCAGGAGCGAGCAGAAGCCCCCCGGCAGCAGTCGCGAGAGGTCGAGGACCCTGACGTCGGAGAGCGGCAGGGAGCGGGTTGTCATGCGGGCTCGACCCCGACCGGGAACTCGACGGAGTTGGATATGAAGCAGAGCTCGTGGGCGCGGTGGTGGAGCGCCTCGATCGCGTCGGGCTCGGGCGGGTCGCCGCCCCAGCGGACATGGGGCCGCAGCGTCGCCGAGCTGAAGCGCTTGCCGTCGAGGACGCCTTCGGCGTCGTCTTCGTAGGAGGCGACCTCGAAACCCTTTTTGCGGGCCAGCGCCAGGAACCAGAGCATGTGGCAGCTGGAGAGCGCGCCGACCAGGAGCGTCTCCGGGTTCGACCTGGTTTCGTCGCCGCCGAACTCGACCGCCGAGGAGCTGGCCAGCGACTGCGCCCCGAGCAGGACGTCGTGGGCGCGGGGGTCCTGCTCCGATCCGCCCTCCCAGGAGACCCCGGCGCGGTGGATCGTCTCGGTCACCGGTGCCTCACTAAGCCGCCGCCCTCTTCGGCACGCCGAGCAGCTCCCGCGCCTCCTCCACGGTGGCGGCACGGCGGCCGACGTCCTCGGCCATCTGGCGGGCCTTGCCGATCAGGTCGCCGTTCGAGCGCGCCATCTCGCCGTCGGGCAGGTAGAGGTTGTCCTCGAGGCCTGCGCGGACGTTGCCGCCGAGCACGAGCGAGGAGCCGAGCAGTTTCCACTGGTCGCGGGAGATCCCGATCACCTGCCACTGGTTCTCGCCCTCGGCGCCGCCGGGGATCTGCTCCGACATGAAGGCGACGTTGCGCGCGTTCGGCCGAATGCCGCCGTTGACCCCCATCACCAGGGAGATCTGCAGCGGGGCGCGGTCGAGCAGGCCCATGTCGATCAGCGGGTCGAGGTTGGCGACGTGGCCGGCGTCGAAGCACTCGTGCTCGGGCTTGATCCCGAGCCCCTTCATCTCGGTGAGGAACTCGATGATCTCGTCGAAGCTGTTTTCGAAGACGGCTTTGAAGACGAAGTCCTTGCGCCGCCGGGAGTACTTGGCGTAGTTCATCGAGCTCATGTTGAGCGCGGCGACGTCGGGCTTCAGCTCGCGCAGGTATTCGAGGCGCTTCTCGACCGGGATCCCGATCGCGCCGGTCGAGTAGTTGACGATCACGTCGTCGACCTCGCCGAGGATCGCCTCGGTGATCGCGCGGAAGTCCTCGATCTCATACGACGGGGTGCCGTCCGGCGTGCGGGCGTGGACGTGGATCTGGGAGGCGCCCTCGTCCACCGCGCGCCTGGCCTCCGCCGCGTACTCCTCGGGCGTGTAGGGGATCGCCGGGCACTGGTCGCGGTTGGCGATCGCGCCGCTGATCGAGCAGCTGATCACGACCGGGTCCTCGAAACGACTCATACCGCCGTCACCTCCACGTAGACGCCCTCGGGGCCGAACCTCATCGCGACCGACTCGTACATGCGACGGCCGCCGCCGAAGTTCGACTGGATTGCCTGCTCGGCGTGCTCCTCCTGATCGGGAGGCAGGATCCGAGCCCGTGCCTCGACTCCCTCCCCCCGGGGCTTGCCCCGGGAGTCGCAGGGAGACACCAGGACCCGGTCGTTGCCCCGGATGCGCTTGATCTTCCCGACCCGCTCTTCGCTGCGGAAGTAGATCCTGTCGTCGGCGACGCCGAACCAGACCGGCGTCGGAACCGGCTCACCCGAGCCGCGGTAGGTGACGACCAGGCAGTGCCTGTGGCCGCTGAACTCGTCGAAGTCGTGCCTGTTCCCGGCGGTCAGCTTCTTCGCGTCGCGATGGCGGATGCGGCCGAGAAAGCCGTTCCAGAGGTCGGCGTAGCGTTCGGCGAGGCTCATACAGGCATCACCCCGTGGCGTTTGGCGGGCTTCTCGACGTGTTTGTTGCGGGCCATGCGCAGGGCCCTGACGATCGTCGGCCGGGTCTCGCGCGGGTCGATGATGTCGTCGATCACCGCGTTGCCGGCGGCGATGTAGGGGTCGATCTGCTGACGGACCGCGTTCAGCATCGTCTCGCGGGTGGCGTCGGGGTCATCGGAGGCCTCGATCGCCGAGCGGCCGATGATTTCGACCGCGCCCTCGGCGCCCATCACCGAGATCTCGGCGCCGGGCCAGGCGACGATCAGGTCGGGCTCATACGCTTTGCCGCACATCACGTAGTAGCCGGCGCCGTAGGCCTTGCGGACGACGACGGTCACCTTCGGCACGGTGGCGCGGCTGACCGCGTAGAGCATCTTCGCCCCGTGGCGGATGATCCCGGCGTGCTCGACTTTCGAGCCGACCATGAATCCGGGCACGTCCTGGAGGAAGACCAGCGGGATGTTGAAGGCGTCGCAGAGGTTGATGAAGCGGGCGGCCTTGTCGGCGGAGTCGTTGTCGAGGATCCCGGCGGTCTGCTTGGGCTGGTTGGCGACGATCCCGACCGGCTGGCCGCCGAAGCGGGCGAAGCAGGTGATCAGGGTCTTGGCGAACTTCGGCTTCAGGTCGAACCACTCGCCGTCGTCGACGATCTCGGCGATCACGTCGTACATGTCGTAGGGCTGGCGCGAGGAGTCGGGGACGATTTCCATCAGCTTCTCCGACATGCGGTCGTCCAGGTCCTCGGTCTCGATCACGGGCGGCTTCTGCTCGCAGTTCGACGGGAAGTAGGAGAGGTACTTCTTGATCGCGACGATGCAGGCCTCGTCGTCGGGCACCTCGAGGTCGCCCACCCCCGATTTGCGGCAGTGGACCTTGGCGCCGCCGAGGTCCTCCATCGAGATCTCCTCGCCGGTCACCGCTTTGACCAGGTGGCGGGCCGGCGAGCGCCATCGCGCCCTGGCCGGAGACCATCGGCACGAAGTCGGCGAGCGCCGGGATGTAGGCGGTGCCGGCGGCGCAGGGGCCCATCATCGCCGCCACCATCGGGATCACGCCCGACATTTCGACCTCCTCGCGGAAGAGGAAGCCGGAGCCGGCGAACATCGAGCCCGTCGCCTCCTGGATGCGGGCGCCGGCGGAGTCGAGCAGCCAGACGAACGGCATCCGCTTGGAGAGCGCCATCTCCCGCAGGCGGGTCACCTTCAGCTCTCCGGTCATGCCCATCGAGCCGGCCATCACGGTGAAGTCGTAGGCGGCGATACAGGTCGGGCGGCCGTCGACGTCGCCCCAGCCGGTGATCACGCCGTCGGCGGGCGCCTCGACGCCGTCCATCGCCCGCTGGGCGAAGTGCGGTCGCCCGTGCACGCCCATCTCGACGAAGGCCCCCTCGTCGACCAGCAGGTCGATCCGTTCGCGCGCGGTCAGCTTGCCGCGCTCGTGCTGCTTGGCGATCTTCTCCTCGCCGCCGCCCAGCTTCGCCTTCTCACGCCGCTCCTGCAGCTGCTCGCTCAGCTCGCCCAGAGACGCGGTCCCCGGCAGCAGGTGCTTGTCCTCAGTCAATTATCTCCCTTTCCACTGCGGGTCCCGTTTCTCGAAGAAGGCGGTGACTCCCTCGACGATGTCCTCGGTCGAGAAGGTGAGCGAGAGCTGGGAGCGCAGGTAGTCGAGCGCGTCGTCGACGGCCATGTCCTGCTGGCGGTACATCGCGTCGTGGCCGAGGCGCATCAGCACCGGGCTCTTCGAGGCGAGCTTGCCGGCCCAGTCGGCGACCGCGTCGTCGAACTCAGCCGCCGCGACCACCCTGTTGGCGAGGCCGTACTCGACCGCCTGCTCGCCGCTCAGCCGCTCGCCCAGAAGCATCATCTCGTTGACCTTCTTGCGCGGGACGTTGCGGTAGATGATCGCCATGATCATGTAGGGGAAGGCGCCGACGTTGATCTCCGGGGTGCCGAAGGTCGCCCCCTCTTTCGCGATCAGGAGGTCGCAGGAGAGGGCGAGGCCCATCCCCCCGGCGAGGACGTGCCCGTTGGCGGCGCAGAGCGAGGGCTTGCCGAGCCGCGGCATGAGGCGGAAGAACTCGAGGAAGAGGTCGGAGGCGAAGTGTTTCTGGACCAGCGAGGCGTCGGCCGCGAAGCCGCCGAGGTCGGCCCCCGCGCAGAACACCTTGTCGCCGGCGCCGGTGAGGACGACCGCCCGCACCTCGTCGTCGTCGCGCGCCGTCCTCATCGCGTCGACCAGCTCGACAAGCATCTGGGCGGAGAGCATGTTGCGCTTCTCCGGGTTGTTCAGCATCACCGTGGCGACGCCGTCGGCAACCTCGTAGCTGACCTGCTCGTAGCCCATCGGCCGGGACGATAGCCGAATGAGAAGTAGAACGTCCTACTTACTGCTGGATCGTGTCCTTGCCCCCACGCCCGACCAGTTTGTCCTGGCCCCCGCCGCCGGTGAGGACGTTCGGCCCCGAGTCGCCGAGGAGCTTGTCGGCGAAGCGGGAGCCGGTCAGGTTCTCGATCCCGGGAAGGCTGTCGCGCCCGGCGGAGTCGAGCGTCGAGCCCTTGTTCAGATCGACGGTGACGCCGGACGGTTCGTGCGAGTAGACCGCGGTGTCGGTGCCCGGCCCACCGTCGACGATGTCGTGGCCCTTCTCGGGCTCGAGCTTGTCGTCGCCGGGGCCGCCGATGATCGTGTCGAAGCCGATCCCGGCCCGGATCGTGTCGTTGCCGGGGCCGCCGATGTCGGTGTCGATGCCGATATGGCCCTTGATGAAGTCGTTGCCCTCGCCGCCTTCGACCCGGCCGTCGCCGTCGTTCTCGTTGAGAAAGTCGTTGCCGTCGCCGCCGGAGATGTACTCGTTGCCGAACTGGCCATCGATCCTGTCGTTGCCGCCTTCGCCGTAGATGCGGTCGCTGCCGTCGCCGCCGGAGACCTTGTCGTCGCCCTCCCCGGCACAGACGACGTCGTTGGCGCCCTTGGAGAGGATGGTGTCGTTGCCGTCCCCGGCTTCGATCACGTCGAGCCTCTGGTGGCCCTTGATGACGTCGTTGCCGGGCGTGCCCTTCATCGTCACCTGACGGCCGCCGCAGCTGCCCGCGGCGCCGGCGCCGGCGCCGCCGAGGACGACGAGCGCCAGGAGCCCGGCGGCGAGGACGATCGGGAGTGCGGTGCGGGGCTTCACGAGCGGACCAGTATAGGCCCGCTGTGCTGAAAGTAAGAAGTGCTACTGTCCACTCGCTCGATTGGCGGCGACGCCTGCCGCAAAACTCGCGAACGAGGAGAGAATCAGTGGGGACTGCGACGACCAACGGCAGCTCGACCGTGATCAAGCCCGACCACGCCGCCGAGCGCAAGCACATGATCTTCACGCAGGAGCACGAAGACCTGCGCGAGTCGATGCAGGCCTGGGTCCAGAAGGAGCTCTGGCCCCATCGCAACGAGTGGGAGGAGACCACCTGGCCCAACGAGGTCATCAAGCGCGCCGGCGACCTCGGCTTCCTCGGCCTCTGCTTCCCCGAGGAGTACGGCGGCCAGGGCGGCGACTACTACTACTCGCTGGTCCGCGCCGAGTGCATGAGCTACACGGGCTCGGGCGGGCTCAACATGGGCTTCGTCGTCCACACCGACATGGTCCTGCCGCCGATCGAGATGCTCGGCACCGATGAGCTGAAGAAGCGCTACCTGCCGCCGGCGATCGCGGGCGACAAGATCGGCTGCCTCGGGATCACCGAGCCGGAGGCCGGGTCCGACGTCGCCAGCATCCGCACCAGCGCGATCCGCGACGGCGACGAATACGTCGTCAACGGCTCGAAGATGTTCATCACCAACGGCGCCCGCGCCGACTTCATCGTCCTCGTCGTCAAGACCGACCCCTCGAAAGCGCACGACGGGATCAGCCTCCTGGTCGTCGACCTGCGCGACGAGAACGGCGAGAAGGTGCCCGGCTTCAGCGTCTCCGCGCAAGCTGGAGAAGATGGGGATGCACGCCTCCGACACCGCCGAACTCGCCTTCGAGGACGTCCGCGTGCCGGTCGAGAACCTGCTCGGCGAGGAGGGCAAGGGCTTCTACCACATCGCCTGGGAGCTCCAGAGCGAGCGGATGGTCGCCTGCGCCGGCGCCGTCGCGGGAGCGCAGCGCATGTTCGAGCGCACCCTCGAGTACGCCAAAGATCGCCAGGCCTTCGGCCGCTCGATCGGCAACTTCCAGGTGATCCGCCACAAGTTCGCGGAGATGGCGACCAAGATCGAAGCCGCCCGCCAGTTCACCTACGCGACCGCCTGGCGCTACGCCAACGGCGAGTACCCGGTGCGCGAGATCTCCCAGGCCAAGCTCTACACCTCGCGGATCGCCTGCGAGGTCGCCGACGAGTGCATCCAGATCCACGGCGGCTACGGCTACATGAAGGAGTACGAGATCGAGCGCGCCTACCGCGACGTCCGCCTCAACCGGATCGGGGCGGGCACCGACGAGATCATGCTCGAGGTGATCGGCCGGTCCTACGGGATTTGAGCCACACCGACCACATCCGCTCCTACTACGAGTCGCTCAACACCGGTGACGCCGCGGCGGTGGCCGCTCACTTCACCGAGGACGCGGTCCACTACTACACCCGTCTCGGTCCCCACGAGGGGGCCGAGACGATCGGTGGTTACGCCGCCTTCGCGGTCGAGAACATCGAGGGCCGCTGGCACCTCGAGAACGCGATCGAGCAGGGCGACCAGGTCGCGATCGAGTGGACGATGACCTGGCGCCACCCCGAGACCGGCGAGGCACGCCTCGACCGCGGCGCGGAGTGGTTCCTGATCCGCGACGGCAGGATCGCCGAGGTCCGCGCCTACCACCACGGCGGCAGGAAGAACCCACAGGGCGACCTGCTCGGCTTCGATCACGAGGGCCGCGGCTACACGATGCTCGAGAAAAGGGAGGCGACGGCGTGACCGTCATCAAGGACACGGGACAGCGCGCCACCCTCCCCCCCTTCGGCGAGGAGCACGAGGAGCTGCGCGAGACGGTGCGGCGCTTCGTCTCCAAGGAGATCGCGCCCCACGTCGACGAGTGGGAGGAGGCGCGCGAATTCCCCCGCGAGCTCTACGCCCGCTGCGCCGAGCTCGGCTTCCTCGGGCTCAAGTTCCCGGAGGAGTACGGCGGCCAGGGCGGCACCCACCTGCACGACGCGATCTGGGTCGAGGAGCTGGCCCGCTCCGGCGGCTCCGGCGGGGTCGCCGCGGGGCTGAACGCGCATGCCTCGATCGCGATGCCGCCGATCTTCAACTTCGGCACCGAGGAGCAGAAGCAGCGCTGGCTGGTGCCGGGGATCGCCGGGGAGAAGATCGGCGCGCTCGGCATCACCGAGCCCGGCGCCGGCTCCGACGTGGCCGGGATCTCGACCTTCGCCGAGAAGGTCGTCGGGGGCTACGTCGTCAACGGCTCGAAGACCTTCATCACCAACGGCGTGCGCGCCGACTTCCTGGTCTGCGCCTGCAAGACGACGCAGGCGGGCGGCCACGACGGCATCTCCTTCCTCGTCCTCGAGAGCGCGATGCCGGGCTACGAGGTCGCGGCGAAGCTGGAGAAGCTCGGCTGGCACGCCTCGGACACGGGTGAGATCGCCTTCACCGACCTCGAGGTCCCCGAGGAGAACCTGCTCGGCGAGGAAAACCAGGGCTTCCGCTTGATCATGTTCAACTTCGCCTGGGAGCGGCTGCTGATGGCGATCGGCGCCGTCGGCGCCATGCAGCGGCTGATCGAGCGGGCAGTCGAGTACTCCCTGGAGCGCCGCGCCTTCGGCCGCCCGATCGGCAACTTCCAGGTGATCCGCCACAAGATCGCCGAGATGTCGACCCAGGCCGAGGCCGCCCGCGCGATCACCTACAACGCCCTGCGCCTCTTCCACACGGGCCAGGACTGCATCCAGGAGGTGACGATGGCCAAGCTCGCCACCCAGCGCTGCGTCCTCGAAATCGCCGACGAGTGCCTGCAGATCCACGGCGGCTACGGCTACATGCGCGAGTACGGGATCGAGCGCGCCGTCCGCGACGCCCGCCTAGGCCCGATCGGCGGCGGCACCGACGAGATCATGAAGGAGATCTTGGGGAAGCAGCTGGGGTTGTAGGGATTTGCAGGGGTTTCCTGCGATTCATCCGCCCCATCTGAGACAGGCGGACACAATCCGGACACATCGCGCCGCGCCTGAGTGATCTGATCCTCGGCAGAAACGCGCTCCGCGACGTCAAACTCGTCGAAGACGTGCGCGTAGACGTCGAGCGTCATCGTTGCCGAGTGACCGGCCTGCCGCGCAACCTCGACCACGCTGCGCCCTTCGTGGATCAGCAGCGAGACAAAGCTGTGGCGAAGGTCGTAGGGACGTGCGCCCTCCAAGCCGACGGCGCGGCAGGCGGGCACCCAGGCGTCACGGTGCCAGGTCTGCCATGCCGGGTCGTTCCAGACGCCGCCCGTGCCATTCGGGAACAGGAGCGTGTCGTCGTCGGGGCGACCGCGCAGGAGCCGCAGCTCCGCGAGGTCACGCGCAAGCGGCGCAAGCAGGCGAACGGTGCGCGCCTGCCCCGTCTTGGTTGTCTTGACTCCCCCCTGTCCGTCGGCCGCCTTCTCGACCAAGAGCGTCCGCTCGCGCACAGCACCCCAGCACAGAGCCTGCGCCTCCTGAGGCCGCAGACCGGCGTAGGCAAGTAGGCCGATCAAGGTGGCGTCCCGTGCGCCGTGCTTGCGCCTCTTAGCGGCAACGACCCGTAGCCGCTCGACAGCGATGGGCGGCAGTGGGCGGACCTCACGATGGCGTCGGACCCTTGGCTTCTGTACCGCCTTGACTGGGTTGTAGCCGATCCGTCGCCACTCAACTGCTCGCCGCAGAATGCCCTGGAGAAGCGCGAGCGCCCGATAGATCGTCGGCTGCCCCACCCCACCAGCTTCCAGTTCAACGCGGAAGCGCTCAACGACTTCCGGCGTGATCGCGCTGAGACGCATTGATCCGAGCCGTGGCAGCACGTGCCGGTCCCACAAGCCCGCGTAGCTGCGCAGCGTCCGCGCCGCCAGGTTCGGCACCGCGTAGAGCTTCCACCACTCCTCGGCGAAGTCGGCGAGCGTCTCGCGCCCACCCGTCAGAAGGTCCAGGTCACCGGTGCGCTTACGCCTTACGACCTCCGCTTCGAACGCTTCCGCGTCGCGCTTCCGGCCGACCACCTTTGAACGCGCCCGGCCCTGCTCGTCGCGCCAGCGCACACGCCAGACGACCCCGCCCTTGCGCTCGACCCGCTCAACGCTCACCGTCGGCCTCTCTTTCCCCAACCCCGTCAAGCATGGCTCTCAAGCTACCGCGCCGTACGCTCCGCATGGACCGCGTCACCCTCCCCGACGGTGGAGGGGCCGCAGTAAGCGTTTGCTCGCCGACCCAGCGCTCCAGCTCCGCAGGCTGAACCCGGAGCCGATGGCAGAGCCGCGCCGCTCGCAACTCGCCCCGCGCAATCGCCCGATAGACGGCGCGGCGGGAAAGCCCACAGGCACGTGCAACCTCCTCCGGAGACAGGAGCCGCTCGAAGTCGTTGTAGGAGTCGAAGTCGTGCATTTCCTCTGCATCGGTTGTCCAGAAAAGACGAGAATTGCATCGCCTGCCGGCGTCCATACAAGCCGCCGACCGCACGGCGAAGCCGTGCCAAAATCGGCCGCTGGACGCCCGGCGGACGAGAGTCGCCCAGGCATGGAATCGGAGGGTTCGTAGTGTGTCGGGGTGCGAGGTAGGGATCGGCTAAGCGTTTGGGGGCAGAGAGCGGGGGGCGTTGGGCCGAAGCACATCGGCGGTGATTGGTCGGGGTCAACCTGATCCTGCTGGGTGGGCTCCTGGCCTTGGGAGATCCATGTCTTGGAAGTCGAGGTGGTTCGTTTTAGTTGATGAGAGCCGCTCCTAGGTCTGCCCCGCCGCGGAGATGGATACGGTGAGCCAGTGCGTTTCCGCTTCGGGGAAAGGATTGGCTCGGGGGGCTTTGGCGTCGTCAAGCAGGCCTCAGAGATCAAGTCTGATGAGAGCGTGGGTCGTAGAGATCTCGCTGCAAAGTTCCTGTCTGAGGATCAGGCCGAGAACGAGGAAGCCCGCTCCCGGTTCATCAGGGAGGTTCGCCTTCTCGATGAAGACCTCGAACACGAGAACATCATCGAGGTCATTGGAAGGAACCTGAGCGCCTCTCCGCCCTGGTTCGTAATGCCACGGGCCGAGTCGAACCTCGAGCAAGCGATCGAGGACGAGGGCTGGGGCGAACGCGATCGGGTGATCGAGATCTTCGCTCAGATCCTCGATGGCATGGCGCACGCCCATGATCGCGAAGTGCCGATCCTGCACCGTGACCTGAAGCCGAAAAACGTGCTGCTCTGCGGGGGTGTGCCGAAGGTTTCCGATTTCGGCTTGGGCAAGCGAATGGACCCTAACTCCACTGGGCTGACGCGGACCGCGATGCTGATGGGAACCGAGCCCTATATGGCACCAGAGCTTTTTCAGGATGCCAAGCGGGTGGGGCCGGAGGCCGACGTCTACGCGCTCGGCAAGATCCTCTGCCAGATGCTGACCCGTACAGAGCCCGAGGTGCTCTACGTCGACCTCGAGGAGATCCCCAAGGAGTTCCGTTTCTTTGTCGAAAAATGCTGCCGGCGAGACCCAACGAGCCGCTACCGCAACGCGGCCGAGGCCGCAGCCGCCTTCGCGATCTTCACCAAGGGCTCAGAAACTGTCTACCCGCCACTCGAGGAAGTCGAGCGGATTGTGGTGGAGTGGTCGGAGGCCGAGGTGGAGGAGGACCGCGAGGCCCTCGCCCGCAAGCTGGACGAGGTACTGATCCTGAACAAGGACGACGAGGAGCTCTACTTCCGGATGGTGCCGCGCCTGCCCGAGCAGCTGACCGACCTCTATATGGATTCCCTTCCGGAGGCGTTCAAGAACATGCTCGCCACTTACGACGAGCACATCGTCGGCTCGCTGCCCTTCTCCTACTGTGACGTGGTCGCCGACTTCTACGCCCGCCTTTTCCGGCGCAACTCCGACTTGGAGTTGCGCCGGATGTTGATTGGGCGCTTGCTGCAGGTTGGCTCATTGCACAATCGCTGGTACGTCGGCGAGGTGGTCGCCGCCCTCCTTGGTGAGGTGGCTGATACCTCCACCGCGATGGCGGTCGCCGAGGAGGTGAGCGAGAACGCCGAAGCCGCCGCTTGGTTTTGGGATCCGTGGGTGCGCGCGACCCGGTTGAAACGCCCGATTCGAGATGCCTTCGCGGCGGCGACCGGCGAGTCGCCCTAGCCAGCGATGGTCGACGTCACCGCCTGGCAAGGCCCCAGCACAGTCGCAAGCGCGGCGCTCGAGCGGCTTCAGATCAGCGGAACGTGCCAAGGCCGGCAGGGGTCGATCCCGCTGGCCTTGCGAGGCGACTACGAGGCGGCGCTCCGGGCCGCGGGCGAGCTCGGAGAGCGGGAGCCAATCGCCGCGAGCCCTCTACTGGCCGCCGCCTCCCAGGCCCACTGGCACTCGCTTGGCTCCAACGGCTGCACCTTCGCTGCCTTCCTAAGCGGACAGCGGCTGGAATACGGCTGGGAGACCCATGTGATCCGTGGCTCTAGCGAGCCACGCGAGCTCGCGACCGCGGTGGCCGAAATCTTTGCCAAGCGCCGGGAGGAACCGGAGGTCGAGGTCGTCAGCGTCCTGTTGCCGGAGGTCGACGACGAAGCTCTTCTCGCCGCGCTGCTCGCCCGCCTCGGCGGGCTCTCGGACTGGGAGGTTCAGGTACAAGGCGAGGAAACCGATGCGGAACTCGGTCCGATCGTGCGGCTCGGCGTGCGCGCAGCGGTTGAGTTCGACCACTGGTCTGAGGTGCTCGGCTTCGGGTGCTTCGCGGCCCAAATAAACACCCGGGCGGCACCGTTCACGGAGATGGCGATTCGGGCCAAGCCGCCTAAAAGGCACCGGGTCAACCAACGCGCTTACATGGCAGACATCGATACAGGATTCGAGAGAGATCAGGTCCGGGAATGGTGGCGACAGACCGAAGAAGATCGGCTACGCCGCCTCGCGCCGGGCCAGAACCTGCGTGGCAAGGCGAAGGTAAGCTTCACGCTGCTCGCGGCGCTCTGGGGCGACATGTGATGACGACCTCCTCGCATCCGCGGCTCAACAAGGAGGTCTATCTCGGTTCGGACCGAGAAACCGACATCGAGCGAATCGTGGAGAGGCTCGAAGCTGCCGACGTTCAGTGCGTGATCGACCTGCGTCCTGGCCTCTCACGTTCGGATATCGCCTTGATCGAACTCGGAGCGCAGTCGCGGCGTATGCACTATGCCTACCTGCCGGAGCTTGCCGAGATGCCGCCGGAAGCTGCCGGCCAGCCGAGTCGAGCGCTGGCCTGGGCTGCCCGTACCGCCTTGCGCTATCGGACTTGCCTTCTAACCCAAGGCCGCCCCACGGAGGCCGATGGGGCGCAGGAGATCGCCGCTCTGGTCGGCCTTCGATTGGTTTTACTCGGTGAGGCTGGCGGCCCGGAGGAGAAGGCGCCGTAAAGAGGCGTTGACTCTGCGGCTAGTCCGCAGAGTGGCGCTGGGGCTTCAGGGAGCGCCAGACCGGCGTTCCCCCCAGCAGCGAAGTCTGGTCTTCGCCGAGTCGCTGGCGGACCGCTGCCTGGCTTTCAGCAGAGCCATCGCGCCGGAGGTGGATGATCTCAACCTCTCGTTCTGCAAGCGCCCGGCCCAAAAGGTGGTAACGGTGGCAGTCCTCAGGCTTCTCCTCGACACAGAAGAGGGCCACGCCACGATTCTCTGCCTCGTGTTCGACCTGTCCAATGGCTTTCAAGAACCAGGGCTGCTCGCTGATCGGTTGGTAGAGGACATGGTCTTCGGCGTCGTAGAACTGATTGCCTTCTGGCCGGCCGCCGAGGTGGTCGCCCAGCCACAGGAACTCAATCCCGGCCTCTGGCAGCAACGCTTCCACTTGCTCTTTGTTGAACTGCTTGGCCCACTTCGACCACGGCCTGGAGCGAACGTCGATCGCGAGTGTGATCTGCCGGGCCTGCAAGGCAGCGGTGAACTGCTCGATGCTGCCCTGTCCGTGACCCACGGTGTAGACGGTGGGGGTGTCTCCTCCGGCGCGCGGTGACTTGTCGATCATCAACTGGTCTCCCTTCGCCGAATGAGGGTAGCCCGAGGCTCCGACGCAGACCGGCGAGAGCGGCCGCAAGACTGACGCCTGCGGACGCAGGATAATGCACCTTCAAAGTCTTCAGGAGGAACGATGAGCACAAAGCAAGCAGGGACCATTTACACGATTGGCTACGAGGGAATCGACGCCCCGCGCGTCGTCGAACTCCTCAAGCAGAACGGCGTGAGTAGATTGATCGACGCCCGCTATCGACCCGGGTCCCGCAAGGCGGGCCTTTCGAAGACACCGCTTTCGGCGGCGCTCGCCAAAGCGGGCATCAGCTACACCCACGACCGCGGGCTAGGGACCCCTCCCGAGATCATGAAGCAGCTGCGCGAGGAGGGCGTCTATGACTGGGACGCATATCGCAAGTTTCTGCTCAGCCAGACCGATTCTCTGGAACAAGCTTCCGATCTAGCGAAGCAGGAGGCAGTTTGCCTCCTTTGCTACGAGGCCAACGCTCTCGAATGCCATCGCCGCATCGTCGCCGATGAGCTTGCCGCCCGCACCGGTCTGAGCGTCGAGCACATTCCCGTCGTCGCTGATTGATTTGAGTAGCAGTCGAAGGACGCCCGTCAATAGGCGATTGGGTAGCAAACTGGGCAATTTGGTTTGGATCTGGCTGAACCCGCTTGCTCGAATCTGCCACCCATCCTGCGAATGCCATGCTGGACTCGGCCCCTGTTCAAGCAACAGAGTTAGACAGTCTGGAGTTCCAACGCGGCGAGAGGACACGATCCAGACACATCTCGCCGTGCCTGCGCAAAGGCGCTCACCGGGCGCTCGGCTGACGCGGCGCTGCTTCTTCTGCGATCTTCGCTTCTAGGTCGTGTAGCTCCTTTTCGAGTTCGTTGGAGTGCCGGACGGCGGTGCTCGCATCGTCCTTGATTCCGCTCTCGACATCGTGAATGTAGGCGGCAAGACCAATCCCTGCGGTGATCACCGCAATGACGACAGCGACGAAGGTCCAGAATTGGAATCTTCGCGAGCTTTCGCGGGCGTCCTTGGCCTCGTCGGCGGCTTCCTTGGCGGCTTCTTTCGCCACCCCAACGGCCTCCGGGATCGAGCTCAAGACGGGTTGGCCGCCGGTGGCGTGCTTGATGTAGGCGTCTAGCCCTGACCGTCCCTCCTTCTTCCTATCCGGGAAGGTCACGTAGCGGCCCTGTCGTGGCTGCCCCCCCTCCCCCATCCAATCGTCGTTGGGACTGAGCTTTGTGAACTCCATCCAAAGGACTGCGTCGGAGGCCGGGACCTGACAGGACGAAGAGGTCAAATTGTGAAGCGGAAGTTGGATCTTGCGATCGAACCCTGGGTCCACCAGCGGTCCCGTGCCGACCAGCAGACCCTGATAAACGTATTTGATGCTGAGGTTGAAGCGGGCGGCAATGTAGTTTGGGAGGCGGATGGTCGGTGCGATGCTCGCGTAGACGATTGAGTTCGGCGGCAGCGTGAGCACTCCATTTGCGTCGAGTTCAAGGGTCGTCTTGACTGTCGGGTCCTCCCGTTCGGGCTCGTAGGTCCAATAGATGCATTCACCGCCGATCCGAATCCCACACGAGGCCGGCTTCAGAATCTCGTCGACTTTCAGCGGATTGATCTCGAGGGGATGGACCATTCCCGTCATCGCAAGGTAGTCGAACAGGTCAGCCGAGTTCAGCAGCGCTGGCTCAATCTCGGGATACGGGTCCTCGCTCTTCCAACGCTCGTGTCGTTCCTTCGCCTGGACGTCGGACTGCGGAAGTCGCGTGAGGTCGAGCCCGAGCTCCTCGGCGGTCTTGTACTCGGCCTCCGGCTGCTCGCCGGGGTAGTTGTCAGCCGGCTGCAAGTTCGACACTGTGCTCCGGCCTGACCAGATCGCCGGGTCGGGGACCGATGCCGACAAGGTCGATGCCCTGACCGATTCCAGCCTCGACGTTGGCGATGAAATGCCATCCGCGCTCGCTGATCGGCCCCGAGGCACAACCGCCATCAACGTGATCGAGATGATTGAGGACGATGCGAGACGGGCGGTTGGCCTGGATCGCTTTGCGGACGATCCTCGAGTCGAACCGGGCGACTCGACGCAGTCTCTGCGTCACCGATGTGAGCTCACGCGGCGGCTCAGCTAGCTTGCCCTCGCGGGCGATCGTCTCCCAGTCGATCTCCTCCGCGTCGAAGGGGCCCGAGTTACCAGCGACCCGGATCGGGAACGAGCGCAGGACGAGAACGACCTCATCGACGTCGAGTGGGCTTAGTCCAGACTCGGACACCGACGAGGCCGCACTCGTATCGCGCGACGTCGCACGCGGGTAATGAGGCGACTGGAGCAAGGAGAGACCGAAGCCCTGAGTGCCCTCGATGACGATCCGCCCATGGTCTTCGAGAAGGCCACGAGCTAGGGCGACCGTATCCTCCACGTAGGGCCGTAGGCGCTCGCAACCAAAGGCGAGGTTGCCCTCGGATAGACGATTCACCCGTCGGGCAACCGCGGCGCCGGTGCCGCTGCACGTAGAGCCAATCCGCTCACCAATCCCGGAGGCTCGCTCGGCGCTCCGATCATCCTCGGTCACGACGAAAGCGCGGTAGTCGATCCTAACCCGGTTCGGCCCGAGGCCTAGGCGGTCGATCTCAGCCAGCAGAATGGCGGGGTTGACGTAGCTGCCCGGCCCGATCAGACAGGTTGGCTCCTCGAGTAGCGCTGCCATCGGCAACTGCTGGAGGACGTGGCGCTTGCCGTCTGTGTCGAAGCTCGTGTGACCGGAGTTTGGGCCGCCGACGCGAACGACCGCGACAGCCCCTTGCTCTTCGGCGAAGCGATGGACAACCTTGCCCTTGCCCTCTGATCCATATTGCCCACCGACGACGACCGTGATCGGCATTGCTCGCGTACCTCCTACCGGGGTGACTGCTCTTGTCTATGCATCGTAGGCTGGCATCCGGATCGATCGCAATCGGGGGTTCGGCAGATGAAAGACCAATACGCGGGCGACGTCAACGACTTCGCCAAGTACCAGCTCTTGCGCGTCTGTTCGGCCCATTTCGATCAGATCGTCATCGCCTGGATGCTGACCGAGGCGGACGGCAGATCGGACGGCGTCCACACCAGGTACCTCGACGATCCGCGAAAGGGGACCGCGGACCCGGAGTTGTTTGAGACTCTGCGAGGTCTGGTCGCTACTGAGGAACGCAGTGTCGCGGCAATCGAGGCTTCCGCCGCGCTCCCGGGCCACATTTTCCACTCAACGCCAATGCCGCGCGAGGAAGAGGAGCGCACCGCCTACTTTTCCGCCTTGGCGGAGCTCGCCGACCCCGGGTCGCTTCTCTTCCTCGACCCCGACAACGGCATCGAGGTGGCGAGCATTGCCAAGCACGCGCGTAACTCCGAGCGATACGTCTACTGGGACGAGCTGCGCCTCCTGCGAGACGCCGGAGCGTCAGTCCTCGTGTATCAGCACTTCCCGAGAAAGGAGAGGACTGAGTTCCTGACTGCGCATCTGGACCGTCTGGGGGAAGAACTGGGCCCTCGATACGCGACCTTCGCCGCATACACCGGCCGTGTCGGCTTTCTATTCGGGATCCGCGAGGAGCGCGCCTCAGCCCTTCGGAACGCGGTCCTCGAACGCTGCGCGATCGAGCCATTGCTGAGCTGCTGGCCACAGCAGCCTTGAGAGCACGGCGGACACAATCCGGACACATCGGACGGACCACCCGCGATCATTCGCGGTCTTCGCTTCCGTCCTCGAACAAGCTCATTTGCAGCGAGTCCTTGCCCTCCGATGATCCGGCGTGTCCTCCCGTGCCATGCTCGGGACTCATGAAGGAGATCTTGGGGAAGCAGCTGGGGTTGTAGGGATTTGCAGGTCTTTTCGGTTCTGACCCGTCCGCAAGCGACTCAGACGGACACAATCTGCACTCATCAGATTCGTTTCCTCGGCAAGCCGATACGAGGTTTCTCGCAGCAAACCGGTTCCCGCAACTGCAGGCGCCCTCTTGGCACATGTCCGCTAAATGACGAGATCACAATTCGGATCCTCAGCCTTCGCTCGAATGAGAACCCTGCCGATCGACCGGAGCCAGGTCACGTTTGCCGCGACCGACTAGGGGAGCGGGGATCTAGCCGAGGGCGATGAGCTCGTCGATCCTTGGCCGTACGATTTGATCGACACGTTCTGTGCTCTCCGGGCTCGCGGGGAGCGCGCCCTCAAGGCCATTTTGGAAGAGTTCATTCTTTGAGAGCTCCTTCAGCTCCCCGGCCACGTATTTGCGCAGAGCCTGGGGTGCGCTGGCTACTTCGCCCGTGAGCTCCTCCCGTCCGTCGACCAGGACCACGATGTCGCCGAAATCTCGACTGCCATAGAGGTCGCCATTTCCGCGGGTATCGAATGCCTCGAGCTTGGTTGCGAGCAGGTACGGCGGTGGGATCACTCGGATCCTCTGCCCCTCCGGCAGCTCGCGCTCCTCCGCGTTGGGGAACGCCTCGCGCAGCCATTGATTGGAGAACCCCAGGATCGATGCCTCGGTCGGCATCACGTCGAGGACTAGAGGCGAGCGCTTGAACCGACAGATCAACCCGCTCTCCTCATCGTTGGCAAAGCCGGCCTCCCGAAGCCGCTCTTCGAGCTTGTAGTAGCCGCCCATCGTCGTCACCTCGACCACCACGTCGATGTCCTGCGTCGGGCGGAACTCGGGTGCCGCCTCATCTGAGATCCAGAGGTCGACGGTCGCGCCGCCGACAAACACAACTTCCTTCGCAATGTCGCCGAGATACTCGATCGCCGATTCGAGCATCGCCAGATTCTCGGGATTCATGCCAGCGCGGGTTCTCTCAGGCGCTTGCTGAGCTCCTTGCTTGCGAGGTTTCGCTCGCGAGCATTTCCAATCCGAATTGCGTCGAAGAGAGCTAGAAGCTCTGCCAACTGTCGGTCCTTCCTCGTCGCCTCGGGGACGACCTGGTGAAGCGGCTCTAGCGCAATACCGCGAGCCTTCCCTCGGGCATAGGGCCAGACAGGAACGTTTTCGCGGGCCGATGAGAGTTGCTTTGACAATGGCGGAGCAGCCCAAGCCGTCGGAATACCTCTGGCTTCGCCCTCTCTTTTCACTGGGAAGACAAAGCGTGCGCCATGAATCAAAAACTCAAGCAACTCAGCGCGATTTACTTCCTTTCGCTTGGAGTTGTAGAGACCAGCGCTCTGCGCGCGTTTGAGGCTGCGATGGACCGAGGACTGGCTTAGTCCCAGCTCATGGGCAATCTGCTCAAAGGTCCAGCCGGGACTTTGGCCGACTAGCTTCATGAGCACAACGATGTCCTGTGCTTTCAGCATGGAGCTGAGGATAGCGCTAGGTCATTCCATATTCCAGAATTTGGAATGATGCCTCATCCGTTGCAAGTACTCCATGCATTGCCTGGCTGCCTGATTAGTCCTCGTCGCGGCCTCGGGCATCGGACGCTCTAGGACCCTGATGCTCCTCGATGCCTACGAGAATGTCGAGTTACGGCAAACCTTCGAGGATCTCTTCCCGCTGCCTCGGGACGACTCGATGGGGACCCGAAAAGTCGTCACCCGATGGTTGATCAAGCACTTATCGCGTCGCCAACTTGAAGTGCTCCCCGGCGTCTACGGGCGTGGCCAGGACTACTACAGCGTCCAGGTGCTGATTGACCATCCCCTCTACGCACCCTCCTGGGCGCATAGTGCGATCGCTTCTATCCGCGCCAGCTGATCCACGGGGCGACGACGGATTAAGGCAAGGCCAAACGGTTGGCCCGGCCGCTCACGCTCAGAGAACCTGGATGCCGCCGAACACTGCCGCGACGACAGTTGCCACGCCGACAATGGCGGCCCCGACCCGCCGCCAAGTCGTCCAGAAGCCGGTCTCCCCTTTAGGGGAGATGGTCGTCACGCTGGCATCGCCAGCGCCGCTTGACTGAGCGTTCGTCACATTGACTCGTGCTCGCTTTCCGTGAATCACGACCTGGACCGCATTGCTTGCCGCCTCGGCGCTGGTTCGATTTCGTCGAGCAAAGATTCGGCACGTTTGGCCATCAACGAGCGACCTAATTCAAGAGCGGAGGTTTAGATGGCGCTCGCGAAGGAGCAACGGTTTCGAAGCGTCGGGCGTGGATTCGGTTCGGCGAACTAGCAAGTAGACCGGGGCGACCCGCCGTTCCAGAGGCGACACAATTTAGGCACACAAGCCTGCACACGCGAGGTAGTCCGTGATCACATCCTCACTCGGCAAAAAGCCTCATTTGGTGGGAATTCATGTCCGCAAATGTCCCCTGACGCCCGACTGCTCCACCCCTGAGACTCATGAAGGAGATCCTCGGCAAGCAGCTGGGGCTGTAGGGACCTACCGCAACGCCCGCTCGAGCGCCGCCGCGCTGACGCCCTCCACGTGTACGAGCTTGTCCCTCGCCTTGTGGCCCCGGACGACGGTCACCCTTGACGGTGCCATGCCGACCCGCTTCGCGATCAATCGGCACAGGGCCTTGTTGGCCCTGCCGTCCACCGGCGGCGCCGTCACCCGCGCCTGCAGGACTCCTTCGCGGATGCCGAGCAGCTCATCGCTGCGGCCCCTGGGACGGAGGCGGACGTCGATTCGCGCGCCAGCCATCAGCCGATTTTCGCGGATGCCGCGCCGGGACCGGTGGCCGCCAGGATGGCATTTGCGATCGCCTCGGGCGTGGGTGGGCAGCCCGGGATCCGAATGTCGACCGGAAGCAGGGTGTCGAGCGGCCCGGCAAGCTCGGTGGCAGCGGCGAGGACCCCGCAGCCCAGAGCGCAGTCGCCGAGGGCGGCCACCAGGCGCGGCTCGGGCATCGCCTCGTAGGCGGCCTGCAGCGGATCGACCATGCGGCTCGTGATCGGCCCGGTTACGAGCAGGACGTCGGCGTGGCGTGGCGAGGCGACGATGTCGAGGCCGAAGCGCTGCAGGTCGTACTGGGGCGCCGCGGTGGCGGCCAGCTCGTGCTCGCAGGCGTTGCAGGAGCCCGCGTCGACGTGACGGATCGCGAGGGAGGGAACACCGCCGCCTCTCGGCAGAGCGGCTTCGCGGCGCACACGCTGGAGATGTCGGAGAAGGACGAACACGATCAGCGATCCGCGCAGGCGTAGCAGAGCTCAAAGCTCTTATTGATCAGGGGAAAGTCGGGGAGGAGGTTGCCCGCCGTCGCCGTCGCCAGGGCGGGCCAGTTCGCGTATGAGGCGGTGCGCAGGTGCAGGCGCCGGACGCGATTCGTATCCGGTTCGACGACGCAGACCGTCTCCCCCCTCGGGCTCTCGACCCGAGCCACGCCGATGCCCGCAGGGGGGCCGGCCGGGTCCGCCTCGTCGGGGCAAACCGAAGCGGAGAGAAGGTCTTCCAGCATCGAGAAGACCTCGACCAGCTCGAGGGCCCGCAGCTCGAGGCGGGCGGCGACGTCACCCCTCGCTGCACGGGGAGCCGCCGCGGCGAAGGAGGAGCCATACCAGAGCCCGGGGCTCTCCGCACGGGTGTCCTGTCCCACCCCGGATGCGCGCGCGACGGGGCCGACCGCTCCGAGCCGGACGGCGTCGCCGCGACGGAGGGCTCCCACCCCGTCGAGCCGAGCCTGGACCGACGGAGAAAACTGGACCTCGCGCCACGCTGTCGCCGTGTCGTGCCGGAGCTCGCGAAGCTCACCGCGAGCCCGGTCGGCCAGCTCAGAGGACAGCTCGAGCCGACTGGATCCCAGCTCGATCGACCCGAACAGGAAGCGGTGCCCTGCGAGGCGCAGATTGAGCCGCATCGCGCGCTCCTTCAGCGCCGCGAAGGCCATGTTCCCCGGAGCGAACCCGACCCCCGCGCAGATCGCGGCGATGTCGTTGAGATGGTTGTAGAGCCGCTCGAGCTCCAGCAGCAGCGTTCGCGCACGCCGCAGCTCCCGAGATGGCGTCAGGCCGAGGGCGCTCTCGCAGGCCAGCGCATAGGCGACCGAGTTGGCGACCGCACAGGCCCCGCAGGCTCGCTGGGCGAAGGCCAGGCCGGTGGCCAGCTCCCGCCCCTCGGCGGCGCGCTGCAACCCGCGGTGCTTGTAGAAGAGCCGCAGGTCGAGGTGGAGGATTCTCTCGCCGACGACATGGAAGCGGAAGTGGCCGGACTCGATGACTCCGGCGTGGATCGGCCCGACGGCGACCTCGTACACACCGTCCCCCTCGACGGGGATGGTCCAAGTCGAATTGTCGGGGGGGTGCGCGATCAGAGGGCGCAGCGGCTCGTGGCCGCGAAATCGCAGGCCATGGAGATCGTGTGCCTCGCGCTCGTCCCACTCGGCCGCCGGCAGGAAGTCGACGACCGACGGCGGCTGCTCCTCCCCGACGCAGACGGCTGAAAGGACGCGCGTCCTGTCTCCGCGCGCGAAGAGGGCGTGCCAGCCTCGCCGCGACCGCGACCCCGCGGCGAATGCTCCGCAGAAGCGCTCACCGCCTTCGAGCGCCTCGCGACACGCTTCGCGCCAAGCCGACACCGGGACGTCCGTGCGCACCACGCCCTGCTGGGGCCGGACGGCCCGGCTCATGCACCGCTCCTCATCAGAGCATCGACGATGTCGGAGCCCGGCAGGGAATAGGCGGCCACCGTCAGCCCAAGCAGGGCGAGTGTCGCTGTGCCGGCGAGCAGCGCGATCGCGGGTGCCGAGCGGGTGGCCCGGCTCGAACGCCTTCCCTCACCGAGAAGGCCTTCGAGCAGAGCGTGAGCGAGCCCGAGGAAGCCGAGCGCGAGCAGGATGGCGGCAATCGAGGAGACCACGAGCAGACCGGCTTCCATTCCGCCAAGCAGGATCATCACCTCGGAGACGAAGAGCGGGGACGGGGGCAGGCCGGAAAGCGAAACGAGGCTCACCGCCATTGCCGTCGCCGTGGCGGTGCTCGAGTGAGCGATACCCCGCGGCGCGGTCTCGGCGATGCCCGGGTCCTGGCGGAGCAGCGGGATCGCCGTGTAGAAGCCGAGCGCCTTTGCCAGGCCGTGTCCGGCGACGTGGACGACGACGCCGGCGATCGCCAGCGAGGTGCCGAATCCGATCCCGAGGGCGAGCACGCCCATGTGCTCGAGGCTCGAGTAGGCAAGCAGGCGCTTCCAGGGCAGGGGCCGCCAGAGGAACGGGATCGCAACGAGAAGCGAGACGAGCCCGAATCCGATGAACAGCTCCCGGACCGTGTCCGTGCCGAGTGCCGGCTCCAGCGCGAGCTTGGTTCGCCAGGCGATCAAGAGGACGGTCGGGAGCAGCGCCGCGGAGAGCAGCGCGCTGACCGGGGGCGGCGCCTCGCTGTGTGCGTCGGGCAGCCAGTTGTGCACCGGCGCCCAGCCGATCTTGCTCGCCAGCCCGACGAGGATGAGCACGAACGCGACGAGGGTCGCCTCGCGGGGGAGGCGTGCCCCGCTCTCGGCAAGGACCTGCCAGTCAAGCCGAGTCAGGCCCGAGCCATCCGAGCCGACCGCGACGAAGAGCACCACGATCCCGAGCAGGGCTATGGCGAGGCCCAGTGTGGTGAGCACGACGTACTTCCAGCCCGCCTCCAGGGCGCTGCGTTTGCCGCTGAAGGCGACGAGCAGCGCCGAGGCGGCGGTCGTCGCCTCGATCAGCAGCCAGGCGAGGGCGAGATTGCCCGCAAGCGGAAGTGCGAGCAACGCCGCCCAAAAAAGGTAGAAGGCGGCGTAGTACCAAGCGTGGGAGCGCCGCGCGGTGAACCAGCTGCGGCCCGCGTGGCGCAGGTAGAACGGCGACATCGCCGCGCTGGCGAAGCCGACCACGGCGACCAGCGCCAGGAACACGCCTGCGGCCGGGTCGAGCAGATACCAGCTCTCCCTGGCGGCGATCCCCGGAGCCGCAGTGAGGGCGACGACGGTCAGTGTCAGGGCCAACGCGGCCGTCAGCGCCGACGAGGCAAGGTTAAGGCGATCGGCGGCGGCGGCCGTCGGCATCAGGAACATGAGTGGCGCCGTGCCCAGCGGAACCGCGAGGACGGCCACGATCATCGGGGTGGCCGCGTCAGTCACGAAGCTCCCGCAGGAGGTCGGTGTCCCCCGAGCCGACCTCGCCATGGATCTTCTGGGTGAAGGCGGCGGCGACGGTGACGACGAGCACCAGGTCGAAGAGGACGCCCAGCTCGACCACGAACGGCAGTCCACCGGGAGCCGAGATCGCGAGCAGGTAGATGCCGTTCTCGGCGACGAGGATTCCGAGGATCTGCAGGAGCGCGGGCCGGCGCATGACGACGATCGCGATGCCGAGGCAGAGCAGCGCCACGGCCCCGTGCTCGGCGGGACGGTCGCCGAGCCCGAGTGGCGGGATCGACGCGACCGCGACGAGCACGACGGCGGCGGAAACGAGCAGGCGGATCAGGACCGTCGTGGCGGGGACGACCAGAAACGGCTCGGGGGTGCGGCGACGGGTGAAGGCCAGCAGAACGGGCAGCGCCACGGCACGGACCATGAGGATGGCCGCGGCGACCGCGAACTCGGCCGGCCGGTCCCCGGCGAGCGAGAGCGCCGCGACACCGAGCAACAGCGCCTGGGCGGCGACCAGCAGCGTCGCCAGGCTGCGGCGGCGGACGAGCATCACGCCGAAGCCAAGGACCACGAGAGCTGTAATCGCGGCGGGGTCCACGTCAGCGCACCAGCCAGCCGATCAAACCGACGAGCGCCAACAGGCACCCACCGGCGAGCAGGGCCGGCGCTCGCAGGATTCGCATCTTCGCCTGGGCCGTCTCGGTCACGGCCAGCGCCGCGCACAGCAACGCGACTCCGCCCGCCAGGCAGGCGAGACCGGCGCCGAACCCTCCCCAGTGCGGGAGGTAGAGCTCGGCGGCGAGGACGAGGACGAGCCAGTGCCGCGCCGCGGCGCTCCACTCCAGCAACGCGAGGTCACGGCCGCCGTACTCGAGCAGCGGCCCCTCGTGGATCATCGTCAGCTCGAGGTGGGTGTCGGGGTTGTCGATCGGCTGGCGCCCGGTCTCAACGAGGACGACGAGGCCGAAGGCGACCGCGGCACACCAGTGGGCCGGCTCGCTCCAGATGGCGGAGCCGTTGGCACCGGCGCTCATCGCCACGAGGTCGGTGCTGCCGACGGGCAGCGCCGCAAGGATCAGCGCCAGCATCAGCAGAGCCTCGGCAAAGACCGACAGGGTGAGGTCGCGGCTCGACCCCATCAGAGCGAACCCCGAACCCGTGTCCCAGCTCGCCGCGGCCAGGGCAAAGCGGGCCAGGGCGAACAGGCCGACGAGGACCACGGCGTCATTGCCGAGCGGCCAGCTCGGCGAGAGGCCGCCGATCGGCACAAGGAAGAGGGCCAGGGCCATTGCGGCGGCGACGACGCACGGCGCCACCCGGTAGACGACGGTGGTCGGCTGCGGGTCGACGAGCGTCTTTCCCCAGAGCCGGCGCAGCTCGCGATAGGGCTGAAGCGGGGAGCGGCCGCGACGACCCTGCAGGCGGGCCTTGACGGCTTGGATCGCCCCGGGCAGGAGCGGCGCCAGGACAAGCCCGCCGAGCACCTGGATGACGCCGGCGAGTGCGCTCACCCGATCGCTCCCGTGCGCACCAGGACCAGGAGAAGCAGGAGCAGCGCGAGCAGGTAACCCGCGTAGGCGCGCACGCTGCCGGACTGGAGCCGGCGGCTGATCAGCGCGCCGGCCAGTGCGCCGCGCTGCACCGGCCCGTAGAGAAGCGTGTCGAACAGGTGGGGGATCTCGCCGCGATAACGGACGGACTGGAGCCGGCCGTGCTCGCGAATCGCGACGATCTCCCGGCGCGGCCGCAGGACCGCCTCCAGGACCAGTCGCAGCGGCTTCGTGAAGCCGGCCGAGCTCCAATCGAGCCGGCGCTCGACTCGCTGGCCGCAGGCCCAAGCGGGGACCGGGGCGCTCCGCCGCGAGCCGCGCAGGCGCCAGACCAGCCCCGTCAAGGCAAGGAGCCCGAACAGGAGCCATGGCGAGGGGAGCGAGCCGGTGCCCGGAATGGACAGGCCCGCCTCCGCCCCCAGGCTCCGCGGTTGCGGGGCCAGTTCCATCAGCGGCGCAATCAGCAGTCCGGGGACCGCGCCGAGCGCAACGCAGCAGCCGGCCATGAACACCAGGGGCGCCCACATCCCGGGGGGCGCCTCGACAGCCCGCCTGGCCTCCACCCGACGCGGGGCGCCGAGCAGCACAAGGCCGACGACCTTGACGAAGCAGAAGACAGCAAGCGCCGCGGTGGCCGCGAGGCCGGCCGCGGCGAGAGCTCCCGCCAAACCGAGCCCGGGCGCCGGGCCCAGGGCGACGTGCACCAACGCCTGCAGGGTTAGCCACTCCGAGGCGAAGCCGTTGAGAGGTGGGAGTCCGGCGATCGCCATCGACCCGACGAGAAATGCCCCGCCCGTCCAGGGCATGCGTCGCAGCAGGCCGCCGATGTGGTCGAGGTCGAGGGAGCCCACCGCGCGCTCGAAGGCGCCGGCCGCGAGGAATAGCAGCGCCTTGAACACCGCATGGTTGAGGATGTGCAGGAGCGCCGCGGCAAACGCGATCGCCGCCCAGGTCTCATCGCCCTGAGATGCAAAGAGGATGGAGGCGCCGAGTCCCAGCGCGACGATCCCGACGTTCTCGATCGAGTGAAAGGCGAGCAGTCGCTTCAGGTCGTGCTGCACCAGGGCGTAGAGAACGCCCCCCAGCGAGGACAGCAGTCCCAGGCCGAGGACAACCAGGCCCGTCCAGAGCGGAGCCGGAGCGGCCCACTCGAAGAGGACCCGGATCAACCCGTACAGGGCCACCTTGATCATCACCCCCGACATCAGCGCGGATATGTGACTCGGAGCGACGGGATGCGCGCGGGGCAACCACGAGTGCAGTGGCATCAGCCCGGCCTTGGTGCCGAACCCGACAATTGCGGAAGCGATGATCAACGCCTGGACCCCCGCCCCGTGGGCGGCAAGGGCCGACGGATCGCCCAGCGCCCCGTAGTGGGCCAGCGCCAGCACACTGATCCAGACGCCGACGCCCCCAAGGTGAGTGACCGCGAGGTAGACGAAGACGGCGCGGCGAACCGCAGCGTCGCTGCGACGCACGAGAATCGCCGTCGCCGGCACCAGGGTCATCAGCTCCCAACCGGCGAGGAACGAGGATGGGTCCCGCGCCATCAGGTTGGCGACGAGGGCGATCACGAACATGCCGCCGAGGGCGATCAGGGCTCGGCGATGCGCGACGCCCGCGAGGTAGCCGCGCGAATAGACCAGCGCCGGCACGCCGATCAATGCGAGTGTGGCCAGGAAGAAGCCGGTGAGGCCGTCGATCCCGAGGGCCGGATGCAGATCGCTTCGAAAGCCGGCACCCAGGTCGGGGGCGCCGAAGAGGACGAGGGCGCCGCCGATACCCAGCAGGGCGAGGCCCACAGCCTGGAGGACCACCGCGGTCGCGAGCACCCTGCGCAGGAGGGGTGCGGCGGTCCCGGCGACGAGCAGACTCGCACCAAGCAAGACCAACCATTCCGCCCCCCTCATGCTCGCGGTCTGCTCAGTGCCGGAGCGTCAGAGAAGAAGCGGGCGAGGGGCGAGGGCTCAGCTCCTCGATCACAAGCGACAGCCAGGCGCGGTCGCCCTCGGGGGCGGTCCGAGATCGTCTGCGTACGTGTCGCATCAGGGCGCCGGCGGTGCCTGCCGCGTAGGTGGAGCCGGTCAACGCCAACCGGCCGTCGACCAGCTCCACCAACGCCCCACCCCTGTGTCGAAGAAGCTCCCTGGCTACCCGAATTCCGGAAACCTGGCGCGGCTCTTCCTGCCTGCCCCAGTCAGACTGCCATGGCCCAGCCGTGAAGATCGGGCGCTGCGCCTTCATCGGTGCTTGGATCCGACCTTGCGAGAGGCCTGCGGTGGGTCGCCCAGATCTCCAAGCAAGGCGTGAGCTTCTTGAAGGTGAGAGCTGATCAGCTGCCGTGCCGTCTCGAGCAATTGAAAGGTGCGCGGGTCGCGCACCCGGTAATAGACGCTCGTCCCCTCGCGCCGCGATTCCAGCAGCCCCTGTCTCCGCATCGCCGCCAGGTGCTGGGAGGCGCCGCTGGAGTCGATTCCAAGCTCGACCTGCAACTTGCCGACCGTCAACTCGCCATCCCTCAGCAACTCCAGGATGCGCACCCGCGCGGGGTGGCCGAGGGCCCGGAAGAAGTCCGCCTTCACTCGGTGAATCGGTTCCGGAGGCCCGGTTTTGGATGGCATATTACAAAAATAGCATATCTTAAAAAGTCTTAAGATATGTGCAATGCACCTAAGCCGGCAACCGACGATGAACGCAAACCAGAGAAGATGGGATTGATGCCCCCACCCCGCCGTCCCAAGAAACGCACCGAGCCGCGCGACTACGGCTGGGTGATCTCGTTCGGGTGCAAGGCCGAGGGCGTCCTGCGGCGGCTGAAGGTCGACACCGACCCGGCGTCCGACACCCGCCCGATCGAAGTCCCCTGCGTCTGCGGCGACACCCACCGGGTGACGGTTTCCCCATACCGACGCCGGCGGTCCAGCGACGAAGCGTTCGACCTGGAGGTGGCCTCGCTCGACGAGCTGCGAGGGAACTCCTAGGGGTGCGCTCCCCGGCGACGCTCTACTCGGTGCACACCTCCCACTCCGCGCACGCCGCGCGCCTGATGCTGGAGCACAAGGGGATTGGGCACAGGGTGGTCAACCTCGTGCCCGGGACCCATGCGGCCCTGCTGCGACCGCTCGGATTCCGCGGCGGCACCGTTCCCGCGCTGAAGATGGACGGGCGCCGCGTGCAGGGGTCGCGGGCGATCGCCCGGGCGCTGGAGGAGGCGCGACCGGAGCCGCCGCTGTTCCCCGCCGACCCGGGGCAGCGGGCGCGGGTCGAGGAAGCCGAGCGCTGGGGAGACGAGGTGCTGCAGCCGGTGCCTCGACGGCTGGCCGGCTGGATCAACGTCCGCCGGCCGGAGCTGCGCGCCAAGCTGAGCCGTGAGGCCGGCGTGCCGGCGTCGCGCCTGGTCGCCACGGTCGGTTGGCCGGTGGCCTGGTACTTCGCCCACAAGGTCGGAGCGAACGACACCGAGAGCGTGCGGAGGACCGCCGAATCGCTGCCCGCCATGCTCGACCACGTCGAGGAGCTGCTCGACGAGGGAACGATCGGCGGCGAGCGGCGCAATGCCGCCGACTTCCAGATCGCGCCCTCGCTCCGGCTGCTGATGTCGTTCGAGGACCTCGCGCCGGCGATGGAGGGCCGCGAGGCGTCCCGCTTCGCCGCCGGGCTGATGCCCGACTACCCGACGGGTGTGCCGGCGGGCCTCGTCCCGCCGGAGTGGCTCGCGCTACCGTAGAGCGATGAGTCGCGGGCGCCTGACTGCGCTCCTCCTCTGCGTCGCCCTGGCCGGCCTTGCTCTGCCGGCAGCCGTCCCTGCCGAACACACGAGGACGACGGCCGGCATCTCGGCCGCGGTCACGAAACTGCGGGGCGCCGACATCTGGGTCGTCGAGTTTTCCTGGAGCGCCATCTGCCACGGATCCCCCGCCGAAAAGGCCGTCTTCACCGGCAAGATCCACATGGTCGACCGTGAGACCGGCGAGCGGATCGAAGTCAGCGCCATCGCCGACACCTCCCACCGGCTCAGCATCTCGGGCACGCGGACCTGGTACGCCGGCTCGCGCAAACGCCCCTGGACGCTGACTCCGGAGATCACGATCGGCTGCCACGAAGACTTCCCCCTCGAGGGAGGCCCGGCCACGACCGCCGCCGGGGCGCCCGTGACCATCCCGCCGGCCTTCGGCGGGCGTGGCGGTGGCGGGGGTGGCGGCCAGGGCGGGGGCTCGGACGGCGGGGGCGGCCCGACCGGCCCGCTGGGGGCGAGCGGTTGCCTGCTCGCCGTGCTCGGCACGAACGGCGTCGACAAACTCACGGGCGGCGGGGAGGGTGACGTGATCGTCGCCTTCGGCGCCGGCGACCGCCTGCGCGGCCGGCCCGGGCACGACTGCCTGATCGGCGGGACCGGCGCCGACCAGCTGGAGGGCGAAGAGGGCGACGACCGGCTCACCGGCGGCAGGGGCAGGGACGTGCTGATCGACGAGCACGGCATCAACTTCTTCGATGGCGGCTCGGGCGGGGACGTGATCGTCGCGCGCAACGGCAACCGCGAGCGGGTGCGCTGCGGCCCCGGCGTCGATCGCGCAATCGTCGATCGCCGCGACCGCGTCCGAGGCTGCGAGATCCTCAGCCGGGGTCGCTGACCGTCGCCACGTGATCTACCTGCTCCGACACGGGGACGCCGAGGACGGCGGCGGCAGCGACGATGCGCGTCGCCTCACCCCGAAGGGCGAGCGCCAGGCAGAGGTCGCCGGGCGCGCGCTGGCGCTGCTCGGCGAGCGGATCGACGCCTGCCTGACCAGCCCAAGAGTGCGGGCGGTGGACACCGCGGGGCTCGCGTGCGCCGCGCTCGGGGTCGAGCCCGAGGTCTCCGAGGAGCTGCGCGGCGGGCCCTTCGACTCCACCTCGCTGGCGGCCGGACGGGGATCCGTCCTGCTCGTCGGCCACGAGCCCGACCTCTCCGGCGAGGTCGCCCGCCTCACCGGGGCCGGCGTGAAGATGAAGAAGGGCGGGCTGGCGATCGTCGACGGCAGCACGCTGCTCGCCCTGTTGCGGCCGGGCGACCTCGCCGCCGCGGCGGCGGGCGGCTGAGCCGGGATACGATCAGGCGCGATGAGGCTCTGCCGCTTCCGCGACGACACCGGGCCGCGGCTCGGGATGGTCGAGGACGGGCGCGTGGCCGACCTCGGCTCCGCATCCCCCGACCTGCCCCCCGAACCGGCGCGGGCGCTGGCGAGCGCCGGCGGCGTCGAGGCGCTGGCGGCGCTGGCCGCGGGCGCCGAGTCCCGCCCGCTCGAGGAGGTCGAGCTGCTCAGCCCCGCGACCCCGCGCAAGTACCTGGCGATCGCCCTCAACTACGCCGACCACATCGCCGAGAGCGGCATGGAGGCGCCCGAGGTTCCGATGTTCTTCAACAAGCAGGTCAGCTGCGTCGTCGGCCCCGGCGCCGAGATCCACCGGCCGATGGTCTCCGACAAGCTCGACTACGAGGGTGAGCTCGCGATCGTGATCGGCAGGCGCTGCCGGCACGTCTCCGTCGAGGAGGCCCGCGATGCGATCGCGGGCTACACGATCGCCAACGACGTCTCTGTCCGCGACTGGCAGCTGCGGGCGATGACGATGACGATCGGCAAGTCCTTCGACACCCATGGGCCGCTTGGGCCGTGGCTGGTGACGGGCGATGAGCTCGGCGACCCGCAGGCGCTCGGAATCCGCACCTTCCTCAACGACGAGCAGCGCCAGGACGGCAACACCGGCGAGATGGTCTTCGATTGCTTCCAGCAGGTCTCCCACCTCTCCGAAGCGTTCACGCTCGAGCCGGGGGACGTGATCGCCACCGGCACCCCGGCCGGCGTCGGATCGACCGTCCAGCCGTTCCCGTCCGGCTTCATGAAGGCGGGCGACGAGGTCCGGGTCGAGATCGACGGGATCGGCGAGCTTCGCAACACGGTCGTCGAGGAGCCCGACGGGTTCCTCGCGGAGGAGGATTGAGCACGACAACCGAACGAGAGGAGAGCGAGATGCTCGTTGCACTGACGGTACGGAAGCTGAAGCCCGGAGTTACCTATGAGCAGTTCAAAAGCGCCTTCATCCCCGGCGAGGAGATGGAGGCGCCGCCCGGCTGGACCCGTTTCCACGCGATTCGCAACGTCGCCGACGAGAGCGAGGTCATCACCTACGGCTATTTCGAGGGCACGCTCGAGGAGCTGAAAGCGGGGCAGAGCGAAGGCGAGTACGAGGAGCGGCGAGCGGCGACCTCGGAGATGGTCGAGTCGGTCGGCGCCGACGGGATCTACGAGCTCGTCGAGGAAAGGGAGATGAACTGAGCGCGCCGAGCCCGACGCGATGTCGCTCAGGGCACCCTTGAAAGCCGGCCGCAGCTCTTGGCCTGGTCCTCGCCCGCGCCCCCGTCGCAGCGATCGGCCCCGCCGCCCCCGATGAGCGTGTCCTCTCCAGCGCCTCCGAGCAACCTGTCGGACCCGCCCCCACCGCAGAGGAGGTCATCGCCCCCGGCGCCGGTCAACGTGTCTTTGCCCCCCCGGCCGACGATCACGTCCCGCTTCTTCGTCCCCCGCAGGGTGTCCTTCTTCGCGGTGCCCACGATGGTGGCGCGACGCCCCGAGCAGCGCGGTTGTGTCCTGCCGCAGCCCGGTGCGGCAGGGTCGAACTGACAGTCAGAGCCACAGGCCGGTTCCAGCGAGGGGTCGCATGCGATCGGGCAGGTCGCATCGAAAGCCGGGTCGCACGGCGGCGGCGGCGGATGCAGCGCCATGACGCGGAAGTTCTGGGTGGGGGGGGTCAGCGCCCCGGCCCCTACGTTGCAGAGCCTGTAGCTCGCCTCATTCGGGTTGCCGCTCATCGCGGTCAGCCCCGCGACGAACAGTTTGCCCGTGTAGCCGCCGCCGACCGGGGATATCGGGTTGGCGATCACGACGGCTTCGGTCGTGGCACCGGCCACGCCGAACGTCTGGGTCTGACATGAGCCGGCACCGAGCTGTCCGTAGGTCAGTGTCGATGTGTTCGTGCTGGCGCCGGGCGTCGCCGGCGGGAAGGAGGCGAGGAGAAATGCCTGGGCCGGCGGATTGATCGCGGCGCCCGTCACGTTGCACGCCTTGAGCGTCACCTGATCGGCATTCGGTCCCGGGTAGGCGCTTGCCTGTATCCCTCCGGCCGCGGCGTAGGGCGCAGCCACCGCCCCGTTCGGTTGTGCTGTCGCGGCCGCTCCCGTCTGCGCGCCAGGAACCGATTCCGCGGAAATCAGGCAATCGTGCGCCCCGATCGCGCCGAAGTTCTTCTCGACGACCGCCGTCGACTGCCCGGAATCCGCTGAAATCGCCGCAAGCAGGATGGCCTGCGACGGCGGCCCGCTCACCGGCGAGGAGCCGATGTTGCAGACCTTGTAACCCACCTGGTCCGGCGCCGGCCCCGGCACCGCCGTGACCAGGAGCCTTTCGCTCCACGTCGAATCGATCAAGCCGGTGGGGTGGGCCGCCACCGGCTGCCCAGCTGCGTACCCGCTGATTCCGACCGCGGCTCCCCGGCAGACCCCCGGGCCGAACGTGCCGAAATTTGCGACCGTCGCGCTTGTGAAAACAGTCGCCTGCGCGGACGGAGCCAAACCCATGCACAGCGTCAGGGCAAGCACCGCGGTCAGGCGCCACGAGATGACGCGCCCCCCGGAGCTCGGCCGAAGGCTCACCCCGGAGCCCAGATGTAACTCATCCCCGGCACGTGTTTGACGGTGCGCGTAGAGGTTCGATTGAAGCCGATGAAGTTCATCTCCGCGATGTTCACGTACCAGCCGTCCGGACGGTAGGTGACCGACTGGACCCAGGCCACGTGTCCGTAGATTTTGTGCGCCTTCTGGATGCCCGGCTCGAAGACGACCACCGATCTGGGAGCCGGGGTGCCGAGCACGGTCCAACGTTCGGCAGCCGCATTGTCATTCCATTCCAGCGCATTGCCTCTCCAGCTTGGATTGCGTGCGGTAGCCCCCCTCCATTTCTCAGCCGCATACCAGGTGCAGTTCCCTCCGACGAACCCGTTCGGCTTCACGGTCGAATTCGGCCGCGCCGGAAAGGCGCAGGTCACCCGGCGGAAGGTGCCCGCCCTGCCGCTGCACAGCGCGTTCAGGCCGCGGCTCGAGGAGATCCGAGCCCTCGGGGTCCACTGATCCGAGTCCCATTCCGACGTCTCGCCTCCGCAGCCGACATGCAGCTCGACCGATCCCGAATTGACCTTCGCGCTGTATCCGCTGACGGACCCCGCGCCGGGCTGGGCCCAGCGCGTGGCAAACTTGCTGCCGCCACCGGTGCTCTGCACCCAGACGCCGACGACCTTCGCACCGGTCATGCATCGGACCGTTCCCGAGACCGTCACGGTGGCGGCGCTGGCGGGAGCCGCCGTCACCAGGGCCAGGGCGGTGCAGGCGGCGATTACACCGACCGCATTCCTCGCCCGGGGACGCCCTCCGATCCCTAGTGCCCTCACGCGCGGCAGACTAACGCACCGCTGTGCCATCCCGCGCCGGCACTTACTTGAAGCTGAACGGCGGGTAGCGGTCGGTCGCCAGGGCGAAGCCGTAGGTGAGCACCCGGAAGTACCAGCGGTGCACGCCTTCGACGAACTCGAAGAGCGATTTGGGGAAGCGACCGGTGAAGAGGATCGCGAACCAGGCGCCGATCAGGGCGAAGAAGACGACGATGTAGAGCAGGCCGAGCATGATGTAGTGGGGGATCAGCAGGAGCCACTTGAAGACCGGCATCCAGCGGCCGAGGTCGCGCTCGACGTCCGGATAGGGGAAGTCGAGGCGGACCGACTGCTGCTCATCGGTCGAGGGGTACCTGTCGTCCATCAGGGTGGCGTAGACGCTGATCCGGGCGACGAAGCGCAGCAGTTCGAGGTTCCAGTCGAACCACCAGCGCGGGTATTTCTTCCTGAAGAGGATCATCAGACCGGCCGGCAGGCCCACCAGCCCGATGCCAGCTCCGGCGAGGTAGACGAGGTTGAGGTACGAGTATTCGCCGTAGCCGCCTTCGACGATCGCCGCGGAGACGAGCGCGATCGGGATCACCGTGAAGAGGCGGAAGAACGTCGTCAGCCTGTTCAGGTCCCTGTCCGGGTACTCGACGGAGAATTCGACTGGGTACGGCACGCCTTGCACTTCGCCCTCCTTGTCGGGTTCCGCACGTATTCGACCCCGTTCGCCGACCACCTTCCGCGACCGACTGGCCGGTCAACCAGGATTGCGCCGTTCCATGTAGCCTCCCGGGCCGATTTCACGAACCAGTAAGGAGAGCGCACACTGATGGGACTTCTTGACGGCAAAGCGGCGATCGTCACCGGATCGGCACGCGGCATCGGCAGGGCAACCGCCGAGCTGTTCGTAAGCGAGGGCGCCAAGGTGCTCATCAACGATCTCGACGCCGACGTCGCCGAGCAGACCGCGGGCGAGATCGACGGCGAGACCGCCGTCTTCGCAGGCGACCTGACCAAGGCCGGCGCCGCCGACGAGCTCGTCGCCGCCGCCGTCGACGCCTTCGGCGCGGTCGACATCTGCGTCAACAACGCCGGCTACACCTGGGACGGCGTCGCCCACCGGATGACCGACGAGCAGTTCCAGGCGATGCTCGACATCCACACGGTGGTCCCCTTCCGCGTCGCCCGCGCGCTCGCCCCCCACTGGCGCGAGGCCGCCAAGGCCGAGCGAGGCGAAGACAAGGAGGTCTTCCGCAAGCTGATCAACATCTCCTCGACCTCGGGGACGATGGGCAACGCCGGCCAGGTCAACTACTCGGCGGCGAAGATGGCCGTCGTCGGCATGACCAAAACCCTCGCCAAGGAGTGGGGCCAGTTCAAGATCAACGTCAACGCCGTCGCCTTCGGCTTCGTCGAAACGCGACTGACCGCGGCCAAAGAGGAGGGCGGCGAGATGACCGCCCCCGGCGGCGAGAAGATCGAGCTCGGCATCCCGGAGCAGATGCGGGCGATGGCCTCGGCGATCATCCCGATCGGCCGCCCGGCCACGCCGGAGGAGGCCTCGGGCCCGGTGCTGTTCCTGGCCTCGCCGCTCGCCGACTACATCCACGGCCAGACGATCAACGTCACCGGCGGCATGTTCGGCGGCATGTACACCTGAGCATGGCCGCTGAGGCGACAGGAGGCAGGTCCAAGGTCCCGTATCTGGATCTTGCGGACAAAACCTGGCCTGTCCTCCGTCGCTTCGTCGGAGTTCACACGTTCATCTACCGGGCGACCGGCGGCCGGCTCGGGGAAGACGTCCCCGGCGGGCCGGGGAAGATGCTCCTACTCGACCACGTCGGCGCCAAGAGCGGCACCAAGCGGACCGCCGTGCTGCTCTTCATCCGCGACGAAGAGAACGTCGTCGTCGTCGCCTCCAAAGGCGGCCACCCGAAGAACCCGGCCTGGTACCACAACCTGAGAGCCAACCCCGACACGACTGTCCAGGTCGGCCGCGAGAAGCTGGTGGTCCATGCCCGCGACGCCGACGAGGACGAGCGCAAGCGCCTCTGGCCGCAGCTGGACCGGGTCTGGCCCGGCTACGCCGACTACCGGGCGCGCAGCAGAGGCCGCGAAATCCCGCTGGTCGTCCTCGAGCCGCGATAAATCGCATCAAGTTCGCCATGCATCGCATGGCAAACGTGATGCGATTTAATTTTTCGGGCGTCGCTCCTCGGCGACCGGGGCGCCGGAGTCGTCGGCGATCGCCTGCGGCGGCCAGGGGCCGGCCCAGTTGTCGCGCCCGCCGTCGATCGTGATCGTCGTCCCGGAGTAGAAGTCGCCGGCGGGCGAGGCGAGGTAGGCGACGAGCCAGGCCAACTCGACCGACTCCCCGGCGCGGCCGATCGGGATCGAGCGCTCGAGGTTGTCGACGACGACCTTCGGATACTTCGTCATCAGCGTCTCGGTCTTGAACTGGCCGGCGGCGAGCGCGCAGGTCCTGATCCCGAAGCGGGCCCACTCGGTTGCCAGCGTCCGCATCATGTTCTCGACCGCGGCGCGGGCGGCGCCCGAGTGGACCATGCCGGGCATCCCGTTGTGGGGAGACAGGGTGACGCTGAGGACCTTGCCGCCGCCGTTGGGGATGAAGGCCTTGGTCGCGACCGCGTGGGTCATCAGCCAGGTCCCCTGCACGTTGAGGTCGATCACCGTGCGGAAGCCCTTCGGCGTGATCGCCTCCGCGGGGCTGAGGAACTGGCCGCCGGCGTTGTTGACGAGGACGTCGATGCGGCCGTGGCGCTCGAGCACGCCGTCGACGAAGGGGCCGACCGCGTCCTCGTCGCGGATGTCGAGCTGCTCGTGCGCGAAGGAGCCGGGCAGGCCCTCGGCCATCGCCGCGGTCTCCGCCAGGGGCTCGGGGCGCCGGCCGCAGCCGATCACCGCGGCGCCGAGGCGGCAGAGCTCGAGGGCCGTCTCGCGGCCGAGGCCGCTGCCGGCGCCGGAGACCACGCAGACCTGGCCGTCGAGCAGGCCCGCCCTGAAGATCTGCGACTGCTCGCTCATCGGACGCGGAAGCCTATTGCCCGTCGCCGCCACAGGTAACCTGCGCCGGGGATGAAGGTCCACGTCGAGGCGAAGCCGCTGCACGAGCCGCTCGCCGGAGGGACGCCCGGCGCGACGGTGACGGTCGAGCCGATCCTCGCCGGCCAGGTGACCTGGTCGCGCTCGATGATGGAAAGCCCCGGCGGCCGCATGCTGACCCTGAAGCTGCTGCGCGCGCTGCTCACCGGCGAGCCGGCGATGAGCGTCCCCTGCCCCGCCTTCCTGCTGCGCCACCCGAGCGCCGGGGCCGTCCTCGTCGACACCGGCCTCCATCCCTCCGTCGCCACCGACCCCGCCAAGAACTTCGGCCGGGCCGGCGCCCGCTTCGGCAAGCCGACCCTGGGCCAGGGCGAGGACGTCCCCGCCCAGCTGCGCAAGCGGGGCCTGAAAGCCGGGGAGATCCCGATCGTCGTCATGACCCACATGCACCTCGACCACACCTCGGGGATCGCCGAGTTCCCGCATGCGACCTTCGTCGTCAGCGAGGTCGAGTGGGAGGCCGCGACGACCGGCCCGCGGCCGCTGCTGAACGGCTACCGGCGCGCCCACTACGACTACGCCTTCGATTACCGCACGGTCGACTTCGACCGCGGCAGCGTCAACTCCTACGCGACCTTCGGCCGCACCCACGACCTCTTCGGCGACGGCTCGATCCGCCTCGCCTTCACCCCCGGCCACAGCGCCGGCCACATGTCGGTGATCGCCCGCCTCAGGGAGCGCGACTTCGTGATCGGCGGCGACGCGACCTACACCTCCGGCCAGCTCGCCGGCACCGCGCCGCTCGCGCCGCGCCCCTTCGACGCCCACAACTACCGCCGCTCGCTCCAGGAGCTGAAGCTGTTCAGCCGCGAGTACCCCGACGCGATCGTCACCCCGGGGCACGACCCCGAGTTCTTCGCCCGCCTCGAGAAGCGCTACGAGTAGCCGGAGGGGCTAGCTGCGCCCGGGCTGGTCGGCCGGGCCGCCGACGACGACGGCGGTGGGCGCGTGGCCCGCGCCCTCGACATCGAGGTCGGGCAGGATCTTGTCGAGCCAGGGCGGCACGTACCAGACCCGGTCGCCGAGCAGGAGCATCAGCGCCGGCAGCAGGACGATGCGAATCACGGTCGCGTCGAGGATGACCGCGATCGTCAGGCCAACGCCGAGCTGGCTGACAGTCGCGATCGGGGCGAAGGCGAAGGCGATGAAGACCGCCATCATGATCGCCGCCGCGCCGGTGATCACCCGCGCCGTCTTCTCGAGCCCGATCGAGATCGCCGCGGCGTTGTCGCCGTCGCGATCCCAGCTCTCCTTCATTCGCATGAGGAGGAAGACCGCGTAGTCGATCGAGAGCCCGAAGACGACGCCGAACATCGCCGTCGCGCCGACCGCGTCCACATAGGTTCTGCCTCCGAACGGGTAGCCGTCGGGGACGTTGAAGAGCAGGACGATGACGCCGAAGGCGACGCCGACGGTGGCGAGGTTGAGCGCCACCGCGACGGTCGCCAGCAGCGGCGCCCGCACGATCACGATCATCATCAGCAGGGTGACGAGGGTGATCGCGATCACGACCCAGGGGATTCGTTCCCGGGTGATCTCGTCGTAGTCGTTGAGCTGGGCGGCGCCGCCGGCGATCCCGGCCTCGACGTCGGCGTCGTCGGCGAGCCCGACCGCGTCTTCCTTCAGCCGCTCGCCCAGTTCCTTCGAGCCGTCGGTGTTGAAGGTGAACTTGGAGACGATCGTCATCTGGGCGCCCTGGCCGCCCTGCTCGAGGCTGACCACTTCGCCGGCCTGCTCGCGATCGACCGGCGGGGCGCCGTCGATCGCCGAGAGGACGAAGAAGCCCGAGTCGAAGAGCCCGGGTGACTCCGTGTTGATCTGATCGACCTGTTTGCTCATCGAGCCGGCGCCCCTGGTCACCCTGACGCTGGCCCGGTTGAGGCCGGCCTGGACCGGATAGGAGCGGTGGAATCCCTCGGAGAGGTTCTGCGAGAGCGTTTCGGAGCCGCCCTGGAGCCGGCTGATCCCGTCGGCGAGCCGGAGCTGGCCGTCCCGGAGTTCTTCGAGGCCGCTCGGCAGCTCCCCGGCTTCGCCCTCGAGCTTGGTCGTGCCCGTGTTGAGCCTATCGGCGCCGTTCGCGATCTTCCTGGAGCCTTTGACCAGTTCACGCTCGCCTTTGGTCAGGTCCTGTGCGGAGGCCTGGACCTCCTGCGCGTCGCTGTGGAGTTCGTTGATGTACAGCGTTAGTTCGAAGGAGCGTTCGGCAGCTTTCGCGAGTTCCGGGTTGGTTGCTTCCATGCTTTTGAGTTCGGCTTCCAGTTTTTTCGCCCGCCTCAGGACCTGAGCCCGCACGTTCTTCGCCACCAGCCCGCTGCTGCTCACCAGGCCTTCGGCGCCCGCCTTCGCTTCTTCCTGGCCGTCCTCAAGGGTTTCGGCGCCTTCGGCCAATTCGCCCGAGCCGTCGTCGAGCTTGCCGATCCCGCGCACCGCCCGGCCCCCGCCTTCGATCGCCTGGCCGAGGCCGTCGGCGATCTGCAGGGCGCCCTCTTCGGCGTTGCCGGAGCCTTCGCTGAGCAGCCCGGCGCCCTCGGCGGCACGGGCGAGCCCGTTGCGGATCTGGGAGACCCCGTTGGCGGCGCGCTCCAGCCCGGGGCCGAGCTTGTTCAGCTCGTAGAGCTGGCCGCCTTTCTCGTTGCTGGTGCGAAGTTCGTTGCCGGTTTTTTTCAGCGGCTCGGTGCGCTCGGCGACTTCCTCGGGCCCGATCACGGCCTGCACCCCGGGGTCCTTGGCGATCCGCCGCTGCCACTTGGCGAGCTGGTCGAGCCGCTTGCGCTCGGTCACCGTTCCGTTGTCGGTCGAGGCGATCAGGACGAAGGGCGCTTCGTAGCCCGGGCCGATCGCCTCCTGGACGACGTCGAAGTCCTCGCGGACGTCGTTGCTGCTCGGCAGCTGCTCCGTGCTCGGCGGGCCGGTCTTGAGGCCGAAGGCGGGGACCGCGAGGACGAGGGTGATGCCGCCGATCAGGACGGTCGCCAGTACCGGGCGGCGCAGGGCCGCGTCGACGAAGGTCATCACCGCGGAGCGGTCGGTCGGGTCGCTGCGCCCGATCCGCCAGCGGTTGATGTTGCCCCCGAGCATCGCCATCAGCGCCGGCGCGACGATCGTCGAGACCGAGACGCTGAGGATGACGACGACCATCAGGGTCCCGGCCAGGGAGACGAGCAGGGCGCCCGGCAGGATCGGCACTGAGACCACCATCGCCAGGAAGAGGGTGCTGCCGGCGAAGATCGTCGTGCGGCCCGCGGTGCGCCGCGTGATCGCCGCCGCCTCGTAGGGCGCCGCCCCTTCGGCGAGCTCTTCTCGGAAGCGGGAGACCATCAACAGCGCGTAGTCGACGCCGAGGGCGAGCCCCATCATCGTGCTCACCGTCATCGCGAAGCCGTCGATCGAGATCGCCGAGGACATCATCGCCAGCACCCCGCGCGAGGTGATCACGGTGATCGCCCCGAAGGCGAGCGGGATCAGCGCCGCCACCGGGGAGCGGAAGACGAGCAGCAGGACGAGCAGCAGGATCGGGAGGGCGATCAGCTCGCTCTGGTGCGTGGCGTGGATCGATTCGTCCTGGATCGCCCGCGAGAGCGTCGCGAACCCGGTCTGGGTCGATTCGACCGGTGGCGCGACTTTTTCGTCGAGGATCTCGTTCAGTTCGTCGACCGAGTAACGAACGGCGTCGTTCACGGTGACGTGGAAGTCCGCCAGGATCAGCGCTTTGTCCGGGGCCGGCCGCAGGTTGCCGACTTTGCCTTTGTCCCACGGCGAGACGGTGGTGACCTTCGGGTCCTCGCGCAGCGCGCGCACCACCCGCGGCCCCTGTTCGTCGATCGACGCTTTCGGCCCCTGGAGCAGGATCGCGAACGGCGCCGAGTCGCCGAAGTACTGCTCGAGCATTTTGTTGGCGACGTTCGCGTCGGTGCCGGGAACGTCGAGCGAGGTCGGGTTGAGCTTGTCCTCGACATCGCGCCCGATGTAGCCGAGCGCGATGATCACCGCGAGGGCGACGACCAGCACCGTCCGCGGCCGCCTCAGCGACAGCGGCAGCCGGTTCTTACCGCTGCCTGCCATTAGCCCTGCTCTCTCCGCCCCACGTTGCGCGGAAGGTTAAAGGAGCGCCATGCGTTTTTCTCAGCCTTCGTTGAGTTGGCGTGAAGCTTGCCCCGCCTGCAGCGAGGAGTACATCTCACGCACCCGATCGAAGATCTCCGTGGCCACCTCGAGCTGTCGCTCGTGGGTGGCGCCCTTCTCGACCGGGAAGCTGAGCGGCTCGCCGAACTCGACCGTGACCCTCGGAAACCGGAACCGCTTCCAGCTCCGCACCCCGGCCGAGCCGAAGAGCGCGACGGGGACCACGGGGGCGCCCGATTCGAGCGCGATCCTGCCGATCCCTGCCTTCGGCTCACGCAGCTCTCCGGAGCGCGACCGCCCGCCCTCTGAGTAGACGAGCAGCATCTCGTCCTGCTCGAGGATCGTGAAGGCGGTCCTGAACGCCTCCTCGTCGTGATGCCCGCGGCGCACGGGGAAGACGCCGCCGTGCTTGTAGATGTAGGTGAGGACGGGCGGGCCGAACATCTGCGATTTCGCCATGAAGCGGACCTGGCGGCGCAGGTAGAGGCCGGTGAAGAAGTGGTCCATCTGGCTGAAGTGGTTGGGCGCCAGGATCAGCGCCCCCTTCTTCGGCACGTTCGCCACCCCGATCGCGCGCACGCGCCAGAGCAGGAGCGTCGGCAGCGAGATGATCGCGCGGACCAGCGGGTAGGTCCAGCCGACCCCCCTGCGGGCGGCGGCGTGGAACTCGTCGAAGTACTCCGCAGGTCTGTCGTCCTTGTAGACCTGCGGCTTCATCTCTTGCTTCGCGGCTGGCATGGGGTTGGTCGCCGGCCGGGCCGGCAATCGAGGCCTACCCCCTGCTCCCCCGGCGGTTACGCGGCCGGCCCGGGCCCGGCCCAGCCGCGAGCGCGCTCGAGTGCGCGGCGCCAGTCGGAGAGCAGCGAGGCGCGCTCGTCCTCCCCCATGGCAGGCTCGTAGCGGGCCGCCTCGCGCCACATCTCCCCGACCCGCTCGAGGCTCCAGGCGCCGGTCGCGATCCCCGCCAGGTAGGCGGCGCCGAGCGCCGTCGTCTCGGCGATCTCCGGCACGACGACCGGGGTGCCGAGGACGTCGGCCTGGAACTGCATCAGCCAGCGGTTGCCGACGGCGCCGCCGTCGGCCTTCATGACGGCGAGCCGCCGGCCGGAGGCGGCCTCCTGGGCGCGGACCGCATCGACGGTCTGGTAGGCGATCGCCTCGAGCGCCGCCCGCGCCAGGTGGGCTCGCCCGCTGCCGCGGGTGAGCCCGACGATCGTGCCCCTCGCGTAGGGGTCCCAGTGGGGAGAGCCGAGCCCCGTCAGGGCCGGGACGAAGTAGACGCCGTCGTTGCCCTCCAGCGAGGCCGCCATCGCCTCGGTCTGCCCCGCCTCCTCGATCAGGCCGAGCCCGTCGCGCAGCCACTGGACGGCGGCGCCGGTGACGAAGATCGACGCCTCGAGCGCGTAGCCGACCTCCTCCCCGGTCCCGCAGGCGACCGTGGTCAGCAGGCCGTCGACCGGGTCCGGGACGGCGGCGCCGGTGTTGAGCAGGACGAAGCTGCCGGTGCCGTAGGTGTTCTTCGCGGTCCCGACCTCGTGGCAGGCCTGCCCGAAGAGGGCTGCCTGCTGGTCGCCGGAGACGCCCGCCACCGGGACCTCGCCGCCGAACTCGGCCGTCGTCCCGTAGACGCTCGCCGAGGGGCGCGGCTCGGGCAGGCGGGCCGGGTCGACGCCGAGCATCGCGCACAGCTCCTCGTCCCAGGCGAGCCGGTGGATGTCGAAGAGCATCGTCCGCGAGGCGTTGGTGAAGTCGGTCGCGTGGCGGCCGGTCAGCTTGTGGATCAGCCAGGAGTCGATCGTGCCGAAGACCGCGTCGCGCGCGGCGGCCTCGACGTTCTGGATCAGCCACTCGATCTTTGTGCCGGAGAAGTAGGGGTCGAGGACGAGGCCGGTGCGCTCGCGGACGAGGGGCTCGCGGCCCGCCGCCCGCAGCTCGTCGCAGCGCCCCGCGGTGCGGCGGTCCTGCCAGACCAACGCCCTGTGGACCGGCTCGCCGCTCACCGGGTCCCAGGCGACGACGGTCTCGCGCTGGTTGGAGATGCCGATCCCGTCGAGGTCGGCTCCCTCGATCCCGGCGTCGGCGATCGCCTCCGCCGCGACGCCCCGCGTCACCTCCCAGATCTCGGTCGCGTCGTGCTCGACCCAGCCGGGCCGCGGAAAGTGCTGCCCGAACTCCGAGTAGCCGCGTCCCGCGATCCGTCCCTCGTCGTCGAAGACGAGACAGGTCGTGCCGGTCGTCCCCTGGTCGATCGCGAGAATCATCGTGATGAGGCTGGTGAGTTCGGCGGCATGCAATAACGTCCTTTCGAACGACCCAACCCTATGGAGTCCACCCCCACCGAGCCGATCTTCCCCCGCCTCTCGAGCGGGCCGCGGAAGATGGAGGCCGAGGCGGTGGCCCGCCACCAGCGCGGGCGCCTCGAGGGGGCGATGGTCGAGCTGGTGGCGCGGAATGGGTTCGAGGCGACCACGCTGCGCGAGCTCGTCTCCCTCGCCGGGGTCTCGAAGAGCACCTTCTACGAACACTTCGAGAGCAAGCAGGAGTGCTTCCTCTGCACCTTCGACGACATCGTGCTCGAGGTCGCGAGGCGGATCGACGAGCAATTCGCCCGTCCCGGCGACCTGCGCGAGAAACTGCGCGCCGCGCTCACGGTCTTCGCCGACCTCGCCGCCGGGCAGCAGGCGGCGGCATCGCTGGTCACGGTCGAGTCGCTGACCCTGGGGGCGGCGGCCGTCGGCCACCGAGAGCGCGCCTCGGTCCATTTCGAAGAGCTCCTGAAACGGGGCTTCGCGGGCTCGCCCTCCCCGCACGAGCTCTCCGAGCTGACGGCGAGGGGGATCATCGCCGGGATCCGCAACTGCGCCTACCAGCGCCTCCGCAACGGCGAGGCGGGCGGCCTCCCCGACGTGGTCGAGCCGATGGTCGAGTGGATCCTCTCCTATGCCCGAGCGCCGAGCGAGCCGGCGCGCAGGGCGGCCGCCGCCGTCGCTCGCGAGACCGCGGCCGCGGCCGCGGCCGCGGCGGCACCCGACGGGCCCCCTCCGGATCCCGGCGGCGGCTCCGAGCCGGGCACCGCGGAGCGCATCGCCATGGCGGCCGCCGAGCTGGCATACGAGAACGGCTACGAGGGGCTCAGCATCCCCGCGATCTCGTCCGCCGCCGGGGTCTCGAACAAGACCTTCTACGACAACTACCCCGGCAAGCGCGAGGCGTTCACCGCCGGCTTCGACGCGGTCGCCCAGACGGTGATGATCTCCGTCGCGGCCGCGTTCGCGGCCGAGGACGAGCACCCCGAGGCGATCGGCGCGGGGCTCAGGGTGCTGCTCGAGCACGCCGGCGGCGACGGGCTCTTCTCGCGGCTCGCCTTCTTCGAGCTGCCGATGGCGGGGCCCGCCGCCCTCGACCAGGCCGACCGGACGCTGGGTGGGTTCGCCGCCTTCCTCGGGCCGCCGGAGGCCGAGGGCGGACCTCCCGACGTCGTCAAGGAGTCGGTGGTCGGCGGCAGCTGGGCGGTGATCCAGCACGAGATCGCCGCGGGCCGCCGTGCCGGCCTGCCCGGGCTCGGGCCCGAGATCGCCGAGTTCGTGATGGCCCCGCTGGGCCCCCGGGACCAGGCTGACTAGATCTAGCGGCGCGCCAGGTAGGCGCGGGCGAAGTCCGAGAGCTGGCGGCCCCTGTGCAGGAAGCCGCGCAGGTCCCGGCTGGTGGCGCGGTGCTCGAGGTCGAGCTCGTACTCGCGCAGGCGGTACCCGGCGCGGACGGCGTCGACCGTCATCCCGATCTCCATCCCGTAGCCGCGGGCGAACGGGAGGGTCGCGCGCAGCACCTCGACCCGCATCGCCCGCTGCCCGGATATCGGGGCGCCGGTCTCGATCCCGCAGAGCCGCCGGATCGCCCGCCGGGCGAATCCGAGGGCGAGGCCGAAGCCGCCGCCGACGCGGCGGCTGAAGGCCGCCACCGCGAGGTCGCACTCGCCGCCCCGCACCGCCCCGACGAGCGGGACTAGCCGCGCCGCGGAGGAGCCGAGGTCGCCGTCGCAGAGGAGGACAAGGGACGGCTGCGGGCTCGCGCTCAGCGCCGCTTCGGCGGCCGCCGTGACGTTGGCGCCCTTGCCGTGGGGGCGGCCGCGGCTGACCACCTGGGCGCCGGCCGCGAGCGCCGCCTCGGAGGTGCCGTCGGTGGAGGCGTCGTCGGCGACGTAGACCTCCGCCCCGGGCAGCGCCTCGCGCAGCGCCCTCACCGTCTCGCCGATCAGATCGGCCTCGTTGCGGGCGGCGACGATCGCCACGAGCGGAGCGCCCATGTCAGCTTCGGTCATCAGTTCTCAGCCGATCCGCCGTCACGCGCGGATATTCTCCCGGCAATGGCTGAGATCGAGGCGCACATCACCGGAAACGTCTGGAAAATCGAGGTCTCCGTCGGCGACCAGGTCGAGGACGGGGACACCGTCGTCATCCTCGAGTCGATGAAGATGGAGATCCCCGTCGAGGCCGAGGACGACGGCACCGTGAAGGAGATCCGCTGCGCGGAGGGCGACTCGGTCAGCGAAGGCGATGTCCTCGTCGTCTTGGAGTGAGCGCGGTGAGCGCCGGGCGCGCCAGGTTATGAGCACCGAGGAGCTTGCCTCCGGCAAGGTCCTGCTCGACCACCCCGCCGAGGCCGTCGCCCGGATCCGGATCTCCAACCCCGAGCGCCGCAACGCGCTCGACCACGAGATCCTCGACGCGATCGCCGAGGTGATGCCGCGGCTCGACGACGCGATCGAGACCAGGTGCGTGCTGATCACCGGCGAGCCGCCGGTCTTCTCGGCCGGCTACGACATCGCCACGATCCCGACCGAGACCTTCGAGCGCGACGCCGAGGCGCTGGTCGCCCATCCTTTCCCCGCCGCGCTGGAGGCGATCTCCGCCCATCCCTGGCCGACCGTGGCGGCGATCAACGGGCACTGCCTCGGCGGGGCCCTCGAGCTGGCGATCACCTGCGACCTGCGGATCTGCGCCGCCGGCGCCAAGCTGGGGATGCCGCCCGCGAAACTCGGCCTCGTCTACGGCCACACCGGGCTGCGCAAGTTCATCGACACCGTCGGCCTGCCGCGGACCAAGGAGCTCTTCTTCACCGGCCGCAACGTCGAGGCGGCGCGCGCCGAGCAGATCGGGCTGGTGCACGAGGTCGTCGCCGACGACGCGCTCGAGCCGGGCTCGGTGGCGCTCGCCGCCTCGGTCGCCGCCAACGCGCCGCTCTCGATGCGCGGCAACAAGAGCGCGATCGAGACGCTCGCCCACAACCCGGTGCTCAGCGACGCCCAGGAGGCCGGGCTGATCGCCCTGCGCGAGTCCTGCTTCGCCTCCGACGACTTCCGCGAGGGGATCGCCGCCTTCGCCGAGAAACGCAAGCCCGATTGGAAGGGCCGGTGAGCGACAGAGCCGAGCTGGCCGACTCCGATCCCGTCATGAGGGCGCTGATCGAGCGGATCGGCGAGATCGACCTGGCGACGCGGCTGCGGCGTCGCAGCGAGGAGCGGCCGGCCGACGCCTACGGCGCCCTGCTGCGGGCGATCGTCGGCCAGCAGCTCTCGACCAAAGCCGCGCGCACCATCTACCTGCGGGTTCTCGACCTCTTCGACGGGAGCACCCCCTCGCCCGAGGAGCTGCTCGAGGCGGACGAGGCCGGCCTGCGCAAGGCGGGCCTCTCCGGTCGCAAGGTCGAGTACGTCCGCGACCTCGCCGCCCACGTGATCTCCGGCGAGCTCGAGCTCGACCGGCTCGGCGATCTCTCCGACGAAGAGGCGATCGAGGAGATCGTCGCCGTCCGCGGGCTGGGGCAGTGGACCGCGGAGATGTTCCTGATCTTCCACCTCGAGCGCCCCGACGTGATCTCCGGCGGCGACCTCGGCATCCGCAAAGCGATCCAGGTCGAGTACGAGCTCGACGAGATGCCCACTCCGCAGCAGGTGGTCGAGATGAGCGAGCCCTGGAGCCCGCACCGCAGCCTCGCCTCGCTCTACCTCTGGGAGTCGCTGGCGGCGGTTCCGGGCGCCTGACCCCGGTGTCGGATCAGCTCGCCGTCTCGCCCGCCTGGCGCTCGAACAGCAACCCGTAGATGAGCGAGGGCAGGCACCAGTTGGTGGTGGTGACCGTCGCCGCGACGACGAGCATTGGGATCGCGAGGATCCAGGCAAGCGCCGAGCTGCCGGCCAGGAATGAGATTGCGATCGCGGCGATCCACGGCGCCGCCAGCTGACAGGCGAAGCGGCGCGGCGCGGGGCTGGGCGGCACGGGCGGGCCGCCGATCAGCGGGCGCAGGACGGCGTTGTAGACGTGGTCGAACGGATGCCTGGCTGCGAAGAACCCGCCGACAGCGGCAGTGGCCGCCATCGCCAGTAGCAATGGGGGAGAGCCTAGGGCGGTGCCAAGCGCGATTCCCGCGAAACAGAGCAGCGGCGAGAAGCGAAGGCCGAGCCAGAGCTCTCTTCTTTCCCCGTCGCTCAGGCTGCCGTAGCCCTGCATCGTCAAGCAGCCACGGGACCAGCTGAAGATGCCCTCGATCATCTCGATCCCCTCCGGGCGAGCAGGGAGATGCTCGTCACCCCGTATTTCTGAGTGGCGTTGTCGGCGCGATCCGAGATGAAGCGATACTGATCGTTGTCGCGGATCTCGACGATCTCAAAGCCCGCATTCGCGATCGCCTCCTGGTAGAGATCGCGCTGCATGGCACCGCCGATGCAGGCGGCCCATAGCGAGGAATCGCAGGTGACGCCCTCGGGCAGCTGAGTGGCGGAGACGATGTCGGCGATCGCCAGCCGGCCACCCGGCTTCAGGGACCTTGCCGCCGCGGCGAAGACGGCGGGCTTGTCCGGGGAGAGGTTGATGACGCCGTTGGAGATCACACAATCGACAGACCCGGGTTCGACCTCGGGCTCCTCGATCAGGCCCTTGCGGAACTCGATGTTTCCGATCCCGGCCTGCTCGGCCAGAGCGCCGGCCTTGGCCAGCTGCTCATCGGTCATGTCGACACCGATGACGGTTCCCCCGGCGGCCGCCAGGGCGGCGAGAAAGGCATCTGTCCCCGATCCGCTCCCGAGATCGAGCACGACGTCGTCGGGTTCGATCGCCGCCAGGTCCAGGAAGTAGCCGACGCCGGCGAAAGAGTCGATTGCCGCCGCCGGGATGCGATCGAGGTCGGCGGCGGGATAGCCGAGGCGCTCGGCCAGCGCTCGCCCGGTCTCAAAGTGGAAATCACGATCGGGGTGAAGGGCCACCTCCTGATACATGCCCTTGACCCGCTCGGTCAGGTCCGCGGTGTCGAGCTGTCGCTCAGTGGTGGTCATCTGTCTCCCCTCCTGCGTCGCGGCGTCTACGCCGCGGTATTGGATTTGCTCTCTTCAAGCTCGGAAAGGCGCCACTCGGGCCAGCCATCCTCGAGCCGGCGGGCATCGATGCCCGCCTCTTTGAGGCGGTGCACGGCGTCGTGGGCGTAGGCGCAGAACGGGCCGCGGCAGTAGGCGACGACCTCGCGGTCGTCCGGCAGCTCGCTCAGCCGCTGCTCGAGCTCGTCGATCGGGATCGACCGCGCGCCGGGAATGTGCCCTGAGGCGTACTCCTGCGCGGGACGCACATCGATCAGGACGATCTCTTCCCGCGCCAGTCGGGCGCGAAGCTCGTGCCGGTCGATCCTCTCGACGTCCTCGCCGAGGTAATCCCGGGCGGCGCGCTCGACCTCCGCCAGCCGGGCGGCCGAGGCGTCCCGCAGGGCCAGCCAGAGCCCGAGGGCCTGCTCGTCGGCGATGGCGTAACGCTTTCTGGTCCCTTCGCGGGTGCTTGTGACCATGCCGGCAGCGTGGAGGGCCTGCAGGTGCTGGGAGGTGTTGGCGAGCGACTGCCCGCTTGCCTCAGCCAGCTCTTCGACACCGCGGGGCGCCTGGGCGAGCAGGTCGAGTAACTCGAGCCGGCGCGGGCTGGCGAAGGACTTGCCCATCAGTGCGATCGCCTCGTAAAGGGTCTGCTTTGCGTCGCTGGAGGCCATGCTTCGTTATTCAATAGATTTATTGATAACTTGTCAAGGCCCAAGTCCGACGAATGGAGGCCACGTGTTCTTCAGACAGTTCCTCAATGACGAGACCGCCTGTGCGTCTTACCTGTTCGGCTGCAAGAGCAAGGGCAAGTTCGCCGTGGTCGACCCTCACGTCGACCTCGTCGAGGACTACATCGCGTCGGCCGAGTCCCAGGGCATCCCGATCGTCGCCGTATTGGAGACGCACGTGCAGGCCGACCACGTCTCCGGCCTGCCCGCCCTGGTCGAGCGGACCGGCGCGACCGCCTACCTGCCCGCCGGCGCCTGTGTCGACTTCGATCATCATCCGCTCGCCGATGGCGAGGTCGTGACGCTCGGCAATACCGAGGTCGAGGCGATATCGACGCCGGGTCACGCCGCCGCACATCACTCCTACCTGATCACCGACCACGTGCGAGGCGACGACCCCTGGATGGTGCTGACGGGCGATTCGCTGCTGGTCGGCGACGCCGGACGGCCCGACCTGCACGCGCACGGAGACCAGACGGTCGAGGAGATGGCGCGGACGCTGTACCGATCGCTGACCGAACGACTGCTCTCCCTGCCCGACGACGTGTTGCTCTACCCCTCGCACTACTCGGGGTCGGTATGCGGGCGCGGCCTCTCGGCAAACCCTGCTTCGAGCGTCGGCTTCGAGCGTCGCAACAACCCCGCCCTCAAGCACTCCTCCGAAGAGGAGTTCGTCGCCGCGCTGACGGAGGACATCCCGCCTCCGCCCGAGCAGCAGGCCGCAATCGTGGCCGCCAACCGCTCTGGGCGAACGATGGTCGGCAGCGACTGATTCCAGCGTGAGCGCAAGGTCGGTTGAGCTCGGGCTGCGTGAGAACGTCGCGCAGTTTTCCCTCCTGGTCGCCATCACCGCCTTCGTCGGCGCGATGGTCGGCCTGGAGCGATCGACCATGCCACTGGTCGGTCGAGAGGAGTTCGACCTCGACTCCAGCACGGCGATCCTCTCGTTCATCGTCGCCTTCGGGCTGACCAAGGCGCTGACCAATCTCGGCGCCGGGGCTCTCGCCGAGCGGGTCGGGAGGCGGCGCCTGCTGATCGCCGGCTGGGCGGCAGCGCTCCCGGTCCCCCTGCTGATCGCAACGGCCCCGAACTGGGGGTGGGTTGTCGCCGCCAATGTCCTCCTCGGCCTCAATCAGGGCCTCACCTGGTCGATGACCGTGGTCATGAAGATCGACCTCATCGGCCCGAGGCGACGCGGCCTCGCCCTCGGGTTGAACGAGGCCGCCGGCTACGGAGGGGTCGCGCTCGCGGCCGGACTGAGCGGCTTGCTTGCCGCGGAGTTCGCCGCTCGCGACGTGCTGGTCACCGGCGGCGCCGCGATCGCGGTAACGGGGTTCCTGCTCTCGGTCCTGTTCGCCCGCGATACGGGCGCGCATGTGTCGCTCGAGCAGGAACGCGACCACCCCGACGCCGACGGGTCGCCGCCGGCCCTGTCAAGGGCCTTCGCGCGAGCCAGCTACGGGGAGCCGGCTCTGCGCTCCTGCTCGCAGGCCGGGCTCGTCAACAACCTCAACGACGGCCTTGCCTGGGGACTCGTGCCGCTGTTCCTGGCCGCGCACGGGGCCGGGATCGCCGAGATCGGCCTGGTGGCGGGGATCTATCCCGGCGTCTGGAGCGTCGCCCAGATCGCGACGGGCCACTGGTCCGACAACGTCGGTCGCAAGCCGCTGATCGTCGCCGGCATGCTCGTTCAGGCGGCGGCGCTGGTGCTGCTCGCTCTCAGCGATGGCGTGATCACCGTCGCGGTCGGGGCGGCCGCCCTGCTCGGCCTGGGGACCGCGCTCGTCTATCCGACGCTGATCGCCGCGATTTCCGACGCAGTCTCACCGGTCGCTCGTGCGCCGGTGGTGGGTGTCTATCGCTTCTGGCGCGACATGGGCTACGCACTCGGCGCGCTGATCGCCGGCGTGGCGGCGGACGCGCTCGGCTATGGCGGCGCGATCTCGCTGGTAGCCGGGCTGACCGCCGCGTCCGGGCTCTGGGTCCTGGTCGACATGCCCGTCGCTCGACCTGGCTCCGGTCAAGATCCTGTCTCGTCGTAGAGAATCCGCAGGATCAACTTCGAAACTCGAGAACAACTGAGGCCGCGACTCCGCTTCTGGCTCGGCTTCACAGCCGTCATCCTGGTCGCGGTCGGCTCCGTGCTGACCGCGACGCTGATCCGCGACAACCAGGTCGACCACTTCCACGACCTGCAGCGCGATGCGGCGCTGCGCTCGGCCCGCCAGGCGGAGGCGGTGGCGCAGCTCTCGGTCGGGGAGCTCGCCACGGCCGCCGCGTTCTTCCAGGCCGAGGAAGACCTCACCAGCGAGGACTTCGACGTGGTCGGCACCTCGCTGCTGAGCCGCGGGGCGCTGACCGCGGCCGCCTACATAGACCAGGTTCCCCGCGCCCAGCGGCCCGCCTTCGAGCGGCGGCACGGCTTCACGATCTTCGAGCGCGGGCCGCTCGGGAACCGCACGCAGGCTGCGGAGCGCCCCGTCTACTACCCCGTCACCTACACCGTCGCCGAGGACGAGGGGAAAGCTCCCCTGGGCTACAACCTCGCCTCCGACGCCGAACGAGGGCCCTTCCTGCTCAAGGCCCGAGACCTCGGACACCCATCCGCGACCGACGTCGTGCCGCTGGTCATCGGCGGCGCCGGCATCAACGTCTACCGGCCGATATATCGGCATGAAGCGCCGATCGCGACCGTCCCGGAGCGCCGCGCCGCGCTGATCGGGTTCGCCGCCGGGGCCTTCCGGGTCGAGGACCTCGCCGCCGCGGCGATCTCGACGCTCCCCGAGGAGGTCGACGTCCAGCTCCGCTCTGGTGAGGAAATCGTCGTCGGGCCCGGCGGGGACCTCGAGGACCCCGCCCGGGCGCCGATCACGATCGCCGACCGGACCTGGACCCTCGTCGTCAGCGACCCCGGGCGCCCTGGGGTCGGGCTGCCCCTGCTGATGGCGGTGTTCGGGCTCTCGCTGGCGGCGCTGCTCGGCGCCCTCGTCCTCTTCTGGTCGCGCAGCGAGCGGATACGCGAGCTCCAGCGCCAGGCCAGCCAGGACCCGCTGACCGGGCTGAAGAACCGCCGCCGCTTCGAGGAAGACCTGCGCAGGGAGGTGGCCCGCAGCAGGCGCGACGGCACGACCGGGGCGCTGCTGACGCTCGACCTCGACAACTTCAAGCGGGTCAACGACACCCTCGGCCACCCCGTCGGCGACCAGGTGATCGAGGAGATCGCCGGGGTCCTCGGCGGCCGCACCCGCGAGAGCGACGTGCTCGCCCGGATCGGCGGTGACGAGTTCGCGATCGTCCTCCCCAACTGCGACTCGGAGGAGGCGCGGCAGGTGGGCGAGACGATCGCGACGGCAGTCCGCGAGCACGTGCCGCAGCCGTCGCAGGTCCCCCAGATAACGATCAGCATCGGCATCGCGATCTTCGGAACCGGCACGGATGCCGACATCGACATCGACCTGCTGATCGCGGAGGCCGACACGGCGATGTACGCGGCCAAGGCGGGTGGCCGCGACGCCGTGCGCCTCGCCGGCTGGCTGGGCGGCCCTCGCGAAGAAGACTAGATCTGGGGCGCGGCCATCTGGTGGCGCAGGCGCAGGACCCGGCCCGCCGAGGCTTCGAAGGCGGCGCGCCTGATCGTCCCCGACCGCAGCGCCCGCAGCATCGCCGCGCCCGCGCGGGCGCCCTCGAGGTGGTCGGTGAAGAGGAGGACGTCGGTCCCGGCCCGGGCGGCGGCGACCCCGGCCTTTGCGGGCCCGCCGAAGTCCCGCACGGCCACCGAGCCGAGCGCGTCGGTGATCGAGACGCCCTCGAAGCCGAGCCGGGCGCGCAGCTCCCCGGTCGCGATCTGGCGGGCGAAGGCGGCCGGCCGCGGCGAGAGCGCCGGGTAGATCGCCGAGCTCAGCATCACCATCGCGCCCCTCGCCTCGACGAAGGCTCGGTAGGGGGCCTCGTCGACGCGGCGCAGGGTGGCCTTCGAGAGCGGCACCCGCTGGACCGCGAAGTCCGTGTTCTGGCGGGCGCTGCCCAGGCCCGGGAAGTGCTTGGCGGTTGCCGCCACCCCACCCTCTTGAAGCGCTTCGGCGAAGGGAACGGCGGTGGCGCTGACCCCGGCCGCGGTCCCGGCGAAGCCCCGTTCGGTCGCGGCGATGTCGCCGCCGGGGCGGGCGACGTCGAGGACCGGGGCGAGGTCGACGTTGACGCCGACGTTGCGGAGGTTGGCGGCGGTGCGCGCTCCCTGCTCGCGGCTGAAATCGGCGCCGCGGGCGCCGATTTCGGCGGCGGAGGCGGTCGGGGCGCCGTCGATCCGCTTCACCAGCCCTCCCTCCTGGTCGATCATCACCAGCAGCGGGTCGCGGAGCCCGGCTGGGCGCGGGATCGCCTGCAGCCCGCGCACCAGGCGGCGGCCGGCGGCACGGCTCGGGATGTTCTCGTCGAAGAGGATCACGCCGGCGATGCGACCCTGGCGGACCATCGCCCTCACCGCGTCCGGAGGCTCGCTGCCCGGGAAGCCGACGACCAGCCGCTCGCCGGCGAGCTGGGAGGGGGTCAGGAGCGACGCCGCGCTCGGCTTGGGCGGGGCGCTGTCGTCGCCCATCGCGACCCCGAAGGCGAAGGCGCCGGCGGCCAGGCCGCAGATCGCGGCCGCAGCCGTTCGCCTTCTCCGCCTCAGCGTGAACTCCATCCGGACCGCAGCCTAGCCTGCGGCCGGATGGGTCCATTGATCTCATTCGACGAGGCGCTCGCGCTCGGCGGGAAGACCGGGCAGGAGGAGATCGGCGAGATAGTCGAGCGTGCCTGGAAGGTGCGCCAGGAGAACTTCGGCGACTCGACCGACATGTGCTCGCTGGTCAACGCGAAGTCGGGCGGATGCGCCGAGGACTGCGGCTTCTGCGCCCAGTCGCGCTACGCCGAGTCCGACACGCCGATGCACGCGATGATGGAGCCCGAGCAGATCCTCGAGCACGCCAGGGCGGCGGAGGCGGCCGGCGCCCACCGCTTCTGCATGGTCACCCAGGGGCAGGGGCTCTCCAAACGGGACTTCGCCAAGATCCTCGAGGGCGCCGAACTGGTCGCCGAGCAGACCAACCTGAAGCGCTGCGCATCGATCGGCCACATGTCGGCGGAGCGGGCACAGAAGCTCAAGGACGCCGGCATCCAGCGGGTCCACCACAACGTCGAGTCGGCGCGCTCCTACTACCCCGAGGTCTCCACCACCGTCCGCTACGAGGGCCGGCTGCGCACGATCCAGGCCGTCAAGGAGGCGGGCCTGGAGACCTGCGTCGGCGGCATCCTCAACCTCGGCGAGTCGCCCCGGCAGCGGGTCGAGATGGCCTTCGAGCTCTCCGACCTGAACCCGACCTCGGTGCCGATCAACCTGCTCAACCCCCGCGACGGCACCAAGTTCGGGGACCGGCCGCTGATGGACGCCTGGGAGGTCGTCAAGTGGGTGGCGATCTTCCGCCTGATCATCCCCGGCGCCCTGTTCCGACTCTGCGGCGGCCGGGTCGAGAACCTCGCCGACCTGCAGCCGCTCGCCGTCAAGGCCGGCCTCAACGGGGTGATGATGGGCAACTTCCTCACCACCCTCGGCGCCGAGCCCGAGGACGACCGGGCGATGTTCGAGGAGCTCGGCCTGAACGTCGCGCGCCAGGAGGACAACGGCGCCAACCCGCGCCCCGACAACCGCTCCGGCTGGCTCGACGGCGAGACCCCGGAGACGCCGATGGACGAGCTGATCGACCACCAGGAGGAGGCAAACTTCTGGGATCCCTCCACGCAGCTGCGGGTGGTCAAGAAGGCGAAAAAGCCTCCTCCGTACCCCACTCAGACTGCGGCATGACCGATCTCGCAGAGCGGCTGGAGGACCTCCGCGACCGGGGGCTCCGGCGGCGGCTGCGCCTGGTCGAGGGCCCTCAGGGCGCCCGCGTCCAGCTGGACGGCAGGCCGGTGCTGCTGCTCTGCTCCAACGACTACCTCGGCCTCGCCAACCATCCCGCGGTGCGCTCCGCCGCCGCCGAGGCGGCGATGCGATGGGGGGCCGGAGCGGGGGCCTCGCGGCTGATCTCGGGAAACATGACCCCCCACCGCCGGCTCGAGCAACGGCTCGCCCGCTTCAAGGGACAGGAGGCGGCGCTGCTCTTCGGGTCCGGCTACCTCGCCAACACCGGCACGATCCCGGTGCTGGCGCCCCGCGGGACCGTCGTCTTCTCCGACGAGCTCAACCACGCCAGCATCGTCGACGGCTGCCGGCTGGCCGGAGCCGAGACCTTCGTCTACCGCCACCTCGACCTCGAGCACCTCGCCTGGGGCCTGCGCGAGGCGGGCGGGGCCGGCTCGCTGATCGTGACCGACGGCGTCTTCTCGATGGACGGCGACGTCGCCCCGCTCGAGGGCCTCGCGCGGCTCGCCCGGGACCACGGCTGCCGGCTGATGGTGGACGAGGCGCACGCGACGGGCGCGCTCGGGCCGGGCGGGCGCGGCTCGGTCGCCGCCGCCGGGCTGAGCCGCGAGGTCGACGCGATCGTCGGCACCCTCGGCAAGGCGCTGGGCTCCTACGGCGCCTACGTCTGCGGCAGCGCCGAGCTGGTCGAGTACCTGCTCAACAGCGCCAGGCCGTTCATCTTCTCGACCGCGCCGCCGCCGCCGACCGTGGCGGCGGCGCTGGCGGCGCTCGACCTGATCGACGCCGATCCGGCGCGGGTGCAGCGGCTCGCCGCCAACGCGGCCGTGCTGCGCCGGGCGCTGGCCGCCGAGGGCCTCTCCGCCGGCGACTCGCCGACCCAGATCGTCCCGGTCGCCGTCGGCGACGCGGAGGCGGCGATGGACCTCTGCGAGCTGGTGCTCGAGGGCGGCGTCTTCGCGCAGGGGATCCGGCCCCCGACCGTCCCCGAGGGCTCCTCGCGACTGCGCTTCACCGTGATGGCCACCCACGGCGAGGATGAGCTGAGGGACGCCGCCCGCGTGGTCGGCGCGGCGGCGCGGCGGCTGGGGATCGCGGGTGGCGCCGCCGCGGCGCTCCCGCTCGTGGCCTAGGGCGCGACCCGTGCGCGGAGCGTTCGTCACCGGAACCGGGACCGAGGTCGGCAAGACCGTCGTCGCCGCGGTGCTCGCGCGCGGGCTGGCGGCCGCCGGCGAGCGGGTCGCCGTCTTCAAGCCGGCGCTGACCGGCCTCGACGATCCGGGCGAGCCCGACCACGAGCTGCTGCGACGCGCCGCCGGCTCGGGCCAGAGCGACGACGAGATCGCCCCCTACCGCTACGGCCCGCCGGCCTCGCCCCACCTCGCCGCGCAGCTCGCCGGCGAGGAGATCTCCCCCGAGCGCCTGCGCGAGGCGGCCGGGGCCGCGGCCGCGCCCGCCGACGTCCTCGTCGCCGAGGGGGTCGGCGGGCTCCTGGTCCCGCTCGCGCCCGGCTACCTCGTCCGCGACCTCGCCGCCGACCTGGGGCTGCCGGTCGTGATCGCCGCCCCTCCCGGCCTGGGCACGATCAACCACACGCTCCTGACGCTCGAGTCGGCGCGTTCCGCGGGGCTCGAGGTGAGCGCGGTGGTGCTCACTCCGTGGCCCGAGTCGCCGGGGCGGATCGAGCTGTCCAACCGCGAGACGATCACCGCGGCCGGCGAGGTCAGAGTTGAGACACTGCCCCCGCTTGACCCGGCGGATCCGGGCTCATGGCCAGTGCTTCCTCTTTTCGCTCCGGGCTGAGCGGCCGGCTCTTGGCGCGGATCGCGAAGGCGGCGAAGACCGTGCCGAAGAGGGCGATCGCGGCCGAGACCCACATCGCCTGGCTCAGCGCCTCGACGAATTCCTCCGGGGTCGCGGTCGCGAAGTCGGCGCCGCCGACGGCGGCCTGGAAGATCGCCCCGGTGACGGCGACGCCGAGGCTGCCGCCGATCATCCGGAACATCGAGAGGACCCCGGAGGCGACCCCCGCTTTCTCGACCGCGATCGCGTTCATCGCGGCGCTCGTCATCGGCGACATCGTCAGGGCGATGCCGGCGCCGAGCAGCATGAAGCCGGGCAGCAGGTCGCCGTAGCTGGAGTCGACCGCGATCCCGGTGAAGCTGTAGAGGGAGCCGGTGACGAGCAGCAGGCCGCCGGCGATCAGCCAGCGCGGCCCGTAGCGGTCGGAGAGGCGACCCGCGATCGGGGCCAGGCCGACGATCATCAGGGTCGAGGGCAGGAACCTGACCCCGGCCTCCAGCGGCGAGTAATGGAGGATGTTCTGCATGTAGAGGGCGAGGAAGAAGAAGACGCCGAGCATCGCGAAGGAGATGATCAGGGCGACGACCACCGCGCCGAGGAAGTTTCGATCGGCGAAGAAGCTGAATTCCACCATCGGCGCCCGCACCCGCAGCTCGACGGCGACGAAGGCGGCGAGGCCGGCCACCGACCCGACCAGCAGGGCGACGATCTCGGTGGATCCCCAGCCCCAGGCGTTGCCCTCGACCAGGGCCAGGATCAGGGCCGTCAGCGACGCCGTGAGCACCGCGACGCCGGCGTAGTCGACCTCCTTGCCGACGCTGGTGTCTCGCGACTCGCGCACCGCGAACAGCGCCGCGGCGACGGCGCCGATCGCGACCGGGATGTTGAGGTAGAAGATCGCGCGCCAGCTGACGTGCTCGGTGAGCAGCCCGCCGACGACCGGCCCGACCGCGAGCGCCAGGCCGGAGACCCCGGCCCAGGTGCCCATCGCCTTGCCGCGCTCCTCGGGTGGGAAGGCGTGGGTGACGATCGAGAGGGTGGCCGGCATCATCAGGGCGGCGCCGACCCCCTGCACCACCCGGCTCAGCACCAGGTCGGTGGTGTTCGCCGCGAGGCCGGCGGTCGCCGAGGAGGCGGCGAAGATGACGACGCCGACGATGAACATGCGGCGGCGGCCGAAGATGTCGCCGAGCCGGCCGCCCGTCGCCAGCAGCACAGCGAAGGAGAGCGTGTAGCCGTTGACGATCCACTCGAGGCCGGAGATCGAGGCGCCCAGGTCGCGCTGGATCGACGGCAGCGCCACGTTGACGACGGTGTTGTCGAGCATGACCATGAACAGCGCGAAGCACATCGCGCCGAGCGTCCACCACCTGCGGTTGTCGTCGGTGATCAGGTGTCGGTAACGGGTCACGCAGGCTCGACCCCCTTGAGGTGCTCGAAGGCCTCGGCGATGTCCTCGCGATCCATCAGCGAATCCACGGCCGCGTCGAGCTTGCGGCGCTGGGCCGCGGTCAGCGTCTCCGCGAAGGCCTCGATGCCGGCGAGCCGGACGGCGACCAGCCGCTCGACGAGCTTCGTCCCCTTCGCGGTGATCGCGACCAGCCGCACGCGGCGGTCCCCGGCGTCCTCGACCCGGGTCGCCGACCCGCCCCTGACCAGAGCGTCGACGGCGCGGCTCATCGAGGGCACCGAGACTTCGAGCGTCTCGGCGAGCTCACCCACCTGACGCGGCTGCGGCTCGATGCCGAGCCCGCCCAGCTCGAGCAGCGCCTTGCACTGGGTCAGCGAGAGCCCGGACTCCTCGATCACGCGCAGCTGGTTGCCGCGGTCGTAGAGGAAGACGTGGCGCAGCAGGGCGGTGAGCCGGGCGGCGGTCTCGTGCGTCCGAGCGGTCGAGGAGGGGGCTGAGGAGGCCATCTCGATAATAGTTGCAAATGCACAACTATTACGCCAGAGCAACAGTTCCTCGTGTGACGCAAATCACGCGGCGGCGGCATGAGTTCCGGCCGGGGCCGGGGCTAGTGTCGTGGTGCCGATGGCGATGGATCACGCTCAGCTCGACCGCGACCACCTCTGGCACCCTTTCACCCAGCAGCAGGCGTGGTGCGAGGAAGAGCCGCTGTTCATCGAGCGGGCCGAGGGCTGCCACCTGATCGACACCGAGGGCCGCCGCTACATCGACGGGGTCTCCTCGCTCTGGTGCAACGTCCACGGACACCGCCACCCGGGGATCGACGAGGCGCTACGAGACCAGCTCGAGAAGGTCGCCCACTCGACCATGCTGGGGCTCTCGCACCCCGCCGCCGCGGAGCTCGCGGCGCGGCTGGTCGAGATCGCCCCGCCCGGCCTCAGCCGCGTCTTCTACTCGGACTCCGGCTCGACCGCGACCGAGATCGCGCTGAAGATGGCCTTCCAGTACCAGCAGCAGCGCGGCGGCCAGCACACCCGGCGGACCAAATTCGTCCACCTCCGCGACGCCTACCACGGCGACACGATCGGCTCGGTCTCTGTCGGCGGCATCGACCTCTTCCACGCCGCCTACCGGCCGCTCCTCTTCGAGGGCCACGCGGCCGAGCCCGGCGACGCGGCCGACCTCGCCCGAATCCTCTCCTCCCACGAGGAGGAGATCGCCGCCGTGATCGTCGAGCCGTTGGTGCAGGGCGCCGCCGGGATGATCGTCCACCCCCCCGGGTACCTGACCGAGGTCCGCCGCCTATGTAACGAGTTCGGCGTGCTGCTGATCTGCGACGAGGTCGCGACCGGCTTCGGCCGCACCGGGAAGATGTTCGCCTGCGAGCACGAGGACGTCGCCCCCGACCTCCTCTGCCTCGCCAAGGGGCTGACCGGCGGCTACATGCCGCTCGCCGCGACGCTGGCCACCGAGCGGATCTACGAGGGCTTCCTCGGCGCGCCGGAGGAGCAGCGGACCTTCTTCCACGGCCACACCTACACCGGCAACCCGCTCGCCTGCGCAGCGGCGCTCGCCAACCTCGACGCCTTCGAGGCGGAGCGCACGATCGAGGCCCTGGAGCCCAAGGTCGAGCTGCTCGGCGAGCTGCTCGCACGGGTCGCGGCGATGCCGGGCGTCGCCGAAATCCGCAGGCGCGGCTTCATGGTCGGCATCGACCTCGGCGAGCACGACCCGGCGTCGCGCATGGGCCACCGGGTGACGCTCGAGGCGCGCCGGCGCGGCGCGATCATCCGGCCGCTCGGCGACACCGTCGTCCTGATGCCGCCGTTGGCGATCTCCGAAGACGACCTGCGCCGCCTGGTCGAGGTCACCTTCGAGTCGATCGAGGCGGCGATCGCCCCGATCGCACTCCCCGTCGCTGCCTGACCAAGAGGTCATATGGTCAAGCAGATCGAGGACGCAGGGAGCGTGGCGTGCTCTGGACGCGAGCGACCGAGGACGTAGATATGCGCAGGCCATATGACCTCCGGTGTGATGGATCGCAAGCTCAGCCGTAGTAAGGGCGTGAATCAGACGATGGTCGCGACAGCTGCGGAGGCGCCGAGCCGGGAGGAGATCGCCTTCGAGCGCCTCTACCGCTCCAGCCGCGACGACGTCTACGCCTACGCGGCCGGGATCCTCCGCGACCCCGCGGCGGCCGAGGAGGTCACCGCGACCGCCTTCGAGCGCGCCTACCGCAGGCGCTCGCGCTTCGACGCCGGGCGCGGCGAGCCGCGCGCCTGGCTCTTCGGGATCGCCCGCAACGCGGCCCTCGACGAGCTGCGCCGGCGCGGGCGTCAGGCGGAGCTGAGCGCCGAGCCGGAGGACGTCGCCCATCTCACCGCCGCCGAGAGCGTCGAGCGCAGCGAACGCCGCCTCGCCCTCTCCGCCGCGCTCGAGCGGCTCAGCGCCGGCGAGCGCGAGCTGGTCGCGCTCAAGTTCTTCGCCGGCCTCGCCAACTCCGAGATCGCCACCGTGCTCGGCGTCAGCGAGTCGAATGCCGGGACGAAGCTCCACCGAGTCATCACCAAGCTGAGGGAGATCTGCGATGAACCCGCATAGCCACAAGCTCTTCCGCGACGACGACGAGCTCGCCGCCGCGCTGACCGAGATGCGCCCCGAGATCGACCCCGCGTTCGCCGCCGAGCTCGACGCCTGGGCCGAGGCCGGGTGTCCCCGCAGGGCGGGCGGCGCCCGCTCCCGGGCGGCCGGCCTGCTCGACCGTTTGAGGGCGACGCCGCCCCGCCGCATCCTCGCTCCGGCCGGGGCGCTGGCGACTCTCGCGATCGTCGCCACCACCGCCGTCGTGGTCGGTATCGGGAGCGACGGCGCCGAGAACCAGTCCACCGAGGATGGCGGCAACCTCCTCTCGTTGACCGTCCCCGCCGAGGACGCTTCCAGTTCCGATGAGGGCGCCGCCGAGCAGGTCGCGCCCGCCGGAATGGGCGAGTCCGCTGCCGGCGCCGAGCCCGCGACAAGCGACTCCATGTACGCCGCCCCAGTCCCCACCCGGCCCAGCTCCGGCCCCTACGCCTCGGAGACCCGGGACCGGGCGATCGAACGCTCCGCGGACGTCGTGATCGGCACCGATCCCGAGCGGATCCGCGGCGCCGCCGGCCAGGTCTTCGACGCGGTCCACGCCGCCGACGGGATCGTCCTCAACTCCTCGATCCGCGAGGGCGAGGCCGGCACGGCGAGGGCCGACTTCGAGCTCCTGATCCCGAGCGGAAAGCTGGGCGACGCGCTCGCCGACTTCTCGGCGATCGGCGAGGTCCGCTCCCGCAACGAGTCCACCCAGGACATCACCGCGCCGACGGTGGGCGTGGGCGAACGGCTCCAGGACACCCAGGCGAGGATCGACGGGCTGCTCGCCCAGCTCGCCGAGGCCGACAGCGACGGCGAGCGGGTCAGGGTCGAAGCCGAGCTGCGCGACGAGCGCTTCCGCGCCGCGGCGCTCAAATCGCGCCTCTCCGACCTCGAGCGGCGCGCCAACTTCTCGCGCGTCTCGCTGCGGATCGAGACCGGCGCCGCCTCGTCCTCCCCCGACGCCGATGAAGGCGGCGCCTGGGGCGTCTCCGACGGCCTCGACGACGCCGGCCGCGTGCTCGAGGTCGCAGCGGCGGTCACCCTGGTCGGCCTAGCGATCCTCGCCCCCTTCGCCCTGATCGCCCTCCTCGCCTGGCTCGCCCACCGCGCCTGGCTCCGCCGCACCCGCGACCAGACCCTCGCCCGCCCCTAACCCTCCGGCCGAGGTCGTCTTTTGTTCGCCATAGCCGAACAAAAGACGACCTCGGCGTATGGGGAAGCGGCGGATAGGGTGGGGCGGTGCGTGCGGAGGGAGATCGTCACAGGGGGCCGGGGGAGGCGCCGAACCTGGGGACGCCGTCCGAGCCCCGGCCGGCGGCCTCCGTGGTCCTCCTGCGGCGCGGCGGCAAGCACAGGGACCGCGCGCTCGAGGTCCTGCTGCTGAAGCGGACCGAGGAGGCGCGGTTCATGCCCGGCGTCTGGGTCTTCCCGGGAGGCGGGGTCGACGCGGCCGACGGCGAGGGCGAGGGCGGCTTCCGCGCCTGCGCCGTCCGCGAGCTCGCCGAGGAGGCGGGAATCGAGCTCGACCCCTCCGAGGAGCTCGTCCTCTTCTCGCGCTGGATTACGCCCGAGGTGATCTCCACCCGCTTCGACGCCTGGTTCTTCCTCGCCCTCGCCCCCGCCCACAGCCCGCCGAAGGCCGACGGGGTCGAGACCGTCGAGGCCGGCTGGTTCGAGCCCAGGGCGGCGCTGGAGGCGCAGCAGGCCGGCGATCTGGTGCTCGCCTTCCCGACCGTCAGGCAGCTCGAGTCGCTGCTGCCGTTCGCCACCTCCGACGAGGCGATGGCCGCCTTCCGGGAGACGGAGGTCGAGGCGATCCTGCCGAAGGTGGTCGGCACCAAGGAGGACCACCGGGTGGTCCTGCCGGGAGACCCGGACTACCCGGCCTGAGCCGTCAGGCGGCCGACTCAGCCCGCCTCCGGGTCGCGACGAGGCCGCCCAGGCAGAACAGGGCCGCCGCGCCGAGCAGCGGCAGGACGAGGCTGATCGCCAGCGCCGACAGCCTCGGCCAGGGTTGGTTGACGTGGCCGGCGAGGAGCATCGCCGAGCTGAGGTCCTGGGTCAGGTCGGCGATCGCGGCGAGCGGGCCGAGCCAGACGGCGATCGAGGCGGCGCGCTCGAGCCGCGGCCGCGAGGCCCGCGCCGCTCTCCTGGCGATCGCCGCGCAGGCTCCGGCGAAGAAGAGCCCGAAGCCCAGGATGAACGGCAGGTCGAGCCCCAGCTGCCACCACATCGCCGTCTCCCCCGGCTCCCCCCACTCGTCGAGGATCTCCTTGGCCCGCTCGACCGTGCCGCAGTTCTCGAACGCTGTCAGTGAGGCGCCGTGGTCGTCCATCGTGGCCATCGCGGGCAGCATCGCCGCCCCCACGACCAGCGTGGCCGCGGCGAGGATCAGCAGCATGCGCCGGCTCGAGACGCGGACGAAGAGCGACGGGATCCGCATGCTGACGGTCAGCCCTCGTCGGGAAAGGGCTCGAGCCCCGCGTGCCAGGGCCCCGGCGGGTAGGTGTGGAGCCCGTGCTCGTCCATCTCCCCCTGGATCCGCCGGAAGAGCTGGCCGGCGTTCTTCAGGGCCTCCTTCAGCTCCCGCTCGGTGCGCTCCTCCAGCCTCCACAGGAACCAGAGCTGGCGGTCGTTGATGCCGAAGTCGACCTCGCCGGTCATCGTCGTCGTCCACTCGAGGAAGCCGGGGCTGAAGAGCTCGCGCAGGGCGATCGGGTCGTACTCCTTCGGGACGGTGGCGATGAAGCGCCGGTTGAAGTCGAGCGACTCGAACTCGACCTTGCGCATCAGGTGCTGCGTGATCGCCTCGCGGCCCTCGATCGACTCGACGTTGAAGGCGGGGACGACCTTCGCCAGGTCGGGCATGTGGGACTTGGCGAGGATCGCGGTCGGCAGCACGGCCTTGTTGAAGAGACCGCCCTCCTCCTTTTCGTCGGCATCGCAGGAGGAGCCCCAGAAGCCCTCGACGAGCTGGCCGGTGAGGCGGTTGGTGCCGCCGACGCAGAGCGCGACGGGTCCGTCCTTCGGGTTGATTCCGCCGACCGGCTCATAGGTGAGGCCGTTGCGCTCGGCGAGCTTTTGGACCGTCTCCGCCCACTCCTGCGCTTCTTGCTTGGCCCCCATCCCGACGATCCTAAGCATCGGAGCCGCCGATGGGCGTAGGATGGCCCGCAGCCAGGTCCGACCACAGGAGCCTCCATGACCATCGCCCTCATCGTCATCGCAGTAATCGTCGTCATCGCGGTCATCTACTGGATCGCGAAGCGCAACTCGTTCATCGCGGCACGCAATCGCATCGACGAGTCGTGGAGCGGGATCGACGTCCAGCTGAAGCGGCGGCACGACCTCGTCCCGAACCTGGTCGAGACGGTCAAGGGCTACGCGACGCACGAGAGCCAGACCTTCGAGAAAACGACCCAGGCGCGGGCCGACGCGATGAAAGCGCAGACCGTGCAGGAGACCGCCCAGGCCGAGCAGAAACTGAGCCAGGCGCTGGCCGACGTCAAAGTCGTCGCCGAGAACTACCCGGAGCTGCGCGCCACCGAGAACTTCCAACAGCTGAGCCGCAACCTCTCCGAGCTGGAGGACGAGATCCAGGCCTCGCGGCGGATCTACAACTCGAACGTCCAGGCCTACAACACGGACATCGAACAGTTCCCGGGCTCGGTCATCGCCAACCAGGGCAACTTCACCGCGCGCGAGTTCTTCGAGATCGAGGACCCGGCCGAGCGCGAGCCGGTCGCCGTCGACTTCAGCAAATAGCGAGTCCCTAAAATTCAGGCATGACCACAGCGACCGAGCAAACCCTCTGGATCTGCGAGAGCTGCGGGTTCATCTACGACCCGGCGATCGGGGACCCGGACGGCGGCATCCCGCCCGGCACGAAGTTCGAAGACATCCCGAAGGACTGGTTCTGCCCCGTCTGCGGCGCCCGCACATCGGACTTCCGCCCCCTCGAGCCGGGCGAGGCATAATCCACCCGCCCGCAGCGGACGCGGGACCGAGGGAGCGAGATCGCCGGTAATCATGAGCGCGAGCGAGGGGGAGCAGAGCATGCGGGCGGAGCCTGATCTGGACTGGGTGGTGGTCGGGTCCGGCTTCGGCGGATCGGTCTCCGCCCTGCGCCTGGCGGAGAAGGGCTACTCGGTCGGAGTCCTCGAGTGCGGCAGCCGCTTCGACGACGACGACTTCGCCAAGTCGACCCTGCGCGAACCGCGCCGCTACTTCTGGTGGCCGAAGTGGGGCATGCGCGGCGTCCTGCGGATGACCTTCTTCAAGGACGTCTTCGTCGTCTCCGGCAGCGGCGTCGGCGGCGGCAGCCTCGGCTACGCCAACACCCTCTACCGCGCCCGGCCGTCGTTCTTCAACGACCCGCAGTGGGCCGGCCTCGGCAACTGGGAGGCGGAGCTGGCCCCCCACTACGACACCGCGGAGCGGATGCTCGGGGTCGTCGAGTACGAAGGCATGGGGCCCGCCGACGTCCTGCTCAAGGAATATGCCGATGAGATCGGCGTCGGCGAGACCTTCACCAACACCAAGGTCGGCGTCTTCTTCGACCAGCCCGGGGTCGAGGTCGAGGATCCCTTCTTCGAAGGCGAGGGCCCGCCGCGGACGGGCTGCATGCGCTGCGGCAGCTGCATGGTCGGCTGCCGCCACGGCGCCAAGAACACGCTGATGAAGAACTACCTCTGGTTCGCGGAGAAGCTCGGGGTCAGGATCGAGCCCGAACGGCAGGTGACCGATATCCGGCCGCTCGGGGCCGCCGACGGGTCCGACGGCTACTCGATCACCAGCGAGCGCTCGGGCTCCTGGGTGCGCAAGCGCCGCCGCACGGTCACGGCCCGCGGGGTCGTCGTCGCCGCCGGCGCCCTCGGCACCAACAACCTGCTCGCCAACTGCAGGCACAGCGGCGCGCTGCCGCGCCTCTCCGACCGCGTCGGCGCGGTGATCCGGACCAACTCGGAGTCGATCCAGTCGGTCACCGCGCGCGACGACGACCGCGACTTCAGCCGCTCGGTCGCGATCACCTCGAGCATCTACCCGGACCCCGACACCCACATCGAGGTCGTCACCTACGGCGAGGCCGGGGACATCATGAGCAACACGTTCACGGCGATGGCGGGTGAGGGCACGCGCCTTACCAGGCCGCTGAAGTGGATCGCCGAGATCATCCGCCACCCGCTGCAGAACGCGCGCATGGTCTTCCCGTTCAAGTGGTCGCGCCGCACGGTGATCCTGCTCGTCATGCAGACCGTGGACGCCGCTATGCACCTGCGGCCGAAGCGCAAGCTGTTCGGCAGGGGGGTGCGGCTGCAGACGGAACAGGATCCCCACCGGCCGAACCCGATCTACCTGCCGGCGGCGGCGGCGGCGGCGCGCTGGTTCGCGAAGAAAACAGGCGGCATCGCGCAGAGCGCGCTGACCGAGTCGATCCAGAACGTCCCCACCACCGCCCACATCCTCGGCGGCGCCGTGATCGGCGCCGGCCCCGAGTCCGGCGTCGTCGACACCGCCAACCGCGTCTACGGCTACGAGAACCTGCTGGTCACCGACGGCGCCGCGATGCCCGCCAACCCCGGGGTCAACCCGAGCCTGACGATCACCGCCAAGGCCGAGCACGCGATGAGCATGGTCCCGCCCAAGCAGGGCGAGGAGCCGCGCCACCTCCCCGAGGCGGCGCGGCCGGCCGCGGGCGTCGCCGCGCCCTAGCGCCTAGCGCCCGCGCTCAGCCGGCGTCGGCGAAGCGCTGGGCGACGTAATCCCAGTTGACGACGTTCCAGAAGGCGTCGATGTAGTCCGGGCGCTTGTTCTGGTACTTGAGGTAGTAGGCGTGCTCCCAGACGTCGCAGCCGAGCAGCGGGGTCTGGCCGTCGGAGACGGGCGAGTCCTGGTTCGCGGTTTTGACCACGGCCAGGCCCGAGCCGTCGTGGACCAGCCACGACCAGCCGGAGCCGAACTGGGTGATCCCCGCTTCTTTGAACTCGCCCTTGAAGGAGTCGAAGGAGCCGAACTTCTCGTCGATCGCCGCGCCCAGGTCGCCGCCCGGCTCGCCGCCGCCGTCGGGGCTGAGCATCTGCCAGAACAGCGAATGATTGAAATGGCCGCCGCCGTTGTTGCGGACCGGGCCCTGCTTGTCGCCGGGCAGGCTGGAGAGGTCGCGGAGCACGTCCTCGATCTCCTTATCGGCCCACTCCGTGCCCTCGAGGGCCGCGTTCGCTTTGTCCACGTAGGCCTGGTGGTGCTTATCGTGGTGGACCCGCATCGTCGCCTCGTCGATGTGAGGCTCGAGCGCGTCATATGCGTAAGGAAGGTCGGGAACGGAGTAGGCCATCAGGGTTCTCCTCTTGATCGGAATGGAATCAACAGGAGCCTAAGGGTTTGGGATCGGCGGCGGCACGGGTACCAGACCGCCGCCGCCAGCTACGGTGGCGAGGATGGGAGAGCGAGAAGAGAACGAGCCGCCGGCCCCGGGGCCCCAGGAGCACCTCGCCGACGAACGGGAGCTCTGGCGACGCTTCGTGAAGAGCCGCGATCCCGCGATCCGCGAGGAGCTCGTACGCCGCAACCTGCCCTTCGCCAAACGGCTGGCCCGCCGCTACCGCGGCGCCAGCGAGTCCTTCGACGACCTGCTCCAGGTGGCGAGCCTCGCCCTCGTCAACGCCGTCGACCGCTTCGACCCCGATCGCGGCATCCCCTTCAGCGCCTTCGCCTCGCCGACGATCCTGGGCGAGCTGAAACGCCATTTTCGGGACCGGGCCTGGACGGTGCGGGTGCCGCGCGGCCTGCACGACCGCATGGCGCAGGTCGATAAAGCGATCTCGGCGCTGACCGAGAAACTCCAGCGCTCGCCCTCGATCTCCGAGATCGCCGAGCGGCTCGGGCTCGAGCCGACCGACGTGCTCGAGGTGATGGAGGCGAACCACAACCGCAGGCCGCTCTCCCTCGACCGCCCGCCGGGCAAGGACGACCCCGAGGAGTCCCAGCCCGCCGACTGGATCGGCGAAGAGGACAAGAACTACGAGCTGGTCGAGGGGCGGGTCGCGCTAGACGCCGCGCTACCGCACCTCGACGAGCGGGAGCGCCTCGTCCTCCGCCTGCGCTTCGTGGACGACATGACGCAGTCGCAGATCGCCGAGCAGATCGGCCACTCGCAGATGCACGTCTCCAGAATCCTGCGCCGCGCCCTCGAGCGCATCCGCGAGCAGGTCAGGGAGCAGGAGCAGGAGAGCTGAAGCGAATCGCCAGGTAGTCCCCTTCGGGGGCTCCCTCGACCGAGATCCCGTCGGCGAGCGCCTCCAGCGAGCCGCCGACGTCGGGGACCTCCAGCTCGGCGCGGACCCGCTCGGCGCCGCCGTCTTCCATCGGGCCGAGCCGCAGCTCGACACCGTCCTCGGCGTCCTCCAGCGCCAGCGTCACCCTGCCGTCGGCGAAGTGGCGGGGCGCGACGGCCGCAATCGCGTCGGTGAGCAGGATCGCGTCGGAGACCCGGTCGACGGGAAGGTCGCGGCGGGCGGCGAGCGCGCCGACGATCCTCGAGAGGACGGGCGCCAGCAGCTCGGCGCGCCCGATGGTGAGCTGCGCCTGGTCGGGGGGACTCTCGACCTCGACCGGAGGGCCGCCGATGTCGGCGCCGCCGCCCCTCAGCGGCACCCGCATCTCGATCTCGGTGCCGCGGTTGAGGCCGCCGGAGAAGGAGAAGCTGCTGCTCAGGGCGGCGATCAGGGAGAGCCCGAGTCGCAGGCTGTTGTGCTCGGCGTCCGGCCGCGGCCTGATCCCGATGCCCGAGTCGCGGACGATCACGATCAGGCCGTCGGCGTCGGGCTCCGCCTCGACGCTGAGCGGGCCGGCGCGGCCCTCGTAGGCGTGGACCGCGACGTTCATGCAGGCCTCGGTGACGACGGTCTTGAGATCGGCGATCCCGGGCTCGTCCATGCCGATCTCCTCGGCGAGCCCGGCGAGGGCATGGCGGATGACGGCCACATTCTCCGCCTTGGCCGGAAGACACATCTCGAGGCCCGTGGACGCCTCGCTGGTGGTGAGCTTGTCTGCCATGACCGCGGTTTCCGCCGGGGGCCTCCCCCGAGGGCCTCCGAGCATAGCTGCCGAAATTGTCAAGCAACTTCGCTACCCGTCTGGGCCGCAGCCGCAAACCCCGAGTCTCGATAGCATCGAATCGTGAGCCCGATTCCATTCGAGGTCCAGAACGAGTCGCTGGAGGGCGGGGTCCACACCTTCGCGGTGATGGGAGAGCTCGACCTGAACACCGCGCCGGAGCTGGAGGGGCCCCTGGAGGCGGCCATCGACGGCGACGACGCCCAGGTTTTGATCGACCTCTCCTCCTGCGAGTTCATCGACTCGACCGGCATCGCCCTGCTCGTGCGCGCCTGGCAGCGGGTCGACCGGGACGCGGGCGAGGGGCAGGGCCGCCTCGTGATCTGCTGCTCGAACGATCAGGTCCAGCGGCTGCTGAAAATCACAGGCGTTGAGTCATCGATCTCGATGCACCCGAGCCGGGACTCGGCTCTGGCCGAGCTTCGCGGCTGAAGCGCTCCGCCGCATCCTCCGGGTTGATGAAGGCCTGGCCGCGGATGAAGCGGTCGTCGCGGACGTCCCAGATCCAGGCCGTCGGCATGTCGCGGATGCCGTGCGCGCGGCTGCGCAGGTAGACGCGGCCCCGGACCAGCAACGAGTCCTCGCGCTGCTCGATCTCGTGGGCGGTGATCAGCAGCTCCTCCCAGACCGTAGCCACGTCCTCGAGATAGGCGTGCAGCCCCTCGGACCCCTTGTACGGCTCGTTGCGGCCCACCTCCTCGGCGGTCACCGCGTAGAACTCCATCTCGTCGTGGCAGACGGCGGTGATCTCGTCGGGGTCGCGGCGGTTGAAGGCGTCGAAGAGGCGCTCGATCAGGTGTCTGTAGGCCTCATCCATCGCCGACTCCGAATCCGGCCGCATCGGCCAGCTGTTGGACGGGCGCGACCGTTAGCCCGCGCCGCCCGCGGGCCTCGGTCGAGGCCGGCGAGAGGGCGAGAATTGCGACATCGTCTTCGAGCCGGCCGGAGGTGAAGGTCTGCAGCGCCACTTCGAGGCGCTGCACCGCCTGCGTCGGGCTGGTGACACCGCCCAGCTCCGCGCGCAGCCGCTCCTCTCCGAAGCGCCCGCCGGCCCCGCTCGACTCGGCGATCCCGTCGGTGACGACGACGAGCTGCTGGCCGGGCTCGAGGACGGTGTGGTCGAGGACCCACTGGGAGTCGGCGAAGGCCCCGAGGACGGGGCCGGTCCCCGCGACCTCGATCACCTGATCGCCGTCGATCAGCAGCGGCGGGGGGTGCCCGGCGACCGCGTGGCGCACCGGCTGGCGCGGATCCTCGGAGATCGCCAGCGCGGCGACGCTGCAGAGCGCCGAGTCCCCGCGGGCCAGCAGGGCGCGGTTCAGCGTCGCCAGGGCGACCAGCGGGTCGCCGGTCAGGGAGGCCGCGGTGCGCAGCGTGTAGCGGGCCTGGGCGGTGACCGAGGCGGCGCTGGCGCCGCGCCCGGTGACGTCGCCGATCACGAGCATCCAGCCGCCGGCCGCGGGGAAGGCGTCGTAGAAGTCCCCGCCGACCTCGTTCTCGGCCCCGGCCGGCCTGTAGGAGGCCGCCACCGACCATCCCGGGATGTGGGGCAGGGGCGGCGGCAGGAGGCCGCGCTGGAGCGTCTGGGCGATCTCGGCCCGCGCCCCTTCGGCGCGCTCGAGGTCGGAGAAGAGGCCCGCGTTCTCGAGGGTCAGCGCGACCCTTCCGGAGAGCACCTCGGCAAAGGCGACGTGGTCGCGCCGGTAGCGCCGCCCGGACCAGGCGACGACCAGGGTCAGCGCGCCGGTGACCTTGCCGCGTGCCTTCAGCGCGACGGTGATCGCCGAGCGGATGTCGAGGCTGCGCAGGAACTCGAGGTCCTCCTCGTCGTGGGAGAGGGCGACCAGGTCGGCATCGGTCATCCGCTCGTAGAAGCGGGGCCTGGTCGCCTCCTCGGAATCGGCCTCCGTCCGCTGCGGCACGGACGGCTCGCGGTCGGCGAGGACTTCAGCGACCCTCTGGCCGCCGCCGGGCCCGACCCGGGCCGCGACCCGTTCCACCCGGTCGCCGTTGATCAGGTCGATCATGCAGAAGTCGGCGACGTCGGGCACGAGGATCGCGCAGGTCGAGTCCAGCGTGTCGGCGAGGGTGCCGCCGTGGTCGGAGACCTGGGCGATCCGGTGGAGGACCGTGAAGCGCCTGGTCGCGTTGCGGCCACCGCGCAGGGTGACGACCAGAAGCGCGATCACCGCGCCCAGCAGACCTCCCATGACCAGGATCACGACCGTGTCCAACGCTGGCTCCTCCGTAGGCCCTTTTTACTACATCAAACGTTTCTACTAAAAACAGAGTAGCGCTCATCCAGGCCCCGCGCGGGGCCGATTCAGGCTCGTGCCGGCCCCCCGTCGGGCCGGGTCAGCGTTCGCCGCCGGAGAGGTCCCGGCCGCCTCCGACCCCATCGACCTCGCACTCGCGCAGGAAGCCCTCGAAGAGGCGGCGGTGACCCTGCTCGTCGTGCAGGACCTCGATCACCATGTCCTGGGTGACCGGGTCCACCCCATCGGTCTCCTCGATGATCCGGGTGTAGTGCTCGATCGCGCCGGTCTCGGCTTTGATCACGCCGCGGATCACGTGGACGATGTCGGTCTGCTCGTCGGGCGGCTGGAGGAAGGACTGCTCGGCGCTGAAGTCCTCGGAGCCCGGGACCACCCCGTAGAGCTCCTTGATCCGCTCGGCGAAGCGCTGCGCGTGGCTCAGCTCCTCGGTGACGTCCTGGGCGAGCGACTCCCTGATCTCCTGGGCGCGGATGCCGTCGAGGTTGACCGAGGCGGCGATGTAGCTCATCACCGTCTCCATCTCCATCCAGTACGCCCTGGTGAGCAGCTCGACGACCCGTTCGCGGGCCTCGAGGTTGGCGCTGTCGAAGATGCCCTTGCTGGGCGCGGCGGTCGTCATCGGCAATTCCTCCGTTGGGTCGGGTGCCGGGCGACTACCCGCGGCGCGGGACGGTCAATCCCCGAGCGAGGCGCGCGGAACGGTGCCGGGGTCGCCCCCGGTCCAGCGGTTGAACAGGTACCAGGCCGGCTTCGCCTCGCGGTCGATCGTCAGCAGCCCCGCCGAGTCGCAGAACTGGCACGAGTCGTAGAGGTCCACCCACGAGAACCACCAGACCCCGCCGATCCGCCACTCCGTGCGATTGGCGATCAGCATCGACATCGCCTGGTTCAGCTCGCGCGCCTGGCCGCCCGGCCCGCGCTCCCAGCGCGACTCGCCGCTGTCGGAGCCCCAGCCCACCTCGGTCACGTAGAGCGGCGTCGCGGCGTCGTCGTGGGCGCGCATGATGCGGCGCAGGTTGCGGATCTGGGCGCGCATCGCGCCCGCGTCGGAGACGTAGGGGTGCAGGGCCACCCCGTCGAAATGGCGCTTCACGTCGGGGGCCTGGTAGAGACGGGCGAGGAAGTCGCCGGAGGCGGTGTTCGGCGGGATCTGGAGCGGGCGCCCGAAGAGGCCGCCGACGATCACCTCCGCCCCCGGGTCGGCGCCGTGCAGGACGCGACCGGACGCGCGCAGCAGCGCCGCGTAGGGAGCCGGGTCGGTGGAGCCGGAGAAGGTGACGATGTTCTGCTCGTTCCAGATCTCCCACTTGCGGATCGGCAGGTAGTCGAGGTCGGTGTGCTCGCGCCAGAAGTCGCCGTCGGGCCCGTACCGGCCGACCGCGTCGCGCAGGAACGCGTTCCAGCCCCAGCGCTGCCAGGGGTTGGCCACCGGCAGCGCCACCTGCTTCGACGCCACCCATTCGGGGGTCCCCCAGAGAAAGGGGAGGATCCGGATGCCGTGTTCGGCCCCGAGCCGCACCTGGCGGTCGAAGGCGTCGAAGTCCGGCTCCGAGACGAAGGTGCTTTCGGGCTGGATCTCCATCCAGTACATCGGCAGCCTGACGCTGCCCACGCCGCTGCTCTCCATCAGGTCGAAGTCGCCGGCGGTGTGAGGCCCCTGCGGGACCATCCCCGTGAAGGACGACGGGGCGGTGCGGGCGCTCGCCGCGGGGGCGGCGAGGAGCAGCGCGAGGAGGGCTGTGAGGTATGCGAGCTTGCGGTTCATCGTGGTCACGCGGTGGTCTCTGAGATAATCGCCGCCTTCGGGGCGTGGCGCAGCCTGGTAGCGCGCACCGTTCGGGTCGGTGAGGTCCCCGGTTCAAATCCGGGCGCCCCGATATGAGCTCAACCCCCCCTGGATTCTAGGGGAGGGTCAACCGCCAACCCCCTCGATCGCCCTTTCGACCTGGGCGAGCGAGGGGCCGTCCTGAAGGATGCGCGTGCCCTCCGGGCCGCTGACCACCGCCGCCGTGCCGGCGCGGATGCCGAGCTCGTCGCCGAGCTCTTCCTGGCCCTCGAGCCTCGCGGCCATCGGGCCGTCGGTCCCCCCTTCGCGCTCGAGGTCCTCTTCCCATTCGGGCGCGTCGAGGTGCAGGATCGCCCCGGCGATCGAGCTCATGAACTCGTCGCCGACGCCGAAGCGCTCCGCTTCGTCCTGGTTGACGAAGAAGAGGTAGGTGTAGTTCCAGCCGTAGCCCTGGCGGGCCGCCGCTTCGGCCCCGAAGAAGCCGAGCTCCAGCGAGTTCCTCGCCGCCGAGTAATGGCGCAGCAGGATCTTCACGTCGCCGGGCCTGGCGTAATCGCTGACCAGGGTCGGCACGATCGCGAGGAAATCGTCGCGGCAGTCCCCACACTGCAGGTCCGAGAAGAGCTGGATCGAGACCGGGGCGTTGTCGGAGCCGACCCGGTCTCCTTCCTGGGGGACGCCGCCGAAGATCTGCTGGGCCGGCCCGATCCCCTCGACCCGGACGACGTCGCGGCCCGGCGGTTTGGTCGCGATGTCGACGATCACATAGCCGACGATCCCGGCGACCACGGCCAGGATCAGGATCACCCGGATCCGGCCCTTGCGTGGAAGGGGGGTTGCTGCTGCCTCAGAGCTCATCGGAAGCATTATTTCCAGTTGACACATCCGGCCGGGCCGGTAAATATGCGACTACCCATTTTCGACTAAGGGAGGTCCCACCGACGTGGCCAATCACCTGACCCCTTCCGAGCTTGCCGAGGAGCTGCACATGAAACGGCAGGAGGTGATTGGCAAATGCGTTCAGATGGGCGTCCCCATCTTCCACGGGCGAATAGACAAAACGCTCTTCCGCTCCTCGCTCCGCCAGTCGCCGCCCCAGAGCGACCAGCAGCGCGCCTCGGCCGCCTGAAAGCAGCTCCCAGCTACTAGACTTCCCCCGCGCATGGGGCGGGGAACCAAATCGAAGACGCTCGCCGACCTGCTGCCGATCTCGGCGCAGATGTACGGCGAGCAGCCCGCGGTTCGCTTCAAGGACGGCGACTCCTGGCAGAGCCGCAGCTTCGCCGAGGTTGGTGAGACGGTCCGCGCCCTCTCGCTCGGCCTGATCGACCTCGGGGTCGCCAAGGGCGACAAAGTCTCGATTCTCGGCAACACCCGGGTCGAGTGGACCTACGCCGATTTCGCCGCCCTCGCGGCGGGCGCGACCGTCGTCCCGATCTACCAGACCAACTCCCCGGAGGAGTGCCAGTACGTGCTCGAGAACTCCGACGCGAAGGTCGTGATCGTCGAGGACGACGAGCAGCTCGAGAAGATCCGCAAGGTCCGCGACAAGCTGCCGCTGCTCGAGCACGTGATCCGGATGACCGGCTCCAGCGAGGACGCGATCTCCTTCGACGACCTCGCCGCCCGCGGCGCCGGCCGAGACGCCTCCGAGTGGGAGGCGCGCTGGCAGTCGGTGACGCCCGACGACATCTGCACCTTCATCTACACGTCGGGGACGACCGGCCCGCCGAAGGGCTGCGTCATCTCGCACGGCAACTACCGCGCGATGCTCGACATGGTCAACGAGAACAGCGTGATCGAGGAAGAAGACCTCACCTACCTCTACCTCCCCCTCGCCCACTCCTTCGCGCTGCTGATCCAGCTCGGCAGCTTCGACCTGGGCGCCACGCTCGCCTACTGGGAGCGCGACCCGCTGAAGATCATGCCCAACATGGCCGAACTGAAACCGACCTACTTCCCCTCCGTGCCGCGGATCTTCGAGAAGATCTACACGACCGCGACCAGCGCGATGGAGAAAGAGGGCGGTCTCGAAAAAGACGATCTTCGACTGGGCGATCAAGACCGGGATGAAGGTCCGCGAGATGGAGCGGGCGGGAAAGAGGCCGGGCTTCCTGCTGCGCAAGAAATACGAGTTCGCGGACAAGAAAGTGCTCTCCAAAATCCGCGGCCTGTTCGGCGGGAACCTGCGCCTCGCCGTATCCGGCGCCGCCCCGATCAACCCGGACATCCTGCGCTTCTTCGACGCCGCCGGCGTGCTCGTGCTCGAGGGCTGGGGGATGACCGAGACCTCGACTGCGGCGACGATCTCCACCGAGGAGGACTTCAAGATCGGCACGATCGGCAAACCCTTCCCCGGCTGCGAGGTGAAGATCGCCGACGACGGCGAGATCCTGGTCAAGGGGCCCAACGTCTTCCAGGGCTACTACAAGAACCCGGAGGCGACCGCCGAGACGATCGTCGACGGCTGGCTCCACACCGGCGACATCGGCGAGATCGACAGCGACGGCTTCATCAAGATCACCGGCCGCAAAAAGGACATCATCATCACCGCGGGCGGCAAGAACATCACCCCCGCCAACCTCGAGAACGAGATCAAGCAGCACCCGCTCGTCTCCCAGTGCGTTGTCGTCGGCGACCGCCGGCCCTACCTGGTGGCGCTGGTAACGCTCGACCCGGAAGAGATCGTCGCCTACGCCAAGGAGAACGGCCTCCCCGAGGACCCGGCCGAGCTGGCGAAGAACCCCGACGTGAAGAAGGCGATCGAGGGCCACGTCGACCAGATCAACGAGAAATTCGCCCGCGTCGAGCAGGTCAAGAAGATCGCGATCCTCCCCGAAGACCTCTCCCAGGAGAACGGCGAGCTGACGCCGACGATGAAGGTCAAGCGGGCGGTCGTGACCGCCAAGCGCGAGCCGGAGATCGAGCAGCTCTACGCGGGCTGAGGGTGGGTGAGGGAGGGGTCGGGGGTCCATCCTGCCGAACCCGCTCGCTTCGCTCACTCACAAGTTCGGCCGGACGGACCCCCGACCCCTCTCCCCAGCCGCTCTGACAGCCCGCGTCGAGCTCCTCGACCGGCTCATAGATTCTGAACCTTGGCGGCCGAGGTGCCGCTCGGTGCCACTCGGATGAGCCGTCCTGGCCGAGGCGCTGACGAGGAGGATGTCGGTCGCCTTCCCGGGAATGTGCGCAAAGCGCGCGATATGCAATCTGAGGATCGCGCGGCGTCAGCCGCGCTCAAACATCGGAGCTAAGCCCGCAGGGCGTGCGACTCAATTCCCGGGAAGGTGACCGACATCCTCCCCCACAAACGCTTCGAGCTACGACGCCTCGCCCGACTGTCGCAGCAGGACCGAGGTCGTCTGCTCGAGGACGCGTTTCCAGGCTGAGGTCTGCTCCGGCTCTTCTTCGGAGGCGCGTTCGACGACGCGTTTGACGCGGCGGCCGGAGATCTCGAGGCCGTGCTTTTTGGAGATCTCCTCGAAGTTCTCGTAGTCGCGGGCCAGCATCGCGGTGACGGATTCGAAGCCGTGGCGGGCGATCTTCAGGCGGCGCGAGTAGTCCATGATCGGCGTGCCGAACATCAGCTCGTCGTTGGGCTCGGGCTCGATCAGGATGATGTCGACCCCGGGGTATTTCTCGCGCCAGTGCTCGACCGCCTGGTGCAGGCGGGCGTGGGAGATGATCCGGAAGGTCTGGTTGGCGATCGCCGGCATCCCCATGTCGGAGACCCGGCGGACCCGGGTGCCGAGCATCGTCGGGATCGTCTTCTCGAAGTCGTTGACGTAGGGGACGATCGGGTTGACGACGACGATGAATTTCGCCCCGCGCTCGACCGCGATGTCGACGTTGGTGGTCGAGCGGATGCCGCCGTCGACCATCTGTCGGCCTTTCAGGTCGACCGGCTTGTAGACGATCGGCAGCGCCGTCGAGCACTGGATCGCCTTCGAGATCGGCACGTCCGCCCAGTCCTCCTCCCCGAAGACGATCCGCTCGGTGGTGTCGAGGTCGGTGGCCGTGATGTAGAGCTCGGGGTCGACGAGGCGGAAGTCGTTGCTGCGGCCGGCGTCGGTCAGCACCTCCTCGACGTAGTCGTTGACGCCGGTGCCGGAGTAGAGGCCCGATGGCAGGTTCTCGGCGAGGGCGACGCCGAGGTCGATCGCCGAGACCTCGCGGACCTTGAGCAGCGAGCGCAGCAGCTCCACCGAGCGCAGCGGCAGCGCCGCCGCCTTCTCCACGAAGCCGAGGTAGTTGGGGCGCAGCACCTTGCCGAGGTCGAGATCCTCCAGCTCCGACGGCACCCGCTTGTTCAGCACCTGCATCATCTCGTCGGGGGTGATTTCGTTGGCGAGCATGCCGGCGACGAAGGAGCCGGCGCTGGTTCCGACGTAGATGTCGAAGTTGTTGACCGTGCTGTTGACCGCCAGCAGGTCGAGGGCCCTCAGCGCGCCGATCTCGTAGACGCCGCCCGTGAAGCCGCCCCCGCCGAGCACCAGGGCCGTTTTGGACGGCTTCTTACGGGGCCGTCGCCGGCGTGGTTGAGAGTCGATGTCCACAACTTTGCCCATAAACATGGATTATCCCAGGAGATGCGACGGATCCCCCTGGCACTCGTCACTCTTTTCCTGCTCCTTGCGGCCCTACCCGTTACCGCCCAGGTAAATGCGGCGACCGGCGGGGCGTTCTGCAAGGAGCTGCGCAGCCGGCTGCTCCAGGGGGGCGGCGGCGCCAGCGGCCTCTTCGTCGTCGATGCCGAGACCGGCAGGCCGATCTGCGCCCGGGCGGCGCGGCGCAGCCTGCCGCTCGCCTCGAACATGAAGCTCTACACCACCGCCGCCGTCCTCTCCCACTTCGGGCCCGACGCGACGATCGCGACCAAGCTGCTCGCCGACGGCGAGATCGACCGCCAGGGCGTCGTCCACGGCAATCTCTACCTGCAGGGCGGCGGCGACCCGGCGCTCGGCACCCCGGCCTTCTACGAGCGCTTCTTCGGCGGGCTCGGGACAAACCTCTACGGGCTCAAGGCGCAGGCGAAGGCCGCCGGGCTGAAGGCCGTCACCGGCCGTCTCTACGCCGACGACGACGTCTTCGACCGGCTGCGCGGGGTCGCCGACTCCGGCTACGCCACCAGCCCCTGGATCGGGCCGCTCTCCGGCCTCGCCCTCAATGCCGGCTACGCCACCGCGGACGGCGGCAGCTTCGCCTCCGACCCCGCCCGGAACGCGGCCCAGAAGCTGCTCGGCTCGCTGCGCTCGGCCGGGATCTCGATCCGGCGCGGGGTCGCGATCGGCAACGCCGACGAGGACGACTCGCAGACGATCGCGGTGGTCCGCTCGCCGCGCATCGACTCGCTCGTGAACGTGACCGCCGTCTACTCGAACAACTTCTTCGCCGAGATGCTGCTGAAGCTGCTCGGCGCCGAGTTCGGCCAGGCCGGGACGACCGCCGGCGGCGCCGCCGTCGTCGAGGCGTTCGCCCGCGGCAAGGGCAGCGGCGTGCGGGCGATGGACGGATCGGGGCTGACTCGCGGCAACCGCGCCTCGCCGCTGCAGGTGGTGCGGCTGCTGCAGGGGATGCGGGACTCCTGGGTCGACGACGAGTTCGTCGCCGACCTGGCGCTGAGCGGCCGCGAGGGCACCGTCGCCTCGCGCATGGACGGCACCGCCGCCGCGGGCCGCTGCCGGGTCAAGACCGGGACCCTGACCGGCGTCAGCAACCTCTCCGGCTACTGCTTCAACGCGAGCGGCCGCGAGATGATCTTCTCGATCCTGATGGCGAGCGTGGGAAACCTCAGCTACGCCCACTACCAGCAGGATCAGATCGCCGCCGCGATCGCCAGGCGCTAGGCGTCCCCGAGGAGCTTCAGCAGGCCGGCCTCGTCGAGCACCTCGGTGCCGAGTTTCTCGGCCTTGGCGAGCTTCGAGCCGGGGTTGTCGCCGGCGACGACGTAGTCGGTCTTCTTCGAGACGGAGTTGACGACCTTGCCCCCCGCCTTCTTGATCAACGCCCCGGCCTCCTCGCGGGTCAGCTCGGGCAGCGTGCCGGTGAGGACCACCGTCATGCCCTCCAGCGGCCCGCCCTCGGCGCGGCGTTCGGAGGGGTCCTGCTCGAGCCGCAGCCCCTTCTCGCCGAGCTTGGCGATCAGCGCCCGGGTGCGCTCGTCGGCGAGCGACTCGGCGATCTGCACGGCCATGATCGGCCCCACCCCCTCGACCTCCTCGATCTGCCCGGGGTCGGCGCCCTGCAGCGCCTCGATCGAGCCGAAATGGTCGGCCAGCGCCTCCGCGGTGACATAGCCGACCCCGGCGTCCCGGCTTGTGGACCCGTCCCGCATTCTGGAACACTGACCACCGGGAGGCCGTCGATGTCGAGTGTGCAGTCCGTCGAACGTGCGTTCGCGGTGCTCCGATGCCTCGCCAGCGGCCCGGCGGGGGTGTCGGAGGTGGCGGAACGGTCGCATCTGCCGAAGAGCACGGTGTCGCGCCGCTCGCGACGCTCAACGAGCTGGGAGCCGTCGATCAGCTCGGCGCCGGCGGCGACTACCGCATCGGTGACCTCGTGGTCGAGCTGGCGTCGGCCGCCCAACCGGGTCGCAGCCTGGTCGCCATCGCCCGCCCACACCTCGTGCAGCTCACCGGGTCGCTCGGAGAGGCGACCGGGCTCTCGGTGCTCGACGGTCACGAGGTCCACTACCTCGACCACGTCGAGGCCGACAATCCGGTCCAGGTGCGCGACTGGACGGGCGAGCGGCTGTCGGCCCATCTCGTGTCGTCGGGCTTCGTGCTGCTCGCCGGCGCACCGCCCGCCGTGCTCGACCAGCTCCTCGCCGGCACGTTGGCGCAGGCGACCTCGAGGACGATGACCGATCCCGAGCTGATCCGGCGGCGGGTCGACGATGTGCGGCGGAGAGGAGCCGAGTGGGTCTACGAGGAGTTCCTCGTGGGCATCAACTCCGTCGCCGCTCCCGTTCGAGACGCCGGCGACCGTGTGGTGGCCGCAGTCCACGCCCACGGCCCGTCGTACCGTTTCCCGAGCCCCGGCCGCGCCGAATCGATCGCCGAGCAGGTGGCTGCCGCTGCCGACCGAATCGGCGCTCGGCTCAACGGACACGTCGAGGCGTTCACAGCGTGACGGGCCCGTGACGGGAGTGCATGCCCGACACCTGACCGATCGCTACGACTTCGTGATCGTCGGCGGCGGTTCGGCGGGGTCGGTCCTCGCCAACCGCCTGAGCGCCGACCGGTCGACCCGGGTGCTCGTGCTCGAAGCGGGCCGGCCGGACTACCGCTGGGACGTGTTCATCCACATGCCCGCGGCGCTGATGTTCCCGATCGGCAGCCGTTTCTACGACTGGAAGTACGAGTCCGAGCCGGAGCCGTTCATGAACGGCCGGCGCGTCTACCACGCCAGGGGCAAGGTGCTCGGCGGCTCGTCGAGCATCAACGGGATGATCTTCCAGCGGGGCAACCCGCTCGACTTCGAGCGGTGGGCGGCCGACCCTGGCATGGCGGCGTGGGACTACGCCAACTGCCTGCCGTACTTCAAGCGGATGGAGACGTGCCTCGTGGGAGCCGACGAGTACCGCGGCGGAGACGGCCCGCTCGTGCTCGAGCGGGGCCCGGTGACGAACCCGCTGTTCGACGCCTTCTTCGAGGCGGTGCAACAAGCGGGGCAGGTCCTGACATCGGATGTGAACGGCTACCGCCAGGAAGGGTTCGCGGCGTTCGACCGCAACCTCCATCGTGGCCGCCGGTTGAGCGCAGCGTGCGCCTACCTGCATCCGGTGATGCGACGGCCGAACCTCGACGTGCAGTGCCGGGCGAACGTGACCCGACTCGTGACGGAGGGCGGGCGCGCCACCGGTGTGGACTTCACGACGACCGGACGTCGCCGGCACACGGTGCGCCGGCGAGGTCATCCTGTGCGGCGGCGCGTTCAACTCGCCGCAGTTGCTCCAGGTCTCGGGTATCGGCGACGCCGATCACCTCCGATCCGTCGGGGTCGCCCCGGTGCATCACCTCCCAGGTGTCGGCGAGCACCTCCAGGACCACCTCGAGGTCTACGTGCAGCACGCGAGCACGCAGCCGGTCTCGCTGAACCCGTTGATGAAGTGGCGCAACCGTCCGTGGGTCGGACTGCAGTGGTTGGCGCGCCGAGGTCCCGGTGCCAGCAATCAGTTCGAGGGCGGCGGCTTCATGCGCAGCAACGACGACGTCGTCGTACCCCAACTTGATGTTCCACTTCCTGCCGATCGCGGTGCGCTACGACGGGTCGGCACCCGCCGGCGGGCACGGCTACCAGATCCACGTCGGGCCGATGTACTCCGACGCCCGTGGATCGGTGCGGATCACGTCGCCCGACGTGAACGTCAAGCCGGCGCTGAAGTTCAACTACCTGTCGACCGACCAGGATCGGCGGGAGTGGGTCGAGGCGATCGGTGCCGCCCGCCACATCCTCGGCCAGCCGGCGTTCGACCGGTTCGACGGCGGTGAGCTCTCGCCCGGTCCGGGCGTGCAGACCGAAGACGAGATCCTCGAGTGGGTCGCTCGCGATGCGGAAACGGCGCTCCACCCGTCGTGCACGTGCCGGATGGGCGTCGACGAGATGTCGGTGATCGACCCGGACTCGCTCGGCGTCCACGGTGTGGAAGGTGTCCGGGTGGTCGACGCCTCGTCGATGCCGTACGTCACGAACGGCAACATCTATGCCCCGGTGATGATGCTCGCCGAGAAGGCCGCCGACCGGATCCTCGGCAACACCCCGTTGGCCCCGGAACCGGTCGACTTCTACCGGCATCAATAGGCCTTTCGAACTGCTATCGTTCCACCATACGGATACGTTCCGTATCCCGGACCGCTCTGCGGCACCCGCGGCTGCGTCACGTCGTCGCCCCAGTGGAGGGAACAACATGACCGATCAGGCCCAATCCGATCAGCAGGGATCGGACGAGATCGATCTCGCCGCGCTCGACGACACCGAACTCGTCAAGCAGATGCACGACGACTTGTACGACGGGCTCGCCGACGAGATCGTCGAGGGCACGATGATCCTGCTCGACCGCGGCTGGAGCCCGGATCGCACGCTCAACGACGCACTCGTGGAAGGCATGCGGATCGTCGGCATCGACTTCCGCGACGGCATCTTGTTCGTGCCCGAGGTGCTGCTCGCCGCCAACGCGATGAAGGCCGGGATGGAGATCCTGCGCCCGCTGCTCGCCGAGACCGGGGCCGAATCGATCGGCAAGATCGTCATCGGCACCGTCAAGGGCGACATCCACGACATCGGCAAGAACCTGGTGGCGATGATGCTCGAAGGCGCCGGCTTCGAGGTCGTCGACCTCGGCATCAACACCGACGTCGACAAGTTCCTCGCCGCCCTCGAACTGCACAAGCCCGACATCCTCGGCATGTCGGCGCTGCTGACGACGACGATGCCGTACATGAAGGTGGTCATCGACACGCTCGCCGAGAAGGGCCTGCGCGACACCTACATCGTGCTCGTCGGCGGGGCACCACTGAACGAGGAGTTCGGCGCGGCGATCGGCGCCGACGCGTACTGTCGCGAACGCGGCGGTCGCGGCCGAGACCGCCAAGGATCTCGTCGCCGCCCGTCGCAAGATGCGCGCCGAGCCAGCCGGACCGTCGGTGGCCTGACCGTGACCGGATCGGTGGCAGATGGCGGGGAACGCCCGATCGACGCGACCCCACTCGATCACCAAACCACTTGTCATCGGCTGTGGCGCGCTCGCCTCGGAACTGCGGGCCGTGCTCATCGCGGGTGGCATCGACCAGGCGGTCGAGGTCCGCTACCTGCCAGCCCACTTGCACAACCGGCCGGAACGGATCGTGCCGGCGCTCACCGACGCGCTCGCCGACGAATCCGGCCGCCGAGTCCTCATCGCCTACGCCGACTGCGGCACCGGCGGGGCGCTCGACCGCTTCGTCGCTGATCGTGCGAACACCACCCGGCTGCCCGGCGCCCACTGCTACGAGCTCTTCGCGGGTGCCGACGTGTTCGCCGCGCTCCACGACGCCGAGCCGGGAACGTTCTACTTGACGGATTACCTGGCCAAGCACTTCGATCCGCTCGTGTGGCAGGGGCTCGGACTCGATCGGCATCCGGAGCTGCGCGACGCGGTACTTCGGCAACTACCGGCGGCTGGTGCTGCTGTCGCAGTCGGACGACCCGAGCCGTCGTCGAGGCCGGCCGGGTCGCCGCTGAGCAACTCGGGCTCGAGTTCGAGCACCGTCACGTCGGGCGCAGCGGCCTCGCCGAGGCGGTCGGCGTCGTGGTGTCACGGCGGGCCGCCTGATGCCGCGTGGACCGAAGGGACCGGAGCTCGTCGTGATCTACTGGCGCGACATCCCCGCGCAGGTCAACGCCCAGCTCGGGCGCGAGCGTCACCAGGTGCTGCTGTCGGACAAGTTCCAGCGTGCCGTCGACCGGGCCAAGCGCAAGGCGCACATCTACACGGCCCACGAGGACATCGCCCAATGGCGTCGCGAGAGCCAACCGTGCGAGGGCGATCTCCCGAAGGCCGCCGCTGTACTGGCTGCCCGGATCGAGGGGGAGTACACGCGCGATCGGCTCGGCCTGCTCGTGTTCGCCGGCGGGCTGGGAGGCGGATGTCGGTGCCGACCGTGTGCGCGCCACCGAGCTCGCCGCCCTCGAGGAGCTCGAGACCAGCCGATGCGACGACAGAGAAACGGGAGCAGTCGTGACCCAGACCGTCGTCAGCTCGGCGAGCCGCGAAGTCGTGATCGGCTTCGACCGACCGTTCGTCATGATCGGCGAGCGCATCAACCCGACCGGGCGCAAGCTGCTGGCCGAGGAGATGAAGGCCGGCGACTTCAGCCGCGTCGAGGCCGACGCGCTCGCCCAGGTGGCGGCCGGCGCCCACATGCTCGACGTCAACGCCGGCATCCCGCTCGCCGACGAGCCGGCGCTGCTCGCCCGCGCGATCCAGCTCGTGCAGGCGATCACCGACGTGCCGCTGTCGATCGACTCCTCGATCATCGAAGCGCTCGAGGCCGGGTTGGCGGTGTACCAGGGCAAGCCGCTCGTCAACTCGGTCACCGGCGAGGACGAGGTGATGGAGCGGGTGCTCCCGCTCATCGCCCGCTACGGCGCCGCCGTGGTGGCGATCTCGAACGACGAGACCGGCATCAGCATGGATCCCGACGTGCGGTTCAGGTCGCCCAGACGCATCGTCAACCGCGCCGCCGACCATGGCATCCCCGCCCACGACATCGTCGTCGACCCGCTCGTCATGCCGATCGGCGCCCTCGGCCAGGCGGGCCAGCACGCGTTCCGGCTGATCCGGCGGCTGCGCGAGGAACTGAAGGTCAACACGACGTGCGGTGCCTCGAACGTCAGCTTCGGCTTGCCCAACCGCCACGTGGTCACCGGCACGTTCCTCGCCATGGCGATCGCCTCGGGGATGACGTCGGCGATCATGAACCCGATGCACCCCGAGGTGAAGTCGGCGGTGCTGGCGGCCGACGTGCTCGCCGGCACCGACCGCGACTGCGCGGCGTGGATCAGGGCCAACCGTGACCCGCTCGCACCGGACGGCGCGGGCGGCAGCCGCGAGGGTCGGCGCCGGCGGCGCCCGGCCGGATAGGAGCGGTTCCGTTGGCCGCGTCGCATCGCGTCGTGTTCACGCCGTCGGGGCTCACCGGCACGCGTCGACGCCGGCACGACGGTGCTCGACGCGGCCCGCCGGCTCGGCGCCGACCTCGACACGGTGTGCGGCGGTCGCGGGATCTGTGGCCGGTGCCAGGTGGTGCTCGGCGTCGGGTCGTTCGCCAAGTGGGGGATCGACGCGACCGCCGAGGCGCTCGAGCGCGCCGGCCCCGCTCGAGCTCGACTACCACGGGAACCGGCCGCTGCTCGCCGGACAACGCCTCGGCTGCTCGGCGCGGATCTGCGGCGACGTCGTGATCGACGTGCCGGCGATGAGCCAGGTGCACCGCCAGGTCGTCCGCAAGGACCTCGACCTCGACCCGATCGTGGTCGATCCGACGTTCTCGCTGTTCTACGTCGAGGTCGCGCCCGCCGAGCTCGGCGACGCCGTCAGCGCGTCCGGGATGCTGCGCAACGCCGTCGCCGAGCAACACGTGCGCTCGCTTCCCGACGTCGACGGTCGGGTGCTCCCCGACGTGCACCGGGCGCTGGCCCGCTGCCGACGGCGCAGCGACGGTCGCGCTCCGCCACCGCGACGTCAGCGTCGATCGCCGATCTGATCGTCGCCGTGTGGCCGGGCTACGTCGGCGCCGTCCACGGTGTCGCGGTCGACATCGGCTCGACCACGATCGCCGGGCACCTCTGCGACCTCTCGACCGGTGAGGTGCTGGCGAGCGTGGGACGGATGAACCCCCAGATCCGCTTCGGCGAGGACCTGATGAGCCGGGTGTCGTACGTGATGATGAACCCCGGCGGCGAGCGCGAGCTCACCGCCGCGGTGCGTACCGCGCTCGACGAGCTGATCGGCGAGCTCGTCGCCGACGCCGGGGTCGACCGCGAGCACGTCCTCGAGGTCGTGCTCGTCGGGAACCCGATCATGCATCACATCGCGCTCGGCATCGATCCGACGCCGCTCGGGTCGGCGCCGTTCGTGCTGGCGACCGACGAGGCCGTGATCGGCCTGGCGCGCGACCTCGACCTCGACCTGCCCGCCGCGGCGTTCTACGCCGGGCCGTGCATCGCCGGTCACGTCGGTGCCGACACCGCGGCCGCGATGCTCGCCGAGGGCCCGCACCGCGGCGACGCGATGCAACTGCTCGTCGACGTCGGCACCAACGCCGAGATCGTGCTCGGCGACCGCACCCGCCAGTACGCCGCGTCGAGCCCGACCGGGCCGGCGTTCGAGGGTGCCCAGATCAGCTGCGGGCAGCGCGCCACGGCGGGCGCCATCGAACGCGTGCGGATCGATCGCGAGACGCTCGAGCCGTCGTTCAAGGTGATCGGGTCGGACGTGTGGTCGGACGATCCCGGCTTCGACGAGGCGGTCGCCTCGTCGGGCGTCACCGGCGTGTGCGGTTCGGGCATCATCGACGTCGTCGCCGAGATGTACCTGGCGGGTTTGATCGAAACCGACGGCACGATCCGCGGTGAGATGGCGACGCGGACGGAGCGCATCGTCTCCGACGGCCGAACGTTCTCGTACGTGCTGTACGCCGCCGGCGACACCCAGCTGTCGCATCACCCAGAACGACGTGCGCGCGATCCAGCTCGCCAAGGCCGCGCTGCGCGCCGGCATCGACCTGCTCGTCGAGCACGCCGGTTCGCCGGACGGTCACCGACATCCGCCTCGCCGGGGCGTTCGGCGCCCACATCGACCCGGTCCACGCGATGGTGCTCGGTCTCGTGCCCGACTGTCCGGTCGACGGTGTGCGATCGGTCGGCAACGCCGCCGGCGCCGGCGCGGTGCAGGCCCTGCTGTCGCGCGCGCTGCGCGCCGAGATGGAGGCCGCGGTGCGCCGGGTCATCAAGATCGAGACCGCGACCGAGCCGCGGTTCCAGGAGCTGTTCGTCGCGGCGATGGCGCTGCCGCACGCGACGAGCCCGTCGCCGAACCTGGCGACCGTGGTCGACCTTCCCGCCCGGGAGCCGGCTGCGTCGCGTCGGTGGCCGCCGTCGCCGGGGACGCGCGCCGAACCGGCGCCGGGCGCGCCGAACAGCCGACGATGCCGAACGATGTCATGGAGGATGTCTCATGAACGCACCAGTCGGGCGGCGTGGTGGTGGTCGGGCCGGTCGCCAGAGCATGCGGGCGGCGGCCACGCTCGACCGGTAGCCGTTCATCACGCGCCGCCTGACGCCGGTCGAGCTGATCTCGGCCGAGGGTCTCGAGATCCTCGAGCACAACGCCGACACGATCCTCGCCGAGGTCGGCGTCGAGATCCGCGACCACCCGAGTGCCGTCGAAGCTGTTCGCCGAGGCCGGCGCCGACGTCGACGGCAGCCGGGTGCGGTTCCCGCGCGGGATGTGCCGCCAGATCGTGCAGGCCACGGCGCCGGCCGTGTACACCCAGCACGCCCGCAACCCCGACAACAACGTGCAGATCGGTGGCGACGCGACCGTGTTCGCACCGAACTACGGCTCGCCGTTCGTGCACGACCTCGAGGGCGGTCGGCGCTACGCCACGCTCGCCGACTTCCAGAACTTCGTGAAGCTCGCCTACATGTCGCCGCACCTGCACCACTCGGGCGGCACCGTGTGCGAGCCGGTCGACGTGCCGGTGAGCAAGCGCCACCTCGACATGGTGTACGCCCACATCCGGTACAGCGACAAGCCGTTCATGGGATCGGTCACCGCCGGTGAGCGGGCGGCCGATTGCGTCGAGCTGGCGCGGATCGCGTTCGGCGGCGACCTCGGCGACCGCACCGTGATGACGAGCCTGATCAACGCCTCGTCGCCGTTGGTGTGGGACTCCGTCGATGCTGGCGTCGGCCGAGGTCTACGCCCAGAACAACCAGGCGACGATCATCACGCCGTTCATCCTCGCCGGCGCGATGGCACCGACCACGTCGGCCGGCGTCGCCGCCCAGACGCTCGCCGAGGCGCTCGCCGGGATGACGTTCGTCCAGCTCGTCCGACCCGGTGCGCCCGTCGTGTTCGGTTCGTTCGCCAGCTCGATGTCGATGCAGAGCGGGGCGCCCACGTTCGGCACGCCCGAGCCCGCACTCGTGCTGTACACCGTCGCCGCCCTGGCCCGCCGGCTCGGCGTGCCGTTCCGGTCGGGCGGCTCGCTCACCGCCTCGAAGCTGCCCGATGCGCAGGCCGCCTACGAGAGCGCGGCGACGCTGATCCCGACGATGATGGCCGGCACGAACTTCGTGCTGCACGCCGCCGGTTGGCTCGAAGGTGGTCTCGCGATCGGGTACGAGAAGTTCGTGCTCGACGCCGATCAGTTGGGGATGATGGCGACGTTCGTGCAGGGCCTCGACCTGTCCGAGAACGGTCAGGCGCTCGACGCGATCCGCGAGAACCCGCCCGGCCAGCACTACCTCGGCACGGCCCACACGCTCGCCAACTTCGAGTCGGCGTTCTACCGCTCGGACACCGCCGACAACTCCAGCTTCGAGCAGTGGCTCGAGGACGGCGGGCTCGACGCTGCCCAGCGCGCCAGCCGGCTGTGGCGGTCGCGCCTCGACGCCTACGAGCCGCCGCCCATCGACGACGCGATCGACGCCGAGCTGATCGAGTTCATCGAGCGTCGCAAAGCCGAGTTGCCCGATACGTTCGCCTGAGACACGTGAAGAAACGGAGACATACGATGTTCCTGCTGAGCCGGCTGTTCGGTCGCGACCGGGCGCGCGGCCCGGCGACGGCCGAGGTCCGCCGCCTGGTGGCCGGCGACGCGGTACGAGCTGGTGCCGATGAAGGGCGTCGACGAGGCGATCGAGGCGCTGCCCGAGTCGTCGACGGTGTCGGTGACGTGCTCGCCGACCAAGGGCATCCCGGCCACGCTCGATCTCACCACCCGGCTGCTCGACCTCGGTCATCATCCGATCCCGCACATCTCGGCGCGGATGGTCGAGGGCCCCGACGAGGTGTTCAAGCTGGCGGCGTGGATCCGTGAGCACGGCCTGCGCGACCTGTTCGTGGTCGGCGGCGATGCCGAGCAGCCGCACGGCCCGTACGCCGACGGGCTCGCGTTCCTCCGTGACCTGCTCGCCCACGATCACGGGCTCGAGCGGATCGGCGTGCCGGCGTATCCCGACGGCCATCCGTTCATCGATCGGTCGGTGCTGCGCGACGCGCTGCACGCCAAGGCGGCGCTGATCACCGAGGCGGGCGTGATCGCCGGCGCGTCGACGCAGATGTGCTTCGACGCCGGTCGCATCCGCAGCTGGCTCGAAGAGGAACGTGCGCTCGGCCTCGACGCTGCCGGTCCACCTCGGCGTGCCGGGCGTCGTCGACCGGACGCGGCTGATGACGATGGGCGCCCGCCTCGGCGTGGGGACGTCGCTGCGCTACCTCAGCAAGAACCGGGCGACCGTCATGCGGATGCTCGCGCCTGGCGGTTACGACCCGACCGACCTCGTGCAGGCGCTCGCCCCGCACGCCGAAGCCCTCGGCGTCGTCGGCCTGCACTCGTTCACGTTCAACAGCGTCGCCGACACCGCCAAGTGGCGCGAGGCGCTGCTGGTCGAGCACAGTCGTGACCTCGCAACGCGCCGACGCGGTCGTGATCGGGGCGGGCGTGATCGGCGCGGCCGTCGCCTACGAGCTCGCCCGCAGCGGTCGCTCGGTGATCAGCGTCGACAAGGGACCCGCGCCCGGTGCCGGCTCGACGAGCTCCTCGGCGTCGATCATCCGCTTCAGCTACTCGACGCTCGATGCCGTGCTGACCGCGTGGGAGTCGGCCGCGGTGTGGGAGGCGTGGGACGAGCACCTCGGCGACGTCGACCCCGACGGGATGGCTCGCTTCGTGCGAACCGGGAACCTGATCTTCTGCACCGAGGGCTACGACGGGTCCGGGATCATGGCGCTGTGGGACGACATCGGGATCCCGTACGAACGACTCGACGCCAACGAGATCCGCGAACGGTTCCCGAGGCTCGACCCCGGGCGGTACTGGCCGCCGAAGCGCATCGACGACCCGGCGTTCGCCGACGACGCGACCGGTGAGCTGGCCGCGTTCTACAACCCCGGGAGCGGCTTCATCGACGATCCGATGCTGGCCGCCCACAACCTTGCGTTTGCGGCACGTCAGCACGGCGCCACGTTCCGCTTCCACGAGACGCGTGGTCGGGGTCGACCAACGCGACGGCCGCGTGCGCGGCGTGACGCTCGCCGGCGGCGACGTCGTCGAGGCGCCCGTCGTCGTCAACGTCGGTGGCCCGCACTCGAGCGATCATCAACCAGATGGCCGGCGTGACCGGCGACATGCGCATCGGCCACCGTCCGCTGCGCAACGAGATGTTCGCCGTGCCGGCACCGTCGGGCTTCGCGCTCGACGACGGCGCCACGATCGTCGCCGACCTCGACATCGGCCAGTACTTCCGCCCGCAGATCGGCGGCACGCTGCTCGTCGGCGGGACCGAGCCGGCCTGCGACGAGCTGGATTGGATCGACGATCCCGACAACTTCCGCGAGCAGCCGACGGTCGAGGTCTGGGAGACCTCGATGTTCCGCCTCGCCAGGCGGATGCCCGAGTTCGGCGTGCCGAGCCGACCCGTCGGGCTGGCCGCCCTGTACGACGCGTCCGACGACTGGGTGCCGATCTACGACAAGTCGAGCCTCGCCGGCTTCTACATGGCGTGTGGCACGAGCGGCAACCAGTTCAAGAACGCACCGCTCGCCGGCCAGTTCATCCGGGCGCTCGTCGACGCCGCCGAGCGCGGGATCGATCACGACATCGAACCGGTGCAGTTCGTCGGCCGCGCGCACGGGTCGGGCGATCAACGTCGGTGCGTTCTCACGACGTCGCGACCCGGCGGTCACGTCGGGCACCGTGATGGGCTGACGGCGACTGATCGAGGGTGACACGTGTCGAGGGCTGATGGGGGTGCGACGGATGACGGCCGCGGTCGTGGTCGAGAGTGGCGACCAGCTCGGTGAGTGTCCGGTCTGGGATCCGGGCCGTTCCGAGTTGCTGTGGACCGACATCCACGGTCGTCGCCTGCACCGGCTGACGTCGGATGGGTCGTCCGTCGAGTTGGCGCTCGACGACCGGTTGTGCAGCTTCGCCGTCACCGTCGGACGGTGATCTGGTGGCGGCGTTCACGAAGCGCGTCGCCCGCCTCGATCGCGACACCGGCGCGGTGCGCGAGCTGCACCCGGTCGAGACCGATCTCGCCGCGACGCGGTGCAACGACGGCCGTCCCGATCGCCACGGCGGGTTCGTGTTCGGGACGATGGACGAACAGAACGATCCTCGCCAGCCGCTCGGGTCGTTCTACCACTGGGACGTCGGCGCAGGTCCGGTGCTGATCCACCGCGGTGTCGCGATCGCCAACGGGCTGTGCTTCTCGCCGGACGGGCTCGACCATCTACTACGCCGACACGCCGCTCGGCACGATCTGGCAGGCGCGCTACGACCCCGAGTCCGGACGCCTCCACGACGCGAGCGTGTTCGTCGGCCCTGACCCCGACGTCCCCGGCGACACCGGTGCACCCGACGGGTCGGCGGTCGACGAGACCGGTTGCGTCTGGAACGCCAGGTGGGGCGCGTGGGGCATCGCCCGCTACACGCCCGACGGCGTGCTCGACACGATCGTCGACGTCCCGGTGCCGCAGCCGAGCGCGGTCGCGTTCGGCGGCGACGATCTCGGCACGCTCTACATCACGACGGCGCGCGAGCACATGGCGCCGAGCGATCCGCGCTACGAGCTGTCGGGCGCGTTGTTCGCGGTCACGCCGGGCGTGACCGGCATCGCCGACACGCCGGTGCGTGTCTGACCCGTGAAGCACATCGGGATCGTGGCGTGCAGCGCCGAGGGCGCCGCGCTCTGCTACCAGACCATCTGTCGCGAAGCGTTGCAGCTGGTCGGCAAGAACGACCATCCGCGCATCACGATGGATTCGATCCCGCTGGCGGCGTGGATGCCGGCCTTCGACGCCGGCGACTACCCGGCCGTGGCCCGATTCATGCTGGAGTCAGCGCATCTCCTGGCCGCGGCCGGCGCCGACTTCGCGATCTGCCCCGACAACTCGGCCCACGCGGCGTGGGACGAGGTGCAGGCCGCGACACCGATCCCCTGGCTGCACATCGCGCGTGTCGTGGCGTCCGAGGCGAGGCGTGTGGCTACCGCCGGGTGGGCGTGCTCGGCACGCGCTTCATCATGGGTGGGTCCGTGTACCGCGACGCGTTCGCGGCCCTCGACATCGACACGGTGATACCGGAGGCAGACGACGTCGAGACCGTCGACCGCATCATCTTCACGGAGTTGGTGGACGGGATCATCACCGACGCGTCGCGTGAGGCGTACCGCGGCGTGATCGAGCGTCTCCGCGATCGCGGCTGCGATGCCGTGGCCCTCGCCTGCACCGAGATCCCGCTGCTCGTGCGACCCGAGCGACTCGTCGCTTCCGACGCTCGACTCGACGCGGCTGCTCGCCGCAGCCGCGTTGCGCGAAGCGCTGCCTGAACGTTTCGGCCGGTTCGCCGTATCAGCCGAGCCGCCGCATCGGCGTGAGCAGCGTGTGACCCGGGGTTGACCCTCCCCGTGCAGGAGGGTCCATGCTGAAGTCATGGATGCCCTGCTGACGATCGGCGAGTTCTCCAAGATGACGTACCTGAGCGTGAAGGCGCTCCGGCACTACCACGACGTCGGACTGCTCGAGCCCGTCGACATCGACTCGGCGACCGGGTACCGCCGGTACTCGACCGCTCAGGTGTCGACGGCGCAGGCGATCCGAAGGTTCCGCGACCTCGACATGCCGATCGAACACGTCAGAGCAGTCCTCGACGCGCCCGATGTCACGAGTCGCAACGAGGCGATCCTCGTCCACCTGCGTCACATGCAGCAGCAACTCGAGCGGACCCAGACGACGGTCGCTTCGCTGCAGGCGCTGCTCGAGGACGTCCGCCGCACGTCGCACCGTGACTCGCACGATCCATCGGACCGACGTCGTGCGCTCGCGATCAGCGAGACGGTCGGCGTTCGATGACACCGGCGAATGGTGCGGCGCGGCGTTCGACGAGCTGCACCGACGAGCTCGCCGGCGCCGGGCTCACACCTGCCGGCCCGGACGGTGCGCTGTACTTCAGCGACTTCTTCGAGCTCGGACTCGGCAAGGTGATCGCTTTCGTGCCGATCACCGGCGACATGGGTCCGACCGGCCGAACCGAACGGCTCGATCTTCCGGCCGCCGACTTCGCGGTGCTGGTGCACGAGGGTCCCTTCGCCGATCTCGACCGCACGTACGGAGCGCTCGGCACCCATGTCGCGCTCCAGCGCATCGGTGTCGACGGACCGATCCGTGAGCACTACGTCGTGGCCGGCGACGACGTCGATCCCGGCGACCACCGCACCGAGGTGTGCTGGCCGATCTTCGTTCAGACCACGACCTAGCGTCCGAAGACCGGACCGCATCGAACAAGGAGCAACCCCCGATGAGTGCGACCCTCAACCACATCACCTTCGACTGTGCCGACGCCGCACGAGTCGCCGACTTCTGGTCGAGCGTGCTCGACGAGCCGGTCGACGACGGAGCGAGCCCGGACTTCGCCACGATCACGAGCCGACGGTGCGGCGTCGTGGATGTTCGTCAAAGTGCCCGAGCCCAAGAGCGTGAAGAACCGGGTCCACGTCGACCTCGGCACGCACGACCTCGACGCCGAGCTCGAGCGCCTCGCCGCTCTCGGCGCGACCCACATCGCCGACCTCGACGAGGGCGGCACGCGTTGGACCACGATGGCCGATCCCGAGGGCAACGAGTTCGACGTCGTCCAGATCGCCAGCTGACCCGCGCGGGCGAGCGGCGGACCACCGGACCCCCAACTGCACCTGGTGGCGGGGTCGAGGTGAACCGACCACCAGCGTGGGCGACCCTCGATCAGGCGAGGTCGAAACGATCGAGATTCATGACCTTGTCCCACGCGGCAACGAAGTCAGCACGAACTTCTCCTTGGCGTCGTCGCAGGCGTACACCTCGGCGAGGGCCCGGAGCTCGGAGTCCGACCCGAAGATCAGGTCGACGCGGGTGCCGGTCCAGCGGTGCTGCCCCGGTCGCACGATCGCGACCCTCGAAACACCTCCTCGGACTCCGAGGTCGCCTTCCACTCCGTCGCCATGTCGAGCAGGTTGACGAAGAAGTCGTTGGTGAGCGTCTCGGGTCGATCGGTGAAGACCCCGTGGTCGGACTGCCCGGAGTTGGCGTTCAGGGCGGCAGGCCGCCGACGAGAGCGGTCAGCTCGGGAAGCGGACAGCGTCAGCATGAACGCCCTGTCGACGCAGCAGGTGCTCCGGAGTAAGGTCGTGGCCCTTCTGGAGGAGTTCGCGAAACCCGTCGGCGGTCGGCTCGAGCACGGCGAAGGCCTCGACACGTCGGTCTGCTCCTGGCTGGCGTCGGTGCGACTCCGGCCTGAAGGGGACCGGGACGTCGTGGCCGGCCTGCCGTGCCGCCTGCTCGACCGCCGCGCAGCCGCCCAGCACGATCAGATCGGCCAGCGAGACCTGCTTGCCGCCCGTCTGGGAACCGTTGAACTCCTGCTGGATGCCCGAGGGTCGCCAACACCCGCGAACGGGCCGGAGATCACGTTGATGTCCCACTCGGCCTGCGGCGAGAGGCGGATCGCGCGCCCGTTCGCGCCCACCACGCTTGTCGGTGTCGCGGTAGGTCGACGCCGACGCCCACGCGGTCGAGACCAGCTGGGTGATCGACAGAACCGGAGTCGAGGACCTTGGCCCTCGAGCGTGGTGATGTCCGCTTGGTCGATCAGCGGGTGGTCGACCGCGGGGACGGGGTCCTGCCACAAGCAGCTCCTCGTCGGGGACCCAGGGGCCGAGGTAGCGAACGGCGGGGTCCCATGTCGCGGTGGGTAGAGCTTGTACCACGCCCGGCGAACGTGTCGGCGAACTGGTCAGGGTTCTCGAAGAACCGCTGCGAGATCTCCTTGTAGACCGGATCGACGATCAGCGCCAGGTCCGACGTCAGCATCGTCGGCGTGTGCCGCTTCGACGGATCGTGGGCGTCCGGCACGGTGCCTTGCGCCTCGGGGTTCTTGGGCGTCCACTGGTTCGCGCCCGGCGGGGCTCTTCGTCAGCTCCCACTCGTAGGCGAACAGGTTGTCGAAGAACCCGTTGTCCCACCGTGGTCGAGGTTGTTGGTCCACGATTCCTTCCAGACCGCTGGTGATCGCATCGCCACCCTTGCCGGTGCCGAAGCTGTTCTTCCAGCCGAAGCCCTGCTGTTCCATGGGGGCGCCCTCTGGGCTCGCGTCCTGATGAACTCGTCGGGATCGGCAGCGCCGTGGGTCTTGCCGAATGTGTGTCCGCCGGCGATGAGCGTGACCGTCTCCTCGTCGTTCATCGCCATCCGCTTGAACGTCTCGCGGATGTCGCGAGCCGAGCCATCGATCGGGTTGCCGTTGGGGCCCTCCGGATTGACGTAGATCAGACCCATCTGAACCGCACCCAGCGGATTTGCCAGCTCCCGGTCACCGCTGTAGCGCTGGTCTTCGAGCCACACCCGTTTCCGGGCCCCAGTAGATGTCCTCCTCCGGCGACCAGATGTCGGCGCGGCCGCCGCCGAAGCCGAACGTCTTGAAAGCCCATCGTCTCGAAGAGCGGTTGCCGGTGAAGACCAGCAGGTCTGCCCACGAGATCTTCCGGCCGTACTTCTGCTTGATCGGCCAGAGCAGCCGGCGCGCCTTGTCGAGGCTGGCGTTGTCGGGCCAGCTGTTGAGTGGGGCGAAGCGCTGGGCGCCGGTGCCGCCACCGCCACGGCCATCGGCGATGCGGTAGGTGCCCGCGGCGTGCCACGACATCCGGATGAAGAACGGCCCGTAGTGGCCGAAGTCGGCCGGCCACCAGTCCTGCGACTGGGTCATCAGCGCGTCGACGTCGTTCGCCAGTCCTTCGAAGTCGAGGCTGTTGAACTCCTTGGCGTAGTCGAAGTCCGCGCCCATTGGATCGGCCTGCGGGTGGTTCTGGCGCAGGACCTCGCAGGTTCAGGTTGTCCGGCCACCAGTGCTGGTTCGCCGTGACCCCAACCGCCTGGTGGGCGGCGTTCATCACGGGCACGTCGCGGTTGACGGCTCGTCGCTGGTGGTGACTGTGCCGTGCTCTTCGTTGCTCATGTCTCTCCTCGTCGATTTGTGGGGTCGATGATGTGGGGTCGGGCTGGGGTGTTGGGCTGAGCTCTCTAGACCCGTGTCCGCTTGGCAACTCAGGTGGTGGCTTCAGGAGTGATCCGCTCGACAGGGTGGGGCAGTGGCCCCAATAGATGACTTCGGCCTCGTCGACCGAAAAGCCGGCGGGGTCGGACGGCTCGAGGCACGGCGTGTCGCCGACCGCAAGCTCAATACGTCGGCGAGCGCGCCGCACGTGCGGCACACCAGATGGTGGTGGTTGTCGCCGACGCGAGTCTCGAAGCGAGCCGGCGAGCCGGGGGGTTCGATGCGGCGCAACAGTCCGGCCGCGGTGAGCGCCCGCAGCCCGTCGTACACCGCTTGGGTGGACACCGATCCGATCGTGGTACGCACGCCGGCGGCGATCGTGTCGGTGTCGGAGTGTGGTCGGCGAACAACCTCGTCGTACACGGCGAGACGCTGGCCGGTGACCTGCAGTCCTGCGTCGCGGAGGTCTGGCGTGAGCGTGTGGCGTCGTCGGCCATTGCTCTCCTTCCACCCTTAATCACAGAAACTGGAACGAGTCAAGAAACGGATGCGAACCCCTGCTAGTGCTCTCGTTGTGGTGCCCGGCGCCCGTCCCGACGAACAGGTGCTCTCACCGCCCAGTTGCCTCGTGTGCCCACCGGGACGGGACGAGGGCGAACTGTGCGATGATGCGACCGAATGTTCTCGTGATCGGAGTCCTCCATGAAGAGTCATCTGCAAGACATCGCCGACGTGCGAGCCGTGGTCCAGCTCTACATCGACGGTGCGAGCGGCGACGCCGCCAAGCTCAGGGAGGCGTTCCACCCCGATGCCCGCATGTTCGGGCACATCGGTGACATGGCGACCTACATCCCGATCGGCGACTTCATTGGCATGGTCGAGAGCAGCCCGGCATGGCTGGCCCGAACTATGTCGCCGACGTGCGCACCGTCGACGTCATCGGCGATGCCGGGGTGGCCGTACTGGTCGAGCACGACTACCTCGGCTGCGACTTCGTCGACTACTTCACCGTGGCGCGTGATCGATGGTCGATGGTGGATCACCAACAAGACCTACGCACACACCGGCGGTTCGCCGCCTGCCCACTGACTGGTCGAGTTAGAGGCACACGCTATCCGTTCGACGAGGATCGTGGATCGAAAGCAGCCGGTGAGCGGACTGCCGCAGCGGCAGAGCCGGCGTCCGCGAGACTGCCGCGATGGGCGTCGCTCGGATCTCTCGTCGTGGCGCTGGCGGCACTCGTCGTCGCCGCCTGTGCGAGTGACGACCCCGAGTCCGGCGATCCGACCGTCGCCCCGTCGACCCCCGGCCTCGGTTCCGGCAGCGGCGGCGACGAGCCGCCGAGCACCACCGGCGACGACGGGCGTGCCCCCGAGCCTGGTGGCGTCCCCGACGACGGCGCCGGCCGCGCCCGCACCCCCGCCGCCGGACCCGAGCTGCGCTCCGGGTCCCGACCGCATCGTCACCGACCTCGCCGACGCCACCGTCGAGGCCGTCGTGGTGCCCGACTACACGCTCGCCGAGCAGCGCCTCGGCGACGTCACGATTCCGGCCGTGCGCGTGCCCGGCTTCACGATCCCCGCCCACATCGTCGACAACGGCTGCCTCATCTCGTACAACGCGCCCGGTGGATGCCTCGGCGCCGTCGAGATCAGCAGCGTCAGCATCCCCGACGTCACGATCCCCGGCGTCGAGATCGACCCGGTCGTCGTCGACGGTGTCGAGGTGGCGCCGGGCATCGAGATCGAGCCCGTCACGCTGGCCGGGGCGAGCACGCCGGCCGTGCGCCGCGAGCAGACCTGCGCGATCGAGACGTCCGATCGGACGGGTGGCGTTCCGGCGCTCGTCCGCGACGAGCTCGTCCGCCCCGAGATCCGCCGGGAGGGCGGGTCGCGACCGTTCATCGGCCGCGACCCGATCTGCGTACCCGCCGGCTGCAGCGTCCGACTCGCGATCGACCACGTCACCGTGCCGGTGCTGATCTCCAGCGGCGTCGTCGCGCCCGAGCTGGTCTCGGTCGTGACGACGTTGGACGCCGAGCAGGGCACGGCGGTCGTCGAGACACCCGGCCGCACGTCCTACACCGCCTCCGCCGACGTGTTGTTCGACCCCGGCGAGGCGAGCCTGCGGCCCGACGCCATCCCGTCGCTGCAGTCGATCGTCACCGCCATCCAGGCCGCACCGCCCGACGCGGCGCTGCTCGTCGAGGGGCACACCGACAGCCTCGGCGAGACCGCCTACAACGACGCCCTGGCGCTGGCCCGCGCCGAGGGCGTGGCCGAGTGGCTGGTGACCGAGGGCGGCATCGCTCCGGCGCGGATCACGACGGCCGGCTTCGGCGAGAGCACGCCGGTCGCCCCCAACACGCTCGACGACGGGAGCGACAACCCCGAGGGACGGGCACTGAACCGGCGCGTCGTGATCTCGGTGCTGACCGGCGACGGCTGACGTTGCACGCCCAGGGTGGACAGAGAATTACCTGTCCGACTGGAGCAAGCAGATCGATCTCGTCGATCGACGCTTGCTGCTTGGCCATCAGGTCCTTGAGCTGACTCACCTTGGCCCGCGCGTCGTCACCGGGCGAGGGCGCGTTGGCGCTCGTCGGCTTCTTCGACGGTGCGAGGAACAGGTTCGCCAGATAGCCGGTGAACGTGCCGAAGATGCCGACGCCGATGACGATGATCAGCGTGCCGAGCAGTCGACCGTTGTTCGTCACCGGAAAGCGATCGCCGTAACCGACAGTGGAGATGGTGACGATCACGTACCACAAGGCATCGGATGCCGACGTGATGTTCCCATTGGGCGCGACCGCTCATGTGGAGGATCCCGAGGCTGCCGAACTCGAGCACCAGGAATCCCCATCAACAGCAACGTGAGCAGCGCGTCCGCCGGCTCGGTCGTCGATCAGGCTGCGAGCGATGTTCGTGATGCCGAATTCGCGAAGGAGACCGGAAGACACGCACGAGGCGGAAGACCCGAAGGATCTTGACCTGTGGGAAGGGCAGGCTGGCGAGAAGATCGGCCCAACCGAACTGCCGGATGAAGTAGCCGGACTTCGAATCTGCCGTGAAGAGGCGGTACGTGAAGTCAGCGAGGAAGACGATGCTGAGCAGCCCGTTCATCGCCTCGATCACCGTGTCGAGATTCGGATCGTTGGCCACGTACATCATCACGATGTTCACCATCGAGAGGATCGACAGGATCCCGATGAAGATCTCGTACCCGTGTTCTTCAGCTCTTGGCGCTTGCCGCCCGCGGCGGTCACGCCGGTCTCGCTCATGTCCCCGTTCACCCCTCTGGAACCGTCGGCTCCGACAATGGAAACTCGAAAGGTCGCCAGGGTAGGTCGACAGCCGGTGGGCACCTAGCCGATGGTCCCGTGGTCGTCTCGAAGCGACAATCGCTGAGTAGGACGACGTGGAGCGCTTGGTGTTGGTCCACGCCCTCTTCAACCGGGTGGGTCATCGAGGTGGATGCCGTCGTGATCGATCTGGCAACCCATGCAAATCGTGGCCCACACCCAGACCGAACCGACCATTCTGTTCCCGCCGACGAATACGTCGCGCGAGCCGTAATCGAGCGGTCCACTGACTCCGCCGACGAAGTCGCCCAGCGGCCCTCGGCATTGGTCGCATCTGCCGTCAGCATGGCCGGCCCGGTGCGCATCGACGCACGCGCCGCACAACACGATGCCCTCCCGAGACGGTTCGACGCACACCGATAGCACACGAACGTGTCGCCGTACTCGACGACGTGGTCGCAGTGCGGCACCGATGACCCCGACCATGATGCCGAGGATGCGTTCGTCGATGGGCGAGTCGATCCCCGAACATCACCGATCACGGCCTGCGGACGCCGTGCCACGCTATGTTCGGGAGTCAGTCGTCGTGGTGCGTGTCGCCGATCCACGGGGCGACACCCAATCGGCCAGCGAGGCCGTGCAATCGGCGCACGCGTGCAGCCCGTATTCGTCCAACGCCGTGCCCGCCATGGTGACGATCTCGAGGTCGACGCCGCACATCGAGATCGGTGTCACCCCTGGTCTGCTCAGGTAACGCGGGTCGGTGTGGAGCAGATGACGGCCACCGTTGGACGCCCGTCCCCATCGCACCACGTCGGATTTGCCCACCGCTCGGACGGTACCGGCGACCCCACGCTGCGCACGCATTCCGGTTCTGTCACCCCTCTCGGGTGCAAAGTGCTCCGACGGCCTCGCCTGTGAGGCCCGCCGGACGGCCGCCGTCTCCTAGGCCTCGTACCGATCGAGGACGCGCTCGGCGCGGTCGAGCTGGCGGGGCACGTCGTCGGTGTGGTGGTGGATCTGCCAGGACGTGCACCGCAGCGCGTGGTGGGCGACGTACGCCCGAAGCACGCGCGGCTCGATGCCGGTGGCCTCGACGACGTCCCAGACCGGTTGATCGTGCCCGTCGAGGTCGTACGCGAACCTGACGAGATCGAAGCGGGGATCGCCGGCGCACGCGCCCTCCCAGTCGATGATCCCGGTGAGCGTGCCGTCGTCGCCGGCGAGGACGTTGTCGGTGTGCAGGTCCAGGTGCACGAGTCCGTCGGTCGGGAACCACGCTCGGGTCGGCGTCGGCGCCGACGGCCTCCACGCGGTCGAGCACCGCCGCGCTGCGTCGACCCCCGGTGCGCAGCGGCTCGTGCATCGCCCACCCGTCCACGCCGACGGTGAGCGTGTGCACGACGGACGCACCCCAGGGGCGCAGGTCGGGCGCCGGCAGCGGACACGCGACACCGGCCATGGCGGCGACGCACTCGACCACCTGCTCCACCATCGCCGGTGACGGGTTGCGCACCGACGCACCCGGCAGGACCTGCTGCGCCGACAGCGTCCAGCCGTCGACGGCGAGGACGTGTGGGTACTCGGGCACCGGGACGCCGCGTGATCGGAGCTCGTCGAGGCCGGGGAGCAGCACCGCGTAGCGGTCGGCGACGGTCTCGTCCGGGAACCACTTGAGCACCACCGGCGCGCCGTCCGGCGCCGTCGCGAACCACGCACCCTCGTCGGACACGCCGGCCTCGGCGCGAGCGCCGAGCTCGAAGCCCAGCTCGCGCAGCCGTGCGCGGTTCACGTCGCCGGTGGCTGCTCGAACACCACCGTCACCATCTCGAACCCGAGCGCGCGAGCACCACCGTCATGACCTGGCCGAGCCGCATGGTCACGACCTTCACTATGTCTCGCAGGGCAGCATGCTCGGCTGGCCGTCCTCGACACCCGCAATCCAGATGATTCCCAAGCCGTTCGCGAGTTGGTCGAGGTCGTTCACGTCCGGATCGCGAGGGGATCCGTCCTCTGCTCTGGTTCAGAGCGTTGTTTCGGGAGCAACGATTGGGCACGATGCGATCTTGGGTGACGTCGACTATGACTGCGACGAGATCGCCGCGTTGGCAGCGAGGCTCGATGCCATCGGCTGTACGGACGACGAGATCGATCGTGTCCGCGTTGACCAGGGCGGAGATCTTCCTCGCTCGGTCGAGTGCTTTCTTCGGTGGTTGGGGCGAGACGTCGGCGGCTTGTTCGGCGGCTCGGAAGTTGGGTATCCACACGTACTCGGCATGAAGGACGCTGCTCGTCAGATCCTCGACGCCTATCGAGCGGATCATGTCGGTGCGTTTCAGCTGCCGGACGACGCTGTGGTGATCTCCATGCATCAGGGTACGCCTTCGAGTTCGTGCGCTGCTCGTCGGGGGAGAATCCCCCGGTCGAGTGGTGGGCGGAAGGGACAACCCACCCCCAGCACGTGGTACTCGGTCGCGCGTCCATCGTGGAGTGGTTGAGAGCTGAAATGGAGAAAACGGTGCTCCGGCCGGCTGAGCGTGATCGTCATCGACGCGAAACGCAGCGCGTGAGACGGCGCTCGATCTCGGCAGAGACGTGTCCGAGGTGTGGGATGGATCTTGGCCCGGTCATTCCCCGCGGGTTGTCGGCCGACCCGATCTCGGGCCAGTGCCCGGGCTGTGGTCAGGGCTTCGTCGTGCACACGTATTAGGTCGCGCCGACTTTCAGAACCGCCAACGCGTCGAACCCGGCGTCTCCTCGGCGGTACCGACTGCGGTCGCGGTGCGCGGCTTGACCTCGTAGACGAACCACGGCGGCGGTCCGAGCGTCGGCGCGTTGAACGGTGCGGTGATGCCGGTTCCCGAGTCGTCGGGCTGCGCGGGCCATCCGCTCTTCGCCCACAACGCCGCGATCTCGGCCACGATCGTCGGGTCGGTCACGCGCCGGGCTTCGCCTGCGACCATCACGTCGAAGCCTTTCGTGGCGACACTGATCGTGCAGCGCGGGTCGCGCGCAACGTTCTTCGCCTTGCGGGTGCGTTCGCCGGTCTGGAACCAGCACGAGCCCGCGTGCCAGAGCGCGCCCACGCTCGTCACGTGCGGGCTTCCGTCGGCGTTCAGGGTCGTCAGCCAGAACGTCGAGCGGTTCGGCGAGCGCGGGTCGTCGTGCATCAAGAGGTCGGCGAGCTGCGCTTCGACTTGGGACCACTCGATCGTGGGCAGCCCATCGGCCTCACCAAGGTTTGTTGCTTTCATGGTTCTTGAGACTCCATTCCTACCCGAAACTCATCGCGAACCTGTCAGCGCGCTTCCCATCGCTCGGCTCGTGCCGTACTCTGCCTTGCAGAGCAGAGATGAGGGGATGCGGATGTCTGGCAGCACGGTGTGGTTCGTTACGGGCGCTGCAAAGGGAATGGGTCACTCGTTCGTCACGGCGGCGCTCGCTGACGGTCATGCGGTTGTCGCGACCGGTCGACGTCCAGACGAGATCACAACGGCGTTCGGCGAGCGCGACGACCTCCTGGCTCTCCGACTCGACGTGACCAGTGGCGAGGAGTCGAACGCAGCGGCAGATGCTGCCGTCGAGCGGTTCGGACGCATCGACGTTCTCGTCAACAACGCCGGGCGCGTCGTTCAAGGGTTACTTCGAGGAGATGTCACCTCGACAGGTCGAGCAACAGCTCGTGACGAATCTGCTGGGACCGATGAACGTCACTCGTGCCGTTCTGCCGGTGATGCGGCGTCAGCGCTCGGGGCACGTGATCGCCATCTCGTCGGGTGCGGGCCTGATGGGGTTCGAGTACTCGTCGGTGTATGCAGCGTCGAAGTTTGGGTTGGAAGGCTGGATGACGGCGTTGGACCAAGAGGTCGCTCCCTTCGGCATCTCGACCACGATCGTCAACCCGGGGTTCTTCCGGACCGAGCTTGGCCAGTCCGGAGTCGTTGATCTGGCCGGAACTGTCGATCGACGATTACGCAGAGCGCAGCGCCGACGCAACGCAGCTGGTGGGCGGCGCAGGATGGGCAACAGCCCGGCGATCCCGACAAGCTCGCGGGGGCGATCCTCGACGATCGCCAACGAGAAACCGCCGCCGCGCCGCTTCCTAGCGGGTGCCGATGTGATCGCGCTCGCCGAGCGAAAGATCGCCGACCTGCAAGCACAGATCGAGTCGCACCGCGCCCTATCGGAGTCGTTGACGTTCGACCGTCTGACGTGCACAGAGGACCACACCTAGGGTCGAGGAGAGCTTCCGATCTGGGCGGAGAAACGCACCGCACGCCGCCACGCGCAAGTGTCACCTGAACACCAGGTGCGTGCTCCAGATCGGGCAACCTTGGCGGGTGACTTCCTCCCGCACCGTGCGGCCCCAATTGCCGCTGGTGGTGGGTGACGCGGGCGGAGCTGCGGCCGAGTGGATCGAGGCATTGATCGACGTCGACCGCTGAGTTCACCGACGATGTCGGCATCGCCGCATCGACGGATCGGCCGGATCCCCGAAGGCTCTCCCACCGCCGTCAACGCCGCTCGCCGTCGCGGCTCCGACCCGTACCGATACCATCGCTGACCCCGACGACGACGGCGACGACGTCGTCGGCGCGGGGAGCTACCGACCTCCGCGGAGAGGTCGAGATCGGCTACGACCATCGCCCCCGCCCGCCGAGGCCGTAGCCTGGCCACCGATCGGCGCGCGGACGCGATCGACTCGGGCCCGTGGCCGCGTGGAGCTTCCGTGTCGGTCGCCCACACGGTCGCCACCCCGTACGCCTCCACCGCTGTGCTCGTCATCACTGACTGGATGCGCCCAAGCGATCTCCATCGCCGACCCCGACGACGGCGTCGCGACGACGTGTGGCGCGGGAACTCGAACTCCGCGACTGGGTTGAGCCAGTCGGAAGCGATCCGATCTGCCGCTCGGCGCTGGACGTCGGCTGATCGCCTTCGCAGGCGAGGCGAGCTTGCTGCGGAGGTGGCTGCGCTCGAGGCCGACGATCTTGACCGGGCCGAGATGTCGTCGATCGCGGCGATGATGGAGTCTGTGCGTGCAGCGCGGTGACGTGTACCGCTTCAAGGTCGCCAAAGGCGTCGGCCACGAGCAGCAAGGTGAGCGCTTCGGTGTAGTCGTGCAGTCAGATACGCGATGTTGCCGCGCCAGTTGTGCTGGTCTCCTGCCGACGTCGCGAAAGTGCTCGGCCGGCATCGTTCCGCCCCAAGGTGACAGTCGCGGGCGACTCGACCCGGGTGCTCGTCGAACAGCTGGGAGCGGTGGATGTTCAGCGGCTCGGGCGACGAGTCGGGACGCTGGCAGCGGACCAGATGTGGGCCGTCGATGAAGCACTTGTCACCGTGCTCGGCCTGGCCTGAGCCGCACCCAGGCCATGCGATCCGTTGTCGGGCGTGCGAGCGCGGCGGGCATATGTCAATGCAGTCGCGGCCCAGAGCAGACCCCAGATCAGGAACAACGGCGCCCACAAAGCCAGATCCCACAGGGCCGTGTGGGTGACCGGACCAGACTCGCCAGAAGCGATCTGGAGCACGTCACCGACAATCCCCAACATCCCGCGCAGCACCATCAACGTAGCGAGCGGCCACAGCGTCCAACGGACCAGCCATACCGGTAGCCAACGCCGTGGGCTCACCGTCGCCAGGGCGAACACGACGCCCACCAGAGCCAGCACCACGCTGATGGCATCTGCGACCACAAACCACGTTGGCTCGGTGTGGGATCGCACCTTGTCGATCATCTCCTGTGAGAGCGGAGCGATGGACCACAGGGCGTCGCCGCCGAACACCCAGTACGCCTTGAGCAACCCATACGCAGCGGTGATCGCCGCCGTGCAGTACGCGGGCCAGGTGCTCGTTCCCAACCACGCCCCGATCGCGGCGACGGTGCCGCTCCTTGCATGAGCACGCGAGGGAGGCTCCGCACCTACACGATCCGACTGACTGTGAGCGTGAGCGCTAGATACCGCCTGCGGGGTCTCCCGTTCAATTGCGGTCGACCCGTGACTTCGAGCCACGCGGCACCTCCTTCGACTGCACTCCTCCAAACTCCAGCATCCATCAGACCTCGAACTCCGCCTAGAGGCAGAGGTCCATATCTTGGGTCGCTCGCATCTGCCTGACGCGCTTGGACGACCAGGGCGTGGCCGATCGTGAACGTGGTTCCTCTGCTCAGAGCCAAAGGACGGCGTCTGCCCCGTGATCTCCTCGGGTGTGCCGATGCGACCGATCGGTTCTTGGTCTCGGACAACGGCGGCTTTGGCGGTGGCGTGGCTGGTCCCGGTCGTCGCTGTCGTACGTGAGGTCTCGCCGTGTGGTTGTCCGTAATCGCCCGAGGTGTCCCGGAGCGGGCGGTGGGCGCCCGGATCGGTCAGCAGGAGCGGTACCGTGCGCGGAGATGCGACAGCGTCGCCGAGCCGATGCCGTGACGCTGTCGGCAACCGCGGACCTCAAGCTCTGTGCGCTGCGGCGGGAGGACAAGGCCGACGTGCTCGCGTTGTTCGACGACGAGGTCGTGCGGCGAGAGCACCTGAGTCCCGCGTTCCGTGAACAGCTCGTGCGTCGTTCGACTCTGACGTGACCGAACGGTTTCAGCGGTGTTCCGGCGTATCTCGGTGTCCGGAACATCGAGGATGGGTCGTTGCTTGCGTGGCTTCAGCTCCAGGAGATCGAATCGACGAAGGCGTTGGGACCGATGGTCGCCCTCGGTGTGGCGTCGATCCCGGCAGCGGCGACCGGGCCGATGGCGTTTCGGATCTTGCGTCTCGCGTTGGGATGGGTTGCACGAGGTGGCCGGGTTCGATGGTGTATTGCTGGCCGCTTCTTCAGACGATGCGCAGTCGATCGCGACCGCAGTGGGTGCCCGCTTTGCGTTCGAGAGGACGGAGACGTTCGGCGACGGCTCAACAGGGCCGTGCCAGTTCTACTCCAGCCTGCGTCCCGGGGCCGTGAGGCGGGTGCAGGCGAGCGGCGCCCGCGGATTCGACGATCGAGAGCCGCGTTGGATGCGCCGCGGACGATTGCGGCCTGCTGTTGCCGCATCGACGTTGTCGTCGCAGGTTCCCGTCGTCACCGATCGATTGTTGATCCGGCCCGCGAGACGTGCCGACCGGCGAGTGCGGTGGCGGCCACCATCGACGAGGTGGTCGACGGACGAACGGCTGGACCTCACCGATGGCGCGCGACAACCGTCGGCGATCGAGCGAGGGCTCGCACCCGTAACAGGGTGATCTGCGAACTCGGCGCCGGAGTCGTCGGGGTGATCGCGACGTACACATTGGATCGACTCACCACCGTCCGGTGCCAAATCGGGTTCGGATTCGCCTGGATGGTCGCGGCAAGGGATACGGAACCGAAGCGCTGGCAGCCCTTGTCGAACACCTGCACGCAACAGGGACGACGGTCATCGAAGCCTCGACCTCGGCACCAACGAACCGGCGCAGCGCGTGCGATCGAGAAGGCCGGATTCACGCTGGTCGGTGGTCATGCTCACACCCTTCCGAACGGGGGAGAGATCGATGGTGTCGACTACGTCCACGTGTTTCCGGCATCGGCGAAACCGAAAATGAAACGCTTGACCGACTCAGCCGATGGTCGTTGTGGTGGTTGTTGGATGTTCAGTACCGGGGTCACCGGGTATCACCGCGCCGGGAGGAATACGTATTTCGTCGCCGACGAAGAGCGGGTGTTGCAGGCCCTCCGGCCACTCGTTGTATGCGACCAGCACGTCGATGTTGACGCCGAACGTGTGAGCGATGAGTGCCACCGAGTCACCGGCGACGACCGTGTACAGCTGCTCGATCGGGCTCATCGAAGCGTCGCCGGACGGCACGCTCGCGGTCGGGACCGACGGCACTGCGCTGAGGATCACGGTCGAATCCGGAACCGTCGCCGGGGGCTGCTCGTCCCACGTCGTCGTCGGTGCCGGCGACTCGAGCACCTCGATGTTACCATCGATCGTCGTCTGCACGCACGACGCGAAATACATGTCGTCGCCGGCCTCGCCCCAGTAGGCGAGCTGGTCGTCGCATCGCCACGCGTCTTGAGCCGACGCGACCTGATCGACAGTCACCGCAGCGCCCTCCGAGCCGGCCGACGTGACCGGCATCGAGTCCCGTTCATCCACGAGCGCGACGATCCCGACGCGCCCACCCCGATCGCAACGAACGAGCCCACCACCGCTACGCCGCCGACGACGAGAACGACGACGCTCGACACGGGTCACGACGTCATCGAGATCGCCGGCCAAGGCCTCGAGGCGGGCCGAGCGGGACTCGAGCGACCGCTCGATCGTCGTTTCGAGATCAGACGGATCGTGCATCGGACAGCTCCTTGCGTAGCGCGCAAGGCGCGCGGTGGAGATGGACTTGACCGTGCCGATCGGCACGTCGAGCGTCGCGGCGATCTCGGCATCACTGAGCTGCAGGTCGTATCGCAACACCACCATCGATCGCTGCCGGTGCGGCAGACGCCGAATCGCATCGACGACATGGTTGAACACCAGTTCGCCGTCCCGACCGGGCGGGATCGGCTGACGCGTCGAAACATCCGCCGTCGCAGCACCCGCCGACAGCCGTTCAAGACGGTCACCCGGAGGTACGCCTCTGGTCGCTCGAGTCGGTCGTAGCGCTCGTACATCGGCGGCGAAGGCGTCCTGCACGACATCCTCGGCGCGCTGTTGGGTGTCGACCAGAGTGTGGGCGAGCCGCACCATCGGCCAGTACTGCTGGGCGTACAACTCCTCGAACGTCACGACGTCACCGACCGAGTCATCGCGGTCGGTGCCGAGGGGGTGAACTCGATTGATGACATGGATACCGCGAACGAGTCACGACAGCCCACATCGGTTCCACACCCAATGCACGACGCGGGTTCGGTGAGATGCGTTCGGAGTCGATCTCGCCGAGTGGCTCGATTGTCAGAGGAGCTCGCCGCCCGCCCACCACCGCTCGAAGCGAGGCTTGTTCGCCGATGTGACCGGTTCGACGAGGAACCCGCTCGGCGAGCGCACGTAGGCGAGGCGGCCGTAGCCCTCCTCTGGCGAGTTGGCAGCGAGCTCGAGGGTCCAGAAGCCGGCGTCGATCATCCGTTGGACATCGCCGCCCGGGTCGTCGGACCACACCCCGAAATGGTGGGCGCCGGGGAAGTCGTCGGCGTCCCAGATCGAACCCGGTCGACCTTGGAGCAGTTCGAGGTGGACCGGACCTTCGGCCGAGTAGGTGAGGATGACGTGCTTGGTCACCTGGCCCTCGTCGGGGAGCCACACCGACATCTGGCGATCCTGCACCGCGGTCCACGTCACGCCCATCGCCGGGCCGATCTCGGCCATTGCCTTCTCGATGTCGGGCACGCGGATCCCGACGTGGAAGAACTGAGAGAAGTCGAAGAGGGGTTCGAAGCACGGCCCGACGATAGGCGAGCGGCGCGGCGCTGGTCGACGCGGACGTTGCACGTCGGGCGGTCGATGTCGGGATCAACGCGCTGCGGTGATCGTCACGTCTGCCAATGCGGCGTGGACCGATCGGTCGAGCTTGTCGACGATCTCCTCGATCTCGGCGTCGGTCGCGTTGAACGGCGGGGCGATGATGACCGTGTCTCCGTTGATGCCGTCGACGTTGCCGCCCGACGGATAGCAGATGAGCCCGTTGTCGAGCGTGTGCCGGCGGACGAGCAGGTGGACCTCGGCCGCGGCCGGATGCTTCTTCGTGGCCGGGTCGGCGACGAGCTCGAGACCGACGAAGAAGCCGCGGCCGCGGACGTCGCCGACGCGTTCGACATCGGCGAAGCGGTCGGCGATCAACTGCTTCAGCCGCGGCCCGTCGGCCCGTACCCGCTCGACGAGCTGGTCGCGCTCGACGATGCGCTGGACGGCGAACCCGGCCGCGTAGGCGAGCGTGTGGCCCGTGAACGTGTGACCGGTCTGCGGTCCGCCGACCCCGTCGAGCACGGCGGCGATCTTGTCGTGGTAGAGCGTCGCACCGAGCGGCACGTAGTCGCCGCCAAGACCTTTGGCGACGGCCATCACGTCGGGCGTGACACCGTCGTGCTCGAGCGCCCGCCACGTACCGCACCGTCCCGTGCCGCACATCACCTCGTCGGCGATCATCAACACGCCGTGGCGGTCGCAGATCTCCCGCACCATCCGCGTGTAGCCGGGTGGAGCGGGACGATCCACCAGCGGCGCCTACGACGGGTTCGAACACGAACGCCGCTACGTTCTCCGCGCCCAGGCGGACGATCTCACGGCCCAACTCGTCGGCACACGTGGCGCATCGTCGGCAGCGACGCCCAGCGGCGGGCGATAGGGATTGACTGCCGACAGGTGCGACGCAGGCACGAGGGCGCCTTCGTACGGCGCCCGGCGCTCCTTGAAGTGCGACACCGACAGCGCGCCGAGCGTGTTGCCGTGCCACGAACGCTCACGGGCGATGAAGCGCTGACGCGGTCGGGGTGCCGGAGGCGTAGTGATAATGGAGGGCGACCTGTCCAATGCCGATCGACGGCCTCGGATCCACCCGTCGTGAAGATCATCCGGATGCGGCGGCGGGCGACGAGCTCGGTCAGCGTGTCCATCGGATCGCTTGCGAAGTTGTAGCGGTAGGCGTGGGCGACGGCGTCGAGTTGGCGCTTGATGGCGTCGTTGACCTCGGGGTGGGCGTGGCCAAGGCAGTACACCGCCGGGCCACCGGAGCCGTCGATGTACTCCTTGCCGGTCACGTCGTACAACCGGCTCCCGCGCCCGTAGGCGATCTTCGGCAGCACCGCCGGCTGGCCGTCCGTCGAGCGCCACATGGTCAGCTCCTGATGCGCTCGTTGGTCGGGTCGTACAGCGGTGACGACGACGCCCTGGGCGGGGTACTCGCGGCCATTGATCTCGACGCTCCACGTGCCCGAGTCGAGGTAGGACGCGGTGACAGGCTCGCCGGCCTCGACCATCGCCAGGCCGACGGCACCGCCGAGCGTGTGGCCGTACGAGCCAGCCCGCACGTAGCCCACGGCGCGCCCGTTGCGCACGATCTCGGCGTGGAACATCAGCGGATCAGGGTCGGTGACGAGGATGGACCACCTGGCGCGTCGGCGGGCCAGCCGCGCGGGCGGCGGCCACGGCGTCGCGTCCGATGAAGCCGCCCGGCTTGTCGACCGCCACGGCGAACCCGAGGCCGGCCTCGAGGACGGTGTCGGTGTTGTCGATGTCGTGGCCGTAGTCGCGGTAGCCCTTCTCCATGCGAAGGCTCGCCAGCGCCTTCAGCCCGGCGTGACGGAGCCCGAACTGCGCGCCCGCTTCGATGAGCCGGTCGTACACGTGGGCGGCCTGTTCGGCGGGAACGTACAACTCGTAGCCCAGCTCGCCGAGGTACGTGATGCGAACGCACAACACGCGCGGCGAACCCGA
>CAWGHD010000001.1:0-71685 GCA_963822295.1 uncultured Solirubrobacterales bacterium | reverse complement strand
AGCCCGAGGGCGTAGAGGACGCGTTTGAAGGGACGCGACTTCGAGGCCTCGATCGCCGCGACGAGGTTGCGGGCGGAGATCTCGCCGAAGCCCTCGAGCCCGGCGAGCCGCTCCTCGGCGAGGTCGTAGATGTCGGCGACGTCCTCGATCAGCCCCTCCTGACGGAAGCGAGTCGCCTGCTTTTCGCCCAGCCCCTCGATGTCCATCGCCCCCTTGCTGACGAAGTGTTTGACGTGCTGGAAGGACTGGCCGGGGCAGCCGGCGCGGTTGGGGCAGATCGTGAAGACGGCTTCCTCGGGCTTTTCGGTCGGAGTCCCGCAGGCGGGGCATTTCTTCGGCGGCTTCGGTCGACGCGCCCCCTTCTTGCGCTTCTGGGTCAGCGGCGAGACCACCTGGGGGATGACGTCGCCCGCCCGCATGACCACGACCTCGTCGCCGACCCGCACGTCCTTGCGGGCGAGGTCCTCCTCGTTGTGGAGGGTCGCGGTGGTCACGGTGACGCCGCCGACGTGGACCGGCTCCAGCATCGCGAAGGGGACCAGGTGGCCGGTCCGGCCGACGTTCCAGACCACGTCGAGCAGCTTCGTCGTCGCCGTCGTCGGCGGGAACTTCCAGGCGATCGCCCAGCGCGGCTCGCGCCCGACCACGCCCAGCTCCCGCCACAGCGCCCGCTCGTCGACCTTGACGACGACGCCGTCGATCTCGTAGTCGAGCTGCTCACGCCGCTCCTCCCACCGGTGACAGCGCTTCACGACCCCCTCGACGCCCTCGTGGTGGCCGCTGTCGGGATTCACCTTGAAACCGCGCTCGGCGAGCCACTCGATCTCCGCCGAGTGGGTCGGGAGGTCGAGCCCCTGCACGGCCCCGATCCCGTAGCACCAGACCGAGAGGGGCCTTTCCGCGGCGAGCTTCGGGTCGAGCTGGCGGATCGAGCCGGCCGCCGAGTTGCGCGGGTTGGCGAAGGTCGGCTCCCCCGCCTCGGCGCGGCGCTCGTTGAGCTCTTTGAAGGCGGCGATCGGCAGGTAGACCTCGCCCCGCACCTCGACCAGCGCCGGAGCGTCGTCGATGCGCAGCGGGATCGAGCCGATCGTGCGCAGGTTCTGGGTGACGTCCTCGCCGACGCGCCCGTCGCCGCGGGTCGCGCCGCGCACGAAGACGCCGTCGCGGTAGGTGAGGGAGATCGCGAGGCCGTCGATCTTCGGCTCGGTCGTGTAGCTGAACTCCGAGGCGGTGATGTCGAGGCGTTTGAGGTGGTTGCGGATCCTGTTCTCCCAGGCGCGCAGCTCCTCCTCGTTGCGGGCGTTGCCGAGCGAGAGCATCGGCTCCGCGTGCTCGACCTGCTCGAAGCGGTCGAGGGGCGGGGCGCCGACCCGCTGGGTCGGCGAGTCCGGGGTGCGCAGGTCGGGGTTGTCGGCCTCGATCGCGCGCAGCTCGTCGAGCAGCTCGTCGTAGGCGTCGTCGCCGACCTCCGGTTCGTCGAGGACGTAGTAACGGCGGTTGTGCCGCTCCAGCTCGCGGCGGAGCTCCGCCGCCCGCTCCTCGTCGCTCGCCCTGCTCACGCCGAGGGGACGCTGGAGGCGAGCATGTCCTCGAACCCCCAGCCCCGCAGGCTGTCGATGCCGCCGTGATCGGTGAGGTCGAAGTGGATCGGCGTCACGGAGATCCGCTTGCGGGCGACGGCGTAGAGGTCGGTGCCGTCGATCTCCTCGTAGCCCGGCTTCCAGCCGTAGATCTCGTAGCGGCGGCGGCGATCGGAGTCCTCGCCGACCAGCTTCAGCTCGTCGTTGTAGATGCGTTTGCCGAGCCTGGTCACCTCGATCCCCTCGGGCTCCCCGGCCGGGCAGTTGACGTTGATCAGCGTCGCCTCCGGCATCGACTCGCCGCTCAGGCGGCGGACGAGCTCGGCCGTGAAGGAGGCGGCGACCTCGAAGTCGAACCGGCCGCTGACGTAGCCCATGCCCCCGCCCGAGGACTGCTGGGAGAGGGCCACCGCAGGGATCCCGAGGATGATCCCCTCGAAGGCCGCGGCGACCGTGCCCGAGTAGGTGATGTCGTCGCCGAGGTTGGCGCCGTGGTTGATCCCGGAGACGATCAGGTCGGGGCGGCCGCCGACCAGGCCGAGCTCGGCGAAGCGGACGCAGTCGACCGGCGTGCCGTCGGTCGCGTAGCCGACGTCGCCGTCGCCGAACTCGACCTCCTCGACCGTCAGCGGCGAGCGCGTGGTGATGCTGCGGGCGGTGGCGCTGCGGTTCGAGTCGGGGGCGATCACGTCGAGCTCGAGCCCGTCGATCTCCCGCAGCGCGCGGCGTGCCGCCTGCAGGCCGGGGGCCGAGATTCCGTCGTCGTTGGTCAAGAGGACCCTCACATCAGCGATTCTAGGCGGCGTGACAGTCTCGATCGTCGTTCCCACCCGCGACCGCCCCGACGCGCTCGGACGCTGCCTGGCGGCATTGCGCGGGCAGGGGGACGAGGTCTTGGTCGTCGACGACGGCTCCGTCGACGGCGACCGCGTCGCGCAACTGGCGGGCGCGGCGGGGGCGCGGCTGGTCAGGCTCGAGGGCGCCGGGCCGGCGGCGGCCCGCAACGCCGGCGTCGCCGCCGCTCAGGGAAGCTCCGTCTGCTTCACCGACGACGACTGCGAGCCGCGCCCCGGCTGGGCGGCGGCGCTGGCGGCGCCGATCCGCGCGGGGGGGCCGGCATCCGCCGGCCGCACCGAGGCGGCGCCCGGGGCCGGCGCCCCCGACCGCGCCTGGCAGGCGATCGTCGACCATCTCCAGCGCGCCGGGGCCGCGCGCGGCTCCCCCTCCCCGGGCTTCGCGCCGACCTGCAACCTCGCCGCGGCGCGCGAGCTCCTCCTCGAGCTTCCCTTCGACGAGGGGTATCCCGGTGCGGCGGGCGAGGATCGCGACTGGGCCGCGCGGGCCGCGGCGCTCGGCCGCGGGCCGCTCTTCGTCGGCGACGCAGTCGTCGTCCACCGTCCGGAGCTGGACACGCGGTCCTTCCTGCGGCAGCAGTTCCGCTACGGCCGCGGCGCCGCCCGCTATCGGGCGGGCAGCGGCGATCGTCGCCCCGGACCGCCGAGCTTCTACGCCGGCCTCCTGCGCGCCGGCTTCTCCCGCGGCCCGACCGTGGGTTCTCTGGTGCTCGCGGCGCAGCTGGCGACCGCAGCCGGAGTCCTGGCCGAGAGGGGGAGGGGCACCTCCCCCTCCCCGCCCTAGCGCTCGAGCAGCGGCTCGCCGGCGAGGCCGGCGTCCTCGACGCCGCAATGGGCGGCGACCGTGGCGGCTATGTCGACGATGCGTGCCGGCCGCGACGGGTCGCGCAGGCGCGAGGAGGCCGGCGCCAGCACCGCCCAGGCGTCGCCGTCGGTGTGGTTGCCGGTGCGGCCGCTGCCGTAGCCCTGGCGGCGCACGACCCCGAACCGCTCGGAGCGCACCGAGTCGAGCGAGATCGAGGAGGTCGGCCTCCAGCCGACGACGAGGTCGGGGAGGCGGTCAGCCGCCTCCCCGCTCCAGCGCCCGCGGACCGTGTCGACGGATGCAACCGCCGGCTCGCCGTCGGGGTCGCGGAAGTCGCGCAGGCCGGCGGCGATCTCGGCGGCCAGCTCATCCGCGGCGGCGGGGTCGACGATGCCGTCGCTCTCCCGCCCCCTCAGGTTGAGCCGCACGTAACCCTGGTTGTCGGCGGGGTGCGCGAAGGCGCGGGTGCGGGACCAGTCGATTCCGCGCAGCTCGAGGCGCGCGGTCAGCTCCAGCGCCATGCGATCGGGCATCGCCCCCGCCACCGCGCCGCGCAGCCGTCCCGAGAGCGCCCCCCGCAGCCGCCAAATCGCGCCCGAGTCCGAATCCTCCTCGTCGTCCTCCCCGGTCCCGCCGCCGAGCACCGCGGAGAGCATCCCGGGCAGGAGGTCGGCCCGGCTCGTGTTGACGTCCATGCCGAGCACCGAACAGACGATCACGTCGGCGTCCTCCGGAAGGGCGGCGAGCACCCGGCCGACCTGCGTGTCGACCTCGGCGTAGACGTCGGCGAGGGCCGCGTCGAGGAGCTCGCGATCCCCCGCCGCGAGGCCCTCGACGTAGGGCGGGACCTCCCAGAGCCGGTGCCCGGCGAGGTGGGGGGCGGCGAAGGTGAGCCAGGCGAGGTCGAAGCTGCGCTCGCCGAGCTGCTCGATCGCGGCGTCGGCGACCCGGGCGGGGGCGGCGAGGAAGCGCTCGCGAAGGCGGAGGAGCTCGGCGGGGCGCTGGGCGCCGAAGACCTCGGTGACGTCGGGCGGCCTCCCGTGCCGGCGGCGCAGGGGCCGTTCGGCGCCGGTCGGATGCGACCAGCGCTCGAGCACCACCCGCTCGCGCATGCCCCAGCCGCTGACCAGCACCCCGTCGGCCACCCGCGGCGCGTGGCACTCGTAGGGGTCGATCGCGAGGGTCGACCGACCGGCGGCGGCGAGCCGCTCCCAGATCGCGGGCGGCGCCTGGAACTCCGCCGCGAGGCGGATCGCCTGACGGCCCGCCGACCACTGGAAGGGGTAGAAGAGGCCGTGGTCGCCGACCTCCACTCCCCGGTAGAGGTCCTGGTAGGCGCTGGCGGGGAAGTGCGCCGCCGGGCCGTCCAGCTCGAGGCGCGTCCCCCGGGCCGCCAGCGCTTCGAGGTTGGGCAGCCGGCCCTCCGAGCCGAGCCGCCCCATCAGGCCGGCGCTGACCGCGTCGAACTGGAGGACGGCGATCATCGCTCCGCCGCCGGGGCGGGCGCCGGCCCGACCGTGACCTCGGCGCCGCCCAGCTCCGCCGAGCGTCTCGCCGCCTCGACCGCGGCCATCGCGCGCATGCCGTCGCCGGCCCCTGCCAGGGCGCCAGGCCCGGCGCCGGCGGCGAACGCCGCGAATGCCTCGAGCTGCCGGCGCAGGGAGAGGGCCAGCGGGTCGGGTGCGCCCCCCAGGCGGGCGAGGCGGGTGCGCACGCCTCCCAGAGCGTGGGAGGCGACGACACGGCCGCCGCTGTCGCGAACCACGACCCGCTCGCGGTAGCCCGCGTCGGTGGCACAGCGCAGGCGGGCCCTCCCCCGGGCCAGCTCCAGCGAGAGGGATGCCCGCTCCTGGTCGAGAGTCGCGTCGCGCACCGCGATCGGGTCGGACCGGGTCAGGAAGCAGGCAAGGTCGATCAGGTGGGTGCCGGCGTCGAGCAGCGCCTCGTCGCGGCTCTCGTGCGCGCCCCAGCCGTCGCGGCGGAAGCGGAGCTCGAGGTCGAGGTCGAGCCAGACGTCGGCGGGAAGGCCGGCAATGATCGCGTCGCCCTGCAGGAAGCGGCGATTGAACCCGACGGCGGGCGGTGTCGCCAGCTCGGCCATCGCCGTGGCGCCTGCGAGGTCGGGGGCGGGCGGCTTCTCGACCAGGCTGGGGAGCCCGGCCGCGGCCGCCAGCCGCGCAACCGGCAGGTGGAGCGCCGCTGGGGCGGCGACGATCAGGCCGTCGATGCCGCCCGCCGCGACCAGCTCCTCGGCGCCCGGATGGCTCACGGCGCCCCCGAAGCGCTCGGCGAGCCGCGCGGCACGGTCGCGATCGGGGTCGGCGACGGCGGCGACTTCGATCGCGTCGAGGCCCTCGAGCGCCGTGGCGTAGCCGCGCTCGGCGATCCGCCCGCAGCCGACCAGGCCCAGCCGCAGGCGGGGCCGGCTCACCGCCGTCTCCCGCCGGCCAGGTGGGCGAGGGCGCCCGCGAGAAGGGCCGCGACGGCGGTCAGCTGGTGGGCGATGTGGAGGGCGACCCCGCCGAGCAGCAGGGGCGCGCCGCCGCGCCTGGCGAGCAGCCGGTAGAGCCTGCGGTTGAGGACGAGCACGGCGGCCAGCGACCCGGCCGCCAGCCGGGGGCGGCGGCCCAGGACGGCGGCCGCGACGAGGACGCTCGCGAGCGCGCTGGCGCGGTGGCGCCAGCCCAGGTTGAGGGTCCCGATGTCGCCGCCGTCGCGCAGGAGCAGCCTGACCCAGGGGACCCCCCGCCGCGAGAAGTCGGTGCGAACCATCGTCAGCGGCGTCCAGGCCTTCAGATGGCGGCCGCGAATCCGAGGGTCGATCAGGAGCCGCGCGCCGCCGCGCCTCATCCGCATGCCGAGCTCGATGTCCTCGATGCTCGCCTTCGGGAAGCGCCGCGCGTCGAACCCTCCGACCGCCGCGAACGCCTCGCTGCGGACCGCCCCCAGCCCGGCCCAGAAAGTCGCCGCCGGCCCCGCCGCCTCGGTGTGGACGTGGTGATGGAGCAGGTTGCGGAAGCGCGAGGTCACGCCCGGGGCATCGGGCTCGTCGTCGTAGGAGCCGAAGACGGCGTCGAGGCCCGCATCCTCGACGAAGTGGCGCTCGACCAGGGCCAGCGCGTCGGGCCTCACCTCGACATCGGAGTCGACGAAGGCGATCAGATCGGCCTCGGCGAGGCGGGCGCCGGCGTTGCGCAGCTCCGCCGGCCCGGCCCCGGCGGGCTCGGTCTGGACGATCACCTCGTCCGGGCGGCGGTCGCCGGCGGCGAGCGCCGCGAGGCAGCGGTCGAGGGTGGGCGGCGCGTCCCCGGCGGGGATCACGACGACCAGGCGCGGGCTGGGCCGGCCGCTGGGGCCGTCGGACGCGGGCATTAGGGATACCTAATAGCATCTTTGCCCTGATGACGGAGGCGGGAACAGAGGGCGCGGCCCCGGTCGGCGTGATCGGCGCCGGCCCGGCGGGCCTGACCGCCGCCTACCTGCTCGCCCGCCGCGGGCGTCGGGTCGTCGTCTTCGAGGCGACCGGCGCGATCGGCGGCCTGGCGCAGACGGTGGTGCGCGGCGACCATCGCTTCGACCTCGGCGGCCATCGGTTCTTCACCAAGAGCGCCGAGGTCGAGGCCCTGTGGGAGGAGCTGCTCGGGCCCGAGATGCTGCTCCGGCCGCGACTCTCGCGGATCTACTGGCGGGGGCGCTTCCTCGACTACCCGCTGCGCGCGGCCGACGTCGTCGCCAAGGTCGGGCCGCTCGAGCTGGCCCGCTGCGTCGCCTCCTACGCGGCGGCAAGGGCCCGCCGGGGCGGCGAGGAGGCCAGCTTCGAGGACTGGGTGACCGCCCGCTTCGGCCGCCGCCTCTTCGAGCTCTTCTTCAAGTCCTACACCGAAAAGGTCTGGGGGGTCGGGACCGACCAGCTGCGCGCCGAGTGGGCTGCGCAGCGGATCGCCGGCCTCTCGCTGATGAGCGCCGCCCGCGCCTCCCTGCCGCGCCGCGGCGGCGAGACCCCGAAAAGCCTGATCGAGGAGTTCCGCTACCCCCGCCTCGGCCCCGGGCAGATGTGGGAGGAGATGGCGCGCCGCATCGTCGCCGCGGGCGGCGAGCTGCGCCTTGAGGCCCCGGTCGACTCGCTCGAGCTCGACGGCGACCGGGTCGCCGCGATCGTCGCCGGCGGCGAGCGGGTGGAGGTCGGCGCCGCGATCTCCTCGGCGCCGCTGCGGGCGCTCGCCGGGATGGCCGGCGGCGAGGCCCCGGCCGCGGTCGCCGAGGCCGCCGGCGGGCTTCGCTACCGCGACTTCCTCACCGTCGCCCTGGTGATCGACGGCGAGCCTCCCTTCCCCGACAACTGGGTCTACGTCCACGAGCCGGGGGTCCGCGTCGGCAGGATCCAGAACTACCGCGCCTGGAGCCCCTGGATGAGCGCCCGCCCCGGTCGCTCCTGCATCGGCCTCGAGTACTTCTGCTTCGAGGGCGACGAGCTCTGGGGGGCCGGCGACGCCGAGCTCGTGGCGCTGGCCCGCGAGGAGGCGGACGGGCTCGGCCTGGTCCCGGCGGGGCGCTTCCGCGAGGGCCACGTGATCCGGGTGCCGAAGGCCTATCCGATCTACGACGCCGAGTACGCGGCCCGCGTCGGCAGGATGCGCGGCTGGCTCGACGGGATCGCCAACCTGCAGCAGATCGGTCGCAACGGCCTCCATCGATACAACAACTCCGACCACTCGATGCTGACCGCGATGCGGGCGGTCGAGAACCACTGCGACGGCGCCGGCCACGACATCTGGGCGGTCAACGCCGACAGCGTCTACCACGAGCGGCTCGAGCCCGAGGAGCAGCCCTACCGGGCGGCGCCGGAGACCCCGGCGATGGCGCGGCCGCTGGTCGAGGAGCCCACCATCTAGCAGGGAAGCCGCGTCGCCCGCCACTGGCCGACGCGGTCGATCTCGACCCCCCGCCCCAGGGGCTCCGTGCTCAGCACGACCCCGTGGCGCGGACGGCGCAGGGCCCGCACGTTCTCGATCGGCGTCTCCAGCTTCCAGGCGAGCGCCGTCTGCCCGAGCAGCTCGGTGATCCGCACGCGCCCGCCGCAGGAGAGCAGGCGCTCGCGACCGACCCGGTCGGCGAGCGAGAAGAGCCGGTCGATCGAGTCCGCCTGCGCGCGCACCGTCTCGACGTTGCCGGGCACCTCCCCCACCCGCAGCCCGACGCCGACGCAGGCGGCGAGGAGCGCGGCGGCGACCAGAGCGGCGAGGGCGCGCCGGCGCGGGGCGCCGAACGCCGCGGCTCCGGCGCGGGCCAGCCCGGCGGCGCCGAGCACCGAGAGGACCGCGGTCGCCGGGGCGAGGAAGCGCGGCAGGCCGGCGAAGCCGACCACCGCCATCGCCGCCACCACCGCGACCCAGGCGGCCGCGCCGGCGAGCAGGATGGCCGCCGCGCCGCGAGGCTCCCGCCTGCACTCGGGCAGCAGCAGGAGAACGCCGAGCCAGAGGGCGGCGAGCGGCGCCGCCAGCGCTCGGCCCGACACCTCGAGCAACTCCCCGAGCTCGACGCCGCCGCGGCGCGCCGTGTCCGACCCCTCGAGCGGGTTGCCGGATCCGACCAGGTCGGGCACGAACCAGGCGGCGAGGACGAGCGCCCCCGCCGCGATCGCCTGGCGGCGCAGCGCCGGGCTGCGCCGCAGCTCCAGCGCCGCCCAGACGGCGAGAAAGGGCCAGGCCTCCGGACGCAGCAGGGCGGCTCCGACGCCGAGCCAGAGGGTGAGGGCCGGGCGCCGGGCGAGCGCCGCGAGGATCGCCCCCAGCACGAAGCTGACCGCCAGGGGCTCGGAGAGGCCGCCGCTGAACTGCCGGAGCGGCGGCGTGAAGGCGTCCCAGGTGAGGGCGACCGAGGCGCCGGCGAGCGCCGCCGCCGGCCAGCGCCAGCGTCCCGCCTCCGGCCCCGCCAGCAGCGCCGCCAGCCAGCCGGCGAGGACCGGCGCCAGCAGCCAGCCGCTGCGACTGACGAGGAGCCAGGCGCTCGGCGCGCCGTCGCCGAGCAGCGAGAGCGGCGCGTCGACCAGCACCGGCAGCGGCTTCCAGGACGGGCCGGCGGCGGTGCTCAGGTCGAGGCCGGCGGCTTCGCGGCCCCAGACCAGCCACGCCCAGGGGTCGTAGACGGGGTCGTAGGGCAGCGCGAGCGAGAGCGCCGCCAGCGAGAGGGCGAGGCCGACGGCGATCCGCAGCGGCGAGCGCACCGGGCTCAGGGGACCGTGGCGCCGCGCTCGCTGAGCAGGTAGACGGGCGCCGCGGCGACCGCGAGCAGGAGCAGCGCGGGAATTGCGCTCGCCTCGTAGAAGCCGAAGCTGGTCTGGGTCCAGATGTCGGTCGCCAGCGTCTCGAACCCGATCGGGGCGAGGATCAGTGTCGCCGGCAGCTCCTTCATCGCGTGCAGGAAGATCAGCGCCGCGCCGGCGAGCAGGCCGCCGCGCGCGAGCGGGGCCGTCACCGTCCTGAAGACCTTGGCGCGACCGCGCCCGAGGCCGCGCGCGGCCTCTTCGACGCGCGGGGAGACCAGCAGGAGCGAGGCGACGATCGGGGCGATCCCGAGCGGCAGGTAGTGGATCGTGACCCCGAAGATGAGCAGCCCGGTGGTCTGGTAGAGCGGCGGCGCCAGGCGCGTCGCGAAGAAGACGAGGGCGAGCGCGACGAGGATCCCAGGCAGGGCGTAGCCGGCGTGCGAGGCGCGCTCGACAGCGCGAGAAGCCACGCTTGGATAGCGGGCGACGAGGGCGGCGACGACGAGGGCGGCGAGCGCGCCGAAGGCCGCCGCGCCGGCCGAGATCAGGAACGAGTTGCCGCTCAGCGCCGCCGCCCGCTGCCATGAGGTCGCCCCGCTCGCGACGCCCTCGCTGGCCCAGTAGAGGAGGACCCCGACCGGCAGCACGAAGGCGATCGCGACGACCGTCGCGCAGAAGGCCAGCGCCGGCCAGCGCCAGCGCCCGAGCGGGTACGGCCGCGCCGGCCGCAGGGCCCCCGGGCCGAGGCGGTAGACGACCTTCGAGGAGCGCAGCCGCGAGCTGAGCAGCAGCATGCCGAGCATCAGGATCACCAGAACGGCGCCGAGGCTGGCGGCGGCCGTGCGGTCGAAGCTCGACCTGTAGGCGACGTAGATCTCCCGGGTGAAGGAGTCGAATCGCAGCAGCGAGACCGCCCCGAAGTCGCTGACGACGTAGAGCGCGACGAGCAGCCCGCCGGCGGCCAGCACGGGCCAGAGCTGCGGCAGGACGACGCTGCGGAAAACATCCAGCGGCCGCCGGCCCATCGCCCGCGCCGCGTCCTCGAGCTGGGGGTCGATGCGCCGCAGCGCCCCGCGCAGGGGGATCAGCACCAGCGGGTAGGTGAAGAGGGTGAGCACGAGCCAGGCGCCGAAGAACCCGTAGATCGAGGGCAGGCTCTCGACGCCGAGGGCGTCCTGGAGCATGCCGTTCGGGCCGAGGGCGGCGACGAAGAGATAGGCGCCGACGTAGCTCGGAATGACCAGGGGAAGGGTGCAGAGGACCGTCCACAACCGCCGGGCCGGGAGGTCGGTGCGCACCGTCAGCCAGGCGATCGGCAGCGCGATCGCGATCGCGGCGGCGGTCACCGAGACGGTCAGCGCCACGGTGCGCAGGACGACCGCCAGCGTGCGCGAGGAGAACGCGGTCTCCAGCGCGTCGCCGAGGTCGCCGGCGACGACGACGAAGAGGTAGGCGGCGGGCAGCACCGCGCAGGCGGCGACGAGGATCCCGGCCAGTGAGAGCCAGGCCGGCGCCCGGCGTTGAGCCGCGGGCACTAGAGCGCTCCGCTCTCCTGCATCAGCTCGATCGTCGCCTGCAGCTCGCCGAGGTCGACCAGCTCGGCGCTGGTCGTCGGCACACTCGCGAGGGGGACCTCGAGCGCCGGGTCGGGCTCTACGCCGCTGGCCAGCGGGTACTCCTTGGCGCTGTTCGTGAAGAAGCCCTGGCTGGGCGGCGAGAGCAGCGAGCGCACGAACTCGAACGCTTCCGGCTTGCGGTCGCTCGAGTCGAGGACGCCGACCGAGGTGAGCAGCATCAGGGAGCCGAGGCCGCCCGGCGGGAAGTAGACCGCGACCGGGTAGTCGGGCCCCTCCTCGGCGACCGCCTGGGCCACGTAGTAGTGGTTGATCAGGCCGGCGTCGATCTCGCCCGCCGCGATCGCGTCGCGGATCGAGACGTTGTCCTTGTAGGCCTGGGCGCCGTTGTCGACCATTCCCTCCAGCCACTCGCGGGTGCGGTCGTCGCCGTAGCGGGCGCGGAGCGCGGTCACGTACTCCTGCATGCTGGAGCTGGCGGGCGACCACCCGACCCTGTCCTCCCAGCGCGGGTCGACGAGGCCGAACGGGGACGGCGGCAGCTCGGAGCGCCCGACCCGCTCGCGGGCGTAGGCGATCACCCTGGCGCGACCGGTGACGCCGACCCAGCGCCCCTCCGGGTCGCGGAAGCGCGGCTGCACCAGCTCGAGGACGTCGGCGGGCAGCGTCGCCAGCAGCCCGGCCTCGGCCACCGCCGAGATCGCGCCCGGCTCCTGGGCGAAGAAGACGTCGGCGGGCGAGGCGTCGCCCTCCTCGATCAGGGTCGCCGCCAGGTCGGCGGTGTCCGCGAAGCGAACCTGCACGTCGCGGTCGGCCCGCGCCTCGTAGCCGTCGACGGCCCCGCCGATCGCAGCGGGGATCCGGCCCGAGTAGAGGGTCACACCCTCCGTCTCGGGCTCGTTCGAGCCGCCGCCGGTGTCGGAGGTGTCGAAGCCGCAGCCGGCCAGGAGGAGGGCCGCGGCGATCAGGGTGGCTGCGGCCAGGGGCCGCCGGGGGAAGTTGGGCATGGGGTTTGGAGGGTCGGGTGGGCTCGGGGGCGGTTAGGTTCCCCTAATCTTAGTTTTTCTCACCGTGGAGCCAACTTCAGACAAAAACGAGGGCCGGGGCGCGGCGTTGCGCCTGCGCGGCCTGAGCAAGTCCTACGGCGACGTCGTCGCCGTCGACGGCCTCGACCTCGAGATCGAGGCCGGGACGACCTGCGCCCTGCTCGGGCCCAGCGGCTGCGGCAAGACGACGACCCTGCGCCTGATCGCGGGCCTGGAGACCCCCGACGGCGGCGAGGTCGAGATCGACGGCAAGACGGTCTCGACCGCGCAGCGCTCGCTGCCGCCCGAGCGCCGCCGGATCGGGATGGTGTTCCAGGACTACGCGCTCTTCCCCCACCTCGACGTCGCCTCAAATGTCGGCTATGGCCTCGGGCGCAGACCCGACGCCGGGCGGGTCGAGCAGATGCTCGCCACCGTCGGCCTGCGCGGCCTGGGCGACCGCCACCCGCACGAGCTCTCCGGGGGCCAGCAGCAGCGGGTGGCGCTCGCGCGGGCGCTCGTCACCGAGCCGCGTGCGGTCCTCCTCGACGAGCCCTTCTCGAACCTCGACGCCGGCCTGCGCGAGAAGGTGCGCGACGAGGTCCGCGAGATCCTCCGCGCGCAGGGCGTGACCTCGGTCTTCGTCACCCACGACCAGGAGGAGGCGCTCAGCGTCGCCGACGTGGTCGCGGTGATGAACGAGGGCCGGGTCGAGCAAGTCGGAACCCCCGAGGAGGTCTACTCGCGCCCGGCGAGCCGCTGGGTCGCCGGCTTCCTGGGGGAGATCGAGGTTCTGCCCGGCACCGCCGCCGCCGACGGCAGGGTCGAGTGCGAGCTGGGCCATGTCTCACACCGCGACGGCCTGCGCGGCGAGGTCGACGTCCTGATCCGCCCCGAGTCGCTCGCCGTCGGCACGGTCGAGCCCGGCGACCGCAAGGGCAGCCTCGAGGCGAAGGTGGTCTCACGCAGCTTCTACGGGCACGACCAGATGCTCTCGCTGCAGCTGCCCTCCGGCCGCACGGTGCGGGCCCGCCGGCTCGGCTTCCCGGCCTGGCATCCGGGGGACCGCGTGCGGGTCTGGATCGAGGGACCCGTCGACGTGCTTCCCCGCGGCTGAGTGGCGAGCGTCCGGCTCGACATCGAGTACGACGGCTCGGCCTTCTCCGGATGGGCCAGGCAGCCGGGCCTGCGCACCGTCCAGGGCGAGCTCGAATCCGCCCTCGAGACGGTGCTTGGCGCGCCGGCCGGGCTGACCGTCGCCGGCCGCACCGACGCCGGCGTCCACGCCCTCGGCCAGGTCGCCAGCTTCGAGACCGCCGCCGAGCTGCCGCCCGACCTGGCGCGGCGGGTGAACGGCGTCGGCCCCGACGATCTCGCGGTGACCGCCGCAGCCGCGGTCGAGGACGGCTTCGACGCCCGCCGCGACGCCACCTCCCGCACCTACATCTACCGGGTCCTCGCCCGCCCCGCCCCCGCCCCCTTCGAGCGCGGCCGGGCCCTCTGGTGGCCGCACCGCCTCGATCGCGACGCCCTCGACGCCTGCGCGGCCGCATTGCCGGGCACCCACGACTTCACCGCCTTCACCCGCACCCAAACCGACCACGTCCACTTCAAGCGCAAGGTCCTGATCGCCGCCTGGTCATGGGCCGAGCCGTCAATCGACCCCCCGGGAGGGGGTCAAATGACGGCTCGCGGAATCGGCCGCTTTCGGATCACCGCCGACGCCTTCATACGCAGCATGGTCCGCGTCCTGGTCGGCACCATGCTCGAGGTCGCGGGTGGCCGCAGGACGGTCGAGGACTTCGAGGGACTGTTGAAGGGGGCGCCCCGGGATGCGGCCGGCGAAACCGCCCCCCCGCACGGCCTCTACCTCGAGTCCGTCAGCTACAGAACGCCACCCGACATGCCCGGACGCGAAGCGGAGGACATGTCGGTTTGAGGCTATTTGGAGCTGGTACTAGACCAGCTCCAAATAGACCATCTCGGTCGAGTCCGATTTCCTCGGGCCCAACTTGACGATCCGGGTGTAGCCGCCGGGCCGCTCGGTGTAGCGCGGCGCGACTTCCTCGAACAGCTTGTGGACGATGAACTTGTCGTTGTGCAGCGTCGCCAGGGCCTGACGGCGCGCGTGCAGGTCGCCGCGCTTGGCGAGCGTGATCAGCTTCTCGACCTCGGGCTTGACGGCCTTGGCCTTCGCCTGGCTGGTCTTGATCCGGTCGTGCTCGATCAGCTGCTTCGAGAGGTTCGAGAGCAGGGCCTCACGGTGCGCGGAGTCGCGGCTCAGCTTGTTCCGCTTCTTGCGATGGCGCATCGGTCCGCTCCGCTCCCGTCGTCCGTCAGTCCTGCTGGAGGTCGAGTCCGCGGGAGTGCAGGGTCTCGATCACTTCCTCGATCGATTTCTGACCGAAGTTCGGGATCGCGTTGAGCTCCGAGCGCGACTTGCGGACGAGGTCGCCCACGGTCTGCACGCCGGCCCGCTTCAGGCAGTTGTACGAGCGCACGCCCAGCTCGAGCTCCTCGATCAGGATCTCGTCGAGGCCGTTGGCGCTCGGGCCGCCTTCTCCGGCGGGACCGCCGGAGAGCGTGTCGGCCGGCATCGCGGCGACCGGCTCCCGGGTGGTCAGCTCCTCGACCCGCTCGGCGTCGGTGAAGATCGCCAGGCTCTTGATCAGGATCTCGGAGGCCTCGCGCAGCGCGGCGGCCGGCTCGATCGAGCCGTCGGTCTCGAGATCGAGGCTCAGTTTGTCGAAGTCGGTCCGCTGCCCGACGCGGGCGGTGGCGACCGCGTAGGAGCAACGCCGGATCGGCGAGAAGATCGAGTCGATCGGAATCACGCCGATCGGCTGCTCGTCCGACTTGTTCTCTTCGGCGGGCGAGTAGCCGCGGCCGCGGCCGATCGTCAGGTAGACCTCGAGTTTGGTTTTTTTCTCGAGCGTCGCGATCGGCGCGTTCGGGTTGAGGATCTCGACTCCCGAGGGGAGGTCGATGTCCTTGGCCTTGATCTCACCCGGCCCGGTCGCGACCAGCGGCGCCTCGACCTCGTCGGCGTCGGTGTGCATGCGGACGACGAGATCCTTCAGGTTGAGGATGATGTCGGTGACGTCCTCTTTGACGCCGGGGACGCTCGAGAACTCGTGCGCCACCCCCTCGATGCGGACGCTGGTGATGGCGGCGCCGCCGAGCGAGGAGAGCAGGACGCGGCGAAGGCTGTTGCCGAATGTGTAGCCGAACCCCTTGTCGAGCGGCTCGATGGTGAAGGTGCCGCGACGGTCGTCGACCTTCTCTGAGCTGATGCGAGGGACCTGGAAGTCAGTGGTCATGAGTTCCTTCGTTGTGTTCGGAAATGGAAAGCCCGGACTACTTGGAGTACAGCTCGACGATCAGCTGCTCCTGCACCGGCGCCGAGATCTCGGCGCGCTCCGGGTAACGCAGGATCTTGGCGGTGAGCGAGTCGTGATCGGCCTGCAGCCAGGCGGGAACGGTCGAGACCAGCTCCGTAGCCCGGCGGATCGTGTCGGTGGCGGCCGAGTCTGACTTGATCGAGATCACGTCTTCGGGCCGCACCTGGTAGGAGGGGATGTCGACGCGGCGGCCGTTGACCATCCAGTGCCCGTGGCGGACGAGCTGGCGTGCCTGGCGCCGCGAGGCGGCGAAGCCGAGCCGGACCAGCACGTTGTCGAGCCGCGACTCGAGCAGCCGCAGCAGGTTCTCGCCGGTGACGCCGTCCTGCCGCGAAGCCTTGTCGTAGTAGGCGCGGAACTGTTTCTCCAGCACCTGGTAGTAGCGGCGCGTCTTCTGCTTCTCGCGCAGCTGCACCCGGTACTCGGACTGGCGCATGCGCCCGCGCCCATGCTCGCCGGGCGGGTAGGAGCGCCGCTCGACGCCGCACTTGTCGGTGAAGCAGCGCTCACCCTTGAGGAAGAGCTTCTGGCCCTCGCGGCGGCACTGCTTGCACTGGGGGGAGGTGTCGCGAGCCATTAGCGCCTAGACCCTCCGCCGCTTTTTCGGGCGGCAGCCGTTGTGCGCCTGCGGGGAGACGTCCTTGACCGTGGTCACGTCGAGCCCGGCGGCCTGCAGCGAGCGGATCGCGGTCTCGCGGCCGGAGCCGGCGCCCTTGGCGAAGACCTCGACTTTCTCGAGCCCGTGCTCCATGCCTTTCTTGGCGGCGGCGTCGGCGGTCACCTGGGCGGCGAACGGAGTCGACTTGCGCGAGCCTTTGAACCCGGCCGAGCCGGCCGACTCCCAGGCGATCACATTGCCCTCGGTGTCGGTCAGGGTGACGATCGTGTTGTTGAAGGAAGTCTTGATGTGCGCCTGCCCGTAGGTGACGTTCTTTTTGACACGGCGCCGTGAGCGCCCCTTCGCGGGTTTTTTCGGTGCGGCCATCTAAATCTCTATTTCTGCGGCGCCTTGCGCTTGCCGGCGACGCTCATCCGGCGCGGGCCCTTGCGGCCGCGCGCGTTGGTCTTGGTCCGCTGTCCGCGGACGGGAAGCCCGCGGCGGTGTCGCAGCCCGCGGTAGGAGCCGATCTCCATCAGCCGTTTGACGTTCTGCGAGCGCTCGCGGCGCAGGTCGCCCTCGACCTCGTGCTGCTCGACGGCTTCACGCAGGCGGATGACCTCGTCCTCGGTCAGGTCCTTGACCTGCGTGCTCGTGTCGATCTTGGTCTCGCGAGGATTTTCTGGGCGGTCGACTGGCCGATCCCGTAGACGTAGGTGAGGCCGATTTCGACCCGTTTGTTGAACCGGGATGTTGACTCCCGCGATGCGTGCCATCGTCGCCTGCCCCTAGCCCTGCCGCTGCTTGTGGCGGGGATTCGGGCAGATCACCAGCACCGCGCCGTTGCGGCGGATGATCTTGCACTTTTCGCACATCGGCTTTACGGAAGCTCGGACCTTCATCGCTCCGGATTCGTATCGAAAACAGGACTCCCGCGACGCCCCAGGAGTCGGACGGCAGGCGCAACTAAACGGCCACTTGGGCCGACCGGGAAAGATAGCAGGGCAGCGTTCACGAGGCCGACCGGGAGAAATCGCATCAAGTTGACCATGCGATGCCTGGCGAACTTGATGAGATCCGCATCAGGGCCCGACCAAAGCGAGGGTGAAGCCGTCGTAGCCCTTGCCGCCGACGGTCTGGATCGTCGTCGCGTCGACCCGCGCCTCGGCGGCGAGCATCTCGTGGAAACGACGCTGGGCGGCGATCGCGGGGTCCTCGTTCGCCTCGTCGACCAGGGCGCCGTCACGGACGACGTTGTCGGCGACGATCAGGCCGCCGGGGCGGGTGCGGTCCAGCGACCAGGCGAAGTACTCCGGCGTGTTGACCTTGTCGGCGTCGATGAAGACGAGGTCGAACGGGCCCGCCCCCTCCTCCGCCAGCCGCGGCAGCGTCTCGAGCGCGGGCCCGACCCGGACCTCGACCCGGTCGCCGACCCCGGCGCGCTCGATGCTGGCCCGCGCCACCTCCGCGTACGTGGGATCGGCCTCGAGCGTGACCAGCCGCCCGTCTGCCGGCAGCGCCCTGGCGATCCAGATCGTGCTGTAGCCGCCGAGCGTGCCGAACTCGAGCGCCGTGCGGGCACCGATCGAGCGGGCCAGGAGGGCGAGCAGCTTGCCCTGCGGCGGCGAGACCTGGATCGCCGGCAGACCGGCCTCGACGGCACTGGCAATCGCCTGCTCCAAGGCCTCGTCGTGGGGCGACAGCAGGTCGGACACGTAATCGTCGACCGCGGACCAGGTCTGCTGGTCCCCGGGCTCGAACACGTGGTCCGCCGGTGCGGGCATCGGTCCCTATTCGTGCCAGGGGGTGAGGATGCGCGGCCCGTCGCCGGTGGCCGCGACCGTGAACTCGAAATGGGCGGCGAGCGAGCCGTCCTCCGAGTAGACGGCCCAGCCGTCGTCGCCCATCCGGACCTGCGGGCCGCCGAAGTTGACCATCGGCTCGATCGCCAGCACCGTCCCCTCCTCGATCAGGGGGCCCTTGCCGGGCTCGCCGAAGTTCGGGACCTGGGGGTCCTCGTGCATCTGCCGGCCGATGCCGTGACCGACCAGGGTGCGGATTATCGAGAGCCCCTCGTCCTCGACCGTGCGCTGGATCGCCGCCGAGACGTCGCCGACGTGGTTGCCGGGGACCATCTGCTCGGCGCCGGCGAAGAGCGAGGCCCTGGTCACGTCGAGCAGCTTCTCGGCCTCCGGCGTGGTCGGGCCGATCGGCACGGTCATCGCCGCATCGGCGACCCAGCCGTCCTTGACGACGCCGACGTCGATCGAGAGCACGTCTTCCTTGCGGCACTCGTAGGGGCCGGGGATGCCGTGCACCACCATCGAGTTGGGCGAGGCGCAGATCGAGCCCGGGAAGCCCCGGTAGCCCTTGAAGGCGGGCGTCGCCCCCTGGGAGCGGATGAATTTCTCGGCCGTCGTGTCGAGCTGCTTCGTCGTCACCCCGGGCCGCGCCTTGGCGGCGAGCATCTGCAGGCAGCGGACGAGGATGTCGCCCGCGACCGCCATCTGGTCGATCTGCTCAGGGGTCTTGCGCACGATCATCCTGTACACGCTCTAGATGGCCTCGTCGCCTTCGAGCCTCAGGGTCGCCAGCGTCCGCTCGAGCTCCGCCGCGACCTCGTCCGGAGTCGCCGCCCCGTCGATCCGCCGCAGCAGGCTCTTGTGGTCGTAGTAGTCGATCAGCGGCTCCGTCTTCCCGTGGTACTGCTCGAGCCGGTGGCGGATCACCTCGGGCTTGTCGTCGTCACGGACCGTGAGCGCGCTTCCGTCGAGGTCGCAGACCCCCTCCCGCTCGGGGGGGTTGAACTCGAAATGGAAGACGTGGCCGCTCTCCTCGCAGGTGCTGTCGCCCGCCCAGCCTGCGGACGACCTCGTCGTCGCTGACGTCGATCAGCAGCACCGCGGTCAGCCCCCGTCCCAGCTTCTCCAGCTCCTCGGCCAGCGCCTCGGCCTGCGGCTCGGTGCGGGGGAAGCCGTCGAGGATGAAGCCGTCGGCCGCCTCGTCGGAGTCGACCCGGTCGGCGATCACGCCGACGATCACCTCGTCCGGGACCAGGTCGCCGCGGTCCATGTACTCCTTCGCGGTGCGGCCCAGCTCGGTCTCGTCGCGCACGGCGGCACGCAGGATGTCGCCCGTCGCGTAGTAGGGCAGCCGCAGGTCTTCGCGCAGCCGCTCGCCCTGCGTTCCCTTGCCGCTGCCTGGAGGGCCTAGAAGGACGAGATTCAGCTCGGGCATCCGCGGACTATTTCAGGAAGCCCTCGTAGTTGCGCATCATCAGCTGCGCCTCGAGCTGCTTCACAGTGTCCAGCGCGACGCCGATCACGATCAGGATCGAGGTGCCGCCGAAGAAGAAGTTCGCCGAGGTCTGGCTGATCAGGATTGTCGGAAGGGCCGCGACCGCGCCCAGGTAGAGCGCTCCCGGGAAGGTCAGCCGCGAGAGGATGCGGTCCAGGTACTCGGCGGTCGGCCGACCGGGGCGCACCCCGGGGATGAACCCGCCGTATTTCTTCAGGTTGTCGGCCTGGTCCACGGGGTTGAAGGTGACCGCCGTGTAGAAGTAGGTGAAGATGATGATGAAGAACACCTCGCCGACCACGTAGGCCCACCCGTCGGGGCTGAAGAAGGCGGCGAAGTCGAGCGCGGCGGGCGTGTTGAGGAGCTGTCCGATCGTCGGCGGGAAGGCCATGATCGAGGCGGCGAAGATGACCGGGATGACGCCGGCCATGTTGACCCGCAGCGGCAGGTAGGTCGAGCCGCCGGAGGTCATTTTCCGGCCGACCATCCGTTTCGCGTACTGGACGGGGATCCGCCGCTGTCCCTCCTGGACGAAGACGATCGCGACGATCACCGCCAGCGCGATGAAGGGCATCATCACGACGAAGACCTGGTCCGGGTTGGTCCACCACGCCGTGATCCCCCCGGGCAGGCCGGAGACGATCGAGGCGAAGATCATCAACGAGATCCCATTGCCGATGCCGCGTTGGGTGATCAGCTCGCCCAGCCACATGAGCAGCGTGCAGCCCGCGGTGAGGCTGATCACGATGAGCAGCACTTTCGGGCCGGCGAGGCTGCCGAGGAGGTTGTCGCTGCCCGCCTGTTCGCCGAAGGACCGGAAGAGGAGGACGTAGCCGAAGGACTGGCCGAAGGCGAGCCCGACCGTCAGGTAGCGCGTGTACTGGGTGATCTTCTGCTGCCCCACCTCGCCTTCTTTCTGGAGTTTCTCCAGCGAGGGCACGACCACGGTCAGCAGCTGCAGGATGATCGAGGCCGTGATGTAGGGCATGATCCCCAGCGCGAAGAGCGAGAGGCGCTCGAGGCCGCCGCCCGAGAAGAGGTTGAGGAAGCCGAGGATGTTGGAGCCGCCGAAGTTGTCCTGGACTTCCCTGACGGCGTCGATGTCCACCCCCGGCGAGGGGATGTAGGCGCCGAGCCTGTAGAGCAGCAGCATCGCCGCGGTGAAGGCGAGCTTCTTGCGGATGTCGGCGACGCTGAATGCGTTCGCGATGGTCCTGATCATTAGGACTCCAGAGTGTGGCAGGAGCCGCCTGCCGCCTCGATCTTCTCCTTGGCGGCGGCGCTGAAGCCGTGAGCGTGCACGTCGAGCTTCTTCGAGATCTCACCGCGGGCGAGGACCTTGACCGGCAGCTTGCGGGTCGCCAGGCCCTTCTCCCTGAGGCTGTCGGGGTTGACCTCGGCGCCTGAGTCGAAGCGCTCGTCGAGGTCGGCGAGGTTGACCGGCTGCGTCTTGGTGCGGAAGTTCTCGAACGGCATCGACGTCTTTTTGTGCGGGCCGCGGAGCTTTCGCATCCGCATGTGGATCGGGTTCTGGCCGCCCTCGTAGCCGGCCTTCTTCTTCGCGCCCGAGCGCGAGCCGTAGCCCTTGTGGCCGCGACCGGAGGTCTTGCCGCGGCTGCCCTCGCCGCGACCGACGCGCTTGCGCGGCCGTTTGGAGCCGGGCTTCGGCCTGATGTTGTGGAGGCCGATCTCCTGCGAGCGCTCGCTGGGGGCCGCCTCCTTCTCCTCGGAGGCTTTGGCGGCTTTGTCCTTCTCTTTCGCGGCTTTCTCAGCCATCGTCGACCTCGACCAGGTGGGAGACGACCTTGATCTGGCCCTGAAGCTGCGGCGAGTCCTTGCGCTCGACCGACCTGCCGATGCGACCGAGGCCGAGAGCCTTCAGAGTGCCTTTCTGGCTCGGGTTGGACCCGTTGGCCGACCTGACCTGGCGGATCTTGACCGCGCTCACGACTTGTCCTCCTCGGCGGCCGGAGCCTCCTCGGCGGCCTCCTGGGCGGCCGGAATCTCCGCCTCGGCCTGCTCGGTCGCCTCCACCTCAGTAGGCGCGTCGGCCGGGCCGCTCGCCTCCTCAGCGGGAGCCTCGGCCTCCTCGGCTTTCGGCTGTTCAGCGGTCTCCTTGGCCGGGGCTTTCGCCTCCTCGGCTTTCGCGTCCTGCTCAGCCGGCTCCTCGGCCGGTGCGTCAGCCTCGGCGGCCGGAACCTCAGTCGCTGGGGCAGTCGGCTCCTCCGCCGGTGGCGCGGTATCCGAGGGGTCGAGAACGGAGGCGGAGCCCCCGCCCGCAGGCCCCTCGGATGCCGCGTCAGCGGCGGCCGAAGCGCCTCCGTCAGCAGTAAGTGTCGCCGCAACCTTCTCGGCCTTGGGAGCAACCCCAAGCACCTGGCTGACAGTCAACCCGCGCAGCTCAGCAACCTCCTCAGGCCGCCGCAACCGGATCAGCCCGTCCATCGTCGCCTTGACGAGGTTGATCGGGTTCTGGGTTCCGATGCTCTTGGTCAGCACGTCGCGGACGCCGCCGAGCTCGAGCACCGCCCGCACGCCGCCGCCGGCGATCACGCCGGTACCGGGGCTGGCCGGGCGCAGGACGACGTGCCCCGCGCCGTAGCGGCCGATGATCTTGTGGGTCAGGGTCTGCCCGTATTTGGGCACCCGGATCAGGTTCTTGCGGGCGTTCTCGACGCCCTTCTGGATCGCAAGCGGGACCTCGCGGGCCTTGCCGTAGCCGATTCCGACCACGCCCTCCTCGTCGCCGACGGCGACCAGCGCCGTGAACGAGAAGCGACGGCCGCCCTTGACCACCTTGGCGACGCGGTTGATCTCGATCACCCGCTCCTGGAGATCGAGGCCCCTGGGGCTCACCGTCTCCACGTTTGTCATGTCCATGCCCTTCATAGCGAGTCGCTCACCGTAGCGGTTAGAAGCGCAGCCCTCCCTCGCGGGCGCCTTCGGCGAGGGCCTTGACCCTGCCGTGGAACTGGTAGCCGCCGCGGTCGAAGACGCAGCTCTCGACGCCGGCGGCCTTGCCGCGCTCGGCGAGCAGTTCGCCGGCCTTCTTGGCCTGCTCGCTGGCGGTCAGCTTGCGCAGCTCGGGCTCGATCCAGTTGACGGCAGCGACCGTGTGGCCCTTGCCGTCGTCGATGAGCTGGGCGAAGACGCCGCGATTGGAGCGGTAGACCGAGAGGCGAGGACGCTCGGCCGTGCCGATGATGCGGGCGCGGACGCGGCGACGGCGGCGCAGGCGCGCCTGGCGCTTGGTGACGACGGTCATGCGCGCTTACCCACCTTGCGCATGACGTGCTCGCCGCGGTAGCGGATGCCCTTGCCCTTGTAGGGCTCCGGGGGCCGGCGCTTGCGGATGTCCGCTGCGACCTGGCCGACGAGCTGCTTGTCGATCCCGCGGACGACGATCTCCGTCGGCTGCGGGACCTCGAACTCGATGCCCTCGGGCGGCTCGACCGTGACCGAGTGCGAGTAGCCGAGCGCCATCTCCAGGTTCTTGCCCTTGAGCTGGGCCCTGTAGCCGACGCCCTGGATCTCCAGTTTCTTCTCGAAGCCGTTGGTGACGCCCTCGACCATGTTCGCGATCAGGCTGCGCGTCAGGCCGTGCAGGGCGCGGTGCTCGCCGCGGTCGGTGGGTCGCTCGACGGTGACCGAGCTCTCGGCCTGCTCGACCTTCATGTCCGGCGAGAGGCGCTGGTCGAGCTCGCCCTTCGGGCCCTTGACGGCGACCCGCCCAGGGGCGATCTCGACCGTGACGGCCTCGGGCAACTCGATTGGCTTTCTTCCGATTCGACTCATCGCTGCCTCACCAGACGTACGCGACTACCTCGCCGCCGACACCCCTCTGCTTCGCCTCGTGGCCGGTCATCACGCCGACCGAGGTGCTGACGATCGCGGTCCCGGTTCCACCGTCCACGCGCGGGACCTGCTTGTGGTCGACGTAGCGGCGCCGGCCGGGGCGCGAGATCCGCTCCAGGCCGAGGATCACCGGCTGGCGGTCCTCGGTGTACTTGAGGCGGATCCTGATCGCCTCGCCGACCTTGGCGGGCTGTTTGTTGAAGTCGCGGATGTAGCCCTGCTCCTTGAGGATGCGGGACATCTCCAGCTTCAGCCCCGAGGCGGGGATCTCCACCTCGTCATGGCCGGAGCCGATCGCATTGCGGATCCGGGTCAGGTAATCGGCTATCGGGTCGGTCTGCATCTCGCCCTCACCAGCTCGACTTCGTCATGCCGGGGACGTAGCCCTCGTGGGCCGCCTCGCGCAGGCAGATCCGGCAGAGGCCGAACTTGCGGTAAAAGGCGCGCGGGCGCCCGCAGCGCCGGCAGCGGCTGTAGCCACGGGTCTTGAACTTGGGTTTGCGGCCCTGTCGGACCTTCTGGGAAGTCTTAGCCATCGTCCTGATTCTCCTCGTCCGGCGAGCTGTCCGCGTCGCCGTCGTCGCCCGCTTCGCCCTCCTCGCCTCGCTCCTCTTCGGGCTCCGGCTTGGCATAGGCCTCGGGGTTCTCCTCTTTGAGCTGCTCGAGCGCGGCCGCCTCGGCCTCGGCCTTGAGCCGGGCCTCCTCCTTGCGCTTCTCCTCCTCTTCCTCGGCCAGCTTCTCCTCGTCGGCACCGCCGGGCCGCCCGTCCTGGGCGAATGGCATGCCGAGCGCGAGCAGCAGCTCGAAGGCCTCGAGGTCCGTCTGTGCCGTGGTCGTGATCGTGATGTCGAGACCGCGGACCTCGTCGATCGAGTCGTAGTCGATTTCCGGGAAGATCAGCTGCTCCTTGACGCCCATCGAGTAGTTGCCGCGGCCGTCGAAGGAGCGCGGGTTGAGGCCGCGGAAGTCGCGGATCCGGGGCACCGCGATCGAGCAGAGGCGGTCGAGGAACTCCCACATCCGCGCCCTGCGCAGGGTGACGGAGACGCCGACCGGCATCCCCTCGCGGACCTTGAAGGAGGCGATCGACTTGCGGGCGCGGCGCACGTTCGGCTGCTGGCCGGCGATCGTCGCCAGCTGCTCCTGGGCGGCTTCGAGCAGCTTGTTGTCCTGCTTCGCCTCGCCGACCCCCATGTTGAGGGTGATCTTGATCAGCGTCGGGGCCTGCATCGGCGTCGAGTACTTGAATTTCTTGACCAGCGAGGGCAGCACCTCCTCCTCGTAGCGCTCGCGCAGGCGCGGCGGCGGCGCCGGCTGGGTCTGTGTGGCGGTCGCCTCCATCAGAAGGCCGTTCCCGAGCGCTTGGCGAAGCGCTCGCGATTGCCGCCCTGGTCGCGGCGCACGCCGACGCGGGTCGGCTTGTTGTCTTTGGGGTCGAGCAGCATCACGTTGGAGACGTGGATCGGCCCCTCCTTTTCGACGATGCCGCCGACCTCGCCGCCGCGCGAGGCGTCTTTGACCGAGCGCGGCCGTTCGTGGCGCTTGATGATGTTGAGGTCCTCGACGTAGACGCGGTGCTTTTTCGGTTCGGTGCGGGACGACCCGGCCGGTCTTGCCGGCGTCCTTGCCGCCGATGATGATCACCTGGTCGTCGTTCCTGATCCGCATCGTCCGGCCCATGATCAGAGCACCTCGGGTGCGAGCGAGACGATTTTCATGAAGTTGCGATCGCGCAGCTCGCGGGCGACCGGGCCGAAGATGCGGGTCCCGCGCGGGTTGTTGCTGGCCGGGTCGATCAGCACCGCGGCGTTCTCGTCGAAGGCGATGTAGGTGCCGTCGGAGCGGCCGAGCTGCTTGCGGGTGCGCACGACGACGGCCTGGACGACCTCGCCCTTGCGGACGCCGCCCTGCGGGCTCGCCTGTTTGACGGTCGCGGTGATCACGTCGCCGACACCGGCGTAGCGCCGGTGGGAGCCGCCTTTGACCCGGATGCAGAGGATCTCGCTGGCGCCCGAGTTGTCGGCGACCTTGAGTCTTGACTCCTGCTGGATCACGTCGCTGCCCTACTTCGCTTTCTCGACCACGTCGACCAGGCGCCAGCGCTTCGTCTTCGAGAGCGGGCGCGTCTCGACGATCCGGACCACGTCGCCCTCGCCCGCCTGGTTGCCCTCGTCGTGCGCGTGCAGCGTGCGCGAGCGGCGGACGACCTTCTCGTAAGTGGGGTGGCGCCGGACGATGTCGATCCGGACCGTGATCGATTTCTCGCCTTTGTCGGAGACGACGATCCCCTGCCGCACCTTGGCGGCGTTGGGGTCGGGCTGGGCGACCGGCGTGCCGGTGCCCGGCTGGTGCTTCGCCTTGGCGGCGGCCCGGGTCTTGCGCCGCGTCGCCGCGGCGGCCTTGCGGTCCGCAAGCCGTTTCGCGGCCCGCTCCTCGGGGCTGAGCGCCGGCTGCGGCTCGTGCGGCCGGCGCGAGCGCTCGAGGCGCCGCTTGGCCTTCCAAGGCATGTCCGGATCGTCCGAAGACCCACCCTTCTCAGGAGCAGGAGCGTCGGCGGGAGCATCGTCTGCAGAGTCGTCGGCCGGGGGCGCCTCCTCTGCGGGGGCCTCCTCGACAGGGGTCTCCTCGACCGCCGCCTCGGGCGCCTCGTCCTGAGGAGCCTCCTCGGTCGTCTCGTCTTTTTTCGTCTCGTCGTCGCCATCATTTCCTCAGCTCTTTGTCGACGTCGATCCCGCGCTGGCGGGCGACCGTCATCAGCCTTGCGACATCGCGCCGCGAGGCGCCGATCCCGGCGGTGTTCTCGAGCTCGCCGGTCGCGTGCCGGAAGCGCAGGTTGAACGCCTCCTGCTTGGCCTCGATCAGCTTCGCCACGAGCTCGTCGTCCTTGAGGTTGTGGACCTCGCCCGCCTTCATCAGGACTCGGCCCCCTCTCGCGCGACGAACTTGGTGCGGACGGGAAGCTTGTGCCCGGCGAGGCGGAGCGCCTCTTTGGCCAAGTCCTCGGGCACGCCGGCCAGCTCGAACATGACTTTGCCCGGCTTGACGACGGCCACCCAGCCCTCGGGGTTGCCCTTGCCGGAGCCCATCCGGGTCTCGGCCGGCTTTTTCGTGTACGGCTTGTCGGGGAAGACGTTGATCCAGACCTTCCCGCCACGTTTGATCTTGCGGGTCATCGCGACACGGGCGGCCTCGATCTGGCGGTTCGTGATCCAGCCGCGGTCGAGCGCCTTGAGGCCGTACTCGCCGAAGGCGACGCTGCTGCCGCCCTTGGTGTTGCCGCGCATCCGGCCGCGCATCTGTTTGCGGTGCTTGACCCGCTTCGGCATCAGCATGGCTAGCGACCTCCCCCGCGCCCGCCCGGGCCACGATCGCCGCCCGGCGGCCGTCCCCCGCCGGGGCGTCCGCCGCCGGTCGGAGGAGCCTCGTCGCCCGCCTGCTCGGAGCGGAAGCCCTCGGGCATGACCTCGCCCTTGTTGATCCAGCATTTGACGCCGATCCGGCCGGTGGTCGTTTTCGCCTCGAAGAAGCCGTAGTCGATGTCGGCGCGCAGCGTGTGCAGCGGGACGCGGCCGTCGGAATAGCCTTCGGTCCGCGCCATCTCGGCGCCGCCGAGGCGTCCGGAGACCTGCACCCGGACGCCTTTGGCGCCCGAGCGCATCGCCGAGGTCAGGGCGCGTTTCATCGCCCGCCTGAAGGCGACCCGGTTCTGCAGCTGCTCGGCGATCGACTGGGCGACCAGCTTTGCGTCGAGCTCGGGGCGCTTCACCTCGCGGATGTTGACCTTGACCGGTTTGCCGGTGAGCTTGTGCAGGTCCTTGCGCAGGGCGTCCACTTCGCTGCCCGACTTGCCGATCACGATGCCCGGGCGGGCCGTGTGGATGTCCACGGTGACCTCGCCGCGGCGCTCGATCGTGATGTCGGAGAGCCCGGCATGCGAGAGCTTGCCGACGATGTGGTCGCGGATCTCGAGGTCCTCGGAGAGGACGTCGGCGAAGTTTTTCTCGTCGAACCAGTTCGACTTCCAGTCGTGGATGTAGCCGACGCGGAAGCCCGTCGGATGGATCTTCTGTCCCATGTCTTCTCTAGTCCTCTTCCGGGCTCAACGCCACGGCGATGTGGCTGGTTCGCTTGTGGATCGGTGTCGCCCGGCCGAGCGCTCGGGGCCGGAACCGCTTCAGGGTGGGCCCTTCGTCGACGGTGATCTCGGCGATCCGCATCTCGTCGGCGACGAGATCGTGGTTGTTTTCCGCGTTGGCCGCCGCCGACTCGATCAGCTTGCCGATGTCGTGGGCGGCGCCGCGGGGCGAGAACTGGAGCAGCGCGCGCGCCTTGTCGATGTGAAGGCCGCGCACCTGGTCGGCGATGAGGCGCGCCTTGCGGGGCGCGATCCGCACGTAGCGGGAGCTGGCGCGGACGACGATCGCCACCGGTTTTTTCGGCCGTGCCGCTTTTTTCGGCTCGGCTTTTTTCGCAGCGGCTTTTTTCTCCGGAGCTTTTTTCGAAGGCGTTTTTTTGGCGGGCGCTTTTTTCGCGGCTTTCTCGCCGGACGCTTTTTTCGCAGCCGGTTTTTTCGCGGCTTTTTTCGCAGCCGGTTTTTTCGGCTCCGCTTTTTTCGCGTCTTTTTTCTGTTTCTCGTCGGCCATCTCTACTCAGCGGACTTCCCCGTGCCGGAGTGGGCACGGAAGGTTCGGGTCGGGGCGAACTCACCCAGCTTGTGGCCGACCATCGACTCGGAGATGAAGACGGGGACGTGCTTGCGCCCGTCGTGGACGGCGATCGTGTGGCCGACCATCTCCGGGAAGATCGTCGAGGTCCGCGACCAGGTCTTCAGCATCTGTTTCTGGCCGGAGTCGTTCATCGCGTTGACCCGCTTCATCAGCGCCTCTTCGACCCACGGGCCCTTTTTGGTCGACCTGCCCACGGCTTACCTCTTCTTCTTTCCGCGGCGACGGCCGCGCACGATGTAGCGGTCGGACTGCTTGCCCTTCTTGCGGGTCCGGTAGCCGAGCGTCGGCTTGCCCCACGGGGTGACCGGGTGCCCGCCGGGGGTGTGATGGGCCTCGCCGCCGCCGTGCGGGTGGTCGACCGGGTTCATCGCGACGCCGCGGGTCTGCGGCCGGATGCCCTTGTGGCGGCTGCGGCCCGCCTTGCCGATCTTCATGTTCTGGTGCTCCGCGTTGGAGAGCGTGCCCACCGTCGCCCGGCAGTCGGCGCGGACCAGCCGCATCTCCGACGACGGCAGCCGCAGGGTGACCATGTCGCCCTCCTTGGCCGCCAGCTGGATCGCGGTGCCGGCGGCGCGGCCGAGCTTGCCGCCCTGGCCGGGGATCATCTCGACGTTGTGGACGATCGTGCCGGTCGGCATGTCCCTGAGCGCCAGGGCGCTGCCGGGCGTGATGTCTGCGCCGGGGCCCGACTGCACCTCGTCGCCGACCGAGAGCCCGGCGGGGGCGAGGATGTAGCGCTTCTCGCCGTCCGCGTAGTGGAGCAGCGCGATGTAGCAGGTGCGATTCGGGTCGTACTCGATCGTCGCGACCTTCGCCGGCACCCCGTCCTTGAGGCGCTTGAAGTCGATCTTCCGGTAACGGCGCTTGGCGCCGCCGCCGCGGTGGCGCGCGGTGACGCGGCCGTTGACGTTGCGGCCGCCCGACTTGCGCAGGCCTTCGGTCAGCTTGCGCTCGGGCTCGTCGACGGTCAGCGGCTCGCGCAGCGGGTAGGTGGCGAAGCGGCGGCCGGGGCTTGTCGGTTTCGTTTTGCGGTTGGCCATGGCTCTACGCGGTCTCCGCGCCCTCGAACAGCTCGATCCGCTCACCGGGGGCGAGCTGGACGATCGCCTTCTTCCAGCCTCGGGTCCGGCCCTGGGAGAGGCCGCGTTTCTTCGGCTTCGGGTTGACCCGCGAGACCCGCACCTTGGCGACGCCGACGCCGAAGATCTGTTCGACGGAGTGCGCGATCTGGGTCTTGTGGGCACGGTCGTTGACCCTGAAGGTGTACTTGCCCTCTGCTATCAGGGCATAGCTCTTCTCGGAGACGACGGGGCGGATGATCACGGTGCGCGGGTCCATCAGCTGCCGCCCAGTCGCTCGTTCAGCTTTTCCAGCGCGGACTCGGAGAGGATGATCGAGGCGGCGCCGATCACGTCGGCGACGCCGATCGCACCGACCTCGGCGACCTGGACCCGGGGGATGTTGCGGAAGCTCTTCAGGGCGCCGGTCTCCTCCGCGTCGAGGACGAGGAGCGAGGGCTGCTTCGCGCCCCATTTCGCCAGCGCCTCGGCGGCGGATTTGGTCGAAGGGGTGTCGAACGCCTTGGCGTCGAGGACCGCGACCGAGTCGCGCTCGGCGTGCACCGAGAGCGCCGCGCGCATCGCCTTGCGGCGCGCTTTGCGGTTGACCTTGACCGTGTAGTGACGGGGCTTCGGGCCGAAAGCGACGCCGCCGCCGTAGCGGTTGGGCACGCCGAGGGTGCCGGCGCGAGCGCGGCCGGTCCCCTTCTGGCGCCAGGCCTTGGCGGTGGTGAAGGCGACCTCGCCGCGGGTCAGGGTCGAGGCGTTGCCGCTGCGCCGCGCCGCCAGGTCGGCCCTGGCGGTCTCATGGACCAGCGACTGGTGGAACGGCTCGGCGAACAGCTCTTTGGGCAGGTCCGCCTTCGTCGTCTTGCCGAGCACCGCGGCTTTGGCGCTAGCCATCGGTCCTCACCTCCACCAGGGCGTTCTTGGAGCCAGGGACCGAGCCCTTGATCAGCAGCAGGTTGCGCTCGGCGTCGACGTCGGCGACTTCGAGGCCCTTCTGAGTTTTGCGCTTGTTGCCCATCTGGCCCGGCATCTTCATTCCTTTGAAGACGCGGGCAGGGAAGGCGCTGGCGCCGATCGAGCCCGGGGCCCGCACGTTGTGCGAGCCGTGGCTGACCGGGCCGCGGCTGAAGTTGTGACGCTTGATCCCGCCCTGGAAGCCCTTGCCGATCGAGACCCCGGAGACCTTGACCTTCTGGCCGGCCTCGAATGACTCGACGGTGACGTCGTCACCGATCTTGGGGCCCTCCTCGGCGCCGAGGTCCTCATCGCGGAACTCGACCAGGTGGCGCATCGGGGCGGCGCCGGCCTTGGCGGTGTGACCCTCCTCGGCCTTCGTCAGCTTGCCCGGCTTGGCCTCGCCGAAGGCGAGCTGCACGGCGGCGTAGCCGTCGCGCTCCTGCTCGCGGACCGCGGTCACCTTGCAGGGGCCGGCCTCGATAACGGTGACCGGCACGACCTCGCCGTCCTCGCGGAAGACCTGCGTCATGCCGAGCTTCTTGCCGAGGATCGCGGCCATGACACTTAGAGCCGGATCTCGATGTCGACGCCGGCGGGCAGCGAGTCCAGTCGCTGCAGCGAGTCGACGGTTTTCGGCGAGGGCTGGAGGATGTCGATCAGCCGCTTGTGGGTGCGGATCTCGAAGTGCTCGCGCGAGTCCTTGTCCTTGAACGGCGACTTGATCACGCAGTAGACGTTTTTCTCGGTCGGCAGCGGCACCGGCCCTGAGACGCTGGCGCCGGTGCGCTCGGCGGTCTCGACGATCTCGCGGGCAGCACGATCTATGGCGTCGTGGTCGTACGCCTTGAGCCTGATTCGAATTTTCTGTGCCGCGATGGTTGCCACTTCTGAAATCTGTCTCTCTTGCGTCGTTATTTCGCGCGCTGTTGTCGCGCATAAAGGGCGGGCCCCGTGATTCTTGGGGCGCCGCCCCCGGTCGTATGTATTTGCAGTTGTCGTGCCGCTCCGGTTGGAGCAGCAAAAGGGCGGACCGGCGGCCCGCCCTGTTAGGCGTCTACTCGATGACCTCGGCGACGACCCCCGAGCCCACGGTGCGGCCACCCTCGCGGATGGCGAACCGCAGGCCCTGATCCATGGCGATCGGCTGGATCAGCTCGATCGTCATCTCGACGTTGTCTCCCGGCATCACCATCTCCGTCCCCTCGGGGAGGTTGGCGATCCCGGTCACGTCGGTGGTGCGGAAGTAGAACTGGGGCCGGTAGCCCGAGAAGAACGGCGTGTGACGACCACCCTCCTCCTTCTTCAGGCAGTAGACCTCTGCTTTGAACTTGGTGTGCGGGGTGATCGAGCCGGGCTTGCAGAGCACCTGGCCTCGCTCGATCTCCTCACGCTTGGTGCCGCGCAGCAGGGCGCCGATGTTGTCGCCGGCCTGCCCCTGGTCGAGGAGCTTGCGGAACATCTCGACGCCGGTGACGACCGTGGTCGTCGTGTCCTTCATACCGACGATCTCAACCTCGTCGCCGGTGTTGACGATCCCCTGCTCGACGCGGCCCGTCGCGACGGTGCCGCGGCCGGTGATTGAGAAGATGTCCTCGATCGGCATCAGGAAGGGCTTCTCGAGCTCGCGGACGGGCTCGGGGATGTAGGAGTCGAGGGCGGCGGCGAGCTCGAAGACCGCTTTCTGGGCCTCCTCGTCGCCTTCCAGCGCCTTCAGCGCCGAGCCTTTGACGATCGGCGTGTCGTCGCCGGGGAAGTCGTACTCGTTGAGAAGTTCCTTGACCTCCTCCTCGACCAGCTCGACCAGTTCGTCGTCATCGACCTGGTCGATCTTGTTGAGGAAGACGACGACGTGCGGGACGTTGACCTGACGGGCGAGCAGGATGTGCTCGCGGGTCTGGGGCATGACGCCGTCGGCGGCGGAGACGACCAGGATCGCGCCGTCCATCTGCGCGGCGCCGGTGATCATGTTCTTGACGTAGTCGGCGTGGCCCGGGCAGTCGACGTGGGCGTAGTGCCGGTTCTCGGTCTGGTACTCGACGTGGGAGGTCGCGATCGTGATCCCGCGCTCCTTCTCCTCGGGAGCGTTGTCGATCTCCGCGAAGCTCTGCGCCTCGGCGCCGCCCACGGTAGAGAGCGTCTGGGTGATCGCGGCCGTCAGTGTCGTCTTGCCATGGTCGATATGACCAATCGTGCCGACGTTTACATGCGGCTTATCGCGCTCGAACTTCTCCTTGGACATCGCTCTCCGTTCTACCTTTCGAAAGTCGTTTTCTGTCTGCTGTCGTTGCTTAAGTCTTGTGGGTCCAAATGGGGGCAGAGCATTTTGCGCCCTGCCTGCGGGCGAACCTGGGAAATATAGCCAGAATCAGGCGGTGGCTCCCGCCGGCTCCCCCGCGCGGTGCTCGATGATGTCCTCGGCGATGTTCGCCGGGACCTCCTCATAGCGCTCGAACTGCATCGTGTAGGTGGCGCGCCCCTGAGTCGAGGAGCGAAGATCCGTGGCGTAGCCGAACATCTCGCCGAGCGGGACGAAGGCCTGGACGGCGAGCGCGTTGCCGCGCTGCTCCTGGCCCTGAACCTTGCCGCGGCGGCGGCTGAGGTCGCCGATCACGTCGCCGAGGAAGTCCTCGGGCGTGACCACCTCGACCGACATCACGGGCTCGAGCAGGACCGGGTCCGCCTTGCGGGCGGCCTCCTGGATCGCCATCGAGCCGGCGATTTTGAAGGCCATCTCCGAGGAGTCCACGTCGTGGAAGGAGCCGTCGATCAGTTCGACCTTGACGTCCACCATCGGGTAGCCCGCCTTGACGCCGTTCTCGAGCGCCTCTTTCATCCCCTGCTCGGCCGGGCCGATGTATTCGCCGGGGATGGTGCCGCCCTTGATCTTGTTGATGAACTCGAAGCCCTCGCCGGGAGCGGGTTCGAGGTTGATCACCACATGGCCGAACTGGCCGCGTCCGCCGGTCTGGCGGACGAAGCGCCCCTCGACCTTCTTGACGTCCTTGCGGACCGTCTCGCGATAGGCGACCTGAGGCTTGCCGACGTTGGCGTCGACTTTGAACTCGCGCAGCATGCGGTCGACGATCACCTCGAGGTGGAGCTCGCCCATGCCGTGGATCAGCGTCTGCCCGGTTTCCTCGTCGGATTCGATCCTGAAGGTCGGGTCCTCCTCGCCGAGCCGCTGCAGGGCGGTGCCCATCTTCTCCTGGTCGGCTTTGGTTTTCGGCTCGATCGCGACCGCGATCACCGTCTCGGGGAATTCGATGCTCTCCAGGGCGACCGGTGCGTCGGGGGCGGCCAGCGTGTCGCCAGTCCCGGTTTCCTTGAGGCCGACGCCGGCGCAGATGTCGCCCGAGTAGACCTCCTCGATCTCCTCGCGGCTGTTGGCGTGCATCATCAGCAGCCGCCCGATCCGCTCGGTCCTGCCGGTTTTCACGTTGAGGACGCGGCCACCGGCTTCGAGCTTGCCCGAGTAGACGCGGAAGTAGGTGAGTTTGCCGACGTAGGGGTCGGTCATGATCTTGAAGGCGAGCGCGGCGAAGGGCCCGCTGTCGTCGGCCGGGCGCGCGGCCTCGGTCGGCTCCTCCTCGCCCTTGGCGGCCGGGACGATGCCGGTGACCGGCGGCACCTCGAGCGGCGAGGGCAGCAGCTCGACGACCGCGTCGAGCAGCGGCTGCACGCCCTTGTTCTTGAACGAGGAGCCGCAGAGTACCGGCGTGACCTTGGTGTCGAGGCAGGCGCGGTGCAGCGATTTGGCGATCCGCTCATGCGGGATCTCCTCCTCGCCGAGGTACTTTTCCATCAGCTCGTCGTCGTAGTCGGCGCAGGCCTCGATCAGCTGGGTCCGGTATTCCTCGGCCTGCTCCTTGAGGTCGTCGGGGATCTCGGTCGTCTCGAACTCGGTGCCGAGCTCGTCCTGCCAGACCAGCGCCTTCATCTCGATCAGGTCGACGATGCCGATGAAGTCGCCCTCGCTGCCGATCGGCAGCTGGATCGGCAGCGGGTTGGCGCCGAGCCGGTCCGTCATCGTCTGCACGGCGTTGAAGAAGTCGGCGCCGGTCCTGTCCATCTTGTTGATGTAGGCGAAGCGCGGCACCTTGTACTTGTCGGCCTGGCGCCAGACGGTCTCCGACTGGGGCTCGACTCCGGCGACGGCGTCGAAGACGGCGATCGCGCCGTCGAGCACCCGCAGGCTGCGCTCCACCTCGACCGTGAAGTCGACGTGGCCGGGCGTGTCGATGATGTTGATCCGGTGCCCGTTCCACTCGCAGGCGGTGGCGGCGGAGGTGATCGTGATCCCGCGCTCCTGCTCCTGTTCCATCCAATCCATGACGGCAGCGCCCTCGTGCACCTCGCCGATTTTGTGCGTGCGGCCGGTGTAATAGAGGATGCGCTCGGTCGTCGTCGTCTTACCGGCGTCGATGTGCGCCATGATTCCGATGTTGCGAGTTTTCTCTAGGGGGAAGCTTCGTGGCATGGTCTTAAGGTAAACGTGTTGGCGTGAAGCGGGGACGAGCTAAACGAGAGCCGTCCGGCAAGAGCCGGGATCGGCGCAAGAAAAAGGCCCTCTCGGGCCCGCGGAAGCCCGCGAAGAAGAAGCGGACCCAGCGACGCGCGATGATAGCAGCGCCCATTTGGCGGCGCAGGGCGACGCTGCCGCAGCTGATGGTCAGGTGGACCCGCAGGGTGGACCGCCGGGTGGACCGGGTCCTCGTCCGTGCCGAGCCCCTGATCCTCCAGTTCTCCCGCGATGCCCGGCTCGCCGGCCGGCGCTGGTCGAAGCGGCTGAAGCGCTGGGCCGGGCCCGTGCACGCCGGCGTCATGGGGGCGCTGCGCTGGACCGGCCGCCGGCTGCGGCCGCTGGGCGTTCTCGTGCTCCGCCTGCTCGGCGTCGCCGAGCGGCGGGCCCGGGCGAGCGCGGCCTGGGCCGTGCGCGCGTCGACCCGCGCCAGCGCCGTCGCCACCCCCGAGCGGGCGATCTGCGCTGTGATCGTCGCCGCAGCGGCCTGCCTGCTGGTCTCCCAGTTCGTCGACTACCGCGGGGTCGAGGTCGGCCAGCCCGGCTACGAGGGCCTGCCGGAAGTGGCGAAGGCGCCGACGGTCGGGGAGGAGACCCCGGTCGACGCCCACTCCTATCTGCTCGTCCCGGTCGCCCTGGCGGCGGGGGCCCTCGGCTTCGTCGCCGGCCGGCGCCGCCGGCCGCGCCTCGGCCGGGTGGTCTTCCTGCTCGGCCTGATCGCAATCGCGGTCGTGCTCCTGGTCGACCGGCCGCAGGGGCTCGACGTCGGCGAGCAGGCCGCGATCTTCTCCGGCGCGACCGCCGTCCTCGAAGACGGCTTCTACGCCCAGCTCGCCGCGGCCGCCGGGCTGATGCTGGGCGGAGCGCTCCTCGTCCTCGCCCCAAAAGCGACGGCCCGCTACCATGCGCGGCCGTGCCGAACACGAACCAACTTGTACGCAAGGGCCGCAAGCGGCCTAAGAAGAAGACGACGACGCCGGGCCTCAAGTCGGGGCAAGGGCGCAAGAAGGCCGTCGCCGCGCCCCAGAGGCGGGGCGTCTGCACCCGCGTCGCGACCGTAACGCCGAAGAAGCCGAACTCCGCGCTGCGCAAGATCGCGCGTGTGAGGCTGACCAACGGGATGGAGGTCACCACCTACATCCCGGGCGAGGGCCACAACCTGCAGGAGCACTCCGTGGTCCTGGTCAGGGGTGGTCGCGTCAAGGACCTGCCGGGCGTCCGCTACAAGATCGTCCGCGGCACCCTCGACGCGGCCGGCGTCTCCGACCGCAAGCAGGCCCGCTCCCGCTACGGCGTCAAAGCTTCCTGATGCCCCGTCGTTCCGCAGCTCAGATCAGGCCGCTCGAGCCCGACGCCCGCCATCGCAACCGGTTGGTCCAGCAGGTGATCAACAAGGTCATGCGCGACGGCAAGAAGTCGCTCGCCGAGCGGCTCGTCTACGACAGCCTCGCGATCGTCGGCGAGAAGTCCGGCGAGGATCCCGTCGAGGCGCTGGAGGCGGCGATCAAACAGCTGACACCGGTGCTCGAGGTCCGCTCCCGCCGCGTCGGCGGCGCCACCTACCAGGTGCCGGTCGAGGTTCCCGCCCGCCGCGCCCGCACGCTTGCCGTCCGCTGGCTGGTCGACTACGCCCGCAACCGCCGCGAGTACTCGATGGCGGACCGCCTCGCCGGGGAGATCCTCGACGCGGCCCAGCAGCAGGGCAGCGCCTGGAAGCGGAAGGACGACATCTACCGCATGGCCCAGGCCAACAAGGCCTTCGCGCACTACCGCTGGTAGGCGGGCTCCTCCCCCGATGAGCCGCCCGCTGCTCGCCGTCGACGTCGACGGGGTGATCAGCCTCTTCGGCTTCGACGAGCCGCCACCCAGCTCGATGGCCCAGTTCCAGCTCGTCGACGGAATGGTCCACTGCATCTCCCTCGGGGCGGGTGAGCGGCTGATGCGGCTGACCGAGCACTTCGACCTGGTCTGGGCGACCGGCTGGGAGGAGAAAGCCAACGACTACCTGCCGAACATCCTCGGCCTGCCCGAGCTGCCCTTCCTGAGCTTCGACGGCGCCGCCCGCTTCGGCTCGGCCCACTGGAAGCTGGGGCCGCTCGACGACTACGGCAAGGGCCGGCCGCTGGCCTGGATCGACGACAGCTTCGACCAGAGCTGTTACGAGTGGGCGCAGGGCCGGCCCGAGCCGACGCTGCTGGTCCCGACCGAGGCGGCGCTGGGCCTCGAGGAGGCCCACACCGAAGCCCTGCTCGCCTGGGCCAGGAGCCTGGCCGGCGAGAGCGCCTGAGCGCTGCCGCGTCCGGCCTGTCTAGACTGAACCGCGTGGAGGGCTTCTGGCCGATCTTCTTCCTGCTGGTCGTGCTCAAGGCACCGGTGCTCTTCGCCCTCTGGCTGATCTGGTGGGCGAGCCGCCCGGCGTCCACCGCCTATGAGCCGAGCGAGGACGGCGGCGGCAGCCCCAAACGCTGGAGCCCGGGCAGGCCCAGGCCGCGAGGCCCGCACAGCTCACCGCTCGGTGGCGCTGCGAGACCGAGGACCCGAGCCCCCGTCAGACCGGCTGGGCGGCCCGCTTTCGCTCGCGCCGGATCTCGCGCAGATAGGGGTGGAAGTCCACCTCGATCGTGTGACGCTTAGAGGCGACGAAGCGCTTTTTCATCGCTCGTTCGTGCGCCGCGATCTCCTTGCGCATCTCGTCCTTCGAGGGCAGCGTCGCCCTGCCGCGCAGGAGGTCGGCGACCCATTCGGACTGTTCCTCGGCGATCGGCATGATCGGCCCCAGCGGCTGGACGAAGCCGATGAAGTGCAGGCCCGGGTGATCGACGTCCACGACGCGCCGGTATAGCGGCATCTGGTTGTCCCTGGACTCGAACACCGACGGGTCGAGGAAGGGGAAGCTGATCCGGTAGCCGGTGCAGTAGACGACGAGGTCGGCCTCCTCCTCGCTGCCGTCGGCGAAGCGCACCGTGTTGCCGCCCGTGAAGGCCTCGATGTTGGGCTTGATCGTGATGTCGCCGTGCCCGACCCGCGGCAGCAGCTCCGAGGAGACCGTCGGGTGCGCCTCGAGCAGCTTGTGGTCGGGCTTGGGCAGGCCGTAGTCGGTCATCTCCCCCACGGTCAGCTTCAGCAGCCTGCCCATGAAGAGGCGCCGCACCGACATCGGCAGGTAGGTCGTCATGGGGGGCGATGCTTCGTCGACCGGCTTGCCGCCGAGGAACTTGGGGATGACGTAGGCCCCGCGGCGCATCGCGAGGAAGGTCTTGTCGGCGATCCGCGAGGCCTCGACGGCGAGATCGACGGCGGAATTGCCGATCCCGAGGACGAGCACCCGCCTGCCCTCGAGGACGTCCGGCTCGCGGTAATGATGGACGTGGATCTGCTCGCCGGCGAAGTCCTCGGCGCCGGCGAAGGCCGGTTCGGGCCAGCGCGGGTTCCAGTGGTGGCCGTTGCAGACGAGCACAGCCCGGTAGCGCTCTGTGCGGCGCCCCTCGGCGTCCTCGACCGTGACGTCCCACTCCCCGTCGGCGGGCTCGGCGGAGACCACCTCGGCGTTGAAGGTGATCCCCTCGCGCAGCCCGAAGCGCTCGACGTAGTCGTCGAAGTACTTGGCCACCTGCCAATGGCTCGGATAGTCCGGATAGTCCTCCGGCATCGGGAAGGCGCGGTAGGACATCAGCTTGCGGGCGCTGTTGATGTGCAGCGAGCGGTAGGCCGACGACTGCCCGTTGTCGTTTTCATAGCGCCAGTTGCCGCCGACCATCGACCCCTTCTCGAAGCAGTCGTACGGGACCCCGCGCGCCTTCAGGACCTGGCAGGCGGTGATCCCCGAGGACCCGGCGCCGATGATGCAGACCTTCTCCGAACTGGCCACGCGGCCAATCTACCGAGCAGCGTCGAGTGGCGGCTCACCGCCCCCATGGGGGCGGTGAGCCGCCACTCGATCGACGGTTATTTCTGGGGCTCGTCCGAGGTGCTCTGGATCTCTTGGGCGAGCTCCTCGAGCTCCTCGGCGAACGAGGGGCCGAAGCTCTCGACCGGGGCGTCGCCGCCGTCGAGGCCGAGCTCGGCCTGCAGCTCCTCCTCGTCGAGGAGGCCCTCCTCGCTCGGCGGCTCGATCGGCACGGCGGGCTCGACGGCCAGCGTCCGGTAGTGCTTGAGCCCGGTCGCGGCCGGGATCAGCTTGCCGATGATCACGTTCTCCTTGAGGCCGACGAGACGGTCGCGTTTGCCCTCGAGCGCCGCGTCGGTGAGGACCTTGGTCGTCTCCTGGAAGGAGGCGGCCGAGAGGAAGGACTCGGTGGCCAGCGAGGCCTTGGTGATCCCGAGGATGACCTCCTCGCCTTTGGCGGGGGTGCCTCCGTCTTCCTTGGTCTTCTTGTTGAGGCGTTTGAGGTTGCCGCGGTCCTCGAGCTGCCCGGGGAGCAGTTCGGTCGATCCCTTCGACTCGATCCGCACCTTCTTCAGCATCTGGCGGGCGATCAGCTCGATGTGCTTGTCGTTGATGTCGACGCCCTGGGCGCGGTAGACCCTCTGCACCTCGGCGACGAGATAGAGCTCGACGTCGGTGCGGCCGCGGATCGAGAGCAGGTCCGCCGGGTAGAGCGACCCCTCGTTGAGCTGCTGGCCGACCTCGACTTTCTGGCCGTGGGTGACGTGCAGGCGAGTGCGGGGCGGGAAGCTGTAGGAGTGCTCCTCGCCGCTTGACTCGATCACGATCACTTTCAGGGCTTTGTCGGTCTCTTCGATCGCGACCTTGCCGGCCGCCTCCGCCATCTGCGCCAGGCCCTTCGGTTTACGCGCCTCGAAGAGCTCGACGATGCGCGGCAGGCCCTGGGTGATGTCCTGGCCGGCGACGCCTCCGGTGTGGAAAGTGCGCATGGTCAGCTGGGTGCCCGGCTCGCCGATCGACTGGGCGGCGATGATGCCGACCGCGTCGCCGATGTTGACCGTGAAGCCGGTCGCCGGGGCGACGCCGTAACAGGAGCGGCACACGCCCGACTCGGCCTCGCACTTAAGGGTCGAGCGGACCGGGATCTTGACGTCTTCGTCGCCGAACGCCTCGGCGATCTCCTCGACGTCCTCCATCGTGATCTCCTGGTTGCGCTTGAGCAGCTCGCGACCGCGTTTGGTCTCGAGCTTTTTCGCAGCCAGGCGGCCGGCGAGGTTGTCGTTGAGCGAGTTGTCGTCCTTGCGGAGGACCATCTCGATGTGTTCCTTGGTTTTGCAGTCCTCTTCGCGGACGATCACGTCCTGGGCGACGTCGACCAGGCGGCGGGTCAGGTAGCCCGAGTCCGCCGTGCGCAGCGCCGTGTCGGCGAGTCCCTTTCGAGCGCCGTGGGTGGAGATGAAGTACTCCAGCACCGAGAGGCCCTCCATGAAGTTGGCCTTGATCGGCCGCTCGATGATTTCGCCTTTCGGATTGGCCATCAGGCCGCGCATCCCGGCCAGCTGGCGGATCTGTTTGAACGATCCGCGGGCGCCCGAGTTGGCCATCATGAAGATCGGGTTCAGCTCGTCGAGGTTGTCCTCCATCGCCTTCGCGACCTCGTCGGTGGCCCGGTTCCAGTGCGCCGTGACCGCCTCGTGGCGCTCCTCGGCGGTGATGTAGCCGTCGTCGTACTGGCCGACGATCTCCGCTGTCTCCTTCTCGTAGCGCTCGAGGATTTCGGCCTTCTCAGGCGGTGAGACGACGTTGTTCTTGGAGACCGTGATCCCGGCCTGGCTCGCGTAGTGGAAGCCGAGGTCCTTGAAGGCGTCGAGGACCTGTGAGACGGCTGGCGCCCCGTAGGCCTCGACCAGGTCGGAGACCATCTGGTTGACGTCGCGCTTCTTCAGCGAGTGGTTGACGAACTCGAACCCCTCCGGGTCGAAGTCGTCGCCCAGCGATTCGGCCAGGGCGCGCTCGATCTTCTCGTTGAAGATGATCCGCCCGACCGTGGTCAGGAAGTGCTCGTGCCCGGCCCGCCTGTACTCGGCCTGGTCGTGCAGTTTGCAGCCGCCGTTCTCGTAGACGAGCTCGGCCTCCTGCGATGAGCGGAAGGTCTTCGGCTGGATGCCGTTCTTGGCGACGCCCTTGCCCGCCTTCAGCTCCTCGTCGATCTTCTTCAGCTCCTCGGCGTCGAGGCCGTAGGTGAGGAAGTAGATCCCCAGCACCATGTCCTGGGTCGGCGTCGCCAGCGGCGCGCCGTGGGCCGGCGAGAGGATGTTGTTCGCCGAGAGCATCAGGATCCGCGCCTCGGCCTGGGCCTCGGCGGAGAGCGGCACGTGGACCGCCATCTGATCGCCGTCGAAGTCGGCGTTGAAGGCGTGGCAGACGAGCGGGTGGACCTGGATCGCCTTGCCCTCGACCAGGACCGGCTCGAACGCCTGGATGCCGAGGCGATGCAGGGTCGGCGCCCGGTTGAGCAGGACCGGGTGCTCGTGGATGACCTCCTCGAGCACGTCCCAGACCTCCGGGATCATCGACTCGACCATCTTCTTCGCCGCCTTGATGTTCTGCACGGCTTTGCGCTCGACGAGCTGGGCCATGATGAACGGCTTGAAGAGCTCGAGCGCCATGAGCTTCGGCAGGCCGCACTGGTGCAGGCGCAGGCTCGGCCCGGAGACGATCACCGAACGGCCGGAGTAGTCGACGCGCTTGCCGAGCAGGTTCTGGCGGAAGCGACCCTGCTTGCCCTTGAGCATGTCGGAGAGCGACTTCAGCGGGCGGTTGCCGGGGCCCGTGACCGGGCGGCCGCGGCGGCCGTTGTCGAAGAGCGCGTCGACGGCCTCCTGGAGCATCCGCTTCTCGTTGTTGACGATGATCTCGGGCGCGCCGAGGTCGAGCAGCCTTTTGAGGCGGTTGTTGCGGTTGATCACGCGCCGGTAGAGGTCGTTGAGGTCCGACGTCGCGAAGCGGCCGCCGTCGAGCTGCACCATCGGGCGCAGCTCCGGCGGGATCACCGGCACGCAGTCGAGGATCATCCAGTCCGGCTGGTTGTCGGAGTTGAGGAAGGCGGAGGCGACTTTCAGCCGCTTCACGGCACGGGCCTGTTTCTGGCCTTTGGAGCTGTTGATGACCTGCTCCATCTCCTCGCATTCGGCCTCGAGGTCGACCTGTTCGAGCAGGTCGCGCACGGCATCTGCGCCCATCCCGCCGCGGAAGTACTCGCCCCAGCCGAACGGCGAGCCGAAGCGGTCCTTCAGCTCACGGAAGACCGTCTCGTCGTTGACGACGTCCTTCGGCTTCATCTCGGTGAAGATCTTCCAGACCTCCTGCATGCGCTCCATCGCCTCTTCGATGTAGGCCTCGGTGTCCGAGATCTCGGCGTCGAACGTCTTGCGCAGTTCTTTGATCATTTTCGCCCGCTCGTCGTCCTTGAGCTTGCGCAGCTGGGCCTGGGTCAGTTTCAGCGAGTCGGCCCAGATGTGGTCGTCGTCGTCGAACTTGGTCTGGGTGCCGTCTTCGAGGTACTTGACGCGCCGCTCCAGCGACTCGTTCAGCTCCTGCGTCCGCTTCTGCTGTTCGGACTCGTAGGAGTCGGTGACTTTTTTGACCTCTTTCTCGAGTTTCCCGAGGTCTTTGTCACGGGCCTCGACGTCGACCCAGGTGATCATCGACGCGGCGAAGTAGAGGACCTTCTCGAGCTCCTTGGGAGCCATGTCGATCAGGTAGCCGATGCGGCTCGGGACGCCCTTGAAGAACCAGATGTGGGAGACCGGCGCGGCCAGGTCGACGTGCCCCATGCGCTCGCGGCGCACCTTGGAGCGCGTCACCTCGACGCCGCAGCGCTCGCAGACGATGCCCTTGTAACGGACCCGCTTGTACTTGCCGCAGTAGCACTCCCAGTCCTTGGTCGGACCGAAGATGCGCTCGCAGAAGAGGCCGTCTTTCTCCGGCTTCAGCGTGCGGTAGTTGATCGTCTCGGGCTTGGTGACCTCGCCCCAGCTCCAGGATCGGATCTTCTTCGAGGACGCGAGTCCGATCTCGATCGCGTCGAAGTTGTTGATGTCGATCATCAGTCCTCCACCTTTGCCTCTTTGGACTCCTCTGCAGCGCCGGCGGTGCCGCCCTCGCCCTCTTTGACCACCTGCTCCTCCTGCTCGTCGGCGGCGCCGGAGCCGTTGCCGTCGGCGCGCACCCCGGTCAGGTCCATGCCGAGCTCCTCGGCCGCTTTCAACAGGTCGTCGTCATCGTCGGCGACCTCGACGTCGCCGCCCTCGGAGACCACGTTCGCGTCCAGCGAGAGGCTCTGGATCTCCTTGAGCAGGACTTTGAACGACTCGGGGATCGACGGCTCGGGGATGTTCTCCCCCTTGACGATCGCCTCGTAGGCCTTGACCCGGCCGACCGTGTCGTCGGACTTGACGGTGAGCATCTCCTGCAGCGTGTAGGCGGCGCCGTAGGCCTCCAGGGCCCAGACCTCCATCTCGCCGAAGCGCTGGCCGCCGAACTGCGCCTTGCCGCCCAGCGGCTGCTGGGTGACTAGCGAGTAGGGGCCCGTCGAACGCGCGTGGATCTTGTCGTCGACAAGGTGCAGCAGCTTGAGGATGTACATGTAGCCGACCGTGACCTTGCCCTCGTAGGGCTCGCCGGTGCGGCCGTTGTAGAGCTGGGCGGTGCCGGCGCATTTCGCCCCGACCGGCCCCGACATGTCGACGCCGAGGTCGATGCCGCGCTTGTCGAAGTTCTCCTCCTGCCATTTGACCAGTGCGTCGTCGACGTTCTCGACGGTCGCTCCGTCGAAGACCGGCGTCGCCACGTAGACGCGGCCGTCGCCCTCGGGCGAGTGCGCCTGCTTGTGGGCCTCGGAGCCGTCGTCGTACCAGCCGTTGGCCGCGACCCAGCCGAGGTGCGTCTCGAGGATCTGGCCGATGTTCATCCGGCTCGGCACGCCGAGCGGGTTGAGAATGACGTCGACCGGTGTGCCGTCGGCGAGGTGGGGCATGTCCTCCTCGGGCACGATCTTCGAGATCACACCCTTGTTCCCGTGACGGCCGGCGAGCTTGTCGCCCTCGGCGATCTTGCGCTTGGTCGCGACGTAGACGCGGACCAGGTCGTTGACGCCGGGCGGCAGGTCGTCGCCGTCGTCGCGGCTGAAGGTGAGCACGTCGATGACGACGCCGCCCTCGCCGTGGGGGACCTTAAGCGAGGTGTCGCGGACCTCGCGCGCCTTCTCCTTGAAGATCGCGCGGATCAGCTTCTCCTCGGCGGTCAGCTCGGTCTCGCCCTTCGGCGTGACCTTGCCGACCAGGAGGTCGCCGGAGATGACCTCGGCGCCGACGCGGACGATGCCGCGCTCGTCGAGGTTGCGCAGGCTCTCCTCGGAGCGGTTGGGGATGTCGCGGGTGATCTCCTCGTCGCCGAGCTTGGTCGTGCGGGCGTCGATCTCGTACTCCTCGATGTGGATCGAGGTCATCTCGTCGTCCTTGACCAGGCGCTCGGAGAGGATGATCGCGTCCTCGAAGTTGTAGCCCTCCCAGGACATGAAGGCGACCAGGCAGTTCTTGCCGAGGGCGATCTCGCCGCCCGCGGTCGAGGACCCGTCGGCGAGCACGTCGCCGGCCTTCACCTTCTGGCCCGGTGTTGACGATCGGCCGCTGGTGGATGATCGTGCCCTGGTTCGAGCGCATGAACTTGTGGAGCGGGTACTCGTCCTTCTTCGAGCCGTGGGAGATGACGATCGACTCGGCGTCGACGTGGGTGACCTCGCCGTCGTTCTCGGCGAGGACGACGTCGCCGGTGTCGACGGCGGCGCGGCGCTCCATCCCGGTGCCGATCAGCGGCGGCTCGGGCTTTAGCAGCGGCACGGCCTGGCGCTGCATGTTGGAGCCCATCAGCGCCCGGTTGGCGTCGTCGTGCTCGAGGAAGGGGATCAGCGCCGTCGCCACCGACCAGATCTGGGTCGGCGAGACGTCCATCAGATCGACTTCCTTAGGAGCGGCGGTCGCATACTCCTGCTCGCCGGCGCGGACCAGGACCTGCGGGCCCTTCAGCTTGCTCGTCTTCGGGTCGACCTCGGCGTTCGCCTGGGCGATCACCTTGTCCTCCTCCTGGGTCGCGTCGAGGTGGACGATCTTGTCGCTGACCACGCCGTCGGCGACCGGGCGGTACGGAGTCGTGACGAAGCCGTGCTCGGAGACCTGGGCGTAGGAGGACAGCGAGCCGATCAGGCCGATGTTCGGTCCCTCCGGCGTCTCGATCGGGCACATCCGGCCGTAATGGGTCGGGTGCACGTCGCGGACCTCGATCGGGGCCCGCTCACGGGTCAGCCCGCCGGCGCCGAGCGCCGAGAGGCGGCGGCGGTGGGTGAGGCCGTCGAGGCGAGTTGGTCTGGCTCATGAACTGCGAGAGCTGCGAGGAGCCGAAGAACTCCTTCATCGCGGCGACGACCGGGCGGATGTTGATGATCGTCTGCGGCGTGATCGCGTCGGAGTCCTCGGTGGTCAGCCGCTCGCGGACGACGCGCTCCATCCGGTAGAGGCCGATGCGGAAGGCCTCCTGGATCAGCTCGCCGACCGTGCGCAGGCGCCGGTTGCCGAAGTGCTCGTACTCGTCGAGGTGCTCGTTGACGGGCTCGCGCGGGTAGGTGATCGCCTCCGCGGCGTAGTCCTTGATCGGGTTCTCCTCGTCGATCTCCTCGGGGATGCCGAGCAGCTTCGGGAGGGTGACGAGCTCCTTGACCAGGGCGATGATGTCGTCGTGGGTCAGGACCCGCGTGTCGAGGTCGATGTCGAGGTCGAGGCGCGCGTTGAGCTTGTAGCGGCCGACCCTGCGTCAGGTCGTAGCGCTTGGGGTCGAAGAAGAGCTGCTCGAGCAGGTTTTTGGCGGCGTCGACCGAGGGCGGCTCGCCCGGGCGCTGCTTCTTGAAGAGCTCGATCAGGGCGCCTTCTTCGGTCTGGGTCGCCTCCGTGTCGGCGTCGATCGTGTGCCGGATGTAGACCGAGTTGTCGAACATCTTGAGCAGCTGCTCGTCGTCGACGTAGCCCATCGCGCGCAGCAGCACCGTGACCGGCAGTTTGCGCTTGCGGTCGATGCGGACGAAGACTTTGCCTTTTTTGTCGACTTCGAGCTCCAGCCAGGAGCCGCGGGCCGGCATCAGGTTGGCGATGAAGACCTGCTTTTCCGGGTCCTTGGGCGCCATCACGTAGGCGCCCGGGGAGCGGACGAGCTGGGTGACGACGACGCGCTCGGTGCCGTTGATGATGAACGTGCCCCGCTCGGTCATCCACGGGAAGTCGCCCATGAAGACGGCCTGCTCGCGGATCTCGCCGGTCTCCTTGTTCTGGAAGGCGACGGTCGCGGTAAGCGGCCGCGAGTAGGTCATGTCCTTCTCACGGCACTCGTCGATCGAGTGCGGCGGTTCCTCGAACTTGAACTCGCCGAAGACGATCGGCGAGATTCCCCGTGTAGTCCTCGATCGGGGATATGTCGTTGATCGTTTCCCTCAGGCCACCGTTCTTCGGATCCGTCAGCTCCTCGAAGGAGCGACGCTGGATATCGATCAGGTGGGGAACTTCGAGAGGGTTCTTGAGTCGGGAAAAACTCCTACGGGTTACGGGGGCAGCGTTCGAACGTGCCAAAGTCGGCGACTCCTCAGGCGGTCAGAGGGACGTAGATAAAGCGCAGATATGGGCAGGGGGACACAACAGGCGCGCGACCGCAAAAAATAACACACGGCCGCGCTCGGCCGCGGACTCGGCTTCCTGCCTGGACCCGAACCGCTGCTACACCGGGCTTTACTTGAGCTCGACGGTGGCGCCCGCCTCCTCGAGTTCGGCTTTGAACTTCTCGGCCTCGTCGCGGTCGAGGCCCTCTTTGATCGCTTTCGGGGCATCGTCGACGATCGCCTTGGCCTCTTTCAGGCCGAGGCCCGTCGCGGCGCGGACGACCTTGATCACCGGCACTTTCTGGCCGCCGACCTCGGTCAGCACACGTCGACCGTGGAGCTCTCCTCGGCGGCACCGTCGCCGTCGCCGGCGGGGGCGCCGGCGGCCGGGGCGGCCGCGGCGACCGCGGTCGCGGAGACGCCGAACTCCTCCTCGAGCGCTTTGATCCGCTCGGAGAGCTCGAGGACCGAGATGCCTTTGAGCTCCTCGATCCAATCCTCAGTTTTGACTTTGGTGGCCATCTACTCCTCTTCCTTTTTGTCAGTCTCTGAAGTCTCTGAGTCCTCGGCCGGCTCGGCCTCGGGCTCATCAGTCTTGTCCTCCTCGGCGGGGGCGTCCTCCTCCGCGGGGGCCTCCTCGTCGGCCGGCTCCTCAGCGGCGGGGGCCTCCTCCTCGGCGGCGGGCTCCTCGGCGGGTGCCTCCTCCTCCTCAGTCGGGGTCTCCTCGGCGGCGGGCTCCTCGGCCGGGGCCTCCTCCGCCTTCTCCTCGGCCGGGGCCTCCCCGCTGACGAGTCCTTTCTCGGCGATCTGGCCGAGCTGGAGGGCGAGGCCCTGGATCATCGAGCCGAGGCCGCGGACCAGGCCGGTCAGCGGGCTGGCGACGACGCCGGCGAGCTGCCGATCGAGGACTTCGCGCGAGGGCAGGCGGGCGATCGATTTGAACCCGTCCTCGTCGAGCGAGGACGTTCGCCCATGAAGCCGCCCTTGAAGACTGAGCACGTCGTGCTCTTTGTTGAAGGTCGTGATCGCCTTCGCGGCGCTGGCGGTGTCGCCGCGGACGAAGGTGAGGGCGGTCGGGCCCTGGAGCAGCTCGGCGAGGCGATCCTCGCCGGCCTTGTCGGCGGCGAGTTTGGTCAGCCGGTTCTTGACGACCCGGAAGCTGGCGTCGGCCTCACGCAGCTTGCCGCGCAGCTCGGCGGCCTGGGCGACGCTGATGCCCCGGTAGTCAACCGCGAAGATCGCCTCGGCGCCCTCGATCTGGGCGGCGATCTCCTCGATGGTGGCTGACTTTTCGTCTCGGTTCATTGGTCTCACCTGCACCGGGCTTGCGGGCCTAGCGGCCCCGCCGGTGGTCTCGGGCTTGCGCGGCGTCGCAGTTTAGGCGGTCGCCGTTTCCTCTGCGGACTGGGCCTCGGCGGAGCCTCGGGCTCGGCCTCGACCTCGGGAGCGTCGGCCTCGGGAGCCTCCGGCTCCTCGGCCTGTGGCTCCGGCTCGGCGGCGCGCTTTGACGGCTCGGGAGTGTCGCCCGCCTTGCCGGCGTCGACCCGGATGCCGGGGCCCATCGTCGTCGTCAGCGTCGCCGAGCGGATGTACCGGCCCTTGGCCGAGGACGGCTTGGCGCGGACGATCTCGTCGATCACCGCGGTGTAGTTGTCGAGCAGCTTCGTCTGCCTCGAAGCTGGCCTTGCCGATCGTCATGTGGACGATCGCCTGGCGGTCGGTGCGGTACTCGACCTTGCCGGCCTTGGACGTCGGTGACGGCCTTCTCGATGTCGTCGGTGACGGTGCCGACCTTCGGGTTCGGCATCTTGCCCTGCGGGCCCGAGCACGCGGCCGAGCTTGCCGACCGTCCCCATCATGTGCGGGCGTCGCGATCGCGACGTCGAAGTCGGTCCAGCCCTCCTCGACTTTCTCGGCGAGGTCGTCGCCGCCGACGAAATCGGCTCCGGCGGCCTCTGCGTCACGGGCCTGCTGGCCCTGGGCGAAGACGGCGATGGTCACGTCTTTGCCGAGCCCGTGCGGCAGAGCGAGGGTCCCGCGCAGCTGCTCCTCGGCGTGGCGGACGTTGACGCCGAGCAGCATGTGCAGCTCGACCGTCTCGTCGAATTTGGCGCTCGCGGTCTCCTTGACCAGGGCGATCGCCTCGGCCGGCGGGTAGGCCCGGTCGCGCTGGACCTTGCCGTACTGCTGGCGGTAGCGTTTGCCGTGCGCCACGAGTCCCTATTTGACGTCGACGCCCATCGAGCGGGCGGTGCCGGCGATGATCTTCGAGGCGGCGTCGAGGTCGTTGGCGTTGAGGTCGGGCATCTTGCGCTCGGCGATCTGGCGGACCTGGTCCATCGAGATCGTCCCGACCTTGTTGACGTGGGGCTCGCCGGAGCCCTTCTAGATCCCGATCGCCTCCTTGATCAGGACCGCGGCGGGCGGCGTCTTGGTGATGAAGTCGAAGGAGCGGTCCTCGTAGACGGTGATCTCGACCGGGATGATCGTGCCGCCCTCGGCCTGGGTCTGGGCGTTGAACGCTTTGCAGAACTCCATGATGTTGACGCCGTGCTGGCCGAGCGCGGGGCCGACCGGCGGCGCCGGGTTGGCGTTGCCTGCCTGGATCTGCAGCTTGATGATTGTGAGGACTTTCTTCGCCATCGGGATCGGAGAGGGTAGCGGGCCTGAGCTAGATCTTCTTGACCTGGTCGTAGCCGACCTCGACCGGCGTCTCGCGGCCGAAGATCGAGACCAGCACCTTGAGTTTGGCGGCGTCCTCGTTGATCTCGGCGATCTCGCCGGAGAAGTCGGAGAGCGGGCCGGAGATGACCTTGACCGACTCGCCGATCGAGAACTGGGCCTGGGTCCGCGGCCGCTCGGCGGTCTCGCGGTGCAGGAGGCGGTCGACCTCGGGTTTGGAGAGCGGCACCGGCTTGTTGCGCGAGCCGACGAAGCCGGTGACGCCGGGGGTGTTCTTGACCAGGCCCCAGGCGTCGTCGGTCATCTCCATGTTGACCAGGACGTAGCCGGGCATCGTCCGTTTCTCGTTCGGTTCTTTCTGGCCGTCCTTGTTAGTCTCCATCACCTGCTCGGTCGGGACGACGACCTGGCGCACGTTGCGGTTCTGGCTCATCGTCTGCACCCGGTGCTCGAGGTTGTGCTTGACCTTGTTCTCGTGCCCGGAGTAGGTGTTGATCACGTACCAGCGATACATCTGAGAAGCCTTTGTTCGGGGTTTGTCGGAATCCGCGGCTAAAGGATCCGCTGGATCAAGAAGTTGAAGACGCCGTCGAGGGCGCCGAGGTAGGCGGCCGCGACGGCGACGAAGATGATCGTCACCGCCGTCGCCTGGACCAGGGTGTCGCGGTCGGGCCACTGGACCTTCTTCAGCTCGGCCCAGCAGGAGGCGAAGAAGCCGAAGCACGCCGCCGCGCTGGCGCTCGGCCTGCGCCTGCTTCTGGCGCTTGGCGAGCTGCTCGCGCTCCCGGCGCTTGCGCTCCTCGCGCTTGCGCTTCTCCGCTTCCTTGGCCTTCTTGGCCTCGGCGCGGCGCTCGGCTCGCGAGTCGGCTTCGGCGCGTCGGGGGTCTCGAGGTCTGCTCTCGGGAGCGCCGGCGGCGATGCCGGCCTCGACCGCCTCGACCTCGGCGACGTCGCCGGAGACGGGGACCTGGGTGTCGTGCTGGGCGCGGACTCGGCGGCTGCTGCCGCCCTCGGAGCGTTTCTGCTCCTGGGCTTCGCGAGCGCGGCGCTCGGCCTTGCGCTGTGCGCGGGTCTTCGCCATCGGCTCTTACCGCGTCTCCTTGTGGGCCGTGTGGCGGCCGCACCAGCGGCAGAACTTGCGCAGCTCGATGCGATCCGGCGAATTCCGCCGGGACTTGTTGGTCTGGTAGTTGCGTCGCTTGCAGTCTTCGCAAGCCAGCGTCACCGCGATGCGGACATCTCCGCGAGCCATTTCTCCCTCGTTGCCGTACGGAAGTCGTTACAAGGAAAAGCCTCGGGCCGAGGCACGAGGCTGAACCGAAGAATAGCGCTATGAGGCACCGAGGCGCGGTGCCGTCCGACGCGGTGCCTAGCGCCCCTCTCTCCTACTCAGAGCCCGAGCGTCTTGGCGATGATCGTGCGCTGGATCTCCGAGGTGCCGCCGTAGATCGTCGAGACCATCGTCGCGCGGACGAGGCGCTCCATGTCGTACTCGGAGGAGTAGCCGTAGCCGCCCATCAGCTGCATTCCCTCGACCGCGACGCGTTTGGCGACCTCGGTCACATGCAGCTTCACCATCGATGCCTCGCGCGGCAGCATCCGGCCGGGGTCCTCGTCGGTCAGGGTCGCCACCCAGCGGGTCATCAGGCGAGCGGCCTCGATTTCGGTTGCCATGTCGGCGAGCCGGTGCTGGAGCGCCTGGAAGGAGCCGATCGGGCGGCCGAACTGCTTGCGCTCCTTGACGTAGGCGAGGGCATCGTCGAAGGCGCGCTGGGCGATGCCGAGCATCGTCGCGGCGAGGATCAGCCGCTCGACGTTGAGCCCCGCCATCAGCTGGGTCCAGGCCTGGTCGACCTCGCCGAGGACGGCGTCGGCCGGGAGCCTCGACATCGGTCAGGTAGAGGTGGTTGGTCTCTTCGCCGCCCATCGTCTTGATCGGGACGATCTCGAGCCCCTTCGTCTCGCGGGGGAGCCAGATCATCGAGAGGCCCTCGTGCTTGGACTCGCCCTTGGTCGTACGGCAGACGACGAGGATGTGGTCGGCGATGTGGGCGTTGGAGATGAAGACCTTCTGCCCGTTGAGGACGAAGCCGCCGTTGACCCGCTCGGCCGAGGTGGTGAGAGCGCCGACGTCGGAGCCGGCCTCGGGCTCGGTCATCGCGATCGCCTCGACCGCGCCACCGGCGATCCCGCCGAGGATCTCCCGCTTCTGCTCGTCGGTGCCGAAGCGCTGGGTGGCGCCGGCGACGATCAGCGTCGTCGCGTAGCCGCCGATCGGGGCCAGACCCCGCGCGGATCTCCTCCATGAAGAGGCAGGCGTCGAGCATCGAGCCGCCCGAGCCGCCGTACTCCTCGGGAATCGTGACGCCGAGCCAGCCCAGCTCGGCCATCTGCTTGTAGAGGGCGTCGTTGTGGTGGAGCTCGTGTAGCCCTCGGTCAGCCTCTCGCGCTGCTCCTGGGTCCCGCACTCGCGCTCGCAGAAATCGCGGATCGCGGCGACGAAGTCCTGCTGCTCGTCGGTCAGAGAGAAGTCCACGGGCGGGGAGCCTAGCGTCAGCGCGCGGCGGAGGGCTCGCAGGGCGCGCAGAAGCCCGAGACGGGACTCGAACCCGTGACCCCTTCCTTACCATGGAAGTGCTCTACCAGCTGAGCTACCCGGGCGGGAAAAGCAACTCTAGCGACGGGACGTGGGCGAGGCCCGCTTCCTCACCCCACCGGATCAAACGGCGTCCCAGCGGCGAGGCTGGTCGAGCGCCAGCCATCATCTTCGGCTTTCATCACGAAGTAGGAGGGCTCGCCGCCTTCGGGGGTAAAGAGGACGAAGGCGTTGCCGTCCTGCACGCGGGCTTCCAGGACGCTGCCGTTGGCGGCCTTGCGGGCTTCCGGTGCGGCCTGGGCCAGCAGCAGCCCCTCGAGCACCGTCTCACAGCTTCCCTGCTGCTCTTTGGTTTTGAGGTAGAGCAGCAGCGATTCGCGGTTTGACTCGGTCAGGCCGGCGCAGACGCCCGGGTAATCGAGCGTCGCCATCGCGGTGAAGAAGGAGCGCATCGCGGCGATGATCTCTTCTTCTTCCGTGCCATCGGCCGCCTCGCCGTAGGTCTGGATCGAGTCATCGCCGCCCTTGGGGGCGATGAACTCTTCGGGCTCGGCGGGGGCCGCTCCGGCGGGGGTCTTGGCCCCTCCGGTGTCCTCGATCAAGGCGCCCTCGCGCTGGGCGACCTTGCGCTTGGCCTTGCTTCGCGGACCCTGGTTGCCCTTGGCCTGGCCGGGGCCAGCGGCCTTGGCGGCGCCCTCGTCCTTGCCGCCCTGGGTTGTGGTGGCCTCGGTCGTGGCGGTCTCGGTGCTCGAGGAGTCTGAGCCGGAGTCCCCGCCGCAGCCGCCGGCGATCGCCAGGCCCAGCAGCAGCGCTATCGCGATCGTCTTTTTCATTTGCCTTCCTTGGTCTTGGCGCCGGCCTTTGGCGCCAGCTCGGCCTTCAGCCCCAGCGAGAGCGCGTAGACGCAGCCCTGGAAGCCGTAGGAGGGGAGGATCTCACCGGGGAGGCTGCGCTGGTAGACGAGGGCGGCGACCTGCCCGGCGGGGAAGCTCGGGGAGGGATTGGCTTCAAAGCGCGGCAGTTCCGATACCGCCTCTTGCTGGTCTTCGCTGAGGTCGGCTTCGGCGATGAAGGCTTCGCGGATCTCGATCGGGGTCTTGCCCTCGCAGGTGGCTTCGCCCTTCTCGATCGCCTTGGCCGACCCCTGCCACCTCGGGGTCTGGCTTTGGCGGCTGGAACTGGCGGTAGAGCTCTTTGAGCTGCAAGGAGGCGCCCTTGGGGGGCGGTTCGGCGAGGGAGGCGGCTTCGGCGATAGCCGCCGGTGCCACGGAGGTGGAGTCCTCCCCATCGCCATCCCCGCCGCAGCCGGCGAGGGCCAGGGCGGCGGTGAGGGCGAGGGCTATGAGGCTGGCGCGCAAGGCGCGTTGGCCCCTAGGTGAATTTGGAGGGTTCGAAGCGGCAGTAGCGGAAGCCGAAGGCCAGCACCTGGGCGTTTGCCTGGTTGGCGTTGGTGGTCAGCTTGTTGACCAGGGTCTGGGCGGCGCCCTTCTTGTTCTGGCGCAGCTTGGCGGCGACCTGGTTGAAGAGGTCGGCCTCGGTCTTTACGTAGCCCAGCCATTTGTCGAGCTTGGCGACGTCGGCGGCGGGCTTTTCGACCGCGGTGAGCTGGGTGTGGGCTTTCTTTAAGGCGGCGCCGGCCTTTGAGAACTTGGTCGCGGCGGGGCCCAGCTTGCCGTCTTTGACCAAGTTGCGCACGCCCTTGAGGATGCGTTCGTTGGCTTTGGTGTTGGCCTGGCAGATCGGCTCGACCGCTTCCTTGTATTCGGGGCGCTCGATCGCCAGCGCCGCGGGGGCCATGGCCATGGCGGCGATCGCGGTGGCGGCGAGGACGGCGAGGGCTCTCATCGGGGTGGCTCTCCTCATTTGCTCGGTGTGCAGGGCCGGGTTACTTTGCCAGACATCTTGGTGCCGTCGGTGAAGGTGAAGTCGCCCGAGGCCTGCAGGGTGCCGGTCTTGCAGGTGGCGGTCAGCACCGCCTGGCTTTGACCTTTGACCTTGAAGGTTTTGGAGATCTTCGCGTTGAAGGCGATCAGGGAGCCCTGCCCGGAGGTGATCGTCGGCACCGCGATCTTGGCCGAGGTGCCGTAGAGGCCCTTGCCCTTGCCGATCTTGGCGGTGGTGACGAAGGTGGTCGGGGCCGGGACCGAGGCGTGGACGTGGATGATCAGTTCCTGCTTGTTGCCCTTGGAGCCGTTGAAGATCAGAAGCGGCCCGCCGGCGCTGAAGGGGGGCTGTTCTGGGAAGGCGATCTCGGCGCTGGCGCGACCGCTGCCGACCAGGGCCGCTCCGCAGACCTGCTTGGCCTGGGAGGTCAGGGTCGAGTTCAGCTTGCCGACCGTGCAGCTGGCCAGGCCCTTGGTGTTGAGGTGGCCGTTTTTGTCGAATTCCAGGAACAGTTCCTTGAGGGCGGGGACGTGGGTGCCGTCGGCGGTGCCGAGGGAGCCTTTGACTTCCAGGGCGATCGGCGCCGGCTTGGTCTTGGAGAGCTTGGAGGGGGTGATCTTGCCGTCGATGTTCACCACCAGGTTGCCGGCCTTGACCGTCTGCCCGGCGGCCTGGGCGATCGCCGGCACCACCAGCGCCAGGCTTGCTACCAATACGAGTGCCTTCCTCATCTCCCCTACCCCCTTACCTTGCATTCGCGATTCAAGGTGCTCGTTATCTTGACCCCGCTCTCGAACTCATAGCTCGCCCTTGCCAGCGGGAAGGTGGCGCCGGGGAATCCTTTCGCCGCCGGGCAGCCGGAAGAGGCGTAGCTCATCTTCTTGCCCTTGTAGGTGTAGGTGCGGCGCAGGTTCATGTTGAAGGCGGAGATGTAGCCGTATTCGGAGGCGATCGGGGGCAGGGTGCCGTTGAGGGAGGCACCGAAGGTGCCGCCGGTCTTCTTGACTTCGAAGACGATCACGTAGGTGGTGACCAGCGGCGCTCCGTTGGTGACCTGGGCAAAGATCGCCTCCCCGCCCTTGTGGCGGCCGTTGAAGGCCAGCAGGGTGCCGTTGACGGCGAAGGCGCCCTGGCCGGGGAAGGAGACCCGGGAGGTGACGTTGCCGCGGCCGATCAGGGCCTCGGCGCAGCTGCGTTTGGCCGCCGCGGCGGAGACCGACCGCAGCTTTGCCAGCGAGCAGGTCCCGAGGCCCTTGGTCTGGATGTGGCCGTTGCGGTTGATCTCGAGGATGATGCGGTCGAGGATCGGCGGGTTGGCCGGGTCGGTGGTCTTGATCTTGCCGCCCAGCTGCACCCCGATCGGGGCGGTGCCGGTGCGCGGCAGCTTGACCGGGGCGATCGAGCCCGAGAAGGTGACCCGGATGTTGTCTTTTTGGCCGACCTCCGCGGAGGCCAGGCCCGCCCCCGCCACGGCGAGGATGCCGAGGGCCGCCAGGGCGGTCTTTGAGAAGCCGATCCTCATCGCCGGGTCCCTAGCGCACCAGCGCGTAGGCGCAGGTGTAGCGGGCGTCGGAGGTGATTTCCTGCTCGATCAGGGCGCCGGTGCCGTTGACGACGATCGTGTTGTAGTCGCCGCCGTTGGTGTTGGCGTAGTAGGCGCTGGTGAACTGGTTGTCGGTGCCGGTGCCGGTGCCGAGGTTGAGGATCGAGCGGGTGGCGTAGAGCTCCAAGGGGTCTGGCAGGCGCCCGCCCTTGGCCGCGCAGGCGTCCGCCGCGGCTTCGACGGAGGTAACGACCGGGCCCGCGGAGGAGTCAAAGCAGGTGCCGCGGATCAGGGTCGTCGCCGGTGGGCAGGCGGCGGCGTGCCCGGCGACGGTGTCGGCGTTGCCGGCCGAGGTCGCGGTGGTGGCGGCCGGGACGGTGCCGAGCGCGGCGAGGTTGATGTCCTCGCCCGAGAGGGAGCCGTTGGCGACTTTTTTGCCGTTGACGGCGTTGTTGGCGATCTTGCCGGTGGTCACGGCCGCCGACTTGAGCTGGCGCGAGCCGACCGAGTTCTTGCCAAGCGCCGCGTAGGCGGAGCCTGAAAGAGAGGCGATCAGGGCGATGATCGCGACGATCATCGCCGGTGAGGGCCTGCCGATACTGCGATTCCCCAGATGCATCTGCTCTCTCCTCCGCTTTGCGTTTTGAGTGCGCGGCTCCGGTTAAAGGAACCCCCCTGCGCGCTCAAAGATTCGCTTCGTTTATCGAAACCCGGGCGGGAACTGTAGCGCTCCGGATGCTCAAGGTGTCTTTGGTTTTCCTTAACGCCGCGAGCGCTGGGCGCCCCGCTTGCCCTTGCGGGCCCCCGGGCAGGCCGTCTTGGCCCGGACCCTCTGCCTGAGCTTCTTGCCGCTCTGGGCCCCGTAGTCAACGGTGGCGATGACCGGGCCCTTGCAGAGGTCCTTGGTGTTGATCAGGTAGCCCTGCTTGCCTCCGAGCAGGTCGAGTCTGAAGTGCCCGATCGGGGCGTCGGGGATGACCCCGACGGTGGTCTTCAAGAAGCCCTCGCGTTTGCCGAGCTTGACCGACTCCGATTCCGCCTGGGGGATGATCGTCACCTGGCCCTCGAGGATGAAGGCGACCCTGGGGAGGATGCCGAAGCCCGATACCGCGTAGGCGGGTCCCTGCAGGGGCTCGTCTAGGAGCGGGGTCTTGACCCAGGCCGATCCGATCGGCTGGCGTCCTTTGCAGCGCTCAGACGCAAGCTGGGCTTTGGAGCAGAGGTTGCCGAGGTGGCGCTGGTCGATCGCGAAGGCCTTGGGGAGGGTGACCGAGAGGTCTTTGAGGTTGGCGTCTCCTGGCCTTGTTTTCAGCTCGAAGCGAAGGACCGGGTTTCTGTTTCGTTTGGTGTCCTTGCGCTTGCCGAGCTGGGTGATCGTCATCTTCGGGGCGAAGGGAAGCGATCTGCAGTTGACGGCGTGGAAGGGTGAGGAGAAGAGGGTGGCGGTGCCCTGGTCTCCGACGCCTTTGGAGTCGACCGTGAAGTTGCGAGCAGTTGGTCGGGTTGATCGTGAAGTTGGGCTTGTCGATGTTGACCTGGATCGATCGCATCCTGATCGGGATGCCGCCGATGATCTGGGGCATCGGCTCTGAGTCCGCTGAGACCTGGGCGGTGAGGGGATCGACGTGCAGGGCGACCCGCACGACGACGACGCCGTAGTCATAGGGGCCGGCCAGGGCCGGGGTGATCGCCGCCAGGGAGAGGGGGGCTCCTTGCAGCGGCCCCGCCAAGTACATCCGCCCGACCGCGTTGAAGGGATGGCTGCCCGGTCCGGCGGCGACGTTGGTGGTGCCGACGAAGGAGCTACCGGGGCAGGAGGGGCTGCCCCGCTCTGTCTTGCCGAGGTTCTGGGCCGCCGCGGCGATCTGGGCCTCCGGGCAGTAGGTGATGCCTTTAAGCGATCCGGTGAAGCCGGGGGGCATCTTGAAGCCGAGGTCGTCGAGGAACTGGTCGCCGTCGTCTCTGTCGAGCTTGAGGTGGAAGCTCGAGAAGGCTCCGGCGAGGGGGTTTGAGGTTCCCGCCACGAGCCTTGGGCTGAAGGGCCTGACCTGGCCCGGGCACTGGGCTGCCCCGGGCCCGGAGTCCAGGCTGAAGAACTGCTGGGAGGTCTGGGGGGCGAGGGTGGCGTTGTGGGGCTCGAAGGTCGCTTTGACCGGGTAGAGGGTGCAGGCGGTCGGGGTCGCCATCAGGCCTCTGTCAGAGGCGAAGAGGTGGATGTCGAATTCCTCGAAGGGGACCTGGGGGAGGTCGGAGAAGGAAGCGGTCAGGCTGCCCTGTTGTCGGATCGGGTTTGAAGGAGCCGATCAGCTTGGCGTTGATCCCGAAGCCAGAGACGACCATGAACAGGCGGTACTGATCGCCTGGTTTGGGCTCGACCGATGTAGATCGAGCCTTTGAGGGGGCCGTCGAGGGCCGGGGTGGCGACCTCGAGACGGTGCCGATCTTGGCGTTGTCGGGGCAAGAGGCAGGGGCCTCTGAGTCGAAGTTGGCCTCTGAGTCTTTGCAGTCGCTCTGGCCGTCGGCGGCGTCGGGGTTGATCGTCAATCCGGGTGGGAAGGCGACGGTGACCGACTTGGCCTGGGAGGGCGAGGGGGTTTTGCCGAGCGTCTGGGGGACCCTGAAGTTGAGGTCCAGGCCAGATGCGGAGTCTGTCTCTTTACTCGTCAGGTTGGCGGAGAGGACCGGGTTGAAGGTCCCTTTCTCACAACCGTCGACCGGGGGGTAGGAGGCCTCTTCGGTGGAGAGGGCTTTGGGGTCCTGGTAGGAGCGCACCGAGAGCTTTGTGATCAAGGGGTCGCCGTTGCAGGTGGTCGGGTAGTCGATCAGGGGCTTGACGGAGATCGAGACCGATGAGGGCGCAGAGATGCAGGAGGCATCGGCCTGGGATGGGCAGCCGGCTGGGGCACCTGGGGATCCTTTGGGGAAACGGGAGGGATCGTTGTCTTCGTGGCCGGGCATCCCCCAGAAGGTCATGTCGACTTCTGAGAGCGGGGTCAGCTGGGAGATTTCAGAGACGCGTGAAGCGAAGTCCGTAGTCATCGGCGCTTCTGACCGCGACCGGGATCGCGATCGGGATGTTCAATGTCGGGACGATGAGGTTGAACCTCGCCGTCTCCCCCTCGGAGGGCTCCATGTCAAAGAGGGGGGCGGTTCCCAGCAAGACGTTGGGGTCGGCGCCCTGCTTGGCGGTGATCGTCACCAGTCCCGCCTGGGAGTTGACCGGGCACTGCTGCAGGGCGAAGTCAGACGCCGTGCAGCGGGTCAGGGCGTTGGGGTTGCCGAAGATGCCCTCGGGGGCTTCGAAGATGACGTCTTTTGCCGCCTCCGGTGCGCCTGGGTTTGCCAGCTCAAAGGAGGTGGTGAGGTCGGGGTGGCCGCCGGCTTGGTTTTCGGAGGCGGTGGTGGTCAGCGAGGAGATGGTGATTTTGGCCTGGGCGCTCGAGGAGAGGGCGAGCGCCAGGAGGGCTGCCGTGAGGGCGCAGAGGAGAAACCTGGGGCTTCGCTGATGGAGGGAGCTCATCGGCCCCTCCCCCGCTTCGATGCTTTGCGGTTGCGGTTGGCCTTGGGCTTGGGGACGCACTTGCCGCGGCGGCGGACCTTGCCTTTGCGGCACTTGGCCGGCTTTGCTTCATCGGTGTGCTGGCCGCCGCTTCCCTTGAAGGAGCCGATCGGGGGCGGAGGAGCTGCCTGGGAGCTCGGTCCGTGGCACTCATCCGATGCCGCGCAGGGGGGCGGTGGTGGGATCACGAAGAAGCCTCCGCCCTCGCGGGCGTCATAGACCTTCATCGCCTGGCCGTTTTTGTCTTCCCCGACCAGGACCTCTCTGGTGAAGAAGAAGGCGTCTTTGCCGTCCCTGCTTGCTCCGAGCATTCCGGAGGGGAAGGCGGAGTTGCCGGTCGAGATCAGCTGCTGGCAGCCGCCTTCGATCTTGCAGGCCCCCGGCACTTCTGGGTCTCCCTGCGGGGAGAACTGGTAGGCGTCGAGCTTGCCGTTGGTGTCTCTGAGGGTCAGCTGCTCACCGGTGTTGAAGAAGACCCTGCCGTCTTCGAGCAGGCCCAATCCGTTGGGGGGAAGGACGGAGTCGCTCTGGGCTTGAGATTCGGTCGGGCTGCAGGAGGCGCAGATCAGCTCTCCCGTTTCTTCTTCGCCGCCTGTGGGCTCGTAGCGGTAGAGCTCATAGCGGGAGGCGTTGTCGTAGCCGGCTTTCAGCGGCATGATCGTCGCGAAGGCCGCATAGGCACCGTCGGGGGTTACCTGGAAGTCGCCGTAGGTGTGGGTCTCCGACCTGCTTTGTGGCGTTGAGGATCGCCGGGTTGTCCACGGGGGTATATGGCGGCACCTCGTAGCCGAACTCCTTGATCGTCGAGGGCGCGAAGCAGGAGGCGTAGACGTGGTGGGTGGTGGAGTTGACGGCGACGCCTCTTGAGCCGAGGAAGCCGCAGGAGAGTTTGCCCTGGCCGATCGTCTCCAGCGGGTTGCCCGCCGAGTCGAAGACCGAGATCCTGTCGCCCTCATCGACGTAGAGGTGGTTGGTGGCGGGGTCGACGGCTAGGGCGCGGGCGGCGGAGGCGATCTCGATCCCGGCCGATTGAGTCGGACTACCGGAGGAGAAGCTCGCGGCCGCGAACCGCTTCACCGGGCCGCCGAAGACCTGCGATGCATAGACCTTGCCGGCTGAGTCCGCCGCCACCGCGCAGGGCTGCATCCCCGTGGTGGCGATCCCTTTGACGGTGTAGTCGGCGTCATCATCGGGGCGACCGGGCTGCTCGGGCTGGTAGCGCCAGAGGTTGCCACCGGCGTCACCGACGTAGAGCGCGCCGTTGGATTTGTCCACGGCGACGCCGCAGGACGCCCCGAAGGAGCCTTTGTTGGTGGCGGAGCCGTCGAGCGTGCCCAGTTTCTCGCCGCTGGGGGCGTAGACGTCGACGCCGCCTTCACTGGCGACGTAGAAGTCACCGCTGAGAGCGCTCGCGGAGTTGTCGATCGCGACCTGGGCGACGGAGGGGCTGCCCAGGGCGAGGCCCGTCAGGGTGTTGGTCCCGGCGTCCGGTCCGGCGCTGAAGTTCTCAGGGCTGCCGGCGGAGTCGAAGCGATGCAGCTCGCCGGCGCCGGGATCGAGCGCGTAGAGATCGCCGTTGGATTGATCGACGCTGAGCGCCTGCACGGCTTCGAAGCTCACATCGCCGAATTCGGAGTCGATCAGAGGATGCTCGGGAGGCGAGGCCGGGGGCTTGCCGACCGAGGTGTCGATCATCGCCACGAAGCGGGGGGCGGCACCGGGAGCGATCAGGTAGAGGTTGGCCTGGTTGAGAGTTCCTTTGGTCCCCTCTAGGCGCTCGGGGCTGAGGAAGTAGAAGGCACCACTCTCGGCGGCGAGTCCCGCACCGCCGGCGAAGGCCAGGGCATTGCATTTGCCGTCGCCCGATGCGGAGTTCCAGCTGGCCGGTTCCCCGGCGGGGGTGCAGGCGTTTGAGTTGGAGACCGCTCCCGTCGATTTGACCGAGACGAGCGAGAGGCCGAGTGCTCCGCCGGAGTCGACGTCTGCTCTATAGATGTCGGCGCTTTCGTCTGTGTCTTCGCCCAGCAGTTTGTCTTTGCTCGTGATGAAGACCTTGGAGCCGTCCTGGGTCATCCCGTTGAAGTAGACGCCCGAGGTCGTCCCTTCGCTCAGATCGACGCTGTTGGGCGAGGTGCCGAGGTGCAGGTAGAGGTGCCAGAGGGCGTTGCCCTTTGCATCCGTTGCGACCCTCTGCCCGATCAGGACCCTGGAGCCGTCTTTGGAGATGTCGAGGGCTGCGACATCCTCTGAGCCGGGCACTCCTCCGGGGATCGCTTCTCCGCTCGGCAGCGTCGAGACGACCTGGGTGGTTCCGGCTTTCAGATCGCGGTCATAGATCATCACTTCGCCGGTTGAGACCGGGGAGCCCTCAAATGGGAGCTCTGAGCTGAAGAGGAAGTGGGAGCCGTCTGCCGAGAGCGGTTTTGCGATCCCTCCCGCGGAGTCTGCTGCTGGATTGAGCGATCCCGCCATCCCCTTGACGATCTCCCCGTCGGGGAGCCGCAGGGGGACGTTGGTGGATCCGTCCGCAAAGCAGGGATCGCAGATCTCCGGTCCTGAGAAGGCGAAGGTATCCAGTCCGTTGTCTGCGCCGGCCAGGGTCGAGGAGAAGGGCCCTGTAGCGAACGGGTTGTCGGCGGGGATGCCGACGTAGGTGGTCGACCAGGTGCCGTCCTCGTCCCTGCTCGCAACGTAGGGGTCGATGCCCCTGTTGGTCGGGTTGCCGGTTCCCGGGATGCCACCGTCCTTTACGCCGTAGAGGAGCTTGTCCTCTGCGTCGGGGTAGCCCTCGAAGGGGCTTTGGCCTGGGACCAGGTCAGAGACGACGTCATAGCCGCCCGAGAAGGCCGCCGAGGCAAGCTCATAGGCGCGACAGTCCAAAAGGCCGACCGTCTTGGTCTGCTTGCGGGCCAAGGCATTGGCGCAGGGGTCGTTGACCAGGTCGACCAGGGGGAAGGTGCGGAAGGAGCGGTTGGGTCCGGTCGCTTTGCCGAGTTTGTTTTCGGCGATCACCCGGTAGCGGTAGGTGGTGTTGGGCTCCAGACCGCTGATCGCGGTGGCGCCGTCGGTGAATTTGAGGCCGTAGAGGGTGTCGGGACCAGCCGCCGTTTCGCAGGGGTTGGTCGCGCAGTTGGCGAGGCCGTATTCGACTTTGTAGGTGGTGTCCTCGAAGCCGGGGTTGATCTGGGCGTGGACCACCGCCGTCTCGGTTGTGATCTCGGTGACCGAAGGGCTGGTCAGCTGCGGAGCGGTCGAGACCGGGAGTTTGAAGACCTTGACCGTGTTGGCCGAGCCGACCGAGGCGTAGAGGGTGCCCGTTTTGGAGACCGCCATGCCGGTTACCTGGGTGAGCAGGCCGGGGCCGGTCGGAATGCTGCAGTCGATGCGGTGCAACTGTGGGTCGTACTCGGCAATGGCCAGAGCAGAAACTCCCGGGCCGCCGCAGAGCGAAAGCGCCGCGGATTTGTTTGGATCAGAAACCAGGAGGCGGTCGTTGCGAGGGTCAAGCGCCAGCTGAACGGGATCGCCGTCTTGGTGGAAGAAGTTGCCCGCCCTGATCGCTCCTTGGCCCAGAGGGCTGAATTCCCCCGTGGAGAACTTCTCGATCCCCCCATCGTCGCCGCGGGTCGCCGCGAAGGCTCGCTGGGTGGAGTCGGCTGCAACCGACACCGGCTTTACCGGCTGAGAGGGGTTGCCAAACACATACGGCATCCTTGCCTGCGACAGGAAGACACCAGCAGAATCGAACTTCTGGATCCGCGGCTGGATCAAATCGGCGCGCGCATCGCCCACATAGAGATTGCCGACGGCGTCCACAGCCAGCTCGTTGCCGAGTTCGGTGAAGTCAGCGGAAGTACCGGGCGAGCCGCCGAATGCCCCCACGGCCCCGCTTTCGTCCACCACTCCCCCACCGCAGGCATCGCCGGAGGCAATAGTGCAGAGGTCGCCATCGGTGGTCTGATTGACCCCACCGCCGAGCATCGAGATCGGAGCCCCCAGGGCGCTGAACTTCTGCACCCGTGGATTACCGTCGTCCATCACGTAAACCGCACCGGACCCGCTCGGTGAGTTGTCGATCGCGATGCTGCGCGGAGCATTGAACTGGCCGACCCCGTCGCCCGCGATCCCAACCTTGCAGACGTCGTTTGAGGGCGGGCTGGCTTTGCAGACCTCAAAGACCGCGCCGCCGTTGGTGCGAGTCAGCACGCTGGAGGCGCTCGAGAGAGCGAGCGAAGTGCTCACTGTCGCGTTTTTTGCCTCGGGCTGAATCGGTTTGGGGTCGGTCGGGTTGAATTTGCTGATCGCGATACTCGAGCCGCCGGCGTTGTTGCCCGTGACCGAGCACTGGAAGACGGCACGGGTCGCCAAATCTCCCTGGGTAAGCACGTATTGGCTCGACGTTGCCGCAGTGATGGTCGGCGTCCCGACTTCGACTCCATTGCGATACCAGCGGTAGGTGAAGGTTTCCGGGCCCCGGGTCCAAGTGCCGGCGTTGCAGGTGAGCGGCACGCCGCCGGCACTTTCGAGCACCGCACTGCCTTCCGGGGCATCCAGGGACGTCGGACCCAGCGGAGGAAGGGTGGCGGGCGCCGGAGAGGCGAGAAAGTAGGGACGGGAGGTCGCCAGGGTTTTGACTGAGCTGAAGCTCGCAGCCACTCGGCACTGGATTGCCTTGCCTTGCTCACCGACACCAGGGGTGAAGGTCGGCGATGTCGCGCCGGGGACCGACTCTCCATTGGCCAGCCACTGGTAGGCGAAGGCGCCGGCGTCGCTGGGGCCCCCCTGGCAGCTCAGCTCGGTCCCCGCAGGGAATCCCGAGCCCACTCGCATCGATCCCCAACTCGAGGTTGGTTTTCGCCAATGGCCCACCGCTGAAGGTGACGACGTAGGGATCGGCCCCGCTCACGTCGCCGGGACCGCCGGAGACGGTGACCGATCCCCCGCCTTCTGAGATCGTCGAGAGCCCGTTGAGGGCCGCTTCGACTTCAGCGGCGGAGGCGTCGAAGTCAAGCTGGGCGGTGCTCTGGCCTTTGAAGGTCAGAGCGAAGGAACCCGAGGTCGCCCTGATCCGCACTTCAGAGACCTCGTCGGCGAAGGGTTTGTCGTCTTCGCCGGAGGCGACGACGTTGTACCCGAAGGCGCGAATGAAAGCTCCCGCGGAGCTGAACTGGGAGATCCGGTTGTTGCCGCGATCGGCCACGTAGAGGTCGCCGGTGGTCGTGTTGACGGCGAGGCCGGCCGGGTTTGAGAGTTTGCCCGCCCCGGCGCCTGATTCGCCGATGCTCGACTGGTAGCTGATCTCCGCCTGGGCGACGCCCGCGCCGATCGCAAGCGAGGCAGCCGCGCAGGCCAGGGCGAGGCTCGCTGTCTTGATGGAGGCCCTCATCGCCGCAGCGCCCCTCGCTTGGCGCGCTTTTGCTTCTTGCGGGCCTTGCAGGCACTCTGCAGCTTGACCTTGCGGTTGAAGGAGCGGCCATTTTGTGCGGTCATCTGTAGCTTCGCCTTCTGGGGGGCTTTACAGAGATCCTTGGAGTTGGTCAGCAGCCCCTTGGAGGCTCCGGAGAGACTCAAGGTGAAGCTCGAGACCGGGGCGTCGGGGATCGTCTCGAAGGTGGTGCGAAGTCCCTGGCCTTTGGGGGAGTCGATCTTGCCGACGAGCTCGATCTCGAACTGCCCCTCGAGGTCTGCGACGAGGTCGGGGAGCTTGTTCGATGAGGACCTGAGGAGGACCGGTGCCGCTTAGCAGGGGCGATCGAGCAGCGGCGTGGTCGCGGTGGCGGTGCCGATGATCGATCCGGCCGGGCAGGCGTTGGCTGCGAACTGGGGCCTGGTGCAGACGTTGCCGATGTGGCCGTTGTCGAGCAGCAGGGTGGCCGGCATCGTCACCGCGGTGCGGGCGATGTTGGCTTCGCCGGGCTCGGTCCTCAGAGTCGCCCGCAGGGCCGGGTTGCCGGTGCGCTTGGTCGATCCCTTGCAGCGCCAGGGAGAGCTTCGGCGCGAAGGGCATGTCGGCGCAGTTGGCGACCTGGAAGTGGGCGCTTTGGTTTGAGCTCGCGCCTTCGTCCGCGAGCAGGAGCGCATCGACTGCGAAGGGATCGCAGTTGGTCGGGTTCAGTGCGAAGCCGGGGCGGTCGAGGTCGATCTGGACCATCCTGGTTCGCAGTGGGACTCCCTCGAGGATCTGGGGCAGGGGATCGGAGGTGGCGCTTACCTGGGCGCTTTGGGGATCGAGGTCGATCGCGGCTCGCACCGCGACGACTCCGAGGTCATAGGGACCGGAGACGGCCGGGATCACGACCACCAGGCTCAAAGGGGAGCCTTTGTAGGGGCCGGCGAGGTAGACCTGGCCGTAGACGTGGATCGGTCTGCTTCCCGCTCCGGCCGCGGCGACGGCGCTGCCGATCTGGCTGGCGGCCGGACAGGAGGGCGAGGCCTGCTCTGCGAGGCCGGTGTAGGTGGCGGAGGCGAGCTGGGCGATCGCCGCCTCCGGGCAGTAGGGGATGCCCTTGAGGGTCGCGGCGAATCCCGGCGGTGCCTTGACGGTGGCGCCGGTCAGGTTCTGATCGCCGTCTGTCCTGTCGAAGCGCAGCACGAAGGGCGAGTGGGTCCCGGCCGTGTTGTCGGCGACTCCGGCCTGCAGGGAGGGGGCGAAGGGACGTGGGCCGTTGTGGGCAGGGCTTGCCCTCCGGGTCCGGAGTCCAGCGTGAAGAACTGCGTGGAGGTCTGATCGGAGAGCTCTGCGGCCCACGGCTTGAAGGTGCGTTTTGACCGGATAGGTGCCGCAGCGCTCGGGCGTCGCGAGCAAGTCCGCGCTCGGAGCCGAAGAAGTGCAGGTCGAACTCCTGGAAGGGGGCCTGGGGCAGCGATTCGAAGGCGGTGACGATCTGGCCGGTTTTCGGGTCTGGCCTTACCGATGCCGGAGAGCTTGACGTTGGTGCCGAAGCCCTCGGCGGTGAGGAAGATCCGGTAGCGGTCTCCCGGTTTGGGCTCGCCGAGGTAGATGTAGCCGTTGATGGGGGCCGGGAGGGCTGAGGAGTCGACGGTGGTGGTGCCGATCTTTGAGAACTCCGGGCAGCCCGATGGGGCCTCTGATGCCGAAGCCCGCCTGCTGCTCGGTGCAGGCGACCTTGCCGTCGGCGGCGTTGGGGTTGATCGAGAAGCCCTCCGGCAGGGTGACCGTGGTCGCTTTGATCGCCGAGGAGAGTGGGGTCTCCGGGTCCTGGTACTGGGGGACTTTGAGGTTGACGGCCAACCCCGAGGCGGTGTCGGTCTGCGTCGTCGTCGGGTTCGCGGACAGGCTCGGGTCGAAGCTCAGTTTGTCGCAGCCCGTGGTTTCGGGCCAGGGGGCCGAGGCGCTGTCGGTCTCGCCGTCGTAGGCGAGGGTTTCGACGCTCGAGGTGAGTGGGCCGACGCAGGTGGTCGGAGCCTGGGTGAAAGGGGCGACGGGCAGGGAGGAGGAGTGCGGGTTGCTTGGGGCTCTGGGAGCCACTGGCGTTGACCACGCTGCAGTCCTCGGGAATCACGTCGACAAACAGCGACTCGATCGGGTTGGTGTTGCAGTTGAGAAGCTGCTCCCGCCGGGCCGAAGCGGACGACGTCGTGATCCTCGGCCCCCGGCACCCCCCAGAAGACGTTGCCGAAGGAGCTCGGCGGCAGGGTGTGGGTGAGGCCCAGTGACCGTAAAGTCGATCCCGTAGTCTCCGCCGGTCCTGGCGTTGATCGCAATGTATTGGGGGATCGCGATGCCAATTGGTGGCAGGAAGACGAAAAGGGCCGCCTGGCCCTCCTGGGGCACGGTGCGGTAAAGCGGGATCACGCCCCAGCTAAAGAAACGCAGCACCACAAACCCGGCCTGGGCATCAGGCGGGCAGGAAAAAGTCGAGAGCTCAGCCGTCGTGCACTCGGAGACCACGTGGGGGTTGGCGACAAGCCCAGCGGGGGCGTGAATGGTGACGTCTTTGGGGTCGTTGCATTCGCAGGCCGGCATCGGCCCTTGGTTAAAGCGATTGCCCAGCTCTGTGCTCGTGAGGACGTTGGGATGCGACCCCGCCTGGGTGCCCGACGGGGTGTTGGTGAAGGTGAAGACGGTCGATTTTGCTTCGGCCCTCTCGGCGCCGAGCCGCCGAGGAGAAGGCAGGCCGCAGCGCACATGCCGAGCGCCCCAAGAACCAGTCTGCCTACACGCCGCCGACCTCATCTCTTCGACCTTCCTGCCTTCGCCCGAGCCCTTTCCTTGGCGCGGCGCTTCCTGGCATCGCGTCGGCGCTCGGTGAGTTGCGCTGCGAGCTCGCTTTCGCTTCTTGCGCACGACAGTCGCGTTGCCGCCGCCGACAATCGCCCCCGAGCCGACCTGTGGCATCGCCGGTGGGGCAGCGCCGGGCCCGTGGCACTCATCGGCGGCCGCACAGGGAGCAGGAGGTTTGTTGAACGGGAAGCCGCCGTTGGTACGGGCGACGTAAAGCTTGTAGAAGGGGCCGTTTTCGTCCTGCCCCACCAAGGTCTGGTAAGTGGAGAAGAAAGCGTTGGTGCCGTCGGCCGAGACCCCGACCAAGCCGATCGGGCGAATCGCTTCGCCGGCGTCGTTGCCGGTGCCGGTGCTGATCAGCTGTGCGCGGCCCTCGACATACTCGTAGATGTCGACGATGCCGTTGGCGTCGCGCGGGACCAGCGCATCGGCTGTGGAGAAGAAGGCGCGCCCGTCGTCGGTCATGAAGATGCCGTTCTGGGAGGCGGCGACGTCGCTGGTCGGCGGCGCTGCCGTCGGGCTGGCAAGAGACACACAGCAGCCTGCGGGTCGCCGGCTCGTACGTGTACATCTGGGCGTAACCGGCGTTGTCGTAGGCGATGAGTCTCGTCTTCGTGACGAAGGCCATGTGCTCCCCACCGGGCGAGACGTTGATGCGCTCCGCTGGGGCGAGGGGATCGAGTGCGGCCACGTGGGTCACTTTCGCTGCGCCCCAGCGATAGAGGTTGCGTTTTCCGGGGATGCCCCGGGCGCCTTCGAGCTCCTCAGGCGAGTAGAAGTAGATATCGCCGTCGTCGACCGCGAAAGCGGTGTCGACCGGTTGCGCCGACGCCGGGCTGATGTTCTCCGTGCGAGCGGTCGGAACAACTTCGACGCCACATTTGGCGCCCCACTCATTGCTGCAGCCGTCCTCGTTTCCGGCGCCTTCCAGCCCCTGTGACAACCGCAGCATCTGCGGTTCGCCGCCGTTCTCGGACCAGCGATATAGGTCGGCGCTCGAGTCTTGGTCGTCTAGTGTCATTTTCGCCTCAGTCGTGAAATAGACATGGGTGCCGTCGCGGCTCATGCCGTTGAAGGACACCCCGTGGGGCAGCGAGTCCACGCCGAGCGAGAGCTCGTAGGTGATCGCCCCGTTCACTCGCATGTAGAGCTGCACCAGTGCCGGCGGGTCCCCTGTTCCACTCGGCAGCGGCGAGGCGTAGCGGGCGATGAGGATGTGCGACCCGTCCTCGGACACCGCCGGGATCTGCAGGTAGTTGTCGGACCCGACCCCTGCCGCCGGGTCGAGCGGGATGTCGGCCCCGATCGCAGTCTTCGAGGCCACGGACATCGCGCCGGTCTCGAGCGTGTTGTCGTAGACGGACCCCGGGGCCGCCACGAGGCCACCGGGGGCGAAGGCCGTTTTGACAGACGAGAACGCATAGTGGCTGAAGTCCGCGGAAGCCACGACGTCGCCGTAGAACCCACCGTCGAGTGCCGATTTCGTGGCGCCCGGGATCTCATCGAGATTCGTCGGCAGCCGCCCGAGGGGGTTGCCGACCGCGTCCCAGCGGTAGGGAGCGAAGGACCTCCCGGCAATCGAGTTGTCCCAGGTCAGGAACTCGTTGAGCGAGCGGTCGGCAAGGATTCCAGATGGCCCAGTCACTTCGCCCGCTTCGACGGCCGAGGGCGGCCCCCCTGCAGCAGGGTCTCGTCCGCCGGGATCCCGACGTACCGGCTCACCCAACCCGCCGTCGTCCGACGAGCGACGTACAGATCCCGCATCGGCAGGAGCAGGCCCCGTTGGGCGGGTCGCCGGCGCCCGGGATGGCGTTGAACCAGCCCGCGTAGGCGAAGCGACCCTCTGCCGTCGGGAGCGTCGGCCCTTCTGGCAGGAGCGCCGCGCCGCCGGCGCGAGCGGGCGAAACCAGCTCGTAGGCACGGCAGTCAGGCAGATAGGCCGAACCGGTCTGCTGCCGCACGGCCGAGTTGGGGCAGTGCGGGGGGTTGAACGCGAACGTCTGCCGCTCCGAGGCGGTCGTCCCCCATTTGTTTTCCGCAACTATCCGGAAGTGGTAGACGACGCCATCCAGGTCGTCCACGTCGACTGAGATCGACTGCCCGGAATCGGTCGCCGGCAGCGTTCCGTCCGGGCTGGGCTCGATAGAGCCAGGCTCGCTGACGTCCCGTACTCGAAGCGATACTTGGTCTCATACCCATTCGGGTTAATCCTGGCCCTAAGACGAACGCTATCCGCCGTGACATCGCTGCTGAAAACGCCTTCGATCGCCGGCGGTGCCGGCGTCGTGAACGTCTCGTCCTCGCCCACGCTGACACCGAACTCGTTCACACCCACCATCCGGAAGTGGTAGGTCGTATCCGGCTCGAGCTCGGTCAGCCCGGTGCTCAGCGCGACAGATTCCGAGCTGGTCGTTCCGACCGCAGTTCCAGGAGGCGCCGGCCTGGTGTGTCCATAGAACTTGGTTTTCCCCCACTCGAAGTAATACGTGGTGTCCAGACCGTCTGGATTCAGCCCCCCGTGCAGCGTCGCCGCGGTCGGGACCAGGTCGGTTGCCGGCCTCGTTTCGATGCCGACCACAGCGGGCAAAGTCTCGAACACCTGATCCCCACCGTAGGTAACTCCAAACTCAGAGTTTGACGCCACCAATCGATAGTGATACTTCGTCTCGGTCTGAAGGCCCGAGATGTCCACGCTAACTGCCGTCATGCCGGGTTCCGACGTTCCCAGATTCGCACCAGGCGGAACCGCGGAGGTATGGCCGTAGCGTTTGCTCGTACCCCACTCAAAGTAGTATTTGGTGCCAAGACCATCTGGGTCCAACGAGCCGTTGAGGGTCGCGGTAATCCGATCCACGTTGGTAGCCGTCCCCGTGGTGACGTTCTTCACCGCATCGGCTGCTCTGAAAGTTCGCATCAGTCCAAATGACACGCCTTTCGAGTTGACCGCTACGAGGCGATAGTCGTATTCAAGCCCCGGCTACAGGCCTTCGATCAGGCTGCTCACTGGCTTGTCCCCGGAACCGAACTCCCCATGGCATCTCCGGGATACGGAGCGCTACGTTACCCAGATAGGGCGTTTTCCCGTACTCGAAGTAGAAGCTGGTTTCCGTCCCTTCCGGATCCACAGTACCGGTCAGCTCCGCGGTGGTCGGGGTGACTTCGGTAGCCGGGCCGGTGGTGATCAACGACGGCTGGGGCGCGAAGGACTGGGCGGTGGATACACGGCTCCCATTTGAGTTAGCGGCGAAGAGCCGATACCGATATTCCTCACCGCTGATCAAACCGGTGACAGACGCGCTAACGTCAGTGGCGACGCTCAGTGGGCTTTCGGCCGTTACCGAGGGGGGCGTCGACTTTCGGAAGCGGCGGTGGACCACCCCTCCGAGCCACCGTTACGCAGGGTGCTGATCGCGACTTTCGCGCCGCTCGGAGTGAGGCCTTCAGGGTACCCGCCAAATGGTGAGTGGTTTTGGCCTCCACGACGGCCGGCTAGTTCCACCTCATACGGACCGCCGGGCGCTCCCGTAACCTCAACGCTGCCGGGCCCATACCCGGGCGTTTCCTCGAGAAGGGCATCGAGTTCGGTCGCCGTGGCATCGTATGGAATCGGACCTGTGAAAGCCCCCCCGCTCGGCTGCCAAAGTTTGCGAGGTTCCACCGGTTGCGCCGGTGACCGTGACTCGCTGCTTCTCGTTGAGTTCAAACGCCGGCAGGTATTGGAACCTCCAGATCGGACGCAGGTGGTCCCCCGGCAAGGCCGACGTGACCATTGAGCATCGCGCCGTCGTGCGTGACCGCGCTTGCCGAGTTCGCGCGGACGTCGGGTACGACCGACCCGGACCAGAGATTGAGCTTCCACGTATCGGTCACTTCACCGGTGTTAAAAGTTCCTTTTTCGAGTACGTATGCATCGCCGGTGTCCTCATCCACAGCGACGGCCATCGACTCTCCTGATTTCGGTCCCGCCGCGAATCTCTACAACGATCACTCCGTCGGTGTTGTAAACGTCGACACCGGCGACGGTGATCATGTACAGCAGTTCATTCACGGAGTCGTAGGTCAGGCTCGTCTCATTGAACCCGTGCGGGAAGCGTCGGTCGTATTCGGTGTAGCCGCTGGCCGCGGTGAGGCGAAGAATGAGTGAGCCTGAGTCTTTCAGGAAGCCCTGGACCCACATGTCGCCTGTAAACCTGTCAAAGGCAAGCTGCCGCACACTAAGGCCCGGGGCGGCCTCCGTATCGATGATTTGGACCAGCTCGCCTTCCGGGCTGTATCTATAGAGTTTGGAGTGAAAGCCGGTGGTACTCGTACCTGTGTAGCCGGCCATCCAGAGGTAGCCCAACGGGTCCACGGTCATGGCTTCGGTGCTGTGTTCAGTGATCCCGATCGGGAATCCCGGGAGGTTCGATCCCGATGCGTCGTAGCCGTGAAGGACGTTGGCGGCGATCCTGGACCGAGATTCCCGGTGAAGGCATCGAGGTAGTAGACATTTCCTTCGGTTTCGTCGACCGCGAAGAACGGCCGCCCGTTTGGCGCGAGGAGGCCAACGGGAAAGCCGCCGCCTATTGGCGTGTGGGTCCCGGTTGCCGGGATGTCGAAGCCGTAGATGCCCCTGGGAATCTGCGGCACATAGGACTCGCCTTTGGAATCACAGCAGGCGAGAAACGCGCGCATCAGCATCAGGCGCCTTTTCTCCTGATTGAAGCGAAGATAGTGCGTACTGCCGGTTCCGAATGGTTCTCCAAATCCCCCCGATGCAGCGGTGCCGTCCGGGCCGAACGTTTCGGTCTTGGCGGGGTGGATGAAGCTGGCGCTGGCCTCGGGTGGCCCGATGAGCTGCGACACGAACCCAAGGCTCAGAAGTAGGAGCAGCAGCAGGCCGGTCGGACGACCGACGAGGAGACGTAATACGATCGTTTGATTGAGACTTTTGGCGGTTAGGTGTGTCCATAGGTGAGCAGTTGAGTCGGGGTCGTTATGTGTATCTCGTTTGCTGCGGTAGGTGACTAGTGAGCGATCGAGGTGTGCTGCACCTCGATCGCTCATGTCTGCCCGTTGCTCGCGCCA